>NZ_CP136411.1:0-3566 GCF_040360365.1 Arcanobacterium hippocoleae | reverse complement strand
CTTCGTTCAGTTACGTATTGCTGCCATCAGATTGTGTTTGTTAGTCGCTTTTTTTTTGGAATTTTTTTTGGAATTTTTTTTGCGCTAACAACCTCCTGCCGTTTTGCCCGTGCATATCGGTCACGAACAAATCTGATTACTAAACACAGTAGCCTGGATTTGTTCTATCAGTAATCGACCTTATTCCTAATTAAATAGAGCAAATCCCCTTATTGGGGGTAAGACATGAAGATGCCAGAAAAACATGACCTGTTGGCCGCCATTCTCGCGGCAAAGGAACAAGGCATCGGGGCAATCCTTGCGTTTGCAATGGCGTACCTTCGCGGCAGATATAATGGCGGTGCGTTTACAAAAACAGTAATCGACGCAACGATGTGCGCCATTATCGCCTAGTTCATTCGTGACCTTCTCGACTTCGCCGGACTAAGTAGCAATCTCGCTTATATAACGAGCGTGTTTATCGGCTACATCGGTACTGACTCGATTGGTTCGCTTATCAAACGCTTCGCTGCTAAAAAGCCGGAGTAGAAGATGGTAGAAATCAATAATCAACGTAAGGCGTTCCTCGATATGCTGGCGTGGTCGGAGGGAACTGATAACGGACGTCAGAAAACCAGAAATCATGGTTATGACGTCATTGTAGGCGGAGAGCTATTTACTGATTACTCCGATCACCCTCGCAAACTTGTCACGCTAAACCCAAAACTCAAATCAACAGGCGCCGGACGCTACCAGCTTCTTTCCCGTTGGTGGGATGCCTACCGCAAGCAGCTTGGCCTGAAAGACTTCTCTCCGAAAAGTCAGGACGCTGTGGCATTGCAGCAGATTAAGGAGCGTGGCGCTTTACCTATGATTGATCGTGGTGATATCCGTCAGGCAATCGACCGTTGCAGCAATATCTGGGCTTCACTGCCGGGCGCTGGTTATGGTCAGTTCGAGCATAAGGCTGACAGCCTGATTGCAAAATTCAAAGAAGCGGGCGGAACGGTCAGAGAGATTGATGTATGAGCAGAGTCACCGCGATTATCTCCGCTCTGGTTATCTGCATCATCGTCTGCCTGTCATGGGCTGTTAATCATTACCGTGATAACGCCATTACCTACAAAGCCCAGCGCGACAAAAATGCCAGAGAACTGAAGCTGGCGAACGCGGCAATTACTGACATGCAGATGCGTCAGCGTGATGTTGCTGCGCTCGATGCAAAATACACGAAGGAGTTAGCTGATGCTAAAGCTGAAAATGATGCTCTGCGTGATGATGTTGCCGCTGGTCGTCGTCGGTTGCACATCAAAGCAGTCTGTCAGTCAGTGCGTGAAGCCACCACCGCCTCCGGCGTGGATAATGCAGCCTCCCCCGACTGGCAGACACCGCTGAACGGGATTATTTCACCCTCAGAGAGAGGCTGATCACTATGCAAAAACAACTGGAAGGAACCCAGAAGTATATTAATGAGCAGTGCAGATAGAGTTGCCCATATCGATGGGCAACTCATGCAATTATTGTGAGCAATACACACGCGCTTCCAGCGGAGTATAAATGCCTAAAGTAATAAAACCGAGCAATCCATTTACGAATGTTTGCTGGGTTTCTGTTTTAACAACATTTTCTGCGCCGCCACAAATTTTGGCTGCATCGACAGTTTTCTTCTGCCCAATTCCAGAAACGAAGAAATGATGGGTGATGGTTTCCTTTGGTGCTACTGCTGCCGGTTTGTTTTGAACAGTAAACGTCTGTTGAGCACATCCTGTAATAAGCAGGGCCAGCGCAGTAGCGAGTAGCATTTTTTCATGGTGTTATTCCCGATGCTTTTTGAAGTTCGCAGAATCGTATGTGTAGAAAATTAAACAAACCCTAAACAATGAGTTGAAATTTCATATTGTTAATATTTATTAATGTATGTCAGGTGCGATGAATCGTCATTGTATTCCCGGATTAACTATGTCCACAGCCCTGACGGGGAACTTCTCTGCGGGAGTGTCCGGGAATAATTAAAACGATGCACACAGGGTTTAGCGCGTACACGTATTGCATTATGCCAACGCCCCGGTGCTGACACGGAAGAAACCGGACGTTATGATTTAGCGTGGAAAGATTTGTGTAGTGTTCTGAATGCTCTCAGTAAATAGTAATGAATTATCAAAGGTATAGTAATATCTTTTATGTTCATGGATATTTGTAACCCATCGGAAAACTCCTGCTTTAGCAAGATTTTCCCTGTATTGCTGAAATGTGATTTCTCTTGATTTCAACCTATCATAGGACGTTTCTATAAGATGCGTGTTTCTTGAGAATTTAACATTTACAACCTTTTTAAGTCCTTTTATTAACACGGTGTTATCGTTTTCTAACACGATGTGAATATTATCTGTGGCTAGATAGTAAATATAATGTGAGACGTTGTGACGTTTTAGTTCAGAATAAAACAATTCACAGTCTAAATCTTTTCGCACTTGATCGAATATTTCTTTAAAAATGGCAACCTGAGCCATTGGTAAAACCTTCCATGTGATACGAGGGCGCGTAGTTTGCATTATCGTTTTTATCGTTTCAATCTGGTCTGACCTCCTTGTGTTTTGTTGATGATTTATGTCAAATATTAGGAATGTTTTCACTTAATAGTATTGGTTGCGTAACAAAGTGCGGTCCTGCTGGCATTCTGGAGGAAATACAACCGACAGATGTATGTAAGGCCAACGTGCTCAAATCTTCATACAGAAAGATTTGAAGTAATATTTTAACCGCTAGATGAAGAGCAAGCGCATGGAGCGACAAAATGAATAAAGAACAATCTGCTGATGATCCCTCCGTGGATCTGATTCGTGTAAAAATATGCTTAATAGCACCATTTCTATGAGTTACCCTGATGTTGTAATTGCATGTATAGAACATAAGGTGTCTCTGGAAGCATTCAGAGCAATTGAGGCAGCGTTGGTGAAGCACGATAATAATATGAAGGATTATTCCTGGTGGTTGACTGATCACCATAACTGCTAATCATTCAAACTATTTAGTCTGTGACAGAGCCAACACGCAGTCTGTCACTGTCAGGAAAGTGGTAAAACTGCAACTCAATTACTGCAATGCCCTCGTAATTAAGTGAATTTACAATATCGTCCTGTTCGGAGGGAAGAACGCGGGATGTTCATTCTTCATCACTTTTAATTGATGTATATGCTCTCTTTTCTGACGTTAGTCTCCGACGGCAGGCTTCAATGACCCAGGCTGAGAAATTCCCGGACCCTTTTTGCTCAAGAGCGATGTTAATTTGTTCAATCATTTGGTTAGGAAAGCGGATGTTGCGGGTTGTTGTTCTGCGGGTTCTGTTCTTCGTTGACATGAGGTTGCCCCGTATTCAGTGTCGCTGATTTGTATTGTCTGAAGTTGTTTTTACGTTAAGTTGATGCAGATCAATTAATACGATACCTGCGTCATAATTGATTATTTGACGTGGTTTGATGGCCTCCACGCACGTTGTGATATGTAGATGATAATCATTATCACTTTACGGGTCCTTTCCGGTGAAAAAAGGTACCAAAAAAACATCGTCGTGAGTAGTGAACCGTAAG
>NZ_CP136412.1:0-2416616 GCF_040360365.1 Arcanobacterium hippocoleae | reverse complement strand
AAAATGAGAATTAGTTGTATATAAGAAATTTTCCTTGAAAAATAGCGGAAAACAGAAAAATAATTAATCTTTTTCGGTATTAAAAGCGAGCGGGGTCACATGAAAATGATTTGTTTTTTCTGATTTCGGGTACAAAACACCGAAATTTTTTTGCAGATTTACTAAATTGCTTACCCGCAGCTGCACATCCGCAATGATTTTTATTTGCGCTGAATTTGCGCACATCTTAAAGGTTAAATCACAGCTGCTTTAAAAGTGTCACAGCCACTTTAAAAGTTCAGTCATATCTACGGAAACTGTGTATCTATTCCATAGATGATCACCGCTCGGAAAAATACTTGCATATGAACTGCAAATTTTTTTACCGCATTATGAACACAATTTTTCGGAAATTTACGAAATCCCCGCACAGTCTTTTACTCAAAGTATTTCACTCAAAACAAAACCCGGTTGCAAATACCCCTGTTATCGGAACTGCCAGCCGATAGTTCCGATAATCGGCTGGTGAATTCTGCGAACAAATAATATCCGCAGCTAACCGGATTACGCGACACATTGTTTTCAATCAAAGCTTTTGCCGCATCCAAATACTTTTCCAGCGCCAAATCAGGCATAGAAAGAGCGAAGAATTTGGAAATTTCGCAATAACCGCTAAAACCATCACGAAACACCAGCAAATAAAAATAAATGGGATGACCCAATCAAAAATACAGGTCATCCCATTAAAGCAAAACAGATTAGATTACAGCCCAACTTTCAACGCCGAAAAACTGCATATTCGAGCTGCTGAACCAAAAACAGTATCCGGGCAAAACCTCGCTTACAGCTCCACAAGGTTAAGATTCTTCCGGCCCTTACGCAAAAGCACCACACGGCCAGCAAGCACGTCAGCTTCTGCAATTACCCGCGCTTCATCAGTAACTTTCTCGTTATTGATATAAACTCCGCCGGAAGCAATAGTTTTCCGAGCCGCACTCTTCCCTTTTTCAAGCCCAAGCTGTACCAGCAAGTCCACCACTTCAATCCCGATCTGTCCGGAAGTCTTCGGCAGCTCCGCAACTGCGTCACGCAAAGTCCGCTCATCAAGTATCTTCGGATCAGCTTTCCCAAAAGCACCAGTGAAGCTGCTTTCACACGTTCAGTATTCTCAGCTCCATGAACCCAAGTAGTCACATCCGCTGCAAGTACTTTCTGTGCCTCACGCGCATGCGGACGTTCCCGCACAGCCGCTTCCAGAGCCTCAATCTCCTCCCGAGTTCGGAAAGTAAATACTTTCAGCATCCGAATCACGTCTTCATCGGCGGTATTTAACCAGAACTGGTAGAACTTATATGGGGAAAGCATTTCTGGATTCAGCCAGACCGCTCCGCCCTCGGTCTTCCCAAACTTAGTACCGTCGGCCTTAGTAATCAAAGGATTCGTAAGTACGTGTACAGACGCTCCCTCAACCTTGCGAACCAAATCCATACCGCCGACGAGATTCCCCCACTGGTCGTTTCCGCCAACCTCAAGCGTACATCCGTAACGACGGAAAAGTTCAAGATAATCATTTGCCTGCAGAATCTGGTATGAGAACTCCGTGTATGAAATCCCCTCCTCAGAATTAAGACGGCGCGCAACAATATCTTTCGAAATCATCGTTCCAAGTCGGAAATGCTTGCCTAAATCACGCAAAAATCAACCGCACTAATCTCATTAGTCCAGTCAAGATTATTCACCGTGCGAGCTGGATTCTCACCTTCGAAATCAAGCAGCGATTCCAACTGTGAACGCAAAGAATCTGCCCATTGCGCCACCGTATCGCGCCCATTTAAGACACGCTCACCTTTATCGCGCGGATCGCCAATCAAACCAGTAGCACCGCCGACAAGAACAAGCGGATGGTGACCGGCAAGCTGCAGATGCCGCATTACTTTTACTGCCACAAGATGCCCATGGTGCAGCGACGGCGCCGTCGGATCAAAACCGCAATAGAAAGTCAAAGTCTCTTCATTCAGCGCCTTTTCGAGCGCATCAATATCAGTATGTTGTGCGATTAATCCCCGCCAACGCAGTTCGTCGAGAACTCCAGACACTTGTTTATCTCCCTTTACCTTTGTTGGAATTATTTTGATTTTCTATTTTGGCAGTAAATACATCATCGCTGATATATCCAAAATATGTATATATAAAACATACGTGCTGCCGGCATTAATTGCGAACCTGCAGCACATTTTCCAGTATCTGGTTTTCGTTCGCCGCAGCTTGCAAATCGCCTAATCTGTTCGGCATTCAGATTTCTCTCTCCGGTACGGCCTTACGCCCTGCAGAAAGATCAAGCAATTCTTTTACAAGCATCCGTGCACGTTTCTCAGAACTAGTAATAATCAGTACAGTATCGTCGCCAGCGACGCAGCCGAGAATATCATCCAGCACTGCACGGTCAATTGCCGAAGCAATCAACTGCGCTGCTCCGGGCGGAGTGCGGACAACCACCTGATTCAAAGCATTACGCGCACTAATAATAATTTCCCGAGACCACCGCTCAAGCTGCGCCCGTGCGCCATAAGCAGATTCCGAAAGTTCCACAACATCGGGAATTCGGTATATCCGACGGCCGTCAGCGGCATATTCCTTGAACGCATGCAGTTCCTCTAAATCACGAGAAAGCGTAGCTTGGGTAACTGCAATCCCGTTTTCTTCAAGAAAATTGCGTAATTCACCTTGCGAGCTGATTGGGTTATTCTCAATAATTTCGAGAATCTTTGCATGACGCGCCGCACGAGTGGCAGGAATTCCTTCATGGCTCAAGGTTAAGTCTTTCTATTAGCAGAGATCAGATATTGACTGATTTTATTTTAGTGGCAACCCGCTGGGATTCGAAATATTCATCGCACAGCGGGTTAACACTATCGCGGTAAGAAAACTAAATTCGCGGAAACTAGTTTCGAAGTTCAGCTCCAACAGCTTTCTTCGCCTGCTTCACAATTCGCTTCCTGATTCCCGCTACTTCTTCAGCTGAAAGCGTTCCGGAAACGCCGCGTAAACGCAGTGCAAAAGCTAATGACTTTTTGCCAGATTCGACTTGCTCCCCAGTGTAAACATCAAACAAACGCACGCTTTCAAAAGCTGCACCTGCCGCTTTTGTGATGACTGCTGCCAGTTCACTCGCAGTAACTGCCTGATCAACTACAAAAGCAAAATCTTCTTTTGCCACAGGGAAAACTGCCACTGGACGCACTTGAATCGGTGCACTGCCGCGAGCGGCGAAAATCTGATCTAAATCAAGTTCGAAAGCAACTGAACGCTTCGGTAAATCGAAAGCTTTGCAGACCTTTGGTGCAAGCTCACCAGCATAGCCAAGTACCGTTCCGCCAACGCGCACTTGCGCGCAGCGCCCCGGATGGAATGGCGCATATTCTGCATTTTCCAGTTCTGCGTTAAGACCAACTGTTTCGAGAGATATCTTGGCGGCTTGAATTGCGTCGCGCCAATCCCAAGTTTGCGCCGGATATCCAAAGTTTCCGGCTGCCGCGTCGGCGCAAGCCACACCGGCGATTCGGTGCGGCTGAGCTGGAACCGCGCCGTGTAAAGCCTGCAATTGCGCATCACTTGGGCGGCTTCCGACACCGGGAGTGTCTGCAGGCATGATTCCTTGCGGCAGGGTTACCCGTCCGACTTCAAAAATCGCAACTGCTTCGTTTCCGCGGGCATGATTCAAACGTGCAGTTTCCAATAAGGAGTCAAGAATTGAAGTTCGCAAATAGGGTGCTTCTTCTTGCAGCGGATTTTTTAATTTGATCGCAATTCTCCGCTCATCTTCTGCTGCGATTCCTTGCTTTTCGAAAGCTGCAGCGGAAATAAATGGATAGCTGAGCACTTGTACCCAGCCTTGCTCGGCAAGAGTTCGGGAAATATCGCGGCGCTGACGCTGTTCTGCCGGTAAACCATTCCCAGCAGGAGCATCCGGAATCACCGACGGGATTTCATCGTATCCAACCAGCCGCGCAATTTCCTCAACCAGATGTGCGCTGCCAACAATATCCGGACGCCAAGACGGCACAGTAACTGATACGCTGGCGTTGGAAATTTCCGAAACTTTACAACCGATTTCACGCAAAATTGCGATTTGCTTTTCGTCTGGTAATTTCAAACCAGTTAAACGTGCAGTTTCGCTGAGTTTGAACTCTATTACCGCTGGATCCGCCGGCAAATAGTATTCGAAATTTGCTTCATCAATCGTGCCTCCGCCGTATTCTGCCAATAGCTCTGCTACTGCCTGTGCTGCCACAGGAGCTGCAGCCGGGTCTACGCCGCGCTCGAAACGTTTGGCAGCTTCTGATGGCAGCCGATGCCGACGCGCCATGCGGGCGACCGAAACCGGATCAAAATTTGCTGCTTCAATCAATACATCAGTGGTCGATTCGCAGATTTCA
Organism: Arcanobacterium hippocoleae; assembly: GCF_040360365.1. Lineage (GTDB taxonomy): Bacteria > Actinomycetota > Actinomycetes > Actinomycetales > Actinomycetaceae > Arcanobacterium_A > Arcanobacterium_A hippocoleae_A. The sequence goes on along the minus strand of NZ_CP136412.1, from coordinate 2,412,201 downwards.
GTTGCTTGCCCGCCCATTGTGCCAGCCAGACCAATCACCCGCGCACCATGTCCGCCTTGCGAATCAGTAATTAGTAAATCTTCGGTATGCAGTTCACGATCCACACCATCGAGCGTGATGAGTTTCTCTCCCGGCTGCGCCCGACGGACCACAATTGGCTCAGTGAGCGCCGCCAAATCGTATGCATGCAATGGCTGCCCAAGATCAAGCATCACGTAATTCGTTGCATCGACAGCCAGCGAAATTGGCCGCATTCCCGCTGCACGCAGCCGATTTTGCAGCCATTTTGGCGACGGAGCACTCGGATTAACTCCGCGTACAATCCGTGTGATGAAACGGCCGCATCCGGGCACGCCGTGAATTGGGGAATCGTCGGCAATCGAGACTTTGAATCCATTATTATTCACTGCAGGCAGTGCTTTTGCCGCCTTGCTTTCGAATACCGGGTCGGTAAACTTCGCACCCGTTGAATGGGCATATTCGCGTGCTGCACCGCGCATTGAAAAGCAGTATCCGCGGTCCGGGGTGACGTTAATTTCGAGCACTTCACCTTGGATTCCGAGATATCCAAGCACGTCTTCACCGACGGCTGGAATCGCGCGTGCCAGGGCTTCTTCATCTCCGCGAGCAAGCACAATAATCCCGTCGTGATCTTCTCCGAGCGCTAATTCACGCAGAGAGCAAATCATGCCGTCGGAGATATGACCATAGGTTTTGCGTGCGGCAATCTTGAAATCGCCGGGGAGCACCGCACCAGGAAGTGAAACGACTACATAGTCGCCTGCGGCAAAATTGTGTGCACCGCAAATAATTCCGCGTGATGCCAGCTCGGAAGGCTCCTTGCCGGTACCTGGCGCGTCGTTGTGTGCGCCGACATCTACGCGGCAATAGTTGATTACTTTGCCGTTGGATTGTTCTTTTGCCTCGCGGGTGAGAACTTTTCCGACGACGATCGGACCTTGCACTTCCGGCTGATGGATTTCTTCTTCCTCAAGTCCCACTTTTACGAGTGCTGCTGCAAGCTGTGCCGGATCAGTGCCAGGAAGTACTTGCACATGTTCATTTAACCAATCAATTGGAATTAACGGCATTTTAGTTACCCTTTCCGGTCGTGCCGAACTGGTTTGAGAAGCGGACATCACCTTCGACCATATCGCGCATATCCGCGATTCCGTGGCGCAGCATCAATGTGCGTTCCAGCCCCATCCCGAATGCGATTCCGGTGTAAATATCAGGATCAATTCCAGCGTTGCGTAATACTTCCGGATTAACTACGCCGCATCCGCCCCATTCAATCCACCCGGCGCCGCCTTTCTTTTGCGGGAACCATAAATCCATTTCTGCCGACGGTTCGGTGAATGGGAAATATGAAGGGCGGAGACGGGTTTTCGCTTCTGGGCCGAACATTGCCCGCGCAAAATGATCGAGCGTGCCTTTGAGGTTTTCCATCGTCATGCCTTTATCGACGGCAAGCCCTTCAACCTGGTGAAAAACCGGGGTGTGGGTGGCATCGAGGGCATCAGTGCGGTACACCTTACCCGGGCATGCAATATAGACGGGCGCACCGCGCTGCAGCATTACATGCGACTGTACTGGCGAAGTATGCGTGCGCAGTACTAAGCCCGGAGTTTCAGTTATTTCATTTTCACCATCGGCGGTAACGCGCGTGTAACCCGCAACATAAAAAGTATCTTGCATTTGGCGTGCCGGATGATCCGGACCAAAGTTTAATGCGTCGAAGTTGAACCATTCATGTTCTAATTCCGGACCTTCTGCAATATCCCAGCCCATCGCAACAAAGAAATCGGATACGTCGTCGATAAGCACATTCAGCGGGTGACGTGCGCCTTTGGCTTTGCCGGAGGTCGGCACGGTTACATCTACACGCTCTTCGCGCAGCATTTGTGCTTCCGCCGCAGCTTCGACGCGCTCTTGCGCCTGCGAAAAAGCTTCCTGTACTGCTTTGCGCGCCGCCCCCAGCAGTTTGCCGGCCGTCGGCTTATCAGCTTTCTCAAGATTGCGAATTTGCATATTTGCCTGCGTGATTGGGGCATTGTCCCCTACGTGTGCAAGCCGTGCAGCTTTTACTTCTTCAAGCGTGTCCGCCGCCGCGAACGCCGCCTTTGCAGCTTCGACGGCAGCCGCAATTCCCGCTTCGTCTAATGGGCTTAAATCCATGATACCCTCTCGCATTATTCCGCATTATTACTTAACGCGGCGCATAATTTACTTCAAGAAATTTTGCGTCATTATATCCCTAGCCCATATTACTCGGCGAAAAGAAGGTGCGCGAACGGGTATCACCAGTTGTGAATAATTACGTTGTTTATCCGCTCTTCACGGATTCACTTCTGCCGGAAAATGCAGAACAAATACCTCGCAGGTATTACTGTCAGCACAAACATCCAGCGTAATATTCAGGATTGTGTTTGCTGGGCTTGGGCGCTGGTGTAGAGGCAAATCGAAGCAGCCATTGCCACATTCAGCGATTCTGCTCTCCCCTGCATTCGAATCGCGATTGCCGCATCTGCTAATTCCCGTTCTGCTGCTGAAAAACCGTGTGCTTCATTTCCGACGACCCAAAGCGTCGGCTTTGCCAGATTAAACCGTGTATTTTCGGCGGCGCTTAACAATTCGTCGAGATAATAATCGGCGTTTCCGTCGGCAGCAAATACTTGATATCCAGCCGCTTTTGCGCGTTTGATAAGCGCAGCCGGCGGTTCTGATTCAATTACCGGCAGATGAAATACTGAACCGACGGATGAACGAATCACTTTTGGATTCGCGGCTTCCACTGATTCTTCACCGGTTATTACTGCCTGTGCTCCAAACGCATCTGCAGCGCGGATAATTGTGCCAAGATTTCCTGGATCAGAAGCGCGCAATGCGAATAGCAAAAGCTTTGAATTGGCAAGAATTTCATTCAAATCTGGTTCATCTGGGATATCGGCGACGGCTAAAATCCCTTGTGCTTCTGTGCTGAGCTGTGCAAATAGTTCTGCAGGAAGAAGATGTAAGTACAGGTTTTTGCGGGTAATCAATTGTGTAACATCCGGATGCGCTGTAAGTGCCCGCTCCGTCGCATACACATCCCGTACAAGATTGGCTTGCGCTGTAATCAGTTCGCGTACAGCTTGCGGGCCTTCAACTATCGCCTGCTCGTATTTGCGCCGATTTGCGCTTCGATAAAGCCCTTGGACTTTCTTAAACTGGCTATTTTTTACAGGCATTTCTTTCCGCGGCATCGGTTCACTTTGGTCAGGCGCATACTGCGCGGGAAACAATCTTTACTAGAATTGTACGCAGCAGCGAAAAATGCTGCACTTCGAAATCGAACCTGCCGTGCAGATTCATTGCTGGTTTCTGCGGCTGTGTTTGTGTGAAATTAGTCGGTGCCTTTAAGAGAAATTCTTAAAAACACCGACTAAAAATAAAAAGCGAATCCCGCCAGAAATCATGCCTTTGGAGCGTTTACATCTTCTGGGAGTGCTTTGCGGGCAATTTCAACGATTGCGGCGAAAGCTGCCGGATCGTTTACTGCAAGCTCCGCAAGCATCCGGCGGTCGACTTCCACTGCAGCAAGTTTCAAACCCTGCATAAAGCGGTTGTAGGTCATGCCGTTTGCGCGGGCACCAGCGTTAATACGGGTAATCCATAGCTTGCGGAACTCATTCTTCCGAACCTTGCGGTCACGGTAGTTGTATACGAATGAGTGTGTTACTTGTTCCTTTGCCTTCCGGTAAAGACGGGAACGCTGCCCGCGGTAACCCGATGCGCGATCGAGAACTGTGCGGCGCTTCTTCTTGGCATTGAGGGCATTCTTTACGCGTGCCATTATTCATTTCTCCTTGTTTCGTAAAATGCTTTAATACTCGCGATTAGCGGCCAAGAAGGCGGCTCATCTTCTTTACATCTGCCTTTGCCACTGGCTGATCAGTGGAAAGACGGCGAGTACGGCGTGATGACTTGTGTTCGAGAAGGTGGCGCTTGTTTGCCTGCTCACGCATCAACTTGCCCTTACCGGTAACGCGGATACGCTTCTTTGTACCGGAGTGTGTCTTCATCTTTGGCATTTCCATGCTCCCTCTAGCTGCTTCATGCAGCTGTCTAACTTCTTGCGAAGTACCTGTTCGTGTCTGCTTTAAAACTAGTTTTCCAAGCCGGAAAGTTCATTCTGATATTTCGTGAACTTCGCCCGACTTTGCAGCAATTTTCTCCGCATTCTTTTGCGCGCGGGTAGCTTCTTTCATCCGACGGCTTTCACGCTCAGCTTCACGCCGCCGGCGCTGATCAGACTTGGCTTCCGACTTACGGCGAATTGGCGCAAGTACCATCACCATCGCCCGCCCGTCGACACGCGGAGCAGATTCAACTACACCGTTCTCGGCAGCATCCTGGGCAATCCGCTGCATCAGATTTACGCCCTCTTCCGGACGGGACTGCTCACGGCCCCGGAAACGGAGCTGAATTTTTACTTTATCTCCCGCATCAAGAAACTTGTAAATTCGCTTGAGCTTGGTTTCATAATCATGCTGATCAATTTTTAACCCAATCCGAATTTCTTTCAGCTGCGTACTTGCCTGATTCCGCCTGGCCTCGCGTGCTTTCTGTGCTGCTTCATACTTGTATTTTCCGTAGTCCATCAGCTTTGCCACGGGCGGCTTAGCGTTTGGAGCAACCTCTACAAGATCGAGATTGGCTTCAATCGCCAACTGCAATGCTTTTTAATTGCGATTACGCCGACCTGCTCACCACCCGGACCTACAAGACGCACTTCCGGCACGTTGATTCGATCGTTGATTCTTGGCTCGTTGATAATTGCTCCTCTAGTTTTATGTGCGACGCGCACGGACCCCCAGAGGGCATACGGCATCATAAAACTAACCGTATTTCCAAACCCGGCGCCGAATCGAGTAGCGCCCAGGTGGGATTTCTCCGCTTGCGTGCTGGCTATCTGCCAGTCGGTCGTTAGCCAACTTTACCAGCCGCACCCGGTTTTCTCAAAGATACACCCGTATTTTCAAAAAATTACTGGTGAGCTTGCCCACGTAGTAATTCTCAGCGAATCCTATGCAAAAACTGGACGGATTTCGAGCGCATCAAGGCGTGCCCGCAAATACGCAGTCTTTTGAATTATCACCAACACGGTACGTACTAATTGCACTGCAGCTTCTCGTTTCGTATTTTTAGAAATCATAAGATTCAGGACACAAATTCCGTTTGCACTCGAATGCACTGTAATGTGCTGCAAAATTTCGCTGCTTTGCTTACCGAAATTAGCCGCTTCGATTCCATGCAGAATTTCCGTCACTATCTGGTGATCTTCCCATGGTGCAATCCACTGTGTTTCGGCAGCAAGCGCCGCAACAGCTGAACGCCCCAAGTACTGCACGGTATCGCTTTGCGGATTCAACACAATCAGTCCTGATCCGCGGCTGATTGCAATCCGGGAAATATCTTTAATATTTACCGGCATCGGACGGGCTTTCGGATGCACTTGCAGCAGCGTATCAATGTCCGAAAAAATTTCAATTGCTTTTCGTCCGCCGAGAAATGTGCCGCAAAAAGTGCGTCATCATCTTCCAGCGGATTTGATGACGCAGGATGTGCTTGCACCTTTCCGCTGCCATCAAATTTCGGCTGCGAATGCGGGTAAATAGCCACAAGCACCCGTTCAAGATTTTTTACAACAGCTGCCGTCCGCAGCTCGGGAGGTGCAGAAAAGGCTGCTGCGAGCTGCGGAGGAATCTCTCCAGTATCGGCAGAAAATGGATTTGCGTGCAAAAGTTTTGAAAAGTCAGACATAAAATCTATTCATTAGTGCATTGACGGGTACAGCGGAAAAGTTTGCGTATTTAATACAGCGAACTGTTAAGAGGGGGCGATTTCGCTTTTCTAATCTCACTCGCGGAGCAATTCACGTACTTTGCATAAATTTCATGGTTTTATGCGAACGTGCGCTGCTTTTGCGGCAGCGGTTAGCTTACATGATTCGGCTGATCTGGGGCTGAATCAACAAATCTTCAATCTGCGGATCGATCACAGCAAGCAGCAAACCAGGAGCAATCTCCTCGGTGATTTTGCCATTGACGACGCGCTGCGCGTGTACAATCCCAGACACACCAGACTCTCCGCCGATATCATCTCCGAGTTCAACGGTAAAAAGTATTACCCCATAAGGAGAAAGAAGCGAGAGGACTTTCGCGATAAATTCCGGATTTTCGCTGTTTTCGGCAGTGAATTCCGCATCTGAATTAACAAACGCAGCAGCATCAGCATCACCAGAATTCGCCGCAGCGGCACTTTCTTCCGATTCTGCAATATTCGGCTTTGACTCCGCAGGAGCGCCGAGAAGCTCAGCAATATCCCAATCGTCATATTCTTTTACCAGCAAATCATGATAAACAACTGCACCTGAATCAGTCCTCATAACGTTTGCTGCAAGTTTCCGGATGCGCAGTACTTTTTCAAGAACATTGGCTTTCGCAAATGGGGTCAGCACCAAATAACGCTGAAAAGTGGCCATAAAACCGCACCTGTTCCGTTGAGTTTTGCTGAAACCAATCCAAGGGAAGCCTCACCTTGCTGGTTTAATTTTCAACTTCCGATTAATTTAAAGATAAGAAGATAACAAGACAAGTATTGCACACAGATTAAAAAACGTTCAAAATTATCGAAGCGAGTAGAAATGACAACAGTGATTGATTACCAAAAATATTCTCTGAAGCACAAATGTGCAACTGCTGGTTGTCTCATTCTGGAAACATCTGAAAAACCGATTAATACCGCTGAATCTGAACTGCAGCTAAATTTACAGCACCGAACCGATAGTACTGCAGCGATTCCAGCACTCGATACGGAGCGAACCGAAAAATCGAATACTGCAGCAGCCACTGATATCAACTCGAAACTAAACACGAAACTGAATTGGCTTCGTGCCGGTGTACTTGGAGCAAACGACGGTATCGTTTCCACCGCAAGCCTTGTGGTTGGAGTCTCAGGCGCATCAGTTTCCGGATTTGCACTTCTCGTCTCAGGTATTGCCGGTCTCGCAGCTGGCGCACTTTCAATGGCAGCCGGCGAATACGTGTCAGTATCCACACAGCGTGATGCAGAGCGCGCCGCTCTGCACCGCCAGCGGCAGGCAATCGCTCTGGATCCGCTCGGTGCAGAAAAACGTCTAGCTGGTTTCATTAAAGCACAAGGGGTCTCTGATTATCTTTCCCGCGCCACAGCGCGAGAACTTTCTGCAAAGGATGCCACCAGCGCTCATGCCCGTTACGAACTCAATATTGATCCAGATGATTTAACAAATCCGTGGCACGCAGCAGGAGCTTCAATGCTTGCTTTCGCTTTGGGAGCGATAATTCCATTGATTGCCATTATCGCTTCCCCCGCACAGCTTGCCGTAGTTTTCACAATGGCTGCAGTGAGCATCGCGCTGGGAATTACCGGATCTGTATCCGCATATCTTGGAAAAGCACCGATTCTCCCCGCTGTGCTCCGCACTATTCTCTGGGGAAATATCGCAATGATTGTGACCTACATTATTGGAACTTTTGTTGGCGGAAATATCAGCTAACTAATCAGCTTTGCCGCTGCAGCGGCTAGTTTCCGGCTATGCCTTCCCGCATAGCCGGAATTTAATTTTCCGCAGCAGTATCTTGCCGAGAATCCGCAGCAACTTGATCCACGGCAGCACCAAAGCGGCGCTCCCGTCCGGCATAATCTTCAAGACATCCCCAAAGTTCTTGCCGATGAAACTCCGGCCAAGGCACTGCAGGAAACATCATTTCCGCATATGCGGATTGCCAAATCAAAAAGTTCGAAGTCCGCCGTTCCCCGCCGGTACGAATAAATAAATCAACTGGCGGCAGCTCCGGCTGATACAAATGTCTGCCGATTGTGGCCGGAGTGATTGCGTCAGCCCGCAGCGTCCCATTTTCTACCCGTGCAGCAATCTCGCGCACAGCATCAGAAATCTCATATTGTCCGCCGTAATTTAAGCAAAAATTCAAAATCAGCCGCGAATTATCCGCAGTGAAATCTGCCGTCGTTTCCATTTCAGCAATCACTGATTTCCAAAGTTTCGGTCTGCGCCCAGACCATACAACTTTCACTCCCCATTCTTTTAACTGCGCACGGCGGGCCCGAATAACATCACGTGAATACCCCATCAGGAAATGTACTTCACGCGGCGAGCGCTTCCAATTTTCTGTTGAAAACGCATACACAGAGAGTACTTTAATTCCAGTTTCAATCGCCCCGGCAATCACATCCATTAATGAAAATTCACCAGCACGATGCCCGGCTGTACGCGGCAATCCCTGTGCATTTGCCCAGCGTCCATTGCCATCCATCACAATCGCAACATGTTTGGGAACTTCACTGCGCGCAAAACTGGGAGGATTCATCCCTTCACGGTGTAATGGGATTTCGCTATTTTGCGATTTCCGTTTTTCAAATGAAAATTCTTCACTCATGAGATTAAATTAGCTCCTAAACGTTTTCCTGTCCGCTGATTACATCGCTAAGTATTGAGAAGCCGCGAATGCACAAAACGTAATGACTTCAACTGCTGTTCAATATGCCATTGCAAAAATGCACTAACAATTCCGCTCACTGCGCGGCGAGCTGACACATCAGAAAAATCAGCTACTTTCCAATCCCCCGCAAGCAGCGCTGCAAGCAGCTGCCAGGTTTCAATCGCCGGATTTATCGCTCCGCCAGGTTTGCAGATTTCACAAACTGCGCCGCCGCTAGTAATACTCAAAGCACGATGCGGGCCTTCCGTACCGCAAACTGCACATTCAAAAACCGCAAATTCCCAACCTGCTTGCCGCATCGCCCGCAGCAGATAAGAGTTAAGAATTAAATCAGGAAGATGTGCACCCGTCGCCACTGCATGAATCGCTCCATGCAAAAGTGCAAATTGTGCAAAATCAGCTTCGCCCTCCTGCTCCATAAGATGACTAACCGCGTCAAGCATTGCCGTCGCAGAAGTAAACGCATGATAATTCGTGATAATCGCGCGATGATAGGCATTAATTGATTCGACCTGCGTAATTACATCAAACGTCCGTCCTGTATACAATTGCACATCAATATAAGAAAATGGTTCAAGCCGCGCACCAAAACGCGATTTCGTCTTTCGTACTCCTTTGGCGACGGCACGAATCTTGCCTTTGTTCGGCGTAAGCATCGTGATAATCCGGTCGGCTTCACCTAAATCCTGGGTGCGCAGCACAATTGCCTGATCACGATATGTCTTATTCACGGCACCAGTTTACCGCCATTTTGGCGCGAGCTACGGAAACTCAACTCTGCGTGGTGAGCCGAAATCTTTCCGCACGGTTTGCAGCCGAAATTATTGCTTTGAATGCGGAAGTGATCGTCGAAGAATCAATACCCACTCCCCAGAAAATATCATCGTCGAATTTACATTCCACATACGATGCCGCAAAAGCGTCACCGCCGGCAGAAAGCGCATGCTCTACATAGTCGAGCACCGCCACTGTAATCCCAACCTGCGCCAGTGCTTTCACAAACGCATCGATTGGACCATTCCCTTTGCAGCAACTGTCCGGTCTTCGCGAGTACCGTCGGCGAGAAGCTGGGAAAGCGTAACAGTAAGCATCGAATGTTCGCCCTCATCCGCTGTTGTAATTGTGGTGCCGTGCAGCATATAGCGCCCCCACGGCTTGAGCCCGGAAGCTGCAGTATGCGGTAAATATTCGTCGGCAAAAATCTGCCAGAGAATTTCTGCGGAAATCTCTCCGCCGAAACGGTCAGCATACTTTTGGACAATCGCCGAAAGCTCAATTTGAAGCCGGCGCGGCAATTCCAACCCGTGCGAACTTGAAAGCAGATATGCAATCCCGCCCTTGCCGGATTGGGAATTTACACGTACAACTGCCTCATAAGAACGGCCAACATCTTTCGGATCAATCGGCAAATACGGAAGATCCCATTTCACCGCATTTTCGTCACCGCCAGCCGCGGCTACCGCTTTTTCCGTGCCATAAATCCTTTTTTGATTGCATCCTGGTGTGATCCGCTGAAAGATGTGTACACTAAATCACCGCTGTAGGGTGTGCGCGGTGAAACATCCATTTGTGTAGCCGCTTCAACTACCCGCCTGATTCCGTCGATATCAGAAATGTCAAGCTCCGGATCAACTCCCTGCGAAAAGAGATTCAGTGCAACAGTAATTATGTCGACATTTCCCGTGCGCTCCCCTTGCCCGAAAAGGCACCCCTCGACACGGTCAATACCAGCCAGCAAAGCAAGTTCTGTAGTTGCCACACCGGTGCCGCGGTCATTGTGGTTATGCGCCGAAAGCACCGCATATTCACGACGGCTCAGATTTGTTGAAATCCATTCAATCTGATCAGCATACACATTCGGTGTGCAGCGCTCGACGGTTGTCGGAAGGTTCAAAATAATCTCCCGCCCCGGACCAGGCTCCCACACGTCCATCACTGATTCACACACTTCAAGCGCAAAATCCAGCTCAGTATCTACAAAGATTTCCGGAGAATATTCAAAACCGCAAATCGTGGAATCATCAATTGTTTTCTCCATATATGCCAGCACTTCACGCGCACCTGATACAGCCAGCTCACGAGTCTGCTCCCGGCTGTGCTGAAAAACCACTTCCCGAAACATCGGCGAAGTTGCGTTATAGAGATGTACAGTTGCCCGAGGCAAACCTTGAATTGCGTCAATTGTTCGGTGAATAATCTCCGGACGCGACTGCGTAAGCACTGATAGCGTTACATCTTCGGGAACTGCACCAGATTCGGCAAGCGAACGCACGAACTCCCAATCCGTTTCAGAAGCAGCCGGAAAACCGACTTCGATTTCTTTCACCCCAATACGCACAAGCAAATCAAAAATCTCACGTTTCTGCCGCGGATTCATCGGCTCGATCAGCGCCTGATTTCCGTCGCGAAGATCAGTAGAAAGCCAGCGCGGAGCTTTCGTAATCCGATTATTCGGCCAGGTTCGCTCAGGAAGCCGAACCGGATTGCGGTCAAGGAAATGCTGATATTTCTGATACGGCATTCCGGATGGGCGCTGCATATTCGTGAGTTGATTTGTACGCATAATAATTATTTACCAGCCTTTTTCAGATTTCGAATATTTTGCCCACTCTTTGATATAAAAGGCATGAATCTCGTTGATAATTGAAATTTATGCTAATCATTTTCAAAGCGAACTATAAATTAACCGCCGAAACGTATCGCGCATTAAAACCCGAGCCGGCCAAGGAATTTTGGATCTTTCTGCCAGTCTTTTGCGACTTTTACCCGAATATCAAGAAAAACTTTTTTCCCAGCAATTCTTCAATCCCATGGCGCGCACGTGCGCCAACAGCTTTCATCCGCTGCCCGCCTTTGCCGATAACAATTCCTTTTTGTGAATCACGTTCAACATACACAGATGCACGAACATCCACAATCGGCGGACGTTTATCGCCGCGCTGCCGCACCCGCTCTCCGACATCTTCAATTACGACGGCAATTGAATGCGGAAGTTCTTCACGCACCCCTTCGAGTGCCGCTTCGCGAATCAGCTCTGCCATACGTTCTTCATCACTCTCATCAGTGACCGCAGATTTCGGATAAAGCGGCGGCGAAAGCGGCATTTGTGCAGTTAGCAGTCCGGAAAGCAGTTCGATTTGTTCGCCTGTTACGGCACACACCGGCACAATTTGCGTAAAATCTGCCAGTTGGCTAACCGCAAGCAGTTTCGCTGCAAGTGCTTCACGAGAGATTTTGTCTGATTTCGTGATTACCGCAAAAACCGCAGCGCGTGTGAGCATTACTTTTTCAAGCAGATACCGGTCTCCTGGTCCGATTTTTTCATCAGCCGGAAAACAAATTACAACCGCATCCACATCGCTGAGCGCATCGGAAACAAGATCATTCAACCGCTGCCCGAGCAATGTGCGCGGACGATGCAGACCAGGCGTATCGACCAGCACAAGCTGTCCGTTTTCATGCGAGACGATGCCGCGAATTACTTTCCGCGTAGTTTCCGGCTGATTTGCAGTGATGGCGATTTTTTCACCGACGAGGGAATTAATCAGCGTGGATTTTCCCGCATTCGGGCGTCCCACAATTGCGACAAAACCTGCGCGATAATTTTCTTCGGATGAAAAAGGAAAAATCTGGGAATCGGTTTGGCTGCAGTTAATATTCATTTATGTTTACTCATCCTCTGCTGTTGTTTCTCTTACCGGTGAGGCAATCACCGTTGCAATGCGTTTCCGGCGTCCTTCATAGCGCTCAGCTTCAATATGAATACCGTGAATTTCAATTGCTGACCCCACTAACGGCACCCTGCCAAGAGTTTTTGACAGTAATCCGCCGACGGTATCCACATCATCATCTTCAATAGTCTTCCCGAAAAGTTCACCGAAATCAGTAATCGGCATTCTTGCGGGAACACGGTAGGATCCGCCGCCTAAATCAATAACTTCCGGATGTGCCGTATCATGTTCATCAACCATCTCGCCGACAAGTTCTTCAAGCAAATCTTCAATTGTAACCAGCCCGGCAATTCCGCCATATTCGTCTACCACAATCGCGATATGTACGGCAGTTGCCTGCATTTTATGAAGCAGATCATCGGCGACCATCGTCTCAGGTACAAAGTGCGGTTCGCGCATTACCGAGGTTACTGAAAGCGCGTAATTTTCAGGGCGGCGGTGGACTTTTTAATAATATCTTTCAGATAGAGCACTCCGAGAAGCTCATCAGCTGAATCGCCGATTACTGGCACACGTGAAAAACCAGAGCGCGAAAAAGCGAAAGCGCTTTATCGAGAGTATGGTCTTTGTTGATGTTAATCATATCGGTGCGCGGCACCATCACCGAACGCACGATTGTACGCGAGAGTTCAAAAACTGAATTAATCAGCGAGCGTTCATCATCTTCAATTGCTTCAGATTCACTTACACGTTCAACCATAATCGCGATTTGGTCTTCGTTTTGTGTTTCGCGTTCTTCTTCGTCGAGCGGTTCGTGTTTATGCACAAAAAGTGCAATGAGTTTCGTGAGCGGCCAGAGCAGGAAGAATGCTCCGTTTACGATTTTCAGCGGTTTTTTCACCGCGATTTCTGAGGGCAGAATCAGGTTAAAAAGTGCATAACTTCCGATAATCACTCCGACTGCCGCGAGGAGAGCGAGCCAGGCTTGCGGAATATAGTTAATTAAAATCAGCAGCAGTGAAATTGCAAAGAGTGAAATAAAAATCACGCGGACTCCGTGTGCAGCTGTTTTTGCTGCTGGACGGTGTTCTGCGATATCTGCAAGCCGTTTGTGTGCTTCGTCATTTTCAATCGCTTCCCGAATATTCGAACGAATCAAACGGTTCAATCCCACTAAAACAAGCCGAAAATATACCGAGATGAGCAGTGAAATGCCAGCGACGGCAGCGAGAATTGCGAGCGGGATATTGGTAATCTCGTGCATTTGGTTTATTTCATCCTTTTTTGTTTATCGGAGCAGTGACCGGTTCAGAAAATCGGATATTGGAAAACTGCCGAATAAAGTTCCTGACAGAGATAATATTAAAACAATCAAGACGGTCTTGCCTTGGCAGCGTTTTATGTGGAATTCGTCGGTTATTCAATAGTCGGTGCAATATCGTCAATTTCGGAAATGTCACGCACAGGCTGGTTTGGGTCATGCGGTTTGCGTGCTAAGAATCCAAGGAGCAGTCGGCGCTGGAGTGCAAACATTTCTTTCCGTTCAGTTTCTTCGGCATGATCAAATCCAAGTAAATGTAAGATTCCGTGTGTGGCAAGTAAGAGGATTTCCTCCATCGCTGCATGCCCGGATTTGCGGGCTTGCATCGCTGCTACCGACGGGCAGATTACAATATCGCCAAGCAGTCCTTCCTGCGGTTCTATTCCAGGCGGCGCCGGACGAAGCTCATCCATCGGGAATGACAGTACATCCGTCGGCCCAGGTAAATCCATCCACTGTTCATGCAGTACACTCATTGTTTGTTCATCGGCAAGTACGATGCTGAGATCTGTTTGCGGGTGGACACGCATTTGTACAAATACCCATTCTGCAAGTGCCGAAATCTCTGCAGCGTCTGGTACTGGTGTAAAACCAGATTCGTCGTTTACTTCAATCATCGTATTCTCCCCGTATTTTGCGCACTTTTATAATTCTTAAATTTCGTTTTTTCGCAGATGTGCGAAGATTTTTCTTCTTTATTAATTTGTAAATGCAATATCTTTATTCTGATAACTTCTTCCCCGCATGGAAATCAAGCACGTTCACCTGCTTTCCAAAACCAGTATCAAGCGGCAGCCGAAAATTTGAAAACATACTTTAAAAATCGCTCTTATAAAAACTTTTCAAAACATAATTACAAAAGTGCGCAGTATTCACAATTCCCATGCAAAATTCTCAGCGATTCTTGCCGGTACTTGCTTTCACCCCGTCCCATCGGGCATAGGCATCGATAATATCAGCAACAATCCGATGGCGTACCACATCTGCCGAGCCAAGCTCTGTAAAATTGATATGGTCTACATTACGCAAGATTCGCCGCACCATCTGCAGCCCAGAGCGAGTTTTTCCCGGTAAATCAATCTGTGTAATATCGCCGGTAATCACCATTTTTGATCCGAAACCAAGGCGGGTAAGAAACATTTTCATTTGCTCGGCGGTGGTATTTTGCGCTTCGTCAAGAATAATAAACGAATCATTGAGCGTCCGCCCACGCATATACGCCAGCGGCGCCACTTCGATTGTACCTGCCGCCATCAGTTTCGGAATCGTCTCCGGATCCACCATGTCATAAAGCGAATCGTAAAGCGGACGCAGATACGGATCAATTTTGTCGTTCAAAGTACCAGGAAGAAATCCAAGAGATTCGCCGGCTTCTACCGCCGGACGGGTTAAAATAATTCGCGCCACTTCATTTTTTGAAGTGCGACGACGGCTTTCGCCATTGCGAGATACGTCTTTCCGGTACCCGCCGGACCAATTCCGAAAGTGATTGTGTTGCGGTCAATTGCATCTACATATGCTTTTTGCCCTAATGTTTTCGGACGAATAGTTTTTCCGCGGCTGGAGAGAATATCAGCATTCAGCAGTTGTGTCGGTTTTGCCATTCCGTCGCGGGCAATTGCAATCGCACGATTGACTGCATCAGCGCTAAGGTGCTCTCCCGCTTTTGCCACTTCAATTAGTTCCACGATTAATTCAGCAGCAAAATCTACTGCCGCCGCCGTGCCGGAAATTTTAATCTCATTACCGTGCACAGTAATTTTCGCTGGGTGTAAACCATTTTCCAGCACCCGCAAAATAGAATCACTATGCCCGAGAAGATTAATCATCGGCAAGCGCGCCGGAACATTTAACGTCCGGATAGTTTCTATCGTCTTTTCTTCACTCATCAATGCAATCCTATCGCACACTGGATGCTATTTTCGTTGGTTTTACACTAATCATCGCATCCGATTCATTCCGCCGCCTCCTGCAGTAATGCTTTCGCAGCGGCAATTGCCCACGGTCCGGCAGTTGCCGAGCGAAGGACGTGTTCCCCAAGCAGTACAATTTGCGCACCAGCAGCTTTGAAAAGTTGAATTTCATCAGGTGTGATTCCGCCCTCTGGACCGACCACGAACGTCAATGATTCCGATAAAGATTCATTAGCGCTTTCTTTCCGTTTTTGAACCGCTGCAGCAGCTGCACCAGAGGCTGTGTACCTTCTTCGTGACAGACGAAAACACATCCGCCTGCACCTACCTGTGCGCTTATCCACGCCGCAAGCTGCCGGGATGTAAGTTTTTCGCTGACAACCGGAATTGCTGCACGGCGTGCCTGCTTCCCTGCGGCCAATACCGCAGCTTCCCATTTTGCGCGGGCTTTCGCTTCTTTCACGCTATTTTCCCATGAGACAATACAGCGCTGTGATTCCCAGGGAATCACATTATCTACACCAAATTCGGTGGCTGTTTCAATTGCCTGTTCGTCGCGTCCGCCTTTTGCCAGAGCCTGCACAAGTGTGATTGAGATATTTGATGCCGGCTCTTGAACTACTTTCACCACTGCGGCCTGTATTTCGTTCTTTGCCGCCAATGTGACTTCAGCTGTTACCCGCAGCCCATGCCCGTCAACCACATCAATTATTTCTCCGGGTTTAATCCGCCGTACTACGGCAGCATGACGGGCTTCTGCCCCAACGAGCATGACAGTACCGCCTGCGGTTACGTCATTTGCACTGAGCTGCGGGTTAACGAAAACTGGAAATGTCACGATTCACTCCAAGAGTTAAATTTATCTTTTAACCGCTGGAAAATTGAGCTGTCTTCTTTCTCCATTGCCCCGTCGGCATCTTCCTCATTCCGGAGCTGAGCAAATTCGCGGATTAATCGTTTCTGTTCATCATCAAGTTTCGTTGGTGTAACTACATTAATTGTTACCCGGAGATTTCCGCGGCGATTTCGATGCAGCCGGGTTACACCGAGACCGGAAAGTATAATTTCAGATCCGGATTGCGTCCCAGGTTCAATCGTAATTTTCTTTTTCCATCAAAAGTATCAATCTCGATGTCAGTGCCGAGAATTGCTGCCGTCATCGGTACTGACAGGATTGACAAAAGATCATCACCAACCCGGCTGAAAATGGGATCTTTCCCAACCATGATTTCGATGTATAAATCACCTGCCGGGCCGCCGGCAACTCCCGCATCTGCCTGTGCCGGCATCCGCAGCCGCATTCCCGATTCCACGCCGGCAGGAACGCTTGCCTGCACTTGCTTTGTACCGCGAATCCGGCCTTCACCGGAGCATTCCGGGCACGGCGTAACAATTTTTGTCCCGTATCCCTGGCAGTTCGCGCAGGTAGTAGTGGTCATCATCTGTCCGAAGATTGAATTAGCCACGCGCTGCACCTGCCCGGTGCCGTTACAATCAGTACACGTAACCGGCTCGGTATTTGGAGCCATCATCGAACCGTGACATTGCGGGCATTCCATCGCCGTATCGACACGGATTTGCTTTTCAACCCCGAAAACGGCGTCTTTTAACGAAATTTGCATTCTTGCGACGATGTCGCCGCCGCGCCGCACCCGCGAAGCTCTGCTTCGGCCGGAATTTGCTGCACCGCCGCCGAAAAAACTCGAAAATATATCTTCAAAACCGCCAAAACCAGCGCCGTTAAATCCGCCTGCGCCAAATCCTGCCCCTCCGCCGCGAAGTGCATCTTCGCCGCCAAGATCATACATTTGACGTTTTTCCTTATTAGAAAGCACCTCATAGGCAACCGTTACTTCTTTAAATCTTTCTGCCCCATCCGGCCCGGCTACGTCTGGATGAAGCTGGCGGGCAAGTTTGCGGTATGCTTTCTTAATTTCAGCTTCGGAAGCATCTCGGGAAACACCGAGGATTTCGTAGTAATCAGCCACTAAAATTCGCACCTATCTTCTGCTGTATTTGCGTTGTTTTTTGATATTTTAATTTCTAAAATCGATTCGCTTTGAGTTTACTTTGACATTTTAATTGACATTGCGTGTTGGTTCACGCGGCGGTTTCAACCGTGCCGATTCTTTTCCCTGCGTTTCCGATTGGCAGCTGCCGTGCCAATCAGCTTTGCCAAAATTTACGTTCCTTTCAGAATATCGGTGAGATATTGCGAAATTGCATAAACCGAAGAAATTGCAGCCCGGTAATCCATCCGAGTTGGCCCGATTACCCCAAGACGTGCAATTTGCTGATTCGAACCATTACCGTATCCAGTGGAAACGATTGAGGTTTCTGCTAATGCACTCTCATCGTTTTCATGCCCGATCTGCACATGCACACCAGTAACTTGCATTGCTAAGAGCTTCAACAAAATAACCTGCTCTTCGAGTGCGTCAAGAACCGGGGAAATTGAATTTACAAAATCGACATCATACCGGGAAAGATTTCCGGTGCCTGCAACCACTACACGCTCTTCTGTGTCTGCAGCAAGCGTGGAGATAATCGTCTGAAAAATATGCTTTGCAACCTCATGCAATTGCGGTGCAAGTGCATTTAAAGCAAGCGGGAAAGTAGTCTGCAACTGGGAAAGCTGCTTTTCGCAAAGATGTTCATTACAAATTTTTCGCAGTGTTTGGAAATCGTTTTCAGTGAAATCACCGCTGATTTCAAGCATTCTTTGCTCAACTCGCCCGGCGTTTGAGATAAGTACGAGCAGCAGCATCTTCCTGGACATCGGCACAATCTCAATATGGCGCAATGTAGTTTTTCGCAATGACGGATATTGCACCACTGCCGCCTGATTTGTGATTTGCGCAAGTAAACGTACCGCACGCGAGATTACGTCGTCTAAATCTACTCCGTCATGCAGCACTTTTTGGAAAGCGTTTCTTTCACCGCGCGAAAGCGGTTTAATTTCCGCAAGTGAATCGACAAATGCACGATAACCAGCGTCGGTGGGGATTCGGCCGGCAGAAGTATGCGGTTGAATAATCAGCCCCGCTTCTTCCAGATGTGCCATATCATTACGCACCGTAGCGGAGGAGACACCAAGGTGATAGCGCTCAACGACGGAGCGGGAACCAACCGGTTCCCGTGTAGTGACATAATCTTCCACAATTGCATTCAATACAGCAGCGCGGCGCTGTTGCGGGTTAGTCATGTCTCACTCCTTCCGACTATCCAGTTCCAGGTTCTGTTCAATCTACAAACGTACGCAAAGTTTTAGTATTATCCGCATCGCAATTTTCCAGATGCTGCTGCTTTGCAGCCTATTATTTTTCAACAGGCACGCAGTCAGTACACCAAGAGAATCTTGCACTCTCACCCCACGAGTGCCAATTCTACGCTGATTTTTGGAAACTTCCTCTTTGAATCCGCTTGTTCCCTCACGCCCCGCGCGAAATTCCGGCTCACCGATAACGACGGCGATGTGAGCTATCCTATTTTTGATGAGAAAAGATTATTCCAACCGGCACCCTTCCGGGCGCCCGATTCACGATTCACGCAGAAACTATGGAGCTCCGCAGCCGCTCTATGCGCATCCGAATGACCGCTATGCGCTTAACGAAATTGAATTACCGGCTAATTACCGCAACGCCCCGCGCGAGATTCCTGTACAGCGCGGAATGGTGCTTGAAGATGTGTCCTCCGGATACGTGGGTGAAGTGATGAGCGTACGGAAAATCGCCGGACAATGGCAGATGGAGTTAGAAGACGGCGATTTTAAACGCCGCTCGTTTCCGCTGGGTGCCGGATTTTGGCTTGCGGGGAAAGCCGTTTATCTGTTGCCGCCCGTCGCTGCTGCGCAGCATAATGCCCCAGCCGGCGGAAAAAACTAAAAACGGTAGCCGGAAAAACTGTGACCGCTTCCGGCTCATTACATGTGAAGCACGAACCGCGAGTGGCGCTTCCTTCACGAATCTGGGTGGAGGGAAAGCATGACGCGGAGCTGATTTCGAAAATTTGGGGCGAAGATCTTGCCTTTTCGGGAATCATGATTGAGGAACTTTTTGGCGCGGATCATCTGCTGGAAGTGCTGAAAATTTTTCCCCGTCGCACCAAAAACGCGCTGGAGTATTGCTTGATCATTTAGTGGCAGGATCAAAAGAATCACGAATTGCTGAAGCCGCGAATCAGATTCCAGGAGTGCTTGTGCTTGGACACCCGTTTGTCGATTTATGGCAAGCGATAAAACCGACAGCTGTTGGGATTAAGGCATGGCCGCAGGTGCCGCGGGGTGAAGATATAAAGAAAGGGACGCTGGCACGGCTTGGCTGGGCATATGAGACGAAAGAAGATCGCGGGTTAAGCTGGAAGCGAATCCTTGATTCAGTAAATACTTACACTGATCTGCAACCAGCTTTTCTTGGAAAAGTTGAAGCTCTGATTGATTTCGTAACCGCCGCAGAGACGGATGATTAATTGGAGAACTGGATAATGGCTTATTTTCACGGAAATATCTAATTTCCGCCGGCATCCCGTATAAAAATATTTTCATATCCGGCTCTGCAATGCGCCAGTTTGCAAATCTGCTTCTCCATTAACACAATCTGCTTCTCTTGTCTTGCAAACCTCGATAAATATCAGGGTGCGATACCAACAAATATCAGGGTGTACAAACTATTCACCACCGAATACAGTGAAATTATTGCAGTGTAATTATCAACGATGATGCAAAACTTGCTGCAATGAATACAAACTTCATAACAGACAGCATTTTCGAATGAGGCATGCGACTAATATGGAACAGCAAAACTAAAACTGGAAACCAGTCCCGTTTTCACACATCTGGGCAGGCCACCTTTTGACAGGCGTATTTCTCAGCATACTCGTCTTTCTTGCAGCTGCACTATGCTTCTGGTTTGCAGATACCGATACATCAGTACTGCTAACTGTGCTCACTGTTGGCATAAGCGTATTCATCGGTGAAACGCTTTCCGCACTATTTGACTTCCGCTGGAATAAGTTTCACAGGAAAAACCAGCCGGGCGGATGGCTGCCGGTTATCGCACGCTTTTCAGCTATACTGCAGGATATTTTCTAGTTTCAGCTGCGATTTTTCAATCAATACAGCCAACTTTAATTATGACGGTATGCGCAGCTGTTATTGAACTAATTTCAGCTTATTTGCTGAAATCTTGGAAGCCGGGATTATCTGATGAAGAAGTGCGGCAGAAGTGGGTGGAAACCAAAGAAATGACCAAAAGAATCATGGCCGAACATCCTGAAAACGACGGCAAATAAGCTGTCTGCCTGATTCTGCGGAAATTCTGCACCGATTTCCGTTATCCCAACTGCAATCTTCCACCGCGCTTTCCCAAGCAGCTTAGATAATAACTGCTTGGGAAAGCGCAAAATCTAACCCGTAGCGCGAATTCTTCAAAAGCACAATACAAGATTTGCGTTTCTTGGAAATAACAGTAATCGGCTCGCCCGGATATGCACCAAGCCGTAAGAGAAAAGCATTCAACTCTTCATCGAGCGTCTCAATCTCTCGGATCTGATAAGTTCGCCCAATTTCCGCTTCTAAAAGATTCATTATTCTGCTTCTGCTTCACTGATTTTACTGCGCAATCTGGATTTTACTGAAAGCGTCAGCCGTCGCCAAATCTCAACTGCAGCCGCACCCCTATGCTTTCCCAAGATTTTTCTTGACTGCAGCTTTTTGGCATTATTCCCATTGCCGCCGCCATTTCCAATGTTCCCGCCAATTTTTTCCGCATTGCCGAAATCTTGCGCCGAAAAATCACTCTCACTCGGGCGGCGGACTTGCAGCTGCAAAAACACTCGGCTGCCGCATTTATTTTCCGGATTATTCGCGCACCCAAGCGAAGTAATCGGACATTGAGTTTCGAGAGCACACCCCACACAAGCCTTGCCGCTTTTGCGGTGCTGATAGAGATAATAAACCGCCCATCCCACCAACAAAATCAGCCCTGCCACGGCAATTACTGTCGCCATTTATTTTCCTCTCAACATAACGGCACTAAACACGCGAACAATAAACTCTCTGGGAAATCTGCAAACCTGAGACTTCCCGTGACAATCGAAAATCAAAATAGTTAACTCGAATTAAGATTAATTAGTCCGCATACGGATAAACAATGAACTTGATTCCTGCCAGGCCAGCTACTCACACTTGCAATTCATACTGCCGTGCAAAATGCTTTTGATATCGCCGCGCAATCAGCAGCATTGCCGTGCCGACTAAAACAATCGCAATCAATCCCGGCACGAAACCAGGTGCGAAATGACCGTCGAGAATTAAACTCCCAAACTGGTTTACAAGAAAAGCGACAGTATAACCAGTAGTAACCTGCAAGCCGATTCCGCTGAAAAGCCAGCCCAGCGAACGCATCTCCGAATTCATCGAACCAATCGCTGCAAAACACGGCGGAGTGTAGAGATTAAAGAAAAGATACGCAAGTGCTGTGACAGAAGTTAGTCCCATTGCAGCAGCAATTTCGTTTGCTCCGCCAACAATTGCAAGTTCTTCAGTATCGATGAAATTCGTCAAACCATAAACTACGGCAAGAGTTCCAACCACATTTTCTTTTGCAATAAAACCAGTAACCGCTGCCGCTGCTAACTGCCATGTACCGAAACCAAGCGGAATCAGTAAGAATGCTATCGGGGAAGCAATCGAAGCGAGAATCGACGTATCTTCCATTCCTTCCGGTACTGTTTCGAACCGCCAGTTAAAGGTTTGCATTACCTGCACAGCGAGGTTGCAGAGGAGAATAATCGTCGCTGCCTTAATAATGAATGCTTTTGCCCGCTCAAACATTGAAACGGCTGCCGTCCAAATATTCGGCGCTTTGTAACGCGGCAGCTCAATAATGAAGAAACTCTTCCGGTATTTATATCCGGTAATCGTTTTAATTAAAAGTGCTCCAAAGAAAATCAGCGCAAGTCCAAGGAAATAGCTCACCCAGCTGACCCAGCCGGAACCATCAAAAAAGCTCCGGCAAAAAGCGCGATTACCGGAATTTTTGCCCCGCACGGAATCCACGAAGTAAGCATTGCTGCAGAGCGGCGCTCACGCGAATCGCGAATCGTGCGGGTAGACATAATGGCGGGAATTGCACAGCCGGTACCAATCACAATCGGAATTACCGATTTTCCTGAAAGTCCGACTCGCTTAAATATTGGATCCAGCACAACTGATACGCGCGCCATATAACCCGACTCTTCAAGTAATGCGATTAAAAAGTACATCACCATCACCAGCGGGAGGAAACCGACCACAGCTCCAACACCGCCGATAATTCCGTCGGCGATAATCGTCGTAAGCAGCTGCGGACTGTCTGCCATTGCTTCCGCAACCCACGCTTGGAACGATTCAATATATCCGACGAGCCAATCGGCAATGATTGGCCCAAGGTAAGTTTGCGAAATTGCAAAAACTGCCCACATCACTGCAGCAAATATCCCAATACCGACAATCGGGTTGGTCAAAACTGCGTCTGCTTTATCTTGCAGCGCGGTGCGCGAAGTTTCTTTACTGCGAGTTTCCACATTTGCAACGATTGAATTCACGAATTCATATCGTGCCTGATCGGCTTTGGCAACAGCTGCTTTATCCGCCAGGTTGATAGCTGTATCTTGTCTGTATGGAGCTATCTGTTTACTTCCGGCAAGATTAATCGCAGCTGAAATAGCTTCTTTCACACCGCTGTCTCCATTTTGGATTGCCGCCATCGGCACAACCTGCGCATGCAATTTTTCCGCCAAAACTGCGGTGTCGATTAATGTTTCGTCTTTTATTGTTACATCTGTTTTGTTCAATGCAACTACAATTGGAATATTTAACTCAAGCAGCTGTGTGGTGAAAAATAACGAACGTGAAAGATTTGTTGCGTCAACCACATTAATAATCACATCCGGACGCTGCTGGCGAATATATTCGCTAGTAATACTTTCTTCCGGCGAATACGGACTCATCGAATATGCGCCCGGCAAATCGACGGCAATTACATCAATATTTTCTGTAAATTCCGGCTTTAACGGCACACCTTTTTCAGCAACCGTAACTCCACCCCAATTGCCAACTTTTGCTTTTGCGCCAGTTAAAGCATTAAAAAGTGTAGTTTTCCCACTATTTGGATTTCCCGCAAATGCGATTCGCATTTTGTTTCCTCGTCATCCACTAAATAGAAATGATACTTATTCACTTGTATGAAACTTGGATGTACAAATCGCTGCGTGCGTGTAATAGCGATATGCTGCACATAACCAAAATAACCAGTATTCAGCTCAGAAAAGTTTTCCGCTAAACACCTTGCGCCACCTCGCTTAGGTACACCTAAGTAAGGCTGTCCTAATCATACTAGATTACATAACAGTTTCGCCAACAGGACGTTATACCCACAGAAATTTTAGTTCAAAATATAAGACAGATTTTGCCAACACCGCAATCTATGCTGAAATATTCACTATGAATCGTCGAATGCAGAGTTGACCTGTACGTCAGCACCAGAACTCAGTGCCGGAAATTAACACTTCCACCGGGAAACGCTCCGGATGCACACTCATTCGACCAGCTGCCGTGCAGGAAGAAATCTTGAGACAAATCAGATTTCTGACAAGGCAGCCATTTTTGTATCCGAATTTTATTTTCGCCATTGCGCTTAACCTGCAAGCATCAGCAGCTGCCGAAGAAAATCAGATTTCTTTACACTTCCCAAGATTTTGGCAAAATACCAGCAAACTGATTCAGCAATAAAAATAAACACCCACAGAAAGAGAAAACCATGGCAAACACAAACCAAAATCAACTCGGATTCGACACCCGCGCAATCCACGCCGGATACACTCCAGATCCAACCACCGGAGCTGCCGTTCCGCCAATCTATCAAAGCAATGCTTTCGTCTTCGAAGATTGCAAACAAGGCGCAGCACGCTTCGCACTCGCAGAAAACGGCCCAATATATTCACGGCTAACAAACCCAACCGTCGCCGTAGTCGAAGAACGTTTAGCAAGCCTCGAAGGAGGCGTCGGCGCGCTGCTCACGTCATCAGGTGCCGGAGCCATCGCCGCCGCAATTCTCACTATCGCCCAAGAAGGAGACAACATCATCTCCAGCTCCTCACTCTACGGCGGAAGCATTGCATTACTCGGCAATTCGCTTCCACGATACGGTATCGAAACCCGCTTTGTCTCCGACCCCGGAAACCCAGAAGCATGGAAAGCACTTGCAGATGAAAGAACTGTCGCTTTCTTTGGCGAGACGATTCCAAATCCGAAAAACGACATCCTCGATATTGAAGCAATCGCCGAAGCTGCACATGAAGTTGGCGTACCGTTAATCGTAGACAATACCGTCGCCACACCATACCTTGTGCGCCCAATCGAATGGGGTGCAGACATTGTAATCCATTCGGTTACAAAATATCTTTCCGGACATGGCAACTCACTTTCGGGGGCGATTATCGACGGCGGTAAATTTGATTGGGCAGCCGACCCGCAGCGTTTCCGCCAATTCTCCGCTCCAGACCCCTCATATCACGGGCTAATCTATTCAGATCTTGGCGAAGCCGCCTTTATTTTGAAAGCACGTGTACAGATTTTGCGCGATTTCGGTTTCGCACCGTCGCCATTAAATGCATGGCTTTCGACGCTCGGTATCGAAACGCTTTCCCTGCGGCTCGACCGCCACAGCACTTCAGCGCTTGCCGTCGCAAAATTCCTTGCACAGCACGAACTGGTAGCGAAAGTATCGTATGCTGCACTCGATTCCAGCCCATACAAAAAGCTGCAGGAAAAGTATGCCCCGAAAGGCGCTTCCGGAATCGTCACGTTCGATATATCCGGCGGGCGCGAAGCTGGTGAAAAATTCGTCGATTCGCTTCAGATTTTCCACAACCTTGCCAATATCGGCGATGTGCGTTCACTCGTTGCACACCCGGCGTCGACCACACACTCCCAATGCTCTGAAGAAGAATTAGCAGCTGCCGGTATCTCCGGCGGTACTGTGCGGCTCTCTATCGGATTGGAAGACGTAACAGATTTGATTGCAGATTTGGAGCAGGCATTTAATCACGTGCGTTCTTGATTGAGTTTTGCAGCGAACTGTGAAAACTCAGGTTCGTTACGTAACTGGCGGCGGGAACTTATTTTCGTTACGTAAGTGGTGGCAAGAACTTGGGCTGTATTTTTCAACGTCGGAAGAGATTGCGTTTATGCTGGTCACAGGTTTTCTGTAACGACGGCAATCCCGTCGCTACAGAAAACCGCCGATTTCGCCACCAGTTACGTAACCATACAAAGCACTTTGCCGCCACTTACGTAAACCGACACCCCGGCATAAGCAACGATTTTTGACGCTTAGCCCTAGCCGGTTCCAAGCAGTATTTTTACATAGCGGTCAGGCTTGATTTATACAAAAACACCGCTTTCCACCCGAACAAACACTAAATTGCGTGAATACGAAAAAGTGTGACGTAAGAAAAATCTTACGTCACACTAACTTGTACCCCGTACCGGATTTGAACCGGTGTTACCGCCGTGAGAGGGCGACGTCCTAGGCCGCTAGACGAACGGGGCAGATATTCAATTTGAAGTAAAAACCGGCAGAGCCTATGTTTTACCTCGCTGGGGTACCAGGACTCGAACCTAGACTAAATGAACCAGAATCACTCGTGCTGCCAATTACACCATACCCCATGGTAATAACCAAATTGCTTTCACAATTTCGCAACAATCAAATATACTACTCAAGTACTTCCCAAACTAGCAAACTAATTTTAAGTGAGTACCAACACACGGGTTATACTGCTTTCACCTCTGCGCACAAACATATTTCCGCATCCCAGCATAAGCATCCGGAAATTATGCACCAATCTAAGACGAACTAATCTTTGCCGTCAGCTGTCTGAAAAATTAAACTCCCCAGACAATCAAACATGCCGAAATCATAAAATAATATCTATCTTCCAAATGTGTAAATCAAACCGCGGAAGCGATTCGAAGCTGGAATCAGCCAAGACTCACTTCCGCGCAGATATTCACCAAGTTTCACCTGAAAGCTGTTTTACATTCAGCTATCTAAAGCGTTGCACGGAACCGTGCAAGACGCTTGATTGCTTCTTCTTTCCCGAGGATTGCGATTGAATCAATCACCGGCAGTGAAACATTCGTCCCAGTCATTGCCACAAAAAGCGGAGCATAAGCAAAACGCGGCTTTATTTCCATCCCCTGCACCACATGCACATCAAACTCAGCTTTTACCGCTTCAGCTGTAAAATCGCCGGAATCCATTGCGGAGAAAATTTCAATCGTCTTATCAAGCACTGCAGGAGTAGTTTCTTTCAACTTCGCTGCAGCCTTTTCGTTGTATTCGATTTCATCTGCATCGACAAAAAGGAACTTCATCAAAGCTGATGCTTCTCCAAGCAACTGGATTCGAGTCTGAACAAGCGGTGCTGCCAAATCCAGCTTCCGCTGCACATCCGCATCAGCAGATTCATAAGAATCGTATTCAAAAGCGCCATCACGCTGCAAAAACGGTACAAGCCGATTCTTCAAATCATCGACATCAAGCATCCGAATATGCTCCGCGTTTATCGCAACACACTTCTTATCGTCGAAACGCGCCGGATTCGGATTAACATCTGCGACGTCAAATGCCTCGGCAAGCTCCTCACGGGAAAAATATCGCGGTCAGGAGCAATTGACCAGCCAAGCAGCGCAAGATAGTTCAGCAAACCTTCTGGAATCATCCCGCGATCACGGTGCAGCAAAAGGTTCGACTCGGGGTCACGCTTTGAAAGTTTCTTATTCCCTCACCCATCACATACGGCAAATGCCCGAAAACCGGCATTTCCGCGGCAATTCCAAGTTCAATCAAAGCCCGATATAACACAACTTGGCGCGGCGTGGATGAAAGCAAATCTTCACCGCGCAGCACAGTGTTAATCCGCATCAGCGCATCATCAACCGGATTAGTTAAAGTGTAGAGCGGATCACCGTTCGCACGCACAATTACATAATCCGGCACCGAACCCGCCTTGAAAGTAATCTCTCCGCGCACCAAATCAGTAAAAGAAACATCTTCGTCCGGCATCCGGATCCGCAATACTGGTTTCCGCCCTGCAGCGCGGTATGCAGCTTTCTGTTCTTCGGTTAAATCCCGATCAAAACCGTCGTAACCAAGCTTCGGATCCTCACCCTTTTCCCGGTGCCGTGCTTCAACTTCTTCCGGAGTAGAAAAAGATTCGTATGCATAACCTGCTGCGAGCAGTTTTTCAGCAACATCAGCATAGATATCCATACGCTGCGACTGACGGTATGGACCATCCGGACCGCCGACCTCAGCACCCTCATCCCAATCAAGCCCCAGCCAGTTTAATGAATCAATAATCTGATCATAGGATTCTTGCGAATCTCGCGCCGTATCGGTATCTTCAATCCGGAAAACGAACGTACCGCCAGTGTGACGGGCGTATGCCCAGTTAAAAAGGCAGGTACGCACCATTCCCACATGCGGAGTACCAGTTGGTGAAGGACAAAAACGTACGCGGACATCCTTGCCCGCAGGAATATTCATAGTGTTCATAGCATCTCAATTCTACTGTAAGACCGGGTTGCGAAGAGTGCCGAGCGCAGTATGTTCGAACACGATTTCATCGCCGCTTTTTGCTTGTAAAGCCCCGCCAAGCGGGCCGGTAAGAATAATATCTCCGGGCAGCAGCGTAAAAATTTCCGAAGCACTGGAAATCCGCCAGGCAAGCTCATCCGTATCAATTACGGCGGAACCGTCGTAACCTTCCTCCCCGCATCGAACGTGAACTCAAATTTTCCCGACGGCAGACCTGTTTCAATTATCGGACCCGACGGGCAAGACGTATCGAATGCGTAAGCTTTTGCCGGATCGCTGCCCGCGAGCGCAGATAAACCGACGGCAGATACAAGCATATAACCAAAGATGATATCTTTTACCATACTTTCTGGAACATCTTTACACGGACGCGAAATAATCAACCCAAGCTGCGGAGTAACTTCTGCTTCCCCATTTGATACCCAACGCGGCAAAGTTATCGGCACGTCCGGACCAATTACTGACGTGTTCGGCTTGATGTAGGTGCTGAGCAGTTTATTCTCGATCGTATCGGCTTCGCCGCAATTGAAGTTTTGCACAAAACCAATCACTTTTGATCGCGGCAGCATCGGGGCCACAAATCGGATTTCATCGCGTGAAACCACTTGTCCGCTCTGTTCAAACCCGGAATACAGCGGATCACCGCTAAGTAGATGAAAGCGGTTTGTTTCTTCATTCAGCACCCCGAACCGAGCGCCGTTATCAACCGAAAAGCGTGCAATCTTCATGTTTCACAGCATAGAAGAAACACCAACTTTGCACCAAAAATCAGCCTCAAGTGCGAAATAGACCACTGGTGTTTATCACAGGGAAAACGACTTCGGACACGATTTTCCGGCACTCGCAGTAGTAGCGTTTTTCTTGCGCTGCACCAAGCGAAAAACTCTTCCGCGGCATCACACCATGTTCGGCAACATAATCAAAAAGCGCAGCACGTTTTATCGCCGGTAAAAGCAGCCCGATCCGGTCTTCACTATTTGCGAGCCGTATTACCTCGTCCGCACCATGCAAATACTCACATGCCTGCGCCGGATCACAATGCAGCTGCGCAATCAGTTCATCAATCACACTTTGTACAGCTTCAATCAACAGCTCACTGTTTTTGCGATACTGAATATTTCTCGTCTCCCGGCAGTGATAACAGTAAACGATTCATACTCGGCACTGCTGGTTTGACGATTATTCCAATGCTGCACCGCCTGCTGAAAATCGGCAAACTTAATTCCGCGCAGCAAACGGTGAATCGGCTCAACCGTAAGCCCGCTGTCGTGAATATTAATAATTTCTACAAGCGCGAAACGTGCCGGATGGTCTGCTTCCGCGCCTGCTGCTTTCAGCTGCTCCCAATGCGATTTCGCTGCCGCCAGGAGTGATTCCCGTCGCCGACAATAAATCGAAAACTGTGCGAACTTGTGACAGCAGCTGATATTTTCGCAGATATTTCGCTCCAAAGTTCACTATTTCCGGAAATTTTCCACGCTTTCAGCGATCCGCCTCCAAGCATTAGCTCTGTGTGATAAAGCGGTTTACCCGTATTTAGCTGCGCTGCTGCAATCGACGCAAATACTGTGTTTTGCGGGTCGTCAAAGAGCAGCTGTACATGCGGTAATTCAAGCAAAGCTTCACTCCGGACTTTCTCACGAGCAGGAATCCGTTCAAGCACCGTGGCTTCTGAAGCACGCACATCGTACTTTTGCGCCGATTCACCGCTGCAGTATGTGTAGCTTTCCAAATCTAAAGCTGCGATGAGTGACTTTCGCTGTTTAACGGCAGATATTTGACGTTCTGTATAGATAACCGAATTGTGAAAAGATGTAAATACTTCACCAGTAAAATATTCATGCATCGTTTCCTGAACTTGCTTCACCCGATTTTGCAGCTGCTGTGCAGACTCTGTCTGCAAAAATATTTCGGGCAAAATCAGGTGTAAAGTAGATTTTGCGTCACCGATTTTTTCCGCAGCAGCCTGCCAGTATTCCGGATCTGCAGTAAATTGATCAGCTGCAATTACACACCATTTTTCATCAACACCCGCTGCAGGAAGTAAAATATCAGCCGGATACAAAGGAATAGTTCGCGAAATAATATCACTCATAATAGTCCTTAGGTTAAACTAATCCGCAAAATTAGCTTTATTGTATCTATTTAATCCCCGCTGCAAAGCTGACATCCAAAAATAGTTAATATTTTCGTACAGCTTTTCACACGGCTTCCGCAAAGCCATGTACTGCAATTTTCGTCTCATACAGCGGAATTAGAAATATGTCTAAAAGTGAGCGAACTCATGTCCGACTAGTGGAAAATACTGTTTTTTGCGAAAAAACGGCGATAATTGCATTGCTGAGAAGTACTCGCACAGTATTACCTGCATAATATTACCCACAGTATTTCGCATCTCTGCCTGCTAATTACAGCAGCCGCAGCATCCTAATTTACTCCGGAAAATCTGCACAAATCATATGCAGAGTAAGGAATATCCGATGTCTCGTATTTTCAACTTCAGTGCCGGCCCGGCAGTACTGCCAGAATCAGTATTGCAAGAAGCAGCTGCAGAGATGCTGGACTACCGCGGCTGCGGAATGTCTGTAATGGAGATGAGTCACCGCTCCAGCATTTTTCAGGAAATTATTACTGAAGCCGAACAAAGCTTACGCAGTTTGATGGGGATTCCGGAAAACTACAAGGTAATCTTTCTCCAAGGCGGAGATAGTCTGCTTTTTTCGACGGTATTTTACAACCTTGCGCGTAACCGGAAAGCAGATTATATCCTCACCGGCGCTTGGGCAAAAAGGCATATCAAGAAGCATGTATTCTTGGCGACGCGAAAGCTGCCGCGTCGAGTGCGGACAAAAACTTTACATATATTCCCGACTGTTCCGACCTGCCGATTCGGGAAGATGCCTCCTACCTTTATATCTGTGAAAACAACACTATCTACGGCACTGCATTTGCAGAACTGCCAAACACGAAAGGCCATGTGCTCGTCGCTGATCAAAGTTCCATGTTTCTTTCGCAACCTTGCGATGTGACTAAATACGGTTTAATTCATGCCGGTGTACAGAAAAATGTGGGACCTGCCGGCGTACAGATTGTGATTGTACGTGAAGATTTAATTCCCGATAACCTTGACGGCGTGCCGACAATGCTGCGTTTGCAAACACACGCAGCAGCCGGATCGTTATATAACACTCCGCCCGCATATGGTATCTATATCTGCGGAAAAGTATTTAAGTGGATTGAAGCGCAAGGCGGTCTTGCAGCAATGGACGCGCGCAACCGTCGGAAAGCTGACTGGCTTTATCACACACTTGATAAGTCAGAAATATTTTCCGCAACTGTCCAAGGCATAGACCGTTCCCGAATGAATATCCCGTTTGTAAGCGGTAATCCGGATCTTGACGCCGTTTTCATCAAAGAAGCTGCCGCAGCAGGTCTCGTCGGATTGAAAGGCCACCGTTCCGTAGGCGGAATGCGCGCTTCAATTTACAACGCAATGCCTGATGACGGCGTAAAAGCATTAATCGATTTCATAACAGACTTCGAAAAACAACATTGTTAAAAACTTATCCGAACTTCCCATCATCCTTTGAAAGGAACACTATGAATCGCCATAAAATTGCGCTGCTGAACAATATTGCCGATGCCGGAATTACCGCTCTCGGAAAAAACTGCATCACCAGCGATTCAATCGAAAACGCCGTCGGCGTGCTAGTACGTTCAGCCAATATGCATGAACTGGAATTCCCGCAAAGTTTGCGCGCAATTGCCCGCGCCGGTGCAGGAACAAACAATATCCCGCTGGAACGTGCTACTGAAAATGGGATTGCAGTGTTTAACACTCCGGGCGCAAATGCAAACGCCGTAAAAGAGATTGTGCTCTGTGCAATGCTGATTGCTGCACGCAATATTATCGGCGGAGTTCAATGGGTCAAGGAAATCAGCACCAGCCCAACCCTGACAAAAGATGTTGAGGAAGGGAAGAAAGCTTTTGCCGGAAATGAGCTTAGCGGAAAAGTGCTCGGAATCATTGGATTAGGAGCAATCGGATCGCGGGTAGCTCATGCCGCTCTCGCTCTCGGAATGCAGGTAATCGGATTCGATCCTTATCTCACTGCACAAATGGAAGAACGCTTGCCGGCAAAAATGAAATATACCGCAAAGATTGAGAAAATATTTGCGCAAAGTGATTACATTACGCTGCATGTGCCGTTCACAGCAGAGACAGCGAATCTAATTGACGCAGATGTACTTACTGCAGCCAAACCGGGCGCAGTGGTGATGAATTTTGCCCGAGACGGACTCATCGATGAGCAGGCAATCGAAAAAGCTTTAAATTCTGGAATCATCTCACAGTACATCACCGATTTACCCAATACCAGAAATATAAATATGAAAGGATGTATTGCTATCCCGCATCTTGGTGCTTCAACAGCAGAATCAGAAGAAAACTGTGCAATAATGGCTGCACAGGAACTTGTTGATTACCTTGAAAACGGCAATATCACAAATTCAGTAAACCTTCCGAATTGTTCTCTTGGTCCGTTGAAAGATCCGGCGCGAATTTGCGTAATGCATAAGAACGTGCCGAATATGCTTGCTGCGATTACAAGCGTACTCGGCACCCATAATATTAACATCAACGATATGAGCCACCGCTCCCGCGGAAACATCGCATATGTGCTGCTTGATGTAGACGAATCAGCAGACGAAACAATTACTGAAAAGATTTCCCAAATCGACGGAGTTGTGCGCGTGCGGGTATTGCAGTGAAATCGAATTTGTGCGTGCAGCTGATTTAGCTGCGCCGCCATCGCTGAACACACCATCAACAAAACCAAAAATACCAAGCCAAAAAGGAATAATGACGCGCGAGACCACCACACAAAATAAAAAATATCTCGCGATATATCCGAACCTATGCCAAGAGACACCCCGCAAAGTGCTAATAATTTTGCTCCGCAAAATCATGCACCACCGCGCCGCCTTCACTAATAAGAAAACCTAAACACCACAACAACGGTGCTTTCAAGAATTCACTCCGCAAATTCTTGAGCACAATTTCGTCAAGATTTAACCTCAAGCAAGCTTGGATTAAATATCACCACAAAGTGCTAATAATTTTGCTCCGCAAAATCATGCACCACCGCGCCGCCTTCACTAATAAGAAAACCTAAACACCACAACAACGGTGCTTTCAAGAATTCACTCCGCAAATTCTTGAACACAATTTCGTCAAGATTTAACCTCAAGCAAGCTTGGATTAAATATCACCACAAAGTGCTAATAATTTTGCTCCGCAAAATCATGCACCACCGCGCCGCCTTCACTAATAAGAAAGCCTAAACACCACAACAACGGTGCTTTCAAGAATTCACTCCGCAAATTCTTGAACACAATTTCGTCAAGATTTAACCTCAAGCAAGCTTGGATTAAATCTCTCCTCATTGTGCGCGAGGGGGACTTGAACCCCCACGCCCGAAGGCACTAGAACCTAAATCTAGCGCGTCTGCCAATTTCGCCACTCGCGCAAACCGAACCATACCACCCATCAAAGCGGCAAGCTCAACTCGTTAAGTTTAACGATTCAAACAGTTTTTTCCAAATCAAAAACTTACCCATTCTCAAAGAAAATAAAAACGCCTATGAACACATAAAAATCAATCCAAACAGGATTAGATTCAAATAAACCAATAAGGGCTGAACATTTCCAGCGAACAAAAAACTATCACCCAAAATGCCCAGCCCAATAAGAGTTTGAAATCACCATTCCAAATCAAATCAGCAGAATTTACGCCTCATACTTCTCAAGGATTTCCGCAAACGGTGTCAAATCAGTCGCCGCATATTCGCGTGCAAAATCTGAAAGTGCTTCCCGAGGCAAGAATGCATATTTTTCAACCGGCAGCAACCGATCATTCGTTATCTTCACATCAATCAGCACCGGATCCTTAGTGCCTTTCACCTCGTTAACAACACGTGCAAATTCTTCACCTGTATGCACGGTGCAACCCCTCACGCCAAAACCTTCAGCCACCTTCGCAAAATCAATATCAGATAAATCAATACCCGAATGCGGCTGCTTGGTATCATCCTGCTCAGCCTCAATAAAACCAAGCGATTTATTTGTGAATACCACATTAATAATTGGCAAATGCTCATCTGCCTGTGCACGCAAATCCTGAATCATCATTGCCGCACCCCCATCACCGGAAAGCGTCCACACTTCACGCCCTGGATAAGCAAGCGCAGCAGCAAGACCAGCTGGAATCCCATACCCCATCGTGGCATACAGTGGTGAGGTCGTAAAAGTACGCTCCTTACTCATTTCAAGGAAGCGCGCCGTTGCAATATTTACATTGCCAACGTCCACGCCAAACACTGCATTATCAGCCGCCATCTGATTAATCACCTGATAAATTGACTCAAAGCGAGCTGGAGCTTCTGAAATACGCTCAGCATTCTTTTGAATCCATGCATCCCACTCACGACGATTTTCAACCGCAGCATCATACCAACGATCATGCGCGCTGGTTAAATTGACCCCAGCAGCTTTCCGATCCTGCACCTCAGTAAGTAACTGCCGCAAAAATATGCGCGCATCCGCAAGCACACCAAGATAAGCCGGATGACGATCCCCAATCACTGACGGACGCAAATTTACATCAATAAACTTCGCTTCACTATTAAACATCGGGAATTCAAAATTAGTTCCAATAAACAGAACTGAATCCGCCGTATGCGCAACCTCTACCCCTGGCTTCGTAGCAACCCTACCAGTTGAGAGCATCCATGCAGGTTCATTCCCTCCAAGATCGGCTTTGCAAGATAAGTGGAAGCCAATGGCACACGTAAAAGATCAGATAACTCACGCAATTCATCAGCCGCACCTTGCGCGCCTTGCCCAAAATAAATCAACGGACGCTTTGCCGAAATCAATAAATCAGCAGCCTTGCGCACATCCTCGATTCGTGCTTTGCGCTCCCACTCAGGCTTTGCAAAAACACCTGCTGAAGGAATGTAAGTATCTTCAATTTCTTCCCAGCCAAGATCCTTTGGGATTACAACGACGGAAACCCCTCCCATCTCATAAGCCTTTGAGATTGCCTTATCAATCACCATTGGAAGCTGCTGCGCCGTCATAACTGTACGGTTATAAACTGCAACATCTGCAAAAATCGGATTTTCCGGCATTTCCTGGAAGAAATCTTTATTCATATTCGAGGTTGGCACCTGACCGATAATTGCCAATACCGGCACGTTATCGGTTTTCGCATCATACAAACCATTGAGCAAATGTACCGCACCTGGCCCAGCAGACCCGAGAGTCACTCCAATTTTACCGGTAAGTTTCGCTTCTGCTGCAGCGGCAAGCGCTCCCGCTTCCTCATGCCGCACACCAACATAATGAATCCGATTTCGAAAATTAAAGATGGAGTTCATAGTAGAATCCAAAGATCCGCCAGGAAGCCCATAGATTCGCTCTACACCGTAGGCTTCGAGAACTTTCATCATCGCATCGGCAGCGTTAATTTTCACCA
Organism: Arcanobacterium hippocoleae; assembly: GCF_040360365.1. GTDB lineage: Bacteria > Actinomycetota > Actinomycetes > Actinomycetales > Actinomycetaceae > Arcanobacterium_A > Arcanobacterium_A hippocoleae_A. Next base: position 2,376,568 of record NZ_CP136412.1, on the reverse strand, counting down.
TAGTTTGCCCCTCATAAACCGGACTGGAACTATTTCCCAACCCTGAGATAGTTGAATTCTAAACTATTTTTATGGTCTTGTAAAATAAGGAAATAAGGCGAAAATACAAATATTAGGCATCAATCCCTAATTCACGCCGCAACCGCGCAACATGCCCAGTAGCTTTCACGTTATATTTCACAAGCGCAAACTTTCCATCCCCATCAATCACAAAAGTGGAACGAATTACACCCTGCACAATCTTTCCGTAATTCTTTTTCTCCCCAAAAGCACCCCACGCCGTCATCACTTCCTTAGACGCATCAGCAGCCAGTGGAAAATTCAAATTATCCCGCTCTGCAAACTGCTCCAACTTCTCCAAACTATCCGGAGAAACCCCGATCACCCGATACCCTGCACTGCGTAAAGAATTCTCCGAATCACGAAAATCACAAGCTTCTTTCGTACATCCTGGAGTCATTGCACGCGGATAGAAGTAAACGAGCACTCCTTTTTCCGCTTTTCTTAGTTCTTCAGAAAGCGTCACCGTTCCGCCGCCGACTATTGGCAGCGTAAAATCCGGAGCTGCTTGCCCTACTTCAAATTGCGACATCTGAATCATCCTTTTCAGTTTCAAGAGATAGCACTTACCGCGCAAATGCATACATCCGCATATTGAGTTTTAATTGTAGTTTATTTTTCTCCGCGGGAATTTTCCGCGAATAAAATCAGATAAAGCTGCAGCGAAAGAAGTATCACAAAGAAAATGAATCCGATAATCATTGGAAAAATTCCAAATTCCGTCGGCATTAAAAGTGAAATTGCAAGTGCTCCCGCTGCAACGATTGCCGGCCTTTCTTTCATCATGCCGTAAATAAGCACGATAAATGCAATTACCGCAATACTTGAAAAAACAACTAATGCCGGCTGATTTCCGAGCTTAAAAAGCGCGAAAAAACTAAATACGGCAACAATAAGCGAAAAACACGTATTCAGCCACATCATCGGTTTAAGATACCTTTTCACACTTCCACTTTGCCACACAGATTCCGAAATATCATTATGAATCTTTTCCGCACCTGCCCCAGACTTCTGTTATGAGCAATTTTTCCCTTATCATCGTGCGCCGCGGTGATCCATGCATGATTATCAAAAGTTAGGATCCTGCACTCTGTTTTCATCCTTAGCACCGATATTCCCAATATTCCCGAATTCCTGATATTCCCACATCCCTTAATCCCGGCAAACACATCACGAATCCGAAAAACAGCCGAACGGCCGAAAAAATTTCACTACGCGCCAAAATCTCTGCACTGTACTGCAACTCGATACGCAAGACTGGCAGAATCAAAACATGTCTGAATTATCTGCACAGAGTTTCCCAAATCCAGATTCTGACGGATCAGCTTCCTGGCTTTCTCCTGAAGAACTTGAGTTCGTGCGGAATAAAATACCGATTCTTTACGTCGATATCGTCCCAATAAAACTTGACGCACAAGGCTGCCTGAAAGCAGTCGGATTATTGCTTTGTACCGACGGCGATGTACTCCAACGCTCAATCGTCAGCGGACGGGTCCTGCTTCACGAGTCTATTCACGAAGCACTTATAAGACATATCCAAAAGGATCTCGGGCCGATAGCTCTCCCGCAGCTGCCCGTCTCAAACCTGCCCTTTACCGTCGGCGAATATTTTTCCACACCAGGCGATCATCTCTATGACTCACGGCAACATGCTGTATCACTTGGATATATTGTTCCAATGGCTGGAGATTGCGAACCAAGCTCCAATGCAATCGAATTTTCATGGTTTACCCCAGGCGAAATTGCCACTCCAAGCTTACAGGCGGAAATATGTAAAAGTCAGCTCGAAATTTTACGCCGCGCACTTGCCTACCTCGGAAAATAACTGCGGGAATCCGATCCGGAAATAATTTTGGGAATCCAATCCGGATCTCAAACCCCGCAGACTTCTTTCCCCACAATCGGGGCAATCTTTTCAAATGCGCGGGCTCGATGCGAAATCTGGTTCTTTTTCACTGCGCTCACTTCAGCAAGAGTCTGATTCATCCCAATTGGCTGAAAAATCGGATCATATCCAAAACCATCAGTACCCGCGCGCGCACCGCGTAAAGTTCCCGCAACTTTCCCGTCCGCAGTGAACTCTTTACCATTGGGAAGCACTAGCGCAGCACAGCAAACGAAACTCGCTCCCCGATTCTTCGCAGGCACATCCGCAAGCTGTGCAAGCAGCAAATCAAGATTTGCGGTATCGTCGCCATGTTTCCCAGCCCAACGCGCGGAAAAATTCCTGGAGCTCCGCCAAGAATATCTACACAAATTCCAGAATCATCCGCCAGCGCCGGTATTCCAACCTGAAAAGCAATCGCACGCGCTTTAATTAACGCATTTTCTGCGAAATTAACGCCATCTTCCACCGGTTCAGAAACTCGAAACTCTGCCGCACTTTGAATCTTGAGCGGATCTAAGTTAGGTAAAAATTTTCCGAGAATCTCACGAATCTCTTTCAGCTTATGCTGGTTATAGGTTGCGATTATCAGTTCCGGTTCAGTATTCAGCTTCCCCATCTGCATATCTTTCCGATTGTGCTATTTATATTTCCGCAAAGGATTTGCCCTGTATGAATCCCTCGCAACACCCGATTTTACCGCAGCGGCTTTACCGTTTCCGCCCAAATTTATCCCGAATCAACTTCTTTTCAGCACTTCCCGCTGAATTGCAGCAAGTTCCCGATTTCCTTTTTCCGCATAGTCAAGCAGTTTCGCAAGCTCATCACGAGTAAAAGGTTCATGCTCCGCAGTCCCTTGTACTTCAATAAATGCGCCTGCGCCTGTCATCACCACGTTCATATCAGTCTCAGCACGCACGTCTTCAGCATACGGCAAATCCAGACAAACCTGCCCGTCAATCACACCGACAGAAATTGCCGAAACGCTGTCACGCAGCACCGGCTTTTCGAAGTTTTCCCGAATTAATCCCTTTTTGATTCCCCACTGCACAGCATCGTAAAGGGCAACATACGCTCCGGTGATTGCCGCAGTGCGGGTACCTCCGTCGGCTTGGAGCACATCGCAGTCAAGGACAATCGTATTTTCCCCAAGTGCTGACATATCGACCACTGTCCGCAGCGATCGCCCAAGAAGCCGTGAAATCTCCTGCGTACGTCCGGACAGTTTTCCTTTTACAGATTCCCGTTGATTGCGGGTAGAAGTTGCCCGCGGAAGCATTGCATATTCACCGGTAACCCATCCAAGCCCGGAATCTTTCCGCCAATGCGGCACACCTGCAGTAAATGAAGCTACACAAAGAACTTTCGTGTTTCCAAACTCAACCAATACGCTGCCTTCGCCTGTATCAAGGTAATTTCGGGTTATCTTCACCGGACGCAGTTCATCATATCCGCGGCCATCTTGGCGTGCCATATTTTCATTCTTCCTTTGATTTGTATAAGTTGAACCAGTTTTACAAGTTAAACCAGCAATACTTTCAGTATTAATTTTTCTTTCACCGACGGCAGAGCCCTGTAAAAAGCCCCGTATCCGGCTGCAGCTAATCCTGACCGTTATTTACAGCAAATACGCTTAAGTTTATGCTGCACCGCTCCAAGCTCTTTTTAATCTTAAATTTCGTAAACAGCACCAGGTACAGCCAGGCTTACTTTCCCGGCAAATTCCTGTTTTGCATCCTTTTCCGTACGTACCGGGTCGGTCCACGGCTGGAGGTGAGTGAGCACAATTTCACGTGCACCAGCTTTCTGCGCAACCATTCCGGCACGCAAACCAGTTAGATGCACACCGCGCACAGTATCGCGTTCTTCTTCAAATGCGGCTTCGCAGAGGAAAAGGTCTGCACCGGTAGCTGCATCAACAACCCCTCACAAACATCAGTATCGCCGGAGTAGGCAAACACAACCTCATTTTCCGGATTAATCGATGATGGAGCCGTTACCCGAATACACACTGTTGGAACTGTATGATTCGCTGCGAAAAATTCGAAACGCATCGGTCCAAGATTTGCCGTATCTCCTGGCTGCACTTGGATAAACTCAAATTCTCCGGCATAGGTTTCTTCTGGGCTGTCATCCGAAATTTGCCGGGTGCGGCGCAGCCCGTCTCCAGGGCTGAGCACCGGTATTCGGGAAAGAGCTCCTGCGGATGCCATCGGCGGTAAACCTGCATTCCAACAATATCCGCACAATGATCTGCATGTAAGTGTGAAAGAATTATTCCATCAAGGAGCGCCGGATCAAGATAGTTCAGTGACTTCCCCATTGCTCCCGGTCCAAAGTCAAGAATCACTGAGTATGTTCGTACCAGACCATTTCCGTCGAGACCCTCAGCTTGCAGCAAATAGGATGAAGCTGCACCGTCACGGCCAGACATTGAACCCGAACATCCAATTATGGTTAGTTTCATTGGATTACAGCCTTCCTGCGATACTAATTGGGGTTAGCTTTTTTCTGATACAACTCTTATACAATGTAACTACCTCTTCTCATCACAATTTGTGAGTAATTGAACGGACATTGCGTACTTCGGGTCCGAGAAAGCGGCGCGCCAAAACCGGAAAATTTCCAGAATCTCCTGTAGTGAAAAAATCTCGTACCGGCTCTCCAGACTGCTCAGTGCGCAGTAAATCACGCTTGGTAAGTTCACGGAATACATCTTTTGCAGTCTCTTCCGCAGAAGAAACGAGAGTAACTTCCTCCCCCATCACATAGGAGATTACACCTGTGAGCAGCGGGTAATGTGTACAGCCAAGCACAACAGTATCAACACCTGCCCGCTTCAGCGGAGCAAGATACTCGTTTGCGACGGCAATTAATTCCGCCCCGGAAGTGACGCCATTTTCGACAAACTCGACAAAACGCGGGCAAGCGGCGGAAGTAATCTCAAGATTTAAAGCAGCGGCAAAAGAATCCGCATACGCCCGCGAATCAATCGTCGCCTGGGTCGCAATCACACCGATTTTCCCATTTTTTACTGATTGCACGGCACGGCGCACCGCCGGTTGAATTACTTCCACCACCGGAATTCCATGCGCTAAGGTGTATCGTTCACGTGCGTCGCGGAGTACTGCTGCAGAGGCAGTATTGCACGCGATTACAAGCATTTTCACGCCTGTCTCCACCAAATAGTCCATAATTTTCAGTGCAAGTTCGCGCACTTGGGCAATTTTACGCGAACCATACGGGCTATTAGCGGTATCACCGATATAAGTAATCGCTTCATTTGGTAATTGATCGATAATTGCGCGTGCTACCGTTAGACCGCCCAGCCCTGAATCAAATATCCCAATCGGCGCGTTATTCATGTCTTCCATATTATCGGCGAAGCGCCTTATTCCTCACCGCGCTTACCAGTGACTCTTGCCACCAGGAAAGCATGGTGTAGAGCACCGTCATCATATCATCCGGCGACTCGATTTCCGGAATATTCTCGTCATGCACCATCGAATGACTGGTGAATAACTGCGAACGTTCATAAACTGATTCGTTGATTGCATCGTCGTCAATTTCCAGACGGGTCGCAAGCACAAGCCGAATATCGTTAATCGCTGCAAGCCAGAACGGTGCGTCTTCGTTCGGCACAAACACATCATAATGCGAATTTAATAGTTCTTTTCCGCTATCGAGCGTCTCACGCTCCGAATAGTTCCCGCCGTGTTCACGCAGGTCTTGCGGATAGCTATTGCGAAAACCTGCACTTTGTTTCCGTTCCCCATCCACAATTTTCTTTAAACTCTGATATATCCGTGTTAAATTTTCAACCTTGGTAAGAGAAATGCTTTCTTCCGTCAGCTCACGAAGTTCGGTCGCTTCGCCTGGATCTTCACTCATATCTGGAAGCAGCCGCACCAGCGCATCATCGCGCTGCGCCGGAGCCTGATCAGAATTAAATTCATGCTTATGCACTTCATCTTCCAGCCGCTCTTCAATTCCCGCAAATTCATCTTCAAGCTGCGTAAACAAATCCTCTTCAATGGCAGCTGCACGCAGTAATAAACTTTCCCGATCAGCGTTTGAATGAATTTCTGATTCACTGGAAAAAACACCATTTTGTGCTAAAAATTCTTTACGTTCATTAGCGCGCTCCAGCTCTTCCTCAATATCTGCACCGAGAATGTAAATAACATCACGTGCAAGACTGCATAAGAGTTCGCATTCATCAGGAGTCGCCATTGCACGGTATCCTCCGCGCACGATTCGGAAAGCAATCATCCGTGATTCCCTCCAGTTCGATTGTTGCCCAAAGACCATAAGAATGCATTGCTTGTGCGTCGCGTTCCATTTTTCTCTTCCTCCGCGGGCAACGATTGCTCTGCCGTCGTTATGTATCTGCAGCATTTTTATCCGCGCCACATTAGCATCCATATTAAAATATGATTCGAGAATCCACTGTACATATGACATTAAATTAACCGGATCATTATGCACAACAGTAACCCAGTTTGGAGATTTCCGCTCAAGAGTAGATGTGGCATTTTTGTTTTCCGGCGCAGACAGACTCTTATCAGCCCCGCTATCACTAACGCGGCCGTTAACATGCTGCATGTTTGAACAGATCTCGAAAATATTCATATCCTCAATTACTAACGTATTTTTCCTTGCCACGTGTGAAACTCTACTCAAATTCCAAGAAGTTTGAAAAAATATCACGTATTTCCCGCATGGTCTCACATTTTCAAGCTAACGTTTCCTATATGGACACTTTTCCACAGAGCACTGCTCTTTTGACTGACATGTATGAGCTGACCATGATTGAGTCAGCATTGCAAGACGGACGCGCAGATCGGAACTGCGTTTTTGAACTTTTTGCACGGCGTCTTCCAGGACACCGCCGTTACGGTGTGGTAGCTGGAATTGGACGGGCACTTGCAGCTTTGGAAAAATTTACTTTCGGGGCAACAGAAATTGAATACTTACGCGAAGCAAAAGTAGTGGGCGAAAAGACGCTTGATTTTCTCCGTGATTGGAAGTTTTCCGGATCAATATACGGATATGCAGAAGGGGAATGCTATTTTCCGCAATCACCGATTCTCACCGTTATCGGATCCTTTGCCGACGGGGTAATTCTTGAAACACTGCTGCTTTCGATTCTTAACTACGATTCAGCGGTCGCGACGGCTGCTTCCCGCATGACGATTGCCGCACATGACCGTCCGTGTTTAGATATGGGTTCGCGCCGTACACATGAAGTTTCCGCAATTGCAGCTGCACGTGCCTGTATAATTGGCGGGTTCGTCGGATCATCAAATCTTGAAGCCTGCCGTCGGTATCGGATTAAACCGATCGGTACAGCAGCCCACTCGTTCACATTGCTTCACGATAGTGAAGCAGATGCTTTCGCTGCGCAGATTGCGACGATGGGCACCGAAACCACGCTTCTTGTTGATACTTATGATGTCCGGCAAGGCGTAAAGAATGCGGTGGAGGCAGCCCGCCGTGCCGGAGGTGAGCTTGGCGCAATCCGGCTTGATTCAGGTGATTTAGTGGCGCAGGCATTTCAGGTACGCAAGCAGCTTGATGATCTTGGAGCAGTATCAACCAAGATTACAGTTACGAACGATCTTGACGAATACGCAATTGCCGCATTGAACGCCGCACCTGTTGATTCCTACGGAGTCGGCACAAAAGTAGTTACCGGATCCGGGCGGCCAACCGCGGAAATGGTTTATAAACTGGTAGCTTGTGCAGGTGACGACGGGAAAATGCGCGAGGTGGCAAAAAGTCAGCTGCGAAAACGACTGTAGGCGGATTAAAGGTTGCCGGACGCACACATGACGAAACCGGCCGTGCGCTGAAAGAAATTATAGTTTCTGCACAAACCCGCGAATCTGGATTGGCGTATCTGGAAAAACAAGGCGCCCGCCCGCTGCAAGTCGAGCTGGTGAAAGACGGCGTAATTAATCCGAAATACTTTAATGCAGATGCGCTTGCAGCGGCAGCTTCGCTGCATCGAAATTCACGGGCGGCTTTGCCTTATGCAGCTTGGCGGCTGTCTGAAGGCGAGCCGGGAATTCCGACAGAAATGATTGATATTTTCGCAGCAGACGATCCGCAAGAATGATTTTTAACTAATTTTCCCAGGCAATCCCGGGGAATACTGCAGCCGGCTGCTGATATTCGCCGGCTGCAGGGGATTTCCTTGAATCGGAACTTACCGGGAATAATTTTCAAAACGAAAATCGCAAACCAAACCAGTAATTCGGCAGCGGAAAGCGGCAGTGGAAGATTCGAAACTCCGCACTGCCGGATTACTTTCTTTCACGATATATTCCCAAAAATCGCAGATTTCCTGCAGTTGCACGGCTGCGGACAACAGCATCAAGATTTACGGTTTATTGGGACCAAACGGCCAGGTATCTCCGTTTCCGCCGCCTTTCAGGTTTTTGTAGATTTCTTTACAAGTTGGGCAAAGCGGATAGTTATCAGGATTGCGCACCGGTATCCAAACTTTCCCGCAGAGCGCTACCACTGGTCCGCCTTCTACCATTGACTTCATGATTTTATCTTCACGGACGTAATGAGCGAAGCGTTCATTATCCCCGGGAGCTTTTTCTGCTTCCGTGCGCTCAAGAAGTGCAGTGGAAGATTGACCGACGGTCTCAGGACCGCCAGGTGCGCCCAGACCGCCTGAACTACCCGGCGCACGCGGGTCATCAAGACTAAGATTGATTCCAGGCATAATTCTTGCATGCTGATTATTATTCATGCATCTATCTTAAACATATTTTTGCGGTACATTCCGCAACTGCTGAAATTACAAATTTGGGAGCGCAAAATCCATTGCACTCCCAAACCATAAAAGATATTTACCAGATTATGGCAAAGATTTACTTACTCGCTCACAGCTTTCTTCAGGTTCGAGCCAGCAGAAATCTTCACACCATAACCAGCTGGGATGTCGATTTCTTCGCCAGTACGCGGATTACGGCCTTTGCGAGCTGCACGCTTGGTCCGCTCTACAGACATCAGACCAGTAATTTTTACAGCTTCTCCTGCTTCGAGTGACTCAACGAGCACTGCTTGGAGTGCGGAAAGAGCCTTATCTGCATCAGCTTTCGTAAGTTCTGCTTTCGCAGCAATCTTTGCAATGAGATCGGTACGGTTGAGGGCCATTTTATTCCTCTCATGAAGATATTGGATATTTCTGAATGGTTCATTGGAACCACTAACTAGAAACATAGCGGAAACCTGCAGTAATACGCTAATTCAGCCCGCGTGTTGCTAAATATGACACGTTTTTTAACCACTATTTTCACATCTTTCACAATTTTCTGCGCAAAACTTCTAACCGACTGCAACAATCACCGTTACCAAAACAATCTTCACAATAATTCCTAAAGCGAAAATTGCCGCATAACCGGCTTCAATCCGCTCGTCGTTTTCTTTTGCGGAAGCGAAAGCAAGTACTGCCGGCTGCCCCAGAATTCCCGCCATCGCACCGGCAGTTCGCTGTGCCGAAATTCCTACTAATCTGCCTACACATACAGTCAATAACAAAATCACGGCCGCAATTGTAAATGCCAGTAAACCAGAAAGCGCTCCTGCCGTCGTAAACGCAGTTCCCATAAACGCTTTCCCGGACGAAATCCCAACAGCTGCAAGAAAGAGTAACAGCCCTAACTGGCGGATAGTTTGATTTGCCGCCTGCGGCATTTGCCAAAGAAATGGGCCAGTTTTCTGTAAAGCACCTAAAAACATTCCCACGATAAGCGGTCCGGCTGCTGTCCCAAGCGAGAAATGCACACCTCCAGGCAGTGAAATTTCAATCATTCCCAGCATAATTCCCAAAGTCATCCCAAATCCCATCGAAATCGCATCAATTTGCGAAATCTTCCGCTCGGAATCACCGAAAAAGTGCTGGATATTTTCATGTTCTGCCCGCGGATACGCCACCATTACCCGATCCCCGACCTCCAGCCGTGCCGAATCTGTAGCAAGCAGCTCAAGATCTCCGCGATGAATTCTGGTAACTAACGCTCCAAACCGCCCAGCCATATTCAGTGCAGCGATAGTGCGGCCGGCAATCCGTTTACTTGAAACAACAAAGGATTCAAATTCGACCCGCGCACGATAATCAGCTAAATGTTTCGCAACTTCCTCCCCAATTGCGGCAATTGCGATGCGCACATCATCTTCAAGCCCCACAATCACAACCTGGTCTTCTTTTTGCAGCTCTTCACCCGGAACAAATACACGGGTAATTTCTCCGCGCTGCAAATAAGAAATCTTAAACTTCTGCTCTTTCCAACCTGGAACTTCACGTACCGACATCGGGTTTGCAACAAGAGCCGTCGTTGCAAAAAGCGTTTGCCCCGATAGCGACGGCGTATCATTCTTTCCCGTCCATTTGCGCGAAACAATCATTGAAACAAGAATAATTGCGACAATCACGCCGACGGGATATCCGAGTGAATATCCAACCCCGGGCGCTCCATCACCGCCCGCTGCTGCTGTTGCGGCCGCAAGAGCAGGAGTGGTAGTAAGTGCGCCGGAATAAATACCGGCAGTCAACCCCATATTCAGCCCCAGCATTTTCCCAAAAATAATCGCGATTACCGCCCCAACCGCAAGCACAAATACTGAACCAATCATCAGCTTCGCCTGTTTGCGCAAATCAGAAAAGAATGTTTGCCCTGCTGCAAGCCCGACGGTATAGACGAAAAGAGCCAATCCGAGCGACTGTACCACAACTAGCTGTTCACCTAACTGCGGCACGACGTTTCCGATTAAAAGACCGACAAAAAGCGCCCCGGCAGCACCGAGCTTTACCGGCCCGAAAGGAATAATCCCTAAAGCAGCACCGAGCGCTACCACAGTAAAAATAGTCAACAACGGAGAAGATAATAATAAATCTGCCACTTCAGAGTTCCTTTCAAAATTTTCGCTATTTCAAGGTTACGGCCACACACCCTAATTTTTCTCTGTTTTTCAAGATCAGAGCAATCCAGATTCCGCAAAATAGCAGCGCAACGCCGCTTTCGGGCATTTATTCAGTGTTAAATAGTGCGCAACTCCACCGCTCAGACTGGGTGGAAAAGATTATCATGACGCTTATCCAGCGTTAAATAGTGTGCAACTCCATGCGGTACCAGCGGTTTGCGCTGCCGGCAATATCGGCTCTTCATATTACGTATTCTTGCAGCTAGTTACGTATTCTTGCAGTCCGTTACATATTCTCGCAGCCCGTTACATATTCTCGCAGCCCCTCACACTTATACATTCAACAGCGAGACCAGCTTCCCGTTACGTAACTGGCAGCAAAAGCAGAAAACTTTACGTAACTAGTGGCAAGAACTTAATTTCGTTACGTAAGTGGTGGCAAAAAGTCGGGCTGTGATTATTACCGTCGAAAGCATTTGTATTTATGCAGGTCAAAGGCTCGCGATAACGACGGCACTACCGTCGGGAAATAAAACCGCGCATTTCGCCACCAGCTACGTTAAAAAATTCGCATTTCGCCACCACTTACGTAATTTCACGGGCACTTTGCCATCAGTTGCGTCAGCTGACGATACTTGCGGCACAAATAAAATGTGCAGAGTGTATTTACTTGGGTCTGGTTTGACTGGTTCCAAGCGGTGTTTTTGCACAGCGGTCAGGCTTGATCTATGCAAAAACACCGCTTTCCACCCGAACAAACACCAGTTTCATTTCACTAACACAAACGAAAATGTGCAGAGCCGTCAAAGCCGATCTCGCCACTAGTTGCGTTAAAAAATGCAGATTTCGCCATCTGTTACGTATGCTCGCGGAGATCCTGCCACCAGTTACGTTAAAAAATGCGCATTTCACACCACTTACGTTAAAAAATACGAAGCTTGCATACAGTCAGTAATGTGCGCGGGAAAGATCAGCTTGCATCGGATTAACCTTTGGCGCTCTCGTAATCAGCTTATGTCCAACCCAAAGCCCAATAAACAGCGGTAATCCGATATAGCTCGACAGCAGCGAGATAAAATCCGCACGCCCAAATAACGCTTCAGTGTTCTGACCGACAATCACAAGAATACACATCGCCAAAGCGATAATCGGTCCCAGCGGGAAGAAAGCTGCCCGGAACGGCAAATCCTGCGGACTATTCCCCTGAGCAACATAAGCCTTGCGGAATTTCAAATGCGTCCACGCAATCCCAACCCAGGTAATGAAACCAGCCAGACCAGAGGCATTAACCAGCCACGTGTATGCTTCACCGGTTCCGATTAAAGACAGGAAAAACCAAACAAGCCGATAAAAGTGGTTGCAAGCAGTGCAGCCATTGGGATTCCGCGGCGTGTGGTTTGTGCAAAAACTCTTGGAGCTTTACCGGAAGCTGCTAACGCATAAAGCATTCGAGTCGAAACATACAAACCTGAATTTCCTGCCGAAAGCACCGATGTAAGAATCACAGCATTCATCACGCCCGCAGCGATAGCTACACCGGCACGTTCAAAAACAAGCGTAAACGGACTGAGTGCAATATCTTCGTTTGGATTAAGCAGCTGCGGATCAGTATACGGAAGGAGGAAACCGATAATAGCAATTGCGCCGACATAGAAAAGCAAAATCCGCCAAAACACGGTTTTCGTAGCGCGCGGAATATCTTTTTCCGGATTTTCCGTCTCCCTGCCGCAATACCGAGCATCTCCGTACCCTGGAACGAGAATCCCGCAATCATAAATACCGAAAGTACACCGACTCCGCCATTTACGAACGGCGCATCCCCAGTATTCCAATTTGTGAAACCCGGAGCATTCCCGCCAAGAATTCCCAAAATCATCAGCACGCCAACCACTAAGAAAATGATTACCGTCGCTGCTTTAATTCCGGCAAACCAGAATTCGCCTTCACCGAAAGAACGGGCTGAAAAAGCGTTAATCAAAAAGAGAATCGTCAAAAATCCAAGCGACCAAATCCAACCCGGCGTATCCGGAAACCAATACTGCATTACGAGAGCGGCAGCCACAAGCTCCGCAGCCACTGTGATTGCCCAGTTGTACCAGTAGTTCCAGCCCGTCGCAAAACCAAACGACGGACTCACAAATCTGGTTCCGAACTCTTCAAAAGAACCAGCCACTGGGAGATAGGTCGACATTTCACCAAGCGACTGCATTAAGAAATAGACCATTGTCCCAATGAGCACGTACGAAAGCAGTGCACCGCCCGGCCCGGCCTGCGAAATCGTTGCTCCGGAAGCTACAAAAGCCCCGTGCCGATTGCTCCGCCAATCGCAATCATATTGAGGTGCCGCGCACGTAATGAACGCTTCAGACCTCCGCCTTGCGTATGATTATGGGTCGATTGTGTTAAGGAATCGGTCATTTTTACACCTCCAAATTTCATAATCACTAGTGCCGATTCAATACCTGCTCAGATATTTAAAATCAAAGATTCAAAATCAAAGATTCCCGAAACACCCGAAACAGGTTTTGTTTTCACGCTAAGTCTATCTGCAAAAATAACGACGGCAATCGCACCAGCTTTCACCATCTCGCGCTTCTCGAATCAGAATCGAAAACGATTTGCTGTGCAAATCATCAGCGCCAAATCAGAATCCGTTCTAAATCTGCCAAGCTATGTTTCCGCTGCTTTCAGCGTCTTCCCGGCATAAATAGTAATTACACAAACTATCTTCTGTGTCAAAAATCTAAACACGTACATTTATACATCTGAATATATTTATTCGGCGAGACATGTTTAAACAGCTAAGCCGGTTCAATAATACCGTAATCAGCACTGCCGATTATCTTTTCTTATCTTTTCCGAATGAAAATATCGTGAAACAAATGATATTCCGGTAAGCTGGGCGAAAGGAACAAAACAGTTTCGCGGACGAGGGAGCCGTACCCGCATTAGACAAGACGGCCAGGAAAGTATTAAATGGCTTGGCTGATTCTGATTATCGCGGGATTTTTCGAATCCGGATGGGCGATTGCGCTCACCAAATGTGACGGATTAAAGAAAATTCGCCCAATAGTTGCTTTTATTATTTTTATGACTGGATCCTTAGCTGGTCTTGCTGCAGCAATGCGCAGTCTGCCAATTGGAACATGCTACACAGTTTGGACAGCCGTCGGCACAGCCCTGACCGTGATTTATGCAATCGCAACCGGCACTGAAAAAATCACGCTAATCCGCGTACTGCTGCTGCTCATACTGCTTGGATGCGCAGCCGGTTTGAAAGCGGTGAGTTGAGACATGGCTTGGATTATCCTCATTATTTCAGCAATATTTGAAGCAATCTGGGCAAGCGCTCTCGGATTATCTGCCGGGTTTACAAAACTTGTTCCCAGTATCATATTTTTCGTGGCAAATATTTTGTCAATACTCGGTCTCGCCCGTGCGATAAAAGAAATTCCGATCGGCACCGCTTACGCTGTCTGGACAGCCGTCGGCACAGCCCTGACCGTCGTAACTGCGATGTTAATTGGAAATGAGCCCTTTTCAGTATCCAAAATATTATTTCTCACCGGAATTCTTGCCTGCGTAATCGGGCTGAAACTAACTGCAAACACAGAGAAGCAGCGCGAAACCGCATCCGCAGCGGAATAAGCTGAATTATTCCGCGCTGATTAATCCGGAAAAAATGCTTGTTTCACGGAAACTTAATCCGGAAAAATGCCTGTTTCACGGAAACTTCCGCAAAACTTCCGCAAAAATCTGCAAAATATCTCCTCGCACTGTAAGAAGGAATACACTGGATATAGCTGTTTATCTATCCGGCGCATAAGCCGAGACAGCAGAAACTAAAATCGTATTAGCTGTGATAGAGACGGCAAGCTGAAATACAGTTACTGAACTAAGATCGTGAGGAAAATATGGCAAAACGAGTTGGGATTCTTACCGCCGGCGGAGACGCTCCGGGACTCAATGCCGCGATTCGCGGATTTGGGCGTTCAGCAGTCGGAACATATGGGATGGAACTGATTGGCTTTCAGCAAGGTGTCCGCGGACTTTGCGAAAATAAGTTCATCAAACTGGATTCTGCCTCCCTTTCCGGTATTCTAACCGTCGGCGGAACAATTCTCGGCACTTCACGCGACAAAGTGCACCGGATGATGATCGACGGCACCGAACGCGATATGCGCGAACACATTATGCAGATATATGAGCAAAACAAGCTCGATGCTCTCGTTACTCTCGGCGGCGGCGGTACCGCTAAAAACGCGCTGCGGCTGCAAAAGCCGGACTGAATGTGCTGCACCTGCCGAAAACAATTGATAACGACATTGTGGAAACAGATAACTCTTTCGGATTCTCAACCGCATTAGAAATTGCCACTGACGCCATCGACCGGCTGCACTCCACCGCACATTCCCACCATCGGATTATTCTCGTTGAAATCATGGGACACCGTGCCGGATGGCTGGCACTCGGGTCAGGTATTGCCGGCGGAGCCGATATTATTCTCATCCCGGAAATTCCGTATTCCGTCGAAAAAATTGTGGCAACTATTTCGAAACGCCGTGAACAGGGAAAACATTTTTCAGTAATTGCTGTTGCCGAAGGTGCAATGGACCAGGAGTATGCTGAAAAATTGCGGATTTCAAATCAGCTGATCGCAGACACCGACTCAATTGAAACACGTGCACTGGCAAAACAAAATCGGAAAGCACTTGAAGCTGCACACCGCGGTCATACTTTGCGTTTGGCGGAAAAGCTTGAAGCCGCCACCGGACTCGAATCACGCGTAACTATTCTTGGATATGTCCAGCGCGGAGGAACCCCGGTGGGAGCAGATCGGCTGCTCGCTACCCGTCTCGGTGCCGCTGGAGCTGCAGCAATCGCCGACGGAATCAGCGGCGTAATGATCGGCACGAAAGGCAGCGAAAATGTGCATGTTCCGCTGGAAAACGTTGCCGGCAAAGTAAAATATGTCGACCTTGAACACGAGTGGGTGAAAGCTGCCCGGGAAGTTGAAACTGGGTTTGGTGATTGAGCAGATTAGATTCGGCACTGAACATCTTTTTCCCTCTCTCTTTTTTCCCCCCGAATCAACGATGCGAATAAAACCCCGATAAAACCCGGATCATCCTAGAATCAATGATTGCACATCCGCACATGAACAAATTCTGTACCGTCGGCTGATACTTATTTTGGCAACTGAAAGGCAAAAATACGTAACAGACATTCATTGAAAAATAAAAATTTCAGTTTTCTTCCAACTTTGCGAACCATTGGAAGCTAAGATTGAAGTACCGGATTATCAGGATTGATAATGTGTGTTTTGAATATTCCGCATTATCCCCAGATCCCATTTATCCGCATTTACAACAGAGTAAGGATTTGAGTGTGTCTGCATTAGAAAATGCGCAAGAAAAATGCGCGCCAATGGCGTGAGCGAACTCGGAATTAAGGTGTTCACGTATTATTTCCATCAACTTGAATCAGGAGCAACTGGTTTAATTCCAGAAGATACGATTGAGCCAATCACCGACGCAGCCGATATTTCCACCGTTGAAGTTAGCGCTGCAGAAGCTCGGGAAGCACTTTCGAAAACAGTTCTGCTGAAACTCAACGGCGGATTGGCAACCTCAATGGGAATGGAGCACGCCAAGTCGCTGCTTCCGGTAACTGCAGGGAAACGTTTCATCGATATCATCTCCCAGCAGGTGCAGTGGGCACGCAAAGAATACGGCGTAAAGCTGCCGTTATTGTTAATGAATTCTTTCCGTACCCGCGATGAATCGCTTGCTGCGCTTGATGAGAAGATGAAAGTTGCAGGTTTACCGCTCGACTTCTTACAAGGAAAAGAACCGAAACTCCGCGTTGAAGATTTAGAACCTGCGGAATGGCCGGCTGACCCGGCACTCGAATGGTGTCCGCCAGGGCATGGAGATATTTACACATGTTTGCAAGATCAAGGGCTTGTGAAAACACTTCTTGCGCAAGGATACAAATATCTCGCCACCTCAAATGCGGATAATCTCGGTTCTTATCCGCATCCGAAAATCGCTGGATGGTTCGCAAAAAGCGGCGCTCCATATGCTCCGGAAGTTTGCGTGCGTACTGCCGCTGACCGCAAAGGCGGGCATTTGGCACGGCGGATTTCCGACGGTCACGTAATTTTACGCGATACCGCCCAAACGCCGGAAGCGGATATGCATTATTTTACTGACGAATTCCGGCATCGGCTCTTCCACACGAATAATCTGTGGTTTAACCTTGAAGCGCTCGATAAACTTCTTGAAGAACGCGGCGGAATTGCCGGTTTGCCCCTAATCCGTAATCGGAAGCATATCGACCCAACCGACTCCTCCACTCCCGAAGTTTATCAACTCGAAACTTCGATGGGCGCAATCGTGGAAGCATTTGCTGGAACACAGCCAATTCTTGTTCCGCGCGAACGATTCCTCCCCGTGAAAACAACCAATGATTTACTCACAATCCGTTCAGACGCTTACGAACTCGGCGTTGACGGCATTTTGCGCTTGATTGCGGAAAAAGCTCCGCTGGTGAATTTGGATCCAAAGTTCTTCAAAAATATTGCTGATTTTGAAGAACGATTTGCGGTTATCCCCTCATTAAAAAATGCTGCGTCGTTTACCGTGAAAGGTGATGTGCACTTTACTCAGCCGCAAACTTTCACCGGCGATGCCGTCGTCGAAAATTAAGGTTAATTCTTAGTTTAATATTTAATCCGAAAATTTTGATTGCTGCGAAGTCTGATACAGCGGACTGCGCAGCAATCATTTTTACGTTCGCTCTTATTGCGGTTACCGTTCGTTGTTATTGCGATTAAATTGCTCTTTATATTTTGTTTGTTTGCGCGGCTCCGGCGGGGCGACGGATTCGCGGCAGGCAATGGGTTCACTGCGGATGTGCTGCAGGGCGACGGATTCGCGGCGGTTATTTTTTGTGGAAGTCTTTTTAGTTTGGTCCAATTTAGCCGGTTCCAATTATCTGGGTTCAATTAGTTGGCTCCAGTTTGGCCGGTTCCAATTATCTGGGTTCAATTAGTTGGGTCGATTTGGGCCGGGTTCTAAGCGGTGTTTTTGCATAGCGGTCAGGCTTAATCTATGCAAAAACACCGCTTTCCGCCCGAATAACTACCAGCTTTTTATTCCGCTAATACAAAGAAAAAGTGCAGAGTCGATTTAGGTGAACTTTGCCGCCAGTTACGTACTCTCGTATCCATTCCACTACCGACTTACGTGCTCTTGCAGCTCGAACAAGCCAACCACATCACACAATCACCAGCGCGACATGGCTTCCCCTCTAAGTAACTGATGGCAAGAAGTAAAAAAGTTACGTAACTGGTGGCAAGAACTCGGGTTGGGATTTTCAGCGTCGGAAGTGATCATATTTGTGCTGGTCACAGGCTCGTGATAACGACGGCACTCCCGTCGTTAATCAAAACCGCCGATTTCGCCATCACTTACGTTAAAAATACGGATTACACCATCACTTAATGCTGAATGGCTAACGGCTAACGGCTAACCGCTAATGACTAAACCGCTAACCGCTAACCGCTAACCGTTAACCATTTATCACCCGAATACGAGCTGCAAAACCAGCATTGCAGAGATTTACATCAGCAGCTTTGCTTTTTCTGTGTGCATTTTCATTCATTCTTGGATCCATGGATTAAGCATGTACATCATCTCAAAGAGTAAACTCAGGAAAAGTAATCCTATACCTTACTTTTGAATGACTGTTTCTTGAACGAATGTATTATGCACACTATTGAATAAATAGCGGAACGCATAACCGAATAAACATGGAGATAAAGAAGTAGCGACGAAAAATGACGGAGATAATCTAATGAGTACGGAATCACGAGCCATGCAAAATCTAAAGCCGCAAAAACAGCCGAAGGAAAAATTGGAACGCGGCCTTTCGAACCGCAATATTCAGCTGATCGCTCTTGGCGGCGCAATCGGTACCGGTTTATTTATGGGATCAGGCAGATCAATTCATCTTGCCGGCCCGGCGATTCTGCTCGTTTATGCGATTATTGGTCTGATGCTGTTCCTGATTATGCGGGCAATGGGAGAAGTATTACTGCATGACCTCTCATATAAATCGTTTCAAGATTTTACCGGACATCTGCTCGGGCCTTTTGCCGGATATCTTACCGGCTGGAGCTATTGGGTGCTTTGGGTAATTATCGCAATCGGCGATATGGTCGTTGTCACCGGATACTTCGACTTTTGGATTAAAAATACTGCGATTTCCGCTCTCTGCACCGTCGTGCTGCTGCTTGCCCTGCTGATTTCAAATCTCCTGACAGTAAAACTGTTTGGCGAAATCGAATTCTGGTTTGCGCTGATTAAAATCATTGCGATTCTGGCACTAATTGGCGTCGGCGGAGTTATGGTCGCTACCGGATTCACCGGATCAAACGGAATTGAAGCTTCGTTCACATACCTTTGGACGCATGACGGTTTTTCCCGACGGGTGCCGCCGGATTCCTTGCCGCATTTCCGATTGCAATCTACTCTTTTATTGGCACTGAACTGATTGGAACGACGGCTGCTGAGACCCAAAATCCGCAAACCACAATTCCGCGGGCAATTAACGCTGTCCCCATGCGGATTGTGGTGTTTTATGTCTTTTCGTTAGCAATAATTATGTCCATTACTCCATGGGATGTGATCAATCCGGAAGCCAGCCCATTCGTCACCGTCTTTAATATGGCGGGTCTGCTTGCTGCAGCTTCAGTGATGAACTTCGTGGTGTTAACTTCCGCTGCGTCCTCATCCAATTCCGGAATCTATTCTTCTTCACGAATGCTTTATGGTTTGGGCTTAACTCACCATGCTTCCCGCTCTTTCGGACGCTTAGGAAAGCGTCATGTGCCTTCACGTGCTCTTGCATTGTCCGGCGGGCTAATCTTCCTTTTCCTGCCATTGCTCTGGATCGGCGGCAGCGTGATGGATGCTTTTATTTTAGTAATGGACGCAGCTTCTACCCTGATTCTCGGAATTTGGGCATTAATCGTGCTCGCTTATATCAAGTATCGGAAGCAATTCCCGCAGGCGCATGCAGCATCTGCGTATAAAATGCCGGGTTCCGCATGGACCCCATACCTATGTTTGGCTTTCATCATCTTTATTGCCGCCTTGCTGGCAATTGATCCAGATACCCGTGCAGCTTTTCTGCTTACGCCGGTTTGGTTCATGATTCTTGGTATCGCATGGATGTTTCGGAAGAATGCGGATACGCCTGCGGAACGAAAGTAAAACTGCAGAACGAAAGTAAAACCTGGTTCTTTCGCAGATTTTCCGAAAATTAACGTCCGATTCATTCCGCTTGAAGTTCACCGATTGAATCAAAATTTCAAAATTTAGGCTTGGGAGTTTCTTCTTTTCAGAGTTAGCTCCCAAGCCTGAATTTCATTTAGTTTTCCCGGCAGTTTGTTTTCCGGCTGAGCGGTGAATCTCAGATTTCATACCAGCGGATTTCATTGGCGGCAAGATCGAGATTGAAAGTGGATCCGTCGCCGCGGTAAACGGTGGTGCTCTGCGGAGCGTAAGTATTATTTACAACGCAGTATTTTCCGTTTGCGACGTATGCGTGCACTTCGACATTGTAGTTCGCAGAAAACCATGTCTGCAGCTCATCTTCCGCATTTGCTGCCCAAAGTACGCTGCGGTAGAGCAGGCGCGCATTCTCGAAAGAGTAAGGCAAACCGGAAATATAAACGGCACGTCCTTCGCCGTAAGTATTCACTGCAAGCTGTACTTCTTTTTCATCCTGGACAAGAACCTGAGCGCTTTCAAGAGCATAAACCGACTTCTTTCCTTCACCGAAGTTTGGCCGGCGATTGGTGCGTGCGGCTTTGCCTTCGCCGTCGGCGCCGGCAGCTGTATCTTTCACATCAGCAAGAATGAAATGATCGCGGTGTTCATCCCAGTTGTATTTGTCGTAGCCGAGTGTAAATCCGGTTTCTTTCTCTACACCAAGTGCGCTTGCCAGCTGGAAGAAATGCCCTTGATACTGGTGCCCTGACGGTTCACCGACGCCAATAAATCCGCCGCCGCGATGGATAAACTTTCGAATCGCCGAAACTATTTCCGGATCAGCCCAAACCTTACCGCCGGTATGCGCAGTATCAGCATCACCAACATTGATGATAACATCCACATCGTCAAGCACAGCAGAATCCGCACGCACATCAGCAAAAGAAATAAAGCGAACATCAAACGGCGCCCCCGAAAGCGCCTCAATCACACCAGCGTAGGAGTAGTTCTGCTTCTGGTAGAGCGCATGGTGCACCATGTGCGCGCCCCAAGCGCGCGCCTTCCCCACGAGTTCAGCACTGCCACTGTTTTGATACTAAACGGCGTGGTCCCTTTAATATTTGCGTACAGTTCACGGAATTCATTTGCAACCGATTCCACGTATTCAACAAATTTCGGGAACTTATATGCAAGCTTCAAATATCCGCCGTATCCGATACGGTCGATTGGCGAACGCAGAATTGCCCGGCGTGCTGTAACCCAGTTTTCTTTTGCTTCGATCACCGGATCGGCTCCGTCGTAGAAAGAATCCGGGAAAAAGTACGGCAGGAACCGGCCCTCGGTGTATTCCACACCTTTAATGTCAGAAATCAGACGCAGCGTAGAACCATTGCCGACGGAACCGACAATCGCGTCAACACCGGCTTCTTTAAACTCATCCATGAATGGTTCGGTACCAATCCAATGGTCGCCAAGGAACATCATTGCTTCCTTACCGTATTCATGGCAGATATCTGTCATTTCCTTCACCAGTTTCGCCACTTCACGGCGCTGGAATGCCTGAAAATCAAGGAACTCTTTGCTTGGAACGCGGTATTGGTTATTGTAATATCCCTGGTCGATAATAAATTCCGGACGGAACTTGTATCCCGCTTCCGCTTCGAACTGCTGCAAAATATATGGGGAAACAGATGAAGAATATCCGTACCAATCCACGTATTTTTCACGGCGCAGTTCGTCAAAAACGAGCGTGAACTGGTGGAAGAATGTTGTGAATCGAAGCACATCCACATATGGGTGTTCTTCAATAAAAGTCCGCAGACGCTGCATTGACCATTCACGAGTTTTCGGCTGGCGCACATCAAAGGTGATTTGATGCTCCACATCTTTCCAGTCATTTACGACGGCATTGTACATATGGACCGGATCCCAAATCAGGTATGCGAGAAAGGAAACAGTGTACTCATGGTACGGGGTTGGATCTGCAATCACCACTTCCCCGTTTTCCCCGCAATACTCCCAGGATTCCGGAGCAAGCGGTTCACCGGTGGTCCGATCCACTACTTCCCACCAACGTTTAATATCGTCGCGGGTATTCGGCGCCATCAGCTCTGGAGAAATACCTGCCATCAGCTTTATTTTCAGCGGACCCGCGGCAGCGGTATGGAATGCCGTCATCAAATATGACTGCTGTATTTCATCCGGGTTTGCCTGCGCCCACTCGTTATCTTTGCGGGTGGTGTAGTAAGTCTTGTAAATCTTTGCATTCGAATCAGCAAGTTCTTGCGGAAAATCAGTGCCGTCGGCATCGCGGATCGCATCAGCGCCCCAGCGTTCCATTAGCTCAAGGGTTTCCGGCACCACATCAAGGTCGGTTGGGATTGTAAGCCTTCCTGCCATCGGACACTCCTTCTGTTGTGAATCTTTCATTTGGTTTACCTGTAAATATTATATTTCGTTTTATTTCGAGTTCTGATTTCACTGCACCGGTTTAGCAGTTCAATCAGTTATCGGCAGCTTTAATATTGCATGCTGCGACGATTTTAACCGTTTTCAAGTTTTACCGGCATCAGTAAAACCCAGCTTTATTTTATGCGTCTGATATGCGGTGATTCTATTTGAAATCGGTATCGGCTTACCGGTTCTTCATATTTGCGCACACAGGACACAAAACCGAGTTTAGCTGCGCTTTTCTTGCAGCCGGCGCACCCATGCGAAATCATTTCCGGCAGGCTGCCCAGCAATTAGTTTGCCATCTTTTACGAATCCTTCTTCACGATTGGCAAGATAGTTGATTAGGCAATCACGCCAGCTGCTGATTTCTGCTTTGCGTGAGAAATCAGCAATAAGGTTGTGCAGCTCTTGCGGATCTGCTTCCAGGTCAAAGTATTGTTCAATGCCTGATCCGGAGAACCAGATAAACTTCCGCTTCCCATTAGTCACCCACTGTATCGATTCTTCGCCGAAAACTTCGTAGAAATGCTCTCCATGAATCTCCGAACGCCACTGCGAAGCAGTTTCTTCTCCGCGGATCAGCGGCAGAACACTCTTCCCATCGACACTATCCGGGATCGGCACACCGGCAATATCGAGCACCGTCGGCATAACATCACGAAGTTCTACCACCGCATCCGAAACAGCTACCGTGCTCTTACTCGGGAGCTTCACAATGAATGGGATATGCGCACTCCCTCATATCCGACGGACTTACGGTAAAAATTATGGTCGCCAAGCATGTCACCATGATCAGAGACGAACACGAAAGCCGTATTATCGAGCAAATCAAAATCGTTAAGCGCTTCCATCAGCCTGTTAATCTGTGTATCAATATGCGTAATCAGACCATAGTAGGCGCGAATTGCACGTGCACGAACTTCTGGGCGTTGGATTCCAAACTTTGTCTCAGCACCGCCGTCATTTCGGAATTCATCCCAGACTTTTGCCCATTCGCCCACGGGAGGGTCGGGAATTTCCCGATCTTGATACTGATCAAAAGCCCATTGCGGCGGGTCATAAGGTGCATGCGGACGGTGCCAGGACAGATAGAGAAAAATGGATCAGTAGTATCCCGACGGTAAAGCCACTCTATTGCTTCACTCATAATCCAGTTGGTCGGATGGTACGCTTCAGGTTTATCCCATGGCCGCGCAACAATAGAGTTACATCCGATACCGTGGTCAGTTTCAGCTGCGGCAGACATCCCGGGCTGGCGTTGCAGCCATGGAAGATAATCGTCGATTAAAGCAAGATTCCGGCCATGTTCACGACGAGCATAGTGCAGGAAACCGTCATGCAGACGGACATCATCGAATCCGGCGCGCTCTCGTTCCGGATAAACATGCATCTTGCCGATTGCCTGGGTCTGATAACCTGCCTTGCGCAGTTCTCCCGGCAGCGTAATCGGGTACGCATCGCCAAATGGTACCCCTTCGGTATAGCCCACTCTGCCGTGATGTTCCTGACTTTGACCGGTAAAAAGAGCCACGCGCGCCGGTACGCATGTCGGGGTGGCGGAATAGGCATGATTAAAACGGGTCCCCTGCTCTGCGAGCAGATCCAAGTATGGAGTTTCGACAATTGAATTTCCGGCACATGACATTGCATCTGCGCGCATCTGATCTGCACAAAGCAAAATAATATTCATTGGTTTTGTTCCGTCTTTCGAAGCCGTTTTCGCCATCGAAGCCACCATACCTTTCGAAAATATTCAGCTGGCAAATTTAATTGCATGCGCATCTTAAGTTTATTCGTATGGGAAGTTTTTCTGCGAGTACGAAATACCTACACTGGCAGGCATCGGATTGTGCGTATTGCAACGCGGGCAGAAGCAGGAATTAGCAGCACCGCCAAAAATTTCTCCGTGCATTGCAGCGAATGAAAATAGTTTACTCTCACTGGATTTGATTCTGCAGAAATTAATTCGTGCTGGAGCAAAGCGATTATTTGCCTTGATCCAGCACGAAAAGTTATTCTGCAGCTAAAATAAACAGCGTAAATTCCGCCCTAGCGATGCCGTCGGTTATACAGGTAGAGCATTAATAAAATACCTGCCAGACCAATCATCATAATTCCGAGGCCTTTCCAGCCCGGAATCGTATTACCGTATATTGCGAGTAATACACACACGATGTACGCGATTATCCCAAGCACGATACGCAGGATTATTGCACCTTTTTCACTCACTTGATACCACCTCCAGTGGAAACCTGCAGCAGCTTCTTCTGCACAACAATGTAGAAGATGATTACCGGGATTGCGACGATAACCATTCCCGCGTAGAGCCGGCCGTAGTTTGTTGCAGAATGAGCCGTGCTCATCAGATTTAACATTCCCACTTGTACTGTCTTCCGATCGCCTGTAATCAGCGTCATAGATATTACATAATCATTCCAGTAAGAGAGGAAGTTAAAGAGCATTGCCATGGAGATTGCAGGCTTTGCAAGCGGGAAGAAAATTTGCACCATTGTGCGGGTCAGCCCAGCGCCGTCAATCATTGCCGCTTCTTCATATTCTTTCGGAATTGCGGCAAAAAATCCTGCAGCAGGTAAATCGTGAACGGCAGCGAAGTAGCGCCGTAAACCAAAGCCAATATGAAGATGTTATCGATGAAGAAACCATCTGGCAATATTGCCCGGACTACATTATCTGCACCAATCAAAAGCAGGAAGATTGGAACTACGATATAGTTCACATTCACGAAAAGTAAGCCTTGTACAGCGAGCTGTAGAATCTTCTTCCCTGGGAAGTCATAACGGGCTAATGCGTAGGAACAAGGCAGAGCCACAGACATCGAGATAATCATCGCAACCGTGGTGACGATTACCGAGATTAAAAAGGATTGACCGATACCTGAATCGATAAATGCGTCGATGTAGTTCTGGAAGTAAAAACCTTTCGGCAGCGTCCATGGACTTCCATAAAATTCTGACTGCTGCTTGAACGATGCGACAAGCACCCACACAGACGGCACGATAATCGTGAGCGAAATCAGAAAAAGCACAATGTGTGAAAGAATCCGTCCAACTGTCCAGCGGTCTTCCGAATTCCGTCGATTTTTCTTAACTTCTACTTTTGCTTTCGCCGGATGAATCTTTTAGCAACTTGTGTTTCAGACATTTCTATTTCCTCCTTAGCCGTACTGAATAACTTCACGTTTGGTAACACGGCTCACAATAAGCGAAAGCGCGAACGAGAAAGTGAATGTGACGACACCGATTGCCATACCGTATCCGAACTGCGAGTTATCATATGCCTGGCTATAGAGATATCCGAGGAGAACTTCAGAAGAACCATCCGGACCGCCGCCGGTCATTGCACGAACAATCACAAACGAAAGGTTAATCGACGAGATAATGAAGAAAGTTAGCGTGGTGCGGATATTGCTCCAAATAAGCGGAATCGTGATTACAAAAAGCTGACGCACCTTTGAAGCACCGTCAATCCGGGCCGCTTCGTAGATTGAAGTATCTATTCCTGCCATCGCTGACATATACATCACCATATAGTAGCCGCAAGACTGCCAGAGCATTGCGAAGCCGATGGCATAGATAACAATCCTTTGATTTCCTAACCAGGCTTGAGTATAGTCCCCTAACCCAACGGCAGTAAGTACTGAATTTAAAAGACCATCATTCTGCGAATAGATTGCAGCAAATATTGCCGCAATAATCACCATCGACAGAATAGACGGTAAATAAAGAATGAAACGGATAAAGCCAGTACCATAAATCCGCAGCTGAACAAGAATCGCACCGAAAATCACAGCTGCCGGCAGCGTGATTGAAGTGACAACAACGAGAAGCAAGACCGTGTTTTGGAAAGCTTCAAGAAACTTCATATCACCAAAAAGAATCTTGAAATTATTCAAACCGACGAATTCTTTATCTGGGGAGTAACCGCCCCACTTGAACACCGACATCTGAAACACCTGCACAGTCGGAATGACAATAAAGGTGAACATCAAAATTGCAGCAGGAAGAGAGCAGAAAAAAGCGAAGCGCCTGGTGTTCCTAGTCTTTTGCGAAGCATTCGTTGGAATCTTTAATCTGCCTTGTTTTTTAGAGTTACTTCCGGCTTTTCCGCCGCAAGCGCTCCTTGAGATTCTGTCATGACGCCCTCCATGGCTTTATGACTTTGCGTTGACAGTGAGATTTACAGCCAGCACACAATATTGGAAAGCACACTGCTGTGCGTTTACATATTATCGGGGTGGGCGGAAATCCACCCACCCCGATAACGATTAATGCGATTTACGAACGATAAACCCGCAAGTTAAATTTTACTTCGCATCACGAAGCTTATCGGTAACTTCCTTGATATCTTTCTGCCAAGCTTCAAGAGTCTTGTCGCCGGAAGCAACAGAATCAATTGCGCCGTAGACCGAATCCTTAAAAGAGATACCTTCAGCAGTCTTCGCGAGCGGACCGCCAGCAACTGCGGCAACGCCTTCAGCTTTCATCATGTCGAAGAATGCCTTTACACCCGGATCAGAAGCAGCAGCAATAGCTTTATCCGCAGCGCCTTCAACCGGCTGCGCAGCACCAGCACCGGCGAAAATATCTACTGCTTTATCGGAATAGAGGAATGCAATGAAATCCTTTGCAGCGTCAGCGTTCTTCGCCTTAGCTGGAATCCAGATATTCTCAACGAAGGAGAATGCAAAGCGTTCGCCGCCATCCTTGAATGCCGGAGCCGGAATCACACCCCATTCAAACCCGTCTGTGCGCGGAGCATCTTTCATTTCGTTGACAATCCAGTTACCATTCGGCATAAAGATTGCGGTGCCGTCAAGAATTGCCTGCTGGTTCTTGATGAAGTTTTCCTTATTTGCATTACCGACAGTGGAATCAAGGAGATAATCTTTTGAAACGAGCTTTGCAGCGGTCTCAAGAGCTTTCTTCGCTCCTTCAGTATCCCATGCACCTTCCTTATAATTTGCGATATCCGACCAAAGCTGAGCACCGCCAGCGTTCGCAATTAATGATGGAAGAGCCGAATCGAAGTATCCGGAAACAGGGTAGGTAAAGAGCGCAATCCCCTTTGCTTTTGCCTCGTCACCAAGCTTAAACATTTCATCCCAGGTCTTTGGAGCTTCCCAACCGTTATCAGCGAGAAGTTTCTTATTGTAGACGAAACCATTTGGTGCATAGAAGAGCGGTGCCAGGTAGGTATCTTCGCCGCCAAGCGGATTAGTAGCTGTACCGCCGAGAAGACCCGGGAGGAGCTTATCTTTAACAGTCTTGTCTTCTCCTGGTACTTTCATATCAAAGACATCGTTAATCTTCATTACTGCGCCTTCAGAAAGAAGCGTCTCGGTAAATCCGGACTTCTGACCAGAGGAGTAGTAAACAACATCTGGGAACTTGCCAGCTTTCATGCCGGGAGCAATTTCTTCGTTAATGGTCTTCGAAATCTTCATATCGACCTTAACGTTCTTATTCTGCTCTTCGTAAGCTTTTACAACCTTTTCCCAAACGTCTTTGCCGTAGCCACCCTCGAATGCAGCAAATTCAATAGTGGTCTTATCGCCGTCTTTCGCACCATCCTTACTGCCAGTGCCGGTTGAAGAACAAGCGGAAAGAGCTAAAGCCAGAGAAGCTGCAACAGCTGCGAAAGTCTTAAACTTTATCTTCATAATTTACCTTTCTTTTCTTTGTAATTTGTGCGAATCCTCCGTTGGACCCGAGTATTATTGCGCGGTGTAGCTATAACAAATCACGGTTGAGTCTGCGGTATTACGCTCCCTCAAGCCTGAAAACTTTGGATGGTTTCCGCGGGAATCAGGAACTGCAAAACATTTATTGCGAGGTCAACCACGTATTAAAAGTACCACAATAAACGGTTTAGATACACAGGGTAACTAAACGATGCGAGAGTGTTACCAAGTTGTTATTTTTAGCTTATTGAAAATAATTAAGTTCGCCTTTCCGCACCAGTAAGCCGTTTTTTCGAATTAAACAAACAGATAAATCCAATTTCCAACAACTGTTTTCGCGATTTCAGCACTATCCGCGTTAAGCCCATTAGGACTTTCAGCGCGCCATTTACCGATACGGGTTTCTGTAATTTATTTTTTATTCCGCCGATCATTTCTCAATTCCACCCAGAACCCGCCATTACGAAAACACATCTACAGTGCAGCCAAAAATCATCTTCTGCCCGGGCAGCCTAGCGGCCGGTATGTCTTTGCCGCGATTGAATGCTTTCATATCCCCCGCCCTGCGACCAGCGTAAGCGCAATAACGATTCGTCGCTTTAACGTGAAATATCCCCGCCCGAGACCCAGCGTTAATCACCCTTATACTTTTCCATTCACTTTCGAAATATCCCCGCCCGCGCGAGCCAACAGCCGATGAAAACAATTCGTAGTAATACATAAAATTAACTTGATATAATTTTATATTTATATATAATTATCTTTATGAGTTACGAAGTGTTTAATGAAGATGACGGTGTGATTCGCTTGTTCGCAAGTCTCGCCAACCCAATTCGCGCCTCGATTATTTGGCGGCTAACAGCAGGCAGCGCAGACGTAACCGAACTCACCGAAATTCTCAATGTCTCCCAACCACTAGTTTCCGGGCATCTCGCAATTCTGCGGAAAGCACACTTGATTGAAGCAAAGCGGAACGGAAGACGGATGGAATACTCATTAATCGACGATCACGTAGCCCATATTTTCAAAGACGCCTACATCCATATGAAGGAGCACGATCACTGTGAACACTGAACATCACGAACACAAGAACCACCCGCACATCCACTCCGTTGATTGCGGCCATCCGCATTTCCAGCACGAAAATCACATCGATTTCGTTCACGACGGCCATGCCCACCACGAACATGAAAATCATTGGGATGATTGCAATGTGTGCGCATGCACCGAATGCCGCTGCGAATCATGCACCGACTGCAACTGCGAAACTTGTACTTGCGCTACCTGCAAACATGCCGCATAAATCTACGAAATCCGAAAGTTAATTTTACACAGCAGCAAAACCTCAGCTCTCACGAAAGGGTAGATTCTATTTTGGGTCTGCCCTTTCATTTTCATTTCCCGCCCCGCAACACGCCATCAGAGCTGTTTCTAAGAGCTTTTCACATTTTTCGTGTTACAAATTCCGGCTTACGCAACTGACGGCGAAATGCTCATGGGTTCACGTAAGTGGTGGCAGAATCCGTATTTTTCAACGTAACTGGCGGTAAAATACACGGTTTTGATTAACGATGGGAAAGCCGTTTCAACTACCCCACCGCTTCAACCGCTCTCACCGCTCCGCAATCAGAAACGATACCGCCTGCCTATTTTTTCCCTCCCCTGATTTACCCGAGCATCACTTCCGCAATATCAGCAGCGTAGGATACTGCCCGCTTATCCCCTGATTTACCCCTAATCTATCCCTGAAAATCCTCCGAAATGAAACTTTCGCTTCCTCAGAACAGATATGCTTGGATTGAAAAATTCCGAGGTAATACCAGAGGCAATACCAGAATCAATACCAGAGGCAATATCAGAAGCGAAAAGTGAAATAACGGATATCCCATCTGGTGATTTTGCTTCCGCTCACGGATTCGGGATGAAAAACACGATTATCACGAATCGAAAATAAATAAGACGTAAACAGCAGCAGAAAATATCGACAAATTGAAAGGCACTTTCATGACGGCAATTTTGCAAGCCCGCAATTTAACGAAAACTTTCGAAACAACAAAGGCAATGCGCGGGATCTCACTTGATGTACAAGCAGGAGAAGTACTTGCGATCATGGGACCGTCGGGATCAGGAAAATCCACCCTCCTCCATGCCCTCGCCGCAATCGATACTCCAACTACTGGCGAAGTATTTTTCAAAAATAAGCGAATCGATTCACTTAATGATACTGAACGCACAATATTACGCCGCACCGCGTTTGGGTTCATCTTTCAATTCAGCCAGCTAGTACCGGAATTAACTGCTCTTGATAATGTAGCTGTACCGCTGCTTCTCAGCGGAATCCCGCACCGCGCAGCAACCAGCGAAGCCATGAAATGGCTTACAAAAGTCGGACTTAAAGAACGCGCAGATTCGCTCCCCGGAAAACTTTCCGGAGGTGAAGCACAGCGTATCGCGGTTGCCCGAGCACTGTGCTACAAACCGGAAGTCCTCTTCGCAGATGAGCCAACGGGTTCCCTGGATTCGCAATCCTCAACTCAAGTGATGGAAATGTTCCTTGACCAGGCACGGCAAAATGGGATGACCGTCGTGATGGTAACTCACGAGCCGAGTATTGCCGCATATGCAGACCGCACAGTAATTGTGCGCGACGGATTACTTTCCACAGGAGCAGCTGCATAATGAATCTTTCACTTATACTTTTCCGGAAGTCAGCGGCACATTCAAAAGGCCGGATTGCATTAATTACTTTTTCGATTTCCTTAGGCGTGGCAATGATTCTCAGTTTTTCGGCTTTTGTGGAGGGGCTGACTAATACTGAGGCACAAGATTTGACTGCCGCTGTATACAACAGCGATTCCTTAAAAGTACCGCCGGCAGAAAATTCCGATACCCGAAACGGGAATACTGATATTGCTGAAGAAACTATGAATCCCGAATCTGATACTGCTGAAACCGGAGAAAACATCGTACAGCAGCTTCCGGCAAACGCGGTACTGGCGGTAATGAGCGCAGGAAGTTCGGTGCAAAGGTTGGCACGAATAATGTAATGATTCTCAAAGTGCAGGTAGTCGGGGATAATCCGCCAGATTTCCGCGGCATAGTTTACCCGAAATCGGGTGAATTCTATGCTTCACCAGCACTCGCCGCAGCGCTGGAAGAAAATCCGGAAATGAGCGTGCGTTATGGAACAAAATATTTAGGAGAATTACCGCATTCATTTGTTACCGGACCGGATCAATATGCCGTGGTAATCGGCAGCTCTGAACTGCACCAGCAGCAAGACGCGCATATCGTTACAAACTGGAAAATTTCCAGTGTTGATTTCGAAACTAAAAAAGTGATTCAAGCCGTTCTCTATCTCGGTTTGATTATTGTGCTCTTTCCCGTCGTATTGCTGATACACATCTCCACCAAGCTGGGGAGCGTGCAGCGCGAACAACGCTATGCTGCTTTGCGCCTGGTCGGAGCAACAAACAGTCAAATATTCTGGATTGTCACCACTGAAACACTAATCGCGTCAGTTCTCGGATTCGGCATTGGGATTGGACTATACTTCGCACTGCACCCTCTGCTCGTGGAATTCTCGGCTTTTACCGGCCGCATGTGGGCAGAAAATATTGCTGTTACCCCATGGCATTATCTGATTACTGCGCTCCTGACTTTCGGGTTGGTCTGTTTTGCAAACAGCTGGGGGCTGAAGCGTCTTTCTACTTCCCCGCTTGGAATTGTTCGGCGTCAGGAAATAGAGAAAAAGCCGTCATTCCTGCGTGCACTCCCGCTGTTTGCCGGAATTGGTATTTTCATTTGGCTCTGGATTGTTACTCCCAAAGACCAAGGCGGCACCGAAACAGTTAAATATATTCTTGCAGCGATTTTGCTGATTATGCTCGGTTTAACACTTGCCGGCACTTGGCTGACTGCAGTTATGGCCCGCATATTCCGCAAAATTTCCCGCAAGCCCACGTCATATATTGGATGGAGTTACGTTCAGGCACACGCAAGCAGAATTTCACGGTCAGTAACGGGAGTGGTGCTGGCACTCTTCGCTGGAAGTTTTTCCTCACTGCAATTTCCGGTACTGGCGAATTTACTGTTGCAGCTCACCCGGCACAGAGTGTAATTGCCGACGGAACCGTAATTATCAGCCCTAATTCTGCAACCAGCAGCACAGAATCAGGGATTTCTCCTGCCGATTATCTTAATGCTGCAAAATCGGTACCCGGGGTGAGCGATGTGCAGACGATTGAGTCGATTGCATGGATGCCGATTATTCCATGTACCGGTGAATATTTAGCGACGGATTGTACGCAGCTTTCTTCTCCAAATGAGGTGCGGAAAGAAACGCAAAACAGCCAGGATAACGGCGTGATTGCAATAAACTATGGCGCCCCTTACGATTTTGGTGTTTCCGTAATCACTGGGAAAGACCGCGCCGATATTGCAGCAAAACTTACAGCCGATTCAGCGATGGATCCTTCGCTGACAGAAGATCTGCGCACTTTTATAATTTTGAAAATAGACTCACTGCAGACACTGGAAAAATTGCGGAATACGCTTGCCGCAAAGCATCTCGACACACCAAATTTGGAACTTTATCCGAGTGTAAAATATTCAGGTGAGTTTACCAGTGTAAACCCGCCAATCGAAACACTCACAAAGATCACTTATTTTGGAATCATTGCCACCGTTCTAATTGCAACTATTTCCCTGCTGGTCTCAACATATGCAAGTATTCTGGAACGCCGCCGCACGCTGCTGACTTTACGGCTCAGCGGAATGAGTTTGCATGAAATTTATCGGATGATTCTGGTGGAATCACTTGCGCCGTTACTTGCAATTTCCTTATTTTCCACGCTGATTGGGATGGGTGCCGGGTGGATTTTCATGCAATTGCTTTCAGTAACGCTCGATGCAAGTATTTCGCCAATATTCATCACGGTATTAATTGGTTCAATGCTGGCTTCAGCATTAGCGATTCGCACTATACTTCCAACAATCAAGAAAGCGGCGGCACTCTCCGCAAACCGGCAAGAGTGATCCGGAGATTAGTTCGAGGGCGGCTAAGCTCTGAATTATCCGGCTCCTGTTTTCCTCACACTCGCCCCGTCTTGCAGTCACCCAGCTTTGCAGCCAGCAGCTGGAAAACAGTACGCCGCAGTAAGTCTGCGGCGTACTGTTTATGTTGATTGCAGATTACCGGGAGCTGCTAGTTTGCACTAAGCGCAAGCTCGGCAGTTTTTTGCTTCAAATCTGTGGCTGACGGCTCAACCTGGAAACTTCCATCAGGATAGACCACCACCGGAATATGCATTTGCCCAGAAATTTCAATCGCTTTCGCTTTTAACGATTCGTCTGCTTCCACATCAAACCAATCATAATCAACCGCAAGTTTTCCAAGCACTTTCTTTGCGAGCCGGCAATCTCCGCACCAGTCTGCACCGTAAACTTTCACCTTTTCCGCCACTGTATTTCCTTCCATTAAGAGCAACGGTAATTTCCCCTCATCCTACCGGCAGCTGCGGTAAAACCACGGAAAACTTCGCTCCGCGCTTAGTTCAGTAATTGTGATTCGCCTTTTCCCGCTCAGCTCGTTTCTTTGCATTATATTCACGGCGGCGGCGCGCCCACTCTGCACGCAACTCCGGATCGCTCATCACAAGTGCGACGGTTTGGCAATCTTCCGGACCGCTCACAAAAGCCTGACAAAGCGTGCAGGGCTCACCGAAACGAAGCGGGCACTGCGGTGAATTGTGCGCCATCTTATTTCCTCTCACCGTTCGGAATTGACTACAGTTCAAAAACTAGTAGCTTTACCGCAGAATAACAATCGCGGATTCCGCCGCAGCGAAGCTGGAAAAATCGAAAATACTGTTTTTGCAGCAATTTTCTGCCGCAGATGAGCTGCTGCAAGATAATTCTTAATCTTAGTTCACAGCCGCGATTAGCTTAGCTGCGTCAGGCAAACCGTGAAACAGATATTTTCGCCGGCTGTGATATTCAATATTATCCGTAATAATCTGCGGCACGGCACCAGCAGCGGCGGCTGCGGATGTTTTTTACTGGCAGCTGCACGCTGTACGGGGCGTTTTCTGCTGTTCGCTCTGCTTCATATTTGCATCAATATTTGATATTCGCATCAATATTTGCGTTAACAGCAGTGAATACGTCCGCAATAGATTCACGAAATACCAGTGCGGCAAACCGATCAGCTTCCGTCGCATCGCGGTTAATCAGGACAATCTCACTGCCCTGGAAATAATGAATCATGCCGGCTGCCGGATATACATTCAAAGAGGTACCGCCGATAATCAGGAGGTCTGCTTCCCGAATTGCAGCTGCTCCGCCGTGAAATGCGGCTTCCGGCAGGGCTTCTTCATAGAGCACCACATCTGGGCGGACGACGGTGCCGTCGTGCGGGCAATGCGGCACGCCGGCAGTATTGAGCAGCCAGGAAAGCGGATAGTGATGTCCGAAAGCACAGTGATTATGCAGCACTGTGCCATGGAGTTCAAAGACGTTCCGCGAACCAGCCTTTTGATGCAGACCGTCGATATTTTGTGTAACGACAGCTGAAAGTTTTTCTGATTTCTCAAGTTGGGCAAGATAGCGGTGCGCAGCATTCGGCTGGGCATCTGGATAGAGCATTTTCGCACGGTAAAACTCGAAAAAATCTTCGGGATGTTCCTCCAGACAAGTATGGCTCAGGAGATATTCGGGCGAATGGCCGCCGCTGTCTGCGGTATAGATTCCGGCAGCCGAGCGGAAATCTGGAATACCGGAAGCGGTAGACACTCCCGCACCGCCGAAGAAAACTATCCGCTGCGCTTTCTGAATCATCTGCGCAAACTCACGCAGCCGCCGGCTGCCGCGCAAATCTGAAGCAGATGCAGATTCCGGATTCATCGTTTAGTCTTCAATTCCGCTGCCCGGCAGCTTCATTTCTTTTGTTTCCCCAGCAAAGAATGGCGCGATTACATTGTCTACACGCCCGAGTGCGGACGCGATTGCCATATGCATATCAAGATATTTATAGGAGCCAAGACGCCCGCCAAAGAGAACATTCGGTTCACTCGATGCAAGATTCCGATAGCCGAGAAGTGTCTCGCGGTCTGAACTCTTGTTGATTGGATAATACGGTTCGTCGCCTTTTTGCGCAAAACGCGAGTATTCATAGGCGATTACCGTCTTATCTTCCGGATAGTCGGTGCGTTCCGGATGGAAATGTTTGAACTCATGAATCCGGGTATACGGCACTTCCAGGCTGCCATAGTTCATTACGGAAGTCCCCTGGAAATCTCCGACGGGAAGCACTTTCAAATCAAGATCGATGGTACGCCAGCCAAGTTCTCCGCCGGCATATTCAAAATAGCGGTCAATCGGACCGGTGTAAACCACGGGAACATTCCCAACGGCTGCTTTCTTGTTGAACGGCTGTGATTCGTCGAAAAAGTCGGTATTTAAATGCACTTCAATATTCGGGTGCTGCGCCATCCGTTCAAGCCAGGCAGCGTAACCGTCGGCAGGCAGACCTTCCCAACGATCATTGAAATAGCGGTTATCATAGTTAAAACGTACCGGCAGCCGGGAAATGATTGATGCCGGCAAATCTTTTGGATCAGTTTGCCATTGCTTTGCAGTGTATCCTTGGAAGAAGGCTTCAAAGAGCGGACGGCCGACGAGGGAAATCCCTTTCGATTGGAAATTTTTCACATCCGCCGAATCAATTTCAGCCGCCTGTTTGTTAATCAGCTCCCGAGCTTCGTCTGGTGAATATGCTGCACGGAAGAATTGGTTGATCGTGCCCAGGTTTACCGGCATTGGAAAAACTTCCCCATTTACCGTCGTATACACCTTATGCACATAATCCGTGAATGAAGTGAACCGATTTACGTATTCCCAAACTCGTTGGTTTGAAGTATGGAAAAGGTGTGCGCCGTATTTGTGTACTTCGATCCCTGTTTCCGGATCTTTTTCAGAATAGGCATTTCCGCCGATATGATAGCGTGAATCAATAATTGCTGTTTTTATGCCGCGATTTGCCATCTGCTCTGCTACCGTCAGCCCAAAAAGCCCCGAGCCGACTACCAAAAGATCAATGTTCATCAGATTCTTACCCACCAGTGTTTGTCCGGAAAATCTTATCTAAATACTGTATCTAAATTATAAGATATACCTATTTCACGTAACTATATCACCCATATATGCAAAATACTCATGAAATTTGCGTTTCCCAAACTGCTGACAGCAAAATAACCATCGGATTGCTTCGCAAACCAGACTGCTTCGCAAACCAGAGTGCACCCGCCAGTAAACTCGATTTTGAAAAAACGAACAAACTTAAATCACATACAGACACAAAATACAGTTTCAAACCAACATGCCTGATGATATGTTTAGCAAGTATTTCGCAGGATAATCAGAATCCGGCTGCTCCTGAGAATATTTTGCAAATACCGGCTGCACCGCAGACCTTACCCGGCAGGAACTAACTTTGCCGGAAATATCACCGCTGCTTTTCCTGACATCAACTATAATAAGGATCAGCAAATAACAAACAAGCAACCGGATGGATAGAAAGATCAATAATGAAAGTTCTCTCTGTGTTTGGCACTCGGCCCGAAGCAATTAAGATGTGTCCGCTCGTGCTTGAGCTGCAAAAACACATGGAATCGAATCTCTCGTGTGCGTAACCGGACAACACCGTTCAATGCTGGATCAAGTTCTCGAAATCTTCGGCGTTACCCCAGATTACGATTTGGCAATTATGAAACCCCGGCAAACGATTACTTCAATCACTACCGCTGTGCTTGAAAAACTTCCGGAAGTGCTTGATGAATGCAAACCGGATATTGTGCTTGTGCACGGCGATACTACCACGAGTATGGCAGCAGCGATGGCTGCATTTTACAAGATGATTCCCGTCGGGCACGTTGAAGCCGGCTTGCGCACCTATGACCGCTATTCTCCATTCCCGGAAGAAATGAACCGGAAACTTATTTCCAGCCTTGCGAATGTGTTTTTTGCTCCGACGGCTGGAAATCAGGCTGCACTTGCAAAAGAAGCAATTACCGATAATGTGTACGTAACCGGAAATACGGTAATCGACGCTTTCCAGTACACAGTGAAAGAAAACTATGTTTTCAAAAACGAACAGCTGAAAGCACACGATTTCACACAGCCAACTATTTTACTCACTGCGCATCGCCGTGAGAATCTCGGAAAACCGCTCGCACAGATTTGTGATGCAATTATTGAAATTTGCCGCACTTTCCCGCAGGTACGGGTAATTTATCCGGTACATTTGAATCCTGCAGTACGCGATACTGTTTGGGAAAAACTCGCAGACAATCCGCAGATTACACTCACTGATCCGGTTGATGTGCAGGATATGCACAATGCAATGGCGCGGGCAAAACTTGTGATGACTGATTCCGGCGGGCTGCAGGAGGAAGCCCCGCATCTTGGGAAGCCGGTAATCGTATTGCGCACTGAAACTGAACGGCCGGAAGCTGTAACCGCAGGTACCGCCGTGGTAGCCGGTGTGGGCACCCGAAAAATCGCCGATATTGCAGCCACGCTCCTCGCAGACGAAACTGCATACGAGAAAATGAGTAAAGCAATTAACCCCTACGGCGACGGTCATGCGAGTGAACGAATTGCACAAATACTGCTCGCGAGTCATCAGGATAACGCAGCATCGTAAATTCACATATAATTTACGATGCGCTGCCGAATTTCAAGGGTTTCTTTATCTGAAGCGAAACCTGAACAGAATATTTGATAAAAGAAAAACAGATCTAGTTTTAGAAAGAGTTGGAATATGAAGTTCTTCGTTGCAAGCTGGTTTTTCCTCCGGCAACTTCATCTGAAGGAATCGTGACGTACAAACTCTTCCGTAATTCACGCCATCATTATGACGTCTGCTGTTCATCGAGCAGTCTCTGGAGCTACCAGCATGTTCTTCCGCTTGAAGCTGAGAACATCCGAACTTTCCCGATTGAAACCAGTGAATTTTCCGAATGGGTAGCAGCAGCTGTCGAAAAATTTAGTGAACTGCATAAAACTGAACATTACGACGCAATTATGACCCGTTCAATGCCGGTAGAAAGTATTGAAGTCGCAAAGAAAATCAAAGAAAAATACCCGGATATTCCTTGGGTCGCTTCAATTGCTGATCCGATTGGGAAATCTCCATATGATATCAAGGCGTGGGTGCTGGAAAATCCGCAGCTCACGGCACCGGAGAAAAAGATTTCCAGCTCGCCCTGCATACGGGAACCGCGTCATGGACTGAACATGAAAGCAGCGAAATCCGAAAAATGTGTGCGCTGAAAGAAATTGAAGATACTGCAATTGCAAAAGCGGATGCGGTTATTTTTCCCAGCGATACTCTGAAATCTTATGTGCTTGATTCCCGCTGCCGACCGCGTGTACTGACGGTACCGCACTCCTTTGACCCCGCACTTTACCCCGAATCAGCAAACTTCACTTTCCCGGCAGCAGCTGCAGGAAAACTACGCTCTCGTTCCTTGGTCATTCCGATTCGGTGCGCAGCCTCGAACCAATTGTGCGGGCAATGAATTTTTGCGGCTAAATCATCCCGAATCATTAGAAAAGCTGCATGTTAACTTTGTGGGAAACGTGACTGAAACAATCCGCACCTTGATTTACAATTACTATCTTTACGATCACATCAGCATTCAGCCTAGCGTTGATTACCTCACGAGTCTCGCAATCATGAAAGAATCTGACTGGCTGCTTCATATTGATGCTGATTTTAAATTTTTATCTGACTTTGGCGGTTCAGTATATTTCGCGGGAAAGATTGCCGACTATCTTGGAACAAACACCCCAATTCTCGGATTAACCGGCATCGGCACTCCCGCCTATGAGATTATTCGCCGCGCAGGCGGTATTTGTGTAAAACAAAATCAAATTACCGAAATTGCATTAATTCTTGCAGATATTGCTGAAGGGCGAATCACACCGGAAATTTCCGAAGAATACCGCCGGAAGTTTAGTGCACAAACGGTAGCTGAAAAATACGATGCGGAAATTGAACAGGCCTGCCTTGCGAAAGAACGCAGCTTTACCCGCAATATCTGGCCGGAAGTTTCAGCAGCAGAAACGGACAGTACCAATATGACGAAGCTGATTACAATTTGTGTGCCAGCGTACAATGTTGAAGCATACCTTGACCGCTGCCTGCACTCTTTCGTCAGCTGCACCCAAGCAAATAAGCTTGAAGTGATTGTAGTGATCGACGGTTCGCCGGATGCATCCGAGACAATTGCACGTGCGTACGCGGAAAAATACCCGCATATCGTGAAAGTTATTACAAAACAAAACGGCGGTCACGGTTCAACTATTAATGCGGCGCTCAAAGCAGCAACTGGAACCTATTTCCGGGTAGTTGACGGCGACGACTGGGTTGACAGCCGCGATTTTGCCGCATT
The DNA here is from genome assembly GCF_040360365.1 of Arcanobacterium hippocoleae. GTDB lineage: Bacteria > Actinomycetota > Actinomycetes > Actinomycetales > Actinomycetaceae > Arcanobacterium_A > Arcanobacterium_A hippocoleae_A. Next base: position 2,336,791 of record NZ_CP136412.1, on the reverse strand, counting down.
GATACAGAACATCGAAAAGAAACAGCTCTTCCCAGACCTCATATCTACAAATTACAAACAGGTCTACATCTCTGATGGGCATACTGTTAATTGGGAGAAAAATGGCGGACAGAAAGACTATCAAATCTTCCATTTCGCTGCCGAAGATTTTACCAATGAATACTTCACAATGGCTTCAATGATGGTGAAAACCGAAGTTCTCCGCAAAGCCGATTTTCAGCTGCAAGAACACACTTTCTATGTGGATGTTGAGTTTATTCTCTTCCCGATTCCGGATATCAAAACCGTGATGTTTACTCCTGAATATGTTTATCGTTATGCCGTCGGAAATGCCGATCAGAGCATAAATCCCGATAACTTCGTCTCCCGCTATGACCACCACGACCGGGTAATTCGGCGAATCCTCTCGTATTATGCAGAAAAATTCCAGTTATGGGCAAAGGGCAGGAAAACTACATGCGCGCAATTTTGAAACGGGTAATTGAATCTCATTTCACATTAAGTTTGATTTGGGATGCAGACCGTGAGCGCGGATTCTGCCGAGCAAAAAGTTTTGACGAATTTTTAGCTGCCACAAATCCCCGATTGCACATATGGGCTGGTGAAAAATGGAATTATCTGACTTACTGCCGAAACCGTGATTTTGATCCGCAGCAAATTAAAATACCTGCTTTGGGTTTGCAAACGGAAATTCCATCCGAGCTGCAGTCTGCAGTGAAAGCAGCCGGAGAAAAACTTGCAAAAAACAAGATACTCGAAAAGATTGCGTTTAATCCTGCGACGCGCTGCGCTTACCGCAAACTTTTTATGCGTGACTAAGCAGGTTCGCTTCGCACGTTTCATTTTCAAAACCTGAACGGAAAACTTCGATATATACATCCATATGGTCGAGATTTTTCGTTGCGTGATATTGTTGGAAGAAATACTCATCGGTTAGATACGGATATTCTCATGTACCCAAAAGTTTCAATCGTTATTCCGGTTTACAATGTTTCCCAGTTCCTCCGTCCCTGCCTTGACTCGGTGATAAATCAGACGCTGCAGGATATTGAGATTATCATCGTAAACGACGGTTCGACCGATAACTCGTTGGAAATCGCGCAAGAATACGCGGAAAAAGATTCAAGAATCATTATTATCAATAAAGCAAACGCGGGTTACGGGCACACAATGAACCGGGGTTTTGAACGCGCACGCGGTGAATATATCGGAATAGTCGAATCAGACGATATTGCCCGCCCGGAAATGTTCGAAAAACTCTATGCACAAGCCGTGCAGAACAACGCGGAAGTGGTGCGTTCAAACTATTTTGCAATGAGCGGCAACGGTTCAGCTTTCAACGTGATTGACGTTTTAACGCTTGCAAAAGCACCATACTATACCGCGTTTAACCCTGCAGACTATCCGGGAGTACTTCTGGGCAGCCCCGCAATTTGGACCTCAATTTTCAAAAATTCTTTTATTAAAGAACACCAGATTACTTTCCTCGAATCACCAGGAGCTTCGTACCAGGATACTGGTTTCTTACTTAAAGTTTGGGCAGCCGCAGAAAAAGTAGTTTTCATGCGTGAAGCATTCCTGAATTATCGTGTCGATAATGCGAACTCTTCAGTAAAATCCGGAGCAAAAGTATTTTGTGTGAGCGATGAATACGAATCATTCGAAAAATTCCTCGCAAAATATCCAAAACGGCGCGAAGCGCTAAAATTCCAGTTACAGGCGAAAAAATATGAGACTTATCTGTGGAATTATAATCGGCTTGATACTCCGCTGAAACCAAGCTTCCGAAAATTAATGCATGAGCAGTTTGCCGCTGCACACGATGCAAACGAACTGGATTCTTCCCTATTCTCTCCGGTTGAATGGGACGATTTACAAACCATTATTCATAATCCGGACTCTCTTGGCGATAAACAGCTTGCCGTAGCGCCGATTGAACTGGATGTACAAGAACATCAAAAACCATCCAGGTAAACGACCGCTCTCCATTCGCCGCAAAAGCATTTCGGAAAATTAAACGGATTGTAAAAAGGATTCGCGGCTGAATCTGCAAAAATATAATTCTGCACCGCTAATTTTCTGATCCGTTTCTTCTTTGTTCTGAAAGAGGTTCTATGCCAGAGACTAAGCCGCTAGTGAGCATTGTAGTTCCCGTATATAATTCGGAAAATTTTCTCCCCGATTTATTCGCATCACTGCGCACACAAACCTATCATAATCTGGAAATCATCTGTGTTAACGACGGTTCACAAGATCACAGTCTTGATATCCTGCAAAAATACGCCGCCGCAGACAGCAGAATCATTGTTGTCGATAAACACAATACCGGCGCAGCGAAAACCCGCAACGTTGGAATGATGGTTGCCGCAGGAAAATATCTTTGCTTCGTCGATTCCGATGATTTTATCGAACCAGATACAATCAGCACGCTTGTGCAGACAGCCGAAACACACCGAGCAGACGCCGTCGTCTTCGATATCGACAACTATGATAATCAGCTCGGAACTTACTACCCGAACTATGCGCTTTCGAAAAACATATCCCGGTGTACCGCGTATTTACTGCCAGTGAAATAAAAAATTTCTACAAATATCTGGTTGGATTTACTGTAAATAAAATCTACCGGCGCGAGTACCTGCAGCAGGCACAAATCGATTTTCCGGAAGTCGGCGCGCATGAAGATATGCCGTTTACTTATCTCGCCCTCAGCGCCGCTGCGCGAATCTACTATCTTCCGAAAACTTTTTATCACTACCGCAGATTCCGCTCCGGAAGCTTAAGCGACGCTACCGAGAAACACTACGAATACATGCTTGAAGCGTTATTTGAGCTGAAAAAGGTTTGCAATCCTTGGGTTTATGGGATATTCACCAAAAGAACTACGCCAGCTATGTACTCCATATGTGCACCTGGAAAAATTCAACGCTGAAAAAATTTCCGGCACTTGAATTTCGGTATTCATGCCTGACATCTTGGTTTGAAAAACTCGGAGTGAAAGATTTAAGCGCAGAGTACTTCTATCATCAGGACGACTATCGAATCCTGGTTAATACTCTGAATATGCCGCGCCACTATCAGCTGATTGCCCGCGCCTACAGATTCCTCTTCCGCCGCTGAACCGAAAAACTTTCAGATCCGCATTCAAGTTCTTCGGCTAAGCCGGGCTGCAGGTGTACAGCTCGGCTTACGGAACAATCTTCCGCAGTATTGGAATCTGTTTTAACAACAGCACTGCTAAGACGCAAAAGCATAAAGCAGCAGCGGGACTGCTGTGCGTAACACCACCGACGTAGGCGAAATAGCGAAAAACCCGAAAATGATATTCTGCAAAACCAGATTGTGCAGCAGATAGACACCGAATGAGCATCCCGAGATTTTCGCCAACAGATTTTGGTGTTTGCGCAGCCATTCAAAATCAGTGTTTTTACACCACACAAATATTGCGGCTGCCGGCAAAGCAGCAGTGAACACCTGATAATCAAAGAAAGTCCGATCCACATCCTGGATTAATGCCGAATAATATAAGGTGTATCCAAACTTCAAAATCAGGGAAAGAACTGCAGCTGTATAGAGCAAAATCCGATATTTTTTCGCAAAATCAACCGTTGCAAGCAGGTACCCGAGAACCGGATAAAATAAAAACCGCCCAAAGCCGGCATGGAAAAATCAGGATTCCAATTACTGCCCAGCATCTTCATTATCACCGGCAGACAATACTGCAAAATAAAAGCCGCCGCCGCAGCATAAATCAACACGCTGCGCTGATCTTTCAGCAGCGAAATCACCGGCAGCGCAAGATAAATCGCAAAAAGCGGGAAGAAAAACCAATACGTGACCTCAATCGTGTTATTTAATATGCCGTTTGCAAAAGAAACTGGATTCCAGGCGTTAAGCGTATCCCAACGATCATTCACAATATTCGCCGTGATAAACGCAATTAGACTCCAAGCAAGAAACGGCACCGCAATCCGCAGCAAGCGCTTCCGGAAAAAGTTTGCGTATCGTAACGATCCCGATAGCGCAGCAGCGTCGCTCCGGTAAGCATAAAAAATATTGGGACAGCGAAGAAAAATATCGTCTCAATTGCGAGCGCTGCTGCCCAGTTTTTCCCGGATTCCATGCGTGCACCATCGTATTGCAATGTAAAAGAGTACCGAAATGCAGGCAAGCACATTTAAAACATCAAAATAGAGCACCCGTGAGGTGCGCTGACCTGCAGCTTCTTGTGTGCCGGGATTCATTATCATGCACTCCTTACCAATGAAAATCACCAAATCATAATTTTCGGCAGCTTACCCCGTAACTGTATCGGGCTTAATCTGCTCTCGCGATTCAGACAACTATGCGATATAACATAATATATTCACTATCCGTTCAAAAACAGAAAAGACCGATATGAAACACCCGCTAATATCCGTAATCATCCCAGTACATAATACTGAAAAATACCTTGCACAGTGCCTTGACACTGTTTTCGCCCAGACAATCCAGGATTTCGAAATAATTTGTGTAAACGACGGATCTACTGATTCTTCAGCCGATATTCTTTCCCAATACCAAAAAGCAGACGCACGGATGCAAGTATATCAAGCTGATAATGTTGGAGTTTCGCAGGCACGGAATATCGCTTTAGACAAAGCAACCGGCGAATATATCGTTTTTATTGACGGTGACGATTTCGCAGATCCGCAGCTTTTTGCAAAAACCACTGCACATGCGGAAAAAACAAAATCAGATATCGTAATTTTTGATTATTTTCTTTATTCGCAGCAATCAGGCGCATTGGATACGTACCGCGATCAGGAGCTTTACCGCAAGCTCAACGGAGAAATATTTTCACTAGCTACCCGCCCAGAAATGATTCAGTTTATGGGAATCTGGGATCGGATTTTCCGCCGTTCATTTATCGAAAAACACAAGCTGCGTTTTCTGCCCAACCATATCTATGAGGACGCAATCTTCGCGGCAGAAGCAATGCTGAAATGCCAGCGGGTTTCACTCCTTGCCGAGCATCTCTACTACTATCGCCGCGGAGTCAGCGGATCTATTACTTTCGATGAAGGAAAAAATAATTTTAAAAAACAGGAATTTATTTTTGCACAGCGCCGCATCCAAAATCTGCTGAAAGAATCTGGTGCAAGCTCCGAAGTCCGTTATTTTTATCTGCATTACTTTCTCGAATACGCGCTGATGCATCAGCGTTTTTCAAGTTCAAAGCAAGATTTCAACAACTATTTCAACACGATTCGCGCAATGATTTTCCCAAATTTTTCCGACGTACTCCCGGCAAAACTCATCCTGAAACGCGCAGTTTATCTGCGCATGATTGCTCTTAACTCCCGCAATTTCTGCCGTCTCCTGATAAACTTCGCCAACCTCCCGCGGACAGTCCGGAACAAAATCACTGCTTTCACTACTGCCGGTGCGCGTGAAAAACTGCGGTAAAATTCAGCAGCAAATCTGTGCGCTTTCCCGATTGACATCGCTTTTTCGTAAATCTGGTAATCGCTTAAATCATGCACATCTTGCGGTGAAAGATATGCAACTCCGAGCTTCGAAAACCACTCCCGTGCTGCAGTTTCCAGAAACTCCGTCCGCGATAAAATATTTTTCCGCGAATACTGCCAGCTGCACATATGCAGTACATAGCTGATGAAATCCTTTTCAAATTTTTTCCAAATTTTATGCCGAAATAACCAGTCGCAGGTAATCTCAAGAGCTTGAAACATGTACTGGTAATCAGTTTCCAGCGTATTACTTACGCTGTCTTGATTTTCACGGCGATAATGATAGAGCGTTTCATCCAGATAGTAGATTCCGTCGGCAAGACTCAAAGCAAGATAAGTGAACGGCATATCCTCATGCGCCGCTATTTTCGGGAACAACAAGTTATTTTCCCGCAAAAAATCTGCACGATAAAACTTGTTTACAGTAAAACCAATTACATGCTTATAAATATTGGGCACGTCGACGGCTTTAAACACTTGCCGCACCGGAACATACTCGCGGTTAATTGACTCGTTTACCGTAAATGAATTCGACTCTTTACTGTAATTATCAAGATCGAAAAGTACGACATCGACACCATGATTTTCCGCAGTATCCACCAGCAATTCAATTGCATTCGGCGCAATAAAATCATCTGCATCCACAAAACAGATATAATCGCCTTTCGCTACAACAATCCCAGCATTACGAGTTTCACCTGCGCCCGAATTATACTTCCGGAAAATCCGTATCCGATAATCGTCGTAGATAAACTGCGTTGCAATAGCGGAACTTGCATCAGTGGATCCGTCATCCACACAAATAATTTCAAGATTCGGATAAGTCTGGCTGCGCAGGCTGGCAAACAATTTCGGAAGATACGCTGCACAGTTATACATCGGAATAATGACGCTCACAAGCGGCTGTTTTTCTTCCATAATTTCTCCTTAAATCAAACTCTGCTGCGAACCTGCAAATCCAATATCAGCCCCGAAACAGCATCAGAATTGATTCTTGTAACTCTCACACACTTGTGCAACCGGTGCATCCATCCGCATTTCGCCTTTTTCAATCCAGATTGCACGGTCGCAAATCCGCTCCACCTGCTCCATCGAGTGCGAGACGAAAAGAACTGTAACATCACCATTCTCGATAAAATGCTGTATTCTTTCCTCACACTTTCGCTGGAAGAATACATCACCAACTGAAAGTGTTTCATCGACAATCAGAATATCCGGCTCAGTAATCGTCGCCACTGCAAAAGCAATCCGCGCCACCATGCCTGAAGAATAATTCTTCAACGGCATATCTACGAAATCATGCAATTCCGCAAAATCAATAATCTCGTCAAAATGTTCGTCAATAAACTCACGGGAATACCCGAGCAATGCGCCGTTGAGATAAACATTTTCCCGCGCAGTAAGCTCGAAATCAAAACCCGCACCAAGCTCAATCAGCGGAGAAATATTGCCGCCGACACGCACTGTACCTTCACTCGGCTCAAGCACACCGGCAATAATTTTCAGCATTGTAGATTTACCAGAACCATTAGTACCGACCAAGCCGACCACTTCGCCGCGTTTGATCTGAAACGAAATATTCTTCAATGCTTTGAATTCTTTGAAGAAAAGCTCACGTTTCATCAACTTGATAAAGTATTCCTTCAAATTATGCATATTCTCCGATGCCATGTTGAAAATCATCGTAACATCGTCAACAACAATCGAATACTCTCCTTGCTGCTTTGCAGGAAGTGAAATATAAGCCATTAAATCTCCAATAATCAGATGTATAAGATGAACTTATGTTCAGATAGTTTGAAAGTAATCATGCCAAATACTATTGCAGCTGCCGCCCAACCGGTACATGCAAGCAGCACCGCAGCACTTGGACTTTGCTGATATAAGAAAATATCTCTCATAAACATCACGAAAGAGTACATCGGATTCGCTTTCATGATAAGTTGCAGAGTCGGGCTCATCCCCTGAATCATATCAAAGCTCCAAAACAGCGGAGTGGCATAAGTCCAGGCCGTAATAAAAACACCCCACAAATGCTGGATATCACGGAAGAACACATCACCAGCTGCCAGCGCCAGCCCGACACCGGCATTAAAAATCGAGAGCAGCAGCAAACAAACCGGCAGCCAAACAATATGCCATGTGGGAATAATTTGGAACCACAGCATTACCAGCGCAACAGCAATTAGCGAAAAAGATAAATTCACCAATCCAAAGAGAATCTTTGCACCGGAAACACCCAGCGATGAATCCGCACCTTTTTCAGCAGCGATGACGCGCCAACAATTGATGTCAACGCCCCCGAAGTTGACTCCGACATGAACTGGAAAGTGACAATACCCAGAATCAGATAAAGCGGATAGTTTGGAATACTGCCGGTACGTGCCACAGCAAACATCGTCGAAAAACGATTGCCATCACAATCATCATCAGCAGCGGATTCAACACCGACCAGACAATTCCCAATAAGCTGCGTCGATATTTAATTTTGAAGTCTTTTGAGACCAGCTGCTGCAAGATATAAATATCTTTTTCAGCGCAATATGCATAAAAACCGCCGTTCTTCGCGCTACTCTAGTTTCTGCATCTGTAAATCAGTGCTGCAGGCTTCTCCTATTTTCGAATCGCCCTAAACAACTAGGCTATAATACCACACAGATTACTCCGGGAAGTGCAATAGTAAGCTCCTCACATTGCGGCGCAGCTGCGCTAAACTGGCTCTAATACTAAATTCTGACAGCGGCAATTTCCAACACTTTAACCATAAGGAATAAGAATGACAGATTTTCCTCCACTAGTATCCGTGATTGTCCCCTGTTATAACGCTGAAAAATACCTCAAAGAATGCATTGACTCAATACTTTCGCAAACACTTCCGAATATCGAAATAATTTGCATTAACGACGGATCCACTGACACAACCAGCCAAATCCTTGAAACCTATGCGGAAAAAGATTCGAGAATCACCGTCATTAACAAAGAAAATTCCGGATACGGCGCTTCAATGAACCGCGGTTTAGACACCGCAAAAGGAAAATATATTGCAATCCTTGAGTCCGATGATTTTATGGATCCAAATACGCTCGCTGTGCTTACCGGTAACGCCGAAAAAACACAGACACCCGTTGTTAAATCCAATTTCTACTTCTACTGGAGTTCGCCAAAACTATCCAATCGGTGCAATTATTTAATTCGAAAAAATACGCCGCAGATTATTAAACCTCTTGAATATCCGGCACTATTTTGGTACATGCCATCGATTTGGTCGGCAATTTACCGCCGCGATTTTCTGGTTAAACACGGAATTCGTTTCCTCGAAACACCCGGAGCAAGCTACCAAGACGTATCTTTCACATTTAAGGTCTGGGCATGCGCGGAAAAAGTCAGCCTGCTGCCGAATGCTTTTGTTCACTACCGCCAAGACAACGAAAACTCATCAATTCATTCCGCTGGAAAAGTGTTTGCCGTCGCGAAAGAATTCGCAGAAATTGAACGCTTTATTGCCGGTTTCGGACCCGCAGCTCCGAAATACAAAAACTTAAAACATACGAAACCCGCTTGAAATGGGATAGCTACATCTGGAATTATTGGCGGCTGACACCCGCAGGAAGAAAAGATTTCTTTCCGCACTTCCAGCACACATTCAAATCCGAATTCAGCGCCGGAAATATTAACCCGCAGTATTTCTTCCCGTGGAGCAAAAAGATTTAAATTTACTTCTCAAGCACCCGAAAACTTTCCAAAACCGCACTGCCGACCAGTACTCCGGAAAAACCCGACACTTTTGGAAACTGCTTGCCTGTATCACCGAAAACCGTATCAGCCCGCAAAAATGGGCGCAGACAAGAAAACAAGTCTGCGGAAACTGGCAGCAATAAAATTCCGTACCCGTTCTGCAGCCATAACCCAAACGGGTGAAATATAAAATATGATTACACCATAACACTGAACCAGTTGAAACCACTGAACCAGTTGAGCTCAAACAGAAGGATAAAATGAAACACTACGATATCGCGATTGCTGGAAGCGGACTCTTTGGCGCAGTAATCGCATTCGAAGCAGCAAAGCTCGGCAAGTCCGTACTCGTAGTCGAACGGCGCGACCATATCGGCGGTAACTGCTACACCGAGAAAATAGCCGACATTAACGTGCACAAGTACGGAGCGCATATTTTCCGCACCAGCGACAAAGAAATCTGGGATTATATGCACCAATTCTGCGAATTTAACAACTTTGTAAACTCCCCGGTGGCAAACTATCACGGCGAACTGCTGAACATGCCATTCAACATGAACACCTACTATCAGCTTTGGGGTGTGAAAACTCCGGCAGAAGCCCGGGAAAAATTGCTTCGCAATGTATTCCATGCGCAGATCCGAAAAATCTCAAAGAACACATCCTCTCGATTGCCGGAAAAGACATCTTCGAAAAACTGGTGGCGGGATACACCGAAAAGCAATGGGGAATGTCTTGTGAAGAACTTCCCCGTCGGTAATGCGCCGGATTCCGCTGCGTTTCACATTCGACAACAACTACTTCCGCGACCCGTATCAAGGGATTCCAATCGGCGGTTACACGCAGATTTTTGAAAAAATGCTTGCTGCTGCCGATGTCCGCACTGGTGTCGACTATCTGAAACAGAAGGAAGAAATTGATGCTGCTGCCGATATGGTGATTTATACCGGCCCAATCGATGAATACTACGATTTCTGCTACGGTGAACTACGCTACCGCTCACTGCGCTTCGAACATGAAATATTCGATACCGATAACAAACAAGGCGTAGCGGTAATGAATTACACCGACACACAAACACCATACACCCGCACAATTGAACATAAACACTTCGAATTCGGCACCCAGCCAAAAACAGTAGTCTCAAAAGAATACTCACAATCCTGGCATCGCGGAATCGAACCTTATTATCCGCTTGAGAACGCTGACGACCGCGAAAAATACGAGCAATATCGGCAGCGTTCCCTCGCAGAAGAAAAGGTCAAATTCGGCGGGAGGCTGGCTGAATACCGGTATTATGGAATGGAAGACACAATCCGTTCGGCACTTTCAAAAGCAAAGCTCTGGCTCTGATACTGCCGAAACTTGCAATGGTTTCCGCGGCGCAGAATTAATGAGTTTCGGGATTTCGCGGTGAAGTGTTTTCGAAATTTTTAGTGAAGTGTTTTCGGATTTTTTGGGGAGGGGCAGGATTAAGAACTTTCGAGATTCAGGAGTCTTATCGCCTTGAAATCGAATCCTGTATCCCTGAACCCATCCCTTAAGCCGATAAGCCCTGAGCCTGACCCTGAAAACCTAATCCGCGATAAGCCGGGATTTAAATCCGGATCCGCGGCCAGCTGCAGCCCCTTGCAGTGCCAGATTCTTAAAGTGCCAAATCCTTAAAGTGCCAAATCCTTTCCCCGTCGTTAACTATTCTCCTCATCTATTCTCCTCCAAAATCATCAATAAGGTTCCCGCAATATGAACAAAAAGTCGTCGCCGTCGTGGTCGCATGGAATCGTGCCGAACTTTTAGCGAAAATGCTTGACCGGTTAGCCCGCCAAACTCGGGCACTTGATGGTGTGGTAGTGGTAGACAATGCTTCCACTGACTCCACTCCAACAGTAATCGCAAACGCAAAAGTCGTTACCGAAACAATTACAATGCCGGAAAATCTCGGCGGAGCCGGCGGATTCGCAGCTGGAATTGCCCGCGCAATCAGCATTGGAGCAGATTACGTGTGGATAATGGACGACGACACCCTCCCGCATCTCAACACGCTCGAAACGCTGCTCACTCAGTGGCAGAAACTTGCAGCACTCCCGGCAGTAAAAACTGCAAAAAACTCTGAACTCGGATTACTTGCCTGCCGTGCAGATTGGATCGACGGACGCGAACACCCAATGAACAAACCGCGCCTAATGCCATTCGCCCCCGCCGATCTCGTGATCCAAGCTAAAGATCTGCACGCATACCCAATCCGAACCGCCTCATTCGTCGGCCCGCTAATTAGTGCAAGCGCGATTCGCGAAATCGGTTTACCAGTAGCAGACTATTTTCTATGGAACGACGATTTTGAATATACCGCACGAATTTTACGGAAACGGATTGGCTTCTACGTAAATTCGGCCCGCGTCGAACACCGCACGAAAACCTTCGGCAATGCCGCAGCTTCACCTGGAAAAAGATTCTTCAACGAAGTCCGCAATAAATTTTGGATGTACCGTTTTTCAACCTCGCTCACACCGTTCGAAAAAATATTGTACGGCGGAAAAACTGTTTTGCGCTGGATAAAACTTCTTGCCGCTGACCAAAATCGCAGCGAGCTGCTAAAATACTTCGCGCAAGGAGTAAAAGCCGGACTGCGGCGGCCGCGCACAAACACCAAAATTTTTGAAAGCACACCGGCACTGGCAGATGTGCTCACACTCGAACGCGAATCCTGGGAACAACAGAAATTCGCCGAGAGGAGCACAAAGCGCGAGAGGAGCACAAAATGACCAATTTTTCCGTGCTTTTACCGGTCTACATTGGAGACCGCGCCGAATTCTTTGAACGTGCAATACGTTCGGCAACAATTGAGCAAACACTTCCGCCAACACAGCTTGTGGTTGTGTGCGACGGTCCAATCACCCCGCAAGTGCACGCTTTACTCGCTAAAGCCCAATCTGCCGCCGGCGCAAATTTGATTGGGAAAACAAAACTTACAGTTATTGCAACACCAGAAAACCACGGGCTTTCACATGCACTCAACCTTGGTCTCGAAGCCTGCGAATATGATATCGTCGCACGCGCAGACGCCGACGATATCTCGCTGCCTGAACGTTTCGCGAAACAAATTCCATATATCGAATCAGGATACGACCTCGTCGGATCAGCTCTCACCGAATTCACCGATAACGAAAATGAGCGCGGACTTACCCGAAAAATGCCGGAAACTGCTGCAGAAATCCGCAAAGCGGCACGGCTGCGCGACCCATTCAACCACCCAACCGTGGTGTACCGGGCGAGTAAAATACGTGAGTGCGGTAAATATCAGCATGTTAATCATATGGAAGATTACTGGCTCTTCGCCCGAATGATTTCCGCCGGTGTACGCTGCATCAACCTTTCTGATTCTCTCGTACTCTACCGAATCGGAGCCGGAGCCTATTCCCGCCGCGGCGGAATCACAATGCTCCGCTCAGAATTCGACCTGCAGCGAAAGCTGTATCATCTTGGAATTACTTCCCGCCTTGATTTGGTAAAAATATCGTGCTGCGCTGCGGATACCGAGTTATCCCCGGATTCCTGCGGAAAATCCTCTACCGCACCGTCGGGAAACTGAGCTGGTTCAAAAAATAATATTACCGATTCAAAACACACATTACCGATCCGAAAACACAACATTACCGATTCAAAGACAGCGTTAATAAGCAGTTCGAGAGAAGCGGCTCACCCGCCGGTCACGAATTTATCACCGCAAAGTCTGGCTGGAGCGAAATAAAAAACGAATACGCAAAAGCGTTCACCCCAACATTTGCGCCGGAATCTCGCGCGGATATTCCTCCCAATACAAGTCAGCTTCTGCTGCGAGTGAGTGTGCGGTACCAGCACTCAGTTCGTCGGAAATTCCCACGGTTCGGAAACCAAACGGCTTCACCACACGCACCGCATAAAGCGCATCTTCAAAAACCCACGTGTGAAACGGTTCAACTCCCATCAGCTCTGCCGCCTGCATAAACATAGTCGGTTGGCGCTTATCAATCCCCGTCTGTGCTGCCCCGAAAATTTCGGTAAAATATTTGCGGATTCCTGCCCGCTCAAGTGCAGCCGAAATCAGCGGCTGCGATCCGGAAGAAACAATACACATCGGCACTCCAGCATCCGCAAGCGCCTGAACAAAACCAATCGCGCCAGGCTTAAATGGTGCTTCTTCGCGGTACGACCGCTCAACCTCGGTAAAAATACCGTGCTCAATTTCTGCAACAGAAAGATCAACATTAAACTCTTCGCGAATCGTCTCAGCAGCTTCTCCCACCGTCATCTCAAAGAAGCGCGCACCCAGATGCGGATCTACATCCACCCCAAGCCGGCGCAAATAGTTTGCTCCCGCCCCGCGCCATACCGGCATCGTATCAATCAAAGTTCCGTCCATATCAAAAATTGCTGCCTTAATCATCATTTCCTCGTTTCTTCATTTGTTTGTTTATCTGTTTATTTATTTGTTTTTTGTTCATTTGTTCATTTGTTTTTCTGTTCCGAAAGTTCCGAGCTTGCCTAAAATATCTAAGCTTTTACCGAAACTGAAACTACCCGCCCAAAACTGAAACTACTCACCCAAAACCTAACTTGAACGCTGATGTAAACACCGGGTCTTTCTCCCCTCACGAAACTACCCGCCCAAAACCTAACTTGAACTCTGATAATGCCGAAACTCGTTAAATTTTATATCCAGACGCTAGATAATCAATATTCACCAAATTTCAGACCTAGAAGCTCTTAATATTCAAGTCTCTGCCCTGCAATTATTCAATCTGCAATCACAGATAGCCGCTTTTCAGCACAGAGGGATAAAAAGCCGGTAGTTGTTCGGGCGGAAAGCGGTGTTTTTGCATAGATCAAGCCTGACCGCTATGCAAAACACCGCTCGGAACCCGGCCCAAATCGACCCAACTAAAAGGCTTTAACGCCAGTTATAGAGCACCGCACTCACAGATTCACGCATCCGTTCCGGCAAATCCTCCATCCGCGCACTCCCCGTCGTCGCCTGCAAAAAATCCATATAAATCACCGAATAAAGCGTATGCGTCAGATTCTGACTCGGAATACCGCGCAGCTCTGCCACAATTTCCCCAATTTGCGGCTCCAGTGCCTGCACAATCCCGACAACCTCCGACCCGTCGGCCTCACCGTAAAGCACTTCCCGCTGAAAAACAATCACATTCTTCGGCTGCCGCACCGCCAAATCCAAAAACGGTTCAACTAAAGCCATCACAGCCTGAATCGCAAGCGGGATAGTCGTAGCCGGACGCAGCGTCTGCACCGGCTGATGCAGCGTTTTCTTAATCACTGAAACTAACAGCGCAGCTTTTGAACCAATATGCCGAAAAAGCGTCCCCACCGAAACATCAGCCCGCTGCGCAAGCATATTCGTAGTAACATCAGCATAATCATGCTGCTCGAAAAGCTCACTTCCCGCTTCAAGAATCCGCTGCAAATTCGCTGCATGTTTCGCCTCACGCACACCTGCCATCCAAACCCTCCGCACTCGTTAAATATAAAAATAATTCAAAGCTTCCAACCTTAGCTTTCAGTTTACTGAAACTAGCGCAAAACAACGATTCGCAATCGCTAAAATCTCCCTCCGCACACCAAAAACAATCAAAGTCCGGAAACCGAATTCGCATCCGGTATCCTGCCTGCCGCCAGCTGCACATAAGCAATCGCATAATCCCCGTCATGCGATAAAGAAATCAACGGGTGCACAATCGATTTTCGAATTCCGAATTCCGCACCGGCAACCGACTCAACCGATTTAACCGACTCAACCAATTCGCAATCACCGGCAGCCTGCGAATTTAACACCGCCGCAATATCCGCTTTCACCGGCGCACTCCCGGCCCGCGAAACACTCGCTGCAAAACTCGTCGCAACTTGCCCGGAAAGCACCAGCTGCGGACGGTTATAAGCATCAGCAAGCACCTGAATCTCAGCAAAATTCACCCCGGACACTTCAATCACCGGCGGCTTCCCAAAAAGCAATCCCGACCACGCCTTCAAAAAGCTTCTTTCCCAGCCCAACGCGCCGCCAAATGATACTCAGGCAAATTTCCAGTAACCACCGCCCGCCTGCGGGCATAACGCCGCTCAGCAGAGCTGAAAGCATCTGCAAAAACCGAACCAACCTGATGCAGCTGCGAAACAAACTGCGGAATATACACTAAATCCACGCCAACTCCGAATATTGGAGGAACATCCAGAAAATCCGTTCGCCTAAATCCAGACACCTTCACTAATCCCCGCTTCTATTCACATATTTTCAATGTTCACATCTCGAAGTTTAACTATTTATCCGAATGTTTTTACCGACGGCGATACAGACCATCCTCCGCACCGCCGTCGATATTTACAATTCGCTTTCACACAAGCAAAACTCAGCCTTGATACTTTCCGTCCGCACAAAGCCGCGCCTGCGGATTAAGCAGCATCGCCGCTTCAGCTTCATGAGCACGGCCCGCACCCTCCGGCAGCCGGCGCCCTTCCACCGGCTCATAAAGTGCCTTATGTCCAATCATCGCCTGCGCCCGATGCAGCTCGCCGGCATGCAAACGGTTCAAAGCCCGCTCACGCCACACCGAAAGCGCCCCCGCACCACGGCTGCGCGACACACTCGCCGCAAACGCCCCCGGATGCACCAGCGCAATCACTGCAGAAACATGCCCAAAACCAAGCGAAGTAATCAAACCAGCCTTAATCGGCACAACGCTGCCATCACTGACAGCATCATCAGTGTGCACGCCGCCGGTATTTTCCCGATTCAAATCCAGCGGGTCACGCAGCCAAACCAGATAATCACGTTCCATAAACTCCGGATCAAGATTATCCAATGCCCGATTTGCCGGAACTATCCCAGAAGCAAAAATCTGTGTAAGCCCTGCAATCTGGAAAAGTGCCGCTCCGCCTTTCGCGTGACCGGTCAACGTTTTTTGCGAAACCACATAAAGCGGATTACCGCTGCTCCGGCCAAGAGCATGCGCCAACCGATCATGCAATTCAGCTTCATTCGGATCATTCGCCTTTGTGGAAGTATCATGCTTTGACACAACAGCAATATCATCTGTACTCACACCTAACCGCTCCAACGAACGAGCCAAACCGGAATCTTTCCCGCCTTGTCCCGCCGCGAGCGCACCAAGCCCAGGAGCAGGAATTGAAGTGTGGGCTCCGTCGGCAAATGTCTGCACATAACCGACCACACCATAAACCGGCAAACCCAGCTCAAGCGCAAGATCACCCCGAGCAATCAGCACGGTACCGCCGCCCTGCGCCTCCACAAAACCAGCTCGGCGCGAATCCCCTGCCCGTGAAAAGAACCGCTCACTAATCCCTTTCTCAGCAAGAGCATGCGAATCAGCCGTCGCGTTCATAAACCCGAAACCTTCAAGCGATTCGACGGAAAGATCATCTATACCGCCAGTCACCACAAAACCCGCCTTGCCTGCAAGAATCTTATCGACGCCTTCTTCAAGCGAAACAGCTGCAGTCGCACATGCCGCCACTGGCTGAATCATCGAACCATACCCGCCGACATAAGATTGCATCGTATGTGCAGCAATCACATTCGGTAAAGTCTCCTGCAAAATATCTTGCGGCACAGACTCATTCAAAAACGTTCCACAAAAAGTTTCCGCATCGAATTCATCCCGCCGAAACCAGTGCCCTGAGTACAAGCCACCTTGCTCGGATGCACCGCCTGCAGCAGCTCTGCCGGGCTGAAACCAGCAGAAATAAACGCATCCACTGTTGCCACGAGATTCCATGCAGCCATCTTGTCTGCACTTTCAAGCATCGCAGCAGGAATCCCCCACTTTTGCGGATCAAAACCTTGCGGGAACTGCCCGGCAACAAAACGCGAAATCGTAGTCCGGCGCGGGACAAGAGTTGCCGCTCCCTGCAAACGTGTAACTTTCCAGCTTTCACCGCTGCTCGTCTCTGCCAGCTCAACCTGAGTAAACTTTGGATCCGCTTGCAGATAAGCCTGCGCTTCAGCTTCACTCGAAACATGAAAACTAATCGGGCGGTCAAGGAAAACGGTCACCATATCGGTAGTTCCCGCAGCAAGTATTGCCCCGTCATCATGCAAACGCCGAATACCGCTGCGGGCTGCCACTTCATCACGGAAACGAGAATAAATATCTTGCTCTTCCACAAGATTATTTTCGCTGTCATACCAGCCAGCCTTAGGCGACTCATGCCAGGTAAGCAGCCCCATCATCCATGCCAGCTCAAGCACGCCTGCCGCAGTCAGCTCAACCGACCCATCTTTCTGAATTCCAAGCTCAGCAGCAAAACGAGTGCGGGCACTGCCCCATGTTCCCACTTCGCCAAGCCCCACAATCACAACTAAATCTTCCGGATTCGCAGAACCATCTTTGAAAGCTGCCCCGCCGCCGGGAAGTGTGATTTCAGATGGACTCGGAAGAGCTTGAATTTGCGGAGTATGCACTTTCGGAACACAATCTGCATTCTGCACAGATGCTTCATGCGTCAAAGCCGTAAAATCAACCGCTTCCAAACCGCCGGTAAGATCCGCATCCAACGGCCCGGCAAGTGCTTGTCTGCGCGCCGCCGCTGAAGCAAGACTTAACAGCTCTCCAGCCATTTCTTCCGTAGACCAGGTGCGGACGCCTTTCGCTTCCACACTGGCAACAAGCGGATCATTTCCGCCCATCAAACCAGTACCGCGCACCCATCCGATCCGCGCATGCGCCAAGGTAACCTGCTTCCCCACGGCTCCACACGCCATTTATTACAGATTGCGTCAAGCGCTGCTTTCACTTCGCCATATGCACCGTCGCCCCCGAAAATACCGCGGTTTGGCGATCCGGGAAGTACAATATGCAAACGATGTGAAATATCATGTTCGCCGCCAAGCGCACCCAAACCTGACATCAGCTTCTCCACACCCCACAGCATAATCCGGGCCTCATTTTCCGCACGCGGACCAACATCCGCCAATGAACCGAACACGCGCGGAGCCGCGAATGGGAAAAGTAAATCCGGAATCAGCGCCGGCTTTATCAAATGCTTTGCACCGCCGACAGTCTCAGTCTGCTCACTGCCAATCCAATCAATTAACGCCGAAATATCACGGTAAGATCCAAGATTTGCCGGAACCAGCCATAAGCTTGCATCACCGCGGGCAGACCTGCGGTAAAGCTCGCGGATATCAATCAGCCGCTGCTGTGAAATCCGCGAGGCCGTCGCAATCACAGTGGCGCCGCCGGCGAGAAGCTTTGCAGTGAGCGCACCGGCAATAGACTGCGGAGTCACCCCGGTAACAACAGCAACCTTCCCTGAAAACTCACCTGGAGTCTCATCAAGTGCCTGCACTGCAATCTTCGCGAGCCGGTCTGCGATTTCCGGATTCGTTTTGCAGGTACGGGCCGCTAAGAAACGTGCCTGCCGTGCAACTTCCGCTCCAGTAGCCGCAAAATTCGCATTAACATCGGCACCGAGAGCAATCCGAGTCACATCCTCCCGTGCCGACGCCCAGCGGTCATTCAGCTCGACGGCTTTCCGCGAATCAAATACATTCGCAACCAGCTTCGGCCATGACGCGCCAAGCTCCGCAGCAACAGTTTCAAGCAGCTCAGTATCCGCAGCTGATTTTTCAACCGGTTTTTCACGGGAATCAAGACGGTTAAGCAAATCACGGGCATTCTCGGCAAGCGATCCGGTGATGAACTGCTTAAACTCATCAAGCGCTGCCGAATCAACCACCGCCCCGCTTGAACTGCCGCTATTTGCAGCCGACTTGGAAACCGGAACTTTCAAGAACTTGCCGGCATTCACCAATGCCTGATCAATTAAAGCAGCTACTTCCGCCTTATTCGACGGAACTTGCAGCACCTTTAATTCACCGCCGCGAGTAGACTTCCCATCACGGGTTTGCAGCATCGCAAAGGCCGCAGCCCACGCCTGCCAGCCCGCGCCAAGCTGCCATTCACTACTCACCCGCTGACTAATGTCCGCCAGCACCGCACCAGCCGAACCGAAAAGTCGGCGAATATGCTCACCCAGCACTTCAGAAAGAACCGGACCAAACGGCACATAATTATGCGCCGCCGCCTGCACATTTTTTGTCAGCTCAGCAACCGGAGCTTCCGCTCCGCCCTCAAGCGCCGAAAGCCCCAACTCGGCAGAAATATCCATCAGCAGCTGATTCCGCTTCGAAGAAACCCCATTCGTGAGCGTTTCAATCGTGTCTTGCGCACCAATCTGCTCCACATTAATCTTCGTCGCATACGCAAGCAGCACTTTCAGCGCATCGGCAGCGTCAAACCCAACTTCCGGAGTAACCGTTCCGGTTTCCTGTGCCGGCAGCTCCGAATCTGCAGCAGAATCCGCATTCCCCAATCCGGCGGAACCTACAGAAACTGCGGCGGAACCTACAGAAACCTCTGCCTTTGTTTCCAGCACTGCCGCCGATTCTCGCAGTTCAGCTGCACCCGCACCTGTATGCGCACCTGTACTCGCAGCTGCACCGCGGGCAGTGCTTTTACAGCTGCACCAAACTCCGCATCCGCCGCCGATATGCCCGTTACTGTAGCTGCATCCGCCGCCGCAGACCTGCGCTTCCCAATAAACGGCTTCGGTTCGTCTTCAGAATAAACCGCAGCCGCATCACGCTGCACATTCAGCGTCTTTACACCTGCACCAGCAAACTGCACCAACTGCAAGGTCTTCGCCGCAAGATTTGCAAGCGTCGGCGCATGCCCAAGCCCAACTTCCACCAGCTGCTCAACACCGGATTCCCCAAAAGAAACTCCTGCGTCTCAATCCACCGCACCGGAGAAGCAAACTGCCATGCAAGCAGTTCCACAAGCAGCCCGCGGCCAATTTCCTGCCGTTCAGCAGCTAAATCAATCGAATCCCAACGGTCAAGCAAATCCTGAACATACTCCGAAGGCACGACGGCAAGAATCTCCCGCAAAAATCCGGCGTAAACGCGAACGGACACGCCACCAGATTCGGAATATAACGCCCGACAAGGCGATCAAAATCAATATCATCAGGCAAACGCTCCAAAAGCACCGAACGAAAATCTTCCACTCCCGAACGCAGCCGCGAAGAATGGAACGGCACATCAATTCCCGGAATCAACATGAACGGAGCTTTCCCGCCAGCTGCCGCAGCCCGCGCAGCAGCATCCTTTTCAAGCGCAGCAATACCAGCATCAGTACCTGCCACAGCATACTGCGCACCAGCAAGATTAAAATTCACAATCTCAAGAAACTCGCCGCTATCCGCACTCACCTGCGAAATATACTCGGCAACATGCGCATCATCCACACCAAACTGGTTTGACCGCAGCGCACCCATCTTATATCCGGAACGGCCGCTGCCGTCGCGCGGCACAAGATTATGCATTGTAGAACCGCGCTGGAAAACAATACCAAGCACAGTCTCCAGACTCATCATCCCGCCATATGCCGAAAGCGCAGTGTACTCACCAAGAGAATGACCCGCAAAATACGCCCCCGCAACCAGCACACCGGCTTCCGCAAGACGCGACGTCTGCGCAAAAGCCACAGCTGTCAGCGCCACCTGCGTAAACTGTGTCAAATTCAGCACCCCTGCGGATGCCGGTAAGTTACGCCATTTGCAGTTAACGCAGTTGGATTATCACGCACAACAGCCAGAATCGAAAAATCCAGCTCCTTGCGGGTATATGCATCTGCACGCTCCCACACTTCACGCACCGCCGGCGAACTCGTACGCTCATCAAGCGTCATTCCCGCCTTTTGAATCCCCTGACCAGGATAAACATATGCAGTACAAGCCGGGCTGGCAATTGCCGCAGCCTGCGAGACAATCTCCCCATCCACCTTACAAATCACTTCAAGAACTACACGCCCGCCGCTTGCAATACCAATCCGCTCCACCGAAATATCAACATTATCGTTCAGATTCACCAAACCATACATCCGATAAATCCAATTTTCGATATGCCAGCTAACCCCGCTTTCATCAGCTCCGCACACAACATGCTGCGCCGCCGCACAAAGCCACATCCCATGCACAAGCGGCGCATCAAGACCAGCCACTTTCGCTGCACGATACGAAGTATGAATCGGATTATAATCACCAGAAACCATCGCAAAAGCAGTCATATCCCGCGGTGCTTTCACACTAATCTTACGCAGCAAAGTACGCTTCCCCGCCCGCAGCTGCGCTTCAATTTCCCGGCCAAGACGCGGCTCCGCAGGCAAATCAGAACCCGACGCCCGCCCGCGAATTGCAAAACGTTCAGAAAAACGGCCAATCTCAGTGCCCGCAGCAAACATATCGCCGCCCTGAACCAGGGTATTGCCGTCGGTATTCCCCCAATCCGCAGCACGCAAAACTGTATCGACCGTAACCACACGCCCCGAAGCAGATTCAGCAATATCCGCACAATAAGAAACAGCACTAATCCGCGCATTAGCAGGAATCGCCGCAACAGCTAAACTCTCTGCATGATCAAGATGGACGGCATTCAGCAGCCCCTCAATCACCGGATAACCAGCAACTTGCGCCGAACCAAGAGCAGCATAGATTGCCGGCCAACACAGCCCCAGCAAAGCAGCCGGCACAATCGGAGCCAAATGCAAATCTTCAGCCAACTCCCCGCCGTCACCCCAGCATGCAGCGCACCAAGCTCACTATTTACAGTGAAAACAAAATGCGCTGCACCAAATTCAGAAAGTTCACTCGGCACAATCTCAGGCAAATGCGCAATCTCATCACCCATCACATTCTTAGCACCGACGCCCGCCGTCGCACGAAGCATTTCCGCCATCGCATCCGGCAGCCGCGAATCATCCACCACCGGAATCGCGCCGGCCGCAATATCATTAAGCACAAGCGGAATCCGTAAAATCCGCACCGCATGCTGCGCAGCTGCAGTATCATCCCACAAAGTATCAAGATCAATCAGCAAATCATAACCAGCGTCAGTTTTCTCCACACGATACTGATCCAGCACCCGCGCCGGATTCACCATCAAATGCCCATGCCAAAGAATATGCGGCACCCGTTTTATATATTCCGCAAAACTCGGAGCGAGACGCGAAAAATCTCCGCCGTCGGCACTGCCGCACCTGCAGCTGCACAGCCGCCAGCTTCCAGCTCCGCCAACCCTGCCAAATCAGCAAGCGCTTGCGCCTCATAACGCGCAAGAATATCAGAAATCGGCTCATTCACACTCGTAATTGCCGCCACCGACACCGGACCAGGAATCACCCGAACCTGATCCGCACTATAACGGGCATCATGCGACTGCCAAAGCCCATCACTGCCCCACCACTTCAGCAAACTCTCATCAATTGCCGGCACAAAAGGCACCGGTTTTGGATATTTCCGACACAACTCAATAAACCATGCCGCATCAAGCACAGTAAACGTAGTCCGAATTGCACGCGGATACGCCGCAATCAGCTCAGCAATACACTTTTGCGGATCTGCCGCCTGCTCCAAATGCGGGAAAATCGTTTCAATCTCCCCCGATTCCACCGCACTCAAACGTGCTTCACAGCGCTGCAGCAGTTCATGAAAACGCACCTGCCACGAAGAATCCGCATTCGGATAAGTAAGTTCCGCATAACGGCGCAGCACTTGCTCATACGTCATTTGCTCCAATTCACCAAAATACGGTTTCGCAGTAGCATTAATCGCAGCAATAATTTCCTCACGATGAGCAGCACGGAATTCGGCATCACCAGCCTGCGTTAACAAACGCGACGCATCCGCGGCAGAATTATCAATTTCATACATATCCGCATGCAAATGCGAAAGCCCGGAAGTCATCCCCCGCTTACCTGCCCGGAACCAACCCAACCATTATTGTGCGTAAACGGAATACCAGGAGTATTCACAAGCAGCTCTTTCACCGTATCAGTAGTATGCGCTTCCCGCGCCGTCATCGCCGTCGTCCCGATAAAAACTCCATCCACCGGCATCACCGAATTCGCATACTCACGCGCCCATTCACCAGTGAGAAACTTCGCTGCCCGCACCGGATCACCGAGTCCGCCGCCAACACAAAGCACCGTATTTTCCTGCGCACGAATCTGCGCATAAGTCCCAAGAAGCAAATGTTCAAGATCCTCCCACGAGTGATGCCCGCCGGCATGACCGTCCTCCACCATCAAAATCACCGGAAAATCTGGAACTTCTTTCGCAATCGCAAGTACCTGCCGAATTTGACCGACAGTCCCCGGCTTAAACGCAATATACGGGAAACCCGCCGCCCGCAGCTCCTGCAAAATCCCGACAGCTTCCTCCAGCTCCGGAATACCCGCAGAAATAACAAGACCATCAAAAGGCGCACCATTTCGGCGTTCGCGACTCACAATATGCTGCGCGCCAAACTGCAGATTCCACAAGTACCGATCCATAAACATTGCGTTAAACTGTGCAGTGTGCCCCGGATTCAGCTTTGCTTTCAAATCCGTAAGATTCTCAAGGAACACCTCCTCAGTCACCTGACCGCCGCCAGCCATTTCCGCCCAATAACCAGCATTCGCAGCAGCAGCCACAATATCTGCTTCAACAGTGGTTGGAGTCATTCCCGCGAGCAGCACCGGAGCACGCCCGGTCAAGCGCGTAAAACGCGTTTCAAGCACTTTCTTCCCGTCAAGAAGTGCAACAGTCGGAATATACTGCGAATAATCCGCCGACTTTTGAAAAACCGCGCCAGGAGTTTTCAGCAAATCACGCCCGCCAGAATCTCCCGCTTCCACAACTCCAATACCTAAACCTGCAGTTTGCGCAGCAGTAATCGTCCGCAGCGAAGCCCCCGGTCCAAGATCAACAATCCATTCCGGCTTCAGCTTTAACGCCTGTGAAATCTGCGCATGCCAATCAACCGGATCCGTAAGAACCACACGTGCAAGCCCGGCAACATCCAGCGCCCCAAAATCACAGCACTGCGCCCACTTTTTCACCAATTCAACCGCAGGTTCGAGCAGCGGAGTATGAAACGGCACGTCAACCGGAAGAAACTCACAGCTCGGAGTAAGCGCCTGAGAACCCGTAAGCTTTTCATCCAAAGCTTGCTGCTGCGCGGCAGCACTTTCCGCAATCTGCTTCGCCGCTTTCGCAAGCGATAACGGATTCCCGGAAAGCGCGGCCCGATTCGGTGCGTTTATAATTGCCAGAGTCACCCCGCACTCGGCTGCAAGCGTTTCAATTTGCGCAATCGGCATTCCCCGCACTGCAAGCATCGAAGTCAATTCACCACGCGGAACACTGCCAATTCTCCGCGCAGTATGTGCGGCAGCAGCACCGATTAACCGCGCAGCAGCAAAAATCTTCACCGCAAATCCACTCGGCTGATCAGCTTTACCATGCTGCGGCTGCAGCTTCGAATCAGGCAATAATTCACTTTCCGCAGCCGGAAGCGGATTCGAATTACTCAGCTCGCTTTCTTTTACTAATTCAGCCGCAAGCACCCCTTGCGAATATCCGAGCACTGCCGCCGGTTTCGCCGCCAATGCCAGCTCCTGCAATCCGGCATATTGGCAAAGCAGAATTCCCGGAACCGATGCGAAAGCTGCATTCGGAACCTGTTCACTGAGCAAATCCAGCTTCCCGCCAGTAATCTGCGTCAGCTCCGGAAGTACCGGTGCAAGTATTTTTTCGCTCATTTCCTGGAGCTTTGCAAGTTTGCCCGCCGTCGGAAAATCGGCACGCAACCGGGAAAGCTCCTCCCGCCATGGCGACGCCTGCCCAGCAAATTGCAATAAATAAGGTGTACCAGAGTTCAGTTTTTCGAAAAGAGTAGTCATTTTATACCTTTACTAGTGTTTAAAAATCTAAAAAATTTATCCGATTAGTTTCAAAATCCGATATCTCACATCGGCATATTTCCGTGACGGTAGCCGCATTTACGTTTTGAACGCAGATTCGCAAGTGATTTCGCAATAATCTCACGGGTCCGAGAAGGGGAATAATTCCATCTACCTCCCCACGCGCTACAGAAAGATACGGATTCACATTTTCCCGGCGATATTTCTCGCAAAGCACCGTCCGCACCTGATCTTCATTTCCTTCCGCCCGCGCTGCAGCAAGATCACGGCGATGTACGATTGCGACGGCACCCTCAGCGCCAAGCACCGCAATTTCTGCCCCCGGCCAGGCATACACAAAATCTCCGCCAAGAGATTTTGAACCCATAACGATATACGCCCCGCCGTACGCCTTACGTAAAATAACTGTCACCAACGGCACGCTTGCCGTGGAATACGCCCAAATCATTTTCGCCCCGCGGCGAATAATCCCCGCATGTTCCTGCTCAGCTCCCGGACGGTATCCCGGCACATCCACAAGCGTCACCACAGGTAAACCAAATGCGTCGCACATCTGCACAAAACGCGCCGCTTTCTCCGAAGCATCCACATCAAGCGTGCCCGCATCAAACAGCGGCTGATTCGCCACAATTCCCACACTCTGCCCATTAATGCAAGCAAAACCGACAAGCACGTTCCGCGCGAAATGCTCCTGTACCTGCACAAACTCTCCGTAGTCCACAATTTCCTCAACCACAGCCGCCATATCATAAGGCTGACGCGAAGACTCCGGAACCAGCCGATCAAGACCGGCACATTGCAGTTTTCCAGATTCGGAAAAATCCTCATCATACTCATAAATCGGTACATCCTGATTCGAGTTTGCCGGCAGATACGAAAGCAGCGTCTTTGTATAATCAATTGCATCTGCTTCATCATCTGCAAGATAGTGCGCCACGCCCGATTGAAAATTATGCACATCTGCTCCGCCTAAATCAGCAAAACTTACTTCCTCGCCCGTGGTCGAACGCACCACATCCGGCCCGGTGACGAACATATGCGAATTATCACGGGTCATAATCACGAAATCGGTAAGTGCCGGACTATAAACTGCACCGCCGGCACACGGTCCCAAAATCAGTGAAATCTGCGGAATCTTCCCTGAAGCTTGGCATGTACGCTTAAAAATTCGCCCATACTGCCCAAGCGCCACCACACCTTCTTGAATCCGCGCACCGCCCGAATCCATGATTCCAATCACCGGAATCTGCAATTCGAGCGCCTTATCAATGACGGCAATAATTTTATTCCCCTCAGCTTCGCCAAGAGTACCGCCGGCAACGGAAAAATCCTGTACATAGATTGCCACCTGCCGCCCATGCACCCGCCCAATTCCGGTAACCACGCCAGCTCCGGTAAAACCATGCCCGATATTACCGCCGGCAAAACGCCCAATCTCCTGGAAGCTGCCTTCATCTGCCAGTTCCGCAATACGTTCGCGCGCAGTCTGTTTTCCTTTCGGATGCTGACGAGTACGCGCCTTTTCCTCCGCAGATTTAATAACGCTAAGCTCAAAAGCATGGAACTTTTCACGGTCAATCACATTTGAACTCTGGTCAATAGTAAAATACTCACTCGGCAGCTGCGCCTGACCGCCGGTGCCGCACCCGCTTCCAGGCACCGATACCGGCGCCGACTGCAGCGAATTCGCCGCTGATTTGTTTGTCTTCTCCTGCATTATGCCTCCGCAATCTGTGCAATCAATGCGCCCGGACTCACATTTTCTCCATCACGTACTGCAACTTCTGCCACCACTCCGTCACAGGGCGCATACACATAACTCTCCATTTTCATTGACTCCAACACCACGAGCAGATCTCCTTCTTTTACCTGCGCACCAGCGGAAGTGCACACTTTCAGCACAAGCGCCTGAATCGGAGAGGTAACACTGCCGTCACGTTCCTGCTGTGTTTGTTCCTGCATAATCCGTTTCGAGCGGCGCAGCGGCTGAGCGGGAAGCGTGTGCCGACGCTGCGCGGCAATCAATTCTTTTGGAATAGTTATTGTGCCGCGTTTGCCGTCGATTTCAATTGTGAAAGTGTGATTCTCTGCAGCATTTGCCAGCAGCTGGGCCGCGTCAGCGGAGCCGCCCGCGCTGCAGTTTGCATATCGGCACTGCCGTTATTTGCTTGCCCGCTCCACTTTGGAAGGAATTCCGTTTCCAGCCAGCGGGTAGAAAACATTCCCGACATGAATTCTGGTGTCTCCAAAATTGCTGCATACAGCGGAACCGGAGTCGAAATTCCCGAAATATTAAATTCACGCAAGGCGCGCTTTGCACGCGCAATTGCTTCACTGCGGCTTGCTGCTGTCACAATAATTTTCGCGACCATCGAATCAAATTCAGTGCCGACGGCATCTCCCTCACGAATCGCAGTATCGACCCGCACCCCGTTCCCAAGCGGCCAGGAAAGATGGGTGATTACGCCGGCCGTCGGCATCATATTCGCATCTGGATTCTCACTGGTAATACGTAATTCAATACTGTGCCCGCGTGTTTGCGGGATTTCCGAAAGTTTCCCGCCCGCAGCGATTTCGAGCTGGGCACGCACCAAATCCGCACCCGTTATTTCTTCCGAAACGGTGTGTTCTACTTGCAAACGCGGATTAACTTCCAGGAAATAAACCGCACCATTCTCATAAAGAAACTCACAGGTACCCGCCCCTACGAATCCGACAGCTGCAAAAAGTTTCCGTGAGTTTTCCACAAGTTCAGTTTCGATTTTTGCCGGCAGATTAAAAGCCGGCGCTTCCTCAATTAGTTTCTGGTTCCGTCGCTGCAGTGAACAATCACGAGTTGAAACAACGGTAAAATTTCCGTACGAATCACGCAGACATTGAGTTTCAACGTGCCGTGCCTGTTCAAGGAATTTCTCTACGATTACACCTTGCACGGGTGCGGTGTTGAGTTGGAAATATTCGGTCAGCCCGCGTTCGTCGTGAATTATCTTGATTCCGTGTCCGCCGCCGCCGTCAACTTTTTTATTACGACGGGGTATCCGTGCACGGCAATGAATTCTTCTACATTCGCGTTAGTCAGTTCAGCATGTTCGCAACCGGGAACCGGATTCACGTTTACACTTGCAGCTACTGCACGGGCGCTTGCTTTATCGCCGAGCGCTTTCAACGCACTGGATTCCGGACCAACCCATATCAGACCAGCGTTCTGCACTGCCTGCGCAAATTCAGCAGATTCAGATAGGAAACCGTATCCGGGATGAATCGCCGTCGCACCTGCACGTTTTGCAATTGCGAGGAAAGCATCACCGTCCATGAATGCATTCGCGTTTTCTCCAAGCGCGTATGCTTCGTCGGCGAGCAGCACGTACTGTGCATCACGCTCAAAATCGCAGTATCCCACGACACTTGCAATCCCCAGGTCACGGCATGTGCGAATAATCCGCACCGCGATTTCTCCACGATTTGCAATTAAAAGCTTCATTTTTCATCCTTCTGCTTCTTATCTTCTTTTTCGCGATTTCTTGATTTTTCGCATTGTTTTTAAGTCTGAGAAGTTTTTGCCGGCAGCTGCCCGCTTTTGCTCTTGTTTGCTTTGGTTTTGCAAACTGCCGGTGTTTGCTGCGGTTTTACGATTTGTTTACTGTGCTCGGGCGGTGCCGTCGATTGGGATACCGGATTCGTTAAGGTCGGTTTCAGCGAGTGCGGCACGGGCCATGTCGGTGTGTGTAAATATTTGGCTGCCGATGATGAGCGATCCGTCGTCAGTAATACCGCGGACGGTTCCTGAAATTTGTTTATCTCCGACGGCATACACCCGTTCTTGACCGATATCGATACAGTGCGGTTTGAGCAGGGCAAGCATTGCATTGCTTTCGAGTGCAAGATATTTTTTAGTTCACGCACGAAGATTACGGCAAGATTTTCGCGTGTACTTTCGAAATCACTGACAGCGTCAGGAGCGATTGCTGCAAGTGAAGTTGCTTTGGGAAGCAGTTCGTTTTTGGTCTGGCAGATGTTTATTCCTACTCCGATTGCGCCGAAAAGTTGGCCGCTGCGTTCGCCAAATACTTCGCCGAGAATTCCAGCGATTTTTCTCCCTGCGGGTTTACTACGTCGTTAGGCCATTTCACGAGGATTTGTTTCGACGGCACTATTTGTGCGCAAGCTTCACGGGCGGCAAGTGCGCCGGCAAGTGCTGCCCAACCGTATTTGCGTGAGCTAAGCGGAACGAGTATGGAAAGCAGGAGCGAGGTTTTTGCGGATGCTTGCCAGGTGCGCAGATAACGGCCGCGGCCATGTTCTTGAAAATCTGTGAGACAGACTGCGAATTGCGGAAGTTCACGCCACTGATTGTGCAAATAGTCTTGGGTTGAGGTTAGACTTTCGATGTATGCAACGGATGCAGTTTCGTTTCGCAGAAGCTTGAATTGCTTGGTTTTTCCCATGTATTTCGCCGTTTCTTCGCAAATGAACAAGAAAATGGAGCGCGCTCCGTTTTCTCTAGCCTAACATCGCCGTACGCTTATTCGTCAACCGCTTTCAAACCCGGCAGCAATTTTGTGACGCTTCACATCTGCGAAAAATGAAAAAATATGAGGTGCACAACAATAAAAACAGAATCTTCGCACCTAAAACACACACAGCAAACCACAGAATATCTGCTAATCTGCTAGCAAAAACAGATACAGAAAACGTCAGCACCGCCGATTCAACACACCCGTCGGAAATAAATTACGCACTGGCGAACCGGAAAATCCTGTGCAACACTTGCTACCAACGGTTCGCCCGTCTGCATCGACCCCCGTCAACCAGGAGTCACCCCGCATACCGAACCGCAAAATACGTCAGCCAACACCACTTAGGAAAGTTCAAATGACGATGCAAAAAGGTTTCGCTTCCCCATCCGCGTTAACAAAACTTCGGATTGCAAGCTGGGCGCCGCTTCGCGAAGCAGCAGCAAGTGCCGCAATCGTTGCATTGCTTGCACAAATCGTGATTCCGCTCAAACCAATTCCGGTTACCGGCCAGACTTTAGCCGTCGTACTTGTCGGCTTGCTTGCACATCACAAATCAGCTGCTGGCGGGCTTGCAATTTACGCATCCCTTGCAGCCCTCGGCGCCCCAATCCTCTCCGGCGGCACTTCCGGAATCGGTGCTTCTTTCGGATTCGTACTCGGATTTATTGCTGCAGCTTACACCGTATCCCGACTCACAGCGAAAGGTCTGCATGGGTGGCGCGCAATCGCCATCCCAGCTATCGGTCTTGCAATACCGTATCTTCCCGGCCTAATTTGGCTCGGCGGTTTCCTTGCATCGAACGGAATGTTCAGCTTCAGCACTCTGCTCACAGCAGGTGTAACGCCATTCCTCATTGGCGATGCAATTAAATTAGCGATTGCAAGCTCTTTCGCACTGTTGATTGCAGATAAATCACCTGAGTCTGCCGCGTAAGATTACCAGACCTCAGGCGAACCGCACTTAAATTCACCGCAAAGCAAAGGCTAGCAGATTGCAGAAAACATCCAGCCTGCTAGCCTTTTCCAATTCCCCAAAACGCAAACTCACAGATTACAAACTCACAGATTGCAAATTCATTCCGAAAGCAAATCGACGTATTCGTCTTCCATTTCCCCGTGCGCAGCTTCCCAAACTTCTTTCGCCGCACGCAAATTAATCAATGCCACAATTACGCCGACGGCCGCGTCGAAGTAAAACGTCGCAGTTGCAGCAGTTACCAAACCGGTAGCAATAATCAAAATACTAGCAATCGCATCATTTCGCGCCGCAAGCCAGGCAGCACGCAGCAAAGTTCCCGAACCGCGGCGATATGCCGCAAGCATTGCCGCACATAAGAGATTCACAGCAAGCGCGGCAATTGCCGTAACCGTAATCGCTGTACCAGACGGCAAACTCGGCGCAATGAGCTTTTGAATCGCAGTCACGATTGCCGCAGCTGCCGGAAGTAAAATAATCCCGGAAAGAATAATCGCGACCGTCTTTCGACGGCGGGCCGTCCAACCAAGAGCAAGCATTACCAGAGCCGCAATTGCTCCGTCTTCAAAGAAATCAACCGAATCAGCGAAAAGCGAAACCGAACCGGCGAAAATTGCCGCACACATTTCAGTGATGAAAAATAACGCATTAATCGCTGCAACAAGCCAAAGTACAAGACGAATTGACATCAAGTTCCTTCCAGATTAAGCCGAAAAAGCTCTGCTGCAAAGTAATAAAAAGGTAACAAAGCCCGATTTACCACACTGGAAAATTAAAATTCCTGCAGCAGCTGCCGCCTGCATAGTTACCGCATATTTCCGGCACAGCCAACAAATGAAGAATACCGCAGCTGCGCTAATTGCTCACATTTAAACGAATCAACAATACACTTTTACTCACTTTTTACTTTACTGGGTGATATTGCATACTCTAAAAACACTTGATACCAACCATTAACCTATCGCAGAATATTCCATAGTTCGAATATTTTTCTGAAAATAATATGTTTAAGCTGCATATATCAACAAAAACCGAAAACTAATTTTCAGTACCACGATTTCGTGAGCATCTCAGCTTTTCACGAACCGCATATTAAGTAAAGGGATAGTAATGGACGCAATCACAGCATGGCTAAGCAGTATTAATGACTGGATTTACGGCTGGTTTCTCATCAGCTTACTTACCGGCGCCGGCATCTACTTTACAATCCGCACCCGCGGCCTGCAGTTCCGCCATTTCCGGCGAATGTTTTCAATGCTGAAGGCATCGCGCCGTTCCGCAGATCAAGACGGCGGAATATCAGCTTTCCAAGCTTTCGCAGTCGGTCTCGCGGCGCGCGTCGGAACCGGAAATATTGCCGGTGTGGCTGTTGCGATAACGACGGGCGGCGCAGGATCAGTCTTTTGGATGTGGCTGGTTGCAATCATCGGGATGGCAACTGCGTTTATCGAAGCAACGCTTGCCCAAATTTTTAAAATGCCCTGGCGCGACGGAACTTTCCGCGGCGGTCCGGCGTTCTATATTTGGCGCGGTTTACGCTCTTGGAAGTGGGGCGCTGTATTTGCTGCCGCCCTTATTTTCACTTACGGAATTGCTTTTGAAATGGTGCAGGCAAATACAATTGCGGTCACGATTGAGCATTATTATTCCATCCCGCTGTGGGTTACTTCTCTAATAATTACGGCTTTTGCTGCGGCTGCAATCTTGGGCGGAATGCGTTCTGTGGCGAAAGTGACTGAGTGGATGGCTCCGAGCATGGCGGTGCTTTATATCGCGATTGCATTTGGGGTAATTGTTGTGAATTATGATCAGATTGATGATGTTTTTGGCGCGATTTTTGCGTCTGCTTTTGGTTTCCGGCAAGCAGCCGGCGGGATTGCCGGCGGGATTATTGCTGCGCTCCTGAATGGCGTGAAACGCGGTCTTTATTCGAATGAAGCCGGGATGGGTTCTGCTCCTAACGCAGCTTCTACGGCAACTACGATTCATCCGGCGCGGCAGGGTCTGATTCAGAGCTTCGGCGTGTTTGTGGACACAATTATTGTTTGCAGCGCAACCGCGTTTATTATTCTTTCTTCCGGTATTTATACGCCGGGTCAAGATGTGGAGAGCTCGACGCTGACGGCTGCTTCGGCAACTGATTCGCTTGGCGGCTGGGTGCTGCCAATTATGGTGCTGCTGATTGTTGTTTTTGCTTTCTCCACACTTATTGGAAACTACGCATATGCTGAAGTGAATATGGATTATCTGACCGCAAATAAACACGCACTTACCGGGTTGAAGATAGCGGTTCTTGTGTCGATTTTTGTTGGCGGATTGGCTGAAATTAAATTCGTCTGGACTTTCGCCGATACTTCCATGTTTTTTATGACTGCAATCAATCTTGTGGCAATTCTGCTGCTCGGGAAGTGGGCTTTTGCGGCGCTCAAGGATTTTGAAGCTAATCCCGACGGCCGTTTTACAGCTTTGGGAAATAAATATTTACCAGGCGAACTCGAAACCGAAATTTGGGTCGAGAATAGTTTTCCGGCCACGCGCAGTAAACATTAATCGCCGGCTAATCACCGGCTATTTACCGCAGAAAATATGATTCGGGATGTGAATTTTGCAGAGTTTTCCGCAAATTTATATCCCTTAAACTGCCCGCGATAAGCTGCCCGTGAACTGTGTCCAACAGCAAAATAATGCGTTATATGCTTTACCCATGAACGAATTAAATGTGTTAATTGACCCGTTTTGGCAGTTTGATATCAATATTCCTGGTGTCCGTATTACCCGCTGGGATTTGACGGGTGAAGCGCCGCATCAGGCAGATATTGTGGTCACAGGGCACTGGAGTCCGAAGAATGCCGTTGCGCAGGCGGCTGCAGCTGGGGCAAAGCTGCTGCAAATTAGTTCGATCGGATTCGATGCTTTGCATCCGGATGTACCGTCTGGTTTGCAGGTGGCGAATGCGGCAACAGTGCACGAGACGGCAACTTCTGAAGCTGTGCTTACTGCTCTTCTTGCAGTTATCCGTGATATTCCGCAGCTTGTGCGGGATATGGATTCCCGGAAGTGGAATAATTTTTACAGTACCGGCTTGGCGGATAAGAAGATTTTGCTGATTGGTGTCGGCGGTGTGGGGCAGGCAGTTCGCCGCCGTCTTGAGCCGTTTGAGGTTGAGCTGACTTTCGCTGCTTCTCGTGAACGCGATGAAGAGTATGGTCATGTTTATGCTCTTGATCAGGTTGATCAGTTTCTTTCCGAACAGGATGCGGTGATTGTGGTGATTCCCGCAAATGAGCAGACTAATAATTTTATTGATGCCGATTTCTTAAGCAAGATGAAAGACGGAGCGGTGTTGTTGAATGCCGGGCGCGGTTCACTTGCCGATATGGACGCGCTAACAGCTGCGGGGAAGCGTTTAAAGATTGTGCTTGATGTGGCAAATCCCGAACCGCTTCCTGCAGCGCACCCGATTTGGGAAGTTGCCGCGCTGATTACTGCGCATAATGGCGGAAATACTGCCGCAATGCATCCGCGGATGAAAGCTTTGCTTGAGCGCCAAATTAATCATGCGCTTTCCGGGAAGCATTTGAAAATATTGTGCTTGGAAATTGATTTTCCGCACCGCAGTTTTAATGGCTGGTTTTTGGTTCTGCCTGCTGGAATCAGATTTTCCTATTGGAATAAAATTTAACTGTTAATCGTTTTGCGCAGTGTAAACCGCGCCCGTCATGTTATAGCGGATCATGTCATAGCGACGGGCCGCAAACTCTAATTTTTGAAGGATTCTTATGACGTTCTCCCCCGCTGCTCTCGATACCGCCCATGCCGATATTGTTGTTGTCGGCTTTGGGAAGGCTGGAAAAACGCTTGCCGCAAAATTTGCAAAAGCTGGAAAGAAAGTGGTGCTTGTTGAGAAGGATTCCGGCATGTTTGGCGGCACGTGCATAAATATTGGCTGCGTCCCCACGAAAACTTTGCTTCACGATGCCGTGCGCGGGCGCGGCGGCGCATTTAGCAGCACAGATTTTTATGCGAAAGCAATTGCGCGTAAACGGACGCTTCGCGAGAAGATGAATGCCGCAAATCTTGCAATGTTGGAAAATCCTGGTGTGCTGGTGGTGGTGGCGCATGCGGAGTTTGTCGGTGAACGGAAGCTGCGGCTTACTGCCGGAAATGAAACGCTTGAATTGACTGGCGATAAAATTATTGTTGGCACCGGGGCGGCTGCCGTCGTTCCGGAAATTGCCGGTTTGCCTGCGAATCCGCTTGCGGATCCGCGTGTTTTTACTTCTACGGAGTTGATTGATAAGGCGGATCTTCCGAAACGGCTCGCAATTATTGGCGCTGGTTATATTACGCTTGAGCTGGCAAATATTTATGCCCAGTTCGGGTCGCAGGTCACGGTTTATAATCGTGACGAGCTGCTTCTCCCCGTGAATCTGCTGTAACTCGGGAGGCTGTGGAAAAGATTCTTCGCGATACCGGCATTATTTTCCTGCATGGAACTTCAGTTACTGAAGTCGAAGCTCCCGCAGATACAGCCGCTCCGCTGATTCTGCATGCAAATGGCGTATCGCGTGAAGCTGACGCATTGCTCATCGCGGTTGGCCGTAAGCCGAATATCGACGGGCTTGGGCTTGCACGGGCTGGGATTGCGGTCGCGAATGGCGCAATCGTCACCGATGAGTTTCTTCGTACG
This sequence comes from Arcanobacterium hippocoleae, assembly GCF_040360365.1. GTDB lineage: Bacteria > Actinomycetota > Actinomycetes > Actinomycetales > Actinomycetaceae > Arcanobacterium_A > Arcanobacterium_A hippocoleae_A. The sequence goes on along the minus strand of NZ_CP136412.1, from coordinate 2,301,548 downwards.
AGTGCCGAAAATGTGTGGGCTGTCGGAGATGTAAAAGGCGGACTTCAGCATACTTATATTTCTTTTGACGATCATCGGATTATTGCTGATCAGCTGCTTGCAGGTAAGGGCACCGACGGTCGTTCGCTGAAAAATCGCGGCGTGGTTCCCGCAACTACTTTTATCACTCCGCCGCTTTCCCGTGCTGGTCTTACTGCCGATGAGGCCCGTGCGCAGGCGGATGCGAACGGTTGGGAAGTTGGCGTAGCTTATCGTGAGGTGGCTGCGCTTGCGGCAATGCCGCGGGCGAAAGCGGTTGCTGATACTCGCGGGTTTATGGAAGTTGTGGTTGACAAGAAGAGCGGGCAGATTCTTGGCGCGACGCTTCTGTGTATTGATTCGCAGGAAGTGATTAATCTGATTACGCTCGCAATGGATCATAAAATCACGTACACCGCGCTTCGGGATCGTATTTATACGCATCCGTCGACGGCAGAGGCGCTGAACGAATTACTTGCGGATATCTAGGGCGGATGCCGCGAGCAGTTTTCCCGCGTGATGCCTAGAGTCTGTTTGTATCCGAGGTTTGTTTGAACATCGGTTTCGAAAGCGCAGCAGAAAGTAAAGATTCCCTCCAGGCTGTAAATTGCGGTGCGGAGGGGATTTTTGCGTGTTTACTGAATTTTCTGCATCCGGTTGTTTTCCGGTTTTTTGATATTTGCTGGCGTATTTTTTTGCGTATTTATTTTCGTATTTGCTGGCGTATTTTTTGCGTATTTATTTTCGTATTTGCTGGCGTATTTGCTTGCGTATTTGCACCGGATTTTTCCGGCAATAATTTGTCTGGAAAATAATCCCGCTTGCTTTAAATCTGCCGAAAGATCTGCTTGCAGGCATTTTTCCTGTTTGCAGGCATTTTCCTGCTTTCACGCCGCCGCAGTTACGATTCGGCTGAAATAATTTGCATCTGAAAACATTGTACTAATACAATATTTGTATTAGTACAAACAGATTGGATTTTCCATGGAGGGCTTCATTCTCCGACTTGTGTTTATCGGAATCGGATTGGTTGCCGGGATAATCGCTTATTTCGGCTACGGCGCTGATGGCGGAAAGAGCCGTCTGGAAGGATTAAAAGACCGCACTGCTCCCCGCGGCGCATTGCCATTACCGCAGATGACTCCAGAGTTTGAGCAGCGCTATTTCCGTCGGATTGCGCATGAAAAAGAGGGGTGCTTGCAAGTATTTTTGCGGCACTCTCACTTTCACAGTCGGCAGAACCAGCACGTTTACTTTTGGGTATATTTTCCTGCTCATTCTGGCCTGCCGCGGAATAGCGAATATGGCAGACCGTACCAACGAGTTAAAAATTTCGGCATATTCTGCTCCGAGATATGCCCGCGGACGCAAGACGTCCTTAACTGATTACATTCCGCTTTGGGCACTAGTCCCGAGTATGCTGATTAGTATTGCAGCATTCGGTGTTATCTTTTTATCACCGCTGAATATACTTTTACGTCGTGGCGTCCATACGTAGTTCTTCCAATTACGATCGGAATTTTTAGTACATGTTGGTATGGAGCGGCACGGATTGCATCTCAGCCGATTTACGCAAATTCCGAGGCAGATTTACGGTGGGAGGATCAGCTAATTTCCGAAGACGTGTTCAATATGCTGTCGGCAAGCACAGTTATTCCGTTCATCTTGATCTACGGTTTATATCCGGAAGATCAGTTTGGATTACGGATTATCCTGGTATTTTTCGGAGCATATATCACAGCAGTTACGCTGCTCGGAATTGCCGCATATACCGCGCAGCGCCGGCTTTGGCCTGATTGCAGATATCAAGGAGCGGCACGGCAATGATTGTTATCGATCCAAGCCTTCCTTCTCCGCCGTACGAGCAGCTGAAACAGCAAATTATTGCGACCCAAAAAAGCGGAAATTTTCCGACGGGATACCGTCTCCCGTCCGTCCGCCACCTCGCACTGGAGTTAGGGATTGCTCCGGGAACCGTCGCCCGTGCCTATAAGGATTTGGAAAGTGCGGGAATTATTGAGACGCGCGGACGTCATGGCACGTATCTGCGTTCTTTGCAGGAAACGCGCAGTATATCAGAAAATTCGCCGGAATCACTTGCCCGGAAATTTGCAGCAGCTGCCCGGACTGCCGGGCTTGGTACAGAGCAGGCGTTAGAACTGATTCTGAAAATGTTAACTGATGAAACAAACAGCTAATCGCCCTCGGTACCCTGTAAGCAGCAAAAAGGTTTGACTGACTCACTTAAACACATCAAACAAACCGACTTTTCAAATTTTGTTTATGCCGTGAATGCCGGCTACATAACTGATGGCAAAATGCTTATGAGTCCACGTAAGTGATGGCAAAATTCCAGCAATCGCACGTAGCTGGCGGCATAATCCATATTTTTCAACGTAACTGGTGGTAAAATGCTTACGGGCCTACGTAACTGGTGGCAAAATGCTTATGGTTTTACATAACGACGGGAGAACCGTCGTCACCATGAGCTTGTGACCAGCACAAACACAAACACTTCCGACGGCAGTAATCACAGCCTAAGTTCCCGCCGCCACTTACGTAAAATTTTCTTCTTTTTGCCACCAGTTACGCAGTATTGGCATATCCGTCGTTAAATTTACGTAACAAACCCGACTTCTCGCGCCTTCTTGAAATGCTCGCTGCGAAAATCTAAAGATTCCTGATTCGAATCCCGCATAGCTTCAGCCTGGTTCTCAATCTATTCCATTTCACCGTCATCAGATATCAAGCCGAAATAAACCCAGATAAAATAAATCGCGACAAACTGAGCGACAATAAACTAAGCGACGATAAAAACTCACCCGAATACTGCGCTTGCTTTCAGTACCTCAAAACCAGGTTTAGCTAAGCAAATCCTTGTATTCCGGATGCTTTTCAATATAGGATCTGACAAATGGGCAGAGGGGCCGCACCTGATATCCGCCTTCTGCCCGCACTGTATCAAGTGCCGTTTTAATCAGCTGCGAACCGACGCCTTTCCCCTCGTAGTCAGGGCTAACTTCGGTGTGCGTAAACGAAATTTTTTCCGCACTCTTCAGATACTCAGCAAGCCCAATCAGCGCAGAACCGTCATAAATTTCGAAACGACGCGCGTCTGTATTTTCACGAACCGTATATGCTGTACTCATTTTTATTTCTCCAAATTGGCACGTTCAATAATGAGCGCTTTCGACGGGCAGTTACTAACGAGATCGACAAGCCTTTCTGCGCCGGAAATCGACGTATCTGCGTCTGCGTTAATCCATGGGCGTGCTTTTAGATTAAAACTTCTGGGAGTCCGCGAACGCAAACTCCGGAGTGCTGGCAAATATCGAGGTCAAACGAGATGTCAACTCGTTCTCCGGTATAAAGTTTCCTAGTCATACCTCCACCCTACTCCGGCATATCCAATGTGTCGAATTGTAAAATATTCAATTAATTCCGATTGTCTGCGCTGCCCAATCACACCCTGATTGAGCAGCATTTCTTCAATTTGGCCGACTGCGAAAGCGATAAGCAGATTTAAAACTGCTTGGTACTTCATCCGCACCGCAAACACCGCAAACAGCGAAAACACGATAAACACCGCAAACACCAGAAACACGAAACACAACAAACACCAGAAACACCGCAATCGCGGAAATCCTTCATACCGGCCGCAGTGTACGCGCGCGATTGCCAAACTTCTCCAGCCTGCTCCGCCGATACTTTCGCAAAGGAACCAATCTCAGCCAATACTCTGAAGCCGATTTTGATGCGGCAGCCGAAGAATTTAACAACCGGTAAAGGAAAACACTTAACTGGCACAAACCATGCAAAGAAATAATCAAACTAACCGATAAAACCATTACAACTGCCAACAGAAAACACCAGGAACCCCGCCAAATAATCTATTGAACCAGCCTCGAAAAGTTGGACCGAGAAAACTGAAAACAGAAAACTGAAAACAGAAAACCGAGAACTAACTGATAGCAAGCGTTCAATAACCGATTCGGCGGGGTCCCTTCCGCAGATAGTGTTAGTCTATCTCTCGCAGACTGCTATTTTCAGCAATCTGCTTTATTTTTCCTTCCTTGACGTGCAGCTGCAACACTCACGCCAGCACCCGTCAGTATCAGCGCAGCCAAAAGAGCACCAAGCAGTCCTGCAGAACCGGTTTTCGCCAAAGATTTCCCGGCAACTTGCACCGACTTCCCAGGAGCATTCCGGCCCTCAGAACTTTCCGCCCCAGGAGCATTCCGGCCTCCAGAACTTTCCGCCTCAGAGCTTCCCAACTCCGCAAAAGCTTTCAAAAGCGCAGCACAAGCAGCATCAACATCTTCCTGCACCGCATTCGGATTTTGCAGCACAGCTTCCGGATTACGCAGCAGCCCGCTAAGCGCCGCCGCTAACTTTGGATCTTCCGCTGCAGCAATTGCAGCTTTCACCGTATCTACCGCAGTGCGCAGCTTATCTTTTGAAACCGCCGGCGGAACCGGATCCGCACTGGGAACTATTGAAAGATCAAAATTCTGCCATCCGTTCCCCTCCAAAGTAATCGTTGCCGCGCCGTCTTTATATGCGATAGTTGGTGTTTTAGTTTGTGCCGCGTTGTCTGTGCCAATCAATGCACTGATCATTTCCAGCGTCGGCTCATGCGTCAGCCCTGAGATTTCGATGATTGCTTTCCGGTAACGATCATCAGCAGTCTTGCTGTCTGGAATATATTCATTCAGCAGGTAATCGTACATTCCGGTGTCATTATCGGAATCCCAATGCTTAGTAGCGCCCGGCTTCCCGTATTTTACGTATCCTTTCCAGATTGGGTTCTTGTCTGCCAGGTAGTTGTTGAAGTGTATCCGCACTTTACCGTCTTTTTCGTCTAAGACGAGCAGGGAATATGGGTTGAAAGTAATTTTTGCCTGCACTTCATTCTGTTCTAGATTCAATGTGACGCTTTGGGTGCTGTCCAGTTCTGAATCTTTGCGGGAATCAATCATCCAGTTGCTGTTGTATGCCAGCCAGGTATTTCCAACTTTGGAAGCAAATCCGTCGCCTTCATAAGTTTCCGGATAGAGCTTGTCAAAATATGTTTTAATTCCAGCCTCGTTTTTCAACTCGTTCAGAACTTTATTTTTTGTAAGCAGATTCGGGAATTTAGCAATTACCTCCTCCGAAACGCCTGGCAGCAGCGACGGAATAATCCCATAACGTCCCGTTTTGTGAGCGAGCAGCGTAGTATTGTTCTTCCCGTTAAAGTTCGTGTCTCCGTAGAGCGGATTTAAAAGATTAACTCCGGCTCCAGCGAGATCATTCAGCGAACCTTCGCGCGCATCGTAAGCTGCTTTAGTTTTTGCAAGGACCTCATCTTTGGTTGGAATCTTGTGGTCACGCATGTATTCCATTGCCGGCATAATACTTTCGGTAAAACTTGGCGTGAAATAGTTTTTACTGCCATTATCTGTGCCGACTGATGTGGCGTAATCTGGGTGTTCGAAAGAAAATACTGCCGCACCGTTCTGTGCCTGCTGAATCATCCGCATTTCGAAGAATAGCTCCGGGAATGTTACCGGTCCGCGGCATTCTTCCGGACCGCCGAATGTGTCAAAGGTATCTTTACCCCACAGCGGACCGTATCCTTCAATCTGCCACATCCACGTGTCAATCAGGCTTCCCCAGTTGCCGGCGATATCGCTGAGCCATGCGCCTGCAGTCACACTTTCATGACTGTTGTATGAGACTTTACTCCAGGCGCTGGTGGTTTTCGCAAGCAGGATGAAGTTGTCTTTGTACTGTTTCAGGCTATTGAGTGCAATTGGCTCGCGCAGTACTTTCTCCATGAAGTCGCCGTTGTCGTTCATTTCGCAATATACAACGTATCCGCCGTATTTTGCCGCCAACTGCAGCTGTTCACTCATCCATTTGCTGCGGGTTTGCGCGAGATTTCCGGTGAAATTATGATTTTCCGACATAAACACACCAATCATATTCGGGTATGTTTTGTACAGAGATTCAATCCATTCTTTCGACGGCGGAATAGTCGTACCGGAGTTTGAAATCATCACCAGGAATGGGATCTTGTCTTTTTCGTCTGCTGAATCCGTTCCTCAACCCATGCCCGAGTCTGTTCGTCACCGTTAACGTTTCCGGATGGATGAATTACGATTGCCTGATTTTCTAACATTCCGGCTGGAAGTTTATAACCATTCGGATCGCCATTCACCAGACTGTCCCAGAATCCTTGAATATCTTTTCCGCCTTGCAGCGGTCCTGGCAAATTCTGGTTTCCTTGTCGGTATAGGCCGTGAATAAAGAGCGGGTGCGCGTTATTTACGGTCTTCCGCATTGGTGCGGTAACTAATTCTTCCACTGTGACGGGAATTTTCACTGTCTGGGAATCCAGCGCAGCAATGATGTTCGTTGTTCCTGCTTTCAGCGCGTTTACTTCGCCTGCGGCATTGACTTTTGCGACGGTTTCGTCTTCACTGGACCATGTAACATTTTTATTGGCAGCATTGTACGGCTCGATTGCAGCGCTGAGCTTTTCTGCTGCCCCGATGTTCATCTGCAGCGATTCTGCATTTACGTTAATCCTGCTTACCGGGATCTTCTTGCTCTTGTCGTACTGTACTTCAAAGGCAATAACGTCTACTGTTCCGTCACCAGCCGGTTCAACAGTTAAGGTGTGCACTGTCTCGGTTAAACCTGTTGCCTCATATATTGTTACGTTACGTTCAGCAGGTCCGTGTGCATTAAATTCTTTCACTTTCTTACCGTCAAGATAGATAATGCCTTTCCCGAAGTTGGTGTCTTTTTGGCTGATGTACCGAATACCGGTTCCGTAAAAGACGATTTTGGCTTTGCTGCCTGCAGTGTTTGCGTAAACATCGTCTCCAGGGGCTTCTGTCCACCCGTGTTCATAGGTTACGGCACCGCTAAATGGAGAAACTTTTCCCATGCAGTGCTGCTGACATCGGCGAGAATCTGGAATGTCACATATCCGTTTGCCGGGATGGTGACGGTGGCGCGTTTTGCGGCAGCGTCGAAAGCAACTGTCGGTTCTTTGTATTGATTTTTCAAACCGGAAACAATTTTCACTTCCGGTTTTTCCGTAATATTTTCAAGAACATAAACGGTATCGCGCATCACGTCATCTTGCGGATTCGGAATATACTTATTTGCCAGCCAGTCGTCCATCTTTGTGTCGGTATCGGAGTTCCACGGCTGAACGTCCGGTCCGTAATTTTCCCAGATTTCCGACTTGTCTGCACGGTAGTTATTCAGGTAAACCTCAATACCGCCGTCGATTTTATCCAGATAAGTAAATGTATGCGGCTGCATTGTCACGTCAACCATAATGCCGCCGGCGTCAATTTTTGCATTCTGCGGCTTATTGCTGGCTGCATCTCCGTTGACGATACTGTTGTAGAGCACCCACGTATTGTTCACCTTTTCCGCATAGGCATTACCGGTGTAGGTTTCGGGGTATAGTTCGTTGAACTTTTGAATCCGCGCGCTGTTATCAGTAATTTCCGATACCGGCAATTCTTTAGCTTTTACCGGATTGCGCAGCACGAAATTTTGCGGGACCGCTGGAATCAGCCCGTAGCGTCCAGTGCTGTAGGTAAAGAGCGATTCGTCGTCCATGTTTAGCCCATGGTGCAGCGGAATTCGGGAGATGTCTCCGTGTACGACGGCTTTTGTTTTCTCCAGGAGAGCTTCTTTTGCCGGTGCCGGATGTTTAATCGCATGGCGGAATACTTCCAGCACTTCGTTGTTGAAAACGTGGGTTGGCTGATCTTTTGCAGCATACACATATGCTGGGTGTTCGAAGTTGTATACTACACCGCCGTTGTTGTAGATACTGAGCATTTGAATACCGATTAAGGCTTCCGGTTCACTCACGACGGCACGGCATTCTTCACCGCGATTCATGTGGCGAACTAGTTGATTAACTCCGGCAAAAGGCTTCCAGAAACTCTTCTCAAACCAGACCCAGGTATCGCTCAATCCGCCCCAGGCGGCGATATTATTGTTGAGCCAGAGCCCTTGGAAATAGCTCGCAGTCTTTCCAGTATCTTCACGCGGCGTGTTCTTCCAGGTAAAAATCATGCTCTCGCCGTATTTATCCAGGCTTGCTTTGAATGCTGGGAGCCTGAGAATTTCTTCCATCACTGCGGCTTTATGCTCGCTCCAGATTAGGTGCAAGCCGTTTTCGTGCGCAATCCGCAAAATATCTGCTGCGCGGTTAGCCACATTCATATAGGTAGTCCAGTAATTTTCGGTAATCAAAAAGGCTTTTAACGAATCATGCTTTTGCGCAACATCGGTAAGCCATTCGTTGGTCAATGTACCTGTTGCCGACCATTGCGGCTGATTACCGGAGGTACCCACCACGATAGTCACTGGAATATTCTTTTCATCAGCAATCTTCAGCTGTTGCTCATAAAAGTCTTTCAGCTCTTCCGGCTTATTTCCCTGCCAGCCGCTGGCGGTACCGAATTTCGATCCGCAGTGAATCTCCATTAAAGCATAGGGCTTCACATCATCGGGAACGTTATTCCACATTCCTTCGAGCGTGTTCTCCCAGTCCATTTTGGTTTCTGCTGCGCTGTAGTGTTCAACGTACACTGGAATGATTAAAAGCGGATGTTCATTATCGACGGTAATCCGCTTCGCCGGCACAGGTTTCGGCTCTTCTTCCGCAGCTTTCGGAACTGTCCCCCACGCCTGAATTTCTACGTAATGCCCGCCTTTACCGTCATACATGGTGTGTCCATTATTAACGACGGTAATGTAACGTCCTTTCTTCGGAGCCTCCAGTTTCACTTTCAGGCCGGCAACTGACTCCTGATACTCTTTCGCAGTTCCCTTGCCTAATCCGAAGAAATTACTTTCATCGGAATTGTAAATCACGTTTTCTGCCTTGAAGAAGCCGCCTTTGTCCTCAGATATAAAAATAATCGTGTCATGATAGGTGCGGTGATCACTCGGATTGTAATACCGCCAGAGATCAACCTCGTCGATAGTACCGACGGCACCAAGATCTACCTGCACATAGTACGGGTCTGTCTTGGTCTGATCTTTTCCTGCACCGATTTCGTAGTAATCGTTCGGGGTCGGATTTTTATCGGCGAAGTCAAACACACCGTCGGTTACGCTGCTTGGAGCGGTCTGATTGTTTGCAGCCACGCCGGTCACAGGCTTATTCAGCGCAAGGTTCATCCGTTCGCTCTGCTCTGGTTCTGCGCCAGGTTTCGGCGCTGCAGGCATGGAAATCTCTGCATCCGGTTTCGCAAATGCAATGTTTCCGAGTGCTTTCTCCATATTCGTGTAGGTGTTCTCAGTGTAGGCAATCCCCCAGCGGTTATCTTTTTCTCCCGCGGAGTACCATAGTGAGATTTTATCGCTCGCGGCATCGTAAAGGAATGTGGAGCGGTAAATGAACTTGTCATACCAAGTGCCCGCTTTCGGTTCCAGTACCGGTTTTTCATATGTCTGCCAATGCAATCCGTCTTTCGATTTTGCGAAGAAGAAAGATGTCGCATTCGATCCTGTTCCATCTTTATATGCCGGATAGAATGCCCAGTATTCACTTTTCTCCGGAATATATTTCACGTCGATATGCCAGGGCTGATATCCGGGCTGGTCGAAAGTATTCTGCAGCGAAACTGCATTTGACCAGTGAATACCGTCGGAAGATGTACGCAGTTCGACAAAGTTGTTTTGATTGTTCCATCCGCCGTCTTGAGTGTCTACCGAATACATCAGCCACTTATCGCCATTGCGGACTACTGCTGGAGAGAATAGGTCAAAATGATATTCGGTCTTGAACAGTGTCTGGATTTTACCGACGTTTAGCTTGTTTCCCTCGTGGGTAATCTTAATTAAGCGCACTTCGGACGGCGTAAAACCCGGGTCTCCCGGGGATTTTTTATCGTCGTCAGTCCACACATAGTAAACGTAGAGCGCATCCTCTTCTTCCGCATACACTAAATCGGTATCGCAATTATAGGTGGGTTTCGGTTCTTCTTTCGGCCCGGTAATTGGATTTGTGATCCCTTCCGGAACTTTCCATGTTTTTCCGTCGTGCGATGCAGCCAGGCTTGGATTTTCGTACTGTGAATTTCCGGTCTGATTCGGGGTGAGAATCATCCAGTACTCGTATCCGGCCCAGGGTTCAGCAAACTTTAAGATATCAGGATGTGTGGCGCTGTTTGGCAGCTTTCCATCCGCTTCAAAAGTCGGAATTTCCAAAGTTGTGCTGCTATGCGGCATCGCAGCCGGCGTTTCCGCCGGCTCTTGCTCAAGCGTACCCCAGGCTTCTATTTCGACGTAGTGCCCGCCATTGGAATATTTCGAGTTGCCATTGTTGTAAACGCGAATATAGCGTGCTTTTCTCGCGTTAAACTTAAACTCGTGCCCAGCATTTGTTTCGTCGTAGTATTTTTCGCTTCCGCTACCGAATCCAAACAGATCGTCACCGTCGGCATTATAAACAACGTCGCTCTTGTCGAATTTATCATCTTCTGATACAAGTATCACGGTGTTCTTATATTGACGGCGATCCTGGTAGTAACGCCACATCTTAATTTTGTCGATGTTGGCAGCAGCTGCCAGATTTACCTGCACATACTGCGGATGTTCGCTGCTTGCTGCTTCCGTACCAATTTCAAAATATTCCGACGCGGCAAGGGAATCCGTCTTCCCGTTTGTAACGCTTTCAGCTGAAGTATCTGAGTTTGGCGATGTTCCCGTAACTGCTGCATTTAATGCAACATTCCGATATCCTGCCGGCGTCTCATCAGCATAGGCAGGCTGCTGCAGCTGTATCCCGAAACCGAGAGCAAGCGCAGCGGTCAGCAGCGAGGAAATACACCCCCGCATTTTCGTTCTCATACTAGCTCCTTTGCTAATAATAGTTTTCTTTTTATTTGTATCGCCTTACTAAGCTTGGCAGCGTAAAAACTCAAGGAATGTTTCCACACCGCCGCCTAAGACGATGACTCCTTCGGGGCGCTCCCCTGCAGTTTCAGAAACGTCAAAGAAGTCTCCTGCACCCGTCAGCTCGGTACGCATAAAACTGTCCGAACCAAATACGCCTGGTTCCAGCCCTACAAACTCGTCGCCCCAAAAACTGCACTGCGCTGCGGTAATGCCGTACTTGCGCACCAGGTGCCGGTAAATAGCATTGGTATTATCGGTCTTAGACGACAACCCCACTTCGAGGTATTTCGCATCGCATGTGGTTGCTGTTTTAATCCCGTAATCAGCAGCCAGCTTCACCGAAAGGTCTATCAGCTCCTGCGTCCCGCCTGCGATGCCATGCTCTTGTAAGCTGCGGCGCAGCGCATCCAGTTCACTTCCCTGCATAAACAAGCTCTCGCCGCGGTCATAACCAACCATTAAATCGATCTTGCAATAATTCGGTCTGGTAAAAACGATGTCTGTGTCGAAGTTATAGTCACGCTTGAGGATTAGATGTAAATCGAAACAAGTCTGGTGAATCTTCAGCAGCGTATCTGTATCCGGCATCATATCGGCAAATATTTCCGGCTCCCCGGCCGTGAAGCGGTAGTTATATGCCCCGCGGGCTAATCCTAAATAAAGATGATTAAGCTGTTCAGGAGTAAAATACTTCGCGATTTCACCTCCGGCAATATTTTCAATCGTGGTTCCGCTTACAATCACTAACGGAATCCCCTGATCAAGCAGCGGAGCCATTGCTTTCACGGCTCTGTCCGCAGGAGCACGCCGCGACATAACTGCCGTGCCGTCCCAGTCAAAAAAGATTGCGCGATATTTTTTCATCTTCTGCTCTCTTCTTCCGTGCACTTAATATCCTTAATATCTGATAGTGACGCTATCGCCAGGCGCGCACTCATAGTCGTTTCCTTTTACCTGCACGTGCAGCACCTTGGGCGCATCGGCAGCGAGATGGATTGTGATTGTGCCGGCAGTAATCTCTGCTTTAGCGCGGCAAGAAGCGTAATTGAAAGCATATGAAAGACGCTTCCACCCTTGCGGCAAATGCGGATCGAGAATCACGCCCGCTGCGCTAACTTCCAGCCCGCCGAATCCGAGCACCAAAGCCATCCAGGTACCGCCATTAGCAGCCGGGTGCGTACCGCCGATATAGAGCGATCCTAAATATTGCTTATAGTTACCGTCCAAATCCAGCCGTGCTGCTTTCAGGAAGAATTTATACGCCCAGTCAACTTTCCCAATTTTTGCCGCTAAAAGTGCATACATGCAGGTAGATAGGCTGGATCCGTGTTCGGTGCGCGGCTCGTAATACTCCCAGTTCTGCAGCTTAACCTCATCGGAGAACCAGTCAGAGAGCAAGCTCATCACTAAAACCACATCCGGCTGTTTGAGAATCTGCGTATTCACCGCTAAACCGACGGGACTGCCAAGGTATTCGTTCGGTTTAATAATCCGCGAATAGAGTTCCTCCAGGCTGAGATCTTCTTGCTGGAAGTAGGTATCGAATTGTTCAATAATCCCCTGCTCGTTCGGCGTTGGAACATAGATCCGCTCGTACATATCACGCACATTTTTCAGCTCATCATGGTAATCCAGCTCGTGCAGAATTTGTGCATATTTCTCTGGGTGTTCGCGTTCGAGCCAGGCAGCTACTTCAAGCGCCGTTTTAGCCGTAAATTTCACCATATAGTTTGTGAAAGCGTCATTATTGACACGCTCGTGATATTCGTCGGCGCCAGTTACGTCGAGCAGCTCATAGCGCCCTTTATCCATCTTGAAATAAGCGAAAGAATTATAGAAACGCGCAACTTCAAAAATTGTTTCCGCACCGCCGGCTAAATAGATTGACTCATCACCGGTAATCTGCACGTATTTCCAAATTCCATATACGACGTCTGCGCTGATATGTACCTGTTTATCGCGGAAATAGGTCCGCATTTTTCTGCCGGTAAAAATATCTGTGAGGTTGTAGAGGGTACAGCCGTCTTTCCCATTTTCCTGGCTTTCCCAAGGATAGAAAGCGCCGCGATATCCATACTCTTTTGCTTTCTCCAGAGCACCTTGCAGATTCTTTACGCGGTACATCATCAGGTTTCGCGCAATTTCCGGAGTGCAGTAGGCAAACATCGGAATCATGTGCATTTCGGTATCCCAAAAGTATGCGCCTTTATAGACCTGCCCTGATAGACCGCGCGCCGGGATTGCTACTGTGTCAGTGTGAGCCGGAGCCGTACTGTAAAGCAGGTAGCAGCTATAAAGTACAGCCCGCTGTGCTTCTTCATCGCCTTCGATCGCGATTCCCAGTTGATTGTACCGCTCAGTCCAGCGAGCTAGCTGTGTATCTAAAAGCGCAGAAAAACCAGCTTGCGCTGCCAGATGTAAATTCGCAAGCGCCGCTTGCCACACATCCGGGCAATCAGTTTCTTTGCAAATTGCCGCATAGCTTTCAAATTCAACTGCTTTTCCGGGGGCAAGCTGCGCCCGCAGATACCACATCGCCCCGTCGGAACAGATATCGGCTTCACCGGCAGTCACTGCGATTTTCCGGGCAATAGCCGCTTTTGCACCGGTTTCAATAGTTTCACATACAAAACCGGCAGCATCGTCTTCACTGCGCGGATTGCATGCAGCAAAGTGATTGCCGTTAATATTCCACACATCCGTGTCAATTCCGGTAGTGATTTCCAACGGATAACTGGAGTTTGCGTGTTCACTTTCAAGGATTACACGGTAACGCATCAGCAGCAGATGATGATTTTCAATTGACGCAAACTGCTCCGCATCAATCCGCACCGTCACCCCATCCGCCAGTTCAAAGATGCTGCTGCGGAATTGCCGCCCAGTATCAATCGCAATGCCCTGCTCGTGATGCGCCGGCGGAGTTTCCAGCACCGAAAGCGGCACTCCCGCACAGACGCTTTTTGTGTAAAGCGCATTCGGCATATTCACCGGCTCGCGCCAGCCGCTGCCGTTATCGTCAAAAATTTCTGAGAGTGTGCATGCCACTAGCTCGTTTGCAGTATATTCCTGCAGCGTACCGCGGTAGCCGAAATAGCCGTTAGCGATTGAGAATTTACTTCCCAGCAATTCAATCCGCTCCTGATTGAATCCTGTTTCACGAAAAGTCCACTCCATTTGCAATCCCCTTTTTTGTCTGCCTCTGCTCAATCACATAAGGTGATTTCGAGTACTTCATCTACGTCGTCTGCAGGCGTAAACGAGAAATAATCCGGCACGCCGTAATTCACGAATTCACAGTCAGGGAATTCTTTTGCCACCCACGGAGTCAAAACACGCATTTCAAAACCATCTGCAAGACGGCGGATTTTCTGCACGCGCCCTTTCAGACCCGGCAGGGCCAGCGCCCCGATCGCCGCCTCAGTCACATGGGCATAAACCACGCCGTCTTTTTGCGTGTAGCGCCCCCATTCCGGTTTCGGCAAATCAGCACGCCCGCAGCCGTAGATACTCTCAGAATTTCGGTGCATCCATTTACCAACCTGCGCAAGCACTTCTAATTGCCATTCAGGCAGTTCGCCTTTTGCCGTCGGAGAGACGTTTACAATCATGTTTCCGTGTTTGCTCACGCATTCCACAAGCTTGCGCACTATTTGCGCCGCATTCTTATGATGACGGTCATTTGGCGCATAACCCCAGTTGTTATCGAGGGTGAAACAGGCTTCCCAGGGCACGTCTTGCCCGCTTGGAGTTACCAGCCCGCGCGGCGGAATAATCATTTCCGGGCAAGTAAAATCTCCGCTATAAATGCTGGGATTATCGGTCATGATTGATCCGTAGCTTTCTCCGCTGCCCTCAAGTCTGCCGTTAATCACGATTTCCGGCTGCAGGCTGCGCACCATTTCCAGCAGTTCTTTTCCGCGCCAATTTTCGGCAATATGCTCATCGTAGGAAAAATCAAACCACAGCAGGTCAATCTTTCCATAGTTACTCATCAGTTCCCGTACCTGCCCGTGCATGAAATCAAGGTACTGATTCCAATCGTGCGTGCGGTCTTTGAATTCTTCATGATTCCGGTCTGCATGGAAACGGTCTGAGTATGCCGGGAAATCCGGATGTTCCCAGTCGAGCAGCGAAAAATATATCCCGACTTTCAGCCCGGCTTCACGGAATGCTTCCGCATATTCTTTTACAAAGTCACGTTTGCATGCGGTGTTAGTGGTCTTAAAATCAGAATACTGCGTATCCCACAGCGCAAATCCTTCATGGTGTTTCGCGGTAAGTACGGCATATTTCATGCCGGCGTTTTTTGCCGCTTGCGCCCACTGGCGCATATCGCAGCGCACCGGATTCCATTCGTCAAAATAGACGCGATAGTCCGCCGCACGGATTTCTTCATCGCTGCGCACCCATTCCCCTCTGCCGGGGATAGCGTAAAGTCCCCAGTGGATGAACATTCCGAACCGGTCTTGGCAGAACCACTGCGTGCGCTGCGTACGCTGTTCGATTATCGACATAATACACCCTTTCTAGCTGCTTTTTAGGCGGGTTATCCTTTGACGGCTCCAGCGGTCAAAGATTTAATGAAGCTATCTGAAACTAAGAAAAACAAAATAATGGTGGGCAGAACCGCCACTACAATAGCGGAGAACATCCCGTTATAGTTTGTTGCATACGCCGTTTTGAACTGTCCGAGCAAGGCCGGAATCGTCATTTTGTCGGCGGATTTGAGTAAAATTGAGGCAAAATAAAACTCATTCCAGTTGTTCAGAAACACCAATATTCCCGCTGTTGCCAAACCAGGCTTCGCCATCGGAACAATCACTCTGAAAAATGTGCTGAAATATCCGCATCCATCTATCTGCGCTGCTTCTTCTATTTCTTTTGGAATTGAAATGAAGTAGCTGTAAAGAATGAAGAAAGTGACGGCAATTCCCAGACCAGAGTAAAGCAGAATCACGCCTAGCCGTGTATCTGCCAGATTCATATCATTCAGTAAACGATAGATTGGGAAAGAGATTGCCGTGGATGGAATAAAGAGCGTCATTGAGAACATCATGATTATGAGACTTTTCCCTTTGAAATCGACTCTCGCCACCGCATACGCCGCCATCGCTACCACCAGCACGCTGATGATGGTGGAGAAAATTGTGATAATCAAACTATTGATGAAGTACGTATGTACATTGAGCTTGGTGAAAATTGAGATGTAGCCGTCAAATACCCACTCTTCCGGCAGCCCCAGGCCTCCCGGATTTTTCTTGAAAGAGGAAATAAACACCCACAGCAGGGGATAGATTGATACAACCAAGACAATCGCCACAATAACGTAGCGGAAAAGAGTCAGCAGGACACCGCTGTTGTCTGATACTGCACCGCTTCGCTTAGCCATTGTTTACCTTCTTTTTATCTTTAATAAACAGATAGTTAATGATTCCAACAAGCACAAGCCCGAGCACGAGCTGAATTACACCGGCAGTGTTGCCGCGTGCAAAGTTCAGCTTTTCTGATCCGATTGCCGTCTTGTAAATGTAGTAGCTGAGGGTGTATGTCGAATTCCCCGGCCCGCCAGCGGTAATCAACGCCACCTCGTTATACAGCAATAATGCATAGTTTGCTGCCACCACTGTTACAGTGCCGATCATCGGTTTAATCAGCGGCAAAATAATCTTGCAGTCAATTTGCCGCTCATTAGCCCCATCGAGTTTCGCCGCTTCCAAAATTGCCGAATCGATTGAAGCAATCTGCGTCAAAATCAGCAGTGAATATGTTCCGCCAAAGAGGATAAAGGCGAAAGTTACACCCCAGAATGCGGAGGCAGGGTTTGTCAATATTGCAATATCTTTATCCGGAAAGAAAAATTGGATGATTTGGCTGATTGCCCCGCGGCCAGGACTATAAAGCTGCAGGAAAATCAGACCGATAGCTGCCGTGGAAATAATGTTCGGAATAATATACACATTGCGTGCAAACTTCCATCCGCGCACCCGCTTTGAAAGCACCAGCGCCACAATAATTGAAAACGGCACTTGGATCAACACGCTCAACAACACCCATTTAATCGAATTGACCAGAGCTATTTGAAAGTTGGCATCTAGCGTAAATAGTTTGATGTAGTTGTCAAATAAGTGATCAAATCCGAGGAATTCCGGCTTCAGGAAGTTTTTATAATTCCATTTACAAAACGAAGTGTAAATTACAGTTACCAGCGGATAGGCGTAGATTAGCGCAAAAAGCGCTATTGCCGGCGCAAGGAACACTCCAACAAAAAGCCGCCGTCTTGCCTGTGTGTTGATTTTTCGTTTCAGCTGTTCCACACTGTTCTCCCGTACTCAGTGGTATAAGAGGTGCCCGCGGCGGGCACCTCTTAACCCGCACAGCCTTTTGTTTCTTACTCAGCTGCCGCTAAGGCTTGATCCAGTTCAGCGATTACTTTGTCCGAGCGGATGAGCCGTCTTTCAGCCCGGCGTACTTGCTCAGGATTTCGCTTTCCATATCACCAAACGTATTGCCGAATCCAAGAGCTTTAATGTCTGCAGATTGCAGCAGGTTGCAGGCTGCAATCATTAGCTTGGACGCAGCATCGGGACCTTTAATAGTGCTGTAGTCCAAGCTGCTGCTCGGAGCCATGCCGATACCTTTTTCTACAATGCGTGCCGCAATCTCCGGACTGGTCATGTATTTAATGAACTTAATAGCGATTTCTTTTTGTTCATCAGTGAGCTTGTCGGATACCACAAAGCCGGTACCGCCAGAAAGCAGACCAGCTTTCTTGCCGTCGTTCGTCGGGAAAAGTGCCGGTTTCAGATTTTCTGCACCAGCTTTTGCACCGGCAAGATCACTTGATGCCCACACGCCTTCGAAAAGCATTGCACTGTCGCCGGAGGTGAAATCTTCTACATATTTCCGGTCTTCATCAGCGCCGGATCCAAAGTGTGCCGCGTCAATCTTGCTGAGGACCCGGTTTTGCATAAAGTTAAGAAAATCTTTGAAGGAAGCATTGCCGAAGCTTTCCGCATTCCCGCCCTTTGCATAGAAATCGCGGGATTCTTTACTGTTTTGCAGGTATCCGGCAGAGAGAATACTGCTAGTCCAGCCGGCATTGAGACTGAATGGTGAAATACCTGCTGAAACCAGCTTTTCGACTGCGGTATCAAAATCAGCCCAGGATTTCCACTGATCCGGAGCTGCAGCTCCCGCCTGTTCAAAGAGCTTCTGGTTATACCAGAATCCAACACCTTCAATTTGCTCACGAACCGAGTAAATCTTTCCGTCTTTCGTCAGATTTTGGTCATAAGCAACCCCAACTCCAGCCTTAAACTTGGAGTCTTCGTCAAGATAAGGTTTCAGATCCATAATCAGCCCGGCGCTCGACGCTACCGGCACAATATCGTAACCGCCGAAGTCAGCGATATCATAGAATTCTCCGGCACTCACCTTGTTGAGTCCAGAGTTGTAGATTCCCTCGCCGCCGCTGGAATCAGCAACTGCTTCAAAGACGAATTCGTCTTTGTGAGCCTGCGCAAACTCATCATATATCTTGCGCATCTCGGCTGCCGGCGCCCATTCGGATTCGTCGTGGAAGTATCCGTGAGTAAAAGTCAGTTTCGGTAAATCACCAGAAGCAGACTCCGTCTTTTCTCCTCCGCTGCAAGCTGTCAAGGCGGCAGCAGAAAGGAGCATCGTCGAAATTAATGCAATAGCTTTTTTCATTTTTCCTCTTTCGTCTTCGTTGCACTGAGGAGTGCGAACTTACCTGCGCAACATTGCCCAAGTAAATTCTGATAGCGCTCACAATTATACACTCTATAAAATTAAAATCTCGACTTTTTATCAAAAAATCGCAATGTTATTAAATTGTTATATTTCACCGACGGTTCCGCGCTTTCGAAAAGCAGCCGCACATTCGCGTAAAACACTGTATCTACCTTATATAATCGGCACATTTCATCTTTTATCAAACTGGAAAGCGCGGTAACTTTCTTTTCTTGCGGCCGCGAATAAAAAATATTTAAGAAATAGCTTTTTGCGTATTTTCACAATCGCGCCGCACCGGAAAATGATTTTATGGCAGCGCTCTACTAACTATTCTCCGCAATAACAGCGGCAGCTTTTTGCTGCACCTGACGCAAAGCCCGCGCATTCAGCCGCAGCACTGCCGCACCATCTCTGCGTTAATTTCATCCGGCAGCAAGCACTGCATGCTGCGGAGCAGATTCCCGCACAATAAGCGCGGTCTGCACCTGCACAGCGCAAGGCTCTTTACCGGCAATAATTTCCTCTAAATTCGCAATTACTTCCTGTGCCAGCAAACTAAAATCTTGCCGAACAGTAGTCAGCGCCGGACGTAAATATGCAGCTTCCGCAATATCGTCAAAACCGCCCAGGAGATAGTCTTTCCCAGCTTCCAGCCTGCGTTCGCTTAAAGCGCGCATCAGCCCGATTGCAATCCGATCAGATGCGGCAAAAATTGCCTGCGGCACCGGGTTAAGATCGCGTCCCAAGTTATATCCGGCTTCTGCCGACCAGCCATTTGCACTCACCCAACGTGCCGCAGCCCCAGCTTCAGCGCACACTTCCTGATAGGCAGCAAGACGTTCCATCGCGTCTTGCGCCGAAAGCGGACCGGCAATGTGGAGGATTGAATCAGTGCTGGATAAAAGATGCGCTGTCAGCTCCCGGGAACCAGAGACTTGATCAAAACCGATAGTAACATAATCACTCAAACGGTGTTTTCCGCTCATTACCAACACCCCGCGGTTGACGGGAGTATTTTCCAGCACCGGGATGATCGCCGGATTTTGCGCCAAAACCACACTCGCCAACACTCCGCGCGCCCGCATATATTTCATGGCGCTGACGAGTTCACTTGGATCGTTTTCCGGCACAGAAGCAGAAACAACGTACCGCCCAGCGCGCCGCGCTCTCGCCTCAACGGCAGTAAAGAGTTTCTGCATCCCAAAATAGATATCGCCCACCGTAATCACACCAATAGAGCGCGAGCGCCCTGAAGCAAGAATTTGCGCGTTAATATCCGGCTCATAATTAAGCTCTCGGACAACGGCCTGCACCCGTTCCCGTGTAGCTTTGGAGACATTGGCTTTATTCTGCACGACACGCGAGACAGTTTGCAGCGATACGCCTGCGCGGCTCGCAACATCAGCCATCGTCACTTTATTTCTCATACTCACCATAGTAAACCGAAACTCCGTAATCAGTTTATTTTTCGCCGTTTACATCCATGTTCGGCTCCCCATACTTTCATTTTCCCGATCCGCCCGAATCCTGTTTTCCGCACACTAGAAGTATCTTATTTTGCTTTCATGCCGGAACGCTGTTCTGCTTGTATCCGGAAAGCTCGCTGTATCAGGTACAGTCCCTCCCGCTTGGAGAGGTGCACGGGAGGGACCGAGACTTCGCACCAGCAGACTTCGCACCAGCAGACTTTGAACCGATATTGCGCCCGCACAATATCGCGCGGGTAAAAGCCGGTCCCAATCGCGAAGCGATTTGCGGGAATCAAAGCCCGTATTGCGCCCGCATTCCAATGAGTTTTTGAATTTCGGCCGCAGCAAGCTCGCGGGTAAATCCCAGCTGCGCCGTAATTGCAGTCAGTTTTGCCGTGTACTCAAGGCGTTCCATCGCTTGAAAAGCTGCCAACAGGCTTGTTCCCCATGCAATAGCTCCATGCATTTCCATCAGACAGCATGAATAATCATGTACAAATGGGGCAATATTATCTGCTAATTCAGATGTTGACGGCGTCGCATACGGAGCAACTGGAATTTCCGGCATCGCGATAATATTTTCCGGCAGCATCTTCGAGATAATCGGCTTTCCGCCAATAGCAAAAGCTGTACCATACGGCGGGTGCGCGTGGACGACGGCACGCACATCCGCATTCTCTTTATATAGACGCAGATGGACCTTTACTTCGCTTGATACTTGAAAACCGGCAAACTCTTCAAGCGGCTTTCCAGCAATATCTACACGGCAAATAGCTTCCGGAGTCAACGCCCCTTTCGATACTCCGGTGGGAGTGCACAGCACTGTACCGTCGCTGCAACGGTACGAAATGTTCCCGTCATTTGCGGCAACCATTCCTGTTTGCCAAACTTTTCTCCCGATTTCGCAGATTTCTTCGCGAAGTTTCCAATCTGTTAGTTCCATTTATCTTCCCTTTCCCGTTTCTTAAGTTCATTTGCAAAGCTTGTTTGCAAAGTTCGTCTGCAAAGCTTGCCTGAAAAGCTTGTTTTTTGAAAGTACTGCTGTTTGTCTGCCGTCCTCGCGCACGCATTACACTGGCACCGTCCCGGCATCCGCGGCAGCGCTCATCAAAGTCAGGCGATGACGCCTGCATCCATTTCCGCCGACGTCTGTACTCTCCGCTCCCGCGCCTGCCGCCATGCAGCAAGCTTTTGCTCCGGAACTCCGAGCGTAATAAGCTGCGCAGTGAGATTCCCCAGTGCAGACGCTTCCGGATCCCCAATAATAATTTCACCCAATTCATCTTTCATTGCCTGAATCAGATAGGGATCTCTTACCCCGCCGCCCACAATCGCCACATCGCCGTTTGCACCGCAAATTCGGCGCAGATTCTGAATCGCGCGGGCGCTTGCTGCCGCAACTGAGCGGTGTGCAAGCGCCAAAATCTCACCGGGTGTTTCCGCTTTCACCCCGAGCTGCCGGGCTGCTAGGCGGGTAATTTTCTTCGGCATATCACCGGGTGAAACCAGGTCCGGGTGGCCCACATCGAGCACCCCGTCGGGAACTGCCGCAGCAAATGTCAGTGCATTAAGCTCAGCATAGCTGGGATTCCAGCCTTGCCGCCCCCATTCGCGGCGGCATTCTTGCACCAGCCACATCCCCGTGAGATTTACCTGTGCACGGTTCTTCCCCGCGGCAGCAGCTTCGTTTGTCACTCCCGCCGCAAATGCTTCTTTCGTAACGACGGGATTGGGTGTGATTGCCCCGGCGACCGCCCAGGAACCGCAGGAGATAAACAGTCCCGCATAGCCGCTTCCCAGCGAATGTGCAGCACATGCAGTATCGTGCGATCCGGCGCGGATAATCGCCATCCGGCCGCGTTCCGCAGCAATAGTCAGCTCCGGCGCTATTGGAGGAACGATTGCCGGACTAAGACCAATGCTTTCCCATGGTCCAACGATTGCCTTTCGATCTGCGGAGATAAATCCTGCCGTGGATCCCACCCCGAGAGAAGTCCACGGAGGTACCTCGTGTCTTTTGGTAAAGGAACCGTAGCTTGCCGTCGCTAAATCCCGCGCTGTCCAATCCGGTAAAAACTCGATATGCTGCGAGTTGGAAAACCAGCGCGCATCTGCAAGCTGTAAACCCGCGAGTTGATATATTGAGTTAATATCCTGCGGGTACACACCTGAGAGCGTAAATGCTTCCCAATCGCTCATTGTTAATGCCGCCCTGCCGCGCGCTCCGTGAGAGCCGCGATACGCCCGAGCTGGGGTAACAGGAGAGTTTGCACTGTCTACGCCGACGAAATCAACTCCCCAGCCGCACACGCCTACGCCGTCGGGGAGCCGGCCAAGAATTTTCAGCGCTTTCATCACTGCATTGCGCGCAGCTGATGATATCGCGTCAAGATTCCAGCACAAATCAGTACCGGATACTTGATGCGGGACCCGCAGTATTTCCCGACGTACAAGGGTGTTTCTTTCCCATGTGCCGAGGATTGCACGGATTGCGGAACTTCCCATATCGATGGCGAGGACATGTAATGATGCCATAGTATCTGCTAACTTTACTTAAAGAACGGTCCGTAGCTCGCGCAGGCACGGTAATCAGCACTTTCCAAATCGCTGGTTCCGAAGAGCGACCACGCACGCGGACGGAAAATATCTGCGGAGCTGACGTTGTGCATGTTCACGGGAATCCGCAGCATCGCGGCAAGAGTAAGCATATCTGCCCCGAAATGCCCATATCCGATTGCGCCGTGGTTGGCGCCCCAATTTGCCATCACATCGTATGTGGAAGTGAAAGCGCCTTCGCCGGTCAGCCGCGGCACAAAAACGTGGTTGGCCATGCCGGATCGGTGCGGTCAGCAATTGTCTTTTCTGCTTCTTTACTGATTTCAAGGCTCCAGCCTTCCGCTATCTGCATTACCGGCCCTTGTCCGGCCGCAAGATTAATGCGCACCATCGTCATCGGCATTCCGCCGCGGGTGGAGAAATGCGTGGAATATCCGCCGCCGTGAAAGTACTGCTTATTGGCGGGATGGAAAGTGGCGGCGTTCAAAGCAGCATCGATATCCGCTTCGGTTACGTCCCACCAGTGCTTCATCACAGGGCGGCCGTCCGCGTCGGTCATTGCACCTGCGGCATCAAGTGTAGTCGCTCCAGAGTTGCGCAGGTCAATGAACCCATCAACGTTAAGAGCGGAAAGATCGAATCCTGTTACGCGTTTGACTGCTTCAGGAGACCAGTATGTGCGCACGTCAGAGAACATTTGAGTTCGGTTGGTGAGAAGATAGTTCAGGAGCATCGCGGCTCCGTTGAGAGTATCGTTTTCGGTAGCGAATGTGATAGGTTCGCGCGCGCCGTTCCAATCGAATGTCGTGTTAAGCAGGGTTTCCATCAAATCGCCGTTCGGCTTGTAATCAGTCCATTGCCGCTGCCCTTGAAATCCGCCGGCGATTGCGTTGTGTCCGGCCGCTTCTTCCGCAAAACCGAGCTGCGCAAGTTTTGGGTTGCCTGTAAGCAGATCGCGAGCCACAATTACCATCTTCGTTACATAATCCCACTGTTCTTCGCGGGTCTTTTCGTTCAAGAAATTTTCCGGAACGTTGACGATATCATCGCCTTCGGTAAGCTTTTCCGCCACCCATGCACGGGCTTTTTATATTCGTCGGGATCGTAAATACCGAAGTTAATGCGCCGATCAATTTCAATCATATCGATTGACTCGACACCTAATCCGAGGTATTCGCAAAAGAAGTGCCGATCTACCATTGACCCGGCGATTCCCATGCACTGCGATCCCATTTGCAGATAGTTTTTCCTTTGAGTTCGCCGACGGCTATCACCGCCCGGGCGTAGCGCAGAATCTTTTCCGCGACTTCTGCCGGGATTTGTGAATCATCGGCGTCTTGCACATGGTGACCGTAAATCCCAAATGCGGGGATACCGAACTGCGCGTAGGCTGCCATTGCTGCTGCCAGTGTGACGGCGCCCGGCCGCTCCGTGCCGTTTATTCCCCAGATTGCATGTTGGATTCGGGGTTGAGATCAATAACTTCGGTGACGTAATCCCAGCAAGGGGTAACGGTAAGCTCACCGGCAACATTGTATTTATTAAACTTTTCTTGCGCTTTCGCAGCTTCGCCGGCACGCCCGATTGTACTGTCAGCAATTACGCATTCTACGTGCTTACCGTCGGTATAATGCAGATTTGCAGTAATTAATGCAGCTGCAGCATGCGCCATCTCCATTGTTTTGTCTTCAAGTGATTCGCGCACGCCGCGGCGTCTGCCGTCGATAATCGGACGGATTGCAATTACTGGATGATTTGACATCTGAACCCCTTCGTTCTTTCGGTGGCAGCATCGCCACATCAATAGCTCTACACTATAACGTTAGCGCTAACAAGACGTGCGCACAAGACTCTGCGGAAAATATCTTGAAATCCTGCGGCGGTTTACGCTCTTAATCGTACCTCATCCCATACGGAAAAAGTACTGTTTTCACAGATAAAAGCAGAAAAGAAACTTCCCGCGAAGAAGAAAACCTGAAATTATGGATAAATCTTCGCAGGAAGTTTGAACCAGCGGCGTGTCATGCGCTCACACGTTGGCGTTATTTTACAGTCAGCTGCGCACACCGATTGTGAGAATGATATTGGCATACAGGCGCTGATCCCCTGTAGCAATCAACACAGCCACGTAATCATCAGCTGCTTCCTCATAAAACCGAAAACGGTCAATCTCACGAAACTCGACTCCCGGCAGCGCATTCCGATAATCAGAATGAACTTGCGGGTCAAGCGGCGGACCTCCCGGCGCCGGCACCATGATTGCGGCAGCTTCAATCGGAATGGTGTTTTTCAGTACGTTCAGCACATCCATCACCGTGAGCATACCTGGCGCTAAATTGAGTGAAATCCGCTCACAGCGCGGCGGCGCCGCCACCGAATACGGATAATTCCCATCGGCAATCAGAATTTTTGCTCCATGCCCCGCAGCTGCCAAAGCACGCAGCAATTCCGGATGCGTCATTGCTCCATACAGCATTATATTTCCCTCTCTGCGTCGAACTTTACGTCGAACTTTATATCAAATTCCGCATCAAATTCTGCGTTGAACTTTGCGTCGATTCTAGCGACAAACTCACTATCGCACCGCAAGCCGCATCGGCATGTCAGAAAAGCGCACACCCGGCAGCGAATCCGGCTTTAATATTCGAAACCGCGGCATACTTACCGTATGGACTGCATACACCGCATGCACCGCACTCCAGCACCCCAACATCCCAGCACCCCAGCATCTAAAAGCTAAAAACCGGCATACTCGATTCACCTGCTCCGCACTCCATTGCCGAAATGGAAACTCTAGCCCCGTCTCACGCAAGCATACAAGGAAGAAGCGGAAAAATACGTCACAGCGGGCATTATTCCCGAGTCCGGTTCCCCTTTAATCCAGTTAGCACCGCCCAATACTCCGTCCCTTTTAGTTTGGTTAATCCTGCCGCTCCAAAAACATTCCGCCCCTTGCGGCAGCAACTCCGGAAAACCTTCCTGCGAAATCCGCATGAAACACCAATGAATCACAGCAATCATCAGTCTCCAAACGCCAATAAGCCCGATGTTCCGCTGCGTCATCAGCGGAAAACTGCAGTAAAAAATAAATAAGAAACAAAAGTGTCGCTAAAATTACTTGCCCAAAATTCCCAATTGACACGGTTTAAGATATATTCTTGCTTTTGATACACGCATATTAGAGAAATAGTGTCGCAAAAATACTATGCGGCGCCAAGGGACGGACACACATGAATACGACCAACAATTCTGCAAAACATGCCATCGTCGTTTACAACACGATTACCGGATTTTCACGCACATATGCACGCTGGATTGCGGAGAGCTTAGATGCCGATATCTTCTCACTGCAGGAATTGCGTACTGCCGTGAGTCAGGGATCTATTAACCTTGCAGGATACGATCTTGTGATATACGGAGCCGGTGTGCGGATGCATATTATCCGCGGGTTCAAGACGTTCCGATCTCTACTCAAAAAAGCAAAGATGCTCGGTACCGGAAAAGTAATCGTGTGGGCAAATGGCGGCACCCCGCAGCATCCGGACCGCGATTGGAAATCTGCTGCCCGCACGTTTACGAAAAACGAGATGGCAAAGGGCGAATATTCATATTTCTATCTTGAGGGCGGAGTGCGCTACGAGGGGCTGAATCCCGTGGAGAAAACTTTGCTCAAAATTTTTGCAAAGCGCATCCAGAAATACCGCGGCCGCGGAGAGTGGGCTGCAGCTGTAGCTGACCATATTGCGGAGGGATACGACCATACAGACCGCAAGGCGCTGGAGCCGCTCCTTACCCGCGCCCGGGAAATTCTCGCCTACTGAAACGAATATGCGGACATTTCCGATAAATCTGCCGATAACACCGCCAATTAACTTGCCGATTAAACGTCAAACCCGCAATAACTATTGGCTGCGCCGAGTGCTTATCCGTGAGCATTCCCGGAAAGGATGAACATGAACAGCGATGCAAATAGTGTTTCGCCCGTAAAAAATACCGACGGCCCCGGCACTGACGATATATACACTGTCTCGCTCCCCGTCGGCACTCACGAAAAGCAGCACCGCCGGCTGCCGGCATGAAGAAATCTTCTGCGAAAAAATCTGGTCTCCACGCCCTCAATGCGGATGATTTCAATATTCTCAACGTTGTCGGCGGCTGGAGAGCCGTATTCGAAGCAGTTATCCCAACTCTCACGTTCGTAGTGCTGCTGATAACAACCGGAGATTATCTCGTGCCGGCACTAATCGCATTCGGGCTGTGCTGCACTTTTGCTGCGGCGCGAGCGATTCAAAGGCTGTCCGTTAAGCCCGCTTTAAGCGGTGTGCTCACGATGGCCGCTTCGGTGTTCGTGGCATGGAAAACCGGGCAGGCAGTCAACGTATTTCTTGTGAGCATCTTGAAAAATATGACTTACGGGAGCATAATACTTGTCTCCATTCTGGTGCGCTGGCCGCTGCTGGGAGTTATGCTGGGCTATCTCCGGGGTGAAAAGACGCGCTGGCGGCACGGTCAAGAATGGGCATTGACGCGGGTACGCTACTACCAAATCACATGGGTCTGGACATTTATTTTCGCCGCACGTCTGAGCGTGCAGATTCCGCTATATTTCGGCGGACACGCACAATGGCTGGGAATAATGAAACTGACGCTTGGCTTACCTGCCGACATTCTCGCAGCATACATATGCTGGCAGCTTTTGCGAACACTTCCAAAGCGAAACCGCAAAGCCGGGAATCAGAATTCGGCTTAGTTAACTTTCCGCAATTCTTTATCCGCCGCGTAAATTAACGACGGAAATCACCAGCACCGCACTCCGCCGCTTACATGACCTCGGAATGCTGGCAAGAACCCAGATTCGTTACGTAAGTGACGGCGGGAACTCAGGTTCGTTACGTAACTGCTGGCAAAAAGAAGAAAACTTTACGTAACTGGTGGCGGGAACTCATTTTCATTACGTAACTGGCGGCAAGAACTCAGGCTGTAATTTTAACCTCCGAAAGTGCTTACGTTACCGCAGGTCACAGGCTTAAAGGAACGACGGCTCTCCCGTCGTACACAAAACCACCCATTTCGCCACCACTTACGTTAGCCCAAGCAGATTCCGCCACCAGTTACGTGAACTTGCGAGGATTATGCCATCAGTTGCGTTAGCTGGGTCTAGTTTGGCCGGTTCCAAGCGGTGTTTTTGCACAGCGGTCAAGCTTGATCTATGCAAAAACACCGCTTTCCGCCAAACAACTACCGGCTTTTTATCCCACCAAGCCGAACAAACACCAGCTTCATCGCACCAACCCAAAGAAAAATGTAAAGAGTTGTCAGAGCGAATCCCGCCACCACTTACGTTAGCCCAAGCAGATTCCGCCACCACTTACGTTAAAAGCAAATCCCCGCCGGCATAACGCGCCGATTTTGCATTCCGTCGCAGATACATTATCAGTGCAAGGCACATCAATAATCCGGCAGCCGCAGCAAATGGTGCCACACCAAAGGAACCGGTAAGCGGTAATGCAGGATATTCGATCAGCGGATTTTTTACAATCAAAGGCACGCTATTCTTTGCATCAGCACCATCTTTGAACAAGAGTACTGTTTCTTGCGGAGATTTCACCCAAGATACAGTTCGTGCCGTATTGTCGATTCTTAAAGTCCATTCTTCTTCAGTGGCTAAAAATCCTGCTGGTGCTTCAATTTCACGCAAAATATATTCACCGTCTGCAAGCCCGGCAGGAAGTTTAAATTCAAGCACGGATTCTTGCTTCCCGCCGAGAGCTTTTTCTTTCCAATCATTAGCAAGATCCCATGTTTGCGCAACTTGTTTCCCGCCATTTTTCGCAGTAATCTGCATTTTCAGGTTTCCAACCAGAATCTTGCATTCATCCGATACAGGCACGCCAAAGGTATTATTACATGTGTTTCCTTGCGTATTGCTGCTCATTATTTTTTGGAAATTAAATTCTAATGGCACGGATTGTTTTTGATTCTTGATTGTTAATATGCCGTTGTTATAGTTTTGATTCGCGGTGGTAACTTCAATCTGCGCATTTTTTGCAACCCGGAAATCAATCGGTTTTGTAAGATTTGCATAGCCGGGTATCGGTTTTGTTTCAGTAAGCCGGTATTCGCCTTCAGCCAGGAACGGAAAATTCAAAGTACCGTCTTGACGGGTAATGAATATCTTATTATCTCCTTGCAGATAAGGCAGATAATCTCCGCTTATATCTTTCTTCAGCAAAGTGAAAGATACACCGGCAAGAGCAATATCAGGGTTGTCTGCATCAATTTTCTTTAAGCGCAGTTCAGGTGAACGTTTATTGGTGAGATCTACACAGTGTAATGCACGCCCCGGTTCACCCTTACAAGCTTCACTCGGTATTTGCTGCACGCCTGCACCGGCAAAATCAGCTACTACTAATTCTCCGTTTTGATTTTCTTTCACTTTGAAAGTCCATCTGAGTCCCTTTTGCTGTTCATAACCGTTCGGGGCTTTTACTTCAGTTAACGTATAATTTCCGGGTTTGAGATTCGCAAAAGGAACATCGATTGGGAGTTTTGCATTCCAATCCGACGGATTTCCTGATTCGGTCCTTTCAGTTCAAATACGGCACCAGCTAATTTCTCTTTACTTGTTTCATCGAGTTTTGTGATCCGCAACGACGGATAAGGTATGTTTTTCACCGCGAACTCGTGCTGTTCAGCTGCTTCCTGCGTACCGATTTGAGTCCATGCTCCTCCTGGCCCTGCTGCGAAGAAGCTTGTTTTCCCGCTGGCGTCAATTACGAGTTTATAGTTGACGTTTTTCCCTTGGAAATAGCCGGTTGGCGGCTTTACTTCTTCCAGATACAGCGTAGTTGGATACGGCAAAGACGAAAGTGACAGCGTACCGTCAACCAAATATGCTTCTTTTAGCAGCTTTCCTTTCTTGCCCTTTTCTTCTGCATAAACTTTGAATTCTGCAGGCATCTGCTTATCTGCACTCTTGATCAAGTTATTTTGCAGGTCAACCTTTTTAATCGTGACGTTAGTTAGCGCTGTCGGAGTCACTGCACCGCTTCCAGACGCAGAAACCGGGAAATGCGCAACATATAGGAATCCGCGTTTTCCGCCCTCGGTTGAGGTCACATCTACTCGTCCATGCAGCCAGTCGTGTTTCTCAAAACGTGTTGAATTATGGTAGTAACCAGAATCTGGTACTGGGTATTGGATCTTTTTCGTTTTTACGCGCACTACCAGTGAATGGTATCCAGGCGGTGTCCCTTGCGGAAGCCATTCATGCCTGCTGTTGTACCACTGCTTCATATGGACAATGAGACCATCGTTTTGATTTCCGCCAAATCCTTCATTACGAACATCAACAATGTATTTATCCTTTAACCCACGTGGATCTTGCGGATAAATTTGAATCAAAGTATCAGGATTATATGAACCATTCGAGTATCCTTGAGCAGCATAAACTTCCACTGATTTTGACCAATCATCACCAGTAAAATACCTAATATTTGCCGTCTCGTATCCGTTTCCGCCAGAGTTCTTAAAAAGGAATCACGCAGCCATAGTTCGCGCTTGAATTCGCCTTTACCGCCGGCATTGACGATAATATCCCAGGTAATCGAACGGTCCGTATTATCCTCTTTGTAAATATCTTTATTCAAAATTGCATAACTTGCTCGATACGGATCCATATTCCAATCAATCTCAACAAGATTATGCATATTATTTGCTATCGGCGCCTTTGTCCCGTCGCCAAGCCACTCATTTTTATAGACGACTTGTTTTCCAACATAATGCGAATCACCATTGACAAGTTGCGTTGGGTTTGGGGTAATCCCGCCCCAAAGGTCAGGCGTATTACAATCCGGTTTAAATTGCGGTTTACCATTGTCGTTTAGCTTATTTACCTGTACCACACCCGAACTTGCACCATTGCAGCCTTTAACTGGCATTTTTTCACCAATAGTAAACGTACCCGTTATATCGGTTTCACTATAAGCATTTTCGGTTGCGGCAAAAATTAGTTGCTTTGGATTCACCAAATACACTTGCATAAGAGCTTTCGATTCGTTATTTGGATATTTCGTATCATAAATAAACGAGAATGGCACCGTCGTCGACGGAGAATAATTAATTGCAATGTCTGCGGGAACAGTGAAGCGGAACTGTTCGCCAACTTCCATCCGTGCCGGTATTTTCCAGGTCAAGTCAAGTTTGGAATCAAAACCAGCCACAGTGCCTTTGTCATTCTCCTTTTCAAAGTAATCAAAGTGAATTGGCTGCACCGCTGTAATCCCGTATTTACCTGGAGCTGACGGCACGATTGGCGTGTCTTTCGTTAAAGATAACCAGGCAGTAGACGCTAAACCGTCATAAGTATAATTAGTTACACGGGTTCCCGCAGGCGCTTCACCGCTCACGCGATATTCAATCCGCTGAAAATTACCATTACTTTGCTGAAACCGATCAACATTCTTCAATACTGCTGATTCAGCTTCTGCCGCGATCGAAGTTTTATAAGTCTTGCCGGCATTGGCAGGATCCGTTAAAGAAACATTCATCCCGGCTCGGGTTTTCTCGGGCACAGCTCCCCAAAAACGATACAATACGATATCGCCTTTCAAGGATTCTAGGCTGGCAGACCCCAGCGCATGATGCACGGTGGAATCTGTGATCTTCGTCCGCACTGTTCTAATCGAAAGACTCCCGGGCGGCATCTTTGTACCGTCGTTCACAAGCGTATGCGTACCAGCACTATTAGTATTTACCCCATTCGTCCCGACCCGATTTAAGCTATATCGCTTCACTTCGTCAGCCGAAATCGTCTGGGAAGTATCAACCTGCGGTAATACCCTTGGAAGAGTCTGATTGGCTTCCACTACCCGCCCAGTATTTTGATCAAGACGGTCAAGATCTTGATTTATTTCGACGATCGTCCACTCAATCTCGTTTTCGTTGAGATATTTTCCGGTAATTGTCCGATCTGTTTCCACTACTGGTGTAAGGATCGGCTGATTCGGATCAAATTCGGGGAAAGCACTTTGATCATCACGTTTTGGTTTTACAATTACCCGCTGCGCCAGAGTATCCGGCACGGCATTCTGCCCGTTTTGCGCACGATAGTTACCAAGCTGCAGAAACAGATCAAGCGCGTATGTGCTTTGCACTGCAGTCACCGGAGTAGTGAACTGATAGCGAATCGTGTTAAGAGCATTTGTGGGTTTTAACGTGAAACCGTATGTATTCAATGCTGACGGCACGCTTTGCGCCGTAGATACAGGTTTGCCGATACCGGCACCGGGTAAAGCTGCTGCCGTAAAGGTCGGCTGGAGTTCGCTAAATTTCTTCCCATCGGAAGTTAAGGTAATCGTCCACTTAAACTCTTTCAAGGAACCATTCTGATTAAGCACAGGCTGATAATCGGCAGTGAATTTTACTGGCGCTAATGCTGCAGCAGTTGGGCTAATCGGGATTTCCAACGCAGGCACTGCTGGAGATACCGTCATAATCATTAAGAACGAAATACAGAATAAACAAGCGCGCTGCACGCTGCCAAAAAACTTTTTCATCGTACATCGTCCTTTCTTCTGCGCGTTACCAGCATTCCCATGCCGGCAGCAATTAACACTCCTGCCGTTATAGCGGCGGATCCGATTTGTGCTCCGGTAACGGAAAGGTATGCGGGTGTTTGCGGGATTTCCGGAGTTGGCGGGATTGCCGGCGGAGGTTCTGATCCGTTTTGTTTTGCAAATATCTCCACATCATAATTCCATACGCCGTCGTTACCTGTGGGAACTGTAACCAAAAATGCGGACTCGCTTTCATACCCGACCTCTGCAATCAGATAAAGCCCGATTTTCAGCTCCGGAAATACTGCGCGCCCCTGCGTATCGGTAACTGCATTTTGGGAAAATTTTTCCGGCAAGCGCTGAATTGCGGCAAGATTCGCATGTTTTGCTGCCTGCCATCCTGCTTGTGTGGTTAAATCAAATCCATCAATTAACACCGCCCGATAATTCCGCCCGCTTACCGGCCGTGAATTTGGATGTGCAGAAGCTTCGTCAAACGGGTTTACTTGCGGAACGGTAATAGTTAGCCGCACCGGTTTATCTGCCTGAATTTGCGCGGTATCGAGATTTTCTACATCACCTGTAACCGTCTGCGCGCTCGCGATGGGCGCCGGTATTAGTAAGGCTAATAGCACGAGGAAGAAGCCGCAGCGGTATCTGCGCGGATGCTGTAGTTCAATCACGATAATTCTCTCTTTCGCGGCTGCTGATTACGTTTCGGGTCTTTTTGTCCGCACGATTCCCAAAATAGTAATGAGAATTGCGAAGATTGCCGCAGCAATAAACACAATCATCCAGATTGGCATTCCAAAACTTTCTTCAACGACGGCAAGTTCATTTTGCGTCAGCTGAACTCGTTCCCCAGTCACCAATAACCGATGAGAATTAATCCCATACGGGGTGCAGGTAATCAACGTGGCAAGATCTGTATCTGCTGCCGGCGCTAATCCTTCAGCTTCCGCCGGCAATACGATCCGAATATTATTTACTTTGTAGGATAAAGTTTCGCCTGAAACGTCGATAGTGAAAACATCTCCGTTTTTCAAATCAACAAGCCGATCAAAAAGAGTCGCATTCGGCAGACCAGTATGTGCGGTAAGAATCGTGTGGGTTCCTGCACCGCCGACCGGAAGATCAGATCCGAAAAGATGTCCGGCTCCTTTTTCCAATGTTTCCGGTGCAGTGCCGTGATAGATTGGTAAATCCGCGTTTATTGCCGGAATCCGCAGCCGTGCCATGATTTCGAATGTATCCAGTTCGGCTAAGTATTTCTGGTATTCTTTATTGTCTTGTGAAATCCGTGAGAGCCACGGATCCAATATTGGCCCGGTATTTCGCGCAGCATTATATTTGCGTGCTGATATGAGCTGCTCTTTCAGCGTTTGCGGGTCTGCCGTTTTCAGCAGACTCGAGTACTTTTCTGCAACCTGTTCGTATTTATAGTTATTCCAGAGGGTGGCGCTTACTGGGTAGAGCAGCACTAGCGCGCCAATAATAAGGATGATACTTGGCGCAAGCATTGAATTAGTCTGCCGTTTTTCACGCGGACTCAATTCAGATTCCTTCGTGATTACTGCACCCATATCTGCGCAACTCCTCTAACTGAAAGCGGAGGTTGCCGGCGCGATGAATTTTCTTTGCGCCGGCAACTTTTTATCGCTTTATTGCTTATCGATCTATTGCTTTATCGCTTATTGCTTATTGCGGAAATCATTCTTTTTCTGCTGCACGCCGGCGCATAAAGAATGTTCCAAAGCCGATAATCGCTGCACCGCTCAAACCGAACACCAACACACCCATTCCGCCGGTAAGCGGCAGTTTTGGCGTGAACTTTACGTTCGGGACTTCCTTGGTCAGATTTAGGGTTTGCACAGCATCGGCTAGCTGCGGACCATTTAGTTGATCTTTCCCACCAATCGTGAGATCAAATTTGATTGGCTGTGCGAGTAATTCATACCCTTGCGGCGCCTGTGTTTCGACGAGGCAATAGCTTGGCGGTTGTCGAACATCTGCATTATTAGCAAAGTTTGTTACATGAATCCCGTCGATCGTGAATTCACCAGTACCACTGGTCTCCCATTCACTCTTGTTATTCACAGTAATCGGACCATCTTGGAGATTCTCGAAAGTTGCATCCGTGCACTTGTATAACTTGAATTTTGCTCCGCCAAGGAGAGTCTGCTTACTTGCTTCATCATGTTTGATTACTTTAATCTTTCCCCACGCACTATAAACCTTTGGAGTATCAATTGGCGGGATTGACGGCGGCGGAGGTGGCGGTGTACCCGGAGGAGTGTTTGGCTCTGTAAATGGCTCACCAGAACCGCCATTGGTGTAGGTTTGCGCCTGATTTGGAATCACACCTGAACCATTCACTTTAGCTTCGAAACGCAAGAGAATCTTACTGCCCATAGCTTTCTGAGCTTTTCCCAATCCTGTTTCGGTAAGTACAGCAACAATCTTTTGCTGGTTAAGCTGATTGCCTTGGTTTTCATACAACCCAAGTTTATAATCAGTGTTCGCTGCAAGCATCTCTTCGCTACTTGTTTTTTAATATAAAGCTTAATGTCTTGTGCGGTGGTTGAAAGCCGAGAATCAAGCAAATCGTCGATTCGGATTCCCTTTAAATCTCCTGAAGCACTGAGAACCGGAATATCAGTAGTCACATCGTAACTGATTTTATCTCCCATGTGCTTATCCGCATCCGTCACTTTTTTATCAGCATGGACTTCCGCATTTTTCGGATAAACAAACACGTCATACATCCAGGTATTGTGATTAGCCGGATTGGTCATTGGGATAAATACGAGACTCGGTTTAGCAGCCACATGGCCTGCCGGCGGCTGCGTCTCAGTGAGACGGTATACGGCTACGTCAAGTTTATCGAACTTAGTTTGCCCGGTTACATCTGCTGTTTGCTGCTCTTTGCAGCTCTGCTCATCAACTTGTACTGTTGCCGGATCCAGCTTCGATGCTGCGATAATACCTTCATTGGTAGTTAAATTAGTATTCTTAACTTTGCAAAGCTTAAATTTAGCTTTTCCAAGCTTTTTGCGGCCGCCTAAAGCGTCATCTTGCAGCTGTGCACCCGTCGCTTCACTGGCTTTAGCCGGTTTATCAAGTTTGGTGACTGTGATTGACCCTTTAGTTTGCGGGTTAATCTTTAAGTCATCTACCTCAGCGGCGAAGCCCCCGCAAGAGAAAGCGTAAAGGCAAAGACACCAACTGCAGCGGCTGATGCCGCCCGATGCCATCTTGTTTTCATCTTGAATCCTCTTTCAAAAAATTGTTTAAAAACAAACTATTTTCGAGAGCATCCTACTATTAATATGCCGAAAAATTCAATTAAATCCCAAAGATTTAACAGAAATCCAACATATTTGAAACTATTCAGTATCTTGAAAGTTTATGAAAATTTCTCCGGTTCAATGCGTTCAGCTCCGCAAGGCACCGAACCGCAACGCTGTGAGCTGCAAAACTGCAAACTATCCAGCCGTCGCCCAATCAGAGCTGCATTAAAACATTAAAACTCATGCAGCAAAATTCATTAACTTTGACATAAAAGATTTCTCAATCCGATATCGGATTTACCAGCCTAACTAAGTACCGCAACTGGAAACCAAAAGACGCAGTTCCGCGCAAATCTTTCCCAATCAGCTCTTCCCCAATCAGCACTATCTGCTGTTTTTACGGGCTTTCTTGCAACTAGCCTTGAATACCGTCGATTGGCGAGAATCAACCCAATTGACCAAGGACGTGCCTTTGCAAAGCCTTCTTTGAAAAAATTCGGGTTCGGCTTGCCGTCACTGCAGTTTCATTCATTGTCTGTTACGTAACCTTTATTTTTACGACTTCCGCAACAGGTCAAACAACAATATTCGTCATGTTTATCTCGATGATAATGGTTGCTCCGCTCCTTATTATTGCTCCATCAATAATGCATTTTTCTCGCGTATCTTCGAGTATATTGGTCTGCGAACCGGCTTTGGACTATCCGGTCTCGTATATCAACGATTTCTCCGATACTCTCGTCCAGAGACAAAACGGCTTTTTCCTGCTGTACTAACAATCGGGCTAGTTGGCTGTTATTTTATAAGTGCTAACGCTATCTTTGCGGCTGAAGCAATGATTAACGAGGAGAGAATTGGCGGTCAATTTGCCTTTATCCCAGACCAGTCTATAAAGCTACCCGATCAGAGGATAAAAGACACCGGCATGCTAGCAGCAATATCCACGTATAGCGGGTATGCTGACGAAAATGGTCGGAGACTAGGGTTCACTTTCGCAAACGTCGCCTCACAATCGTTCGCTAGGCTGCTGCCGGATACACAAGATTTATCCGTAATTACTGGAGATGGAGTGGGCGTTGATAAATCAATGCTGCGTTCCTACCCGGCAGGTTCAAGGATTCGCGTAATATTCTCCGATGGTTCGAAACGATTTCTTACTGTTAAAACCGGACTGGAACTTCCTCCAATGCTTGGTACAGGAGTTGTTGCCGACATAGCAGATTTCAACTTAGGCGGCGCCCGTCCGGTATTATAATACGCAATCGGAGAACAAGCTACGCTAAAGAATTTTGCAAATGCAATCGGCTCTGGAGATGTACTAGATGCTGACCAATTTTCGCAATATATGCGAGATAAAATGGCAGCCAGTCAAACATTCAGCAACCTCTTCATTTTGGGATTCATCTATCTTTACGCAAGTCTTTCAGTTATTTTTGGCACCTATCAAGATATCGAAACTCGAAGGTCGGAAATTCAAACTCTTAAACGTATCGGATTTTCCAACTATTCAATACTGCGCAAATATATTCACGAGAGGCTTGTTTCTTTAACATTCGGTCTGCTCTTACTGTTCTTATTCTTTTTGCTGATTTTCTATCCAGTCAAGGCGTCTGTTGATAGTCAAGTTGGAGCAGGTTTTGCCCGTTTCCCATTCGTAGAAGTAGGTACAGCAATAGTGGTATTTATAGCATTTTTATTTGTTTCGGCTGTGAGCGCATTAATGAAGGAGCTGCGACTGCGTAACTGATGGCGGGAACTCATTTGCGTTACGCAACTGATGGCAAAAGTAGAAAACTTTACGCAACTGGCGGCAAGAATTTCGGCTGAGATTGTTACCGTCGAAAGTACTTGCGTTACCGCAGGTCACAGGCTCGCAATAACGACGGCACTCCCGTCGTTACACAAAACCACCCATTTCGCCACCACTTACGTGACCTCAGACAAATCCCCCGCCAGTTACGTTAGCTCGCGGACATTTTGCCGTCAGTTACGTAGGTTCATGCCCATCTCAGTGCCGACGGATGCAGTCCTGCGGTGCAAATAAAAAATGCGGAAAGCTGTTTTAACCGAGTCCAATTTAGTTTGGTTCTTTTTAGCTGGCACCAATTTGGCTGGTTCCAAGCAGTGTTTTTACACAGCGGTCAGGCTTGATCTATGCAAAAACACTTTCCACCCAAACAAACACCAGCTTCATCGCGTCTGCGTCAGGCGCTGAAAATTTTCATATTGAATATATTGACGGCTTCTTCTGGCAGAATACTAGTGTCCAACAGAATACCTAGTATCCGGAAAAACTAGTATCCAACAGAATACTAATCCGGAAAAATATCTAGTATCTGGAAATAAGAGGGAAGGTTTTCGATGGATACGCATTATGCTCAGATTTTCACAGGCGGTTCCCATCCTGCCGAGCTGCACTACTATGAGTGGACCCCCGAGCTGCACTACTGCGAGCGGATGCCCAGCGAGACTCAACGGTCTGCTATCAGGCACGGCAAAGGTTGCTGTACAGATGGCGTCTCTGATGATTCCTCAGCTCCGAATGTTATGGACGAGAAAACTTCTCGGCAGGAATCATGCAGCGGACGTACCGGAACATCTCAGCGGTCATCGGTTCGCGGCGTTGTACAGATTGTGCATGGAATGGCTGAACACTTGGGCAGGTATACAGATCTTGCCAAGTATCTGACCAACCACGGTTATGCAGTCGTCGGAGCAGATCATCGCGGACATGGCTTAAGCGCAAACAAAACTGCTCCTTTGGGATATTTTGGCGACGGCGTGCGCTGGGAAGATCTCGTGAAAGATCAAGAAACTGTACGAAGATATACTTCCAAGCGCTTCCCGCATGTGCCGCATATTCTTCTCGGACACTCGATGGGTTCATTTATCGTGCGCAGCTATCTCGCCCATTATGCCGGCAAGATAGATGCAGGTGCCATTATTGGTACGGGATTATGGCCGAGGATGGCAGGGTCAGCAGGGCTTCTTGCCGCCAAGGTGCTGAGCGCTGCCAAGCCGCAAGAAAAAGGAGACTGCTTAACCAGCTTGCATTCGGATCATACAATAAGCCGTTTTCAGGGCGCACGAATTTTGATTGGCTTTCACGCTCCTCCGCCAATGTTGATTCCTATATTGCAGACCCGCTGTGCGGATATGTGCCAAGCAATGCTTTCTTTGCAGTGCTTCTTTCTCTGCTCCGCGCCGCAAACGATCCGCAAGCATACTGCCTGGAAGCTGATCTTCCACTCTATATTGCCTCAGGCGGCAATGATCCTGTGGGCGGTGAGAAAGCAGTGAAACATACAGCAAGCTGTTACCGTGCTGCTGGCTGCTCGCAAGTCACCTCCCATGTTTATCCGCATGACCGTCACGAGATATTTAACGAAATAGACCGTCAGGAAGTCTGGACTGACCTTGAGAACTGGCTTTCACAGGTGTGCACAGCAAAGCACCGATAAAAGCTTTAGTTCTGGCGGCTCGTTTTAGCAAGGGGGAGATGGCGACCATAAACTTTCGCTTTACGAAATAGATCGTTTTATCGAAAATCAGCAGCGCACAGCCCGTTATGACTGCATGTGCGCAGATGAAGCCGTAATGGAAGATTTAGATTCAAATATGCTGCAGGCATGGCTGGCTCAACAGCAGGTATTGCTCAAGCAGCTGAGACTAAAGAACTTGTTTTTCCGTGTTCGCAGAATGTTACAGTTCAGAGTTTTCAGGCACCCGACGGGTATTCTATCGATAACATTGAAGCCGAGTTGTCTTTTCTTGAATCGCTTCCAGAAGATATTAAAGATGAAGAGATCGCTTTAGGTCTGGGGATTACTCAACCGCAAGAAAGAATAGCACCTCTCGTGATTGTTGCTGCCATTGGCTGTGCAGCGGGTGTTGGCGGCGCGATTTTTAACACCACGTAGTCTTCGGCTTCGTCTGCAGCATGGTCACTAGCCGGAGTTCTTGTTGGCTGTATTCCAGGAGCAAGTCAGGCAAAACTAGTTTCGGTTATTTTGAAGCATAAGGCTGTAATTGCAAAAGCACTGAAAATGATTGGAGCCAGCGCCGCAGCCGCTGCATTACTCAAGAGTGATTCTGCAGGATGAGCACTGTTACTAGACCACTAGCTGTGAGGGCGAGGAGAATACTCGCTCTTACAGCCACACTAGCGGTTTTCTTATGGTCAGGCTTTGCAGCCTCACTATTCATGAAATACGTAGCAGTGACATGGATTGTGTTCATTGTCTTAGCAGTGATTTATGTTTTTTGATAGTCCAGCGTAAGATTTATTTTTCTGTTACGGCATCATTGCTTTTATTATTACTGGTTGCTAGCTCATCTGGCTTAGCAATACTTTCAATGCGTAATATCTCATCTCTGCTAGCCATCATTGCTTTATGCCTCATTCCGTTTCAGTTTTATCGGAACCAGCCGTAACTAGTAGATGCCAATTAGCTGTGTTCTTGATTTATATTTGTACACAACCTGTTCACAGCACGGAGGTAGACGTGTTTAATTCTCGGAAATCAAAAGATGCAATACTCTACGCAGCTTAGGCGACGTTGAGTTACAACTTGCAGGTCTTCCAATCAAACTGAGGAGATTCTGCGCGTGCAAGAGAATATCGAGCGGTTGAAGGCCAGCAATGTTTCGGTAAAAGAAATCAATATTGAATCAGCTCAGAACAACATTCCAAGTGTTGATAAGGTCGGCAAGAACACGGCAGCAAGTTTATTTCCTACATGAAAGCTAAATAGTCAACGTCGCAGGATAAAAGCAGTTAGCAAAATTTAATTAGTGCCGGCAAATATTTACTGGTGCTAACTAGACAGCACTGCGCATTCCTCAAGAGAAAATATCGAGTTATGTGAGGAGATTTAGCGGGAACCGATTTTCATCTGTTCCCATTTTGCTCATTGAAAGAAATAATCATGGGTTTCACTCATCTTTTCAAGAAGCGCACCACTGAAAATAAAGCTCTCATAGGTGCGGGGCTATAACCTCCTTTTCAATCCCACGAACGCGGGTTGGCCGGTGCCGGAGCACTTGGCGCCGCAAATAACTACGGTATATGCGTACGTGCGAATCCTTTCGAAAGCGATTTCTAGGCTGCCGTCGCACGGCTCCACTATGAGGATAACGGAAGCCGGAGCAAGGCGTTAGATTAAAAGAACATCACATCTCTACACTCGGCTTATTTTCTCCATATACCCCATACAATTTTCCTTCATGCGCTTTTACACTTGCCGCCAACACAAAGCTAAGCGAAATAAGCAGCGCCCACGAACCAAACTTTCCTAAATGCACCATTTCCCAGCCAGCACTTTGGTTCGGATAGACCCATGCGCCAAAA
Organism: Arcanobacterium hippocoleae; assembly: GCF_040360365.1. Classification (GTDB taxonomy): domain Bacteria; phylum Actinomycetota; class Actinomycetes; order Actinomycetales; family Actinomycetaceae; genus Arcanobacterium_A; species Arcanobacterium_A hippocoleae_A. The sequence continues at coordinate 2,260,627 of NZ_CP136412.1, read as the reverse complement.
AAGTCGCCATATTTTCCGCAACCCAAAGAAAGAAACCAATCAACACAAAAGCAAAAGTAAGCGGCATACCGTAACGGACTTTACCGACCGTAAAGTAAATATGCGACCCCCAAAGCGCAATCACAAATCCGAACGCAATAAACCAGCGTAAATCAGGAATAAAGTGATGCGTGAAAAAATTTGCATATGCTGCAATTGCTAAAAACGATACCGGAATCCAACGAAAGCCAGTAATCCGCAAATCGAAGCGGCGAAATGACTGGCAAATATATGAACCCACTGAAGCATACATAAAGCCGGAAAAAATTGGCACACCAGCAAGTGTTACAATCCCCGGATTCGGATACCCCCACGATCCGATATTTATTTTGAAAATCTCCAGACACAAGCCCACGATGTGAAAAATACAAATAACGCCAAGCTCACGCCATGTTTCTAACTTAAAAACAACAAATACGATTTGTACTATCACCGCATAAATAAGCAATGCGTCATACCTGGCAAATGGTAAATCAAATCTACGCCAAATTATCTGTGAAGCCGCGAGCCCCAGAAAAATCAGTACCGGAAAAAGACAGCATTTAATTTGAATCCAGGCAAAACGAAGCAGCTGCATCGGAAAATCCCGCCATGAAGTAAGCGGTTTTCGCGGCGGCGCATCCGGCTTTGGCGGCCGTCCGAATCTTTCACGAAATTGCGTCATAAAATAATCTTCCTAAATGAATCATGCAGCCAACTCGACGCTGGCTCGGCAATAATAATTTTATCCGAAGAAAAATAGGTTCTCACAGGCGAGTGTTGTAATTCAGACGCAAAAAGCCGATGCCGTATTCAACCGCTCGTTCAGATTACGCACTTCTTGATTCTCCGTACACAAACCAACGGCACAAACCAACGGCAGAAATCAGCAGCACAAACCAGCAGCAGAAATCGGTTTTACCGCATGAATTAACGACGGAAATAGCCAGCACCGTACCCTGCCAGCTATGTTGGCTTGCGGGCATTTGCCGCCAGTTACGCTGACTTACGGGCATTGCTGCAAGTTAGGTTAAAATGCGGATTATGCCATCAGTTACGTCAGCCAGAGCAGATTCTGCTTTCAGTTACATGAATCCGCAGAAATCTCACCGTATTTACATTAAAAATGTGAATTTTTCCGCTAACGCCATTAACTTCAAAATCCCGTCTTCCAAAGTTTCCCTGCATCTTTCACAAACCGGTTTCGCTCCCTGACAAATCTTTCTGAGTGCGCTGTTCATGTGCGGCGTTAAGCAGCTGTAGTTCCCCGCCCCAACCCAAGCTGCCCCGCTCCATCGCAAGCCCGCCCCAACACAAACCCCCACTAGAAACCGCCCTCAAGCCTCACCTCAAGCCTGCCCCGCTCCAACCAAACCTCCAACCCGAACCTCAATTGAAATTAAATATTAAAAAGTTGGGTGGAGACCGATAAATCCGGACTTCCACCCAACTCTGAAAACTTATGCGAGTTTACGGAACTAGCGTAAGTTTAAAATACTGCGATTACTCAGCAGCTTCAGCGGATTCGCCTACGCGGACGCGCTTGAAACCGGTGAGCGTTGCACCAGCAGCTTTCGCCACCTGCCCAACAGACTGCTTTGGATCGCGGGCATATGCTTGTTCAACGAGCACAATCTGCTTGTAGAAACTCTTCAAGCGGCCTTCCACAATCATTGGAACAGCCTTTTCCGGCTTGCCTTCCTGAATGGTGAGCTCAGTAGCAATACGGCGTTCGTTTTCGACAACTTCTTCCGGCACATCGTCAACAGTGAGGTAAGACGGATTCATAGCTGCAATATGTACTGCGACATCGTGCGCAATTGCTTCGCCGGCAGCATCAGTAGCAACGAGCACTGCAACCTGCGGTGGAATATCCGGCGAGGTGCGGTGCATATATGCCTCTACATGCTCACCTTCGAGAACTGCAACGGATCCTACAGCGAGCTTCTCGCCGATAACACCGGTGAAGTTCTTAACGTAATCGTCGATAGTACCATCTGCATGCGGTGCTGCGAGAACCTCTTCAACGGTGGTTGCTTTTGCCGCAACTGCAGCTTCGAGAATTTCTTCCGCAAAAGCAATGAACTTTTCATTCTTTGCTACGAAATCGGTCTCGGAATTGACTTCCACAACGTATCCGACTTTGCCGTCAACAATCTTCGAAACTACGAGACCGGCACTTGCAGTACGGCCTTCACGCTTCGCAGCGGTCTTCAGACCCTTCAGGCGGAGCAGCTCTTCAGCCTTTGCAGCGTCGCCGTCAGCTTCGGTAAGGGCGTTCTTTACGTCCATCATGCCTGCACCGGTTTTTTCGCGCAGTGCCTTGATGTCAGAAAGAGAGAAATTTGCCATTATCTTTTCCTAACCTATATGGTATTTGGCTTGCTTACTTTGCTTCTTCAGCAGACTCTGCCGATTCGGCAGATTCTGGAGATTCAGCAGACTCTGGGGATTCTGGAGATTCGGCAGATTCCGCTTTTTCTTCCTCGCCAGCGAGGAGGTCACGCTCCCACTCCGGCATTGGTTCTGTTGTTTCGGTATTGCCGGACTTTGTTTTGCCGCGGGCAAGGAGACCTTCAGCTACAGCGTCAGCTACCACACGGGTGAGAATTTCGATGGAACGGATTGCGTCATCATTACCTGGAATTGCGTAATCTACTTCGTCCGGATCACAGTTGGTATCAAGTACTGCCACCACTGGAATATTCAGCTTCTTAGCTTCAGCTACCGCAAGGTGTTCCTTTGGAGTGTCGATAATCCATACTGCAGAAGGGGTCTTGTGCATATCGCGGATACCGCCGAGAGTGCGCTCAAGCTTTTCCTTCTCACGACGCATCATCAACAGTTCTTTCTTGGTGCGGCCTGATCCGGCAACATCGTCGAAATCGATTAGCTCAAGTTCCTTCATCCGCTGAATTCGCGCATTAACAGTCTGGAAGTTAGTGAGCATACCGCCGAGCCAACGTTCGTTAATGTAGGGCATGCCAACACGTTCAGCCTGTTCACGAATCGACTGCTGTGCCTGACGTTTGGTGCCGACGAAAAGAATATTTCCGCCGTGTGCTACGGTTTCTTTCACGAAATCGTAGGTGCGGTTAATGTCTTCAATCGTCTTTTGCAAATTAATAATGTAAATGCCATTACGATCGTTGAGAATATACCGCTTCATCTTCGGGTTCCAGCGGCGGGTCTGGTGACCAAAGTGCACACCAGCTTCAAGCAGCTGGCGCATAGTTACGACTGCCATTGGCGAGTCCTTTCTAAACGTGCAGGAATTTCCTGCAGCTATCGGTTATCGTTTTGCGGCGGATTACCGCAAAACCCTGGTGCACAAGCCGAATTTCTCAGGTGCTGTCTGCGGGATGCAAAACAACTCTCCTGACCGCGAAATCCGCACTGTGAAAACGATTCACGAAGTGCACGCGAAGTCTGCTGAAAGATTTCCAGCAGCCTTTTCAGTTTATCTTGCGCGAACCGTTATTTGCTATCCCAGCTCTCCTTATTTCGACGTGGAATTGCCTACATTTCAACAAAATCGACGCTCACTAGCACATAACTGGCATATAGCCGGCATGTCACTAGCGCGAACTGGCGGATAACTGGCGCGTAATGTGCATAGCCGGCATGTAACTATCTGTGTAACCGGCATGTAAATTGTCCACAGTACGCGAAACACGTTCCTATTTTCCACAACAACTTCACTGCACCGAAACAAAATTGCATTTTACAGCCAAACTGTACTCATGGTTATTTCAAAAACATTAATCGCTTTAATTATTTCCGCCTTGATGCTTCTGTTCAATAATGCATCGTCTTTCTTGCCTGCGCACTCCGGTAAACTAGGCGGCACTGCATTAATTGCAGCGCCGATAAATTCACAGACAGTTCAAAGCAACAGCACTTCTTCATCCGCCCAAGCTTCCATTTTCCAGCCGCAGCCTGTGCAGAATCAGTTTAAAGTTAGCTGTCCGCTCAGCCGCTGCCTCGTAATCAAGTCTTTTCAAATGGGACCGAAAAATTGGAATGCCGGTCACCGCGGAGTTGATTTGAGTACCGCACAAGGCAGATCAGTCTATGCGCCTGCCGATGGAGAAGTGATTCATGCCGGACTGCTGGTAAATCGCGGAGTTGTTTCAATCCGGCACGAAGGAGATTTACGTTCAACTTTCGAACCTGTTATCCCGCTTGTTACCGTCGGTGAAAAAGTAAAACGCGGTGAACTCGTCGCACTGGTAACTGACAATCACTGCGACGGCAAAAGATGTCTGCATTGGGGAATGAAAAAGGCGCCGCCGGATATCTCGACCCGCTGAGTTTGCTTGAACGCAAACGAGTACGGCTATTGAGCTAAGCTGTGAGTTCCGCTAATCTAAGCTGCTGGTTCCGTAGTTGACGGCAGTTTGCACTGATTTCCCTGCCGCGATGAAAAATATTCCAAGTTTAGTTGCCGCCGGTCTCGGCAGCTTCCTGCGCAGCAACTTAATCGCCAACCCGATATATAGAATTAAGATTCTCATAACCGGCTTTGTAAATACATGAAATTGGGTCTCAAGACACACGGCAATATCTGCAATTTTAATTTTTATTCCCGAGCTATTATCTCCGTATCCATGCAGCAATAACCGAACCGCACTGATAATACGCGGCAACAGCTAGAAAGGCTGCGCCGAAACACACGCGGTATTTGCTAACACCTGCCCGTATCAAATTCTTTATTCAAAAAAACACTTTTCTCCCGTTTGACACACTGGATTAATTCTTTTGCACCGGCACCATAATCTGCAAACAGCATCAGAGCAGTAAAATAATCTCTGGTTAAAGAATTCGGCTTCCAGGTCCGGAATAGTTATTCCAAACTATATCCGCAATTCACGCACGCGGATGAGCTTGCTGAAAAACTGCCTGCAGCCGTTGCGAGTCAACATGAGTATAACGCTGCGTTGTGTTTAGCGAAGAATGTCCAAGAACTTCTTGTACCGAACGCAAATCTGATCCGCCAGAAAGCATATGCGTCGCTGCCGAATGGCGTAAATCGTGCGGAGAAATTTCCGGTACTCCAGCCGCAAAGCACACCTTGCGAAGTTCTTCACGAATCACCCGAGAATCAATCCGCTTTCCTTGTTCTCCAACAAAAAGCGCGCGCGAATCTTTCGCCATCTGCCCCCGCACTTTCAGCCACGCAGTCAATGCCCGCTGCAGCGGAATCCCAAACGGCACTACCCGCTCCTTTCCCCTTTTCCCATAACGCGCAGTGTGCCCGCACCTAAATCATTCACATCTAGCCCGCAGCATTCTGAGATTCGAATCGCACATGCATAGAGCACTTCGAAAATTGCCCAGTTTCGAATATCTTTCGGCTCAGCCGAGTTTTCAGCTTTCGCTTTCGCAAAATCCAGCAGCTGCTTTGCCTGCTCCGCACTGAGCACCCGCGGAAGTTTACTTGCCGCTTTTGGTGTTTTTAAGCGCAGCCCAGGATCATTTTCCAGCAGCTTTTCGCGGTGCGCCCAACCCGTAAACGCCCGCACGGCAGCGACTGCGCGCGCCACTGTCGCTTTTGCCGGCGCAGTTTCCGCAGTACTCGCGAGCCAACTGCGGATATCAATAATTTCTAGCGTTCGCAGTATTTGATAAACTTCCGCTTTAGTTTGTGCATCGTTGGCAGCGAACAAAAACTGCAGCAGACTGCGTGACTCATAGCAATACGCTTTTACTGTATGTATCGAGTATCCACGCCGCACAAACAGTTCATTCGCAAACTCATGCATGATTTCGTCAACGACGGCAGCCGAAGCTTCAGGCAATTTACGTACCGGCGCTTCTTTACTTCGAGTTTCCGCTTTCGCAAAACCGCTTTTCTCCCGCCTGTTTTGGGATTTTGCCGCTTCTGCAGCACGCCTTGCCGTCATTTCGGGTTATGCCTTTCGCCATTTACCATCTTTTATTACGATTCTTCCAGCAAGTGTAAGCCGATTTAACTTCATTCGCACACTAACTACATCGCACCCAACTCGGTGCGCAATAATATCTGCCGGCTCATAACGCACTTTTGAGAGCACGTCATAAATCCGATTCGCAAGCGGATCAAACTCATCGTCAAGCGGGATTGTGAATCCGCCATCAGATTCTACTCCCGTAATCGTATTTGCACTTCCGATTGCTCCTGCAAGCTCACGAACGTGATCCGTGTTCATCACTAAAGTTGCCCCATTACGAATCAGATGATTTGTACCAGCACATTGCGGCGCGCAGACCGATCCGGGGAAAGCTCCGACTTCCCGTCCGATTTCAAGTGCGTGCCGCGCAGTGTTCAGTGCCCCTGAACGCAATCCAGCCTCAACCACGATCACAACTTTCGAGATTGCGGCGATGATTCGATTCCGCAGCAGAAAACGATGCCGATGCGGAGCAGCACCGGGAATCGATTCGCTTACTACGGCCCCGCCATTTTCCACACAGCGCTGAAAAATCTCTAAGTTTTGTTTCGGATATACACGATCCACTCCAGCTGCGGAAACGATTACTGTTGGCCGCTCTGCAAGCAGTGCTCCGCGGTGCGCCTGCGCATCAATTCCGTAGGCACCGCCAGAAACAATCACATATTCTTGTGCTAATTCATAGGCGAGATCAAGAGCTGAACGTGCCCCCTCGGAAGTGGCATCACGTGATCCGACAATCCCAATCATCGGGTTTGCTAAGGCTTCCGGATCCCCATAGACCCATAAGCATAACGGCCGGCGCTCGCCTAAATCTGCAAGCCCGGATGGCCAGTTTTCTGAATCTCGCAGCACTAATGAATAACCGCGCTGAGTATAACTTTCCAGCGGCGCCAATTGGGCGTATGCAAGCCGATTAAACCATCTTTCCTGAGCTGATTCGGAGATTATCGAGCTGTCAGCTGATTTTAGTTTTTCAAGCGCCGCAGCATATCCGTATTGATCAATAATTCGGCTTGCTTCAATATCATCACCTTCTGTAATCGCTGACCAGACTAACGCAGCTTCAGATTCGGCAGTATAATCCAGTTTTTCTCCGGATGTTGGTTTTGGAAATTTTCTTTCGGTAAAATTCACGTGTTTCATTCTTCCGTTTTGTTTCTCCCGCATTAGTTTCCGCCTCGTTTGCTTTGCACATCATTTCGCAGGCTCATTGCTGCTGCAATATCGTCATCGTTGGGATGGTCCCGCCCAAAATAATCAGCGACACTCCACGAAATCCGCAGAATCCGATCAATCCCGCGCATTGAAATTTCTCCGCGTTGCAGCAAAGAATCTAGATAACGTTTCACAGATGTGCTTAATTTTGTATTTGTCCGCAGCCAGGTTCCGGGGAGCCGGGCATTAGTCAGACTGCACTGTTTTTGGATTTCGTCACGCCCATTATTTTCACTGCACCGTTTGGCTCGTGTTACCGCCCGCTCGCGGCCAATAAAACTTTTTCCCGCGCCTGCGCGGTGTTAATACTCCCGCCGACGGCATAATCCACCTTTTTCGGTCTGCGTAAAGTAAGCTGCAAATCAATCCGATCTGAAATCGGACCAGCAAGAGCACTGCGATAATTCATCCGATCACGCGCTGAACAGGTACATTTTCCCGGACTGTCGAATAAATATCCGCAACGGCACGGATTTGCTGCTGCAATCAGCTGAAATTTAGCTGGATAAAGTACTTTTGCCCGAACGCGATGCAGCTCAATCCAGCCTTGTTCAAGCGGTTGACGCAAGCTTTGGATTACAGATTTCGCAAATTCCGGAAACTCATCACAATAAAGCACTCCGTGGTGCGCACGGGTAATTGCACCAGGCTGCGGGATTCCATTTCCGCCGCCAATCAAGGCAGCACTGGAAGCAGTATGGTGCGGACTCACTAAAGGGCGCCGTTTCGGCAGCCCTGCCACCGGTTCACCGCAAACTGATTGAATCGCGGCTACTTCAACCGCTTCATGTACATTTAACGGCGGCAAAATATCGACAAACCGCGACGCCAGCATTGATTTTCCGACCCCCGGCGGCCCAACCATCTGCACATGATGTCCCCCAATCGCGGCAATAATAAGTGCCCAGACTGCTTCATCTTGCCCGCATACATCCGCTAAATCTCCCAGATCCGGCGATGTTTCTGTTTCACGCCGATTCGGTATCTGCATTTCCGGAGCTGCTGCATCAGTTATGCCAAGCATCTGCGCAAATTGCCCGAGATGCCCCACTGCCTCAATCGTAATTCCTGCGATCAAAGCAGCTTCATGATAGTTAGCAGCAGGCACAATCGCTTTCTGAAAACCAAGCTTTTGCGCAGCAAGCAAGCTCGGGAGAATTCCGTTCACATGCCTTACTTCCCCGTCTAAGCCGATCTCGCCAAACACAGCGATATGCGGAGATAATTGTTTTGCCCCTAATGCACCGAGAATTGCGGCAGCAATCCCCAAATCGAAACCTGATCCGCTTTTCGCTTTGTCTGCGGGAGAAAGATTGATTGTTAACCGTTTACTGGGCCAGGTTATCCCAATATTTTGAAATCCTGCACGCAATCTTTCCCGTGCTTCGTTCACTGCTGTATCTGCAAGCCCAACAATCGTAAAACTTGGCAAACCAGGCAGTAATGCTGCTTCAATTAATACTTCAGTACCGTCTAAACCGATTAGGTTTATTGAATGTGCTACACCAACCTGCATTGCGTCACTCATCTGCGTATCTCCTCACAGTTCACGTAAGTAACGTAAAAAGCAGTGTTCCCCGCGAATATCTATCGCAATAGCTTGGACTTTCAGTTCATTCCAATGCAGCCCGCGGCATTTTTCCTGATATACACTAATCCACTCCACAATCAGCATCCGGATTCGGCGCAGTTTTTCCGGCGTGATTGCCTCTTCCGGAATTCCCGCCTGCACACTCCGCCGGGTTTTTACCTCGACAGCAATCACTGCGCGTATTTGCGGATCAAATACCACTAAATCAACTTCACCAAATCGGCATCGCCAATTTCGTGCAAGCACTTGGAATCCAAGAGATTCAAGATATTCGCTTGCTTTTGCTTCGCCCCATGCACCTAATTCACGCTTTGAACAGGTACTGATTTGCTTTAATTCTTTTGCTGATAATTTCAAAATAAAACCTCCTATACAGATAGTTACTGATATAGAAAGCGTGTTTCAGTGCAGCAGTGAAGGTTGTGGATTTTCCTTGCAAAAATAACAGGTGTGGACAACCGCTTAAATTATTTGCCGTTTATTTGCCGTTTATCTACCCATTAAGGCACCATTTACACAAATCACCATAACAGCAGCCAAAAGCGGTAATTGAAAGCAGTAATACGCAGATGCAAATACTTTACTGATTACTGTTTGCTTCACTATTTACTATCGAAAAGTATTAGCCTACTATCGAAAAGTATCAGCGCAATATTGTTTATGCAGATTCTTCGCCGCGAACCTCAAATTCGAGCTCCGGATGTAAATCTGGTTTATTCAGCTCTTCAACATTTACATCCTTGAAAGTAACAATATGTACTGAACGCACAAAACGTGATGTCCGGTAAATATCCCAAACCCATGCATCATTTAAGGTGACATCAAAAAAACATCGCCGTTATCAGCAGCACGCACTTTTAATTCCACATCATTTGCCAAGTAGAATCGACGTTCTGTTTCCACTACAAACCGGAAAAGGTTAATCACATCGCGGTATTCACGGTAAAGCGCAAGCTCATTCTCAGCTTCATAATTCTCAATATCGCTCATGATTTCCTTTATATTTTTGCTGGGATAATTATATAAACGGCAGTTGAATCATCCAAACGAATTTACCGGAGTAAATTACCTTAAAGATCAAAGATATCGAATCAATCCAACCAAATTAACTTTTTCAATCCTACCTTAGCTTCTGGTAAATACTAGGTACTATTTTTCACACACCCGAATTAATTCCCGGTAATTTCCAGGAGGTTCGATGGTACTCGCTAACTCCGTATTTACTCAGTGCTGCAATATGTTTAGCACTCGAATACCCTTTATTGTGAACCCAATCATATTGCGGATATTGCTCCGCAATCTCTTCCATATAGTGATCTCGGCAGACCTTTGCAATCACTGAAGCTGCAGCTACTACTGCACATTGCGCATCGCCTTTCACTACCGTCTTCACCGGCACTTCGGGAAGCTGAGTTCCGTGATTAAACAATCCCGGATTACTCCACCAATTATGCGAACCGTCGAGGAGTACCCCATCAATTTTGTATCCTTGTGAGCTTAATTGGGCGATTGCATCAGCAGCTGCGAGCTGTAAACCCTGGATGATTCCGTGCTGATTTATTTGATTTGCGGAAGCTGAACCGACGGCACTGGCCAGCCCCCACTCGCGGCAGGGCGCTGCTAAAGATTCGCGGATGCGAGCAGAAATTTGTTTTGAGTCACGGAGCTGCTGCGGAAAATCATCACCAGTTGCGGCATTAATCAAGACAATCCCAACACTTACCGGCCCCGCGAGCGAACCTCTTCCAACTTCATCCACACCTGCAAGTATTGCGTTCGGCTTATTCAGCTGCAGCTCTTTGAGAGCTGCAAGTTCGATATCGCGATTCGGGATAAAGCGCAGCCGGGTATTTTTATCTTTTCGCACCACGAAAACTCCCAAATTATTTTACTTCTGCACCAATATTTTTACCCGCCGGCTGGAATAGCTTCTGCGGTTTTAACTTTGGAAAAAACATCGGATTGCGATTTGAGCAGGCCGAACCGATTAAATGGATAAATCCGCAGCCAGGCTCTTCCTTCCACATTTTTGATTGGAACAAAACCAAATCCCGTGCTTGCTTGATGGTAGCGTGAATCTTTCGATCCGGGACGATTATCGCCCATCATCCACAAGTGGCCAGCCGGTACCGTCACATCGAATTTCTGTTCCGAAGCGATTGCACCGCTAATCAAATACGGCTCTTCCACTTCGGTTCCGTTAATTGTCAAATTTCCGGCAACCGTGCAGCAAACAATATGGTCCCCTGGTTTTCCGATTAGCCGTTTCACGAGGTGTGTTCCTGCGTTTTGCGGCAGCAAACCGACTGCTTCACCAGCACGAACCAGTATCTGCTGCAAGCCGTTCAGCTGCGGCTGCTTCACATCGGAAAGCCAATTACCTGGGTCTACGAAGACTACAATATCGCCCCGATTGAGTTCCTCCTCTGTATCGGCGAGTTTATTTACGACGATTCGATCTCCCGGCACGAGCGTATTTGCCATTGAACTGGATGGAATCTCAAACGGCTGGATAATATAGGTCTTTAACAGAACTGCTGCCAATAATGCGACGGCAACTACTGCCGCGAATTCGAAAACATTCGAAAGAAACGCTTTCAGCCGGCTTTTTTGCGGATAGTCAGCATTTTCCTGCAGCTTATTGAGATTATCTTCGGCCGCATTACGGTTTTGAATATCAGTATCAAAATCTGCGGCGGCAGAATCATCGTGATGTGAATCTGGAAGTTTATGTTTACGTGAACTTGCTGCAGCTGCAGGCGGAAAAGACGGCGGCATCTGATCTGGAGCATCTGCAAATTCGATGCCATCTTCAATATCTGCCATATAACTATCCCATCCTAATATTTCTCCGATTACACCCTACTCTCAACAAGGTTAACGCACTAAGTTTCGAATCAGCGAATGCACAGGCATAATCAAAAGTTGCCTTTTCATCACAATTCGATTTTACTCCGTAAATTTCAATACCCTTGCAAATCTGTTCAATATCAATCATTTTACCCTCACGGCAATTATGCTGTGCGGTTATCCCGCCCCGCCAGGCGCATCCAACTGCACTTATGCTCTTATCCGTCTCTTTTGGCGCATGATGAAGCACTTTCAAACAGCAATCTTTAGTTTTCACGCAAACAGCCGCTCCTGATGTCAGAACTGCCTAACTATCAGGAGTTACTCCATTTATTTCCGGGTTTTCGTTGTCATGGTGCGGGAAGGAAGCTGCGATTATTTTGATTTCAGACCTTAATTTGCCAGCAACACGCCCGTGCACATATTTCCCGACTTTTCATATATTTTATGGATTTTCGCGCTAGTTAGCAGCCTGCCGTCATTTTGTTTCATGTACGGGCAAAGAAAACCGCTAGAAAATACGCTCTGCATGGCAAAGATATATTTTTCCGCGGAAAACTCTGATCGCAATGAGGAGAAAATTTTACGTAACTAGCGGCAGGAAGTCGGTTTTCTTACGTAAGTGACGGCAAGAACTTGGTCTGTATTTTTCACCGTCGAAAGTGCTTGCGTTATCGCAGGTCACGAAGCTAAAGTAACGACGGCTCTCCCGTCGTTACATAAATCCGCCTATTTCGCCGCCAGTTACGTTAAAAAATGCAAACTTTGCCGCCACTTACGCAGACGCACATGCACTTTGCCATCAGCTGCGTGTGCTCGCGGAATATTTCGCCGCCAGTTACACAAACCCGATAAGCACACATCACCAGTTCGCATATCTATTCATCCAAAAGACCGAATTAAATACCAAGAAGTTAAACACCAAGAAACTAAACACCGAAAAGTTAAACATCAGAAAGTGAAACTGTAAAAGTCCAACCCGCCCCTTGCCGTTTACTCCCCTCCCCGAAACCATGAACGGAATCCATACAAAGAATACAAAATGTGAGCGCCTGGAATCCCAAACGCTCACATTTATCAGTTATCTGTAAAAATTACTTGCCTTACTTGTCGTCACGCTTTTCTTTTAGCTTTGCTGCCTTACCGTGGAGACCGCGCAGGTAGTAGAGCTTCGCACGGCGAACATCACCGCGGGTAACTACCTCGATTGAGTCCACATTCGGAGAATGCAATGGGAAAGTTCGTTCAACGCCGGTACCGAATGAGTGCTTGCGGACAGTGAAAGTAGCACTTACACCGCTGCCGCCTTTGCGTGCAATCACAACGCCTTGGAACACCTGGATACGTTCACGGTTACCTTCAATAACCTTTACGTTTACTTTCACGGTATCACCTGCACGGAACGGCGGGCGTTCCTTTAGCTGCGAGGAAGCAATTATATCAAGAGTCTGCATTATTCTGCATTCATTTCTCACCCTGCACGCAGGTCAGAGCGGGTTCAGGGGCTGAGTTTTCTGATGAAGCACACAAAACTTCGCCCGGTTTTCTGCAATTGGAAACTTGCCAGAAGTGCAATCCCCTGCGGCAGGTATTACACAAATAACGGCAAGACAGTTATTTATTTTGCCATATTCAATGGACGCACCATAGTGACATCTTTGTTGACCTCATCACCCACATGGAATTCACGTGTTCCTGAGCGGGTGAAACCAATCTTTTTGTATGCGCGCTGCGCCTGTTTATTCTGCAGCGCTGTCCCAAGCCAAATAAACGGATTGGCAAACTGGGAAAGTTCCGCTGCTGCCTGTGCAAACGCCCATTGCGAAAACTCTGCAAAAATACCCGAACCGCGCCATTTACGCCCAACATAGGCTTTGGAAAGATAAACAAGCGGACCGTCGCGGCGGATTCCGTGATAATCGAAATTTGCCGGCGCCCCATCGGTTATTCCAACCACGCCATCTTGTTCGCGGGAAATTTCTACGAGCAGATATGCGGCGATTTCTCCGCTGCCCATCTCTCTGTTCCCCGCTGCTATTTCCGCCGCATAAACAAGATATTTTTCCGGATCCGACAGGTATTCGGAAAATAATTCCGGGTTCATGTTCGCTGCAATATAAGCGTTAATTGCTTGCGCGCTGATTTCTTCCGGACAGGCGTCAGGCCAGGTTTGCGTAGCGAATACGCTTACTGCCGCCGCATCTTCCAGTACTGCCTGACGATATTTTATCTGCACCGGATGTATTGCTCCTTTGGGGAAAAACCAGCCAAATTCTGCAAGTTTCATCCGGTCTTTCCGGTCAAGATTTTCCGCTTTCAGTTTCCGAATCAAATCCGGACGGCTTGCTGCGGTCCGTTCAAGTGCACGATCTTTTCGCCAGCGGGCAATTGCTCCGTGATTACCGGAGGTAAGAATTTGCGGCACTTCAATTCCGCGGAAACTGCTTGGGCGCGTGTAATTCGGATATTCAAGCAGGCCGGCTTCGCCATGTGATTCTTCCACCAGCGATTGCGGATTTCCCATCATTCCCGGAACCAGCCGCGCCACTCCTTCAATTAGTGCGACGGCTGCTACTTCTCCGCCGTTCAGCACATAATCTCCAAGGGAAAATTCAAATACTGCAAAATCTGCTTGTTCCGCGTAATATTGCGCAACACGAGCGTCAATACCTTCATAACGTCCGCAGGCAAAAATAATTTGTTCCGCATTTGCAAGACGCAGTAAGTCAGCTTGTTTCAGTTGTTTCCCAGATGGCGACGGAATTGCCAAAACAATCTGCCTATCCGTTCCGGATTCTTCCGCGGCTATGCTTTCAGGTTTGCCGCTTTCGTTTTGCAGCTTTCCAAGAACAGCTACTGCATCTATCGCTTCAGCCCAAACATCTGCTTTCATCACCATGCCGGCTCCGCCGCCGAAAGGCGTATCATCAACAGTATTGTGGATATCATGAGTCCAATCGCGCAGATTGTGGACATTAACGTCAATGAGTCCGCGTTTTTGCGCTTTGCCTACTAAAGAGAGCGCAAGCGATGAAAAAATTCGGGGAAAATCGTAAGAATGTCGAAACGCATTAGTTTTGCGCACCGCCATCTGAGGTATCAATCCGGTCAGCTGTGATGCGGCTGCTTCCGCTGCCGTTTTCAATAGCGGCGCCAGGGGTAATTTTATTTACAGATTTAGTTTTTGTAAGACGGTCTGAGTTTTCTCCGCCGTCGCTTTCACTGATTACGATTTCGAGTTCATCTTCCGAAAATAGCCCCGGAGGCGCATCGATTACCACACAGTGATCGTCAATATCCACTTCGGTAACGATTTCTTTTACGAACGGTACTTGCACTATTTTTCCGTCTTGTTCAGTGACGATAAGTAAATCCTGCATCGGCATTGTTTGGATCCCTGTGACGATTCCAAGCTCATACCCTTCTGAATCAAGTGCTTCCAGACCGATTAACTCATGCGGATACCATGCGTCTTCTTCCGCTTCAGCTTCATCAGATTCAATCACCAGTTTTACTCCGCGCAAAGATTCCGCTGCTGAACGGTCGGTAATGTGCGTAAACTTTACGAAAACTGATTCTTTATAGCTGCGCACATTGCTGATTTCGAGAGGTCCGAAATCAGCCGGATCCGTCTCGTAAGATAACCCGGTGCGGATTCGCTGTTCCGGAATATCAGTGCGCACATCAAGCTTTACTTCGCCTTTTAGGCCGTGTGCGGAAGTAATAATTGCGACGGTTAATTGCAAGTTAAATCCTTTAATCTAAAAGAATGAGAATTAGATTCTTTACGGCTTACATCCGCGGTTTTCAAAATTATATTTTGGGATGCAGGATGCAAGTTACGAAAATATTTGTAAGACACGAAAGCCCGCACTTTTAGTGCGGGCTTTCGCAAAGTAACGTGCTATCGATCAGTTTCGATTACATCGACACGCACCGAACCATGAGTAGAAAGGGCGTTGATTACACAGCGCAAAGCTTTTGCTGTGCGCCCGTTCCTGCCGATTACACGTCCTAAATCTTCTGGATTTACCCGAACTTCGAGAAGCTCACCGCGCCGATTATTTCGGGCGGATACCTCTACATCGTCTGGATTATCAACAATCCCGCGAACGAGATGCTCAAGTGCTTGCGATAGCATTATGCTTCCTCAGCTTCACCAGATTCTTCGTCAGCTGCAGCTTTTTCAGCTTCTGCTGCTGCCTTTGCTTCCGCCTCTGCCTTTTCGCGGGCTGCTGCTTTTTCAGCACGGCGCTTTTCAGCATCGTCCTGAACAGCTTTCACAGCTTCTTCGCGAGCTTGCTGTGCATCTGCTTTTTCGTAAACTTTGAGGGTAGATTCGCCTTCGAGACCTTTCGCTGCCTGCCAGTCACCGGTAATCTTCAACTGTGCGAGCACTGGTTCAGATGGCTGAGCGCCGACGGAAATCCAGTAGCGTGCGCGTTCAGAATTGATATCGATAATTGAAGGGTTGGTGTTCGGATTATAGAAACCAATTTCTTCAATCACGCGACCGTCGCGCTTCTTGCGGGAATCAACAACAACTACACGGTAGATAGCTTCACGAATCTTACCCATGCGCTTCAAACGAATTTTGACTGCCACTTGTGTGGTCACTCCTGTTTCTTATTCGGTGGGCGCTGCTCCAAACGGTGGGTTTCATTTTCGGCATTGCCCGAACTTCAAGTTCCGTCGAGTTTGAGAGGGGCTCAACTTCACCTTAAGTACAACAACCAATTGTGCCAGATTAAAAGAAAAGATAACAGTCTGCCAGGATATTCCAAAGGTGGAACGTCTCACGTTGAACTTATGCAGCTCTTAGCTGGCCGCTGAATCACACTGTCAACGCGCTTTTCATATGCTGCTCCCGGTATAGTTTCGCGAAAGATTCGAAAAATGAAAACCAGCTTCAGATACGCGAAGAAGAAATGAGAAAAATATTTTCACTTTTCCGCATCGTTCACTGCCAGCTTGGCACAGTGAATATCGATCCGCCATCACTTAGACTTAACTCATGCGATTCTTAATTACTTCCGCAATAAATGCAGCCGCCCTTTGGATAACTACCTTATTTCTCTCCGGTATCCGCCTTGAAGGCGAAGTGCGCCCGGAATCCTTCCTCGCCGATACTTCCATCGAAATCCAGCGCTTAGTTTATTTCCTGCTTGCAGGGGCAGCATTGGCAATTGTAAATATGGCGGTACGCCCGATCGTGAAACTACTTTCGCTGCCATTCTATATTTTGACCTTAGGCTTATTCTTCATCGTAGTAAACGCCCTGATGCTGATGCTGACGGCATGGATTACCTCACATTTATCTCTCGGACTCGTAGTAGATGGATTCTGGTGGGCCGTCGCCGGCGGGATTTGGATTGGGATAATCAATACAGTGCTATGGCATCTTTTGCCGAAATTAAAAGACTGACGCTGCTCTGCCCGGCAAAATCATTGCATCATCCAAAATACGAAAGCGTTTCATTATAACTTTGCGCAATTAAACGAATGCGGTCGGGGATTTGCTCCGCGCACACCCCCGACCGCATTCGTCATCAAATACCGAACTCTTTTGGCCTCATTTGATCTTAGATTTTCGCTTCTAATTCTCCGACCATCTCATAGAGCTCCCCGGCACTCAGCTGCGCTTTTTCCGCTGCCGAGAAATCATACACAATTTTGCCATGATTCATCACGATCATCCGATTTCCTAGTTCAAGAGCATCTTTCAAATGGTGAGTAATCATAAACGCAGTCAATCTTTTTCCGCAATTGTTTTCCTGGTTAAATCAAGCACTACTTTCGCAGTTTTCGGATCAAGTGCAGCGGTATGTTCATCAAGTAAAAACAAGCGCGGTGATTTCAATGATGCCATCAATAATGCGATTGCCTGCCGCTGCCCTCCAGAGAGCACGCCAATCGGTGTATCCAAGCGTGTTTCTAATCCAAGCCCAAGCGGAGCAACAATTTCCGCAAGCTCTTTCCGCTTCGCTTCATTCATTGAAATCCGCAGTCCGCGATTCTCTCCGCGCTTTTGCGCAAGCAGCAAATTTTCAGCCACCGTCATTCTCGGAGCGGTCCCCATTTTCGGATCTTGAAAAACACGCCCAATGAGGCCGGCGCGATCTTCTTCACGCATATCAGTCACATTATCAGCATCAATATACACATCTCCGGAATCAGCAAGGATCACACCGGAAATAATATTCAGCAAAGTAGACTTTCCGGCACCGTTACCGCCTACTACCGTAATAAAATCTCCTTCCGGCACTTCCAGGCTCACATTATTTAAGGCTTGAAAAGCATCTGCAGTGCGCTGATGGAAATATTTGTTAATATTCCGAAGCGAAAGGACACTCATTGCACTTCCCCTTTCATCAAATCGCGACCCTCATGATCATGCACTCTCCGCGCCTGCTTTTGCCGCAAATACTGCTGCAGTGCAGGAATGGAAAGACACAATCCGAGAATAATTGCTGAAAACAGCTTGAAATGATCAGTATTGATATTGAGCGCTAATACAAGCGCCAACAGCAGGCGATAAATCACTGAACCGACAAAAATCGCGAAGAGCCGCATCGGCAAACTGACATTCCGCACAAGCACCTCACCAATAATGATTGCCGCCAGACCAATGACGATAGATCCAATCCCCATTGAAATATCAGCGTATCCATTGTCGGTGGCCACGAGATAACCCGAGAGCGCAATAAGCCCGTTTCCGAGCATATAGCCCAGCATCATCATTTCCTTTGACGGGATCCCAAGCGCATTAGCCATCACCGGATTATCTCCGGTAGCAATAAGCGCTTGCCCCATATCTGTCCGGAAAAAAGCCCAAGCAGCCCAACTACGAGCAAAATCAGGACCACACCGATCAGTAATGTATCGACATTACGCGGCAGATTCAAAGGAGAAACTAAGGACTTTAAGGTGTATTCACTGGCGATCGAAATATTGGCCTTTCCCATGAATACAAGATTCACGGAATACAAACCCGTCATTGTAATAATGCCCGCAAGCAGTGAATTTATTTTCACCCGCGTAATGAGCAAGGCCGTAATTGCACCAGCTGCAGCTCCGGTGAAAAATGCGATCAGCAATGCGAGCAGCGGATGCATTCCGAGTAAGAGAAATTGTGCTCCGATCGCCGCACCCAAAGTAAATGATGCTTCCGTCGTGAGATCTGCTTCATTCAATACACGGAAAGTGATATACACACCAATGCCCATGATCGTCCAGATCGCGCCCTGAGAAATTGCAGAAAGCATAATATCCATCGTCTATTTCTCCTTTCCGCTATTTATCATTCTGCGAAGCAGCCAGATCAATGGCAATTTGCAAGATGTTCTCCGGAATGGTTATTCCAAGCATCGCGGCGGCATCAGTATTTACGATCGTATTATTTGTATTGCTGACGTTAACGGGTAAGGAAGGAACATCTGCACCATCTAGCACATCTGCTACTACATTTCCTGAATCGGCTCCCCAGACGTATTGATTCAAGCCTACGGTTGCTAAGCCGCCAGCTTTCACCATCGCATCGACCACAGTATACACGGGCACTTTTGCCGCATTCGTGACGGGAATAAGCGTATCCATTGCAGCCGCGATGGTATTATCCTCCGGCACAAAAAGCGCATCAACTTGCGAAACTAGCTGCTCTGCCACCTGCTTCAGCTCATTTGTATTTGTAATCGAGGCTTCCTTGACCGTAAAACCAGCTGCTGGAGCAAGCGCCTTGATTTCCTGCACCTGATGTGCCGCATTTTGCTCAGAAGTGTTGTAAATCAAGCCAATAGTCTTGACCTGAGGAGTAATTTGCCGGATCAATTCAAGCGTTTCTTTATCTGCGGAAGCAAAGGTAGATCCAGCTACCATCTTGCCTGAGCCGGCAAGGCTATTTGCCAAACCAGCCCCAACGGGGTCAGAAACTCCCGCGAATACGACGGGCACTTCTCCTTGCGCCGCATTCATCAATGCTTGGGCAGCTGGAGTGGCGATGCCGATGAGCAGATCTTTCCCGTCTGCCATAAAATCATCCGAAATAGATTTCAGCAGATTCTGATCCCCCTGACCTTGCTGATATTCTATCTCCAGGTTGATCCCGTTGATATATCCGCGCTTTGCCAGCTGATCGATCAGACCATAACGAATATCGTCAAGCGAAGGGTGTTCCATCAACTGCAGCATCCCAATTTTCAGGACTCTACCGTCTTTGATTTCTTTCGTCTTTCCATTGTTCGTGATGCGTTTTGCACCAACAGGCTGGTATCCCTCCGGTACCAGATCTACTGCTTTTGATCCCGAAGTCTGCTTACTTGCAGTATTCGCGGCTGGAACCGTGCCGCTTTCCAGTTGATGCAGGCGTTGCAGAGACGGCATTACCAGCACAAGCACGAGCAAACCGCCAATAAGAAACGAACCGATTGCACTAATTTTTTTCATGAGTACATCTTTCTTTGCATGTATGTGATTTACGTTTTCTCTCAATGTGTTTTAGCTTTTGCGGCTTTGCGGCAATGAAAAAGCCCTCAAGGCAGAGACCTGAGGGCTTACTTATGGAAACTTTCGCGCCTGCATGATCTCTGGTTGAGCGATCATGCAACTAAAAGCCGATTTAGCTAGGCAGACCGCCAACTAAACCAGTTACGCCAACGCGCGATCATGGATGCCGCCATGGTGTTTCCTTTCCTTTTGAGTTAAGTCGAGACTAGCAATTTGAGCAGCCTTTGCACAAATTTGTTCATATTCTGGATAATAATCGATTTCACACCTGTTTTCGCCGCAAAAATCGCCGAATACTTTGCTTGACGCAATAACGAAAATTATCTTTTCGCACTGCCGAACTGTGGGTAATACCTCTTCGCAAAATCTGCAGCATACTAGCAAAACGGTGTAAAAATCGGGAAGATAGCTTTGTGCAAAAGCAACAGAAATCATTCAGAACCAACGCAGACGGAAAATCAGCGGATCTCACTCGTTTCGCCTGGATTTCGATTGCCGCCGCAATCGTCACGATCGCTACCAAACTGGGCGCATATCTTCTCGTCGGCTCTGTTTCCTTACTTTCTGACGCAATGGAGTCAGTGGTCAATCTCGTCGCTGCCGTGGTCGCCCTAGTTTCGCTAAAAATAGCGGCAAAACCAGCTGATTCTTCCTTCACTTTTGGCCGTTCAAAAGCCGAATATTTTTCGGCAGCCGTCGAGGGCGCAATGATTTTCGGCGCTGCCGCGCTGATCCTCTTTTCTGCAATCGAGCGAATCCTCCATCCTGTCACGCTCAATAATTTCGGCATTGGCCTGCTCATCTCAGCAATTTCCGCAGGAGTAAATCTGATCGTCGGGATCTACCTGATTCGCAGCGGTCAAAAATATTCTTCACCAGCATTAACGGCAGACGGCAAGCATCTGCTCACTGACGTGATCACGACGGCTGGCGTGCTTTTGGGTGTGGCGCTGATTTGGCTTACCGGATGGGAGATTTTAGATCCGATTTTCGCTGTTGCCGTTGCACTCAACATTATCTATATTGGGATCGGGCTGATCCGCACCGCCCTGGCCGGCTTACTAGATGTTACTCTCCCATCCGCAGAAAACACGACCATTATCGAGATCCTGCACACTTTCCAAAAAGACGGAGTAATCACATTCCACGGGTTGCAAACCCGCGTATCCGGCAGAGCCCGCTACGTAAATCTTGATATGCAGGTACCCGATGATTGGACGGTAAAGGCTGGCCATGATTTGGCGATGCAAATCGAAGCTGCGATCCAAAATGCTCTTGAGAACTGCGAAGTTGCAATCCATATCGAGCCAATCAGCGATCCGGCATCATATGAAGATATCCCCTGCGGGTATGTTCCGCTGATGCGCGCAAATGATGCAATCAAACCGCCGGCGCAAATGTGATGCCACTCCTGAATAAATCTCATACGCATTACGTCTTGCATTCATTACCGCCATCTGCTGGCGTTATCTTGAAACTTCCCATCAGCTACCGCAAATTCAGAAAAACGCGAAATTTGATTCACCGTCGGAGTAAGCAACACCCCAGCATTACACAATCCAAATGGCGCGTAGCTTATCGCGTCACAAACCTAGGACTTAAGACTTATTGACATTCTCCTGCAATCTCTTTATGCGCATCACAACATAGACAAATGTTGATAACTTAATCCAACATTTGCTGTTATTTCAATGCAATTACTAGTTTTAGTCAATAAAAAATCGATTATCTGAAGCATTCAGAGTTTCGTTGCGTTTAGCGCGGCTGCAGGATGCATGTAAAATTTTTCAAAATATTTCAATCCCGTCGATAAATACGTGTTTCGGGCGAGAAACAACAGTGATATCCTGCTCTGGGTCAGTTTCATAAACTACAAAGTCAGCTGGGGCACCTGCACCCCACGTATCAAAACCTAAGAGCTCACGCCCGCGCCACGAAGCTGCAGCCATCACCGTATCAGCTGGCATCCCATTCGCCACGGCAGTTTCTAATTCCACCCACAGCCCGCGCTCTGCCACATCTTCTGCCGTATCCGACCCCATCAGCAAATCAATTCCCGCATCCACAAACATCTGCAGATGTTCACTCCGCTGAAGATTCATCCCAAGCATCCGCTTTTGATAGACCGGAAATCTGTGCCCAGCCGCAGCAAACTCCGGGAAACGTGAAATTTGATTTACCGTCGGAGTTAAGACGATTCCCGCCTCACGCGCCATTTCAATTTCCGCAAAACTCATACCGGTGCCATGCTCGATTCCATCCGCACCAGCAGCTAAAATCATTGGAACCGTCTCGGCAGCAAAAGTATGGACCGTGACTTTTACGCCCAACTCATGGGCACGCTCCACAGCTGCTTGCAGTAAATCGGCTTCCCAAAGCGGCGTGAGATCACCTTGTTCACGGTCAATCCAATCACCGATAATTTTAATCCACCCATCCGATTTCGCTGCCTGCACTTCAACTTCCGCAAGCAGATCACCCGGTTCCGCTTCTACCGCTAAATATCTGGTATAACGTTTGCGCCGTGCAATATGCTGCCCGCAGTGAATCACTTTCGGCAAGCCGATACACGCAACCTCATTCGGATTACGCTGCCCGCCCGAATCACGAATTGCAGTTACGCCATGTTTTGCGCAAATTTCCAGCCGTTGCCGCATCTGCGCATCACTTGGCGCTGCTGCCCCATGATTCATGCCAATATGCGTATGTGTATCAAGCAGCCCCGGATAGATAAAACCATTTATTTCGACGACGGATTCAGGCAGATTAACAGCTGTGCCAGCAATTGTGCCGTCAGCGCCGATATCGCTGAATTTTTTGCTGCCGCGCCCAAGCGGGTTTTCATGGTGCAGCACACCTGCCGCAATCCATGCTTCCCGCAGAGCTGTACCGCGAAGTTCGCCGCTGAGATGATAAATCGTCATCTGTACCCCCGTCTCCAGCGCTAAATAGTTTGCTGCATCCCGCTCCCTGAATCCTGCTCGAAAATCCAGTGCGCTCCGCACTATTTTTCAGCGCAGGAACTGTTTCAACGCATCCAAATCAACATCTTGGGCACTACTCGGGCTGCCTGCCGGTAATCTGCCGAAAGCACTTCCCGATTTCACAGCACCGCCTTGCGCAGCTTCCCGCTGGGCAGCAAGTTCTTGCTGCCGGCGCTTCGCCGGATTTCCAGAACGCCCTTTTTACCTCCGGAAATACGCTTATTCGCTTTTTCTTTTGCTTCTTCGTATATCCGCCGCCCATCCCCGGCATCCCGGGAATATTCGGCATTCCTGGAATATTCGGCATCCCGCCGCGCGAAACCTGCTGCATCATCTTCTTCGCGGCAAGGAAGCGATCCATCAGGGAATTAACTTCCGGCACACTCGTACCCGAACCTTTTGCGATTCGCCGCCGGCGCGAACCGTCGAGAATCGCAGGATCAGTGCGCTCAGCTTTCGTCATCGAACGCACGATCGCTACCTGACGGTCAATTTCGCGTTCATCAAAATTATCGAGTGCTTCCCGGTATTGATTCATACCTGGAAGCATCCCCATGATTTTCTTCATTGAGCCCATCTTGCGCATCTGCTCAAGTTGCTCTAGGAAATCATCAAGAGTGAATGTACCTTTCGCCATTTTTGCAGCGAGATCTTCGGCTTCATTCGCGTCCCATGTGCGCTCAGCCTGCTCAATCAGTGTGAGTAGATCACCCATATCGAGGATTCGGGAAGCCATCCGGTCAGCGTGGAAACGTTCAAAAGCATCAAGTTTTTCACCAGTAGATGCGAAAAGTACCGGCTGCCCGGTAACACCGCGGACCGAAAGCGCTGCACCGCCGCGCGCATCACCATCCAGCTTCGATAGTACTACGCCGGTAAAGCCAACACCGTCACGGAAAGCAATCGAAGTATTGACGGCATCTTGCCCGACCATTGCATCAAGTACAAACAAGATTTCAGCTGGATTTACTGCATCGCGAATATCCCGTGCCTGCTGCATCATTTCTTCGTCGATACCGAGCCGGCCAGCGGTATCGACCACAACCACGTGAAACCCATTTTCCCGCGCGTAAGCCACACCGCTGCGAGCCACTTCCACTGGATCACCGATTCCGTTGCCCGGCTGCGGCGCCCAGACTTCTACGCCAGCCTGCGCCCCTACTACTTGCAATTGATTTACCGCATTCGGACGCTGCAAATCGGAAGCTACCAGCAAAGTTTGTTTATTTTGTGTACGCAGCCATCTGCCCAGCTTTCCAGCAAGCGTGGTTTTACCCGCACCTTGCAGACCAGCAAGCATAATCACTGTGGGACCGTGCTGCGCCCAATTCAGCTCGCGGGTCTCTCCGCCAAGTACTGCAATTAACTCTTCATTAACAATCTTTACAACCTGTTGGGCTGGATTAAGCGCTTTCGAAACCAGCGCACCAACAGCTTTTTCCCGCACTGCCGCAGTGAAGGAACGCACCACAGGGAGCGCTGCATCAGCATCAAGAAGTGCGCGCCGAATATCAGAAATGACTGCTTCGACATCTGCTTCACTGAGCCGGCCTTGCTTCCGCAAATTTCGCAGTGAGTTTGTAATACGATCTGAAAGCGAGTTAAACATCTATTTTCCTTGGTATTGCTTATTTTGTGACGAATTGAGGGATTATCAGAGGCGCTTGCCTGAGTTTCAGGTGCACGGTTGTGAATTTATTTCAAGATTTGTCTCCCGCTGGTATCTGTAAACTCATGCATCGCCGGAAAAGTAAATCAGGCAAGCAGAGAATCAACAAAATTTTCTGGATCGAATGGAGCAAGATCGTCTGCGCCCTCGCCGAGCCCGATGAATTTCACCGGTACTCCGAGTTCACGCTGTACCGAAATCACGATGCCGCCTTTCGCAGTTCCATCAAGCTTCGACAGCACAATTCCGGTAATATTTGCGACTTCAGCGAACACTTTCGCCTGCTGCATCCCATTTTGCCCGGTTGTAGCATCAAGCACAAGCAGCACTTCACGCACTGGCGCCTGTTTTTCCATTACGCGCTTGATTTTGCCAAGCTCGTCCATCAATCCGGCCTTATTTTGTAAGCGCCCTGCGGTATCAACGATCACCACATCAGCTCCGTTTTCACGCGAAACCTTTACTGCTTCAAATGCCACAGAAGCAGGATCAGCACCGTCTTTGTCTGCCCGAACGACCGGCACGTCTACACGTTCGCCCCAAGTTTGCAGCTGATCAGCTGCCGCCGCACGGAACGTATCAGCAGCCCCGAGCACAACCTGCTTTCCCTCAGCAACGAGCAGACGGGCAAGCTTACCGGTAGTAGTAGTTTTCCCGGTACCGTTTACACCTACCATCAGAATTGGCGCTGGTAGTTTACTGCCGTTTTCAGCAGTTTGCGTATCAAGATTGAGTTCACGGGAAGCATCAATTTGTACCGCACGCAGCAATTCTGCACGCAGCAGCCGTTTCACTGCGGCAGCATCAGCAGTACCGTTCACTTTGATTTCCCGCTGTAAATTTTCAAGCAGCTCAGTTGAAGCATCCAATCCGACATCTGCCATTAACAGCTTTTCTTCGATTTCTTCCCAGTCACGGGCAGAAAGTTCGGCTCGTGAAAGAATCGAAAGAATCGATTTCCTAAACTTCCGCCTTTTGCCAGGCGCGCCCGCAAACGCTGCATTCGGGAAGGCACTGACTCCGGAACTTCATATTGCGCCGATAACTCAGAAACGTCTGCGGAATTTTCAGAAAATTTATTTTCAGTTGAAAGCTCCGGTTTATTTTCTGCAGCCGCGGACTCGCTTTTCAATTCCGGTTCCGCTTTCGCTTCCGGCAGCGGCACATCTTCAATAACTTCAGCTTCTTCGATATAGCTTTCCAGAAGCTGCTTTTGCGGCTGCGCAGCGCGCGGTAATTTGTGCTGCTGATTTTTTGAGCGAATTCGCATAATCCCAGCAACGGATCCAAGAACCGCTAATACAAGAATCGCGGCGATAATATACATCAGATTGTTTTGAATAAATTCCACGGGCCAATCCTTAGAAAAACTGAGCATAACTAGTTTTAGTCTATCTGCTGGCAGCACAGAAAGAAAACCCCATAGCCCAGCTATGGGGAAAGGATCTATCTCAGGCAGCTCCAGCACGAAATACAAATAACGCTGGTTTCAGTTTAACTCAGATTTTTTGTTTTACTCAGCAGAATCTGATCCAGTCTTATTTTGCAGCTCAGAGGAAGCATCTGTTTCAGCTAAAGAGCTGCTGTCTAACTCTGGCGAACTGTTTTCCAACTCCTGCGATACACGCACTGAATCAGGAAAATTACTTTCTGAAACTACCGAAGTATCATCAGGCCCAACCGGCTGATGTGAGTTATCTGAAGCATTTAAGCTATCTGTATGATGTGTGTTCGTATCCGAACTATCAATTTTCACCGTTTCTGCCGTTTTCGGTGTTTCAGGTATCGCTGTCTGCACAGCCGTCGCTGATTCTGCAGATATCTTATCTGCAGATATCTCATCAGACTTTACCGGCTCATCCGTTTCTGAAATATTATCCGGTTCAGTATCCGCAGTATCATTTTCTGCAGCTGCCAGCCGGCTGTGCTTTCGCCGAAACTTTGGCGCATAATTCGCAACTTCCTGCACTGCAGCATTTATTTCATCAATAGCAAGAAAACTATCACGGGAATCTTCTTCGAAAGTATCGAACAAATCAGCTACCGACCCATGCGATATCTGCACTTCGAATTCAGTGTTTTTCAGTTCATTATTCCGCCATGCGTCAAGCGTCTCTTCAACTAATTCTTCCGTCTGCCCGCTACTTTTTCGGCGCACAAAATACAGTGCAACCCCAGAAAGCACAAGCACAATAATGAGCGAAATAATAACGAACGGCATATTCCAATTATTACTGTTCCCGCCCGTCGGCGCCTTGCAAAACTACGCGAATTTGCGCACATTTAGTTCATTGCCGTTTTCAGCACTGGACCCGGCATTTTGCCATCAGAAATTCTGCCGGATTTCCAAGCTGTTTTCACGAGTGCAATTATTCAACAATCTCCTGTAAACGCTGCGAGATTACCGTGCTCACTCCCTGTTCTTTCATTGCTACACCGTAGAGCGCATCGGCAATTTCCATCGTCCGCTTTTGATGTGTAATCACCAGCAGCTGCGAACTATCCTGCAGTTCTTTGAAAATTTCGATTAACCGTGAAAGATTCACATCGTCTAGAGCTGCTTCCACTTCATCCATTACATAAAACGGCGACGGGCGGGCCTTAAAAATTGAGACAAGGAATGCGACGGCAGTTAGCGAACGTTCACCTCCCGAAAGCAACGAGAGCCGTTTTACCCGTTTGCCTGGAGGCCGCGCTTCGATATCAATGCCTGTGGTGAGCGGAGAATCTGGATCTGTAAGGCGCAGCTGCCCTTCCCCGCCGGGGAAAAGCCGCGCGAAAGTCTTTGTGAATTCACTTGCGACATCAGCAAACGCACTGCTCATAACTTCATTTACCCGCTGATCAATATCACGTACGATTTTCAGTAAATCTTCACGCGAGCGGCGCAGGTCTTGCAGCTGCTCGGTGAGGAATCTCTGGCGTTCCTCCAAAGCTGCATGTTCTTCTAAGGCAAGCGGATTAATTTTTCCGAGCCGTGCTAAATCACGCTCGGCACGTGCAAGCCGTTTTTCCTGTTCAGCACGGACAAAAGGGATCTGTTTTTTTGCTTCAGTATTTACATTTGCAGCGTTTTTGATTTTCGAATTATGTTTCCGGCCATCAGATTCCGGTGCGGTGCTGCTGTTATTATTGCCTCCAGCGTCAATACCGCCGTCAATTTCAATCATCAAATGCGGACCATACTCGTCAATTAACGTCTGGGCTTCCATTCCTAAATCGTCAATTGCTTTCGCTGAAAGCTGCTCGTAATGCGCGCGAAGCTGTGCAAGCGCAAGTTCCCGCCGATGTGCGAGTTCATCCAAGGTTCGCTGCTCAGTCTGTAAGTTTTCTAAATCTTTGCGGCTCTGACTCAGGTTTGTGTCTTGTACGGCGCGCTCATTTTCAGCTTCTTGCCGCTGCACCGTAATGGCGGTGAGGAGCTCTTGGGCATGGGCAAGCGCCAACCGTGCCGTTTGACTGATTCGCGCAGTTGCAGCAGCAAGTTCAGCTCGCCGTGCTGCCTGCCGCTCCTCTTGCGCAATCCGCGCTTCCACTGCCTGCGCCTGATTTTCCAGCGCTGCACTCTTTCCAGAAATGGCACGCAGCCGTTCCTCTTTTGTCCGCAAAGTCAGCCGCGCCTGCGTTTCATCTGTGCGTGCAGCGATAGTAAGTTTGTGCGCAGCTTCGCGTTCTTTAGTAAGATCGGCAAGACGGGATTTGTTGTCTTCAGGTTGCTGGTTCATTTCGTCTTGCTGTGCGGTTAGTTCAGCGAGTTCGCTTTGGCGATTTTCCAGTTCTTGCGCAATTTTTTCTTGCCGTTCCTGATTGCGCACAACCTCATCTTCAGCAGATTTCAAGCTTTGCCGCAGCACTCCAAGCTGTGCGCTTACCGCTGCAAGCCGCGAATCACGTGCCGAAAGCTGTGCTGAGATTTGTGCAAATTCTTCTTGTGCGGCAGAAAGTTTTGCTTCCGCAGCGGCGACGGCACTGTCGGCTTCCGTCTTTTCCTGTACGGCTTGCTGTTCTTGAATCCGTGCATCTTCATACATTGCCTGCCGGGCAAGCACTGCACTTATTTGGATTTCTCCGCCGGAAATATGGCTCGGCGTAAGCACATCGCCAGCGAGAGTCACCACTTTCGGAGCGCCGGCAGTTAGCAGTTTGCGTGCAGTTGATAAATCAACGGCAAGAATTACGGCATTGAGAAGATACCGCGCAACGGAATTAGCAGCTGTATTCGCAGTCAAAGCATCCGCTGCAAGAATTGCTTCGGATTTTTCCAGATTTGCAGCACTGAGTGCTTTCAGCGCAGATTTTGCTGCCGAATCCGCATTTTCTGTGTGCACATCCTCGCCGGCTACCAGCAGTTCAAGATGTCCCGAGTTTGTTTCGCGCGCCGCCCGCAGCGCATCGATTCCGGCATCAACCGAACTGATTACAGCACCTGCTGCTGCACCTTGCAAAGCCGCTTCAACAGCTGCTTCCCATCCGGAAGCAATCTTTAATTGATCGCGTACAAGACCGCTGACTCCGTGCCGATGTTCATTAACCAGCCACGCAGTAGCATCTTCAGGTGCAAGAGAAAGTTCGAGTGTTTGCGCTTTTGCCCGCCATTCGGCGGCACTCGTTGCTGCGGCGATTGCTTTTTGCCGCGCAGTTTCCAACACCGCCTGCACCTCGCTCAGTTCACGAGCCGCTTCTTCCTGCGCGATTGAGAGCGTGTCATCTCCGTCAGTGTGTGCAACGATATCCTGTTCCAGATTCGAAATCTGCATTGCGGCTCCGGCAGCTCGTTTTTGCTGCTTCTGCTGCCGCACTTACGCGCTCAGACTCCGCACTGAGTGCTTCAACCCGTGAACGGGCAGTGGAAACTTTTCCGCCAAGCCGCGCAGCCAATTCCCGACGGTCGGCAACAGCGCGTGAAAGCGCAGCTAGCCGCGAATCGATATCCCGCTCTGCAGCTTCAGCTTTCTCACGTTCTGCCACCGACGCAGCGAGAATATCTTGGGCAGTCTCTTGTGCTTTGGCATATTCGGTTTCCTGTGCAAACGCAGCTGCAGCACGTTCGCGAATTTGTTCCGCGCTTTCACCGCGGTGAATATTTGGCGCTGTTTGCCGGAGGGAATGTTCGCGTTCATCGGCGAGCTGCACTAGCCCGCGGTATCTTTCGACGAGCGATGTAAGCCGCTGCCAATATTCGGTTAATTCCGCAATCCGCGGCGAGCTGGCTGCCGCTTCGGATTCTAGAGTATGCACTGCTGCTGCCGCTTTGCGCAGCTTCTGCTCCAATTGCGCACGTTGTTCGGCAAACGCATAGTCGTCTCCGCTTTGCGTCTGCATTCGTGCCTGCGCTTGCGCCAGATCATCGGCAAGCAGCCTTGCCCGCGCGTCGAATACGTCTCGCTGAATTATTTGGGCTCTGCGTGCAGTAGCTGCCTGGCGCGCAAGCGGCCCAAGTTGGCGCCGCAATTCTCCTGCTAAATCTTCGATCCGAGTTAAGTTGCCTTGCATCGATTCCAGTTTGCGTAAGGCTTTTTCTTTCCGACGGCGGTGTTTCAGCACTCCGGCAGCTTCTTCGATAAAGTAGCGGCGTTCTTCGGGAGTAGCTGTGAGTACTTCGTCGAGTTTGCCCTGCCCGATGATGACATGCATTTCTTTCCCCATACCGGTATCAGAAAGCAACTCTTGAATATCGAGGAGCCGGCAGGCAGTTCCGTTAATTGCATATTCTGAACCGCCTGAGCGGAAAAGTGTGCGGGTGATCGTCACTTCTGAATAGTCGATTGGGAGCATTCCGTCGGTATTATCAATTGTGAGAGAGACTTCAGCGCGCCCGAGAGCTGGGCGTTTTGCGGTACCAGCGAAGATCACATCCGCCATTTGCCCGCCGCGCAGATTTTTTGCACCCTGCTCACCCATCACCCAGGAAAGCGCATCTACCACATTCGATTTGCCTGAACCGTTTGGCCCAACCACACAGTTGATGCCAGGTTCGAAAGTGAGTGCAGTGGTACTGGCGAATGACTTAAATCCACGCAATACCAACGATTTTAAATGCACTTATGAACTGCTCACATTCTTTTTCATTTTCCGAATATTTAAAGATATTCGCCGACGGTTTTATCCCGATTAATCCGAAGCTTATTTTACTTAAACCAGATTGCAATCTCACGCTGTGCAGAATCTACTGAATCTGAGGAGTGAATCAAGTTTTGAATTGCGCCCTGATCCCATGCCCGTGCCAAGTCTCCGCGAATCGTGCCGGGCAGAGCCGAGGTTGGATCTGTAGCTCCAGCCAAAGCACGCACTCCTTCAATCACACGAGTACCTGCAATAATTGCCGCCGCGATTGCACCAGATTGCATATATTCAGCCATTTCCGGATAGAACGGTTTCTCGACGTGTTCTGCATAATGCGCCGCAAGCAGTTCATCAGTTGCCTGCAGCATTTTTAGTTCTGCAATTTCGTATCCTTTTGCTTCAATCCGGCGCAAAATTTCACCGACAAGACCGCGTTTTACACCGTCGGGTTTAATCAGAATCAATGTCTTTTCACTCATGTGTTTAATAATACCGAAGAGTTTCAAAATCTAGGTATCTGCCTTTTCCAGATGGTTCAAGAGCAAATATTTCTCCGGATTCTGTTAGTGCGGAAAAGTATTTTTCTTAATATCCTGCCCGCACTGCAGCGACTGCCAGCTCTGCACGGTTTGAAAACCCGGTAATCGAAAGGAGCTCTGAAATGTAAATCCGCACACTTCCCTCACTCAGATTTAATGCACGCGCAATCGACTTATTCGGCGCGGAAAGCATCGCTGCCGAACGTTCAATTGCCTGAGCAGCATTCTCTTTCTTCGCAGTCGAATCCAAATCCATAATCATCGGACGAATCCGCTTCGAAGCTCGCTGCGCTAAATCCGAAATAGGTTCCAACTCACCAGCAAAAGCTGGATGCGCAAGCATAGCGTTCTGCACCATTACCGCTATCCGCGCCAAATCTTTCGCAACAGTACCGTGCAGCTGACCGGCAAGCTCTGAACGAACCAGCGAACTGATTTCTTGCACTTTAGTTTTTTCACGCAACAGCTCTGTTTCCATCGTTCTATTTCGTGAAATAAAACTGCTTAAGGGAATTGCAACAGATAAAAGTACCGCTAATAAAAGAATTGATGAAATCAATTCTTGCATAAATAATTCATTAGCATTCGCAAGAACACTGCATTGCACCAAAAAGTACATCGTAATCGCGCTTATCTTCCAATTGCGGATGTACCAAAAAATAAAAATTATGCAAATGCCGATTAAAGAAAATGATAGATGTTCTATGTTCGGGATAAAACTTATAATGATATAGAACAATACATAAGCAATTTCAGCAATTACCCCAAGCCGCACTGCCGTAATGAGCAGCAAGGTAAATAATAGCGCATGCCAAATTGTGCTGAACTTCAAGCTGCTATAAACGTAATTTACTATTATTTCTGCAGCAAAAATGCCAACAGAAGCTGTCAGACAAGTAATCTTGTATCCAACGGTTTTCTGGGCATTGAAGATTTTTTCTTTCATATGAGCAATTATTGCTTACCTCTTACAACAAAAACTAATATTAGGCATAATCCGGAATACAAAATCAGTTATCCGGCCTGTAGTGAACAGTGCAACGCTTTTCTGCTATTCAAAGTTTTTATTTACATCTGATAAATCAATATTTTCGCTAGGGAAAATCAAAAGATTTACCCCAAAATAAAAAGCAGCGCGTAATTTGGCTAAATCTTTTCGGAATAAAATCATAACTTTCGCTTTCATTTCAATCTTTATTTCATTCACCAATGAATCTATCGTTCATATTTTCCGGATATCTGCGCGCTACTAACTACTTGTGTGTGAACAATATTGATATTCGTCAATGTTTTAATATTGACGAATATCAATAGGAAGATACTGAAAAAATCAATTTCGTGAAATTAATCCGAAATTTAGCATGGATTATAAAAATAAATTACGAAAGTTATTTAGTTTCATTTCCTTTGCGTAAACAGCAAGCATAGTAAGTGATTGGATTTTTGAGATGAGATTCCAAAAGAAAACTATTTCCGTGATTAGATTCTTCCTATTTATGATTGGGATTATCGGTCTGGGATTTTTAATAGCCGGATTCTGGCTAGAGCCGAACCAAAGGATTGAAACCAAAGAAATTGGCGGAATTTGCTGCGCAATTGGAGTTATTGGGCACTATTTTACAGAACAGTATCGGAAAGAATCTCCAAATAAAATTGAGTTGGATTGAAAGGATAAGCAGAATCTAATGTTTTGGAATAAGAAAAGCAAAGCTGAGCTTGCAGCAGAACTTGTACAGGTAAATCACCAGATTTCCGCGCTTAAAATTAATACTCCAAGATTTCAGCAAGCCCAGGAAATAGTAGCAGCAAACAAAGGAAAAGAAAACACCGAAATTAACGAGATACTTGCAGCGCAAAAACTTCCATCAATGGAAGAAATCGGCTTAATAGTAGCAAAATCTATTAAACCGCTCTGGGCACTAAACCGAAAGAAAGCCAAACTCGAACAAAAGATAGCAAAATTCTCGAAATATTAACCGACGTAAAATGCGAAAGTGCGCTCAGAACGTTTTCGGCTTTCCGTTCCGAGCGCACCGAAGATTCCGAGCGCACCGAAGATTCCGCTAATCTGCTACTCCCCGAGCGCAGCTGCTTTCAAAATCTCCAAATACACCTGATCCGGCTCAATCCCATGCGTCCGTGCATAAGCACCGGCAGCAAGCGGGAAGATTGAAGTTTCGGTCATCCCCGGAGCAGTATTCACATCAATAAACCAGGCCTTACCGCTGCCGTCGAGAATCACATCCGTCCGCGATAAATGCCGCAGCTTCAGCACACGATGTACTTCCTGCGCCAAACTTGCCACTTCTGCCGCACCAACTGCAGCCAAATCTTCGGCAACAAAATACTCCACCCGCCCCGGATTGTAGCGGGCATCGTAATCATAAATTCCAGCAGCGCGAATCTCCACAGGCGGAAGTGCCTGCGCGCCTTGCCCGAAATCCGCAACGGCAACCCCGAACTCACGCCCTGCAATAAACTGCTGCACCAGCGCAACCTCACCATAAGCAAAACAATCAACCATCGCCCCCGGCAATTGCGCCCGCGATTCAACAATCGTCAAACCCATTGAAGATCCGGCACGAGTAGGTTTCACTACCAGCGGGAACCCAAAACGTGATTCAAACAAATCAAGAATTGCATTCACCCCAACTTCGCGGAACAAGCTCTGCGGAATCGCAATCGAATCCGGCACAGCTACCCCCGCCTCACTCAGCGCAGCTGCAGCGACGGATTTATCATAAGCAACCCTGCACCCGTCGGCTCCGGTACCCACAAACGGATAACCAGCCAGATCAAGCAAATCCTGCAAAGAGCCATCTTCACCTGAAGCGCCATGCACAAGCGGCCAACAAACATCCGGTTCAAGCGCAGTTAACCGCGCCAGCAAATGTGCATCTAAATCGAGCACTTTTGCTTGAATCCCGCAATCGACCAATGCTCCGGCCGCGCGCCGCCCAGAAATCAACGAAATCTCCCGCTCATGGGTCAGCCCGCCTGCAATCACTGCCACAGTTAATGGACGTTCCATCTTCTCAAATCCTTATCTTCCGAAAATATTTTTCCCTGTGAGGTTCCGGATAACTTCTCCGCTGAGAATCACAACGATTTAATCACGACGGCTCTCACAGTAATTCCAAAACATTGAAAGCGAAAGTTACCATCCCGACACAGCTTAAAGCTGATTCATTCCCGGCACTTCCACACCGATTTCATCATGCACTGGCGCTGTGCCGAACATTTTAACCAGTTCCAGTTCAGATTCCACCACCCCAGAAAGCCGGCGCACACCTTCAGTGATTCGTTCCGGCGTGGGATAGCAGAAAGAGAGCCGCATATGGTTATGCCCCTGCCCGTCGGCGTAAAAAGCAGTGCCCGAAACATATGCGACGAGATTCGTAGTAGCCCGCGGAAGCATACTTTTCGCGTCTAGCCCTTGCGGCAGCTTCACCCAAGTATAAAAACCGCCCTCGGGCACATTCCATTCACATATCGGCAAATATTTCTGCAGCGCCGCATTCATCGCGTCGCGCCGCTGCCGATACATCTGGCGGTATTCACGAATCTGCTGCATCCAATCATAGGTCCGCAAATATTGTGCAATCGAAATCTGCCCCATTTTTGCCGGACAAAGCGTAGCATTTTCGTTGGCAAGCACTAGGCGCTGTGTGAGTGCGTGCGGAGCCAGTGCCCAGCCAATGCGATATCCAGGGGAAAAAGTTTTCGAAAAAGAACCGAGATAAATCACGCCATCAGGATTCCATGTCTGCAGCGGCTGCATCGTCTGGTTATTAAATCCAAGCATCCCATACGGGTTATCTTCCAAAATCAGCACATGATGGCGTTTGCAAATCTCTACAATCTGCGGACGCCGTTCAAGGCTCAGACATACACCTCCAGGATTGTGGAAATTCGGCACCGTGTAAAGGAATTTTACCGGTTTCCCTCATTTTCCAGTTTCGTAAGTGTTTCTTCGAGTGCTTGCGGAATTAAACCATCAGCGTCAAGCGGCACATGCACCACATTTGCCTGATAGGCCCGGAACACGCCGAGTGCCCCGACATAAGACGGGGCTTCCGCCACAATCGTCTCACCTGGATTGAGCAAAATCTGTGTAATAATATCCAGCGCCTGCTGCGAACCTGTAGTCACAGTAATGTCATCAACATGCGCCCGAATTCCCTCCACACGCATTACTTCCACAATCATTTCGCGCAGTTCTTCTTCGCCTTGCCCGCTCCCGTATTGCAGCACTTGCGCGCCGCGTTCACGGATTAGCTGCGCCGTCATCTCAGCTAAGAAATCAAGCGGAAGTCCGGAAATGTTCGGCATCCCGCCGGCGAGCGAAACTACTTCCGGGCGATTTGCCACAGCGAAAAGCGAACGTGTCTCAGATTGTTTCATTCCAAGAGCACGGTCTGCATATGAATCAAACCAGGGATCAAGGCGCGTACCGGCACCGGCGGCGGCGCTCACAACCTTCTTTGCGATACTGCTTATCTGTGCCATTTCACTCCTATCTTTCCTCGACTCGATTTTCTAAATCGCTGTTATTTGTTTCGGTATTTTCAGCGGACTTTTAACCGCAGTGTTCCGCCCTTATTTTTATGAGCACAAATTTTCGTCTCAGTATTCCGCACGTCAATACGCGGATTAAATTCGAACGCGAATTATGCCCTCACAATTCATACAATGACCAGTTAGAACCATCTTATTTTTTGGCAGCTAATCTCATCCTTGTGCAATTATTCTGCCATTTTTCCGGTAATGCTTCATGCCTGTCCCAAAATAGTATCAGTAAATAGTAACGGCGGCACTGCCAATGCAGTACCGCCGTTAACTTAACTTGATTTATCTCTGCGCATGCTTCTGAAAAGATCCTGCTTACCAGCGGTTTAACCTTGATCAGGCCGATATGCTCCAAGTAATTCACGCGCAGCAGCAGCAAGCTGGATTGATCCAAGCACCACCACACTTGCCGGAGCAATCGCCTCCGGATCTGCGGTTTCTGCCAGGTCAACTGCCGTCGAAATCGCATTACCTAAATCCGGTTCTACGCTCACACGATCTTCACCAAAAACTTCACACGCAATCCGCGCAATATCTTCAGCGTCAGCAGCCCGCTCTCCTCCCATTTGAGTTACCACAATCGCAGCGAAAGCCGGCTCAATTTCCGCAAGCACACCCTCAATATCTTTATCAGCCATTGCGGCATAAACTGCCGCACGCGGCCCCGGGAAGTTCTCTTCTAAAGTTTGGGCGCTAACTTTTGCCCCAGCCGGGTTGTGTGCAGCATCCACAATTATTACTGGCGATCCTTTCACAACCTCCATTCTGCCTGGTGACTTTACGGTCATTAGGGCGTGTTCAACCACTTCACCCGGCAAAGATCCGCCGCCGAAAAACGCTTCCACCGCGTTTAGCGCCACTGCCGCATTTTCCGCCTGATATTCGCCAAACATTGCCAGCGGAATATCTTCGTAAACGGCTGCCGGTGTACGCACTGTCAGCATTTGCCCGCCAACCGCGCGTTCACGGGAAAGCAGTGCAAAATCACGTCCGGCAGCAAGCAGCTGCGCCTTTTTCTCGCGGACATCAGCGGTAATCATTTCAGCAATATTGGGCAGCTGATGTGCAGTTACTAAAGTTTTTCCCGGTTTCAGGATACCCAGTTTTTCTGCCGCAATATCTTCAACTGTGTCTCCCAGCCATTGCTGATGATCGAGAGCAATCGGCATTAATACTGAAACATCGGCATTAATCACATTTGTCGCATCCCAGCGGCCGCCCATCCCGACTTCCACCACCGCCGCGTCTATCGGCGCCATCGAAAATGCCGAGTATGCCATTACTACAAACACTTCGAAGAAAGAAAGCCGCGGCCCTCCTGCTGCTTGTGAACGTGCATCAACCAGTTCGATTACCGGACGGACGTCTTCCCAGGCGTCGATAAAATTAGCCGGGCTAATCGCTTTTCCGTCAATCGCAATCCGTTCACGCACCGAGTTTAAATGCGGAGAAGTAAAACGCCCAGTACGCAATCCCCGCTCCCGCAGCAGCGCTTCAATCATCCGCGCAGTGGAAGTCTTCCCATTCGTTCCGGTGATATGAATTGCCCGATAAGAATCTTGCGGGTTGCCAAGCAAATCAAGGCAGGCACGAACACGTTCAAGCGAGGGCTGTACCTGATGCTCGGGTGCGCGGGAAATTATCTCCCGATAAATCTGATTCACCTGTGCTTCAAGCGCCGAATCGTTAGCGAGCTGAACTATCGGATCGGGAGCAGCTTTCACTTCCGCAATAATCGCCGGATCCGGTCCGACAATCAGCCCAGAAGAGAGCAAAGCTGCAAGCGCTTCTTTGTCGAGCGATTCAGCTTCAGCAGGTGAATCATCCTGATTTAACGGCTCGTTTTGATTGCGCCAATCATCTGGCCTCAGATTATGAAACTTCTCAGCCATTGGCAGCCTCAGTAATCACTTTCACCGTTACTTCAACTTCTGCAGCACCGCCGGCAATATCGGCTTCCAGCGAGAGAGTTTCTGTCTGAATCATCTCCAGATTCGCCGTAATCGCCGCTACCTTTGCATCAGGCACCCGCAGCGTGAGCGCAATCCGATCTGCCACATGCAGCCCGTCGGATTTGCGCTGATCTTGAATCTGGCGAATTACATCGCGTGCAAAACCTTCAGCTTCCAGCTCCGGTGTGAGCACAGTATCAAGCACCACGAATGAACCAGACGGAAGAACAGCGGCTACTGAACCTTCAGCCGCAGATACTGCAGCAGTCAGCGTATATTGGCCCGGACTCAAGGTGATTTCCGGGTCAGTGCGCAGCAGTACGCCGCCGTCGATTTCTTCCCAGGATCCGTTCTTGGCAGCTTTGAAAAGCGCTGAAGTGTAGCGGCGGATACTCGGATCAAGTTCACGCGGAAGCACTGTAAGCTCGCTGCGAACTTTCAGGCCGGATTCAGCAGCAGTGAGAACTTCAACTTGTTTCACATTAACTTCCGAAGCAATAAGTTCCGCAAATGGAGCTAAGTCAAGATCAGTTACGACGGTGAGTTTGCTCAGCGGC
Source organism: Arcanobacterium hippocoleae (assembly GCF_040360365.1). Taxonomy (GTDB): domain Bacteria; phylum Actinomycetota; class Actinomycetes; order Actinomycetales; family Actinomycetaceae; genus Arcanobacterium_A; species Arcanobacterium_A hippocoleae_A. The sequence goes on along the minus strand of NZ_CP136412.1, from coordinate 2,222,182 downwards.
TGCCGGACACGCAGTTTATTTGCTTTCCGCAATGCGTGTGCATGCGATACCACTTCCCGGACTTCGTCCATTACCGAGACAAGTTCATCTGCCCCATCCAGCGCCGGCAGCACTGGCCAATCTTGCAGATGTACTGAACGCCCGCCGGTCAGCCCGCGCCAGACTTCTTCTGAAACAAGCGGAGCGAGCGGGGCAAGTACACGGGTGAGTGTTTCAAGCGCAGTATAGAGCGTATCGAAAGCAAATAAATCTTCATTCCAGAAGCGGTCACGCGAGGTGCGCACATACCAGTTTGTGAGCAAATCAAGATATCCGCGAATATCTTGTGAAACTGCTGGAATATCGAGTGCGTTAAAAGCCGCCCGCACATCGTCGGCAAGTTTCTTCGTCCGTGCAAGCAGGTAACGATCCATCACGTCGAGCTGGTTCACCACTTGCGGATGATCTAAATCAAGCAGCTGCGCCTGATATCCTGCACCGCCGTTTACCGTGCCGGCATACAAGCTGAAGAAATAGTAAGTATTCCAAACCGGCAAGATAACGTGCCGTACCGCTTCGCGGATACCTTCTTCAGCTACTACCAGGTTTCCGCCGCGCAGCACCGGCGAGCTCATCAGCATCCAGCGCACTGCATCAGCCCCGTACTTATCGTACATTTCCATCGGGTCTGGATAATTGCGCAGCGACTTTGAAGCTTTCCGCCCGTCGTTGCCAAGCACAATACCGTGCGAAATACATGAAGTGAATGCCGGACAGTCAAAGAGTGCAGTAGCGAGCACGTGCATTGTGTAGAACCAACCGCGGGTCTGCCCGATATATTCGACAATAAAATCACCTGGATAGTGCGATTCGAACCATTCGCGGTTTTCGAATGGGTAATGCACCTGCGCGTACGGCATTGACCCTGATTCAAACCAGCAATCAAGTACTTCCGGCACCCGCACCATCTTCGATTTCCCGCTTGGATCATCTGGATTTGGGCGGGTGAGGGTGTCAATAAATGGACGATGTAAATCTGCTACCTTCACCCCGAAATCAGCTTCAAGCTGCTCGATTGAACCGTAGACGTCTACGCGCGGATATTGCGGATCATCGCTCATCCACACTGGAATCGGCGCACCCCAGAAACGGTTGCGCGAAATCGACCAGTCGCGGGCGCCGGCAAGCCAGTTGCCGAAAATACCGTCCTTGATATGCTCCGGCTGCCACGTAATTTGCTGATTCAGCTCAACCATCCGATCCCGAAATGCAGTAACTTTCACGAACCACGATGAAACTGCCTTGTACATCAGCGGTTTCCGGCAGCGCCAGCAGTGCGGATAGGAGTGGACATAGCTCTTTTGCTGTACAAGCACAGCACGCTGTTCCGGAGCGACGCGCGACAGCGGGCCGGTGCCGTCGCGAAGATCGGTGATAATCGGCTTATTTGCGTCGAAGATGTTCATGCCGGCATAGTCGCTGACTTCGCTTGTAAGGCAGCCAGCATCGTCTACCGGCACGACGGTTCCGATTCCTGCTTCTTGGGCAACGAGCATATCGTCTTCACCGAAAGCCGGGGCAATATGCACTAAGCCGGTGCCGTCGTCTACGGTCACGTAATCGCCGCCGATGATTTCCCAAGCGTGCGGCCCGATCTCCCCATCTTCTGCACGCATTTGCGGTGTATTGAAATAATCGAATATCGGATAATAACGTTTACCTACAAGTTCCGATCCTTTGAATCGGCGCAATATCTGCGGTTCTTCGCCAAGTTCCTTTGTGTATGCGTTCAGGCGTGCTTCACCGAGAATCACTGTTTGCCCGGCAAGCGGAGAATCTAAATCTGCCGCAACTTTTACTGCCGCATAGTCGATATCCGGGCCGACGGCAACGGCAAGGTTTGACGGCAGCGTCCACGGTGTAGTGGTCCAGATGAGCACCATTTCGCCTTGTGCAGCAGTTTGCTCCGGTTCGCTCCCGTCAGCTGGAACATTCCCGAGCATTGATTCTTCAAGACGCATTGCCACCGTAACGGTATTGTCCTGGCGGTCTTGATATACGTCGTCGTCCATCTTCAATTCATGGTTCGAAAGCGGAGTCTGATCGTTCCAGCAATATGGGAGCACACGGTATCCCTTATAAATCAAGCCTTTATCGTAGAGAGTCTTGAATGCCCACATTACTGATTCCATGTACGGCAGGTCGAGAGTTTTGTAATCGTTTTCGAAATCTACCCAACGCGCCTGGCGGGTAACGTATTCTTGCCATTCGTTAGCGTATTTCATCACCGAAGAACGGCAGGCAGCATTGAATTTTTCAATCCCGATTCCGCCGGGTTTAATGATTTCGGAAACGTCCTCAATTCCGAGTTCACGCTGTGCTTCAAGCTCGGCCGGCAGCCCGTGCGTATCCCAACCGAAGCGGCGTTCCACGCGCTTGCCGTTCATCGTCTGATACCGCCCGACCACATCTTTTACGTATCCGGTCAGGAGATGCCCGTAGTGCGGCAAGCCGTTTGCAAATGGCGGGCCGTCGTAAAATACAAATTCGTCGCCTTTGCGCTGGTCAATCGAAGCTTGGAAAGTCTGATCTTTTTCCCAATATTCCAGTACGGCTTTTTCAAGTTCCGGCAAATTCGGGCTGGATACTACTTCACCGTCGCGGTGCAGCGGATATTTGGTTTGCTCGCTCATTTTTCTCCTCGTTACTGCTTTGCAGATGCTCCTGCTTTGCGCAGCTGCTTTTGCGTCTGTGTACACGAGGACGATTTCTGCTCCAGCTTTTACTGAATGCGTCTACCGCGGTACCACCTCGATTGCCTGGTTTCTGCTTGTTTGCCTGCTTTGCAGCGGCTTGTTTATCGTTTACAAAACCGATCCGCATACGTACTGGGAAAGTTTCCCGCCGTATCAATTAAATTTCATTAACGACGGTGCGTTTCCTGCACTTGGACAAGCTTTCAACCAAGCCGCTCATTGCAGATGATGACGGATCTGAACCGCTCGGTTCTAGTAGGTTTGCCGATTTATTGCGTTAAGCCTGTACCCTGCAATTAAAATCGGGTTCGCCGTTCTTCCGAGAGCTCCCTGGTGATGGCCAGATCAAAGCTTTTCTTGGCTTGTATTTAGTTGAATTTATTCAATTTTATTTAATCGATATCAAGTCTAGCGAAATCATCGCTTTTCACCCAAGACGATCTGCTGCGGAAACTGCGTGAGTTTCACCGCTATCCGCTGCCGTATCCGGCCAAGAATTTTCACAAGCACCAGAAGTTATTTATTTGTTTTTATTTATTTGTTTTCAGCAGTTTGGATGTTATATTTCAGACTCAACCGGCACCGTGTTTTCCGTTTGTACTCTTTGCAGCAGCCAGAAAGCGAATAAGATAACTGTGATTCCAAGAATCAAGAATCCCGCAATTCCTGCTGCACCGGTAAGCGGGAATTGCCCGGGAATCTCGGTGCGGTGTTCATTGAGCACCGTCAGTTCAAGGTGTGTGTATCAGCGTCGTAGCTTAGTTTCGCAAACTCGCTGAGTTTTATCTCGGTAGTCAGCGCGCCCGAAATCTCGAACTCAATCGGCTGTGCAAGCTGCTGATAGCCATCTGGAGCTTTCAGTTCGGTGAGACGATACTTTCCTGCAACTACAGCGTTTACCGTCATCCCGTCCGTGTTATCTTGGTACGTCCAGCCCTCGGCTGCGGCGAAGCTCTGGTCTGCAGTCTTTCCGTCAGCGCGCAGCTTTTCGAGTTTGAACTGCGCATTCAGCGGTTCATTTTCATCAACTTCGCCAGCAGAATTCACACTGCGTTTAAGAATCTTCAGATTTTCCTGACGCTCGTTTACTACCGTCACCTCAGAAGTCTTCACATTCGCGACGGTCGCATGCGTATCCCCAAAATCGTATTCGGTGCGGTAGTCGGCAGCGTTCACTTCCACTCCCCGAGTGCGGTTTCGGATACTGTGTAGGATACCCGCTCGCTTTTTGAGTTAATATCCGGCAAATCAGCGAAAACGGCAGTGAAGTTATTTCCAGCGTTAAGCTTGGTTTCGGTTGTCTTTATGCCAAGATCCGCAAGCGGAATATTCTTCCCGCCCGCACTTGCCTGCAGCGATACGGTGACTTCGCTGCGCTGATTTTCGGGAGTATTTTCCCAAACTTTGCGCACGAGGAAATCAATCATCCGAATTCCGGTGAGTATGTTGATCTTTGCGCTTCCGTTTTGCACACCGGTGTAGCTGGCATCTGTGTTGTATTGAATCTGTGATTCGAGCCGGTTGTCTAATCCTGATTCAAGCACACTGTAGCTGATAATCTTGCCGTCGCTGCCGAATACCGGCACTTCCTGAAACGCATTATTGCTTTCGCTGCCGAGAATCTTGCTTTCGACCAGGGTTCCATCTGTGCGCACAAGCGAAATGAGCGACGGTGCTTTGAGCGATTCCGGCACCCCTGCCGCCCATTCGCGCGAGAGACTATAGACAGCTCCGGGCACTTTTACCTGCGGAATTGGAATCGGGATTCGATCGCTCAAAGAATCGGTGAGCAGTAATGCTGCACCCGTGTTGATTGGAGCAAATTTATTGAGCTGAGCAGTGTTTACGTTTGAGTTCACATAGTAGCTGAAGCTAATTTTCGGAGTACCTTGCGTATCGCGGTTAATCCGGAAACCTGAGCCGAGAATTTGTTTCTGAGCTGCATCGTACCTTATCGCTGCCGCCTTGTGTGCGCCGTCGGCTGGAAGCACCCCGTTTTGCGTGAACGTAATTGCACCATCTGCGCCGACGGTTGCCGCTTTATCGAGCAAGACATTTTCCGCAAGCGCAATTTCAAAGTTTGCACTGCCGGAGCCGATTTTCTGCACCAGCCCCGTGAGCATCTGCCCATATTTACCGCTGTTCACAGCACCGGCTGCAGTAACTGTCTCGTTCTTTCCAGTTGCCGGATTAAATCGGGATACTTGCTTATCGAAAAGTTTTTCCATGTCATCTTCAACCATTACGATATGCGATTCATCGATACAGGGGATGTCAGAGTTACGCAGACAAGCTGTTGCCAATGCGTCACCGAACGGTGTGAAGTTAGTTTCGTTATCGATAGATAGCCTGTACCCAGATTCGTTAAAGCCGTAGAACTCATACTTGCGCAGCATTTGTTCGAAACCGCGCTCATTAGTCAAGAAGTTTTTCTCTTCGTTATTGTCCCAATCAGGTTTAAAAATGTGATGCTTTTTTATTGGATTGTGTATGGCAAGACCGGCAATACTGAGAATGACTTTGCGAGAACCTTGCCCAGATTGGCCGGCTTTCGCCATCGCAGTTTCCACAATTCCCGGGAAACTCTTTTTCTGATCGTTTGGATTACCGAAGTGCCGAGTCGGCCAGGTCCCAATATGCGAATCCAATTTATCTTGTCGTTGTGCTAGTAAAACGTCCGCATCTTCCAAAGGTCGGAAACCGTCAAGAATATCTCCCCAGTTGGTGTTATCAGCCCATGTCCAAATTGAGATTCGCGACCCCGCTGGAAGCGAATCTTTCAGCGGACGAATCACATTTTCTTTAAGCTGGCTTGCATAGAATTGTTTATCTCCGTACATATATGTACCGTTACGCCGTTCCAACATCACGAGTACATCGGTCTTCGGGGATTGATTTTTTAAACCATTTCCCGAAAGAGTTACATCTACCTTGTATTTACCAAGGATGCCGGCAGGAGAAACAACCTGTTGAACCGTGAGATCTTTCGCTGCAATATTATTAACCCCGCCCGGGAACTTTGAATCTTGCTGGTGCAGATTGCCAAATTGTTCTTTCACATCGAGAATCTTCTCCGCGCCAGTTCCGGAACTAATCCCAACACCGTTGCCAGTGACGCGCACATGCGCTCCGCCGCCAAGTGGAATTTGATCTTGTGCTACGAGCGTCTTCCCCTCGTGCGTCACCACCGCTTGCAGCGGTTTTGCTGCAGTGAAACCTTTGGGAACAGTGGTTTCTTTCAGCCAATAGGTACCCGGCTGCAAGCCGTCGAAATAGAGCACGCCGTCTCTGTCAGTGCGCTTTTCTTTGCCCACCGCTTTCTCCAGCTTTTCATCGCTGTAAAGCGTGAAACCCACGTCTTTAAGTTTCACCGGATTTTCTGAATCATCGGTTTTCGTCAGCTTAAATTTGCCGAGCGGATAGTTCGGAAGCGTCAGCTTATTATCCGCCGAATCTGAACGCACTGCCCCGCCGGCGACCGCAAATTCAGCAATCGGATAGCCCGGCAGAATATAACCCGCAGGAGCTTTTTCTTCCAGCAGGTAATAGGTGCCGTCGGGCAGATTATCATATGCAAAGCTCGCTGCAGAATCAATTCTCCGCTCAGATTTATCTACCTTCGCCGCAGTTACTTTTTGCCCCGTCGTCAGTGTAATTTCTTTCGCTTCACCCGCAGCAGTACCGGCAGCGTTTGCCTGATACAAAGCAAAAATCGCGTTCGCGTCGGTAAGCGCCTTGCCAGATTCGTTCACTTTCGTAAACTCAATCCGGTTGCTGCGCGAATTTTCCAGCTTGTAGACAAACACGTCGCCGTCAAGTTTCAGCGCAGTTCCCTTGCTGTGAATATCGTTTTCTTGCACCTGCACGTAGCTATGCTCGCCAGTACTTTTATCTGCAAGCGCTTTAAGATAAATTTTTTCTTTGCGCAAATTGTATCCCGCTGGCGCTTTCACTTCTTCAAAGACGTAGAGGTGATCGGCTTTGGTATCACTCACACGGAACTCATCAGCGTTCAGATTCACGCACGTATCTAACGTTCCCGCTGGATCTTCGCACCCAAGAAGCAAAGTGCGCACAGGCTTATTTTCGCCGCCTTGATTATATCCAGCGAGTTTGTATTCATTTACTTTCAGCACAGCTCCATGCAATGCAGCCCCAGAGACACGATCTACTTTTTGCACGCCCAGCGATGGAATTTTCTTATCGGTCACCGCGAAAAGCCCGCTTTGGCCAGCTACCGAAAGTGCAGCTGGATACTCTTTTCCGCCGTAGACGATATACGGTACTTTCTTGCCGTTTTCGTCTTTAGTTTTCACAACTATTTCCATTTGCTTCGCTGCAGTGTATCCTTGCGGCGGCACAACCTCTTGCAAAACATATTTCCCTGGTGAGGTTTTCCCGTCTACCACAGCGCCTTGCGGAATCACATTTTCAAAAGTAACCACGCCATTTTCATTGGTAAACGCTTTCACGTTATACATTTGATCTTCGCTATACATCCGGAATGCGGCAGGATTGCCTTTAATCGGATTTCCCGAAGCATCCACTTTTTGCAAACTAATATCATAGAACGAATTAAAGTTCGCAATACCCATACCTACTGTTGGGCGATAAGCAGAGTTCATGTATTTATACCAGTTCACCGGGCGCCACAGCCCTTTTTTCAATTCTGCATCGTTATAATAGAAACCATCTGAATGCGGCTGAAGTTTGCGCGTAACAAGATCAAAAACGATGATTTCATTCGTGTGGTTAGCTACCTCCACGTTCAGCTCGTGAGTAATCGGAATATTCGGATTCTTCTCGTCGCGCGAAGAAAATCGAGAATTGTAATTAACCGGTTTAAACTCGGTCTTTGTTACCTGTAAGTTCTTTAACTTATTGTTCCCGTAATCTCGTTTCGGCCACAGTTCAATGAGTTTAGAAGATTCAACAGTATTAGACCGCGGAGCTGCATTATTTCCGTAATCAGCGAGATATACTTTCAAGTCTTGCGCTAACGAGGTCGGGGAATTGCCGTGATACAGCGCAATCGTATTGCTGAGCAAATCAGAAAAACCTGGAGAATTCCAGTTAAGATGCTCGGCGTTAAATACAATGCGGTAAGTGAGCGAATCTTCAGTTTCGGCTGTCACATACTTCATTACAGTTTTTCCGAACTTATAGATGTCATCATCTTCATAATGGAACGTCATCGTATGATCGCCTGAAACTTCATGGCTGCACCCAGAAGCAGCACCGTTCAAACCGATATAATCAGTATAAAAATCAGGGTTCTTCACCACCATTTTTGCTTGCGGATTAGCTGAATCATGGATCTCAGCTTTTCCCGGAACAATCCCCCAGCCATAGCTCTGCGAACCGTTAATCCTAACACCGTTTACCCGCGCACCAGCACCAGGTTTCCAGTTTTTATTACCGATGAAAAATGTTCCCGTGTAATCAGCCGAATGTTTTGCTTCATCCCAGAGCAGGAATTTCACCGTGTTATTTTCGACGTGATACATTCTGCCGATAAGTTTCTGCTGCCCATTTACGCTGCCGTAAATATCGCCATTCGCAATTGGCTTTGTGGTGCTAACCGGCGAATCCAGCTGCAGCTCCGGCGGAAGTTGCAGCGTGAAATAATCACCGCCAGCGGCATTTGCAGGAATCCGGAACTCACCGCTCAGGGAAGCAGACCACATAAAGCTCTCGCCGTCGCCCCAAAGAAACTCGTTCATATCAGTAACGTTTACCTTAGTAACACCGTACGATTCACACGTTCCTGCTGCTGGTTCAGGGCCGTCTTCTTCCGGCACGAATTTCCGGTTGTAGAACGTAAACGTATTGTTTTCACGGTCAATCAGCTGATTATAGAGAATCATCCCCGCAATTGGCTGCTCAACCGCTTCATAGCGAATCCGCTGATACTTCTCATCGTATGCGTCTATTGCGCTCAGGACTGCCGTGCTTTCTTTAGCCGGAATCCGCAAATCCCAAGCTTTCGCATTTCCGTGCACAGAAAAGTTTGTTTCTTTCTTTTCACCCTCGGCCACGTCTTTCTGCCAGATTTTCTTGACCGTAAGATCAGTTTTTAGCGCCGCAAGCACAGCCCCATTAAAAGTATGGCGGGCAAGATCAGCAGTGACATCGGTTTCCAACACGAGCTGCACCCGCCAGCCCGGATCAAGCCCAATAATCGGCACCGTGGCAGCAGACACGTCTTGAGTCTTGCCGGAAACCAGTTCATATCCATTTGCACCTGGTTTATAGAAGTAAAGCTTCGCTGGGCCTTTTTGGATTTGGGATTCGTCGAGGTTAATTGCAATCGTATGGTCTTTCGCCGCGGAAGCAGAGTTTACGAACGAGTAAATCCAGCGGATCTTATTGCGTTCCAGATAATCGCCGGCCACGTTTACGCCATTCCCTGCAGGCGTAATAATTTGCGGGGATTTTCCAGCATAATTATTAAGCACTAAATCCCGATTAGTATCGAGCGTATAGTTCAAGAACGAGGGTACAGTGAGTTCTTTTGTTTCTTTCAAAACCTGTGTTTCCCCATTGACCGCAAGTACAGTACCAGCTCCGAATTTACCGGTAATATTATTCATCACGTTAAGCACATAGCTTGCCCGCGGCGCTAAAACCGGTGTCGTGATGGTGTAGGTGTAAGTACCGCTTTGTACGTCTTTACCTGAGCGGCTATCTTTTACCGCGGAAAGCAGATTCTTATTGGGGGGGCAGTGTGCCGGTGCTTGCGGGTGGTAGCGAACTATTATTTTTTGTAACTGCGGTAATTTTCGGCTCACCCAAACCTGATTCAAGCGAAGTGGTGAAATAGCGCTCAATCTTCGCAGGCACCGTTTTAGCCATACTTAACTTGGCAGTGTAAGTCCACGTAATTACCGGCTTACCTGTTTTCTGATCCAGCGCGATTTTCTCCGCAGTGAGCTGTTCTTCTTGCTTAAAATCGCCAAGCTGCAGCGGGAATGTAAGCGACTTTAATGGAATTCGCTGCGTACTCGACTCAACAGTATGCGTTTCCGAAACAGCAGCTGCTTTCTCGGTGCCGGAAACGATTGCGATAACCGTAATACTCAGCAGCAGCGCCAAAGCAAGAAGCGACGATATTGCCTGCTTTCCGATCAGCACCGGTCGGATATTTTTCCTGGCTCCCACAGTTATCTGCATCTCAGTTAAATTCTTCATCTATCTAGTTTCCGCACCGTAGTTATCACACTTTATGGCTTTTTCGCCGCAGCGCTGCTGTTCCAAACGAAAACGAACCATATGCGAGCCAATCTGCCGTCGTATCCGCCGGCCGCATCAGAATCAGATTGAACCTATAATCTGCAGTGTCCGCAATGGCTGCCGCCGGGAAAGCAAATTGCGTAAAACTGGCAGCTAAATCCAAAAACCGCACTGACTCCGCAATCAGCATGCCTTTTCGCAACATGCTTTTCACCAATGGAAATTCGCTGCCCGCATTGACATTTCAGCCCCGAGCCACTCTATCATAGCTTCCACCGCAGCTGCAGATTGTCTTGATACAGAAACTGTGCAGCACTCTGACTCTCTGCCGGCAGCTTCCGCAGCTCACAAGGCGAGATACCCTCCGGACCGCGGAAACTTCACAATATTCAAAGAGAAAATAATCACTGCAAATAAATCAGTGCGGAAAAATTTTCTGCTGCCGCAATCTATTATCTCCTTTAAAACTAGCCGAAATAATCTTCACGACGGCACACACGGCAGACATCCGAAACCACTCCGCAATAAGTCAAACAATCACCACTCTGTACGAAGTCGGCTTGCTAGAGTTTGATATGAGTTAAAACCGGCAATCATCTAGGAGGCACACAAATGCTCGGATTTATTGGCGCAGGATCGATGGGCGGCGCGATTATGCGCGGAGTAATCGCGGCGGAAGCAGAAAATCCGGAAAATATTTACTTCACGCGGATAAACGATGCAGCAGCCGCAGCGCTCCGCAAAGAACTTGGGGTAAAACGAGCTGAATCGAATTCTGCATTAATTTCGGAAATTGGCGGCGGGTCCGTCGCGATTCTTGGGGTAAAACCATATTTAGCGGCAGAAGTACTGGAAGAGATTGCGGAAAATGCAGCTAAGCACAGCACAGTGATTGTGTCTGTGGCTGCCGGGATTTCGCTCGAAAAACTCGGGTCAGCACTCGCACCGAAGCAGCCAATAGTGCGCGCAATGCCGAATGTGGCAAGTTCTATCCGCAACGGAATGACCGCACTTTGCCCGAATCAGTATGTAAGCGCTGAACAGCTCACAGCAGTGCGGAAAATTTTTGCCGCAATCGGTGAAATTGCAGTAATTCCCGAAAAAGATTTCCTGCATTCACTGCAATCGCCGGCTGTTCCCCTGCCTGGACATTCACCTATATCGACGCACTTTCGCGGGCAGCGCTTGCAGCTGGAATATCGAAAGCGGAAGCTATCCGGATTGCCGCGCAAGCAGTCGCCGGATCAGCACAGCTTGTACTGGAAAATCTCCCAAATACTCGCCCGCAAGCACTCATCGATACTGTAACTTCCCCGGAGGAACCACGATTGCCGGACTAATTGCAATGGAGCAGGCCGGATTTAGCAATTCCGTTGTAACCGCAGTACGCGCAGCAATCGAACGCGACTCCCAGCTCGGATAAGTTTTTGCTGCAAAACAGATTAGCGGTATCTGCTTCCCGTAAGCCGCGGCTTTCCGATCATGCAAACACCGCTAATCTGATTCACTTTGCTGCTGTTTTCTGTGCGCTGCAGGTAATATCCGCTTTCGATATTAAAGAATTAGATCTTAAAGGATTCGATCTTAAAGAATCAGACGAGAACCAACATCACATTATTTTCCCAAAGCAGCTGCGCATTTGCCGGCTGCGGAAAAATAGCAGTCATCATTTCACGCTAAATCAAAGATAAATCACGCCGCCAATGATTACCGTATGCCGGCGCGGAAGCCGGAAAGTCACCACCCGCGAAGAAGCATTACGGATTAAAATCACATGAATTTTCGTCGCAATCTTGTGAAAAATTGACGACGGCTCCACGCAGCGGTATTCAAGCAATGATACAAAGTAGCGCGCATGCGCCTCATCAAATACAAAACCGGTACCTGCTTCCTGCGTACAAAGCCGCAGATTATGCGGAATATCCGGATTGTCATTAAACCCAAGATCAATCGTTACATCAAATACGCCATCAGCATCGGAACCAATTTTTTCACGGAAACCCGCTCCGCATGACGCACGTGCGGCACATTCTTCACATTCACACGCAGCAGCACGATTTGCTCGTGCGCACTGCGATTAAACCGAATATTTTCTTTCAGGCTCAACGGCACCACACCGCGGTTCTGATGTAAGTGAATCGCCTGCCCCGGTACCCGGCGCACATTTTCGGTACGTAATTTCGCCACGAGGGTACTCATTGAAATCCCCAGCTCTTGCCGAATTTTTCGGACGCGGCGAAGCCCCCAAACCCAATCTGCCATAATCACGATAAACACTGATGCAATCAGAATCGGCAGCCAACCGCCTGTCGGAATTTTGGGCAAATTCGCGCTGAAATACATTAATTCCAGCCCTGCCACCAAAAAGCCGAGAGGAATAATCTTATAAAGCGGCCACTTCCAAAGCACCCGCGCACAAATCAAGAACAGTGTTGTAGTGAGCAGCTCTGTGGCGGTAACAGCAAGACCATACGCATGCGCGAGATTATCAGAAGACCTGAAAAGCAGAATTAACACCATTACACCGCAGAGCAAAATCAGATTCATCGCCGGAATATAAATCTGCCCGCTTGATTCCTGCGAGGTATGCCGCACACGCATTCGCGGCAATAATCCGAGATTCAGCGCCTGCGCCGTAACCGAATACGCTCCGGAAATCACCGCTTGCGAAGCAATTACCGTGGCGAGTGTAGCTACCACAACCACTGGAATCAAAAGAAAGCTCGGCACGAGATAATAGAACGGCGACTGGACAGCTTTCGGATTATGCAAAAGTAAAGCGCCTTGCCCATAATAATTCAGCAAAAGCGCCGGAAGCACCACACATGCCCAAGCTATTGAAATTGGTTTTCGGCCAAAATGCCCCATATCCGCATATAGCGCTTCCGCACCGGTAATCACGAGCACGCAGGCGCCGAGTGCAGCAAAAGCAAGCAGCGGATGAGCAATAGCATAGCTAACCGCATACGTCGGCGAGAGCGCCCGAAGAATACTCGGATACTTCAAAATATAGGGAATCCCTAAACACGCAAGCAGAACAAACCAGACAAGCATTACCGGCCCGAAAAGCCGCCCGACCTTGCTGGTACCGAAACGCTGAATACTGAAAAGCACCAACAAAATCACAATCGAAATCGGCACCACAATCGAACGCGAATCAGCATAGACCAAGTCAAGTCCTTCGACGGCACTCATCACTGACATCGCCGGAGTAATCATCGAATCGCCGAAAAAGAGCGCTGCTCCCATCATGCCGATGATTGTCACGATTTGTGCTAAACGGCCGCAAGTTTTGTGCCGAATCAGCGCGGTGAGCGCGAGAATCCCGCCCTCTCCTTCGTTGTCTGCACGCATCACGAAAGTCAAATATTTCAAACTGACCACAATCATCACAGACCACGTGAGGATTGACAGAATACCGTAAACAGCAGTTTGATTAACGCTTAAAATTCCTTCGGAGAATACCGCCTTCATCGCATAAAGCGGAGAAGTGCCGATATCGCCAAAAACTACACCGAGGGCTGCAAGAGTCAGCCCGCCGCTGAAATTACGATTTAGATTACGGAAAAGCTTGGTGGAGGCAGGCATATTCGCTTGCGAAGATTCCATCCCAGAAACTGAGCCTTGTTGCGAGTCATCTTTAAAATTGCCAATGCCATTGTCTTTGACGCTGCCATCAACAATATTTGTGACGAATTTTTCGCCCTGGCTCGAAGCAGGTGTTTTATTCACGGGCAATAGACTACAACTTTTTTCACCGAATGCAATTTATAGTGAAAATAAATTCATTTTGGATAAATATTTGGGAAACAGCTGCAGTGGAATATTTCACTGTATGGCATTCCGCCGCAGCCGCCGCTGCCGTCGCCAAATATCTGGATTTTCCGCGAAAGCAGCACTTCCTGACTTTGCAAAATCGCTTTAGTTCACAGGTTTTCTCCCGAAAATAGCTTCGAGAATAATCACGATCACCGCGAAAATCAGTCCGGCAATCGGCCAGACCAGCCAGCTGATATTCCAGCTATGATACACAAAACTCAGTACAAAATAGATGACCGTCACCAAAATCCAATAAACACCGGCAAACGGCTGGACCACCCGAGCTGAACGCTTCTTTTCATACGTATAATCACCATCTTGCAGCAGCTGTTCATGAGCGCCTTCAATTACTCCCACAGTGACCAGTAAGAAAACCCCAATCGCCGCATTTACCAGCAGGGCGCAAATTCCGGCAAAAATTGCGAATTCATCAGTGCGGTAGATCAGACTCGGAACAATTACCCACAACGGTGAAATCACTAAAAGTACTACCCCGCTAATCTGGTTCCGGATTCGTCTCCCGCGCAGCTGCTCTCGACGCTGGCGAACCATCCCTTCTACACCGTACTCTGTTTCAAATTGATCATGTTCGAGATAGGCAAATTTACTGAGATCTTGCGTTCCAAGAAAAACTATAACTATTCCCACAACCACAGTAAATATGAGTACTGTCAAGCCAATTGCAAGTGCAGCCTCTTCAGCGAGATTAATCCGCTGCGCGCCTACTAAACCAAGGAGGAAAAGCAACACTAGCGGGCTCAAAATAAATAACAGCACCGCAATCGCGACCTTAGGCGCACTGGCATCTTTTAATCGTAAAAACTCTGCGGCTTCGCTCAAACTAACCCGCCGTAATGCAGAGTCAAACAAATCTTCATTTACATGTTCTTCAATTTCGAGATGGTCTTTAATCAGATAATCAGTAGTCACCCCGAAAATCTGACTCATCTGGATAATTCGGTCAATATCCGGAATTGCCTGGGCACCTTCCCATTTTGAAATCGATTGTCGGGACACTCCGAGTTTGCGTGCCAAATCTTCCTGTGAGTATCCGTTCTTCTTCCGTAAGTTCAGAATCTTATCAGCGAGAATCATCGCATTTCCTTTCATGATTAGCAGCTCTTTCATCTCCGCTTTGCTTAATAGCCGTTTCAAACTTGTTAAAGCAAGCCTTTAACATCCGTTAAAGATTTTCCGTCAGCTTTCTTCTCACTTTTGAGACTATAAAATATTGCAGTTGCAATCTATCGAAACTGCTTTTCAATTCGGCAACTATTAGTTGCATCTGGTTGCATTTGCGCATCTGCCGCAGAATTTAGCTGAATTTAGCTGAATTCGATCCGAAATACCGCATCCGGCACACCGTTCATCCAAAACCGGCGGTTAGTTTCAACGCCCGGTTACGAGCCTGCGCACACAATAAATTCACCGCCGAAAACCGCGGCGCGAATCAGAAAGAAATTCGGAAACAGACACATCTCACGCAGGTAAAAATGCGATTTTACGGGTACTCGTGGAACAATTAGCACATGAGTAAAAAAGAATCTGCTTTTCTGAATCACACAAATGTGCCGGACCGCGCAGCCCTTGAAGGTCTTGAAGACCGGTGGGGCAAGGCATGGCATGAAAATGGTACTTACACTTTTGACCGCGCCACCGAGCGTGATGCGGTCTATTCAATCGACACTCCGCCGCCGACTGTCTCTGGTTCACTGCACGTAGGTCACGTATTTTCTTACACTCACACTGATGTGATGGCACGGTATAAGCGCATGCAGGGAATGAACGTTTTCTACCCAATGGGCTGGGACGATAACGGTCTGCCTACTGAACGCCGCGTGCAAAACTATTTTGGTGTCCGCTGCGACCCCGCACTTCCGTATGACCCGAATTTTATTCCGCCGCATGACGGCGGCGACGGCAAGTCGATTAAATACGCAGATCAGCAGCCAATATCGCGGCGCAATTTTATTGAGCTATGTTGGAAGCTCACTGCTGAGGACGAAAAACAGTTCGAATACCTCTGGCGGTATCTTGGGCTGTCCGTCGATTGGGAACAAAACTACCAAACGATCGGTGCGAAAGCGCAAAAAATTGCACAAGCAGCATTTTTGAAAAACCTTGAACGCGGCGAAGCCTATCAAGCGCAAACCCCCGGCCTGTGGGACGTAACTTTCCAAACTGCCGTCGCCCAAGCCGAGCTTGAAGCCCGCGATTATCCGGGTGCCTACCATGCACTTGCATTCCATACTGCCGATGGAGACGATGTCGTAATCGAAACAACTCGTCCTGAACTGCTTCCAGCTTGTGTAGCGTTGATTGCACACCCAGATGACGAACGTTTCCAGCATTTGTTCGGCACGACGGTGAAATCGCCAATATTCGGCGTAGAGCTGCCGGTGCTCGCCCACCAAGCAGCAGAGATGGACAAAGGCGCCGGTATCGCAATGTGCTGTACTTTCGGCGATCTGACCGACGTACAGTGGTGGCGCGAACTTGGTCTGCCGATGCGCTCAGTCCTCGGAAAAGACGGACGGCTCCTGCGTGAGACTCCCGAATGGATCACCTCCGCCGACGGCATCGCAATGTATACAGAGATGGCTGGAAAAACCGCATTCTCCGCACGCAAAGCACTGGTGGAGAAATTGAAAGAAACTGGCGAAATGATTGGCGAAGAACAGCCGACTCAACGCAAAACTAACTTTTTCGAAAAGGGAGATAAACCGCTCGAAATCGTCACCTCCCGGCAGTGGTACATCCGCAACGGCGGTAACGAATACACGGAAGCAAACGGCAACGATTTGCGGGAGAACCTCCTTGCACGCGGCAAAGAGCTCGCATTTCATCCGGATTTCATGCGGGTACGCTACAGCAACTGGGTTGAAGGGCTGAATACCGACTGGCTAATTTCCCGTCAGCGTTTCTTCGGCGTACCGCTTCCGCTGTGGTACCGGATTTCTGAAAACGGCGAGCCGGATTACAACGATATTCTCACCCCGTCGTTTAATCAGCTCCCAATCGATCCGTCATCTGATTGTCCGCCGGGATTCGATGAATCTCAGCGCGGAGTTCCCGGCGGATTCGTCGGCGAACTGGACATTATGGACACTTGGGCGACTTCTTCCCTCACACCGCAAATCGCCGGCGGCTGGCTTACCGATGAAGATCTTTTCAACAAGGTCTACCCGATGGATGTACGGCCGCAAGGTCAGGATATTATCCGTACTTGGCTCTTTTCCACAATGGTGCGCGCACATCTCGAGTTTGGCGAAATTCCTTGGAAGAACGCTGCAATTTCGGGATGGATTCTAGATCCGGATCACAAGAAAATGAGTAAATCGAAAGGCAATGTTGTCACGCCGCTGCATCTGCTCAAAACACATGGATCTGATGCAGTACGCTACTGGGCAGCTTCCGCGCGTCTTGGTACCGATGCCAAATTCGACGAAACACAGATGAAAATCGGCCGCCGTCTCGCAATGAAAATACTCAACGCTTCAAAGTTCGCACTCGGAGCGAACGGCGAAAATACGCCGGTAACTCTTAATCCTGCAGCCGTCACTGCAGAAATTGACCGTTCAATGCTTGCAGAACTGGCAAAAGTAATCGCCCAAGCAACTGCAGCGTTCGAAAAGTACGATCACACCCGCGCATTGGAAGTTACCGAAACCTGTTTCTGGACTTTCTGCGACGACTACCTCGAACTGGTGAAAGACCGCGCAAACGATCGTGAAGGCGTGCTCGCAGCAGCCGGCAAGAATGCCGAAATTGCTTCCGCACGCGCTGCGCTGAACATTTGCATCGATGTATTCGTGCGTCTCTTTGCTCCATTCCTCCCTATGCGACGGAAGAAGTCTGGAGCTGGTACCGTACCGGCAGTATCCACCATTCCGAATGGCCGAAGCCGGAAGAGTTCGCCGCAGCATTCGCAGCCGATTCTGATTCAAGCGTATTAGCGGCTTCCGGTGAAGCACTTCGCGCATTACGCAAAGTGAAAACTGAAGCAAAAGTTTCGCAGCGCACTCCATATGCGCATGTTACGCTTGCTGCACCCGCAGATATGGTCGAAGCAATTGAAGCTGCACGCACAGATTTGATTGCCGCAGCGAAAATTACCGGCGAATTTGCGATTAATCCCGCGGCGCAGGTATCTCAATCCGCAGCGGATTCTGAAGTCCATGTTACGACACACCTGTTATTAAATGTATAAAACAAGTGAATTTTAGTTTAGGTTTAGGTACGGCTGCGTTTTCGGATTAAGATTCGAAAATAGCCGTACCTTTACTTATAAAATCAGAAAAATCAGATTCCGCAAGTGTAAAAAGTATAAAATGAAAAAGTCAGCGGCTGCCGCTGCCTCATCCTGCAGAACTGCTTTGCAGGTGAAAAAGACCCAACTATAGAAGAAGAAGTAGATGAGCGATTTAATTGAAGAACCAGGAGTTTCTTTCGTCCCTGGGCGAATCGAAATCACAGCATCGATGTCAGTACCAGCGCTCTTCCGGCGGATGGCAGATGATACGCCGCTGAAAGTTGCAGTAGCACGGAAATCTGAATCCACCGGGCAGTGGGTCAATGTGACATTCAAAGAATTTGCCCATGAAATTCGTCGTGTAGCTTGCGGTCTGATTGCTTCTGGAATTAAACCAGGCGACAACGTTGCAATCATGGCGCACACTTCCTACGAGTGGGCGCTCTTTGACCTCGCGATACAGTTCGCCGGAGCACATGCAATCCCAATTTACGAAACTTCTTCTGCAGAACAGGCAGAATGGATTATTTCTGATGCCGGTGTAGTGGCAGCCGTCGTTGAAGATCCAATGATGCGTGCAATACTTGAACCGATTTCGAAAAAGATTCCTGTATTCAACCAGATTTGGACAATTTCTGATGACGCACAAGGGAAGCTTTCCGCACTTGGGGATACTGTAGATGAGAAAATACTCGATGAACTAATCGATAACACCAAAGCAGACGATTTATGGACGATTATTTACACTTCCGGTACAACCGGTAACCCCAAAGGCGTGGAACTGACTCACCGTAATGTGCTGCATGTGGTAATGAACGGTGCAACCAACGAGAATCTAATGAAAATTCTCACCGGGAAAAACACACGGACGCTGCTTTTCCTTCCAATGGCGCATGTATTCGCCCGATTCATTTTCCTGGTTGTCAGCTATGGCGGAAATATCGTCGGCTTCTCGCCGAATATCCGCAATCTCGTATCCGATATGCAAACTTTTAAACCAACTCTCGTGCTTGCAGTGCCGCGCGTATTTGAGAAAATCTATAATGCTGCAGATGCAAAAGCAGGACGCGGGATGAAACTGGCGATGTTCCGCCGTTTTGCAAAAACTGCAATCCGGTACTCTGAAGCATTAGACACACCTGAAGGTCCTTCGGCAAAGTTGAAAGCAGAGCATAAAATCGGTGACGCTTTAATCTATGCAAAGCTGCGCGAAATCACTGGCGGAAATCTGAAAGGTGCAATTTCCGGCGGTGCACCGCTTGGGCAGCGGCTCGGTCACTTCTTCCGCGGTGTTGGAATACCGGTTTATGAAGGGTATGGTCTGACCGAAACATCTGCACCGACGACCGTGAACCAGCCGGATGTGATGCGGATTGGATCCGTCGGTCCGGCATATCCGGGATGTTATGTAAAAGCAGCCGAAG
The DNA here is from genome assembly GCF_040360365.1 of Arcanobacterium hippocoleae. GTDB lineage: Bacteria > Actinomycetota > Actinomycetes > Actinomycetales > Actinomycetaceae > Arcanobacterium_A > Arcanobacterium_A hippocoleae_A. The sequence continues at coordinate 2,202,719 of NZ_CP136412.1, read as the reverse complement.
ACGGCGAAATTCTGGTAAAGGGAGATCACGTATTCAAGCGCTACCACAATAATCCGGAAGAAACTGCAAAAGTTTTTACTGCCGACGGCTGGTTCCGCACCGGAGACATCGGACGGGTAGACGAAGACGATTTCGTATTTATCACCGGCCGAAAAAAGAATTGATTGTGACTGCCGGCGGGAAAAATGTGGCTCCAGCTCCGCTTGAAGACGCTTTGCGCGGACACCCAATCATTTCGCAGGTGGTTGTAGTCGGCGATCAGAAACGTTTTATTTCTGCACTGATTACGTTAGACGCTGATTCTCTTCCGCAGTGGCTTGCAAACCACCAGCTTGAACCGATGACCGCGAACCAGGCTGTGAGCGATCCGCAGGTAATCGCTGCTATTGACCGTGCAGTAAAACGAACAAACGAGTCTGTTTCCCGTGCTGAATCGATTCGGAAATTCAAGATTCTTCCCGGTGATTTTACCGTCGAAAATGGGTATCTTACACCGTCGTTGAAAGTAAGACGCAATCTAGTGCTGAAAGATTTCGCAAATGAAATTGCGGACATCTATCTTGAAAATAACTGATTACAGTATTTAGCCCTGTGAGAGCGGCGGATTCGTGCTGCGGCGCACTGAGTCCGCCGCTCTGTTATATCCTGATAACAATTTGCATAAAACCTATTTTGTTTCTGCAGTTTTATTAGAATTATGCAGCTTTGGTTTTGTCAGAATTATGCAGCGTTATATCTGCGGCATACAGTACATTCAGTTTTCTTGCTGTACTTTCGCCGCAATATCTGCGTGATGGCGAATCACCTCTGCCACAATGAACTTTAAGAATTTTTCCGCAAATACTGGATCCAACCCAGATTCTTCAGCTAAAGTACGCAATCTGGCAATTTGTTCTTCTTCGCGGCACAAATCTGAAGGCGGGAGCTTTACCCGTGCTTTCAGCTCCCCTACCAGCTTAGTGCAGCGAAAACGCTCAGCGAGGATATGCACAAGTGCAGCATCAAGATTGTCAATCGTCTGCCGGTATGCAATCAGCTCACTGGGAATAACCAGCTCGCTGGGGAGATTTTCCTGTGCAGACGTTTGCTGCGGAACTCTGCCTGATTCTTTTGCTTCATTTTTACTCATGATGTCTTCTTTTCAACTATCCGACGGGAAGCGCCAATAACTAACGTCGGTTCGCCTGCACCGGTCACGAATTCTTCAGTGATAATTACTTTCTCAATATCTTTGCGCGAAGGTATTTCGAACATTAGTTCACGCAAAAGATTCTCAAGAATTGAGCGTAAACCGCGTGCTCCTGTACCGCGGGAGATTGCCTCGCCGGCAATCTTTCGAAGTGCTCCGGCAGTAATTTCCAGTGCAACTCCGTCGAGTTCAAACATTCGCTGATACTGCTTCACTAATGCATTGCGCGGTTTAGTTAGAATTTCCACAAGATTATCTTCGGTTAAGCCCTGCACTGAAGTGATAATTGGCAAACGACCCACAAGTTCTGGAATTAACCCAAACTTGTGCAAATCTTCCGGAGTGACTTCGGAAAATATATTCTCTACTTTTCCTGGTTCGTGCAGTTCCGCGCCAAAACCAATACCGCCTTTCCCCACACGGTTTGCCACAATATCTTCCATCCCGGCAAAAGCACCTGCCACGATAAAAAGAATATTAGCGGTATCAATCTCAAGATATTCTTGCTGCGGATGCTTTCGCCCGCCGGTAGGAGGTACAGAAGCGACGGTTCCTTCAATAATCTTCAGCAGTGCCTGCTGCACTCCTTCACCGGAAACGTCGCGTGTAATTGACGGATTTTCAGATTTGCGGGAAATTTTATCGATTTCATCAATGTAAATAATGCCTCTTTGGGCGCTTGGAATATCATTATCAGCAGCTTGAATCAGTTTCAGTAAAATATTTTCGACATCTTCACCAACATATCCTGCTTCCGTAAGTGCTGTCGCGTCAACGATTGCGAAAGGCACATTCAGCATTTTGCTAATGACTGCGCGAGATAGGTTTTTCCGGTACCGGTTGGTCCCATCAGTAAAATGTTAGATTTTCCAATTTCAACCAGTTCTTTGTCCGCGTTTTTATTTAGTTTGTTTTTTGTCGGTTTCAGCTGTTCTTGTGCCCGCAAGCGTTTGTAATGATTGTATACGGCGACGGCAAGCGTACGTTTTGCAGTATGCTGCCCAATTACAAACTCATTCAGAAAATCATATATTTCGTACGGGGTCGGCAGTTTTTGCTCTTCACGTTTTCCCTGTGTTTCATGATTCAGCTCTTCTTCAATGATTTCGTTACACAATTCAACACATTCGTTGCAGATATAAACACCAGCGCCGGTGATTAGTTTCCGCACCTGACGTTGACTCTTTTGGCAAAAAGAGCATTTTAGAATATCTGCGGCATCTGCAGTCGGAGCCATATTTATCGCGCCTTTCCAAAATGATTGAAAGTTTTAACGCTGCGGCCATCCGCAAAACTATCTAGATTTGCGTGGTGTCCGCGGCAAGAGCTGTGTTTGAAAACGTTTTACTTTATTCCACCGTATCTTTTGCTTTAGTGCTACTTGGCACGCCCGCAAAGTAACAATTCACTTGGATGAACTTATTAATTTGCAGACGTGCCAAAGCGGAGTTTTCAGTTTTCACGATTTGAAAGTTTGCCGAACAGTTTTCCAACCGCGATATTCACAGCGAATCTTACCCTTGCGGCGATGTCTTTCGTGAGACAAGGACTTGATCCACTAAGCCGTATTCCTTTGCTTGTTGTGCAGTGAGAATTTTATCACGCGCAATATCTTTTTCGACCTGCTCAGCCGAGGTGTTCGAGTGTTTTGCAATGGTGTCGATCAGCCATTGATTCATTCGATCGATTTCATCGGCAATAATCGCAATATCGGAAGCCTGCCCTTGCACTCCTTCCATTGCCGGCTGATGAATCAGAATTCGCGCATTCGGCAGTGCGAGCCGGCGCCCCGGAGAACCGGCAGCAAGCAATACGGCGGCAGCGGAAGCAGCCTGCCCGAGGCAGACTGTCTGAATCTGCGGTTTAATATATTGCATCGTGTCGTAGATTGCCGTCAATGCGGTGAAAGATCCGCCTGGAGAGTTAATATACATTGTGATTGGCGACTCCGGATCAAGTGATTCGAGTACCAGCAGCTGCGCCATCACATCGTCTGCCGATGCATCGTCTACCTGCACTCCCAGGAAAACAATCCGGTCTTCAAAAAGTTTTGCATACGGGTTCTGCCGGCGATAACCATAGGGGTACGTTCTTCGTAGTCAGGGAGAATGTACCGGTTCGACGGCATTTTTGGAGCAGTGCCGCCTGGAAGCATTCCCGTGAGACTACTGAGATTCGCTGCCCCGCTAATTTGCGGGAGATGATTCAGATTCGAGTTTTCAAACATTTCTTTCTTCCCTCCCCTTACTGCGCGTCGTGCACGGTACGGTCTACTCCGCCGCCGCCGACTACTGATGATGAATTTGTAATGATATGGTCTGCGAAACCGTATTCAACTGCTTCTTGTGCAGTAAACCAGTGGTCACGGTCGGAATCTGCAAGAATTTGTTCCACTGATTTGCCGGTATGCGCAGCATTCAGTTCGGAGAGCTCTTGTTTCATTTGCAGAATCAGATCGGCATTGATGCGGATTTCTGAAGCACGCCCGCCTGCTCCGCCAAGCGGTTGATGCATCAATACTCTGGTGTGCGGCGTAATATAGCGTTTCCCTTTTGCACCTGCAGAGAGCAGGAACTGCCCCATTGAAGCTGCTAATCCCATACCGACGGTTGCCACATCCGGCTTGATATAACTCATCGTGTCATAAATTGCCATACCGGCAGTTACAGACCCGCCCGGAGAGTTGATGTAGAGGTAGATGTCTTTCTCCGGGTCTTCGGCGGCAAGCAGCAGCAGCTGGGCACAAATCATGTTCGCATTTTCATCACGCACTTCGCTTCCAAGCCAAATAATGCGTTCTTTTAACAGCCGGTTATAAATCGAATCGCCTAAGCCAAGCCCGTGAGGGCATCTGCTGCAAGCTGTGGTTCATGGCTCACGCCTATCTCCTCTTCTAAATCCTTAAGGGTTCCTAATAGGGTTCCTAACCTTAAAAGTTCTTAATTTTAAGGGTTCTTAAGTTTTCTTCTCAAAATACTTTAATTACCATAGCGGTTTTATCGAGATTTTTCGCCTCGGCTTTAGCTGCTTTCGCTGATGGCGCAGGGATTTATCAGTATCGGCAGCATATTAATGCGGGCTAAACTGCGGCGGATCTGCTGTGCAGCTTAGCTCCCATTAGCCGGCTCTTCATATTTTGTTTGTGCTGCGGGTATATCGGCTAACGTAACTGGCGGTAAAGTTCATCTAAATCGGCTCTGCACATTTTTCTTCGTATTAACGCGATGAAGCCGGTGTCTGTTCGGATGGAAAGCGGCGTTTTTGCATAGATCAAGCCTGACCGCTATGCAAAAACACCGCTTGGAACCAGCCACACCAGACCCAACTAACGCAACTGGCGGCAAAATGCCCGTAAGATTACGTAACTGATGACAAAATGCCCGTAAGATTACATAACTGGCGGCAAAATGCACGCGAGTCCACGCAACTGACGGCATAATCTGTATTTTTCAACGCAACTGACGGCAAAATGCGCAGTTCTGAGTAACGACGGAAGAGCCGTCGCTACTTTAAGCCTATGACCAGCATAAACACAAGCGCTTCCGCCGGAAATCACCGCAGCCGGATGCGGACGACTAAGTTGTTTTTGAAAAATAAACGACGGCTGACTTCGCGGAATTAGTTCCGAACAAGTCAGCCGTCGTTAATATTTTCTCAGCTTACGCCGATACCGAATTAGCCCTGATATTCAATGAGCTGATCTTTTGTGAGCTTCTTTGCCTCAGCTTCACTCAGCTCACCAGTTGCCACACGGTAAGCAATCCAGTCAGCTTTCAATGCCGACTTTGCGGGAGCAGTCACGGCTGATTTTTGCTCATCTGCAGTTTCTGTCTGTGCAGCAGCTTCTGCCGTTTCTGCTTTTTCCGCAGAACTATTTTCCGGCTTTTCAGCTTTCTTCACAATTTTGCGTTCAATCTTCTTATCGAATTCCGGAGTGGTTTCTCCTTCGGGAGCCGCACCAAGAACTGCGGTCACATCAACTTTATTGCCGTCGCTATCAACAATATTTGCGCGGCGCAGCGAAGCAACTACGCCCTTGTTGCGTGCGAGTTCTCCAGCAAAAGCACTAATCTGGTTCGATTGTGCGGCAGCTTGAATAAACTGATTTGGGTCCATGCCATACATTTGTGCCTGTGAAACGAGGAAGTTCAAAAGTTCTTCCTGCGCCACATCCACACTGTATCCTTCAGCATAGGCATCAAGCAAGAGCTGCAGCTTTAACTGTTCTGCAACTTCTTTCTGAACCTCGGCTGCATGTTCCTGATCTTCAGTCTTGCCTTCCTGTTCAAGGTGGCGTTTCACTTCTTCTGCCACTACAGATTCCGGCAGAGGGAAGTCTGCGCGTTTTACCAGCTCTTCAACCAGCTGTTGTTCTGCCCCCATCAGCTGCTCACTTGCTTTCGACTTTGCAGCTGTTTCACGCAAATCTGCTTTTAGTTCATCGATGGTGTCAAATTCGGATGCGAGCTGCGCGAATTCATCATCTGCTTCCGGAAGCACTGACTCTTTCACAGAATGAACTGTGATCTTCACATCTGCTTCTTCACCCTCATGCGCACCGCCGGCAAGTTTTGCAGAGAATTCAACTGTGTCGCCAGCTTTTACCCCAGTAAGTGCTTCATCTTGGCCTTCGAGCATATTGCCGTCGCCAATCTTGTATGAAACACCAGCCATATCGTCAACTTCTTCATCACCAATCTTGGCAACAAGATCGATATTAACATAGTCTCCCTGCTGCGACTCACGTTCAACATCCGTGAGGGTCGCAAAACGTTCGCGAAGATCAGTTAATGCTGCTGCAACATCTTCATCAGAAACTTCGGCAGACGGAACTTCGATAGTGATTCCTGCAGGATTCGGGAGGAAATCTCTGGAGCCACATCTACCTCAACGGTAAACTTCAAAGCAGTTGCGTCTTTGTTCCCTTTCATTTCCGGCACTTCATTAATTTCAACTTCCGGGCGGGACATCGGCTTCACACCAGCTTCTGCCACTGCCTGCTGGTAGTAAGAATCGAGATTGTCGTTAATTGCCTGCTCAATAATGTAGCCTTTGCCAATATTTGCTTCAAGCACACGGCGCGGAGCTTTCCCTTTGCGGAAGCCCGGGATATTAACTTGCTTCGCAAGCGATTTCGCAGCCTTTTCATAGGCTGGAGCAAACTCGGAAACAGGTACAGCAACATCAAGTTTTACACGTGTATCGCTGAGGTACTCAACTGAATTATTCACTGAGAAATCTCCCAATCATAAGTTTTTGCGGAGCGCCGAAGCGCTCACAGTTTCTTTCGGCTTTGTGTACGGACTTATTGCCTGAAAAGCACACCGCACACAGACGGATACTCCACAATCCTAAAACAAAAGTAGTGATTCTCTCACATTAACCAGCCATGAGAGTAGCCACACAGTTAGCAGCTGGTGTGAAAGTTCTTCTCGCAACCGCGCAGTTTCATCTCGCAACCGCGCAATCAAACAACCAATAGTTTACTGATTCCGCAAAGCAAACACTGCAAAATAAACACCGCAAAGTAAATATTGCTGCACAAACCCGCAAAATCTGCAACTCGTCACCGGAAAAATTCAAAAAATCTTAGTCTGTGAGACATAAAACTGCAGGTATGCACTAGGAGTTAAAATCAATGCTACTCTCGATATCGCTGCTTTTTGTAAAAAGCATTCCGCGTGACAGAAAAATCTACAGCGATAAATCGGGAGGATTATTTCCGTCCTCATTTTATCTTTTCTTGGAGGAGTTATGAATACCCCGATTAAGGTTTCTCACGTCGGCTCGCTGCCCCGCCCAAATACACTGCTCGCAGCAAACAGCCGTGTCGCAGCTGGAGAAATAGCGGTTGAAGAATTAGATTCAATCCTTGCACAGTCGGTTGAAGATGTGGTGCGCAAGCAGGTTGCTCTCGGTATCGACATCGTAAACGACGGCGAATACGGTCACGCCACTTCCGGCGCTGTAGATTACGGAGCTTGGTGGAATTACTCTTTCTACCGTTTGGGCGGATTAACAATGACCGACGTAGATCGCTGGGCAAACCCGGAACGTGTCCGTTCAACTCCAGGAAATATCCGGCTTACTTCTTTTCCCGACCGCCGCGACCGGGCCCGTTTCAACGAAGCGTATGAAGATCCGAGTTCCGGAATCTTTACTGGCCGGAATAAGGTTGCGAACCCGAAAATCACCGGCAAAATCACTTACACCGGAGCAGCACTGGCAGCTCGCGACGTACGTCTGCTCCGCGAAGCTATGGATAAAGCCGGAGCAGAACAGGGGTTCATTGCGGCGATTTCTCCCGGATCAGCAGCTCGGCTCCCAAATGAATACTATCAGGATGAGAAAACATTGCTTTCCGATATGGCAGACGCATTAGCGGTGGAATATCGGACAATTACTGACGCAGGACTAATTGTACAAATTGACGCTCCGGATTTAGCTGAGGCATGGGATCAGATTAATCCCGAGCCGAGCGTAGCAGATTTCCAAGCTTGGCTGCAGCTGCGGATTGACGCAATTAACCAGGCACTTACCGGAATTGATCCGGAATTAGTGCGGCTGCATATTTGCTGGGGATCATGGCACGGCCCGCATACTACAGATATTGCTTTCGAACATATTGTCGATCAATGTCTGCAAGTAAAAGCTGCCAGTTTTTCTTTCGAAGCTTCCTCTCCGCGCCACGCGCACGAATGGAAACTGTGGCAGGAGAAAGAACTCAATGGACGCACTCTTGTACCGGGGCTTGTTTCTCATTCCACAAATATTGTGGAGCATCCTGAGCTGGTGGCTGAACGCCTTGAGCGTTTCGCAAATATTGTCGGCGCTGAACAGCTGATTGCTTCAACCGATTGCGGTTTAGGCGGGCGGGTTCACCGGCAAATCGCATGGGCGAAACTCGAATCTTTATCCGACGGAACACGGATTGCCAACCAGCGTCTAAGCTAATGCCTGTGCGAAAACACTGGCGATATTACCGATGTTTTCTGCAGCTGCTTTTTGCACATCAATTTCCGCAATCAGCAGCAGCGAAAGCAGTTAAAGTGCTGATACCGCAAGAAAGCTCTTCAAATGACTGATTCTTCTTTCATCTGAAGAGCTTTCTGCATTTGTGCTTCAGCCGCTTTTTCTCCCGTAAACAGCCAGTGTTTCATATTTGGTGCAAGCAGCTGAAACACTCTATGTATTATTCTGTTTTTGCTTTTCCATTGCGCCGCGAAAGAAGCAGAACTGCGCTGCTGAAAATTCCCATCCCGAAAAGCGCAATCATAACTGCAACAAGTTCTGCAGCAGCAGCACCTGTTTTTGCTAATTGCGATTTTCCGAAACTATCCTGCGGTGAATTTTGCGCAGAATCTGCAGAATGTTCTGTTTTTGCTGCCGACTCTGCCGATGCTTCCGACGCTGCCGATTCTGCCTCGGCAGTTTCTTTCGCGGCAGCAGAATCTGCATGATCTGCCGGCACTGCTGGTTCTGCGGCTCCTGCAGGCTGCTCCGGATTCGCTGGTGCGGCCGGCACATCGGGCTTTGCGGGATCTTCCGCAGGTACTTTATCCTGCGAACTGACAGCAAAACTTCCAAGATTCAGCGTGAAGGAGCCAAGATTCCGGCTTGAGAGTGCCAATTTTCCGGAATAATTTCCTGTCGGGATATCTGTGAAATCACCGAATACCTGGAAAAGACTATTCATCTGCCGCCCAGTGGTGCGGCCGCCGTCGCTTTGATGATATTGCACCGCAAGTTCATAGCTGACCGGAATGTTGAAAATTTTGCCCTCAGCATCCGTCGCTGTTATTTCTCCGCGAAGGGAAGCTGTGCTCTCTCCCGGAGCAGAAGCATAAGCAAGAAGCGCTTTTCCTTGAGAGCTGCTGAATGAATTCACACCTGCATCGTTTCGATATTTTCCTTTCGCGACGGCAGCCTGAATTTCCCACGCAACCTGATCGCTCAAATAGAAGCTGAAGTCTTGCATATTTGAAGCTGCCCCAGCAGAAATCATTGCTTTCCGGAAACGGTTCCAATCCTTATTCTTTTGCTTTGTCCAGCCAACTTCCGCATGCGCAATCATTCGGTTACCAATTGCAGACTGCAAATCATGCAGTGTCCGCAAATGCTCAGACCAAGAAACACCTTCCACACCAAGAATGGCAGAATCAGGTACACCAAGCAGTGCTGCCGGATCCCATTGGTATGCTTCCCGCAAATTACATTCTTTATCGGCACCGCATGCCCAATTCGGTCCGGCAAGTGCAGTGTCTTCCGTCTGCGGATAATACATTTGCGCCGCTGCGGAAACGATTATTTTTCCGCCCTTTTCTGCAAATGCCCGAGTCTGTGCGGTTTCTCCGTTCCAATACTGCACTACGGTATCGCTGTCGATATTCGCCGCAGTCATCGTATTCAATGCGTCATTCCAAATAATCGGCCTCTTTCCAAGCGCTTTTACTTGTGAAAGTACCGTATGCAGGTACTTGGTGTAATGATCACGTGCAGTAGCCGCAGACTCATCGCCGCCAATGTGCAAATATGGGCTATTTGATTGCTCTGCCATCACTTTTAAAACCTGTGCAGTGAACTTGTATGTGTTTGGATTCATCGGATCCAAGCTAGTGTAAATATTGTTCTTGTAGCTTGGGATTGGTGCTGTTAATTCTGTACATTCACCATCAATTTGCTTATACCGAGCCACATCTTCAGCACGTGTACTCTGCAGTTCTTTACACGGATGCGGATATGAGAATTCCGAATTAAGCTCAGGAATTGAGTAAAGTGCAGCTTCCATATGGCCCGGGCCGTCCATTTCCGGAACGACGGTAATCCCGAAGCTATTTGCGGTTTTAACTATTTCTGCGTAGTCAGCAAGCGTATAAAAACCGCTGCGGCCAGCCTCTGGAGCAAACTTCGATTCTCCTGAACGGAACGCAGTTTTTCCGGCTTTTTCTGCGAGCAAAGAGTAGTTCATTGGATCATCTGCATGTTTTCCGTCATTTGGAATTTCCAGCCGCCATCCCGGGTCATCGGTCAAATGCAGATGGAGCAGATTCATCTTGTAAATTGACATCTGCGCAATAATGCTTTTCAGCTCCGCAACCGGAATAAAGGATCTTGCCGGATCTAAACCAATGCCGCGATACGAGAAGCGCGGACCGTCTTCAATAGCTGCAGCTGGAATCGGGCGCAAAGCATTTACCGCAGCCTGAGTATAGCGTGTCCATGGGCCAAAAAGCTGCAGCAAAGTCTGAGTTCCCCAAAGCGCACCTGCAGCATTCCGGGCAGTAATCGTCACTTTTTCTTTCGTAATCGAAATCGTGTATGCCTCGTCCATCTGGTCAGCTTCCACGCCGGCAACGCGCAAGTTCGGATCAGTCAGGTATTCGATTGTGGTCGCACCAGACTCTGTGCCGACAAAATAATCATTCCCCGTGGATTTGCTGAGAGTCTGCGCAAGAAAATTTGCGGGATCCAAAGCCGATCCGGAAGCTTTGATTTTTGTATCTGCGGAAATCACAAATTTTCCCGCATTTGGTTCAGAATCTTGCACGACTTTCACCGGATACGGGATTAAAGACGCGAATACTGTATCAGCTTCTGGATCCAAAGCTGATTCAATTTCTCCATAAACAGCAATTTCCCAAATAGATAGTGCCCATTTCTGGGATTTTCCTTCTGTTACGAGTTTAATATAGCGCAGCCCTGCCGAAGATTCTGCTTGCGTCAAAGTGAGCGTTTGCTTCCCGGATTTAACTCCGACAAACGTTTTTTCTGCCCCGCCCAATCGACTCCAGTTTTTCCCGTCGAGACTTCCGGCAATATAGTAAGGTTTCCCATAAGTATTCCCCCAGTAAATCTGAATTTCTTTTACAGTGGCTTTACCACCGAAATCAAGCTGAATCCAGTTCTTATCTTCGGGTTTATTTGTGGTGTCGGCAGACCACCGAGACGCATCTGCAGCATTATGATTTTTCGGTGCTGCAGCAACTTCTGCACTCTGCGGAATTATTCCGTCAACAGCACGATCTGGAGTTTTGGCGGTACCTGATTCAGTCCCGGAAGCAGTTACTGCAGCTTTCGGAGCAATATTATTTGCCGCAAGCTGCGTCCAGGAGTCTTGCCGGACACCATCGGGAGCAGAATCAGCAAAAGCCGAATCGGTAAAACCAGGGAAAACTCCGAGTCCGAAAGTTACCAGTACCGCAGCCAGACTCAGCGCAATCGCTTTGTACAACGGCAAAGCGGATAAACCGGAGGAAATGCAACCATTTTTTGCATACATCGATTTATACTGCATGCTTCGTATAACACCACCTTGTGTTGAAAAGAAAAATTACAAATAAACGCCATGAAATGGGCGAACACATCTGATTATATCTAAACTCGGATTGTGTGCATAAAAATCCGGATTCAGATTCTGCCGAGATTTTCGGTTAGTGCTGGAATTAGTGCGAATACAAAGCTTTTGCTGCTTTATTAATTTTGTTAAGTTAATGCAGCTTTTATGAAATTTACGGATTCGGAATTTAAATATGCGCTCCTGTTTGGCGTAATTTTACTGCCCGAAAATATTAATCCAAAATACATTGAATATTACAAATGTATGCTCCCGAAACAAGAAACCCGGAAAAGTTGCGTAAGTCAGATGATAAAAACCTGGTCTGCGCTGCAAAGCTGCCGGAAAGAACTCATTTTCATTATCTAACTGCCGGTAAAAGATACCCCCGAGGCGCTGCCGGAATTTAAATTCCAGTACCGCACGCTCGGGAGTATCCCCTGATTCAGTTTTCCAAGGTATCAGCCTCACAAGATTTCACAATATATCTTTTGCGGATAATACCTTATTTGCGCATTCCGCAGCTTTATATGTCGCGGCGGCGACGGGCAGCAAGCACTCCGCCAATACCCAAAATCATCACTGCCATCGCTGTTAATTCACCAACACCGGCACCGGTCTTTGCAAGATTTGCACTTTCTTTGCCGATGTTCTTTCCGTCAGCTTTGCTTTCCATTTCAGGTTTGTCCAGTTCCGGAGCCGGCGGAACCAGCTTCCCAGGATTTTCACCTGCACCAGGTTTATCTGATTCCGGCGTGGACGGAACTCCGCCCGGATTATCCGAACCCGGCGTATCAGAACCTGGTGTATCCGAACCCGGTGTATCCGAACCTGGCGTATCCGAACCTGGATTATCTGCACAATCCTGCGGATATTCTCCTGCCTTAAAGCTCCGCTTTGTGTTTACGCCATCAGCGATTTCGTACCCGTCGGCAGCTTTCGCTGTAACCGTAGCTTCTCCGCCCCAGTCATAGCTAAACAAGCCAGCGCTTACAGCCTTATCACCAAGGTAATAGACTACGCCTTCCGTATTTGGAATAGTGATGTTAGGCCGATCCGGGCAGGTGCTTGCATCGCTTGCACTCGGAGCAGCAATCTCGGAAATTGTTTTCTGTGCTGCACGCAAAACTTTGCCGCCAATCCGAATTTCGGCTGCACCGCCCCAAGCTTTTCCAGCGCTTAGCGGACTCGTCTCACGAAGCTGCACGTACTTCGCCTGCACCGGCTGCGCGAACGGAATAAACTGCGGTGTAAGTGCAGCAGTAAATTCGCCGGCAGCAACCGGCTGTTCACTCCAAGTTGTTCCGTCCGTCGAAACATAAATCTCATATCCGCGAGCGCGCCCGTTATCTGCACCCTGCCGGTGTGTGAATTCAAGACCGTTCAGCTCACACTTCACATCTTCACCAGCGCAAGGCTTTACTCCGATTACAATCGAGTGCGGATACGGCGCATTTCCAGTTGACCAGGCAGTATGCCAGTAAGTTGCTGCGTTATCGTCAATAGCTGCATTCGCATATCCGTTTGGTGCCGGTTCGCCGCCGCGCTCTTCAGAATCAACAAAAACTACCTCAAGTTGCTCTTGACCCTTGAAAAGATTATGAACCGGGAATGCCGCCGGATTCACAGTGAGGATATCTGATGCTGCACCAGTTTTCCCTGCAGTATCTTTCCAGGTTGCCGTAAAGGTGATTTCTGAAGCATTTGCAGTTCGCGGCATGGTCAGTTTCCAAGTGGCGACGGATGAGACAGCACCCTGTTTCGACCCGCTTACCACATCGCCGGCAGCAGTGAGCGGAGTGAGTGTCCAATCTTTTGGAACATCAACCGCATGGCGAACATCGGTCACTTTGCCTTCCGGAAGAGTTACCGCGGTTGTGAGGATCATCGCTGCTGTATCGGAATCATCAACTATCTGCGGATGGCCGGTGAGCGAAACTATCGGCTGAATTCCAAGATCGACCACTCGGAAGTTGTCAATCACCAAGTCGCCCTGAGCTTTTCCGCCATTCTTGGTAATACCAATAAATGCCGGGGCATCTGCGGTCACTGCGAATCTCTTCGTGAAAGTTGCTGTTCCTGCACCTTTCTCATTTCCATTCACCCAGCCAGTTCCGCGAGCTGCCTTTATGCCCCAACTTTGATCCGCAACCTCAGTCCAGCCATTATCATTAGCTTCATCATGACCAATGATTACTGCATAGTCGCCGTCAAAAGCTGCCTGATAGTCGAATATAACCTTGTAAGAATGCCCGTATTGCAATGGCACTGTTGCTTCGGTAGTACGCAGAATCTTGCCGCCGTTTTCTTGATGCGCCAGCAAAGACCAGCTGCCGTCGAGCACGTTATCGAGATATTTCTGCCCTTTAACACCCGCTGTTGTCTCTTTCCCGGTAGCAGGATCATTTATCACACCATACCACCCAGATTGCGAGAACGGCGCATGGAGTTTCGCTAACTGAGTACGAGCGTCACCGCCTGCATTAGAGCTGCCGGTTACGAATGGATAGTATCCGGTATCAACATTTTCAAAATCTTCAAAGGCAATCGTATTTTCGACGGCGCCTTCTGCTGCCGGAGTCGGACGTGCAGTAATCCGCAAATCATCCACACCAACTACCGCATCGCTATCAGCAGCAGCAACTTTGAAGGTCACTGCGGTTCCGGTAGTAGTGAAATGGACTGGCACCCGCTGATAATATGTGCGCAGCTTTTCATCAGATGCCGTCGCATTCATTGCTGACGAAGAATGAATTACAGTAACTGCTTCACCAGATTTTCCTGCCTGTGCAGGCGCTGGCTGTACACCGTCGCCGCTTACCGAGACAGCAACTTTCCGCTTCTTTCCCGGCTGGATTTCGATCCAGGCCCAAGCTGAATAAGTACCAGGATTGAGCTTTACATTTTGTGAAAGCGAAGCAGCACCTGCGCCAAGCTGCGCAAACGCATTATTCCGATCAGATTTCTCAATTGTTACTCTGCCAGTGGTCTTGTAAGCATCGAGATTTTCGGAGAAGAAACCCGGATCTGTAATTCCTGATCCTTGACCCCAATTTGGATCTTTCACAGCCGGTACCGCACTAGTTGGATAGAGCGCATAGGCAGTATTTTCTGCAGTTGCCGGAATATTTACTGTACCGCCGGAAACTGCAAGATCTGCAACCTTTTCCCGTCCAGTATCGGTAAGTTTGAAAAGCGTAAGCGAGCGCTGATTCTTGAACTGGTTAGTAAGCTGCCATGTTTGGGCACTGTTGCCTGGATTCCAGTAATAAAGCCGATCCGTGCCCCCATTCTTCCACGGAAGCAGATAAGATCCGCCATTCTTAAAGACGGTTGCACCGTCATAGTTGATGGTGCGGTTCACTGGAGCTACTCCGCCGCCAATAGCGGATTGTGCCGATGTGACTACAGTACCGTTTTCGAAAGTGATTTCTCCGTCTTTCCAAGTTCGAATATGCGACTGCTGTAAGAACTTTACCGGCAGATTACGTTCCCAAACATTCTTGATGAACTCATTGTAGTTCACGTGTCCGGTCCAGCCTTCAAAGTCGATAATATTTGCATTCCCCAGCATTGGATCCGGATTAAAGGTATCACGGTATGAATTCTCGACATAGCGAATCAGCTTCGAGTTAATCCCCTTTTGATTCTGACCGCCGTACTTTTCATCAGTTGCCCAATGCGACCATGTAGAATATTGCGGCATTGAGTATGCCCATTCGGAACCAAGACGCCATCCTTGACGCTGCATTTCATAGGCGAAACGCTGCGCCTGCCAGCCGTGCTTGTAGTAAACATCCCAATACAGCCAATTCAGATTCGAATCAGCTGGGAAATCCGCACGCAGCTGTTGGAGACGTTTCAGGACATTACCGGTTGCAAGATCTTTCTTTTCATTCATATAGTACGCTTGGTTCATCCAGCCCCAAGCTTTTCCCGGCGGAAGATTAACCTCGCAAGGCGCGGCCGCACTTTCTGCACTGGGATTATTTGCATCGGCAAAACAATTTGCTTCCGAGTAAGTTTCGGTAGCGTTTACGTGTATTCCAAAAGCAGCATTCCAGTTCTTACCTTCAGCGACGAGTGTCTGCAAATCTTTCAGCCCGCCGGCGCGTTCGTTATAGTTGCCGCCATAATCACCTTGTGCCGAATCGTGGCCTTCAGCCTGGTATCCTTTCAAAAGAACTTCTTGTCCCAGATTATCTGTTGCCAGCGAGATACGCTTCGTATCATCGAGAGTCCGCAGAAATGGATGGGTAGCCTGCGAAACAATATTAAACGGGATCCGCATCACGACATAGTTCTTGATATCGTCACGTCCGTTAGCTGGAGTCAGCACGTCACGGACAGCTGTCGCACCGTCTTGCCAATCAATTTTCTGATCATTGTTTGCATCAGCGACGATTTTCACCTTTACCATCGGGTTTGGATCAACACCGATGCCGCTGCCCTGATCATATTGCGCAACTTCCGCGGAACGATAAACCCAGGAAGCTGGTGAAATCTTCCCGACATTCTGCCCGGACATCGCCGACACCGCATAACTGAAACGGCTGTCGGTTGCAGCTAAGCTCCCGCCGTCGGCGCCAATCGCATTAGTTTCAAAACCTGCCGCAAGTTCAGAGTTTGCTGCAGTAATCATAAAAGCGTTACCGGAAGCAGCACCAGATTCCCGCACATTAATCATGCGGTCACCAGATACTGCGCGGTCTACCGAGATCCGCGCAGCATAAATTTGCGCAGAAGCATCTTTGCCATTTAGCGACACAAGATCAAGGCCCGGGATTGCGATAGTCCGCAGCGTACCATCCGGATCCTTGATATCACGCAGTTCATAGTTAAGTACGCCATCCTGTACAGACAACACTGCCTGCAGCGAAATTTTACTCGGCGCAGCGGCAGTAAGCGGATATGTAACCGCGGACTTATCAGATGAAACTTCAGGAGTGCCGACGGTAACGGCTACAGCAGATCCGTTCAGCGTAATCTGCTGCAAAGCTTCGCCGTACTTGCCCGCAAGCTGTTTGTCTCCAAGGCGGTAATCGACTACCTGCGGAAAGTTTGGATGCGTGCGCACGGTAAGGGTTCCGTCGGTAATTTCAAGCGCGTTTTCCGGCACAACGATTTCCGGACCATTCCCTGTTGGGAGATCAGGAGCGGAAGCGGCTGCAGCAGTTGCCGCACCGAACTCAGCAAGTGAAGCAACGTTTTCACTTGAATCGTTACCGCCCCACGAACTCTTATAGGTAACTTTCACACAGCGTGCTGCCGCCGGAGTGAAATCAATATTTACTGCCGCCAGTTTTCCAGCTTCTGGAGCAGCTGGTACCGATCCTGCTTTCGCGAGTGTGTATTGCGCGGTTTCTGCAGTATCCGCAGCAGCGCATTTTTCATCAGTAGACAGCTCTACCTGATACTCTCCAACACGGCCCGAACCGTTCGAGGACTGCCGCGGCAGAAGCGTTACCCGCCCCACATTTTCAGTTTCCGCACCCAGGTCGATTACAAACCAGTGCGGAAGCGGTGCAGTCTCACTTGCATATTCAGTATGCCAGTATGTATCCGTCTTCCCATCAATAACTAATGCGATTGGACCATTTGTCCCTTCACCTGAGGTTGCAGTCGAGTCGGCCGCTACCGCTTTCATACCCGCCTGTTCAATCGGCGTGTACTCATAAGCAGCTGCACCGCGGGCGGCTGGCACAATCCCTGCTAGTGCAATCATTGTGCACGCAGCCACCGCACCACTCCATTTTCTCGGACGCATCTTTGCTCCTTTTATGGTTGCGATTATCTATATCCATAACTGCTGAAGAATTTTAATCGTAAGCGTAAAACCGCTTTCAAACACTTGATCCGGCAAAAACTGCTGCGGTTAAAACTCAGTATTCCAGACAGCTTCTTTGCCGAACTCAAAAATTCACCAGCTGCGCCATTCAAGACGTTACAGCACAACTTACCGCAATTGCACCGCTCCCGTACAGCCAATAATCGAATATCACTTCCGCTATCTGCGTTAAACAGCGGTTAACTTTAAATTAATTCTGCAATCTGAGTCTTAGGTCTTATTTCAATGAAAAAGCCTGCTCACACCAAAGATTCCCAACCAGCAGCACCCGCAGATAAGCCCGCACCGCCGATAGAACCGCTGACAAGTTAGAAAGGTCTTTGCAGTGTATCGCCGGCGATAAAATGCACCGCAAAACAGCTGCAATCAGATTAAGTAAAAATCTGAACCAAGCCCTGAGAAAGCGAAAACCGCAAAACAGCTGCGGATTGCAAAACCAGACCAAAAACAAGCACTAATTATTAAACGCTTGTAAATATTGCCGATTCTTAATCACAGCTTTGCTTTAGATGCTGCCTTTGTGCTGCGATTCAACCAGCAGCGTTCTGCAAACATAACCGCAAGAAAGATTATTCCATCGGTAAATGCCATCATTGCCGAGGTGGCAAGATTAAAATGCCACGCTAAAACGAAACCGACTATTGCACTCACAACAGAAATAACAAGCGTCAAAGCAATTACCCGCGGTAAAGAATTCGTCAAAAGTATTGCGGTGGCTGCCGGGGTGACCATCAGTGCAATCACGAGAATCGCCCCTGCCGTCGAAAATGCAACCACAATCGTGAGCGCCACGAGAATCATGAATCCTGTTTCAACAATCCGAATTGGGAATCCAATCGCTTGCGCTGATTCCCGATCGAACGTCACAAGCTGCATTACCTTGTATGTGAGTGCAAGAAAAACCGTATTGGCAGCCAAAATTAGCAGCATCATCCACATTGCGCGCGGTCCGAAATCGCGGCCGGCAAGAATTAGCCGCTCAGTATCAAGCGCAAGCAGATTCAAATCACCGGTAAGCACTGTATCTTCGCAAATATGTACATTCGCAAGAACTGTGGAAAGCATGATTACACCGGCGGAAAACAGCAACGGAAAAATTACACCCTGGCTCGCATCTTTTGAAAGCAGCCCGGTGGACTGGAGATAGTTCGCCCCAAGCACCACGACGAGCCCGAAAGCTGCAGCACAGAAAACCATTATCGGAGAGTATGTCGAACCTGCCAGCAATGCCCCAAGCACAATCCCCGGAAGCACAGCGTGACTCATAGCATCTACCAGCATTGCCTGCCGCCGTAATACCAAAAACGTTCCCGGCAGCGCACAAGTAAGCGAAGTCGTTACTGCAAGCAGTGCAGCCGCAAAAAGAAAACTCATCACACACCTACTTTTACTGAATCATTTTGCGTTTCGAGTACCGCTGAAGTTCCTGATTCCGGTTTTATTGGAAGACTTGATGAAAAATTGTCAGCTGCCGGCTGCGCACCTGCCGAAAGACGCGAAAGATGCTGCTGCCGCCGATAACGATAAGCAAGCAGAGACCGATGCGGAGAAAATATTAAAGAAACTCCAAGCGCGAGAGACAGCAAAATCACAATCACCGGACCGGTTGGAACTTTCCCAATTGAAACCGCTAAATATGAACCAATTCCGCCAGCTAAAGCCCCGATAACACCTGCAATTATCACAAGTAAACGTAAATTATCAGTCCATTGCCGTGCTGTAGCTGCCGGGATAATCGCAAAAGCAACCATCAGCACCACACCCACAGATTTCACCCCGATAACAATCCCAATCGTGGTGCACATGGTAATTACCGCATTGAGAACAACAGGTGAAAAACCTGCTGCCCGTGCACCTATCGGATCAAAAGCAAAAAGCGCGATTTCTTTCCAAGCAAGAATCACCGCAGCCAGTGCAAGCATTCCAAGCACACCAACAGTAATCACATCGATTTGCCGCATCGTAGCAGCATTTCCGAAAAGATACTGCGAGATGCCGGAACGCCCGGAGAACGAAGAAAATGACAATAGACGCAGCACTACCATTCCCCGCCGTAGAAAATCGCAAGCGAAATAGCCATTGCCGCTTCGATTCCAACTTTCGATTTTTCTGCAATTTTATTAGTAGTAACGACGGCAAGCAGTCCGGAAATCGTCGCACCGATTGTGAGAATCAGAATCGACTGTCCGTCGCCGCCCAGAATTGACGCAATCACAAAACCGCCGACGATTCCTGCGATTGAGCTGTGCCCAACCACGTCGGAAACTAATGATTGCTTCCGGACATATAAAATTGATCCGAGCGCACCAGCAAACAATCCCACAAGGAGCGCGCCCGCAGTCATTACCCGAAAACTGTAGGTGGCCCAAAAATCACTAAGCGGAATCAGTGAAAAAGCAAGCATCATCCAACTACCCCGTCAATCCCATAGGCGCGCGAAATATTGTCCGAAGTGAAAGCCTGCGAAAGCGGACCAGCCGCCACTAAACTTCCCTCACGCAGCAAGACCACACTTGAGCAGAAATCACGTACTGTTGCCAAATCATGATGTACCAGCAGCACGGTTTTTCCAGAATCTGCAAGCAGCCGCATTGCCTGGAGAATCGTTTGTTCCGATTTAATGTCGACTCCCGCAAAAGGTTCATCCATGACGAGTAAATCTGCGTGGGATGCTAACGCGCGAGCCACAAAAGTACGCTGTTTTTGCCCGCCGGAAAGCTCCGATATTTGCCGATTTGCCAAATCAGCAATTTCAAGCTGCTCCATCGCTGTACGCGCAATATCATAGTCTGATTTTTGGGGCGGCGCAGCCATCCGAGCCGCGCATAAGTACCCATCAGAACGACATCTTTCACCCGAGCTGGAAAATCCCAGTCTATTGAAGCGGACTGCGGCATATAGGCAACACGCTTGCGGACTTTCCCAATCGCACTTCCAAAGAATTTTGCTTCACCCGATACACGCGGAATCAGTTCGAGCATCGCTTTAATCAGGGTAGACTTTCCGGCACCGTTTGGGCCAAGAATCGCCACAATTTCACCCTTTGGAACTTCGAAACTTACATTCGAAAGAGCTAAACGGTCTCGGTAGGCGGCACTGAGATTATTTACCACACAAGGTGTTTGCATAAGGTAAACCTTTACTTTCACTTTTGTCCGTGAATTTTCCAAGCTTTTAACTGAATTCAGATTTTCAACCGCCAGCGCAGCAACGGTATATTAAAAGATAAAGACGACGGACGCCAAGAGAAGAGGAAACAGCTGCCCCTGGCGTCCGCCGTCGCACTCACACAACACGCATTAAGAGAGTGCTTTCACAATAGCTTTTACGTTATGCTCGAATGCGCCCAAATAGGTGTCGGTTGGTGCCGACTCGCCAAGCGTATCTGCATATAGTTCTGTGTCGGAAAGTTTCACATCCCAGCCTTTAGATTTCACAATCTCCTGGAGATGCTTTACTACTTCCGGACTCTTCAGATTGTCATAGAAAATTACCGGTACTTTCTTTTCGGCAATCATGGTAGCCAGTTCTTCAAGCTGAACAGCGGAAATTTCAGATTCAGAGGAGACCATGTCTGTAGCAAAAATCTGCAATCCGTAAGTGCGGCCAAGATAATTGAAAGCATCATGACCGGTAACTAAAGTCCGGCGATCAGCTGGAATCTTGTCGAATTGTTCCTTTGCTTTTTCGTGCATTGCTTGAATTTTCTCATTGTAAGCTTTGCCGTTCGCAATATACTTATCCGCATTGTCTTTATCAATCTTGGCAATCTTTTCCGCTGCTGCTGTTACCGCGTACTGCCAACCAATCGGATCGTTCCAAACGTGAGGATCATGCCCTTCAATCTTCCCGTCTTCTTCCCAATCAAGCAGCATATCCCGTGGAATCGATTCCGCAGCCGGAAGCGACTTATCGCCGAGCCCGTCGAACTGGTCCATCATTTTATGTTCCATGTCATGGCTGGTCCAAACTACCAAATCAGCCTGCTGAATCTTCTCAGTATCTTTCGTGGTCAGCTCTTGCGTATGCGGATCGCCGCCCGGCGCAACAAGTGTTGTGATTTCACTATCCGGAGCAATGTTTTTCACGGCGTCTGCCAGATATCCGGTAGTAGCGACAATCTTTAACTTATCGTCGCTCTTCGCAGACTTTCCATCCTTTGAATCGGTAGAGCATGCACCAATCGATCCAGCAAGTGCGATTGCTGCGATACCGGCGATAACGGATTTAAATTTCATTTTTCCTCATCATTCAGTTTTGTTCGTAAAGCCGAACATCATTTCTCTTATTAGGCTAACCTAAGAAATAAACTAACGCAAACTAGTGCAAAACGAAATAGACATAAGTCCCAACAAGAATGTGATTGGAAATACTATCGAAACTACGAACACGAAATACCGCTCTAGAGCAAGCCGCGAAATATCGCGGATTAAGCGAAATCCAAAGCAATAAATCTGCTGTTATTTGCACAAATTTCAGATCAACATCACAATTCAGCATGAACTAAAATAAAACAACAGCGGAAAACCAGCATCTGAAAATTTTTTGAATCAGACCCGAATTTTGCGAAACCACGCCAATCCATCATGCCTGCAGCGCGCATTAACAAAACAGCACCGGCTGCGGAAGTATTTCTTTGCACTAATACTTCCACAGCCAGGAACCGTTACCAGCCGCAGATTTTCATAATCCGCAGCAGCGGAAGTCACACTGCTGCAACTTATTGCAATGCTGCAGCAACTTTGCGATGCGCTTCCCAAATTTCTTCCGGCAAATTCGCAAACTGCTGCAAATGCTCTTCACGGTAGCCAATCTCCCGCTTCCAAAGTTCCGGATCCACAGTGAGCAAAGCATCCAAATCTGCCAAATCCCCAGCAAAACCGGCGAGATTCAGCTCTTCACGTTTCGGAACGATTCCCACTGGCGTCTTCTCACCCGTTACACGGCCCTCTTTCAAATCCAACAGCCACAGCAATGCCCGCAAATTATCACGATAACCCGGCCAGCGGAAATGCCCGTCTGCAGGATCTTTCTGGAACCAATTCACGTGTGCAAAAATCGGCTGATGCTCGGCTTGCCCAATTATATTCAGCCAATGACGCGCATACTCACCCTCAGGATAAGACATAAATGGGCGCATTGACATCGGATCATAACGCAGTACACCCTCTTTACCCTCTGCAGCCGCGGTTGCTTCCGCACCCAAAGTTAAGCCGTCGTACACTCCCTCAGCTAAATCTGTAATTGCACGAATCAAAGGTTCACGATCTTTTACACGACCGCCGAAAATAATTGCATCAATCGGCACTCCGCGCGGATCTTCATAATCCGGAGCGACATTCGGAACATTTGCCAGGGACGCAGTAAAGCGGGAATTCGGGTGCGCCCACTCGTCTCCTTTCGCTTTCGAACGCTGCTTTTCTACCGGACGGTCGGAAATTTTATTACCTTTCCAATCGAGCCAGCCGGTTACATCCTCCGGATAATCCGGGGTCTTCCCTCCCACCAGACTTCTTCTGTTTGCGGATTGTACGCAACATTAGTGAACAGGGTTTTTGTCCCGGCTTTAATCGCCTCCATCGCAGTTGGATTAGATTCCCAATTGGTATCTTTCGCAACACCAAAAGCACCGTATTCTGGATTCATCCCGTAAATTCGGCCGTCGCTGCCAACACGGAGCCAGACAATATCATCACCATAGAAATTCACTTCGTAACGATCCCCCAAAGCATCCGGGGCAAGCATCATTGCGAGATTAGTTTTTCCAGATGCCGACGGGAAGCCGCCGCATACGTAGTAGGTCCGATTCTCCTGCTTATCTTTAATCCCAATCAGCATAAACTGTTCAGAGAGGAATTCCTTCGAAGCCCAGCCGTCATACGCAGCCTGACGCAAACCATGCGCAATTTTCCCAAGCAGCGCATTCCCGCCATAAGAAGAACCAAAATGCAAAATTGTGCGGTCATCAGCTACCGTAGCGAAAAGCCGCTTATCTTCTGCAGTTCCCTGCCCAAGATTTTCTAAATCTCCGGTCACATGGACAGCTTTCACGAACTCATCGGGATTATCAAGATTATTTAAATAATCAACACCGACGCGCGCCATCCGAATCATATGGAGCACTACTGTGAGATTATCGGTTAACTCTACACCGCGCGCCCACTTTTCCAGCGGAGATTTTGGCGGAGCCATTAAATATGGAACCACATACATTGTTTTCCCTTTGATGCGCCCCGCATATGCGCAACTTGGGTTTCCGTGATTTGAGCAGCATCTTTCCAGTTATTGTAAACCCCTGCATCATCCGGGTTATGCGTGGCAACTACCGTACGTTCTTCACTGCGCGCCGTATCTTTGTGATAAGAGCGGGAATAGTAGAGACCGTCTCCGGCTGGCGCAATTTCTCCGCTCGCGAGACCTTCGGCGATGAGCCGGTCATCATCTTTGGCAGAAATAACTTCAATTTTTGCAGGCTGGGTGATTCCAGCCCAATGACTTACGTAGCTAGCTACAGCTTCATTGTGCAGACCAGCCTCGCTGAGGAGTTGGGAGATATTTTCCATCAGAATTCCTCCATTATCTATTCAAATATGGAACATAACCCAGATTACTAAAAGTTCGGTTAGCCGAACTTTTAGTGTCCGGTATAAGGATAACCTACGATAAGTTTTCGAAGCAGTGCCAAAAGTACTAGCTCACTATTTTGCATTCATATTTGCATTCATATTCCGCAGCTAACGGCACAGGAATACGCCAAGCAACCGGCGTCTGCCATCCGCATAATCTGCATAATCCGCATAAAAAGCGGGCACTGCACAATTGATAAAACTTAAACCAACAGCAAAGCAGTGCACCTGGAAACCCCCAACTAACTTGCGTATTTCCGCCGCAAAAAGGAGTTAACCAAAACAATATTTATGCAAAATCAACGATTCCGCGCGATTAAAAGCCGAAAATCGAGCTTCAGGGGTTAAGTATTCACCCGCCCCGCAACTACCAAACAAAACAACCCTCAAAAACGGACACATGACGCGAGACACCCCAGCGCAAAAACAAAGAAAATCCCGCGACACAGGCGGACCTATGTCGCGGGACATCACACAGTCGGGGTAGCGGGATTTGAACCCACGGCCTTCCGCTCCCAAAGCGGACGCGCTACCAAACTGCGCCATACCCCGTTATTAATTTTTCTGCGCCGATATTAGCACGCTCAATAAATGTTAATCGACTTTCACTAAAAATCCCAATCCATTTTTATTACTTGAACCACATTCCGCTTTCGCATTTCTTTCTAAAACCATTTCCTGCTAAACTTATCGAGTTAGTTGTTGATGAGTTTTCACAGATTAACAAAATGCGAATGTAGCTCAATGGTAGAGCCTCTGCCTTCCAAGCAGATTACGCGGGTTCGATTCCCGTCATTCGCTCCACTATCACCTCGCATTTGATAAGGCTGGGGTTGCGTTGGCGAGTATGCCCTTGGGGGGGCTAAAAATCGGCGAGCGTTGGCGGGTTCACGTTTTGCCTGGTCTAAGCGTTGGCGGGTTCGTGTTTTCCTGGTAGCAAAGTTTTTGGGCATAAGAAAACCCGCCCTCAAGTGAGGCGGGCATGGCGACGATGAATTAGGTCTACAAGCTGATGGTGACCCGGCGTCCGTCGCGGAAGGCGAACTCTATGCTCTCGGTGCTAACAATGGCGTGGTCGATTAATGCTGTCCATTGGGTTGTCCGCAAGTCTACAATCCTCCCGTACGCTTTACTAAATCTGCCTCAAGCGCTCTTGCTCTCTCCTTGCTCCTAAATCTAACCAGTAGGCCGTTGAAATGCTTGGTGTCAACGATTCGCAGAAAATTAAGTGTATGAATCACGGCAACCTCAATTTCATTCCTCGACAAAACACCACCAGATCGGTTCAAGTCGGTATGCGATAAGTTATTCACGATTCTTGACAACGCTGGAGACAACTTGAATTCACCCTGGGCGAGGATGGCGTCCATACGAGAGCCAAAATTATCACTGCTAGGTGCACGGAATTCTGTGAACCCCTCGAGCACCTTGCGACAGAAGTTCCCAGTTCCTAACTCTGGCGGATTGCCGTTCTGTAACTCCTCGAAAGCTCTCAGAACCATATAAAACGAAAGCCAGTAGTCGTTAGTCAGTCCTACAGCTGTGTCATCCCACTGACGCCAACGAGTAGATTGTCCCAGACTGTTGAAACCGTCCTTGTAAACCTCATAAAAGATTGCTTTTCGAGGCTCTTGATTGCGCCTAGGCACAGCCTTGTCTGCGAGACGAGATTGTAAGATTTTTAGATAATTGTGGCTGTGCGTGAAGTACACCAGCGCGGCAGGCTTTGGATTCTGAAAGTGATTGGAGATGAATCTATCTACCGCAAGAAGTCGAGCATCATCTAGTTGTGATCCCAAGTCGTCGAATATAACCACACTGTTTTTCAGTGATTGCTTCCGATCCTCCGTCAAAAACTCGGCGCAGAAGTAGAGGAGTGAGACTAGTTGCTTCTCGCCTTCCGACATGCCCTCAGCCTTCTCATCATGGCGGGTGATTCTATACCCTTCGCCGGTATTGCCTTCGGAAACCCGCAAGGTCCTATCCCATAAGATCAAGCTCAGGCTCTTGTCGAGGAACTCAGCAGTGTAAGCGGTGGTTGAGACTTGCCGTTTGAGGTTCTCTAGGCATGTTTTGGCAGCATGTTCTGCGTTGATCGCCACATTTTTCGCCTGAGTAGCCACCTTAAGTGCTTTTTCAGCCGAATCCCAACCTGACCCGTCTGTTGCGCAGCAGTGTCTCTTCAATCGATCGACTGCTCTTTCTTTGTTTCTCTCGTGCTGATCTATGTGTTCATGCGCTTCGGAGTGCGCATCTTCGAGAGCCTTGAATTTCTCTTGAAGTGCAGAAAAATCAACGTTTGGCTTGTCGCTGTGAACTGGAGAAAGAGGATTCTTTACTCGCTTATTAAGCACATCCTCCGAGACCTCAAGTTGACTCAGGACACTTTGCGTTTCTAGCAAGACCTCCGCTTTCTTTGCGGGCAAGTCTTCACTGTAAATTGAGCTGGACAGGTCGACCCCATCGAGTTTTGTCTTGAAATCTCTCAGTGCTGACCTAGCGCTCCTGCATTCCCCTAGCTGTTGCTTAACGAGAGCAGGAGCTTCTACCTCAGCCTGGCGAATTGCATTTTCAATATCCTTTAGTCGTTGCGCTGAGACTGTTCCACCGCAAAACTGGCATGAGTCTCCAGCTTTGTGGGTTGCTAGGCCTTCACGGACCCAGTCGGATAAGGTCGCGACCACCGTTTGAACTATTGGCGGTTCTTCGGTGGTTTGCTGCCAAAGTTCATCGGAAAAGGACCAGCCAACCGGAAGGTGGGGCAGAGTAGGAAGAAAACCAGCCTTTTGGGAATTTGCGATGCGGATGCAGTCCTCAACTTCTTTGGAAGTCAATAATGTGCCCGCCCCTCCTCTAGCATCTCGCGTATCACTCTTCTATTAAATTGTCTCCCGCCTAATTTTGAGCAGTTCTTCTCAAGAGCTTTACGCAGACCGCTGAAAACACTTTCGACTACTTCATCCAAACTCTTTTCAGCAGCTTTTTTCTCTTGTCCTTTTCCGTGAGATCGATTCTGGCTGATTCCAGCTCTGCTTGCGCCACTCGGATCGCTTCTTCTAGGTCGCGCGCTCCTTCGCTGAGCCTGACGGTGGTCACACCTTCAGCTGAACCGCCTTCAACAAAGTCACCAACCTTGTTTTTTCGCCATTGATCATCGAAAGCGTAGACGCGAACTGGCTCACTATTATCTTCCCGATCATCTTTCAATGTTGCGGCTCGACTGAGCACCTCACACACCGTCGTCTTTCCAGCGCCGTTGATTCCGAAGAAGACTGAATCATTCAGTAGCTTTATTCCAACTAATGAGTTCTTTGCAACATTCCGCAAAGATTCATTGGCCTCGACCTGGATCATGTTAAATCGTCCTAACTGGCTTGCATGAACTCCTTGGAGCGATTAGCCGCAACGGCGACTGGTTCCCGTTCACATCGTACCGGAAAGCTGCCTGCAAGGAATCTTGATCTGCTATTCCATGCTTGCGAGCTGAGTCATGGATAGAGATACTCATGCCAGCGCCGATTCACGCAACAACTCTGAACGAGTCTTATCCAATCTCGCCGCCTTGGCATCAATATAAGCTAACTCGTCGTCGGTAAAACGCACCGCTACTACACGACTCGGCTGCGCCGCGCGACCAGGACGACCACGGCCGCGTTTGCGTAAGATTTCGACGTCATAGCCACGCTCGGCCTCGTCAGCCCATGCAGTAATCTGATCCTCGGTGACAGGTGCGCCGTTGATTGTTTCAGGCATATCAATATCGTATTACGATAAAATGGTTTTCGCAACTATAGAAGCACAGCCGTTTTGTGTCTCAATGGGTGCGGGGATGCTTGCAAAGCTTCGCGTGGCCGCCGATTTATCATTCTCGACGTCCGGTTGGATCTATAGGTCGATGCTGATTGTGCGTCCGTCACGGAAGAAAAACTCGATATTCTCGATGCCAACAATGGCGTAATCGATCAAGGCTGTCCACTGGGTGGGCTGAAACTCACTGATCGGTTGGCGGACTAGTTGGTCGTAGGCGGTGAGTAGTGCATGATGTTTTGCTTGGCGCTCTGTAATCTGCGCCTGAAGGTTCTTGACCTTGTCATAGGTCTGCATTCCTTTGCGTAGGAGAAACGTACAATTAGACGGAAAAGACTCGGGAGGAATCATGTGGTTTCAGCTTGTGGCTAATCGCCGGTGGGTGTGGCCGTTGTTTACCGACGGCAGACGCACAGCAGCTATGCTGCAAGCTGTGCGGATTTCACAAAACGAGAAACGTACGATTCCCGCCATTCACTTCAAGATAACACTGCAGGCCGTAAGGCCGTGACCACTAGTAATACTGCGGTCTTTCTCCAAGCTGCGTACCAGACCCCTGGTTTTCATAAAGCGGTGGGAGATGAAGAATTTGAACAGTCTGCCATCTCGCTACACTTCCAACAAGTAACCGAATGGTTCTGGCATAGTTTCACCGGCAAGCACTGCACTCTCGCCAACGTCGGCATCCGCGAAGTCATAAACACCTTCACGTGGGTCTGAAACCGAGACGCGGGCGCATCTTTGGCGAGATTATACGTTAAACACATCCACTCGGAGCCTTACGTCCGTTCACCTACATCTCAAAGTCCAGCAGTTACCTACTGAACAATTCCTCATGTGAACCTGTGCGCTGAAAATAGGCAATACCACTACAGACCCTCCAGACAACCAGCCAGTCACCGGCATTCGCCACATGACATTCGCTGCTGCCACCCCATTACCCAGAAAGCTTATGCATTTTATGGCGCTGCTTCAGGAGATTTAGTGATTCCACCGAATTTTCCAAGATGAGGTCGATGACTGTTTCTAGCTGACCTAGATCCCAGTTTCGTTTTCCCGCTTTCTTCTTCAGATCCCTACCAAAAGCAGATGTAAACTTAGCACTCAGACGTCTACTCATTGCAAAGCGGCTTCGAGTAAATCACGACCAGTGGAATAGGCTTGCCCGCCGCCTGAGGTAATCATTTGTTCCGTCTCCTTGAGAGCCGCGAGGCTTTGCACGTTAG
Source organism: Arcanobacterium hippocoleae (assembly GCF_040360365.1). Taxonomy (GTDB): domain Bacteria; phylum Actinomycetota; class Actinomycetes; order Actinomycetales; family Actinomycetaceae; genus Arcanobacterium_A; species Arcanobacterium_A hippocoleae_A. Next base: position 2,173,690 of record NZ_CP136412.1, on the reverse strand, counting down.
GCCTGCCGTAATCAAAAGACAAGGGAATCATGTTGGTGTTCACTATCTCGGTGAAGAAAGCCCGAATGACCGACGATAGGTCAAGCCCGTAATGTTCCACCACTCTTGCGGTTTCTTCTTTGAGCTGGCTGTCAATCCGTACTGTCAGACTGCTTGATGGCATAACCCCTCCTACTAAACACTTGCACATACATAATATCGGAAACGTATGTGCAGTGCTAGTGGAAATGCGGCGACATCGTTTTTTAACGTAACTGGTGGCGTAATGCCTTGTATGGTTACGTAACTGGTGGCGAAATGTTTGGATTTATTTCACGACGGTGCTCTCCGTCGTTTTCGTAAGCTTGTGAACTGCGAAAATGCAAGGGGTGGCGGTGAGCGGAAATTTCGGACTGAGTTCTTGCCACCACTTACGTAAAGTTTCCTTCTTCTTGCCGCCAGTTACGTAAAAGAGAAGCCATGCCCTTGCTATTGAATGCATGGTATGGCAGCACATTCCAATCCTCTCAAAAAACAAATAGTGATGTGTCATAATTCTGTTCAATAGTGCGCACAAACAGCCGAAACCGAAAATACAGGTTTACCCGTCAACAAAACTTGACACAGCCAAATGGTTTCTCCTGGGTAGTTTCAAAAATAATAGTGGTTATGCGGGTATCATCTTTGGCGATGAACACAGCCTGTTCAGCCTGCGGAAAAAGCGTCGACGACAACCCCACTGTCTGGATTGAATTTGCCGAACCGCAGGCTTCTAACTCCATCAGTCTGCGCATTTCACTGCCGTGACGCAGCCAAATCGAGACCGGACTGGGAGAATCTTGTGCACAAGCAAATGCTATCTGACGGTAAAAAGATTTTTCTTTACCCGGTTTAAGATCTAAATGCTTGTCCGCACGAAATGAGGCTTGCGCTAAAAACTGGGTAACATCCCACTGTTCCGCAACATATTGCTTAAGGGCAGTTGGTGAAAGACTGGAAGCCTCATCATTATGTTCCTCGTCGCGCGGCAGCTGCGTACACCCCGAAAGAACAAAAATTGCACCTAACACCAACAAAGATGCGGAGAGTTTTTTAAATGAAAATTTCACCATAATCACTCCCGTTAGTATTACGAAACGCTTATTGGAATAGCGGCATCGTTACCAGTTATCGGCTAGTTATGGTTGCGAACTGCTAGTACGCGGAATCCCTCAACCAACTTGCAACGTATTGCTGACTATGCAGCAGATAATCTCAAAGTAGAGACTAAGGATTTTTTCATCCTACAGTATTTGCCAGCTTTGCCGGCGGAAAACAAATAGAGACGCCTTGTTTTTAGCGGTGCTTCACCGAAAACAGCCAATCGTGGCCGATAGATTTTTAGTAATTGGATTTTACAAATCCGTAAAGAGTCCGTAAATTCGTTTACGGACTCTTAGCTCAGTTGGTAGAGCACCTGGTTTACACCCAGGTTGTCATCGGTTCGAGTCCGGTAGGGTCCACCGCTAAATGCCGCTCTTTCATAAGAGCGGCATTTTTGCATCTGCGAAAAAGGAAATAAGCTGCCGACCGCCACGCAAAAGCAGCACTACGGGAAAGAACCGCAGCGCAATTACAGCGAGCCAAAGAACAGGAAGCCGATAAAACAACCTGCAGCTATCGCCACTAGCAAGGTGAGTGGTACGAAACGCCGCGCGAAACGCCCGCCCCAGGTGCCGGTCTGCATCGCGATCAGTTTCAGATCCACCATCGGCCCAACCACCAGGAACACAAGTTGTGCAGTCAACGAGGTGTGCGTCAGCGATGCCGCAATGAAAGCGTCAGCCTCTGAACACAAAGACAACAGCACTGCCAGCACCACTACTGCCAAGATAGTCGCAAAAGGCACCTGCTCCAAAGCTTGAAACCAGTAGCGCGGCACCAGCACTTTCACGGCCGCTGCTGCCATCGCCCCAAAACCAAGAATCCCCCAGTATTGAGCAGGTCATGGAAAGCAGCCGTGCGAAACGCCTCCAATTTGGAAACCGTCACCTCTCCGTGCACTTCACTTCGCTTTATCGACGTATCACTGCCAAAAGCAATCCACAGCCAACCCACCAACACCGCAGCCACCAGCGAAGCCGCCAGCCGCGCCCAAGCCATCTCCGGACGCCCGGTATAGGCAACGGCCGTGGAAATCAGAACTACCGGGTTAATAGCCGGACTAGCCAGCAGGAACGCCAACGCAGCAGCCGGGGAATCCCCCGGCGCATGAGCGCGTTAGACACCGGCACCGAGGCACACTCGCATCCCGGCAGCAGTAAACCTGTCGAACAGACCACCGGCACCGCAGCCACCTCGTTACGTGGGGTAAAACGACGCAGCAAATCCTCAGGAACAATGGCGGAAATAACGGCAGAAACCAAAATCCCCAACACTAGAAATGGCAGGGCCTGGAAGACAATAGCGATGGTGATAGCCGCCCAGGATTCGAGCGTTCCCGGCATTTTCCATACCGGCCCGGTAATCGCAGTTAGCGCCACCAGCATCACTGCCGCCGCCGATAACAACACCAGCACCCAAAATTGGTGAGCTGCACGCAATCTGGCTAAAACCGGATTCTTAATCATCAGACTCATCCTCTTCTTTCACCCATCGCTCACAGATACGGTGAATCCGGTTGCTTCACCGGATTCACTTGCACCCCGCTCAGTGCCACAATCCCGTCAGACTGTGACACTTCCACAGTTCCAGTGACTTCTACCCAGGAATCTGCTGGCGGCATGGCTGCCCCAAGGACGGTAGCCACATAAGGCACTGCATCAGCAGCGCAACAGTAAATCTTGAAACGACTAACTCGCCACACCGCACTGTTATTGGGGTCTGGCGCCACAAAACCGACCAGTTTCACCTGTTTCCCAGCCAATTGTGATTTGGAGCCAAAAGAATAGCGGCTGTTTAGCTCCTCCAAATCTAACTCGTTCACTCCCTCGTTCAGCACCGGGTAAGCTAACGTACCATCGGAATTACGCTGCACCCGCTGCACGGCAGATTGCGACGGAGCAGTAGGCGCCGTCCCCTGCCCGCCGCCTACTGCAGCAGAGTTCACCAGGGACGATCCCAGTGGTGCGGGCAAAGCCACCAACACCAGCAGCAGCGGCACTAGCAGCAGGTAGACCGTACGATGCAGGCGATGTTCATGCCCTGCCGATTCCGCATGAGCTTCGTGAATCTGATGCGCAGCATGGGACGATAAACACAGCGAAGTCCACAGCCCCAAAGCCATTAGGGACGCACCAGTCAAGGCAATCCACGGCTTAAACACAGGCTGCAGATAGTTTGAGAGACCGTTAGTAAATACCAAGGCAATCAGCACTGCCCCAATTACCGCAAGAATCGCGCACCCCGCGAAATTCGCCCGGCTAGTGTCCATCCGCAGCGAGTGAAACTCCGCATCTGTTGTCATTTTGCTCATCCTTCGGGATTCTCCCGGTCCTTCTTGCACAGATTTTTGCAATGCCTTGCCAAGAGGACACTTCCATCCTTTCGGCAAGGCACGCTAATCTAGAAACTATTCTTCGTCGTTATTCGCTGTCACTCCAGCAGCACCTTGCGTAACCCCAGCTTTACGCCGTGATCCCACGATTGCCAAAGCCGCTACGAGCGCCACAACGATCCCGCCTACTAGCACCCAAATCATGATGTTGCCAGAACCTACGCCAGACTGCGGGTACTGGCTAGGCTTATCCCACTGCGGGGTAAGGTCAATTTTCGTATCCCCTCCGTAGAGCCCTAGCGCGTTTGCCACCACGAAATGCACATCGGTCTGGTCAATCTGCCCAACCACATTACCTGCGCCCGGCCCCTCAGCCGCGACCCGCAGCTGTGCACCAGTATGAGTCTGACCGCCCAGCGCTTCCTTATCGTCATTAGATGCAGCAGTAGCATAGTTGACGGTCATTTTCGACCCCTCGACCGTGTTCAAGGTGGTCGCCCGGCCCGATGTCAGCATCCCCGGTGCAACAATCTGTGAAGTATGAGCATGGTCAGCAGTCATAATCAGCAAGGTTGGCTCGTTATTCTGCTTCACCCACTCACGGGCTGCCTGCACTGCCAAATCCAGTTCGTTCAACTCGCCAATCTGCCCGCAAATATCAGCATCATGGTCAGCCTTATCAATCGACGCGCCTTCTACCTGCAGCAAGAAACCCTTGTCGTTCTTCAGCAAATCCATCGACTTGGTGGTCATCGCAGCCAAGGATGGAATAGCGGCGGGACGTTCAGCGTTATTGGTGCAGGTCACGGGCGGAGCTTTGGGTCCGTCTACCTCGGGAATGGTCTGGGTGTAATTACGCGGGAAGTTACCTTCCGCGAACAACCCGAGCACTGGTTTATCCTGGTTGGCTTCAGTAATCTTATCGAATTCTTCAGCAGTGGTGACCACCTGGAAGCCTTGCGCTTTGGCATTATCCAAAACGCTCTGACCTTCTGTCCACTTATGTCCGCCCCAGGTGCCGCCTTTCTTAACACTCTGTCCGAAAGCTTTGGATCCGCCGCCCATCGTAATGTCTGCACGGCTGTCTACCAACTGTTCGGAGATAGACCCAAGACCGCCGTTTTCCCGATACTGTCCCTTGAAGTCTTCTCCCTGACAGCTCTTAGAGTTTTCTTTCTCATCTGGTCCGTAACACTTGCGATTCAAGGCATGGGTAGCGAAAGCGGCCGGGGTGGCATCTTGAATCTCTGCGGTGGTGATGTTTCCGGTTTTCAGGCCTTGCTTCTTCGCCAGCTCTAAGAGTGTCGGCACCGGCTCGCCTTTCAGGTTTACCGATAATGCCCCATTGTAGGTCTTAACGCCAGCAGACCATCCTGTAGCCGAAGCGGCCGAATCCGTTACTAAGTCTGGCACCCCAGTTTTCTTGTTCAGCGCATAGGTCGTGTAGCTGCCAGTGAAAGGCAGGTTATCAATTCCCGGCAGACGCCCAGAAGCCCCATACAGGTAGTTACGCCCGCTGGTAAGCTCCGAATCTCCTGTACCGTCCCCGATGAACAATACAACATTCTTCGCCTTGGACTTATCCCGGCCTTGACCCTCCTTGCCGAACTGGGCGCAGTCGCCAGCCCCTGGCACCACGCTGCCGTCAGCCGAAATCTCATAGCAAGTCGCTGGGACGTCCTTGGCCTGCGCACCCTTGGCTAACTCACCAAGCACAGCTTTGTGCTGATCCCCACCCTTGGTGATTCCCAAAGCATTAGTCATCACGAAGTGCACATCAGTCTGGTCAATCTGACCGATCACATTCTCTGCACCCGGCCCATAGGCAGCCACTCGCAGCTGCGCACCCGTGTGCTGTGTGGAGGACTTTGGATCGTTTTCAATCACGTCAGCAGGAATGGTGCCATAAGCCACGGACATCGACGAACCATCGGCAGTCTTCAGGCGCGTAACCGGGGAAACCGACTCAGAGTTATCGTAAATAATCTGGCTGGAATGGGAATGGTCAGCGGTCATGATCACTAGAGTCTCGCCGTCTTTTGCAGCAAAGTCCAGCGCAGCCTTGGCAACCTCGTCAAATCGCTCTACTTCGCCAATCATGCCGCAAGCGTCTGCAGCATGTGCCCGCTTGTCGATAGAAGCAGACTCTACCTGCAAGAAGAAGCCCTTTTCAGATTTCGGGTCGTCCAATAGTTCCAGCGCCTTTTCAGTCATCGCCAACAGCTCTGGTTCGCCCTTTGTATCCTGTTTCGTACATGAAGCAGGGGCAGCTAGTCCCGCGCCGCGTTTAGCTTTGGACGGGGCGTTCCGAGTGGTCATATTCTTTTCATGGAACAGTCCCAGTAGTGGTTTATCTTGGTTCGCTGCGGTAATTTTGGATAATTCGTCAGCGTTGGTGACGACCTGGAATCCGTTATCTTTCGCGTTGTCCAACACCGATTTGTCTTTGGCCCACTTCATCGTATTTTCCACGTAAGGGTTACGTCCCTCACCGTCAGCCTGGACTTTCTGGTTGAAGTACTTAGATCCTCCGCCCAAGGTAACATCAGCTCTCAGGTCAAGGATTTGCTCAGAGATTGAGCCTAATCCCCCATTTTGCCGCCACTGTTTATCGAAAGCCTCACCCGTACAAGAGTCGCTGTTTTCTTCCGGGGAATAGCATTTCCGGTTCAAGGCGTGTGCGCTGAGAGCAGCAGGTGTGGCGTCCTGAATTTCCGAAGTGGTGACGTTACCAGTGCGCATCCCATGCTTCTTGGCCATCTCCAAAATGTTCTCCACCGGCTTACCGTCCAGCGCCACCCCGATGGCACCGTTATAGGTCTTTACCCCTGTGGTCCATGCCGTCGCAGATGCCGCAGAATCGGTGACGTAGTTAATTTTCCCGTCTTTGCGATTGATGGAATGATGCGTGTAAAAGCCAGTCATCGGGAAGGCGTCGATTCCTTCAAAACGTCCGCCTGCACCTTTCAGATAGTTGCGTGCAGCGGTGATTTCTTGCTGACCGAAGCCATCCCCAATCAGTAAGATCACGTTCTTCGCCCGCGCATTAGTGTACTGCTGGCCTTCTTTACCGAACTGGGCGCAATCTCCTGGCCCAGGAGCCTTCACTTTGCCGGAGGAATCTACTGCGATGCAGGACTCTGGACCATTGTACTTTTGGAAGGTGCTCTCACCTTCCGCAAAGCTGACGCTCTGTGGGACTATAGAAAGAGCCGCGACCGTCAGACCTGCAGTCAACACCCCCACTGACTTTTTCTTGGAAAACATATGTACTCCTATTGCAACAATGTGGCTCAATAAACGCCGCGTTTATTGCCTGCCGATGGCGACTTTACCACCACCGCGAATCGGAAAATAAGCTTAAAATTCCCTGTTTTACAGACATTAAATTCAAACTAGATACCAGTAAGAAAGTGTTAACCAGATATTTAAGAATCAGGCTTCGTTGACGGATTCTATTCACAATATCTCGCGTAAGTCCGTGCATCTAAAGCGATTCACGGCGCATTCCGGTACGCAAACGAGAAAGCGCATACCGCGCCAAAAGCACCCCAATTACTGCCCAGCAAACTCCGAAAAATAAATCTCGGAAAATCCCCAGAACCGAGCTGGAAACGAAGTATGAAAGCAGTCCGGAACCTGGCAAAACAGAAGTTAAAGGCAAAAGCCAGTTGGGATAATATTGCGTTGGCACAATCACCCCTGCCGCAAGCGGTAAGAAAGCTGCGAAAATATTTCCGCCCATGTACGGATCAGAAAAATTCACCCCCAGCCCGGCAGCTCCAATTCCAAGAAAGATCCCAATTAAAAGCGCTGGAGGCGTAAGCAGTATCGTTTTTCCAAGCAAGATCCACTGGGTACCGTCGTTAACCCCCATAGTTATTGCACTGAGCGTAACTAGCGCAAAAAGCACAAAAGAAGTAATACATGAAAGCACTGCCGGCATCACCGCTTTGGCAAGCCAATAAGCAAAATCGAAACGACGCTGCAGATGCACCTGCTCGAAAATGCCAAGATTCCGATCTGCTGCCACCGCCGAGACGACCCCGCCGCATACTGCAGCAATCATCGCCACCAAAGCCGCGCTGTAACCAGTACGTGCCAGCTCCGGAGCAGCGAGGTCTGCCCCAAGCAAAATATCAAAAACTACATTCAACACCGGCAGCGCAATTAATGTCACGACGGCAGTGCCGACGGTAGCAAAAGCCGTCGAAGATATCCACGAGATTTTTACATTTGAAGTAAAACGATACCAACTACTAGTCCGGTGCAAAGCCATTTTACAGCACCTCCAAAGTCCCTTTTTCGGTTGCTTTCCGCAAAGCAGCTCTGCCTGCTAAAGCAGCAAGTACAAACCAGGTGCAAACACAAACCAGCCATTGGCCAAGATTTATCCATGAGAGCGCGTCCGGGCGTGAAAAGAGTGAATCTATCGGCAGCGATAGCGGCAAGAATTTTGAAATAATCGAAATCCAGAAAGGCGCTGGCGAATCAGTGAACATTAACCCGGAAAAGAGGAAAATCGGGGCAGCAAGTAATCCTTCATAAGTAATCGCATTCGGGGTAAGCACAAAAATCGCGGCAATCAGCAGGCACATCGCGACGGCACCAATCCAGAAAGTGATTACGCCCAGCGCCACCTCCCCAAAACGTGCAAATGTGAAGAAATCAAAGTCGAAAGACCAGGTGAGCACGGCCCAAGCGCTCCAGGCAATCACAAATGCGGCAAGCCCGAAAGTAGCAGCCGAAATAACCACACACCCGCAGCTGCGCAGCGCGCCAACTGGTGAAATCACTAGATGTACGAGCGTACCTTTGAAACGTTCAAAACCGATAATTCCGGCTGCAGCTGTACAGGTAGTCCACAAGCCAATCATTCCCGCGCGTGTCCACGCATCAGCAGGGCGCACCGCACCCCACGCTTGCCATGCAAGCCATTGCACGATTAACGCAGTCAGCGTGGAAATTACCATCAGCTGAATAAAATACGGCACTGAAATAAATTGCCGTATCTGGAATCTGATCATCCGCAGCCACCGCATTAACGCGCCAGCCTTTGCGCAAGCGCAAGATATGCCTGCTCTAAACTTGCTGGGCGGGTGATTAAATCTGCTTCCGGATTAAACGCAGAGCTGTTTTCAGCGATTTTCTCCGCATTTATTTGGCGGGATTCAGCAGCAATATCTGCAAGCGCTTTTGCCAGATAATGCCCCGCATTTTCGGCGTTAATCCGGGCCGGCCAATAAATCTGAATAATCCATTTTGCCGATTGGGCGCGCTGGGTAACTTCGACGCCGGCTGCTTGCGGGATCAGGTGCCGCTGCAGACGGGTGCCGAAGTCGGATTCAATTCCCGGCACACTGAAAGTAGAAACTAACCCGATTCCGGCAAAACGCGAAATATCATTTACGCCGCCGTGCGCCGCAATTTTTCCCGCGCCAATTAGTGAGATTTCGTCTGCGAGTTCTTCCACTTCCGGCATTAGATGCGAGGTAAGTAAAACTCCCGTCCCGCTGTCTGCAATTTCGCGCACAAGATCACGAATCCGCAGTGAAACATCGGGATCCAGCCCGTTGGTGGGCTCATCTAAAAGTAAAATCTTCGGTTCAGAAAGTAATGCGCGGGCAAGATGCAAACGCTGCTTTAGCCCGCGGGAAAGTGCTTGCGTCTGCTTTTGCGCTTCTTCCACCAGCCCAACACGTTCCAACGCCAGCGCAACTCGCGAGCGGCGAAGATTACCTGGAACTCCTTGTAAATCGACAAAATAGAGCAGATTATCGATGCAGCTGGCACGCGGATAAAATCCTAAATCTCCGCCTAAGACCAGCCCGAAATTTTGCCGCGCCAGTTCGGGGTGTTTTACTGCGTCGATTCCGGCAATCTCAATACTTCCGGAAGTTGGGCGAAGCAAAGTGGCGCACATCCGCACTGTCGTTGTTTTCCCCGCTCCGTTCGGTCCCAGCAGGGCATGAATCTTTCCCGGCGTTACTTGCAATGAAATATCGGCGACGGCAGTGAACTTTTCTTTTCTCCCAAAAACACGGGAAACGTTGGTCAAAGTAAGCATAAGAGTATCTCAAAACACAACTTCAGTAAAATCTGGCAAGGTAGGCCCTAACTGATCTGATTTTACGAAATTGATATTTTTACATTCATCCCTATCTAAAACATTGGGCTATTGGCACTAACAGCATATAGTACGATTTATATCAACGCCAAGATAAATCGTTTTCCAGCAGTTATTTACTATCTGAAAAATAATTCTTGATATCTGAAAAGTGTCTGCACGCCGCTCAAGAGTATCGATATACTCTGGCTATGGAGAACTACGAGCGGCTTACCGTTACCGAAATAGCTTTTCGAGTCCGCAAAGGAACGCTCAGCGCTACCGAGCTGTGCACTGAAGCGCTCAATCGTGCCGCAGCAGATGAATATAATGCTTTCCAACAGTTGTGCAAAGATTCCGCACTTCAGGCAGCAGCCGATATTGACGCTTTGCCGCTTGCACGCCGAGAATCGCTTCCGCTTGCCGGCGTTCCGATGGTGATCAAAGCAGAGAACGATATTAAGGGTATCCCCACCACTTTTGGCGGACGATCTCAAAGGACACCCGCAGCTCATGACAGTGAAGTGGTGCGGAGACTGCGGGATGCTGGCGCAGTGATCATCGGCGTCACCAATATGCCAGAATTTGGTCAATTCCCGTTTTCTGAAAGCGCACGCTATGGTATGGTGAAAAATCCGCGGGCTCCCAAACGTACACCCGGTGGAAGTTCTGGAGGTACAGCATCGGCGGTTGCATCAGGAATCGTCCCGGCAGGCATCGGAGGAGATGGCGGCGGATCAATTCAGATTCCTGCTGCTGCATGCGGGCTGGTGGGTCTAAAACCGATGCGCGGCCGTGTTTCTACCGCACCAAACGCAGCCTTGTGGGGAAAGCTCGGTACAATCGGCCCGCTGACTCGCACTGTCGAGGATTCCGCACTGATTTACGCTGTAATCTCTGGGACTACCAGCAAAGATCGCTGGCACGCCCCGCAGTTAAGCCGGTCATTACAAGCTGCCGTAAACGAACCGAAGAAGCCGTTGCGTATCGGCTGGACAGATCAGAGTGCTCTCGGGAGTGCCAAAGTCCAGCCAGAGGTAATTGCAGCTACGCGAAACTTTGTGAATCGGCTGAAAACCCTTGGACACCAAGTGACTCATATCGGAAGATTCCCTTCAGCATCACCATTTTTCGAGGTGCAATTCTTTGCTGCTCTGGCAGAAGAAGTCGATAGTGTAGAATTCCCTGACCGTGTTGAAAGACGCTCGGAGCAGACTGCAAAGGTGGGCAGACGAATTCCCGCAAAGATTCTTCGTGCTGCACAGAACAATAAACTGGCTGACCGTCTGGCTGAACGTTACAAAAATTTTGATCTGATTATCAGCCCCACGCTGGCGTGTGTGCTGCCCTTGCTTGGGCAGTTGGACGGAGTTGGCTCATTATCTGCACTACTTCGATCCATGCCAATGATTGCATTCACAGCGTTAGCAAATGTCACAGGAATGCCCGCGATATCGATTCCAGCCGGCAGTGCGCCTGACGGAACACCCATTGGAATCCAAGTCTCAACTTTCCACGGTGACGAGGCTGATCTCCTCTCATTCACAGCAAGTCTCGGATTTTAAATTGTTGTAAAACCCATTGCAGGTTAGGGGTACCTAATAATAGAATAGCTTTGTGCTGAGCCGAAGCACCGCTTCTTTCACGGAAGTAAAATCTACTATCAAAGAAGATAGAAATACAGTGTGAAAGGAAAATAAAGCAATGAAGCTGCGTAAAATTACCCGCATGGCAGCAGCAAGTATTTGCACGCTTGCGCTATCATTTACAGCCGTAGGAGCAGCTACTTTCAGGAAAGGAACTTACTACCGTGTCCGTCGCTGAAAGAATTGGCAGAAAGGAACTTCCGCTGCTTTTAGTCTTCGTAGGTTTTGTCATAGTGTGTTACAGTTTTTGGATTAATACTTCAGACCATTTTGCAGCAATGAAAGCCCATACATTCTGCGGTGTTTTTGCTACGGGCATTCAAATGATAGCTACTTTGCTTTTTCAAAACACCGGCATAAGTTCCTAATCGCATTCCTTGATGCTGTAATTTTTACTGCCGCGGTACTAGTCTTAAGTTTTGGAGACGATGTTGCAAACGAGCTTGACATTGTAAAAATTGGATATAGATTCTATCCGGGCCCTATAATAGATGGAACTGGCGCATGTATCGCAGCTGTTGGCGTAATATTTTTGGCATTCTGGCCAGATAAAGCTGCATTACCTGCGGCTTCTGAATCAGCAGCTGCTACCATGTCCGTCGCTGAAAGAGCTGGCAGACAGGAACTTCCGCTACTTTTAGTCTTACTGGGTTTCAGTATACTGTTCTACAGTTTTTACAGTCATACCCATATGGAGGAATTCTAGCTCTTCTCTTCTGCGGTGTTTTTGCTGCAGGTATGCAAATGATAGCTACTTTGCTTTTTCAAAACACCGGCATAAGTTCCTGATTATATTTCTTGATACTACGATTCTTATTGCCGCAGTAGTAGTCCTGTTTTTTGGAAATTATATCGTGTGCGATTTGCTTCATATTCCGGCTATGAAATATGCACTATATCCGGGAAATCTTATAAATAACACTAGCGCATGTATCGCAGCTGTCGGCGTAATATTTTTGGCATTCTGGCCAGATAAAACTGCATTACCTGCGGCTTCTGAATCAGCAGCCGCTAAAACCAATTAAGATACCGGCAGTCTTAGTACCGGAGTACTTTCAGATTCCACAACATAATCAACCATTTCCAATATCGTTGCCGGAGCGTTATCAGCGAGGTAAAAATGAAAATCAAAAGATGGCCAGAATCGAATAGGAAAGGAACTTACTACCGTGTCCATCGTTGAAAGAATTGGCAGGCAGATACTTCCGATTTTTTAATCGTAGAAGGCTTTGGCGCAGTTGGCTACACTCTGTTGGTCAGCCCATCATCTTACGGGCAAAGGATAGCACTCATCTTCTGCGGCGTTTTTGCTGCGGGTATGCAAATGATAGCTACGTTGCTTTTTCAAAACACCGGTATAAGTTCCTAATCGCACTAATTGATATTGTGATTCTTATTTCCGCAGTTATGATCGTGAAGTTCGGAGAATATATAGCAAGAGATCTTCTCGAAATTTCAATACAAAAGTACTCTACTATCCAGGGCCTGTGATCGACTTAGTTAGCGCACTTGTAGCAGCAGCTGCCGTAATAGCTTTAGCTTTCTATCCAAAGGCTGCACAACCTACAAACCCTAGCTCAGCAACTTCGTAAATAAAATAAGATATCGGCGCAATTCACTTTAGCTTAAGTAAATTGCGCCGATATCTACCCTACTCAAACCGAGCCGCAGTACACATCTTCCAAACAACAGAAGCTCACCGCAGCTCTTCCGACCCGCTGAAAGCTAGAATCTAGACGAAAAAACTCTGCAACCAACTAAGCAATGAAGATTTATTTAGTTAACACTTTACCTAAATAAGACACAGCTAATCCTATAGCAGTATCTTGATTTTAAGCTCGAAAGACTAAAGTCTACGGTAATGCCATTCAGGAAAGGTACTGCAGACAACATCAAACTCAGCAAACAAAACCTCTGAAAATATAGAAAATATAGAAGAAATCACCGGACTGACTATGAAGCAATTAGGAGCAGCAAGAACGCGGAATCGATATATGACGAGCGGGTATATTTTCATTTGAAATTTCGCAAAACCCATTGCAGATTAGGGTTACCTAATAATAGAATAGCTTTGTGCTTAACCAAAGCACCGCTTCTTTCACGGAAGTGAAATTTACTATCAAAGAAGATAGAAATACAGTGTGAAAGGAAAACAAAGCAATGAAGCTGCGTAAAATTACCCGCATGGCAGCAGCAAGTATTTGCACGCTTGCGCTATCATTTACAGCCGTAGGAACAGCTACCGCAGTACCGCTATCTGCAGATCCATCCGCTCCCACTTTTGATACGACAATTAATAAAGTTGCTTTCCAAGACAATGACTACCTACTTTTAGACACCTATACCTCCCCGATAATGCCCGAGCTTTCTACACTTCGCATTACTCAAAAGAATTGCAGCAGGCCCAGTTCCAGGAATCTCTGCCGTCTCTTGATTCTAACTCTGCTGCCGCGTATAAACAGGTTGCTATTGCGCAGCTTATGAATGGAGCTACCAATTTAAGACCATTGGTTGAATTCCTTGACTTATATGAAAATCCTGCCGAAAATGCGCAGATTGTCAATCAACTTGATCGGTTAAACACTCAAGTTACCAACAACGAGATAACGCGGGCTGAAGCTGTAGCATTTGCGCGTATGCTGCTGCCAACAAAGCCGGAAAACGGCAATGAATACGTCTATAGTACTCGTAACTCTGGTATAAACTTGGCTAAAGCTCGTGCCTACGCCGAGAGATGGGCTACGAGGATTAATCCAAAATACGGAGAAAAAGAAGTTGGTGGCGTGGATCTGTTGACTGTACAAATTTTGCTTCCCAAATCTTGTACGCTGGCGGAGTGGGTATGGATACCTACAATGATGAACTCAAAGGATGGTGGTGGAAGGCTGAAGATAGCCATTCCGTCTCTTGGGTGAATGCTAATACTTTCAAAAACTATATGGGCTCTGGTTATAAAACCAAGTATTGGAGCAGTTTAGTTGCGAATGTCCGTAACGGTGATTTTATCGCTGTAGACTACAGTAACGATGGGAGCGTGGACCACATCGGATTCGTCCATACTAAGAGCGGTAACAAGCTGCGAATAGCTCAGCACACCGACAATTATCTTGACTGGAACCGTAATTGGCCAAACTCTAGCGGGAAAGGAACTTACTACCGTGTCCGTCGCTGAAAGAATTGGCAGGCAAGCACTTCCGCTGCTTTTAGTCTCAGTGGGGATTGGCATATTGTGCTATCGTCTCTGGATCGATGAGGCGTATTTAGAATATGCTGCGGCAAGGATAGCTCTTATCTTCTGCGGCATTTTTGCCACATTCATGCAAACGATAGCTACGTTGCTTTTTTCAAAACACCGGAATAAATTCCTAATCACATTCCTTGACGCTGTAATTTTTATTGCCGCAGGACTAGTCTTAGATCATGGAAACCATATTACAACCGATCTTGGCATTGTAGGAATTACATATAACCTATATCCGGGTCCCATAATAGATGGAACTAGCGCATGTATCGCAGCTATTGGCGTAACAGCTTTAGCTTTCTACCCAAAAAGCTGCACAACCCACAAACCCTAACTCAGCAACTTCGTAAATAAAATAAGATATCGGCGCAATTCACTTTAGCTTAAGTAAATTGCGCCGATATCTACCCTACTCAAACCGAGCCGCAGTACACATCTTCCAAACAACAGAAGCTCACCGCAGCTCTTCCGACCCGCCGGAAACTAGAATCTAGACGAAAAAACTCTGCAACCAACTTTGTGTTCATACTTGCCGGTACCTACCAAGCAGCTCTGCCTGTGTGCTTGAGCGCGCCCAAGGCAATGACAATAAATACGGATAGAATGGTATTGCCGTCAAGAATGGATAACATGATTTTCACTATACGCGTCAATGCACATATAACGCCATCCAAAGGCTTCACCCACAGCAGGCCTCCACGCTATTTCGCCTAATTGCATTATGTTTTCTAACTCAAATCATCCGGACAGCGTGTTTTTATCCGGTTTCGGAGACGGTTAGACTTCGGCTCATTCTGCCGATTTGTAAGCCGCAACGAATTCCAGAACGGATTTAGAAAATACCTGGCTGATACTTTGCAGATAGGCATCGAATTTTTCGTCTATGGGTTTGCGTATCCAGGCACCGAGGATACCGCTAACTCCAGATGCCATGAAGGTGATGATAGCTTGCACATCACTCCTGCTGATATCCACATGGAAGCGCTGGATCCATATTTCTTGCAATACTTGTTTAAATTGCATTATCAGGACGTTGGCGCTGGCATCGCCAGCCACCAGCGATAGCCTTGCGATAGATTTCCTAGTTGCAGAATCGAGTTGCAGACTGGTATGCGCTCCGGTCAGAAATCCTTCGACAAGGTCGATGAGGTTTACCGGGATTGACGCCGCGACTGCGCGCCTGGCGAGGTCATCGATTGAATCGAAGTAATAGTAGAAAGTCGCCCGGTTGAGCCCCGCTTCCCGCACGATGGAGGCCACAGTAATGGATTTGTAAGAGCCTTTCGCGAGCTGTTTCCAGAAAGCCGTCACCATGCGCGCATCCCCGGAGGGAATACTTTCATCTTTTCTTGGCCTGGCCATCATCCCCTACCCAACATTTACTGCTTGATTGCTGGTTTTATCTGTTCAAAATTCCTGAAACAATAAAATTATACAACAAGTATCGGGTTTTTTGATTGGAGTACAGATGAGTGACGAAAATGTTGTATTTTGCGAAAGCATAACGAAAGTTCTCGGGAAGAAACCCCGTATCGACGGTCTCAATATTCAGCTTAATCCTGGGCGGGTGTACGCACTGCTCGGACCGAACGGTGCCGGGAAGAGCACCCTGATGAATCTAATCACCGGCCTGTATCGTCCGACGAGTGGAATAGTGCGCGTATTCGGGCTGGATCCAATCAAAGACGCCAAGCAGGTGCGCCGCATGGTTGGCTTGGTTCCACAAGATACCGCGCTCTACCCAGAGTTATCCGCTATTGAGAATTTGCAGTTCCACGCCGCCCTCTACGTCACCAAAACTCAACATGCAGCTCAACGAATCTCTAAGATCCTTGAACTTGTCGAACTCACCGATCGCGCAAAAGAGCCGGTTCGTACATATTCGGGCGGAATGAAACGCCGCCTAGCGATTGGACGAGCATTGCTGAGTGATCCGAAACTTCTACTGCTCGATGAACCAACATTGGGTGTTGATGTGCAGGGAGCCCATCGGATCTGGGATTACATCGAACGCTTTAAGACAGAAGGCCGCACCGTAGTGGTCTCCACGAACGTAATGACCGAAGCCGAGCGCCTGGCAGATGAAATCTTACTACTCGACCAGGGCAAATTGATTGCCTTCGGCACACCTCAAAAACTCAAAGCAACAGTCGGCCAAAGTGTGACCCGCGTCGTCACCACACCAACCTTGGATGACGTGTTCTTAAACCTCACCGGCAGAAACCTCCGCGACTAGGAGCAAGACCATGCATATTCCCGCCATCATCGTTAAAGAAATACACAGCATCAAAGAAAATCCAGCGTTCAACGTAGCTACGATTATCTCTCCCTTGTTGTTTCTGCTCGCATTCACGGCCATGGTCTCTGGCGGCATCACACTTCCCGCTGAGACGCAGCCAAACCAAAGCCAATCACAATTTCTACAGTCTGCCGCCGCTTTCCAGGCACCCGACGGCACACCTTATTTGCAACTGGAATCCTCCTCGAAACCCGGCATGACACAAGTAAGAAACATCGATGGTTATACCGTCACCGACGAGCCGCAAGTGAACGCCGCAGGAATTTCAGGGTCAGTGACGCATGTAGTAACCGATGTCAACGCCAATATGACCAAGAATTACGCGAACCGGCTAACCGGAGCCGCCGTCAGCTACATCAATCAACACCTAGACGCCGGTACGGTTGAGATTGCAGAACAAACTAGATATCAAGCAGATATCGGCTGGGATACAAGTTTCGCAGTCAACACGATAATCTTCGGCGCCATACTCGCAGGCTTCCTCTTTGGGCAACTTTCGATGACCAACGAATGGGAGAACAGCACCACGAAACTGCTTGCCCTCTCACCCAAACCCGCATCCATGATTGCAGGAGGCAAAATAATCGCGGCATTAATCAAATCAGCCGCCGCTATGGCAGTACTTGTTACCGTAATAGCGTTTATGTTCTCACTACCGATAAATCACCCATGGCATTTAGTCGGTGCAGCAACCCTGTTAGCAGCGACCTTTGCTTGTTTAGGATTGGTTCTCGGGATTATCGTTCGCTCCACCATGACGGCATTCCTTGTCTCACTCGTGATTTCACTGAGCCTATGGGTCGCTGGCGGCGGTTTCGAGATTTATCCTATTTCGGTTCCCTTACACAAACAATCGGCATGCTTAACCCTGTAGCATACGGACTCAACGCTGCCCGGTACGCATACTTCGGCGGCACACTACAACCAATCACACTCCCACTCCTGGCTTCAGGCACAATTATCGTCGCATCCATCACGGTCATCGTGTTTTCGAAATGGATGCACAGCGAGCAGGTGGTATCATGAAACTTTTTCTCCAAGAGACACGAAAACTGGCCGCTTTGACCCGTTCAGATCCGAAATCACTCGCGGCAGGAATTATCGCCCCAACAGTGATCTTGATAATTTTTGCACTCACGTTCGGTAACTTCGCTGCGTTAAAAATCGCAGTCGTTAACAACGACACCGGCCCGATGGGCAATGAACTCACCTCGTCCGTGTTCACCCAAACCTCACCTTTAACGGGCAAACCTTACTTTGAAGCAGTTCCGACCACACTACCTGAGGCTACCCAGCTATATGAATCTGGAGCCATTAACGGGATTCTCACTATTCCAAGCGATTTCAGCGACGAACTCAGCTCTCACATACCTGCCCGTATCGGATACGAATTCAACAACTCAAATACCGACATGGCGAAAAACCTGCGGCTCTATCTCGACGAGGGCATCTACGACTTCTACACTCGACACTTGCCCGGCATGAATCTGCACATCAACACAGAGATGAAAGCACCAACTCAGTTAGACTGGTTTACCATTATCGCAGTCGGAATTTTCCTACTCGCCTTTCTAATGGGAGCAATGTTCAACTTTCTCTACCTATTCAACAAGGAACGCCAATACGCCACCCTCACCCAATACCGGCTCTCACCGAAACCATTACTAGCCACGTTCCTTGCCCGACTTACAGTAGCGCTGGCCGCGGGCCTCACTACAGCCGCAGTTAACGCTGCGCTCCTGTGGCTATTAACCAGTGTAAATCTAGCAGATCACGCCCTGCGCCTACTGCCGATACTTTTCATACTCGGCCTGGCTTTCATCTCCTACGCAGTACTGATCTCAATGCTTGTCAATAAATTTAGCGGCGCTGCAATGCTCGCCATGATTAGTGCCGTCGTAATCTGGTTCCTCTCCGGAGCTACTACCTCCGTCACCTACGCTAGTGGAGCACTCCTAAACATTGCACTTGCACTCCCCTCAAGCTATGGTCTAGCGCAAATCCGCGCCATTATATTCAACGTAGACCAAAGTGCAGGCGGTCTGCTAAACATTGAAAAAGGCTGGCTCGTCATGACTGCCTACGCACTCATCCTTACGATCACTGCCTATGGTGTCTATCGACGAAAGCTCAGCGCCGCAAGCTAAATCCTGGAAATCATGCTGGATCCGTACGACGCAACACCAGATACAGAAAGAAACGGAGAATATTAAACCAAAAGGGTGATCTAGCAATTCGCTAAATCACCCTTGAGGTTTTCTCAGTAACTACCGTCTGCGATAGGCAAGCAACGCGGCGCCTCCGGCGCTTAGCAGCACCAAAGCCGCAATCAAAGTCAACAGAGACGAGCCGGTCTTAGCTAGTTCCGCTACTTCCTTAGCAGGATGTGCCAGAGGAGAGCCTTTAATCTTTTGAATCTTTTCGATCTTTTGGATCTCAGCCTTAGCCGGCTGCAGCAACACCGGACCAGTAATACTCTTAATCTGCTTCTTCTCTGGCTGGATCAACGGCGAACCTTTAATACTCTCAACCGGCTTCTTCTCCGGCTGAATCAACGGCGAACCTTTAATACTCTCAACCTGCTTCTTCTCCGGCTGAATCAACGGCGAACCTTTAATACTCTCAACCGGCTTCTTCTCCGGCTGAATCAACGGTTCACCGGAAGTCTTGCTAACTGCTGGAGTTAGTTGAAGTCTCGAAGTGACGTCTGGTACACCCCAGCCTTTATATGCCACACCATTTAGCACATAGAAATAAGCCGCCCTGGCACCAAGGGAACCAATCCCGCCTGGCGCCAATACCGTGTAACGTCCATCTGCTAGACTTTTCGGTAATTCCAGTGGGGCGTTTAGATTACCGTCAGCTCCGGCCATCACCTTTGGGGCAGCAATTTCTTTACCTGCCGGGTCTAATACTCGCAGAGCCACTTCAGAATTTGGCTTGAACAGTTTGTCGGCAGATAGCGGGTCAGTATTGGTTGAAACGATCCGCAGCGTCTCTTCGTCACTAGTCACATTAATCTGTGTTGAACGAGGCGCTTGTACTTCATATACTGCGTCCAGCTGGTAGCCGTGATTCTTGCCGACCGCAATCACGGAATAGGTGTCTTTAGCTGTAATTGGCAGCCAAAGATCCGCTAATAGCCGTCCCCCATTATTGGCCGCTACCGTAAGCGGAGTACCGACAGGCTGACCGTCAGCGAGCACCTTTATTTCAACCTTTTCTCCCGGTTCAAATGCATCCGGAACTGACTTATCTACCAGGCTAATCCCGTTGTGGCTTGGTCGGCTATCTAATTTGACCCGATCACCTGGCTTTGGCAAATGCGTATCTAATTTATCGCCGAAGAAATCCAATTCCAAATTTGCGCGCGTCAGTTTAGTAGTAGCCGACACTTCGTTGAATTTCTTTTTGCCATCTAGGCTCACGAACTTTGCTTTCAAAGTGTAATTCCCGGTCGGCCAAGTAGAAGAATTAATCGCAGCCTTACGGCCATTCTGGGTATTTTTCAGCGATACTTGCTTGTCGCCGAGATACAATTCCACTTTTACGGTCTTTTTGTTTCGTACCGAGCATCCGGTAACATCCCAGCTCAAGAAACGTTTCGTCGGAATTTCAGAGAAAGCGAAAGTCTTAATCGTCATTTCGTTTTCTTGGGGATCCTCAGTAGTAATCACTAGCGGATCAGACGGCTTACCAGGATCTGGCGCTAACCATTCGCCTCTATTACATTTACCTTCCACTTGGTAGGTACCACCTTGCCCATTAGTTGCGTAAGAGGTGTCTTTAGTCTTTTTCAACACCGGCTGCCCATCACGCTTCAAGGTAAATTCAGGCGTGTATGGAGATTTACAATCAGGCATAGACCACTGCAAAACAGTCTGTGCCCCAGAACCACTCTTGGTCAAAGTAATTGGATGTCCAACAGCTGCTTGAGCTGGGCTTTGCACCCAGACCCCTCCTCCTGCAGCTATCACAAATGCTCCCAGCAGAGCAGCTACCTTTTTCATATCTTAACTCCTAAACGAAGAAACATTATTAGGTAAGCCTTACCTAACCTTAAGATATGTTAAGGATTTATTGGGTTATTTGCAATTCTGGGCTAGATCCATGTGAGATTGAAGTCTCCGATTATCTTGGCGAAGATACGTTTTAGCTTGGATTATGCGCAAGTTTTGCGAGTTTGTAGATTAATGGCATGAGCTGATCAAATTTTGCAAAGGTCTACTTCTGCTCGGGTGGGGGCTTTTTCTGAGAACGCTCATATGCCAGTTTTCAGTGCAGCTGACAGATTGGAAGCAGCTTCGACGGGCGCTCCTGCGAAGCTGGAAAATAACGGTTACGCTTTAGCTTCTGTTAAGTACATATACCCGATTAGAATTCTTAGAATTCACATCCTGCGTCCCGCATCGCAGCCTGAATTGCTGAAACTGATCGTTCTAAAGCTTCTTTTTCCCACGTGTTAAGTTCATACACAAGTTTTGTTTCCAAACCAGCTGCTCCGATCACACATGGTTGTGAAAGCGCCACATCTCCATCATGGCCAAACTCTCCGCGTAATGTGGTTGATGCTGGGAACACCGCTTTTTCATCAAGCAATACAGCGCGAGCCATCGCAAGTGCAGTTTGGGCGACCCCGGCGTTCGTCCAGCCTTTACCGTTGAGCACATTGTAAGCCGAGTCAACAACTTCTTGCGCAAGCTTTTCCGGATCGAGCGGCTCCATCTGATAAACATCTGACAAGTTGTCGGCGGGGATTCCTCCCACGGTGAGATGACTGAGCACGGGGAATGCTGCCATTCCGTGTTCACCCATCATGAATCCATATACTGCGCTCGGCGCTACGCCAGCTCTATCTGCCACAATCCGGCGCACACGTGCTGAATCTAGCGATGTGCCAGTGCCCCAGATCAGGTTTTCGGGGTAGTTGAATTCATTTTGCGCAATCCACACCATAGTGTCGAGCGGGTTGGTAATGAGAATGACGACGGCTTCTTGTGTGTGCGCCGAAATATCGCGCATTATCTGGCGAATATGCTTGGCATTTTCTACTGCAAGAATTGCGCGATCTGGTTTGGCGTGAGGATTCTCTGGGTCTTTCAGCATCGAGGGCCCTGCAGCAATGATGATGACGTCGGCGTCGGCGTAGTCCGCAGCTGTACCGGGATATACATCGACATTGCTAATCGTTAACGCGCCTGTTGCATGATGCTGATCAAGAGCTTCTCCTAAAGAAACGTCATTGAGGATATCAATCGTGGCAATTTCTCCGAATAGGTTCATTTTCATGGCATCTGCCAAAACATAAGATCCAACATGACCTACACCAGTAACCACTAATTTGTGCGGCTTATGCATGCGTACTCCTTGAGACTATCGGGAACCACGTCGATATATATCTGCTCCATGTGTATTCTACCAAAACTTTCTGGTGCCGCTATCGGCAGCGGCTCAGCGACGGCGCAGATCATCTAGCTGTGCGCTGATTTATTGCTGTTATTGTTCGAGCTGGTTTTGCCTAGTTTCGAGTTGCTGGTAGCTTTCGAGTTACCGGTAGCGCAAAAGCAATACCCGCCGCGCGAACCTCCGCAACTAGTGCAAGCTCTTCGCAAACAAATCCGGATACGCATTTTGCATTGCTATGCGCCTGAGGCGCTCGGCAGGATTTTCTTCTCAGACGCCCTCATAATGCCAGTTCTCAGCACAACTGACTGATTGCAGGCAGCTTCGACGGGTACTCTTCTGTGAAACTGGAGAATTCAAGCCAGCTGATAATTCCCGAAATGA
Source organism: Arcanobacterium hippocoleae (assembly GCF_040360365.1). Taxonomy (GTDB): domain Bacteria; phylum Actinomycetota; class Actinomycetes; order Actinomycetales; family Actinomycetaceae; genus Arcanobacterium_A; species Arcanobacterium_A hippocoleae_A. The sequence goes on along the minus strand of NZ_CP136412.1, from coordinate 2,151,157 downwards.
CGAATAGATTGGCTTGCCAATCAGAATCCTTAATGTCCACCACCAAGCAAATCTGACTTTCATCGGCGGCGCTTTCCGCAAAGAACTCGTTTTCCCACTCGTTTCGTCCGCGGTAAGAAAAGTCAAGGCATGGACAATTTTCAACCCCGCATCCTCCAGGCTCTGCAGTAAGATACTCAATCTGAGCTGCAAGCTTTGCGCGATCAAGGGAAACATCCGCATCTACCCAACCACGCATACAAATATGGCGAATAACGTCACTTTCGCTGCTAGTCAGTGGGCGCATCAAACCTCCCTCATCACGTGTCAAAACATTCGTTGGTATCTATCAGAGCGGTGAGAATGCTGTGGGATCTTCTGCCAGTTTTTTCCGAAATACCGCTGTGATAGCATCTGCATCACAAATTTCGTAGTACTCGCCGTCACGGGTTTCTTCGAGTTCTTCAACGTTGGCACCGTCTGAAATTGCTTGGTAAATTTCGAGTACCAAGTCCGCAACGACATTCAAGCCAAAATAGCGAAACCCCGCAACACCGGCGAGTATCTCGCCATCTTCAAGCAGATCGTCGAGCGCATTTGCCATCCCGCCATTTTGAATCATTCCATCCAGCAGAAGCACTGCGCCGAGCATCTTGTCACCAACCCCGTCACCTTCGCCATCGACGGCACGGTTCCAAATATCATCTGTGCTACTCATACAGAAAGTTTAACCACAACTCAGATACGCTACACAATCTTTCACCCAGTTTCTTCATCTTTGTAGCATCTGCCGACGGCACTCTGCGGCCAACGAAGATAATCAGCGATTCAGCCGCCACAACTTAGGCACGCGAATTGTCATCGAGCGATACCAACCACTCAGTAATCAATCTAACGTCTACAATCCACGCGCCAACAGAATACAACCTGGAAATTCTAGCTACAGGATAAAGCGCCTATTTGTCTTAGCCACGAAGATCAACATCTTTCTAGCAAAGTTCTCAATTCAGCATTATTATTCGGGCGATTTGCCGTCCTCGATGTATTCGAGCACCTCGCCCACAGAGCAATCAAGCACTTTGCAGATGCGTTCGAGAGTTGTAAAACGGATAGCTTTGGCTCTACCGTTTTTCAATACAGCTATATTCGCTGGCGTGATGCCTACCGCTTCAGCGAAATCAGTGACACTGATGCCGCGCTGGGCGAGCAGCACGTTGAGCTTCACCTTAATCAAATCACTGCCTCCAATTCCTCATGATCCGCACGGGCTTTATCAAATGTACGCGCAGCGATATAGGCAATACAGGCAAATCCGATAGCCGCCACAATCGACACCGTCAGACTGAGTATCACTGGGAAACCACCCGCATTCATTGCCACTAGAAGATGGGTTGCCGCCCCTGCCGGAATTATAGAACCCACGACGCATAACATGCACATGGAAAGCAGCAGTACACGAGTTGCACTAGTGAAAAACACTGACTTCCCGCTACGTGCCAGGATGATACATAGAATAATCGCGGCTATTTGGAAACAAGCTAGGGTGACGATACCAAGAACTAAATATGGAGTGACGAGATTAGACACCTCGGGGTATTCGTGCGCCACGTCTTGAGCAACAATTGGCATCAGAACTTGACCAAGCATAAGAACAAGAAAGAACAATATAATTGCGGCGATTAACGTCCGCTTAACAACATTAGCCATACATCGATTATCGATAGCTAGCTATCGATTGTCAATAGGTTTTAACAGTCTCATTTCCAATATTTTGGCAAAAAGTTAAATCCAAACAGCAAATATAAAGTAGTCAGCCCTATTTTTACGTCTCTGACATACAATTTTAACCCGAGCATATTTTTCAAAATCTGTGCGCACAATGAGATCGATTACCAGAGAAAGGTTGTTTCCTTGAGGCGCGAGCGGCAGATGCAGCATTGATGTCCGCACTCGTCTTTCCGATTCTCACCGCGTTAACACCGCAGTTCGGGCAGCGTTTTTGCTCGATCCGATATCCATCAGTATAAAACCGGTTTTCGCCGCAACTTTTCCTGCCACCAAGCGAAAAACCAGAACACGCTCAATAGCTTTTCTCCGCCAGCGCCGAAAATATTGCGCCAAGTAGAAAAGAAAACGACTGAAGAAATGGTTAAACGCCGGAAACTTCTTGACACCGCTCCACTCGCAACGTACAGTTTTTTGTACAGGAGGTGTGTTATGAAGACCATGAGCTATAGCGAGTCTCGCGCGAACTACGCCCAAATGCTTAACGATGTGGTCAATAATCGTGAGGAAATGATTATTACACGCGCTGGTCACGAACCAGTCGTGATTGTTTCACTCGCCGACTATGAGTCCCTGAGAGAAACCGCTTACCTTCTGCGTTCCCCAGCTAACGCTCGCCGTCTCCTTGAATCTATCGAAAATCTAGAGCGCGGCCGCAGCGCCCAGCATGACCTCATCGAGGATTGATCCGTGATTTTCGTTTGGGACGAGAGAGCATGGGAAGACTATCTCTGGTGGCAGACCGAAGACCGCAAAACACTAAAGCGTATCAATCAACTTATTAAAGACATTGCCCGCAACGGAAATGAGGGCATCGGCAAACCCGAAGCTCTCAAACATGGGATGTCTGGTTACTGGTCGAGGCGAATCACCGATGAACACCGCCTAGTATATAAGATCGTAGACGAAGAGATTCGCATTGCCGCATGCCGCTACCATTACAGCCGTTGATTGCAGCTTTTGCATTTTCCAGCATTGGCATATTTCCAATAATCAGAGAAAATAAAAACTAGGATAACGTCTAGGAAGCTAACCCAGAGCATTTCATCACTATTCTAGAAACCAGAGACATCAACCGCGAATCGAATGGAGCAAGCAATGACTGAAACTTTCAATTCGGTCCCCGCACTACCCCGAACTTCACCACCGACGCAGCAGCCAAGATCGCAGACCTCTTCCCCGAAGTCGTTACCGACGGCAAAATCAACCTCGAAACTCTCAAGACGATTCTCGACATTGACGTCGAAGATGCCCGTGAACGTTTCGGTCTCACCTGGCCCGGCAAGACGCAAGCTATCCGCGCCGCACAGACACCGACCACCGCGACCTTGATGCCGGACAAGGAGAACTCGGTCGACTGGGATACCACCCAGAACGTCTTCATTGAGGGCGACAACCACTAAGGCATCATGTGTTCCACTCTCTAGAAGCCGACCCTCACCGATAATCAAAATCTCGTCCGCCATGCGCACTGTTGAAAAGCGGTGAGAAATGAGGATCTTTGTAGCTCGTGATGCTTCGTCATTTATCTGCTGAAAAACTGCTTCCTCTGCCTGAGAGTCAAGCGAAGCCCTTGGTAGAAACAATGCTCCCAGCGAAATTCTTCACGCGCTTTACGAGCACAGAAAAACGTGCACTATTTGTTTTCCCGCGATAGTTCCAGTTTGCCAAAGCAGCACGGAGTTTCATTGCCTTTCCGGCTTTCAGTATCTTGTACAATTTGGCGGATACCGTAGCGATTTTTGCAGGACCAAACGCAACTAACGTAGCGGCTTCTATAAGGCAAGAGGATGCTTGCTTTACCCGCTGCACAACATTCATTATCTGGACTTAAGCTTCACAACGCAAAAAGATCAGCTTGCAAAGAAAAGAGCTAGCGTCGCGGATTTTCATCCAAGACGCTAGCTCTTATTCGCTACGAGCAATAGAAACTATCGGCACATAGAGCTTCAGTTCATTCTGCGGCGGGCTGTGAGGGCTGCACCGCCTAGAATAATAAGGGCTAGGGAACCAGCTAATACACCCTCAACAGCAGCACCCGTCTTACTCAGCTCCGGAGCCTTTGCTGTTTTCACCATATCCGGATCCAACACCGGCTTCTCCGGCTGAATCAACGGATCACCAGGAACACTAATCTCACCCTTCGGCTTCTCCGGCTGGATCAACGGATCACCAGGAACACTAATCTCACCCTTCGGCTTCTCCGGCTGGATCAACGGATCACCAGGAACACTAATCTCACCCTTCGGCTTTTCCGGCTGGGTCAACGGCTTACCAGAAGCATAGGCTTTCTCATACAAAAGATGAATAACCACATCACCTTCAAGATGACGATCAACCTCACCCATACGTGAAGAACCATCAACAGCTGTGATGCCGGCAGGGAACTTCACTTCAGTTAACTTCCACGGCAAACCTTTAACAGTCACCTTCTCAAAACCAGACAAATCAACCTTCAGATTAGAACCATTGGAATCCAACGCTGGCTGAGACAATACAGCCGTCCGACCAGTACCAGGAATCTGCTCAAAACCACCATCAGCACGCAGCACGTCATACTCAACAAAAACATTCACCTTCTGACGCAACTCACTCGGATCAAGCACAGGCTTCTCCGGCTGAGTCAACGGATCACCAGAAGCATAGGCTTTCTCATACAAAAGATGAACAACCACATCACCTTCAAGATGACGATCAACCTCACCCACATGTGAAGAACCGCCAACAGCTGTGATGCCGGCAGGGAACTTCACTTCAGTTAACTTCCACGGCAAACCTTTAACAGTCACCTTCTCAAAACCAGACAAATCAACCTTCAGATTAGAACCATCAGCAGATAGTGACGGCTGAGACAATACAGCCGTCCGACCAGTACCAGGAATCTGCTCAAAACCACCATCAGCACGCAGCTGATTATAAACAACAGACACAGTCACATTCTGCGATTCCTTAGCCTTAACATCTTTCGCAATGTCTACCTTGTATGACTGAGAAACAATTACAGTTTCCCCAATCTCCAAACCCCGCCCAATAAGAGCAGACCAGTTCCCATCATCACCAACAATAGTATCGACTGTCTTCTTAGCTTCTTTAGTATTCTTGTCGCCAACTGTCACTCGTAAATGAGTGCCAGGCTGCCCTGTACCAGTTACTGCATCTTCTCCTTCGACCGGAGGATTCACACTCGTTGGTTTACCAACGACTGCAGAAGTTTGACGGCCTGAAACATCGCTTACAGTCACTTGCTGACCAAGCTCAAGCGCTGTGCCGGCAGGGAGTTTGTACGACCAGTATCCGCCGCCGTTAACTTTGACGGCTTTCCTTTGCCCATCAGGAAGGATTACCGTAACCTGGGTGGTTGGGATCCCTTCACCCACAATAAGTGTTTCGCCTGCAGTAGGTGCATGGACCTTCGGAGCTGCAGGGACGCTATCCGCACTCTGGGGATTTGTTTTCGCTAGCCCCTCAACGTAGTCTGTATAGCCGTCATCATCTGAGTCGCGCGGATCAACGGTGAGTTTCACAATTGCGTCTTCGACAGATTTGTCAGCATAGGTAATTGTGACAGACACATTATGCTGTTCACTGTTTTCCTGAGGTTCCTGTGCATTGCCCGGAAGCTGGGAAGCATTCTTTACTGCAACCTTAATAGCTTCCCTAGCCTTTACAATGTCATTAAATTCAACAGACTGCGGATCATACTGAGCATTCTCATCAAGCGTGACTGTGACTGCAGACTTTATTGCTTCTTCATTCACATTCCCTTGCTCAAGCTCAACATCCCGCAGCACTGGCTTAAACAATGCGTTTTGCGGAGCAATATGCAGCTTAAAGAACGATGCAGGGAATTTCTCGCCTGTGTTATAAGTCGGATAATTCGGAGTCCAGTCATCACTATTTGATTTATATACGAAGTATGCTGAAAAAGCTGCTTCCTTATCTTTATAGTTGCTATACTGCTCAGCTTTTCCAGTAATAGTAAGCTTGGCATTGTTTTTATTTCCACCAGTTGAATCAACTTTTTCTGGATTAAAGTTCAGACCTTGAAAAGCTGTAACTTTACTCCCACGTTGATTATTGAAATTTATAATTTTGTTTTCGGATGCGGAACCTACAGCTGACACAGCGACGTCGCTGATTGGCTTATCTACTGCGGAAGTAAGCACAATCGGATTCTTAACATTCGAGTATCCAATGCCCCGGTAAACCCAAATATCGTTCCCAGCAGGCCAAAGCCAATTCCCGTGTTCATCACTAGTAATCTTTCCCTCAGGTTCTTTAGCAAACGCTGTCCCTCCCATCGGCAAAGCAAGTAGGAAGCTAAGCGCGAGGGCGCCGGCAAACCGGATTCGTTTCATAACGAATCATCTCCTTATTTTTCGTGTGTTTTTAATAAAAATGAAGTTCACGACGGAAGCTGAACAATAAAAAGCGTTTAAGAAGCAAATCCGTAACCCGCAATTGCCTTGCTATCGAGAACCTTCATGATGAGAGCTGCACGACCGCACACATGCCAGTGTGTGAAACCAGTGCAAAGAGAAAAGAAGTCAAGACGCATAACAGCTCACATATAAGCTGCCATTCCCGCACATCCTTTTCCGCAATCAATCTCCATTCCGCTGCAAAACAAATCTTAGCTTCGCAGCCTGATGAGCACCGATTCAGCTTTTGCGTATTGCAAAGCAAAAATTCGCGACATCTTTACTAGATGCCGCGAATGAAAACGACAGCGAGCACACAGCCATTTAGAAAAAGCTGACCCATTATAAGCGTGCTCGCATACAGAAGAGTGTTGAAAAAGAAATTTATATGACGCAGTTACAGCCCCCCCCAGAATGGGGAGACTCCACAGTGAAAGTAGGTTGAATCTGCAAATCTATCCTTATCCGAAAACCAGTGCTTCCACACATAGAATAACCGAATACTTACATTACCGCACTGACTATTTCAGAAGTCACATTTTCAATTATTTTTACTCCCGTCTTCCGTCCTCCGCCTTCCATCTTCGATTTGTTCCGCCTTCCGCATTGTTCCATCTTCCGCTACGCTTCATTCACAACTTGGGCATCAGTTCTATCCCGCATTCACAAGAACTTTTCGCAATACGTTTCTCAATAAACCCGCACATCTAGCTAGTGAGCCTAAAGTTGATAAATCTGCATCTACGGATAATTCTTCCGCATAAAATTTACAGAATATAAGACACATAACAGACAGTCTCTACCCAATCAGACAGTCTCTATTCCCGCACCATTTACATCAACATCAAGATAAATCGCTTTCCAGCCGTCGGGGATATCAATTCGCCCTGCGGCACTGCCTTTCGTAATACACAGCAAAGTCGGCCCGGCACCGCTAATGCACAGCTTTCCGCCGAACTGATTCACTTGATCATCAATCTCAGCAATTCCCGGAATCAAATGCCGGCGGTAAGGCTGATGCAGCCGGTCATCAAGCGCAAAGCGCAGCAAATCCAAATCCCCGCTTTCAAAAGCCTTCAGCAAAAGAGCCGCGTGCGAGATATTAAAAATTGCGTCAGCTCGGCTTACCTGCGCCGGAAGCACTGCGCGGGCCTGCGCCGTAGGAAGCGGGAAATCTGGGATGAAAACTAAAAACTTCCAATCCGGATGCACTGGAAAAATTCGGGTAATCGGCACACCGGCATTATCGACAGCAGAAACTGTCATCCCGCCGAAAAATGCCGGAGCAAGATTATCCGGATGTCCCTCAATTTTGTTTGTAATCACAAGAAGCTGCTCTCGGCTGAGCGGATTTCCCGCGAGCGCATTTGCCCCCAGCGCCCCTGCTGTCAGCATTACTGCAGATGATCCCAGCCCGCGCGAGAATGGAATCTGTTCATCGGCAGCAATCCGCACGCCGGGCACCGGCATTCCCAGATATTCGAAAACAGCAGAAAATCCTTGGTAAATCAGATTCTCTTTATTTGCAAAAGCCGCCGGATAATCCGCCCATTCCAACCCGTTCGAAACCGGAGCAAATTCGACCGTATTATACAAACTTAAAGCACAGCCAAAACTATCAAAACCAGGACCGAGATTTGCCGTGGTTGCGGGCACCCGCACCCGCACTTTCCGCGCCGTCCCCAACACTTCCGTTTTTTGCTCTTTTCCGGCTTTTTCTACTTTTCCCATAAGTCCGCTCCAAGTTCCAATATTCAAGGCATAAGTGCTGCTTCACGCATTTGTTCTTTCGCAATCACATCTGGATGCAATTCCGTTTTCCCGGCAAGTGCAGAAAGATTTTTCGGCACCGGCACACCAGTAAGTGCTTCAAGCTGCGCAAGGAGCGCAAAATCATCCCCAATCGGGGCAGCCCCAAGCGCTGTCAGCACCGCACGCGGGAATTTATAGGGCGAAGCTGTAGAAAGCACCACCATTACGCGCTTCCGGCCATCTTGTGCGCTATCCGCGCTCTTTTGCACACTATCAGTTCCAGTATATTCGCGATCACCAGCGGTTTCGCGAGTATAATCAACTGCTGCTTTCCACCCGGCAGCCGTATGCGGGTCGCAAAGGTAGCCGGTTTCTTTCCAGACCCGTGCAATCGTTTCCTGCGCAGCTTCATCAGTGCAGTATCCTGCCCAAAAATGCTCTTGCAGCCGTGCCAGCAAATCAGCCGGCAGCTCATATTTTCCGTCGTTTTGCAATTCTTCCATCCACTTGCGCACCTGCGTTGAATCTTCGCAGAGGAAATAAAGCATACGTTCAAGATTTGAAGAAACAAGAATATCCATCGATGGTGAAATCGTCTTATGCAGCCGACGGCGACGGTCATAAATACCAGTGCGCAGGAAATCAGTAAGCACGTTATTGGCATTCGAAGCACAAATCAGTTTCCCAACCGGCAAGCCGAGACGTTTTGCGAGATAACCGGCAAGAATATCACCGAAGTTGCCAGTTGGTACGGAAAAATCGACGATATCGCCAAGAACAATTTTTCCTGCCCGCAGCAAATCCCGATACGCCGTGAAATAGTACATAATCTGCGGTACAAGGCGGCCAATGTTAATCGAATTTGCAGAGGAAAGCTTGAACGGCAAATCAGTACTGCTATTCTCACAATTATCTTGAACAGATTGCTCCCGAACCCGCGAAGCGAAAATCTGTTTCACTCCGCTTTGCGCATCGTCAAAGTTTCCGTCAATTCCATACACACGCACATTTCCGCCTTCTTGACTTACCATTTGCGCACGCTGGATTTGCGAGACACCGCCGTCGGGATAAAAACACAAATGCTTGTACCGGGCACATCAGCAAATCCTTCCATCGCTGCTTTCCCCGTATCGCCAGAAGTAGCGGTAAGCACCCGAGTTTCATTCTGCTCCCCTTCCGCCGCTTTTGCCGCCACAAGCAAATGCGGCAATACTGAAAGCGCTACGTCTTTGAATGCTGATGTTGGGCCGCGGAAAAGCTCTAACACCTGAAAATCTCCAGCTGCTGCCGTCGGGGTTAAATTTTCATTTTCAAATTTGCCGGCATAAGCCTTTTGCACAAGCGAACCAATATTCGGTAAATTCGGGAAAAAGGCGCCAAGTAATTTTGCAGAAATCTCGATACTCGAAAGTTCCAGGCAAGCACGCCAGTCAAATTCCGGAATTTGCACAGGTACGAAAAGCCCGCCGTCACTGGCAAGCCCTTCGATGATTGCAGCAGTGTCTTTTACTTGCAAATCGCGGTTTCGCGTGGAGTGATAGAACATTTTTTCCCTTTCCTGCACCTGCCGAATTTTGAAAAGTTTAGCCACAGCTTAAACCGTTATCCGAGACAGCGCCAGAAGCGTCTACATTCCGGGAGGACATCGAGCACTTTTTAGATTTTGGTTACGATATAAATATCGTAGCCTAGAAAGTATTTGAACCGTTCACTGTCAGCACTGCTATCCATACTATTTTGAACACGTTTAAACACTGAAAGCTCGAATCCATATATTTGTTCAAGAACAGATATATCGTCAGATTTGCAGAACATTTCTCAGTTCGCGATAACCAGATAGGAGAAAACTGGATGAAGATTGGATTACTCGGTTTCGGCACCGTCGGTGAAGGCGTATACGATTTAGTCGCGAATCAGCCGGGGATGGAAGTAGCTGCCGTATTTCGCCGTCAAACTACGAAAATCCCAGGATGTATTGTTACCGCCAATATCGACGAAATCCTCTCTAATCCGGAAATCGATACAATCGTGGAAGTAATCGGCGGTATCTCCCCGCAGACGAGTATGTGAAAGCTGCACTGCGCAAAGGGAAAAATGTAGTGACAGCAAATAAAGCCCTGCTTGCATCCCAGTATGATGACCTCCGCGCACTTGCGGCAGAACATCATGTCAAAATCCGCGCTTCCGCCGCAGTGGGCGGTTCGATTGGCTGGCTGGCGAATCTTGAACGGGCGGTCCGCGTACAGCAAATCAGCCAGATTCACGGCATATTCAACGGCACCTGCAACTATATTCTTGACCAAATGACCTGCCGCGGTCTTCCTTACACTGAGGTACTTGCGAAAGCCCAGGAGCTCGGATATGCAGAAGCTGATCCGTCAGCCGACGTCGACGGCTTAGACACTGCCGCAAAACTGGTTATTTCAGCCAATATTGCTTTTGGAATTTCACTGAATCACGAATCGGTACCAGTTGCCGGAATCCGCAATATTACAGCCGGAGATATCGCTGTTTTCAAAGAACACGGATATGTTTGCAAGCTTTTCGGCAATGCGGGTTATATCGACGGCAGAATTGAAGCTTACGTCCAGCCGACCCTCGTCCGCAGCAGCGCATCCGAAGCTGCAGTCACCGCAAACTATAATCTTGCCGTGTTCGAAGGAGCTGCAACTGGAATCCAAAGTTTTTCCGGACAAGGCGCAGGCCGCTACCCAACCGCTTATAACGTCCTGCAGGATTTATGTGATTTACAGGATGGAAAAGATTTTCACACCAGCATATTTCCACACACACAGACATTTGCGGAAAATCATACCGCAATGCGGTACTACATCCGCGGCACCCAAAACGAGTTAGCCCAGTTCCCTGCAGCACAGGCTGCTCAGCAATGGGGCGACGGAATTCTCACCGCAGCACTTCCAATATCTCACGTCCATGCATGGATTTCCGCACATCCAACCGCGTTTGCGGCAGCGATCCGCGAATAACTGTGAAATAAAAACACTGATTCTCCCGAAACCGGCAGGCAGAAATCCGCTCAGCCGCGATATGAAAAACAGAAAAACGAGTCTGACTCTGGAACACAAATTTAACGAAACGAAGAATTAAATGAAAGTCCTGAAATTTGGCGGAAGCTCAATGGCTGACGCAGCGCAATACCGCAAAATAAAAAAGATTGTCGAAGCAGACCCTTCCCGGCAAGTAGTAGTTGTCTCTGCTCCCGGGAAGCGATTCCCGGACGACCATAAAGTCACTGACTTGCTTTACCTGTGCAATGCACACGTGAAATACGGAGTCGATTGCTCCCAAATTTTCCAGACGATTACCGACAGGTTCATCACAATTCGTGACGATTTGGGTATTGACCTGCCGCTGGAAACAGAATTTGCACAATTAAAAGCAGATCTTGAAGCAAAGAATCTTTCCGAAGACGAAATCGTCTCGCGCGGTGAATACTTCTCCGCAAAACTAATGGCCGCATATCTCGGATACGCATTCCTTGACGCTGCAAAATGGGTTCGGTTCAAGTTCGACGGAAAAATACATGCGCAATCCACATATGCAGCAATCAAAGATCAGCTGCAGCTTCCAGGCATAGTAATCCCCGGCTTCTACGGCACAATGCCCGACGGACGGATTAAAGCTTTTTCCCGAGGCGGATCAGATATTACCGGAGCGCTCGCTGCTGCGGCGCTGGAAGCGGAAGTTTATGAAAACTGGACTGATGTTTCCGGCATTTTAATAGCCGATCCGCGGATCATTGAAAATCCGCGTACAATCCCGTTCATTACTTATGCTGAGCTGCGCCAACTTTCCTTCTTCGGCGCACAGGTACTTCATGAGCACACAATTTTTCCGGTACGCGAGAAAAATATTCCGATCAATATTCGCAATACGAATGATCCGGAACATCCAGGCACAATGATTCAAAACGATTTTGATTTCAAAAAGAATCAGCTTTTCTTAACCGGGATAACCGGGAAGCAGGATTTCACAATCGTATCAGTTGAAAAGCACGGAATGAGCAGTGAAGTCGGAGTGTTCCGCCGAATCCTCTCAGTGTTCGAAGAGCACAATATTTCCGTCGAATATATAACCAACGGCATTGACTCGGTTTCTTTCGCAATCCGATCGGAAGCAATCGCAAAGAACCTTTACGTCGTAACAAACGATATTCGCAAAGCTATCTCCCCGACACGCTAAATGTTTATGAACGTATTGCGATAGTGGGAGCCGTCGGAAGAAATATGGCTTCGCAGCCAGGCGTATCCGGGCAGCTGTTTGCTGCGCTGGGCAAAGCCGGGATTAACGTGCGGATGATTACCCAAGGACCAGATGAAATGAATATTATCTTCGGCGTTGACAACCGTGATTTCAAATCCGCGATTTCACTGCTCTATTCGAGCTTTATCAACTAGTAACCGGATTTTCAGCAGTAACGTATTGACTTTCCCAACAGAAAATAACAAGTTCAGCAAACTATTACCCAGTTTTGCGGTACGTTTCAAAACATAAACCATAGATAAAACAGCAAAACGAAAATCTCCCCGAGAATGAGGAAACATGAAAGAATACACAGTTGCAATCCTTGGCGCAACTGGCGCCGTCGGCCAGGAAATGCTGCAGATTCTTGAAGAACGCAGCTTCCCGGTCGGCAAACTTATCCCGCTTGCAAGCTCCCGCTCTGCCGGAAAAACACTTCCTTTCCGCGGAGAAGAAGTAACGATTCAAGAAGCTGCCGAGTCCGCATTCGAAAATGTAGATATCGTACTGGGAGCAGCCGAAAATGATATTGCAAAACGCTTTGCTCCGGCAATTGCAGCTGCCGGCGCAGTATTCGTTGATAACTCCTCGGCTTTCCGGCTCGATCCGGATGTCCCGCTAATTGTGCCGGAAGTGAATGCAGCAGATGCCGCAAACCATAAGGGGATTATCGCAAATCCGAATTGTTCCACAATTATCACAGTGACGGCAGTGAATGCGCTGAATTCACTTTCCCCAATCAAAACAATGACCGCTTCCACCTATCAGGCGGTATCCGGCGCCGGCGCCGGCGGACCGCTCGAACTTGCCGGCGAAATTACGGCACTTGAACAAGGCGGCAGCTACGAACCGCAAGTGTTCACCCACCAGATTGCATATAATCTGATTCCGCAAATCGGCGGCGAACAGTTCGCCGGATACACTTCAGAAGAAATGAAAATGCAAAATGAAGGCCGGAAGATTATGCACCTGCCTGAGCTGAAAGTTTCCTGTACATGCGTGCGTGTGCCGGTGGTTCGCAGTCACTCAATTTCTGTTACCTGCACATTTGATCAAGAAGTGACAGTGGAAGCCGCACGTAAAGTAATCGCTGCAGCACCCGGATGCAAGCTTGTAGATGATCTTTCGAATCACGAATATCCAATGCCGTTAGAAACTTCCGGGCAGGATTTGGTATATGTCGGCAGAATTCGTCCCGATTTAACGAACGAGAAAGGCCTATGCCTGTGGTGCTGCGGAGATCAGGTGCGTAAAGGCGCAGCCACAAACGCCGTGCAGATTGCCGAACTGCTGGTTAAGCAGACTGCAGATTAAATAACCAGAAATAATTACGGCGGCTAACTCATTCCTGCGAGTTAGCCGCCGTAATTTTATTTCATCCGAAACTCAACTTAGATTTCCACAAGATTTCCAAGCGGAGTTGGATTACCGAAACGGTGATTTGTGAAAGATACCGCCTGCTCACGTACAAATGGGATCAAATCTACACGTGCATTCAGCGTTACTGCACCGTGCCAGATTGCAATATCAGCCACGTAATCGTTTGGAATCGCAGCTGCAAGCGCCGGATAATCGCCGCCGATAAGCCGAATCCGCCCATCATATCCGGCACTGCGCGCCCATCCGGCTACAGAATCATTAAAACCAGCATCTGTTTCAAGAGTTACGCTTACACCGCTATCTCGAAGATATGAAAGCACTTCATCTTCAAGATTTGCCCGGGCCGATACTTTTACTTGCGATCCAAGCTCAAGCGCAGCAGAAACAAGCGCAGCCAGCTGCCATGCTTCTTCTCCGTCGGCAAGGCGGACCAGCACTGGAACCGGCTTGTAGCGCAGCACATTCCGTTCAACACCAAGCTGCGACGGATCATGCCCGATTGAAAACTCGGTGTCGATTGCATGCTGCGCTGAGGAAAGGAAATCAGTTAAGAATTTTCCATTCACAAGTTTTCCGGCAAGCTTTCCTGCCTGCGCCAGTTTGCGGGAAGTAAGCGGAATCGGCAGGGTCGTAATATTTTCGTCACGTTCGAAAGTTCCAAGACCATATAGATACGACGGCCCTCCGGCTTTCGTGCCGGCGCCTACTGCCGAACGCTTCCAGCCGCCAAATGGCTGACGGCGCACGATTGCCCCCGTAATTCCACGGTTAATATAAGCATTACCGGCTGCAGCATTTTCAAGCCAATAATTTATCTCATCGGCGTCAAGCGAATGAATACCTGCTGTCAGTCCGAACTCGGTCGCATTTTGCAGCTCTACTGCTTCTTCGAGCGTCTCAGCCGTCATCACGCCAAGAATCGGACCAAAGTATTCAGTGAGGTGATATTCGCTGCCTGGTTTCACGCCGGCACGCACGCCCGGACTCCAAAGTTTTCCGGATGCATCAAGCTGGCGCGGTTTGAGCGCCCAGATTTCTCCTTCGCCGAGCGTGGTTAGCCCGCGCAGCAGCTTCCCTTTCGCCGGTTCTACAAGCGGCCCCATTTGAGTTTCGAGATCCCACGGGTATCCGACATGCAGCGATTTCACCCCATCGAGCAGCTGGTTCCGGAAACGCTTTGATTTCGCGACGGATCCCACGAGAATCACTGTCGAACATGCCGAACACTTCTGACCAGCGTGCCCAAATGCAGAATTTATGACATCCTTTGCAGCTAAATCAAGATCAGCGTGCGGCGTAACGATAATCGAATCTTTACCGGATGTTTCTGCAAGTACGCCAAGTTCCGGCCGCCACCCCTTAAAGAGTTTTGCCGTATCAATTGATCCGGTAAGAATCACGCGATCAACTTGCGGATTACGGATTAGTTCTTCACCGAGAGAACGTTCATCAAGCGCCACGAGCCGCAGTACTTCGCGCGGCACCCCGGCATCCCACATTAACTTCGCTAAATATGCACCGGTGCGTGCGGCGATGGAAGCTGGTTTGAAGATTACTGATGCGCCCGAAGCAAGTGCGGCAAGCACACCGCCAGCCGGAATTGCCATTGGGAAGTTCCATGGCGGAGTAACTGCGATTACGCGCGACGGCCGATAGACGGCCCCTTCGAGCTTTTCCAGCTCTTTCGCCTGCTCTGCATAATAATGTGCAAAATCGCAAGCTTCCGATACTTCCACATCGCCTTGATCAATCGCTTTTCCAGCTTCAGAACCAGCAACTTCGATTAATTCTCCGCGATGTTTTGCCAGCTCAATACCAACTTGATGGATAATCTCAGCCCGCTCAGCAGCCGGACGGGCTGCCCATTCTTTCGCTGCTTCGGCTGCGCCGTCGATAATCTGCGCAAGCTGTTCTTTCGAACCGACATGCGCTGCAGTAATCTCCGCCATTCCAAGCTGTGAATCTTTCATTCTTCCGGCAATTTTGCGCGCCCATTCAAGATTTTCCGGCAGCGACGGATCAGAATCCGGAGTGTTGTTAAACTCCCAATCGCCATATTTATTTGTTACAAAGGAGCGGATTTCATCTTCGGTTTCAGTTTGCCGGTTCTGCTTCCGGTTCGGCCCAGTTGGATCGGTGAATGCGTGCGAGCAGGCAGCAAGGAAGCGGTCTTCTTCCCGCTGCAGCAGAGTTTGACTGTCAGCAATATCAAAAATTGACGACATGAAGTTCGCCGGAAGCGCATTTTCCTCAAGACGGCGCACCAGATAAGCAATTGCCACATCGTATTCTTCCGGATTCACAATCGGAACATAGAAAAGCAAATGGCCGGTATCTTTTTGAATTGCCTGTGCCTGCGGCGCAGCCATCCCCGCAAGCATTTCAAACTCGACTTGGTTTGAACCGTTCAGTAAGCCGCGTTCTTCCGCTAATTCGAAAGCATATCCGGCAGTAAACAGATTCATTCCGGCAATACCAATATTTACGTTCTGGATATGTTCCGGGCGGAGTGCGTATTCAAGCACGCGGATATAGTTTGCGTCCGTATGTTCTTTCGACGGCTCTGTGACTAGCTCCCAACCGTGAGTTGCCGCCTGTACCCGTTCCATTGAAAGGTTTGCTCCCTTAACTACGCGTACTTTAATCGGCGCACCGCCGGCGGATACTCGCGCTGCTGCCCATTTTTGCAAATTTTCCATCGCTGGAAGTGCGTCGGGCAAATATGCCTGGAGCACAATCCCTGCACGAAGCTTCTGAAACTCTGGGCGTTCCAGAATCCGTTTAAACACGTCAATCGTCATATGCAGGTCATGGTATTCTTCCATATCCAGGTTGATGAACTTCTTCGGAGAATACGAATTTGCACGGGAGTAGAGCGGGAGGAGCGCTTCGACGGCATTATTCACTGCTTCTTCATATGCCCACGGGTTGTGCGGGCCAATCACTGCTGAAACTTTCATCGAGACATAATCAACATCGTCTCTTTCAAGCAGCTTGATTGTGTCTGCCATGCGTTTTTCGGCTTCTTTGTCTCCGAGCACAGCTTCCCCGAGCAGGTTCATATTCAGGCGGGCTCCCTGTGCTTTGAGCCGTGCAATTGACTTCGTCAGTCCTTTCCCTTTCGCGTCGAGCACAAGGTCTCCGACGAGCTGCTGGAACACTTTTTCTGCCGCCGGCACGACTGTATTCGGGAGCATCGGCGCAATTTTACCGCCAAATTTCAGCGGATTACGCAGGTAGGCCGGCAGGAATGCGGGTTTCTGGTCTGCCAATTTCGCAATCTTGTCTGCGCTCACAGATTTGTCTTCGGGCCGAATAACGCCGTCGACAAATTCGACTGTAAAATCAAGACCGCTTGGATCCTTTAGCGTCTTTGCAAGCAGCTGTGCGGCCCGATCGTTCGGATACTGTTTTGATTCTTCGAGCCAGTACTTCGCGCGCTTCACTGCCCGCTTTATAATGGCATCAAATTTTTCCGGTTTTTGACTCATTAAGATTCATCCTTTGTTAAATTCGAACTAATTCCTGAAAGTATTCTCGTCTTTGATTGTATTTCATCATATCTGACTGCGCTGTTTCGCTCTTCTTGATTCAGATTTTTCCTGATTTAGATTGCAGAGCAGAACTATGCAAATTTCGAATTTTCCAAATTACTGGAAAATGTAATTACTGGAGAGCCTATTCGAAATCTGCATAAATATTCTACCTATGAATTATTCAAACAATCGACGAAATGTTCGAATTTTATTTAATTACAACGTGCAGCAAACTGCTGCTTTTCCTGCTTTTTAAAACTCTTTTTTAAAACTCTTTTTTAAAACTCTTTTTAAAACTCAAATCTGTAATCGGCATAAAGCATCCTGCGATGAATACGCGGTCAGTCCAGATTCTCGCGGCTAATATTTCCCGTCAAATCAAGTGCTGGAGAAGTAAGTTTGTGAGCTCCGGAAAATTCACGGTCGATTACGTTTGAGTCTGCATTCGATAACCGTACCGCAGTATCAAATTCTGCAGAAATATCTTTGTTTTCTTGGAATGTTGCTCGCGAGACTAGGTACGCAGCAATTAAGCCGAGCAGGAATCCGGGAAGGATTTCATAAAGACCAAACCACTTGTAAGTACCCCATAAGCCAACCACTGCCGCACCGGTAATCATTCCCGAGAGCGCACCTTGCCAGGTGAGTTTCCGATAGTACAGTGCAAGCAGTACGATTGGTCCGAATGCCGCACCGAAACCGGCCCAGGCAAAAGCAACAAGGTTTAAAATCGAATCTGTTTTATACCAGGCAAATACCGCCGCAAGCACTGAGACCAGAAGTACTGTGATTCGCCCGATTAATACTGCGTTTGCAGCATCTCGCCGCCGATTACCTTTTGCGTTAATAATATCTTCAACCACGGCTGACGATGTAACAAGCAGCTGTGAGGAAATTGTCGACATAATTGCCGCAAGAATCGCTGCAAGCATGAAACCGGCAACAAGCGCTGGAAAAAGCTGCTGACCAGTAATAATGAATACAGATTCTTGCTGCCCTTCACCAATATTAATAATTCCGGCATTGTTCAGGGCGATTCCGACGATTGCCGTTCCGCCTGCACCGATTACGGAAAGCGCCATCCAGCCAATCCCGATTCGGCGCGCCTGTTTCGCTTCTGCCGGGGAGCGCAGCGCCATATACCGCACAATGATATGCGGCTGCCCAAAGTATCCTAATCCCCAGGAAAGCGAGGAAATTACACCGATTGCCGTCGCACCGCCAAAAGGCGAAAGAAAATGCGGATTTGCAGCCGTAACTCCTTCTGCTACCGCCCCGAAACCTCCGAGTGCAATAACTCCGGCAATCGGGACGGCCAGGAGTGCGACGAGCATCATCAGCCCCTGAACCATGTCTGTCCATGACACAGCGAGAAAGCCGCCAACCAGAGTGTAGAGCACTACGACGGCTGCCACAATCACCATTCCCAGGTGGTAGTCCATTCCAAATGCTGATTCGAAGAAAGTTCCGCCGGCGACCATACCGGAAGAAACATAGAAAGTGAAAAAGATGAAAATAATAATCCCGGCAACCACACGTACTGAGCGTGTATGATCACGCAGACGATTTCCTAAGAAAGACGGCACTGTAATCGAGTTCCCTGCTACCTGCGTATATGAACGCAGGCGCGGTGCAACCACTTTCCACGAAATCCAGGAACCGACAGTTAATCCGACCGCAATCCAGGCTTCGACAATACCGCTGAGGTAGAGCGCGCCGGGCAGTCCCATCAGCAGCCATCCGGACATGTCGGAAGCTCCGGCTGACAGTGCAGCAACTGCCGGTCCTAAATCACGCCCGCCGAGCATATAGTCGTCGAGATTTTTGTGCGCGTGTATGCCCAAAGGCCAATAATGATCATTGCAACAAAGTAGATGATCATCGCAATTGCCTGCCCTGTAACCTGGCTCATTATGTTTCTCCTTCGCTTTCACTTTCGTTCATTCATCTTTATCGGTTTTGTCGGTTTCGTTTTTATGGTCTCGTTTTTACACAATAAACTATGTCACTTGAGTCACACAAGCGTTTTGCGAAAATATCTCAATATTGAGATATTTCTTGCGGAATTTGTTGATTATTCCAAGATCCAAAGAGTTTTACCTGCAGCAGTTCCGCCAAATCCACTAATCAAAATAACACATGTGATATTCACCTATCGCCGGAAATAACGAGAGTGAATATAATGAAAACTCGTAACAATAAGGTTCACCTAACAAACAAACCTGAATCGGGATTATCCCCGATAAAACATATTCGGCTCAGAAAGAACTACATTGGCGAAAGCACAAACAAAAACAAATCAGAGTTTGAAGTCAGAAAAACACCAGCAAAAACAAAAAAATGCAAAAAAATCACCGGACCAAAAGCACACTTTTTCAAGCCCGGAAATTCTGCCATTTGGCTGCAAGTACTGCTAATTTCGATTCAAGCGGCCGCCAGCACCATTTCGCTATACACCATCGGAGAAATCCTCGGCTTACTATTTTTCACAAAATCCCAAGAAGCATTACTGCCCACATGGATAATTGCCGGGATCACCTGGATTTCCGCTGCCGCATTAGCCCATTTCCTCTTAGGACTCGCACAGCGCACAAGCATCCAACGTGAATCCGTAAGACTCCGGCAAGGATTAGTGAAACACGCTTTCAAGCTCGGGCCGGCACGATTCACCGGAACCGAGACCGGACGGCTGGTATCTGTAATGACAGACTCCGTCGAACGCGTAACCGAATACCGTCAAGGATATATCGGGCAACTTTTCGGAGCAGTACTCACCCCATTCTTAGCACTCGCCGGTATCGCCTATTTTATCGACTGGTTTAGTGCATTAATCCTGCTTATCTGCATTCCGCTTGTCCCGCTGGCAATCGGATCTTTCCAGCGGCTTTTCCGTAAAGATTCGAACGCTTCCCGCGAAATGCGCGCAAAGCTTGCCGGTCAATTTCTGGAAGCGATTCAGGCACTGCCCACACTTGTCGGTATTGGGGCCGCAAAACGAACCGGCGACCGCCTTGCAAATACCGGTGAAGAAAACCGTGTAGCAACAATGCGGCTGCTTGCCCGAAATCAGCTGCTCCTATTCGTGATGGAATCAGTATTCTCACTATTTTTAGTGACAGTAGCAATCATCCTTGCCTACACCCGACTTGAATCCGGCGCCATCTCCATTGGCGGCGCAATCGCGCTCACACTAATCACCCCGCTCCTCACCACGCCGATTAATGAGGTCGGCGGTTTCTTCTATATCGGTCTCGGGGACGAGCTGGAATGCGTGCAATGAACCGGTTCTTAAATCGCGAAACGAATTGGCAGGCATCCGCCAATACCGCTGATTCCGCTACCGCCGATTCCGCAGCAGCAACTAACTCTGCACTGCCCGCAGCAGAAACTGGCAGATCTTTCGTACAAGTAAAAACGCCAGCTTCGGATACGAACCAAAAACACAAGTACTTAAAGACATAAACCTCACAGTACCCACTGGCGAAACCGTCGTCCTGCTCGGCACTTCCGGCGGCGGAAAGTCCACACTCCTCTCGTTAATCAGCGGAGATTTAGTGCCGGACAGCGGAAATATTAAAGTCGCCCAGAATGAGCTTTCACCGACAACTCAAGACGGCATCCGCGCCAAAAGCGCCGCCGTACACCAGCAAACCTGGCTCTTTGCGGGCACACTTGCCGAAAATCTGCGTATCGCAAATCCAAACGCTTCCCCGGAACAAATGCATGCAGCACTTGAACGGGTAGCGCTCGGCGATTGGGTCCGCTCACTTCCGCAAGGGATTGACACCGACCTTGGAGAACGCGGATCAAGTGTCTCAGGCGGGCAAGCACAGCGAATCTCAATTGCACGGGCAATCCTCTCAGAACGCGAACTGATGATTTTTGACGAACCAACATCACAGGTAGATCTCGAATCTGAAGCAGTAATTGAAAAAGTCTTGGCAGAACTCGCATCCGAAAAACTCTCATCCTTGCAACACACCGCCTGGCGCTCGCTTCCCTTGGCGCACAATATTTGATTTCCGACGGAACTATCAGCGCACACCATATTAAACAGCACGCAAATGCCGATACCGCGACACAAAATTACTGCAGCGAAAAATCAGTACGCAGCGAAATGGAGGAAAAATAATGATTCAGCGTATTTCCCGAATCAGTAAATGGCTCATCCGCGTCACTAAATCCGTTTTGCGGCCGCTCGCGCTCTCCACAATCTTCCGCCACCTATACTTTTTCGCGCATCTGACGATTCTCACGCTCGGGATATGGATGGTTGCTTCATTAATGCTCCCGGAAACCGCAGCCGGCCGTTTCCCCTGGCCGCTTTGGATCGGGATTACAATTCTCGTTATCCTCACACTGCTCAAAGCAATCTTTAACTACTTCGAGCATTTCTTAGGACACCTCGTCGCTTTCAAAGCACTTGAGATTCTGCGTGTCGAGTTTTACCGCGCCATGATTCCAATTGCTACCGAAAACTCACGTAAGTCCGGAGATTTACTGCTGCGCGCAACAAAAGATATTGATCGAATCGAAGTTTTCTTCGCACACACTTTTGCACCTGCCGTCACCGCAGTCACAATTCCGCTAATTTCGCTGCTTGCAGCCGGCCCGTTCGTCGGCTGGGCGCCATCGCTAATTGCGGTTTGCGGACTTGCGTTAAGCATCTTCGCCGTACCTGCGCTTGGGATAAAGCAATCTTTTGAAAGCGCCGCAACTGCAAGCATTGCCCGCGCAAACCTTGCACAGCACGTCACGGATTCAATCCAAGGTATGGCTGAGGTTACCGGATACGGCAGAACACATGAACGCCTGGAGCAGATGCGTCAACTCGATGCACTTCTGGGGATCGAGCAGCGGCCGCGCAGGATTTGGACCGCAATTCGGAACGGACTGACAGTCATTACGTCACTGGGAACCGTGCTTGCCGTCGCCGGTGCCGGCAGCGCACTGGGAGTACCGCCGATTAACTTATCCATTTTCACGATTCTCGTTTGGGGACTCTTTAGTGTAACTTCCGGTGTCCGCGACTTCGCTGCCGATTTAGACAACTCACTCGCCGCTGCAGAGCGCGTCTACGATGTTGCGCACACGGCGGCTGCAGTCACTTCTCCAGAAAATCCTTACGAGCTATCCGATGGTGCGCTGAACGTCGAATTCGATTCAGTAAATTACCGCTATCCGAATAAAGGAACGGGTGCAGCCCCAGCAGTACAGGACGTGTCATTTACAGTACCTGCAGGAAGTCATACTTGTTTGATCGGGCTCTCCGGCTGCGGTAAATCCACAATCCTGAAGCTGATTGCACGTCATTTTGATCCGAGCGACGGTTCCGTATTATTTAACGGCACATCCGCAAAAGATTTGCAGTTAGACCGCCTTCGCCGCCGCGTATTGCTTGTTGAACAAACAGCTACCCTGTTTAACACGAGCATCGAAGGCAATCTTCGCCTTGCAGTTCCTGATGCAAGCGAAGCAGAATTACTTCACGCACTTGAGCTTGTGGAATTGCGCGAAGAAATTGAACCGCGAGGCGGGCTTTCCTTAGAAGTTGGCGAAAGCGGAAATTTACTTTCCGGCGGTCAGCGCCAACGTCTCGCATTAGCACGTGCAATTTTGCTCCGCCCAGACGTACTTTTGCTTGACGAATACACATCACATCTTGATAATGAGACGGCTAATAGAGTACGTGAAAATCTTCGCCGCGAGCTGCCGGAACTCACTATTGTGGAATCAACGCATTCCCCGCAAGCCTTACACAAGCCGATCAGGTGATTGTGCTTGACAATGGAAAAATTCAGGCATGCGGCACCCTTGAACAAGTGCGCACTTCAGCTTCGCTCGCCCGTCTGATGGCTCGTGAAACAGATACACTAAAGCTAAGTTAAGCCAGTATCGCAATCCCAAAAAATGAAGTGCCGACGGCGAGACGAAAGTCTTTGCCGTCGGCATTTCTGCGGAAATTTTTACCGACGGCATTTCTGTTGCAATACAGTATCCCAAACTTGACGCACTTGCAGCACCTCCCCAAAAGCCAACTACAAGTACGCAGCACCCCGAAGCAAACCAGAGTATGCAGCACCTTTTAGTTGAGTCCGATTTAGCCGGTTCCAATTTAGTTCGATCCAGTTTGGCTGGTTCCAAGCGGTGTTTTTAGCCAGTCCCAATTTAGTTCGATCCAGTTTGGCTGGTTCCAAGCGGTGTTTTTGCACAGCGGTCAAGCTTGAGCTATACAAAAACACCGCTTTCCGCCCGAACAAACACCGGCTTCATCGCGTTAACCCAAACAAAATGTGCAGAACCCAAATGCAGGATGGGTCCCGCAAACTAACCGCAGCACACCAAAATAAGCAGCCGTTTTGTTCAGCATTTACAAGTTGGATTAAAACTGCATCGAAAGCAGAAGAACCCTGAAAAAATCCAGGGTTCTTCTAAACGAATTTAGTTTTCACGGTTTCAGCCGCAGAGCCTGATTAGTCAATCAAGCCTTTCTGTGCAGCTTTTGCCAGGCGACGTGGGAGACGCAACTCGCGGCCGCCAATGCGAACAGTCTGTAGCTCAGTAAGCTCAGCCTTCCACTGGGAGCGACGAGAGCGGGTGTTGCTGCGTGACATCTTGCGCTTTGGAACTGCCATTCCACCGCTCCTTTCAATTAGCGGAAATCCGTGCCCGAATTTCCAAGTTTCAAGTACTTGATTTTCATTCCGTGTGATTTCGAATCAGCCGACACGAAATCAGCAAACAGAACACACAAGTGAATATTCTAGCGTATTAGCTATGACTTCGGCTATTCTCCGGCAATACATTGTGCGCAGCACCACCAAAATAACACGTTCTTTCAAAGTCACAGCTTTACTCTGCTCCGGATTGCACAGCCAATTCTGCCCATATCCCTCCGGATTCTGCAGATTTCGCATCGGGTAAAGATTTTGTTCATTGCGCGCAATATCCTTTTACACGGCTTGCAAGTTACAAGGCTTTACAAGTTTTTACACGGTTTTACAGAAAACAACCGGCTGAAAACTAGAAAACCAGAAAACCAGAAAACTGAAAAAGACAGCTTAAATCTTACGTGCATACTCTTTCCTACCTGCACTTTCTTCAGCTTCTTTATTTGAAAAAATTTTCGAAAAGACACTTTTCCACGATTGCGGAATAAAGTATCCGTATAAAGCTGCAGAAGTAACCCCGACCATTAAATACAAAAGCCCAGGAAGTGTTTGCCAGCGATATACCCACGGATATTTTGCTATATCATAAGCACCAAGCAGCTCTGTACAGCGGTAAAAGCAGAACATCCACAATATCGTGAAAACTATAGTCAGAATCTGAATCGACACTTTTGCACCGAAAGTATCGATTTTCTCCAAAAACTTACTTTCTTCGATGCCGCAAGACAAGCACAAATCCCAAGGATTAAGAAAACAAGCACATAGACAGAATTAGAACTAATCCCATTATGATCCTTGCCGTACAGCCATACCATAAATACGAAAGCATATATCACCGCATATTTTGCAAACACGGATTTCATAATTGATTTCATTGACGCACTCCCTAATACAGCTGCAAAAGAAAGCCCCGCGCAGCTGCAGACACAGCTATGAAACTTTTTGGAGAAATTCTCGAAACTCCTTTGTTTCAGTAAAAGTAGGCTGACGTGACCGGTCTAACTAATTCAATATTTCATGATTGATTTAACACATATTTTATGACCGATTTAACAACCTGTGTTACATAAACTCCTGCATGCCGGATAACTTCGATATCAGCGCTAGAATTTCCCTATGCCCACTCTCCTGCTAGCCCCCGGCACTGAACTGCGAAACACGATTGAAATAAAACGTTCACAGTTTATTACACTGATTCGCCGTACCGATTCCCAAGAAACAGCTCGCGCCTTTATTAACGAAGTACGTGCAGAATTTCCCGACGCACGCCACCACTGCAGCGCATACATCATCACCATGCCCGGCGCTCAACCGCTCCAACATTCATCTGACGACGGCGAACCTGCCGGCACTGCCGGAAAACCAATACTTGATGTGCTCTCCGGATTCGAACTCACAAATGCCGCAGCCGTCGTTGTGAGATATTTTGGCGGCACGCTGCTCGGCACCGGCGGGTTAGTGCGCGCATATTCAAGCTCAGTGCGCGAGTGTCTGCTTGGCACGCAAACTTTCACACCATTGGAATTAACACGAATCTACGTGACTGCACGCCACGATATTGCCGGCAGGCTGGAAGCTGAACTGCGCGGGCGCGGATACGACCTCCTCA
This sequence comes from Arcanobacterium hippocoleae, assembly GCF_040360365.1. Taxonomy (GTDB): domain Bacteria; phylum Actinomycetota; class Actinomycetes; order Actinomycetales; family Actinomycetaceae; genus Arcanobacterium_A; species Arcanobacterium_A hippocoleae_A. The sequence continues at coordinate 2,125,761 of NZ_CP136412.1, read as the reverse complement.
ACGTAAGCTATGAAACAACCAAAGTAGTTTTCCAACTCGCGATTAACGATAAAAACGCATTTTCTGCTGCACTGGCACAAATCACATCCGGACAATGCAGCGCCATTGAAGACGGGCTTGTAATCCGCGAGATTCCGGCACAAAAACTTGCGTAAAGACCTTTCAAAAATACCGGATTCAACTTCACACTCAGCGAAACTTGATAATTCAACTTGCGGCAAAACACTGCATCATGCGATTATCGGAGCGTTGAGAACGAACAAAGATTCTGCACTAGCAGGGATGAAAATAGTTGGATTCAATAATAAGCACGGATTATCCTCAATAATGCAGATTCGGCTTGTTCACACTCAACATCTTTTAGCACACTTATTCACGACGAAATTATCACAGAGGTTTGGAGGCGAAAATGCAGATTCTTCCCGAATCCCCAGTCGCATTCCGTACCGTTTTTCACTATTGCTATAGCTGTTGTCAGCTCTGTAAGTAGAGCGCCTGGCTCAAATTTGTGCATCCGAAAAGATTGATAAAAGTAGAATTTCGGTTATGCATGCTCGGCGCTCAGCCAATAACTTCCCACAATCAGGTGTTATTGCGTCAACAATTTACGAATCATATTTGTTCATATTTGTAAATCATTCAGAAGTACTTTCACAAAACGATTATGTAATCAAATAATCGAAGTCGGAAATTAAATCAAAATAAAAAAGCTGCAGCCGTCGTACCGTGCAAAGGTATAGATCCTGGCAGAAATGAAAATTCTCGCCGCTAAAGCAGCTGAAGTATCAGAATGATTCAAATACGAAATTCATATCGCAAAATTCAAAAAAATAATACCCAAAACGAACTAATTAAGAGAGAGATTTTAAAATGCCAATCCACAATTCGATTACTGAACTCATCGGCAAAACCCCGCTGCTGCGCATGAACCGAATCGGCGGCGAAAACGCTAAAGGCACAATCTTGGCAAAGCTTGAATTCTACAACCCGGCAAACTCAGTGAAAGACCGGATTGGGGTCGCCATCGTGGATGCAGCTGAGAAATCCGGAAAACTCCAGCCAGGCGGAACGATTGTGGAAGCTACTTCAGGTAATACCGGCATTGCGTTAGCTTGGGTCGGAGCTGCACGCGGATATAAGGTAATTCTCACCATGCCGGCTTCAATGTCAAAGGAACGCCGTGCACTGCTCCGCGGTTTTGGTGCACAACTCGTACTCACTGAGCCAGCAAAGGGATGCAGGGAGCCGTCGATAAGGCAAAAGAAATCGTTGAAAACGAAGATAACGCAATTCTTGCTTCACAGTTCGCGAATACAGCAAATCCAGCCAAGCACGAAGAAACAACCGGCCCGGAAATTTGGGAAGATACCGAAGGGAAAGTGGATATTTTCGTTGCGGGTATCGGCACAGGCGGTACAATTACCGGAGTCGGGCATTATCTTCGCAAGCAAAACCCAAATGTACAGATTGTGGCAGTTGAACCAGCTGATTCTCCCTTGCTTTCAGAAGGTAAGGCAGGTCCGCACAAGATTCAGGGAATTGGTGCAAACTTTGTCCCGGACGTGCTTGATACACAAATCTATGACGAAGTGATTGCGGTAGAATTTGAAGACGCACTCCAAACTGCCCGCGCAGCTGCACATCAGGAAGGTGTGCTGGCAGGTTTGAGCGGTGGCGCAGCGCTTTGGGCAGGAATCCAGCTTGCACAGCGTGCAGAAAATGCCGGAAAGAATATTGTAGTGATTTTGCCGGACTTTGGCGAACGCTACGTTTCCACCCCGCTTTTCGAAGGTCTCGCTGAGTAAACGTATCCATAAGAAAAGTGAAATAAAACGAAAAGCGGCGCGTGATATTCTGATGAAATTCCCGCCGCTTTTCTCATATCCTTAATACAGCACTATTTTTGACATTTATTGCTAATCTGAGCACATTATTTTAGTTCCGAAGCATATCACAAATTCCGATTAAAGCTTACAAGTTACAAAAGCTCACAACTCACAAATTCGCGGCTGTATTCCCGGATTTGCTTGCGGCTTTCTTTTCGGATTTACTCGTGGTTTTCTTCCGGAATTTCCGCATAGTGCCTTTCCGGATTCAGCAGATAAAGTATTCCGCAGATAAACAGGTGATAAATTGACCAATAACATTTCTTTCCGGCAGCAGCTAATCGAAGACCTAAATGCTGCGGTAAATCATGATCCGGCTGCCCGCTCAGCATTTGAAGTTGCATTGCTCTATCCAGGAGTGCACGCTGTCTGGACATACCGTTTAGCGCATCTAATGTGGAAAAAAGTATCTTCCTCCGCTTTCCGGCACGGCTTATTTCACAGATTACGCGGTCATTAACTGGAATTGAAATACATCCAGGAGCGGTTCTTGGCCGACGGCTATTTATCGATCATGGAATGGGTGTAGTTATCGGAGAAACTGCCGAAGTAGGAGAAGATGTGCTGATTTTTCACGGCACCACTCTCGGCGGCACCTCAATGAAAAGGGCAAACGCCATCCGACTGTTGGGAACCGTGTCACGATCGGATCAGGCGCAAAAGTACTCGGCCCGATTTATGTTGGCGATGATGCAAAAATTGGTGCTAACGCCGTAGTTGTAAAGGATGTCCCTGCAGGGTATATCGCTGTTGGGATTCCGGCAAAGAACCGTCTGGCAGGAGAACTCGAAGCCAATATTGATCCGGCAATTATGATTTGAAGCTAACAATAATCCAGTAATTATGATTTGAAGCCAATACTGATTCGGCAATTTTAATGATCTCCGCGTCTGCGCTTGCATCAGAGATTAAAAGATTGTGAGATTAAAAGGCTGTGAAAAGGTCTGAGCACGGAAACCTTGATATTGACTAGATGTTTGTGCCCGAATCTGCGTTCATATGTGCAGCGATTTCTTGTTGTTAATAGATTAGTATCGCCGATATCCGCAGCACCTGTACTGCATTTTTCAAGATAAAAGCGGCTGGGAACACTTTTGCAGTGTTCCCAGCCATTTTAAAAGGATTTACGAGACTATTAGTTTCCCAGCGTTCCTGGTGTTCTCAGTGTTTCTAGTCTTCGCAAGGGATTAGGCTTCCCAGCGTTTAGTCTTCGCGGCGTTTGCGTGCGCCGAAAACTGAGAGCACACCAGCCAAACCAAGACCAGCCGCACCAAGCAAACCAGCCCGCGAATCCGCACCAGTTTGCGGCAACTTCTCAACCCCAGCCGAAGAAACACCACCATTATCAAGCACCGGCACAATCGGCTGACCCAGACCCACGGTATCCGCACCATCAGTGCCATCAGCACTATCAGCACTATCAGCACTATCAGCACTATCAGCGGAAAGACCAAAATCTCTCACACCCGCAATCTCCGGATACTCAAGCACACCTGTGAACGATGAACCTGAATCAGCTCCTGGAAGCACAGACGCGCTACCCGGCTTATCAGTAGTATCAGCAGTATTCACATCAGCACCGATTGCGCCATAACCAGCAAGCTCCGGAACAGGCTTATAATCCAAACCACCATCAAACCGTGAATACTGAACACCATCAACACCACCTTCAAGCGGAGTCGCTACCGGCTGACCACCATCAACTTTCACATCACGATTCGGCTCCGTCCCAAAATCTTTCACCAACGGAACAGGCTTATAATCCAAACCACCATCAAACCGTGAATACTGAACACCATCAACACCACCTTCAAGCGGAGTCGCTACCGGCTGACCACCATCAACTTTCACATCACGATTCGGCTCCGTCCCAAAATCTTTCACCAACGGAACAGGCTTATAATCCAAACCACCATCAAACCGTGAATACTGAACACCATCAACACCACCTTCAAGCGGAGTCGCTACCGGCTGACCACCATCAACTTTCACATCACGATTCGGCTCCGTCCCAAAATCTTTCACCAACGGAACAGGCTTATAATCCAAACCACCATCAAACCGTGAATACTGAACACCATCAACACCACCTTCAAGCGGAGTCGCTACCGGCTGACCACCATCAACTTTCACATCACGATTCGGCTCCGTCCCAAAATCTTTCACCAACGGAACAGGCTTATAATCCAAACCACCATCAAACCGTGAATACTGAACACCATCAACACCACCTTCAAGCGGAGTCGCTACCGGCTGACCACCATCAACTTTCACATCACGATTCGGCTCCGTCCCAAAATCTTTCACCAACGGAACAGGCTTATAATCCAAACCACCATCAAACCGTGAATACTGAACACCATCAACACCACCTTCAAGCGGAGTCGCTACCGGCTGACCACCATCAACTTTCACATCACGATTCGGCTCCGTCCCAAAATCTTTCACCAACGGAACAGGCTTATAATCCAAACCACCATCAAACCGTGAATACTGAACACCATCAACACCACCTTCAAGCGGAGTCGCTACCGGCTGACCACCATCAACTTTCACATCACGATTCGGCTCCGTCCCAAAATCTTTCACCAACGGAACAGGCTTATAATCCAAACCACCATCAAACCGTGAATACTGAACACCATCAACACCACCTTCAAGCGGAGTCGCTACCGGCTGACCACCATCAACTTTCACATCACGATTCGGCTCCGTCCCAAAATCTTTCACCAACGGAACAGGCTTATAATCCAAACCACCATCAAACCGTGAATACTGAACACCATCAACACCACCTTCAAGCGGAGTCGCTACCGGCTGACCACCATCAACTTTCACATCACGATTCGGCTCCGTCCCAAAATCTTTCACCAACGGAACAGGCTTATAATCCAAACCACCATCAAACCGTGAATACTGAACACCATCAACACCACCTTCAAGCGGAGTCGCTACCGGCTGACCACCATCAACTTTCACATCACGATTCGGCTCCGTCCCAAAATCTTTCACCAACGGAACAGGCTTATAATCCAAACCACCATCAAACCGTGAATACTGAACACCATCAACACCACCTTCAAGCGGAGTCGCTACCGGCTGACCACCATCAACTTTCACATCACGATTCGGCTCCGTCCCAAAATCTTTCACCAACGGAACAGGCTTATAATCCAAACCACCATCAAACCGTGAATACTGAACACCATCAACACCACCTTCAAGCGGAGTCGCTACCGGCTGACCACCATCAACTTTCACATCACGATTCGGCTCCGTCCCAAAATCTTTCACCAACGGAACAGGCTTATAATCCAAACCACCATCAAACCGTGAATACTGAACACCATCAACACCACCTTCAAGCGGAGTCGCTACCGGCTGACCACCATCAACTTTCACATCACGATTCGGCTCCGTCCCAAAATCTTTCACCAACGGAACAGGCTTATAATCCAAACCACCATCAAACCGTGAATACTGAACACCATCAACACCACCTTCAAGCGGAGTCGCTACCGGCTGACCACCATCAACTTTCACATCACGATTCGGCTCCGTCCCAAAATCTTTCACCAACGGAACAGGCTTATAATCCAAACCACCATCAAACCGTGAATACTGAACACCATCAACACCACCTTCAAGCGGAGTCGCTACCGGCTGACCACCATCAACTTTCACATCACGATTCGGCTCCGTCCCAAAATCTTTCACCAACGGAACAGGCTTATAATCCAAACCACCATCAAACCGTGAATACTGAACACCATCAACACCACCTTCAAGCGGAGTCGCTACCGGCTGACCACCATCAACTTTCACATCACGATTCGGCTCCGTCCCAAAATCTTTCACCAACGGAACAGGCTTATAATCCAAACCACCATCAAACCGTGAATACTGAACACCATCAACACCACCTTCAAGCGGAGTCGCTACCGGCTGACCTTGCTCTTTCTTTTGCTCCGTAGCAACATCAGCTACAGAAGTTATTTCTGGTGCAACATTATTCCCATTCGGATAGGTAATGGAAATACCGCCGTTATTATCAAAAGTAATGGTCTTTTTATTTAATAGCGGATTCTCAGAATTGGCTTTTTTAATGGCATCAATGATGCGCTCTTTGTCACGGTCACTTAGCTCACCAGTTGGATCATCCATAACCACAACTTTTTCTGGTATCTGTAAATTCGGAACCACTACCAATGGATGCTCAAACACATACGACGCTTCATATGCAGCATCATCCATTACCTTTACTTTAACTTTATATTCTTTCAATCCGCCAGAAGCAGCCTCTTTTTTAACTTGTGATAAGTTTTTCCATTGACCTTCCGAGAAAAACTCAAACACAGTCTTAGTTTGTAATTTATTAGTCGGAGTAACATTATCCGTCACCGACACATTCTTCCCAACAAATAATTCATCTAGTGAATTGCTCGTCGCGATATGAAGGTCAGAAAGTTTCAAACTATTCGTGGTTTTTCCTTGATCAATCACAGGATTACGGACATCTGCGCCAATTAATTGGAATTTCCAGTTTTTTGCAGCTGAAACTAATTGAGAAATCATCTCATACGGACGAATAACAATGCTCCCGTTATAAACAGCATTTCTAACAGCATTAATCGTTTCACCGTTTTCGGTTTGCTGTTTAACGATTGAATCATAACTCCCAGTAGTAGTTCCAACCGTATTCATGTTTACCTTATTCGTAAACCCTTGCGTTTCAACGTAAACAACATCTACAGGTTCTCCACTACCGTTTTGGAATTCTTTAACACTCCAACTACGACTACTAAGGGGATAATTTGTGGATTGCTTTCTTACTTTGAAATAATCACGACCATAATAGGTAGGTTTACCACTGCTATTATCTTTCGGGACGGCTTTAATCCGTTTCACCATTTCCTTGTAATCAAAATTAAACGGTTTATCAAAATCGTAGTAATACACATAGGTAGTATCATTTATTTTCTTAAACCCAGGATCACTCTCCCTACCAGGAATTTTACCTACAGGTTGACCGTTAAGAGTAATATTTTCGTCCCACACTAAAGTGTAATCATCAATATTAACGTATCTATTTTTATCGTTTCGTGATGGCGGAAGCTCTTCACTCGCTGGAGTACTGGAATCTGTTTGTCTTTTTGCACGTTTTTTCGGTGTGGTGCTATCAGATTTCGGTGTAACACCAGTATCAGCAGCAACAGTAGTGGTGGTGTTTGGTGTGTTTTCGAGCGAGTTTGCAACGATGTTGATTGATTCTTCTGTCAGCACTGAATTAGAATCATCAACCGCGTTAGCCGAACCTGCCGGTATCCCCAAAGCAAACAAGCTGCTAACCATTGCAGACTTGATCCCAAACTTTGAATACTTCGGACCAACTACAACCTTATGACGCGCTCGATACGCATCCCCACCACTCTTACCAAACATGAAAAACAACTCCTAAGTATTAATGCTTACTCACGCCCAAACCCCTCACCACAAAAGACAAGCGGGTATCCAAGGCACGCAAACATCAATCTACTACCCCCCCGCACGTTTTCCACCCAAAAACACGACACAAAACCAACCAAAAATAATTGAAAATACAACCACCACCAGCACAAACACCAACACCCACCACACCCCACACCACACAAAACATGACAAACACCACACAGCATAAAGAAAACAGAAACCAGCAAACCCGCAACCAACAGCAAGACCCAACTCTTCCCTCCACGCAACCAGCAGTAAGAACTCAGTTTCATCACATAGCCAGTGACAAAACTCAGATTCTTTACATAACTAGTAGCGGGAACTCATTTTCATCACGTAAATTAACGACGGACACGCCAGCACCACACATCCAACCGGAAACTCGGCTTCCTTTTTACGTAACTAGTGGCAAGAACTCAGTTTCATCACGTAACTGGTGGAAAAACGTAGAAAACTTTACGTAACTGGTGGCGGGAACTCATTTCCATCACGTAACTAGTGGCAAGAACTCGGGCTGCGGTTTTCGCCGTCGGAAACGATTATATTTGCGCAGGTCACAGACTTACAGAAACGACGACACTCCCGTCGTTACCTTAAGACCACCCGTTTTGCCACCAGTTACGTCACCATACAGGGCATTTTGCCACCAGTTACGTATGCTCACGGAAATTACGCCGCCACTTACGTAACCCCGCACGCATCACACCACCGCTCACGTTAGCTAAAGCAGACCATGCCGCCAGCCGCACAACCCAGCGCATCAAAGAAACTTTCCGCAGACACCCAGCCGTCGATATCGCAGGTCCGAGACAGACGAATGACGACGGGAACATACAAACACACGTATATTCCCGTCGCCATTATCTTTATTACTTGTTTTGTTTAAGCAAAATTCTGTTAATCACTATTTAGCGGCCGCGCTTTGCTTCGAATTCTGTCTAATTCTTTTAATCAACCGCGTTAATTATTTCATAAACAACCGCGTTAATTACTTTATAATCAACCGCGCTTCACTTCATATTCGGAAAGCATCTCAACCCGCGAACGGTGCCGCGAATCCGGATCAAAATTCGTGCCCAGGAATATATCCACAAAACGTTTAACTTCTTCTACGGTATGCTGACGCGCACCAACCGACATCACGTTCGCATTATTATGTTCACGGGCAAGCAATGCAATTTCTTCATTCCATACCAGCGCTGCACGCACACCGTTCACCTTATTCGCCGACATTTGCTCGCCGTTACCAGATCCGCCAATCACAATCCCGAGCGAACCTGGATCTTGCACCACAGCTTCGGCGCAAGCGAAACAAACCGGAGGGTATGCATCGAAACGATCATATTCGTGGTAGCCGTGATCTTTCACTTCCATACCTTTAGCTGAAAGATAAGACACCAATTCATTCTTTAACTCAAAACCTGCATGGTCTGTAGCAATATGTACACGCATGCTCACAGCATAACGTATCTTCCGCACTTAGCGGAACTTACTGCAGCAGGTAGAATAGTTCTCATGAGCAAAATAGATAAGGCTACAGAAAAATTATTAGCACAAGTGGATCCGCAAGTCCGGCCGCAAGATGATCTTTTCCGTTATGTGAACGGAAAGTGGTTTGCCGAAACTGAGATTCCCGCAGATCAGGCAGGAACAGGTTCTTTCCAGGAGTTGCGGAACGAGTCTGAAGATCGTGTACGTGAGATTGTTGAAGAGCTCACCGCAATCGCTGCAGAAACAACCGCCGATACAGAAACAGAAACTGCAGCGCTTTCCGCAGAGCAGCAAAAAATTGCCGACTTGTACACGTCTTTTATGAGCGAAGCTGAAGTTAACGCACAAGGCGTCAGCGCATTGCAGGAAGACTTAAACGAAATTCTGAACGTCCATGAACGGGAACATCTTGCCGTAGTGCTCGGAAAGTTACTCAAAACAGGCGTTGGCGGACCTTTCAGTCTCGATATTAATGCAGATCGCAACAATCCGGAAGAATATATCACCTGGATTTCACAGTCTGGTCTCGGGCTGCCGGATGAAGCTTACTACCGTGAAGAATCATATGCGGAAATTCGCGCAGCTTACCAAGAATTCATTCCAACACTTTACGCGCTTGCATGCGAAGTAGATTCCGACGAAGCTAAGAATGCGGCTGAGCGCATTTTCGATTTCGAGACAAAACTTGCCGCAACCCACTTTGACGTCGTAAAACTGCGCGACGCTGAAGCGACAAACACTGTGCTCACTTTTGATGAATTCATAAAAGGTGCACCCGGTTTTAACTGGGCACCTTGCCTTGAAGCTCTCGGTTTAAATTCTGAAAACGCTCCGCAGCTGCTTGTTTATACTGCGGCCCCATTAACCGAATTTGCTCAGCTCTGGGGGCGGACAAACCTTGAGGATCTGCGTTATTACTTGATTTGGCACACGATTCTTTCCCGTGCTTCGTATCTTTCGGAACCAATAGTACAGGCACATTTCAACTTCTACGGCCGTACACTTACCGGGCGTGAAGAAATGCGTGATCGCTGGAAGCGCGGGGTTGCACTAGTTGATGGCGTGATGGGTGAAGCCGTCGGCAAGGAATATGTTTCTCGTCATTTTCCGCCCGAATACAAAGAACAAATGCAGCAGCTTGTCGATGACTTATTGGCGGCATATGAAGTTTCAATTACGGAACTTGATTGGATGACAGACGAAACTAAGACCAGAGCTTTAGAGAAGCTTTCCAGTTTTGTCACCAAAATCGGGTATCCAACGAAATGGAAAGATTATTCTGCACTCGCGATAAAGCCAAATGATTTAGTCGGCAATATCCGCGCAGCAGCTTCCTTTGCTTGGGATTGCGAGGTTCAAAAGCTCGGCAAGCCGATGGATCGCTCCGAGTGGCATATGTATCCGCAAACAGTGAATGCATACTACAATCCGGTGGCGAACGAAATCGTTTTCCCAGCAGCTATTTTACAGCCGCCTTTCTTTGACCCGAATGCAGATATTGCCTGGAATTATGGCGGTATCGGCGCCGTGATTGGCCATGAAATCGGTCACGGTTTCGATGATCAAGGATCGAAGTACGACGGTACTGGCCGTTTGAATAACTGGTGGACAGATACTGACCGCGCCGAATTTGAGAAACGCACAGCAGCATTAATCGGACAATACGATTCTTACACGCCTTCCCAGTTACCGGCAGATTCTCCGTATCACGTACAGGGCGCACTTACACTCGGTGAGAATATCGGCGATCTTGGCGGCCTGTCGATTGCGCTTAAGGCTTACGATATCGCAATGAAGAGGGCCGGATATGCCGACGGCGCGAAAGGCGCTCCGGAGATTGGCGGTCTAACTGGACTGCAGCGTGTGATTCTTTCCTATGCACACATTTGGCAGGGAAAGTACCGTGACGAAACTGCAATTCAGCTTCTTGCAGTTGATCCGCATTCTCCCGTGGAGTTCCGCTGCAACGGCGTGGTGAAGAATATTGACGCATTCGCTGAAGAATTCGGCCTGCAGGAAGGCGACGGACTGTATCTCGCACCTGAAGAACGCGTACGAATTTGGTAATTTTCCACTGAATAATATGCAGTTGCAGAATGTGCAGTTTTCCAAAAGGTCTGGGAAGTTTTCGGGAATCCGATGTTCAGCTTGCAGATCCTTGCGGTATCAAAAAATGCTGCTGCATATTTATTCCGTGCAGTATTAGCAGTATCAGCAGTATTACGTGTTGTGAAAATATATTAATTATTTGAAAGGAAAATATTTTGCCAGGGCAGAATTTAACCAGAATTGAAGCAGCTGAACGTGCCAAGCTGCTCCAGACCAGCACCTATCATGTAGCACTGGACCTCACCGGTTCTGCGCAGACTTTTGAATCCGTCGCTACAGTGCGTTTTACCTGTAATAATCCGGGAGCAGATAGCTTTATTGATTTAATCGCGCAATCCGTTTCCGAGATTACGCTTAACGGCAAGCCGCTCCCAGTTGAATCCTACGCAGATTCACGCATTCCGCTGCCGAATCTGCAGGCAGAGAACGAACTCATTGTCCGGGCACTATGCGAGTATTCGCATACCGGTGAGGGCTTACACCGGGTAACCGACCCCGCCGACGGAGAAGTCTACCTGTATTCACAGTTTGAAGTAGCAGATTCACGGCGAATGTATGCAGTGTTTGAACAGCCGGACTTGAAAGCTGAATTCACTTTTGCAGTAACAGCTCCCGAGCACTGGCAGGTTTTCTCAGTAGCTCCGACTCCGGAAAAGAACCTTCTTGGCGGAGGCAAAGCACGCTGGGAATTCACCCCAACAGAGCGGATTTCTTCCTACCTCACTTGTTTAGTCGCCGGCCCCTACGAAGGCGTTACCGGCTCGTACACTTCGGTAGACGGCCGTGAAATTCCAATGGGCGTGTATGCCCGCCGTTCGCTTGCGCAATATCTAGACGGCGAAGAAGTAATTGAAATTACGAAACAGGGGATGCCGTTCTACGAAGAGCAGTACCAGCAGCCTTATCCATTCCGCAAGTATGATCAAATTTTTGTTCCGGAATATAATGCCGGCGCAATGGAACATCCAGGCTGCGTGACAATTCTCGATGACTACGTCTTCCGGAACCGCCCAACTCAAGCGCTGGTTGAACGCCGTGCCGTCACCATTCTGCACGAACTTGCGCACATGTGGTTTGGTGATTTTGTCACAATGAAGTGGTGGGACGATTTATGGCTGAATGAATCCTTCGCTGAATATATGAGTCACGTGGCTGCAGCAGAAACTACCCGCTGGAAAGACGCCTGGGTTACATTTAATGCTTCAGAAAAGAGCTGGGCGCAGGCGCAAGATCAGCTTCCGTCAACTCATCCAATTGCTGCAGACATTCGCGATATTGAAGATACGCTGGTAAATTTTGACGGGATTACCTACGGCAAAGGTGCTTCCGTGTTCCAGCAGCTTGTAGCCTATGTTGGTTGGGAAGCATTCGTTGGCGGCGTGGCAAAATATCTTGCAAAGAAAGCATGGGGCAATGCCACTTTGCAAGATTTGCTGGTGGAGCTTGAAACAGCATCAGGCCGCGATTTGAAACAATGGTCGAAACTCTGGCTTGAAGAGTCTGGAATCAACATTCTTCGTCCGGAAATCGAGATGAATGGTGATTCAATCACAAGCTTTGCAATCCGGCAAGAATCCGACGGCCGGGCTTCTTTGCGGCCGCACCGGATTGCAGTAGCAGGATATTCTTTGCTTGATACGCGTTATCAGCAAGTTGCACGTGCTGAACTCGATATTGACGGCGAACTTACCGCAGTACCTGAGTTTGCCGGGATAAAGCGTCCGGATCTGCTTTTGATTAACGACGGAGACTGGGCGTATGCAAAGGTTCGTCTCGATAGCGCTTCAATGGCTCATGCAATTGAAAATATCAACGCATTCGATGACCGCCTTACACGGACGCTAGTTCTTTTCTCAGCCTGGGATATGTGCCGTGACGGTGAAATGCCGGCACACGATTTTGCAGATTTAACATTGCGCGCACTTGAAACTGAAGACCATGGAACTGTGCTGCGCACACTGCTGCGCCAGCTTGCGACAGCCGTAAACCTCTACAGCGACCCAAGTAAGCGTGAATCCCTCCAAGCTCATGTCGGTGATTCTCTGGCAAAGATTTTAGAAACATGTGAGCCGGGATCTGATCGTCAGCTTCAGATTGCGCTTGCAGCTATTGCCGGTGCTGCTGACGCACAAGTTCCGGCCTACGCAAAGTGGCTGCACGATGAAGATGTACCTGCTGGTTTAACAATGGATAATTCAATGCGTTGGGCAGTAATTGAACGTCTTGCCGTCGCTGGAAAGATCACTGCAGCCGAGATAGAAGCTGAACGTTCTGAACGCGATAACACCGCTTCTGGGGCTGCGAGTGCCGCCCAGGCACGCGCAGCGATTTCTGATGCAGCAGCCAAAGCAAACGCATGGGCAGATTTGACTGGCGATAAAGTCACAAATGCTGTTCAGCGTTCTCTTTGCTTAGGTTTTGCGAAAGGCAAATCTGAACTGCTCATTCCATACGTCGATAAGTATTTCGCTGCAGTGGAAGCACAGTGGGAGAATCGCACGAAAGAAATTGCTGAAAATATGATTAGCTATTCTTTCCCGGCCAAGCTTGCAGGACGTACCGATTTAGGTGTAGATCTTGTGGCAGCCGGTAATAAATGGTTGGATGAAAACGCAGCGGCAGCCCCTGCATTGCGCCGTCTCGTGTCAGAAGAAATCGATGGAGCGAAACGTGCGGTACGTGCGCAAGAATGCGATAAAACACATGTAGCTTCGAAGTAGTCTGAAGTATTTCCAAAGTGATTGGGCTGTTGGCGGTAAACATCGTCAACAGCCCAATATTATATAATTTGGCAGATACTCCATACGCCGAAATTAGAATAGATCCTGCCGATACCTGTAAATTATCGAATTCGGATTTCATATTCACTATTTCACAGTATGCAAATATGTATCGGAATCTTTTAAACAACGCCTGTCTTCTGCAGCCGGAATTAGTATCCTTCCGGCACAATTTCAAGTTTTTCCGCAAGTAAATAGTGCAAAGATTCAGCAACTTCTCCGATAATAATCTGCACCATTTTCTTTTGCAGCACAACCGCTGCTGCACCAAGATTACGCAGCATTTGCACATCTATTTCCGCGTTAGAAACAACTTGCACTTCAAGCCGTGAGATTTCAGAATCAATCCCGCAAATGTTTGCATACCCGCCGCAAGCACGCAAAATACCGCGCACGAGCTGCGCGATCTGGTTTTCGTCAGCATATTCAAACATGAATTCAGCAGTCTCTTAATTGATTTTCGAAATTGGTAATCTGCAGCGAGTCTATCCTATAACCTCGTAATCTTTCATCATGGCAGTCCGAACGTTCCGCTGTCTCAATGGATTTTCAGTTTTTCAAATCATCGTTGAACCGGCTCACAAGTGATACTAATCGCGGATTTATCGGTAAGTCTTCGACGAGTACCACTTTCTCTGTTCCGTCGGCAAGCGGTACTTTCCAGTTCGGATATTCCTGATCTGTTCCCGGCTGGTTTTGGGCGCGCCGCTCTCCGACGGCATCTGTTAACGAAACCCCAAGGAGGAGCGATGGCGTGCGTGCAATATATGAATGCATCGCCTCAATGATTTCCCGTTCGGAAGCTGAATCTGCAATCAACCCGTATTCTTGCAGCCGTGCAATTACTTGCTCCCGCTCGCGTTCAGCATCTGCACGTGTCTCTTCTTCCGAGAGTTCAAGTAATCCGAGCTTAGCACGCAAATCCACATGTTCTTGCGCCAAATATCCGGCTGCTGGCGGGAGATCATGTGTATCGACAGTCGCAAACACGCCCTGCCGGTACTGATCGGCGTGCAGCGGTGAACCGTCAGCAGCTTTTTCAAACCAAAATACTGATGTGCCAAGGATTCCACGCTCATTCAGATAGCCGCGAACCCACGGCTCAACAGTGCCTAAATCTTCACCTATCAGGACAGCACCTGCACGGTGCGCCTCAAGTAACATTATGCCAACCATTGCTTCATGGTCGAAATTAACATAGGCTCCGTCTTTTGCAGAATTTCCGTCTGGAATCCACCATAGCCGGAACAGACCCATCACGTGATCTACCCGAAGTGCACCGGCGTGACGCAGCACAGTGCGGACCATATCGCGTAACGGAGTGTAACTCATTTCCTCTAAAGCAGCAGGGTTCCATGGCGGCTGACTCCAGTTCTGCCCCTGCTGGTTATACATATCCGGCGGCGCCCCCACACCGATTCCTTTGGCAAACGCCTGCGGGATACTCCAAGTATCTGCACCTTCTGGATGTACCCCAACGGCTAAATCGTGGCAAATTCCGTAGCGCATCCCTGCATCTTTTGCATGCTCCTGGGCTGCGGCAAGCTGCTGATCCATAATCCACTGCAGCCACGCCCAAAATTCTGTCCGCGGTGCAAGCTCACGTCGAATCTGGTTGACCGCAAGCGAGTTAATATCGCAAAACTTTTCCGGAATCATACCGTCGTATTTTTCATAAATGGCACACCAAAGTGCGAAATTTTCCAGTCCTGCCCCTTCGAGCTGTTTGAATTTCGTAAATTGCCGCTGCCGAGAATACGAACGCGGTGCACGGAAAATAACTTCGAGCGCTTCCCGCTTTGCTTTCCATGACGCATCACGGTCAATTAGTTTATTTTGCAGCGAAAAAGTTTTACTTTCTCTCCAGCCCAGTCCACTAGCGCCCGTTCAGCGGCAGGAAGATAAGCTGCTTCGGGAATATCTTCTGGCCGAATGTAGATTGGGTTGAAAAAACGACGAGTAACCGGCAAGTAAGGCGAGGGGTCATCACGCCGGTCGGTTCCGCGGCATGCAGCGGATTGATTAACACAAAATCTGCTTTCATATCGCCGAAAATTGCACAAGTTTCCGTTAGATCCCGCAAGTCCCCGATTCCCCACGATTCACGTGAACGTACCGAGTAAAGTTGTTCCATCATCCCCCAGATGCGATTTTTTCCCGAATGATAGAGCATGTCTATTGCCGGAAGTCTGTTCGGGACGCCAATAAGTGTTGCCGTATGATGTGTCCCGTTATCCGTGCCTTCATTTATGTATGCGTGCAGTTTGTGATATCCCAAAGCTAAACCGGGAGGAATTACAAAAGAAGCCTGGCCGATAAGCGTACCGTCAATTTCGCGCGGCAATGTGAAATCTTCGCACTGCTGCAGGCCAATCCATCCTCCGTCTTCAAGCTCTGCGGCAAGGCGCACTGCGGATCCGTGCGGCAGGTGGACTTGTACCCGAGTCTCTTGAGAATTGCGTGCAATAACTACGGCCGGCAGCACACGATACCAATGACGCATTTCACGATATTCAATTGCTGATTCGATTGTTGCATCAGAAATATTTTCCACTCCCATTGCACCAAGCACTTTAATCAGAGTTTCAGCCGGAACAGTTTTTTCACATCCGTCAAATCCCCAAAATTCTGTCGCCACACCGTAAGCATGTGCAAGCCGCCGCAATCCTGCAATATTCGAAATAGCCACCGCTGCAAGCTCCTTTGCTGATTAATAATTTCCATAGCACGAAAACAAATCTTAAAATATTGATAAAAGTTCAAGCACCGCTTGAAGAGATCCAACTTCAACAGATTAAGAAATATTTTCAACACGTCGAAACAGCCAAAAAATAACTCCTCTAACTGCCCATAATGTTAGTGAATTTTGCAATATCTTGGTAGTTCGAGATATATCTCTGTAAGAATTTTATGGCAGAGCACTCATTTATTCTATATATGGCGAGTCAATATTTGGAATATCTGCTGCCTGCGAAACAGTTACTTTCCGCGTGATTACAAAGAATATCGGCTGATATTTTGAAGTAAATCAATTGAATAGCGAAAAACACTGATGTGCAGAAAAGGACTGGTGAAAAAATTATGCAAGAAATTAGTGCAATACCTAAGTACTATACCGAGCCATTAGCTTCGGTTCTGAACACACTTCGCCTAGTAAAAGTCGGTGCGAGACAGTATCGCGGATCGAATTTACGCCATATCTCTGATCGCGTGTACGGCGGTCAAGTATTCGCACAGGCAGTTATCGCCGCAGCAGACACACTCGAAATCGGAAGCAAAGAAACCCTGGATGCGCCGCGCCAAATACACTCAATCACTGCCGCATTTCTGCGTCCCGGAGCAGTTACCGCCCCGATTCAAATCGATGTTGAAGATGTACTTGATGGGAATTCTTTTTCAACACGAAGAGTGTATGCTTTTCAAAATGGAAAAACGATATTCTCTGCCCGGGCTTCTTTCCAGGAAAATCAAAACGGGATGGAGCATGCAAGCAAAATGCCGGACGCTCCCGACCCGCAAACGCTCGAATCTTCAGCAGATTTCTTTGCTTCGGTAGATTTTCCTGCCGCAAAACATCTCCACAGATACAATGCGATAGATATGCGCCATGCGGACGGACCGATTTGGGTCAAACCACAGTCAAATCTGTCTGCGGAAACAAAAATCTGGTTTAAACTTCGCTCCCCGATGGCGCTCGGTTCCACACAAACTTTGCATCGTGCAATACTTGCATACGCCACAGACCAGTTCATGCTTGAACCGATTTTACGCGCACACGGTCAATATTGGATGAACCCAAAGCTATCGTTAGCAACACTTGATCACGCGATTTGGTGGCATCGAGATGTGGATATGTCTGAATGGATTCTTGCTGAGCTATCTTCTCCATCTGCACAGGGCGGGCGCGGCTTGAGCGTAGCGAAGTTTTTCCAAAAAGGAGCACATATCGCCACAATGGCGCAAGAGGGCATGATTCGCTGCCGTGATTGATTCCGGTTAGAAATGCAGCATGATTAGTGCTGTGTTCCAGCTGCTGCATTATTTGCAGATCAGTTCGAAAATACTGTCTGATTCAAATCGTTTTTCTATTTTACTAATAGCGGTCAGCAAGAGTAATGTTTCAAAACTGGAAACTACAAGTAAACGAGTAAATCCGAGTAATAGTAAAAACGTAAAGGAAAAAGCATGAGCTTACTCTTCGAAAAAATCACAGATCCGGCACGCCGCCGTCTCGGTACAGCTGCATTAGTTGGGGTAATTGCTGGTATTGTTTCAGCAATCGTGAAGTTCGGATGGGAGGTTCCATTTCCGCCCCGTACCCCGGAACGCAATGCGACAAATCCTCCGCAGACGATGCTTGAATGGTTTGGGATGAGCGCAGAGCAGTCGCACACTACGGTCACTTTTAACGGCAACGACGGCCCAATCTATTCCTTTATGGTGCATTTTGCTTTTGCGATTGCTGTTGCACTGATTTATTGCCTGATTGCCGAATATTGGGCTGGAATAAAACTTTGGCAAGGAGCTGTTTTCGGAATTCTCGTCTGGATTGGCGCCCACCTGTTTTTGATGCCGATACTTGGATGGGTTCCATCTCCATTCCCCTGGGTTGCAGGAGGTCAAACTTGGGCAGAACATTTCTCTGAACTGTTTGGGCATATTATTTGGATGTGGTCTATTGAGATTATTCGGCGTGATTTGCGTAACCGGATTACCAAAGAACCAGATCCGGAAGTTTCCTTGGAGGTTTCCGCTTCCCGCGCAGTTTGATTTTTAAATCTGCGGATTCTGCGGATTGCAGTAAAGTGCGGGTGTGCCGTTATCAGATTCTGGCACACCCGCACTTTAATTTATCAGCTGATAGAAAGTCAGCTGATAAAAATTATTTTCCGTCCAGCTTCGCAGCCGTATTCGCAACAGCGGCTTCTGCTGCAGCTCGTTCATCGCTATTCAACAGGTATTCTCGCAGCGGCCCTTCAAGATCTTGCACAGAGCGGTCATTTGGGTGGCGAATAATATGTGTAATCGCTAACCCTGCAGCTCCGACAAAAATTATCCCCGCAAGCGCCAAAATGGCTACTGCAATGTAATAGATGATGGTCATTTTCAGCTTCTATCGTTCAGATGGAGCTGCAGTTATCCAAGATTTTAAATCCAGAAACTGCAGCGTCTATTATTCACAGAATTTTACCGGATTGAATCGAGTACCGTTTTTAGTGCTCGATTTTTACCTGTTCCGTTTTAATCTCGAGTGAGTTTTCGGTATGCCATCGATGACGGACGCGCCGCCTCAGCGCCCAAACGCTCAATTTTGTTCTTTTCATAGGATTCGAAGTTACCTTCAAACCAGTACCAGTTGTAAGGTTCTGCTTCGGTACCTTCCCAGGCAAGGATATGTGTAGCTACTCGATCCAGGAACCAGCGGTCGTGGGTAATTACCACAGCACAGCCCGGGAATTGCAATAACGCATTTTCTAAGGAACTGAGTGTTTCCACATCAAGATCATTCGTCGGTTCATCAAGGAGGATCAAATTTCCGCCTTGTTTGAGCGTAAGTGCAAGATTTAACCGGTTGCGTTCCCCTCCCGAAAGCACTCCCGAAGGTTTTTGCTGATCAGCACCTTTGAAACCGAATGCAGAAACATATGCGCGGGACGGCATTTCGACATTACCAACCTGGATATAGTCAAGCCCGTCAGATACAACTTCCCAAACGTTCTTATTTGGGTCGATTCCGGCGCGGTTTTGATCCACATACGAGAGCTTCACCGTCTCGCCAATCTTCAAATCGCCGCCGTTGAGCGGTTCAAGCCCGACGATTGTTTTGAAAAGAGTAGTTTTCCCTACGCCGTTCGGACCGATAATCCCGACGATGCCGTTACGCGGCAGGGAGAAAGAAAGATTTTTAATCAGTGTGCGCTCTCCGAAACCTTTTTCAAGATTTGTAGCTTCAAGCACCAGATTTCCTAAACGCGGCCCGGGCGGAATCTGAATTTCTTCAAAATCGAGCTTCCGTGTCCGCTCCGCCTCCGCTGCCATCTCTTCATACCGCTGCAAACGAGCTTTCGACTTCGCTTGGCGCCCTTTAGCAGAAGTCCGCACCCATTCAAGTTCTTCTTTCAGGCGCTTCTTCAGCTTTTCGTCTTTCTTTCCCTGAACCTGCAAACGTTCCTGTTTCTTCTGCAGATAGGTAGAATAGTTTCCTTCATATGGATAGAGCTGGCCGCGATCGACTTCCGCAATCCACTGCGCCACGTGATCAAGGAAGTACCGATCGTGAGTCACAGCAATTACAGCACCAGGATATTTTGCCAAATGCTGTTCGAGCCATTCAACAGATTCAGCGTCCAAGTGGTTGGTCGGCTCGTCGAGAAGCAGCAAATCCGGAGCTTCCAGCAAGAGTTTGCACAACGCTACTCGGCGCCGTTCACCGCCGGAGAGTACATTCACCGGTGTTTCCGGAGGCGGACAGCGTAACGCATCCATTGCCTGATGCAGCTGCGAATCGAGATCCCATGCATTTGCAGTGTCGATTTCTGTTTGCAGCTTGCCCATTTCATCCATCAGCGCATCGAAATCCGCATCTGGATCCGCCATTAATACACCAATTTCATTGAAGCGTTCAATTTTCGCGAACATATCGCCAGCCGCTTCCTGAACGTTTTCAAGTACTGTCTTGTCTTCGCTGAGCGGCGGTTCCTGCAATAGAATGCCGACAGAGTACCCGGGGTAAGCCGTGCTTCACCGTTTGAAGCTTCGTCAAGACCTGCCATAATCTTCAAAATAGTAGACTTACCTGCACCATTCGGACCCACCATACCGATTTTTGCACCAGGTAAAAACGCCATCGTTACATCGTTGAGGATAACTTTATCGCCAACAGTTTTGCGCGCACGCACCATAGAATAAATGTATTCGGCCACGTTTCTCCGATTCTCATAGCTGTTAAATTTCACGGTTCTACGCGGATTTTTCGAAATTTCAATAATTTTCGCGAAAAATCACGATATATCCTGAGAAAAATCTCAGAAAAATAAGCTCGCGCAGAACGCATCTCCATATACAAGCCTAACCAGAAAAGCAGAGCTTTCAAAGCTAAAACTTTCCCAAATCAGTCACTTATCGTGTCCGCACACGGCACAGGAAAATCCACTAACCAATTAACATAATTCTCCATTCCCGGATTTGGCAGCTGCAATCGGCTTAGCTAATATTTTTGCACAGTAATTCTGATTGCGTTATACACTAACAGGCTGTTTTTCTTCCGGTGCCGGTTTGACTTCAGATTCAAATTGCAAATCCGATTCCGGTTCTTCTGCAGCTGGTATATTTTCACTCGCCCACGGGTCATGAATTTCAGTATCCGCAAGGAGCGGACTTGTATTCGGAATATCAATCTCACCGGTAAGCGGATTAATCTTGCCGGTTTCGATTCCTGCATTTTGGATGTCAGGCGGGTTTGGATGTACACTTCCGCCGCGCATATAGTTCGCCACTCCGATACTAATTTCAATGCCAACAGCATCTGCCAAAATAACTTGACTTGTGCGTGTTTCTTTTTCTTTCGTGAGGAAAGTTCGAGAGGTTAGTTTTCCCCGAACAAGCAGCGGCGTCCCTTTCTTCACGCACGAAGAAATATTCTCCGCCAATCTCCCAAAAGCACGTACCGAATACCATGCTGTTTCGCCATCTTTATACTGACCAGTTTTTCTGCTGTAGCTTCGCGGAGTTACACCAACATTCAATACTGCTGAGATATTATTGCTGTTGCTGGTGTTATTTGCACTTTCAGTGTCGCTAGATCCATTGCGGTAGATGGTTGGATCTGCTCCAACCCAACCGCGAATAGTTACTATTGTGTCGTTAATCGCCATGATTTTCCCCTTGTTGCCGACGGTTTTTCTACAACGATATTCTGACAAAATTGCAAATTTTCACTGAAAATACAGAAATATCTGTGGATTAGCCTGACACTTTCTTTCACTGTGGACAAAACTAAAAGAAATATTTCTTTTACGAATATCAACAAACTGAAAATAAATCTCACGTCCCCGCAGACAATCAAAACACCAGTCATGCAAGTCCGCTAATCCCGCAATCCGTCGGGATAAAAATCTGCGGCTTAACGATTTAATAAATTAACAGCGCGGTTATAACGGCAAATAACTTCACACGGAATATCAATCAGCTGCTCTTGTACAATACGATCAATCTCGCGCTGCAATTCCTGCTCATATTTATTCGCCGCTATTTTCGCAGCTTTCCGCACCCGGAAATGCCCGCACAGACAAATAATCACACTAAACGCAACCGCAATCCCGACCGCAGCAGCCCGACCAATTACCGAAGCGAATGGCACCCCAATTACCGCACTCAAAACGCCGAAAACTGCCAGCACCCCAGCCAGCAGCACCCCAAACCAAAATGGTTTCCGTGAAATACTTGGAAGCGCAGCAGCAGCATAAACTTCCCCAATACGACGGCGAATCTGATCAGCACCCGGAATCGATTCCAACACAAAATCGGCCCAACGTTTTGGCAATTCCGCAGTAACACGCTCCGTCCAAGCATCATGAATCGCTGCCGAAAGTGTTGCAGCTGGCTGCATTGGAGCACAGAGCGCCGTCGGGGAAAATGAATTACCGGCATGTGCGATCTGCTCAAGAACCACCGGCACACCGGAAGCACGCATTATTTGCGCAGCAACATCAGACTTACCCTGCACAATCCGATCCAGCGGAATCAAATCTGATTCGACAGCGGTTTGCAGCAAACCTGAAGCCCGATCTACTTGTGAAGCGGCAGTGAGCAAATTCGTTGAAGGAGTCTGCACCGCTGCCCGTAAATGCTTCCGCAGCGGATCCAGCCCGCTGCGTTCCAGTGCCGAAATTGGATAGACCGGAACTTCACCAAGCCCATCTAATGCGAGCAGCCTCCGGAAATCATCCATCAACGCCGGCACCTGCTCAGGCAGCACCGTATCGATATGATTCATTACCGCAATCATCTGCCGCGAACGGCCCTGCATATTCTC
Source organism: Arcanobacterium hippocoleae (assembly GCF_040360365.1). GTDB lineage: Bacteria > Actinomycetota > Actinomycetes > Actinomycetales > Actinomycetaceae > Arcanobacterium_A > Arcanobacterium_A hippocoleae_A. Next base: position 2,102,971 of record NZ_CP136412.1, on the reverse strand, counting down.
CAGATAATCACGATGCAGCAAATAATCAGCATACTTTTGCGGATCAACCACCCAGATCAGCACATCCAGCATTGGCATCAATCGTGCAACAGTAAGTGAATTCGTAAATTTCACTGAATCATAATCCGGTAAATCGAGAAGTATCAGGCCTGTTAATTCCGCAGATGCAGGTGTGAGAATCGAACTATGCACAATTCGACGATTTGTATCAATATCAAGATAGTTCAGCAGCCCGTCGGCATCTGCACACCAAGTACAGGCGGCAGCACGCTCAGTAGTCGGGCGGATTTCACCGGCGTCGGCAAAATCGAGATTCGTAAGCGCATTGAAAAGCGTAGATTTTCCCGACCCAGTGCCTCCCACTAGTGCCGCAACAGTAAACTCGGCGCCAAGCTGCGCACGCTCCTCCACTCGATCCAAATCAGCAGATACCTGCGTAAGAAGATGCTCATCAACAGCACCTTCGGAAATTTGCATAAATTCGCGTAAACTCCCAATGCGTTTATAGAGTCTGCGCGGACTCAGTTTATCTTCGGATTCTAAAAGTTTATACATCTCATCACCCCGCTTATCCAGCTCTTATATAATCCTTATCCCCGCTTCTATTCCCTGCAGCAGCTTCCTGCACCTTAAATAACCGCAGTTTTATTTGCTGCCGCAATATTTAAACTCTGTTTGTAAATTCTGCCGCACGAAGCTTTAAAGCTGTCGTATCTGGAATATGCACCTGATCGAGAGTTGCAAGATACTCCCCTACCAACATTTCAACTGCCTGTTTTGCGCTTGCGGCAAGAATCTTCCGCGCCTGCCGCACATCACTTTCTAAACCAAATTGCACCGCCAGTTTTGAAACACCGGCAACTCCGCCGGCTGCTGCGCCAATGAACGCTGCGGTTCCTGCCGGTGAAAGCCACTTATTTTGTTTGCAGCTCAAAGCAAGACTATACACGGCTGTTTTCCAACGTTTGAGCGCCTGTTTCGAAAGCGAATCGGGATTAACTCTTTCGTGAGCTTCTTTTACAAACTTTTCTGTTGTCACAACGTCATTTTCCCATTCAGCTTCAATTCGAGTCCGCGTACTGATCAGCGCCTGAAGCAGTGCCGACTGCACCCCGGCAGCTACGGAGTCAAACAGCGTCACAAACGCATTGTCGCGGAGTTTACGTTTATTTTGCGAACTCTGAAAGAGATTCGGATTTTTCCCTGCAGCTGCAGCCATTTGCGCCAGCGTTCCGCCGGTAGATGCTAACGCGAGCCACGAAGCTGCCGGAGCGCCTTGCCCGAAACGCCCCGCACGCACATTCCCGGTAAGTTTTTCAAGCGGGGAGACGCTAGCCTCAATAGCTTTATCTTTTAAATCAGTGAGTGCGTTTGCTTGGGCTTCAATCCCGTCGGCAATAATTGTCAGTTCATTTCGCAAAGCCGGAATTAATGCGTCAGTTGTCCGTTCAGCAACAAGCTCGCTCAATTTGGTTTGCGCAAGCAATGCTAACCAATTTTTTAATTCAGCGACGGACCCATCGGGGAGCAAACCGCGCATCGGAGAATGATCTGGAACTAAGAAAAGAGGTGTCCCGGCAAGATTCACAGTAATTAAGCGTTTGCGGATGTCTTCGCGAACTGCAAGATTTGCACGCTGCGGGAGCCGATTCAATACGACGGCACAAGTAAGACCGCGCTGATTTGCAAGTTCAAGAGTCTGCCATGCTTTTGCATCACCATATCGTGAAGCTGTAGTAGTAAAAATCCAGAGATCTGCAGATTCAAGCAACCGCCGTGAAATCTCTTGATTATCTTCGTTTACTGTGTCAAAATCGGGCGCATCTACCAGCGCAATCCCAGCAACTGCATTTTCAGACAGAACAACATCAGCAAACTTTGCCAATGGGTGATGCATAATCGTATTTTGATCTTGCGGATGCACAGCGAGAATCGGGCGTGTAGTTGTCGGACGAATAACTGAAGCTGCTGTGATTTCTTCACCAAGCAGCGAATTCACTAATGTAGATTTTCCCGTCCCTGATGAGCCGCCGAATACAACGATAGCGGGAAACTCCTGTGCTGCGAATTGCGGGAGTATCCGCGTTTGCAATTGTGTTAAGAGTGTTTTCTGCGATTCTAAAAGTTCCCGCGAACCTGGCATTACAAGCGGGAAATCAACTTCTTTCAACGTCGCAATAGTGGCAGATGTGAGCTCGGCAAGTGCCCGATTTTTGTATTTCACTTGATTAACTCACCTGACCTTTAGAAGTGTCTATCCTCGGAGGATTGCGAAAAATTGTTAGAACAAAATAAAGTGCGGAAAAATGTGTTAACCGCCGGCACACCGAATATTTTTCAGCGTTCAATATCACAGTAAATTATTCTCGAATGAGAATGTCAAAACCATTCTTATTCTAACCAACTTATTGTATTTTGCCGCATTCACAGAATCCAGCTCTCCCCGCTCTTTGCAGTACTGCGGGTATTCTTCAGCACTGCCGGCTCGATTTCTTACTGCCATAACTATTTTGCAATCATCGCAAACCTTTTAGCTGCCGAAGTAAATTTTCGGCACATAACTAAACCTCGCACGGCAGCATCATATTTAAAATTTTCAAAATACTTTTTGGCAGATTTTTAAAGTTGTTAACTCTTTGAGTTTTTGCTTTTGCCCGTCAATATGTAAAGTTAGTTCAGGCGCAAATTTAAAATCGGCGCCGAAACACGCCTCCATAGCTCAATGGATAGAGCAACGGCCTTCTAATCCGTAGGTTGCCCGTTCGAGTCGGGCTGGGGGCACTTCACCCGCGTAATCGGCACAGTATACTTATCTAAAATCTGATACGGTTCAATCTCGAAAATCGATTATGAAAGATCACGCTTAAATATACTGAAAATAAAACGATATTTCACGAACACCGCCGCAAACAGCACAAAACCAAACCAAATAAAAAATAATTAACCGCATATTTGCATCATCCGGATCACGGCCCTATGATACATACACGTAGACACGGACCTTGCGAATCTCTGCCGTTCTACCGCAAATATTGCCCAGAGATCGTAAGTTTCGGCGTAGGGAGTCGGCATGTTAAGAAAACTTTTCCGCACATTTTTTATCGCAGCGCTTAGTGCAGGCACGATTTTTCTCAGCAGCTGCGCAAATTTGATTCCGCCGGCGAAGCTTCCGTTTCCGGCAAAGAACTGCGCAAAACCACGTTCATGCTGTCATGGGCTCCGGATACTAATCATATTGGTGTCTATGTTGCAAAAAACAAAGGCTGGTTTGCTCAGGCCGGATTAGATGTGAATATTATCGGTGTTGCGCAGGCAGGCGCCGAACAGGCGGTACATTCCGGATTAGCCGATTTCGCGCTCTCAAACATGGCAAACGTCGGAGCGCTTTCATTAAAAGATATTAATCTTACACAAGTTCTCCAAGTACAGCAGAAGCCGAGCGCAATCTGGTGTGCGCTTGCTGCAAACAAGGAAATTGAATCGCCAAAAGATTTTGATGGAAAAATCTTCGCCACTTTCGGGGCGAACGAAGATTCTGCTATCGTGAAACAAATGATTCAAGAAGATGGCGGAAAAGGCGATTTCGATTCCGTCACCGTCGGTACATCTACATTCCAGGTTCTGGAAGCCAATAAAGCCGACTTCGGCGGATTCTATGATACTTGGGAAGGCGTACAAGCTGCTCTTCACGGGCCAAAGCTGAACTGTTTCAAAGGCGAAGACTTCGGAGTACCGGGAAACCCGAACCAAATCGGCATAATTACAAAAAATCGACCCGTATCGACGATCCGAAATTTGTGAAATCTTTCGTGCAGGCAGCACAGCGCGGATATGAATGGGCTTACCAAAATCCGCAAGAAGCCGCCAAAATTCTTGTGAAAGAAGCACAAGATGCGAATCTTGATCTAGATTTTGTAAAAGCATCTATGAAGTTCATCGTCGATAATAAATACTGGGGCGACCCGAATTTAATTGTTAATGGCGATTTTACGTTCGGAACGGCAGATATCTCCGGCGCGCAAGACTATTACAATTTCATTGCCCAGTCCGGCTCATACACTGATGAAAATGATAAAGTTACCCGCACCGCCCCGACCGCATCGGAACTTGCCACAAACGAGTTCTTAAAAAGTAGTGCCGGGAAAACTTCCGCGGTTATCCGCAAAACTATTTATTCACAAACATCGGAATCATAACGGGATTTTTGTAAATTAACGACGGATATCTTTGCACAGAATACAGAGATGAGGAGAATCACGAAGTGCAGGTAATTCTGAATGCAGATACTGGTGTCGACGACATACTCGCGTTGGCATACCTCCTTGCATCTGCGGAAACCGAACTTTTGGGGATTGCAGCAAGCTACGGGAACGTGGAGATGCAAACAGCGCTGCGAAATACATTAGCTGCGCTGGAAATACTTGCACCGCAGACACAAATCCCCGTATGGGCCGGTTCAGAATCGCCATCTTGGGCAAATGGTTTTATCCCAGACGCAGGATGTGCATGCTTCCACGGCGCAAACGGATTCGCAAATTTGAATGCCCAAGACTATGGTTCGAATATTGACACGATTTCTCCAATTATTTCACCGTCGTTAACAGCTTCAATGGCTGCGCTGCATTATAAAGACCCGAAACTTTCTATCGGCGGGTACGTCCCTGCAGATTCACACGCCAAACCAGCCGTTAATACACAAACTCCCGCAGCCGAATTTGAGGTCATAACACAAACTAATTCCGGCGGAACACATTCGTTCTCTGAAATCAGCCTGCAAACACAGCAGAATCAGAATCAAGACGGGAAGCACGGCGAGATCACAGCTCCCGCCGGAGTTACAGCGATTATCGAAGCAGTTCGCAAATACGGGCAGAATCTAGTGATTGCTGTAACCGGACCATTGACCGATATTGACCGAGCATTGCAGCTGGCTCCGGATATTGCCGGAAAACTCCGGGTGGTATGTATGGGCGGGGCACTCATGACTGCCGGAAATTGTTACGATGCAGTGAGTGAAACTAATATTATTCAAGATCCGGAAGCGGCAGCGCGGGTTTTTGCCAGCGGAGCTGATGTTACGCTTGTCGGTCTGGATGTGACTGAGAGATGTTTATTGCCGCGCGAAAAAGCGGAACGCTGGAGCGATAATGCTCCCGCAACCGGATACCGCCCTGGAGCATTTCTTACTAATCTTGCCGCATTTTCGATTAGTGCGAATGCGAATGCTGCACCGAAATTTTCATCCGGAATGCCGCTGCATGACCCATTAGCTGCCGCTGCTGCGCTCAATCCAGAATTAATTACGACGATTGAACTGCCGCTTACTGTGCAAACCGAAACAGTTGCGTGCCAGAGTATCCGCGGGCGCTGCGTTATCGATCAAGGAAAAATGCACCATTTATCCGCTCCGCGCGTGAAAGTTGCTATAGATGTTAATTCTGCACTTTTTGTGGAAGATTTCGCGCAAAGACTCGAATTTTTCCGAAATTTTGCACACCAAAATCGGCACAGCAGCTAATTAACTTCCGATAATCTATTTTTTCTAATTATTTCCAGCTAAATCATCCGCAGCCGGATCGCCGATTGTCGCCCGTTCAGCCGCGTGAATTATTAACATCAAGATTGCGGTGAGCGCGATGATTACAAATGTTGCCGCAAAGATTAGCGGTGTCCGGAATGAATTGTATGCTTGCTGGAGCCAGATACCTAAACCGCCGCGAGCGCCAAGATACTCTGCAGTAGCTGCGGTTGCAAAAATATAGGCTCCTGAGACGCGCATTCCGCCAAAAATCTGGCGAGCTGCCACTCTTAGTTTTACATGCCAGAGTGTCCATGTTGGAGTAGCACCGCAGGTGAGTGCAACATCAGAGTAAAATTGGGGCACCCCTTTTAAACCGCGGATTGTTTGCACTGTAATCGGGAAAAGTCCGAATATTGTAACGATTGCGATCTTTCCTGAGATATTGAATCCGAACCAAATCAGGAAAATTGGTGCAATCGAAATCAGCGGCATGGTTTGAGCTGCGGAAATTAGCGGGAATAGCGCTGAATTAAGCAGCGGCGAGGAATAGAGCGCAATTCCGATTAGCACACCAAATACCGCGGCGAGAGCGAAACCGGTAAAACCTTCGATTGCAGTGATTGCGGTTGCCGGACCAAGAGTTTGCCAAGTTTCACCGATGGCAGTAAAAATCTCACTTGGCGCAGCGATAAGTGATTTTGCTACTGTACCGGATAGAACCCATAGTTCCCATGCCGTGAGCAATACTAGAATCGCTGCGATTGTGGGAATCCGATTTTTAATCATTTCTCTCCGCTTGGATCTTTTTGTTTCGGTTTTACTTCTTTGCAAACTTTTCTTTCCCGGGTTTAGGGATCTCACGATATATTCTTGTGAATCAGTTCGAGTCGGAAGTTATTGCAAACATATTTGCTTGGGATAGAAGCGAGAATTTAGAAAATTTTGTTTCGGTATTCAGACGGACAGGCAGTGCAGCTAAACTTCCGAAACACCTAAACATCCTGCAGCTAAAATCCGAATCAGCACGCTGTGCTGATTTTCATTGCCGGCTTCACGGGTTAACACTCTACCAGTATCAAATCAGGGAACCAATATCTTTCAAATCTGAATGCCAATGGCACCGTTTTTTCGCGCAATATCACCGGAATCTTTATTTGCACACGGTGAACATCAACTTGAAACTTGAAACTTGAAACACAATCCCGCATTTTTATGCAATGATTTGCCGGATTAAATTTCTTTTCCGCAAAGCATCAACTATTATCGATAATGATTATCAATATAAGAAAGGGTTATTAATGCGGAAACTAGGTACAGCAATCAGCGCTTTCGCTTTAATTAGCTGCTTAGCCGGAACACCAGCCGCTTTCGCAGACACAGCCAGCCACCGTCCCGGGAAAGCCGGATACGGCGATATCGTGCCTGCTAATTTACGAGTTCCGGCAGGAAGCGTTGGAGCAAATCCAAACGCACAGCCAGACGCTGCCGGCAACGTGCCGCATATCTGCGCAGGAAAGAAACTTCTGCACCACTCTCATGTCGACGCCGCATACGTTACGAATCTGCAAGGAAAACTGGCCGTCACCGTCGTAGACGGACAGCATGTTACAGAAGATCCGAACAGTATTTGCGTACGCCTCGCACCAGACGCTGACAACGCTGCAGGTAACGAAGTTTCGCGGATAAAAGTACCGAATAACTCTCTTTATAGTTTTCTGGGAAAACCAGGAACAGCAGTGTGGAATGCACCGCAAGAACAAATTGACAACTGGCGTCCGGTCTGGGCCGGGGTGGGAGCATTTGACACCGCTCACGAAATTTCGCTCCCCGAAAATGTGCTCTTAAATCGAGTATGGCTAAAAATGATTTCAAATACCGGTCCAGGAGATGTGAACGTTTGGCGCACTGAAGGATTCGGCGGTATCGTCCGCGGTCTCACCTCACAAGGAGATCTCGAACCGCTGCTGCTGGACCTTGGCTCGCACGGGCATTGGAACTGGTCTTTCTCCGAATCAGGAGTTTATCGTCTTGGCTTCCAAGCCGGATATGAACTTGTAAAAGCTGACCCAGCAGAAAAAACCGTTACTTCCGTACCATCATATGTGACCTGGCTTGTTGGATCAGATACCGAAGTTGGATTACCTGCGGGAACAACAACAGCACTAAACACCATTAAGACACCGACTGCCGCTTCTGAGACAATTCCCAATCCGGCAGATTCTCCCAATCCGGCTGCTCCGCCGAGCGACACAGAAAAATAGAAGCTCCCGCAGCAAATCCGGCAGCTCCGGAAGACAATCTTCCCAATCAAACTATCTCTCCCGAAGAAGCTCGGAAGCAAATAATTAAGGTCGTACGCAATTCCAAATTTGCTCCCGCCCCAATCTTGCCAACAAATCTACTGTTAAAAGCAGATTTTGCAGCAGAAAAGCGCGAAACCGTAATTGATGCAGTTTCTTTAAAAGCACTCGATTCAAATCAAGAAGAAGTTAGCAAACCGGCAATAGAAATACCCGATAACTTTCTACAAGACACAGCAGATGGGAAAGAATGGATTTTGCCTGCGTCAGAAAAAGAGCCAAGTTTAAGTTTTGACTTCACTGGTTTAGATCCGCAAAAACGCTCCCAACCAATCGTCTATTCGATAGACGTATTCTCCGGACCCGACGGCGGCAGATACCGTGCCGGAAATACTGCAGCCGGAGTATTCAAAGCATTATTAGACTCTGCCAAAAATCCAATTTCTACCTATACCGATGAAGCTAAACAGATTCCCCTCACCCACATATTCACTAAACCGGGGCTATACGCTTTAGATTTTAACGTTGAAACTTCCGATAAGAACGGAAATTTTTCCTACTCGGGAAAGAAAATATATTTTGCCGTCGGAAATGAAACTATTAAGCAGCTACGGTTAATTGCGGCAGAGAACGGAAAATTACGCGCAGATTTACCAGACCTGCCGGATACCGCCCAAGACTCGCCTGCAGAACCAGCTGTCACCGACATTGAAACAGAATCTTCCGCAGATCTGCCCGGCGCAAATACCGCAGAAGATTCAAGTAAAAAGCTCCATTTAATTCGCTCCGGCCATATTGATCAGGCACTTTCATACGACGGCAGTACAGCAAAAGTTTTTGCAGATGACACAGCCGACCCGCGCAATCCAATACTTCGGCCTTCCAATACTTTCGCATATGCGGTACCAAATTCTGCACATACGCTGATTCCTGCAGACGCGGAAGGATTCTCCGAAATAAGAGCAGCTTCACCGCAGGGAGTATGGGCGCTTCCCGAAACACAGCAGCAGGATTTACCTTGGGTTGGATTCTCTACCCAACGTGTAGATTACTCATTATTAGATCCGAAAAAGGTGTAAGTATTTCAATTGCGAACTACAATGGCCCGGGAAGAATGTGGATTGGACAGTTTAAAGTATTCCAAGGCGGATTTGCCGCCAATCTCGACTCAACGAAACCAAATATGCTGCTCAGCTTCCTTCTGCCCACCCACAGCCATCAGGCAATGTATTTTAATCAAGCCGGAACATATACGTTTGATTTCGTTTACACGCTGCATTTAATAAATGGATCCGTAATTCAAAAACCGCTAAAAGTAACATTTTTCGTAGGAGATACAGCAATCACAGCTGGGAAAACGCTAAATCCGAAAGAAGATGAAATCCGCCAAATCGAGAACACCCTAAACCCGTCTCAAGATGAAGAAAAGCAAAAGTTAAATCCAGAAAATAACAGCCATTTCAGCACAATTCCTACTGTAAAATCTGAAGAAAAAACAAGTCCAGCCAACAAGCACGGTGTCGGCGCGGCGGCAAAAATTCTTGCGAACTTCAATCAAACTCAGCAGCAAAGCCGCGGATTAACACCAGAATCAGCCGCATCCGGCACTGAAAGCAATTTGGGTGCAGCAAATCTTGCAGATGGGAGCCGCCAGCAAAATTCACTTGGAGCGGAATCTGGAGCATCCCATCCGCTTCCGGCAACGCAAATTAAGCAGTTGGAAAACAGCACCGCCATCCCGCCATCGGCAATATCTGCGATTCCCTGGTGGGAATGGCTGCTGCTCGGATTTAGTATTGCCGCTTTCTGCGCTGCAGGAATTGAGCTTCGAAGAACGCGGAACGCAAAGAAGACTCCCTGAAACCGAGATGAACCCGTTTCGCTAACACCATTTCAGATTATTCATCTGCGATAGCTTCCAGCACGTTTGTGCGTGCAGCCTTGCGTGCTGGAAGCAGCGAAGCGAAAATCCCGACAGCAAAAGCTCCCGCAAAAACCACAATGAGCGCATTCCACGGGATTAAGTACACCGCATCTTCAGCTCCAATATAGCGAACTAACGCAAGCCCAATCGCGATTCCCGCCGCGATTCCGGTAACAGCGCCCAGCAGTGTTGAAAGGACCGACTCGTAAAGCACCATTTTTCGAATACCTCCGCGCCGCATTCCCACCGCCCGCAGCAAACCAATCTCGCTCTTGCGGTCCATCACTGACAAAGTCAGTGTGTTGACAACACCAAGCACTGCAATCACCACCGAAAGCGCAAGCAGTGCATAAAGAACTGTCAGCACGCTGGAAACTTGCCCGGAAGTAATTTGTTTTACATCAGAATTGTCAAGCACCTGCCAAATGTATTGTTCTTTCAACGCATTTTGTACTTTCGTTTTCACATCAGAAATCGGCACTGAATCATCTGCATCAATAAACATCAACGGCGTTGTTTCTTCAAACGGCTGCAGTCTATCGGCAAGAGTCTGCGGAAGAATCAAATCTAATAATGCTAAACGCAGCGTTCCGAACTCAGCAATCGCCCCCACACGCGCCTGCACCGGAGCAGAATTGCCAAGCACGGTTATTTCCGAACCAATATTTACCTTTGCAGCATCCTGAGCTGTTTTAACATAAATCGCTTCCCCAGCTTCGAGTGCTTTTCGCGCATCTCCAGCGACGATTCTAATTCCAATTTCATTCACCACATCAGCAGAAAGCGTACCTGCAAACCGCGTTACCGGATCAATTTGTTTTCCGTCAACTTCGACCAGCTGGGACATTCCATAGCGAAGCGAAGAATCAACTTTCGCTATTCCAGTAATTTTTTCTAATAACGCAGCCGAATGGGAAATATCAGAAATCGGACCATTCGAGATAACAATTAAATCGGCAGAAATTTTGCTGTCAATTTCCCCTTCAATCTGTTTCTGAAGCGAAACTGCGATTGTAGATCCAGCTGTTACCAGCATGATTCCAATTGCAAGCGCAACAGAAGTGGTTGCCGTTTTCCGCGGCAAAGATGTGAGCGAACGGGATGCAATCTCACCAATCCCACGTGAAAGCTTCCGAACCGGCCAGCCAAGAATCGCCACAACCGGATGCACTAATACCGGCATTAAACCAATCAATGAAATAACTGCTAAACCTGCACCAATTCCAAAAAGCCAGCCGTTTCCCTTAACAGCTCCTCCGCCAAGCATCGTATAAGCAATCACAGAAAGCACTGCAAAAATAATCCCCCGCACTTTCAAAGGTTTCTCATGCTGACCGCCCACATCACGCATCGCTTCAATCGGTGCAATTTTTGCGGCACGGCGTGATGGAAGTAAAGTGGCAAGAATTGTAATCAGCGTACCGATACATACCGCGAGCAATGCCGTCGGAAATTCAACGAATTGCGAACCAGACATCGGCATTCCAAACCGGTCAAGTCCGTTCCGAATCAAAACAAGCAGTCCCTGACCAAAGAGCAAACCAATCAGCGAGCCGATAATCCCGACCGCGATTGCCTGCAAAACCAGTGTCCAAAAACTTGTTTCCCAGAAGCCCCAATTGCACGCAGCAGCGCAACCGCCGCTGCCGTTGGCGAATCAAAATAGTGAAAGTATTCGTAATAATAAAAGTTGAAATTCCAAGTGCGAGGACCACAAACGTGAGGAGAAATGTGTTAATAATTGTGAGGATCTGTTCAATCTGCTCTTGTGTTTCCGCAATTACTTCCGTATCGGTTTGCACCTGATAACTATCTGGAACTATTCGGGCAATTTTCGCTTTGATGGACGCTTTTTCAAAACCATCTTCCAGGTTCACAAATGCGGATTGATACTCCGCACCAAATAGCTCGATAAAATCTTTTTCCGGTATAAATACAACCGAAGCTCCCGCCATCGCAGAACCGAATTTCACAATTCCGCTGATTCGCTTTTTTAGCGGTTTATCAGCATAAACGATGATATTGTCACCGGCTTTTAACCCGTTTCTTGCCGCGGTTGATTCTTCAATTAAAATCTCACCAGATTCGGCAATATTCCCGGATACAATTTTCGCTTTTTCAAGTTCAAAATCAGTACCGAAAACCATTGCCGGAGCACCGAAAAGATTCGTTGCTGCCCCGCTTTCAGTAAATGTTTGCACAAGTTCCATCCGCTGCGGCTGCACCGATTTCACACCGTCGAGCGCTGCAATTTTCGCAGCTGCTGCCGGATCAATATTGCCGCTTCCAGCATACATTCCCGCATCTGCTGCAGCATTATTCGCCGGTCCGCTAACCTGTATCCCCTCCGCATCTACCACCGCAGTTGTTAAATTTGAGAAAGTTGCGGAAAGTAAATCACGGAATGCGAGCGTCCCAGTCAAGAATGCGACACCAATCGCCACCGCGAAAATCGTCATTAAAAAACGTTTGAAATTTGTCCGGATATCACGCAGAGCCATCTTCCACATTTAGAATCACCGCCTTATTCAAAGCTTTTTAGGACATCAAGAATTGAATCCCGCGTAGGATACAAGATTTCACCGATAATTTTCCCGTCGGAAAGGAAAAGTACCCGATCGGCAATCGCTGCCGCATCCGCTTCATGAGTTACCATCACAACGGTTTGCTGATCATTATCGACGGAAGAACGCAGAAACTGCAATACCTGCTCAGTTGCTTTTGAATCCAGATTTCCTGTCGGCTCATCCGCAAGCACGATTGCCGGCTTCCCAACCATTGCTCTGGCACAGGCTACACGCTGCTGCTGCCCGCCGGAGAGCTCTGCGGGCCGGTGCGTTAACCGCTCTGTAAGCCCAAGAGCTCCGACTACGCGGTCAAAAAATCCTGGTCCAGCTTCCTTCCAGCAATCACCGCTGGAAGCTCAATATTTTCACGAGCATTCAAATTTGGGACAAGATTGAAAGACTGGAAAATAAACCCAATATCATCTCGCCGCAGCGCGGTAAGCTGACGCTCTTTCATCGCCGTAACTTCTTTTCCATCCAGCAGCACAGATCCGCTTGTAGCTGTTTCCAACCCAACTACACAGTGCATTAAAGTAGATTTTCCAGATCCGGAGGGTCCCATTACTGCCGTGAGTTTCCCGCGCTCAATATCTGCAGAAACCCCATCCACAGCGCGCACCTCATTTTCGCCCGTACCGAAGACTTTCACCAGATTATCAATCTTCACCACCGGATTATTCACTGGTGTCAATACATTTGAAAACGAGCTCATAAGATCCTCCGAGAAACTAATAAATAGGAACAGATTTCTTGTCACAAACTTTACCCGAAAGCTGCAACTGCCAAGTAAAATCACAGTAAACTTTGTGGAAAAGCTTCATAACAGCTGCAATAAAAGGCTCTTCACATTCTTGTTTGCACCGTGGATATCGGTTTACGTAACCGGCAGCAGGATTTGCTCCGGCTAACGTAAGCGGCGGCAAAATGCCCGCAAAATCCCTGCGGGCACACGCAAGCAGCAGCAAGATCTATCCAAGGTTACGTAACTAGCGGCAAAATCGGCATTTTTCAACGTAACTGATGGCAAAATGGATGGTTTTGATTAACGACGGGAGAGCCGTCGTTATCGCGAGCCTTTGATCTGCGGAAATGCGATTGTGTTTGCCGACGGAAACTACAGCCTGCGTTCTTGCCACCACTTACGTAAAATTTCCTGCTTCCCGCCACCAGTTACGTAGTGGGAAGCTGCGCCGGAAACCGAGCACGAAGCAGTATCACAGAAAGCCGGAACCGAAACAAAACTGCAGCACAACGCCGTAAAATTTATGAAATATAGATTTTTATCCCATTACGAAGCCGCAGTATACACACGTCCTGTGTTCTAAATGCGCACGGAGTCTGATTCCCCGCTCAATATGTGTCACACAGCGAGAATTAGTACAGCTCAAAGCCGAATTGGTGCTCGCAGCAATGAGTTCCGCGGCGGCAATTTCATCACGCTGTACTTTCTGCGGATTTCTCACCGCATCCGCAAGTAAAAACTTTATCAGCGCCGCCCGCATAATCTTTCCGTTGAAAGTCTGCTCAAAATACTTCGCACGCGGATCATTATCAAAATCAACAGAAATCTCATTTACCCGCGGCAGCGGATGCAGCACAATCGCCGCTTCAGAAGCTGCTTCCATCATCTGTGAGTCAAGAATAAAAGCATCCTTTAACCGCTCATACTGTTCCCGATCTGCGAAACGCTCTTGCTGCACACGAGTCATATAAATAACATCCGCTTCCGCAAGCGCTTCCGCAAGCACAGAAGTTTCCGCCAATTCGCCTCCCGCTTCACGAATCCGGTGCGAAAATTCCGCCGGCAGCCGCAGCTCATCCGGACTAACCATCACGAATCTATTTTTTGGATACCGAATCATTGCATGCAGCAGCGAATGTACCGTACGTCCGTAAAGTAAGTCTCCGACACAGACGATAGTTAAACCTTCGAGCTTTCCAAAATGCCGCTCGATTGTCAGCAAATCAGCAAGTGTTTGTGTTGGATGAAAGTGCCCGCCGTCGCCGGCATTAATTACCGGCACACCAGCAGCCTCACATGCCGCCAATGCAGCACCGTCGTTCGGATGCCGAATCGCCACAATATCAGCGTAATTCGACACCACTTTCAGCGTATCCGAAATCGTCTCGCCTTTCGCCGCTGAAGAATTACTTGCCGACGGCACCGAAATTACGTTTCCGCCAAGGCTGTACATCGCCGATTCGAAACTCAGCCGTGTACGCGTAGACGGCTCATAGAATAGTGTGGCAAGAATTTTACCGCCAGCCGCCTGCTGATACTTGCGCGGATCCGCAATTATTTCGTGCGCGGTTTCTAACAGCTGCCCAACTTCAGCAACTTCCAAATCGGTAATATCAATAATACTGCGCATATGCTTCCCTGATTCTTCCAATTCTAATTTCTTTCCGCCCGACTGATACCTGCAGCTAACAACAAAATTTCGCATATTCCGCCGCAAACCTGTTACTGCATCCAAGATTCATCACGCGGATTATCACGGAATTTAAATAAACGATCCATATCAGCTTCACGAATCATCCCAGTTTCCGCAGCTGTGCGCACCACATCATCAAAGCGTGTGAGTGCGGTAAGTTTTACGCCAGCTTCCGCCATCGCCGTATCGGCAGCAGCCATCCCATAAGTGAAAAGCGCAATAATACCAAGTACTTGCGCTCCAGCTTCACGCAGTGCGTTTACCGCCTCAATCACTGAACCGCCAGTAGAAACCAAATCTTCCACTACCACTACTTTTTGCCCAGCTTCAAGCCGGCCTTCAATCCGGTTCGTACGCCCATGATCTTTTGCAGCGGAACGCACATACCCCATCGGTAAGCCGAGCCGGTCAGCAGCCAGAGCAGCGTGCGCAATTCCAGCTGTCGCCGTACCCATCAGCACTTCTGCATCCGGATAGACTTCACGAATCCGCGCCGCTAAAGCGGATTCAATCAAATCACGCTGTAAAGGCGCAGTAAGTATCAGGCGATTATCGGTATAAATCGGGCTTTTAATCCCAGAAGCCCACGTGAACGGCTCGTCGGGACGGAGAAATACGGCCTTAATTTCGAGTAATGCAGCTGCCGTCTTTTGCGATATTTCGGTGTTTATTTCTGTGCTCATTTCCGCGCTCTCATTCCTTATTTTTTTGGTTTCCGATATTTCCCGGCAGTATCTGTGTTTTTGCTTCCGCAATTACTTCGTACTGATTATTAGCTTTGGTAACTGCCGACTTTTAATTTCGGTATTTTTCGGTTTCTTGTTCGTGGTTTTTCACCGCTTAAACACTGATCCGGCATGATTACAGCGCATATCAGTTATCTGCACTGCAACCAACGAACTCTGTGATACAGCGTTCATAGGCAGCCGCCGGATCAGCAGCCTGAGTGATTGGCCGGCCGACTACAATGAAATCTGCACCGATTTTCCGCGCTTTTTCCGGAGTGGTTACGCGGTGTTGATCATCTGCAGCAGAATCTGCAAAACGGATACCTGGTGTAACAGTGAGGAACTCTGCGCCAAGCCTTTCGTGTACCGAAGCAGCCTCAAGCGGCGAGCAAACCACACCATCTAGTCCGGCTTCTTTTGCATTCGCCGCATATGCTGTGACCACTTCTTCCATTGAACGCGCAATCAGCAGCTCATTTTCAAGTGTTTCCTGAGCAGTGGAAGTCAGCTGAGTAACGCCGATTAATAGCGGCCGTGTGCCGTCTTCACGCGTTAACCCCGCAAGCGCAGCACGCATCATCGCAATTCCGCCGCCGCAATGCAGATTCGTTAAATCCACATCAAGCTGCGAAAGTACCCGCATCGTTTTTTCACAGTTTGCGGAATATCATGCAGTTTCAAGTCAAGAAAAATTTTGTGCCCGCGCGCCTTAATTTCACGTACGATTTGCGGACCAGCGCTGTAAAACAGCTCCATTCCGACCTTTAAGAACGGCTTGCGTTCTGCATTGTTAAATTTCTCAAGGAATTCAATCAAAGCTGCCTGCGAAGCAAAATCACAGGCGATAATCACATCACGGTCCATCAGCTTCCCCCTTTATTTTTCAATCACTATTTTCTGGTTACGAATATTTTTGTTTCACAGTTATCACCGGCTGCCGCGCAAATCGGTTAGCCGTCTAATTCCGAGCCGATCCATTACCGACGGCAATTCGCGGATAATATCACGGCATACATACGGATCACGCAGGTTTGCCGTGCCGATCTGCACCGCAGCTGCGCCAGCGTGCAGCATTTCAATTACGTCTTCGCTGCAGCTCACCCCGCCAATCCCGACTACTGGAATCTCGACGGCGCGGCTCACATCCCAAACCATCCGCAAAGCCATCGGCAGGATACCCGGCCCTGAAACTCCGCCGGTACGGTTTGCGAGAATCGGCTTTCCCGTCCGTAAATTTAACCGCATCCCCACGAAAGTATTAATCAAGCTTAATCCGTCGGCACCGGCTTCCTGGCAGGCGAGTGCCGTCTCGACGGTATTCCCCGCATTCGGCGCAAGTTTCATAATCACCGGTTTTGCGGTAACTTCTTTTACCGCACGGCACACTTTGGCGGCAGAGTGCGGATCGTCAGCAAAATTTTTTCCGCCCTCATGCACATTCGGACAAGAAATATTGATTTCATGCCATCCTACTTGTTCTACCGCATCAAGTTTGCTTGCCACCTCGCAGAATTCCGCAATCGAGAAACCTGCGACATTGCTTATTACCGGTTTGCGGAAGTATTGCGCCATCTTCGGCAGTGTCTGCGCAACAACGGTATCGACACCAGGGTTTGCCAAGCCGATCGCGTTCAGCATTCCCCCTGGCGCGTCCGCCACCCGCGGCTGCGCATTCCCGTCACGCGGAGCCGCCGTCGTACCTTTGAAAGAAAAAGTGCCAAGTTCATTGATATCCCACAGCCGCGCAAACTCCGCACCGAATCCGAAAGTCCCCGAAGCGGGAATTATCGGATTTTCCAATTCTATTCCGCAAAGATTCACCGCAAGACGATTATCGCGAGCATTAATTTCATTTTTCTGAACGACGGATTCGCTCATGCTGCCGCCTCCCCGTCTGCGAAGATTACGTCTTCGCAATTAAATACCGGACCTTCCAAACAAACCCGTTCAAGACCGCGCACAGTACGCACAGTGCAGCCCAGACAAGCACCAAAACCACATCCCATATGTGCTTCTAAGCTCAGCTGAATCTGCGGTTTCCCATTTTCAAAATCACCATTTTTCTGCAAAGCTGCCCAAGATTTCACTGCCTGAAGCATTCCGCCCGGACCGCAGGCGTAAACATTGCGCACTTCGCCAGGCAGGGCAGAAGTTACAAAACCAGGCCTCCCGTAACTTCCGTCTTCAGTCGCGATTGTTACTGCACACCCAATCTCGCCAAATTCTTTTTCGAAATAAACCGCTTCCATATTGCGAAAACCAAGATACACCTGCGGTGCTGCTCCGATTTTCACGAATTCTTTTGCCAGATAATAAAGCGGCGGAATTCCCGAACCGCCGCCGATTAATACCGGCTGTGCAGCAAAATCAGCATCCGCACCGGTTAAATCAAATCCATTTAAATCAAATCCATTTCCCAACGGTCCAAGCACCGAAATTTCTGTGCCGACGGGAAGTCCCCCAAGCGCGCGGGTGCCTCCGCCAACACGCGCCACAATAACAGTTAAATCTGCCGACCCGTCGACGTAACGATGTAAATCAGCGATTGCGAGCGGGCGCCGAAGAAAGAAACCAGGGATTGACAAGTTCACAAATTGCCCTGCACGTGCGGGAGCAAAACTCTCGCAGTGTAAACGCAGCAAATAGATCATGTCCGTCAGATTGCAGATTTCGAGCACTTTTCCGCGAGCACGAATCTCTTGCACCTGATTCTGCGCCGCTATGTTAGCTTTGCTTACATTTACTGAATTTGTCACTTCATTCCTTCCTTCGCCGCCCTTTTCGCTTTTCTAATCTTTTTCCGCAGGCGATTAATCCGCACCGAAATGCATCAAGTGCGCAAATATAAAATCGCGAACCGGTTTACGCCAAGCTCTGCATTATGCCGCCGCGCGGTGCGTCGATTGTCGATGCTGTGAGCGTGATTTCCTCAAGCACATCAAGCAGCACTTTCACAGTATCGAGCGAAGTGAGCAGAGTGACCGAGAATTCCGACGCTTTCGCCCGAATCTGGGCGCCGTCGGTTACTTTGCTTGATTCCTTAATATCTTGGGTGTTTACAATGTATGCAAGATGTCCGCGTTCAATTTCAGCAATAATTTCATTCGAACCGTCGGAAATCTTTTCCAGCTTGCGTGTGCGGATTCCGTTTTCTTTCAGGAAATCAGCAGTGCCGGATGTTGCCGCAATATTGAAGCCAAGATCGTAGAAGCGGCGGATCAAATCAAGGCTGCGTTCCTTATCTTGATCCGCAATTGTGGCAAGTACGGTACCGTAATTTTGCAGCTTCATCCCTGCAGCCTGCAGCGCCTTGTAGAGTGCCCGATTCAAATCATCATCGTAGCCGATAGCTTCACCAGTAGACTTCATTTCCGGGGAAAGATATGCGTCTAAGCCCTTAATCTTATTAAAGGAGAACACCGGCGCTTTTACGAATACGCGGTCGCGTTCTGCCGGGTAAAGCTCAAACAGACCCTGCTCTTTTAAAGATTCACCGAGAATTACGCGGGTGGCGATTGCCGGCAGGCCGTATCCGGTCACTTTCGAAAGGAATGGCACGGTCCGTGAAGAACGCGGGTTTACTTCAATAATATAAACGCGTTCGGCTTCATCCACGATAAACTGCACATTAAACAGTCCTTCAATGCCGATTGCTAAACCGAGCGCTTTCGCATATTTCAGAATCTGCCCTTTCACATTGCCTGAAACTGAGAAGCTTGGATAGACCGAGATTGAATCACCAGAATGTACGCCAGTATGCTCAACCAGTTCCATAATGCCGGCAACAAATACGTCGTGTCCGTCGCAAATCGCGTCAACTTCAAGTTCTTTACCCGCAATATATTTATCGACGAGCACTGGGCGGTCTTCGTCAATTTCCAAACCTTCATGGAGATAACGGCGCAGCTGTTCATCATCTCCGACTACCCGCATTGCCCGCCCGCCGAGAACGAACGACGGACGCACCAGCACCGGATAGCCGACTTCATTTGCAATTGCTACGCCGTCTTCCACATTAGTTACTGCCTTGCCGGGAGCCTGCGGAATATCCAGCTTGCGCAGGAGATGTTCAAATTCATCACGGTCTTCTGCCCGATTGATTGCTTCCAGCGAGGTGCCCAGCAACTTCACACCGCAGCTGCCAGCGGGCCGGCAAGATTGATCGCGGTTTGCCCGCCGAGCGAAGTAATCACCCCGATTGGCTGTTCAAAATCAACGATTGCCATCACATCTTCGGGAGTGAGCGGCTCAAAATAGAGTTTATCGGCAGTAGTGTAATCAGTAGAAACAGTTTCCGGATTATCGTTAATAATGATTGCTTCATATCCGGCTTCACGAATCGTCTTAATCGCATGCACTGAAGAATAATCGAATTCCACACCCTGCCCGATTCGGATTGGACCAGCACCCAGCACAATAACTTTCTTCCGATCGGTAAGAATCGAATCATTCTTCCCGCTGAATGAAGAGTAGAAGTATGGCACATAAGCACCAGATTTGAGCGTATCCACCATCCGGAATACCGGTGTGAGCCCAGCAGCCTTGCGCTGCTCATAGACTGCGATTTCATTAGTATCCCAAAGGCGGGCAATCACACTATCCGCAAAGCCCATTTTCTTTGCCGCGGCAAGTAATGCGCCGTCGCCCTTATTTGCAGCAAGTTTTTCTTCCATTGCCACGACTTTGGCGAAAGACTCAAGGAAATATTCGGTAATCATTGTTACTTCATGCAGTTTTGGCAGCGATCCGCCGCGGCGAATTATCTCGGTAACAGCAAAAATCGTATCGGATCGGAAATCCTGCACGTATTCCCAGAGGTGTTCGTCGCTCATCTCAGTAAATTTTGCCATTTCAAGATGATCTACACCGATTTCGAGGGAACGCACAGACTTTAGGAAACACTCTTCAAGATTCGAGCCGATTCCCATTACTTCCCCGGTCGCTTTCATTTGAGTGCCAAGCAGATTTGGCGCGTCAGTAAATTTATCGAACGGGAAACGCGGAAACTTTGCTACCAAATAGTCAAGCTCTGGATCTTTTCCGGCATTCGTACCTGCAACTGGGATTTCATTTAATTCCATCCCCATTGCGACCTTTGCAGTTACCCGCGCGATTGGATAACCTGACGCTTTTGAAGCAAGCGCCGAGGAACGTGAAACACGCGGATTTACTTCAATCAGGAAATATTCTGAGGAGCTCGGATTCAGCGCGAATTGCACATTACATCCGCCCTCAATTTTCAGCGCACGAATCAGTTTAAATGCCGCATTTTTCAGCATATTCAGGTCGTCGTCATTGAGCGAAAGTGCCGGCGCAACCACCACTGAATCGCCGGTATGCACACCGACCGGATCCACATTTTCCATCGAGCAAATGCAGATAGTGTGATCGGCAGAATCACGCATTACTTCAAACTCGATTTCTTTGTAACCAAGAATCGACTTTTCAACTAACACTTGATGTACTGGAGAAAGCTGCAGTGCATTCACCATCATTTCTTCAAGTTCTGCTTGCGTATACGCAAAACCGCCGCCGGTACCGCCGAGCGTGAATGCCGGGCGGAGCACTACCGGGTAGCCGATACGCTGCGCTGCAGCCACTGCTTCTTCGACCGAATAAGCAATCTCGGAAGCAATTACCGGCTCGCCGATAGACTCACACAAACGTTTAAACTCTTCACGGTCTTCTGCACGTTCGATTGACTGCGGCGGCGTACCCAGCAGTTTTACACCGCATTCAGCGAGAATCCCTTTCTTTTCCAGCTGCATTGCAAGATTTAAACCAGTTTGTCCGCCGATACCAGGGACGATTGCATCCGGGCGTTCCATCCGGATAATCTTCGCAACATATTCGAGCGTAAGCGGTTCCATATAGACCCGGTCTGCAATCTCTGAGTCAGTCATAATCGTTGCCGGATTTGAGTTTACGAGGATTACCCGGTAGCCTTCTTCTTTCAACGCCAGGCACGCTTGCGTGCCGGCATAATCAAATTCAGCTGCCTGACCAATCACGATTGGACCTGACCCAATAATTAGCACTGTCTTAACCGCTGTATTTTTCGGCATTTTCACTCCTCGTATTGTTTATTTTTTTGTTTTATTTGTTGTTGTGTTTACTTATATCGTTTAGTTATTCATGATTTTTACATTGTGCTGGTTTCATTTTTCGCCGACGGCAGCCCATTAAACGTCGCCGACAGATTTGTAGACCAGATTTCCGTCGTAAATTGTGGCAAGACATTTCGCGGAAACCTCCCAGCCTGCAAACGGAGTTGCTTTCCCAAGTGAGAGAAACTGCGCTGGATCTATTTCATATTCCGCATCAAGATCCCAAATCGTAAAATCGTTTTCGCGGGCGGGCACGTGAAAACGATTGCGGCCGGCACTAGCGAAAAGTTCGATTGCACGCTCAAGACTGATCTTCCCAGGCTTCACAAAATACGTATAAAATAGCGGAAACGAGATTTCAACGCCGACAACTCCAAACGCCGAGTCCTGCAGTCCGCGGGTTTTTTCTTCAGCCGAATGCGGCGCATGATCAGTTGCAATCATGTCGATAGTACCGTCAATCAATGCTGCAATTAACGCTGCCCGGTCTTCCGGTTCACGCAGCGGAGGATTCATCTTGAAACGTCCGTCGTCTTCCAACATTGATTCATCGACGAGCAGATAATGCATTGCCGTTTCACAGGTTACGTTTAACCCTTCAGCACGCGCCTGCCGAATCAGCTGCGCGGATTCTCCGCAGGAAATATGGCAAACATGATATTTCGGGGTGATCCCATCAGCTTTTAGTTCACGCAGCATTTGTATATCACGCGCAATTTGGCGGAATTCTGCAGCTTTCGGAATCCCGATTAAACCGTGTTTTTTCGCGAACGGGCCGGCATTAATACACGAATTTTCCGGGCGTACCGCACCATCTTCAGCATGCACTGCCACAATACTTTCTTCATCGGCAAGAAGCCGTAAAGCCTGGCGCATCAGCGCGCCCCGATCCACTCCATGCCCGTCGTCAGAAAAACCAATCACGTATGGAGCAAGAGCCGTAATATCTGAAAGCTCTGCCCCTTCCTCTTTCTTCGTGACTGCAGCGTATGGAATTGTTTCAATCAGCGCGTTTGCTTTAATTGCTGCTTGTTCTAATGCAAGTGTTTCAAGCGAATCAGGCACTGGATCTAAGTTCGGCATAGCTCCGACAGTAGTAAAACCGCCACGAGCACAGGCTGCTGTGCCCGTCGCAATTGTTTCTTTATAGGTTTGCCCCGGTTCACGCAAATGTACGTGTACATCACAAAAACCTGGAAACACTGCGACATTTTGCGAGATTTTGCCGGTTTCCTGGGCAGAGCGAATCTCCGTCAGAAGCTTTTTAATTTCGGGATTGGTTCCGGCTTCCACGCAATGCGAGAATTGAGTGAGATTTTGAATTAGCGCCAATTATGCCACTTCCTTCCAATTTATACTGCGACGATTAGGCTGATTAAGCTGCGGAAGACTTAACCGCGGAAGATTAAATTGCAAAAAATCTAGCTGTGAAAGATTAAATTGCAAGAATTCAGGCTGCAATAGTACAGATTTCAGGTACAAAAAAGCCTTGGTCTGAAAAACCAAGGCTGAAATAAAAATATGAAGATTAAGAACTTCGCCAATCCCAAAATAAATTCGGAAAGGATCGGAATAATAATCTGCCGTTATCTGAGAAAAAGCAGTGTGATTAAAAATGGAATCACAGATAAAATCAAGCTTCCAAGAGCTCTCCGGAATCCATGATCCGCCAGCAAAGAGAAAAGCGGCAGGAAAAAGATTTGATTCAAAGCTCTGTGTCCGGTAAGAAAAATCCTGAAATGAAAAATCGGAGAATAAGCAATGATGAAACAGCACCGGAACATCACAGCGGCTGCGGATGTTTCGCATCTCATCTCTCCTTTGTGTTCAAACTTTTAAGACGGTGTGAAAACACAACCGCCCACAGATTTAACTGGATTTATGCTTCACACTTTCGATTTCCGTTTTGAGCTGAAGCAACTCTAGCAGCATTATGGAGATCCCGCCAACCCTGCACCATATTCTGGAGACAATAGATTCAGATAGTGAGACGCGGTGAAATGTATTATTATTACTGAAAACAACGCACACCCACTGCGATCAAATATGTTCTCTCCCACATTTTCCAGAAACGGATGGACCGGATGTCGATTAACCCAAGCGCATTTCCAGAAACGGATGGATCGAATATTAACGACACGCCGTCATAAGCAACACTTTTGGGTATTAGCCCCCACATTTTGGCGCCTAGCCCGCACCGGTTACATCGTCTAGACTGGATACAAGAAACGACACCCAGCCGAAGCCGAGTGCCGTTCCCGATTCTGTACACCGCCTGGGACTCGAACCCAGAACCCTCTGGTTAAATGTTTTCGCAGGTCAAAGCGTCGAAGAAAATGCTGAGCCGTGTGAAGTGGTGGATATTTTCAGCCGCGAAAAAGTAGCATAGCTTAATGTATATATCTAATTTAATTCACGACTATTTGACACATTTGCGAGCTGGTGGGCATAGTAGCGAGACTGTGAAAATGCGGCGGGCACACCTTATCAGGATGCAAGGAAAATTTAATTTATTGACTGCCACCACTGCAGACCTCGAGAAATATATTGGGCGAGTGGAGCTTTCACGCGAATATAAGCGGTCTTTACGCTCCACGCTGCGAGGCTGGTACAGCTGGCTGTACGCAAAAGGTATCAGAAAAGACAATCCTGCTGAAACGCTTTTGAAAATCAAGCCGAAGCCACCTTTACCACACCCATGCCCAGACATCCCGTATTATATGGCTTTGAAATCAGCCCCAGAACGCGAAAGGCTAATGCTACGCCTTGCTGCTGAAGCCGGTTTGAGACGCGGAGAAGTGTGCAGAATTCATTCCCGCGATATCGTCGAAGATTTGACCGGACTTTCACTGATAGTACACGGGAAAGGCGATAAAGAGCGGATAATTCCGCTTTCTGCACACCTAGGTACAAGCGTAAAATACTGGGCACGCGGTAAAGAATATTTATTTCCCGGCAATGACGACGGGCATTTATCTGCAGCTTATGTTGGAAAAAGGATTTCTAACCTACTTCCTGAGGGCGTGTCGATGCACTCTTTGCGCCACCGCTTCGCCACACGTGTACATAACGCTACGGGTGATTTGTTGCTTACTCAAAAGCTGCTAGGGCATTCGTCGCCGTCTACTACGCAGCTTTATGTGGCTATTGAGCAGAATCGGCTAAGGGAAGCTGTTAATGCTGTCGCTTAGTTCGGTTACCTGAGCCGGGACGGGATTCATTCCATTTATCTATGGTTTCAGCAGTCCACCCTCTTACCGGGCGGGCACTAGTCCCGATTACGACATCCGGCTCAGGGAGATTATAGCGCGAAAGAGTCCCCTCATTCACTCCGATTCTTTGCGCGAAGTCTTTGCGAGATAGGTAAGTGGTTGTCATTGTTTCCTCCGCGTGTTATATTAAGTTAATTAGAGAGGGTTTCCCTAAGCTGGAACTTAAGGAAACCGTGCAGCTACTTAGCTTTTACTTTTAAAGTAGCTAATGGCAATAATTACTAGAATTATTGTTAAGTTTGGGTCTAGTGTTAAAACCATTTTTTGCACCTCCTCTCTATTCAATTTTTGTCGATTGGTTTCACCCTTTCGACACTAACCATACTACACCGTTACGGTGTAGTATGGTTAGTGTATTTTTGAGGGGTATATCACTTTTTACGTGAGGAATTCTAGTTTTTGAGTATGTCTTTGATGTCTCTAAATTCTCGGTCGTGTCCGTCTAAGCGTTTGATGACTTCTTTTCTGAGCATGATGGCTGATTCACGGTCGCTGTCGATATTGGCTTCTAGCCTACTGATTTGGCTTTTCAGTCCGCTTTCGTGATTTTCTACTTGCACGGCGGTTTTCGCGGTATTGCGCTTGATACTCGCTAGCTGTGGTAAGACCGCTAGTAGTGCTGCGATTCCTGCGAATCCTCCTAGTGCACGTAGGGCTTCGATTATCTGCATTTATTTTCCTCCTTTATTCTTCTGGTTCGTGGTGTCTGCCGCGTCTTGTAGGCGCACTGCTGGTTGCGCGTCCGGTTATGTCCCATAGACCGGCTGCGGTGAGTCCTGCGATTAGCCCTTGCCAGCTGGTGCTGATTAAGAGCTGCGGGGTGAGGGCATCATATGTGGCGTAGGTTGCATATAGCTCAAGAATCTCGATAAATATGCCGAGAATGACTGCTAAGAGCTGGCTCCAGTGTCCACGCACACCGAATTTTTGGCTAGGGTGACTAGTCCTAGGATTACGGCTGCTTTAGTGAGGGTGTCCCACATTGCCATTTATGCTCCTAGGATTTGATTCACGCGGGCTTGCACGGCTGCGTAATTCGCCCCGAGCGCGGATTTACGTGCCTGCCCGTTGCCGTATTTCCCGGCGATAACGGCGCGGGCTGCCTGCTCAATATCGAAAGCAGCGGGCGCGCTGCCGTTTAGGATTTGATTCACGCGGGCTTGCACGGCTGCGTAATTCGCTCCGAGCACGGCTTTACGCTGCTCCCCGTTGCCGTATTTCCCGGCGATAACGGCGCGGGCTGCCTGCTCTACATCGAAAGCAGCGGGCGCGGGTGCGGGTGCGGTGCCGTTTAGGATTTGGTTTGCGCGGGTGTCTAGCCATGTAAGATATCTCTCCCATATTCCCGGGCAGGAAGTATTAACGAATTTTTTGTGAGGGTATAAGGGCAGATTACCGTAGGTTTTACGTAAATCTGCGATTAGTTCCGCTACGGTTTCGCGGTCTTGGATGCTACAGCGGGGTTACATTCGATTCCGATACCACGCGGATTAGAAAGATTCCGGGCGTGCCATGCGCGGTTGTCGGGGTCTACGATGCACGCTACACGTCCGGATTCTGCAACGTAGTGTGCGCTGGTGCTGCCGTTTTCCCGGCAGAGATAGTTGATTACGCCTTGGAATGTGGCACCGGCTGCAGGGTCTCCCCAATGATGTATGGTGATGTGATTAGGCGCTCCTTGGGGGCGTCCTTTCCAAAAATTCGGTGAAGAATGTTTTGTAATATATGCATAGCTCATCCTAATTTTTTCCTTTCCTATGTGTGTTTTATGAGAATTGGGTGATGCCTTCTATAGTGAGAGTTATCGAGCCGACTACGCGGGTGTTTGAGGATTGCGCCATATACCCGAGTCCTAGTTCTTGTCCTGCTTCGAGTTGTAGGTACCAAGACCCTTGCAATGTGACGTAGTCCCATGTTTGGGCGCCCGTGATTTCGTAATCTGTACGCTGGGAATTATTGATATAAAGGGATATGCCGATACCCTGATTTTTATAAGAGTTATAGAATTTCCCGCTAGCGCTCACGCGGTACCAGCCAGTTTTCTGGATGCGGATATTACGCCCTTGATTAAGCGAAACACCAGTAAGGGAAGATACTGGTGAAAGCCCGCTAGTTTGATACCAGCTGCTAGTGTAGAATCCTGATATTTCATTGCTGCGTTTAAATGAGCCAAAAACTCCTGCGGTTCCCGAGCGGAGAGGTGCTACGATTTTACTTATTTCGTCATCGGCTTCTTGTAAAGCGGTGTTCAGGTTTTGAGCGGTGAGGGTTTCACCGTCTTTAAATACATGCATTATTATTTGTCCCCTTTTTTTAGTAGATTAGTTCTAGCTCGATACGCCAAGAATCAGGCGTGATTTGGTGATGGATTATGCCTATGTTGTTTGTGTCTGTATATGCCCGGTATGTGGTTAGTACGGGGTCGAGAATTTCTAGTGATAGTAGGTTGCTTAATGTTTGGTCATCATGGATGTTTTCCCTATGATTCCAAGGCGTAATCGCACATTTTCTAATTAGCTGTTTTGGCTCATATGTTTTAATCCGCTGTTCTAGCAGGTCTTTAAGCGCTTCTGGAGAGTATGCGCAAGTATCGATACTTGTCACGCTTTGCCCATAAGAGATGGCGAGCGTTTGGTTTTCGGCTCGCACGGTCTGTGTGGTATCTGTCATTTTCCCGTCTTGTCCACGCTGGGCTTCATGATTGGTTGCTTCTAGCGTGGTAATAAATGTTGAGGTATCAATTACTGCTTCTGCTTCCATTAACGCTATTTTCACTGCACGGGCGTGTTTTTCAGTAGTCAAATGTGCTTTCGGGCTTGTCTGGCGCTGGGGTAAGATCGTGATTATTCCATCCGCGCTAATAAACCAGTCAAGGTTTGCAGTAGCACAGAGAATGTCTAAATATTCGGTGAGTGAGGCTTCTTTTACCATTGAACCGATAACCAGGTGTGTCCCGTTGCCGGTTTCTGGTGTGATATTTAGCGGGTAGCCTTTAAGTATTTCCTCAAGCGCAAGACTATAATGTGTTTGGGTTAGGCGTGTGGTCTGGTATTTGCGGACGCTAGATAGCTCGTTTACGCGGTCTAGCGCGGTAATCTCAATGCTATAGGTGCCGTTTTTTCTTGTGTCGAGATTGTTTTTGAAATTTTGCCTGTGAAAAGCGTGCGCCTTGTAGCGCTGTCAATAAGTTTTATTGGGGTGCCGTGGATTAGGTTTGATGCGCGCGGGTCTAGCGCGTTGTAGATACGGGCGGTGAGTGTGCCGATTTGTCCTTGGCAGGTAAATCCGTTAAAGGCTACCCCGCGGGTGTATTCAATATCCGTTGCAGGATTGGAAATATTTTTCCACGTATTTAAACTCTTCTTCTCAGATAGAATCCCATACCCGAGCCGGGTTTGCCCAAGAGTGAACCATTCACTTGTGCGGGTTTGGTCTGGCAGGTTGAAAGCTCCAAGGACTGCTTTGCCAAGCACGGCTTGCCCGTATTCAGGGCGCGGGGTGTGTGCAAGTAAGCATACCCGGTTTGTTCCTTGCATAGACCCTGTAGAGTAGAGAAATATTCGTGCGCCACACCGGCTTGAGTAATCCGTCTCGCTTTGGATTTCGACTGTTAAAGGCGCTGCTAAGTCTAGCGTGAAACGGCGGGATGTTCCTGCTAGGGTTTGACCATACCCGAAATTATAAAGCTGGTTTTGTACCCGAATATACGCTTTCCCACTTGAAGCGTATCGTGCTTGGGTAAAGCTGATTTCTATCTCATATTCACGTGCAGGATCAAGGTTTTGTATCTCTAGCGCGATGCGGGTTTGGCTAGAGTATGGGAATAGGAATTGCCCGTCATGGATATCGATTCCAGCGGTATCTGTAGTGAAATCGCTAAGTATTATCGGCTGCCGGTTGCTCCTTATCATGCTATCACCCCTCGCCCGTTTGCTCGCTCATAATCTTTAATTGCCGAGACAATTAGCCGTCCTGTTTCCAGGCTTGGATTTAGCGTCTGGAGATTAATGGTTATCTTCGTTAATTTATTGGGTGGCGTGGATGCTGGATTTAGCCTGGTGTTGAGATTAATCGTGCCGTTTTGGAGAGTCATTCCTGGAATGTCTGCAGTTAGACCTTGGAGTGTCCCGCGCACTTGAGAGAATCTGGATTCTAGACCTTTAATGAATCCTTGCATAACTAGCTGACCGTTTTTGGTGAGCAAGGTGGCGTCTTTTTGGCTGGGCCTTTCCATTCTGGTAGCCAGTCAGTGAGCGCGGAAAGACTATTTTTCACGCTATTCCACATCGATTTGATTCCGTTAAGAAACCCATCAAGGACGCTTTTCCCGGCGTTATATAGCAGCGAGCCGAGTGAGCCGAGTGCTGAAAGAATCCTGCCTGGAAGCCCGGCAATATAGCTAACTACCGTGCTGATTCCGCCCGATACCGCACTTTTGATTGCGGAAAAAGCATTACTGACTGTGGCTTTCGCAATTTGCCATGCCCCGGCGAAATCTCCTTGGATTAGCGCACGGATTGCTTGAAAAATTCCTGAAATGAAATTGAATACTATTTGAATACTTCTCGATATCGTATTCCATACGCTAGATACGATAGACCCTGCAAAATTCCAAGCAGTACCCCACACTGCAGTAACTAGCTGCCAGATGGCGTTAAAGATTCCACCGATTAGCCCGGTGATTGGTGAAAGGATTGTGCTAATCGTGGTGACTGCTATTGACACGATATTGGTGATAAGATTCCAGATTTGACTGAAGATAGTAGATAAGAGTTGCAGTCCTGACCAGATGGCTTGCCAGATAGCGTCAAGGGGTGGCGCAATATTGGTTTTAAACCAGTCTACGACGGCAGAAACCGTGTTTTTGATTGATTCCCACGCACCGTTAACAAAGTTTCTGAATGTTTCAGATTTTTTGTAAAGGATTACTATTGCAGCTACTAGCGCGACTATAGCTGCGATTGCTAGTCCCGTAGGGCTTGCAATCAGCCCGATTGCTTTCCCAAGACTGCCGGCTGCTTTTGCTTTTCCAGCTAAGGCTGCTGCAGCAGCAAAAGCCCGTTGCGCTGCTGCAGCAGTGTTCATTACCGCAGCATACGTTTTATATGCGCCTATTCCGGCACTAATTCCTACTGCTAGCGGAATGATGATATCGCGTGATTGTGCAAGCTTTTTGACAAACTCTCCTACTGCAGGCACCGCGTTTTCTTGAACCCATTTGGTGAAGTCTTGCAGCGCTGGAATGACTTTATTTTTTAGCCGGTTCCAGAACTGTTCCAGGATTGGCAGGATATTTTCTTGTATATAGCCTTTCATTGTTTGCAAGGCAGGGATTAGGGAGGTGTCTACCCATTTTTTGACTCCTTGCAAGGCTGGTTCAAGACGTTCTGAGAGCCATCCTACGATGGATGAGACTGCTGGGATGAGGTATTGTCCTATTGTTGCTGCAGTGTTTTCCAGCTGCGCTTTAAGCACTTCAATTTTGTGTGCAAGGGTATAGTTTTCGCGCCCGAATTTTCCGTGCATATCCGCAGTTTGTTCCATTACGAGTGCGAGTGTTGCAGCATTGGATGCTTCTTGCGAAAGTGCGCCGTTTACTTTCTTATATCCGAGTTCTGCTGCTTTGGCATCAATAGCACTTTGGCGCAGTGAGACTCCGTAGCGTTCGATTGTATCTCTCTCGCCTTTTAAAGCAGAGGATAGGGCGTTTACTGCCTCTGCTGTGCTTCCGCCGAATCCTGCAGCCAAGTCTGCACCAAGCCGGATTAGTTCGTCAGTTTTTCCCGCTAGTTTATCTATCGACACTCCGCCGTTTTTCAGCTGTGTACCGATAATTGATGCAAGCTCATTGTAAGAATTTTTTGAAAGTCCTACGCTTTTTGCTGCAGCACTTGAAAGGGCATGCATAGATTTTGCTGCCTGTTTGAAAACATCATCAATCGTGCCTGCAGACTGCTCCAGCTTTGATGCTGCATTAACTGCTTTTACCCCTACTGCTAAAGCAAGAGCGCTAGCAGCTGCAGTAGCTTTGGCTAGGCTGATGCCAAGCTTTTTCACGGTTCCAGCTAGTTTAGTTAAACCAGAGTTCTTTGCCACATCACTCATTGCGCGTTTGAACGCGCCTGTATTTGCGAGGACTGAAACTACGACTGTTTGTTTCCCTTTAGGCATGTATTTACTTTCTGTTGGCACGGTTCCAGGCTGTAATGATCGCTTCGCGTTCTGCGATAGTGAGCATCCAGTAGTCGATAGGCCTCCATTTGAGAGCTATGCAGAAATCAGCCATTTCGCTTAGCTCGGAGGCTCCTATTTTGACACTTCCGCAAGTAAATCTCGGGTCCGCTTGTTCTGGAATGGTTTTATGCTTGCTGCTTTGTCTAGAATCGCGAATTGATCTAAGAACGAGATGCTGTCAATATCGGCTTTCGTGATTTTTGTATGTCCAAGGCGATTTGCTGCTACAACTACGAATGCGGAGAGTGAGTTCATGTAGTCATCTTCGGAAAGGTCGGAGAAGTCTTTTCCGGACGCGCGTTTATATATCTGTATTTCCAGATTTGTCATCGAGTTAATAAAAGCAGCAAGCTTTTCTTGGTCGATTACCTGTTCAATTTCAATATTTGTTTCTTCCATGTTTAGAGTCCGTTCTTGTCTAGAATATCGCTAATTCCTTGAATTAGCTTGGTATATACTTCGTCTTGTGTGCTTTGAAGTGCTTTCACAAGGTATTCATTAGCTTTTATTGGTAGCGGGCGACGGTTAGCTGGACGGTGGTAGCCTGGAGGAGTGCCATAATGCGTTATTCCGGCGTATGGTACAGCACGGGAACCGGCGCGGACTACGGCTTTTGTTTTTCCACGTCCCGCGCGGATTGTCTTAAGGAGTTTTCTATTTTCTCCGCGCGGAGCGATTGCTTTGGCTTTACGCACGACAATCATTCCAAGCTCGTGCATTAGCTTGCGCATTTCTTGGGCGTCAGCTCCTGCTTTGTCCATTGCTTGTAGAGTGCGTGTTAGTCCGCGTACTTGAAGCCTTACGTCTCCAGCGCGTACTGTAAAGTCTCCGCTGACATGATTAACCATGTTTACATTTCGGAGTTAGTAACTTTTTCTGGCTTTGCGCTAAGTTTGCAACTCACTTCGGAGGTGTATGCGCTATTGCTTGCTTCACCGCCAAATTCTGGTGGGTTCGGGATTGTAAGCAATCCTTTATAATGCGGTTCATCTGCGCTAGCTTGGGCGTTGCCGTGTGGCGCGAGAATGAATTCGCATTCTTTGCCAGTGTTTTCCCAGAACTTTGCGAAAAGCGAGTTTTGTGCGGTAGATTGTATCATTCCAATTGTGAGGATGAATTGGGCTGTGTTCCCTGATTCCATGTCCTCGAATGTGGTGACGTCGGCGTCTTTTTCTTCGTTGGTGATTTTGTAGGAAATTAAGTCTCCTTTGTATTCCACTTCATCAATTTTTAGTGATAGTTTAGTTCCCTTGAGTCGTATGGATCCCATTATTATTTCCTTTCATTTAAGTCGATTTGAGATATTAAAGTGATATTGAATGCTGGATAGATGTTCATTTGTCCGTCTTGGAGGTTATAAAGCTCGCTAATTTCGGTTAGGTCTGCAGCGTAAGATTTAGCTGTAGCATCGCATATAGCGTTTATGGCAGTATCTGCAGCTTTCAAAGCGCTTTGTGCATCATGTGCTTTTAGCACTACTATTGCGCGATAGGTTGCTTCAAAAGCGTTGAAAGTTTGTCCAGCTTTATATGAAGCTGATTCCAGCAAAATCTGATTAGGATAAATCACTTCTGGCTGGTTCGCATCTACTTTCATCCCGATTGACTCTAGTGTGGATGTGATTTGCTGCCGGTCTTTTGTGAAGTGGTTGCTCATGCGAATCCGCCTCCGAGAAATGGTCTTAAAAGCGGGTATGCCATTGTCATCGGATCGCGTGCGAGACGCACTGCTCCGTCTTGTTCTCCAAATGCTGCAAAGATTCCTCCTGGTGATTTTTCGCGGGTTTCTATTTCGCGAGTCACGATTAGTATTGCTTGCGTTAAGAGGGGCTCTGGGACGTTCACAGATTGAGATCCGCAGAAGTTATAGATTAATGCTTGGGCTTCGCGAATGTATTGTTTTGTATTTTCATCCGGTTCACGTCCGGCTAGCTGAGCAAATAGTTTTGCTAGCCGGTTAAGCTCTGATTGGTCGAGATTATCCAAGAGAATTTACCTTTACCGGTACGATTGCTTCAGCAGCTGGGGTTAGATGCGAAGCATATCCGTATACGGAAAATACTTCGGTGAGATTACGGGCTGATTCCTGGGACAGTCGCAAAGGTGCGCCTGGAGATTCAAGTATTTCGATTGCAGCCGATGAGTATCCTGTAAGAATATCTTCTCCAGCAGACTTTGGCAGGCGCTGAACTTTCACACCTGCAATTTGTCCATCGCGCCCAGTGATAGAGAGCGTACCGACTTTGTTGTCTGGTGCTGGGATAAACTGTAGTGCTTTACGTGATTCATTGATTTTTGCGAAAGCTTTGAATAGATTCGTGGAAATCAGTAAGCCCTGGAATGGATAAAGGACAAATTCGTCATAGTAATCTACTAGATCAATGATGATATCGGCGAGAGAATCAGCGTTTAGCCTGTTCAGTGCAATTGAAGATGTAATCTGCGAAGTCTCCGTATTGGTTTTAACGATTTCCTTGAATACTGATACTGTTGCTGCTTCGATTTGGGTGGCATAAGCAATTGCTTGCGCGCGATGCAAAGTTGATAAGTATGCCGCTCCCGCACGGTCTACTACTTGTTTTGAGATTTCAGCAAACCCGCCGTATGTTTCAACATCGGATGAGCCGTTTTTGAAAGTAATCTTTCCTTTTACTAGCTCATCGCCTTCTTTTGCTTGCTTGCCTACGGTTATTGTATTGGCTGCCAGCTTTGGGAATGAGATAGAAGTACCTTCTTTAGGCAGAGTATATGAATGTGTGAAAAGGTTAGTGATTGACTGTTTTGCTACCATGAGATTAATAGTTTTCGCAAGCCATACGGGTTGAGGACTTGAATCAGCAATTACACCTGCGCTAGCTGCAAATTCTTGGTCTTCACGTAATTCAAATTCTCCTGCCACAAATGCTTCGTAAAATTCTCCGGCTGAGCGGAATTTCATTAGCTCAGATACCGCGCTCTCATCTCGGGTATCTCCAATGAGTTTCACACGGCGGTCGATTTCGTCTACTACAGAGCGAAGTTCAGTTACTTCTTCGCTTGTTGCAAGGTTAGTGTTTTCCATTTGGTTTTCCTTTGATCTAACTTTGGTTACTTTTGCGTCCCTGTAGGCTGGGAAACTTACAAGGGAAACTTCAAGAAGTTCGGCTTTATGACGGGTAATTGCAATTCCATCTGCGTCTTTTGTGATTTCATCGGTAAGTTCGTCAGGTATAAATCCGATTGATACGGCTGTAAGTGCGCCGTCGCGCAGCAGCGTGTATGCGTCGTTACCTGCTGTTGTTTGCGAGATTTGCCCCACTATGTAGGCTCCATCTTCCCGTTCTTCTAGGGAAATAATTACGCCGATCGTTATTTCATGTTCAAGACGAAGCTTGATTCCCTGGCTTGATGCTTGTAGGGCTCCTGACACGAAGCGTTCTTTAACACTTGGAGTTAGTTCTTGCCAAGTGTTGTAGGGAACAGCTCGCGCTTCAAAACTGCGTGCTTGTTCGTCTAACGTTAGTGAGTCTAGGTTGGTTGAGCGGATTTCAAGCTGTTGCATTATTCGGTTCGCTTTCTGTGGTAATCTTGGCTGCGGGGAGTCCCTCTATCGCACGTACTTCATCGACTGAGAGGAATCCTGCGTTCAGTCCGATTTGATGCGCTTCGTAGCGGGTTTTTGTATCGGAGCGAAGCAATCCGTCAACGTTGAAGCGCACGTGTTGCCCGCGTGGTGCAAGCCATGTAAGAGCGTCTTCTATTTCTGCCAAGTAGCACATTATTGTCTGTCGGAGAAATTGTTGATTTTCGGTTTCCACATTCGAGTAGGTATCGGATGAGCCGTCTACTGATGCAAGCAGCATCTTTGCCGGGATTCCAAACATACGGGCGATACGGGTAACAGAATTCTTTTGCGCATCGATGAATTGCAGCTCCGCGGGTGTAAATATCAGACGCTTGTATTGGAGTCCTTTGCCCATTACTGCGATGCCTTGATTATATTGGAGCGTTTGGTTTGCTTGGGCTTTGTACTTGTTAGCTTGCTCTTTGGATAAGTCTTGGTCAGTAGTCAGGATTCCGGGTGGAGCTCCGGCAGTGGATGTCCACTGCGCTGCGTATCGGTCAGTTTCAACAGCCCCTTGAATTGCTGGCGCACATGCTTGAATTGGACCGACTCCCATTACTTCGCCTGGCATGTGTGTTAATCTTAAGTGGCACAAATCGGTTGGTTTGATTTCTTTGCCGTCGATTGAGTAGTGGCGTCGTCCTTTTTCATCATCCCACGCCCATACTCGCAGCGGGTTTAATACTTCTAAGTCAAGAATCTCGTACCCTTGTCGGATGATTTTCCAGAAAGCATTCCCTCTTTGCGCCAAGCTGGACACTGTTTCAGCTGTGAATTGCCCGAAAGATAGAAGCCTGGTTGATGGCAGATTCAAGAATGACGGGCGCATTGAAGGGGAAGTTTGAGTCCTCCGCGCCAAACGTCAATCGATAGCTGTCGTGTTTGCGTCTCTAGGATAGAAATTGCGCGGTAAACGGCATCGAGTGAGCGTGGGTCACGTGGCGCAGAGACTCTAGGAGGAATCAAGGGAGCATTAGTCAAAGGCGCGACGTCTTCCATAGTGACCGTATGGTTTTCACTCGCTTCTGAGCGGGTGATAATTCCAAGACGTTGCGCTGCATTAATGATTCCCATGCGAGAATCATCGTCTTTATTTTTCTCACTGTCTAGCAGTTTTACACGTATTGTTGCATTTTATCACGCTACGTGCATATACCGTCTAGTATAGTTGGAATATTTCTGCGCCTAGTGTGCGTACTGCTGTGTCCTGAGCAATGGCTAGTGCTCTGAGTGCGTCGATTGCTCCGCTTGATTTGCGCGGGTCGAGGATGCTAACTTTCCCAGATTCTTTTAGTTCTGCATTGCAAATTTGTTCCGCGAAGATTTTGTTTCCATCGTGTTCGAGCGCGCCGGTGCGAATCCTATCAAGCAAGCTTTGGCAGGCGGTAGCGTAGTCTGGATAAGAGATTGCCTGGGTCGGGATTGTGCGGGCTTTCAGTTCTTGGAGCATGGTGCGGTTAGGTCCTGCGTCATCAGCCACAATTCGCCGGTATCCTTGCTGTGAAAGATTTGAGAGCATCTCTGGAAGCCATGATGTTCCTGACGCGGAGGCTACTAGCGCCGTTGCCGGGTCCCCAGCTTCATTATCTTGGAGCCAGGATGCAACGATTGATGCGGAAGAACCATCTGCTGCGATGTCCCAACAGATGATGATGTCTTCACCGCGTGCTGGTCGGTAGCGTTCAGCTTCGGTTGGCTCATAATTCCAGCGGAGGGAGTCCCAGCGCGCAAGGTCGATAATAGTCTCAGCTGTCTGAGTAGCCAGGTTTAAATAAGATCGTCGCCAATCCCCTATCGGCATATCCCGTCCAAGATCTCTAATCCTGCGCGCGCTTTGTGTATACCCAATTGCCGGATGAAAGCTAAGTGTGTCATCACTATAAGGGTCAGATTCGGCAAGCTTCTCGTTTGCTGACCACTCGAAATAGAAGCGGTGCGATTCGGGGTCTTTAGTTGCTGCACGTCCTAGCTCGATACAACGGTTAAGATATTCACTGTTCGCGGTTCCCATAGTTGAAGCTCTCATAAGCTGGGTAAATTTAGCGGTGAGGAATGTTGGTTTAGCCGCGGTTTCAAGAGCTGTACCCTCTAGGAGAGTAAACGCCCAAGTTTCATCCAGGGTAATGAAATTATTTCTATCTCCGTGGAGCGCATCGTTTGTTGGAGCGAAAGGCGCGATACTCGATAGTTGCGGGAGGTAGATTGCTGCTTCAGAGCCTTTAGAACGCGCTATTTTCCAGTCATGAGCACGAGAGCCTTGATACAGCTTCAAATGTTTCACTAGATTATTCCATCGTTTGCCTGCGTCTTTACCGGTTTGCGCGGTCATCCATGATTGCCACTCGCTAAACATTAGCGCGCCCGCTAGGTGTGCAGCCTCGATTAAATCGGATTTTCCGGACTGGCGTGGTACCGAGATATCTCCCTCGGTGTACCATAGTTCTCCAGGGTGCTCAGGGTTTAGCTCCCAGGCAACATTGATGACGTATTTTTGCCAGGGCATAAGCTCATACCCGCGAATAATCTTCGCGATTTCAGCAACTATCGGTCCTAAAGTCGGACGGGATTTGTTGCGGTGGGTGAAATACTTCGGACGGGCTTTAATAGTCTGGGGCATCGTCACTCCCCGCTAGAATTTCCGGTACCATGCCCGCGATAATTGCCTGCAGAGTATCGTATGCGTCTCCCGAGTCTTGCCTGCGCGGTTCTGGCATTTGGCTTATCCCGTCAATCAGCATTTTATTTAGCTGTGCGGTAGCGACTGTGACTTTACCGCATCTCATGCCGTCATCCACAGCCTGCGCGGTAGATTTAAGTGATTCACCCAGTGCACGCCACTTCCCTACAAGCTGCCCAGATTCTTCTAGCTCAGCTAATAAAACATTCAAAGCAGATAGATTAGGACCGTCCTCATCTTTCGGACGGTCTACAACAAACAAAGCAGGCTGCGCCATTGAAAATTCCTAATTTTTTCTGAGAAGTGTGTACTTTTCGGTGCGTATTGCGCCGTTTTTAGCTGTTTTACCCGTTTTATATTCGTTTCAGGGAGGGATAAAAGCTATCAGGCGGGGCTTCCTGTGGTAGGGATCGGAAAAAGAGCTATCGATATGTGTCAGTCTTGATTTGCTTGTTAAGCGATTACCCGAGCTAATGTTACAGCGTAGATGTTCGGGGCGGAGATTAGAAACATTATCACTTCCACCTCTTGAGCGCGGGAGTTGATGCCCAATACTGCCTGAGCGTGGATGTGGGTAGCGCAAATTAATGTTGATTGGCTGCCCACACTTAGCGCACCTAGTTCCATATACCGAATAGAGTAGTAGCATAGTATCTCTTACAGCCCGCCCGCTGATAGTCATTTCTCTAGCTCCAATTCCATTACTAAATCTTCGACTTGTTGTAAAAGCTCTTCTATCTGCTTCACGCTGCGTGTACCTGCAGCCTCTTGCGGAGTGTACTTAAAGAGCGTATGTATTACACGCAAGACATTACGAATCTGAGTATGCCGGATACGAATCTGAGTACCTGAAAGAGTCACCGGTCTATTAGCTTTCATCTGCGCCGCACGACGTAGAAACAACTGCTGCTCATTTATAGCACTCATTATCAACACCCTTTCCGCAATTTACTCATAGCCTGTTTCAATAAAATCAATCCCTGAGCATTAATAGTCTGCTGCCGCTTCTTATAACTTGGATCAGTCCTCATCTTTTCTCGATGCTCATGCCAGGATTGCTCTTGCGCACGCTCAGCTGCGGTTAGAATTAAAGCCCTTTCACGGATGGAATCCTTTGAGGATTCCTCCGTAGGAGAGAGAAAGCTAGTAGACACTTCCGCATGTTTTGACCTGCGTTTTTGCGTCTTTTTTCAAAAACACCGTACGACCCTCAAACGCCTTAAGCCGCTCAGCAGTAGCAGCCCTACGCTCTACACGCTTTTCCTCAATACTGACTCGCGCGAGCTTTATAAGCTCCACCAGAGCAGTCTTAGAGACTTCGATAAAGCTTGGGAAAGGCTTACCATCAACAATCCCCCTCGCACCCAGCGGATAATCCCAAGCTCTTCCAGTCGCGAGAGTGAATGACGTACCCATCTCTCGCAAAGCCCAGTCACGTCAGCAAGCTGTACAGCCGTTACAAGCGCGCGAGCTGAATAATCTTCTACTAGGTCTGAAAGCCCGCGCAGTGTTAGACGAACTCCTGGAATCTCCTCAATAAGACTTCCCCAACCTGCGCGTGAAAGTGAGCGCAAAAGTGAGGGAAGTGGAGCCCGCGCAGTCAAACATCTACTCATGAACTTACCGCCATAATCACCAGCCAAGCCTGCATCAGCTCAAAGACAAACCAAGCGATACCGGCAAGCACAACACCAGCAATAACGCACGCTAAAATACATAAAATTAACACGATCAAGAACACGATAAAGCTACGAGTCACTACGCTTACTCTCCTTAAGCTCACGCTCTTTAACCCTCTGTCCAAGCAGGAAAGCAGTAGCGAAAATAAAGAAACTGGTAACGAGTGAAATCTCTCCTGGCGCAGCCTTAAATAGGAAGCCAACTACTACCCCTCCAACAAAGACAAAAACAGCGAAAACGCCGAGTGCGATAAGGTCATATATGAAATTAAGCTCATTCTTCGGAACCATTCGATACCTCCAAGACCGATTGATTTGATAGATTTCTTGTATGAATTTGAATAATTGGATTGAAAAGACAACGGATATTACTTCTACTGTGATCGATGGAGTAAACAGCTACCGTGAGCGCCGCAAAGAGCGCAAAGCACAAAAAGCAGCAGAGCGCAAAGCAGCCTACGAAGATAAACTCGCTTCGGCCGCCTGGATAGATGATAACGATGACGCAGAGACTATCTGGCTCTGGGGCGTATCTGACCACCAGTGGAATCTTGAAAAGGTCTACAAGATGCACGGCGGAGACCTGAATAAAGACTGGGATGCCGTAGACGTAGATTGCTTCCTCACTTTTTCTCGAAACAAGAAAGCTAATACGACGCTTCATCTTGAGATTTGGGTTGAATACGACGGTATCAAGCTTGGAGCTGTTCCAGATACAATGTTTGAGGAAGTCTGGAATCGCTGGCAGGAAACAGGCAGTAAAAAGCAGCGGGTTGCCACCAGAGCGCGAATCTACAACAGGCTTACAGATTCCAAACACCCGAGATTTGGAATCAAAGCTACCCTCTAGTCTCATAACTGTTCTTTATGCACTTTCATTGAAAAGTTAAATGATGGGACTTGCACGCCAATATCAGCAAGGCGTGCAAGCTCATCAACACGCCAAGGACGCGCGCCACACATCCTTGCATAAAACGTCGACGGCTTTATCCCTAGTTGTCTAGCTAATTTGCTAGAAGATATGCCGGTGTTGCGCACAAACTGCTTCACAGCAAAATTAACTTTTAATACATAAATATCCATACATTGAATTTTGTTACGTTTCGTTAAAATATTCTACTATTTACACACGTCGGCGTGTTGCAATTTAATGAAAATGAAAATATGTAGTAAATCTTTTTCACGTTACGTAAAAATCTGCTATTATAGAAAACATGAATTTAGCAATTAAAGAATTATTCGACAGCGGTTACGAATACGCGCAAATTGTCGCTGAAAACATTCGCGTAGAGGCTGCGCGTCGTTCGATGAATCAGAGCGACATTGCAAGAAAACTAGGTCTCAAACCAGCAACAATATCGTTACGCTGGAATGGTCGGAGGTCATGGCCTATCGAAGATATTGGCAGGATTGCAGACGTATTTGGAATTGAACCTTGGCAACTAAGCGTGCCGTCAAATTACAATCCAGATACAAGGAACGGCACCCAGCCGAAGCCGAGTGCCGTTCCCGATTCTGTACACCGCCTGGGACTCGAACCCAGAACCCTCT
This sequence comes from Arcanobacterium hippocoleae, assembly GCF_040360365.1. Taxonomy (GTDB): domain Bacteria; phylum Actinomycetota; class Actinomycetes; order Actinomycetales; family Actinomycetaceae; genus Arcanobacterium_A; species Arcanobacterium_A hippocoleae_A. Next base: position 2,062,373 of record NZ_CP136412.1, on the reverse strand, counting down.
GATTAAGAGTCAGATGCTCTGCCAGTTGAGCTAGCGGTGCGCAACAAAAAGATACTTTAATAAACAGAACAAACTTTCGCAAATTCCCAACCCAAAATGAAACGTGATTTCAAACACGTAGATACTTGTTGTGGGATACAATTCAGCAATCATCCAGACGAGCAGATACAGAAAACCGCCAAAGCAGCCGTGCGAAAGTAAAACCAAACAAGACACTATTGCACGAGAAACGAGAAACGAGAAATACACTAACACCTTTACGTTAAACCAAAAGTCATCACGTAAAACCAAAAAAATTGCACATATTCAAAAATCTGGAAAATATTAACGTGCGTTAATCGCATAAACACAAAAATAAGCACTGTAGAATAAAATCAAATTACCTTTTCACAAGGCATTAAGTCAGCTTTCAATCGACAGGATCTTAATTCAAATATTGAGATGCCATGAACATAAAACAGGTAGGTGCATAGGCAACGTGACCACTCCAATCGTTACTCTCGCAACAAGTTCACAGTTCCCTAACCTCGACAAGGATGAGGAAAATCTCCCAGACGCGCTGCGTGAACGCGGCATCGAACCACGCATTGCCATATGGGACGACCCGTCGGTAAATTGGAACGATGCGGGCACGGTAGTGGTTCGCTCTGTGCGCGATTACGCCCGCGACCGAAACAAGTTTGTACAGTGGGCACGTTCCGTACCGCGCATCCTCAACTCTGCCGACACAATGGCGTGGAATACCGACAAGCACTACCTGCAAGCACTGCAAAAACACGGCCTACCAACCATCCCCACACTTTGGCTCGAACCCGAACAGAATCTTTCAAAGCAACAAATTCACTCACGTTTCCCAGCCTCTGGCGACTTCGTAGTAAAACCAGCAATTTCGTCTGGCGGACGCGGAACAGGCCGATACACGGCAACCGATCCGCGTTCCCGCGGCGAAGCGATTAACCACGCAATGCACGAGCTCCGCCACGGCCGCACAGTAATGATTCAGCGTTATCTCGACGTAATCGACCGCCAAGGTGAAACTTCCTTAATTTACCTTAACGGTTTAGCTTCCTATCAGGTTGAAAAAGAGCCAATGCTCCACCCGCGCTTCCGCACTGTTGAAGAGACAAATGTGGTTGATGAAATTACACATATCGGAAATGCTTCCGAGGAAACATGGCGCTGGGGTGAAAAGATCCGTTCCGCACTTCACTCTTACATCAAAGAAATTTCCGGACACGATGAACTGCTCCTCTTCAATCGAGTTGACATTGTTCGCGGGGACACAGATTCAGAGTCAGATTTCTACGTAATGGAAATATCACTCATCGACTCTTCGCTATACCTTTCTGCTAACGAAGAACATTTGAACCGTTTTGCTGACGCGATTCAAACCCGCGTCTTTTGGTGACGACTTTCACCCGTACCTCCCGTCTTGCTAATTAGGCGGGACGGCATCGCATTTGATATAGTTTCTATTCGTTGCTGGAGAGAATTTCTGCAGCAAACGTGGTGGCTATAGCTCAGTTGGCAGAGCACCTGGTTGTGGTCCAGGGGGTCGCGGGTTCAAGTCCCGTTAGCCACCCCCATTTTTGCAATGACTTGTTTACAATATTCATCATTGTCAGATAATCCTTAATACCTGAAAGAATCGCGGCCATTTTCTGGTTGCGATTCTTTTACACTTACACATTTCTCCGCATCTTCGTTTGTTTGCGCGGGACTGACGGGACAGCAAGTATGCGGCGGATGCACAGCTAGTACACGGCGAGTATGCGGCAACCATTGTTTTGTGAAGAATATTTTACTCGGCATGATTTCGTTCTGGTTTCATCCCGGTTGTATTCAATATCTGCTCAGGATTTGATTGGCTAGGTTTAGCCGAGCGCGGCAGGCAGGCACGTGTTTCTCAGTCCGCAAAACCGGCGGATGTTTCTTGATTTGCGAAGCAGGTAGATACTTCTGAAGAATCAAAACAGGTTTTCTGATTCGCTATTGTGCTCCTGCGTCACTGCGCCGCTCACCACTGCGCCGCTTCAGCAACCATCCATTACCGTCGAAATCATGGAAAATAGTGTCAAATTCATTCAACATGCCGGCGAAACCCCATACATATTTTGGCAGGAACTGATTTCACTGCAACCGACAGAGCTAACAGGTGATGGAAACTTCTATATCAAAATCATCAGCTTCATGGGCACCCTTCCCGAGCAGTATGTTGCTCTGACAAAGAAAGCTACACAAAGCGTTCAATAGACTGGTCAGGTAGTTTTCCAATGACTTCTGTAAGGAAGATGGAAGTATTGATTGGAAGAAACTGGTAGAGTTTAATTCGGGAGACTGAGCGGAAGTACGAGATGGGATTGTTTGGATTTAGAAAAAGAAAGAGAAAGAATTAAGCTGGGACGAAAAGTACGCATGGGATGGAAGTGATTCCATGACTTGTCCTCGCTGTGGACAACCTATGACCAAACGCTACAGTTACAGTGATTAGTGGTGCAACGATTGTCATGCCGGACTCGATGATGATGACGATGATTCTGATGAAAGTGAATCAATCAGCGTATATGATGCTGCTTTGATTTGGGCATCTAACAGCAAGGATGAGGACTATATGTTTGGGCATACCGAAGAGGAACTGTAGGATGCATTATGAGTAATCTTGGGGGATATCAGCTTCTAACAACATTTGCAAAAAGGTTGGCGGCCCGGGCAAGTTGGTTCCAGCAATTGCTGGTGGAGGCTATGTAATATTACGTGCAGTCGAAGCCGGCGGAAAAATCATTTACAAGAAAGTCAAAAAGGTCAGAGCCGACAATAAGGCTAAGATTAAGGGATATACAGTTGTAAACGATGGAACGGACGAACAAGGTCTTGTTTTTAAAACAGGTGATAAGATTCGTGTTCTTGAGTCTGCCGACGATGCTATTCTTATTGAGAAGGTCGGAGATAAAAACAATCCTTATTTTGTTTCAGTTGATTTCTTGAAAACTATCATCGCTTACGGCGAGTGATTTTTGGATAACATCTATAGGGGGGGAAGTATGACCAGAGTATTGTCAGTACTTCGAAGATTTTTCCTTGGCGGGTTTGTTTCTCTTTTGTTAAGCTTGTTCTTATTTGGAATTGGCGGCAAAACCATGCTTGATTTAGCAATGGCGCACAATAGTATGGCTGGTATCTTCAGCATCTTTTTCCTTGTTTCGCCAATCTTATATCTGATTCTTGTACTGATTTCGGTAGCGCACATCAGGAAAAACGGCCAGTTCGCCGCGGTTCATCAGGCGCAATCACCTGTTACATCTTTTTTCGATGCTTAGGAAGCGACTTGGCCTCACCGTTCAAATGTATCGGTAATTTCTTTGCCGCATTGTTTAATAAGAATGCGATGGGTAGGGGAATTATGATACGGCGATTTATCGGAATGGTGATACTGTTTCTTCTATGTATGGCAGGTATGGGATCTCTTCTGCCATAAGTGCAATAGTGAGCAAACCAAAGGCTCTCAACCGTAAAAAATTGAGGGCTTTTGTTTTGCCCATCAAACAGGATCGGTCGCGCAGCGATCCGTGAAAACCTCATCTGACTCAGCTTAGGCTGCCGCCCTGGCTGAGTCAGATGAGGAAGCCGTTGAGACTTCGCTCGCCGCTCATTTGCGGATGGCAGCGAAACGATCAGCGGCTATTTTGGTGGGAACGTCCTGCGAACGGTTCCGCAAAACCGGAAGAACTGAAAAAGCCGTCGGGCAAACGGGAGATTCAAGAATGCCGGAGCAAGGGGTCAAGGGGAACGCGGTTCCCCTTGGCGGAGTTAATATGACGATTTCTGCAAAGCACAGCATGAGCGAAACCATAAAACCGGACACACTAGCTGCGGCCAATCAACGAAAGATCTCTGGGAAGACAAGAATACCTGTCCGGAAGAATCGCTTATCCAAATCGGGACGATGGAGAAGTCAGTCTCTCCCGCTGTTCTTGCAGAGATCGCGGCAGAGTTCTTCGAGGAATTTGACCGCAGCTTCGGAAAGCACATCCATCGAAATGCTCCGGGTTTTCTTCCTAGGTGTTTACCCTGCTTCTTCTTATTATTGACAGCTGGTGTTGCTGCCAATACTCGATTTCTACTTCTTCTGGCGTGCGGTAACCCAGAGCCTCATTGAGGTACTTGATGTTCCAACAATTCACTCATTCGAAGGTAGCGATTTCTACTTCGAGAACATCAGCCCAGGCACGGGTGCGGATGACCTCGTTCTTGTACGAGCAATTCACATTCTCTGCCAAAGCATTATCGTAGCTGTCACCCACGCTTCCCGTGGATTCAGCGATCCCAGCATCAACCAAATACTGATGATAGGTCAAAGACACGTATTGAGACCTGTGGTCACTATGATGAACCAGGCCCGTTGTTGAAGCGAGTGTTCCAGATCGCTCGCTTCAACGTCTGTAACGGTAAGGGCCCAGTTTTCATGGAATCCGAGAGAGGCCAGACAGCAATACGACGCGAGAACACGTCAGTGGCAAACGCCGCATACACGAAACCCTTGGCAGTCCGTACGTAGGCAATGCCAGCGACCCGCAACCGGTTCGGAGTTGTAGCGGTAAAATCGCGTTGAACCAAATCCGGGCGAGTACCGACGTCCTTACCTTTGCCTGTCGTGACGGGGTTCTTACCACTTACGTTTACCCCTGACACCAGCGAGGGCCATAATTCGTCTGGTCTGCTCACACCCGATTACAATCTCGCGACTTTTCAGGGCGTGCCACATCTTCCGCACCCCATAGACCCCATAGTTTTCAGCGTGTATCTCGCGAACAATCTCGACCAGCTCACGGTCCCGTACCTGGCGAGCCGACGGGCACGCCTCTTCGCCTCCTGCTAACCACGCGAGGTGAAAACCCCTCCCTCACGCTCTCGGCTCAGCGTCGTGCAGATGAACTCGATTGTGAAACGATCACGATAGTGGTCGGTAAAAGCGATCATTTCCGACGCTTCGGGTCGAGAACGGAGGCGAAAAAGCCGAAGCGGCTTTCAATAACTCGTTCGTCTCACGCAGCTCCTGGTTCTCCCGGCGCAGCCGGGCGTTCTCCGCAATCACGTATTCCTCAGCACGCACGATTCGGACCCGTCTTGCGAGCCTCTTTCAGCCACTGACGAGCTGTGTGCCAGGAAACCCCAAGCATAGGAGACACAACCATACACGCCCGTTGAATCGAAATCCCTTCAGCAAGAATCCGATTCTAAACTAACCGGACAACCCAATCCCTAGCATCCTGATCAAACTTCTTCGGCATAACCCAGACTTTCCCATCCACCCAAACGGAAAAAATCTAGACCATTTCAAAATACATTTGTCTAAAAATATATTTATCTAATCTGCAGCTTCGTCATCCGAGGCCGAAGATAGTTGTGAATGCGCTTTTTCGGCACGGGCTTTAGTGAGATTAGCAAGAATATCGTCGGCAATAGCTTTCGCTTCATCAGTACTCGGCCCTTCTCCTGCCGGCATCAGTACACCACGGTAATAACGAAGTTCATCAATAGAATCGTAAATATCACCGAGAGCACGATGTCCGCCTGTTTTTTCCGGAGCAGCGAAATAAACGCGCGGATACCAACGCTTTGCAAGCTCTTTGATTGATGAAACATCAATAATTCGATAGTGGAGATAATCCACCAGATCCGGCATCTGCTTCATCAGAAAAGTCTTGTCAGTACCGACGGAATTTCCGCCAAGATGTGCCTTACCGCTTTCCGGAACAAAGCGTTGTATGTATTCAAGCACTTGTTTCTGGGCGTCTTCTACGCTAAAGCCATCATCCCATTCGTCAATAAGATGAGTTTTGGTATGCATCTGCCGGACAAATGAGTTCATCTGCGCAGCGGCAGCTTCGCTTGGCTTAATAACGAGGTCAAGTCCGGTATCGAAAGGGTTAAGTTCCGAATCAGTAACAACGACGGCAATCTCGCAAAGCTCATCAACTTCAAGATTTAGACCGGTCATTTCACAATCGATCCAGACAATCGGATTATTCTGTGCAGAGAAATTATTCACCCATTCAGCATAGCAAATTCAGTGCCGCTTAGGTTTTTGGGAAAGGCTGGGAATCAGTTATACATTTCCCTGATATACTTACAACCATCCCACCCACCCCACGACGCGGGCTGGGAATCAGTTATACATTTCCCTGATATACTTAACCAGCGAATATTCTTGGTATTGAACAGGCTGGGAATCAGTTATACATTTCCCTGATATACTTACTTATTCACCTCAACCGAATGAGCCTTAGCTGGGAATCAGTTATACATTTCCCTGATATACTTATGCGCAGCTTTACGCACCGACCGTGGTCGCTGGGAATCAGTTATACATTTCCCTGATATACTTACTCTAACCTTCCTAGGCAGTCTATGAGAGCTGGGAATCAGTTATACATTTCCCTGATATACTTACTCTAACCTTCCTAGGCAGTCTATGAGAGCTGGGAATCAGTTATACATTTCCCTGATATACTTAAACAACACAACCTACGATATGCGCTTGAGCTGGGAATCAGTTATACATTTCCCTGATATACTTAACGTGTGCTCAAACAATGCTCGCACTTAGCTGGGAATCAGTTATACATTTCCCTGATATACTTAGAAAGACTGTTTTTCACGGTGTCCCACAGCTGGGAATCAGTTATACATTTCCCTGATATACTTACAAGAATATTCAGCTGCTTACCGCACCAGCTGGGAATCAGTTATACATTTCCCTGATATACTTACCGGATAGTCTTTAGCGAGTTTCGTATAGGCTGGGAATCAGTTATACATTTCCCTGATATACTTAATATCACAGTGTGTCTAAAACGTTAATCGCTGGGAATCAGTTATACATTTCCCTGATATACTTATCGGCTAGGTGCCAGTGCTCGATTGGTTGCTGGGAATCAGTTATACATTTCCCTGATATACTTAAAAATATTTCTCAAAAGCATCACGCACCGCTGGGAATCAGTTATACATTTCCCTGATATACTTAGCCAGTTTTCTGGATGTGGATGTTACGCGCTGGGAATCAGTTATACATTTCCCTGATATACTTAAAAATATTTCTCAAAAGCATCACGCACCGCTGGGAATCAGTTATACATTTCCCTGATATACTTAGCCAGTTTTCTGGATGTGGATGTTACGCGCTGGGAATCAGTTATACATTTCCCTGATATACTTAGGATGTGGAGAAAACATAGAGCCGGTCTGCTGGGAATCAGTTATACATTTCCCTGATATACTTAAAGGTGAGTGTTTATGTCACGTCGGATAAGCTGGGAATCAGTTATACATTTCCCTGATATACTTAACTTTTCGCGCACCTCATCAGGCATCGTGCTGGGAATCAGTTATACATTTCCCTGATATACTTAGTCCTTTTCCTGATAAGACTTATACTGAGCTGGGAATCAGTTATACATTTCCCTGATATACTTACCCACGGCGCCGTATAGATAAGCCTCAGGCTGGGAATCAGTTATACATTTCCCTGATATACTTAAGCCGCCAATACACCTGTAGTAGCTACGCGCTGGGAATCAGTTATACATTTCCCTGATATACTTATTCTGCGCGTCTTTATCCCCCGTTTGGTGCTGGGAATCAGTTATACATTTCCCTGATATACTTACACACTTGCACTAGGCGTCGGCTGAACTGCTGGGAATCAGTTATACATTTCCCTGATATACTTAACCCATCCGTAAATAGTGAAATCGGGTTCGCTGGGAATCAGTTATACATTTCCCTGATATACTTAGGGAATATGAGTTTGTGGCTATATTTAGCCTAAATATAGCCACAAACTCATTAAAAATCATCAGCTGTTTCGGTTCAGATTCCGATTTTTCCTCTAAAGCGTTGCGAAACCGAAAAGCTTTTGCCCATTGATTATCCGTCATATGATAAATTCTTACTTCTCCGCCAGGCGGAAGCTGAAGTTTAATTGCTTTCACGATACGAGTCCCCACGAGCCCGGATGGTGAATAGTAGGCATACACACTGTACTGCACTTTTGAAAAACCCAAATCTAATAAAGCATTTCTAAAATTTGAGTATTCACGCTTCTGTGCCTTAGTTTTCGTCGGTAAATCAAACATAACGAGGCACCACATCGGAATACTCACCACAGTCTCCGTGCTTCTAACCCAACAGAATCCCAAATATTAACTTTTAACTTCTGCTTCTCCCCTTCCACATACATCCCAAGACGCTGCGCAAGTGCCGTCATCTCCGTCGGAATCGAATCACCCACACCATTAAAAGCACCTCCAGCAGCTTCCACCAGAGCAGATTTTACAGCCCTGCTATCGCGACTCGTATCTGTTCCTAGCTTGGCAACACAAAAATCTATCGCCGGACGAAATGGCTCAATCAGATCATCCGCCAAAGCAAAATAATTTGACCGTCCATGATGAAACACCCCAATAGCAGGAGAAAGCCCAGCAGCACATACTGCTCTCATCGCATGCCCGCGCAGTACCGTATATCCATAATCCAAAAGAGAATTCTGCGGATTTTCCTGATCACGAATACCAGGATTACGCCTAAAACCAGTTTCTCCCCAGAGTTTACTCCAATAATAACGAGCAGCTTGCCCCTCACTATTTGAAATATCACCAGATTTCACAGCTTTCGCAATCTGGTTCAAGAATCCTGCACCAGTTTCAGATAAACATGCAAGCACATTAGCTTGCCCGTGAATTTTAGCTTTCACTAGCTGGGTCCAAGCAGCTTTCTTCCGCGGCAACGAAAGCTGAGCTTGCGCAAGATGCCTTGCCCCAACACGTGAATGATCACTCCACCCGTACGCACCTCCATACGGGCACCCTTTCCAATCACAGAAAATTACGGCAACATCATTTTCAACAAGCCGATGAATCACTCCAGCTGAAAACCGCGTATTCACTCCAATAAGCACTACTCCAACATCAGCAACAGGCACTTTTACTTCAGCATCAGCACCATCAGACTCAACGCTTAGCGCACCACGCTCAGCACGAATCTCTCCTTGAAATCCGGAAAAATCTAAAACCCGCCACTTTTCAGCGTAGTACCCCGCCATCTTTTACACCCGCCAAGAAATAGGCAGATGCGCGTTAGAAGCTTCACGAATCTCTCCAAGTGCATTACGGCGAACCACTTGCACTTTTCCGTAGCTAAATAAAACATTTACTGCAGGACGCCAACCCGATTTAGCGACAATATCAACAGTTCCCTTGGAATGAGTTTCCTTAATACCTTCGGCAGACAATAAGATTGGTCGTAATCTTAATTTGTCTTTATCAGAGAATCCATCAACCTTAAATCTATTAATCTCAGGAAAATCTCTTCTTAACTCTCCAACACCTCCCGTTGAGAACTTGGTGTCAGTTAAATCAAGTTCCAGTTCATCTCCAACGACAATCCATCCAAGATATTCAGCAGCGCCATCAGCAAGAGCCTTTCGCAGTTTCGGTTCTGCCGTACGCAACGAAATCGAACACTCCGCTAACGGTACCGTAAATAAATCCTCATCCCGGGCACCGGAAAGATCACAAGAAAATACTCGTATCATTGCAAAAACGGGTTTCTTCCCATTAATCCGATACACTCGTGCATGGTGAATCGTTCCGCCAATCTCCGCATATCCGCCGCGTACAGCGATAGCGGCAGCGCCAGATCCAAATATCCCAAGCCGATCGTCAGCGTTAAACCATTCACCTTTCACACGAATTTTTCGATTTGAATTGTCTGGTAAACCAACTTTTAAATCAAAATCCTCACATCGTGTGAGAGCTGCATACATCTGCGGCGTCGACGCGCGATCAATCTCCGTGAGCGACCAAGCATCTCCCAATCGTTTCTGTTTCAGCTTCCTAATTTTGGCATCATGCGCAGCAGAATTCCCTAAGCGCAGCCGCAGATTTTCCATCACTGGAATCGAATCACTACGCAGCGCATCATTAAACACCACAACCAAGCGGTTCATTGAATTCAACCATTTTCCATAGCCGATACGATGGGCCGAGTCAGAACCGCGATATTCTCTCCAAGTTTCTGCTTCACCAGCATAGCGCTGCGCATCACGAATATTGATCCGCTCAGCGAGAACTTGAGCCGCATAAGGGTGCATCAATGCAATTACACTCGCATCCATAGCATGATGTCGGCGATCTAACCGCGTTTTTCCGCGCTCGCCAAGCATCTCGATTTTTCGTTCCAAACCAGACGCTTTTCTCGCTTCCGCAGTGATTGCACCGCGGAAGACATTCACCGAAGTATCAGCTCCCTGTTCTCGGTAATGCCCGAAAATCCGATTAGCCAATTCTCGCGCCATCCATGCGACTGCTTCAATTGACCGAGTATCAAGCTCCTCGTCCGCAGCAGTTCGTGAAAGCCGGATAACAACATCACGCTTAAAATTCTGCCACTGTTTGGGTTTATATCCATCATCCTGTTTCCAGAAATGCACTCGTTCTTTTGCTTTCTCAAGCGAAATTTCCGGATTAGCTTGCTGCCGCGCCCACACTGCAAACGGCAAATTTCCTTTCGAATGATTACACCGACGGCAAACTGCCAAAAGGTTATCTCGAGTATTTGTCGATCCAACACCCTTCCGCGGAATTACATGATCCATTTCACAACTCGTGAAAGTAATAGGTTCACCGCAGTACGCGCATTTACAGTCCTGCCGGCTGACTGCGAGATAGCGCAACACATCTGAACGCCGTACTCGTTTTGGAGCACCATTCTCCTCCAAAATCTTTTCAACAACTTTCTGATTTCGTTCATATCGTCGATTATTTTCCTTCTCATATTCACGAACCATAAGTTCTGAGCTAAATCCACCGCGAATATGTTCAATATTCACTGCTTCAGGTATGCCATATTTAGCTTCGATTCCCATTAACCAGCGGTTCACAATTTTGAGTACTCGATCGACTCCTGGATTCCCAACCGGTAATCCGATTGGGTCAGGGCTTGGCTTCCAATCATCAGCTACTCCAAACACATTTTTCCGCGCTGTGAAAAGATCCTCCGCATACTCAAGCATCCGTGAATTGAGCTGATTCATCGAATCTTCAGAATATGCAGCCCGCCCTGCAGGAAGATTGATATTTGAAAGCTTCTCGAGAGTTCCGTCGTCAAGATTTGAAAGAAAATCCTGCACTGTTTCAAATCCAGCTGCGGTATCGTCTTGTTCTTCAGCATTAGAAAGTTCACGAATCAGTGCGCTGCGCACATCGTCATCTGCCGCATTCCAGAACTGAATTAAGGGCTTAATATTTGAATCATAAATACGTTGATTCGTCACATTTACCGGCGGATTAGAGTATGGACGCTCTCCTTCAACACTCGCTGCCGCAGTTCCGCTGAGCTGATCGCGTTCCACATCTAGCAAGTCAGAAATATCTTCCCACGTAACAGCGTCCTCAGAAGATGCTTTCATCAGAAAAGAAACTACTTTATCAAGTTCACCGCGGTTAAGCTGCCGAATTTCTCCTGTATCGCTATCGGCAATACGCAAATTCATCGCGACAGAAATAATGCGGAACTTTTGAAATGTTAGTGAAGCTTTCTCCGCACGCCGATATTTCTTCTGCCCGGGAAGCTCATCAAATCCCACTCGTTTTGCAGCCGATCCTTTCGGTGATTCAGCATAAAACACATGGTCAATAAGTTTATTTAAAAATTCAGAACTAATATCTTGCCGCTGCGCAATTTTCCGCAATTCGTTCGCATAGTCACTTTGTCTGAGTTTTCCACGCAGGATTCCCTCTGGTCCGCGAATCTTCGTAGCTGGACGCATTACATCCATTAATAATTCTGCAGGGGTCGCATCTTGCGGGTACGAAACACCAGTAACTTCCGCTATACGCTGTTTTAGTGCTGCCATCTCATCAGACGCAGGAGCAGGATTATGCAGCGCTTCAACCCGCATATATGGGCTTCTCCAGCCGCGATGCCGTGCAATGTGGCGAACCGCCACCGAAAGCAGCTCTGGAAGTTCTGCAGCAGAAACTTTCTTAACAGCCAATTCCGCTCGAATATCCCAAGGTGCATAAGGATCTGCAAACTCTTCAAGATTCACAATCGGATAGCCGTTATTCGTTAAGAAAGCATCAAGTGCTTGCAGCCGACGTTTCCGCCGGCGAACCATCCGCCGCGTGCGGCGTGCAACACCCGAATTAGCTAGCCGTGTAATAGAGTATTTTTGTTTATCCGGATCAACACCTGAATCATGCACCATCACCACCGAATCTAATATTCGTGATGGAAGTCCGTCACTTCCAATTTCAATCGCCGAAAGCCCAACAGAATTAGTACCGACGTCAACACCAACTCGAAAATTTATATCTGCATTCATAAAGCAATTATGCCAAAAAATAAATTGGCTTGTGCAGAATCACACAAGCCAATTTGAAATTACCGGCGAACCGGCGGAGCATTCAACCTTACAAACATGGTAAGGCTTACTGAGAATCAGTTATGGTTCAATGTTAGAAGTTTGCGCAAGTATTCGTCAAGGCGATTCCCTTAATCTGAAAAACTAAACCAGACGAACGCATATTTCCGTTTCGTTTATTGCACCATCGCCTGATAAACCCGATTAATCGCCGCAATACGTGCAGGCACATCAAAATTACGCGGAGTCTGAATTTTAATCCCGCGATAAAGTTCAGCACCTTCCGCGGCAGCGATAAACTTTGCCGCACGTTCAGCGTTCATCCATGAAGTTGGCTCATCATCTTGCAGCGGCAAATGCGCATCACCCCAGACCGGACCGTACTGTGTGGCTTCCGCACCAGCACCCGAACACATTATTCCGCCAAGTATCCCATGTTTTCTGAGTTCTGCAACCTGCTGCGCCGGCGTATCCGGATCGTGCGATTCCACCACTGAACGCCCCCAATTAATTGTGATTGGGATACCGACGGCACTGCATGCTGCGACTTCAGCTGCGAACGGAAGGAACTGTTTTTCCCCAGGGCCGACTCCGCACCCGATACAATTTCCCTCGCGCGCGTCGCAATGTTCAAGAACGAGTTCGATTCCAGAGCGTTTCGCATCATCCAATAATTCTTCAAGTGATTTTACAAGCCATTCTTCCTGCGCAATCTTTGAAGGAGCAGAATGCAGTTCAAGGCGATTAATCACTTGTGTCCCGGCCGTTTCGTTGAAATTATCACCAAGATTAATAACTTCCCGAATATATGCAATACCGCGGGCACGCCCGTCTTTATCAGGCGAAGCAATCCCAAAATTTGGATCAGTTCCTAAATTTCGCATCGTATCCGGAATTGCTGTAATCACCGAATCCGGAAACCGCCCAGCTAATGTTTTCGCAAGCCATTCCGGACTGTCAAAATCAAGGCTTCCTGCACGAACCGGAATCTCAATCCCAGTCACGTATCCGGTATCCGCGAGCGCCGTGTAAAACATTTCCTGCGCTTGCCGTCCATCAGGCAGCGCCGCATAAGCACCTACCACGAATGGTTTGTAATCAGATTCAATATTACTCATTTTTACTCCGCTTCTTTGTCTGGAATATTTTCCGGCATAAATACCTGAAATAAATTTGTTTGCTTGGTTTAAAGCTTTTCTCATTTCTTTGCAATCATATTTTCCTGTACTTAGAAATCGGGTTTAGTTACAGGGTAAAACACCGATTCTTGTACGACGGAACACGACACAAGTAATCCAAAATTGTTATTTCGTTGTCCGACGGTCGGCTCCGTCGCCAGCCGTCGGATAACTTAACTCTCACATTACCGCAGAAAGATGAATACTTATCAGACCAAAGCCACGTTAGAATGAGAAATTATTCCGCTTACAGCATCAGAAAAATCAACCTGAAAATGTTTTCCGCAAACGCACCATATCGCACTAACTGACGAAAAATATTACTGCAGCCGATAGAATCAAGAAGATGGAATCGACAAATCTGAATAAATCCGCAAATACCCCAACATTAAATCTTGCTCTTGATGAGCTTGAAGACACATATGGGATGAATCCTCCGCCGGAAGCAATCGAAGCGGCTTTCACCGCTTGGGTCGAAAACACTGGAAAAACGATGTATCCGCACCAAGCCGAAGCTTTGTTTGGAATTGTTGCCGGGGATCATGTGATTGTTTCTACACCGACAGGATCAGGCAAATCATTAATCGCAATGCAGGCGCTTTTCACAGCACTCGCCACTGGCCGTACCGCCTATTATACGGCGCCATTAAAAGCTCTTGTTTCTGAGAAATTCTTCGAATTGATTAAATACTTCGGTGCGCATAACGTGGGGATGATAACTGGTGATTCATCAATTAATTCTAATGCGCCAATCGTCTGCGCGACGGCAGAAATCCTTGCAAATATTGCTCTGCGCGAGGCAGAAACAGCTGACTGCGAAATGGTTGTGATGGATGAGTTCCATTTCTACGCTGACCCGCAGCGCGGCTGGGCATGGCAGGTTCCGCTGCTTGAACTCCCGCAAGCCCAGCAGGTCCTCCTTTCAGCAACACTTGGCGATACGCAATGGCTGGAAAAAGATCTCAGTGCCAGAACGGGACGTTCCGTAATGCTTGTAAATGATGCTATCCGCCCGGTTCCGTTACATTACAGCTGGTCGGTGATGCCAGTTAACGAAGTTATTCAAGATCTTGTGGCAACCCATATGGCTCCTGTTTATGTCGTACATTTTTCGCAGCGAGAAGCCGTCGCTGCTGCGCAGGAACTACTTTCTATGAGTCTGATTTCGAAAGAACAGAAGTCGAAAATTGAAACTGCACTAGATGGTTTCAAATTCGGTGCCGGATTTGGCAAGATGCTTTCAAAGCTGCTGCGCAAAGGCATTGGCGTGCATCATGCCGGGCTGCTTCCACGGTATCGACGGCTTGTTGAGCAGCTCACCCAAGCCGGGCTGCTTAACGTTATTTGCGGGACGGATACTTTGGGTGTGGGAATTAACGTGCCGATACGTACCGTGCTGATTACCAGTTTAACGAAATTCGACGGTACTAAAATGCGGCATCTTACCGCACGCGAATTTCATCAGATTGCGGGGAGAGCTGGACGTGCCGGATTCGATACCGTCGGATATGTAGTAGCACAGGCACCGGAGCATGAAATTGAGAATGCCCGGCGGATCCGCAATGCTGGTGATGATCCGGCAAAACTTAAGCGGGTACAAAAAGTTAAACCTGAGGAAGGGAAAATAATTTGGTCTGAAAAAACTTTTCAGACGCTCCAAACTAAAGCACCGGAAGTACTTAAATCACAACTTCGGATAAATCACGCGACAATACTCAATTTGCTGCAGCGTCCAAATCCAGTTCGCGCAGCGCAGCGTTTACTCACACAAAACCATGAACCGAACACAGAACGTAATCTTTTGATTCGCCAGGCGCTTGAAATATATTCTTCACTGCGCCGAGCCGCGGTGATTCATCATGAAAATCGGAATTGGCGCAAGGAATATGCGTGCGATGAATACGGCGTCCCGTTTGCACAAAATCCGCAATCTGCCGACGGTATTCTTCCCTCCCGCGGCAGCGCATTTACCAGCGCAATTCATTTTACGAAAGATGTGCCAAGCGATTTCGCGCTTAACACTCCGCTTTCTCCGTTTGCGCTTTCAGCACTCGATTTACTTGATCGTGAGGCGCCCGCATATGCGCTCGACGTTGTTTCCGTTATTGAATCCGTGCAGGAAGATCCGCTGCAAGTGCTGATTGCACAGCAAAAATCTGAACGTGCAAAAATGATTAACCGCTTAAAAAATGAAGGGGTTGATTATTATGAGCGGATGCGGATTGCTGACGATGTAACACATCCGAAACCATTAGCAGAACTGCTTGAACCAGCACTGAATATTTATGCGCAAACAAATCCGTGGGTACACGGGCATGAGCTTTCGCCAAAATCAATCGTCCGCCAAATGGTGGAGGAGGCGATGACTTTTACCGAGTTCGTTTCACGCTATGATTTGGCACGTTCTGAGGGGATACTGCTGCGGTACCTCACCGATACTTACCGGGCGCTGCGCCAGATTTTACCAAGTGATGTGCGCACCGCTGAGGTCGAGGCGATTATTGATTGGCTCAGCCGGCTTGTACGTTCAATCGATTCTTCACTGCTCAGTGAATGGGAAGCGCTCGCCCGCAGCGAATCAGATACAGAAGTATTCGATTTAGTTGACGGCGCCGAGCTTTATGCTGCGGATGAGAGTGCGTTGGGTACAGAGCTGGTGTTCGGTGCGGATTCTAACGGGGAAATCAGTTTTTCCCGCAATAAACACAGTTTCCGGCGTGCTGTGCGAAATAAAATGTTTTCGTTTGTGGAAGCTATTGAGCGCGATGACCTTGAATATCTTGCCGCACTTAATTCGCCGCAAGGCTGGAACCTCGACCGATGGGCGGACGCTGCCGATGACTATTTTGCCGAATACGACTATCTTGGCATTGATACAGCTGCCCGTTCAGAGAACTACTTTCAGGTACTCACGGATCCTTCGCTTGCAGATTTGCTGCAGGCCGGGATGGAAGATGAAGCGGCAGTCACACTTCTTGAAACACATCAAAGCGGCAGGGTTTGGCTTGTGATTCAAGTGCTTGACGACGGAGAAAACGATTTGGCTTGGGCGCTTTGGGCTTATGCAGATTTGGATGCTTCTGATGCGGCCGGGAAACTTGTATTAGAACTGGTTAACTTTGGACCGCGTTAAGCTTGGGTTTTCGAAATACTTCCGGCAGAAAACAAAAATGAAACTGCAGGGATTATCGTTATCTGATTCGATCCGGAATGAGCTAATCTGAATTATGTTCGACGGCAGTGAATTACGCTTGCGAAAGGCTTACTGCATCTCTAGAATTTTCCAGAAATTTTAAAATTACTTGCTATTTTTTCCGGAATATAAACTATCTTGTTCCAAATTTAGGCGCTTAAAATGACGAAATTACAAAATAACCATAAATCGCAATCGAACCTGCCGCGGCAAATTTCAGCTCCCTTAAATGCGAGCTCTGCACAGCTGAGTCCGATACTTCCGGCAGAGTTAATTGCCGAAAATATCGAAAAAGTCCGCAAAAGATTGCTGCCGCGTCCGAAAATTCAGGACGACGCCAAAACGAAATCAAATTAATGCTTGCCGCAAAATATCAGCCAGGTGAAAATTTACGCGCAGCCATTGCTGCCGGAGCGACGCTTTTGGGCACAATATGGTACAGCAGCTCCAGTCGGCAGAATCAGAAATCGCTGATTTCCCGCACACTACAACAATGATCGGGCATGTACAGTCAAACAAGCTGTCAGCAGCGATGGACTTTGCTTCCCGAATCGACACTGTTGATTCGTTGAAACTTGCGCAGCGTATTGCACGCCGGCAAGCGGCAAGAATCCAGGAAGGAAAAGAAAACGCCCCTTACCCGATTTTGCTGCAGGTAAACTCTTCCGGATCTGAGTCGCAATTCGGTTGTGAACCAACTGCCTTGATTGAATTGGCGAATAAAATCATTGACCTTCCGGAGTTGAAAATTGAAGGAGTGATGACTATCGGTGCGCACACTCCTGAACGCGAAGCAATTATCCGTTCTTTGAACTTACACGGAAGCTCTCGCAGCAGCTGCAGGAAATTCCTGGTCTCAAAAATGCACGCGAAGTTTCGATGGGAATGAGTGCTGATCTTGATTTAGCTATTGCATCCGGTTCGACGCTTATCCGCATCGGCACCGCCATTTTTGGTGCGCGCCCAAAACAATAAGCAAAAGATGAGCAAAATGGGCAGTGAACCGGATTATTCAATGCCCATTTGCCCGTGCTGCTTATTTTCCGATATACCGTCAGCTGCGAATTCAGTGCGAT
Organism: Arcanobacterium hippocoleae; assembly: GCF_040360365.1. GTDB lineage: Bacteria > Actinomycetota > Actinomycetes > Actinomycetales > Actinomycetaceae > Arcanobacterium_A > Arcanobacterium_A hippocoleae_A. Next base: position 2,044,499 of record NZ_CP136412.1, on the reverse strand, counting down.
AAAATATTTAAATCAAAGAAGAATCAGAACGTTAAAATTCCACGGGAACGGAACACTTCACGTATTTTTTCCACCGCTTCTTTCGACGGCGGCTCCACATCGTCCAGTTGATATTCGAGCCCAAGATTGTCCCATTTGTCGCGAGCCATCTGGTGAAATGGCAGTACTTCTACTCGCTCTACGCTTCCCCACTTTGCAACAATATCGGCGACCGCCTCCACATTTTCTGGCGCATCAGTCCAGCCGGGAACTGCAACAAAACGAATCCACATCGGCTTTCCTGCATCTGCAAGCCGTTTCCCGAAGCGAAGTGTCGGCGCGAGTTCTTGATCAGTCGTCCGCTTATATACCTCCGGGATACCGCTCTTCACATCAAGCAGCACCAAATCAAGATTTTCCATCATCTCATCAGTAAGCGCAGCACCAAGGAAACCAGAGGTATCGATTGCCGTATGAATACCATTTTCTTTGCATTCCCGCAATAGCCGTGCTAAGAAAGCTGGTTGGAATAATGGCTCGCCGCCTGAAAAAGTCACGCCTCCGCCGCTTGCACGGAAAACAGCACGGTAACGTTTAATCTTTTCCATCAGTGCTTGTGCAGTTACGGCGTTCCCATCACGCATCCGCAGCGTGTCCGGGTTATGACAGTATACACACCGTAACGGACAACCGGAAAAAATGTGGTCATCCGTGTGCCAGGGCCGTCTACCGCCGTTACCAATTCCCAAGAGTGGATTGATCCAATTTCTCCAGCACGTACTGCTCGTAAATGCTCTTTCCGGCCAAGATCTTCAGCAGGTGTAATCCCATCAATACCTGCTCCATCAAGACGCGGAACTTCAATTTCAGATGGTTCTGGACGATATTCACCTGTAGAACCTTCTGACGAAAATCGAATCGGCACTTTACTCATATCGTCTCACTCCAAATTATTCATTTCTGCTACTTATTCATAAACGGCAACAGCTTTGCAGAATCAAAGATTTCTCTGCTCATCTTTGTGTGCTGCAGATGCATTCAAATGGTGCGCAGTTTTATTTATTGATGTAAGTCGTTATAAAACTGCTGCACCTGAGTTTGCCTAGATACAGCCTGCAAACTATTTATTGTGCAAGAGATTGTTGCCGTCAGAATAGTTAGTGCGACGGCATATTTGCCGCCGCACTAGCCACTATGAAAGTTAAATTTTCATTTCTTAACCGAGACGAATCTGCAAGCGCAACGTATTGCAGATTTCCCCGACGGAAAGCAAACGAAATTACATACCTTGATGGAAGGTACGTGAGATTACATCAAGCTGCTGCTCACGAGTGAGCCGCACGAAGTTTACAGCATACCCGGAAACGCGCACAGTAAGCTGCGGATATTTCTCTGGGTGTTCCATTGCATCTTCGAGAGTTTCACGGTTCAGCACATTAATGTTTGCGTGGTACAGACCCTTGGTTCCGTCTTTTTCTTCGCGTGCAGCTTTCATCGATGCTTCGCGCTCTGCATAGGTCATAGTCATTTTCTTACTCCTGTTTTCTGTTTCCCTTTCGGGAAACCCCGCACTCCTCAGTATCCTGAGCAGCGTCCTGTTTATTTCTCTGTGTTTGTTGTATTAAGTTATTAGTTTTGGATAACGAATCTGCCCCCGTTTGCGGATCTCCCTTTATTAGCAGCAGATTCGTTACCGCAAGTTTCAGCTAATAAACTGGATTAGTTCTCCGGAACGAAACCAGCGTCCATGATTCCAACAAGATTCGTAATCTGTTCGTCGAGATTACGGCCGAGGGAAGATGGAACAATAGTGTTTGTCAGCGAGATACCGTCGAGTGCATCATCATAATCAAGTTTCCCTACAGAAAGCATCGAAGCAAGCATTCCGTGCGTATCTGCTCCATTTTCCGGGTTTGCACCTGGAGCAAATGGTGTACCTGCGAGGTGCCCGGATGGGAATGAACCGGTTGCCTTTCCGTACACCACATTTGAAGTGATTGTAAGCACAGACTGAGTTGGGACTGCATCGCGATACATCGGAATCTGCTTAATCTTGTCCATTACAGTATGCACAATCGTTGCAGCAATATCATCTGCACGATCATCATCATTGCCGTAACGCGGGAACTCACCTTCCGTCTTGTAATCAACAACAAGACCGGTTTCATCCCGCACGGGTGTGACGGTTGCATACTTAATTGCCGAAAGCGAATCGGCAACAATCGAAAGACCTGCAATTCCGCAGCCCATAGTGCGCATAATATCGGAATCATGAAGTGCCATTTCGATTGCTTCATAAGCATAACGATCATGGCAGTAATGGATGATATTGAGCGCTTCTACATAAGTGCCGACCACCCAGTCAAGCATTTCCTCATATTTCTGCCAGACCTCATCGAAATCAAGCGGCCCGTCGCCTTCAATCGGCGTATAACCGGTAACAATCTGCTTGCCGGAAACTTCATCACGGCCGCCGTTGATTGCATAGAGCAGTGCTTTCGCGGTATTAACACGTGCACCGAAGAACTGCATCTGCTTGCCCACCCGCATCGGGGAAACACAGCAAGCAATTGCCGCATCGTCACCCCAATGGCAGCGAATCTGCTCGTCGGCTTCATACTGAACTGAAGAAGTGAGGATTGAAATTTCCGCACAGAAACGCTTGTATCCGTCCGGTAAATCTTCATTCCAGAAAATAGTGATATTCGGTTCCGGAGCCGGACCAAGGTTCCGGAGCGTCTGCAGCAAACGGAACGAAGTCTTTGTTACGAGTGTTCGGCCGTCTTCACCCATACCGCCGTCGGACCAAGTAGCCCAGTACGGATCGCCGGAGAAAATCTGATCGTAATCGATTGTGCGGAGGAAGCGTACGATTCGGAGCTTAATTACCAATGCGTCAATGATTTCCTGAGCTTCTTCTTCAGTAATCACTCCATTGCGCAAATCCCGCTCAAAGTAGCAATCAAAGAATCCGGAAAGACGTCCAAAGCTCATTGCAGCGCCATCTTGACTCTTTACTGAACCAAGGTAAGCGAAATAAGTCCATTGCACGGCTTCTTTCGCGGTAGTTGCCGGCTGAGAAATATCAAAGCCATAGCTCGCTGCCATATTCTTTAGTTTCTTCAGAGCTTTAATCTGCTCGGCATGTTCTTCACGGAAGCGTGCCCAATGCTCAGAAAACGGCCGGTTTGCAATCGAATCTTTCGCAGCCTGTTTCTCTTCAATCAGGTAATCAACACCGTAAAGTGCCACACGGCGGTAATCGCCGATAATCCGACCGCGGCCGTACGCATCCGGCAAACCAGTGATGATATGGGAGGAACGTGCCGCGCGAATTCGCGGAGTGTAAATATCGAAGACAGCATCGTTGTGGGTCTTGCGGTACTGGGTGAAAATCTTTTCGACTTCCGGATTTACTTCTTTCCCAGCTTCGTGAATTGCTTGTTTCACCATGCGCCAACCGCCGTTAGGCATCATTGCACGCTTTAGCGGAACATCTGTTTGCAGACCGACGATTACATCGTCATCTTCGGAAATGTATCCGGGACCAAATGAGTCTACATCAGCCGGAATTTCAGTATCTACATCATAAACGCGCTGTTTACGCTCTACGGAAAGATACTTTTCATCAAGTGCTTTCCACAGGTTCAGAGTCTTTTCAGTCGGACCTGCAAGGAAAGAATCATCACCCTCGTATGGGGTGTAATTCTGCTGGATAAAATCACGCACATCAATTGCGTTCTTCCAAGCTTCACCCTTAAATTCTGCCCATCCGGCAAATTCCTGGGAAGCCTCGGCAGCTGCTACGTCAGTCACGAGCATCGCTCCTTAATATCTTCGTGTAATTCATCTTCGAGTTATCGTCGAATCTGTATTGAACCAGCAGGCGCTTTAAAAATTTCGCAGCAATTATTCGTAAAATCCGCTCTCGCCACGATGTTGAAAGCGTTCGTTGATTCGAATAACTTAAGTCTATACAAAATTACCGACTAGTAGCATTAATCCGACGCAGTTCACATCCAGTATCCGGCATGTTTCCGTGCGAGTTCGCCAGACGCGATACGCTTCACACACGACATGAGCCTAACGTCCCGTTTTAATCGTGCAATTCCCACAGCTGCACAAAGAAAGATGGCGGCGAACTTGTAAATTAAGTCCGCCGCCACTAAAAACCGCGCTTTCCCGCAGTACGGCACTGTTGCACAAAATATATGCCGCGCTAATCCGCAGATATTTCGGAATCCAATTATTTCCTCAGTCGGCTAATTTGTATAGCCAGCCGAATCGGTCTTCCTTTTTCCAAGTTGGATTAAAGTCAGCTCATCATATACATGGCGCGTCAGCTCTCCCGTCGGAACCGCAACCTGAAAATCATTTCCAGAAAGTGAACCGATTGGAGTGACCACAGCAGCTGTACCGCAAGCAAACATTTCAACAGCCTCCCCGCTCTGGAGCTGTGCAAGTAATTGTGAAAGTGAAATCGTGGTTTCCTCCACTTGCACGCCTTCATCTTCGAGAAATTCGATAATCGAAGCACGCGTACCGCCGGGAAGAATATTTCCATTAAGCTGCGGAGTACGCACGCTCCCATCTGCCATCACCACAAATACATTCATTCCGCCGAGTTCGTCGAGATTAGTATTTGTTGCTGCGTCAAGGAAAAGTACCTCATCATAACCAGCTTCATGCGCCGCCACCTTCGGCAGCAGCGAAGCTGCATAATTACCGCCAGTCTTTACATTCCCCATACCGCCTGGGCCGGCGCGATGATATTTTTGATCCACCCAAACGTTAATCGGAGTAAAACCATCTTTAAAGTACGGACCCGACGGTGAAGCGATTACTAAATAGTCATATTTCTTCGCTGCACGGACACCAAGAAAAGCTTCGGTAGCGACAATAAACGGACGCAAGTAGAGCGAAGATCCTTCTTTTTCCGGAACCCACTTCTTATCGGCACGAATCAAAGCAGCGATTGAACCTAAGAAATCTTCAAGCGGAAGCTGCGGGATTGCAAGGCGGCGATTCGACATATTTAACCGCGCCGAATTATATGCCGGGCGGAAAGTCCAAACTGATCCGTCGGCATGGCGATAAGCTTTAATTCCTTCAAAAACTTCCTGCCCATAATGCAATACAGCAGCTGCCGGATCGAGTGAAAGCGGACCATATTCCGCGATTTCTTTTGGCTCCACCCAGTTTCCGGAGTCCAAACAGCATGTGCCATATGGTCTGTGAAATCTGCACCAAAGCCGAGTTCGCGCATAATTCGCTGATATTCTGCGTCGCTTTTCCGCTGCACATTCGGCGCTACGGGAAGCGCTGCGCTGCTTCGGCCGCACTTTGCAGCGGCTGACGTGCCAGTTGCTCTAGTTCAGTGGTTTCGTGTGCCATTTTCACCCTTCTTCACTTTTATAAATCTTTAGGTTTTTGCAAAACAGATAAACCTATTATCGGATTGCCATTAAGTTTAGTCCCAATAAATCCGATTCCGAATATGTTTTCATGATGAGAGCTGAATCGAAAATTCCTCGTTGCAGTTTTTAAATATTTTTCAAACGATATTTCCGAATATCAGTTTTCAAGAAAACTATTTTCATGTGCCAAACCGAAAATAGCTGCGCTGTTTACAACGAAAACTATACCGCGAAAACACATCCGGAAACTTCGGAAAAGCGTGGAAACCGGAGAATCAGATTAACCCGGCAATCGCATCACCGATTTCGCTAGTCCTCCGAATTAGCGGTTTCTTCGCTGCTTGCGCCTGGGCGCGTGTTTGCATATCCTGTTCGACGGCTTGCTCCACCCGCTGCGCAAGTTCGGTAAATCCGAGGAAATCAAGCATTAAAGCGACCGAGAGAATCGCTGCCGTCGGATCGGCTGTCTGCTTCCCCGCAATATCGGGAGCCGATCCATGTACCGGCTCAAACATCGACGGATATTCACGGCTCGGATTCAAATTTGCTGAAGCCGCCAGCCCGATTCCGCCAGTAATCGCACCGGCTTCGTCAGTCAAAATATCACCAAAAAGATTATCGGTAACAATCACATCGAAGCGCTGCGGATTTGTTACAAGATAAATCGTTGCTGCATCCACATGGCAATAATCCACTGTCACCTCAGGGTATTCAAATCCGACACGCTCAACGGTGCGCCGCCAAAGGTGCCCTGCATTTACTAACACATTATGTTTGTGTACCAGCGTGAGTTTTTTCCGCCGATTCATTGCCTGTGCGAAAGCAAAACGCACTACCCGCTCTACGCCATACGCGGTATTAACTGAAACTTCCGTCGCGACTTCATGCGGCGTATTAACACGAATCACCCCGCCGTTTCCGCAATATAGTCCTTCCGTACCTTCACGTACCACCACAAAATCTGTACCCTCCGGAGAGCGTAAAGGTGAGGAAACACCCGGATAATATTTCGCCGGGCGCAGATTCACATAGTGGTCAAGATCAAACCGCAGTTTCAAGAGCAATCCGCGTTCGAGCACGCCCGAAGGCATTGCCGGATCACCGACGGCGCCAAGCAAAATCGCATCCTTTTCCTTGATTTGGGCAAGCTCAGCTTCTGGGAGAACGTCTCCCGTTTCGCGAAAACGTTTCGCTCCGAAATCGTAATATTCCAGGTTAAAAAGAACTTCTGAGTTCGTGCTGACTTTTTCAGCACTTTTACCCCTTCAGCTATTACTTCCGGCCCAATTCCGTCTCCGGGAATAACTGCCAGCGCAATTATCTTCCCGGCACCATTTCCAGTATTATTTGGCAATTCATCTTTTTCCATACCGCGATTCTAACTATTTGCTTTGCTTAGCATTTTTTGCACCACATTATGAGCTGGCTTACCGATTTTCTTCCATCAGTATTTTGCGGAATACCTTTCATCTGCCGCTCCTTAATCCGCTCACAGCAGCAAACAAATGGCAAGCGTTATGCAAAGAACGCATCTAATCTGCAGTTTCGCGAAGTGTGCTGTAAAGCAGAGATCTTTTCGAAAGAAATTAGCGCAGCTCTCCTGTGAATTCCTTGCGGAAACTGTATCGCGAGTGCTCACAGAAAGCGTTGCGCGCAGCACATGATTTCCGGTGAGTGCCGCTCTTAGTTTACTAGCAGCGCAACAGCACTAATCAATGCCGACCCGGCAAGCGCAAAAATCAGCATCCATGCCACCAGTTTGCGTTGAAGCGACGGTTTTTAAACTCAACTTCATTCCGATTCTTTTTATTCATGCCTTTAATATCCTCAAGCTCTGCAAAGTTCTGCGTTTTACCAGCATATGACGGCAAGAGCATTTTGAAAATCTGCCGACGGCTGCCAAGCGCACCGAAGTAAACTCAGCAGCCGCTGCAATCACCGCTGTTGCTCCTGAAATATTTCTCAGGAAAGATTCCTCTCAGCTCGAAATCCGAAGCTGAGAAAAATACGAATAAAAATTACCGTGCCGCCTGCCCGTCGGTATAATCTTCATCCTTGGCTTCCCACGCGAACATCTTGCGCAGCTCCACACCAACTTTCTCAATTTCATGTCCCTCACCTGCGCTGCGCAAATCTTTAAACTCCGGCGCGCCGGCATTTTGATCATCAATGAAACGCTTCGCGAATACCCCATTTTGAATGTCATCCAGCACAGCTTTCATATTTTCTTTCACATCCGGAGTAATCACACGCGGACCGGAAACGTAATCACCATATTCCGCTGTGTCAGAAATCGACCACCGCATCTTTGAAAGCCCGCCCTCGTTAATCAAATCAACGATAAGCTTCATTTCGTGGAGCACCTCAAAATATGCGATTTCCGGTTGATAACCAGCTTCCGTCAAAGTCTCAAAACCATACTGAATCAGCTTCGAAATGCCGCCGCAAAGCACTGTTTGCTCACCGAAGAGATCTGTTTCCGTCTCCTCAGTGAAAGTAGTCTTAATTACGCCGGCCCGAGTGCCGCCGATTGCTTTTGCATATGCAAAAGCCAAATCCCAAGCATTTCCGGACGCATCTTGCTCGACGGCCACAATATTGGGCACACCTCGGCCTTCCACGAATTGCCGCCGAACCGTATGCCCCGGACCTTTTGGAGCTACCATGCACACATCATGACCGGCACCGGGTTTGATATAACCAAAGCGGATATTGAAACCGTGGGCAAAGAACAGCGCGGCGTTCGGTTTCAGATTCGGTTCAATCTGCTCAGTATAAATAGTGCGCTGATATTGATCCGGAGCCAGAATCATCACCACATCTGCCTGTTTTACAGCTTCCTCAACGGAGGCAACTTCCAAGCCCTGTTCAACAGCTTTCGGAATCGACTTTGATCCTTCCCGCAAGCCCACTACCACGCTCACACCTGAATCACGCAGATTCAGGGCATGTGCATGGCCTTGCGACCCGTATCCGATAACTGCAACTTTCTTACCTTGCAGCACTTCCAGATTCGCATCCTGATCATAATAAACTTTCGCCATTTTACATCTCCTTGTGTGTTTGTTTTGAAATTTTTGGATTAGCAGCCGGAAAGCGCTAATCGGATTTTTTAGTTTGATTTTCTTCTCCGCATATCGCTGCGGAATCAGTAAATAATTTCACTCTTCACCATGAATCTCAGCCGAAACCTGTTCCGAAACTGAACGTGATCCGCGCCCAATTGCAACGCTGCCCGATTGGACAATTTCTTTCACACCGTATGGACTAAGTGCGGTCAAGAATGCTTTAATCTTCTGCTCGGAACCGGTTGCTTCAATCGTCACCGCGTCAGGTACCACATCAACAATGTGTGCTCGGAACATCTCCACTACCTGCATCACCTGTGTCCGATTCTGATCATTTGCACTGACTTTCACCAGCAGCAGCCGGCGCAGTACCGATGTGTCTGACGCGAGTTCTTCAATGTGAATTATATTAATCAGCTTATTCAGCTGATGTTTGAGTTGTTCCAACGGAATCTGCGCCGCATCAACCACGAGCGTAATTCGGGATAATGCCGGATTTTCCGTCGGACCGACAGCAAGCGAGTGGATGTTAAAGCACGCCGGGCAAAAAGCCCGGAGACGCGTGCCAGTACACCTGGTTTGTTTTCTACCAACACTGTGAAAGTATGACGTGTACTCATTTCTCAGTTCCTTTATTCTTCCTCTGCACCGAAATCGGGCCGCATATCCCGTGCGTAATAGATTTCGTCATTCGAAACACCTGCCGGTACCATCGGCCAAATCATCGCATCTGGCGAGACCACAAATTCAACCACTACTGGACGGTCATTGATTTCCATTGCACGCTGGATGGCGCTGTCAACCGCATCTGGACTTTCGACCAGAATTCCTGCACAATCGTACGATTCCGCAAGTTTTTCAAAATTTGGAATTCGTAAAGTGTTCGCCCCGTATTCAAATCTGTATTCGAGTAACGCTCATTATAAAATAGCTTCTGCCATTGCCGGACCATCCCGAGTGATGAATTGTTAATTAACGCAACTTTTATTGGGATATTGTTCAAACGGCAGGTTGCCAATTCCTGATTAGTCATTTGGAATGATCCGTCGCCGTCGATACACCACACAACTTTGTCTGGATTTCCTGCCTGCGCACCCATCGCCGCCGGAATCCCAAACCCCATCGTTCCCGCACCGCAGGAAGTGATAAAGCTGCGCGGATTATTGCAGCTAAGATACTGCTGCGCCCACATCTGATGCTGCCCTACTCCCGTAGTAAAAATTGCATTCGGAGCGTGCATCCCTAAACGTTCGATTACGAACTGCGGACTCATCAGGCCGTCTTCGGGAAGCTCATATCCGATTGGATAAGTTTCTTTCAGCCTGTCGATAAAATCCCACCATTTTTTGAGGTCAGGCGTGCCAAATTTTTCGACGGCACGCGGGTAAACCCGATTCAGCGCAGATATTGTCTCACGGATATCACCAAGAATCGGATAATCAGCATGGCGAATTTTGTTAATCTCAGCCGGATCAATATCAGCGTGAATGACTTTTGCCCGCGGAGCGAAAGTGTCAATTTTTCCAGTTACGCGGTCATCAAATCGGGCCCCAAAAGAAATAATGAGATCAGACTTTTGCAGTGCCGCAACAGCAGGTACAGTGCCGTGCATACCGGGCATTCCCAGACATCGTGAATCGTTATCCGGAAATGCGCCCCGCGCATTGAGCGTCGTCACAACTGGAATGTTGGTTAATTCCACGAATTCACGGAGCTCCCGGAAAGCTCCAGCACGAATTACACCTCCGCCTGCATAAATCACAGGTTTCCGCGCAGCAGCAACCGCTGCCGCTGCTGTTTCGACTTTCGAATCTAAAACGTGATAGTTCGGGCGATACCCAGGTAAAACGAATTTTGGCGGCCAAACGAAATCACATTCAGCGTTTTGTGCCGACTTTGTAATATCCACAAGCACTGGCCCTGGACGCCCTGATTGCGCAATGTAAAATGCTTCCGCAATACACCGTGGAATATCCGCAGCTTCGGTAATCAGATAGGAATGTTTTGTAACCGGCAGCGATGCCCCAACAATATCTGCTTCCTGGAAAGCGTCGGTGCCGATTGAAGAAGCTGCAACCTGCCCGGTAATTGCCACGATTGGCACCGAATCTAAATTTGCGTCAAGTAATGCGGTAACAAGGTTAGTTGCACCCGGACCAGAAGTGGCAAAACAAACACCAACTTTTCCAGTAGAAACTGCGTAACCTTGTGCGGCATGGCCAGCGCCTTGTTCATGCCGTACAAGAATATGGCGAATCTGATTCGAATCTAACAGCGGATCGTAAGTTGGCAGGATTGCTCCGCCAGGTAATCCGAAAACATCAGTCACCCCAAGTTCTTCAAGAGAGCGGATAATTGCGCGTGCACCGGTAGCTGGCTCACGGATTTCAGGTTTCGCAAGCGCCGCAGCAATCTGCGCAAACATACTGTATTTATTCTTTTCATTCGCGGTTTCAGCCAGTGCCATAGCTTTTCCTTTCTCGCTGCTCGCAGCAATAAGTGCGCGGTAACGCTGTTACGCCTTACTAAAACCACCGCTTAGGTTCTCCAGAAGTGCCGATAAAACACTTTTGCAACTGAGATATTCGAGAGATTATCCAGCAATAAGCAGAATTCCTTCGGGTAGCAAAAACCCCTCGATATGGTTCGAGGGGCAGCGCACCAGCAATCGTCACATCTGCTGATGCGCTAGATAATGACGACGACTAGATTCTTAGTTTCCATGCTACTTAGAATATCCGGTTTTTTATTACCTGAAAAGCTAATCTTGATTTGTCTTATATTGTGGATATCTCGTCTGTGATGCAGATACTTCTGCTTCCGCCAAAACTAATTTCTTTCGCACTTTCCGGCATACAGCGAATCAATGAGTTTAACGTGGAATATAAACACGCCTGCTCTTTTCCAGCATTTAATTTGCAATAAAGTTTAAATCAGGTTGACTCCGCAGAACCATTAATTATCCGGATTAGAATCGGCTGCACAATAGGGCACAGAACAGTATAGAATGGAGTAGATTAAATATGCGGGCATGGAAATATCACGCACGTTATTTTTACTTCGAATGCCCGCATTCCTACAACGAAGTTGGAATCTCCCAAATTAAAACAAAGGAAAGAAATGTCCTTAATTTTTAAAACGCTTGCTGAAAACCAAGTCCTCCTGCTGTTTGTTTTAATCGGCATCGGTATTGTTTTCTCTTGGATCCGGATTAAAGGCGTATCTTTAGGTGCAGCAGCCGTTCTTTTCTTTTCAATTCTCCTCACGGCCTGGGCTTTAGCTGACGGATACGAACTGAAAGTCGAACATGATCTTGGAGTTCTTGGGCTGGCGCTCTTTGCTTTCGCTATCGGTATTTCTTCAGGTCCGCGATTTTTTAATACGCTTCGTTCAGCCCTCAAACCCGTACTCTTCATGATTGCCGCCTTTGCGGTTGCTGCCGGTGCCGCCGCAGGTATTGGAAAAGCAATGGGAATGAATTGGGCAATGATTGCCGGAACTTTCGCCGGAGCTACCACAAATACGCCTGCGCTCTCGGCTGCCGGTTCAGCTTCAGGCAATCCTGCAGCTGCTACCGTCGGATATGCAATCGCCTATCTCTTTGGAGTAATTGGGATGCTGATTTGGTCCGCAATTGCACTTTCAAAAGCGAAAGCAGACATCGCTGCGCAGCAGGAAATCAAGAACCGCACAATCCGTGTGGAACGCAAAGATAATCCAAAGATTTCTGATATTTTGGCAAAACTCGGGTCAGATTTGAAAGTTTCCCGTATCCGCCACGGTGAAGTTGGGCCAATTTATATTCCGACGGAAGACGATATCTTATTCGAGGACGATTTAATTACCGTAGTTGGTCCGGAAAATAATGTGAAACGCGCAGTCGAGTTAATGGGACATGGATCGAGCCATTCGCTTCTCGAAAATCGCCATTATATTGATTTTCGCCGAATTACGCTTTCTAATGGGAAACTCTCTGGTTTAACAGTGGGAGAACTCAGTTTAGAAAAGAAGTTCGGCGGTACAATTTCACGAATTCGCCGTGGCGATACTGATATTATTGCAACACGCGATGAACCTGTATATATCGGCGACCGTCTTCGCGTAATCGCTCCAACAGATTCTATGAAGAAAATTTCTGCATATTTTGGAGATTCTTCACGCGGTCTTACAGATATCAATCCTTTTGCTCTCGGTATCGGGATGGCACTGGGGATTTTAATTGGTGAGTTCAAATTCCTCACTCCATCCGGATTGACTTTCTCGATTGGCTCTGCCGCCGGCACATTAATTATTGGGTTGATAATGGGGCGGATTGGACGAATCGGAAAGCTTGTTACAACAATTCCATTCACCACCTGTCAGGTACTTTCCGAACTTGGATTACTGATTTTTTGGCGTATGCCGGAACGACGGCCGGTTCGCAGATTTTGAATGCTTTTACCGGCGGGGCATGGCTGCAAATCTTTGTCCTCGGAGCAATTATTACGACAATTGTTGGCGCAGCTCTCTACTTCTCGCTGCGAATGTTCACACGTGTTCCCGCAATGCAGATTGCTGGAGCGCTAGGCGGAACGCAAACTCAACCAGCAGTGCTTGCTTTTGCTAATGACCGCACCAAGTTTAATCCGCAGGTTGCCTTGGGTTATGCGATGGTATACCCGGTTGCGATGATTGCGAAAATCTTTATCGCCCAAATTCTTGGATCGTTCGGTGCAATGTAGTCATCCAGCCGGTTAAGATGCCTAGTTAAAATCAGCACTCTTACCAGAATCGGAAAACGATTTTTCTGAAAGTTCTTGACTGATAGAGCTTCCGGATTCCAGCAGAAATCACTGCACAGCATATTCGTGTGCGGCGCAAAATCAAGGCTATCCCGATTTTGCGCCGCACGTGAAAACAGCAAATCTATTTATGCTGTTCCAATATTAAATTTTCGATTTCGCAGCTGAAATGATTTAAACATTATCAGAACGAGTTATTTCCAGTTTTTCCGGCAATTTCGACGTATCCATGTCTTTACGCCATCCGTCGTCAAGCAGCACTCGTGAGAAAGCCAGCCCCATGCCAATTGCCAATACCACGAAAATAACTTCGGAAATATTTTGTAAAGCGAAGTTAATTGCTCCCTCATTCATTGCAACAAGCCCGCGGTAAAACGGCACACCCGGAATCATAATGACAACGGCAGGCACAGATAGTGAAACACGCGAATGCGCAGTTCGCCAAGCAATAGTAGTCGCAATTACACCGATAACGAAAGCGGCGATTCCAACGGCGATCTGCCATGGAACATTTGCAAATTCTTGCAAGAATAGCCGCCCGGTGTTTGCAAACGCTCCTACTGTTGCCGCTGCTAAACAAACTTTCCAAGTTGCGTTGAATAAAACTGCGAAACCATACGCTGCAACAAAAGAAGTAAGAATTCGTAAGCCGTAAAGCACCGGTGTGCTGAGCGGATCAGAAGCGATTTCATTTACGTTCCAGGCAAAAATATGCGCCACAAACCAAATTGCGAGTCCCGCTGAACCGAGAACCATGAAGCAGTATGCAAATCGATTAATTGCTGATTGAAAATCTCCGCGTACAAAATCAAGCATCGCGGTAGTAAGCGGGAATCCGGGAATAAGATAGAGCACTGAGGAAATAATTCCATACTCATGCATTCCAGCCTCTCCCAGCCCCGTGTGAACAATAATCGCAAGCCCGGCAACATAAAGTATCGTGGAAACTACACCGCAGATTACCCAAATTAAGAAATGAGCCGCATGGCGTTGGAGTAAAAGTTTCCGCACGAGCTGTCCGAACCCTGCAGCGAGAAACACTAGTGCGCATTCAATAATCCGGCCATTATTTAAAAAGCAAAACCCGGCACAAGCAATTGCGGATGCAAAAACGGTTTTCCAAAGACCATAATGCCAATCGTGCTTTGAAATATTTTGCAGGCGAGAACGCAAATCTGAAGCTGTAACCTTTTCTCCAAGTGTTGATACAAGATTTGCGACCCGATCTAATTTTTCAGAATTAACCCCGATAAAGTGCTGTTCAGCGAATCCTGCACACGATTCTTTATTTTGCCAGGACATCGTGGTTATTGCGTAGAGTGAAACATGTGATTCGTGTTTTGTCAGCCCGAGTGCTTTTGCTGCCCGTGCCATCGCTGATTTGACACGGTATGCACCGGCACCGCAGTTCAGCAACATTGTTCCGAGAAGCAAAAGCACCTGCGACTTCTCACGAAGTGTCTCTCGGTTTTCCGCTATTGTTTCTACTTCTTTTTCGTTCATTTTCTGGTTTAACTCCGGAAGTTTGCGCCTGCTTTTACCGCTCACGAGTTTATAGCACAAACTCAAGAATTTCATAAGTACAAAGACCTTTGAATCTAGTATCACGCAGCACTATTTTCAATTCCGGATGTTGTGTTCACAGCTTATTTTAATTCCGCCGAATATACTGCAGCATTAAAATGAGCGGAACTATGCGCTAAACAATTTCCGAATCAAGCGGCTGCTTCACTCTGGAAGTTTCCGAATCGCGCCAAAGGCTGCTGAAGTAGCCATTGCCGCATAGGCTTTGAGCGCATTTGAAACATTCCGCTCTCGTTTACCAGACCACGGCAATGCGCCTTTTTCTTTCCGGCGCCGGGAAATTTCTTCCGTTGAAACTTTCAGCTCAAGTTTCCGGCTGGGAACATCAATCACGATTGTGTCGCCGTCTTCAATTAGGCCAATCAATCCGCCGGCAGCAGCTTCAGGCGAGATATGTCCAATACTTAAACCAGAGGTACCTCCAGAAAAACGGCCGTCGGTAATTAGGGCACAAGTTTTGCCGTACCCCATCCCTTTTAAGAAAGATGTCGGGTAGAGCATTTCTTGCATTCCTGGGCCGCCTTTAGGGCCTTCATAGCGGATCACGATTACGTCTCCATGATTCACTTTGTTTCCGAGAATGTACTCTATCGCCTGTTCCTGTGAGTCAAGCACACGTGCCGGACCTGAAAAATGGAAAAGTTCCGCACTGATACCAGCTGTTTTAATCACTGCACCGTCTTCCGCAAGATTGCCGAAGAGCATACACAGCCCGCCGTCTTTGGTATAAGCGTGTTTCACAGAGCGAATACACCCATTTTCGGTATCGGTATCAAGCTCGTGAAAGCGATTATCCTGTGAAAAAGCTTCCGTGGTACGCACACCGCCAGGAGCCACACTAAACAGATCGAAAGCGGCTTTTTCGGTGCAGTGCCGCGAATATCCCAATTTTCAAGCCAAGTTTTTAAATCGCCGGCATGAATCGAATGAACGTTATTGTTTAACAGACCGGCACGATAAAGCTCACCAAGGATTGCTGGAATCCCGCCGGCACGATGGAAATCTTCCATATGATACTGAGTGCTGTTTGGTGCGACTTTTGCCAAGCATGGGACACGACGAGAAATTGCATCAATATCTGCCATTGTGAAATCAACTTTGCCTTCATGCGCTGCAGCAAGTGTGTGCAGCACAGTATTGGTAGATCCGCCCATGGCAATATCCATCGCCATCGCATTCAAAAATGCTTCACGAGTGGCAATTGAACGCGGAAGTACAGATTCATCATCATTTTCATAGTAGCGCCTGCATAACTCGACGATCAGTTTTCCAGCGTCTTGGAAAAGCTGTTTTCGCCGCTTGGCGGTAGCTAAAGCAGATCCATTTCCCGGCAGCGAAAGACCAAGTGCTTCAGTTAAACAATTCATCGAATTTGCAGTAAACATCCCGGAGCAAGATCCGCAAGTTGGGCAGGCATTCATCTCCACCCGATCAAGTTCTGTATCGCTAATATTCTCATTAGCAGAAATTGCCATTGCATCAACAAGATCGATTTTATGATTCAGTACTCCAGAAACTGCTTTTCCAGCTTCCATCGGTCCGCCGGAAACAAATACTACTGGAATATTGAGGCGCATCGCAGCCATTAACATTCCAGGAGTGATTTTATCGCAATTTGAAATGCATACAAGGGCATCTGCACAGTGCGCATTAACCATATATTCTACGGAGTCAGCAATCAATTCACGTGACGGAAGGGAGTAAAGCATGCCGCCGTGTCCCATCGCGATTCCGTCATCTACGGCAATAGTGTTGAACTCTTTTCCGATACCGCCAGCTTCTTCGATGGCGGTAATTACTAGCTGCCCTAAATCTTTCAAATGCACATGTCCGGGAACAAACTGGGTAAAAGAATTGGCGACGGCGATAATTGGTTTTCCAAAATCTTCAGATTTCATGCCTGTAGCCCGCCAAAGGGCACGTGCACCAGCCATATTTCTTCCAGAAGTGGAAGTTGCGGATCGAAGCTGCACCATTTTTTCTCCTTATAATTTTTATTGCAACTATCCTATATCTGCGTTATCTGAAATTTTTTCGCGTTCAAAGAGTGAAATTAATATTAATTCCCGGAACAAAATTTTCGTGGGATTTCTGCAAACTTAAACAGTTAAACGTCATCTGCTCTGCAGAAATAGCATATTCAGCAGGCTGCCGAAAGCGGACGCGCTGAATTTAATACCGTTTTTCTGCTGTCCAAAGTTGAGTTTGATACGGTAATTTTACCAAATCGCCTGCTCCGTATCCGAGTTCGTCATAAAGGTAGAAACGCAAGTTGTTTTGCATTTTTTGGCGATTTTCCAAACTCGACTTAAGCCAAGATGTGCGGGTGGTTCCAAGCTGCAGTATTTCTTCAACTGTAAGTTCGTCAGTCCAGGTTTCCAGATTGAGCTGAGGTTTGAAAAAATCACGGGTGAGCTGCGGCGGTTTCGCAATCTTTTGGACATCACCTGAACGCATAATCCGTGTAAGCTGCAGTACCCATGGTACAGATACATCGAGTTGATTGTAGAATATTCCTATTTTTCCATGCGGACGTAAAATTCGTGCGGCTTCTCGGCTTGCTGCGGGTGCATCAAGCCAGTGCCAGCATTGTCCGTAAGTTATGCAATCAAATATTCTACGCGGAAGTGTGGTTTCTTCCGCAATTGCGGTAATAAATTTTTCACGTGGAAAATATGGTAAAACTTGAAAAAAGGCTTTCGCAAATTCTGCAGCTGGTTCAAGTGCCCATATTTTTTTGTGCGGGAATACAACTGTGCGGTAAGTTTTCCAGTTCCTGCCCCAACATCTAAAACTGTGGAATCGGAATTAATTTCAAGAGAATCAATCAATGATTCAGGATATTGCGGGCGTACGTCAATATACGCCTGCCGCGCAGCTCCGATATGGGTATATGGGTTGTTTTTATTCAAGCGTGAAACCAATCTTTGTATAACGCAAGTTTGAATCAAATTTCCGGAATGTGTTATTACAAGGCACAGGCGAATAAAAAAATGTAAACAAAAAAATATATTCTGCTGTTTGAGCACTGCAAATAAAGGTGTAACTTGGAAACCTGATATTCGCAATATGACCAGCTTTAAAAAACAGATTTTTGTTTTTGTGTTGTTTTAAAGCCTTAACCCTGTTTTTTGTGGGTTAAGGCTTTAAAATTGTTTTTTGGTTTGGTGACGGCGGTTTCCTACTCTCCCACTCCCTCGCGGGGGCAGTACCATTGGCGTTGGTAGGCTTAGCTTCCAGGTTCGGGATGGATGCTGGGCGTTTCCCTACCGCTATGACCACCGTCAAAGCTTTGGAGTAACAACATGAGAACAAGTCTTCTTGTGTGTTGTGTTTTTGCTGTATGTGTGTGTTTTTTACTGGTTGTGGTGGTCCAGATATGTATAGCAGACGCGAGGACAAAATGTTTATGATTTATTGTTTTTAAGTGATCGGTCATTAGTACCAGTCAGCTCTACACACGTTACCATGCTTCCACTTCTGGCCTATCAACCCGGTAGTCTGCCGGGGACCTTTCAACACTAATGTGTCCGGGAGAATTTATCTTGAAGCAGGCTTCCCACTTAGATGCTTTCAGCGGTTATCCTTCCCGAACGTAGCTAACCAGCCATGCACCTGGCGGTACAACTGGCACACCAGAGGTTCGTCCATCCCGGTCCTCTCGTACTAGGGACAGCCCTTCTCAATTCTCCAACGCGCGCAGAGGATAGGGACCGAACTGTCTCACGACGTTCTGAACCCAGCTCGCGTGCCGCTTTAATGGGCGAACAGCCCAACCCTTGGGACCTACTCCAGCCCCAGGATGCGACGAGCCGACATCGAGGTGCCAAACCATGCCGTCGATATGAACTCTTGGGCAGGATCAGCCTGTTATCCCCGGGGTACCTTTTATCCGTTGAGCGACGGCGCTTCCACAAGCCACCGCCGGATCACTAGTTCCTACTTTCGTACCTGCTCGACCTGTCGGTCTCACAGTCAAGCTCCCTTGTACACTTACACTCAACACCTGATTGCCAACCAGGCTGAGGGAACCTTTGAGCGCCTCCGTTACATTTTAGGAGGCAACCGCCCCAGTTAAACTACCCACCAGGCACTGTCCCTGAACCAGATCATGGTCCAAGGTTAGACATCCAGCACGATCAGAGTGGTATTTCAACAATGACTCCACACTAACTAGCGTCAATGCTTCAAAGTCTCCCACCTATCCTACACAAACCGTACCAAACACCAATACCAAGCTATAGTAAAGGTCCCGGGGTCTTTCCGTCCTTCTGCGCGTAACGAGCATCTTTACTCGTAATGCAATTTCACCGAGTTCGCGGTTGAGACAGTGGAGAAGTCGTTACGCCATTCGTGCAGGTCGGAACTTACCCGACAAGGAATTTCGCTACCTTAGGATGGTTATAGTTACCACCGCCGTTTACTGGGGCTTAAATTCTCAGCTTCACCCAAAAAAGGGTTAACCAGTCCTCTTAACCTTCCAGCACCGGGCAGGCGTCAGTCCGTATACATCCACTTACGTGTTCGCACAGACCTATGTTTTTGATAAACAGTCGCTTCTCCCTGGTTTGTGCCACCATCAACCCTAGCCCGTAAAAGAGCTTCAAGTCTCTGGTCCTCCTTCTTCCAAAGTTACGGAGGTATTTTGCCGAGTTCCTTAACCACGATTCACTCGAACGCCTTAGTATACTCTACTCGACCACCTGTGTCGGTTTAGGGTACGGGCGGCTAGAACCTAACGTCGAGGCTTTTCTTGGCACCACAGGATCACCCTACTTCCCGTAAAAACGGTCATCATCCAGCCTCACCCACAAAGTCTCCCGGATTTACCTAAGAAACGGGCTGCGCTGTTAAACGTGGCAAGCCATAAGCCACGCGGAAGCTACCACTGTGCGTCACCCCTGTTAACACGCTTGCCTACAACAAGATCAGTTCCCACGCGCACCAAAACTCTCAACCCAAAAGGAAGAAAGCCAGGATTGGATGGTTAGTATCACAAGCTTCAGCACGGACGGTTCTTCGCCGGTACCAGAATAACAACTGGTTGCCCATCGACTACGCCTGTCGGCCTCGCCTTAGGACCCGACTAACCCAGGGCGGAACAACCTGGCCCTGGAACCCTTGGTCATACGGCGGAGGGGATTCCCACCCCTCATTCGTTACTCATGCCTGAATTCTCACTCGCACACAATCCACAACACAATCACTTGGCTGCTTCACCTCATGCACGACGCTCCCCTACCCAACAATAAAAAATTGCTGCCACGGTTTCGGCGGTGTACTTAGCCCCGCTACATTGTCGGCGCAGAATCACTTGACCAGTGAGCTATTACGCACTCTTTCAAGGATGGCTGCTTCTAAGCCAACCTCCTGGTTGTCACAGCAACTCCACATCCTTTCCCACTCAGCACACGCTTAGGGGCCTTAACCGATGATCTGGGCTGTTTCCTCTCGACTACGGAGCTTATCCCCCGCAGTCTCACTGCCACGCTAAACTTAAACCGGCATTCGGAGTTTGGCTGACCTCAGTACCCCGATAAGGGCCATCAGCCATCCAGTAGCTCTACCTCCAGCAAGCAAACGCAACGCTGCACCTAAATGCATTTCGGGGAGAACCAGCTATCACGGAGTTTGATTGGCCTTTCACCCCTACCCACAGCTCATCCCCTCCATTTTCAACTGAAGTGGGTTCGCGCCTCCACACGCTCTTACACGTGCTTCACACTGGCCATGGGTAGATCACCCCGCTTCGGGTCTAGAACATGCAACTAAACGCTTTTTAAAACTCGCTTTCGCTACGACTCCCCACACGGGTTAACCTCGCTACATGCCACTAACTCTCAGGCTCATTCTTCAAAAGGCACGCCATCACCCCCACCAAGAAGGCTCTGACGGATTGTAAGCGTCCGGTTTCAGGTACTATTTCACTCCCTCCCGGGGTACTTTTCACCATTCCCTCACGGTACTAATCCACTATCGGTCACGCACAGTATTTAGGCTTACAAAGTGGTCTTTGCAGATTCACACGAAATTTCACGAGTCCCGTGCTACTTGGGAAAACACGCCAACAAGACCAAAACATTTCAACTACACGACTATCACGCTCTACGGTAAGACTTCCCAGCCTTTTCATCTATGCCCTGGTTTTATAACTCGCCAGACCCTTATCGGAAGGTCTAAGACGGTCCCACAACCCCGAGTATGCAACGCCCGATGCTATCACACACACCCGGTTTAGCCTCCTACGCTTTCGCTCGCCACTACTAACGCAATATCTTTTCCTGCGGGTACTAAGATGTTTCACTTCCCCGCGTTACCCCCAAACACCCTATACATTCAGATGCCGGTAACTGGACACAACTCCAGCCAGGTTCCCCCATTCAGAAATCCTCGGATCACAGCTCGTTTGCCAACTCCCCGAGGCATATCGCAGGCTACAACGTCTTTCATCGGCCATGCGTGCCAAGGCATCCACCGAACGCCCTTAAACACTTACAAAACAAAAAACAATTAAATCAAAAAACATAAAAACATGCTTCTTCAACAAACCAAAGATGCTCGCGTCCACTATACAATTCTCAACCACCAAACCAACACCAAACCAACAAACACCAAAAAGCATCCATCAGCCCAGGCAGCAAAAACCAGGTGTTACCCCGAAACCCAACAGCATGCCAACCAAAAACAATGACGCCCACAAAAAGAAAACCAAAACCCTGAACAAAAATCCAAAGCCGGCCACCAAACTAGACAAAAACAGCGACCAAAAGGCTCCCTAGAAAGGAGGTGATCCAGCCGCACCTTCCGGTACGGCTACCTTGTTACGACTTCGTCCCAATCGCTAATCCCACCTTCGACCGCTCCCCCAAAAGTTAGGCCACGGGCTTCGGGTGTTACCAACTTTCGTGACGTGACGGGCGGTGTGTACAAGGCCCGAGAACGTATTCACCGCAGCGTTGCTGATCTGCGATTACTAGCGACTCCGACTTCATGGGGTCGAGTTGCAGACCCCAATCCGAACTGAGACTGGCTTTAAGGGATCCGCTCAACCTCACGGAATCGCATCCCTCTGTACCAGCCATTGTAGCATGCGTGAAGCCCAAGACATAAGGGGCATGATGATTTGACGTCATCCCCACCTTCCTCCGAGTTAACCCCGGCAGTCTCTCGTGAGTCCCCACCATAACGTGCTGGCAACACAAGACAAGGGTTGCGCTCGTTGCGGGACTTAACCCAACATCTCACGACACGAGCTGACGACAACCATGCACCACCTGTACACCACCCCGAAGGCCACACTATCTCTAGCATGTCGCAGTGTATGTCAAGCCTTGGTAAGGTTCTTCGCGTTGCATCGAATTAATCCGCATGCTCCGCCGCTTGTGCGGGCCCCCGTCAATTCCTTTGAGTTTTAACCTTGCGGCCGTACTCCCCAGGCGGGGCACTTAATGCGTTAGCTACGGCGCAGAACCCGTGGAAAGGCCCCACACCTAGTGCCCAACGTTTACGGCATGGACTACCAGGGTATCTAATCCTGTTCGCTCCCCATGCTTTCGCTCCTCAGCGTCAGTAACAGCCCAGTAACCTGCCTTCGCCATCGGTGTTCCTCCTGATATCTGCGCATTCCACCGCTACACCAGGAATTCCAGTTACCCCTACCGCACTCTAGCCTGCCCGTACCCACTGCAGCCCCGGAGTTAAGCCCCGGTCTTACACAGCAGACGCGACAAACCGCCTACGAGCTCTTTACGCCCAATAATTCCGGACAACGCTCGCGCCCTACGTATTACCGCGGCTGCTGGCACGTAGTTAGCCGGCGCTTCTTCTGCACATACCGTCACTTACGCTTCTTCTGTACTGAAAGGAGTTTACAACCCGAAAGCCTTCATCCCCCACGCGGCGTCGCTGCATCAGACTTGCGTCCATTGTGCAATATTCCCCACTGCTGCCTCCCGTAGGAGTCTGGGCCGTATCTCAGTCCCAATGTGACCGGTCACCCTCTCAGGCCGGCTACCCGTCGAAGCCTTGGTAGGCCATCACCCCACCAACAAGCTGATAGGCCGTGAGCCCATCCCCCACCAGAAACCCTTTCCAACAAAAACCATGCGGTTAAAGCAGAATATCCAGTATTAGACCCCGTTTCCAAGGCTTATCCCAGAGAAGAGGGCAGGTTACTCACGTATTACTCACCCGTTCGCCACTAATCCACAAAAGAAAACTTTCCGCTTCATCGTTCGACTTGCATGTGTTAAGCACGCCGCCAGCGTTCGTCCTGAGCCAGGATCAAACTCTCCAAACAAAAACCAAACACCCAAAAAGGCATCCAATCCATAAAAGGAAAGCCCGAAAACAGACTCAACAAAAACCAGAACAATCTGGCAAAACAAAAACCCAACCAAAAAATCAGCCAGGCAAAAACAATCAACCAACCAAAAACACAAACCCCAAAAAGAGCCCACATCAAAAGCCAGTCAACCAAAAACATCATCATAAAAAGCTGACACACTATTGAGATTCCAAACAACACACCAACACCCAAACAACCACCCCAAAACCAGGACAGCCATCCAAAGCAGCAACCCAACCAAGCCTACCAACCCAACCAACAAAAGTCAAATCAAAACCCAGTCAGACACATCACAAAAACAACAATCACAACCACTCAAGCAGCAAAACCACCATCACAGCCAATCACCATCGCCCTCGCAACGAATAAATACTCTACACACAAACAAACCAAAACACCAAACCAAAACAACATGACCCCCACCACATATTTTTTAAGAAAATTTCAATCCCGGAAAACCTTGTAAATACGCCGTTTTATCGAGTCATAAAAATTAGCAGCCCCAGCCAAAGTGACTGGGGCTACAGAAAAGGTTATTTTTTCAAGTCCTAACTAAGCGAAACACTTTCAGCAAATCCGATTCTCCGCAGCATAAATAAATCCTCCGACAAACCGAAATTGCAATCATCCACCCGTTAAACCTTTCAAAATTATGCGGCAATAAAATAGATCACAATAATGAAACCTATTCTTCCTTTTCGAACGCACCCTTAATTGCCTCTGCAACGTGATACGCCATATCAGGATGGAACACACCAGGCACAATGTAATTCGAATTCAGCTGATCAGGTTCAACTTCATCCGCAATCGCACGCGCAGCCACCGAAAGCAAATCAATATCGATTGACTTTGCGCGAAGATCAAGCAGCCCGCGGAAAAGCCCCGGGAATACAAGCACGTTATTAATCTGATTCGGAAAATCCGAACGCCCAGTAGCAACAACTTTCGCGTACTTTGCTGCCGCAATCGGGTCAACTTCCGGAGTCGGGTTCGCCATCGCAAAAACGATTGCATCAGACGCCATAGTCCCAATATCTTCCGGATCTAAGATATTTCCTGAAGAAACACCAATAAATACATCTGCGCCGACTAAAACTTCTTTCAGCGACCCTTCAACATTACGCGGATTAGTATTCTCAGCCAGCCACTGGCGATCCGGATCATTCTCCTGACGGAAACTCCCCAGCGCACCTGCGCGGCCGCAGCCGATAATGTCTTTTGCACCTTCCTTAATCAAGAGCCGGATAATTGCATTACCCGCCGCTCCCACACCGGAAACCACAATTTTCACATCTTCGATTTTCTTGCCAACAACCTTTAACGCATTAAACAGCGCCGCAAGAGTTACGACGGCAGTGCCGTGCTGGTCGTCATGGAAGACAGGAATATCAAGTTCCGCCCGCAGCCGCCGCTCGATTTCAAAACAACGCGGAGCAGAAATATCTTCAAGATTAATTCCGCCGAATCCTGGAGAAATCGCTTTCACAATCGAGATAATTTCTTCAGTATCTTTCGTATCAAGACAAATCGGCCAAGCATCCACATTTGCAAAATTTTTGAAAAGCGCAGCTTTCCTTCCATCACCGGCATTGCCGCTTCCGGACCAATATCTCCAAGCCCAAGTACTGCTGTACCGTCCGTCACTACTGCAACCGTATTTCGTTTTGATGTAAACTTATACGCTTTTTCTTTATTTTCCTGAATCACTTCACATATGCGCGCCACTCCCGGCGTATAAATCCGGCCTAAATCCTGACGTGTCTTTAACGGACGCCGCAAACCGATTTCAATCTTCCCGCCAAGATGCACTTGCGCAACAGCGTCGTGAAGACCAAGAACGGACACATCATCCTGATTCTCCAAACGATCACGAATCAATTTCGCATGCGCCAAATCATCACAGTAGGTCGTAACGTCAACCGTGATATGATGCGCACTCGTTTTCACAGTGTCAACACCATAAACGAGAGCGCCGTATTGGGTAATTAATTTGATTAATTCCGGCGTGGCTTGAGATTCAAAAGGAATCTTACAGCGCATAGTTACTGAATAAGAGGGGACGACATTTTTCATTATTTATTTACTCGCTCCAAAATTAGCTCGCGGGCGCGGGCTGCATCTGCTTTTCCATGGGTAGCCTTCATAACGGCTCCAACAATTGCGCCGGCTCGCCTGCAGCTTGCCGTCGCGAATCTTTTGCACAACATCAGGCTGTGCTTCGAGGGCGGTATCAATAATTGCAAGCAGTTCATCGTCGTTTGAGACAATCTCAAGACCGCGCGCCGCCACAACTTCACTTGGATTTCCCTCACCTGCAAGTACACCTTCAAGAGCTTGCCGCGCCAGCTTGTCAGTAAGTTTACCGTTTACCACAAGCTGATCCAGCTCAGCTACTTGCGCGATTGTAACGGGCACAGAATCTAGCTCGAGCTCGTTATCTTTTGCGTACCGCGCTAACTCGCCCATCCACCATTTTCGAGCGCCAGCTGCCGTAGCTCCGGCTTTTACAGTGTCTTCAATGATTCCTAACGCGCCAGCATTAACGATATCGCGCATCTCCAAATCGGAGATATTCCATTCTTCCTTTAACCGTTTACGTTTTACTGCCGGAAGCTCAGGAAGCGCGGCACGAATCTCTGCTACCCACTCACGGCTCGGCGCAAGCGGAACAAGATCTGGTTCCGGGAAGTAACGGTAATCGTCCGCATCAGACTTGATTCGGCCCGGCAAAGTAGTTCCGTCCGATTCCTGCCAGTGCCGTGTTTCCTGCAATACTGACTTACCGGATTCAAGTACGGCAGCCTGCCGGCACATTTCAAATTCGACCGCCTTTGCAATCGACCGGAAAGAATTCACATTTTTGGTCTCGGTCCGAGTACCAAGCGGCGAATCCGGACTCTTGCGCAGTGAAACATTCACATCCGCCCGGACGTTTCCCCGCTCCATTCGTGCTTCCGACACCCCAATTGCACGGGCAATATCACGAATCGCCTGCACGTAGGCGGCAGCAACTTCCGGCGCACGCGCACCGGCACCTTCAATCGGCCGGGTTACAATTTCGACCAGCGGCACACCGGCGCGGTTGTAATCAACAAGCGAATGATCCGCACCTTGAATTCGCCCGGCACCGCCGACGTGCGTATTCTTTCCCGCATCCTCTTCAACGTGGGCGCGTTCGATATTTACACGGAATACCGTGCCGTCGCTCAACTCCACATCAAGATATCCGTCGGATGCAATTGGCTCATCTGACTGGGAAGTTTGAAAGTTCTTACACAAATCCGGATAGAAGTAATTCTTCCGGGCAAAACGGCAAGATTCAGCAATGCTGCAGTTCAACGCCAGACCGAGACGAATTGCGAATTCAATTGCTTTTTTATTAACGACGGGAAGCGCACCAGGAAGCCCCAGCGACACCGGCGTGACGAAAGTATTTGGTTCGCCTCCGAAAGCATTTGGAGCAGCATCAAACATTTTCGTTTCTGTACCGAGTTCGACGTGCACTTCAAGACCAAGAACCGGATCATAATTCTTTACAACATCTGCATATTCCATAAGTTCATCCATTATTCAGCCACCTCCAGCTTCGCTGCCGGGCACCGCGCACCTGCGGGATCAGCCACGGCCTCTACCATTGCCGCATATTCATACATCCGCGCATCTTGATGTGTCGGAGCAATCACTTGCACTCCCACCGGTAAGCCTTCCGAAAGACCTCCGGGGACGCTCATTGCCGGTGCGCCAGCAAGATTTGCCGGAATTGTTGCAATATCGTTGATGTACATTGCCATCGGGTCTGCTTTTGCCCCGAACGGGAATGCAACCACCGGAGAGGTTGGGGAAATCAGCACGTCGCATTGTTCAAATGCAGCTGCGAAATCGCGCTGTACCAGCGTGCGTACTTTCTGTGCCGAACCATAGTAAGCGTCAAAATATCCTGCCGAAAGGACGTGAGTGCCGAGAATAATCCGGCGTTTCGCTTCCGCACCAAAGTTCGCTTCACGGGTGGCGCTCATCATTGTCTCAGCCGTAATCGGACCAGACTGCGGGAGAACTCGATTCCCGTAACGTACGCCGTCGAATCGGGCAAGATTCGAAGAAACTTCCGCCGGCATGATTAAGTAGTATGCCGCGAGTGCGTGTTCGAACGACGGGCATGAAACTTCCGCTATCTGTGCACCGCGCGCTGCAAGCTGGGCGCGGATCTGCTCGAAAACAGCAATCACACCCGGCTCATATCCGCCAGTGATGAGTTCCTTGACAACGCCGAAGCGTTTACCCGCCAAATCAGAAGCAGAACCGGCAGCAGCAACACCAGTATGTAAATCTAAATCCTTTTCCGGAAGTGAAGTGGAATCAAAAGGATCGTATGCCGAGAGAATTTCCTGCAATGCTGCTGCGTCTGCCACTGAACGGGCAACCGGACCGACCTGATCAAGTGATGACGCCATTGCAACTACACCGTATCGGGAAATCTTACCGTAAGTCGGTTTCGCTCCGACCGTCCCAGTGACGGAGGATGGCTGCCGGATTGAACCGCCAGTATCGGTACCCAGCGCCCACGGAGCAAGATATGCACTGACGGCAGCTGCAGATCCGCCGCCTGAACCGCCGGGAATCCGGTTGGTATCCCACGGGTTCCGAGTTGGACCGAATGCCGAGTGTTCCGTTGAAGAACCCATTGCGAATTCGTCCATATTCGTATGCCCGAGAATCGGCAAACGCGCTTGGCGGATTCGAGTCACAACAGTGGCATCATATGGGGGTTTCCATCCTTCAAGCATCCGCGAACCGCACGTTGTTGGGATACCGCGCTGGCAGATATTATCTTTGATTGCCACTGGCACGCCAGCGAACGGCGGAAGAGTATTTCCGGCCTCCCGATCGGCATCGACAGACTTTGCTTCCGCAAGCGCGCCGTCGGCATCGATGTACAGGTATGCATTCAGCACCGGATTCAATGCTGAAATTTGGTCGAGAAAAGCTTGAGTCAGTGTTACCGCAGTGACTTTTCCGCTGCGCAAAAGCGCGGCAAGCTCGTGTGCACTTTTCCGACATAGTTCTTGATTCGTCGTCATAGTGATGATTTATTCCTTAAAATCCTGAAAATTACGTAATATTACGCAAAATTGAAGCTGCTAAAATATCTGTTAATTCCGATTTTTGCGTTTCAGCACGCTACTCTTCACCCAAAATAGATGGCACCATAAACTTTCCATCTTCAGATTCGGGAGCACCGGCAAGAACCTCTGCACGGTCAATTCCCGCTCCTACGACGTCTTCCCGCCAAACGTTCGTGAGCGGAATCGGGTGTGACGTTGCCGGAATATCATTTGAAACAACTTCGGAAACCTTTGCTACAGAATCGGAGATTACACCAAGCTCATCGGCAAACTGCTCAATTTCCGCTTCTGTCAAGGCAATACGCGCCAGGTCAGCTACACGCCGAACCTCTTCTTTACTAAATGTCGACATATTTTAAGTGTAACGCCTACCGTTCAAATGCACCGAACCAGACCACGAAGTGAGCACTTGGACTGGAAATCCGGCTGCCGCATTTTCCGCGCAAAAATACTCTGGTATCTCCGTGATTAGCAGTGTATCGGTTAAACTAGACGGCATGAACACCCGCGAAAAAATCACTGACCGTATCATTAACCGGCTTAGCCAGGGCAAGGATGCCGTAACGAAAAAACGGATCCAAAAGGCAATTCGGCTCGGGGCAGGCGGTGTTTTACTCACACAAGCTTCTGCGATTGCTGCTGTCACCGCAATTGATATCCGGCGCAAATACCGTCATCCGCCAAAAAATTCTTTTCCTTATTGCGAACCGCAGCATTTGCGTACACCAAGGGGCGATATCACCGTATACACCTATGGCGCGCATCTTTATCAGGCACAGTTAAAAGCGATTCGCGAGGCAAAGCACCATATTTATTTCGAAATTTTCATTATGAAAGCGGATAAAATCGGCAAAGCGTACCGCAAAGCTCTAATCGCAGCAGCCAAACGCGGCGTGGAAGTGTATATCATCATCGACACGTGGGGAAACCTGAATCAGCCGCCAAGTTTCCGGCACTATCCGGATTTGCCGCATCTGCACGTGATTCGCTTCCCTTTGATTCGGCCCGGTATTCTCACTGGAAATCCGCGCCAGAAAGGGCGCGATCACCGCAAAATTCTCTGTATCGACGGCAATGTTGGTTTTGTCGGAGGGTACAATATCGGCAAAATTTATGAGAAACAATGGCGGGATACACATATTCAGCTAACTGGTTCGCAAGTGTGGGAACTGGAAAATGCGTTTACCGACATGTGGAATATGTACCGCTCGCACCGCCGCCATCCGGAAATTCCAGATAGCGGCGCCAGTTATTGGAATCCGGAAGTACGCGCAGCGGCGAACACTCCCGCATTTAACTCATATCCGGTACGCGGACTCTACCTTGAGTCGATTAATCGTGCTGCGAAACGAATCTGGATTACGATGGGATATTTCATCCCAGATGAAGGTCTGCGCAATTCTCTGAAACAGGCTGCACGCCGCGGCGTAGATGTCCGGATTTTACTGCCGCGGTATTCGAATCATATCGTTGCTGATTGGGTTGGACGGCCCTATTACACTGAACTGCTGCAATCCGGGGTTCGGATTTTCTGGTTCAAAGATGCGATGGTACACGCCAAAACAATGACCGCTGACGGAGCTTGGAGCACTGTGGGCACCACGAATATTGATCGGCTTTCGATGTCTGGGAATTTCGAGATTAACCTCGAAATATTCAGCAGCGAGATGGCTTCTCTAATGGAGGAAATATTCCGTGTGGATTTGAGCAACTCAGTAGAAGTTACGCTTGAGCGTTGGGAAAACCGCAGCCGGATTGCCAAGCTTGGCGAGAGAATTTTGCGCCCGCTCGGACCGCTGCTCTAGTACCGTTTTGCACCGATTTACTGGAATTATTCGATAGCTATCCGGCATATTTTCCCGTCTTTAGCAATTCGATAAACTGGGCTTCATTCAATGTTGGAATCCCAAGCGCCTGCGCCTTTTGCTCCTTTGAACCGGCATTTTCACCAACAATCACATAATCCGTCTTTTTTGAAACTGAACTCGTTGCCTTACCGCCGTGCGCTTCAATCGTTTCTTTTACTGAATCGCGCGTAAAATTCGCTAATGTTCCAGTTGCAACGACGGTCTTTCCTGCGAGTGTCGGCAAAAGAGAGGGTTGTGATTCGCCGGAATCTGCTGCTTCATCAGCGAAACGCACTCCTGCCTCACGCCAAGCATGGAGAATTTCCTGATGCCAATCAACTTCCAGCCAGTCGCGTATTGATCCGGCGATAATTTCTCCCACTCCCGGAACTTCCGAAAGTTCTTCCGCGCTTGCTGCTTCAATTGCTGCAAGCGAGCCGAATTGCGTGCAAGTGCCTTTGCCGCCACTGGTCCAACATGCCGAATGTTGAGTGCTACAAGCTGCCGCCAAAGCTCTTTCGATTTTGCTTTCGCAAGTTCTGCAAGCATTGTCATTACATTCTTTAACGGTTCCGATACTGTAACGACGGTATCCGCGGTTGTGTCAATTTTTGGTTTCGTCCAAGCAGCACGAAGATAACGATAATTACCGGTTCGCTTGCCGCCCTCGCGAATCTCTTGCCACTGCCAGATGTTCTGTAAATCTTCTGCCCGCAAATCAAAAATACCGGCTTCCGAGCTTAATACTGGTTTTTGTACTGCCGGAATTCCCAATTTTTTGGCGACGGCAGGCGGAACAATATGCTGCTGGTCAACGATTGCACCGTCTGAATCAATTACGCCAAGTTCAATCAGCTCTTGCCGCGTGCATTGAATTTCCTGATAAAGTTCATCGCCCGAAAGGGATGAGTAATTTTCAATCCGAAGTTTCCGGCCCTGTGCAAAGGCAAGGAGCGCATCTTCACGCAGCCGGTCAGGATCAGCAAGCCAAATGCCGGTCTCGTCGCCCAGCGCTTCGACATCGAGTGCGCCGCGCGAGCCGATATGCACAATTCTCTGGGAGAGCTGTGCCGGGCAGGAACGTGTATTTTCGCACCGAAGATCCACGTCGCCGGCTTTTGCCGGACGAATCTTTCCTCCGCACACCGGGCAGTGCCGCGGCATCGCAAAATTTCGTTCCGAACCATCGCGTGCAGCCCTAACTGGGCCGACAATTTCCGGAATCACATCGCCGGCTTTGCGTAAAATTACAAGGTCGCCGATTTTTACTCCCTTCCGTTTTACCTCAGTCGGGTTATGTAAGGTGGCTTGCGCAACAGTGGATCCGTCAACGAGTACTGGTTCCATTACCGCATAGGAGTTACACGTCCGGTACGTCCAACCTGCACTCGAATATCAATCAGCCGAGTCTGTACTTCGGTTGGCGGGAATTTGAATGCGACCGCCCACTTCGGGACACGGGTAGTGTATCCAAGATCGGATTGTATCCGGCGATTTTCAATCTTAATCACAACTCCGTCGAATTCGTGTACAAGAGTAAATCGTTCATGCTGGTATTTATCGAGAAAAGCTTCTATTTCGGGCAGTGTTTGGAGGATCTCAGTGTGCTCCGATACTGGTATCCCCCATTCTTTGAACTGCGTATAAACGTTCTCTTGCAGTTCGAAACGCTGCACCAGCTCTGCCGAGGCGCCTTCAAGCGCACCGATTCCATGAGCGATGAAACCAAGGGCGCGAATTGCGAATCCCGTGTTGTCATCTTGACGGAGCGAACCTGCCGCAGCATTGCGCGGGTTCGCGAAAGTCTTCAACTTTGATTCAGCGCGAATTTTTGGAAGCAGCGCACGCTGCTGATCTGGCGGAAGTTTTTGATTCTCGGCACGGATTTGTTTATTCGCTTTGCGGATTCTTTCGTTTTCAATCCGAATCTCAGATTTTCGTGCTTCAATTTCAGCGTTGCGTTTCGTTACAAGCGTGTTAAATTCACGAAATTTTTCAATCGGGAAGAACACTTCACCGCGAATTTCCACAAGCTCCGGGATATTATCTCCAGCTAGTTTCACTGGGATATCAGCAATTGCGAGTGCATTTTTTGTAACATCTTCACCGGTAATCCCGTCGCCGCGGGTAGCTGCCGTTTCCAGTTCTCCTTTCCGATAGGTCAGGTTCAGTGCAAGCCCATCGATTTTTACTTCGACGGTGAATTTCGTGTTATCGGGAATGGATTTTTGATATTCGCATACCAATCGCGTAATTCTTCACGGGAGAAAACGTCTTGCAGCGAGTAAAGCCGTTCGCGGTGAGTAAGCTCACGGGCAGCACCTTTTGTTGGTTTCGCACCGACTTTCATTGTCGGTGAGGTTGCTTTCCAAAGTTTCGGATATCTGTCTTCGAGCACACGCAGTTCGTGAATTAATCGATCATATTCAGCATCGACCATTAACGGCTCGCCGCCTAAATGGTAGGCTTTTTGTGCTTGCGTCAGCTGTGCTGCAAGTTCGTTCCAGCGATTCGCTGCGGTTTCCAGCTCTTTCCGAGTTTCACTTTCATTTTCCACTTTTCTATCATCTCATGTTTGCCCGATTCATTCAGAAAATACTTCTGAAGTTTTTTATTTCTTTAAACATGTGCCGAAACATGTAACGATTTTGGAAACTCTTTTCTCAGCGCGGCAGTGTTGTTTAATGCCGGAGAATCAAATTTTCCCAGCTTTTCCCTTGGTTGAAGGTGCTCTTTCCGCTGGTTTGAAAGAATAATGCGGCAAACATCGGAAAAGCACCGCGATTTTGCCAGTTACCTCCGGTATTGTGTTTTACATGAATCTTGGGCAAAAAATTCAGGCGAATCGCGAACAGCTTCCGCTGGACGTGCTCTTTGCTTTGCTTGCGTTTATCCTTTGGCTTTTAACTTTCAGTACGGCAGCTGAATCGTTGGGGCTGATTGGCGAAATCACACTTGCCGTATCCGGCATAGTTTGCTGTTTCGCTTTCGCTTTCCGCTCTGAATTCCCAAATACGAGCACGATTGTAATCTATTCAACACTTTTAGTTCGTTATCTGCTTTTCCCAACAGCGCTTCTTCCGGCCGATTTGTGCCTGATACTCGCGCTTTACTATGTTTCTGTTCACGGTACTCCTCCGGCGCGGATTGCGAGTTTTATCGGTGCCTTGATTGGCGGAGCTTTGCTCTCACTTCCGTTCTTCATCTCCGAATTGAGTCTTAACTCGGTTGTTTATTTACTTCTCGGAGAAACATTAATCGTGATTACAGTTACTTTTGGCAGTTTGAAACGGCTGCGGAACGAACAGCGCGCAACTTTGCAAAAACATGAACTGGCACATGCACGGGACGAAATCCGCAATGCCGACTTAGCAGTTGCCGCAGAACGCACCCGGATTGCACGGGAGATGCATGATATTGTGGCGCACACTCTTTCGGTGGTGATTGCGCAAGCCGACGGCGGCAAATATGCGGCGCAAACAAATCCGCAAGCTGCAGCAGTAGCGCTGGAAACGATTTCTGAAATGTCGCGTGCAGCTTTGAAAGATATCCGTTCAATCATCGGGGTATTGCGCGATCCAACGGATAATGCGAAACAGCTTCAGCCGCAGCCGATTGACAATGATATCGAAACACTCGTCGCCAAAATAAAGGAATCAGGTACACCCATTTCCTATATTCGGATTGGGCAGCCGCAAGCGCTTCCGGTCGGTCTCGGAAATGCACTTTTCCGTATTTGCCAGGAATCGCTCACAAACGCCTTAAAGCACGCAGGTCCGAACGCTTCGATTGCTGTAATTTTAAGTTGGGAAGGAACCCATATATCACTAAAAGTGATTGACGACGGCCGCGGAGCCGCCACTAGAAACGACGGTCAGGGACATGGGATTATTGGAATGCGTGAGCGGGCAGCACTTTTTGGCGGCACGATTGAAGCCGGGGCGCGGGCTGAAGGCGGTTTTCGAGTAAAAGCCTTAATTCCAATCGGTAAAGCAGCAAATAAGCAGCTTTCGCAGGCTGCTGCGGAACAGGAACGCATATGAACAGGGAAGAAAATCTGCCGGAACTGAAACAAAATTATGAGAAGCAGTGTCGAAAGCTGATAAGGAGTGTTTAACCCGAAATGTCTAACTTTTCAAATAGTGTTGAACCGAATAAAACTACCGGAACTGAATCTGAGATTATTCGCGTTGCGATCGTTGACGACCAAGCGCTCGTGCGGTCTGGTCTCACTATGGTGATTGATTCACAAAATGATATGCAGGTTGTAGCAGAAGCCGGCGACGGAGTACAGGCGCTTAATCGTTTAGCGCTAATTCCGGCTGATGTGGTGTTAATGGATGTCCGCATGCCCACGCTGGATGGGCTGGCAGCCACCAGACAAATCACCGAAACCGACTTTGAACATGGCGTGAAACCAAAGATTATCATTCTGACAACATTCGATTTGGACGAATACGTAATGAGTGCGATCGAAGCCGGCGCTTCAGGATTCTTACTGAAAGATGCGCCGCCCAACGATATGATTTCCGCAATTCGGACCGTATACAAAGGCGATGCGGTAATTGCGCCTTCCTCGACGAAGCGTCTCGTCGCACACCTCGCAGCTAGCAGTGAATTGCATCGTCTCATCAATCCGCAGCTCCTTGAAGGTCTCTCTGAACGTGAACTCCAAGTCCTTAAGCTTGCAGCACGCGGACGCTCCAATACTGAAATCGCTGCAGAGCTTTATCTTGCTGAAGCCACAATAAAGACGCATATTGGGAGAATTTTTGCAAAACTTGGGGTCCGAGACCGAGTCCAAGCAGTTGTGCTGGCATTTCAAGCCGGTCTCGTAAAACCTGGAGAAATTGACTGATGCAAAAACGGTTCCGTATTTGATAATCACATTTAATAATTCTGAGTCTCATGGAAAAGAATTTAGTTTAGTTCGGATTGATAATGAATAAGGAAGATACCACAGATACTGCAGTGCAAAAGACATTCCAGCAATAAACGCAGATGGAGTATCGAAAACTGAAGTTTCTCCCCGCGGCAGAGGGGTTTTGATTCGGAACGCAAACTTCTCATTGAAACAGGGAACAATCGGAGCACTCTTTGGTTTCTCCGGATCCGGGAAAAGAGTTTTGCTCGAAATAATTGCCGGATTAAGCAAAGCAGATAGCGGCACTGTGTTTATCTTCGGCACTGAAATGACGGCGCTTTTGCCTGCGCAGCAGCAAAAACTCCGTCGGGAAAAAGTATCAATCATCTTTGAATCTACGAATCTGATTGAAGATTTACGGATAAAACAGAACCTTGAATTATCTTTTATGCTGGCAAATAAGCCGATTGATCCGGGTGAATTCGCAAAAGTTGTAACACTGTTTGGGATTAATGATTTACTCGGTAACTATCCGGAAGAAATTTCACTCTTTGAGGAGCGGAAAGTCGCTCTTGCCCGTGCAGTGTTAACAAAAATCCGCTGCTGCTTGTTTTCCAGCCAAGCAGCAATATTGCACAGAAAGAGCAGCAAGAACTCCTTTCTTTACTGCAGCTTGCCTGCCACGAGTATGGAATCACAATTTTGTTCACTACCGATTTTCCGCACGCAGCAAGCATTGCCGATACCGTGTATTTAATGCGCGATTCACAGCTGGTTGGGGAAATCGCTAACCCGACATCCCGCGCAATCCTATTCGCAATCGAAGCGCTCGAGTCTTAAGGCGGAGAAGCAAATATGCTGAATCTGATTCAAGAACTTTGCGCCCGTTCTTGGCGTCAATATCTGAGTTCAATCCTCGCTTTAATTGTCGCAGCGATTTTTATCTTTCTCCAAATGACGGCACCGGCGTATCTGAAAGCAAGCTTGGAAAAATCGGTAGCAAAAACAATAGCCGGAGCAGATGCGCTCGTAGTCGAATCAGCTCTTCCGCGCGATGAAGTAATAAGACGGCTAAAAGATTTACCCGAAATTGTGAGTGCCGAAGCAAATACTGCGGTTACGCTCCAAGCAGTTTCGGGAAACGTGCGGTTACCGCAACCGCATATTCACAAACTCCGGATAATATCAGCGCATTGACATTGAGTGCGGGAAAAATCCCGACGCAAACTAATGAGATTATCCTCAGCGCAGCAACCGCAAAAGAACTGAATATCGATGTGGGGGCACGAATCAGTCTGATTTGGGAAAAAGTAAGCGCCCACAAAACAACCGAAGTGCTTGTTGCTGGAATTTCAAAGCGCAGCCCATTTGCGCAAGAACCGAAGCGCTTTGAACTTTTTCTCCAAACCTCACCGCATTCTATACACCTTCCGCGGCTGACCAGCAGATAAACGCAAACAATTACGTGGGAGTGAAAGGGAATGGCACTCTCAGCGAGAAGGAACTATTAGCAAAAATCGCTGCAGCGGCCGAAGGCACAGCCGTCGAAAAATCCCGCCTGTATCAACTTGAATATCAAGATCAAAAAGATTCTACAGATTATCTCGAATCTTCAATTCATTGGCTTTTCAATATCCCGACATTTTTGTGTGTTTTTGTGCTGCTCATCAGTATCCGCAGAATTGTGCATACGAGAAAATCTATGCGCGATATTTTTGAGAGCATGGGCTTTTCATGGCGAAAACTCGCATTGATTATCAGCGGCGAAATATTGCTTTTTACACTTATTAGCACTGGCATTGGGGTCGCGCTCGGCCGTGCCTTTTCTGTTTTGCTGATTTCCTATTTGAATACACTGCCGGTTAGTAAATTCACCGCAGATATGATTCCAACCCATGTGTCACAATTTCTTCTCACTTTTGCAGCAACAATATTGCTGGCATTATTGGCAATCGGATACATGATTATTAACCTGCAGGCCGTCACGCGAAAAGCGAAGTCAGACTCTTCAACGTTAAAATCAGCAGTTGAAATACCGGAAGTATTGCAAAGCGACGGCGTCCGCCGAAATACTCACCGGAATTTTCTCAGCAAAGTGTTTATTTCACGCGACGCAAAAACACAGAACGAAATGCTGCCGCTTGAGCTATTACTTGTGGCTTTCATTATTTCCATCAATATCTATTATGTGGTGATTATTCCGGAAAATTTGCTTCGGATAGCTGCGATTGGAGCAGAACTGGAAAATCTTCGTCATCTCACTACAGTGACAATAGTTGTGCTTGTCGGAATACTGCTTTTTATCGTATTACGAAAATTAATACCGCTGCTTTTACAGCTGTTTACAAAAAATCTCGCAGCTGCCGCGAATCACGCATCCGACCCAGTTCCTCAACACGTTGGATGTAAACTTTTCAGCACTATTTGTGGTTGGTATCAGCGCCGCAGTTTTAGCGCTTTCTACGACGACGCGTATCGCAGATTTCAGTTATGGGATTGCAAATAGCCAGGAAGCTCCCTACGATATTTCGGCGGAACGAGCAGCACAATCAGACAGCGGCGGAGAGCCGCGCTCTGATCTGGAAATTCTCCGGATGCTGAAAAGTGA
Organism: Arcanobacterium hippocoleae; assembly: GCF_040360365.1. Taxonomy (GTDB): domain Bacteria; phylum Actinomycetota; class Actinomycetes; order Actinomycetales; family Actinomycetaceae; genus Arcanobacterium_A; species Arcanobacterium_A hippocoleae_A. The sequence goes on along the minus strand of NZ_CP136412.1, from coordinate 2,006,881 downwards.
ACCATGTGTAGAAAACGTAATTGGATTGCACTCGTTTTCGGCGAACATTCTACAGAATGAAAATCCGCTGGTCGATAGTGTTCCGTTTCTCATCGCCGAACAAGAGTTAAAAGATTTCATTGAACCGATTTCGAATATTCATATCCCCGATATCCAACCGGGCACACTGCTTTTACCCGAAAGCCATGCATGGATTAGCGCAAACACGGATACCCGGATTCAGCTCGCTGTGAGCGATCCGCACAGCACTGATAACGACGGCAGCAATTCCGATTCGCATCACTTCTCCAATGGAAAAAATCCGAAAATATCTGATGTTGCATTCAAACTAGCGTTCGCAGATGTGCCTTGGCCGTTAATTTCGCCAATGGATGCGGCAAAATTATTTCCGGCATCCAACCCTGAAAACGGGTCATTCGGCGAACTGAAAACTGAATTAGCTCAGGCGGAAATCGGTTCTGCCGCTGTTTTCTGGATAAAATTAACCGAAAACGGCAAGAACCGTCTTGCGCACAGCTATACGAAATTACTTCACAGCCAAACGGATTCAGCTGATTTAAGTTTTACATTAGCCACAAGACCAACACCGCTAATTGCACATAACCATATCTCCACTGTAATCACGGTAGTTCTGCTGATTTTTACCTTGCTTTTTACTTTGCTGAATCTGGCTAAGTCTTGTATCACTGCGATTAGATCTTCGCAAAAACAGCTGCGGCTCATATTTACACTTGGAATTTCTCAACGGCAAATCCGCCAGTCAATAATGTTCCACACATTAGGCATTACCGCACTTGCCGCAGCAATCGGCGCATTAGTCGGAATCAAATCCGGCTTGTTAATGGCACAGCGATTTATCGGTGAACTTCCGCGAAACTATATTTTCACCTTGCCGTGGGATTTGGCCGGACTAGTAATTTTATTTTCTACTATGTCTGTGAGTGTATCTATTTGGCTGAAACTTGCCGCTGCGGCGCCTAATACCGAACTATTAACTCCCGAAACTGCCAGCACCGTTCGAAACAGCAAAAGATAAGATGCTGCAGGCGCTAACATATTTGAAAACATAGCCGCGGGATATAGCTGCAAAGGTTGAAAAAGTCCACCTTGCTGATAATCACAGTTCTAACTCTTTACTCAGGATGAAAAACCTGCAAGAGTTAGTTAGGTCAAAAACTGAATAAATAATTATTTGAAAATCATAAGTTCATAAGAATACATCTGCTTCAGCAGCTTACGGACATATGATTATTTATGGTCAGGTACTTCGAGGAGATTAATTAAATGGATTGGCGCCACAAGGCAGCATGTTTGGATCAAGACCCTGAGCTTTTCTTCCCTATCGGCAGCTCAGGTCCGGCAATGGCACAAGCTGAGCAGGCAAAACGGATTTGCCGCACCTGCACGGTGATGGAAGTGTGCCTGCAATGGGCTCTCGATACAAACCAGGATGCAGGAGTCTGGGGCGGAATGGGCGAAGAAGAACGGCGTGCAATTCGCCGCCGCACTGCACGCCGCCGCGCCTAAAATTTTGCGTACCGAAACAACTATTCGTCTGCATGAAAATTCTGCAAAATCAGTACAAACAACCCAACGAAAAATATCCGGGTATTTTTGATAACTCATATGATTCGCGCGAAGTTATCCGGATTCATATTTTCGCACCAGATAAGAATACCCCGTATAACCGGCAGCGAAATATCTCGCAGATTCATAGTGAAAATAGTGAGAATCTGCGCCGCACTGCGGATGCGAAATTTTTACGACGGCGCCGCAGAATCTTCGCATCAGGAACAGCCTGTTAATCTTTGCAAATACTTTCCGCAAGTATTTTCCGCAAGCACAACCGCATTAGAAACAAATCATTTTTGCAAGCGTAATTTCGCAGTAACTTGTGTTCCGCCGCCGTCGCGATTTTTCCACTCAATTGTGCCGTTTAATTCAGCATGAACTAACGTTTGCACGATTTGCGTCCCGAGACCGCTTCCCGGTCCGCCGTCGCCAATACCCACACCATTATCAGACACAGTCAGAATAAGCTGTTCCTCTTCGCGCACTGCAGCAAGCCAGACATTCCCGCCGGCACTTACACCATGTTCAATCGCATTAGAGATTAGCTCATTTACTACCACTGCAAGTGCCGTCGCGTGCTCGGCACGCACCCGGCCGAAACTCCCAGTAAACTCAAATTCTACCGCGTTTTCCGTCACGGAAATATCGCGGACAATTCGCAGTAATGAACCAAAAACTTCATCAAATTCAACGACTTCATCAATTGTCTGTGAAAGTCCTTCATGCACAATCGCAATCATCGCTACACGCCGCTGTGCTTGTTCAAGTGCCTGACGGCTTTCTTCATTGGTCGCACGCCGGGCTTGCAAACGCAGCAGTGCCGAGACTGTCTGTAAATTATTTTTCACACGATGGTTGATTTCGCGAATCGTGGCGTCTTTCGAGTGCAGCTTCGCTTCTTGCCGGCGCAGCTCACTGACATCACGGGAGAGAAGCACAGCACCAAGCTTTTCTCCGCGAAGTTTCAACGGCAGTGCCCGCATTGAAATAATCACACCGCGTGAGTCAAATTCGGTAACCCACGCTGCTCGGCCCATCAGCACCAGCGGCAGCTGTTCATCCGGGACTTGGTTATCAGTGATTAATTCCGAAACAATTTCTGCAAGTACCTGCCCAACCAGCGGTTTATCGATACCGAGCCGGCGAAAATGCGAGACTGAATTGGGACTTGCATAAAGCACTTCTCCGTCGGCGTCCATGCTGATTACCCCATCAGAAACACGCGGAGTGCCGTGACGATAGCGTGATGGCGTTCCTTCCATCGGAAACTCACCGGTAGAGACCATCTTAAACAATGTATCGGAAACCTCACCATAATTCTGGTGCAGCTGTGTCGGTGAAAGATCGGGGAAAACTGCGGACATTGCGTGAATTACCGCGATTGGTTTCTCATTCAGCAGCTGAGTATTTTTCCAATATGCAGCCCGGCGTTTGTGCTCAGAATTTTCGGTATTATCTCCGGCGTGATTTTCGGTATCATTTTCACCGGACTCTGCCATTTGCTCAACAGAGTTAAGAGAATTCAGACTATTTGCCGAGCCATGCACCGCTGCAGCCAGCCCTTCTGAAGCACCGTATCCGCCAATATTCACTGGAACAAATTTATGGTTAATGAGGTCGCGCGTGAATTGCGCGATTTCACCGGTAAGATAAGCTGCCCGTACTCCATGATAAATATCAGGAGAAGCGGTACTTGCATGTTCGCCAATAATATCGCGTTCGAGAAGTGTGGCCGCAGTTGCCGGACGAGTGTGGGCTCCGACCACAAAGTCGTCTTTTTCCGGAATCAGCAGGATTAAATCTGCAAATGCAAGATCTGCTACAGCTTGCCAATCGCCAATGAGCTGATGCAGCCATTCGTTTGCGTATGGCTGTGAATATCCGGATCGTTCGAGAATTGTTTTCAAAGTAGGCACATGCCCACTTTAAGCTGTTTTTGCAATTTTCTAAACTTCAGACCAAACTTGCCGCGTCGTTATCAGTATTTTTCTCTGCAGCGGGCAATCAAACAGATGTAATTGCTGTTTCGCCGGGTTTCTGACCATTTAAGAAAAATACTGTATTCGCAGCTAAAATAAAAAATATGAAAATTGAGATTTCTGATAGTTTTGCAGCAACTGCGGCAGAACTTTCCGCGCTGTTTGCTTCTGCAGAGTTGACTGCAGCGCGGGTGCAGGCAATTCGCACCCATTCCGCTTCTTTTGCAAATTATTCTTTTTCACAGATTAAAAATACCGACGGAGCTATTACCAAAACGCTTTTTCAACTTCTTTATCCGCAAGCGATGTGCCTGCCAGGATTCAAATGCTGTTCCCGCACGGAGTACAGTTAGTGGTTGAAACGGAATTCACACCGCCGATACCAGCCGTTTGCGAATCAGGCGTGCATCCGCAAACTTTCACTGACGGCAGGAGCACCGCGCGAATCGAATTTAATATCCAGCTGAAAGGGATTCCCGCGGCGGTTTCCGGATTCGCATTAATTGCAGAGACATTTTCGGGAAACCATATTGATCGTGGTGAAAAAGGCACCTCCAGGCAGTCAAAGCTCACCTATTACGGCGAACTGAGTGTAAATATTCCATTTATCGGAAAAATGGCAGAAGCGAAGATTCGCGAAGAACTTCCGGATTTGTTTAAAAAAGATTTTGCATTGATTCGCCGGCTAATTTCGGCAGATAAAACTAAATAATACGATTTCGAGTTTATTCCGGTATGCGCCGCGGCTGGAAGAAAATTGACGCGATGCGGATTGCTGAAAAGAAAACCGCAAAACTGCTGTAAATAAGGCAGCTGATTGGAATGAGTTAGCTAGAATTACTTTCGGAAGATATTTTTACGTTTTACTTAATCTGCTTACTTAATCTGCTGGCTGCTTCGCCTGCCGATTTCCTGATAGATTCTTTTCGCTGATTGGCTAATATCGCGAAATTTCTGATTTGTTCACAATTTTCCACCGCCAAAACCAAATAGATAGAGGATTGCCAGATGCATAAAAAACCAATCAACCGGCAGTATGAAGATTTACTGCAAGATGTGCTTGATAACGGCACCCGGAAAGGCGACCGAACAGGCACTGGAACCCTTTCAGTTTTCGGACGCCAGCTGCGTTACAATCTCGCTCAGGAAGGTTTTCCGCGTATTACGACAAAATTTGTGGCGATGAAAGCGGTAAAGGGGAATTGCTCTGGTTTCTGCGCGGAGATACGAATGTGAAGTGGCTGCAAGCGCAGGGGATTACAATCTGGGATGAATGGGCTGATACCGACGGTAATCTTGGACCGGTTTATGGATATCAGTGGCGTTCTTGGCCCGCTCCGGACGGGAAGCATATTGATCAAATTGCTGAAGTGATACAGACACTGAAAACTAATCCGGATTCCCGCCGGATGATTGTCTCAGCCTGGAACGTTTCAGATTTGGACAAGATGGCGCTGATGCCTTGCCATGCTTTTTCCAATTTTATGTTTCCGACGGGAAGCTCTCCTGCCAGCTTTATCAGCGTTCAGCAGATTTGTTCCTTGGCGTACCGTTTAATATCGCCTCATACTCACTGCTCACACAGATGATTGCACAGCAGTGCGGACTTGCCGTAGGTGAATTTGTTTGGACTGGCGGCGACTGCCATATTTATTTGAATCATTTAGCGCAGGTGCGCGAACAGCTTTCACGTGAACCTTACCCGTTCCCGGAACTTGAGTTAAAGCAAGCACCGTCAATTTTCGAATATGAAATGGACGATATTCTCGCTTCCAAAGGATACCGGCACCACCCAGCGATTAATGCTCCGGTTGCGGTCTAATCCCAAACTGCAAAACACTGCAATACGAAATATTGAAATACTGAAACGCAAATATTGAAACAAAATATTGAAACGCAAATATTGAAACACAACCGGAACCGGAGAAGAACGCAACCGGAACCGGAGAAGCAGGAGCAGCGCATGATTGGATTGATTTGGGCGCAGGGAAATGAACGCGTAATTGGTAAAGATGGCACAATCCCGTGGCGTCTGCCTGAAGATTTAGCAATGTTTAAAGCCGCAACGTTTGGTAATCCGGTAATAATGGGGAGAAAAACTTGGGAGTCGCTTCCGCCGAAACAGCGCCCGCTCCCTGGGCGCGCTAATTACGTGCTTACGCGCGATAGTTCATATCATCCTGCCGGTGCTGCCGTCGGAAATGATTTGAACCAGATTCTGAAACAGGCAGCTGCAGAAAATCCGGATAAAATTATTTGGGTAATCGGCGGGGCACATGTTTATGCGCAGGCATTGCAATATGCCGATGTGCTTGTAGTGACTAATATCGATGTGGATATTTCACCAGTAGATATTGAGTCAGCAGATATTGAGCCACCAGATATTGAGCCAGATGGTGCAAGCAATTCGGGTAATACCGTCGGAAATAGCAGCAATATTGGCAGCAGCGCAATTAATGAAACTGCGCATAGCTCTTCTCGCGCCAATGTCAGCGGCTTATCTTACGCACCGGAATTTAGTTTTGACTGGCGACTAATTGCTGCTTCTCCAGATCGCGGATGGCATCAAAGTTTAAAGGAAATTCGCTACCGCTTCTCTGCCTATGCGAATCCGCAGAATATTACCGACGGCAGTCTAAATAGTACGCAGCTTTCCCGTTTTACTGCGCAGATAGCTGCACACTTTGAATCGGCCGCCAGTTTTCGGCGTGATTAAAGCTAATATGCATAAAAATAATATGAGCAAAAATCGTAATCGCAGTTTGTGAAGCAGCTTGGTTTGCACCAGGGGTGATTTACAGCAGAGTGCGATTTGCACCAGGGCCGATTTGCACTAGGCGATAAAATTCATACCTTATTAATAATGCGAAGCGGCTGGGAGTTTTATCGCATTCCCAGCCGCTTCTCAAGGCGGTTATTATCGCCCTTATCTTGTAACAGATTATTTTGTAATCGCTCTCTTAGAACAGAACTCAATGGATTAATAAAACAGATTAATAAAACATTTGAACTCTGCTTGCTAATATTCGGGGAATATTAGCATTCTTGAGCGTTTAGTCTTCGCGGCGTTTGCGTGCGCCGAAAACTGAGAGCACACCAGCCAAACCAAGACCAGCCGCACCAAGCAAACCAGCCCGCGAATCCGCACCAGTTTGCGGCAACTTCTCAACCCCCGCCGAAGAAACACCACCATTATCAAGCACCGGCACAATCGGCTGACCCAACCGACCCACGGTATCCGCACTATCCGCACCATCAGCACTATCAGCACTATCAGCGGAAAGACCAAAATCTCTCACACCCGCAATCTCCGGATACTCAAGCAACATCCCCGCAAACACCGAACCCGTCTCAGTTACCGGAAGCGTTGAAGCCACACCCGGCCGATCCGCAGTATCAGCACCACTCACCGGAACACCAAAATCAGACAAACCATCCAACTCCGGATACTCAAGCACACCCGTAAACGACGAACCAGATTCAGTTTCCGGAAGCGCTGAAGCCACACCCGGCCGATCCGCAGTATCAGCACCACTCACCGGAACACCAAAATCAGACAAACCATCCAACTCCGGATACTCAAGCACACCCGTAAACGACGAACCAGATTCAGTTTCCGGAAGCGCTGAAGCCACACCCGGCCGATCCGCAGTATCAGCACCACTCACCGGAACACCAAAATCAGACAAACCATCCAACTCCGGATACTCAAGCACACCCGTAAACGACGAACCAGATTCACCCTCAGGCAACACAGACGCCACACCCGGCCGATCCGCAGTATCAACACCACTCACCGGAACACCAAAATCAGACAAACCATCCAACTCCGGATACTCAAGCACACCCGTAAACGACGAACCAGATTCACCCTCAGGCAACACAGACGCCACACCCGGCCGATCCGCAGTATCAGCACCACTCACCGGAAAACCAAAATCAGACAAACCATCCAACTCCGGATACTCAAGCACACCCGTAAACGACGAACCAGATTCACCCTCAGGCAACACAGACGCCACACCCGGAACATCAGACACAATAATGTCACTAGTCCCGCCATCACCAGTCACAAACGAACCACCATCGGCAAGATCATTAATATTAGTTTCTTCTTCCGGATGCCCCAAACCCAACGGATTCAAATCATCTAAATCAGATAAATCAGCAGCATCAGTTTCATCAACATGACCAACAACAATATTACTGCCATCTACCACCGGATTAGCATTACCAATCACCGTAACAGACTCAGAACCAGACTTCTCAATATCCTCGAAAGTAGCTTCAGCCGGAGTCCCATTATAACCAGTCACATCCGACAAATCATCCAAATCAGTCGGCAAACCCGAAACACCATCAAACGGATTAAGAATCGTATTACCATCAACAGGCCCAGGAACCACATCACCAGAAACAAAACCCGAACCGGTACCCCCAAGAGCATCAATATCAGCTTCAGCCGGACGACCAACACCCAACGGATTCAAATCATCTAAATCAGATAAACCAGCAGCATCAGTTTCATCAACATGACCAACAACAATATTACTGCCATCTACCACCGGATTAGCATTACCAATCACCGTAACAGACTCAGAACCAGACTTCTCAATATCCTCGAAAGTAGCTTCAGCCGGAGTCCCATTATAACCAGTCACATCCGACAAATCATCCAAATCAGTCGGCAAACCCGAAACACCATCAAACGGATTAAGAATCGTATTACCATCAACAGGCCCAGGAACCACATCACCAGAAACAAAACCCGAACCGGTACCCCCAAGAGCATCAATATCAGCTTCAGCCGGACGACCAACACCCAACGGATTCAAATCATCTAAATCAGATAAACCAGCAGCATCAGTTTCATCAACATGACCAACAACAATATTACTGCCATCTACCACCGGATTAGCATTACCAATCACCGTAACAGACTCAGAACCAGACTTCTCAATATCCTCGAAAGTAGCTTCAGCCGGAGTCCCATTATAACCAGTCACATCCGACAAATCATCCAAATCAGTCGGCAAATTCTCGCTCTTGTCAGTCTTTTTGTCCGAAGCAACCTTATCAACACTAACTTGCACAGATTCACTTCCATGCGGGTAAGTAATGTTAACCATCGCATTACCTACAGTATCCCCGGTAACCTGTATATCCGTGTCTGGAAAGTTAAGCAGTACGTTTTGCGGATTAGCTTTCTTGACTGCGTCAATAATTCGCGCCTTATCTGATTTACTCAAATCGCCCGAATTCAGTACAACTACTTTCTCAGTCTCATCTGGCGTTGCAATGGTTGCTGGGGCAACAATCACCGTCCCAGGAATCTTAACACCATTAACTCCACCAGCCTGATAACCAGCATCATCACTAACTTTCACCCGCACACCATAATGCTTCGGAGAACCAGACTTCTTCGCCTGTTCTTTCACATCTTCTAGTGAAAGCTCCTTGCCCGGGTTTTGCGGATCAATAAACTTAAACTCAGCATTATCTTGCAGCTTGTTTTTCGGTGTCACATTATCCGTAACATCAATCTTATTCTTCGCAAACTGCGTATCAAGCGAATCAACCGTCGCCACATGCAAATCATCCAGACCAAGAGCAGTTCTCGTCTGATCCAAATCCACTACCGGAGGACGCACATCCGCACCCTGCAATGTAAACTTCCAGTTTTTCGCAGTACCTTTCAGCTGATCGACCATAGTATGCGGTCTAATGACAATCTGACCGCCATAACTTGCGTTACGAACTACATTAATTGTTTCGTTACCTATATTTTTTTAATAATTGAATTAAATGTTCCACTAGGTGTTCCAGCTACATTATTGTATCTTCTGTTGGTGCTTCCTTGTGCTTCATGATACACCACATCAACAGCTTGACCGCCAGAATTTTTAAACTCCTGCACACTCCACTGTCTACCACCTTGAGGATAAGATACAGACACTTTCTTCACTTTAGGATTGAAAATGTCGCGTCCATAATAAGTAGGTTTATCACTACTATCTTTCGGTACTGCTTTGATTCGTTTCATCACCTCACCCATATCAAGATTGAAAGGAGTATTGAAATCGTAGTAATACACGTACTCAGTATCGCTAATCTTCTTAAACCCAGGATCTTTCCTACCACCAGGCAGCGGTCCAACCTTTTGACCGTTAAGAGTAATATTTTCGTCCCACACCAAAGTGTATCCGCTAATATCTACAAACTTCGTTTTACTTAAATCATTTCGTGATGGCGGAAGCTCTTCACCCACTGTAGTACTGGAATCTGTTTGTCTTTTCGCGCGTTTTTTCGGTGTAACACTAGTATCAGCAGTAGCAGTAGTGGTGGTGTTTGGTGTGTTTTCGAGCGAGTTTGCAACGATGTTGATTGATTCTTCTGTCAGCACTGAATTAGAATCATCAACCGCGTTAGCCGAACCTGCCGGTATCCCCAAAGCAAACAAGCTGCTAACCATTGCAGACTTGATCCCAAACTTTGAATACTTCGGACCAACTACAACCTTATGACGCGCTCGATACGCATCCCCACCACTCTTACCAAACATGAAAAACAACTCCTAAGTATTAATGCTTACTCACGCCCAAACCCCTCACCACAAAAGACAAGCGGGTATCCAAGGCACGCAAACATCAATCTACTACCCCCCCGCACGTTTTCCACCCAAAAAACACGACACAAAACCAACCAAAAATAATTGAAAATACAACCACCACCAGCACAAACACCAACACCCACCACACCCCACACCACACAAAACATGACAAACACCACACAGCATAAAGAAAAACAGAAACCAGCAAACCCGCAACCAACAGCAAGACCCAACTCTTCCCTCCACGCAACCAACAGCAAGAACTCAGTTTCATCACATAGCCAGTGACAAAACTCAGATTCTTTACATAACTAGCGGCGGGAACTCATTTTCATCACGTAACTAGTGGCAAGAACTTGGGCTGGGATTATCGCCGTCGGAAGAGTTTGTATTTATGCTGGTCACAGGATTACAGTAACGACGGCACTCCCGTCGTTACCTTAAGACCACCCGTTTTGCCACCAGTTACGTCACCATACAGGGCATTTTGCCACCAGTTACGTATGCTCCCGAAAACTTTGCCACCAGCTACGTAACCCCACACCCATTACGCCACCGCTCACGTTAGCTAAAGCAGACCATGCAGCATGGCTTACGACTTACCTTGCAAATCCAATTACCGTGCCTGCCCAAGCAAAAGGCACATCAGTAAAATTGATTGCGAAAATTAGGATTAATAACGGACTTGCGGGCGAAGCGTCAAAAAGGCTAAGCAGAAAAACGTTGCTTAAAAATAAGTTTTCGGGCCAAGTGGGCTAAGTGCGGGCCAAGTGGGCTAAGTGCCAAAAATCGGGAATACGGGGCTAAGTACGGGCTAAGTGCCAAGAATCGTTGCTTAAGATTGGACTTTTCGTTGCGATGCCGGGCTAAAGTCGTGGTTATTTAGGTTTCGTTACTGCAGCGGGGAAAAGTCGGCATTATTGAGGTTTTATGTTTTAATCGATACTTTTGAAAAAGCAAAATCCCCGAACTCTTACGAGTCCAGGGATCTTATATCAGTTGCGGAGACAGGATTTGAACCTGCGACCTCCGGTTTTATTTTTCATACGACACTTATTCTAATTATAAAACTTGCTTATTTAGCACGTTTGGGCGTGGGCAGATGTTACACATCCAAATAATGCCAGCATCTACGGCAGCACCAGCCACGCCAGCAAAGCCAGCAAATATTTTTTCTTTCCGGTTTGCACCGCATGATTACATCATGAGATTACAATGATGAGTGTCCCAGAGGGCTGGGAAGAAGAATTAAAATTATGGGCAATCTATCTGAATGCTGCTAATAAAGCAGAACGCACTATAGATACGCGAATAAGGAGAATGCGGTATTTCGCCAGAGCGTTTAATTTGCCACCTGCCAAAGTTACTGAAGAAATGATTTTTGATTATTGCGGGCAAAAGACGTGGGCGGCAGAAACCAGGCACTGTGCTTACATTACTTTGCGTGCTTTCTTTGCATGGTATGCAGAAAAATACAAGTGTGAAGATCCTGCTAAACGGCTTCCTTCAGTACGCCGGTTAGTTCCACCCCTAGACCAACTCCGGAAGATATTTACATTCAAGCATTGGAAAAAGCGGAGAGTTCCCGCACAAAGTTAATTTTACGGCTGGCTGGGAATCTTGGTTTACGGGCAGATGAGATTTCTCGGCTGCATATTGATGATATTGTGCCTGACTTATTTGATTACTCATTAAGGATTAACGGGAAAGGCGGGCGAATAAGACTACTACCGCTAGTTCCTGAAATGCACAGGGCTTTGCTTGTACAAGCAGATCCGATTACCGGCTGGATTTTCACAGGAGGGAAAGATGGGCATCTATCTCGCCCGGTGGGTCAGCAAGATTGGCGCAAATGCTTTACCTGGAAAATGGACTTTGCATACTCTCCGGCATCGCTTTGGTACTCAGTCTTATCGAAAAGACCGAGATCTCATCACAGTACAACGCCTACTAGGTCACGCAGATGTGTCTACTACTCAAAGGTATGTGGAGCCACCGAAAGACGCGGTGCGCAATACCGTCATTTCAATTGCCATATAAACAAGCCAGCCATGCCAGCAAAGCCAGCACTACTGGCAGCGTCGTAATTTAGGAGGAAAAATGATCATTTCGATTTGCAACCAAAAAGGCGGGGTCGGTAAAACCACGCTTGCAGCGAATCTTGCACAAATGCTTTCTGAAGAAGGTGTGAAGCGAGTGCTTTTAATTGACGCAGACCCACAAGGGAATGCGACTACAACTGTAGGGATTGAGTTAGATTCGCAAGGTCTAACGTTAAATGACGTTCTTGCAGCCATTGCTTCAGGAGCATCTGGAGAGATAGCTTTGCAAGCTATTGAACCGAATGTAAATAACTGGTTTATTGATGTTCTTCCAGCTGATCGCCTACTTGCGTCGCGCGAAACGGATACCTCTCTCGGCAGAGAAAGCCGCATCCGCACCTTGGTAGACGCTCTACGGTTTGATTATGACCATGTAGTCATTGACTGCCCGCCATCTCTTGGCATGTTGACTACTAATGCTCTTGTGGCTTGCGATAAGGCACTTGTGGTGACAACACCGCGTGAAACCAGCTTTGACGGTGTAGCTGAAATTGTTGAGACTATCGCGCAAGTAAGAGCGCATTACAATCCGCAGCTACGGCTAAGCGGAATAGCGGTCAATGCTTATCGTGATGGACGGAAAGACCGCAAGCATTGGCTGGAAAATCTTGAAAAATATTACGGGAAATACATTATAAAACCACCTATTCCAGAACGTGAAGCGATCGCACGCGCAGCAACCAGCCACCAGCCAATCCCGTTTATCGATGAAATTACACAAAACGCTTTTACACAGATATATCAAACAATTCGAAGCAGGTAAGGAAAAAGTAATGAAAATTCCAAATACTAATTTATTAAGCAAAGCCACCGTTAAAGATCCAATCATTGACAGCACAGCCAGCCACGCCAGCAAAGCCAGCACTACTGACTACGCCAGCGAGCAGCAGACTAAGTTTACGATTCGGCTTTCAAAAGATTTGATGGGCAGGATTCGCTCCGCTTATTTAGCCCAATATAAGCCAGGGGCAAAGGCGCAATCTCTTTCTGCATGGGCAGCAGGAATCTTAGAAAGCACTGTCGAGGAAATAGAAAACGCCCACAATAACGGCACACGGTTTGAATCACTACCAGCCGGGCATGTACCACGGCTACCGCTAATCTAGAAAATTTAAGGAAAAGAAAAAGGAGTTAAATCATGAGAAAAATTTCTCGAAAAGCACATCTATACCATTATAAAAATGCTGATTCATCCAGAAAAGAAATATATCAAAAATTAGTTAGCCACGACATTATAAACGCTTTTAACTTCATCCGATATAGAGACTATTTAACGATTCAAAAACGCGAAAGCGAAATAGTGAAAAACGTGATTGATTCACAAGATTTTCAAGCAAAACTTGATCTTCTTATCCGCTTGAGTGAGGCAGCACATGCTATTGACCGGCTAGAAAAACACTTCGATAAATTAGCGGGGCAGAAATGACTTAATCAGCGATTTTACGTGTAATTGTTTTAGAAAAAACTACAAATAGAGGAGAAAACAACATGGAAAACAATCTGGCAGCATCCTACGAAGAAGGACTTGTAAGTTTCGTTTCTTACGATGAAGATACTTTCGCAATCCGAGGAATGAATCTCGAAGAAGGTAGCGAAGTTGACGTGACTACAAAGGAAGGAGAGGTGAAGAAGGTTACCGTCAGTGAAATTCTAGAAAATGACAAAGGGTTAGTCACCGCAGCTTTCACATGGCCAGACGAAGTTGGAAAAGCTTTAGAAGATGGGCAAATTATCTTTACCCAGACCGATAATGGTCAATGGCTGATTAAGGGTTATGCAATGATTGAGGGTGAGGAAGTCAAAGTCACCTCACGAGACGGGAAGGAGTGTACAGTTATCGTCAAAGCTATCCAAAGCACCGATGAAAATGGTTTACAGACAGCTGCGTTTGAGAATATAGAATCAGACATGAGCGAACTGCTTGATAACGGGCGGATTATTTTCATCAGAGAGGATGAAGATTACTTAGTTAAAGGTAAAGGGTTGACGAAAGGCTCTACGGTCAAGGTTACGAAAGCTAACGGGAAGAAAGTAAAAGTCAATGTGGGTCATATTCTCACCGACACAGACGGTGTTCAGACCGCTACTTTCACATGGCCGAACAAGAATGGAAAATAGAGAAAACAGAAAATATTACAACTTCCTTATTCTCTCATCCAGACAAATAACCTAGTCTGGATGAGAGAATGATTAAATAGTTAAGTTCAAAATAGTTCTAAAGAAGAATTGCAAAATTTCCTATTTTGAGCAAAAATATGAGGAGATATAACTTCGAGATTGGAACTTAATTATGTTGTCGGCTCAGCAAGAATTGCACAATAATGAAGATGTCAAAATTTATCAGAATCACGAAGAAGCAGCTAAAGCACTAGATAATCTTGGCATTGATTTGCAAGTGCTGGTTGAAGCGATCCAGGTTGCCGAATCACGTTCCCAAGAAATAACTAGTTTCTACCCTAAAACCGCTGCTGGTCTCGAAAGATGGATAACAACCGTCGGTGTTACTCGCACCGGTCTTGCGAACATGGACACCGAGTCTTGGGAAAGCGAGGATCCTACGCTTAAGCCGCTTATGCGTAATAAGGAGCGTGGTATTATCCTATCTTTTGCAGCAGGAACTGCTGATACTGGAAGGACTGATGGCTTTCCGCAAGTAAAGCGAAAGCAAGGAAAAGTTGCTCACGCACTTCATAGTCAGCCTAATGAACAGCCTGCTATAGACGGTATTGACGAACTAATTCGCGTTCTTGGTAACGATAGCGAAAATCCGGCTCATGATAAAGTTTGGGTACTATTGTACCACCGAGACGAAAGTGAAATTCGTGCTGAAGTGTCTCTTCCAGTAGGGATTAGCGACGGTGAATTCAGTGGCTGGAAGCAACGTATCATTCTCGACCCATATATTCCTAATGATGTCAAAGCAAAACCCCTGGATATTGGTGGTGGCGATGTTGATTTCGAGGTTATCCCGTTCAATGCGTGAGGTCCTTTCTCCAAGTAGGATTCAAACCGCGCGAGAAAGAAGATACCTTACGAAAGGTGAACTTGCTCGCGAATTGGGGGTTGATATACGTACTGTCACCAATTATGAGTCGGTAGGGGCTCCTAGCTCCCGATTGAATGATCTTGTTTGGATTCTTAATTTCCCAGAAGATTTTTTCATTCAACGTTCTACTCCTGATGTCAGTGTCGAGAACGTTGAATTTAGGTCGAAACGAAGTACTCGTGCCAAAGAAAAAAAGCGGCTATTTCGATTACAAAGCTTGGCATAGAACTTTTCGGATGGATTGGGGATAGATTCAGTATTCCTCAACCATCTTTGCCAGATTTAGCCGGCATGGATCCAAAGATTGCAGCAACCACACTTCGAGGAGCTTGGAATTTAGGAACTAAGCCGCTACCTAACCTTGTTCAACTGTGCGAATCGCATGGGATTCGCGTTTTAGGTCTTCCAATAGATATACAAACAATTGACGCTATATCATTTTGGTTTCATCATACTCCGTATGTCTTTGTATCCCGCTTAAAAACACCAGAACGCACCAGATTTAACCTTGCGCACGAACTCGGACATCTCGTTCTTCACGAGAGTTCCAATATAGACTCAGGGTCGGAACGAGAAAAACAGGCTGATGCCTTCGCGTCCGAGTTCCTATTTCCGAAAATTGCGCAGTTAGAGCACACAGTACTTAATCCAAAACTTACCGATATTTTCAACTACAGACATGCCTTTGGAATGTCAGCGATGGCCGTTACGTATGCTTTGCATGAATCAGGAAGATTGTCCGATTGGAATTATCGTTTATTGTGTAAGACACTTTCGCAAAAGGGCTTTCGTGCAGGAGAACCAGGAAGCTCAATGCAGTTCGAACAATCACGAATTTTTCGTGTGGTATTGGATTCTTCGATACCGGGCAGAACTTGTTCTGCAATTGCAAAAGACCTTGCATGCCCACTAGATGAGGTTCATTCATTGACTATGAACACTGAAATGCATGGTCTGAAAAGTAATGGCTTACCTAAATTACCAGTTCCTGAGACTCTTGCTCCGGTCAAACTCCGTCTTGTGTGATTTGTACACCCCTTAACTGCATCTTTGAAGAACTTTGCTGATCACCTGTTTTTCTGCAGATGTTACCCACAGTCAATAATTATCTTTTTGCTTGCACTTGGATTGTTGGGATTTGATAGCAGCTTTAATTAGCTCTGGTCTGAATCCTGCCCAGTGGTTTATCCCCGCAAAGACTACTGGTACAGTCTTATATCCCATCGCTTTAAGAAGGATGACGTGTTAGGGATTTTGTTCTAGATTTATTTTCTTATACTCAATGCCGGCTTTAGCAAATTGGCGTTTGATTACAATGCATTGTGGGCAGTTGTTTTGGTATATATGGTGACCATTTCAGAATCCTAGCGTGTTGAAAATTTCACTGCTTTCAACACGCTTCACGACCGTCAGCATGTTAGAAAAATTTTAGCAAATTAAACCTTCATATAAGCCAATTATCGAGTGTTCTTATCTTTTCTTACTTGCTCAGAACAGTTAGGCGATGTTGAATGATGTTTAGCATCATATTCACTTTTTATTCTTCGAACTTTCTGAGCGATAATTTCGCTAATATTTTTTGAATGAATGGTGTCTGCCGCATAGCTTCGAGTATTTGATTACACCAAACAGTGTAGCGGTGTTTTATCTGGTCTAATTGCGGTTTTGTAATACTGTACTTTGAGACGCTTTCTATATTGATTTTTTCGGCATCTTTTAAGCGTGCTGCAAAATATTTCAAATCAAACCCCGCATCGATATTCTTTGCCAGATGGATTAATTCTTTATCATCAAATTTTTCACTTTGCCGTATTGCATCTACGTCTAGGAAGTCTCTATCCTCTCCACGAGAATATAATGCTGCAACTTTTGACCCAACCGCATCTTCAAGTGAAAGGACTTGTCCAATTTCCAGTACAGCTGGTTTTTGAGATCGGAAATCAACACCCATATCCACTGTCAAAGTCGTAGTATTGTCTATTTCAATGACGATTCTTGCAAAACTTCCATTTAATTTTGCTTGCGCTGCAAAACTGTTAGAATGAATTGCTTTTAAAGCGATTTCCACTGCTTGTTGAAACGTATTTTCATACTGCTTAATAGTAAACAAATCTATGTCTTCAGTGGCACGAGTAATTAGGTTATGTTCTCTAATCGCTCCTGAACCAGCAAGTGCAAACCCATGCTCAGAAAGAGCTTTAAGCAAGATTTTCGATACTTTTCTTTGAATATTTAAATTTTTATACATCATTCATTATTAACTTATATTTTTATTTCAGCTAGGACCGGGAATTTAGTTTCCCACATTTGCACAAGTTTTTGCGGAAGCGTTAAGGCTGGCCATATAAGAAATAGGAGTTCTTTATTCACTACTTGCTCAATTTGAGCGGTATCACCTTCATTCAACACTGCCATATATAAACTGCGAATAGTGCCATAGGAGTCAAGAACCAAACTTTTTTCTCCAGGTGCCCAATAATAAAACGGATCTGTATGTACCACTCCACAAATACCAGGACCACTAAGAGCCTCAAGAGATCTTGGCAAATAGTAGACTTTACGTTGCGCGTAAACAGTAGCCATTTTTCCTCGCATATTTTTTAGTTCTCATATGAATTATTTTCTTGATGAGAATATTCCATATCAGATTCTTCTTGTTCTTCTTGTTTTGGTTTTCTTACTTTGCGTTTAAAAAGTTTTTGCATAATTAAGGAATCAATTGTGAATAATGATTCTATCTCAGTACGTGTAATGCCAAGCATTTTGATTTCATTAGCGAGTGTTTCAAGTTCTGTAATACTTGATTCATATTTTTCTAATGCAAGAGCAAAACGCCTCAACAAAACTTTTTGTGCCTTAAGACGAGTTTCTTGCTCTGCTAAAAATTCGCCAACTTTTCCTTTAACAATATTTTTTGCATCTATTATTCCTACTTCCAAGTAGTAACAGATACTTCCTCATAACCCCTAACAAGGAGTATAGCGTATTTGCATTTTTTATATTCAAAATATGCAGTACCTGATACAAAACAATTTTCAAAAACAAAAATTCATTTCTAATTTGCGACAGCGGAAAATAAAAGCAAATTTTTTACACGCAAAGTTAAATACATTTAACCGTAAATTACGAGATAAAAAATGCAGCGCGAATTATAAAAGCAGACACGTTTTTCAAAACTAATATGCACAAATTGATTTTCGCTTGCGCATAAATGCGAAGCTAATTTCGCATTTATTTTTCTTTAAATCATCGAAATTTAAAGAAAAACAACTAATAACTTTATATAGGACTTTAGCCCTGTATAAAGTTATTAGCAAGATACGCCTTTGTAGCACAAAGCTGCACCCATCGCGATGCTCTGGTATGCTTGGGAGTACCCAAACCCATTAAGGAGAAGCCATGTGTGGCGAAGAATCTAGTGGGGAGAACTCGAAGCGTCGAGCCGGGCAAGTACATAAAAGCTTGTGGATGTCTGACGCTGATTGGGGCGTGGTCGAGCGCCGAATGCGCTCATATGGGCAAAAGAATTTTTCAAAATTCGCCCGTGAAGTTCTAACGAACGGCATCGTTACTGTCGCATATTCCAGATCTGTTGCCGATGAAATCACTCGCGCACTAGCTCCGATTGGGAATAACGTGAATCAAATTGCACGCAAAGCAAACACTGATGGGTTTGCTAGTCTTGCGCAATTGAATGAAATTTTTTGCTGCTCGAAGAACTTTACGCTCTCGTTTCCACCTTTAAGAGTTCTCATGGCAGTAGTAAAAATCAAGAAGATTTACAAAACACTCAAGACAGCGATTGAGTATATATCCAATCCCGACAAGACAAGGGACGGACTATTATGCTCATCTAATTGCGGACTGCCAACAATTCCTGAGTCAATTTATATAGGAATGCGGGCAACAGAGGCAGACGCTTTAGCTGAAGGTGCACGACGCGGAAAAATTTTAGCCTACCACGTCATTCAATCTTTTCTCCCTGGTGAAATTGAAGCAGAAGAAGCTCACCGTCTTGGTGTGGAATTTTTACACGAAATTTTAGGTGGAGAAGATGAGTACAACTACACAATCTCTACACACACTGATCGTGGGCATATACATAATCATATTATTTTTCATCCGCGAAATACCCGCACTCATAAATATTATGAGATGAAGCGAAGCGCACCAAAAGATTACCGACGTATCTCTAACGAGATTACTAGCCGTGAAGGATACTCACGCACATATGAATGGGATGAAAAAGATTGGGAATCTGCACCATCGAAAACACTTGGCGGCATACTTTCTGAAGCAAAACCTAATAATAAAAAATGCGGCTGGCAGCAATTATTGACCATGCCATCACTAATGCTTTTTCGTGGGAATCTTTCGAAGAAAATCTGAAAGACCACGAGATAACAATTACTCGCCACGGAAAATCTATCCTTTTTCATGCACCACAACTATTTAAAAGACCATTGCGAGGATCTACTCTAGGGGCTGGTTTTACAGAAACCGCATTAACCGCACGCATTGGCCGCATAGAAATCAGCGAGGTCATAATTCAAAAAAGTTCATGGAAAAAATTGATGATGAATTTTGGAAAATACAGCTACCCCACACATGGCCAGATACAAAATTTATCACAGTGAATGATGAGCATGTGCGAGATTATGGCACACATTATCGAATGTATTTACCTAAAAGTGCGGAATACCGTCCAGTAAATATTGAAGGACACTACGCTGGGAAAAAGATAAGCACACCAGATCTTTTTACATATTTTTCTCGCACTAACCCTTTTGAAAACATCAATTTCGTCGATGATCTGGGACAGATTAGGCGCGGACACACCATAGCTCAGCAACGCTACTACCAGATGATTGACCGGAAAGTTAGCGATCTTTCAAACCAAATGCAGGTAACTAATCTTTTCACGAAATACATAAATGCGCCTATAAGTGAGCGGGAAAAAATTCTTGACACCATGAAACATCAGCTTTCACAAATAGAAACCAAGATCATTGAAGCAATAATCGAGCGGCAGCAAGCACTCGATCACGGCAAGGAAACTACCGCTTCAGAAAAGAAACTTTCACAGACGATTGAAAAGAAAAATACATACGAAAAAGTAATCGCGAAAATAAATGCAAGAAAACAGATTTCTACAACCACACCAGCATCCAAAAAGAATCAAAACAATCGCTAAAAACTATTTCAACACGGAAGGAAAATAAATGACCACTATTGATCCAAGCCCGATAGTAAACCAAATTGTAACTACGGTCATGAACAGTGGCATAAAAATCAGTGCCACATGCGGCCAGCTAACCCTTGGGATGATGCTGAAAATCCTTAAAAGCGGACTCGAACAAGTAAAGAAAATACCAGCAGTACCTTTTAACCCTGAGCATGGCCAACAAACCGTCAAATATTTACAACGTTCAAATAACGGCGACCTGCACAGCCAGCCTTGTGACAAAACCTTACTTCGTGATTTGAAAAAGATTTCAAAACCCGCGGGCTCGATTTCGCAGTTGAAAAAGGCAAAGACGGAAAAATCTATGTCCACTTCAAAGGAAACGATGTAGATAGCGTCAAGCAGGGATTAACACAAGCCCAAGCACGGCTGGAAAAAGGATAAACCGGAAAGAAAAACTTTCCGATCTGAAATCAACGATTAAGAATCGCGTGCAAGAAAAATATGCAAACAAACCGGTAGTAAATAAATCTCTTACTCAGACCAGCCCGAAGCAAGCACCAAAAATCGACAAAATCTAAAATTAAGGAAGAAATATTATGGCAAACCGTAAACACACCGAAGCACAAAAACAAGACCTTAGAGAAAAACGCGAAACCCAAGTTAAAGAACTTGAAGAATTATTAACAACCAAAATCGAAAAAATCACTTCTATCCAGGGCTGGACAAAACTTTTTAGACCTTTAATCAAGCATAACTTTTCAAAATATTCTCCCAAGAATCAAATGCTTTTAATTGCTCAAAACGCAACTCAAGTCAATGGTTTCAAAGCATGGCAACATCAGGGACGGAAAGTGAAAAAGGGCGCAAAAGCAATGCGTATTTTCGCGCCAATAACAGTTCAAAAAGAATTACCTCCCAAAGGAAAAATATCTCAAGAATACCTTGAAGATTTAAACCAAGGACGAGTAAGTGATGGATACGACGATAAACACTACACCTGTTTCGTAGGAGTAAAACCAACCCCAGTTTTCGATATTTTCTCCACAACTCGCATAGACGGAACGGACGATACTGAACAAATGCGCAGCATTGCCTCTCAAGCTAGCCGAAAAATGGATTTTGAAACCGGAGAATTAAAAGAAAAACTCATCCAATACGTATCTAAACAATTTAAAAATATTGAAATCATTTTCGATGCTAATCAATTTGCAGGCTCAGAAAATGGTTTCCACGCCTACAACAACTCTCACGATTCGCACAGAATTGTGATTGACTCGCGCATGAGTCAAGCAAGTCAGCTCCGCACTCTGGCTCATGAAATCGGGCACGCCATAATGCATACAGGAATTGCCGACTATCAAAAACGCCGCTCGCTATACGAACTAGAAGCTGAAACTTTTGCATTCCTCACCTGCGCACTTGCCGGAATATCAGATCAATGCCTAACCGATACATCAGCTACATACATTGCAAGCTGGAATGGCGA
Source organism: Arcanobacterium hippocoleae (assembly GCF_040360365.1). GTDB lineage: Bacteria > Actinomycetota > Actinomycetes > Actinomycetales > Actinomycetaceae > Arcanobacterium_A > Arcanobacterium_A hippocoleae_A. Next base: position 1,984,898 of record NZ_CP136412.1, on the reverse strand, counting down.
AAGCAAAACAGAGCAAATATGCGAAGCATTCAGTCGCGTATCTGAACACGTACTTCCCTTAATCGATGAAATAGCACCACATCAAGGACTAGCACAAAATCAGAGTATCGAAACTGCAGAACTGAAAACTGATCTATCTATTTTGAAAACACAGCCACAAAATATTGAGAAAGAAAAACCCCAGAAATCACTAAAACCGTTACAAGCAGGGGAAGATAATGGCACAAATAGCGCTGATCGCAACACTCAATTCCGCCTACGTGCTAGATCCTAAACAAGGACGGGCAACAATTATTCACCCACACACACAAAAACAACTAAACCTGCGAATCACCAATATCCCTTTAGCTAAACATTTACAAGCACAAGGATTATCTAAAGGTGACACGCTACTGATTTTCGGACACCTAGAAGATAAAACGGTATACGCAAAACATGCAGCAATCGAAACATTTAAAGGCACAGACGATGGATGAACAAATATACATTTTCTCTAAAAACGGGCAAAGCGTACCAAAATATGAAAAATCATGGCCAGAAAAATCATGGCCAGAAATTGAAGCAGAAGATACTGAATGGATTGAAATAGCAGTAAATCAGGCACAAATCGAAGAAGGCATACTATATGTTTCTCCTACCATGACGATTATCTCCGATTTTGATGATAACTGCCTCCAAAATCTTTTAAGTATCGAAAAAAATATTTACAATATCCACATTTCAAAGACGAAGAAAATCTCCCAGATACCCTACACGAATCGGAATTGAATCAGCTTCCCCAAAATGATAGTCATGATCCAGATTTGGAAAATACTCGATTCAACATCCAAAACCGTAGTCAATTACTAGGCTTGCTGCAAGCGAAAATCGAGACGAAAAACAAGCAACGAAATCATTTAAATCATTAAAAAGTTTCATAAAAATTAAGAAAGTAGAAAAATCTAGTGAAGAATATTAAAACTATTTTCGTAATTATTTGTAGCCTAATCACTTTCTATACTGCAAACAAAATATCCTTCCAAATACGCACAAATATTGCCACAGGAAAGGATATTACCGCCGTTTTAGATAACTCACTTGCAGACTTTTCCAACCCTACCCATTTTTCTTTAGACACACCAGATTTGCTAGCAGGAGCAGGCACGCTACTAGCGATAGCACTCACATGGATTTATCACCATGCAGGAAAAGCAGAGCGCCGACAAGGCGAAGAACACGGGTCAGCCAAATGGGGAACACCCAAAGACTTTAAACCTTTCGCTACAAAAATCGAGAACCAATGCATAAAAATTACCAATGAACACTGGCTCAATATTAACTCGCACGTAACTCAACGTAATCTCAACCTTTTATGCCTCGGAGGATCTGGATCTGGCAAAACAAGATCTCTTGTAAAACCAAACATTTTCGCTAAAGCATCTTCCTTTGTAATTACCGATCCGAAAGGAGAACTTTTAAGAGATTGCGCCTGGCACCTGCTCGATCATGGCTATAAAATCAGATGCTTAAACCTAATCGATTTTGCCACATCAGATAAATTTAACCCGCTCACATATTTCAACCCTGCCCAACCTGAAGTAGACTGCACAGTCCTGACCGAAAATTTTATTGCCAATACTAACGGCTCTAAACCCGCGGGCTCGGATAGCTTTTGGGAAAAAGCAGAACGCGCCTTACTTACCGCTCTCATTTCCTATGAATATGCAATAAACGGCAGTAACGGTACTCTAAATAACGTGGTAGATATGCTCGCTAAAATGCAAGCGTCAGAACAGGATGAAACCTCCATGTCTGAAGTAGACCTAGTTTTTGAAGCAGTCAAAGAAATAATCAGCGAATCAGATGAAGGACTCCATAACTGGAATAATCAAGCACTTTCAGCACTAAACCTTCTACGCTTTGCCCACGCACAATACAACACCTACATGCAAGGCGCGGGAGAAACCAAAAGTCCGTCATCATTTCACTAGGAGTGCGCTTAGCACCACTACACATGACCCAAATTAGAAATATTTTAGCAGCAGACACAATCAATCTTGACACAGTAGGCAAAGAAAAACCGCTCTTTTTCTAGTCATTCCAGACACCCATGCCGCATTCAAATTCCTAATTTCAATCTTTTACGAAATATTCTTTGAAACCAACATTTACCAAGCCGACCATAATCCAGACGGACATCTTAAAATACCAATCCAATGCCTAATGGATGAATTTGCAAATATTGGCAAAATCCCTTCATTTGAACGCAAAATTGCTGTAATGCGCTCCCGCTGGCTCTCAACCATAATCATTCTACAAAACTTCGCACAAGGAAAAGCGCTATACAAAGACGATTGGGAAACCATCGTCGGTAACTGCGATTCTTTTCTTTTCCTTGGAGGTAACGAAAAATCAACTACCGAATACGTCTCAAAAATACTTGGAAAACAAACTATCCAAACCACAGACACTTCAATTTCAAAAGGACGCAGCGGCTCTTACTCAAAATCCGAAAAACGGCTCGCACGTGACCTATTATCACTAGATGAAATCGGTCGGCTTGACACGAAAAAATGCATCTACATCCTACGCGGAGTAAAACCATTCTTAGCAAATAAATCTACCCCACCAAATAATTCCGCACCATTCACATACACCCCAGCCAAGACACCATTAAAAACCAAAAGCACAGTTAGTATCACTATTGAAGACGATGAAATACCAGCAGCTTTCGATATTCTTCAAGAAAATGAAACCCTAGTAACAGCCGCACCATATTTTGGTGAAATCCAGCCAATCAACGGCAGTGCCGGAATACCCATTGACCCACTCGAAATAAAAATCCACAACAGCGAAAACGCTGCAAATATATCTATAAAAGCCAATAACCTATCCAAAGGGCTGACCGTCACCTACAATCCAAGCAAAAGCACATGCACAATTTCAGGAATCCCAGAAGAACCTATAGAAAACTATGAAGCAGAACTAACCATGAACTACCAACTCAAACTTTGAAAAATACTTTCAACGTAGGACTAACAGACATAAATAATTCCCTAGAAAAGACTTTCTAGGGAATTATTTATTCTATGCTATTCAGCTACAATTCGATGTTGCCCATAATCGCACTCCGCTATCCTCTAGCGAACCCATAGAAAATTATGAAGCAAAATAAATATATTATTCGCCAACAAATGCTTTAGCGAATCTTCCTGCAGCCATGACCACCACAATCAACATAATCTGGCCAAGGATCAATAAACCCATGTTTTGCAACAAAACAACGATGTTGAAATCTGCAAATAATTCTTTCAAGCTAGGCGCAGCATTTAACGAATCTGCTTGGAAAGCCGCATAAATTTTTACCGCAATAATCAAAGTAAATCCATGCAAAATCGCGACTAAAAGCTTCCGCAAATACCCCACCCCCATAGATTTAGTCTCTTGATTTGCCAGAAAAACAAGCGGTAGCGACGCCCCCGCCGTCAGCACATACAATTCAAGGAAGCGCATCATCACAACTATTGGAATCACAATCACAGCAGCAATCGATAAAAGCCAAGGCAAAAACAAAATCGGCAGCAATGCAAGCTGCTCAGTAATCCCTAAATCTTCTAAAGCTGCACGCATAGACTCTTCAACCGCTTTACCCGCAACCGCACCAGCCTCACCTTTAGTAGCATTCTTAATCAGCTCCATACCCACGCCATTAAGCCCACGCACAAGCATTTCAGTATGCTGAATCATTAAAATAATAAATCCAGCCTTAAAAAGGTAATCCCGATAAGTTGCACCCCAAGCTTATGATCACCTTCTACCTTCGATGAAATCCGCGCAAATTCCAACAGCAACATCCCCGATAAGACCACGGCAGCTACCGGCTTAACAGCCATTGAGTTAATTGTGACCGCAACATTATAGGCAGTGCTAGAATACGTTTCAAAAGATTTTTCAACCGCAGACACTGCACCCATACCCACCCCACCATAAAGGGCAGTTAGCATGTGTAAAAGAATGTCAACAATCATGATTTATCTCCAGTAGTATTTTTTGCAGCTATTGCTTTACGTTTTTCTCCAGTCAACTCTGGATTTTGTACTACCACTACCGAGCCAGATTTCAACCACTTTCTAAGCGAAGCATAATCATGCTCAGTCAAATAATATTGGGCATACCCATAATTTTCGACCACAATTTTCTGGCCATCATTTTCTGCCACATACGCCACATGCCCATACAGTGGATGCGAACCATAGACTCCTTGAGAATAGGAAATTACATCACCTGGCCGGATTTCATCTGGAGTCTTTACCCGCTTCCAGCCAGGCATATTCCCAGGTTTTCCCACTGTGCACCATTACCACCCAGCGGGGTCAAAGAGCCATGTGAATAAATCCAATTATCTACACTCGCACCCATGTCGCGATTCACCCGCCAAAAAACGAAATCAGTACAATTTCCGTAATAAAAATTTGTCGAGTGATTAATCGTGTTATAAACCGATGTAGGTATACCAGCTGGTGTTCTCACCTTATCCGCCCACGGATAATCATCACCAAGCACGCCAATTACTACACGCGACTTAGCCTCTTCTTCACTCCAACCACCGAAAATAAAAGAAAAATCGAAGCAATCAGCGCCACCACGCTTATTACTGCTGTCAATACAGCAATTACGGGTAATGATGCGGATGTGACCATCGCGGCAACTGCGGCAATAACTTTCGCTCCTACCGCTTGAGCTTTCACCATGACTTTCTTTACAAGCCGCCCACTAGCCTTACCTCCACGCGCCACACTACCGCGTACTTTACTATCAGGAACACGCCCACGATTAAACCGCTTTACCCGCCCTTTAGCAGGAAGTTTTTGACCATTGGCAATAGGTAACCGATTAGCATTCACACCAGCATAACCAGAACTCCGTACCGCATTTTTACCGAATCTCACTTGTGAGCTTATACCATCAACACCAGCACGCCCCATAACAGGCTGCCCATAATTATTTACTCCCCGATACGTTGTTTTCACTAAAGACTGCGATAAATCCCTACCAGCATCATCCCCAGCTTTTTCAAAATCCCCATCAGCCACATCTCTTGCGCTCTGGCGAATCTTTCCAAAGACCATAACCCCAGAATGCGCTTTTGACCTAAAAGTATGCTGCTGGCGTGTAATAGATACTTTTGACCGCATATGCGGGAAACAAACTCCTGATTTTGCGTATTACGCACACTGCTAAGCATTAATTTTTCTCACTAATTACCTGATTCATTTGGGTAAGCCCAATAAAAGGCTTATCTTCTTGACTGATCCGCTTATCAGCATTTGACCCAAAACAATACAATCGCCCCTTATCAGTAGAAACACATGAAGAAAAATCTTGCGCCACTACCATAAGAGCTTTTTGACCATCAGGAATCTTAATTTCAGTCAACACACCAGCTTGCGCACCTTGCTGTCCAGACCCAAACTGACCAGAATAATCTGACCCAAAACAATACAATTTACCTTCACTAGTGACGCACGTGTGTACTATGCCGGCAGAAACCGAATCAACCTTTTTCCAGCAAACAAAGCTACAGGCGTTGGTGGAAGAATTGCAGCTTCCCCATCCCCAGCTTGTTTCCACCGATTATCACCCCAACAAACCAGCCCACCGGAAGTTACCGCACACGCATGATCAGACCCAGCAGTCAAAGAAATAATCGAATCTTTCAACTGGAAAGAATTAAAATTTATACTCGCAGCCGCACCCGTACCCAGCTGCCCATAATTATTCACCCCCACGCACGTCACAGTTTTTTCTTTACCAGTACAAGAAAAAGCAGCACCAGCAGCAACACTTCCAGAAAAATCATCAGCTTTTTCTTTATCTTTCTCTAATTTTCCATCACTAAGCTTGCTATCATCTGGAGATTTATCTTCATCAACAACTTTTTCCTTAACCCCAACACTTTCAGCTTTACCAACTTCACCAGCAGCTTTACCATTCAAAGACACGTACGACCACAATCCGCCCACCAAAACTAAAAGCAGCACGCCAAGAATCACAATTACCTTGCGAATATTAAATGACTTACGCACCGGCAACGGCGCCGGATCCGAGCTAGATTCATGCCGTGGCACAACTTCAGCAGGCGGTACAGGCACAGGCGAACCAGCCCGCGTTTCTAGCTCTAACTGTGCCCACAGCTTTAAAGCTCGATAACTAGCAGGATGATTCTCAATCTCTGCCACTAAAGCAGGCGTTAATTCTTCTTCTTGCGCAATCAAATAAAGATTATGAGCACTAAGATTCTTATCAAGCATAATCAACCCTCTTTCACTTCAAAAGTCGTTTGGAACAGCTGGAAAATACTCGATTCAACATCCATACTGTTATCAAACGGAATCACAGTTGACCCCGATTTAAGCAACCCACACCCAGGAGAAGCATTAGTAAAAAATGATTTTTGCTGAGCCGACAACCGCAACAAATCCTGCAAAGCCTGCGCATCAGTAGACTGCTGATTTAACAAAAATACAGAATCAGAATTCGATAACATCAACCTTGCACGATCATTAAGTAAAAGCTCTTCAATATTTTGGGTAATCCCAGTAGCAGCCGCACCATATTTACGCACCCGCTTATAAATCGCCTGGCAATATGCGGCAGCAAAATCATTTTCAAAAAGCAAATGAAACTCATCAATATAAAGCCAAGTACGAACCCCACGCGCTTTATTTGCACAAATACGCGCCCACACATTTTCTAAAACAACCATCATCCCAAACGTTTGCAAATCTCTACCCAAATCAGCTAAATCATAGACAACAACCCGCGCTGACAAATCAACATTAGTCTGAGCAGCAAACCCAGCAGCCGAACCTTTCGCATAAATTTCAAGACCCGTAGCCAACTGCCCAGCCTCAATTTCTGGTTGCTTTTTCAACTCTTGATAAAGACTCATAAGCGTCGGCATATCAGCATTATCAGTATTGAAATAAATCCGGTAAACATTTTGCGCACACCGATCAATAATCGATCTTTCCACGTTTGATAAACCCTCTGCCCCACCAAGGAGCACCTGGCAAATAGAAAGCACAAAAGAGCATTTAGCGCGGATTGGATCCTCATCCAAATTAATATTTTTATCAACTTCAAGAGCATTCAAAGCACTCTTCGACCCCGGACTAATCACAACCCGACTCGCCTTCAACGCAGAAGATAAAGAAACATATTCACGCTCAGGATCAATAATCAAAATCTCATCATTTACCCGCCGTAAAAAAGTTTGCATCATTTCAAATTTTGCAAACTGACTCTTCCCAGACCCCGACGTACCCAAAATGAAAGCATTAGCATTCATCCCCTCACTACGCGACAGCATAATCAAATTCTTCGACAGCGCGTTAACACCGTAAAACATGCCACTTAAATCAAATAATTCTTGAGTAGTAAAAGGCTCTAAAACAGCCAAGGCAGCAGTCGTAAGCGTCCGATGAATTGGCAAATCACATCGACCCAAAGGCAAAAGAGCATTCAAAGCATCTTTTTGCATATATTTCAACACCTCAAGATCACACGAATGCTTCGCGCAAGAACGCCGCACCCGAGCCACGTTCTCTTGTAAATCTTCTACCGCTTTACCCGCAACCCCAACAACAATCGTTGTTTCAAAAAGTTTCTCATTAGATTGCTCAAGCTCATTCCGCAGCTCAACCGCCTCCGAATAAGAAGATTCCAACTCATGCGAACCATGTGAACCAGCCAACCCTTGCTTTGCAAGCTTACGCGTCTCAGTCGAACGCTGAATATCCATTGACGCAATCTGATGCTTCACAAGACTCAACGCATCAGATTGCTCAATCGGATCAATATGCAACGAAACACACAAATCAGTTGGAATCTCAGAAAGATCTTTCAAAACCTTATCCGATAACCAAGGCGGAAGCTTACGCAAAACAAAAATCTGCCACAGTTTTTCATCCACCGCGCTAACCCCTACCCGAGAAGGATTAGTAAAATCAAAACTCATCGGAGCAATAAAATCTTTAGTAGACATTTTCGAGCCAAGCAAGTCTTTAAAATCAAACCCCGCCCGAGAACCAGGACGCAAAATATAAGAAAGCACATCAGCGCGAGCCTTCCCATCAAGAATTTGTGTCTTACACCCGCCAACTTCCCGCAGCAAAGCCCCAGCCTCAGCAGCCAAAGAAAAAGCCTAGCTTTCGCTTCCTCAAACTGTGCCGACTCTACCGTAAGAGTCAAAAACTTATCAGTACGAGTATTATTCCGACCAGAGGATAACCGCTTAGCAATCAAAGAATTATAATCTTTCCGGAAAGAATCAAATCCGTCACCACGCAAACCCAGCTGAACCCCACGCACAATCTCATCTTTATCTAACACCCGATTAATAATCGAAATCTGCACATGAGTACCAGCCAGGTGAGAATTAATAAACTGCGCATACTTTTCAATCAATTCCTCTTGCACCTGCGAAGGAGCAAGCGAATAATTAATATCCGAAAGCTGCAAAGTCACCGAATACTTATTTTCTCCAAGCCAAGCAATACCAGAATCAGTCAATGCCTCATAAGCAATCAAGGCCTGAACTGCGGAAGGCTTATATTTTTTAATTTGTGGACTCGAAAGCTCCGTAGGCTGCTTTACTTCGCGCACCCTTGACCTTTTTCTCACTACTTATCCCCTCAACCGCTCTCATTTCTTGATTAAATGTGAAAATTTTTCGCCCCTGCACGTGCGCCCACCAATAGCCCACATACTTTTCCATCACAATTCCCATCGGACGCATCCATCCAATAGCAACCATCGGAAGAGCTAAAAATACGACAACTACAACGCCCAGATCCTCAAATCCGAAGTACCAGCACACCCCATAACAGGTCGCAATGACTGGAAACCACACACCAACAATCAGCAACTGCCGCCAAGACATGCCACCCAGTACTCGCGCCTGATAATCCCTTACCTCACGGTAAACCTTTACCTCAAGAGCCATTCTGATTCACCGCTAAAAATTAATATTCACTTGCGTTAGCCACACACCAGCAGCAGTAATCAAAGCACCACCAATCGCCTGCCAAATCCCAGACTGAGTCTGCTGCCCGTTATGTTCTTTCAGCCCTCCAGCAAGCACAATAATTCCGAAAATTAGCCAAATTGAGCCACCTGCAATCACACCAGTCGAAAGTAGCTTCATTGCCTGTGCGAAAAAATTCATAATCCAATCCTTAACTTTTCAAATTGTGAAAACTAAACGTTTGTGGTGGCGTTTTACGCCACCACAAACCAGTAAATTTAGCCGAAATACTTTCGACCAAAACGCATCGCAGCAACAAAATACGCACCCAAAAGCGTCAAAATAGTTCCCGCAATCACCACACCACCAGGCACACTCGCACCAGTCTTTGCAAGCTGTGGCACAGAAGTATCAACACTCTTTCGCGTCTTCACCACAGCTTTACTAGGCTGCACTGTAGCAGCAGGCACAATCTGCCCTTTCGGAGTCACAGGCACTTCAATATCTTCATAAACCTGAGCAGGCTTAACCGGCTGAGCAGGCTTTGCCGGTTGCGCAGGCTTAACCGGAGCCGGAACCACAGGCTTAACCGGCTGAGCAGGCTTTGCCGGTTGCGCAGGCGTTACCGGAGTCGGTGTCGCCACAGATGTACTCGTATTAGCAGGTGCTTCTTCCACCGCTAATGCTGGCATTGCTGGCAATGCCAGCATTAATGTTAGAATTGTTCCAGTCATAAGTTTTCGCTTCATGACTATTTCCTTTCCAATCGTGTGATTGAGTATCAAAAATTCGATTCCACGCGAGATGCGGAAATCTAGCAAAGACTGGAAAGCCAACGCCGGCAAGCTTGAAACTTTCCAGCCCTTGCAAATATCAGATGAAGGAGATGATTTATCTACCCAAAAGCTGAAAGCGACTAAATAGCTTTAGGAAATAAATCATCTTCTTCTCTTTCTCTATTCGTCCCCTTCTTACGAGAACGAAGCATTACAAACCCAGTAATAAATGCTGAAGCAGCAATAGTTGCCAAAACCACCATTCCAGCCGCACCAGTTTTCACAAGGTCAGGGATAAAAGGCTTGAACACGATTACCGTTTGATCTTCATCTTTCAAATCATGATGCACTGAAACCGTTTGCCCGTTATACAAAACATCTTCAAATACCACAATTTTCCTACCCTCAAACCCGGTAGCATCAAAACTGATTTCGACGGTTGCGCAATCATCACTGCTCTTTGGAATAAACTTGCTTTTAACCACAACAGGCTTACCATTCGCATCTAACACAGGCTTGCCATCATCAAAGACGAGGCTAGTTACGATCTCATATGCCACCCCGGCTTTAATTGCTTATTCACATCACAAACACGATCCACAATTGTTTGATTAGCCTCGGGTTTAATCTCTTTATCCCCATCAGCCACATCTCTTGCCGTAGTCTTAAGCTTTGAACCTGGCTCGAAACCAATCGTCTGATTTTCATCATTAATATCAGCATGAACCGCGATTTCACGCCCATCAGACTTCAAAGTTTCAAAAGCCACAGTAGTCTTTCCAGCAAACAAGCCTGCATCAACCTCAAAGACGACTTCCACGGAACCGTTCACGCTCTCAGCCTTAAACTCTGCTTTCGACACGATCGGCTTACCCTCACCATTCAATAACGGCTTCCCAGTAGCCTTATCAACCAGCTCACCATCAACCGAATACGGCTTCCCTACTTCAAGATTCGTGTAAGTCACCACGTCAACCAGCTTACGTACACCAAACCCAGGAACCTTCCCACGAGTGTTGTCATACATTAAAGTCGTATGCACACTAGGCTCAGGCTTCACCGTGAATTGCTCAGCCTTATCTTCTACCGAAGTAGTAAGCGACTTTACCCGATCATCACCAGCAAAAGATGAAACAAAAACATAGGTACCAGGAACCAGCTTCCCAGCCTTATCAATTTTTGCCAGCCATGAAGTATCCCCAATGGACGGATAAAAACCATTCTTAGCCGGAATACTTACCGTGTTCCCAATCTTTACCGCCTGCGAAATATTTTCCTCTACCACTTCCACCCCGTGAGGGAAGAAAAGAATAGAATGCTCAATAACTTTCACATCAGCCTTAAAACCGGCACCACCAGCAAAATCAGGATGATTCACAGGCATACCCTTAACCCACACATCATCTACAAAATAAGTGCCAGATTTCGTATCACGCACTGATAACGCCGAATCAATCACAGCCTCATATCTAGCCGATGTCGTCTCTTCAGGAATCCCATAGCCATCAATCCAGCCAGAATCAATCCACTTCACATACTCTTTAGCCTGGTCAGCCTCACGCACTTCCCAGACCCAGGTATAAAAACCATCTTTCGGCGCAGCACCAGCATTAACCTTAAGAACCTGCCCAGGCTTAGAAGCAGTAACCGTCATAGATTTTATTAACTCAGCCTTATCAGGTGCCGCTTTAGATTCTTCTGGCAGCATAGAAGGTGAATGAAAATACACGCTCGCACGATAAGTCACAGGAACATACTCACCCGCATCAAACGAACCATCACCAAGCCGAGTCCACTCACCATCACGGAACCTTGGATCAGCAGACGCAGTAAAAGTATCAGTCAAATCCTGACCATCAACCACTTTCTGCTTTCCAACATTAGAAACACCCATTGGACGGAAAGGAAAATTCTCACGCGAAGTCTCAGCATCCAAACCAAAACGATCCTTCCAGTTTGCATGCACATAATCGCTGTTAGCGCCTTGTTCAGCTTTTATTACTTGCCAGACCCAGGTAATATATCCGCGTTTGGTGGTTTTTAGCTTAGCGGTGAGTTTTTGCCCTTCGCCACTTGCTTTTACTTTGACTTCGCCTAGTTTTTCTGCTCCAGCAGGCACACTATCCGCCGTGGCAGGCTTTACCCGACCAGCCCAATACGCGGTAGCTTTATAGGTAACTTCTACCGGTTTTCCGCCAACTTCGAGCCATTTCCCAGACCCATAACCCTTATCAACACCAGTAGTAAGTACATCAGAAATAGTGCCATCCGTATTTACTTCTTGACTAACAGCTTTTGATACACCAAGCGGCTGAAAATCATAAATAACATTAAATGCTTCTCCCTCGCGCACTTCAGGATCTGCAGGACCAGCGATTTTACGTGTAATTGTTTTTTGAACCTTCCCGTGATGGTCAATAAGCGATAAAGTCTTATGAGTCCCCGCATAAGAAACGTTGTAAGTCACTTTGCCATTTCCGGTAGATTTCCAGTGCAAGGTAATTGGATCATTAGTGGTCACGCCAGACCACGTGTTCGTGCCAGATTCAGTAATAATCGCTGGTCCATTGAGTTTAACTGTTACTGGCACATTAATCGCCGGTGAACCATCATCGTAAGTAGTATAAATACCACTAATTGTCCCTTCGCGTTTCCCTCCTCCATCTACACTGGAATTTGAATAGCCAATCGCGGCGCTCTTAATAGCTTCAGCACGCAACTCAAGAGCTTTTGCAGCAATTTGCGGGGCATTGGCTTTCACTTTAGATTCCATATTCGCCACAGCCGTAGCCGCATTCAATTTATTACCGTCAACCTCAAAATTCGCATGAACTAAATATGCAATCGCTGAAGTAATTGCTGGATCTACAGACCCATTATATTTTGAAAGCAAGTAAGCCATCTGCGGGGTGGTTATCTCATACCCACTAATTCGCGGCGTAGCAGCAGCCAGATCAGTTACGCTTGTAACCTGGGCTGCACCCGGCGAGTTCATTAGCCACTGAATACAGTAGCGGTCATACCCTTCAATCTTTCCTTCAGTACCAAGCCAGAAAGAATAATATCCTGGCTTTTTCTCCCAACCATAGCCAATACTTCCCTCACTTCCAGCAGGCGGAGTCGTAGTCAACCCCGCCGCGGAAGCCGGAAGGGGTGCTAAAACCACTAGCAAAGCCAGGAAAAAGCACAAAGCACGGCATAAGCTTGTCTCATTTTCGAGACAACTCTATATTCCATCATATTTCCTTCAACTAATTGTTGGATAAACACACACAAGACTTTGTGCATGTACAGCAATTTTTCGTAAATAAATATTTACGAAGACCATTTATTTAAGGGCAAGGAACTTCAACAGGATCAGAACCTAAAACCCCAGAAAAACACTGATCCTTTTCTTCGGTTACTACCCAAGTACCACCACTTGGATCCTTTGACCCCGGCACAATCGAAGACTGATCTGTACTCGGCTTAACAGGCTTAGCAGGAGCAGCAGGCTGAGCAGGCTTTGCTGGCGTGGCAGGTCTTGAAGATGTGTTACTTGATTTTGGGGTGCCACCCTTTGAGCGTGCTTTGAATTATTCACATTCCCGCTTGGTGCCGCACTTTTTGGGACGGCACTACTACCGGCGCTTGTTTTTCCGGCTCTACACCAATCGCGTTTTGCACCATCACAAAAGCTTCATTAAGACTTTCCAAAGACGATTTCAAACTTGCAGCAATATCTTGCAACTGTGAAATAAATACTTTTTCATCCCTCATATTTTTACTGATACGCTCAACATCCTTACCCAGCTCATCAGCCTTAATATTCAAAACATGCGCTAGCTCACCTGGCTTATGCACAAGTGTTTCGCCATTATCGGAATTATCAGCAGCAAGCTTGCGTGCCTGGGCGATCTTATCCTCAAGTGCCTCAATCAGCGGAACAACTACTTCACTACGATATTTATCAGCATCTTTACCCAAAGCATCTTCCGCATTACTAATCGAATTAGCTAACTTTTCTTTCACCTCTTTAGCAGAATCAAGACTCTTTTCCAACTGAGCAACACTTGTAGGAATTTCAGCCTTTTTCACCTCTTTCGCAGCCTTAATATTCTCCAGAACTTTAGCTTGCTCACACCGGTTCACACCGTCAAGACTCTTATTTTCCGCACACACCACACGAAGACTCTCCGCAGTAAAAATATCTCCATCTAAAGACTTCACCACTTGCTTATATTCCTTAGACAAATCCTCTACACGCACACCCGAATTTGACCAAGCCCAAAAAGATAATCCCGCTATCAAAGCACAAAAACCAATTAGCCCAAGACCGGCAAAGATCTTAGCCTTTTTAGACATATTCATTAATTTGTTCATTTTCTTGTCGCTTTCTCTTGATTTTGTTGAAATTATTGAATTTTAAGATCCCAGCCAAGAACAAGGTTATGAGGTATCTGTCTAGAATTACTATGAGAAAAGTTCCTGACCGGGAAGCCTAGTCAAGCCGAAGACGGCTCTATACCCGTTTTATCACAGGCTTCCCCAGATATTTCCTTGCTTTTTGAAAAAGATGGGTGCGATAAGCAAGAAACAACATCCCCTTCACTGGCTTGCAGCAGCTTTTCACATGCTTGATCTGCACTTACAGGAAAAGGCGAAGAAACCATCATCGAATGCTTCTTCCCGTCTTTCACCATCAAAAATCGATACACCAGCCCAGCACGCTCAAGACGACGCAGCGCCGCACGGCAAGATTCTTGCCCAATCCCATTACGCCGTGCAAGCACCCGATACCCACCATCTTTCACTTCACCCGACAAAAGCACTGCCAAAACCCCTAAATCCAAATACGTCAACTCCTGATTAGCCACCAAATCAACTGGCAAATACACACAACGCGGCGCAAACAAATAAATATTTTTCATCCCACACTCACCACCCTCATCTGCTCAGCCAACCAAGAATCAGCCCTGCCAACCAACGGATCACACGCATCAGCCTGATTCAAAAACCATTCACCAACAAAACCTGCTGCCGCTTTGAAAGAGCACTACCCCCAGCAAGAATTTCCTCCACTACCGCGCGTCTCTCACCTGCTTTTTCTGCCTCAGATTTCACCCGTGTCGGGCGCATCCCAGCAAGCGCATCACGCACACGGTAAATCACCAACCCGCCCCCATTAGCTAAATCCACCGGCAAAGGCTGAGCTGCAAGTTTTAATCGAATCTGGCTCGGTTCCCAACCTTGACCAATCCCAACCCGTAAAACTTCCAAGCACACTTTCGCCGCACTCTCACCAAGAACCGAAAGATAATCCGGCGGAATACACTCTTGCAGCAAAACTTGATCCTCAGACCCGATCCCACCATGCCATGCCACATCAGAAGAATCACTTTTTCCACAAGCTAAGGCTTCCCTGGAATGGTTGGAGGATATTCTTGGAGGTTTACTGTTACATATAGGTGCACGCTCTTGCACCTGTGGAATACCTAAATTTGCACCTGTGGAACCATCCCCACCCTCACAAGTGCAAATATTGCACCTATGGACTTTTTGGCTTTCTGACGCGGTTTTCTCCACAAGTGCAATATTTGCACCTATGGACTTATCCACAGAACCAACAGAAACTGAATCTGAATCTGGAACTACTACATGATCTGGAGCAACAAAATCCCCAATCTCAAGATGCACCCGATAAACCGTGCCAGAACGATGCTTATGAGGCGAGCGAACCATACACACCTCAGAATCAGAATCACACCACCGGTAAATCCCTTTCCGAGAAATCAACCCCCAACCTTCCAAAGCTTTCAAATGTTTCTTAACCGTCCGCACCTCACACTCACTACGCAAAGCAATCTCTTGCTGCGAGCGCCAAGTAACATTCTCATCATTAGCAAACTCACACAAAGCCAACAACACCAACTTCGCGTTCGCACCAACACCCTTCACCTGATCCAAACACCAAGCAGACGCACGCCAAGACACTACAAACCCCCACCCTCCACACTCAACCACTAACGCGATAAGCGCTGACGGCAACCCCACTTCCTTCAAATCACCGGCACCATCAGAATTCAAAATCAATAACGGACGCAGCCCAGACACGCAACCATGCCCACCATCAGGCAAACGAACCAGCACAGGCAAATCCCCTTCAGACTTTTCCTCAGCCTGCCTTAAAAGCCGCTTAAACACAGATAAACTCAACGTTTCCATAACCCAACCACCCTAAAACCGCGTATGCCACACCGTGCCACTACTAGCCACATCCACAATCAATTGCTGATTTCGACCAGCAAAATTAGATGCACGAGCCTTATCAGCCATACGCTTACAAACAAGACAATCACGCTCCCAACCCGAACCATGCCGACCACCACGAACCCGATACCGCCAACGAGTAGTACGAGACTGCCAAGGATGCCCATTAGCACAACAAGGCTTACCCTCAATCGTCACAGGATCACGATCAGGCGCAATCAAAGTCTTCAACGTACCACTAGCCATCACACATCACACTCTTCCATGCCAGGAAGAGGCACATCAGAAAAAGAACCAGACAACTCTTCAGAATCTTCTGAATCCGCAGCTAACGGCTGAAGAATTTCAGCAACAGCATCATCCGTAAACATTATTCGCCCATTAAGAAGTTTGTATGAGCTTTTGATACGACCTGCTGCCGCCCAGCGTCGAAGAGTGAGAGCAGACACTGCACCATCAAGTCGTTGGGAAAGCTCATTTGCACTAAACACATGTCATCCAATCAACCAATAAAACAAATTATCATTTGAACGTTTTTTGTTCATCGAAACTATGATTACACTTTATTTAAAATAAAGCAATTAAATCAGTTGAACATATTTTATTCATACGGTACGATAGTTACATGACCGTAATAGAATTTAGTATCATGAGTGCCGATCGTGCTATCGGTATGACCGTAGCCCAACACCTGCTTTACACGGGAGTATCACGAGCAGAGCTAGGAAATGCCTTAAATCTTGCAGGGCAGCATATTTCTAATCGAATTCACGGAAGAACAAAGTGGACTATTGAGGATCTCATGGGTTTAGCGGCATACTTCGGTGTAGAAGTAGCCGATTTACTACCAACGCAAGACTTTAATGGAAACTGGACACCAGCACCATTTATTCCAGGTAAAGCAAAATCCCCGAACTCTTACGAGTCCAGGGATCTTGTATCAGTTGCGGAGACAGGATTTGAACCTGCGACCTCCGGGTTATGAGCCCGGCGAGCTACCGAACTGCTCCACTCCGCGTCGGCTATGCCAGTTTAATAACAATCCTCAACGCATTGCAAGCTTAGCGCCGTGCCTTTTCTCACATGCACCTATATGCTGTATGAAACTTATCGGCAGCTCACCACACCAAATTTTCCCGCATTCTGGTTGTACAAACTTTGCACAAAAAATCTTTTTACAAATGAACTTTGTACAAAAGCACTTTACACAAACGTACTTCGTGCAAACGAACTTTATGCAATTAAACCGCACAAAAATCGATTTATTGCAATCAAATTCCATCCAAGCAAAATAAAATCTGCTTCACGCTTCACGCTTCACACTCCGCACGTCAGTTGTACGCAGAATGTCAGTTACCTCCTTGTGCAGAAATCGCATCTTTAATTGCCTGAGCTAATTTCTCCTGTGCTTTCCCATAAGCAGCCCAGTCGCCAGCTTTCCGCGCAGCTTCGCTTTCACCAATCGCAGCTTCCGCATTCTTTAAGGCCGTATCAAGTTTCGCCTTGGCATCCCCCGCAGCTGGAGCCCCAGGAGCAGGAGGAGCTGCCGGAGTAGTTATCGGCGAATCAGCAGCAGTTCCGCCTGAATCAGCACCGCTGCCGCTGCCATCACCGCTATTGCCTGATTCAGTATCCGCACTTCCAGCACTTCCAGCACCTCCAGCAGTTCCGCCTGCCGCTATCGGGGCTTCCTTGTCTCCAGCAATTGCCGCATCCCCAGCTTTCACACCGGAATCTCCTCCGAAAACTTTATCTAAAGCCTGGTCAAGCGTCGGCGCGAATCCGACCTTATCTCCGAAAAGTGCCAGCACATACTGCAATGTCGGATATTGCGTACCTGTGGATGCCTGCACATAGATTGGCTGCACATAGAGCAGCCCCCGCCAATTGGAAGCGAAAGCAAATTACCCTCGCGGGTATTTGTTCCGCCCTGCCGCAGCAAGTTCAGTGCCTGTGAAACATCCGGATTCGCCAGCATCGTATTCTTTGCCTGCCCCGGACCCTCAACAGTCAAATCGCGCGGAGCTTCCAGCAGCCGCAGCTTGCCGTATGAATCGGCAATCTTCCCAGTCTCAGATCCAGCATTGGAATCGGCCGCCAAGAAACCGGTCATCACATTACGTTTCGTATTACCGCCGGGAATATATGAAGTGGTAAGCGAGAACGATGCCTGATCCTGCCCCGGCATCTGCAAAGTCATATAATACGGAGGCTGTGCCGGAGCTGCTTCCTTACTTTCCGAATTCGGATCGGTCGGCACCTGCCAGAAATCACCGCCAGAATAGAAAGACTTCGCATCCTGCACGTGATATCGGGCAAGAAGCGTCCGCTGCACCTTAAAAGATCTTCCGGATAACGTACATGCGCAATCAAATCTCCCGGCATTTCGGCAAGATCAGTAACCTGTCCCGGGAAAATCTTCTTCCATGCGTTAATAATCGGATCTTTCTGATCCCACTGGAAAAGCTTCACCGAACCGTCATACGCATTCACCACAGCTTTCACGGAGTTCCGAATATAGTTAATCTGCTCCGGAGCGTTGAAATTCATTCCGCTTCTTTCACGCAATCCGCGTGTGAGTGAATCAGCGGTGGCTTCCTGCAATGTTTCGCGTGCAGAGTACGGGTAGTTATTCGACGTGGTGTATCCGTCGATAATCCAAACAAGTTCTTTCGGTGTACTTGGATTATCATCCATATCAACGACGGCCGGCACAGCTTTAGAATCCAATGTGAGATATGGAGCGACTTTTGCCAAACGCTGATGCGGATTGCGGTCGAAAAGAATCTGGGACTCATCAGTAACACGGTCAGAGAAGAACAACTCCGTCGAGCGGAATTTGATTGCGTACAGCAGCTTTTCGAAAACGTTTGAAATCGCCGGTCCGCCGTCGCCTTTGTAAGTGTTGTTTACTTGACCATTTGGCGCCTTATCATCCGGATAATCAAGCTCCCACGGTTCTGTTCCCTCAGGTGCGCCCACGATCGAGTAAGCCGGAGAATCTTGCCCAAAATAAATTCGCGGCTCATATTCGCCCATCTCACCAGAACTCGGAATACCGGCTTCCCAGAATGCCGGATCGCCCTTTGTAGTAACTGTATTTCCGTAAGCAGCCACAACACCGAAACCGTGTGTATAAACCGTATGATCATTAACCCAAGAACGACGGGAATTATCCAAACCATCAAGGTTCAGTTCACGCATTGCAATCACAGTATCGCGCATTTCCCCTTTGATATGGTAGCGGTCAACGGAAAGACGGTCAGTGAACTGATAGTATTGACGATTCTGCTGCAGCTGGTTAAACGAGGGAGAAACAATAGTTGGATCAAGCAGCCGAATCTGTGCTGCCGTCTCTGAATCTTGACGAAGCTGCCCGCTCTTCGTTTCAGTGCGCGCCGCATACTGTTGGGTTTCGACCTTGTCAATACCGTATGCCGACAAAGTTGCGTCAATATTACGTTGAATATACTCAGATTCAAGTTCAGCCGCATTCGGTTCAACCTGAAAATTCTGAATTAGATACGGATAAAGACTGGTAAGTACAATTGCGGCGGCGGCAGTTGCTGCGACACCGATAATTGCCGGTTTCCACGAGTTACGGAAAGCCGCATAAAGGAAAAGCACCGCAATTAGCGCTACAGAAATTGCAAGAATTGTTAAACCGGGCTTTGAAGCGTTGATATCTGTAAAGCTCGCACCAGAGAACCGTGAATTGTTGCCGAGAAGCAAATCATAGCGCGACAGCCAGTAGCGCGCCGCAAAAGTCAATGTAAACAGCGCAGCCAGGATTCCCACATGAATTCGTGCCCGCAGAGTCGTGTTCAGCTTTCTTTGAACGAAATTAATCTGTTCGCCCAACCAGTAACCGGTTAGTGAAACAATCAGTGAAAGCGCTATCGCTATTGAAATGAAAGAGATTAAAGTGTGCAATACCGGCAAGGTGAACACGTAAAAAGAAATATCCTTACCAAATTCCGGATCGGCTTCATTAAACGGCGTGGAGTTGAACCAAAGCAGAAATTCGCGCCAATTCCCGCCAAGCATACTTCCAACAACTATGCTTAAAATCGCGATAACCGCCCAAATAATCGCCTGATGCGGTTTTTGTTTCTGCAGTTTTACCGGTTTTGTATTAGCTGTTGGCGGGACAGTAAATTTTCCGCCGAACGCGCCCCCGAATTGTGCGCTAAGATTTGCAAACAACGATGCTTCATCATCGATTTTTGCCTCATGCACAGTATGTTCAGACTGTTTTCCATCAGCCTGAACACTCTCATCTTCATTCTGTTTTTCTTTGCGTTCTTCTTGCGCGCATTCGATTTATCATTTGCCGAACTTTTCGCACCGTCACTAAATGCAAAATATGCCGACACTGCAAGAAAAGCGAAAAGAACAATCACTCCGACGGCAGCTATCCCGACGAATGCACCATACTGCATCCAAAATACGCGCAGCGCCTGAATTTGTTCGAACCACCTCAGCTCGGTCCAGAATGCTGCAAAAACGACAAGCAAAAACAAAATCGCAGCAAGAATAATCAGCGTCGGCACGAATGCCCCGCCTTTCAGCCCTCCGCCGCGAGATGTGTTCCGCGCATTACGCGGCGGACGCGGCGGATTCGGCTGCGCTGCTGGATGAGAATTTTCAGCGGGAGACAAATTTATTACCTCTTTTGTTCAGAAACTTATTTAACTTTCCATCAGTCTTTTGAACAGTCTGCTAAATTCCCGCAAGCTCAGGCAGCGGCGAAATCAGCAAAACTTTTCAATTTTCGATAATCAAAAGGCTACCAGAGAAAGCAAAAAGCGACCGACTTTACCTGCTCACCGCGAACGAACCGCAGAAAACAAGAACGAACCACGGAAAACAAATCATCGCGAACGGATTACGGCGAATGTAAACAGTTCAATCCTGTTTGTATACAACCCAAATTTACAAGTGAATCTTTCAGCGTAATTTGAATCCGTATCTGTATGCTTTCGAAATCCACAAACGTGGAGAATTTACTTTCCGATTTTACAGACCGGGTATTTTTTGGAATACAGAAAAGCTAGTTTTTCAAACGCAGCCGGTTCGGCTGCCTGCAAAAAGATTTAATCCTGCAGCCGCAAAACGCAGCTGATTCTGCAGAAATTTTGGAGAAAAATAGAAAAAGAATACGACGAAAACGGAGAAGAAAAATGCAGCTCAACAGCGGACTCGGAATCTATTGGAGCAGTATGCAGCATGCACAAATCGGGCTGGATCCAAGAATTGCGAGATGTTTTTCAAATCTTAATAAGCAAGAGCTAAGGTTCGTCGAGGCGCTTACCCGCGCACATACCCCGGAAGAGATTGCCTTGTTTAGCGTCGAATACGATATTAAAGCAAACCGATGTGTACAAATTATTAACTCGCTGCAGCAAGCTCAACTTTTTGAACCGCAGGAACTGGCGGATATCTCACCGAAACTTCTCAATGAATACCGTGCAAATTGGCGGATTCACAGAACACTTCCAGTTACGAGAACACAGGTATGCGTAGAAATTCCGTATTTGAACTGGATTGGAACTGAGATTGTACTTGCACTCGCAGAAAGCGGAATCGGGAGATTAAAGCTCTGCGACACTAAGTTCACAGGCCAGCGCTCCCACCCGGTATTACGGGAAAATTACATTGGCTTACGGAAAAATCGGGCGCTCGCAAGCTATTTGCGGGCAAATTCACCGCATATCGAAACAGTAGTTTCAAATTACACCGCAACGGGAATAAAACGCGCAGAAAATCCAACTCCGCACTTAGCGATAGTAACCGGAAGCAATAGCATTGACCCAATCGAAATCAATGACTATCTATCGCGTTCAATACCTGCGCTCATCGTAATTACGGAAGAAATTGACATCACCATCGGACCGCTTTGCCTGCCTGATTTCGGCCCGTGCGGAATGTGCCTGGAGCGTTATCGCAGCACCGCCGAAACAAACTGGGCGGTAATTAGTCCGCAAGCACGCACAATTCAAAACCTCCCGACACCGCTGGCAAGCAGCAGATTAGCAGCAGCATTAGCATTACGGGCAGCACTGGAATATATTGACGCACTCGAAATAATACCCAGCCAGAAAGTCTTACCTCCCAAAAAGTTTTAACTCCCACCGAAGCTGCTGATACCGGCGCAAACTATGACGCAAGCACTGGAGTGAATAAATATCGCAATAAAAGCAGCCATCCCATTGAAACGAACACGTTCAAATTCAATTCTGCCGAAACCACCCCTATCATCTCAGTAAAAACTCGAAATCATTACAGCTCTCGGCACATGCGTGGAGAATTCCGCCAAACCCGCATTTGCCGGAGCTGTACAAAATTCCGGTTCACCCAGAATGTTTGTGCAATCTGCCAATTGATTCGGCGAAAAATAATTCAGTGAAAACTGGAAAATTTGGGAAATTCCCGAAAATGAAATCCGGAAAAAATATGCAAAAATAGGAGTATGACTGAGCAGCAATCTACAGGCCAAGAAGAACAGCCGCACGAAATCACACCGAAACTGCAGGCGCTCAAAGATGCCGCACTGGAAATCGAAAAATATGTTGCAGCAGGCGGATGGGATGGTCCGATTCGTGTCTTTGCACTGGTAAACGCGAAAGCAGCACTCGCAGCAGCTCCTGAGTTACAGGCAGATCTCCCCGCCGATATCAACTCAGACATCCTCGACAGCACCGCAAACGATTACACCCTCTTTTCTGTCGAGCAAGAGAATCTTCCGCACGCAAATTCACTTGGCGAGCTGCTTGGGCAGATTTATTGGCCTGATAGTGTCGACGGAGCCGCAATCAGCGTAGAACGGGTGATACTTCCAGCTTCTGCCGAAATTGATTTACCGAAAAACGAGAGTGCAGCCTTAAATGCACTGCAATCTCATCCGGATCGGCAAGATGTGCGGATGGTTGCCGCTTATATGCGCAGCGGAGAAACATGGGGCGCATTACGGATGCGCAATCACGACAAAGACTCACTGGTTCTTTCCAGCGAAACACTGCTTGCAGAACTCTGCTCAGCACTCGCCGTAACTTTTACGGATCTGTCTGCAGAGTAAAAGTTCTTAGGAAGCGGCAGCAGCAATATCTTTACAGCTCTGCAATCCAGAAGTTGTTCCGGCAGCAATCGCTTTTACTGCTTCCACAGCTTCCGGTGTGTTCCGTACCGCCCAAATATGCATTCCTTCCGGCTCAAACCCGATTGTTTCACGGCAATTTTCGGCGGGGGCAAGGAAATCCGTCGCTCCTTCAGCGGATGCACCCGCCAGCTTATGCGTAATCCCGCCAATCGGTTCGATATCGCCGTCCCACGCCACACTGCCGGTTCCGGCAATCTTTTTCCGCCGCCAAGACTGCCCGGGGTAAGCGCATCATAAATCCCGAGCGCAAACATATTCCCTGCGCTCGGCCCGCCAATTCCGTCGACAAGATACTTCACTTCCGCCGGCAGTTTCACATTTTCGACGGTAATCGCCACTCCCAGCAGCGAACCCGGATGAACCCAGCCGGTAGTATCAGGATGATATTCCATCGTCGGAAAACTGACCAATTCTCGTTTGCCTGCACGTTCAATTTCGAGGGTAATCTCAGTACCAGGCTTCACCCGATCAAGTACTTTTGACAATTCATAATGCGATTTTGCCGGCGTAACCGCAAGGTGCTTTTCACCCGTTTTCCCTGCAGAATCTGCCGCCCCGATTCCGCGAATAATATCGCCCGGTTTGAGCACTTTTCCCGACGGAGCCTGAGAATTTACTCCCACCACTTTCACATCCATACTAACCGGATAACCAGCCATTTCGAAAGCAAGTAATGCGGCTGAATCCTGCGAATTCACCATCAGCTGCGTGTTCTGCGCTTCCACTTCTTTCGCCGTGACTTCTTTTGGATAATATGCCCGCACCGGGACCAGCTGCGCTTCACGCCCAAATAAAGCTGCCGCTGCCTGCGCGCCCGGCACACCCTGGTTCGGATTTCCCCACGCGCTAACCGTCGTCATAAATAGCTTCGTATCGCTTTCATACGTATCCGCCCCGCGAATTTCAACTAACGGTTTCCCGTCAATCTTGGAGTTAACATCAATTGCCGGCCCGGCAGCTTCCACCAAATATCCGGAAGGCATCACCATCACAACAAGCAGCAGCAAAGTAAATACCGCGCCTGAGCAAATCAGCCTGCCGTAATGTGTTTTTTGCAGCACCTGTGATGAAAAATTGCGGGGAGAACTAATCGGGCCGCTCTGGTGTGCAGCAGATTTTTTCGAACTAGGCCAAAGCTTATCCGGCAAACTCATTTTGCGCAGCGTATCATCGGGAAGCTGCACCCTGTGTTTCCGAAAAATCATGAATCTATCTCCAAACGAAGTCAGTTAACTGTGCAAGTAACTGTCCAAATTAGCAGCCAATAATTAATATCTGCATACCAGAGTACCGCGCTTTCTAAAAGATAGCTTCCGTATCGCTGCCGTCGAGATTCGCTGAGTGCTGAACCCGCCGGACACTACGATACTGAATTGTGGCATTTCGGCAGCAGCAGATACGCTATTGATAAGAAAACAGGAGGATTCGATGAGTGCAGAAATGAATAACTCACATCGCGGTGATGATGAACATGGTTTCAACGAGCTGGAGCAGATGCTGCGTTCGATTTTGGGCGATAAAGCTGCAGAAGAAATTATTGCTTCAATGAAGAAGCAAGGAATTAATCCGGAGAATATTTCGCAAATGGGAATGCCGCAGATTCCGGGGATGCCCGGGATTCCTTTTGCAATGGGTCAGGGAGAAAATAGCGGAAATAATAGCTTCCCCAATATTTTCGCTGGCGAAAACTTCACTATTATTTCACAGCAAATTCAAGATATGCTCGGTTCGAATGGCAAAGGTCCGGTGAACTGGAAAATCGCCGAAGAAATTGCCCGGCAAACTGTGGCACAGAAGAATCTTGATTCACTCACAAGCACACAGGGCGAGCGCGCTCGAAACGCACTGCGTATCGCCTCGCTGTGGCTCGACGCAGCTACTGAACTTGGTCCGGTAACCGGCACGAATATGGCGTGGAATCGTCTTGACTGGATTGCACATTCACTTGCGACATATAAACGTTTAATGGATCCGGTGGGTGAAAATATTTCCCGCGCAATTATGGAAACGCTTCAAGAGCGAATGGGCGAGATGCCTGATGAAATGAAACACATGCTTCCGATGATGGAGAATCCGGCAGCATTATTCGGTTCATTAATCAGTTCAATACTCGGAATCCAATACGGCAGTGCGCTTGCGCAACTCGCAGGAAGCTCTTTTGGAACTTCAGATACTGGTCTGCCGCTAATGGAAGCCTCCACAGCCGCGCTTGTCCCCGCAAATATCGCCGAATTTGCCGCAGACCTCGAAATCGCAGAATCTGAAGTTCTTGCTTATGTTGCAGTACGCGAGCTTGCTGCGGCACGGCTCTTCACACATGTGCCGTGGCTCCGCGCACGCATACTTGATACTGTTGCTGAGTACGCACGCGGAATCGAAATTGATTCAGATGCGATTGAGGAAAAATCCGCGATATCTCGCTTGAAAATCCGCAGGCAGCTGCCGAAATTGACCTTAGCGATATTTTCGCACTCGAAATTTCTCCGACACAGCAGGAGGCATTAGATCGGCTGGAGCATCTAATTTCACTGGTTGAAGGCTGGGTGAGTGAGGTTTCTGCACGTGCAGTTTCCCCGCATCTGCCAAATGCGATTGCACTTCGGGAGATGTTCACTCGCCGTTACGCTACTGATAATCCCGCAAAAAATGTTTGGGAAATGCAGCTCGGGATGGAGCTTACCCCGCGTTCGATGCGTGATGCCGTCGCTTTCTGGCAAACAGCGGAAGCGAAGCTTGGAATCGCGGAGCGCGACGGACTCTGGAAACATCCAGACTTGCTCCCAAGTGCGAAGATACTTACGGGCGATATCCAACAGTTTTTCAGCACCGAACCTTCTGATGATATTGCTGCAGAGCTCGATTCATTCCTCGCCGATTTGTTTAATACGGCTGATTCAGAAAATACTGCCGGAAAAGCGGAGCACACTGATGAAACTGATGAAGCTGATGAATAGGAAGCAAATATTGAACGATTAGTGCGCGATTAGCGGATCTCAGGCACATTTTCCCAGCTTTCTGCAGCTATCTGGATTTCCTTGTATCTATATACTCTGTATGCTGCGGTGCGTCATTTAATGGCATTCATTTATGGCGGGAGCGCCGCTTTCGTCCGACGAAACAGCTGGTTAATAATCTTTCCCGGCAGCAGGATTTACCCAATCCTGTGCAGCTGACGGCATCATCTCTGAATTTATTTCACGCCGGGAATACCGTCGTTCCTGTAATCCTGCGGCCGGAACAAACACAGATACTTCCGGCGGCAATAACCGCAACTGAAGTTCTCGCCGCCGCTTACAT
Organism: Arcanobacterium hippocoleae; assembly: GCF_040360365.1. Classification (GTDB taxonomy): domain Bacteria; phylum Actinomycetota; class Actinomycetes; order Actinomycetales; family Actinomycetaceae; genus Arcanobacterium_A; species Arcanobacterium_A hippocoleae_A. The sequence goes on along the minus strand of NZ_CP136412.1, from coordinate 1,958,410 downwards.
AACAAAACCGTGTTTTTGCCAGCAGTTACGTAAAAGAAATGCAATTATGCCCGCCGGTTATGAAATGAAACAGAGTTCTCGCCGTCGGATATGCACAAATATCTATTCGGAAGCCTAACTCCGAAAATATCTCCTGATACTGCCGAAAAATAAACTCAGTTTCGGTTCGCAAAGTAAATTTGAATCGATGTACCGCCAATACGGGTCGGGGCGCCTGCCTTAAAAAGCGGTAAATTCTCACGCGGAGTTTCCCAATTCGAATCCCAAACAAGCTGGTAGTCAATCCCTCTGCCTGGCGCTAACTGCAGTTCAGTTTCCGCAATCGAACCATTAAGGACCAGCAAGACGTCCGCATCTTTCCGGTTACCCGAGCGAAGCATTTGAATTGTCCGCACTCCCCGTCGAACCATTTATAGTCAGCAAGCCGCTGCCCGAACGCGTCAAACCATTCAAGATCACGAATCTCATCGTCACCAAACTCGCCCGTATAAAAACTATCTGGACGGAATGTGAGATGTTCGCGGCGCAACCGCAAAAGATAGGAAACCGTCGCAAACATATTCTGCGCAGCTGCAGAATCATCCCAAGCCAGATATGAAATCTCACTATTTTGGCAGTAAGCATTATTATTGCCGTTTTGCGTCTTATAAACTTCATCACCGGCAGTAAGCATCGGCGTACCGGCAGCACAAATTAAAGTTGCAAGCAGATTGCGGACACTCTTCCGGCGCTGTTTTTCAATCTCCGGATTCGCACCGCCCTCTTCACCATGATTCCATGAGGAATTATTATCAGACCCATCACGATTATCTTCAAGATTGGCTTCGTTATGTTTCCGGTTGTAAGAAACCAGATCACGCATTGTGAAGCCGTCATGAGCAGTCACGAAATTAATTGCGGCATAAATTCCCCGCCCGCCGGGGATAATTCCATGACTGAAAAGATCAGCTGATCCGGAAAGCCGGGTCGCTAAATCACGCATATCATTTCCGATTCCGCCCGCTGCAATCCGCGCAGGTTCGCTCACCCAAAAAGCACGTACACTATTGCGGAAATGGTCGTTCCAATCCGCGCACGGAATTGGGAAATTTCCAGTCTGCCATCCATTCGGACCAAGATCCCACGGCTCATTAATCAGCTTCACATTGCAAAGTACCGGGTCAGTGGCCATCGCCCCATAGAGCGGGTGATGATGGTTAAAATTATCCCCTCACGGCCAAGCGTCACCGCGAGATCGAAACGAAAACCATCAACGCCCATCACTTCAACCCAATACCGCAGCGAATCAAGCGTCAGCTGGAGCACTGTGATGCGGCGGAAATCTAAAGAATTACCGCAGCCAGTAGTATCTTTCAACTCCCCGATTTGCCGCGAATTATGTCGATAGTAGGAAGTATTATCAAGCCCGCGCAATGAAAGAGTCGGCCCGTCGGCACCAGCTTCGCACGTATGGTTATAAACTACGTCAAGAAGCACTTCAATACCTGCAGCGTGCAGATCCTGGATTGCCTGTTTTACTTCGCTGATTACTGCCTGCGGTCCGGCTTGCTGCGCGGCAGCAGTAGCATAGCTTGGTTCAGGGGCGAAATAAGAAAGTGTGTTGTATCCCCAGTAATTTTCCAGACCTTTTTCGCCAGAAACGGTTCAGAGAACTTCGCATGAATTGGGAGCAGCTCGATTGCGGTAACTCCGAGTGTTTTCAAATAGTTAATCGTCTCAGGGTGGCCAAGTCCGGCATATGTTCCGCGAATTTCTGCCGGCAGCTTCTGAAAATTCTTTGTAAAACCAACTACGTGCGCTTCATAAATCACCGTTTTCCGCCACGGATTCCGCGGATAGGTATTTTTGCCGGCTCATCAATAACGACGGCACCAAGCGCCGCAAAAGGTGCAGAATCACGGGAATCTTGTACAGAAAAATCGCTCTTGCGAATCGGAGGATGCGGTTTGGGATGTTCTTCTGCCCGCTCTGCACCGAAATCAGCTGCAGTTCTTGCTGCTTTTTGATTTTCGGCCGCAGTTAGCTGATCATAGTTCTGATATCCGTATAGTGAATTGTCTAAAGTTGGGACCTGCCCAATTCCGCGCGCATACGGATCAAGGAGTACTTTTGCCGGATTGTGCAGCATTGCAATGCGCGGATCCCACTTTCCATGCACCCGGTACCCATAAAGCTGCCCAGGTGTTACACCGGCAACATGGCCGGCCCAGATACCCTGAAAACCACGAGCCAGCGGATATCTTTGCTCAATCAGTTTTCCGGTATCGGATTCGCGTTCAAAAAGACAAACTTCCACAAGCTGCGCATTTCCTGCACGAACAGCAAAATCTGCTCCGTTGCCGATCATCCAAGCTCCGAGACGAACCGGTCTGCCGAGCGGCCCATTTGATATCTCTTTATTCTCCCGCTCGACGGATTGCGTCTGTAAGTATCCGCCCACAGCAGCAGGAGCTTCAGCTTCGACTTGGAAATCCTTTTGCATCTGCGAAATAGCCTCGACCTTTCAATTGGGAAGATTCAACTCTTGAACCATAGCATATGGAAAGAAAGCCGAGACAGCACCAAATATTCCGTACTGAAAAACTTGTACCGCTGCAGTAATCGACTTTATTTCCCCGTTTATTCTTGCAGTTTTTAGTTAATTTTGCACCCGGCATAGATGTGAATTTGCAAAGTTATGTTTACCGGCATTCATATTCCGATCCGCAATCACATTTCAATACTGCACACATTTCACACAGACAGCGAATTATCTGCCGGGAAATGAACGGAAATTAAAACCGTGAACAGTACATCCGGAAAGCAAATTTTGCAAGAAATAAAAATTGCCGAATCTTTACAGCCAAACCGCGGGAAACAAAGGAACTGAAAGAAACAGCGGAACCGAGACAAACAGCCGCATAATACACAGTTTCTCCGCAAGCCAACCAGGATTTCCTGCAACCAGATACAATCATGCTGAATAGAATTTTGATAACTCAAGTCTATATGCAGCAAATTAGAATCTGCCCAGCAAAAATCCGCCGATAAAATCCGCTAACAGACAATAATCAAATGCAAAATTAAAACAGACAAAAACTGTGAATCTCAAAAAATGGATTATTGAAATGAACGACTTCTCCAAAATCTTACAAGCACAACTCGATTCATCCCAGCTCGCCGTCGCACAGACAATCCGCGGGCCGGTTTGTGTACTTGCAGGTGCGGGAGCCGGAAAAACACGCGCAATAACCTATCGAATCGCAAACGCAGTACACAGCGGAATTGTACAGCCGCAGAACATCCTTGCCGTTACTTTTACGGTCCGCGCAGCTGGCGAAATGCGGACACGGCTAAGAAACCTCGGGATTCAGGGGTACAAGTAAAAACTTTCCATGCCGCCGCTCTTGCACAGCTAAATTATTTTTGGCCGAACGCAATTGGCGGAAGAGTACCGGAAATAAAAGAATTTACTGCACCGCTAGTCTCACAAGCCGCAGCCCGGCTTGATATTCCAACCGACACTCCAACGATACGCGATCTTGCCGCTGAAATCGCCTGGGCGAAAGTACAGCTAGTTACCCCGGAAAATTATCCGCAGCGCGCCGCAGCAGCCGGGCATACCGAAATTGCCGGGCAGCTTCCGCAAAATATCGCACAACTAATCAAAGTTTATGAAGAAATCAAAACCGAACGAGCCGTAATCGACTTTGAAGATGTAATCCTAATCTTGATTGGGATAATACTTGACCGCCCGGATATTGCAAAACAGATTCGCGAACAATATAAATATTTCGTAGTGGATGAATATCAAGATGTTTCGCCCATGCAGCATCGTCTGCTCCAGCTCTGGCTCGGACCGCGAAAAGATATCTGTGTGGTAGGAGACATTTCACAGACAATTTATTCATTCGCTGGAGCAAATTGGCGGTATCTTGCAGATTTCACACACTATTTCCCAAATGCGAAACGCATCATCTTGAATCGAGACTACCGATCAACTCCGGAAATTGTGGAGCTTGCAAACAAAGTAATCAGCGAAGCCGAATTTGAAATCCGAAATAAAACTGCGGCGCATATCGAAACTTCCCGCAAAAATGACGAAAAAACTCAAACCGGCGCTGTATCCCTCGTCTCGGCAAGGACTTCTGGAAATCCCGTCGTTTTTCATAGCTACGCTGATGATACTGCGGAAGCAAAAGAGATTGCCGCAAAAATTAACACCCTGCAAAAAACGGAACTTCACTGCGTGATATTGCAATTCTGTACCGCACAAATGCGCAGTCAGCAGAATTCGAAACAGCGCTTAGCGAAGCAAAAATTCCGTTTACCGTACGCGGCGGAAAACGTTTTTTGAACGTCCGGAAGTGATTCGCGCAATGGTGGCATTGCGTTCTGCGGCACGTGAAGAATCACCTCAAACTGCGTCTAAACCGCTAAGTGAATGTATTGCCGGCGTACTCTGGCAACTCGGTTGGCGGAAAGAAGCACCCGCCGCACCCGGTGCAAGCCGCGAACGCTGGGAATCGTTGGATGTAATTCGGCAAATGGGTGAAAAATTCGCAAAAGAACACACTGTACAGCAAAGTTTCAGCGGCAGAACCGCACCCATTACAGTACATGCTTTCGTTGTTTATCTTGAAGATCGTGCACGCTTCGAAATTGAACCGCAGCTTGAATGCGTCACTTTAAGCTCGCTGCACAGCGCGAAAGGATTGGAATGGCCAATCGTATTTCTTGCCGGCGTAAATGAGGGGCTGCTTCCGATTTCACACGCCCGCACAGCTGCCGGAATTGCAGAAGAACGACGGCTATTCTACGTTGGAATTACACGCGCAGCTGATGAACTCTATATTTCATGTTCGAAAGCAAATATTAACGGCAAGAAACGAAAAGCATCACAGTTTTTGCAGCAAATTTGGCCGCGCGAGATTTCACGCTCGGCACTTAAACGCCGAAACGCCAAAGAGAATCAGATCCGTTTCCGCACAGAACACCCTGAAGCAATGCAGCTTTTTACCGCGCTATGCGAATGGCGCACAAACATTTCCCGTGCCGAAAATAAACCTGCATACACGATTTTTCACGATACTGTGCTGTATCGCATTGCAGCAGAAAAGCCGAAAAGTCTTGACGAACTCCGATTAATTAAAGGTATCGGCACAATGAAGCTCGCCAAATACGGTGAAGAAATTTTAGCACTGATACAATCTTTCCGGTTTTAGTGAGCTTGCCGTCGGCACTTCAAGTTCACTGTGCAGGAAGCTAAGATTAGGAACGTAACCGCGAACAAAACGCGAAAAGGAAATAGAATTCATGAGTTTAGATAATCAACAAACTGCTCTCGAAGATACCACTTCAGATGCATCACTGGCGCACGCCCGCAAGATCAGTTCCAAAATTAAAGCAGCAATTGCAGAGGACGCCAGCGAGTTTCGCGTTCTTACCGGAGACCGGCCAACCGGCAACCTGCATATCGGGCACTATTTCGGTTCACTGCGAAACCGGCTGGCATTACAGCAGGCAGGTGTGGACACATGGATTTTGATTGCTGATTATCAGGTAATTACTGACCGTGACACTGCCGATTCGATTCATGACCGCGCTTATTCGTTACTTACTGATTATCTTGCAATCGGACTTGATCCGGAAAAGACTACATTCTTTGCACATTCGCAAATTCCGGAATTGAACGAGTTAATGCTGCCGTTCCTTTCGCTGGTCACCGACGCTGAACTGCGCCGCAATCCAACAGTAAAAGCTGAATTTGAAGCCACCAACGGGCGTCCGATGTCTGCCCTGCTGCTTACTTACCCAGTACATCAGGCTGCCGATATTCTTTACTGTAAGGCGAATATTGTGCCGGTTGGGAAAGATCAGCTTCCGCATCTTGAACAAGCTCGCGTCATCGCAGATCGTTTCGAAGCAAGATACGGGCATGGATCGCTGCCGGGCCCGATTTTCCGCCGCCCGCAGGCTTTGCTTTCCGAAGCAGAATCGGTGCTCGGTTTAGACGGCATGAAGATGAGCAAGTCCCGCGGAAATACGATTGAAATTGGGATGAGTGCTGACGAAACTGCGAAGCTGATTAAAAAAGCGGTAACTGATTCTGATCGGAATATCACTTATGATCCGGTGAATCGCCCTGAAGTTTCAAATTTGCTGCTGCTTGCGGCGATGGCTGCAGACGGAGATCCGGTACAGATTGCCGCCGAAATCGGCAATGGCGGCGGCGGTACTTTGAAGAAAGTGGCAACAGAAGCGATTAACGAACATTTCGCTCCCATCCGTGCACGCCGCGCAGAACTTACTGCCGACCGCGCTTTCCTCACACAAGTACTGAAAAACGGTATTGCAAAAGCTCGTGAACAAGCTCAGCAGACGCTGCGTGAAGTACATGCAGCACTAAATATGCGCTACTACTAATTTTGATTTTCATTCAGGCTGTTGAAAATACTTTTAAAAACACTTTCAGCAGCCTGAAAGCAAAAAACAAATCGGAAGCTGATTTTGGATAAACCTAATCCGGAAATCAGCTTCCGATTATTTAATTTCCCTAATTATTATCTGGGAGAAATCCCATACCGGAAAAGCGGAATAGCTGCAGCTGTTTTCGGTTCTCTGAAATATTTGCGAAAATTTTGCGTCCGGAAATATGTTCGTATCTGCCGTCTTGCCGCACGATTTTCTGCAGTGATTTTCTGCAGTGAATCTTAATTCGCAATTGGATGATGCGCCGTCATTGAGCTCGGAGTTAACGGCAAGAAAGTGTATCCATTTTTCAAAGCCCAATCAATAAATTCCGGAATCGCATCTACCGTATAACCGTGGCTGTCGTGACAAAGAATTATCGAAACTCGTTTCCCGTGCACACCTGTTTTCATCGCATTAAGCACGCTCGCTTTAGTTGCACTGCCGGAAGCATCGCCGCTGGAGACGTTCCAATCAAAATAGACATATCCTTTTGCAGCACTTTGCTGTGCAAGCCGAGTCATAATTCCGGGTGAATACTTCTTGCTCACCGTATTCGAACCTCCGCCGGCAAAACGCATCAGCCGCGTATCTTGCCCTGTCAGCGCACGGATTGCAGCTTTCATGCGATCAAAATCTGCCCAAAATGCTTCATCTGAAGCATAAATCTGCTTGTAATCATGCGTATATGTGTGTACGCCGACGGCGTGCCCTTCCCGCGCCTCACGCCCAATCATCTCTTGCGGGGAATTTCCGGTAACAAAGAAAGTCGCCTGCACATTGCGCGCCTTTAATATGTCAAGCAAACGTGCCGTGTGAACGCTTGGACCATCGTCGAAAGTTAAATAGATGACCTTATCTTTTCCGGCTGCCGGATCGATACCGGCATTTGCAGCCGGCAATACTTTAACCTTCCGTACCGCCGTAGCTTTGTTCCCGCTGCCGTCGGTAACGGAATACTTCAGCTCATAGTCACCCGGCACCGCTAAATCAACTGTGCCTGCAGTCACAATTTTTGCGCTTAAATCGCCGTCAGCATTATCGCTTGCAGTGTATGCGTCCTGCCATTGCGTGCCGGCAGCAATCTGCACTGTTTCACCGCCAGTTAGCTGAATTTTCGGCGGCTGCGAATCTTTTACCGCGACAATTCGCTGTACTGTTTTATTTACGCCTTGCGCCTGTGCCGAATATTCAAGCACATATTCACCGATTCGCTGCGGGTTTACGCTGCCCGAAATTTTCACCGGCAAATCAGAACCGATAAAAGTCAGCACAGATCCTTGATATGCGGCGTGCGCACCCGGATCATTCCAACTCTCACCGTATTCAAGCGTAATCTTTTCACCGCCCTGTAAGCTTACCGTCACAATCCACTTGTTAATCATCACGACGGCAGCCATCACGACGGAGATTAATAGTAAAACACCAAGCACCCACCATAAGAGCTTCCTGCGCTTTTTCTTTCCATGTGTTTCAGCTGCAATGCGCTCACGAATTCCGTGCGCAGCAGCAGTGCTAACTTCTTCCAAAGTCTCTGGTGTTTCCGATTTGTGCTGTATTTCGGGAGATTTTTCATTCATTGCTGCGCCTGCACTGTTCTAACAATATTCACTGCTGTTAAATCCGGCATATCCGCCGCGCAAATTAAACAGCAAGAATCTGAATAACCTGCTCCTATTGTACCTTGTACGTTTTGCACCCAAAATAGTTCTGAAGAATGAATTAAAAATCTTTCCGCACTATTTTTCGGCGCCAAAAGCTGCAGCGAATTCTGAAAATCTGCAAACTACAAACTATTCCGGCAAAAGAATTACTTCGAATATTCACCGAATCCTTCTGATTTCAGCACCGATACCGGATTGCCGGCAGCAGTAATCACAAGCGGCGTATCGCCGTTAACCCATGAAGTCAGCACTGCGGTAAACATACCGCGAGCGCTGAAAGTCTGAAAAGCACAGCGCGCTGCCGCACTATCCTGTGCAAGAATCTCGGTTTCGGGAACAGCAGTAGGAAATCGGGCGGATATCCTATCAGGCAGCACCGTACTAGCTGTATTATCAGTTTTAATACCAGCAGTTTCCGTACCGTCGGCACACACAAAATCAGCCCAATTCGATTCAGTGAAGTGTTCTTCACTCAAGAGTACGTCCGGCTGCGCAATAACTTCTGCTTGCCCGTCCAATACATTATCTGGAAGTTCCCTATCCCAGCCGAATGCGAGACTCGCAAGATTCAATGCGATAATTTCGATTACAGCTTCTGCAGCGATTGCACTGCCTGCACCTGCAACCCAGTAATCAGGGCGGTCAGTGAGCAGCACGCATTCGCCTTCCAAAGCGGTCTCAGCGGTAAACGAATCTGATTTGCCGGAAATGCCAGCAGTATTACTATCCGCACCGATGTGAATAAGAGAATTTTGCCGATCGCCGCTAATAAAAACTATTTGCGCTCCAAGGAGTAATCCTGCACATGCCCACAGCGTACCTTTCCAGCTTGCCGGCAAGTCTATTACAAGTATTGATTCTTGCCCCAAATCGCATTCAAAACTGAGGTAATTTGCAATCTTTGAAAGGTGGTTCAAACAAACTTTTCCTGAAAGCTCAATCCGCTGATTTAATCCTTCTCCGCCATACCAGGTTAAAGCCGGCGACGGGCCGCGGAAGCTGAGAAATTCTGACAATTTCAGGGAATGTGAAGCTTCGTGCATAAACACAGTAATTTACTCTTTCGTCTTGACATTGGACATATTACACGCGTGTAATTTAAATAGTATGTTTTCCTGATGAGAGGTATCCACATGTGGCAAGAAGCTTCGGTCTCCGAGCTTGATGCTCGCCGGGCGGTTAGCTCAAAGACGCAGCGCCAAAGTTCGCGGGCAGTCCGAGAGCAAGCCCTGATGCAGGGTATTTTTAACCTGGGCTACGGCACCGCAGCTGCTGATGACCTTTCGTGGATGGAAGATGCGCTCTGCGCACAAACCGACCCAGACATATTCTACCCGGAAAAAGGCGGATCTACAGCTCCGGCTACTTCCATCTGTCAGGGCTGCGGTGTTCGCGCCGAATGTCTCGAATATGCAATCAAAAATGATATCCGCCACGGGATTTGGGGCGGAACTTCTGATAATGACCGGAAGCGTATTTCACGCGAACGGAAGCTGGCTCAGGGAAGCCGTCGTTAAGGCAAACTCTGGCTGGATTTAGAGCGGATTTAGTTAGGCATACGTGACAAACAAACTCGGCGCGGAAAACGAAACGGTTGACCATGAAAAGCATGAAAACGAGGTCAGCCCGAACAGTACCGAGCAAAAACAAAAATCACAGGAAATTTACTCCCGGCAGAGCAAAACGAATCCCGCAAAGACGGCTCTGCCTGCAGCCGATCGGCAAACAAAAGAGCTGATCAGGCTGCTGCTGAGGAAACTGCTGCACATACACTCCCAGCTGCGTTCACACCAGGTTTTCCGGCAGACCGCTCAGAATTAACGCATGACGCAGTAATTGCGATTGTGGTTTATTGCAACGAGCCGCTCGAATATCTTGCGCAAACTTTACACGCATTAGCGGAACAAACCTGCAAGCCGAATAAAATAATCATCGCTATTACCGAACTTTCAAATACTGCAGACGATTCAGTAAACTCCAATCCGATTGCTGAACTCTGCGCAAACGCACTTCGCGAAAGCGGAATTTCATACACGGCACTCACAGTCCGCAATGCGAAAAATTTTGGGCAAAGCGTGTCTGGAGCGCTTACAGAGTTCCAGACACATGCCGATTCTGCCGCAGCAGCTGCCGTACTTCACAGTAGCGGCACACCGTTAAATTCTGCTGAAAAAACCTGGATCTGGCTGCTGCATACCGACTCAGCACCGCTATCTGATGCGCTTGAATTCATGCTGAAAACCGGCGAAGATTCACAAATGATTGGCGCAATCGGACCGAAACAAGTCTTTTGGGATCCGCATGATGATGGATCTTATGACCTGCTCGAAGTTGGAATCAACGCTACACGCTCAGCACGGAGAGTACCAGAAGTTATTTCCGGCGAACGCGATCAAGGTCAGCTAGATCGGCGCGAAGACATACTTGCCGTCGGCTCTGCCGGGATGCTCATTCGTTATACGGTATTCACTGAAATTAACGGATTTAACCCAAATTTAGGACCATTCGGCGACGGACTCGAAATCTCTCGGCGGATCTGGTCTTCCGGTTATCGCGTAGTTGGATGCCCCGCTGCGCGAATTCGCCACGCACAGCTCTCGCTCCGCCGCGAACTCACCCATGCTGCCGGGCATACTGCGATTCCCGCAGGAATTCGTGTAACTCCCAGTTCGGAAATTTCCGAAAAGTCACTTGCAAAAAGCTACGGTGAACGCCGTACAGCACAGATTTTCAACTCACTGCTTGCGCAGCCGGGTGTGTTGCTGCCGCTGGCATGGATCGGATATATTTTTGGCGGAATTCCGCGGGCAATAGTTCGTCTTGCATGGCGTGATTTAACACGTGCCGGCGGTGAGATAAAAGCTTCCTTTGAAACGCTGCAGAACCTGCGCAGCATTATTAAAGGGCGGAATCAGATTGCCGGCACACGGGTAAATCAGAAAAGTCTTCGGAATCTTGAATCTTCTGCAAGCGATATTCGCCGCGCAAAACACTCGCTGCGGGAAGCAAATATCGAAGCAAAGAAAATGGCGCTCCTGCCAGATCCGCTCACGCTCAAAGCCCAGCAAGATTTAGCCCGGCATCAACGGCGCGGAATGTTTTATGCTTTCCTTTCTGCGCTGATAATCATGTGCACACTGTTTATTCCATATTTCGCTGCAGGTGCGCTTACCGGCGGACAGCTTACCGCCGATAACGCCGTCGGCACAGACCTGTGGAATATTATCCGTAATTCGTGGATGATTTCCGGCGACGGAATACCGAATACTGTTGATCCGCTCTGGATTTTATACTTACCGATTTTGCTTATCGGACAACCATTCGGAATTAACCTCGGATTAGCCGTAACTTTCACGCTTTATCTCACTCCGGTGCTGGGCACGCTCAGCGCATATCTTGCTGCAGGAAGATTCACCCGTTCATGGATGATTCGCTATTTCATGTCACTCCTTTGGATACTCGCTCCCGCATACATCGAATCCCTGCACACCGGAAGAATCGGACCGGCACTGGTTCACGCACTGCTCCCGCTATTTGCCTGGGCATTTATCGGCGCGCTGCGCAAACGCCCCGGAGGAATCGGGATTGCAGCGCTTATACTCGCAGTGCTTTCTGCAAGTGCTCCGGTTTTTCTCCTTCTCGGGATTGTTTTATCCCTCTTTACGCTGATTTTTAATCATCGCTTCAGCTGGATCTGGCTTCCAGTCCCCGCAATAGTCTTGCTGCTGCCGCAGCTCATCACACTCAGCCAAGACACATTCAGCACTTACTTTCTTGCAAATCCAGGCATTCCGACGGCAAATTATGCTGCTGGGATTGATATACTCCGCGGTTACACCACCCTTGCATTTAACCTGCAGCATTGGACGATTATTGGTTTTGCCGCGCTCGCCGCACTGTATGTGATTGCGCTGTTTGCACTGCTGCGAACCGGTATTATCGCACGCTATGTCAGACTGGGCTGGCTGATTATTATTCTTGGCATTACAGCCGCCGTCGGAACACTATATGTTCCGGTACCGGGAATAGATTCGCTCGGACAGCCGATTTTGAGTTCGCCCTGGCATGGCACATTCGTCTCAATCTCCTGGCTCGGGCTTTTTATCGTATTAACAGCAGGAGCACACGGATTAAGAACTGCACTGCGCGCACGCAGCTTTGGCTGCGCACAGATTATCGGCGGCGGATTTATGCTGCTGCTGCCGTTTTCCTTAATCGGGCTTTTCGCTGTCTCCGCCGGAATCCAATTTAATCCTTCCGGGCAGGTACTCTCCGCAGCCAACACACAAGTACTTCCAGCTATCGCCGAAACATACATTAATTCTCCCAATCGTTCACGTGTACTTGCACTCCACGCAGTAAATTCCCGCAAACCGGCCGGCGCCGGTGAATATCAAGCCGAGTTGTGGCGCGGTTCGGGAATTGCACTGCACGAGTACACAATGGCTGCGAACACAATCCGCCGGATCGGAAACCGGAATGATTCAGCTTCACAAGATTTGGCGCAATCTGTAGCGAACCTGCTTGCAGCTTCCCCGGATGCCGCTGCACAGCTGCAAGCACATGGAATCGCCGTAGTACTCTTACCGCCTCCCGCGGATTTTGCACTCACTCGTTCCGCAAACTCTGCAGGCAAGCGAATAACCGGAATGGAAAGTGAACGCAAAACTGCATCCGCAAACGCAATCGACGTGCTTGGCGCTAATTCCGCAGCAGCTTTTGCAGACCAGATTTTTCCAAGCACAGCTGCACGTGACAATTTGGCAGCGATACTCCGCGCTGTCCCCGGGCTTGAATATGTGACGGAAAATGAAACTGGGATGTTTTGGCGGGTCGTGCCAGAAACAGGATTAAAGATTTCTGCGCGGGCTTGGATTAACACCGATACTGCAAACTCCGGCGAAAATCCTGGTGAACTGCGTGCAATTGCTTCTCAACCTTACAAAATCGAAACCAGAGTGGAAACTCTGCCGCGCACCGGAACAATCGAACTTGCAGAACGCGCCGGTAACAACTGGCATGCAGCACTCAACGGTACTGAGCTTACAAAAACCCGCAGCGCCAACGGTTGGGCCCAGGCTTGGGATTTAAGTTCTATCTCCGGAGAAAGAGCCGGAACCCTCACAATTTGGTATGAGAACCCGATTCATGGCTGGATTATCTCTGCTCAGCTTTTAATTGGGGTAATTTCGCTTGTAGCAGCCCTCCCGCTGCGCAACCGAAAGAAGAGCGAATAATGGCGAAACGAATCAAACATTTATCCAGCGGAATTGGGATTCTCGGCCTGGCAGGCGGAATAATTTTCGGCATCACGCAGCTTCCCGCACCTGACACAAGCCGTCCTGCTGCTTTCCGCCCCTCATTAATATCGGCTGACGGCGGGACAATGAATCTTATTTGTACTGGAAATGTTCAGGCTTTGTTTCCCGCCGGTGCAAGCTCCGAAGCAGTTTCCGGCACGCAAGAGGCAGCTATTGAATCTGCGGCCAATGGGATTGCATTTGCGGAAGAAGATAATACTTCCCAAAATAGAATCTCACTTGGAGACACTGCAGGTTTCACCTGGCATAGTGCAGCTGAATCGCAAGATCAATCCGCAAAAGGAAAAATTATTGATTCTCCCGTTTTTGGTACCGCTACTGGGCTTGCCGCGGGCGAATTTTCCGGAATGAGCGGAGTGCTCGCATTAGCTCGGGATGAAATTACTGCCGGTGCCGTCGGTGTTTTTAATTCCCATCGTGCTGTTGCCGGAGATTTACGCGGTCTCGCCACGAATCCATGCGTTTGGGCAGAAAATTCGGCATGGTTCGTTGGGCTGCAAGCCGGTGTCGGAATTTCAAATCAGTTACGGATTGTGAATCCGTCGGCAAATCCGATTGTCGTAACCCTCGCCGCGTTCAACTCTCTCGGAAAAGCGCCGGCAGGAGCAAACGCAAATGTTGCGCTTGCCTCCGGCGAGATAAAAACGATTTCACTTGATGGAATTTTACGTGCCGATGAGCGAATCGTATTGCATTTAAGCAGTGCTAATGGCTTTTTGGGGCGGCAATCGAAAGCAATATGCTCGCGGGGATCACACCGCGCGGTATCGACTTTATCAAGCCGTCTGTTTCCGGAAATATGCTTGTAATTCCGGGGCTGTACCTTCCGCCGGCAAAGAGCGCCGCAGATGACAGCGGAAAACCGTTAGTAGATTTATCCGACGGCACCGATATCTCAACTCCGGATACACCGAATATTCCGCCGAATATGAGTGATTCCAGCGATTCTCAAAGCACCCAATCGGATCTTGTCGAACCGAATTTTACTGCAAACTTGCGGATTGCAAACCCGAACGATACGCCGCGCGAAGTTAGTATTTATACTGTGCGCGAAGGTGAAGCGCCAACTATTCTTCCCGGTGGTGAAAAAGTTCGGCTCACGCCCGGATCTGTACTTGATCTTAGTCTCGACGGATTGAAATCTGGAGGTTACACGCTCCAACTCGCTGCTGATGGAGAAATCACTGCCGGTGTGCAAATATCCTCTGGAATCGCAAATGCGGCTAGCGATTATGCCTGGATTGCTGCGCAAAATCCGATTACTTCCGGAGTAGCCGGATTCGCATCCGGGCACGGTGTGCTCACGGTGAGCACTTTTGAAAACAGCACAGCGAAAACAGGTGCGAATGCCGATGTAAATACCGGAACAGCAGGCAAAACAGTTACGGGAACCTGGACTGCTTTTGATAAAAACGGTCAAAAACTTGATTCTGCCCAAATCCGGCTCTCTCCCCAAAGGGCGCAAACACAAACTCCGGCTGCTCCCGCAGCTGCCGCCGCCAGCATTGCGCTCCCCGAAAATACTGCTTTTGTGCATTTTTCAGCTGATTTCCCGGTCTATGCCGGGGTTGAGGTAAGTGAACAGCTCGGCGAAACACGCCTAATTGACTGGATTCCGCTCACTGCCGGGATTAGTGATGCCGGAGAAATCGCTGTAAACATCAAAAACTAGGCGGCGCAAATTCCTCCTGGCAAAATTTATCCGCTGAAATAAAACCTGCTTCTAATTTCCTGCTTCCTATTTCAGCAGGTAATCGATTTTCTCTGGGAGAGTATCGAGTGCTGCCGCGATTTGATTTGTGACCACACCGTGAATAAATAGCGACGGACTCGGTTCGCGCCGGGCTGCCATCATAATCGGAAGCCGATAAAACAATAACCGGCCATGTATTTTCGCCGGGCGTTCGAACGGCAGAAAGCGTCCAAGCGGTACGCCGTCTTCCCACGGTGCAAGATCATTTTGCGGAACATCAAGTACCGCAAAATCAAACTTATCAAGCTTTTTTCCAAGATAACGGCGGTAAGTCCCGATTTCGTAGGAGATAATATCGTCGAAAATATCAGCGCGGGTCCGCCACGCCGGTACAGCCGCCGGAATTACCGGACCGCGAATTCCGCGTCCGTGACGATCACGGCGTTTAATTTTCATTCCAATTCGCGCTCCCGCTCCAATCTGCAGCCGCGGATTATTTACAGCTTCTGTCTTTGACTGATCTTTCACATCTTAACCTTACCCTACGCTAGTATCGCCTTTAATTTCCGCCTTGCCGATGCAGCCGGAGAACAGGATGTTAACGGTTATCATGCAAGCAAAATTCGCGAACATTCATGCCGAGAATATAGGATTACTTCCATGGGACATATCCGCCGTTGCTCAAGATCACGCTGCCAATCACCGGCAGTGGCTACAATGACGTCCAGCTATAAGCAAGCGACAGCAGTAATCGGTCCGCTCTCTCCAACACCGCAGCCTGGTGCGCTCGATTTTTGTGCCGATCATGCGCTGTCTGTAACCGTACCTGTCGGCTGGCAATTAGTTCGTTTAGTAACCGAATTCCAACCCGCCGAACCGTCAACGGATGATCTTACAGCTCTTGCTGATGCAATCCGGGAAGCGTCGCGGCGTGAAGCTCCCGCGCCGAAACCAGCCCGGCGCGATATTCCGCGCCCAAACGCCGATTTGAATGTGCGCCCTGATTTTATTCGCCGCCGCCGCGGAGAACATCCAAGCAATCAGAAAAATACTTCCGAAAACAGGCCGAATCTCGAAATTATCGACGGCGGACAAGAAAACTGAAAGAATCGATTTTCCCTGTCCGCAATGCAGTGATTTTCATTTAATATTCACAAGCTTTCAAATCAGGGCAGAGCAGCGAAAAATAACGCTAACACGCAAAACGATTCAAAACTTTAACTGCTGCACACGATGCATAATTTTCTTTTGCACCTGCATTTCCCGTTCATTATTCGCACTCTCGATTTCGAAACGAATCAGCAGCAGTGCTGCTAAAAATCTTCCGGCGGCGTACTCCAAGGAGCTGGCGGAGAAACATACTTTTCAGCAGCTGCCGCGAGTATCATTGCCTGACTTTCACGCGCCGGTACAGTAAGTTTTTTTGCCTGCTTAAAATGATTCACAATATTTAAATGAAGCCCAGCTGGAATTGAACGAGTCTGCACACTCTGCGCCCACGGGATCAGCTGCGGCGGCATATCCAGTTTTGGTTCCGGCAATGCACGCCGCGGCCAGCGAACCACATATGTGCCGGCAACCATATCTCCGATCCGCTGCGCACGTTTCGAAGAAAAGATTGCAGCTACTGCCGCAAAGCCCAATGTTATCCAGATTTCAAAAATGCCAATCATCGCCCGGATAAAAGCTTGCCGTGCAGTAATCGTTCCGCCGTCCAACCGCACGATCCGCACCCTGAGAAGCAGCTTTCCAAGTGAAGAACCACGGCTGAGCGAAACCACTGTTGCTGGGAGAATCCAAATATAGAAAGCCAAAAGCGAAATAATAATCGCCTGAGATACTGCAAACGTATAGTTATTGAAAGAATCGCGAGCTAAATACAGCGTACCGATTAAACATAATATGTAAAGCAAGAAATCAATTCCGCCGGAAACGATTCGTGAAAAAGCAGTGGCTGCAGGAAGCTCAAGCACCACAGCTTCACCTGTCACAATCTCATCAGCAGCTGCCCCTTGAGCCGCAAATTGCGGGGTGTGATTCAAATTCTTCGGCATGCCTTGAGTTTATCCCATTTCCGCTTTGGAAGCAGCGCTGCCAAAATCAGAAAGCTGCTTCAGATACAACTTCAGATACAATCGGGTTTTCTTTCCAGAAATGTAGCGTTTCTCCAGATAAATATGGCAAAGTGGAAATGTGGATTCATTAGCATTTGCAAAATCAAGAAAAGCTGACTGGAAGCGCCTTGACTCACTGGCAAAAAACGGAGCCTGCGCGGCGAAGAGGCAGATGAGTTTTACCGGCTCTACCAGCGCACCGCTGCAGATTTAGCATACCTGCGGGCAAATGCCCCAGATCCCGACCTAATACTTCGCCTTTCAGCGATTCTTGGGCGTGCCCGTTCAAAACTCACTGCCAAACGGACATCGCTTCCGGAAGCTCTGAAACATTTCTTTTTCGCCGCGCTCCCCTACGCATTTTACCGAATCCGCTGGTGGTCGCTCACTTCCACACTGCTGTGTATCAGCGTCTTTATCGCAGTGCTTATGTCACATATTCTTAACCCAAATCTTATCGCCGCACTTGGATCCCCGGAACAGCTCGACCACTATGCCAAAGTCGCTTTTGAAGCTTACTACTCTGAATATACCCACGCTGATTTCACAGTGTTAGTATGGACAAATAATGCTTGGATTGCACTGCAATGCGTGGCAAGCGGAGTAACAGGTATCTTCCCGTTATACGTCCTCTGGTCAAATTCAGTAAGTGTCGGGCAAGCCGCAGCCGTTCTTTCCTCCCGTGATATGCTCGGAGAATTTTTCCAGCTAATTGGTCCGCATGGGCAGCTTGAACTTTTTGCAATTTTTATTGCCGGAGCAGCTGGAATGCGGCTTTTCTGGGCATGGGTGCGCCCAAAAATATGCCGCGCACCCGCGCGCTTGCAGCAGAAGGAAAATACACGGCACTGGTCGGTATCGGATTAGTTTTTATCCTGCTCATTTCCGGACTAATTGAAGGATTCATTACACCTGCCAATCTGCCGTGGCCAGGAAAAATTTTCATTGGAACATTAGCTTTTGCCGCCGTCGTCTTTTGGTTTATGTATTTTGGACGCAAAGCCGCAAAACAGGAAAGCAGCCTCCGGGAAACAGTTTCCGAAATCGGCTGGACTGTCGAATATGCTTAAACCTCCCGATAAGCTTTCAGTTTTTGCAGTCATGATTGCTTGCAGTGAAAACAGCTTCCGGTAATTATTCAGTACGAATTCCACGGCAAGCCATTCTGCAGCTGATATGAATTCGGCTCAGGAACTCTGAAATAAGAGTTTCCCGAGCCGAATCCATATCCTGCTAATGCCTTAAATTATCAATTTCTCCGTGCGTTACGCTTTGCTGCCCGGCGCTGCTCGCGATTCATCGGCTGGGAAGAAGCGTCACTGCCACTATTTTTCGCGGTACTCACCCCAAATGCATTCTTTCCCGAATCGGAACTATTTTGATTTGCACTGGAAGAATACTGCATTTGCGGACTGCGGTCTGTATTTTTCACTCCAAGCATTTCCCGAGCCATCTGTGAAGCTGTCTTGCTCGGGGCGCCTGCCGTCAGCGCAGCCTGTGCTTGCGCCTGTGATTTTGCCTGGATTGCAGCATGATTCGCAGCAGCCGCTTCTTGCGCTAACCGCGCTTCCCGCTCTGAAGGCAGCTCAAAATTAAAGAGGAACTGCACTGTTTCAGAACGAATCGCATCGTTCATCGATTGGAACATTTCGTAACCCTCCTGCTTATACTCCACAAGCGGGTTCCGCTGCGCCATTGCACGCAGACCAATACCTTCTTTCAGATAATCCATCTCATACAAGTGTTCGCGCCACTTTCGGTCAAGCACATTGAGCAATACCTGGCGTTCTACTGAACGCATAGTTTCCGCACCAAGCTCTTCCTCACGATCGGCATAAATCTCGTGCGCATCCGTTTTCATCTCGTCAAGAACTTCACTTCGGCTCAGATTACGCTGCACGCCTCCATGCGCTTCCAGCAATTCAGCTGGTGTAAATGACGGATTATAGTAAGAACGCATTGTGTTCCATAGCGAATCAAGATTCCAGTCTTCGGCAGCACTCTGCGTCTCAGCCCGCACTACATCTTCCACAGTAAAGTCAATAAAAGACTGAATCTGCGATTCAAGATCTTCACCGTCGAGAATTCTTCTCCGTTCCTCATAAACCACGGTCCGCTGCTCATTCATCACGTCATCATATTTCAACACGTTCTTCCGCATTTCCGCATTGCGAGCCTCGATTGCCGCCTGTGCCCGCTGAATCACCCGTGAAAGCAGCTTAAAATCGAGAACTTCATCTTCCGGCCCATTGCGGAATGGCTGAATTGCTCGATTACTTGCAAAAAGACGAAGCAAATCGTCGTCAAGGGAAAGATAGAATCTGGATTCACCCGGATCGCCTTGCCGCCCTGAACGCCCGCGTAACTGGTTATCAATACGGCGGGATTCGTGCCGCTCCGATCCGAGTACGTACAGACCTCCCAGCGCGGTAACCTCATCATGCTCCGTTTTTACGGTCGTTTTTGCTTGTTCAAGCACTTCCGGCCAACGTGCTTCATACTCTTCAGAATTTTCCTGCGGATCCAAACCAAGCTTTTCCATCATTGCCAGCGCAATATGCTCAGCATTTCCGCCAAGCATAATATCAGTACCGCGCCCAGCCATATTCGTCGCAACAGTAACTGCACCTTTTCGTCCAGCCATTGCCACCACTGCAGCTTCCCGCTTATGCTGCTTCGCATTCAAAACTTCATGCGGAACATGAGCTTTCCGCAGCATTTCGGAAAGCCGCTCTGAATTTTCCACAGAAGCGGTACCGACCAGTACCGGCTGCCCTTTCAGATGGCGCTCTTTAATATCGGCGACAATTGCCCGGAATTTCCCAGCATCCGTTGGATACACCAAATCTGTCTGATCAACACGAATCATTGGCCGGTTTGTTGGAATCGGAATTACGCCGATATCATATGTGGAAGCAAATTCCTCAGCTTCTGTTTCTGCTGTACCCGTCATTCCGGAAAGCTTGTCGTACATCCGGAAGTAGTTCTGCAAAGTAATCGTGGCAAGAGTCTGATTCTCGGCTTTTACTTCCACATGTTCTTTCGCTTCAATCGCCTGGTGCATCCCTTCGTTGTAGCGTCTTCCCGGAAGCACACGGCCAGTATGTTCATCCACAATCAACACTTCGCCGTCGGCGACGATATAGTCCTTATCGCGGGTAAAAAGCTCTTTTGCTTTAATCGCATTATTTAAATAGCCAATCAGCGGCGTATTTACTGATTCATACAGATTGTCGATACCGAGATAATCCTCAATCTTATCGATACCCGGAGCAAGTACACCGACGGTCCGCTTCTTTTCATCAACTTCGTAATCAATATTGCGTTTCATCTGCAGCACTGCTTCAGAGAATGCCTGATACCACTTATTCGCATCTCCTTCAGCCGGACCGGAGATAATCAGCGGAGTCCGTGCTTCGTCGATAAGAATCGAATCAACCTCATCCACGATTGCAAAATAGTATTCGCGCTGGACAAGCCCGGAAACATCGTTTGACATGTTATCGCGCAAATAATCGAAACCGAACTGATTATTCGTACCATAGGTAATATCACAGGCGTATTCGTGCCGCCGCTGTTCCGGAGTAAGCCCGTCGGTAATACAGCCGGTTGTCATTCCCAGGAACCGGTAAACTCGCCCCATTAGCTCGGACTGATAGGAAGCGAGATAGTCATTGACTGTCACTACATGTACGCCGCGTCCTGGAAGTGCGTTGAGATATGCAGCAAGAGTAGCGACGAGCGTCTTTCCTTCACCCGTCTTCATTTCGGCAATATTCCCTAAATGCAGCGCTGCTCCGCCCATAATCTGCACATCATAGTGCCGCTGCCCAAGAGTGCGCCAAGATGCCTCACGTACTGCGGCAAACGCTTCCGGAAGCAAGTCGTCAAGACTTTCCCCATCGGTGTAGCGCTTCCGAAACTCAGTAGTGAGTGCACGCAAATCTTCGTCGCTAAGCGCTTTCATCTCAGGCTCAAGGAGATTTACCTGCTCCGTGATTCGCTGCAATTTCTTTAGGGTGCGGCCTTCGCCTGCACGAAGAACGCGGTTCAAAATGTTGCGCACATTATCTCCTTGAAAAGCTTCGTTCCGAGGCGCTTGCATGTTTTAAATACCGACGGCAAAGATTTTCACATAAATACCGGCGGCCGTTCGCAGCAAACACCTTTGTGCTATTTTTTTCAGACTTCTGGCTCATTCTAAAGCAAGAATGAGTTAATTTTGAACTTCTTCACCCAGTGGTGAACGGAATCTAACCAAAGTGCCTTTTCGTAACTCCCGCAGATTCTTTTTCAATCCGGATTCCACTTATGACGAGACAATCAGTATCAGCAACTGAGAGATATCAGTTTGGGCAGTCAATACAAATTCCGCAAAGTTATCTGCGCATTAACTATCCAAAACCACTATCCAAGCAGAAACTATGCCATCCGCTGCACCATCGCATGAGCAAACCCGGAAAAAGCATCTTTCACTGCACCTTCCGGCAAACGTGCAAGATAACTGAGCGCATCATCAGCCCACTGCGCTGCTAACTGTTTCGTTTCCGCCACTACGGCATGGGAACGAAGCTGATCTAATACAAGATTCAGATTATCCGCTGCACTAATTTCACCGCTATCGAGCAGTTCAAGAATATTTTTTCCGTCCTGGTCAAGCGTGCCTTCCTGCTGATGTTTACGCAGCAGCAAAGTTGGCATTGTCGCAACATTTTCCAGCAAATCAGTACCCGGAGTTTTTCCGGTCAGCGCAGAATCTGAAATCAAATCAATCACATCATCAGCTAACTGGAATGCCACCCCCACACGTTCTCCATATTCGGCAAGATCGCGTGCATCCTCCTGCGATCCGCCGGCAGCGGTTACGCCATGCCAGGCAGAGAGCGCAATCAAAGATCCGGTTTTTCCGGAAAGGACATCTAAATAGTGCGCAATCGGATCCGCCCCATCCTGCACACCGGCAGTCTCACGCAGCTGCCCAATGCACAGCCGCTCAAACGCTTTCACATGTGCTTCCACCGCGTCAAGACCAACGCGAAGTATCGTTGCAGATGCACGGGAAAAAGCACATCTCCAGCCATAATTGCGGCCGAATTCCCATACAGCCGCTGTGCTGTCGGCACACCCGCCGAAGCGGCGCCTCATCCATCACATCATCATGGTAAAGCGAAGCCAAATGTGTAAGCTCTACCGAAAGCGCCGCATCAAGCACTCGTGAATCATTCGGATTCGGACCAAGCTGTGCCGCCATAAAACAGAGCAGCGGCCGTAAACGTTTCCCTCCAGCAAGGGCCAGATGCGCCGTAACATTGTCGGTAAATGCGTCACTGCCGCTCACAACCTGCGCCAGCTGCGCTTCCACAGCTTCCATTTGAGCTGTAATCTGCGCAGCCAGTTCAGGATGTTCTGGAAAAATTGTATCTATAAAACTCACGCAAACGATCCTTGAATCAATGAAAGCACGGTATCAGGGAATAACCCGAGCACAAGAGTGAGAATGAAAGCGATCACGATTGCGGAAATTACAAAACCTTCGGAACGAATCACTGCAGTGCCGGCAGCCGGCTCCTGGAAAAACATTAGCTGAATCATCCGGAAATAGAAGAAAGCCGTTGCAGCCGAAGCGAGAACCGCAATCACAACTAAGATTACCGATCCGCCCATAATCCCGGCTTTGAACACTTCAAATTTCCCAATAAAACCTGCTGTCAGCGGAATCCCGGCAAACGAAAGCAGGAAAACCGTCATCGCTGCAGCCAGCAGCGGACTGCGCTTACCTAAACCAGCCCAATATGAAAGGTCAGCCGCTTCGCCAAGAATATTTCCGGCCGCATCTTGCTCCCGCACAAGTGTCACAATTGCAAAAACACCAACCGTCGCCGTTCCATAAGCAATCAGATAGAAAATTATCGCAGAAATTGTTCCGACATATGTTTCTACTGTCATTGTTGTGAGCTGGATGGCGCTAATGGCAATCAATACAAACCCGGCGTGCGCAATTGAAGAATAGGCAAGCAAACGTTTCACATTATTTTGTACTAAACCGGAAACTGTACCGACGAGAATCGTCGCAATAATCACAATCCACAAGAACAGGCGCATATTTACTTCGACCGGGCCGGCAATATATACGCAAACCCGAATCAAAGCGATAAAAGCAGCCGCTTTCGTCGCTGCAGCCATAAAACCAGTAATTGGAGTTGGGGCGCCCTGGTAAACATCAGGGGTCCAAGCGTGGAACGGTACCGCAGCAACTTTGAAAAGCAAACCAATCGTTACCATTACCGCACCAATAGTGAGCAGCTGTTTTCCGGCTCCTTGCATCATCGCGAGATTTACAATTTCCGAGAAACCAAGTGAACCTGTTGCACCATAAACAAAAGCTGCACCCATCAGATAAATCGCAGAAGAAAATGCACCGAGGAGGAAATACTTCAAAGCAGCTTCCTGCGAAAGCAACCGCCGCCGGCGAGCCGTCGCACAGAGCACATAGAGCGGAAGCGACAAAACTTCAAGCGCAATAAACAGCGAAAGCAAATCAAATGCAGCAACAAAAGCCATCATTCCGCCGGTTGCAAAAAGCGCAAGCGGGAAAATTTCGCTTTGCTCATAGCGAGCCGCAATATACTTGCGCTCCGCTAACGTTCCCGGCTGGGTTGCTGCGGAAGCCGCAAACGCCCCTTCATGAGTTTCACTCCGATCAGCAATCACCAGAAATGAGAGGAAAGCAATCAGCAAAATCGTGCCCTGTCCAAGAAGCGTGAACGCATCTTCAACAAACGAAACTCCAGTAATCCCGCCCTGACCTTGAACAAACGACAAAGGAGTGGTGTTAATTCCTTGCTCGCCATGCGCAAGACTCCAACGCCAAACTACCGCCACAAAAGCGCATAACAAGACAATCAGCGAAAAAATCACTTGCCATGGGCGGCGAATTTTACGCGGAATAAAGGATTCAAATAAGGTCCCGATTACTGCCCCGCCGAAAACTACTAAAAGCGGTAAAAGCGGCTCCCATGTTATTTGCGTGAAATTCACTTTTCGCTCCCTTCAATCGTCTCTGCAGCATTCTCGGCAGTGCTGCCGGTATTCGAAGCTTCCGCTGCTGTCTCCTGAATATTAACAGTACTCTCCGCAACCGGATTCACTGCATTCAGCACTGGCGCCGGATAGAACCCTAAGAAAAGCATTGCCGCAAGCAATACACCCATTACCGTTTTTTCAACACCGTTCAAGTCTGCTGCTGCTTCTGCCGGTTTAGGACCGGTAAACACCCGCTGATACGGAAGCAAAATATATACAGCCGCAAGCACCACACCAATTACTGCAAAAACTGCAGCCGCCGGAGCAACTGAATATGTTCCCATCAACACCAGATATTCCGGAACAAATCCGGAAAGACCAGGAAGCGCGATTGTTGCCAATCCGACCATGAAAAATACTCCGGCAAGCACTGGAGTTACCCGCTGCCAACCGCCATAACGGGAAATCAGCGGCGAACCGCCGCGAAGCTCAAGGAAGCGGACGATGAAAAACAATCCTGCTGTTCCCACGCCATGTGCTGCCATGTAGAGAATCGCTCCCGACATTGCAATCGCCGATCCGGAGAAAATCCCCATCACCATGAAACCGAAATGCGACACTGAAGTATATGCGACAAGACGATAAAGGTTATCGGAACTAATCGCCATCAGCGCACCCCAAAGAATTGAGATGATTGCAAATACCATAATCACCGGTGCAGCATCCTGCGCAGCTTGCGGGAAAAGCGGCAGACAAATTGCAATCATTCCGTAAGTACCGAGTTTATCAAGCACGCCCACAAGCAAAGTAGACGTGCCGGCGGGAGCTTCCTGTGCAGTATCCGGAAGCCAGGTGTGCACCGGCCACATCGGAGCTTTAATTGCGAACGCGATAAAGAATGAAAGGAAAATCCACATTTGCGCTCCGGCCGGAATCTGCAGACCTTCAGCAAGCAAATCAATGCTGTAACCGCCGGGACCGCCAGGCCCGTAAAGATAGACAGCAATTACACCAACGAGCATAATCAGCCCGCCGAGCAGCGAGTAAAGCAAGAACTTCATCGCGGCGCTCTTCCGTTCCGAACCGCCGTAACGCCCAATAAGGAAGTACATCGGCACGATCATCACTTCAAACAGGATATAGAACAAGAAAAGATCCCGAGCAGCAAAAAGCCCAATCATAATTGCTTCAAGGAACAGAATCCAGCCAAAGTATCCGCGGGAATTTTCCCCGTCGAATTCGTCCCAAGAAGCGAGAATCACAAGCGGAACAAGGAAAGTTGCGAGTGCAATCATCACCGCACCCATTCCGTTAACTCCCCATGCAAGTGACACGCCAAGCTGCGGAATCCACGAATGAGTTTCCGCTAACTGTACCGTGCCGGCATCCGCAATTTGAAAGTCACTATACAGTGCGGTGAGATAAAGCACGAAGATAAAAACTGAAAGCGCAAGAGCGACGGACTTCGCCACTTTCGCAAATGACTTCACCAACGCGAGCAGGAGTGCGCCCGCTAATGGGAGAAGAACTAAGATTGACAGCCACGGTACGGCTGCTGTTGCTGATTGCATTTTCTAATTACCCTCCCGTACTTACAAAGTGAACGCCACAGAAGCAACAAGTGCGATTACTAAACCGATAAGCATATATCCGGCATAAGAACGCACATAACCATTTTGGAAACTGCCGGCAATCCTTCCCAATGCCGGCAAGAATTTCCCGGTGCTTTCCGCAATGCCGTCGACCACATGTTTATCAACTGCTGCAGTACCGCGCGAAAGCGCCATGGTCGGCTGCACAACTCCTGCTTCATTAAAGAAATCCTGGAGCAAATCTTGCCGTGCAGCACGCGTCAGGGCAGATCCCACCGGCGCTGCTTTCGGAACCGGCTTTGCCAAATACATCTTCCAAGCAATACCTACGCCGATTGCCACAGTTAGCAGTGTGGCACCAGTAATTACCGGTACCGGCAGCACTGGATCACCATGTTCGGCATGCCCGATAACCGGCTCAAGCCACGTGAGAAACCCTCCATAGTTCATCACGGCGCCAAGTCCGAGTGAACCGACGGCAAGAATCGCCATAGGAATCCACATGAACGGCGACGGATCATGCGGATGTTTCGCTCCTGTTCCGTGGCTTTCCCAACGTTCCGCACCGAAGAAAATCATGAAAACCATCCGTGACATATAGAAAGCGGTAAGCCCGGCAACAAGCACTGTAATCGTACCGAAAATCCACGGCTGCGCGCCGTCGCCGATGAATGCCGATTCAATAATCTTATCTTTGGAAAAGTATCCGGAGAGGAACGGGAAACCAATTATTGCAAGATAACCAGCCATGAATGTATAGAACGTAATCTTCATTCGTTTCCCGAGTCCGCCGAAGCCGCGCATATTTACTTCGTCATCCATTGCATGCATTACCGCACCGGCGCCGAGGAACATATTTGCCTTGAAGAAACCGTGTGTGACGAGATGGAAAATTGCAAAACCTGCACCGACTGGTCCGAGACCGGCAGCAAGCATCATATAGCCGATTTGCGACATTGTTGAAGCAGCCAGCACTTTCTTCATATCATCCTTTGCTGCACCCACAATTGCGCCGAAAATCAAAGTAATCAGACCAATAATTGCCACGCCGAGAGCCGCTGCCGGAGCAGCAGCATAAATCGCTCCGGAGCGAACCATCAAATAGACACCAGCAGTGACCATTGTGGCTGCGTGAATCAGTGCAGAGACTGGGGTTGGACCGGCCATCGCGTCTCCCAGCCATGCCTGCAGCGGGAATTGTGCAGATTTACCGCAGGCAGCCAAGAGCAGGAAGAAACCAATAAATGTGAACAGTTCTTGTGAACCGGCGCCGTCGGCAACTCCGGCTTGAACATCGGTGAACTTCACAGAACCCCAAGCGTCAACCATTGCCATCATTGCAATCAGCATTCCAAGATCACCCACGCGGTTCATCACGAATGCTTTCTTACCTGCTTTTGCATATTCCGGAACAAAATTCCAGAAAGAAATAAGCAGATAAGATGCCAGCCCAACGCCTTCCCAGCCGAAGAAAAGTACTAGATAGGAATTGCCAAGCACGAGCAGCAGCATTGAAGCAACGAATAAATTCAGGTATGCAAAGAAACGCCGGCGGTCAGCATCATGGCTCATATAAGCCACAGAATAAATATGAATTAGCGTACCGACAAAAGTAACCAGCAGCACGAAAGTAATTGAAAGCGGATCTACGCGCGTGCCAAAGTCGATATTGAAACCGGGTGCTGCAGCCCAGGTGAAAAAATCAGTCTCAAGCAGGCGTGCTGCCGGATCTAAACCAATCAGTTCAATTGCAGCGAGTAACCCGACCACGAAAGAAACCGCGGAAGAGAAAATCGCGAGCCAATGCCCCCACTTTTCAGCTTTTCTCCCAAGCAGAAGCAAAATTGCACAGCTAAGCAGCGGTACCGCCGCTGCAAGCCAAATCAGATTCGCAGCACCAGCAGCAGGAGCTACATTTACGGAATTGAGAAGTCCGATAAACAAAACGATTACACCTGCTTCCTAGTTCTTCATCAGATTGGCACCATCAAGCGATGCCGTCCTGCGGGTTTGGAATATGGACACGATGATTGCAAGTCCGACTACAACTTCTGCAGCAGCCACCACCATCACAAAAAATGAAAACACTTGACCATGCAGGTTTCCCCACATTCGCGAGAATGTAATCAGCGCAAGATTACAAGAGTTCAGCATGATTTCCACACCAAGCAATGCGATTACGCCGTTGCGCCGAGTGAGCACAGCAGCCCCGCCAATCGCAAACAGCACTAGCGCAAGTGCTATGTAATACATCAAATCCATTACTTCTCCTCCGCTGCTTCATTTTGATTGGTCGGGGAATCTGCTTCACGCTGATCCGGCTGCCCATTCTGAGCAGCATAATCGGTACTTTCCGGCTCCGGAGGATTCAGCTTCTTTTCGCTTTCCCAATGCGGAGCGGATTCGATGCCAGTCTCGCTGGTCTGCACCGCTGTAAGCTCTGAATTGCGCTTTGCTGCAGTTTCGTAATCGGGAGCACTCTCACCGGGCATACCCGGAATTTGCGCCCGTCCAACTTTTCCGTAAGTTGTTGGACCAGAAAGTAATCCATTCTTGGCAAGACGTTCGACAGTTGCCGGCGAAATTTCAGCGACGCGGCGCTCCTGCCCGCGTACTTTCAGCACACGGTTCACAGAATTATCAAGCGGCTTTCCATATGCAGTAAGTGCCGGATTTGCAGACGAGTTTGATTCCGCGTACACGCCGGAGTTCGGCTTTGCTCCCGGGTGGACTCCGCGTGAAGTAAACGCAAGTATTTTTTCATTGGCAAGCATTTCTTGCGTCTTACGTTTTCAAGCCGATCGCGATGTGTAAGCGTCATCGCCCCAAGTGCTGCCACAATTAAAAGTGTGCCGGTCAGCTCAAGAGTGAGCACATAGTTTGAAAAAATCAGTTTTGCTACCCCAACCGGATTAGTTTCTCCGTTTGCAAGTTCAAGTCCGGCAGCGCTCGTATGCCCGAGTTCAACCAACACTGCAATCACAATGGCAAGCATCCCGGCACCGCCAACAACAGCAATCGGTTTCTGTGCTTTCAATGTTTCATGCCCGGAATCAGCAGAATCAACACCGATAAGCATTAGAACAAAGAGGAACATCATCAAAATCGCGCCTGTGTACACAACTACCTGCGCCACGCCCATAAAAGGCGCTTCAAGCATTGTATAGAGGAACGCAAAACCAACCATCACGAAAATCACCGAAATGATTGTGTAAACAGCTTTCCGCGCAATCAACAGGCCGTAACCGGCGACGAGCACCATCGAAATTGCTAAGCAGCTGAAAAGAATAGTTTCTCCCATGGAGAATGTAAGGGACTGCATTTGCGGTATCATTATGCTTCTTTCCCTTCTTCAAAAGCGGAAGCTGTTGTTTTCGCTTCATGCAATTCATCGGATACGGATGAAACTTCTTTCAAAGATTCATCGTTTGGCCGCTGCAGCTGGACCCAAGCCACCTGTGAATTCGTCGGAGCAACAACTCTTCCGCGATAGTAATCTGCGTCCGTGCTTCCGGCAGCCATCGGGTGAGGCGGCTGGAGCATTCCCTTTGCCAATGGAACAAGCAAGTTTTGCTTCTCGTAAATCATCTCTTCACGGGTCTGACCAGCGATTTCGAATTCAGTAGACATTGTTAATGCCCGAGTCGGACAAGCTTGAATACAATAACCGCAGAAAATGCAGCGCAGATAATTAATCTGGTAGACCTTTCCATAGCGCTCCCCGGAGAGTATTGCGCTTGCGGAGTGTTCGTTCCGGCTTCGACGTAGATTGCATCCGCTGGGCAGGCCCAAGCGCAAAGCTCACATCCAATACATTTTTCAAGACCATCTGCATAACGGTTCAGCCGATGTAAACCGTGATACCGCGGACGCGGCGGAACTTTTGGTATGGGTATTGTTCTGTTACAACAGGTTTAAACAGTGTCGAGAAAGTGACGCCGAACCCGGCAACCGGCGCAAGCAGATTTCCGAGGAAAGAACGCTTGCGCGGCTTGTAAAGCTTTGGATCCACATTGCTTTTTGGTGCTATTTGCTCAGGCATTCTTTGCCTCCAATTCTTCCGCGTAGTCAGTATCACTGATGTCTTTTGTATCCTTACGCGGTGCTCGGTCTGATGGCGGGAGATGCTGGCCAGGAAGCGGAGGCACAGGGTAACCGTTCTCGAAACCAGTAAATTCTGTACTGCTGCGGAAACGAATCAACTCGGCCTGGCTTGGCTTTACGGTATCGTCACCGAATGCCCAAATGAGCAGAATCAGCGAGAAGCCGATTGAGAGAATCAAAAGCACATTCGTCACATTGATTGGGTAGACAATATTGATACCTTTTACTGCCATTACCATGAAGAGCCAGGTGAGCGCTCCTGGAATCAAGCCTTTCCAGCCAAGATGCATGAACTGGTCATAGCGGAAACGCAGCAGCGTTCCGCGAACCCAAACAAACACCGCCATAAATGTCCATGTTTTCCCAATAAACCAAAGCATCGGCCACCAGCCGACATTGGGGTCTCCGCCCCAGAGACTGAATAAGGAACTGAGAATTGGCCCCGCACGCCATCCGCCGAGGAAAAGCGTGCTTGCAATCATCGACATGTTCAGCATATTTACGTATTCGGAAAGGTAGTACCAGCCGAATTTCATTGAAGAATATTCAACATGCGGGCCAGCAACAATTTCACCTTCAGCTTCAGGAAGATCAAATGGCAGCCGGTTAGTTTCGCCGAACATTGTTACCAAGTAAATCAGAAAAGCCGGCATGAGCAGGAAAATATTCCAGATTTCCTGCTGCCCGGAGACGATTCCCGAAGTTGCCATTGTCCGATTCAAAATAAAAATGGTAACTAGGGAAAGTCCTTGCGCTAATTCGTAGGAAATCATCTGGGTAGCTGAACGGACTGAACCATAGAGCGGAAGTGTAGATTTAGCTGACCAGCCGCCGAGTACCAAACCGTATTCTCCGAGCGCAGCAACAGCCAGAATAAAGAGCATTGCTACCGGCGAATCCGTGAGCTGCAAGGGGGTTTCGTGTCCGAAAAGATTCACCGACGGCCCCATCGGAATCACTGCCATCACCGTGAACGCACAGAGTGCAGAGAGTGCCGGTGCAAAGAAGTAAACTAATTTATCCGCACCCTTCAGATTGAAATCTTCCTTGAAGAGCAGTTTTATCGCATCTGGGAAAGATTGCAGCAAACCGAAAGGACCAACAGTGTTCGGACCAACACGATTTTGCATCCGCGCCAGTAACCGGCGTTCGAACCAGAGCGCAAAAATCACTGAAAAAATCAAAAACACAACGATGAATACGGCTTTAATTACCCAAATCCACCATGTATCTTGGGAAAAGTCTGCAATCACATTCATTGCTTCGCTGTTCACTTTGTCACCTCCGCGTTCGCAATCTTTATCGAATCTCCAGCGCGCAGACCGATTCTCGAAAGTGCAAGTCCGACAGCATTTTGCGGCACCCAAACTACACCGTCAAGCATATCGTGCTCTGCCACTGCAAATTCAAGAGAACCAGCAGGACCAGTAATCACTACGTTTGCACCAATCCCGTGTGCCGCAGCAGTCTGATGAGACATCACTGCTACCGGCTTGCGGGCAGTATTTGCGAGGAACGGCTCGTGAAGCTGAAGCGCACCGCCATCAAGCATCTGCTTCCAGGTTGCCAGTACAATATTTTCCGTATTTACTTCCTGCGCAGCTGCAGGATCGAATGCGGGAGCTGCAGTTCGTGCACCGTCCCATTCACGCAGCTGCGCATATTCATTAACTGCAGCTTCAAGCGTCTCAAGCCCTAAATCAAAACCAAGTTCCTGGGCAAGATCGTTCAATACCCGGCGATCAGGCAAATGCGTGGAAGTGAGTACTTGCCCGAACGGACGCATCCGTCCTTCCCAATTCACAAAAGTACCGCCCTTTTCTGCCGGCGGAGCTACTGGAAGCAAGACATCGGCATACCGCGCGATTTCGCTTTCACGAACTTCCAGCTGAACTACAAAAGCTTTTTCGAGCGCCTGTGCAGCATTAGCTGGGAGATCAGAAAGTTCCACTCCGGCAAGAATAAGTGCGTCAAGTTCGCCGGCAGCAGCAGCAGCAAGCATTAACGACGTGTCGAGTCCGGGCTGCGCTGGAAGTGAATCTACTCCCCACACTGCAGCCGTATCAATCCGGGCTTCACTATCCGCTGTCTGACGGCCGCCTGGTAAAAGTGTTGGAAGCAAACCGGCATCAACACTGCCGCGGGCACCTGCACGGCGCGGAACCCACGCAAGTTTCGCACCGGTGCGTTCTGCAAGATTAAGAGCGGCGCTGAGCGCGCCTGGAGTGTCTGCTGCCCGTTCGCCAACTAAAATTACGGCGCCGGTTTTCTGCAAATCAGCAAAAACCGCACCCTTTTCACCTGCAGCGTCTGCATGAATTGCGGCAAGCGCAGCGACTTCGCTGCCAGGCGCTGCCGGCAGGAAGCGTGCAAACATCTTCGCCGTGCCAAGCGTCTTATAGGCAGAAATCACTGTCACGGAAGTAGTCTTTGCCAAAGCTCCCTTACGCAGCCGTAAGAAAAGCGAACCGCATTCATCTTCGGCTTCAAGACCAATCAGCAGCACGTGTCCGGCATTTTCAATATCCTGATAAGTAACTCCTAGTCCGCGTCCAGCCACTGCCGATCCAAGGAACTGCGTTTCTTCATCCGAAACTGCATTCGTGCGGAAATCAATATTATTCGTTCCCAGCACAACCCGCGCAAACTTCGAGTATGCATAAGCGTCTTCAAGCGTCAGCCGCCCGCCGGTAATTACACCGACATTCTTTGCTTTCCGCAAACCTTGGGCTGCCGCTTCAATTGCGGCAAACCACGAAATACTATCTTCGTTTGCAACACGCGGGTAGCGTAAACGGTCCGGACCATTCTGCCAACGGAACGCAAAACGATCTTTGTCAGTAATCCAGTCTTCGTTTACTTCCGCATCTTCACCAGCGAGACGGCGAACAATGCTGCCGCGCCGGTAATCTATCCGCAGCGCAGCGCCTGATGCGTCATGTTCTGTCACCGACGGTACGGAAACCAGATCAAACGGACGTGCACGGAAACGGTACGCTGCCGAAGTTAACGCACCAACTGGGCAAATCTGAATCACATTACCGGAGAAATAAGAAGCAAACGGCTTCCCTTCCACATCGGCTTCCGCATTGCCTACCGGCCCAGCGGCAAAACCAAGCTTCATCCCAGCTGCACCATCAGCCCCAACATAGTCATTCGCAATCTTTTCCGGATGTGTTCCATCCGGGGACGCGAAAATCAAGCGTGCACGCATCAAAGTTACCGATTTGCGAACCATGCAATGCGTGTACTTCACTGCCTGGAGTACCGCCGCCGCGGCCTTGCAGCTGGATGAAAGCATCCCCTGCAATTTGGGTTGAGAAACGGGTACAGCGCTGGCAGAGAATACAGCGGTCGCGATCAAGCAAAATCTGGGAAGAAACTGAAATCGGCTTCGGATAAGTGCGTTTAATATCAATAAACCGCGACTTCTCACGTCCGTCGCTCATCGCCTGGTTCTGCAGCGGGCATTCCCCGCCCTTATCACAAACCGGACAGTCCATCGGATGATTAATCAGCAAGAATTCCATGATTCCGTGCTGTGCCTGCTTCGCAACCTCAGAAGTAGCTCCAGTATAAACTTCCATTTGCGGGCTAACAGTAACAGCACAAGCCGGCTGCGGCTTCGGCATTTTCGATACGACGCCCTGCCGATTCGGGCTAGCGACTTCCACTAAGCACTGTCTGCATGCTGCTGCAGGTTTCAAAAGCGGATGATCGCAGAAACGCGGAATATGCACTCCTGCCTTTTCCGCAGCCCGGATAATCAATGTCCCTTTCGGGACACTCACTTCCTTGCCGTCGACCTTAATCGTAATCAAATCTTGTGGTTCTGTGGTTGTCATTTAACACCTACTTTGCTGAAAACCGCAGAGTTTGCAATCGGGAAAAGCTCGGCAGCTGGCGTGTGATAACCGAGTTCGAATTCTTCACGGAAATGTTCAATACCGGATCTAACTGGTGTCGAAGCAGCATCGCCAAGCGCGCAGAACGAGCGGCCGGCAATATTTCCGGCAAT
Organism: Arcanobacterium hippocoleae; assembly: GCF_040360365.1. Classification (GTDB taxonomy): domain Bacteria; phylum Actinomycetota; class Actinomycetes; order Actinomycetales; family Actinomycetaceae; genus Arcanobacterium_A; species Arcanobacterium_A hippocoleae_A. The sequence goes on along the minus strand of NZ_CP136412.1, from coordinate 1,924,431 downwards.
TTCAGTCAGCCGTTCAATATCGCCTTCTTGCCCTTTACCAGCTTCAATACGATGCATAATCTGCCGCATCCAGAATGTTCCTTCACGGCATGGCGTACATTTTCCGCATGATTCATGCTGATAGAAATCAGTCCAGCGGGAAATTACCCGCACCACGGAAACAGTCTCATCAAAAACTTGTATTGCACGGGTGGCAAGCATCGACCCGCCTTCCATTACTTCTTCGTATCCGAGCGGAATATCAAGATGATCCGGCGTCCAAAGCGGGACGGAAGATCCGCCGATAACGAAAAACTTTAGCTGGTGGCCTTCGCGAATACCGCCGGCAAATTCAAGCAGCTGGCGCATTGTAATCCCGAATGGAGCTTCGTATTGACCTGGATACTTCACATGCCCGGAAATCGAGAATATCCCGTGTCCGCGCGAGTTCTTCGTTTCCGCCCCCATTGTCGTGAACCATTGCGCGCCATTATTGATAATGCCGGGAATTGAAGCAATTGATTCCACATTATTAACGACGGTTGGACGAGCATAAAGCCCCGCTACAGCCGGGAACGGCGGCTTCAGACGCGGCTGACCGCGGTATCCTTCAAGCGAGTCAAGAAGTGCTGTTTCCTCACCGCAAATATATGCACCGGCACCGGCGTGAACTGTAATATCAAGATCATAATCGCCGTTTGGCCCCAGACCTGCACCAAGCAGCCCGGCTTCCCGCGCTTCCCGCACCGCAGCAAGCAAACGCCGGTAGACATGCACCACTTCGCCGCGCAGATAAATAAATCCGTGATTGCCCCCAATAGCGAGCATACAAATCGCCATTCCTTCAATCAGCAAATGCGGGTTTGCCATAAGAAATGGAATGTCTTTACACGTCCCTGGTTCAGACTCGTCGGCATTCACGACAAGATAGCGCTGACCGCCGTCGGGAGCTGGAAGAAATGACCATTTTAACCCGGTCGGGAAGCCTGCGCCGCCGCGGCCGCGAAGCCCGGATTCTTTAATCAGATTCGTGATTGCAGATTCGTCTTCAGCTTTCATCTGCCACGCTTTTGCAAGCGCTTTATAACCATCGTTTGCACGGTAAGTATCGAGCTTCCAAGACTTCGGCTGATCCCAAATGTTCGAAAGCACGGGAGCAAGCATCCCTGGCTTTGAAAAGGCAGTCATTTTTCAGCCCCTCCGTTTCTCGATCTTCCTCACCTGCAATTGGCTGCGGCACTTTCCATCCGTTTTCACGCGCCAGCTTTAATCCGCGCAGGCTGGCTTCACCGGCACCGACGCCTTCATCAACATGACCATCTTCAAAACCGGCGAGCACCCGTTCAGTTTCCTTAAAAGTATGCACTTTTTCCGGTCCGCGGGTTGGGTGAAGATCTTTACCGGCACGAATATCATCAACAATCTGTTTTACGGATTCCGGAGTCTGATTATCGAAAAACTCCCAATTCACCATCACCACCGGAGCATAATCACATCCCGCGTTGCATTCAAGACGCTCAAGTGTAATCTTGCCGTCGGCAGTGGTCTCATCGGATCCGACACCCACATATTCGGTGAGTTCATCCCAGATAATATCGCCGCCCATCACTGCACAAAGCGCATTCGTGCATACGCCGACGTTGTATTCTCCGTTTGGATGGCGCCGATACTGCGAATAGAACGTCGCAACTGCAGAAACTTGCGCCCGTGTTAACCCAAGAATATCGGCGACGAGTGCAATCCCGCGCGGAGAGCAGAACCCATCCTCAGATTGAATCAAATGCAGCAGCGGCATAATTGCCGAACGTGACTGCGGGTAGCGGGCCACTACTTCGGCAGCGTCGCTGCGCAGGCGCGCCTCGACTTCCGGAGTATAAGTATTTTCAAGAGCCATTAGCGATCAACACCTCCCATAACTGGATCAATCATCGCCAGTGCGATAATCATGTCGGCGAGCATTCCGCCTTCTGCCATGATGCTCAGCGATTGCAGATTATTAAATCCCGGATCACGGAAATGCGCACGGTACGGGCGGGTGCCTCCGTCGCTTACAAGATGCACTCCAATCACACCTTTCGGGTGTTCAATCATCTGATAGACCTGCCCGGCGGGAACTCGGAAACCTTCTGTTACCAGCTTGAAATGGTGAATCAGTGATTCCATTGATTCACTCATGATTTCCTGTACATGCCCTGGACATTGCCCTTGACCGTCGGAGCTGATTGAAAGGCGTGCCGGCCATGCAATTTTTTGTCTGCAACCATCACCGGTTCGCCTGCGGTACGTTCAAGCTCATCAAGTACCTGATAGCAAATCCGCAGCGACTGGTAACATTCTTCGAACCGAACTTGCACGCGATTGTATGCGTCTGCTTTATCGGCAACAGGAATATCAAATTCGTATTTTTCATATCCGCAGTACGGCTGGGTTTTCCGTAAATCCCACGGAACTCCGCCGGCACGCACCGACGGACCAGTCATTGACAGCGCCATCATTGATGAAAGCGGTGAATTTGCCACATCCACATGGCGAATCTTGAAGATTGGATTCTGCATCGTCAAATCCTGCATATCTTCAAGTGTGCGCTTAATTTTCGGCAGCAATCCGCGAATATATTCAACACCGTTCTCCGGAATATCTTCGAGTACTCCGCCTGGACGAATAAACTCATGATTCATTCGCAATCCGGTAATGTCTTCGTAGATTCGCAAGCAGTCTTCACGGCCGCGGAAACCTAAGGTGAGCATTGTGGTTGCGCCAAGTTCGTTACCGCCCGACCCGATTGCAACCAGGTGCGAATTAATTCGCCCGATTTCCATCAAAAGCACTCGGATTGCGTTTGCACGCGCCGGAACCTGATCGGTGATACCAAGAAGTTTTTCCACTGCAAGACAGTATGCGACTTCCTGGAAGATTGGAGCCACATAGTCCATTCGGGTACAGAACGCCACTCCCTGGGTCCAAGTCCGGTATTCCATATTCTTCTCAATACCGGTATGGAGGAAGCCGGTAGCGGCACGAACTTCTTTGACGTTTTCACCGTCGAGTTCAACCTGGCATCGCAGCACACCGTGTGTAGCCGGATGGACCGGACCAAGATTTACGACAATATGGTCTTCACCAAGTTCTTCTGCTTCTTTTGCGAGGAATCCCAATCGCCGCCGGCAGCAGAGAACTCAGGGTAGGAATTTGTTTCAGTATCGACAAATGCTTTCGTCGCATGAGGCATGGTTTGGACCATTAGTTATACTCCCTCCGAGTGTCCGGCGGCGGAATTACGGCACCCTTATATTCCACAGGAATACCGCCGAGCGGATAATCTTTGCGCTGCGGATGCCCAACCCAATCATCAGGCATTGCTGAGCGTGCTAAACCGGGATGTCCGTCGAAGATAATCCCCATCAAATCAAAGGCTTCCCGCTCTGACCAATCGTCACCGGGATAGACCGAAGTGAGTGAAGGCATATGCGGATCAGATTCTGGAATTGCAACTTCGAGTGCAATCATTCGGTTGTGTGTAATTGAAAAGAACGGAATATATGCGTGAAGTTCACGCCCTTTATCGTGCGGATAATGCACGGCAGAGACTCCGAGACACATCTCAAAACGCAAATCGCGGTCGTCACGAAGATACCGTGCTACATCAACAATCCGTTCACGTTTAACGAAAATTACGAGCTGATCATGATCGGTAGTGACCTTTTCAATAATGTCATCTTCTGAAAAGCCGTCTTTTGCCGCCAGTTCAATGATGATATCGACTACTTCATCGAACCAGCTGCCGAAAGGACGCATCGCCGGATGCGATATTGCTACTATTTCAGTCTGTTCAGAAAAACCGGTAGTATCCGCAAGATTCTTTACACCCCAAAGTCCTTTGCGGGTGCCTAAATATTCACCGCCGGCCGCTTCGGGCGGAAAAGAAGTGAGGGCGCCTTCGTGATTTTCGCTCATGCGAGGAGTCCTTTCTGCAGCTCAATCGGCTCAGCTTTCAGTGCAGCAGCTTCAGCAGCCTTACACATATCAATGCGGTTTTGCCCAAGCGGAGCTTTTTCAAGCAGCTGATTACGCAGCTCAAATACAGCATTAATGAGCATTTCGGGCCGCGGCGGACATCCGGGAAGATAAATATCAACTGGCACAATGTGGTCAATTCCCTGCACAAGTGCGTAGTTGTTAAACATTCCGCCCGAGGAAGCGCAGGCACCCATTGAGATAACCCATTTCGGACCGGTCATTTGATCGTAAATATTGCGTACGACGGGGGCCATCTTTTGGCTCACACGCCCAGAAACAATCATTAAGTCCGAGTGGCGCGGGGAGGCGCGGAAAACTTCCATCCCGATTCGTGAAGCATCAAAACGAACTGCCCCGAACGCCATCATTTCAATTGCACAGCAGGCAAGACCCATCGTGACCGGCCAAGGAGAGCGGGCCCGCGCCCAGCCGAGCACTGCTTCCATTGTGGTCAGGCCAATACCTTGCGGAATTTTCTCTTCAAGACCCATTATTCACTCCAATCCAGACCGCCGCGGCGCCATTCATAAATGAACGGGACGGTAATAAGAATTACGAAAGCGGCCATCGAGAGCAGACCGAAAAGACCAAGCTGATCGTTGGCAACTGCCCAAGGATAGAGGAATACAACTTCGATATCGAAGATAATGAAAGTCATTGCCGTCAGAAAATATTTGATTGGGAAACGCCGGGCTGTCCCGCCGTTCGGCGTAGCCTCTACACCGCATTCGTAGTTCAAAACCTTTACGCGGTTAAACTTATGCGGACCAAGAATCGCGGAAGCTCCAAGACCTCCAAGTGCGATTACTGCCGCTGCCGCGATCATAATCAGGAGCGGAACGTACGGGTTCATCTATCCTTCACCTGCTCTTCATATTTCTGCGCGTAATAACGCAATCCGTCTTAATAATATAGCTTTGAAAATTAAATGTCTTATACGCAAGATTTCTCTCACACATATCCGCATAGAGATTATCTGCAAGTTTTCCTGCTTGAAACACTGCGCTTTTCATGCTTTCGGAACCACCTTTGTCAGCGCGGTAATCAGCTTGTCCATCCAGTCGCCGTCACGCCGATCGTAAGTATCTGAAAGCAGTTTCATCACAAGTTTCATTAATACCGGACGCGGTAAACCGTATTTCACACAAATATGCATTATCTCCGGGCGTTCAATCAGCGCCGCAAAAATCCGCCCAAGCGTGTAATATCCGCCAAGCTCTGCCCGCAGCTCCTGCGGATATTGCAGCATTGCCTGTTCAGCTTGCGCCATAGTGCGGCGATTCAAGGCTTGAATAATAAAATCTGCGAGAATCCGCCCGGAGGCAAGCGCATAAGCGATACCTTCGCCGTTAAACGGAGAAACCATACCGCCGGCATCCCCTACAAGGGCAAGACCGTCACGGTAATGCGGTTTACGATTAAACGCCATCGGCAGTGCTGCTGAACGGAGCGGACCGCGCTGTGTTTCCGGATTCAAACCCCACTCTTCCGGCACGTTTGCAATCCATGTCTTGAAAACAGAACGATAGTCAATCCCGCTGGGCTTCGCCGTCGAAGAAAGCGAACCAAGTCCGACGTTCACAAGTCCGTCTCCGACAGCGAAAAGCCAGCCGTAACCGGGAAGCAGCTCAGATTCTCCCGGTGTTCCTGACCAAAGTTCGAGATGAGATTCCATCATGTCTGTATTTGCCAGCGGGGATTCAAAATATGTACGAACCGCTACCCCCATTGGCCGGTGCAGATTCTTTTCCCGACCGACGGAAGTGGCAAGCCGCGCTGATACACCTCCGGCATCGATTGTGTAGCGCGCTTTCACTGTAAATTCGCTGCCTTTTGCACCATCTTTGGTTTGACGTGCTTTTACCCCGACTATGCGCCCAGTTCGCTCATCCTGCAAAGCGCCGGTAACAGTTATTCCCTCCGCCAGCTTTGCTCCGGAGCGGACCGCGTGCTGTATCAGCTTCTGATCAAGTTTTACGCGAGCGCTCGCTGAACCGTAGTTTGGCTGCGAAGCAATATCCGGCCATGGAACTTCAATTTTATGACCGCCGCCGTATGCGCGCACACCATAGTTGCGCACCCATCCTTCTGACTGCGGGATTTGAATCCCCATGCGGATTAGCTCGGATACTGCGCGCGGGGTAAGCCCGTCGCCGCAAATTTTATCGCGGGGAAAAGTTGCTTTTTCGAGTACTAGGACATCAATTCCGTAGCGGGCGAGATAGTGTGCCGCTGCCGATCCGCCCGGACCAGCTCCTACAATCACTACATCAGCTTCACTCGCAATTTCCATGCGTGCCTTGCTCCCGCCCTGTTAATATCCCGTGTGTCTGCGGATATTTTCTTTGTTAAAAGAATCTATGCAAACAACTGCGCAAAATTTCAAATACGTATTCGCTCAGATTCTACGCGAGATACTCTTGCGAATAACACCTCAGACTAAAGGCTTTACGCAACAAAATATGCACATAAAACTTAGCTCACATTTATTTGGAACTGCGGTACAGTTCTGCCGTCTGCCCGATTCTGCTGGACAGCAGATCTATTCATATTAAACCAGCGGTTTCACACCGCGGTGAAGTGCCACAATCCCATTGGTAAGATTCTTAAATTCCACGTTTTCCCAGCCGGAATCGCGAATCCAGCCGGCAAATTCCTGCTGCGCAGGCCAATCAAGAATCGATTCCATCAGATATTCGTATGCCGGCGCATCAGAGGAAAAAATCTTCGATATTTGCGGCATTACATGTTCAAGGAAGAAACGGTACAGCGCAAAGAAAACCGAATTCGTCGGTTTTGAAAATTCGCATACTACGAGCTTTCCCCGGGCTTAGTTACCCGCAGCATTTCTGCAAGCGCCTTTTTCGGGTCGCTCACATTCCGAATACCGTAGGAAATCGTAACGGCATCGAAAGTATTTTCCGCAAATTGCAGGTTAGTAGCATCACCGGCAACAAAAGTTAATTCCGGGTAACGCTTTCGCCCGGCCGCAATCATTCCGGCAGAGAAGTCACACGCTACGACATCAGCTCCAGCTTTCAAGTACTGTATAGATGAAGTCCCAGTGCCCGCAGCAAGATCAAGAATCTTCATTCCAGGTGTGATTTCAAGTGCTGCGGAGGTTGCTTTCCGCCAAGAATAGACCAATCCGCCAGTGAGAATAGTGTTCATCAAATCGTATTTCTGGGCAACCTGATTAAACATGCCGGATATATCATTTGGATTTTTTGCTAAATCTGCTCGACTCATAATACGAATTTAACCACTTTTAGGACTATTATCGTTATTTGTGTTTAAGATTCCGCAGTTGTTTGTACGTTCAGTTCCGCTTTCTTTCCAACCGGATTTTTCTGAGCTGATTCAGCTAATTTCGCGCGATAGTTTAGTTTGGACGCATGATAGCGCGTATTTGCTCGGATTTGGCACGGCTGCCCGCGCTGACCTTGCCAATAACCGCAGCACGCCTGCCCCCAATCCGGATTCCGCCGGCAGCAGCGCAGATTCACAAACACACTCCCAAACTCGTTTCACTGCCGCAAACCGCTATTGGAACGCTTTATGCAATAATGCCGCCATTATCGATAATGTAAAAACATCCGGTTCCGGTTTAATTACTTTCGGTTCCTTTTCATTCAGCCCGAACTCCGCCGTCGGATCAGCATTAATCGTGCCGGAAGTGCTGGTTGGGAAGAAAAACGGCATGGCATGGATTACGCAAACCTGGACTGCAGATTCTGCCAAACCTGCAGTCCCGAAAAATAATGCGGGTTTGCTCAGCCTGATTCACCGCAGTGCGGAAAAACACGCAAAAGCTTTATCGCAAAACACGCATCAAAGCTTCACAGAATCGGTAAAATCCGCCGAATCCGCTGGTTTTGAAAAAATATTGCAAGTAAAAATTGTGCCGGCATTAAAATTATCCCTACCCCGACGCCTGAAGATTGGAAGAAACAGGTAGCGGCCGCAAGCATGATGATTCGTCAGGGAAAGCTGGAAAAGGTAGTTCTCAGCCGTTCATTGAACCTTAATTTTCCGCACCCAATTTCCTTGCCGAAACTAACACAAACTCTCGCTGCCGGATATCCAAATACGTGGGTATTTTCTGTCGACGGACTGGTTGGAGCATCTCCTGAAATGCTCGCCCAAACAGAGAATTCACAACACGGCATTCCGCGCGTACATTGCCGTGTTTTAGCCGGCACCAAGCCGCTCCAGATATTTGCAGAAAATGATTTTACTGCAGAATTTGAACTGGAAACTTCCCAAAAAGATATCCGCGAACACCGTGTAGCAGTTAATTCTGCTGCCGCCGCTTTACAAGAATTCGGAACAGTGGAAATTGGCGAACCATACGTCTTAACATTACCGAACGTGGAGCATTTCGCCACCGATATTTACACTACTCTCGACGGCACCCTCTCCTTGCTGGCGGTGATAGGAAAACTGCATCCAACTGCGGCACTCGGAGGAAACCCGCGCGAGAAAGCAAATGAAGTTATTACTCAGCTTGAAGGAGATGTCCGCGAACGCTACGGCGCACCTGTCGGTTGGATTTCCCACGGAGCTGCAGGTGAGTTTGGGCAGTGGGCAATCGCACTGCGCTGCTGCCAAGTTTCTGCCGATTTACGGAGTGCAACAGCATGGGCCGGCGGCGGAATTATGGCAGATTCGATTCCTGAGAACGAGCTTGCAGAAACTCAAGCAAAATTTTCCCCGGCAATTACTGCCCTAAAATCCCAATTCGCGAATTAATAAATTGCATTTTCAAACCGCAATTGCCGAAACAACAACCCTGCAGAGCAAAACACAAACCATTTTCGGCAGCGGTTAATACCAGTCGAATCTGCATACCGATAGTTGTTTCGTTCAGTAATCTGAACTGCAGGATAAACATTTTGCCGTGTTGCCGCCGCTTCAGTACCGGCTGGTTAATTCTAATTCATTGAATGTTACCGCAATTTCGCTTTCGCAACAGTAGGCCGTATCCTTTAATACGGTCTACACTAGGAGCAGTTGCGGAAAATGCACGAAATGAAAATGCACGAAACGAAACGGAATAAATATCGGCAAATCAAACTTCCAGCGGCAGGGCCATCCTGGTATCCAGCCGTGATGGGGATTGCAATTCTTTCCACACTAATTCATTTAAACCGCGGATTATTTCCCGGTTTGCAAATTCTCGCACTACTCCCTTTCAGCATTGCCTGGATTTTGCTGGTTACTATTACCGGCATTTTTATTATTCGGATTATCCGTAATCGGAATGCGTTTATCGAAACAATATCTAATCAAAACTTGATTCCAATGTGGGGTACCGTCGCGATGGGAATTCTTTCCGTCGGCTCTGCTACGCTCACGATTCTCCCCTACTGGTTTCCGAACGCTTTATCGGCTGCTTTCTGGATCGATACCGTTTTATGGATTATTGCGACTTTCATTGGTTTAATCACTGCATTCGGCTTTGGCGTAGTTTTGTCTGGAAGAATCATTTCCAGCCCGATTGCGGTGTGGGGTCTGGCTGTTGTCGGACCAATGGTTTCGGCTACTGTCGGAGCTGGAATTGCTGGAAATATTGACGATATTGCGATACGCGGATTGATACTTTTTCTCTCGACAGCATGTTTTTTCGTCGCTTTTGTCTTGGGTACCGTCATTTTCAGCCGGGTGTACCACTATCATTGGCGAATCAGTAAAATCCCGACTAACGCTTCACTAAGTGCTTGGATTCCGCTTGGAATGGTCGGGCAATCAACCGCAGCAGTGCAGGTAATCGCAAAAAACACCGAACCGATTGCACATCCGGAGTATGCGCAAATGCTGCATTTGCTTGCCGATATTTACGGTTGTTTTATGCTCGGTTTGAGTATTCCGCTAATTGCCTGGGCAATTAAGATGACGGTGCACGGATTTAAGAATCAGATGGCATTTACGACGGGATGGTGGGCGCTGACCTTCCCAATCGGCACGCTTTCGCTCGGAGCATATTATTTATCCGAATCTACAAAGATTGGATTGTTCCACATTTACGGAGTAATTAGTTTAATTGCGCTGTGCTTCACGGTAAGTTTCTGTCTCTGCACAAGCGCGCGGGCAGTTATTGAACAGCAGCTAGCCGCAAAATCGCAATAACATCACATAACAATAGCGCGGTTTCGATAAAATATTTCACTAAATATTTATCATATTTATTTTATCCAGCGAAAACGGCAGCAGATATTTACCCAGCAAACCGCTATGCAAAAACACCGCTTGGAACCAGCCAAACCGGACCCAACTAACGCAACTAGTTGCAAAATCAATCCGAACTTACGTAACTGGTGCAAAGTGAGCAGTTTTGTATAACGACGAGAGAACCGTCATTATCACGAGCCTGTGACCAGCACAAACGCAAGCACTTCCGACAGTAAAAATCTCAATCTAAGTTCTTGCCACCAGTTACGTAACTAACCTGAGTTCTTGCCACCACTTACGTGATGAGCACGAGTCCTTACTATCTGATTGCGCGGTGCTGCGGATTGATTGCTTGGGGTGGTGCAATAAAGCCGGTGTGTATCCGGGCGGAAAGCAGTGTTTCACATAAATCAAGCCTGACCGCTATGCAAAAACACCGCTAGTTACAGAAATTAACGAAGATACTGCAATTAACGAGGGCACCTCCGAACAATCATAATCGTTTTAAGCTGCACATCACCCCGCTTGCATTATTAAAAATTTTAAGTAAACTAACGAGTGTTAGTTAATTTTTCAACTATTTTTATGCAAGGAGACCGAAATGGAATTCGGCGTATTCACAATTGGTGACCTCACCACCGATCCAACTACCGGCAAAACCCCGACCGAGCACGAACGAATCAAAGCAACCGTCGAAATCGCGAAACATGCCGAAGCTGCCGGCCTAGATGTTTTCGCCACCGGCCAACACCACAATCCCCCATTTATCGCACCAGCCAATCCGCCGATCCTGCTCGCAAACCTCGCAGCACAGACCGAGAAAATCAAACTTTCTACCGCTACCACACTGATTACGACCACAGATCCGGTACGGATTGCAGAAGACTACTCTTACCTCCAACACCTCGCCGACGGCCGCATCGATTTAATGATGGGACGCGGAAACACCGGCCCAGTTTACCCTTGGTTCGGCAAAGACATTCGCGAAGGAATCCCGCTCGCAGTTGAAAACTATCAGCTGCTATACCGCCTTTGGCGCGAAACCGATCTCACCTGGCAAGGCCGCTTCCGGACACCGCTGCAATACTTCACCGCAACTCCGCGTCCGCTCGACGATGTGGCGCCATTCGTCTGGCACGGCTCAATCCGTTCCCCGGAAATCGCCGAACAAGCCGCATATTACGGCGACGGTTTCTTCCACAACAACATCTTCTGGAAGACCAGCCACACCGCACAGATGGTGAACCTCTACCGGCAGCGTTACGAATATTACGGGCATGGAAAAGCACACCAAGCATTCGTCGGCCTTGGCGGACAAGTGTTTATGCGCAAGAACTCACAAGACGCAGTGCGTGAATTCCGCCCCTACTTCGATAATGCCCCCGTATACGGTCACGGCCCATCACTGGAAGAATTTGCTGAGCAAACACCGCTTACCGTCGGATCGCCGCAGCAAGTTATTGACCGCACACTCTCTTTCCGCGATTGGGCAGGAGACTATCAGCGCCAAATGTTCCTAATCGATCATGCAGGTCAACCGTTAAAGATGGTACTTGAACAGATTGATATTCTCGGCGAAGAAGTAGTTCCGGTACTGCGGAAAGAATTCGCAAAAGGACGCCCGGCAGACGTACCAGACTCACCAACTCACGAATGGTTGAAAGCACGGAAAGCTGCCGGATCTGAACCAGTACCTGGAGGTAAACCAGATTCACAGGCAGGAAAAGACCGCGCTGCGGCAGAGGCATAAAACGAAAATGTGCACAGCTGCAGCTAAATCCGTGAAATAAAATATAAATCCAGAAAGCGCCGTCCGAACTATCCGCCCAGCTCAGCGCACGTAAATGACCAATTCGGGCGGCGCAAGGAAAATCATGTATCCAGCAGACGAAAATAAAACCGGATAATGCGCCACTGCGGTATCCCAAAACGAAATCGGCAGAATCAATAAAATCACAAAACAGGTGAAGAAAATTGCGAAAACCAAAACTCCGAACCGAGTGCCCGATATCCTGAGCCTAATATGCCGAGTGCCCGATATCCCGAGTTCCCGATATTCCGAACCTGATATCTCAGGTGCCGCCCCCCAAAAAAATCGTCTCCAAAACATGAATCATTCCAGGAAGCCGCAAACTCAAATATTTTAAGGAAAAAATGAAACTCACAGCAGTATGGACCGGAATCAGTTCCGAATCAACAACCACAAAACTAATTGCGCAAATAATTAAAGCAGCCGTCGAACACGCCGCAGCTTTCGGAGAAAAACTCACGGTAGACCGAATAAACTTGCGCGATTATACGAAAAAACTTGCTCTTTCTGCGCTCACCCCAGTGCCGGACAGCGAATTGGAAGCAGCTTTTAAAAGTGTCCAGACCGCCGATGCCGTCGTGACAATCAGTCCGATTTATAAAGGAGCACCGATTGGAATCCAAACACTCTTCTGGCAGTTAATTGACGACGCCGCACTCAGCGGCAAACCGGTTTTAATCGGGGCGACGGGCGGCACCGCACGCCACTCACTCGCTGCCGAATACGCAATCCGCCCAATGCTCTCCTATTTGAAAGGAATCGTCCTGCCAAGCAGTATCTTCGCCGCCACAGACGATTGGGGTTCCGCAACAGGAGCTGCCGCTTTACAGCGCCGAATCGATGGGACAGCAAAAGAACTCGTAACCGCATTAATCGGGAGCAAAGCAAACCATTCGCCTGCAAATACTGAGAGTTCCGCCGCAGACACTGCCGAAGCACAAGATGTAAAAATTACTCGCAGAAATCCGCTGCAGCTGCGGACACAATTTCATCCGAACCAGAAAATCCAGAACAGATTAAAGAAGCACGGGAACGCAATAACGATACGATTGAACTTATCAACAAGGATTTATACACTGACGGCACAAGATTCCCGAAACGGAAATCAGTAACAGCAGATTTGTTTGACCCAAACCAAATCACACCCTTTGCCCAGCTTCTCAACCGACACTAAAAGTACAGACAGCAAAATGACGAATCCAAAACCATCTTCCCCGAACTGCCCGTTTTCCATAACGATACACTGGAGCATTGGCGCAGCTATTTCGAAACTGCACAGCATCTGATTTCACATCTTGACGAGCAGCTGCGCAACGAAACCGGATCCGATTTAGGCGATCTCAACATCTTGATTGCCCTTGCCGAAGCCCCAGCGCACACCTTAAAAATGGCAAAACTGGCTCAGCAGATTGTTTTTTCTGTGGCCCGATTAAGCTACCGCGTGCGCATACTCGAAGAACGCGGCTGGATTGCGAAAACCGCCTGCCCGAACGATAAGCGCGCATCAAATTTGCAGCTCACCAAACTTGGGTTAAATATTCTGACAAAAATCGGCGGAGCACACCACCGGCATATTGAAGAATCATTTACCAGCAAGTTGACACATGAAGAAATCTCCGCGCTCAGCGCCATATCGCAAAAGCTGGCACACCCCTAACCGAACACGATCCGCAATTCAAAATACTCCCGGAAACAGGAACTGAACAAATCAACCCAACTTCCAGGGAGTATTTCGAAATACTGCTTTGAAACGCAGCGGACTTTTTATTTTCGAACTGCGCTAAATTCTCACTTCCCAGCAGCACGGCGAGCTGCAAGAACCGCCACATTCTCCGCTACCCGCTTCTTTTTCAAAGGATAGAGGAAAAGCAGTGCGAACCCAACTAAAATACAGCCAATCCCGGGCACAAGATTTCCAAAAGTGTAAATTCCATCAATTACACTCTGCGCCTGCTGCCCGCCTTCTTTCGCAATCGCCGAGTCGAAACCAACAACGCTCAACGCCCAGGTAGTAAGAAAACCTGCAAGCGCCTGCCCCAGCTTCCGCGCCCAAGAATATACTGCATACACGGTCGCGTCATCACGATGCCCCGTACGCACTTCCTGATCATCAATCACATCCGTGATAAATGCCCAAACGAGGAAGTTAAAGATTGCGATACAAAACATTGCAATTGAGTAGAACACAATCCAAATAACCGGATTTTCAATTTTCATAAAGTATGCAGCCACAAGCACCGCTCCGCCGATTATCATCGCGACGGAACCGACTTCAGCTTTCCCGAACTTTTTCGCCATCCACGGCGCAAGCACAACTAACACAAATGCCGGAATCATACTCGCCATCGAAGCCGGAGACTGAAGTTTACCGTCGCCGAACCAATTCAAGAAAATATAGCCGAGCATCCCCGTGAGGAAAAGATTTGCTAGGAGCAGCAAAAGCGCAGCCACAATCAAACCAAGAAGCGCCTTATTACTCACCACAGAGACGAGCATCTTTGCAATGCCCGGCTGCTGATTTTCCGTGCTTGAATTATCCGTATTCGGCGCCGATTTCACACGTTCGATGGAGTTAAAGTAAAGCACCGCATAACAGACAACAGCGGCAATTGAGCAGGCGACTGCGGAATATGTCATCATTGGGCCGTCGATTACCGCCACACCTTTCGCATTCTTGGTGTAAACGATTAACGGCAGAACCGAGCTGATGAGGAGCACTGCAAGGTTTGCACCTGTGGAGCGCCATACGGAAAGCTGCGCACGCTGATCGGGATCAGAAGATATTACCGAAGCCATCGAACCGTAAGGGATGTTAATTGCCGTATAGCAGAGCGACCCCCAAAGGAAGTAAGTGGCGCACATCCAAACAATCTTTGCCGTATAGGAGCTGAAGTCAGCAACAAACGACATATACATTAATGCTGAAGCCGCAGCCACCGGAATAGCAATCCACTTAATCCAGCGGCGGAACTTATCTCCGCCTTTTTCAGCGGGAGCCGGTCAACAAGCACCCCCATTCCCACATCGGTGAATCCGTCAATAACTCGCGCAACCAGCAGCAGCGTACCAACATGAATAGGATTAATTCCCGCAACGTTCGTGTAGAACAAAGTAAAAACATTGCTTGCAAGATGAAAGTGAAATCGTTCCCGAAATCACCAAACATATATCCGAGACAATCGCGCATTCCAAATTTGCGCGCCGCTTTTACAGCGGTATTCTCTGGTCGAGACATTTTTCCTCCTGGCCAAGCCTGAAGCGCTTCATTACGCTCAGGTTTACAATTCCATCAATTCGCGATATACCCAATCTCTCCAGCGAGCCTATCTGCGGATTAACAAAATTTTCCGATTTTACAGCTTTCCCGTGCCGAACACCTTCATCACGGCACATTCACAGCTACTTGAGAACATCATCTTTGAGCGGAAGCCGCTTTTCCTAGTTGTTGCACAATGTTGCATATTTCTCCGTAATCACTTGCCGAGAAATTACGGGATTGCAAGACTAGCAGTAGCCACAAATAAGTACGGCGCCTAGAGCAAACGGCAACTAGAGCAAAGGAGCTTCAAATGCTTTCTGTAAAAGATTCCATTTCCCGCCATTCCACTATTCTCGACGGAATTTGGAATTTCACTGTTGACACTAACAATGTTGGTCTCGCTGAAAATTGGGCCGGCCAGCAACTTCGCGGCACCCGCCCAATGGCTGTGCCTGGTTCTTATAACGACGTTACCGTCGATACTAATGTACATGACCATGTCGGTCTGGTCTGGTATGAACGGAATGTAATCGCCCCAAAGTATGGAGAAGACCGGCTGATACTTCGTTTCGGTTCCGTCACCCACGAAGCATACATCTTTGTAAACGGCACCGAGGTAACTACCCACAAGGGCGGGTATCTGCCATTTGAAGCCGATATCACTGAACTGGTAAAGCCGGGCGAAGAATTCCGTCTTACCGTCGCTGTTGACAATCGTCTCCACTGGCAGTCAATTCCCCAGGGTATATCGATCAGAATGAGGCTGGCGAAAATGTGCAGCATTACTGGCATGATTTCTACAACTACGCCGGAATCCACCGTTCGGTCCGCCTTTACACCCGTCCAGCGGTATATGTACGCGATGTAACCATCGTAACCGATATTGCAGGCGCCGACGGCATTGTAAAATATGAAGCCGTCGCTGACGGTGCAGAAAATATTTCAGTACGCGTACTTGATCCAAACGATACAGAGGTAGCTGCAGCTGCCGGCGCCGCAGGCGAAATTCGCGTGTCGAATGCAGATTTCTGGGCACCCGGCCACGGCGCACTTTACACACTCGAAATCACTGCTGATTCGGATGTCTACCCGCAGCGTTTCGGTATCCGCACCGTCGAGATTAAAGACCATCAGTTCCTAATCAACGGCAAACCATTCTACTTCCGCGGCTACGGACGGCACGAAGATAACATTATCCGCGGAAAAGGGCACGATAATGTGATGATGGTACACGATTTTGAAGTGATGAAGTGGCAGGCGGCAAATTCTTTCCGCACATCGCATTATCCATATGCGGAAGAAGTTATGGATTATGCGGACGAACAGGGTTTTGTGGTAATCGACGAAACTCCAGCCGTTGGGTTGAATATGGGGCTTGGCGGCGGGATTTTCGGCAGCCAAGGATTCACTACTTTCTCGCCGGAAACCGCAAACGAAGCCACCCGTTTAGTACATGAGCAGGAAATTCGCGACCTGATTCAGCGCGATAAGAACCATCCTTGCGTGGTGATCTGGTCAATCGCGAACGAACCGGAAACTCACACTGACGCCTCTCGCGAATACTTTGCACCGCTTGCACAGGCCGCCCGGGAAGCTGACCCAACCCGCCCCGTCGGCTACGTGAACGTAATGATCTCCACCCCGGAGAAAGAGAAGATTACAGACCTCTTCGATGTGATTATGCTCAACCGCTATTACGGCTGGTATGTGGATACAGGCGCTTTGGGCGATGCGGAAAAGCATTTGCGGGATGAGATCGACGGCTGGCTGAAACTCTTCCCGAACAAACCAATTATCTTCACCGAATATGGTCCGGATACGCTCCCGGGGCAAAAGGATTATTTCCGTCGTCCATGGTCGGAAGAATTCCAGGAAGATATGATTGGAATGTTCCACAGAGTCTTTGATGACTACCCGGAAGTGGTGGGAGAACAAATGTGGAACTTCGCAGATTTCCAAACCACCCCAGGTATTATGCGTGTGGGCGGCAATAAAAGGGAATGTTTACCCGCGACCGCTTACCAAAGTCGAATGCTTATAAAGTTCGCCAGCGCTGGATTAAAATGCGTGACGAACTGGGATGGTGAGGCGCAGCTTTTAATCCGGTATCGGGTTTAAATTAAATAACTTTGGACGGTTCGCAGTATGCGGACCGTCCGCTTTTATTATGCGCGCTTTGCGTTCGAAGCATTTTTCTGCGCGCTTTATTTCCCCGGTTTCGTTATAATGGGGTTCAGCTAACAAAGGAGTGATATGCCAAGTGAACGTGCAGAGAAAAAGGTGACCATTTACGATATCGCCGCTGCAGCGAATGTCTCTGTTTCCACCGTTTCACGTTCATTTTCCAAACCTGGCCGCGTCTCGAATGAAACATTAAATCTTGTATATGCAGCTGCGGAAAAACTTGGATACCGCTATGAGAACCGCCCGGCACGGGTATATCGGAAAAAGAAATTCCGACGATTGCGTTTATTACCCAAAACATCACAAATATGATTCATGAAGATATTATGACCGGATTTGAAGACGGATTCGGTGAAGAATATTTCACAATCGTTGCTGAAACCCGCACCCAAAAACGTTCGGTGAATGAAGTAGCAGATTTCCTGATTCCGAATGTATCCGGCATTGTGTTAGTAGGTCCGCTCGCATCCGATTCACAGCTTGCACAAGTCTATAAACGCTGCCCGACGGTGGCAATACAGCGTTTTGCTCCCGGCATCCCTTCCGTCTTGTCAGACACTGAAGCCGGAATTAAAGATCTCATTAATTTATTTATTTCAAAAGGACACCAGACTTTCACTTATGTCCGCGGACCGGAAGGATCGTGGATGGACGGTATTCGCTGGCGCTTCCTGCACAACTATTGCCACGAAATCGGGGTAAAGCTCTACCGAACGAATACTGCCAGTCCGGATCCGCAGGGCGGTTTTAAAGCAGCCAAGGAATGGCTGACCAGACCAACCTCGGCTGTGGTTACTTTCAACGATATGCAGTCAGCTGGTTTCATCCAGGCACTCAACCGCCGCGGAATCCGGGTTCCGGAAGCGGTTTCCGTCGCCGGTTTTGATAATTCTCTTGCTGCGCCGCTATGCAATCCTCCGCTTACCACACTGGCAGGCGCATACCGCCATATCGGAAAGGAAGCTGCCCGCCTGCTGCGGACGCAAATTCAGAAAAAGCAGCATGTACCGGCAAAAGTATATGTGCCGATGTTTTTAACTGTACGCGGAAGTGTGGGTACGGCGAATCCGAAAATCCGCGAGATAGCGGAATATGCCGTCGCGAATACGAATGCAAATATGGGTTCAAATCCGAATGTGAATACGCAAAAGCTTAGCCTTGTGCCGAAGTCTGATGCGGGAAATTAACTGATCCGCAAATCGATTTGAAAATCGCAAATACTTTTGGCAACTTGCGGCAACCAGACGCTAAAATGGCGGTTTTTCAAGGTAAAATAGTGCTGCATGATAAAAGTTATCGGAATAAAAGTTGTGCGCAAAGACGTTCGCAGCGTTTGATTCCGCCCGGATACCGCGCCGGTTGTTCGATAATGCGCGATTTCTCAGAACATGCCGCAATCTAATTTTGAAGGAGTTTCTATGCCAACGCCGCTAAATCTCAATCCTGATCGTCTTTTCCCGAGCGAAGCAAAGCAACGCGAAATCGCCCGCGAACTTTATGAGGCTGCTAACGCTCACCCGATCATTTCCCCGCACGGGCATGTGCCGCCCCAGTGGCTTGCTGAAAATACCCCATTTACTGACCCAACCTCAATGCTGCTCACGCCAGATCACTACACCAATCGGATTTTGCATGGTGTAGCCGGCGTGGATTTGGCTGATCTTGGCGTGCCGGTAGGTTCCCCGATGGATGCGCATCGTGCACGTGAAGCATGGCGAATTTTCTGCAAGAATTGGCGGGTTTTCCGCGGCACTGCGGTGCAGACTTGGTTTGAGCAGGTATTTGCAGGAGTTTTCGGAATCGATGTTCGCCCAAGCGAAGAAACCGCTGATCAAATTTACGATACGATCAACGAACAATTGCAGACGGAAGAATTTTTACCACGATCTCTCTACCATCGTTTCAATTTGGCGCTCCTTGCCACCACTGACGATCCGCTCTCTGATTTGCGTTACCATCAGCAGCTCAATGAAGATCCGCAATGGGACGGCCGCGTGATCCCAACTTTCCGTCCTGACCAATATTTGGAACCAGCTCGCCCTGATTTCAAGCAGCTCACTGAAGCGCTTGGAGCTGCGGCAGATACAGACATTTCTACTTACGCCGGGCATCTGGAGGCAATGCGCAAACGCCGCTTGTTCTTCAAAGAAATGGGTGCCGTCTCTTCCGACCATTCACATGCAGATGCGGGCACTGTGCGGCTTTCTGCGAAAAGGCGGAGAAGCTTTACCAGAAAGCATTGAATGGCGAGATTAACGCAAAAGACGGAGCGAAACTGCGGCGGCATATGCTTAACGATCAGGCACGTTTGGCTTGCGAGGACGGTTTAGTAATGACGCTCCACCCGGCAGTACACCGCAATCATGATTCTGCTGCTTTTGCTCGGCTCGGAGCCGATGTGGGCGGAGATATCCCGGCTGCAGTTGAATTTACACATGCACTGCAACCGATGCTGAGCGAGTATGGTAATCACGAAAACTTCCAGGTAGTAGTATTCACAATGGATCAGGACGTATATCAACGCGAATTAGCTCCGCTTGCCGGCTACTATCCTAGTGTTTATGTGGGTGCTCCTTGGTGGTTCCTCGATGAAGCAGACGCGATTTTGCGTTACCGTGAGCAGGTGACGCCTTACGGCACGTTCTACAAGACTTCCGGCATGATTGATGATACTCGCGCCTTTGCTTCTATCCCGGCACGGCATGATGTGGCTCGCCGGATGGATGCACGATATCTTGCACGCATGGTAGCTGAGCATCGTCTTGAAATGGATGAGGCACGTGAAATAGCAGTAGATCTTGTAACCGCAATCCCGAGCCGTGCGTTTAAGCTCTAAACCGAAGTTCAAACTCTAAACCGATTCAACTCTGAACTCCCTCGGGATAGGCCTTCAAACACCCCCTGGGAAATAACGAGACTGGGAAATATACAGCTTGAGGTGCAATGCATTCTGTTTGCATTGCACCTCAAGCTGTATTGTTATAGTTAGGGTGAAGTGTGTATCGCAGCGTCATTACCGGCATTCACTAGGTCTAGAGACTACTTTTGGCTTGGGGTCATAATTTAAATTCGATACATACTATACGCCTAGCATTTGCCGCACTTGGGTATATTCGTATTTCTCCTCAGTTTTTACCCGCTCGTGTGCCTGTATGATGCGTTGCTCGTCCATGCGGAGATCTTTTTCGATTCTGTCGAGGATTGTTTCTCGAAGAAATTGAGATAGATTTAGGCGATTTACTGCCACGTATTCATGAATTAGTTGAGACTCTTGCTCGTTTACCCTCATCGAAATCGACATGTCAGCGAGGATATTTGTGAGGGAGAACAGAGAAACGGACATCGGCTTGTATACTGGCAGATAGTTTTTAGGGGCTGCTACTGAAGCCTGTATCTGCTGGGCGTACCGCCCTTCAACGTCGTAAGTTGGAAAAGATGTAAAATATCAAGAAATCTATGTTTGAAAAGATGTTCCCGCCCGCACGGCGGGCAGGTATTTAGGAGGAAATGCGAAAATGAGCGAGTTGATCTTATTTCACGGTTCTCCTAACAAAATCGTAGTACCAGCATACGGCAAGGGCGAAGAAAAACATGACTACGGGCAAGGTTTTTACTTGACTGATAGTATCAACCTTGCCAAAGAATGGGCAGTTTGCCGACCGAATGAGGAAAACGGATGGGTTCACAAGTATCGGCTTGATACTGCCGGGCTTAAAATCTTGGATTTTCAAGATAAAGGTGTTTTGGCTTGGCTGGCTGAACTGATGAAACATCGGGACGCCGCCGACACAAAGCGTTATCGTATGCTTGCAAAAAAGTTTATCGAAAAATATGGCGTAGACACCAAAGACTGCGACGTTATCAGAGGATGGCGTGCAAATGCCTCTTATTTCTACATTGCAAAGGAATTCGTAAGAGACAATATTGATATGGATATTCTTGAAGAACTGCTTTCTTTGGGTGGTTTGGGTATTCAGTATTGTATTAAGTCTGAACTTGCTTATTCTAAACTGTACGAAGTAGAGGATAGCTTGATGACGGTTCGGTATGCTGAGTTCAACGCAAAGTATAATCAGCGTGATATTGCCGCAAGGCAGAAAATGCGAGAACTTGTTGATTCCGATGCTAATTGTGTAACTAAAGTGTTCAGTACGCTTTTACGGAGTGATAATTATGAGAGCGTATCCAAATGATTATTTGAATGATGTAGTGGAAAATCAGGGAAAACTCTTTGACTTCGTTGCGCAAAATTTCCCCGATAAGGACACTGAGGATTTTATTAAGACCTATATGCAAAGCAAAACAAGAAGAAGCGTTGATGAAGCGAAAGCTTATGTCAATACAATGAGCGCTAAAGAGTTGTGGAGTTACTTTAGCGAAACAGAAAGCTATGTTTTGAAGTCCGGCAAGGCACTTGCCGGTTTTATGCCTGATTGGATTGGCGAGTTTTATGCTTATTATCAGTGGTACTACAATATTCCCAGCTCAGAGGTACTGGAAAAAGTGCCGCTTGATTTTTGAAGAAAGCGTACTGCGGCCTACACGATTTGGAACTTGATTTAGCAGTGCAAAAGGTCGGCGAAGAATGATGAGCATTATCTGTTTTCATAATCCAGATGAAGAAAATGGCTATTTAAGCAATTGGTATCCATCATCATTTACCGCAAAGCAAAAATCTTTTTCCTCAATGGAACAATTCATGATGTATTGCAAGGCGATTTGTTTTTATGACGAAGCAGCGGCAACAAAGATACTCGCCACTGATGATGCTGCCGAGATCAAGGCACTTGGCAGACAAGTAGCGAATTATGATGATCATATCTGGAATGGCGTGAGACAAATCGTTGTTTATGAAGGACTTTTAGCGAAATTCTCACAAAATGAGGTCTTAAAAGGTAAACTCAAATCCACCGGCGAAGCATTATTAGCGGAATGTGCAGTAAAAGACCTAATTTGGGGTGCGGGATTATCAATGGAAGATCCTGATAGGTTCGATAAAACAAAATGGAAAGGGCAAAATCTGCTTGGATACACACTCATGATGGTACGCGAACGCGTGTAACCGGCTCACGCTTGGGAACAGCGACGGCTGGGGAATTGCGGTTTTGCACAGTCTGGTGTGGGCTTTCCTGACTCGGAGCAAGGCGGTGCAGAAGGTATACCTTTTACAAAGTCTCTGACATGAATATTCTCGGCAACGAGCAAGAAATGCACTCTTCGAAGAATTATGTGACTAGCAAACAAGTTAATCGCAACAAGTGGAAACCTGTCACCTCAGTGCCTGCAATGCTATTTGCAAAAGTAGGCGCAGCAGTCATGTTAAATAGAAAGCGGCTGGTAAATAGACCTTTCTTATTTGACAACAACACTATGTGTTATTCATTTGGGGAATGTTGGAATGCTGATTTTGGAAAAATAACTTTTGAAACAATAGACTTAACTGCTCTTGTACAAGTTGGAGCATTACCGTCATACAATACAGCAGATGTGGAGAATTTAGAAGTTTGTATACCAAAATATAACTCTGAACAGCAGCAGATCGGCACGCTTTTTCGTCGTCTTGACTCCTTGATTACCCTTCAGCAGCGTAAGTTAGAAAATCCTTATAGTTTTCTTCCAATACAGGAAAATTGCCAAAAATATAACTCATTCACTATACTTTTGACATGGCAAAGATTGATATGCTGTATGATGCCATTGACGATTTCGGGCTCATAACTTCAGCCGAAGCAGCAGAAATAGGCATTTCCAATGTGGAACTTGTGCAGCAAGCAGCAAAAGGAAAACTTGTGCGCGTAGAGCGTGGTGTATATCGAATGCCTGTATGGCCCTTCCAGGCAGAAGCGCCTTACGCGATAGCAGTCAAAGCTGCTGGCAAAGACGCTTTCCTCTATGGGGAATCAGTTTTAGCGCTTTTAGACTTATCCCCAACAGACCCAGCAAAAATATGGATTGCAGTCACGAAAAGAACTCGTAAAAATCTTGGCTCTGGAATACGGCTCGTCCATACAAAAAACGCAAATATTGATTCGATTAACGGAATTGCCTGCCAGCCAATTGCTGAAGCAATCATTACAGCAGCATCTACTCGGGCAAAGCAGAACAATTCAGGCAGCTAAAGCGGCGCAGCACCAAGGGTACATATCCGAAAACGATATGGCGAACATTATTGCGAAAGTGAAAGATCAGTGAAAAGACCAAACAGTATGCGCCATCTCGATGATGCCATTAGAAAGTTTGTGGAAACTCAACAGAAAAATACATATATGCCAGAACAATTATGGCTAACGCTATCGTTGCCAGTATGCTGCCAGACGGAGTTATCAAAGGTGGAACCGCATTGAAAATGCGCTTTGGGAACGAGAATACTCGATTCACTACCGACCTTGATACAGCTACTGCAACCGATCCAGTAATTTACACAGAAAAACTTGATAAAGCTCTGAAATCTGGTTGGGAAGGATTCACAGGAAGAATAATTCGCAAAGAGCCAGCATCACCTGAAGGAATCCCGTCAGACTACGTCATGAAACCGTACGATATTAAGCTCAACTATATGGGAAAACCTTGGTGTACCGTACCACTCGAAGTTGGACATAACGAGATTGGAGATGCGGATATTGCAGATTGGGTAGATTTCACAGATGCAATCGAGCTGTTTATAAACGTTGGACTGCCATCGCCTACCCAAGTTCCACTTATGCCAATAGTCCACCAGATTGCACAGAAGCTCCACGCAGTAAGCGCAAGTGCAGACCGAGCAAGAGATCTGATTGATTTGCAACTCATTGAACGTAACTACAACATAGATTTCCAAGAGACAAGAAGAACATGTATACGACTATTCACATATAGACAAGCTCAAACTTGGCCACCCACAATTATCAAACAGACTGGATGGGACAAACTTTACACAGCACAAGCATCTACTCTCCCCGTATTACCAAGCATTGACGAAGCAATCACATGGGCAAACAGGTTCATAAAGAAAATCGACTCTTCACTCGAAAAGTAAAGTAACGCTAGGTTCGCAGTTAAAAACCGGCTCACGCTTGGGAACAGCGGCGATTTGAAAATTTAGTCGTTAGCGTAAACGCGAAACGTAACACTCCCATGTTATCTCTGTCCGTTATATCGACAGGGCATGTAACGGGAGGTCACTATGCTCTCGCTTAAATTAGCAGTGTCTCCAGTGCCGGTAATCACCGCGAGGAATTTGGGTGGCGGTCCAGCTATCTGAGCGTAAAGCGTGCAGACATTCTAGAACCACTGCTCCAGCAACTTGCAATCGCTGCTTTACCAATGAATCGATCGCCTGTGAACGATACGGAGAAAAGCCATGTAATTCAGGTTTCATAAGGAAATTTAGCATGAAGGTATAAATTTGCAGGGTTTCTAGATATTGTTTTGCAGATATTCTAAGTACTGTTTTACAGATACGTGTGATACTCAAACTAATGCAAGTTATCCCACTATTAGAGCTAGCCAGCGCCTCGCAGTACTCCTCTTGCCGTTCCTTAACTAGCGCCTCAATAGGAAGCCATGCAAAAGTTTCGTGATACCGCCTGCTCAAAATAATAGTCTGCCAGAGTCTGCTCATGCGACCATTGCCGTCTTGGAAAGGATGAATAAACTCAAACTCATAGTGAAACACGCATGAGGCAGCGAAAACCTCTTACACAAATAAGTAAATATCTGAAACGTATATATCTGAAAGAAAAACCTCGTTAGTTTTCTAACGAGGTTTTCCGTATCGAAAGCCGAATTTCGGTAGCTTTCCGCTGAAACATTTCCGATTCAGATAGGTTCAGATATATTCAGATTGTTCAGATTTTTCAGACACAAGATTCCATTTGAATCATGCACGGATTCAACCCGAAACAGATTAACGCTTCACGCGGGCTGATCCGCCGCGCATCACATTCTCAATCTCTTCCAGTGACGCCATCGAAGTATCACCAGGAGTGGTCATCGCAAGAGCACCATGAGCCGCGCCATAGTTTACTGCCTTTTCGATATCTCCTGTCTCCATCAAACCGTAAATCAACCCGGATGCGAAAGAATCGCCGCCGCCGACACGATCAAGGATCTCAAGCCCGTCACGCTGGATCGCTTGCACGAATCCCTGCTCACGGCTCCACGCTACAGCACCCCAATCATTTACGGTCGCGGTGCGTACTTGGCGCATCGTGGTGCCGATTGCCTGGAAGTTCGTAAATTCTGCGGAAACCTGTTCGATCATCTTCCGGAAAGATTCTACTTCCAGGTTGTCAAGGTTTTCGTTTACGCCTTCTACTTCAAAGCCGAGCGACGCAGTGAAATCTTCTTCATTACCGATCATCACGTCTACGTACTTTGCCAGTTCACGATTCACTTCCTGGCAGCGTGCCTGCCCGCCGTGAGACTTCCACAGCGATGGGCGATAATTCAGATCGAAAGAAACGATCGTGCCATACTTCTTCGCTGCCTGCATTGCCGCTTTTGCGGTAGCCGCAGTTTCTTCAGAAAGCGCGGCATAAATGCCGCCGGTGTGGAACCAGCGCACGCCAAGCTCACCAAATAAGTATTCCCAATCAATATCTTTCGGCTGCATCTGCATTGTTGCCGTATTGCCGCGATCATTATTCCCGACGGCACCGCGAATCCCGAATCCTCTTTCGGTGAAGTTTAAGCCATTGCGCACTGTGCGCCCCACACCGTCAGATTCAACCCACTTAATGAAAGAAGTATCCACACCGCCTTGCAGGATCAAATCTTCTACGAGCCGGCCAACTTCATCTTTCACCAGTGCGGTAACAATCGCTGCGCGCTTGCCGAATGCACGACGGAAACCGCGTGCTACATTATATTCACCGCCGCCTTCAGATGCACGGAAGGAACGTGCAGTGCGAATCCGGCCCTCACCTGGATCGAGGCGAAGCATCACTTCACCGAGGGAAACGATATCGTAGCGGCACTCTGCTGCCGGGCGAATTTCAATTGCGCTCATGAGCGATACTCCTTTACTAATTCCATCGCTTCCTGAGAAAGCGCGGTAATCTTTTCAAATTCTGCATTATTTACCATTTGCTTGGTCACCATCCACGATCCGCCGACGGAAGCGATAATTGGTTCGCTGAGCCATTCACCAATATTCTTTGGCCCGATCCCACCAGTTGGCATGAACTTAAACTGCGGGAATGGCGCTGCCATTGCCTTAATCAACGGAAGCCCGCCGAGTGGTACTGCCGGGAAGAATTTCAGCGTATCTAACCCGTATTCGAGGGTCGCCATAATATCGCTTGGGTCTGCAATTCCTGGCAGGAATGGCACTTCAAGTTCGGCAGCCGCATCTGCAATTTTTGCGGAAAAGCCTGGAGAAACGAGGAATTTCGCACCTGCTTCGACTGCTTTGCGAGCCTGCTCAGGCGTAGTGACGGTACCGGCACCAACAGTGATTTCTGGATATTTTGCCATTTCGGCAATACATTCAGCAGCTACTGGAGTCCGGAAGGTCACTTCGGCTGCCTTAATACCACCAGCCGCAAGCGCCTTCGCTGTAGGTAGTGCATCTGCTACACGGTCAAGTACGACCACTGGCACGATTGGGTTCTCAGCAAGGAATGGCTGAGGAGACGGGATTGCCATGGGGATTCCTTTTCTTTATTTGATGATTTGGGCGAGAAAGTAGTATTTTGCGTGGATCGCACGCGATTCTCACGCGTGCGATCCGAAATGTTTTAGCGGTTCTTGAACTTTGTAATCGATTCCCAAAGCCCACCGAGGTATACGGCACCGAGTGCACGATCATAGAGCGGATAACCTGGACGGCCAGTTTCTCCCCAAATCATTCGCCCATGATCAGGACGGATATGAATATCTGGGCTTGTATCGTAGATTGCTTCCATGATTGCATGCATATCGAGTTCACCCGTGGATGACGGATGCGGTGCTTCGTGGAACTTCTTCTCGCTCAAGTACTTCACATTGCGTACGTGTGCTGCGTTGAGTAGCCCGCGTTCACCAAATTCACGGAAAATCGCTGGCACATCGTTCTCTGGATTTGATCCAAGAGATCCGGCGCAAATACAGAAACCGTTGTATTGTGAATCGTACAGTTTCGCGATTTTGTCCATATCGTCCCGGTTGCGGTAAATCCGCGGCAAACCGAAGAGATCCCATGCCGGATCATCTGGATGGCATGCCATCTTGATCCCGACCTTCTCTGCCGTTGGGATAATCCCTTCCAGGAAGTAACGATAGTTATCACGCATTTTCGCGTGATCGATCTCCTCGTAGAGCGCCATTACTTCGTCGAGACGTTCAAGGCGTTCCGGTTCCCAACCTGGCAGCGTCAATCCGCCTGATTCTTTTGCAGTCAGCTCAACAATATCCCGTGGCGTCATTCCTTCTACGTCTGCGTGATCATAGTAGAGGCAGTTTGATCCGTCTTCAGTTTCGTGAGCAAGCTCAGTCCGCAGCCAATCGAATACTGGCATGAAGTTGTATACAACCGTCTTGATCCCGTATTTAGCGAGATTTTCGAGGGTTTTATTATAGTTTTCAATGTACTGATCACGGCTTGGCAGACCCATCTTGATGTCTTCATGCACGTTTACAGATTCGATTACTTCACATTCAAGACCGGCAGCATTCACTTGGTCTACAAGCTTCTTAATTTCAGCTTCTTCCCATACTTCTCCAGCCTGATACTGGTTGAGCACGCCCATGATGCCCGTCATTTCTGGAATTTGCTTAATATACTGGAGCGGGATCGGATCGAAGCCCTCACCATACCAGCGGAAGGTCATCTTCATTTTTAGTTCATCTCCTTATCGATGGTGGAGCGTACTGCGCCTGCTCCGGTAATCATTTCAGTAAATAGTGCTTCGGCTTTCGCAGCTAGCGGGGTGTCATAGAGGTTTACACCGAAAATTTGCGGGTTGCTAAAGATTGGTGCAAGCGTGGCATGAATCAACTGCTGATCGCTCTCGCCGAGCTTGATTGCACTCATTTGTGCGGTGAGCTCATCGAGCAGCGGATCGGAGGCAAGTTCGAGCGCGGCACCTTGATCATCTACACCAAGCAGGTAACGTGCCCAAAGTGCATAAACCAGCGGAATCACTTGCAATTGCGCAAGATCCATTCCACGGCTTTGATATTTCTTGATTGTTTCGCCGAAACGGATCGGGAGTTTCTGTGAAGTATCCATCGCGATACGTGCTGGCGAATCTGGCAGGTATTCATTCGGGAAGCGTACTTCAAGTACTTCACGCAGGAAGTCTTGCGGCGTAACGATCTTTGGATCTACCACTACCGGCAGACCTTCTTCACTGCCAAGACGGTTGACCATTTTTGCCAGTGCCGCATCACGCATTTCAGCATCGATCGTTGGGAAGCCAAGGAGCATTCCGGAGATCGCAAGTGCCGTGTGGAGCGGGTTCAGGCAGGTGGTTACCTTCATGTTCTCAAAATCGTCACACACTTGGCGTTCTACGATGTGCACGCCAAATTCTTCAAATGGCGGACGCTCAGCTGCGAACTTATCTTCAATGATCAGGTATTCTGTTGGCTCAGCATTTACAAAACCAGCGAATGCTGCACGCCCAACCGTCTGCACTTCCAGATCAGTGAATCCGAGCTCGGCAAGTTCGGCGGCGATTGACGGATTCGGGCGCGGCGTAATCTTATCGATGACGGAGATCGGGAATGCTACCCGGCTCTCGTCTGCTACATATGCCCGGAATTCTGCACTTGCCATGCCGGAAGCTACCCATCCGTCTACGATTGTGAGCACGGACTTGCGGAGTTTATCGCCGTTATGCGAGAAATTATCGGTGGAAAGCAGCGTGATTGGCGCAGCCCCTGCCGTAAAACGTGCATACAGCCCTGCTGCTACCAGCACCATCGTATTTGGATGGTAGGTGAGCGGGTCTTTTGTAAATGCTGCAACTACAGATTCTTGCAGTGCACCAGATGAATCTTCAATCACATAGCCTTTTTCGGTGATTGTAAAGGAAAGCAGGGTGACGCTTTGCGCACGCATCAGCTCAAGGTAACGCGCATAATCTGCTTCACGACGGGTGGCGACCACTTCGCTCATCCCGGCGATGACTTTCATTTCACGCTTACCGTCTGGATTCAAGGTGACTCCGAGAGTCATTAAATCGAAAGGTGCAAGCTGGGTATCAAGTTCAGCTGGATCAAGCGGGATCACGCCAGCGATTGGCCAATGATGCCCTGCTGCTAGGAGATCGTGTGCTACGCGCGCGGTGAAAATACGGAAAATATTTCCTGGGCCGATATGTACCCAACGCGGGTTTACTTTGCCAGCTTCCTGCATTTGTGCAACATCAAACGTCGGCAGTGCCACGCCGGCTGCTTCGTAGCTTGCAGTATCGCGAATTCCTTCAATCGAAAGTTTCATTCCGTCCTCGTTGACTCTCTCTTGTATGGAGTTGGATTTTCAACGGCTAACGGCTGCTCCCAGCTTTACATTTGCGCTGCTTATTCACTGGGTGCAACTGTGATTCACCGTTGAACTTGGTAGTTTCATTTTCGATTGCACACGCATTGCGCGGCAAGGAGTTTCCATTTGTTTCCAGTTTTTTCGAAAACATTTCGCAGCTGCAGTCCGAACTGCGAAAACTGCAGCCGCACCGGCACCGTTCCAGTACTGAACCAGCACCGAATAAAAAGCAGGACACGATGTAAACACGTCGTGTCCTGCTTTAACTTTCAAGCTGCGCAATAATTTTCCAAGTCATCCATCCGCATCTGCAGCACTATGTTTATCAGCACAATAAATAATTGCACAGCAAATCAGTTTATCTCACCGCAACCAGATTGCTTCACCAAGATTGCGGCACCGGAGCGCCCTCCCGATATCCGGATGCAGACTGCAAGCCCACAATTGCCCGCTCACGGAACTGTTCAATCGTGGCCGCACCCGCATATGTGAAAGCAGAACGCACACCCGAAATAATCTGGTCAATCAAATCCTCTACCCCCGGCCGTTCCGGATCAATGTACATGCGGGCGACGGAAATTCCTTCTTCAAAAAGCGCTTTGCGTGCACGGTCGAAATCCGACTCAGCTGCGGTTCGATTGCGCACTGCACGCTTTGAAGCCATCCCGAAAGATTCCTTATAAATCTTCCCATTCGCATCTGAACGCAAATCACCAGGCGACTCATAAGTCCCAGCAAACCATGAACCAATCATCACATTCGAAGCACCGGCAGCGAGCGCCAGGGCCACATCCCGCGGATGCCGTACACCGCCGTCGGCCCAGACACTTGCCCCATATTTTGCTGCTTCCGCTGAACACTCAAGCACCGCCGAGAACTGCGGCCGCCCCACACCTGTCTGCATCCGCGTAGTACACATTGCGCCTGGTCCTACACCCACCTTAATAATCGACGCACCAGCCTTTGCAAGATCGCGCGCACCCGCAGCTGCCACCACGTTTCCTGCAGCAATTGGAAAATCAGCCGGAAGCACGCTGCGAACTTCGCGTACCGCATCAATCATTTTCTCCTGATGCCCGTGTGCAGTATCTACCACAATCACATCCACGCCTGCGGCCACAAGCTGCTTTGCTTTCCCTGCCGGATCGCCATTCATCCCAATCGCGGCGCCGATTCGAAGCCGGTTATCAGCATCCACAGCCGGGGTGTAGATTGTAGAACGGAGTGCGCCGGAACGAGTGAAAAGCCCAAGTAATTTCCCTTCAGCATCAACTACTGGAGCAAGATCATGGTGTGCTTCTTTCAGCTGTTGGAAAGCTTCCTGCGGGGCAGTGCCTTCTTTAATTGTCGTGAGATTCGTGCTCATCACTTCTCGGAGCTGTGTAAAACGATCCACACCGGTCAGGTCAGATTCAGTTACCATTCCCACCGGAATATTAGTCTCAGGATTTACTACGACGGCTGCTTTATGCGCACGTTTCGGCAAAAGTGTAAGCGCATAGCCGCAAGTGTGATGCGGCTTCACAACTACCGGAGTTTCATATATGAGATGGCGCGACTTCACTTCACGCACCGTATCTATTACTACATCAACCGGAATATCCTGCGGAATAATCACAATACCGCCGCGGCGCGCAACCGTCTCAGCCATTCGCTTTCCAGCAATTGCGGTCATATTTGAGACTACAAGCGGAATTGTGGTTCCGGTTCCGTCGGATGTATTCAGGTTCACGTTATTGCGTGATCCCACATTCGAGTACGACGGCACCATGAATACGTCGTCGTATGTCAAATCAAAACTGGGTTTTAAATCATTCAAAAACTTCACTAAAAATCCTAATTGAATTGTCGAAGATATGGAAGAGTTTTCCGGCATTAACAATGCGCTAACAGCTCTCAGCGTAATTTATCCCGACGGGCGGAGGTGAAAATAAAATCAATGCTGCGAACAAAACCGCAATAAACTAAGGTAAAAGCTAGTTTCGGCAAATCGGAACCGGCAGCGGAACAGAAGCAAACTCGGCTGCTGATATCCGAGCGGCAGACTCGTACACAGTAAGACCGCAAATTACAGTATCTCATCACGCAGCAGGAGGAACAGTGCCGGCAGATAAAAAAGGAAACAATTTAAATTTGCGCGACTACATTGATTCCCTGGCGAAACGTTCCCCGGCGCGTTTCGCAATGCTCGTATTTGCTGGAATTATCGTAATTTTTACGCTGCTTTTGATGCTGCCCTTTTCCTCTGCAGAAGTTCGTCCTGCCCCATTTTTGACCGCATTTTTTACTGCCACCTCAGCAGTTTGCGTTACCGGATTATCGGTAGTGAATACTGCAGCTTATTGGAGTCCGTTCGGGCAAGGCGTGATTGCCATCGGAATGCAAATCGGCGGTTTAGGCGTAATGACGCTCGCGTCTCTGCTTGGTCTGGCAGTATCGCGCCATATTGGGTTGACTCAAAGAATTCTCACTGCAACCGAGACAAAAAGCCGGCTTGGCGATGTCGGCTCACTGCTCCGAGCCGTGTTAATCACCTCGCTAACAGTGGAGTTAGTTCTTACCGCTGGTTTTCTCGCAATTTTTGCGAATGAAGGAAAATCGTTGATCGGCACGGTCGGGAATGCGGTTTTTATGGGAATTTCGACATTCAACAACGGCGGATTCGTGTCGCTGGATACGGACATTTCACACTATGTCGGATCGTGGAGCTTCGGACTGCTGATAATTATTGGTACGATTCTGGGCGCGGTGGGTTTTCCGGTTGTGCTCAATATTTCGCAGCACCGGCTAAGCGTGCGCAAATGGTCGCTGCATTCAAAACTTACCGTAGTCACATACTTAATTCTGCTATTTGGCGGCGCCGTCTTATTCTTCATTCTGGAGTTCAACAATAATGCCACGATTGGAAGATTGCCTGGCGACGAGAAAGTGCTTGCTTCAATTTTTCATGCCGCAACAACCCGTTCCTCTGGCCTTGCAACATTGAATGTAAACGATTTCACTGAAGCGTCCCGTTTTATGGTAGATATCCTGATGTTTATCGGCGGCGGATCTGCAGGAACCGGCGGCGGAATTAAAGTAACCACATTTGCGGTTTTGATTCTCGCAATCTTGGCTGAAGCACGCGGCGACCGCGATACCGAAGCTTTTGAAAAGCGGATTCCGCACGATGTGCTGCGGCTCGCAATTTCAGCAACTTTCCTTGGGGCGGTTCTCGTGGGTGCAGCCACAATGATTTTGCTGCAAATCACCCATCTGCCGCTGAATGTGGTCCTTTTTGAGGTTATTTCCGCATTTGCAACATGCGGTTTAAGCACTGGAACCACGCCGACGCTTCCGGGATCGGCGCAAATTGTGCTGATTGTTTTAATGTATTTAGGGCGCGTGGGCACAATGACGATGGCAGCAGCGCTTGCATTACGCCACCGCCGACGGGTAATTCGCTTTCCGGAAGAACGTCCCGTGATTGGCTGATCTGCACCGTATCGGGCAGCGCAAGGATCAGAATCGGCGAAGAATCAGCGCCGGAAGATGGAACATCCCCGGGCGGAGACGCTGCAAATACCGCCGTTTGCAGTTAACAGTTAGACTTGGGTTTAGTATTTGTTTCCCGTCGGCGCACTGTATTCTGCCGAATTTAAAAATAGATAAAACATCTAATAACCACCAAATTAACCCAGCCAATAGACTAGTGAGGATTTATGGCACGCAAAGATGCTTCTAACGACGCGATTCTCGTGATTGGTCTTGGCCGCTTTGGCGCGGCAATTTCTGTTACTCTCGACAAACTCGGCAAAGACGTACTCGCTGTAGAATCCAGCCCGGCACTGGCGCAAAAATGGGCAAACCGGTTCCGTGTGGTTGAAGCAGATGCGCGCTCAGCTGAAGCGTTAAGTCAGCTCGGCGCCGGAGATTTTTCAATTGCGGTTGTCGGAGTCGGCACCTCGCTCGAAGCCTCGGTTTTGATTACCGCAAATCTTGTCGATTTAGGTGTGAAACAAATTTGGGCGAAAGCTACTTCCCGTGAGCACGGCACGATTTTGCGGCGTATTGGCGCGCACCACGTGGTATATCCGGAATTCGATGCAGGGCAGCGGGTGGCGCATATGGTTTCCGGGAAAATGCTTGACTATATCGAGATGGAAGACCACTTTACAATTGTAAAAATGCTCCCGCCGCGCGATATTATCGGGTTTACTGTGGCGCAGCTGAAACTTCGCGAACGCTACGGGATTACTTTGATCGGCGTAAAGTCTCCGGGGAAACCATTTGAGTATACTACCGACGAAACAAAGATCGGCGCTAACGATACACTGATTGTTTCAGGCGATCCGGCACTTTTGGAAGAGTTTGCAGATCGAATTTAATTTTCGATATTTTGCACCGTGTTAATTCCGCAGCGTTAATTCCGCAGTTCCAGTTGTTATTTCCGGTTCCGGCTTCAGTATTTTATGTTCTCGCAGTTGCGCCAGTTTTGCTTTTGTTTACACGTTTTCGTTTCTTCCGGCGCTGTTTTTGCCGCAATTTTTCCGATTCGAATCTGCGGTTTCTTTCCGCGATTTATACCGCCGGAACAAAAGCAAGAAAATTTTCCGGGAAGGCAGCGGTAGAGTTTTCATATGGCGAAAAATAAAGTTAATTATGTTTGTACCGAGTGCGGTTGGAGTACTGCCAAATGGGTTGGGAAATGCGCTGAGTGCAATGCTTGGGGCACGGTTGAAGAATTTCATGAAAGTAGGAAAACCGGCGCCCGCAGCATTTTTTCAATTGCTCCGGCATCTCCGGCAATGCCGATCACACAGGTTTCGGCACAGGCTTCCGCAAAGCATCCAACCGGAGTTTCTGAACTTGACCGTGTGCTCGGCGGCGGTCTCGTCGCTGGCGTAGTTGTCCTGCTTGCCGGCGAACCAGGGGTCGGGAAATCTACGCTTTTGCTTGATGTTGCCGCGAAAGCGGCCCAGCACGCCCGCTTTGGCGGAAAAGCTCCAGTACTTTACGTAAGCGGAGAAGAATCAGCAGCACAGATAAGATCACGTGCCGAAAGAATCGGTGCTTTAAGTGATAACTTGCTTCTCGCATCGGAAGCTGATTTAGGCGCGATTTTCGGCCACGTAGAAGCAGTTAAACCCGGTTTATTAATCATTGATTCCGTGCAGACCATCGCCGATTCAAATGTGGAAGGATCCGCCGGCGGTGTAGCTCAAGTGCGTGCAGTAACAGCAGCACTGGTCAGTTTGGCGAAAAGTACTGGATTGCCAACTATTTTAGTCGGGCATGTGAATAAGGAGGGATCAATTGCCGGACCGCGGGTATTAGAACATCTTGTAGACGTTGTCTGCCAATTTGAAGGCGACCGCCATTCACGTCTGCGTATGGTGCGGGCAATTAAGAATCGTTATGGAGCTACAGATGAGGTGGGCTGTTTTGAGCTGATTGATTCCGGGATTCGCGAACTCGCAGACCCGTCCGGTCTGTTTTTATCGGCGCGCAATCTTACAGTTCCCGGAACCTGCGTAAGCGTCACCCTTGAAGGGCGGCGCCCAATGCCTGTTGAAATTCAAGCTTTGAGTGTAAACCCTGCCGGTCCGCCGCGGAGAGTAAGTGTGGGAGTTGATAATTCGCGTGTAGCAATGATGCTTGCCGTAATTCAATCCCGGCTCACGGTTGCTTTCGACCGCTGCGACGTATTTGTTTCTACCGTCGGCGGAGCCAGAGCACTTGAACCGGCCGCAGATTTAGCAATTGTCCTGGCTCTCACATCAGCTTCAGTAAATCAGCCGCTCGCGCCGGGCGTGATTGCGCTCGGCGAAGTTTCGCTAACCGGCGAGCTGCGTCCGGTTATCGGCCTGCAGCAGCGTTTGAACGAAGCTAACAGGCTCGGATTTAAAACTGCCTTGGTTCCGCCGTATACAGATTCATTTAATATTCCGTCGGGAATGAAAGTTTGGCAAGTGCAAGACGTTCGTGAAGCTGCAGAAAAAGTGTTGGCATTGAACTAGCGATTCCCGTTCTCCGCTTCAGTTCCGGCAAACTTTGCGCAGCAGTGCCCGGCGCACCCAATCAGCGTCTGATTTTACTCTCAGCAGGTGTGCCGCGTGCTGTGCTAACTATTGCGCGCTTTCTGGCTGTGCCGGCGCAGCCGGAATCGAAATTGTTCTATTTTGGTTGATAATAAAAGGTAAATTCTCGACTACAGTTTTTTCATTCACACTCAAACTCACCCGATATGTCCCTGCCTGGGCAAGCGCAGTTCCCGTACAGTCGGATCCAGCGTGTATCCCATTCCAAAGGTATCCCTGCCGAGAACTCACTCCCGGGCCTAATAGCAGTGTTTTGCTCTGCGCGCCCGCCTTGCAGACCTGCGAATTCCAAATGTTTTCGTCTCCAGAAGTAACCTGTATTTTCACATTCGAATATCCCGCATCAACATAGCAGGGAGCAAGAGACTTCGGATTATTGAAAGTCACATTAAAAACTGCTCCGGCACCCTCAGAACGGCGGGCAATCTCAAGCTGCAGATCCAGATTTTTTCGGTACAAGCAACGGGATTATACTTTTCGGCCGCCGCAGGCAGCGACTTTTGTTCATGGTAATTGTCGATTTGCCCCTTCACGAATTTATATGCGAAAACACTGAGTGCAAGCAATACGATTAGTAAAATCGCAATTATTAGTATTTTATTTTGCTTCAGCCCGTTATTTGAACCCGAACTCATTTTTTGGTTTTCCCGGTTGAAACGCGGCGCTGCACCGCCGCGAAAATAGCGGCGGCTCCCATTCTTTTTCACCGGATTTTTTAACGAAGTTTGCGGAGAATCCCCATTTTGCCGCACAGCACGGCTCGTTGTGAGCGGAGTGTTTTTCGATGCGGTAAATGCCCAGCCTCCTGCTTTTTGCGGCGAGCTGCGCGTTTTCCTTGCAAGGATTCGTGACGATTTCGGTTTTTTCACGCGGCGGGATTGAAACACCAATATCAGCACGCGAATCCCGGGGTTTATCTTTCAAAGCGGAAACACTGCGCTTAGCGGAAACTTGCAAATTATCCGCCTGTGAATTCCGTTTTCGCAATATTCGGCTATTGCGGGAATTCACATCAGCATCCTGCTGCTGACGGTGAGCATGACGCACGCTTTGTGCATGCCGTTCAGAATTATGCCCTGCCCGACTGCGCATCTCTTTTCGACCTTGCGGCGCATTACCTCGGCGCCGTTCACCGCGTTCAAATATCACACACCATACCGTACCGTTCACCGTGCCGCAGTGCGTGATTCCACGCCGAAATCTGCAAAATCACACTCAAACACATTGCAGCAGCACAAGTGAATCCGAAGATATTAATTCCGAAATAAAACGAATACTGCAAAGATACAGCAGCTAATACCCAAAATCAGCTGCTTTCATATTTTCGGCGCCGCTAAAAATCTGCAAAATATTGCTGATAAAATCCGGGTATGCGCATAATTCGGAAAAACACAGCAGCTGCCGTCGCCTGCAATCAAAAACACGCCAAAAACAGCTCACTGCCAGCTGTTAATTGTGAAGATTTTGGTCTTGCTGGAACATTTCTTGCAGTTCTTGCACTAACTCAGCTCCTTGTATCCCTGGTTGTGGTAATGAGCGTGCCGGCTAAGTCTGCTGCTCTTGCTGCAGGTCCGATTTATGCCGGCGCCGGAGCCGCTCTATACGCAGCCGCGTCTCTAATCAGCTGTTCGCTCTTTAAAAAACAACGGTCAGTAAAGAAAACATCATCTCAGCTCCGGATAGCTGCTTCCATTGCTTTAACCTTGATTTTCGGCACGCTCATCTGGGGATATTTTTCTGAAATAAAATTCGGCCCGCTGATTCTTGCAGCGATTATCGCAGTTCAATCACCCCTCGGTTTATTCATTGCAAAACGGCATTTTCTCGCCAAATCCCATAATTAGCAGGAATACCGCGATTATTTAACGCCGCTGGCGGAAATATGGATGATTTTATTTCCCGACGGAAAGCAATCCCGCCGTCGGATTTTTCCAATCCCGCAGTAACGAAAAACGAAAACAGCCCGCAATATCGATTATCTGGAATCTATCCCGCTATTTCTTCAAGTTTTGAAGCAGATTCTTCGTCGATAATTAAATCTGTTACTACTCCGGCACGCAGTGCAGCGAGTAGCGGCCGGACTTTTTCTGAACCGGAAACTACACAAATTCGCCGACTGATTTTCCGCAGCATTTGCGGAGTCGGCCCGGAAGCCCGCGCGTTAAGTGCGAGATCTTCCCACGAACCATCGGCACGCAGCAGTACCGTGCAAATATCACCGACCACACCTTCGCTGCTCACTTCAGATAACTCTTCCGGACTGAGGTATCCGCCCGCATACACTTGTGAAGGAATTTTCCCATCCAAAGCTCCCACACCGAATACGGCAATATCCGCATCTGACTGGAGTTTACGCACAGCAGCAACAGAGCGTTCTTTCCAGAGCTGTTCGCGGGTTTCCGCATAATCAAAAAAGCTGGAACCGGAAAATGGCATACTGCAGCTCCATAAGCCCGCCCGAAACGCGCGATTATTTCACCTGCGTATGGAATTCCAGTGGAGTTTTTGTTTGCAGCTCCGTTTAGTTGTACAACTACCGATCCGGAAGCAGGTTTCGGCACCAGCCGGTCAGCTACGGCGGAAACAGTATTTCCCCACGCAATCCCGATAACCGTATTTGGTTTAACCAGCTCCGAAACAACAATCCCCGCCATTTTTGCCACAGCTTGCAGCCGGCGGGATTCGTTTGCTCCGAATGGCACTGGAACTACATGCGTTTTAATTCCAAAATTCCGCGAGATGCGGATACCTAAGGAATCTGTGAGTTCTTTCGGCGGATGGAGTGAAATTTGCACGTATCCGGCATCGCGGGCTGACTTGACAAGCCGCGATACTGTGGAGCGGGAAACACCAAGGCGCCGTGCGATTGATTCCATCGTTTCACCTTGCACATAGTGCATCACTGCAGCTTCATATGCTAGGTTTCTGCGTTCACTCACTCTTGATAACCTTCCTTTTCATCCTTGAAACAGTATTTACGAAAGTGTTGACGTGCGAAAATACCGATTTACGCAAGCCGGATTGAAATTGTTTCCAACAACTTTGCACAGCCGTGCACATATGCCCATTTTACACATAAACGATTAATTCGAGTGCGTAATTACATCAAATTACTCTTAATCTAGGGATTAGAAGCGCACATTAAGTGCTCACCGCAAACTGATTTTGAAATACAGCAGCTGTAAAAACAAAACACTTTCAGAAAATTTCGGTAAGCACCCCAAAACAACTTCAACGCGGAAGACGATTAAAGATATGAAACAGATAAACACCGAAATCGCAGTAATCGGCGGCGGCGCAACCGGCGCCGGAACCATTCGCGATTTAACAATGCGCGGATTCGATGCCGTACTCATTGAACGTGCCGACATCGCCCAAGGAACCACCGGGCGTTTCCACGGTCTGCTCCACTCCGGCGGACGCTACGTAATTTCCGACCCGCACTCAGCCACCGAATGTGCCGCAGAAAATGAAATCGTGCGGCGAATCCATGCCGACGCCGTCGAAGAAACTGGCGGATTTTTCGTCGTCACCCCATACGACAGCGAAGAATACGCAGACAAATTTCTTCAGGCAGCCCGCAAAACAAAAGTGCCGGCCGCAGAAATTTCTGTGCGGGAAGCATTAAAACGCGAACCGCGGATCCATCGCGGTATGAAACGCGTCTTTGAAGTACAAGACGGAACCGTCGACGGCTGGCGGATGACTTGGGGCGCAATCGAAAGCGCAAAAGCATACGGCGGAAAAATTTTCACATACCACAAAGTTACCGACATCATCGTACGCGGCGGTGCAGTACAAGCCGTACAGGCAATCAACGAAAAACTGGCGAAAAGATTCAGATTAACTGCCGTTTCATCATCAACTGCGCAGGCCCATGGGCCGGACAGATTGCAGCACTTGCCGGAATCGAAGGCGTGGACGTTGTTCCCGGACGCGGAATTATGGTGGCGATGAACCACCGCATCGTGAACACCGTAATAAACCGCTGCGTATATCCCGCCGACGGAGACATTCTGGTTCCAGCACACACCGTGTGCATTATCGGCACAACCGATGAAGCAGCAGCAGATCCAGACTTTCTTGAAATTAAAGACGCAGAAGTCCAAAAATGCTTAACGCAGGGGAAACAATGATTCCCGGATTTCGTGACTCGCGGGCAGTACACGCATGGGCAGGAGCGCGGCCGCTAGTGAAAGATACCCGCGTCAGCGCAACCGACACCCGCCATATGTCGCGCGGAATGTCGATTCTCGAACATGGCGAACGCGACGGAATCCACGGAATGCTCACTATCGCCGGCGGAAAACTAACCACTTACCGGCTAATGGCGAAGAACGTAGTTGACGTAATGTGCGATGTACTCGGGGAAAAACGCGAATGCACTACCGACAAAGAAGCAGTACCAAGTGCAAAAACGTGCGCACCCACCGAGTTAGCGACCGGCTCGCACAGCGCGAATCTGACCGCTTGCGCGAACAAATCGTCTGCGAATGCGAACTGGTCACCCGCTCAATGATTGAAAAAGAACTCCAAAAAGAACCAACCGCAAATATCGACGATTTACGCCGTAAACTCCGAATCGGAATGGGGCCATG
Organism: Arcanobacterium hippocoleae; assembly: GCF_040360365.1. Classification (GTDB taxonomy): domain Bacteria; phylum Actinomycetota; class Actinomycetes; order Actinomycetales; family Actinomycetaceae; genus Arcanobacterium_A; species Arcanobacterium_A hippocoleae_A. The sequence continues at coordinate 1,883,885 of NZ_CP136412.1, read as the reverse complement.
CCAAGGCGGATTCTGCTCCTTACGCACTGCCGGAATTATGCACGAGTTTACAAAATCAAGCACTGCTGCCGCACATAATGGCAGCACCGCAGCAGCTGCAGAAATAGCTGACCGCTCCGCAACAATGCTCCGGCTCTTTATTGCAAACCGCGCACAGGGCTTACGCCCGCTGCTCTTCGGGCAGCAACTGCATGAAGCAGCCTTAGACCAGTGGATTTTCGCAGGTGCGTTAGATATAAATCACCTGCCGCCTCCAAGCTCCGCCGCGAAACAGGCAACTGGCGATCTCGCCTTAAATCACGGCCGTCACGACGGTATCAGACCAACACGATTTGAACCGCCGCACAAGAGCAGCGCAGCAGCTCAAGAAACTGCGAAAAACACGGAAACCGCCGCAGCACCAAATCATCAAGCAAGAAACGCAAAGGAGAACGCCAAATGAGCCGAATACTAGTAATCGGATCCGGGCTTTCCGGCATGGCAAGCGCTCTCATGCTGCGCGAAGCCGGCCATACCGTCACCATTATTTCACGCGGCATGGGCGGAATGCTCCTTGCAAACGGCACCTTAGATTTACTTGGATGGCATTCTAATGACGCTTCAACGCCGCCAGTCCGCGAAATCGAACCCGAATTTGCAAAATTCGTCGCAAATCACCCATTCCACCCGTATGCAAAAATCGGATTGCAAAACGCCCGCGCCGGCATTTCCTGGTTAACCAAAAACTGAGTTTCTTTGATTCTGCCGAACCGGAAGATATCACCACGAACTCGCTCGTGCCAACTGCTGTCGGAGCATTGCGCCCGACGGCTGCCGTCCCGCACGCAATGCGCGAATCTGCATTACATGACGGAGATAAAATCCTTGTCGTCGGATTGAACCGGATCAAAGACTTCCCCGCGGCGTTAATCGCCGACAACCTCTCCCGTTCACCATTTGTAAAAGCAGCAGCGCGTTCCGTCGTTATCGACTTTCCAGTACGCGGCGGAAAAGAAACAGACGCCGCCGGCACAACACACGCCCGCGAATTCGACACGGAATTAAACACCGAACTGAACAGTACTGAAATCACCGCCTTAATTAAGGCTCTACAGCACGAAATCAGACCCGGTGAAAAAGTATTACTTCCCGCGGTACTCGGGATTAATCCGGAAGTTTTCGCAGCTTTTACAAAACATTTCCGCACACCCGTAGGTGAAATTCCGCTTCCGCCGCCATCGGTCTCCGGAAGACGAATCCATGAAGCTCTCACCAAAATGTGCGCAGATGCACGTATCGACATCCAATTAAATGCGGCTGCCGTCGGCTTTACCAGCCGCGGAAAGCATGTACAAACGGTAAAAGTACAGCGCGCCGGAAGAATCCACAAGGTAAAAGCCGATTTTATAATCGACAGCGCCGGCGGTTTTGAGTCAGGCAATATCACACGCGATTCACACTTGAGAACGCGCGAATCTATTTTCAACCTGCCGCTTTACACACATCAGGCACCCGAACCGGATTTTGCTGCCGAAAATATTTTTCGCTCAGGCGTAATGGTAAACGAAGCAATGAATCCAATAAATCAAGCCGGAGATGTACTTTACGAGAACTTATACTGTATTGGCGCAGTCATCGGCGGCGCCTTAGCCTGGGAAGAAAAATCAGGCGAAGGCATTAGCCTGGGAAGTGCATTTGCCGCAGCAAAAGCCGCAGCGAAAGCAGCAGCTAAAACCGGAAAAGAGGCAAACTAATGGCACCCAAAACCCCTTTAGAAAAAGCAAACCCGCTCGAATATGCAAAAGTATCACTGGCACGTATTTCGCTTGACGCTTGCGTAAAATGCACTATTTGCGAATCGCAATGCCCAGTGGCAGAAGCAACCCCGCTGTTCCCCGGACCAAAATTTGTCGGCCCGCAGGCAGAACGTTTCCGCCACGGCGCTTCAGTGGACTATTCGCTCGACTACTGCTCCGGATGCGCAATTTGCACCACCGTGTGCCCGCAAGGCGTAAAAATTGCCGAAATTAACGCCCAGGCACGTGCCGTTGCAAAAGCTGCCAAAATGCCGCTGCGTGATCGGCTCATCACCCAAACCGAACTTGAAGGCAAACTTTTAAGCCCATTTGCCCCAATCGCGAATGCAGCGCTTGCCAATAAGCCATTGCGCACCGTCGTCGAAAAAGTAGTCGGCGTACATCGGGATGCCCCGGTGCCAAAAGCAAAATTCACCACTTTTCCGCGCTGGTTTAAAAAGCATGAAAGGGAACGCACCGGTCCGTTTCCCAAAGGACCAATCGTGTTCTTTCACGGCTGCGCCGGCGGATACTTCGAAGTTGCAACCTCAATTGCTACCGTCGAACTTCTTGAATATCTCGGATACGAAGTGATTGTACCTAAACAGGGATGCTGCGGGCTCGCCCAACAATCCAACGGGCTATTTCTGCAAGCAGCAAAAGCCGTGCGGAAACTTTGCGGGCAGCTGCGGGCCGCGGGAAAAGATCTCACAATTATCTCTTCCTCAGGGTCATGCGCCGGAATGCTCCGCCACGAGGCACACGAAATAATGGGAATCGACGATCCGGAGTTAATTGATGTAGGTTCACGGATGGTGGAGACTTCCGAGTTCTTACTCGAATTAATTGATAACGGCGAATTCCCAATCGAGAAACTGCAGCGCCGCGATTTGACACTCCCTTACCATCAGCCATGCCAAGTTAAATCACAAGGTATCGGCAAGCCGGCGATTCGTTTAATGGAGACAGTCCCTGGGGTGAAAGTAATCGAATCCGGGCGCGCTTGCTGCGGCATTGCTGGAACGTACGGGTTGAAACGTGAAAAATATGAAGTCGCGCAAAAAGTCGGCAAACCGCTTTTCGATATGGTAAAAAACACAAATCCCGAATTGGCGGCTTGCGAAACCGAAACATGCCGCTGGCAGATTCGAAAAGGTACGGGAGCTGAGGTAATTCACCCGGTCCAGCTAATCCATCACGCACTCGGCTTAGCCGGCACAGAAAAATTCACGGCATGCCGTGGGAAGATTTGCGCTAAGCTTTTCGCATGGCTACTTCCCTCACTACCGACGGACTTTTTAATCTTCCAGATAACGTGCAGCGGCAGCCGCGCGCAAAAATTATCTTAATTACTGGTCCTTCCGGCAGCGGGAAGACTCGTTTCGTGTCGCGAACCGGGCTTCCCGTCGTATCTCTTGACGAGTTCTATTACGACGGGGACCAGCCCGGTTTACCGCGGCGGCACGGTATGGTTGATTGGGATTCGATTCAAACATGGAATCGTGAAAGTGCAATTAATGCGCTCGTGGAACTTTGCACGCAAGGTTCCACACAAATTCCAATCTACGATATTCCAAGCAATGCAAAAATCGGAGAACGAGATTTAGATCTCGACGGACGGCGGTATGTGCTTGCAGAGGGAATCTTTGCCGCCGATATTATCGATGATTTACGCCGTGAAGGGATTCTTGCTGACGCATTATGCATTTCCCGCCCGCGGATTCAAACTTTCTGGTTCAGATTAATGCGCGACCTTGACGAGGCCCGCAAACCGTTACCTAATTTGCTGCGCCGCGGTTTTGCCCACTTTCTTCGCGAACCGAAAATGTATGCAGATCTTGCAGCAAAGGGGCACGGAAAGTTTCTTATTCCGAAGCCCAAGAAGCGCTAACCCGGGTTTTAGCCGCACAGCGCTGGGATACTCCAAAATCATAATCACCGTTTTCCGCTCCGCATTTTCCTGTTTCTGCTGTTTTCGGATTATTCCTGAACGCACACTACGGCAAAATTCAACTTTTTGCAGTTTCCTTTTCTAATATTGCACGTTCACCCAAATTTTGCTGTGACCCAGCTAATAACAAACTAAATGTGCGATAGTTGAAATATGCATGAAGTCACAGCAACGATGCTGAAATTAGTTTTCCGCTAATAACCACTGCTTCAGCAAATACAAGCAAACAATTTTTTCATCAGGAAACAGCATTTAACAAGGAAGTTTAAGGCAGAAAAATGTCTCTCGGAACAATTTTCTTATCAGAATTTATCGGCACCACAATTCTTATCCTGCTTGGTGTCGGCGTTGTTGCAACCAATCTCCTAACCAAGTCAAAAGGGCGCGGCACCGGATGGCTAATGATTAACTTCGGTTGGGGCTTGGCAGTTTATCTCGGCGTATATTTCGCCTGGGCAACTGGAGGGCACCTAAATCCAGCAGTCACTCTCGGTATGATTGCTGCCGGTAAAACCGAATATGTACCAGGCGTAGAAATTACTATCGCCTCAACCCTGGTTTATATCGCAGCCCAGCTGCTCGGCGCACTATTAGGCGCAATTCTTGCATGGTTAACCTACCGCACCCACTACGACGCACACGATAACCAGGCAGAAATTCTTGGAACTTTCGCCACTGGTCCCGAAATCCGCAATCCGCTCTGGAACTGCATCACAGAAATAATTGCGACTTTCGTACTTGTTTCATGGGTTCTCATCTCCGGATACACACAAAATGTTGCAGTCGGCCCGCTTGCCGTCGCACTGGTAATCGTATCAATCGGCGCCTCACTCGGCGGCCCGACCGGATATGCAATCAATCCAGCCCGCGACCTCGGCCCGCGCATTGCACACGCAATTTTACCAATCAAAGGAAAAGGCGGATCAGATTGGAGCTACGCGTGGGTGCCAATCGTCGGACCAATCATCGGCGCCGTACTAGCCGGCCTGCTATTTGGCGAAGGAACTCTGCATCTGCTTGCCCCAATCATGTAAGCAGCACAATCACCAAATCACAATAATTTCAATAAACCCAACTTAAACAGGTGCTGCACTAAATAAAACTGCAAGCATTTTCAGCGCTGATTAAATCTGAAAGGTAGACAATAATGACCGAAAAGAAATATATTCTCGCAATCGACCAAGGTACAACCTCTTCCCGCGCAATCCTCTTCAACCACTCCGGTGAAATAGTTTCAATTGGGCAGAAAGAACATGAACAAATTATGCCAAAAGCCGGATGGGTGGAACATGACCCACTCGAAATTCGCGACAACGTTCGTGAAGTAGTCGGGCAAGCACTTTCAAAAGCTGATGTAAATCGCCACGAAGTCGCCGCCGTCGGCGTTACCAACCAGCGCGAAACCGCTGTTGTATGGGACAAGAACACCGGCGAGCCGGTTTATAACGCGATTGTTTGGCAAGATACCCGCACCGCAAAAATCGTGCGCGAACTTGCCGGCGATGAAGGTCCAGACAAATACAAGGAAGTTTGCGGGCTTGGTTTGGCGACTTATTTCTCTGGTCCGAAGATTAAATGGATTCTCGACAACGTAGCAGGAGCACGTGAAAAAGCAGAAGCTGGAGATTTGCTTTTTGGCAACACCGACTCATGGGTAATCTGGAATCTTACCGGCGGAGTGAATGGCGGAGTACACGTCACTGACGTCACCAACGCTTCACGCACAATGCTGATGGATGTGCGCAAGCTGCAGTGGGATGAAAATATTTGCGCAGATATGGGGATTCCGATGTCCATGCTCCCCGAGATTAAGTCTTCTTCAGAAATTTACGGCTATGGAGCAAAGAACTCGCTGTTGATTGACACTCCAATCGCAGGCGATCTCGGCGACCAACAGGCAGCAACTTTCGGTCAGGCTTGCTTCGAAAAAGGAATGGCAAAGAACACCTACGGCACCGGATGTTTTATGCTGATTAACACTGGCGAAGAAGCAATTACTTCAAAGAATGGGCTGCTTACCACGGTCTGCTACAAGATCGGCGAGCAGAAAGCAGTATATGCACTTGAAGGTTCAATTGCGGTAACTGGCTCGCTTGTACAATGGCTGCGCGATCAGCTCGGTATCATCTCGTCTGCTCCAGAGATTGAAACACTGGCGGAGACGGTGGAAGACAACGGCGGCGTTTATATCGTTCCGGCTTTCTCCGGTCTTTTGCCCCATATTGGAAAGACGACGCTCGCGGCGCAATCGTCGGGCTAACACGCTACAACAATAAAGGCCATTTGGCACGCGCAGTGCTTGAAGCAACAGCATTCCAGACTGCCGAAGTGCTCGAAGCAATGAACGCTGATTCCGGCGTGGATCTTGCCGAACTGCGTGTCGATGGCGGCATGACTGCAAACTCTGCCTTAATGCAGTTCCAGGCAGACATTCTCGGCACTGCCGTGGTCAAGCCAAAGGTTGCGGAAACTACCGCACTCGGTGCAGCATACGCCGCCGGTATTGCCGTCGGATTCTGGGATGGCGAGCAAGACGTAATCGACAATTGGCAAGAAGACCAGCGCTGGGAGCCGCAAATGGAATCTGCAGAACGTGAACGGCAGATGCGTTTGTGGAAGAAAGCAGTAACACGCACTTTCGACTGGGTAGATGACGACGTGCAGACTGAATGACGGACGTATTTAAGCTTTCAGTCTGAAATTAATATCAAGGGTGCTGCTGGTTTGAGATTAATTCTCAATTCAGCGGCACCTTTCTTTGAGTTGCGGATAACAATATTTTCCAGCGGGAGAATGATGGCGGGCATAAAAGTGATACCTGCGGATTAAACATCCGCATTTGGTTCACACGATTTTGTGTGCAGTTAGCTGTATTTGCGGAAGCTAGCTGCGCACAGAATCCGTATCACTTTCCGGAAACTAGCGGGTGCCTGCTCTGCTTAAGAAAATCGCAGCGGCGTCAGCGATAAACCGCTTGAGTTTTCCAAGAAATTCAATATATTCGCGCAAGAATACTGACGGGATAAAACAATTGTGCCGTTTACGCCCATAAGCTTTCGCCGCACATCTTAAGTTTGCGTACATAGAACACTGCGCGAATTTCACCCATCATCTCCCTTACGCCCCTGCCCCTCCGATATTCACTCGTGCTCTAATCCGGTATCTGTGTTATTTGATTTGTTATCCGGCAGATAGACCCGGGTCGTGCGCGTACCGAGCATCAATAATCGCAGCGCTGCAGCAAATTCTTTTTCCTTAAATCACGCCCGCGGATCATCGTCGCATACGTTTCCCCGTTCTCTTCACTAAAAAGCGGCGACGGGCGGAAACCCGAACGCAGATAAAAATTCCAACGCCGTTCACGTTGCTGCGCATTAGAAGCCCCGGCTTCTAATGGTTCTAACTGAAGCGCCACCACTCCGCCAGGCTTTGGCGGCTGTACCTGCGCGAGAATCCGTTTGCCGTATCCTCCAGAACGCTGCGCACTATCAATAGCCAAAAAGAGCAGCAACTTCACGTCTTTATACACGTAATCAAAGGTAAAACCCACCGGTGCAGCTTTGCTATCCGAATCGAACCAAGCTAACAGTTTACAATTCGGGCGCAACACCCCAGAGCCGAAAAGAAACAGAGATGACACCCGCTCCTGCGCGGGGAATGCTTCCAAATAAATCTCCCGCACCCGTCGTGCAATGCGTGTACCCGGGAACACTCGCACTGAAATTAAAGTATCCATACCCAGCCTGTTGCCATTCTTAAATCACCACTTTTGTTATTTTGCCCGTTTTACTCGGCGCGTTTTACTCGCCGCGTTTTACTCGGCGCGTTTCAAGATTCTTACAGGATCAGCCCGTTCAGCATCAAAACAAGCCCGCCTGCCATCAGAAACAGTATACAGCTCGGCGGAATGGCAGCACCCCGGAATTTATCCAGGGCGGACTTCCATATCGTGCCTGAGCTGCGAGCTAAACACCAAGACGATATTACAGCCAGTATTTATTTCCCCAATGATTGTTCCGATAAATACACCAGTATTGTTCCGATAAAATATTATGATTCCGCAAAAGCATTGCGGAAAACTTGCAATGAAACCAGCACATGAGAGAAAAAGGTATCGCACCGCTTATTCAGCGGAATTAATCGAAAAATTACAGCTATGGAAGATTTGTTTGCCCAATATTTATATGAACGGCTTGACAAATACTTACATATTTTTGCTGGCAAAAAATGAGTAAATACAAGATTTACATTACGCTAATTCTCCGCTTCTCAACGCCGCGGGTCTGAGTGCGCTGAGCATAAACGCAGCGCACTTGCTATTACCCGCAGCACAAAATCGAATTGTGCATCGCTTAAATGCCCGAAGCTGAGAATAAACCCTTGCGCTCCTCCCGCCCAGCGCTGATCTGCGCGGACAAGGTCAATGCCGGAACGAGAAACTATCTGTTCAAATCTGCTCAAAAGCCGTGTTTGCGCCGCTTCTTCTTGCCGCTCATCTCGCCCCTGTTCTCCTCGCCCGTATTTCTCCTGCGGAAAATGCAGGAAGAAATCAAACCCCATCGGGCGCACCCATGCTCCAAGTTCTTGGGCGACGATTGTTTTGCGGCGTTCTAGCGTCGCACGCATCGTACGGGTATGTTTGCGCACATATCCGTTGTGCAGCAGATATGCAATAGCCCGCTGTGTCACTCCTGCCACCGGCATTCCAAGCTGTGCGCGAGTTTTAAGCAAAGTCTCGATAAAACGCGGCGGCGCAACCACGTAACCTGCCGAAAGACTCGAATGTAAGAGCGTAGAAAACGTCCCCAAAACGATTGCACCCTCATGGAGTGTTGGCATGGGTGCAATCCCATAGCGCAGCTCAGTATTGAAATCGTCTTCTATCAAGACAGTGTTTGTTTCGCTCGCCCACGAAATAAGCTCACTTCTGCGGGCAGCTGGCATATTTTCCCCTGAGGGATACAGATACGACGGCGTTACCAGCAGCACGTCCATTTCTGGAAGCTGCGCAATTATTACGCCGTTTTTATCCACTGGGCAGCGCAGAAGTTCATGCCCAAGCAGCGTAACTATTGCGCGCAGCCCGGGATGCCCCGGATCTTCCACGCCCACGCGCAGTATGCGGCGAAAAGACATTAAAATCAACATCAGCCCCTCGCGGCTTCCGCCCGTCACCAACACAGATTCAGCCGCAACTGGCAGCATTCTAGTAAGGCGAATATGCTCAGCAATCGCTTCCCGTAGTTCTGGCTGCCCCGCTGGCGCTAAATGCGTTTCGCCGTCCGCTGCCGCTTGCCTCCACGCAGAGCGCCAGGCACTTGCCCGCACATTCACTTCCGAGGCTGAAGATGGTTTAAGTGAGATTTTCTTTCGCGGCGACGGCGCAAGTGTCCGCGGTATTTCGGCTCTCGAGGGCGCAGGCTTGCAAGCGGCAGGCAAAGATTGCACAAGCGCGGCATGAACTTTCGTCGCTCCGCCGGGTGTTAATTGCAGATACCCCTCGGCATGCAGCTGATCAAAAGCTGCAGTGACGGTTCCGCGCGATACGCCTAACTGTACTGCCAATGTGCGCGTTCCCGGAAGCGCATCGCCCGGTTTGAGTGTGCCGCCGTTAATTAACGCGCGTATCTGGGCAGCAATTTGTGCCGGCAGCGGCGACGGCGCGCGGCGTTCTATTTTTAACGAAAGTTCAGCACGCATTTCATTCCCTCACTCTCTTTATCGCACAGTTGCAATCGCACCAGCCTCCCCTGCATCGCACAACTGGACTAAAAAGTAGTCTAATACTGGCTCTTTTATTTAGCCAGTATTCTTGAGACGATAAAGAAATGAACAATTCACACAATCAAAATCTCGTTAATCAAGGCTTGGCGCAAATGCTGAAAGGCGGCGTAATTATGGACGTCGTCACTCCGGAACAAGCCAAAATCGCTGAAGATGCGGGCGCCGTCGCCGTGATGGCTCTTGAACGTGTCCCTGCCGACATTCGTGCACAAGGCGGCGTGGCGCGGATGTCGGATCCAGACTTAATCGAATCAATTATCGCAGCCGTTTCGATTCCGGTAATGGCAAAAGCGCGGATTGGGCACACTGCGGAAGCCCAAATTCTGGAGCATCTTGGGGTGGACTATATCGACGAATCCGAGGTGCTCTCTCCTGCCGATTACGTCAACCATATTGATAAGCGCAAATTCAAAGTACCGTTCGTGTGCGGGGCAACAAATCTTGGCGAGGCACTGCGGCGAATCAATGAGGGCGCTGCCATGATTCGTTCCAAAGGCGAAGCCGGCACGGGTGACGTCTCAGAAGCCACCAAACATATCCGTACAATTCGCGCGGAAATCGCACGGCTGCAAAACTTACCAAAAGACGAACTGTACGCGGCGGCAAAAGAGCTGCAAGCACCGTACGAACTTGTGCAATACACGGCCGAGCATGGAGAACTCCCCGTAGTGCTGTTTACTGCTGGCGGGATTGCCACCCCGGCTGATGCTGCACTGATGATGCAGCTCGGCGCAGACGGCGTATTCGTCGGCTCCGGTATTTTCAAATCAGGAAATCCGGCCAAACGCGCTGAAGCAATCGTGCGCGCCACTGCTGCTTATGAAGATATCTCCGTAGTCGCCGCGGCTTCGCGCGGGCTTGGCGAAGCGATGGTCGGAATTAACGTATCCGATTTGCCTGCACCGCACCGCCTTGCAGAGCGCGGCTGGTGACATGGAAAATCCGCCAATACCGCACACCTTCAACAGCCGCAGCAGCACACCATACCACCTTACGGAAGGCGAATAATGATTGGAGTTCTTGCACTTCAAGGAGGAGTACGCGAGCATGTGCAGATGCTTGAATCGCTTGGGGCGCGCGTGCTGCTTGTGAAGAATGCAGCACAGTTAGCACAGATTAACGGGATCGTGCTGCCAGGCGGAGAATCTTCCGCAATGGATCGAATCCTGCGGCGATTTAAAATGCGTGACGCACTGATTGAACGGCTCCAGGAAATCCCCGTATTAGGCACATGCGCGGGGTTAATCATGCTGGCTAAAGGTGTGATTAACCCCGCCCCAGGGCAAGAAACACTGAAAATTCTCGATATTGACGTGCGCCGCAATGCTTTCGGCCCGCAGCGTGATTCTGCCGTCGAACAAATCGACACAATATACGGCACAGTACAAGCTGCATTTATTCGTGCCCCCGAAATTGTGCGAATCGGAGCAGGCAGCGCCAATGCACACACGCAATATCAGCAGTACCGGAATTTTGCCCATGCGGAAAACCCGCCTGCCAGCTCAGAAAGTCTGCTCACTAGTCCAGAGAACCCAGACCTGCGCCCGATTGCCTATATCGATGGGCGAATTGTGGGTGTGATAAGCCCGCAGGCAATCGGCATCAGCTTTCACCCGGAACTAACTGGAGATACCACAATTCACGAGGAGTTTTTGCAGCTCATCTAATGTACAGTACTGAATTTTGCGAAATATAAACATAACGGCATCGCACGGGATTGTGCTGATTTTACCCCTGTTAGTGCCGCAACTGCGGTTTTAGGGATCAGACTAATCCAGCTCGCAACCCTTCAGCACCCTGCTTCCCATGCACCTAATGGAGATTACACCTAGTTTGGAATAGTTTATCTGACGTTTGCACCGCCTGCCGCCGGCACCTCTAAACAGTAAACAACTATTCACCTTTCTCTGCTTGCAGCTGCGCGTTAAGTTTATTCACTTCCGCACAGGATAACACATATAACACTGCCCAGATCACCGCATAGACAATCAGGATAGTTACTATAGTGCCGAGTAATCCAGCCGCGTTATCCCACCAATGCAGGTAAATACCCGCAGCTAGACCGCAGCAAACAACAATCACCAAATGCAGTCCAGTAGCTAAGATGAGCGGGCGGGTTTCATTTTCATAAATCTTGCCGGCAAAAGCACAAATCACACCGTAGAGTGCATACACGATTCGCTCGATAAACACGCCGGTATGCGGATTACTAAACTGTTCGAGGAAACTCGGCATACCAGGCGAGTATGCAGACTCTGAGAGCGCAGAAAAATCAGCTCAATGCTGGTACCGACAGCAATACCAATGCAAGCACCGAAAATAATATGCGAGAAAAAATCTTTGATTTTCATGGGAAATATCCTTTGCGTAAAAGTATTTAACAGAAGCGGTTATTGGCGACGGCGACGTTGCGTGCGAGCCGAACCGCACCAGCCGCCGCTCCAGTTCTAGCCCGAGCCGCACTCTATAGCCCAAGTTTTGCTTTGAAGCTGGAAAGTTGACGGCGGGAAACGTAGTATCGTGTGCCGTCTTTGAGATGCACGCTGATTGTGCCAGTGAGCGAAAGATCAAGATTCTTGATTGCATTAATACTGACGATCTCTGATTGTGAAATACGCGCAAAGTCGCCTGCGGGAAGCGCCTTTTCTATTTCGTATAGGCGTTGTTTGAGCTGCCATTCCCCGCTTGCAGTGTGTGCCCACACAGATTTGTCTTTCGTGTAGAAAGCAAGCACGGTACGCACATCAATGACGGCAGCGTCACGGCCTTGCATTCCAATAATCCGCCGCAACTCACTCGGCGTACTGCCTGAAGCTATCTGCTCGATAGCACGCACGTCGTCATCAATCTCAGCAGCGGTGACGGCAACGCTCACCTCGGACACGCTCGGATCAATCGTCAGCGTAAACTTCATAAGACCTCATTTCCTTAAGGGATCTTTACAGTTCAAGTAAATATGGTAACCGCTCGGGAACCTGGCCTGAGCAGATATGCGGTGGCGGATTAAAGATAAGCGGTGAGTACAGCCATATACGCAATCAAAGTTTAACCAGCTGTACTTTTTGCGATGAACAAACCAACGCACAGACTTTATCCATGAGCAATGATGAGAGTTGCTTCCGGGCAGAGGAAAATCTCACCATCTTAATGTACACTGAGGATAGCAGTGCCGAGTTTCGGCAGTAATGATTGCGAAATTATTGAAGGAGTGTGCTGTTCCGGTGGTTTTGTAATTTCCGCTCAGCTTCGCTGAGACGTTCCCTAAGTTTATTCAGCGTTTCGGAGATTACTATGCCTGCAATCATTCTCGACAATATTTCATTTTCTTACGGTTCACGGACTGTTCTCGATAGAGTCAGTCTAAGCGTTGGAGACGGCGAGCGCGCGTTCCTGGTCGGATCAAATGGATCCGGTAAATCTACTCTTTTGAAAGTAATCACTGGTGAGCTATCACCCGATTCCGGGAAGATTGTTTCCGGAATGCATCGCTTCAGGGTTCCTGATCCGGATGTATTCACCGGAAGCGCGGGAGAGTTTCTTGACGCCGCTCTTGCACCATTCAAACTTCTTATGTCCCGTTTTGAGCAGCTCACCGCTGCGATAGCTGGCGGCGAGACTGGGCTTGACGCCGAGTACGACCGTACGCTCGCCCGCATCGGGGCGCTAGATTTGTGGTCTTTGGATGCGCGTGTAAGCGCAACACTGAACGGACTTGGGCTTGCAGATCTCACCGCGGCTAATATTTGCCGAAAGCTCGATAGTTTATCACCCGGGCAAAAGGCGCGGCTGAAATTGGCGACACTTCTTATGCTTCGCCCTGAGGTGCTTATTCTTGATGAGCCAACCAATCACCTTGATTCCGAAGCGATCGGCTATCTTGCGCAGACCATCAAGAATTGGGAAGGGCCAGTGTTGGCCACCAGCCACGACCGTGCCTTTATCGACTGTACCGCAACCGTGATTTACGACATGAACATTACTGTGTGGAGGGAACTGGCACGGCTCGACGGGCAGAAGATTGAGGGCGTGTATCGAAATGCTGGATCATACTCAGACTATTTTGCCGCAAAGGCAGCAGCTCAAGAGAAATACCGCAGCATTCACGCTGCGCAGCAGGCGCAGAAGCGCGAGATACGCGAGCACCGGCATAAGAGCATGAAAATTTCCCGCGGCGGAATTCGCGTACAAACAGCGGCTCCCAAAGAGAAAAAGTTTTTCACAGATCGAGCGGCGAAAACGTCCGTAAAAAGAACTAGGTACGACGACGTTCGCCTTGAGCGGCTTGAACAGCAGGAAGTACGCAAACCTCGCAGCCACCGTCTCGAATTTCCTGCCTATGAATCGAATTTTGCACCGGGGCTGGCGGTGAGCGCCCGCAACGCGGCAGTGCCTGGCCGATTGACGAGGGTCAGTTTCGATTTGGAGAGAGGCGAGCACCTGCTCGTTACGGGCGGGAACGGATCCGGTAAATCTACATTGCTCAACTGGATTGCTGCTGGCACTCCGCCTGCACATAGCCAGAGTACTGGAGCTATTGTGCGCGATGAACCAATTGGAATTGTTCCGCAACGCCTTCCCGCCGAATCTGATCCTGGTTTTGAATCGAGTCTCTGGAGAGCGGGTATTGGCGAACGCGGAAAAGGAATTTTACACCCCGCAATGTGGACCACGCCGATTCCGGAGCTATCTGCCGGAAATCAGCGCAGAGCACAACTCGCAAGCGTGCTCGCCAACCATCCCGCGCTGCTAGTTCTAGATGAGCCCACCAATTATCTTGATCTCGACACAATGCATGCCCTCGAAAATGCCTTACGCACCTGGCACGGAACGCTCGTTGCAGCGAGCCATGACCGCTGGCTAATCGAGCACTGGCACGGGCGCCGACTCCAGCTCACGCCCTAAATGTTCCGCCCTACTTAATATTCACTCGCTGCAGCAAACGGACAGATTGCTTATATGATTTTCTTCGCTCAGCCGAGCTGAAATACATTTGCCGTATTTGCCGCTCTCAGCAATTAGTGTGCTTGCCAGAGCATCGAAATCGGCATTGCCCAGAGTCTCGCGCCCATTGGAAGTATTTCTTTCCCCGCGTACAGCACAATCCCTGCCTTAAATTTCTCACCAGCAAGCTCCTGAAGATATTTCAGCCCGGAAAAATCTTTCATAGAAAGCGACATCGCAGCTTTCACTTCAATCCCCACCACGTTTCGCCCACGATCTTCAAGCACTAAATCGACTTCTTTCCCCGTCGAAGTACGAAAATGAAACATCTTAAAATGCACTTTCGACCACGTTTGCTGCTTTAATAATTCAGAAGCAACAAACGATTCAACTAAACCGCGAGTAATACTGCTTGAAATTTGCAGTTCTAAAGCATCAGCATTCATACCAGAAATAATCGCCGCTATACCTGAATCTTGCAAAAATACTTTCGGTTTGGAAATCACCCTTTTGTGTAAATTTGCACCCCAAGCAGGTAAAACATCTATTAAAAACACATCTTTCAGTGCAGCGAGATAATTCGGGAGGCTTCGTTCAGGAATATTTAGTTCCCGAGCAGAATGCGCCGCTACAAATTCAAAAGCACCCATACTCGCAATCAGGTTAAGCATGCGCTCAAGCCGATCCGGGAACTGGATTCCACAAATTTCTGATGCGTCTTTTGAAAGTACTCGCTGCACATATGCATCCGCCCATCTGCTTTGACGCCGCGGCATAGCATTAAGAAGCTCTGGATAGTTGGGAGTAACTACCATTTTTAAATAGTCACGACGGGTATACGAACGAGCTTGCGAACTAATCTCCGGCATCTCCCCGCTCTCACCCATCTTCCAAATCAAATCGGCAAAATCTTCACATTTTCCGCGCAGTTCACCCTGGCTTAATCCACGCAGAAAAATAGTCTCAGCCCGGCCCGCAAGACTTTCTTCAGAACCACGCAACGATTCTAAATTAGATGAGCCAGTGACAATAAAGCACCCTGGACGCCGATTTTCTTCGAGCGCCCCTTTTATTGCCCGAAACAGACTTGGTACACGCTGAATTTCATCAATCGCCAAAATTCCCTGCGGAAATTGCCGCACAAACCCATCCGGATCTGCTTGCGCTGCTGAAAGAACTGCATAATCATCAAGATTAACCATCTGCGCCTGCCGGTTTTCAATAAGCTGACGCACAAAAGTGGTCTTTCCAACTTGCCTGGCTCCAGAGACGCAAAGAACCGGAGTGTCAGAAAGAATTTCTTCCGCTAAAGATTGGGAATTTCGGCTAATTAACGAGCTTTCCATAAACCAAACATACCACATGCTGCGGTTCTGCAGCGTTCTCATTGCGGTTTTACACACATTCCGTTGCGGTTCTGCAGCATTTTCATTGCGGTTTTACACACATTCCGTTGCGGTTCTGCAGCATATGCGAGTTGACACAACACCGCCGAATTCCCCAAGGCCCAAACGAGTTGATGACCTTTAACATGAAGCACCTCAAAACCTCAGAGCCCAACCCTAAAACCCGCACACACGCATGGCAGCAATGCCTGCAGCGAGAGCAGATACTGCCGCAATTGCGGAAGCGTCACTGCGCCCGATTCGCAGTTCCCGATAGCGGCTGCGTTCAGCTCCAGCGCTGTAGCAGCGAGCTTCCATCGCGACAGCCAACTCATCCGAGTGGCGCAGCGCGCTAGCGAAGAGCGGCACGAGAATCGGGATAAAGAAACGCACTTTATCGCACAGTCTGCCTGATCCAAGATCAGCTCCGCGTGCTGATTGCGCTTTCATAATTCGCTGCGCTTCACCAAAGAGAATTGGGATGAAACGCAAAGAAATTGAACTCATCAACGCCATTTCGCGAGCTGGAAAGCCGAAACGCTCCAACGGCTTACACATGCGTTCCAGTGCATCAGCGAAACGAATAGCTGGAGTAGTGAGCGAAAGCAACGCTCCGCCGAACATCAGACAGAGCAGCCGCGAGAGCATAATGATTGTTGCGCGCACACCGTCGGAAGTGATTAGAACAAAATGCCAATGCACCAGCACCTGCCCCGTACGAATCGCAAAGAGATTCAGCAGTGCCGAAGCCAGCATTAAGAAGAAAATCGGGCGAATAGCGCGCAAGATATCACCCAGCGGCACGCGCGAAAGCACAGCTAACGCGAAGAAAAACACCACCATAACACCGAGTGTGAGATAGGAGTTCGCCGCCAACACCGCCGCCATCAAAGTGCCTGTAAGTACGATTTTTACGCGCGGATCCAAACGATGCAGCGGCGAATCAACATTCACAAACTGCCCGAACGGCACACTAAACGCCATAGTCACCTCGTTTCTCACTCCTCGGAATCGCAGAAGAAAGCTCCAAAGAACAATCGGCGGAGAAATCTACAGCACAATCAGCGGGAACACCAGCGGAAAGCTCGTCTTGGGATCGGCATGAACTCACCTCTTGATGAGGATGAGAAGCCGAAGATATCTGAGAAGCCGGGAACATTTGCGAAACACCGGAATCCTGCCGTATGTTCTCGACGCCGTGCTGAGAATTTCTCCCGCACCATTGATTCGCGATTGCATCTGCAAGCTCGTCAAGAGTGTAGGGTATCGGCGCAAACTCCCAGCCGCGCGCAGCCAGCTTTTTGCACACGCTGCAGCTTTCGGAATCCCAAGCCCAATATCACGCAGCTCCTGCGCTCGTGAAAACACAGCGTTACGGTTTCCCTCCATAAACACCTTGCCATGATTGAGCACCACAATATGTTCGGCAAGCTGCGCGACGTCGTCCATAGAATGCGAAACCATCACAATCGTAGTACCGACGCTATGCAATCGCTGCAAAATTTCTTTAATCTCTTGCCGCCCGCGCGGATCTAATCCGGCCATTGGTTCGTCAACAATCAGCACTTTTGGGCGCATTGCAAGAATCCCCGCAAAAGCCACACGGCGTTTTTGGCCTCCCGACAGTTCAAAAGGCGACGTCTCGCGCAGTTCTGCCGGATCTAGCCCCACCTCCCGCATCGCTTCAGCGTACATCTCTTCCCGCTGTGCTTCGCTTGCGCCAAAGTTTTTCGGACCAAAAGTGACGTCGGCAAAAACTGTTTCCGCAAAAAGCTGATATTCAGGATACTGACTCACATATCCAATCATCGCCCGCAAGGTTTTCTGCCTCTGCGCTTTCTCTTCACGACGGCACCCGCTCTTTCCAAAGCTCCAGCACCGATTTAAGCCCGTGTTTCGCTGCCGCGGCTCCCCGCAATTTCGCCGTCAATCAATATTTCACCGGCAGTCGGTGCGTGTAAGCCTTTTATCTGCTCTACTAACGTCGATTTCCCAGATCCGGTATGCCCCACGATGCAGCAAAATTCTCCGGCCGCGATACGTAAATCAATCCCCGCTAGAATCGCCCCATGCTCTCGGCTCGCTGTCTCAGGAGCGCGGCGAAGCAGCTTCACAGCTTTTGGATCCGCCGCAAATGTGACGCCGCGAAACTCAATCTCCCCAACGAGGCTCTTTGCGTCGTGAGCAGCTGCGTTCGTTATCCCCTGTTCAGCAGTGTTCTTTAAACCGAGTGCAGCTATATTTTCACTTGCATGCCCAAATGTATTCTTTTCGTTACGCCCAAATATGCTGAAAGAATTATGCTCAGGTTCATACTGCCCATGTCGGCGCTCGCGTACACCGCAAACGAAACGTTTATCCGAGCTGCAATCCGCTTCCGCGGTCACACTGTGAACTGCGCTTTCATCTACGCACCCACCTGCATACAGCGTCTCGATAATATCTTCCATGTTTCCAGTATCCGGCACCGGCACTCCTCGCCCCTGCAGCGCTTGCGCAAGCTGCATCGCGAACGGCTCTTCCAATCCCAGCGAACGAATATCGTCACCGTATGCAAACACTTCCGTTGGGGTGCCGGAAAGCGCAATCTTCCCTTCTTTCATTACAATCACTTTGTCTGCTGCAAGCGCTTCATCCATAAAGTGCGTAATGTGCACCACTCCAATTCCGGCATCATTAAGCTCTCGCATTACACGCCGAATCCCACGCCGCCCGCGCGGATCAAGCATCGCGCCGGGTTCGTCGAAAACAATCAGTTCGGGACGCAGCGCCAGCACTCCGGCAATGGCAACGCGCTGCTTTTCACCTCCGGAAAGAGAGTTCGGATCTCGCTCCGCGAAAGCTTCGAGCGCAACCTCAGCCAAGGCCTGATCTACCCGTTCAATAATAGCTTCACGATTAAGCCCGAGATTCTCAGGGCCAAAAGCTACATCGTCCCGCACAGTGTTGGCGACCATTTGATTATCCGGATTTTGAAAAACCATTGCGCAATTGCGGCGAACCTCCAGCGTGCAGCGCTCGTGACTGGTATCCGAACCGCGCACGTGCACACTCCCCGAATCCGGAATAAGCAAGGCGTTTATGTGTTTGGCAAGCGTGGATTTTCCGCTGCCGTTTTCACCAAGCACCACGGTATATTCGCGCATATCCAACCAAGCGCTGATGCCGCGCAGCACGTCACGTTCGTCATCATACGAAAAACGCACATCGTCGAAAATCACAGCGCGCTCCACGGGACGCGGCAGAGCAGACAGCTTTGGGCTGTTGATATCCATGCTCACACGCGCTTGCGTCCAGTTTTCTTATTTGTCATCTGCCCCACTATCTTGTGCACGGATTTGTAGAGCAGCTGCACAATCACACAGTTGAGTACGATTTTGATGAGGTTAAATGGCACCAGAATCGGAAGAATCATCTTCATCACATCGGATACAGTGCCGCCGTAGTAGAGCGGAGTAGCAATGAAGTTGAGCCCTACGGCCACGATAATAGCGAGCGCTCCGCCGAGCACCATTCCAAGAATCCCTCCGAGACGGGTGCGCTTCTTCCGATATATTGCTGCTGCAGGAAAGATTAGCGCCAGCGCTGCAGCAATGTTCATCAGAGCACCAATAGGGTTCATAAAAATCCGCGGAAGCCATGAGATGACGGCCACTGCAGATCCGGAAAATGGGCCGAAAATAAATCCGGCAATAAGTGCGATCACGCCTGAGGGATCATACTTCAAGAACGGTGCCGGCGGGAAAAGAGCAATTTCGATGAAGCTCAAAATCGCAGCCATCGCGGAAAAAACTGCCAATGTTACCAATTCCCGAGTGTTCCATCTCGGCTTGGCAGCCGCAGGAGAAGAAGATACGGCAGCATGAGCGGAGGAATCCGCACTGCTGAAGCTGTTGTTAGTATCGTTTGTGTTGTGTAGTTGTGTGAGATTGCCAGACATGCTCTGCGCACCTTTCGTCAGGCATATATGCCTTCGTCTTTTTCACGCACCAGATTTTGGTACGAAAAAGCCCGCTGAAAAGCGGGCGGCGGTATGCACAGATATGGAGATATGCCAGTGCCTACCGTTTCTTCCATCCGGACTATTACCGTTGGTCGGGAAATCTCATCCCAGTCAGCCGCTATCCGCAAAGCTATCTCTGCCAAGCTGTACGGATGGCGGGTCGCGGACTAAAAGCGGCGATTCACGCGCCTAGCTCAAAGCTCGAAAGCTCATACTATGCTCGGAATCTAAGCTCTATCACCGCCAGTGAGGAATTACACCTCGCCCTGAAACAGTTTTACTGCTCAGGAACACTATAACGTGTTTTGGAAAAAATGTCACCGCCTTACATAAATCACATTTAACGTCACAGCCGATTATTGCGCAGTAAATATCAACAGGCACACCACCGCGCAGCACGCAGCGCATTAATGCGTTCAATTGCAAGAAACATCGGGCAAGCACCGAGCCTCTCAACACTTGTATCCGACGTCACTGCCACAGACGGATTAGCGGATCGAGCAACAGTCCAACGATGGTTTGCGGCACTGCAAAGACTATTTGTAGTTGACACCGTAGACGCTTGGTCACCAAGACTCCGCTCGAAAGCCGTGATTCGCACGTCACCAGTGCTATACTTTACCGATTCATCACTGACGGCTTATCTCCTTGGAGCTACCAGTGAGCGCCTATTAAAAGATCTCAAAACTGCCGGATTTATTTTTGAAAACTATGTATATCAACAGCTTGCCGCATACGCTGAAGCAATTGGCGGGCACGTGCTTCATTATCGCGACTCTAAGGGTAAAGAATTTGATTCCGCAATCGTACTGGAAGACGGCTCATGGATTGGCGCGGAAATCAAACTTGGACCGGGTTCTATCCCTGCAGGAATCTCAGGGCGAGTTTCAACATACAACAGCATTGACACAGCCGCACTAGGAGAACCGCGAGCGCTGATGCTCATCGTCGGTGGAACAGATATAGCATACACTGACCCGCAAAGCGGCGTGCATGTTATTCCAATCCAGGCATTAAGCGCCTAATTCCGCAAAATATTGGGATGGTTCACCAAAATCAAAATTAAATCGGTGCTTCGTGTTTCGTTTGTGCAGGTTTGCGTTTTTGTTCGCGTGAGAGTTGCATTTTGTTTACATGCGGAGTAAATTGCCGGCATTTTATTACATAACTGCCGGCATAATCCTTGCAATGTTACGTAAGCAGTGGCGAAATAGGCGGTTTTGCGCAACTACGGGAAAGCCGTCGCTGCTTTAATCCTGCGACCTGCGTAAACGCAAGCACTTTCGACGGTAAAAAATACAGACCAAGTTCTTGCCGCCGCTTACGTGAAATTCCAGAGATTATGACGCCGCTTACGCAGACTCACAATTACTTCTGCCGCCGCTTACGCGGACTAATACCTACTTCGCTATCAGCTACATTAGTCAAAGCGAATAACACCGCCGCCCAGATAAAAGCAAAGTGCATGCCCAGTTCAAAATAAACTCAGCACGCACTTCACATAAAACAGCCGCTATATTGAGCTAACGCGCAACAGAGCGCGTCAAATTCACTTCCGCGTTTGTGCTAACCGCTTATCCGCGCTTTACAAACGGGAAAGCAATAGTCTCACGGATCCCGAAACCAGTAAGCGCCATCAGCATCCGGTCAATCCCCATGCCCATGCCGCCCGACGGCGGGAATCCCTGCTCCATTGCTTCAATGAAATCTTCATCGAGCTGCATTGCTTCCGGATCACCATTTGCTGCTTCCAGCGATTGCGCGGTTAAACGTTCCCGCTGAATCACTGGATCGGCAAGCTCGGAATATGCAGTAGCAGTTTCCACACCGCGAATATATAAATCCCATTTTTCGGTAAGCCCAGGCTTAGTGCGATGCCCGCGCGTGAGCGGTGAAGTGTCTTCCGGGAAATCACGCACGAAAGTTGGGCGATAAAGGTGGTCGCCCACCAGTTCTTCCCAAATATCTTCTGCAATCTTGCCGTTTACGGCATAATCTTTCACCTTAATCCCATGCTCATTCGCGATCTCAATTAAGCGCTCCCGCGGAGTTTCCACCGTAATTTCTTCTCCCAGCGCCGCCGAAAGCGAATCATAAAGGCAGATTTCGTCCCATTCTCCGCCCAAATCGTACTCGGTGCCGTCGGCGAGAGTTACGGTAGTGGTACCGAAAATGTCCATCGCTGCATTTTGAATCAAATCTTTAGTCAGCTTTGCCATCGTATCGTAGGTGGCATAAGCCTGATATGCTTCCATTGCGGAAAACTCTGGCGAATGTGAAGAATCAGCGCCTTCGTTACGGAAATTCTTACCAATTTCGTAAACGCGCTCTACACCGCCGACTACGGCGCGTTTGAGATAAAGCTCGGTTGCAATCCGCAGATACAAATCTTCATCATAAGCGTTGATATGCGTGGTAAAAGGGCGAGCTGCCGCACCGCCATGCAAAGTCTGCAAAATCGGTGTCTCAATCTCGATAAACTCACGATCTTCGAAAGTCTTGCGAATTGAGCGCATCATTTTTGCCCGAATCCGAATCATATCACGGGCGCCTTGGCGCGTAATCAAATCAAGATGCCGCGCACGCACGCGCGTCTCTTCACTCAAGCTCATCTCTTCGCCGTCGGCAGTGGTGAAAGTCTTTGGCAGCGGACGAATTGCTTTTGCCGCCATTTGCCACGAATGTGCAAACACCGAAAGTTCTCCGCGTTTTGAAGCACCAATATGCCCTTCAACAAATATATGATCGCCAAGATCAACATTTGCTTTCAAATATGCCAAAGATTCTGCGCCCACATTTGCGAGAGAGAAAATAACTTGCACCCGAGTGCCGTCGCCCGATTGCAAAACCGTGAATGCAATCTTTCCCGACGGACGCATAAACATCACCCGCCCAGCAATTCCGACTTCGTCTGCCAGCTCTTCACCCGGCGCTACGCTTTCATACTTTTCCCGCACTTGCGCAATAGTTGAAGTAATCGGCAGCTGCGCCGGGTATGCTTCGAAACCATCAGCAAGCAGCTTTTCACGCTTCGCCCGGCGCACCTGAATCTGCTCTGGAGCGTCGTCGCCAAAAACTTCGGATTTCGATTCGAGATTCTGATTCATTTTTTAGATCCTAATTTGGATTGTGCGCGCCCTAAAATCACAAAGTACAAAATACGAAGGCTGCGATATTTCAGAAGTTGAAAACCGCAGCTTCGAAATATTTGCATTTCTAAGACACGAGATTGAAACTTGCGCCGAAACTGCCACTAAAGCGTGCATTTTCAAGACTTTACAACATGTTAATTCTCGCAGATACCCCGGCAGTCACAAAGCCGGCGCAACCAAAACAGCTGATTATCACTTTCTAAACACGCAAAAACTCAAATATCCGCAGCAGCACGGCGGGTCGAAAACCAGGCAAACTATCTTCCGCCGAAATTAGGCACCGGAAAATCGCCAGTTCCCCGCGGCATCGCATTTAACTTTCGAAATCGTACTTAACTTTCACATTCAGTTTGCCACAATTATGGCGTGAATGAACTGCTCAACGTATTCAAACATTGCTTCGTTGGTCAGCTCTCCGCCGCCCGCGCCGTCCATGCGCCCAAGCTCCCCTTCCGGCAGCGGCAGGAGAACTGCGCGGACAGCAGGTTTTAAAATCGCCCGCGGATACAACCGTTTCAACCGTACCTGCCGAAAATCTGAAAGCTCCGCTGGAGCAAAACGAATATTTCTCCCCATCACCGAAATTTCTGCCAGCCCAACTTTTCCGGCAAGCTCCCGCAAACGTGCGAGACGGAAAAGCCGTTCTACTTCCGGCGGGATACTGCCGTAGCGATCAATCAGCTCGGCACGGATATCTTCGCGTTCCGCTTCGGCGGCGCTTCCAGAAATCTTCGTGTAAATCTCCAACCGCAGCCGCTCCGAAGCCACCCACCCTTGCGGCACATAAGCATCTACCGGCAGCTCAATACGAATCTCGATTTTCTCCTCGCTGTCATCTGGTGCTTTGCCGGTCATTTTTGCGACGGCTTCGGAAACCATCCGAATATACAAATCGAATCCCACACCCGCAATATGCCCAGACTGTTCACCTCCCAGCAAGTTGCCGGCTCCGCGAATCTCAAGATCTTTCATCGCTACTTGAATTCCAGCACCCAATTCAGTGTGCGCCGCAATAGTGCGCAGCCGTTCAATAGCGGTTTCAGTCATTACTTTTTCTGGCGGATACAGGAAGTAGGCGTATGCCCGTTCACGCCCGCGCCCGACCCGTCCGCGCAGCTGATGCAACTGTGAAAGCCCCAGTTTTTGCGCATCCTCCACAATTAACGTGTTCGCATTGGAAATATCGAGTCCGGTTTCCACGATTGTGGTGCACACAAGAACATCAATTTCTTTTTCCCAAAACTGATTAATCACCTGCTCAAGCTGACTCTCACTCATCTTGCCATGTGCTATGCCGACACGCGCTTCCGGCACAAGGTCCGCTAATCCAGCTGCGACTTTGCTGATCGTCTGTGTGCGGTTGTGGATATAAAACACTTGCCCATCACGCAATAGTTCGCGTTTAATCGCTGCACTGATTTGCTTTGAATCCTGCACTCCCACATAGGTGAGAATCGGGTGCCGTTCTTCCGGCGGCGTAGCAAGCGTAGACATCTGCCGAATCCCGGTAACAGCCATTTCGAGCGTGCGCGGAATCGGGGTCGCACTCATCGCAAGCACATCTACCGTCGGATATAGTTGTTTCAAGGTTTCCTTGTGTTCCACACCGAAACGCTGTTCTTCGTCGATAATCACAAGTCCCAGATCTTTGAACCGCACATCACCGGTAATCAGTTTATGCGTGCCGATAACAATATCGATCTTCCCTTTAGTCACGCCGTCTTTTATCGTGTCAGATTCTTTTCGTGTTTGGAATCGGCTCAACCCCTCGACGACTACCGGGAATCCGGCATAGCGTTCTCGGAATGTTTCCAGATGCTGCTGTACAAGAAGCGTGGTCGGCACCAGCACCGCCACCTGCTTCCCATCTTGAATTGCCTTAAAAGCGGCACGCACAGCAATTTCCGTTTTGCCGTACCCCACATCCCCTGAAATCAGCCGATCCATTGGCTCCAGTGATTCCATATCCCGTTTGACTTCTTCAATCGTGTGGAGTTGATCGGGAGTTTCGATGTATTCAAAAGCGTCTTCTAGTTCACGTTGCCATGGGGTGTCCGATCCGAATGCGTGCCCGCGGGCGGCTCGCCGTTTTGCATAAAGCCGAATCAGCTCGCGCGCGATTTCTTTCACTGCCGCACGAGCTTTTGCTTTCGTTTTTGCCCAGTCGGATCCGCCCATTTTATTTAACGACGGCGCGTCTCCCCAGAGTATTTCGAGACAAGATAGAGCTGATCGGTTGGCACCCAAAGTTGATCGCGTGCTCCTCCGCGTTTACTCGGCGCATACTCAAGCAGCATATATTCGCGTGTCGTCCCGTTTGTCCCGCCAACCTGACGTTTTACCAGCTTCACAAATTGCGCCACACCGTGACGTTCATGCACTACAAAGTCTCCCGGTTTCAGAGTGAGCGGATCGACGGCTTTCTTCCGCCGCTTCGGCATTGCCTGTTTTTCACCCGCAATACCGTTTCTCCGGACCCGTGAAAGTAAATCGTGTGCAGAAACCAGGGCGAATTTTTGCGCATCAGATACAAATCCCGTCTTTAATGGAAGCACGATAATATGCACGACGGACGGCTCGATTGCTGCTTTCTGATTTTTTCGGATGCTGCTGTTACTGCCGCTTGCAAACTCGTTGACAATCCGTGCCGGAATATCAGCTTCAGAAAGTTGCTCGTGCAGCCGCCGGGCCAGCCCCATTGAGTCAGCTGCAAGTACAATCCGCCATCCGTCACGGATTTGCTGCTGCAGGCAGATGAAAGCTTCATCCGTATTTCCAGCAAAGTTTTTGGTTCGCGAATCCCGGAACGAATCGTTTCTTCATTTGCAAATCCGCCGATTTTCCACCAGGAAATCTTGCGGCTGGCTGCAAATTCACGTGTCTCCCGCAGCGAAGCAAACGAAGCTTGATTCACATTCACCGGAATTTCACCGCCGGCTGCCGCATTAGACCAGGCTGCAGCAAGAAATTCAGCAGTGGTTTGCTCTAGAGACTGGGCATGTGCCGCAATCCGCTCCGGTTCAAGCAGTATTAAACGCGAGCCGGCCGGCAATTCACATATCACCGAAACCATTTGTTCCGCCAGCAGCGGCATCAGTGATTCCATCCCTTCTACCGCCGCCCCGGATGCGATTTTTTCCAGCATTTCAGCTATGCCTGGAAGCTGGTTCAACGCTTTTGCTGCCCGGGAGCGCACAGCTTTTGTCAGTAAAATTTCACGGCACGGCGGCGCATAGAGTGATTCTGCAGTGTCGAGTGAACGCTGATCTGAAATCGCAAAGGCGCGAATTTCTTCTACTTCGTCGCCAAAAATTCCACACGCACCGGATGCTGCTCCGTCGGAGGGAAAATATCGATTATTCCGCCGCGAACCGCGAATTCTCCGCGTGATTCAACCATATCTACGCGGGTATATGCCGCATTTGTCAGTGCTCCTTGAAGTTCTTGCAGATCGCAGAAGTCACCGACGGCAAGGCGCACTGGCTGCAGCTGCCCAAGGTTCGCAGCGATTGGCTGCAGCAGTGCGCGCACCGGCATGAGCAGCACATACAGCGGTGCGAATTCTTCGGGGTGTGCGAGCCGGCGAAGTATTTGCAGGCGCCGGGCGACGGTATCAGCACGTGGTGAGAGCCGCTCATGCGGAAGCGTTTCCCACGCCGGGAAGACGGCAATGCCGCTTTCGGGGATGAAGTTTTTCAAGAGTACCGCGAGTTCTTCCGCTTCGTATTCAGACGCGGTTACAACTACCTGCAGTGTCTGTGCAAAGCTGCTGGCTGCGCTATCACCGTCGGCTTTAAAATCGGCTTTGGCATTTTCCCCGATTGTATTACGGCTCGCAGTATTTTCCGTACGCAGCAATTGTGCAATCAGAAAACTGGCAGCACCGCGTGGAATATCTATCTCAAGCTCGTGCACTGTGCGAAATTTGGAAAGTTCAGCAAAATCAGCAGAATCAAGAATTGGGGTGAGATCCAAAAGAGCTCCTTTAGAATTGCAGCAAAATATTTAATAGCGCGAAATATGTAAATTTTGCGTCGAACCGCTGAACTATTAAACCGTTGAAGCGTCAAGCGGTCTTAGGATATCGATGTTTTGCCGCCGGTTCGGGATTAATAATTAAAGTTACTTTGTATGCAGGCGCATCTGTGCTTTTTCCAGTCCAAGTGTAAGCACTTCTTCGACGGCATCTGCTGCTTCGCTGATCAATAATGGGAGTTCTTTATTTTCGGCGGCATTAAATTTTCCAAGTACGAAGTCCGCCGGATTTTGCCGCCCCGGCGGGCGCCCAATCCCGAAACGCATTCGAATATATTCTTTTGTACCAAGCGATTTCGAGATAGACTTCAGCCCATTATGCCCGCCTTCGCCGCCGCCGCGTTTCAGCTTTAATTCGCCGAAAGGAGATCTAAATCGTCGTGAATCACAATAAGATTTTCCGCTGCCCCGCCAAAGTAGTTCAGCAGTGAATTTACCGGTCCGCCTGAAGTGTTCATGAATCCGTTACTAATCCCAATAATAACTTGTTCACCAGGATTTCCTGGCGCAAGCCCAATACGCAGTGAGGCTGCCTGCGTATTTGATGGTTTATGTGCCGAAAGTGAAGTTCCTGTGCGGCGCACAATCTCACCGACCACCGCCTGACCGATATTGTGCCGTGTCTGAGCATATTCCGGCCCAGGATTACCTAGTCCAAAAATTGTGTGCACCACATTCCTTTCCGTCGGTGTTATTTTTCGGTTAGTTTTGCTGCAACCAGCAAGCAGCGCTCCCATTCTACCGGCAAAATGGCGCAGCTATCATTCGATATAAAACGCACGATAGCTGCACCGCGATAATCATGATTTAATTAACTCTCAGAGCCGAAACCAGCCTCAGGAAAATCAGCAAACCCTATTTCCCGGCAGCGAACTCCGCCCTTCCCGCGATAAATGCATCCTCTGCAAAATTTCTAATTTTTCTCTTTCAGATTCAGCGCAATCAGCAGCCAGGTAATCATCCATAAGAGGAGATAAACAAAAGGCGCCGCCCAGGTTCCACCACGAAACAGCACGATACCAAGGCACATTAATTCCGGTCTGCGCGAGCGGATTCATGATTTCAGCCGGAAGCTGCATCAGCGGGATGAACAGGATTGTTCCCCAAATAAGAAGCAGTACCAGCGAAACAATATTCTGCTGCCGGATGTTGAATGTGTTTTGAAACTTTCGCTGAATCTTCCGGGGATTCAAACCACATAATCAACAGGAAAGTTATCATCCCAAAAAGATATAAAGTACTCAAATCTGCACGGAAAGCGGAAATAACCGCAAGCACCATTCCGCCCGCAAACGATATCATTTGAAGCATTTCTTTTCTCACCAATCCTATTCTGCCCATCCGAAAAATCTTCAGGAATTAGAAATTGCGATATTTATTATCATCAATACACATCAATTCTTGTCCAAGCCGCAGGATACCCTCCGCCATAATTGCAAATTGTTTGCTTTCGAATATATCTCTTCTCACATCTTTGTGTGTATTTAACTGCAAGCTTACACTCAAATCTGATTATTCCCTGCCGTTTTTCAGAGCTGTATCCGGAGAAAGTTGATTGCAGTTTCGAGCATCCGGGCAATATCTGCGAATGTTAATTCAGATTTTTGATTGCCGCCGGATACATCGCGCGAAGCTGTAAGTGAATCAGTCTCATCACCGATGTGCGCACGCCCTTTTCTGCGCAGCGCCGGGATATGGATGAACACACCCGGTCCGCTAAAATCCCGTATTAACGCTCGCAGGACCGCATTGCACACATATGTACCTGCGTCTTCAGAGACTTCCACCGGAACTTGATTCGCCGCAATTTCGGCTGCAAGCGCATCCACATTAACGCGAGCTAAAATTCGTTCATCTCCTCCGTCAAGAGTTTGCCCGCGCGGCTGTGCACCTGAATTATCCGGAATTCGCGCGTCTGCCAGATTTCTTCCGAAGCGTTCTGGAGTCACGACGGAACGCCCTCCGGCTTCACCCACGCATACCACTGCACTGGGCTGATATTTCGCTATCGCAGCACGCAGCGCTGCCGGTCCGCCGACAAATTCTACTGGCAGACGCGCGGTCACTAATCCGCTATCCTTATTACCGATTCGCTCACACAGTACTTTCTGCAGTACTTTCACCGCCTCCCAACTAGCGTTTTCCCTCTCACCGCCAAAAGGTTCGAAGCCTGTAACTAATACCAACGGTGTTTTCTGTATCGCCATATCCCTATTTAACCGCATCCAGCGGGCAGCGGGGGGAGCTGGGATTATGAATCAGGAGCGGCGCACGCACTCGCTTTCTGCACGCACTTTCCGATTTTATGTGTTAATTAGCAGCTTCCGGCATTATTTCGTGTGCGGGACATTTCATGTACGGGGAGTTAAAAACGGATAGAAAATGCGCTCACGCGGCACGGATATGTTCGCTTCACGCAACTGGCGGCGGGAGCTTGTTTCGTTACGTAAGTGATGGCGAGAAGTCGATTTCATTACGTAACTGGTAGCTGGAACTTATTTTCGTTACGTAAGCGGCGGCAAGAACTCCGGCTGGGGTTATTCCCGTCGGAAGCGTTTGTGTTTCTGCTGGTCATAGACTTAAGGAACGACGGCTCTCCCGTCGGGAATCAAAACCGTACATTTCGCCGCCAGTTACGTTAAAAAATACGGATTTCGCCATCACTTACGTAACCGTACAGACCATTCGCCACCAGTTACGTAAAATCGGATTGATTTTGCCACCAGTTAAGTAACACCGCAGGCATTACGCCTTCAGTTATTTAATCCCCTTAGGATATCACCAGTTTGCATATTTATTCAGCTAAAAACCGAAGCTAAACCCCAAAGAAGAGCACCCTGCCAACCAAAAAACAAGCAATGAAAGCTGCCGGCAACGGGTGAAATCATAAAAAATCAATATGTGCGGCGAAAATCGAGAACAGCATCAACCGCAAAACACGATAAAAACAAGCTTACACATAAAGGCCGAAAAATATCTGTACTAACTGTACTAACTGTACTAACTGCACTAATCATAATCAGGTCCGCGCTCTGCTAATCAGCCCAAACAAAAACACCAAACCTGCCGCTTACCCCCCCAGCCAGATAAATCGGCTCAGCTGAGGGACAAAATTCCAGTTTGATTTAAATCAAAGTGCCAACGGACAAAAACCGTCGGCACTGAAATAAAAACTCATGTTAGAAAAATCAAAATGAAATTAGAAAATATCCCGCAGCAGCAATCAATAAATACTCAAATCAGCTTCAATTCCCAACAGCTTCCTGATAATCAGAATCTGCACTAGCCCCAAGAAGCTGTTCAAGCGCAGAGCGCGGTACACGGTATGAGCTGCCAAAACGCACTGCAGGAAGCTCACCCGAATGCACCATGCGATACACCGTCATTCGGGATACACGAGTGATTTCAGCAACTTCCGCAACGGTCAAGAACTGCGGTGCTGATGGTGAATTCTGAGCCATCCGAAGCATCCTAAACAGGTAGTTAATTGAATGAAAAGTTTATTTCAGCGGAGACCCGCATTCCTTGTTTCATAATACTATATTTTCAGATTTATGCACATCAAATCGCAAAGTCCTAAATTTCTGCAATTAGCTGCAGCACACATAAACTCCAGGGATATTTCATTTACAAAGGAATCGTGAACACAGCAAAAAGGAAAACAGAAACCACTCCGTGCGCTTTATACGTATCCCGCATATTTTGCAGACTGGCGCAGGAAGTTCAAGAATCAGTAAACTGAAACTTCCAGCCAGACACTTTTATTCCAACAAAAAACTTTCTGCTTCTTAATGAAAATCGGCACTTCTTAGTCAGCAGAAGAAAAAGTATCCGACATCAGACTTGAATATTTCGGCCGAATCCCCGCTCTAACGCCGCAATAATAAAATCAACTTTCGGAGAAACAAAATCAGAATATACATTAGTGCTATTTACTAACGGACTAACGTCAACTCCTAATTGCCTGTTTGTAATCTCGATATTGCGCGCCAGCAGCATGCGCTGCTGCGGGTGATTCCGGTCAACCCGATAGCAGGCCAAACCAAGATGAATTGTAATTACAGTATCACCAACAAAATCTAAGGCGAACAACACCGTACTTTTGTCTAATCCAGCGGAAATAAATTCATCAATAATTCCCGGCGCAGCCTCCATGAACCTAACTTGCGGAAACGGGTATGTATACAAAGTTAAAGCAAAACCCGAATAAGTTTCACACAGATGCCAGCAGTAATGCGCCCACTCACGCAGCATATCCGGCCATGCCTGCTGCAGGGAAACCCACGGCTCACGCCGTGCAATCTCCCCAAGGCAGGCTCCAACTAAATCCTCACGAGATTCATAAATCCGATATAAACTCGGAGCACCAACACCTACAGCTTTTGCCACTTGCGCCATAGTAAACCGATCCAATCCAATCTCCAGCGCTGCCGATATCACCTGTTCAGCGGAGAATTTAGGTTTTGGACCAGTTTTTCGCCCAAGCGGCATATAAATCATGTCAGAGACCATCCTTTAGCTGCGTTTCGAAGCTCCCAGAACTCCTGATAAGTACCGCCTTGTGCTAATAATTCCTCATGTGTACCAGTTTGCACTATTTTTCCTTGCGAATTAAGCACCATAATTTCATCAGCAGCACTAATTGTCGAAAGCTTATGTGCAATCACAATTAGTGTAGCCCGTTTGCGCAAGTAATTCAGGGATTGCACCACATGGCTCTCGTTCGCAGGATCTAACGCGCTTGTCGCTTCATCAAACAACACAATCGGCGCATCTTTCAACAACGCGCGCGCGATTGAAACTCGCTGACGTTCACCTCCGGAAAGGGCGCGCCCGCCCTCACCAACTTTCGTATTCCACCCCTCAGGAAGCCGCTCTACTATTTCCGTTACCCCGGCAAGATCTGCCGCATTCTGTACTGCGGCATCACTAGCCTGCGGATTACCAACACGAATATTCGCTTCCAGGGTATCGTCGTACAAGTAAACATCTTGGAATACCCACGAGATTTGCTTCATCAAATCTTCAATCCGCTGGTCTTTTACCGACACACCGCCAACAAGCACATCCCCGCTTTCCGCATCATAGAACCGCGCCACTAGCCGAGCCAATGTCGTCTTTCCGCATCCCGAAGGCCCAACTACCGCAGTAAACGAACACGGCGGAAAAATATGGCTTACGCCGTTTAGTACCGACCGTTGGGAACTATATCCGAAGTGTACATCGCGAAGTTCGACGGTCCCCGGCGCGGTAATTAAACTCGGCTCAGGAGGGTCTGCAATTACCGGCTCATCAAGCAAAGCATTAACCTTTGCCAGCAGCGGCCGCGATACTTCAAGCCCCATCCCCAATGTGCCAATATCAGAAAGAAGCGTCGTAAAGCGCAGAATAACACCGATAAATACAATCGCTGCAATCGGATCCCGCAGACCAAACACAGTACTGACTGCGAGAATCATCGCCAATATTGCAACCAGCTGCGCAGAAATACCGACAGCCACATTACCCAATACGCCCCACCACATTCCGCGAACTCCTGCTTTTTCCATCTTCACGATGGCAGAATCTAATGGCTTAAACGCTGCAGCTTTGCCGCAAGCACGCAAAATTGGCTGATGTTGGGTAAACTCCACTAACCGTGCAGACAGCTCATTTGCCGGCGGTCCGATTAACAGATTATCGCGATGCTTGCATCGACGAGAAATCAACGCGGCCAAAATTATTATCGGTATCGTCAAAGTGAGCAAAGCTCCCATTGCCGGCGACCACACCCAGCATCCCAGCAGCAGCACCAGCAACGTCATCGAATTCATAATAATCGGTGCAAGCATATGCGCGAAAGATTCACCTAAAGTGAGCATTTTCTTCGTAACCAGACGCGAAAATTCTCCGGCTGTTCCCGCCGTAAAATACCCTAAAGGTAACGATGCAACTTTATTTCCAATTTTGCGATGCATCGTTTTCATTACATCCAAAGCAGCATCATAATTTGCCATCGCAAGCCGATATTCGAGAATCAAGGACAGCAGTCCGAGCACTGCCAGCACAACCAGCCATCCGCCAATTTTCAGCCCCCACACCGAATTATTTTTCACCAGGCTCGCTGCTGCAGGCAAAAAGACCACAAGCGCCGCTCCGCGCACCACTCCGGCAATTACTGCGAGAACTATTGCCAAACGAAGTTTTTCTTTTCCTTGTACACTGACCATCCGGAAAATTTGCGGCATCACTCCGCCAGTATTTGCTTTCATGCGTTTATTCCTTTCCATAAAGCGGCAAATAACGGATGCTCCGCAAGATCAGCCGGAGAACCAACCGCACTTAGACGTCCGCTTTCTAAAATCGCAACCTGGTCCACCCCTTGCACCGAAGCTGGGCGGTGCGCGATTGCCAATACCGTACGCCCTCCATCACGCGCATGAATTAACCTAGTTAATGCTTGCTGAATCAGCGATTCTGATTCCGGATCAGCAAAAGCCGTCGCCTCATCTAAAATCAAAATCGGCGGATCGATTAGCAGCGCACGTGCAATTGAAATCCGCTGGCACTGCCCTCCGGATAGGTGCGCATCCACCCCGTAAATAGTGTCTAAACCGTCGGGAAGCGCCGCAATATCCTCAGCAACATGAGCATCGCGCAATACAGCCCACACCTGATCATCACTCGCTTCTGGCCGTCCCAGCCGAACATTGTCGCGAATCGACAATCGCAGCATATGCGGCTCTTGCAGCACAAAACCCACAGCCCGATATAAATCACGGTCAGCCCACTGCCGTAAATCAACTCCTCCGATTGTGATTCTCCCCTGATCCGGATCAGAGAATCTCGCCAGCAAAGTAGCCAGCGTAGATTTTCCGCTTCCAGAAGGACCAATCAACGCCGTCACACTTCCCGGAGCCAGAGTCAGAGAAACTTTATCTACTGCTTTAGTTTTCCCATAACTAAACGAAATATCTTCAAACACCACCTCCGGCACTCCAGAAACTTCAAATGCTTTCGGATTGGTAAAATCAACCCGCTCAATCTGCGGAATCGTAAGTACAGAACGAATCCGCAGAGCAGCTGCACCGGCTAATTGCAATGACCAGGTCATATTGCCCAAAACTTCAATAGACTGCGGAATCGTTAGCGCGATAATTGCCGCAGGGATTAAATCAGTTGCTTGCGCGAATCCGTTTTGCACAGCCAGTGTGCCTAAACCGAGATTTACAAGCAAAATTATTGATGTTGAGATGGAAGAATATGCTAACGCACTCATTCGCAGCATCGGACCGCACCAAGCCAAATAGAATCGATGAAATTCTTCGGCTGCACAACGGTAGCGCTCATGCGCCTGACCAGTTTGCCCGAATGCTTTCACCACGGAAATACCTGTTACGAATTCCACCATTGTTGCCGAGACATAGCCGAGTTTAGTATCCATTTCGGCAGTCTTTTCGCCCATATCCCGCATCATGTATGCCATGGCACCCAAATATATTGGGAT
This sequence comes from Arcanobacterium hippocoleae, assembly GCF_040360365.1. Lineage (GTDB taxonomy): Bacteria > Actinomycetota > Actinomycetes > Actinomycetales > Actinomycetaceae > Arcanobacterium_A > Arcanobacterium_A hippocoleae_A. Next base: position 1,849,373 of record NZ_CP136412.1, on the reverse strand, counting down.
TGTCGCAATTGCAATTAAACCGAGAAGCCAGTTGAGATAGAAAACGTATCCGAGCAGCACAATCGGACTTACAATTGCGACGATATTATCCACCGGAGCATGTGCAATCACCGCATGAATATCAGCAGTATCGTCCTGTACTGCTTTGCGCACCAGACCTGAGTTTGTTTGCGAAAACCACGCCAGCGGAGCACGAGAAATCCGTGCAGCAATCTGGTCCTGCAGGTTCCGCCGCAGATGTATATCTGCAAAATGTGTAATCGTTAATGCCGTGATATACAGCATTAAGCGCGCCAAAAACAGGTTAATAAGCAGCAGCAGCGCCCGATTTACCAGATTCATATCCGGTGCCGCATCGTTTTGCCACGCATCCAGCAAAATTTGCGCCAGCCAAACCAAGGCAATATACGGGCCGACGGCAAGAAACGCAGAAGCCACAGCAAAAATCCGCGCAATCCACAGACGTCCCGCGATGGGTCTCACGAGCTGAGAGAAAGCAACCCTTCCCGCTTTATCCTTTTCCTTATTTGTCGCATATTCTGACTCATTCATATTTTTCCCTTTCTGAGTCGACGCAAAAATCATCTGAAATACAGTACGGTTCTAATTTGATGACTCGATTCGCACAGCTCGCTAGTAATTCATAATCGTGCGTAATAACTATGACAATATGACCGCTGGCAGCCAGCTCACGAAACAGCGCGCTAATTGATTCCAGCTGGCGATAATCAACCCCAGATGTTGGTTCGTCAAAAATAATAAGCCGACGGCGAGCTGCAAGAGCTGCGGCAATTACTACACGCTGCTTTTGCCCTCCCGATAGCGCCAACGGATGCCGGTCACATTCTGCAGCTAAATCTAGATTACGCAGCAATTCCCGCGCATCCGCTTCGCTATCGGCACCTAACATCACCTCGTTAATTAAACTGTCTGAGAAAAGCTGCCGATGGACATCCTGCATTACAATTGCCGCATTGGCAGTTAGATACCGCGAAGAGCGCGTTTTTCCGTCGATGAATATTTTCCCGCTATCAGGACTCAACAGGCCGCAGAGCAAACGGGCCAGAGTGCTTTTTCCTGCACCATTCGGTCCGGTTATTGCCGTGATTTCTCCTGCCATAAAATCAGCTGTAATACATTCCAGCACACGCGTATACCCGTAAGAGAAAGAAAGATTACGCAGCGATATCCCTTCAGCTAACGGAGGAAGATTCATTTCCTGCTTGCTGCAGAAGTACCGGACCTGCGCGGGTCTTGATTAATAGTCATCACAGGGACTTCACTGCACTCCGGTTCATGAAGTGTCCGAATACCGATATTACGCCGGGCAGAATCGTCAAGTTGGAAAAACTTTTTCCCGTCGATAATTTCCGGAGTTTCACCTGAATGGAAGTAAACAACCTGGTCAACCAGATTCCGCAGGAAGTAGAGCCGATGCTCTGCGATAACAATCGTTTTTCCGCGTTCTTTTTGTTCTTGCAGATGCCGGGTAAAGTTCACGATTGCCGACGGGCTTAAATTCGATGTCGGCTCATCAAATAACAAAACTGGAACATGCGCTGCTAAAGCACTTGCTTGCGCCACAGCTTGCAGCTGCCCTCCTGATAACGTGCAAAGGTTCCGTTCCAGCAGATGTGCAATGCCGATATCTTTTGCTGCTTTCATGCAGCGCTGCTTCAGCTCGGATACCGGCACCTGGTAGTTTTCTCCCGCATACGCTAATTCCGCAAGCACATTGCCGGTAAAAAACTGGGTCCGCGGATTTTGGAAAACTGTTGCGCTCAGGCGCCCCATATCCACAAGTTTTACGGTATTTAGATTTACTCCGCTCACCATGATTTTTCCTGCAATATGCCCCGGCTGCAGCTGCGGAATTAATCCGTTAAACATTTTTAACGCGGTAGACTTTCCGCTGCCTGACGGTCCGCAGAACAACACGCAGCTGCCTGCAGGAATGTCCAAATTGAAATGTGTAAAAACAAATTTTGGATTCGTATCACGCTGAGCCGGATACGCAAATGACACGTCGTCGAATCTGACTCTTCCCTGGTCAGAAATTTCGCGATTCAAAATTTGCATCAGATTACCTCCGTAATGAAAGAGGTGATTGTCGCGATATCCGGATTAAAAATCCGCAATACCAGGTAGCTGAAAGCAATCCCGAGGAGCATAATATCTGCTGAACGTATCTTCAGCGGATACAATGCGAACGGCCGTTCTGTACTCCCGAGCCCTCGAATCACCGCTGCTGCAGTAAGGTCATCAGCAATCCGCACCACTCCGGCAAGCAATGGCACAACTAAGTACTGCACAGTTTGTAATGGGTGAATTAGCGCGTCCCGACCCGCAAGACGTATTCCCGGAGCTTCATCGCTTCCTGGATTGCGCGAATTTCCGCAAAAATTGTTGGGATAAAACGCAGCATCACTAAAACTGCCGAAATGAAGGCCGCAGGGAGACGGAGCGAATACATTGCTGCACGCAATTCTGAAGGATTCATTGAATACAACACGTAAATTCCGATTGTAAATGTTAACGTGAAGCGTGATGCCCAAAAGCTAATGCTAATCAGGAATGCTGAAATCCAACTTGTTCCAAGCAACGCGCCGTATTCTGTAAAAAGATGAAAAATCCCGCAATTGCGTAAAAGGTAAACACTCCCCGCAGGGTTGAGACTGATGCAAATAGCGCACCTACCAGCATAGCAGCAGTTATCAGCACCAGATTGCTTGCACTGCCCATCACAGTAATATTAATAATTGCAGCGATAAGTAACGTTGTCCGCGGATCATTACGCAGAAAGCGCACTCTTTTCCATGACATTTGAACGTTATCGGGAATCTCTGCTTCACATCCGCCAGATGATTGCGTGACCATCGGTTACTTCCAATCAGGCAATACCCGCTTTATTAAAATGCTTGTGCAAAACTTTTACTCCAACCCATCCGCCCAGTAAAGAGATAATAAAAGCTGCAATTGCGAATATGCCAAGAATTTCCGGCGTGTAAAATGCGCGCATCTGATCAGCATATGCTTGCCCCATTTGCCGGGCGATATCAGCGTAGTAGGAATCTGCAGCATAAAAATCGGGAGCAACGGGCCGATATACCACAGCTGAAGAATCCCGTACGAAAAAATATTTTTCACCGAATTCGTATAGTTTCCAGATCGCGACAGCAAGTCAGCGATTAGTGAAGTTAAAATAGTGGAAGCGAGCGTGGTCCATGCGTGCCCGGTGAGCACCATCAAACTCCCGATAATAATGCCTAAAAATGTAAGCGCGCCAAAAGAACGAATCTTATTTAGCATTAAGATAATGACGGTTCCGTTGATAAGCCACACTAAGGGGAAACTAATCAGCATAAACTGCGGACCAAAGAAACCAAGCATCCCAATTGCGAAAAGTACTACGAAGTATATTGCGGTAAATACTCCGGTATATACAATTTTATGAGCTGCAACTCCCGATTCTGAGCGCGCAGTTAATTCCGGCATTTCCAGTTTTTCATTTTCATTAGCTGGCATTTGTACACCTTCCTATAGCGAACACTATTCATTATTAGGTTAGCATACCCTAACAATGAATGATATTCACTATTTTTAGAATTTTGATGTACTTTGCTGTAAATAGATTCAGCACATGTTTTATTGCCACAACTGCACACAAGCACCTGCACTAAGTTTTCAGAGCAGATATATCAGGTTACTTTTACTTGAGTTTTATTGCTGCGGGAATGAGGAAATATTTTCGCTGCACAATTAATGGAAACTCTATTCAAGCTACGTAAGTAACGGCAAGAACCAACTTTCCCCACGGAACGCCGCAAAAACAGATTCACTCATTTGGGAAACTCGGCAAGGCACTGGAATCTAAACGGCAAGGGCAACAAACAATGTTTTCTTTTATTGCCCGTCATTAATGCTGCTCCTGCCAAAGCCCAGATTTCACGACTAGCAGCACAAAACTAGCAACATCCGATAACTTATACCCTGCTGTGTACCGTCTTCAGCAGCCATTCATCAGATTACTCAAGGTATCTCTGCATTGAGATTATTCCTGCGTTGATGCAGATTGGATTGTTAAATAAACCGAAAGCACACAATTCTACGATTGTGCGCTTTCAGAACCTATTTATCAGCCGATACTCACCGCAGCAGGTTTTACACATTAAACCTAAACTCCGCCCAGTACACACTTCAATCTCGATATTCTTTGACACGGTAGTAATAGTGATGGTAGTAGTCTTCGTGATTAACTAATTCATCCTCTTAACTGTTCAGCTATGTCGCGGCCAGCATACAGAATCCGCACGACTACTACTGAATTACTCAGCTCATCCGCATGATAAAAGATTTCACAATTGCCGGCCTTAGTCACTCGCACTTGCACAGCACCCATCGCTAGATCGTCTAGCACTCTGTGACGCAAAGGATACTCAGCGAGGCTACGAATCCTCAATCTGATTGCCTCTTCAATATGATTCGCCACCTGCGGAGCACCCAAATCCCAAGCAAGGTAGACGTAAATGTCGGCCAAGTCCGCCTGCGCCTCAGCCGAATAGGCGATGTCCCGCATTTTTAACGTCCGATTGCACTCACACTGGCGCGAAGCGCGCTCATTGCCGCATCTACCTCGTCAGCTGTAGCGGTGCGACCAGCCGCAATCGAGTCGAGCCCTTTTTGGAGTTCATCGCGAAACTCTGCTTCACTCAAGCTCGCATGCGCCACAGGCACACCTGTGCGCGGACGGCTAGTCAGCGCAAACGGTATTCCACCTTGGATCACTACTTGCCGCAGAAACATATCCACCGCATTGCTCATAGGGATACCGAGTTTACTTAACACTTCTTCGGCGTTCTCTTTTACTTCTGGTTCTACCCGAGCAAACACCGTAGCACTTCGAGCCATAGCTGTTCCTTTCTCCGTCCTATTCACCATAATTCACATTAGCTAGCTTATAGCTAGCTAATAACTTACAGTATGACGAGCGCCGGATTGTTCGCGCTCCCGGCTCACTACTAGCAGCATCCCTCAGGAGTTGGACTCTGGAGCCGCCAGCCACTCGCGCGCCTTCCGGCAGACATCCCGAAACTGCGGGTGATCTTGCACGATCTGGCGCTGCCGCACGTAAAAGACATTTATTTTTAGTAATTATGCTTGCTGCTTTGAGTGCAGCTGCCCGGAAGCATCGATTGTCCAGATTTGATGTGAAGAGTCTGCAAATTCAAACCTAGTAATCATCCCCGCACCTTTCCCCTTAACAAGCAAATCCACAACTTCTGGTTTCAAGGACAAGTCAACAAGTGTTCCCCAATGATAAACCGGATGACTTGGAACGACGAACTGCCCCGGAGGTATCACGCTCAAGGCAAGAGGCTTATTCGGAGCGCGGCCATCAAGTTTTTGGCTTTCAATTTTAATATCAAAAATTGGTTTGGTTGATCCATTGTAAATATAGATTGCCCAATGTTCTGATTTATCTCTATTAGGCAAGCATGCACCCACCGCAAACACTAGCTCCGCCTGTTCACGCCGCATGGCAAGTGCTCGCTTTGAATCACGATTCTGCTCAATATTCAGCATTCGCTGACTGGACTTCCAGCTCATCGAAGCTGCGATAACAGCAAGAAGACCGCCGACTGCCGAAATCCAGTCAGCAAGACTGCCCATTTCAAACATCGTTCGTCCTAAACCTACTAGTGTTTTCTTTATCTATGCATAAATTTTCTCTTAATCGATCAATCTGAAACCAGCCTATACGAACCGGATACTGCAGGTTAGTTTCAGATTGAACAGCAATAGCGGAATAAGATAATCGCGAAAATCATTATCAATGCCGATAATGATTACACATTAAACCGAAACTCCACCACATCTCCGTCTTGCATTACGTATTCTTTGCCTTCCATGCGTACTTTGCCGTGTGCTTTACATTCTTGCATCGAGCCATATTCGAGCAGATCGGCAAAAGATACTACTTCCGCTTTAATGAAGCCACGCTCAAAATCAGTATGGATCACGCCAGCCGCCTGCGGGGCCGTCCACCCTTTGCGGATCGTCCAGGCGCGGGCTTCTTTCGGACCAGCAGTGAGATACGTTTGCAACCCGAGCGTATCGAATCCAACACGGGCAAGCTGATCAAGCCCTGATTCCTCTTGCCCTGCTTCCGCGAGCATCTCGCGAGCTTCATCTTCTGCAAGCTCTACCAGCTCTGCCTCAAATTTCGCATCTAGGAAAATTGCCTCTGCCGGCGCAACGAGTGCCCGTAGTTTTTCCTGCATTTCTTGATCTGCAAGGCCAGCATCGTCAGTGTTAAATACATAAATAAACGGTTTCGCCGTCATCAATTGGAACGACTTCAAGATGTCTGGATCAAGACCTCCGCCGGCAGCAGAAAGCGTCTTTCCTTGTTCAAGAATCGCGAGTGCAGCTTTTGCTGTTTCCACTACTTCTTTCTCAATTTTCTTTCCGGTCAGCTCCTTTTGCAGGCGCGGCAACTGCTTTTCCAGTGTTTGCATATCAGCAAGCACAAGCTCTGTAGTGATCGTTTCAATATCGGCTGCCGGATCCACTTTTCCATCTACATGCACCACATCAGGATCCGCAAAGGCCCGCGTGACCTGGCAGATCGCATCTGCCTCACGAATATTTGCAAGGAATTGATTTCCCAGCCCTTCACCTTCTGAAGCACCGCGCACGATCCCCGCAATATCCACGAACGACACTGTTGCCGGTAAAAGTTTTGCCGATCCGAAAATTTCGGCGAGTTTTTGCAACCGCGGATCCGGCAAAGGCACCACACCAACATTTGGTTCGATAGTTGCGAACGGGTAGTTTGCCGCAAGCACGGTTGCGCGAGTAAGCGCGTTAAAAGAGTTGACTTCCCGACGTTTGGGAGTCCTGCAATTCCAATTGTTAAAGCCACGCGCTTAAGTCTAGTGGGAATGGCGTGTTTGTGCGAATTTGGGGATGCACCTGAGTTTCGGGTGTGAAATTCGGCTAGCCGCAGGAAAAATTGCGTTTTATTCGTATTTGCGGGGGGCTGACGGCGTGCTCGCAGAATCAGATTTTTCCTCACAAAGATCACTTTTCCGCTTAATTTCAGGCTTTATCGAAAAAGCAAGGAATTTTCCAGGGAGCGGTCAGTTAATCTGTTTTCATGGAAATCAATGTAGTAATAATGATGCTTGCAATGCTTGCAATCGGTAGCGCAGCTGGTTTTTTCGCAGCTAAATTCCAAAATGCGAGCCAATTACGGCAGGTAGAATCAAAGGCAAGTGCTTTGCGTGAAGAACTTTTACTCACGCAAGGGCAATTGGAGCAATTACGGGTATCGAATCGTGAGCTATCTGCACGCCGCGAGGAGCACGGTGAGCTACTCCAAGCGCTCACCCCGCTGCAAAAGCAACTCGATTTAGTGAATCGGCAAGTATCTGCGCTTGATCAGCATACTGCCGGAGCATCAGAAAAATTGCTGAATCAGCTTGCAAATGATGCAAAATTACAGGCCGAGTTACGCAACACTGCAAATGAGCTCAGCTCCGCTCTTCGTTCCACCTCCGCGCGCGGAAATTGGGGCGAAATGCAGTTGCAACGTATTTTTGAAGCAGCTGGGATGATCGCGCACGTAGATTTTAGTTTGCAGCAGCAAAGTTCTAATTTCACGGACGGAATCTTAAGTAACGAAAAACGCGGGCTGCGCCCTGATGCTACCGTTCACTTACCAAATGGAGGGCATCTTGCGATAGACGCAAAAGTACCACTCAGCGCATATTTGAAAGCACAAGCGATCACCGGCAACGATGCTGCGCAAATCGCTGCAAAAGCACAGTATCTTAATACGCACGCTAAAGCGCTGGCTGCGCATGTAAAAGAATTAGTGAAACGGAATTATCCTGCAGATTTTACCGATTCTCCGCAACTCACAGTGCTGTTTGTACCTTCAGAAGCATTGCTTGCTGAAGCACTTGAGCGCGATCCAACACTGCTTGAGAATTCTTTTCGTGACGGCGTAGTGCTTACTTCACCTACTTCACTACTTGCATTACTGCGAGCAATTGCCACGATTTGGGCATCATCTGCAGCCACCACTGAAGCAGCAAAAATCGTAAATCTTGGGCGCACACTGATTGATCGCTTAAACGTTACAACAAAACACTTAAACTCACTCGGAAAGTCTCTCAGCGCTTCAGTAAAACACTACAATTCCGCATTAGGTTCATTAGAATCACGCGTACTAACCGCTGCAAGGCAGTTTGATTCGATCGAAACGGAAGGGCTGGAATTAACGCAAACAGCTTTGCAGATCAGTGCGGAAGCAGGGCAAGTGCGGCAATTTGTCGATCAAAGATTCACGATTCAAGAATCAGACTCCGACGAAAATCTATTTTAGATTCACTTTGTGTTCTGACTCGAACGCGCATTAGATACCGGCATATCCTTGTCACGCGGCCGATGCGGCCGGTCTACATCCATACCAGTTTCTTTCAAATCTGAACGGAGATTCTTCGGCAATGAAAAATGCACATCCTCACGCACAGTTGTTACGTTCTCCACCTCAGTAAAACCGTGCGACTTTAACAAGTCAACCACATCGCGAACAAGAATTTCCGGCACAGATGCACCAGAAGTAACGCCAATTGTTTTTGCGTCCGTATACCAGCTCGGATCAACCTCACTTGCTTTATCTACACGGTAAGCACTGCCGGCACCAGCTTCAAGAGCGACCTCAACAAGGCGTACAGAATTAGATGAGTTTGCCGAACCGACCACAATCACAATATCGGCACGCGGCGCCATTTCTTTTACCGAACCTTGACGGTTCTGGGTGGCGTAACAAATATCGTCCGATGGCGGATCAAGCAAATTCGGAAACCGCTGCCGTAAGCGGCTCACCGTCTTCATTGTTTCATCTACAGAAAGCGTCGTCTGAGAAATCCACACAACCTTATTCGGATTACGAACCTGAATTGAATCAACATCTTCGGGACCATTAACCACCTGGATATGCCGCGGAGCTTCACCCTGCGTACCTTCCACTTCCTCGTGGCCAACATGTCCGATTAGCAAAATATCATAATCTTCATCAGCGAAACGCACAGCCTGTTTATGTACTTTCGTCACAAGCGGGCAGGTAGCGTCAATAGTTCGCAGCGAACGCCTGCGCGCCTGTTCATGAACAAGAGGAGAAACTCCATGTGCCGAAAACACAACTCGCGCCCCTCAGGCACATCTTCAGTTTCATCAACAAAAATAGCTCCCCGCTCCGTGAGCGTTTCCACTACGAACTTGTTATGCACAATCTCCTTGCGCACATAAATCGGGGTACCATAAAGTTCTAAAGCTTTCTCTACAGCATCTACAGCACGGTCCACACCTGCGCAATATCCGCGCGGAGTAGCAAGCAAAATTTTCTTCCCTTCAGGTGACGGCGCAGAAGAAACATCTGCAGGAAAAGCCGAAGCACCTGCCAGCGATACCTTGGTCTGATTTGCAGAATTACCATCAGAATGAACCATCAAAAATCCTCTCAAAAGAGCAACTGAATCCCACATTACCAGCAAGGAGTGAAAGAATTACAGCCATGAAAACCCCCGCTCAAATTCCGTCGAATCTGCCGCAGTTAGCTGCGCAAACCACACCAGACCGCCCTTGGCCGCTCCGAATACTTTCAGCAAAAATTGCAGAATACGTAAGCAAAATGTCTCGCCTGTGGGTCGAAGGTGAGATTATCACTCTTGTGCGGCGCCAAAACGCCAAAATCCAGTATTTCACACTCGCCGATCTCGAAGAAAAAGTTTCGATTAACGTCAAAATTTTCACTCACGCATTACCGGCCGGAATCGAATCGGGTTCACGTGTGATAGTTTGTGCAAAACCGGATTTTTGGCCTGGGAACGGGTCATTATCACTTTTCGCAGACGAAGTGCGAGCCGTCGGCATTGGAGATATTCTCGCCCGAATTGAACAGCTCAAGCAGCGTCTCGCAGCCGAAGGGCTTTTTTCCGCAAGCCGGAAAAAGCCGCTCCCTTTTCTTCCGCGCAAAATTGGGCTAATCTGCGGCCGGAACACGAAAGCGATGCACGATGTGGTAGTCAATGCGAAAGCTCGTTGGGCGAGTGCAAAGTTCGAAATCCGCGAAGTCCAAGTACAGGGAATCGGATCAGTTCCAGCAATGCTCACCGCTTTAAAAGAACTAGACACACTTTCAGAAATAGACGTTATCGTTTTTGCACGCGGAGGCGGATCTGTCGAAGATTTACTCCCCTTTTCCGACGAACAACTCGTGCGCGCAGTTGCCGCAGCAAGCACTCCCGTCGTCTCTGCAATCGGTCATGAAACCGATAACCCTGTGCTTGATTTCGTAGCCGACTACCGCGCTTCTACTCCTACCGATGCCGCCAAGAACATCGTGCCGGATGTCAACGAAGAAAAACAGAAACTCTTTGAAATAACCCGACGGCTCCATAATGCTTTTGAAAATAAAATAAATATTCTCAAATCTGAGCTTACGCAAATCCGCGAACGTCCAATATTTACAAAGCCGGAAGTGCTGATTGATGTGCGCGCCGATGAACTCACCACTTTTCGTAATGCTATTCACACAAGCATGAATCATAAAATTGAACTTTCCACTACCGATTTAGCAGGTATTTTGTCCCATCTTCGGACTTTATCCCCACATTCAACGATTTCCCGCGGTTACAGTGTGTTACGTAAGAGTAATGGCGGCGTCATCACTAGTATTGCTACAATCTCAGAAAAAGATGCTATTGAAGCAATTTTACAAGACGGATTTATCTCCTTGAATGTCGCTGGCATAAGAACAAAAACTTCACAGATTCACAGCACAGAAAATACAGATTCCCAAAAGCAGCAATCAAAAAGGAGCAAAAATGAACACAAATAATCTAATGCCAGCTCCCACCGCTGCGCAGCTTGAAGAAAACGCTGCAAACCTCAGCTACGAAGAAGCCCGTGCAAAACTTGTAGAAATCGTCAGCAGGCTGGAACAAGGAAATATTCCGCTCGAAGAAGCAATTACGCTCTGGGAGCTTGGTGAAGCTCTTGCCCGCCGATGTGAATCATGGCTCGACGGCGCCCGCGAAAGACTCGCCAAAGCACAAGCGCGAGCCGCTGCCGCAAGTAATGATTTTCACGGTTCCAATGCTGAGAATACAGAAAAACGACAATCCGTAAATATTGAAAATCAAGAGGCATAAAATGTCAATGCTAGTAATCGGGGAGTCACTTATCGATGTCTTCTACAATTCCGATAATCAGGCAGATGCTCGGCTGCCTGGAGGATCTCCGCTGAACGTCGCAATTGGACTTTCGCGTCTTGGACGGGATATTTCACTCCTTACCCGTATCGGAAACGATCCCGACGGCAAGCTAATTCAAGAATATTGCGAGCATGAAGGCGTAGCGCTTATCCCCGGTTCAGTCACTGCCGAACCAACCTCCTTAGCTCATGCCCAGATTGCCGCAGACCGTTCTGCAGTCTACCGTTTCGATATCCATTCGGATTATCCGCATCCGCCTACAGACCCAGAAGAACGCGCTGCACTATTAGAAACAGCCCCGCAGCTAATTCACTTTGGATCAGTTGGCGCACATCTCGCCCCGGAAGCGAAACACTCAAAGAATGGCTAAATTTTTATAAAGACACCTCCACAATTTCGTACGACCCGAATGTGCGCCTAAATTTAGTCGGACCAAAAGAACGTGTAATTGCCCAAATTGAAGATTTTATACCTTTTATTGATATCTTCAAAGCGTCATATGAAGATTTGGCTGCGCTTTACGGAGATATTGAACCTGCAGAAATTGCACAAAAGTTCCTTAGCAGCGGTGTAAAACTAATAACTATCACTTATGGCGGGAATGGTCTTGAAATTTTTTCTGCACAGCACCGCGTTCGAATTCCGGCAATCAAAGTGCAGGTAGTAGATACTGTCGGCGCCGGAGATTCGCTTATGTCCGCGCTTATCGACGGTCTTGCGCGCATCTCAATGCTGGGAGCCGAAGATAAAACTGGTCTCGCAAATATTTCCAAAGGGATGCTTGTCTCCCTTGGAGCTTTTGCTGCCACTGCCGCCAGTATTACTGTCTGCCGGCAGGGAGCAAATCCGCCCACACGCAAAGAAGTGGCAGCACAGTCAGACCGGTATTCCGTCGGCGCACTCTGAGTTTGCCGCTAAATCCCGTCATTATTTCCCAAGACGCCGGTCACGCAGTGAATAGTCACGTAAAGCACGCAAAAAATCGGTGCGGCGAAAATCCGGCCAGTAGGTTTCGCAGAAATAGAATTCTGTATGTACCGTCTGCCAGAGCAAAAATCCGCTCATGCGCTGCTCGCCGGAAGTACGGATAATCAAATCCGGATCCGGCTGCCCCCGCGTATACATATGATTGGTAATTTCTTCCATCGAGATTCTGTCGGCAACTTCTGCCAGATTCGCGCCGTGCTCTGCCTGTTCTCGCAGATATGACTGCACTGCCCGCGTAATTTCCTGCCGTCCGCCGTAGCCAATTGCCACATTTACTTTCATGCCGGCACAATCTGCGCTGCGCGCACAAGCTTCCTGAATTCTTTGTGAAATCGTTTTTGGAAGTAAATCTAAATCCCCAATCGGCAGGAGCCGCCAGCGGCCGGTCTGGGAAAGGGTTTCAACTAGCCGTGCAATAATATCAAGTAAATCGGAGAGTTCACCTTTCGCCCGTGAAAGATTATCTGTCGAAAGCATCCACAAAGTGACAATCTCGATCCCAGATTCGTCACACCAACCGAGAACTTCACTCACATGGTCTGCACCTTTGCGATGCCCGGAGGCAGTTGCGACACCAAGCGATTTTGCCCAGCGCCGATTACCATCCAAAATAATTCCCACATGCGCAGGAAGATTTTTTCCGACGACTTGGCGGTTAAGCCGGCGTTCATAAAGCGAATAAAGAAACTCGGGCACACGCATAAAATCACCTTCGCTTTAGCTAGCACAACTTTACCAATAAAACTTTGTCCGCAAATTCATTCTAACCGACAATCCGAATACCGCATTACAATTCTTAATATCTAATCAATTCTTAATATCTAATCAAAACGGCAGTTGGAAAGCTGCGGGATAAAGAAATAAACTCGAAGCAGAAATCATCCTGACACTGGAGGAAATATGACGAGCGTACGTGAAAATAAAAAGCTTATTTCAACACAGAATGCTCAAACTAAGCCGAAGCAAAAGAAAAATGACGCCGGCAGCTTCAATTCAAACTGTGCAGAAACCAAAACCAGTGCAAAACATTCGGCGGTATCAGCCAATGCACGCGTTTCGAAAATAAGACGTGCAAAAATTCACCGCGAGCAACTTCCAAAAACGAAACTGCGCGGCTGGATTCACCTCACGACCACTCCGCTTGCTCTCGCGAACTCGATTGTACTTCTTTGCTTTACCACCACAGGCGGGCAAGCATTTTCCGTCGTACTCTACCTGATTGCAGGTCTGGTGCTATTTGGCTGCTCTGCCACTTACCATATTGGAAATTGGAATCCCCGCACGAAATCAATTCTGCGCAGATTAGATCACGCAAACATTTTTCTCCTCATTGCCGGTACGTATACCCCGACTTCAGCGATTTTACTTTCACCAAGCCAAACTATACTTGTCCTTTCGATTATTTGGGGCGGATCAATTATTGGAATTTTAATGCACGTATTTTGGATTAATTCCCCGCGTTGGCTATATGTGATTCTCTATGTTCTTCTCGGATGGGTAGCCGTTTGGTTTCTTCCCGAGTTTTGGGTTAACGGCTCTCCGGCAGTGGTTGTGCTGCTGCTTTGCGGCGGCGGCGCGTACACTATCGGCGCAATGTTTTATGCTTTCCGTTGGCCTAATCCATGGCCGAAATATTTCGGATTCCATGAATTCTTCCATTTGGGTACTGTCGCCGGATACGCTTGCCACGCAGTTGCAATTTGGCTTGCGCTGTTCATTGTGAGCTGAGGTTAAGGCGCCGTGCGATATTCATAATCGATATTCATAATCGATATTCACGGCTGCCGCCCTGCCGCAAGTGCGCTTGCTTCGCTGCAGTTATTTTTTGCTGTTTCATAATATTTATTTGCCTGCGGTTTCCCAAACTTTATTGTTTATAAAAGCTAAGGCAGTATTGCTACTCCGGGAATCCGTTCAAAGAGGTCGTGTTCTTCATATTGCGGCATTCCAACGGCGCTTTGTGCCAGAAAGAATTCTTCCCATGGCCAGACAGCTGCTTCAATGCTGCGCGGAACACTAAAGAAGAATCCATCCGGATCTATTTGGGTCTGGTGCGCCCGAAGTGCGCTGTCGCGCTGCGGGAAGAAATCGGCAACATTAATCTTCGCATGCGAAACCTTGCTGCGCTGTAATTTCTCATGTTTCCGCCAATCGATTAAATTCGATTCAAGCCCGCAAGCCCGCATTGCTCCATCGAGAGCAGTCATCCGCGGAATGGAAAAGGTAACATCGTAATAGACTTTCGAAATTTTCCATGGTTCACCATCGGCAGGAGAAAATTCCGGATCAGCTGCAGCGGCAACACTGGCAAGCGCTGTCTGATGAGCACGAATATGATCAGGATGCGGATATCCGCCATTTTCGTCATAACACGTGAGAACTTGCGGACGGAACCGGCGAATCTGTGTTACAAGCTTCGCCACTGGTTCTTTCAACGGCAAATCTGCAAAACAACCTTTCGGCAATTTCTGCGGTGAAGCCGCATTCAAATCTGGAAAACCAGAATCTTCGAATCCGAGCCAAACATGCTCGATTCCGAGACAATTAGCCGCTGCTTTCATTTCGCGGCGCCGGATATCACAAATTTTTTGTACACTTCCGGAATATCGGCAAGATTCGGGTTGAGTATATCGCCGCGTTCACCGCCGGTGCAGGTAACTACGCATACGCGCCCGGCTTGTGCATATTTTGCTGTCATGCCCGCTCCTTTTGATGATTCATCATCAGGATGCGCGTGCACTGCCATCAAGCGGCGTTCTTCCATCTGCTTCCTCCTCTCCCCGAAATGCAGCTATTCCAAACATTCAGCTAGTTTCGATGTGAATGTTTTCTATCCAACCCTACTCCATTTTAATTTATAATTAAACTACCTTTGAATGCGGGATCCAACTTTACGCCAGTCTGCCGCTCCAATCCTGCAAATATTTTCCGGATAAAACACATTTCACAGAAACGATTCCACCGGTGAACTGCCGCGCAGCAGACATGAAAAACATGAAATATGCGCACACTAAACACGAAATATGGAAATCGTGAAAACATAAACACGTCGGGAAACCACAAAATTTTCGCGTGCAGGAAAAACTGCGGACACGGCTCTGCACAATCCAAAACTTAAGATAGACTCATCTCATCTAAAGCTCCGGCTTACTAAATGAATATTCCGCCGCAGTAGCACGCCGTCATCCGCCGCGATACTCGGGCTATTAGCAGATCAATCTTGAGTCGATATGGCGAAATTGAATTTGGTGCGAGATTTTTCGCTACGGCGTATTTATGTTTACACGTCGGTATAATCGAAAAATAAACTCGCAGCAGATTAAGCTTGAGCACCGATACGATAAACTTTTACAATTGCCGTTCCGAGCACTGTCAATTGATTTGCTGCACGGGGCGGTTAACGTCATTTATAGGAGTAGAATATGGCAGAAAGCACCTGGCTTTCCAAAGAAAGCTATGAACGTCTCGCAAAAGAACTTGAGACTTTAAAAACCACCGGCCGTACCGAAATTGCGGAACGAATCGAAGCAGCACGCTCAGAGGGAGATCTTTCGGAAAACGGCGGATACCATGCTGCACGTGAAGAGCAGTCGAAGATGGAAGGGCGGATTCAGGAACTAACCTACCTGCTGGACCATGCCGAAGTTGGAGAAAACCCAACTAACACCGAAAATGTGGCGCCAGGACTAATCATCACCGCACAGGTGAATGAGAACAAAAACGTTTTATGCTCGGAGCCCGTGAAGCAGCTGCAGATATTGACATTGATGTCTATCCGCAAACAGCTCCGCTCGGCGCAGCGATTCTTGGATTAAAAGTCGGCGACAAAACCTCATATATCGCACCTAATGGCAAAGAATTCCAAGTGGAAGTCCTAAATATTGAAACAGTTTAGGCCGCTTTAAGAGATTTGCGGGGCGGAGCAGCTGCCAGCAGTCCGTCCCGCAGAAGCTTCCCTCCTTTGCAGATTCTCCTCTCCCCGAAAAATCATTACAATACGTTGAAATGCGAGTTCAGGATTTTTCTTCCGATATGAAAATCAACCAGTGAATTCGATAAGAAAATTCAACCAGAGAATTGGAAGTACCATGTTCATTTTCCGCAAACCCCCAGAAATGGTCACACCTGAAGCAGCGCTTCCTGGACGCAGTGAGCCAGTTCTTTCCCAACCTGCGCCTCACGCAGTTAATGGATCCGATATTCTTAGCCGTCCCGACGGCCATGAAGTTATCTTTCTTGCTGCCGGCTGTTACTGGGGAGTGGAAGAAATCTATTGGGAGATGGATGGCGTAACTACGACGGCTGTTGGATTCATGGGCGGATACACACCAAACCCGACTTACGAAGAAGTTTGCACTGGTCTCACCGGACACACCGAAACAGTCCGCGTAGTTTACAATCCAAAACAGATTTCAACAGGAGAAATTCTAAAGACTTTCTTTGAATGTCACGATCCAACCTCGCAAAATCGGCAGGGCAATGATATCGGCACACAATACCGATCAGCAATTTTCACCACCGCAGATTCACAATTTGCGGTAGCCAACGAGTTAAAGGAATCCTACCAGCATGTGCTTTCAAAACATGCGAAAGGTGAAATCGCAACAGAAATCCACAGTCCAGGAACTGCAATTTTCTTTCCGGCTGAGGATTCACATCAGCAGTATTTAAAGAAAAATCCCGACGGATACCGCTGTCACAGTGCGTCAGGCATCGCCTGCCCGATTCCCGGCGCCGGACCGCTGCACCTGGATAATTAATCTCCGATTTGTATTACGAATTTTTGTATTACTTGCGCAAAAGACAGCAGGATTAGCAGCTTGACGCTGCACATGTTGCCAATCCTGCTGATGCGAAGGATAAACTTATACTGAACGTTTTCGACCGCTGAGTTTATTCAGCAGAACCTCATGGAGGCAATAATGGAAGTTACGATGCCGAAAGTTAGCGGCAAGTTTGGCGATACCCCAACGCTTACTTTTCCTGAAGAACCAGCACCGAAAGGGCTGCGTGTGGAAGTACTTGAAGCAGGAACCGGCGCTGTTGTGCGTGCTGGTCAAGAAATCGAAGTGAACTACCACGGGCAGATTTGGGCGGGCGAAATCTTTGATTCCTCGTATTATCGCGGCGAACCGTCGCGCTTTCCGATTGGAGTTGGGATGGTAATTCAGGGATGGGATCAAGCGCTTGTCGGGAAGCAAATCGGTTCCCGTCTGGTGATTTCAGTTCCGCCGAATAAGGGATACGGCGAAAACGGCAATCCGCGCGCAGGTATTTCCGGTACGGATACGCTTGTGTTTGTAGTAGATATTGTTGGCGCACACTAAACACGAGAAAACACACCTCCCAAACTTATATTCTCCGGTTGTGTGTACGCCCAGCCTGATTAACACCCAGCCTAATTAATTCGCGTCCGGAATTGCAGCAAAAGAACTGCAATTCCGCCGTAACGCTATTGCTTGCTTTGCTTCGAAGCCGTTTCGAAGCAATTTCGAATTGAAACTAAAAATGGATTCGGGGTTCGCAAATTTGTATTTCACGAACCTCGAATCCATTTGTTTCGATGATTGACGGTATCCTTGCAGCATCGCACAGCCGTCGTTAATTTTGTATTAACGATCTGAATAGAAAATCATCAGAATCCGCAGCACTTCAACATAAATCCAGAGAATCGTCATTACGATTGCGATTGCGCAGGTCCAAGCAAATCCTTTTGGAGCCTGATTTTCTACGGCGTACTGCACTTGTTCAAAGTCTGCAATCAGCATATATGCGGCAACAAAAAGCATGAGCACGCCAAGCAGCAGACCAAGCGGGATACCTGCTACCGTGACCAGACGCAGATTTTGCCCGCCGAACAGCATCACGCCAAGATTCACAAATGAGAAGATGATTCCGCCGAGCGCAACAACTATTACGAATTTCATACCGCGGGAGCTTGTGCGCACTGCACCGGAATAATGCAGACCAAGGCATACGGCTACGATTACTGCCGTTGCAACAATCGTTTGAAATGCGACGCCTGGAATGTAGATATCAACGAAACGAGTGATAGCTCCCAATGCAACACCTTCAAGCGCTGCATATGCAAGCGCTAATCCAGCTGGTACTACCCGTTTAACCGCAATCACCATACCGACAACAAATGCAATCAGCGAACCGCCAATTGCCAGAGCGCTTAGTAATGCCGGCGGAAAAGCAGTACTGCTGCGATACCGGCAGCAAGTGTGGTCCCAAGCAGTATTGCTGTCTTGTTCATCGCATCACGATAGGTCATGCGTTCCGCTTCCGGCTGCACCACAAACGCACTCTGCTCTGCCGCATATCCTTGCGGAGCATACTGTGCGGAGTAATCTGTCTGGTATTGAGTTTGATTAAACTGATTTGGCCGCGCAGCCCCCGCTTTGAAGTACGGGTTGCGCTCCATTACTGGGTTGCTCATTATTCTCCTTTAGTCACACGCCGCCGCACTCGATATTCTTCCAAAAAATGCATACGACG
The DNA here is from genome assembly GCF_040360365.1 of Arcanobacterium hippocoleae. Lineage (GTDB taxonomy): Bacteria > Actinomycetota > Actinomycetes > Actinomycetales > Actinomycetaceae > Arcanobacterium_A > Arcanobacterium_A hippocoleae_A. The sequence goes on along the minus strand of NZ_CP136412.1, from coordinate 1,830,600 downwards.
GTACCATCACAGGTTAGAACCTAGCTTGATCTTCGTATTTCTTGATTTATAGACGAAACACAATTAGGAAGCTAACAGGTAGAAACCTTCTACTTAGATGTAAGTCTAACGAACTACCGCAGAAAATCCGCAGACTGAAGAATGATTTTCCGCGCAGAGCGTGAATAGCACGAATATCGCCTCTCCCATAAAGTCAATAACACCGCCTCGATAAAAATCGAGGTAATACATCGATAAAGATCGACTTACATCGAATTGAGAAAAGTGTTTTCCTTAAAGAGACGCAAATTGCGTCAATAAAATCGAAACAAAAGAAGATTAAAATGGGGGCATTTTTCGCCTAATTCAATTAGTAGCAAAATATGGCAGCATCGCAATTAAATGCTGCTGGAATAATAAAGGAAAAATTCTCGAATGGATTTTCAACCAAGTTAAGCGCGCTATAGGTACCTAATGGTCAATAGCACAGTACTGGAACGGCTAGATTTCTCTGCCGCGCCTTCTAATATTAAAGGTTAGCAATGAATTTTCTGAATCTGTCTGCATCCGCGCTATCTGCCGTGCTGGCTGGAGCTGCTTTAATCTTCTTTGCGATTCAGTTCGCAATTGGATTCTTTTCCCACCACCTTTGGCAAAAATTTGTCATCCCCTTAATATGGCTGATTGCTTGCGTTTTCTTTGCAATTAGCAACAATCTTCATGAAATCAGAGATTATCTGATGATCTTGTTAGGATTCTTCATTCTCCTGGTTGTTGCAGGATTCGGAGAAGATATCCGCAAGAAAAGAGAAAGTAAAAAATAATCTGGAGCAATAATACTTGCTTTAACTTTGATAGTCGGCGCCCTGATCTCCGGCAAAAAGCCAAAAGACAAGCACATTAAATTGTCTGTATCTAAATGAACATTGATATGAAATCACAATTAATTTATTTAAAGTCTTTACGCAGCCAGCGCATCGTCTATGCGCTGTTACTGTTATTTTCGTTAATTATTACGGCACAATACACAACACAAGAAAAATCATTTACTGCAATGAACCACATACTGGATTTATTGCCGATGCTTGTCGGATGCTGCACCACTGCTGCTATTGCCAGTTTCCGTGCGGAAGGAATGCTTTATCTGCACCTTCTGCGTTATCCAAACAGAAGGATAGTGCTGCTGCAGACTCTTGGGGCCGCAGTGCTTTATGCCTCCGCAATAATGTGCACGATATTCTTTGTCTGTTTTGCCGAAAGCTGCGTAATACTACTAGTCAGCAATGGTGAAGCCGCTAATCCGCAAGTTATTTTTCCGATAGCAATTCGGTTCTTTTTACTTTTGATAGCTTTCTCTGCAGTAGGAGCGGCTATTGGAATTATCGGGCGCACTACGGCGCTTTCACTCACTCTTTATGTATCAATCATTTGGATTTTACCGATTGTATTAGTTTTCCTTTCACTAATCAGAAAAGGTCTTGACACTTTCGCGTCTCAATACACCATCGTCACGCTGTCCGTAAATTTCGCATTTGGAAGTTTTTCTCAGGCAGCTATCGCCTATTCATATTTCGCAATATGGATTGGCGTCTTAGCAGTTTTGGCATACTTAGGATTAAAGAGTGATCGGTAATGAATATTCTCAACGTTCAAAAAGTTTCGAAATTATACGGTAGTTTCTCCGCCTTAACAGACGTATCTTTCAGCGTAAATAGCGGATCAATTACTGCTTTACTTGGTCCGAATGGTGCTGGTAAAAGTTCTTTAATGCGAATTATTTGCGGATTATCTCAGCCGTCAAATGGTCAAATTACAGTTGATTCAAAAACCATCGCAGATATTAACCCGCCGGTAAAAGAAATAGGCGCCCTGCTTAATCCCGACTGGCTCGATAAGAGACTTACATGCGAAAACATTCTCAAAATCCAAACTAGTCTGCTCGGTATTAAAAGCTCACAAAGCGCTATTAAGGAAATTCTGTTTTCTGTCGGGTTAGAACAAGCGGCAAAAACTCGCGTCAAAAATCTCTCATTGGGAATGCGGCAAAGATTAGCACTTGCAGCAGCAACTCTTGGGGAGCCAAAACTGCTGATCCTAGACGAGCCGATGAACGGTTTAGATCCGCAGGGGATCCGCTGGCTCCGAGATAAATTACGTGATTATTGTAATAATGGCGGGAGCATCCTTATCTCTTCACACATCATCTCAGAGGTTTCGTTGATCGCCACAGATTTGATTGTTTTAAGCAAAGGTAAAATTCGGTTCAGCGGCAGCATTAACGAGATTCGTCCGATTACTGCGCACGCAACCCGTTTCACTACGGCGAATCCAGATATGCTGAATCTTCTTTTACAAGCCCTTGCACAAAAATACCCCGAAGCCCAATTCATATCCGGTGACGGCTTTACCGTCGGCAATGGAATCAAGCCGGAAAATGTATCTGCTGCAGCCTTGCAGGAAAAGGTTATTCTTACAGAGTTGATTGCAATGAACCCGTCGCTCGAAGATACTTACTTTCAGCTGGTCGAAGAGTAATATCTCCGTTAGTTCCAAATATATTGCAAGACTATCAACAGTTAATACCCGGCTCTGATTGCGGCGATTGTCAGTTCGCCGCGATTAGTGCACCCGGTAACCGAATACAATTTAGTGATATAGGTTCGCACTGTAGATTCAGTAATTTCAAGTTCTCGCGCAATATTTTTATTTGGCATAGCTTGAATCAGCAAATCAAACACCGTCCGAAGATAATGCGGCAAAGATTCGATTTTTTCACGAAATTCCTGATATTCGCTTTGTTTATTTTCTAAGGCGACATAACTGTGAGTGAGAATATCAGTTGGACGTTGGGTAAAAACAGATTTTCCAGCGTATGCTTCCTTAATTAGTTCCGCTAATTTAGCCGACGGAACATCTTTTGTAAGAAAACCACGCACATTTAACGCTAACGATTTCGCTAAAGATTCCTGATGCTCGAAAGCAGTAAGCATGATTACAGCAATATCTGGATACCTGCTGCGAATCTCTGCTGCCGCGGATATTCCATCAAGTACAGGCATATCAACGTCTAGTAAAACTATATCCGCACTATTGTGTGCTAAATATTGCAGAACCTGCTTTCCATTCTCAGCTGTCGCCGCAATTTTTAATCCGTCTCGATGATCGAGCAGCGAAGCTAACCCTTCACGTACAATCACATCATCATCAGCAAGTAAAATACGAATGTCACTACTCATCAGATTTCCCTTTATCAGCAATACTTGCGGTTATCACCCAACGATTTCCATCCCGCGTAAATGAAAGTTTTCCGCCTTCTTCAATGAATTTAGAATGCAAGTTCCGCAGCCCGAAACCGCCTGTAAAATGTGCCGACGGAAGTTTTTCCGCAATCGCATTCACCATCGTCAAATGTAACTCTTCACTATCACGTTCAATAAATAGGCTAACTTCGCTATTCGGTTCAGCGTATTTGAGTGCATTTGCCGCAGTTTCACGGATAAATAACGCAGCTATCAAAACTGTTTGCCGCTTTAACCCGACTTCAAATTCTGAATCCGCAACTATATTCAGCACTAAAGCCCGCGCCTGCAACATCATTTGTGATTCTTCAATTGCTTTTTGAATACTTGTTTCTTTTACTTCACATTGCAAATTCAAAATTATCGGACGGATTCTGCTTGAAGCATTCCGCGCAGTATTTTCAATAGGAGAAATATCGGAAGCGAGCTTTGGATATTTCATTGCAAGCTCCTCCAAAGAAATCATTACACGTGTTAAATCTTTTGCCACGTTATCATGCAAATGCAAAGCAAGGTTCGCACGAACTGCTTCAAGCGCTAACCGAGATTCTTCCCGCTCAGACACGAGTTTAGCTTCATAATTGTGTACTCGCTTTACAAGATTTCTTATTGCATACGCAATCATAAACACCAGGGTAAAAACTAAAATAGCTGCATAAGCACTTTCAAGCCAATCTGGCGATTGGAAAATATCAAGTATTAATACGCTAAGGAATAACAGGGTTGCAGGGATTATCCAGTTTCGATTAACAATCCACACTACTGCAATCACAGCTAAGCCGATTATCGAGAAAGCTAGCTGCTCACCATACTGTGTAAACGAAACTCCAATATAAAACACGATATAGAGCAAATCGCCAAATAATCCAAAAAATCCAGCAAATACCAAGATCAAAGCAAAACTTGTAGTCAAAAACAGATTTGAGAGAACTCCGCTGAATAAAGCTTCGTTAATACACTCAAGCAAAAAATCAAAAATGCAGCCACAAAACAAGAAATCCGATACCCGCCATCACGATGAAAATAATCTCAAATCTTCCCTAGTTTACGTGTTGCGTTTGTCATTTATTCTCACATCCGGGAAGAGCTAGTAAGAAGCTGCAAACAAGTTTATTGACATTATTCAGGGTTATGCCGCCAGTATGCGGCAGATACATATTAGCGGTATTAAAATTCGCAGCAGCAACTGAATCTAGATCACTCATCATAGCACTGCCGAAAAACAAAGCGGAAAAAGCCGCAGTAACCCAAACACATATTTTCGCCGATAAATCCATAAATGCAGCCCTTAATGCCATCGTAAATGCAAAATAAATTCATTTTGCTAGTGAGCAATAGTTTATTACTCCAACAATTAATATTAACTGAAATATTTTACGTTCAAAGTCTCAATAGACCTCGAAGCACCTCGATATCAAACCTCGATAAAGATCGAGTTACAAATCGAAGAATAAAAATTTATCAGCAAGATAAAATCAGGATTCCCAACGATTTATTCGGGAACTATCAATTAGTTTGCACAACACAAACCCGTGCGCACCGTATCTAAAAGCAGTGTTAAGCAGCAAATTGTGTGTCTTTATTTCGCGTTTTCACTGAGTGCGGTGCGGGAAAATTGGTATTGTTAAGTGTTTAGGCTTAGGAATTGATGCTTGCGGCATGCTGTATTGTTCGTGCGGTATGGGTGTTGCCAGGCTTGATCGTATGGGACGACAATCATCATGAATTGCGTGTCCGGCGTGCAAAACAGGCGGGTATGAAAAAGAACGGCAGAACAAGCAGCGGAAAGATTCGCTGCAGGTGCACGCATTGCAGGGCGAGATACATCAGATACAGGCCAGATGTTTCTGAGCGTGAAGCCCTACGTGCATTAATCTCATATGCACTGTTCAAGCATGTGCAGGCAGCTCTTGACACCTCGCGTCGGGTAATGAGGCGTAGGATCGATCCCGCGTGGCGAATCCCGACACCTGAGGCGGAAGTGACGCGAGATTCTTCCGTATGTGTTCATTGATGGTACCTGGCTCGCTTATGGATGGACATTATTGATCGCCCGCTGCCAGTATCATGTCTTAAACTGGCAGCGGGCAACCAACGAGAAGGCAGCATATACGGCACTGTTAGAACAGCTCCCGCCGCCAACAGTAGTGATCACCGACGGAGTGAAAGGAGCTTTGCGAGCTAGTGAACAGGCTTGGCCAGACACACGAATCCAACGTTGTCTCGTTCATATTCACCGTAACAATCTCACTGATCTGATGTGCATAATCATCTCAGATTATGCACATCAGATTGCGGTTCAGTTCCTTTCTTTTCATCTGCGAGCGCCGCAGCACGCTGCAGTTTCGCAATCGCACGCGAGTTCAGCCGATCCAGCAAAAGCGCACACACAGCGCCGAAAAGCGCCACAGCTAATGTGATGAGGAAAATTTGCTGATACCCAATATAAGCCTGGTCACGATGAGCTTCAATAATTGCTCCCGTCGTTGAATAAGACCAGAACACAGGCGCATAAACAAGGAACGAGCCAACAGCTATTGCCGATCCGTTAATCTGTTCTGGAAGATGCAATTCAGCAATCGGTGCAAGGATTACTGCTTTCCCCATGAAAATTCCGAAAGCCATAATCATCAGCAGAATCATCGCGACCCAAATATTCCCGTCTTGCGGCAAAAGATATACCATCCCCACACCTGCAGCGGTAATCAGCAAAGCAACTGCCATCATCCGCGTTGAAGATTTAAATAAATAATCTGCAACCATACCGGAAACAAGACCGGCAAAAATACCTACAAGCCCAGTATTGAAAATTCCAAATGCCCCAGCCTGCGCGTCGGTAGCATTAAATACCAGACTCAAATATGGAGCGGAAGAAAAATCAAATTAGTATAAGCCCAGTAAATACACATACCGGCAATCCCAGCGAGCCAAACTCGCGGAAGCAGAATCACTTTCAGCAGCCCTTTTAGTGCTGCAACATTATCAGACTCGCCGGCACGCTCAGCTTTTGCAGTAGCATTTTTCGGAACATAGCGAATAATACAGAAGATTAGCGGGATAATAATCAAAGAATAGATTATCCCCATCGTAATCATGACGATATCTGCTTTATCAGCAAATGCTGCAAGCAAACCAACCACAAGCAAATTCATTAAAAACTCGGCGCCGCGGCGGATTGACTCCAGCAGCCCCATCGCCAATCCGCGCCCTTTAGTATCCGAATCCTGCGACATGAATGTTACGCCGTTAACTACTGCCGGCCATCCAATCGCATCCCAGACACCCCACGAGATAGCTATTGCCACCATCACATTAAAGTGTAAACCGGGCACGAGAAAAAGAATCAGTGCGGTAGCCATTCTCCATGCCGACCATGAAATCAGAATCGAACGAATCGTAAAACGGTTATTTACCCATCCGCCAGGGATATAAAGGAACATTGCAATCCCAATCCATCCCATGAGAATCCCAAACTGGTCGACCCCAATCCCCAGCGCATTAGACAAAGGGAGTAAAAGCGATCCTTTGAACGCTTCAAAAGCAGAGTATGTCAGCTGCCCCGTCATAACGACGGTAAGAAATCCGCCAACTCGCCCTTTTGTCAGGAATACGGGAAGTTTTCTTTTCTTTTCGATTGCCTGAATATTTTCCATATTTATTCTTTCTAAATTATCTTTATTTTCCAAAATTATCGTGATGCTTCTTTGCAGTTAACACCGGATGCAGCAGCGCAGCCATTAAACAGCAATTAAAAGCCGTTAAAACAAGAAACTCAGTTTTCTCTCCAGCGATAAATCAAACTAAATACTGCGCATGCGCAATGCCTTTAAGATTGTGCGCAATATTTGATATCACACCGTCAACACCCCAATTTGCGAGTTGATTGGCTCTCCCGTAATCGTCTACAGTCCAAACGTTCACGCCGAATCCAGCGGAGTGAATTTGTGCTACGCGTTCCTTTGTTAAATAACTATCCTCTGGATGCAGATAATCTGCACCAACCAGTTCCAGAATTGATTTCCAATCATCATAGAGCGCTGCAGTTTCATACAAACATCCCACTGGCAGCTTCGGAGCACGCTTTTTGAAAATATGCAGTAAAACGTGATTAAAAGACGAAACAATTACTTTCCGCTGCGGATTTAATTTTTCCAGCTGCGCAATAACATTATCAATTAAGCGCAGCGTTTCTTTTTCCCTTGCTCATTAGATTTGATTTCAATATTTGCATTCATTCCAGTTTCATTCATAAACTGCACTAAATTTTCCAGCGTCGGTATTTTCTCAGCAGCGAACTCTGGAGAAAACCAACTGCCCGCATCAATATTCGGCAGATCAGAAGCGGAAAGATCATAGTAGCTTCCCGATTTGTCAGTTGTCCGATCTAGTGAAGTATCGTGAATAATAATCGGCGTCCCGTCGCCAAGTGCATCGACGTCGGTTTCAATCCAGTTAATTCCGCGATTAATCGCAGCGTTGAACGCACTAAACGTGTTTTCCGGAGCGATAGTATTTAATCCGCGGTGAGCAATCAAAGTGCATCCTTGCACAATATTCCCTTCGTTATATCTGTAAGTAATTCACATCGTTGATGAGTTACCTATCAATAGTAACGACACACAGCAAAAACAGTATAAAAATTTCAGCACTCTTGCGCATATGTGCAACTGTCCTTTTGCTTCACTTTACATATTTTCACCTGGCAGATTCAAACAAATCCGAGCAGCTCTAAATTTGCGTAATTCTAACTTCAGCTAACAGTATCTAACTCTGTTTCATATACAACTTTCGGAAAATATCCCGAACAGAGCTGCGGAAATACTTTATTTTGACCGGCGCACACAAACCAGTTTCTCTGCCGCACTGCCGGCAACACCATCTACCGACACAGCAAAACCGCCGTTTAGCGTGCGCCTTATTTTTATTAATATCAAGTTTTTATTATTATCAAGCCGTTTAAGCGGTGCCTCCAGTGGGACTCGAACCCACACTGAACAGATTTTAAGTCTGCTGCCTCTGCCGATTGGGCTATGGAGGCGTTTGAGCTCTTACTCATAAACCGAATTCCAATTCACTGCACGCAAGATTCATGAATGAAAATCGAAATCGAAGCAAAAACAATTTCAAACAAGTTCAAGCATACCGATAATTCCGCAACTCGCAAAAACAAAATCCTGTTACGTTGATATTGAACTAAACACGGTTCATTCTGATTGATTCTAATTCATTCCCAAAAGCCAAATTTTCGGATAATTTCCAATCATCATCCAATCACCGGCAATATTCCGCAGCTAACTATTCACCCAAAATAGCCGCCCCGTTACTTAGCAATCTAAAACATTTGTATAATTAGATGAAATGAAGATTGAATAAGAGAGCACACTTATGTCCCGAAAACCGTCACCGATTCAGCACTACCGCAACGCCCTCCGAAATGAGACAACTGCCGGTCTAGTACTTATTATCGGCGCAATTCTTGCATTGATTTGGGCAAACTTCCCAATTCTTCCAGTCCGCGAAGCCTATACGAACTTCGCGAATTTCCATTTGGGATTCGATGCAATCCATCTCAATCTTTCTCTCGCCCATTGGGCCGCCGACGGATTACTCGCAATCTTTTTTTCGTAGTAGGGCTGGAGTTAAAACAAGAATTTGCGATTGGCTCACTGCGCGATATTAAAAAGCAGTTGTGCCGATGGTTGCTGCTGTTTTCGGAATGCTCGGTCCGATTCTTGTGTACACATTAATCCAAGTTATCGGGCAAACAGGGCATTATGAAGGCTGGGCAATTCCCGTCGCTACAGATATTGCTTTCGCGCTTGCCGTACTGGGGTTATTCGGCAAAGGAATGCCGCCGGCAGCACGCACTTTCTTAATGACATTAGCGGTTGTCGACGATCTGCTCGGAATCATCTTAATTGCCGTATTCTTCGCCGCTGAGCTAAATTTCATTGCCCTCACGATTTCAATTGCAATAATTTCAATCTTCGGTTTACTCACGCAAAAACGTTTCACAAAGTGGTATATTCTTTGGCCGCTCGGCATTCTTGCCTGGTATTTCATGTTCATCTCCGGAGTACACGCCACAATCTCCGCCGTCGCTCTCGGGCTTACCGTGCCAGCAATTCAACGCAAGCGCGAAGAAGAACCAATGACTGCGCATTTCGCCCACAAAATCGAATTCTCCTCAGCTGGTTTTGTTCTCCCAGTATTCGCTTTCTTCGCAGCTGGAGTGAATGTGGTAGATTCCGGCGGTGTACTTTCGCTGCTTTCAGATCCGGTTGCCGTCGGCGTATATCTTGCACTTCCAATCGGTAAACTTATCGGAATCACCGGATCGGTATTTTTCATGATTAAAGTTTGCAAACTGCAGCTCGGCCGGTCGTTGAAAATTGCCGATATTGTGCCTGTATCGCTGATTGCCGGGATCGGCTTCACAGTATCGCTTCTGATTGCGACGCTTTCTTATCCAACCGGATCCGATTATGGAGCACATGCCCGCGTAGCTGTACTCGTCGGGACGCTTCTTTCGGCAATTCTCGGCGGAGTTTCAGCAAAGATTCGTGCCGACCATCGGATGCGGAAAGCACGCCGTACCGAAATCCATACTTCGAAACCGCCGACGGATTAAACCGGCTCTTCGTATTTTGTTTGTTTGCGCGGGTCTGGTGAGGCGGCGGGCGGGCAGGCAGCGGTTATTGTTTTGTGAAAATTATTTTAATGGCACTGCATAGTCTTGTGCTGGTTTTATCCGGTTTGCGTTCAATCCTTGCTCTCGGTCTGACCAGTTAGATTTAGCCGGAGTGCGCTAGGCTGGCGCGTGTTTCCTGGCGCGTTAAGCCAGCGGATGTTTCCCAAGAATAAAATCGTTTTCCGATTAACTGCTGCCTTGATAAATAAAACTAGCCCGTATTGCCGTGAGCGTAGAAAGTCGCGTCTTTTCCGTTTATTGCGCTGGCGAAAACCCATAGCATATCTTGGAAGAAACCGACTTCACCTCCGAACCGACAGTATTACCGCGTTTACACTGCGTAACCGGCGGCAAGAACTCAGGCCGCGCTTTTCACCGTCGAAAGTGTTTGCGTTATCGCAGGTCAAAAGCTTATAGGAACGACGGCTCTCCCGCCGTTCCGCAAAACCATCCATTTTGCCGCCAGTTACGTGAACTCATAAGCACTCTGCCGCCAGTTACGTAAGCCGAACCGATACCCGCGGCATAAACTAAAATGTAAAAACCCTTTTATCCGAATCCAAGTAATGCCTTACGGCTGGATCCAAGCGGTGTTTTGCACGCCGGAAAACACCGCACAAAACACCGCTTCCGCCCAAACAAACACAAAACTTCATTACGCCGACACAAATAAAAATATGAAGAACCATTAAACGGCTGGATTTTTCCTGCGCAGCCGGCGCAAAAAGGATATTTCGCAGTATCAAATTTTATTTAGCGAAACTTCGGCTGCTGCGGATCGGCTGCCGCCCACAGTGCGAGACCATCAAGAATATCATGTTCAGAGGTAACCGCTTGGGTGAGCGGATTCCCAGCTTCCGCAGTTCGCTGCGCCACACGATTCACCACTTCCTGCCACACAAGCGCACCGGCATTAATCACATCCGCGCGCCCTGGGTGCATAAAACTAATCGCGAGACGCTGCTCAAGACTAGAGTTAAGAAACCAATCACATATTTCATTTATTTCCGCCAGCGTCATCACTGCACCATGAATCCGTGCAGAATCATATTGCGCAAGACCAAGCCACTGTGCAGTAATCGAAGTGACAGTACCTGCCAAACCGATAAGCGCCCGCGCAGCACCAAAATCCACATGTTTCTCAGCTAAATCAAGAAAATGGCGGACATCCTCCCGTGCTGCTGCAATTTTTTCGGCACTCGCTTTTCCGCTGCCAAGATGCCGTTCATGCATCCGCACCGATCCGACATCCATCGAATAAGAGGCAAGCAAATCACCTGCAGCAGTGCCAAGTGCAAGTTCTGTAGAACCGCCGCCTAAATCGACGGCAATCATCGGCGAAGCAATATTGCCCTGAGCTGCATTATTTCCATCAAGCGCGCAGACCGCACCAATAAACGAGGTCCGTGCCTCTTCTTTTCCGGTAAGCACTTGCGGGCGCACTCCAAAAAAGTTACGTACACCGTCGATAAAAATATCGCGATTTTCCGCATCACGAGTAGCTGAAGTAGCGGCGAAGCGAATTGACTCCACTTCATGTTCGCGGCAAAGCAAAGCATATTTCTCAACCATCCGCAAAGTCCGTTCGAGAGCCGCATCGTTAAATTTCCCAGTCCGATCTACACCAGCGCCAAGACGAACCACTTCCATCGTCCGCACAATATCTTTCAGCACCGGACCGCCAAGCACATTTTTCTTTCCCGGATCCACTTCTGAAATCAGCAGGCGCACAGTATTCGTACCGCAATCAATTCCAGCAACTTTCATTTGTTTTCCCTTCATCTCCTCAGTTCACACAGTAGATACCCAACTGCCGAATTATCCCGCAGTGCCAGCCTCCCCCCCAGAGGCAGGGCGGCAAAACAGCGCAGTATAAGACTTGCTTCAGCAAGCTTGCGGTAATTTCGCGGCCGAATTGAAAATACTATTCTGCATCGCATCTATTTTTCGCAGCAGTAATATTAGATTAGTTGGCGTTAGCCGCTCCGGCATTGCTCTCGCAACGGCAGACGTTTGCGTCCCAACCAATTTGCTTGAGCACCCGATCTCCAAAAGGAGTCACTCCTGCGCCTACTGAAAGCGCATAACCGGCCAAAGCATGTAAACATTTCACACGGTCCGGCATTCCGCCCGCAGAAAAGTCATCGACTTCCGCAACATGCGTCAGCAGATTCCGGCAGCGAATATAATGTGCATGTGCTTCCCGATGCGCCTGTGCAAGATCATCATTTTGCGCAAGTTCTTCATTCAGCTGTACCATCTCACCGGAACTCTCCACACGGGAAACTTCTTTCACAATCCACGGATGGCTAAGGTAAAAAGCGTCGGGAATGGTGAACCGTCGGGAAGACGCGGATATGTGATCGTTACCAGCGGTGCCCCGCAAGCACAGCGCGCCCCAATCCCGACAAGTCCGCGCGGCTCCCGCCCAAGCTGAGCTGTCAGAATTTGGATATCACCATCACACACTGGTGTGGCATTAGCTGCGATTTCTTTTAATAGCTGTGCGGATACTTCGGGTATTTCGACGGCAGAGTTTTTATCTAAACTTTTCGCAACCATTCATGTCCTTTGTTTTGCTGCTTGTTCTTGACTTTTCGTATTGTTAATTTTACGCGGTTCAGCGTGATTCAGCCTGTTCTTCTTTAACTTGCGGCAACAATCTGAATGCTAATTCGAATCCGCATTTTTGCTATTGCGCTGATTCGCGGCAGGCGCCTGCCCGTTTTCGGCGCCTTTATCCGTATCGTCTCTTACCGGTTCATTCACAAGCGGAGTGTTCTCAGGATTCGAAAGCTTTTCCGGGTCAAGATCTGCAGTACCTGCAATCTCAATCGACTTCCAGATACCAACATAAAACGGCATAGCTTTCCGCCGCAGTGCAATCGCCCGTTCTTCTTCATCTGCCTTTTTGGCTTTATCCGCCGCAGTGAGGTCACCGCTTACGTAATAAAGGGTCTGACCTGGTAAAACAAAACCGAGTCGTTTTCGGGCTTGTGCCTGCACATAGCTTGGGTCATTCCATAAATCAACTTGCTGCTGCAATGCTGCAAGTTCCGCTTTACTTTCAGCAAGCTGTGAAGTTATCGCGCGTTTCTCTTCCTGCTGTGCAAGAAAATCACGTACAGGATTTGCAAGAATTATGACGGCAATCAGGCAGGTGAAAATAACCGCAAGAATCCGCACTGGAATCTTCCGTGTTTTCTTTGTTCCTTGCAGTACAACATCCCAATCTTTCCCGAAACGTTCCCGCACATTTTGCCGTTTCTTCGCGGATTGGCGTATTTTTTGGGTTCCAGTTTCCGCTCCGAAAGCCATCCCTGCTGTCCTATTGTCACGCAGCTGAAGATACTTCCGTTCAGTTCCGGACATCGTGCGTGATTTGCGAACAGTTCGCGCGGTTGATTTTTTATTTTTTCCGTTATTTTCCGGAATTGCCGACGGTTTTATCTGCTGTTGCGGGTGCAGATTACTCACACTCAATCTGTGTGCATTCCGGGTGCTGATACTCCGGCTGTTCCCGTTACCAGCACCGCGGGCAACACCCCGATTTCTCACAGTCTGACTATGAGCATTTCGACCGGTACCGTCTTTGCGGACATGATTCACCTTATTCACATTCGCTGCCGGAGCTGAATCCGAAGTTAAATGCAGACCTCTCCTGCTAACGGCAGTTCGCCGACGCTGCGGATCTGGAGATTTCGGTTTGCGCACACTCATACCGCCAATCTTAACGCCCGGCGACACGAGATTCCATGAGTACCCGCCCGCCCATTAGTGATGGTAATTCGCAACACGATACTCTGCAGCGAAAACAAATTAACACAGAGCGAAATTAATCGTGAAAGTAATCGTGAAGTAATAAAATGCGGGCGGACAGTTCATTTCGAACCATCCGCCCGCGGTTAGCTTTTCGCGTCACCGGAAGCCGGCAGTCTGCCTGCTTATCAGCTAAGCAGCTGCTGGATAAGAAGAAACCAGCTTACTTCTTGAAACGCGGGAACGAGCTGCGCCCAGCATATACTGCTGCATCACCGAGTTCGTCTTCGATGCGGAGCAGCTGGTTGTACTTGTTTACACGCTCGCCGCGAGCTGGCGCACCAGTCTTGATCTGACCAGAGTTGGTAGCCACTGCAAGATCCGCAATGGTTACGTCTTCAGTTTCACCGGAACGGTGGGAAGTCATGGTCTTGTAACCTGCACGATGTGCATTCTCCACAGCTTCGAGAGTTTCGGTGAGTGAACCGATCTGGTTTACCTTCACGAGAAGTGCATTTGCAGCGCCGAGTTCAATTCCCTTTGCGAGACGCTCTGGGTTGGTAACAAAAAGATCATCGCCGACGAGCTGTACCCGGTCACCAATCTGCTTGGTGAGCGCAACCCATGCATCCCATTCGTCTTCCGAAAGCGGATCTTCAATGGAGACGAGCGGATAATCAGTGATCAGCTTTTCATAGTATTCAACCATGAATTCGGTTGGCTTAATGCCGCCTTCGAACTGGTAGCCTTCGCCGTTGAAGAATTCGGTAGAAGCAACATCAAGCGCGAGCGCAACATCTGCCCCCGGCTTCAAACCAGCTTTTTCGATTGCTTCACAAATCAAATCAAGAGCTGCCGCATTTGATTCGAGATTTGGAGCGAAGCCGCCTTCGTCGCCAAGACCGGTAGAAAGACCGCGCTGCTTGAGTACGGACTTCAGTGAATGGTAAACCTCTGCACCCCAGCGGAGTGATTCTTTGAAAGTCGGAGCGCCAATTGGAGCAATCATGAATTCCTGAATATCCACGTTTGAATCGGCGTGGGATCCGCCGTTAAGGATATTCATCATTGGCACTGGAAGTACGTGTGCGTTCGGACCGCCAAGATACTGGTAAAGCGGAAGACCTGCAGATTCAGCTGCTGCCTTTGCTACTGCAAGGGAAACACCAAGAATTGCGTTTGCGCCAATCTTGCCCTTGTTTGCGGTTCCGTCGAGATCAATCAGAGTCTGATCAAGTACCCGCTGTTCGGAAGCATCAAGACCAATGATTTCCGGTTCAATAACTTCGGTTACGGCTTCAACTGCACCCTGAACACCTTTGCCGAGGTAACGCGAATCGTCACCATCGCGACGCTCAACTGCTTCGAATGCGCCAGTAGATGCACCCGATGGAACTTCAGCACGAGCAAAAGTGCCGTCGTCAAGTACTACTTCGACTTCAACGGTTGGGTTTCCGCGGGAATCAAGAATTTCGCGGGAAGCTACGGCCTCAATAGTTGCCACAAGGACTCCTTTTCTTAATTGGATATGTCTCTATCAGTCTACCGCAATTAGTCGATTTCACACTTGGACGTTTGACCCCTTTTAACCTTTGAGCGAACTACGAAAGCAATAAGCCTCCCCGCAGCGCGAACCATCCGAGATTCACAATAACGACGGTTAGCGAGCCATCCCGGCAGATATCGGCTTAACGCACATCAACCGCATAGAATTAACAATATGCACTTTATAGCTTGGATTATAATCGGGTTGCTTAGCGCCGCACTTACCGGAACGCTAATCCTTGCCCGCACACTTCATCGGAAAACACAGCATCTGACGCAGGAATTGACGGAAATCGAATTTCGCCCCGCAATTATTTCCCACGAAATCCGCACTCCGATTGCGCTTATTTCCGGTGCAGCCGAGCTATTAAACGAAGGTCTTGCCGGTAAACTCAATCCGCAGCAGCAAACATTTGTCCAAACAATCAGCGAAAATTCCGCACAGGTAATCAATATTGCTGAAAATTTTTTAATCGATACAAAACTCGAGCATCCGCAAAAGGTGCAGAAAGAAGATATTGATTTAAGAGAAATCGTAACGCAAACAGCGCGCGAGCTGCGCCGCACTACTACGGTACCGATTTCTGTCGATACCGTCGGCGGAATCCTCGAAATAAAAGCTAATGCGCAGTTAATCCGCCAGCTAATCTGGAATCTTGTAAACAATTGCGTCCGCCATGCCGGAGAGAATGCACAAGTAAATGTGCGTGTCGCAAACGGCGAAAACGGCGGTGCGCTGATCACGATATCAGACAACGGCGACGGTATCGATCCGGCTGAATATGAAAATATTTTTAAACCGTTTACTACCGGTACCGGGAGGAAACCAGGAACCGGAATTGGGATGATGGTTGCGAAAAGAATCGTCGAAGTACATGGCGGTAAAATTTTGCTTGATTCACTTCCCGCTAAGGGCACAGCTTTTCATATACTTTTACCGCGCAAATAATGCAAATACTGCGGATATTGCGGATATTGCGGATTTGCAGATGATTTTTCACCTAATACGCACTTCATTCAGCTATTTCGCCTTACTCGTAATTTACCCGCACAAAATATTTACCCGCACCGATCCATTGATTTAAGATTTGGGAAATAAATTCAGAATTGGAGAACAGCAAGATATGCCGGAAAAACCACGCGCACTTATAGTCGATGACGAAAAACAAATGACAGCGATAATTACGTTTGCACTTGAAACACAAGGATTCGAATGCGATTTCGTTCATAGTTCGATTCAAGCCAAACAGCTTCTTTCACAGCAAAACTATCAACTGCTCGTACTTGACGTACTTTTGCCGCATATTTCCGGAATTGAACTAACGCGGCAAATTCGCGCCATGCGCGTCGAAACTCCAATTATTCTCCTGACCGCACTTGGCGAAGAAGAACACCGGATCAAAGGGTTGGAAGCCGGGGCCGACGATTATGTAACCAAGCCATTCAGTCCGCGCGAGTTGGCTTTGCGCGCCGGAGCAATTGTCCGCCGTGCGCAGCCAGCCAAATTGGAAACTCAAATTAAAATCGGCGAATTATCTGTTGATACTCAACGTATCGAAGCGAAATGGCAAGAAAAAATATTCACCGAAAGCCTTACCGAAGTGCGGATTCTTTGGCTGCTGGCAAATAATGCCGACGAACTGGTGCCAGCGCGCACTCTGATTACCAAAGTTTGGAACACTACAGATTTAACTGGCGGACGCGAAATGCTGAAAACAGCAATCTACCGTCTGCGCAAGAAAATGCAAGGCAGCGGGCTTGATAGCAGCTGTATTGAATCTCGCCGCAGCCTGGGATACGCATTAAACAGCGCTTTGATTCAGCATTGAAATCCGAATCATTGGATTCTATATTCATTATTCATTGCTGCGCGTTAGGATCTTTTATCTATACTCAAGCTAACAAGCACCCTAGTTGCGAACTAGTTGCAGATAAACATGAATATACGCACTAAAAAGACTTCCGAATTGTAAGATGCGCTATATAATAGAAGTGTATCGCATTTCTCGGATGCGATACGAGCAAACTAACTGAAAGGAAAATTATCATGTTCAGACAAAGAAGTCTGGCAAGCATCTCAACACTTGTATTAATACTTCTTGCCAGCATTATTCCAGCAAAAGCAGCAGAGCACACAGAACTTGATCCAGCTCATATTGACAAACTAACCCAATTCTGGGAAATACATGGCGTACCTAATAATACACAAAAATTCCTTATTAATAAGATAGAATCCGGTAAATTAACGGATGCAGATTAAGGGAATATTAAGCCGGTACATTCTGAAAATATACATAAAAATGGAAACATCGAAACTATTTCCACATATCCTGATGGATCAATTCTGGTCACGGCTATACAAGTAACTTCAGGAGAGTTCAACAGTAGTTCATTCACACAAACAAAGCCCGATGATTCCCACGTCAAATACGACAAAGCGTCCCCAATAGGTTGTAAAGTAACAAGCGGGTCAGGCTATGCAGTATACAAAAACTGTACTATTTTCGGATCAACTGGCACTATTCAAGCAGCATTTGGCGCTGACTACCAACTCATTAATGGAGGATACGACATCATTTCTAGGCATTATTCACCAGCGCAACAGTGCGCAGGAGCAGTTTGCGACACCCCGTATCTTGCCTATTTTTCCCCAAGAGAAGAAGCTAATCAAGCAGCACAAGTCACTTACAATTTTAGATGGACAATGGCAAATGCAGTTTCTGCAACTGGGAAAATCGAACTAATTGTTGAAAACAATACAGCAACGGTTGGATTCGCAGCTAAGATATAGACGAATAGGGATAAAAATGAATACTATGACGATTTTCAACTTAACATTTCCACCCGAATCCGGCATCTTGTTCTGGATATTTGCCGTCTTGATATTCAGCGGACTCTTTGCATTCGTTACCTTAGTGGTTACGGCGCTGCTCCGTTACATCAAGCAAAACAATACTAAGAACAATAAGACAACAAATCAGACTCCTTAAGTTTGGGTACCTACAGGTTCCTTACACATATTCGCGCAGGTACCCTCGCCCTTTATAACGGCTCTTCCGATTTTTGTTTGCATCAGGTTGTGCGGTACTGAACAATTTCATATTTCATATTCACGGGAAAAGAAATGCATCAGTACCGCCCGCCGTGATGCTTTTCAAGCCAGTTCGGGTTAATCGCAATATCTCGAATCACATTCCTTGACATTCGCAAACGATCAATACTCGGCAGACCTTTTAGCGCAAAATATCACCAAACTTCCTGAAACTATTTCCGAAAATTCGGAAGTTTGCGCAAAAACATTCACCATCAGCAAAGTTACAGTCTGTTACCGAGCGTAACCGTAAATCCGGAAAATGTAACCGTCATTCTTCTCATACTTAACTAGTAAGAGCTCAACGACGACCTCAAGGTAGTTAATATGACAAATAATTCACGCAGTCTCGGCTTCCTTTCGGCTCCGCCGAAGGCACAGCCAGTAGCACAAAGCCAAGTGGCTTCATTTTACAAGCGCTATCGCGCACAAGCATTTATCGGGATTTTTCTCGGTTATGCCGGCTTCTATCTGATCCGCAACAACGTCTCGCTTGTTTCCGCAATCCTGAAAGAATACGACGTCCTCAACACCGTCGGCATCGGTATTGTAGCCAATGCCGTGCTTTTCTCATACGGACTTTCAAAGTTCTTCATGGCAATGCTCTCCGACCGGGCAAATGCACGCTACTTCCTCCCCTCGGGCTCGCACTTTCGGCACTAATGAATCTCGTAGTCGCATTCGTGCCGGCAGTTTCCGCAAGCGTAGGGCTATTTGCGACGGTAATGTTCATCAACGGCTGGTTCCAGGGCATGGGCTGGCCTCCATCAGGCCGCGTGCTCGTACACTGGTTCTCCACTAACGAACGCGGTTGGATGACCTCAATTTGGAATTGTGCGCACAACGTTGGCGGTGCCGGTGTAGGTATTATTTCCGCATGGGCAATCAGCCACTTTGCTACAAGTGCAGCAGACTGGACTCCTGCTTTCTGGGCACCAGCAGTCGTCGCACTGCTCGTGGCACTCATTGCACTCTTCCTGATTCACGACCGTCCGGAAGCTGTGGGACTGCCGACAATCGAAGAATACCGCAACGATCCGGCAAAAGTTGAAGTAAAAGCAGAAACGATTCCGTGGAAAGAGCTGCTCTTTAAGCACGTGCTTACCAACCGCGTAGTGGTAATGCTCGCTGTAACCAACGTATTTGTATACACACTGCGCTACGGGGTGCTGAACTGGATCCCAATTTACCTTACCGAAGAAATTCACGGCGCAAACATTAAGGACGGCTTCATCGGCTTCGCAATCTACGAACTTGCAGGCATTATCGGCACACTGCTGTGCGGCCTTGTCTCCGATAAGGTCTTCAAAGGGTGGCGTTCTGGCGCTGGCATCCTCTTCCTAGTTGGCGTCGGCGGTGCGATCGCCGCTTACTGGCTGATTCCAAACACTGCTCCAATGTGGATTTTCTACCTTTTGATTGCCCTCATCGGCGGACTCATCTACGGCCCAGTGATGCTGATTGGTTTGCAGGCAATTGATCTCTCCCCACGGAATGTAGCTGGCACCGCTGCCGGATTCACCGGCCTGTTCGGCTACCTGCTTGGCGCGACACTCGCCTCAACTGGCGTTGGCATTTTGATTCACAATTACGGGTGGGACGTCACCTATGGCGTACTGCTCGGAATCGTGGTACTCTCAGTGATTTTGATGTGGATCGTCGGCAAGGATGAGCGCAAGCTGATGCAGGCTCACGAAGAACTCCAGCAGCTCACAAGCAAAAAATAAATCCGAAAAATCCCGATATGGATTAAAGCGGATTAAAACAGATTAAATCTGAAAATATTTCTGCTGCATAGCGGCTCGGTTGCGAGAACAAAAATTCCCTGCACCGAGCCGCTTCATTTTCCAGCAGCCGAATTTATGATTCAAATTGCGGTGGAACTTCTCCGGATTCAGTATTAACTTTGATAATAATTCGCTATTAACGTGTGAATTAAGCACGAAAACGGCACACCCTACGTTCACACCTGCAAAACTCAGCTAACACTTTTCAGATTCGGAAATATTTTCAGATCCGCACCTGCCAAAACCCGAAATAAAATAGTGCCGAATTCGGATTGCAACTCTTCGCACACAGGTTTTCGATATCCGAAAAATCACAGATACAATTTTGGAATGTACCCGATAATGCACTCAATTTGGTTCCGCCGCTTCGCACCCCGATTACTCATCGGGACGGCACTCGCAGCGGTGCTGATTGCCGTCGGTATCTATCCGCGAATAAACCAAAATGCACTGCATGTACTTTGTGCAAATAATTACCACTCTTGCTCCGCACTGGCAGCTGAATACGAAAAACTGAGCGGAGAAAATGTACAGTTCGTGCGCCTGCCAACTTCCCAAGCACTTGAAAAACTTGCAGCAAACCCGGAACTTCCAGAGTTTGACGTGTTTATCGGCGGTCCTGCCGAAGCATACGAACAAGCCCGGATATCTGGTTTAATTCAGCCGCACCGCCTGCACGATTTACCTGATTCACGTTTTGCAACCGCATATTGGATTGGCACCTACGGCGGGATTCTCGCATTTTGCATTAATCCGCAGCATACGAATATCGAAAATGCTCCGCAGCAGTGGCAAGATTTGACGAAACCTGAATTCAAACGAAAAATTGTGCTTCCTTCTCCGCTCACTTCCGGCACTGCCGGCACAATGCTCGGCACACTCAATTCCCGTTTCCCGAACCGCGCTGATTTCCGCAAATATCTGCAATCTCTGCATGCCAACGCACTCACTTATACCGATTCCGGCACGCATTTGGCGAATCTAATTGCCGCAGACCGCGCCCAAATTGCCGTCACTTTTGCTCCATACTGCGAAAGCTATCCGCATCGCCGGCTGAAAGTTATTTTCCTGCCGACGGCACCGGATACGAGATTGGCGCTGCAGCGATTGTCCGCGGCGGAAATTTCAAAGCTGCCCAAGATTTTCTCCGCTTTGCAGTATCAGATCGAGGCCAGGCTCTTGTCGCAAGCATTGAAAACCAGAACCCGATTTCCGCAAATTTGCCGAATAATCTATCGGTATCTCTCAAAAATTTAAATGTGCCAATCTACGACGGGAACGCTGCACGTGCCGGAGCAAATCGGGAAACTCTGATTCATTTATTTGCACGCGAGGTACTTTATGGATAATTTTTCAGATTATTCCGGTTTTTCTGCACCCAGCACTGAAAAACAGTTCGCGGCCGAATCCCCAACCCGCCATCAGAAAAAGTTTCAGAGCAAGTTGCAGATTTGGACGAATAAATTCTCTGCACGATTATTTTTCAGTATTCTCTTAATGCTATTTATCGGAGCTGTATCCGGACTGATTAATTGGCAGATATTCGGCTCCGCTACGCTGTGTTCGATACTTTTCGCACTGTCAGTCGGTTTTCTCTCCACCATAATCGGAACGATTTTTGCAGTGACTGCCTGTATTTCACACCGACGGATATTAGTGCTTGGAATTGCACTTGTACCGTTATTTTTTCCTTCAATCGCAACCGGAATTCTGCTTTTGCATTCGCCTTTGCCAATCCCGGCATATTCATGGGAACTTCTCGGATGGATCTATTTCATTCACAGCGTGCCGGTTGCCTGCATTTTGCAAATAATTTTCCTCATCCCGAATTTCAACGCGTTTTTGCAGCTGCCGCCGTGCTTGGGATTGCTCCTTCCCGCGCATTGCAAAAGATTCTCATTCCGCGGCTGAAAAATACTTTCGGGATAACCGCAATGCTGGTTGCAATTTGGATTATTTTTGATTCTTCAGCAAATCTTGTGTATGCCGGCACGCAGTCGCCGTTAGCCGAAATCTTTTATCATGCTTTAAGTGCTGGACCGATCAACGTTTTTGATGCATTAAAAATTAGTATTCTTTTCGCATTTGCCGGCACGATTTTCACTATGTTTTCCGATTCAAAAACTATTTTCCCGATTCTGCCGCTGCGAAACTATCTGCAGCTGGATTCATATTTTGCCGGTCCGGCACGGCGGTGTGCTGGTTTCTGCATTGGATACGGTGTTATCTTGCTGAGTTTGCCATTTTGGGTTGCCTGGAAAGCCCCTTTGTTTAATGGCGATACAGAAATTTTGTTTCCGGCAGACGAAATCCTGAATACACTTACGATTCTGATTATTTCGGTACCGCCGGCTTGTGTGATCGGATTAGCACTAGCCCTGCACCGATGGAAGTATCCGAAAGCAGTAAACATGCTTTTTAGTTTTCTTGCTTTTCTTGCTTTCACCAGCTCAGGATTATTAGCTGCGGCGCTGTTTCGTAAACCGTTACAGTTTGGGGATATTCGCGTTTTTCCAGCGATTGCGGGTGCAGGTACTATCGGAAACGGGATTTTCGGAATGCTGATTTGTTACCTTTTTCTCTGCATTCCGCTCGCATATTGGGCTGCACAGCTTTTTGCAGCTAATTCAGCTGCTGCCGTTGTAACAGCGCAGCTTCTTCATGCGCCGCGAGCGCGAATTTTATTTTTAATTTTACGTGAAAACCGATTTTTCTTACTTGCAATCATGGGGATTTTAAGTGCGCTAGTTGTTTTACAGACTGCACCGGCAATTTTTGTACAGCCGGCAAATTTTCCGCTGCTTGCACCAACTCTGGTCAGTTTGGCAGAATCCGGACTCGATACACAGGCGCTGATCGGATCTTTTGCAAGTGCGGTCCTCACTTTACTTTTCCTCGCTTGCTCCGCTTTTGCGCTGCGGCTTCACCGAAAGGAACATCGATTATGAGTTTGCAAGTAAACCGGTTGAGTCTGAGTTACCGCACAAAAATACTTTCTGATATTTCATTCAAAATTGCCGACGGTGAAATTCTCGGGATTATCGGGCCTTCAGGTTCAGGAAAAACTTCACTGCTGAATGCGATAGCTGGATTAGTACAGCCTGATTCAGGTGAGATTTATATCGACGGCACACCCGTTACAAGAGTCCGCACTGATCGGCGGAAAGTCGGATTTGCTTTTCAAAATCCGGCACTTTTCGATTTAAGTGTACGTGAAAATGTGGAATTTGGAATTGATGATCCGCAAATACCGGCTCCGCGCAGAACCCAACTTTCGGATATTATGATGGCGGCAATGAATCTTATTGGGCTGGCTGACCGCCCCGCTGATACACTTTCCGGCGGGCAGGCACAGCGGGTTTCACTTGCCCGCACTCTCGCTGCAGAACCGCGCGTGCTTTTATTAGATGAACCGCTCGCACATATTGAGTCGGCAGTCCGGCAAAATATTCATACTGATTTATTAAGCCAGATTAAACGTTTCGGAATCTCAACCATCTATGTTACGCATGACTTACCGGATGCGTGCGCCGCAGCAGATCGGATTGCGGTAATGGATAAAGGCCGTATTTTACAGATTGGTACAGCCGAAGATTTGTTCTTTCACCCGAATTCCCTCGCTGTGGCAGCGATGATGGGGGTACCGAATAGTTTCGCCGTAGCGGCAAAACCAGCAGGACAAGCTGGATGTGTGCATGCGGAGCTTGGACGTGCAGTCCACTTATTCCCGGCTGAAACCGATTTTTCCGGAGCTGGGATTGCTTTTATTACACCGAACAATATTGCGCTTACGAGAAGTAAAAATTCAACCGTGTTTGGTTTATCCGGAAAAATTCTCCGGCGCACTTTCGCTCGTTCGCATTGGGTTTATCAGATTGAAACAGAATTCGGCACGGTGGTTTCATGGCAGCTGCAAAGTTTTCAACCGCACGAGTATGTTGATTTAACATTACTCTCCGGCTGGGTGATTCCGGCATAAATCCGGTTCTCTGCCTGGAAAAACTCTTATCCGCACATTCTTTTCGGCGCAGATTAGCTATCGGCACAATTTATTTTCGCAGTGCCCATTCTTCTTCTGCATCTTCTGCCGGATGTTCCACCTGATCGAGAATATAGGCGGGTACAAGTTCAGCAACCGAGTCAACAAGATAATTTGGCTGGTCTTTCTTTTTACCGATTTTGCCTCTGCCAGTGAAGAAGAACCGGTTAATAAGAGTGCCGTCGGCACCCCGAAACGTTTCACTGGACGAATATCGTTGCTCAATGAATCCGAAACAAAAAGCGTTTCTGCCGGATCAAGCGCGCTTTCAGCAAAAATAATCTCAAGGAATTTTGTTCCCGGACGGCCCAGATTTTCATAATAGGAAGTACGTGCAGCAGATTCTAATGCCCGCACCAGACCGCGCGTACCGGGAACAACCCCGCCATCTGCACCCATTTTGCGGGTCCGCATCATTGAAAGCGTAACTAATTTCGCATTCGGATTTGCGGTAAGAGCTTGATACCCCTTAGTAAATAAATCAAAATTGAAATCTAAATTGTGGCTGACTAACACTACGTCTGCACTATGCGGCGCATCCACGAGGTTAACTCCGGCAGTTTTTAATGCAGTGTTGAATTGCTGATCTGCCAGCGAAAGTATTTTTGCTCCATTAAATTCGTGTTTCAGGTAAAGCTCCGCAATGCGTACTGGAGCGAACACATTCGCTATTGGAATCTCCAGGTTATGTTTTGCAAGCCGGTCAACAAATTCCTGCGGATGCAAATAACAATCATTTGTCACAAAATATGCTTGCCGGCGCACTGATGCTAATGTTTGCAGCAGCGACTCTAAATCTGGAAGGATGAAATCATCTTCCCGAACGGAGGAGTCGAGATTGATCAGGTATCCTTCGAAAAGCTGCCGCGGCGCGCCCTCCACCATCACCGCATGATTCTGCGAATTTGAATGCGTAAAATATTTATCCATAACTTCCGGCATTTTTCCGAAAAATCCAGCGGTTTTCTTTGCGGCGCGCAAGTTTTTCAAACCAGGAAAAGTATTTTTTCTTTCCGTTTTTCGCAGAAATTTTGGAAGTTCCATCTTCAGCTGCTTTCTAACTGGAATCTGAAGTACTGATTTTATTCGACGGAGATAACGCCGGATTCCGCCTGCGGGCAGCACCGCCTGCAAGCACAGTTCAAGTTTATCCCCTATTTATCGGAATTCCTGAGGACTTCAGCCTATTATTCTGTGCAGCCTGTTCCTGATTTAACTTATACGGTTCAATTTCAGGAACAATTCCCGGCTGATCGGAGACTTCCACGATTTTATTTTCCGCATCCACGAACACAACTTTCGGAGCGTGAGTGCGGGCTGCTGCATCGTCAAGTATCCCGTAGCACATAATGATTACGAGATCTCCTGAACTTACAAGATGTGCCGCCGCACCGTTTAATACGATTTCTCCTTTCCCGGGTTCACCGGGAATAGCATATGTGCTGAGCCGGTTTCCATTATTCACATTCACCACATCTACCCGCTCGCCGGGGATAATATCTGCAGCCTGCAGCAGTGTTTGATCGATTGTAATTGATCCGACGTAATGTAAGTCTGCTCCGGTAACAGTGGCACGATGAATTTTTCCGGTCACCATTTGACGCATCCGATTAGTCAATTTTCACCTCACGATTATCAATTAAACGAGTTTTCCCAACCCACGCAGCAAGCACAATTAACGCTGAACCGTGGTGATCTGGTGCGAGGGTGAGAAAAGTTTGCGGATCCACTATTTCTGCATAATCAATCTGGATTCCCGCGCATGCAGCAAGCTGATCGGAAACCGCCTTTGCCACCTCAAAAACGTTTCCTCCGCCAGCAGCTGTTTCCGCACCGGCTGCAAGCGCGCGGGAAAGTGTCAGCGCATTTTCCCGCTCCTGTGCAGAAAGATATGAATTCCGAGAACTCATTGCAAGCCCGTCTGCTTCGCGTTTAATCGGCACAGCACGAATTTCAATCGGCATATCAAGATCTGCTGCCATCGTACGGATTAATGCAAGCTGCTGTGCATCTTTTTGCCCGAAGAAAGCTAAGTCCGGGCGCACAAGATTGAATACTTTATGCACCACTTGGAGCACTCCCGCAAAGTGTGTTGGGCGTGTTTTTCCTTCGAGAATTTTTGCGACCGGCCCGGGATCAATCCGGACAAGCGGCGTTCGCGGGTAGACTGCCGCATCTGTTGGAGCAAAGACCACATCAACATTCGCAGATTCAAGCAACGCTAAATCGGCTTCGAGTGTCCGCGGATATGCGGCAAAATCTTCATTTGGCGCGAATTGCAACGGATTTACAAAAATCGAAACAACCACATTATCTGCCGCTGCCGCTGCCGCTTTTACCAGCGAAAGGTGACCTTCATGCAGCGCTCCCATCGTCATTACAAGCGCTACTGACCCGGTAAGCTGATCAATAGCTGCGCGAAGATCAGCTTTGGTTTTTACTAGTTTCATTTTCTTCCGTTTTCTTCCTTTTCTTTCCGCCCTTGTTCCAGATTCCGGTTTGCGGCAGCGCAGATTTTAGTCTTCCTGCTGTATCCCGCTTGAATTCGCTTTATCACTGCCGTCGGCATAGTTTTCCGAATCGGAAATCTTCCCAAGAATCTCAGTCAGTTCTTGCGCCTGGTGTGCATTCAACACTTTACGCTCCCGCGCACGATTTACAGTAGCCATCGCAATTGCACGGTATGTGAAATCAAGATCAGCAAGCTGCGGAATTTCCCGCGAAAGCGTTTCTGCAACATCTAAGTGCCCAGCTACTGTACGTACGTCTGCGCGGACAATCGGCCCAGTAAGTAAGGAATCGCCAGAACTGAGTGCGCCTTCAAGCGAAGCTGCAGTTAACGGCTGCAAATACTGCCCCGGTTCGTCAACTCCAATCGCCGCAAGCATCTTCATTGCCTGTGCCACAAGTGTTACCAGATGATTCGCACCGTGCGTCAGCGCCGCATGGTAAATTTTGCGGTGTTCTTCCGCAATTACAACGGAAGTACCTCCCATTTCAGCTGCAAGTGCATGCCCGATTGCCTGATACGGTGCAAGTGCAGTGACTGCAAATGGGCAGCCTTGTAATCGCGCCACATCGAGTGAAGTACCAGTAAACGTCATCGCCGGATGGATTGCAAGGCAAAGTGCTCCAGCTTCTTGTGCTGGCTGCAATACGTTAACACCATAGTGCCCGGCAGTATGAACTGCAATCTGCCCCGGCCGCCATAAACCGATTTTCGCAATTCCTTTTACCAAACCTGGCAGTTCATCGTCTGGTACTGCAAGCAATACAAGTTCAGAATTTTGCACGATTTCTTCGACGGAAAGCGCAGGAACGCCCGGCAGCATTGTCTCAAGCCGATCAATTGAACTTTCTGATCCAGCATATGCACCGATAATCATATGCCCTTGCCCGCGTAAAGCACTTGCAAGGGCTGATCCAACCTTTCCTGCAGAAATTACACCAATCTTCATTCTTCCGTTTGCGTTCACTAATCCGCCTTAGCTTCAGGGAAGTTTGGTTCTAGTGAATCAGGCTGAGCGGGATTTTTTAGACTATGAGTGAATACAGCGTTTTCAGCCGATTCTTCCAAACGCTTTTTCTTGGTGCTGCCATCCCTAAACGCTCTTTCCATTCCTGGAGTGTTTCAGATACGCCCTCTTCACGTGCAAGTTTCGTCAATTCAAGTTCGTGCGGATAGAACTCTGTAAGCACTTCGGTATCGAAATTCTTTATCCGTGCTCTAATACTGCCGAGCACGAGATGAACTGCGAGTGTTGCAACACCTTTCCGTGCCTGCAGCGGACCGCGTGAAAGACGTAAAGACTGTGTGTGATCTTGCAGCACAAAAGTTACTTTCCGCCCCCAGCGTCCGCTGCGAATAACCAAAGCATCTTTTGATGCAAAGAAACCGCGCCCAGATAGCGAAATCGGATCAAAAATTTTCGCACGCTTTGAAGCACCAACGAAAAATTCACCCGTTCCTTGCCCTGTTAATGCTTCTTTCAGTAAACGTGCGTCGTCTGCAGAACCGAGACGCGGCAGAATCGTCCAAAGCAGCCGAACCGCTTCTTCTCTTTTGGCTGCAAGCACCATTTTGCCAAGTAATTCCGTCCCCTCAAATATCATATTACCTGCTACCGCAACACGAATTTCCCACCAGTCAGCTTTTCGCCAAATAATCGGCTGGCGTATTTCGACTGCATGAATCCGCTGCGGCGGATACGTACGGGTTTTGAGCGTGGTAAGTCCGGAACGGCGGCGCAGCCCGTTTTCCGAAAGATATATTTTTGTGCCGAAATCATCGAATAGCGACTTCGTACCAGTCCAAATAAAACCAATTATTGGAAGAATAATTGCGAAATACCCCTCACCGGTAACAATTGGAATCACGATTACCGGAATTGCAAAAAGCAGCATCAGCACCATTCGCGAATCCAGCACACTCGCACCAATTAAGCGCTTTAGCGGAAGTGTGAAAATTTCCCGATCATTTTCGGCTTGATCAGCATCCGCAAATGGTATCTCAGCTTCCGGAATAAGCTGCATTCCGCCGTTGAAATTAACTTCAGCACCGTTTTTCCGGCTTGGAACAGCCAAAGCAAAATCTGCCGGATTGGTTTCGAGTTTAACCGCGCTATCGGGATCTTCCGCTGCGGGAGCAATCTTGGCAATCTCTTCTGCCTGCGAATAAGGCATTCCGCTGCGCACAAGATTTAACACCCGCAAAATTTCCGTGCGCAGTTTTGCGCAATCAGCCAGACGCAATAATCCAAGTTCGATATCTTCACTCGTTCCCGCAGAACTGACTTTTAACGAACCGAAACCGAAAATCCGCCCGAATAATTTTTGCTCAATATCTACCGTTTGCACTCGATCCCAACGCATATGGGTATGGTTGACAAAAAATATTCCTTTGCGTAAATGTATTCCGGATTCCGCAACGGCATAGCTCATTTTCCGCCATGCCAGCCATGTAATCAGTACAATCAGTAAGCTGACCCCCAGCAGAATCCCCGACACAGCAAAGGCGGCAATGACTACTCCGCGTGTTTGGGCGAAGTCAAAGAACTTCCCCCAGTCTTTTACGTTTTCAATCAGATTTTGCAGGCTGGAAGCTGCAATCGCCAAAATCACTACCCAGAACGCACCAAGCTGCGAAATCGGGGTAATCTTATGAAACTTTCGCCATTGATCTTCCGGGACAGTATCAGCACCTAACTGGGCACGCTGATTATTCTTTTTACTCATTTAAATCTTCACAGCCCTTCCATCTGCGCGCTGCCAAGATCCGTTAGTTTTTCGCGCAGACGCTCAGCTTCAGCGCGGGTAATACCTGGAATAGCCGCATCACTATCAGCAGAAGCTGTTACCAATACAATTTTTGCCAAATCGTATCTTCCGAGCAGCGGACCGCTAGCCACATTCACTTGCTGCATCCTGCCGTACGGAACTACCGTCAAGTGCTGAAACATAATTCCGCGATGAATAGTCAGCTCACTTTCGCCTTCAAAATATCCAATTGCACGCGCCCGTCGTTTTGCGAAAAATAAAGCAGCCAGACCGCAAATTACTGGAATAGCCGCCGCAACCCAGATTAGTGCTCCTGGGAAACCATCCATTCCAAAAAATATCCGAGCACAATGAATGGGATTGTACAAATAACCGTGTAAATTAAAGCGGAAACCTGCAATACCTTAAAATACTTACTATCAACCCGATTAAACGGGATTTTTTCTCCTAATGCTGTGCGCATCCGAAAACTCTCCTTGCACCTAATTTCCTGATTACATATCACTCGGTATTGTTACATCTCTTATCAGATATCGCGTGAGTTTTACGATTTCTAATATCAGTCTAAAGCATGCTTCCTGGAAAATTTCCTTACCAAAATCATCTTCCGGGATGATTACCCGGTTCAAACGGAAATTTTGGCAATTTTTAGATATTGTTCGTTTCCGGAAACACATTATGCTCCGCCGGAAGCCTGCGCTATTCCGCTGCTGCCGTCGCCGCCGCCGTTAACTACACACCAACGTTCAGCAATCCAGCCCGCAGCAGCCAACAGCAGCGAACCTCCTGCTGCAAGCAAAAATTCACAATCTGTTCGCTCAGAAAACTCGTATTTCCGTAGCGGGCATAAGAAATTACCACGCCAAGCGCGATTCCGCACATGATTGCCCCAGTACGTGAAGCTGCTTGCGAAAACAGCCAGATTCGGCCAGCTGTAAGCGGGTTGAGTGTGCGTTTGCGTTCCTGGTAGGAACGCACCAGCCAGCCTTGCCAAATCACGAATACGGCAATGAAACTCGGTACAAGGAATCCCCACCGCGGCGTCATAAACGGCATATTTCCAGAAATAATCCACGAATCTACAAAGAAAAAAGCGGCAGTAAGCGAAATTCCGAGCACAATAAAGAGCATCCCCGCCGAGGTTGGTTTGAGATTCCCCTCATCGTCATGCTGGGGAGCTGTAATCTTGGAATTACTCATCAGCCTTGCGCTTTCTACTGTTTTGAGCTGTACTTTTCGAAAACTACTGTCGAATTTATCTCCGAAAACTATCTTCCAGAATTGCCGTCTGAGTCAAGTTTTCCAAAATAATATTCCTCGATCCAATTATCAAGATTCGCCATTCCTCCCGGAATCAACTGCTGTTTCGTACGTTCAATACGCTGATCACTTACTTTCGTAAGCAGCTCGCGAATCGGCACGCCGTCAAGAACTGCGTCGGGCTGGATTTCCGCCCACGGAGCAAGCACAAAACGCCGCTGAAAAGCACGCGGATGCGGCAGAATCAGCTGCGGATCACGGGAAACAAAATCGCTCATAATAATATCAATATCCAGCGTCCGCGCACCCCAGCGCACTTTTCGCTTCCGCCCATGCGCAATCTGAATTTCATCCAGCAGTGAAAGCAGCTTCAACGGCGACAGCCGCGAACTAACTTTCATTACCGCATTGCAATAGTCATTTTGCTCCTCCTGCCCTGGCGCAAGCACCGGTGCAGTACGGTAGATTGAGGAAACTCCAATTATTTCTTCACAGCACGCATGAATCTCCATGCACGCATCTTGCAGATGTTTTACTGAATCTTCCAGGTTTGACCCGAGCGACAGCACATAGTTTCGCGGCTTCTCCTGCAGCAGCTCACTTTCCGCACTGACACTGGCACTCACATCTGTAAACTCATGCGGAATCGGTGCCTGCGGCTTGTGTACTTGTACAGTCACCTTTCGCGCGCCAAGCGCCAGCACTGCGTCCGCAATATCAATTGCCAATGTTTCAATCAAATTCGCGTGCGCTCCCGCAATCCGCGCAGTCACTAAATCTGCTACATCAGCATAAGAAATCGTATTGGTAATTACATCAGTTTCAGCAACCGGATCAGCATTTTCTTTTTCGACGGCATTGCCCGAATCAACAAAGCTAGATGAAGAAATAAAAGTATCCGCTGCCGCAAAACCGTCGGCAGCTCCAGTATCACTCTCAAGTGCTTTTCCTGTATCTGCCGGAAGCTGCAAATCTGCAGTATCGGGAATAGCTACCGTATACTCGATATCCGCTATAAAAGGCTGCGCCTGGGTATGTTCAATATCCAACACGCCATGGCATCCATCTGCACGCACACCAGAAAGACGTAAAGTTACTTCATGCATTTGTGTTGCTTACCTTAACTACCTCTTAAGTGTCTGTTGAATTAGTCTTGAATCAATTCGTGATTCGCTGCTGTTTTCCGGATCCGGTGCGCAGCAAACGATGTGTTTCAATTGCCTGCCGTGTTGCCTCCACGTTATGTACCCGCACTGCCCACACGCCGGTGCCGGAAACTTCTCCGTACACTTCAGAGAGAATCCCAGATATTGCGGCAGTAGCATAGTCCCGTTCATGCGCCGGCACGCCTTCACTCGCAGCAGCGGCCAGGAACCGTTTCCGTGACTGCCCAATTAAGAGCTCATGTCCTAAATCAAGATATTGCGCAGCAGCCTGCAAAATCTGCCAGTCTTGATCACCAATCTTCGAAAAACCCAAACCTGGATCAAGAATAATCCGCTCCGGAGCAATCCCGGAAGCGACGGCTTTATCCCGCAGTGCAAGCATTTCCGTAATGATTACGTCATTAATATTTCCGTCGTACACCGCAAAAGAATTCATTGCGTTAAAAGTACCGCGTGAATGCTGCAAAATATATCTGCAATCTAGTTCGGAAATTGTAGAAAGCATCTGCGGATCAAGTCTCCCGCCGCTTACATCATTTACAATCGCGGCACCGGCAGCTACTGCACGGCGTGCTGTCTGCGCATGGTAAGTATCTACAGAAACCTGTGCAATCTGCGAAAGTTCAGCAACTACTGCGCCAATCCGCTCCCATTCTTCTGCAGCAGAAACCGCTCCGGCACCCGGACGTGTAGACTCACCGCCGATATCGATAATCTGCGCACCTTGTTCCACCATTTCATATCCATGGGCGATTGCTGCATCCGCACCCGCCCACAGGCCGCCGTCGGAAAAAGAATCAGGAGTAACATTCAAAATCCCCATAATTTTCATTTTTGCAAACACCCTTCCGTATCTAGACTTGCAAAATATTAAATTTTCCGAAAACTAAAATGCCAACAGCAGCCAAACGGTGCAAAATGCAGTACATTCGTATTATCGAAGATGAAATATGTGTTGACAGTGACGATTTATTAACGGTTTAATGGTGCGCCATAATCAGGCTCATTGCTTCCGCCCGTGTCGCTTGTTTGCGCATGCATCCGCGGACAGCTGAAGTGACTGTACGGGATCCAGGTTTGCGCACTCCGCGCATCGACATACAAAGATGTTCCGCCGAAATCACCACGATCACTCCGTGTGCGGCAAGAGTTTCAGCAAGCGCGTCTGCCACCTGCGAAGTCAGCCGTTCTTGTACTTGCGGACGGTGTGCAAATCCTTCCACTAATCGTGCCAGCTTTGAAAGTCCGGTTACTTTTCCATCATCGCTTGGGATATACCCCACATGCGCCACCCCGTGAAATGGCAGCAAATGATGCTCGCACATCGAAAATATTGGAATATCCCGCACAAGTACAAGTTCTTGATGGTCAATATCGAAAGTTTTTTCCAACACGATTGCCGGATCTTCATATAGGCCGGAAAAATCTCACGATACGAGCGCGCAATCCGATCCGGAGTTTCGCGCAAACCTTCACGCTCAGGGTCTTCCCCAATTGCAATAAGTAAATCACGAATTGCTTTCCGCACGCCCGCAGCGTCATATGTTCCGATATTTCCCATCAATCCCCTCAGTTTCTGCAATCACTTTTCCTGCTCCGACGGCAGTGCCGCGGAACTTTCAGGATTAATCCCGCCGGGTTCAGCATCATCGGGATTAATTTCATCGGAGTGAACCTTGCCGAAATCAGCTGTACCTGAATTGTTCGATTCAGGATTAGCAGCGTTAGGCTTTTCCCGTTTCGGTTCTTCCGGTAACGGAATCGGCGGTTTGTTCGATACTGGACGGCTTGGAGCAGAGAGCCATTGATCGCGTTTCGGAGCTTTTTAATATCCTTGAACAATTCGGCCAGTTCATTTTCCAGCACAGTCTCTTTTTCAAGCAGTCGGGCCGCAAGCCGGTCAAGCACGTCGCGATTTTCGTTCATCAGCTGCCATGCCTCCTGCATTGCCACATCCATCAGCGCCTGCACTTCATCGTCTACCACTTTCGCAAGCTGATCGGAATGCTCACGCTGATTTCCGCCGCCAATACGGGTCATCGGGTCAGATTCATCCGGAGTCAGGCGCACGCTGCCTACTCGGGCACTCATCCCGTATTCCATCACCATATTGCGGGCAATGTTAGTCGCTTTCTGGATATCATTCGAAGCGCCAGTAGTTGGATCGTGGAACACGATTTCTTCCGCGATACGCCCGCCCATTGCATAAACTAATTGATCTAATAGCTCATTGCGGGAAACCGAATATTTATCTTCCGTGGGCATCACCATCGTATATCCGAGCGCCCGCCCGCGCGGAAGAATCGTGACCTTTGTTACCGGGTCGGTATAGTTCAAAGCCGCTGCAGCCACCGCATGTCCGCCCTCATGGTAGGCAGTCATCCGCCGTTCGCTCGGATTCATCACACGGGTACGCCGCTGCGGACCTGCAATCACACGATCAATTGCTTCATCCACATCATCTTCCCCAATTACTTCGTGTTCGCGGCGCGCAGCAAGCAATGCAGCCTCGTTTAGCAAATTCGCTAAATCCGCACCGGAAAAACCGGGAGTACGGCGGGCAATAGAATCAAGCGGGACCTGCGCATCAAGCGGTTTTCCGTCGGCATGAACTTCCAGAATCTTTACCCGTCCTTGCAAATCTGGCGGATCCACACCAATCTGCCGATCAAAACGTCCGGGCCGGAGCAGTGCCGAATCAAGTACATCCGGACGGTTCGTTGCCGCGATTACAATCACATTGGTGCGTTCATCAAAACCGTCCATCTCCACCAAAAGCTGGTTTAGCGTCTGCTCACGTTCATCATTACCGCCGCCGATACCTGTGCCGCGGTTTCTGCCGACGGCATCGATTTCATCTACGAAAATAATTGCCGGAGAATTCTTTTTGCCTTTTCAAAAAGATCGCGGACGCGGGAAGCACCTACACCAACAAACATTTCCACAAATTCGGAAGCGGAAATATGGAAGAACGGTACTCCAGCTTCACCGGCGACGGCTTTCGCTAACAGTGTTTTTCCGGTACCGGGAGGACCGTAGAGCAGCACACCGCGCGGAATCTTTGCCCCCATTTTGTGAAACTTCTCCGGCGTATCAATAAATTCTTTAATTTCCCGCAGTTCTTCAAGTGCCTCATCCACACCAGCTACATCTTTAAATTTTACTTTCGGACGATCAGATTCGAATCCGTCTTTCTTTACTCGCCCAAATTCCGTCATCCGCCCTTGCAAGCGCGGGAAAAGAATGAAGAATGCCCCAATCAGCAAAGCCACCGGGAGAAGCAGTGAAAGCATTGATCCGAGGAAAGATTGCTGCGGAACTATCGAATTATATCCGTTCGGCAGATCGGCATCTTGCACTAACTTTGCAATTTCTGCAGCTTCCGGATCAACATACTGAAATTGGACACGTTTAGTGGGTGCAAGTTCTTTTCCAGCAAAATTTTTTGGTTTAAATTCTTTCTCAAGCTGCATCTGCACAATCTGTGATCCGTCAGTGATTTCAAGACTTTGAATCTTTTGTTTTGCAAGCAGCTCTTTTCCTTCGGAAGTTTTAATCGTAGTGTAGGCAAACGGATTGAAAAACCAGTACACGCCAAGAATCACGAGAAAAAGCAAAGCGAAAACACCAAAAAATCGGGAACGCTTCCGTGCTTTCCGTTCTTGTTCACTCGGCTCTTTCTGCCCTTTATCCTGTGTTAAGAAAGGTAAACTTTCACCCTTTTTCGGCGGTACAGCGTTGCCCATCCGGTTAAACTCTTCCAGCCGTTTCCGTTTTTCGTCACGTCTCCTCTCGCGGCGTTCTTTTCGCGAGTGCTGAGTCTTTTTGGTGCGGGTATTATCAATACCGTTTGCCGGCTGCGCCGTTTGCTGCGGTGCCTGCTGTTCACGTTCATTTTGAGAATCTTGCACCTGGGTATTTTTTCTTCGCTCAATCTTTATTCTCCGTATTTGCCGCGCATCCCCTGCCCGACGTTTTATTTATTTCTGCTTTCCGGCATTCATTCTGCTTGCGCAGCTTCCGCCGCATAAATATGCGGAGAAAGCACGCCGACAAAATCGAGGTGGCGATAGTTTTCGGCGTAGTCTAATCCATAGCCGACTACAAACTCATTGGCAATATCAAAACCAACATAGTCTACTTCAACATCTACTTTCAGCGCCTCCGGCTTCCGGAAAGCCGTCGCAATCCGCACGGAAGCAGCGCCGCGGGCTTCAAGATTTTCTTTCAGCCATGCCAAAGTAAGCCCGGAATCAATAATATCTTCCACAATTAGCACATTGCGCCCTTGCACATCTTCACCTAAATCTTTGAGAATGCGCACCACTCCTGAAGACTTCGTGCTCGCACCGTATGAGGAGACTGCCATCCAATCCATTTTTGCCGGTATTGAAATTTTTCGTGAAAGATCAGCGACTACCATAATGGCGCCTTTCAGCACGCCGACGAGCAGCAAATCTTTTCCAGCGTAATCATGGGAAATCTCAGCACCCATCTCGCCAAGCCGAGCATCTATTTCTGCTTTTGTATAAAGTACTTTCTCAATTGCGTCGCCGATATCTTGCAACTGCATTTCCGCCTCCGTCTTGGCTTTCGCTTTACTTCCCATTCCCGTTTATTTCCGATGTTCACCGCGCAGCCGCTGCAGATCAGCCGCTGCGCAATAAACGTTTATTTGCGCTTTTCGCGCAGGTAAACTCACGGGACAAATTTCAAAATATGCTGATTTTTCACGGCACGAACACCGGGCAAATCAATACTGCGATTGTTATCGCGGTTTTGGACTAGTCTATCAAGGCGATCGAGGTGCCAGAAAACTAGTTCACTACCTCTTCCGCCACTAGCCAAAAAGCCATCCGCAGGACGCGAGTGCGAATTGCACGCGGGTAGGGTGCGAGTTTTTTACAAGCGATTTCGACGGCAGTGCCAGACGTCTGGTTTCCAGCGTTATTTTCACGATTAAAACTGCCATCAGTTCCCAGATTCCTGCTGCCTTTTTCGCTGCCAGTGCCGGAATACACATTTTCAGTATTCGCAGTACTTTCAGCATTCACAGTATTTTCAGTATTCACAGCTCCGGAATACGGATTTACAGTGTCAGAGCGCGGGTTCGCAGTACGAGAGTTCAGATTCGCAGCTTCGGATTGCGGATTTACAGCATCAACACACACATCATTCCATGCAAGGTCCGCATAGAAATCAAGTGCCGACCCATCTTCTTGCAGCATCGCAGCTGTGCGTCCAAGCGCCCCAACTACCCCGCCGTCGAGCACATCTTCAAGCAGCGGCAAAAGTTCATGCCGCACCCGCGCCCGCCTTAACGGCGTTCCGGCAGCCGTGCGCCACGGCCCGGTAAGCTGATTGCTCGGATCTTCGACATATTCCACAGCAAGTTCATGGCAGATTGTTTGCAGTTCTGCATGTGTGAAACTGAGCAGCGGGCGCACCATCGGCACATCCGGGCATACCGGTAAATTTCCTGATTGCGGCATTCCGCAAATCGAGCGTGCTCCTGATCCGCGGCCAAGCCCGAGAAGCACACTTTCTGCCTGGTCATTAGCGTTATGCCCAAGCATCACGAGTGCCGGTGAATCTCCGGTTTGATTCCATTTGTTCCCAAGCTCGCGCGCAATTTGTGCAAGCGCACGATAGCGCCCGCTGCGCGCTTCACCCTCCGGTCCGGAATTTGCGCCAATATTATATGCACTACTCACATTATCCGCGTCCGACTCATGATATATTTCGGAACCTTCGCGAAGTGTTTCGATACTTTCATAATCCGTTTCGGAATTTATCCCACTAGCCGCGATTAATTCAGCCGGTTTTTGGATACGGCGCAAATCAATCCGCACAACCTGCGCTTTTATTCCAAGGCTGCTCAGCCGCTTGTGAACTTCTGCCGCTTCTGCTGCAGATTCAGCGCGAATCCCGTGATCTACCACGACGGCATGTAAATCTATCAAATTTTCCCGTGCTGCAAATTGTGCGCTCACTGCGAGCGCCATCGAATCTGCGCCGCCAGATACTGCGAGCACTACGGGCGCGCCGACGGCAAGCTTGGCAAACTCAGTTTTCAATACATTCCGTGCAGCAGCTACAAGGCGATGCGGTCCTGCCATTTAAATCGTTACGATTTCCATCCGCCGCATCCAAAGCTGCGGTTTTTAAATTCTGCGCTGCTTGGAAAATTCTCAGGGCATTCCCAAATCTTATTAAAAGCATCCATGCCTACCCTTTCGACCACTTCTTTCACAAATTCTTCACCGCGTCGATATTGTGCAATTTTCTGATCGAATCCGAAAAAGGTTGTTAGCTTTTTCTGAATCCACGAACTATTTTTCCGTTTCTGATTTAAGGCATGAATAATCGCGTTCCGGCTTGGCATTACATTAATTGGTACAGAATTCATCACATACTGGGCATGACCTTCAAGAATGCTCATAATATTTTGAATCCGCTCGATTATCGGCTTTAAACCGCCGTCGGTTAACGCCGGATTCGAATCATCATCAAAGTTTAGAATTTGATCAATTTGCGTGAGCAGATAGCTTTTCAGCCACGGAGCATGAATAAATTGGACAGCATGTGTTAGTTCATGCACGCTCACCCAAAGTGCCGCATCACGGCGGTCAAGATTGTAATCCTTGCGGAATTTTGCCAAATTTGGCGCCACCAGCAGCAGTTTCGCGTCAGCCATATTTTCGCTTACCGGTTTCCGGGCATTGTTTTGCGAAGCATTCCCATCAGTTTGCGCATCATATTTCATCCCGGCACTTGAAGCAGTTTGAATCGTGCCAGCAGAAGCAACCTTGCCTATGTTTGCGCCAAACGGATCAAACTGACCGAGTAGTTTTGTGGAAGCAAAGCCGAGCATTAATGCACTTCCGATAGAACCAAGCATTCCAATCCGCACCTCCGATGTGCGTGCCGAAATCCCGTCAATAAACCCGCCGATTTCTCGCGCCCATTTCGCACGGTTCAGCACAATTACCGGCAGTTTTTGCGCAGCTTGTGCAGCCTGCGTTAAACCCGTAATTTCACCGACGAATTTTGGCGCGCGTGCAGCCTGAGCCAATAGCTCACCGACCACTGCTTCCGCTTCATATTTTGCGACCGCAGGACCGGGGTCAACAAGGTACTTTGTGAGCGCATATGCAATCTTCGCACTAACATTCATATATTCAGTCTAGCGCGGGTTGCGTTTTCGCGTGCAATATCTTTTCAAATCTGTGAACATCATTTATTCTCTCCTTTTTGATTTCGTTAAAGTCTGTTAATCTCGTTAACCGCCGTTAAATCTCGTTAAATCCGTAAGTACCTTTTTAAATACCTTTAGATTCATAACCGCAATTTATTGATTAGCGACACTCACTTTACAAGTATCAATTTTCGCTATTGTCCCGCAGCTAACAAATTGCCCCGCAACTAACAATACGCGCGTAAATTCTGTACAGCCGGCGGCGGGAAGTCAGGTTCGTTACGTAACTGGCGGCGAGAACTTAATTTCCGCACATAAATTAACGACGGACATGCCAGCTCCACGTAAGTAATGGCAAGAAGTCAGTTTCATTACATAACTGGTGGCAGGAAGTCGGTTTCGTTACGTAAGTGGCGGCGGGAACTCAGGCTGCGATTATTACCGTCGGAAGTGTTTGTATTATCGCAGGTCACAGGCTCGCGATAACGACGGCACTCCCGCCGTTACACAAAACCACCCATTTCGCCACCACTTACGTAACCATACAAGGCACTTTGCCACCAGTTACGTGTGCTCGCGCGAACTTTGCCACCAGTTGCGTCAGCCGACACCCGCGGTAGAAACAAAATATGAAAAGCCATTTTTATACAGGGTCAGATTTATCCGGGGTCAAATTATTGGGTCCGGTTTAGCCGGTTCCAAACGGTGTTTTTGCACAGCGGTCAAGCTTGATCTATGCAAAAACACCGCTTTCCACCCGAACAGACACCAGCTTTTTTATTCCGCTAAGCCGAACAAAATGCGATAAGCCGACAAAGTAAATCTTGCCACCAGTTACGTAACCCCTCGGGCATTTTGCCCCCACTTACGTAACCTCACAGTCATTTTGCCGCCAGTTACGTAAACCAAAGCAGAATCTGCCGCCGACTGGACAGCCTTGCAGAAATTTTACCGCCAGCTGCGCAGCCGATAATAAACACCTATCCGAAAAATAAATACACACCCAAGACATGCATGCGAAATACCACAGCGTCTGCGTACCGAAACCTCCGGATACAATAGACTTCGAGTATTTGCCGCGGAGCTAATACGCACTAAACATCGTAAAGCCGCATATTACAGCGTCCGGATAGCCGCGGCGTTCCATATCACAACGTTCGCCCGCTGCACAAAACTCACCTCGCAGAACCCAACACCCCGGCAAAACCAACACACAGAACAAAACTCACGCGATACAAAACTCACGCGATACAGCACTCACGCCGCTATGATTTTCGCAATCACCCCATCAAGCAGCGGACGAAGCCCATAAGCGCCGTCTTCCGGCACACCGTCGACGATTACCACAAAACTTAACATCCGCCCAGCATTCGTATACAGCAGTCCAGCCATCGAGGTAACAGATCCCAGAGAACCAGTCTTTGCCCGCACCTTTCCCGCAACAGGCAAATCCGCAAATCTTCCGGATAAAGTTCCGTCAAGCTGTGAAACCGGCAGTGCAGAAAGAAGCGAGGCGCAACTGCTCCGGTCACAGTTCCCAATCTGCAGCAAAATCTGATTCACCAGCGCAGCCGTGAGCTTATTAGCCTCAGAAAGACCGGAAGAATCGGCAAGCACTGTACCGGCAGT
The DNA here is from genome assembly GCF_040360365.1 of Arcanobacterium hippocoleae. Taxonomy (GTDB): domain Bacteria; phylum Actinomycetota; class Actinomycetes; order Actinomycetales; family Actinomycetaceae; genus Arcanobacterium_A; species Arcanobacterium_A hippocoleae_A. The sequence continues at coordinate 1,789,880 of NZ_CP136412.1, read as the reverse complement.
CGAAAAGCCCAGCTTTGCAAGCTCACTGCGCACAGCTTCGCCAGCACCAGCAAAATCGGCATGTTTCCCGTTCTTCACAGCCGCCAAATGCCCAAGAGTTTCCGCAAGCGTATTATCAGATTGCAGCAAAGTCAGATCGACTATTTCCCGCAGCGGTGCAGAATTGACCCGCGCCAAACCCCGCGCCTCAGCCGGAGTGCGAGCAAAATTAACCGACTTCACACCAATTCCCGCATTTTGCAAATGTTGCGCAAAAATATTTACTGCCCGTTCACGCGGCTGCGGTAAAAATTTCCCGCTCTCATCAAGATTCCGATTAACCGCAATCGGACTTGCCGCCATTACCCACTGCATAATATTCGCATCATTCCCCGGCGCATAGTCTTCATCAGCAAAAAGCGCCGCATCCAAAACCAAATCCACTGCAGTAATCTTCTGCTGTTTCAGATTGACGGCAGTTTCCCGTGCTAAATCGCCAAGTCCGGCGTGCCCGGCAACCGCGTCTTCATTTCCGGCGTCAGCTGCCAGCAGCACATCACCGCCGGCTATCAAATAGAGCGTTCCGTCGGCAAATTTTGTTTCCGTGGCGAATGTTGTATTTGGATTGTAAGCAGAAAGCACCGCGGCAGCAGTTAACAGCTTATTTACCGAAGCCGGAGTAGCCGGACGGTCCGCATTCAACTCAGCAAGCACTTCCCGTGTCGCAACATCCGCAATCACAGCAGAAACTTGGCCGTTCATTTCCGGATTACGGGCAAACTCTTGCAGGATATCTGCCAGTTTTCCTTTCTCGGGAAGCGGCGCATTTACATCTGCAGCCGGCAGCTGCAATTCCGGATTATTACTGGACTTATTATTTCGCGTGCTGCCATTGTCTGATTTAAGGCGAGGTTCAAGGTGAGCTTCCGGATTCGCCTGCGGGTAAGGCTGTGCGAGCCCCGCCGAATCTTTTAACGTAAAGAAACCCGGAACCAAATCCCAGACATCCGCATAAACATACCCGCCGAAAATAGCGAGCACACTCACAATAGTGATTCTGCTTTTCGTCACACTATTTTTCATTTCCGGATCTTCTTACTCTTTCCTGACAATGCTTATATTTACAACATTTGTACCGTGTATTAAAAAATTCACAGCAGCAGAATGCAAATTTTCCCAAGAAAAACACCATTCTCACGTGCGAACGTGCAGCTTTCAAAAGAAAATCTCACAGCTCTTTGGCACTTTCCAATGTAAACTACTACTAAGCTACATTAATTTGGATTTTTCCGACGGCGGTTGCGAATTCACTTCCCGCCGAAAAGATCCGCAATCTATTTACCCCATAACGATCCAAGGAGGACTCATGGAATTCGACGTCACCATCGAAATCCCAAAGGGTAACCGCAATAAGTACGAACTAGACCACAAAACCGGCCGGATTCGTCTCGACCGGATGCTTTTTACGTCCACGCGCTATCCTGACGATTACGGGTTTATCGACGGCACTCTTGGTGAAGATGGCGATCCGCTCGACGCACTGGTACTGCTTGATGAGTCCACTTTTCCCGGCTGCGTGATTCGCTGCCGGGCGCTTGGGATGTTCCGGATGTCCGATGAAGCCGGCGGCGACGATAAGGTGCTTTGCGTGCCGGCTGGCGATCAGCGGGCTTCCTGGCGTACCGAAATTGAAGATGTATCCGAGTTTCACCGTCTTGAAGTACAGCATTTTTTCGAAGTTTATAAGGATCTTGAACCAGGTAAATCTGTGGAGGGCGCGCACTGGGTCGGCCGTGAAGCCGCTGAAGAAGAAATTCGCCGCTCGTTCAAACGAGCCGAGGAAACCGGTTATTACGACGATATCCACCAGTAATCAGATTTTCGGCGAGCCTACTGCAGCTGTCGGCAGTAGGCTGACGGCAATGTGCAGCAGAGTTTGCCGCACATTGCCGGAATTCGGGAAATAAAACGGGAAATAAAAGCAGAGAACGGATTTGCGGGGCGAGAATTAAACTTCTCGTCCCGCAAATTTTTAATCTGTTAGTCAACAATCCGCAAATACTTCGGGCTGCCATAGTTTGCCGAAACCGTAGTCCCCTGCGCCGGAGTGTTTGCAGCCACATTCTTCCCACCGCCGACATAAATTGCCACATGCCCCGGCCACCACATCAAGTCTCCCGGCCGTGCCTGTGAAGCCGGAACTTCACGGTGCCGATACGCATTGTACTGTGCACCGGATGTTCTCGGAAGATTAATCCCAAAGTGGCGGAATACAAATCCGGTAAAACCGGAACAGTCCCAACCGGCAGTTGTGGTGCCGCCCCAAACGTACGGTGTACCAGTGAATTGCTTTGCATAGTTCACAATCTGCTGCCCGAGATTTGAACTTGGCGCTGGAGCAGGTTTTGCCGGTTGCACCGGTTTTGCTGCTTCTGCGGCTTTCTGCGCTTCTGCAGCACGCGCAGCTTCTGCTTCCGCGGCACGGGCAGCCTCTGCAGCACGAGCTGCTTCTGCCGCTTTTGCGCCTCCGCTGCACGCTGAGCTTCCGCTGCAGCACGCGCAGCCTCTGCAGCAGCATCCGCTGCCGGCTGTACAGGAACCGCAGGTTCTGCCGGAGTTTCCCCAATCTTTGCATTCGCAATGGCCACCGCATCCGACTCTGCCTTTGCAACAACCGCCGCTGCCTGCGCGGTTGCTTGCTGCGCACGAGTAGCTTCCATCTGCTGCGCCCGAGCGCGCTCGGCAGCCACATCCGTATTCCGCTTTGCAGCCAATTCAATCACAAGCTGTTCGCGGCGCTGTTCAGCCTGCTTCAGCTGCCGATCCACATCAGCTGCGCGTTTTGCAACATCGCCTGTGGCGCGCTCTGCGGCATTTGCCCGATTTGCCTGCGTTTCTGCAGCTGCTTCAGCTTTTTGCTTTAGCGATTTTGCGACGGTTTCAAGTGCCTGCAGCCGACCAATTTTCGCATCAGTCTGCCCGGCCAACTGTTTGAAAGCGTGGGAACGCGCTGCTGCTTCATGTAAATTTTCCGCCCCGAACAGGTAGTAAGAATTTGTTAATGAACCGGCAGCATCTTGATACATTGCCTGGGCGATTCCGCCCAAATCTTTTTCGCTTCATTTACGCGGGCAAGCGCGTCGTCGTACTTTTTCTGAGTGTTAATCGCATCGTCAAGAGCGGCAATCATCTTTGCATTCGCTGCAATTTCCTGCGCTCTTGCCTGCGCCAGTTCAGCCTGTGCTTGCGAACTTTGCGCAGCGAGATTTGTAAGCGCAAGTTCGATTTGCGCTACGCTCTCATTACCGCTGCCGCCGGCAGGAGCAGCGTAAGCATTAGCTTCAAAAGCGAGTCCAACAGCAATAACTGAGACTGCTGCGAACATTTTCTTCATCGCATTTTTCACGAATTACCCTCCAGAAAAAGCAATTTTTCGCCCGGTTTGTTCTATATATTGCGCTGTTTTCGATATCGTGCATGTACAGAATCGAGGCATCTGACAAGAATCCAAAATTTAACACTTCAACATCGAGACTACATTACAATTTTATAAATTGGAACACAGAACCCAATTTTCACAGTTGTAACATTTACCTCACCTATCACCCGAAACATGGGAAAAGCTGGCAAGATAGAAAATATGAGTGAGCAGCAGATAAAATGGCAAGCAGATATCCTCGGTACCGGATTTGAAATGGCAAGCTTCGCACTTCATCCGGATTTTGAAGGGCGGCGAATCACTACGATTGTGCGCCACCTGCCCGAAAAAGATCCGGAAGCCAATAATTACGCAAAATTGCAGCACAGCAGCCATGCCGGAATCAATCATGCCGTCAAAAACCTAAATTCACCGCAAAATACTGACGCCGAAAAACCGCGCTTCGCATTCCTCGCCATCCACGGCTGGAACGACTATTTCTATCAAATTGAGCTTGCCCGCGCAATTTCCGCTCTTGGCGGCAGATTCTATGCGATTGACCTTTCAAAATACGGCCGCTCACATCTGCCTGCACAAATGTGGGGATACACCACCGATCTCAGCTTTTATGACGACGACATCCACGCTGCACGCGACGCAATCTACAGCGAACTGCCGGCAGATACGCCGTTTATTCTCTACGGACACTCCACCGGCGGATTAACAGCTTCCCTTTGGGCCGACCGCCATCCCGGCGCCCTCACCGGACTCGTACTCAACTCTCCCTGGCTCGAAATTCAAGCTGCGACAGCAGTACGCCAAGCAAGCCATCCGGCAATCGAAGTTCTCTCACGGCTTGACCCAACCACAGTTATCCCAAGCACTGACAACGGTTTCTATCAGCGTGCACTCACCGGCAACCACTTGGACGACCCCTTAATCGATACTGAATCAGATCCGCATAATGACCCATTTTTTACCGACGGCTGGCAGCCAGACACCCAATACCGCCACTTTCCGTCGTTCCCAGTGCGCGCCGGATGGCTAAACGCAATTTTGCGCGGACACGAACGCGTGGCACAAGGATTGAATATTACCGCACCGGTACTCACCCTCACTTCTACCCGCTCTTACAGCGGCAGCAGCGAATGGTCTTTCGAACAGCTTTCAACGGACGCCGTACTCCGCGTAGACCAAATCTGGAAACGCTGCCTGAATCTCACAAATTCGCTGACCCTTGAAAAATCCCAAACGCAATTCACGACGTAACACTTTCCCGCTATTCCGCACGGGCACAAGCATTCGCCGCAATTAGCAGATGGATGGATGCGGTCTTGCCGCTCACATCCTAACCGCAGCAAATCCTAACCGCAGCAACAGGAAAACTAAACGGCACATTCTGTTCATTAATCCGCACTAATATCGGAATCACCGCGGGCAAAACAACAATGAGCGCAGCTGCAATCTATTTTCCAAAATTACAGCCGCGCCCAGCTAAGTGAAACCGTCAAAACCAGACTTGACGAAAGCGAACTAACGCGAGAATTACTCGCCATCTTTCTTTCCGAAAATATCTTTCACTTTTTCTACGCCTGCTTCAACATTCGCAGCAACTTTCGCACCCGCGTCGGAAAGAGATTCCTTCACCTCTTCCAGTTTCTCACCAGCTTTGTTCAAAAATTCTTTACCCTGCGCTTCCGCTTTATCTGCGCGGCCTTCAGCTGCAGTGTGCTCATCGCCCGTAACTTCACCAAATTTTTCTTTTGCAGTACCAGCGAACTCTTCTGCCTTGTTTTTCAAAGTTTCATCAAAACCCATTTTGTTTCCTTCCATAAGAGCACTTTGCCGTTATCCCGACGGCATCCTGCCGAATTTTTCGATTTCTCAGCCGCCTGCCGGAGAAAATATCCGTAAAAACAGATATCTCATCAAATGCAGCCGAATGATCTCAACTCCAAGAATTCCAGACACTGCAGCACTGTGCCAGTGATTCACCGCATAGCTAAATCGGTTCATTCCGCACGATCATTCACCGCAATTGCTACTCCTGCTTGTTTTCGGAAGTTATTTTCCAAACATTCAGTAAAAATCAGAATTTCGCTGCAGATATAGTTCAGCGGGCAGCCCCTCCAAAAAGGAAAACTGCCCGCTCAAACTGCACCGCTCACGGCAAATCTGCTGCGCAGTATGAAACCGGATTCAGCGCTTGCACAAATCCGGCGCTAATACTGCAAACCGCGAATTACCGGAAGCTATGGAACACTGCAGTGCCTGCAACCGCCATCAAAAGCACCGCAGCCCGCCACGAACTACATATTCCGTGCATATTCGCAGCACATATTACGCAGTAGTGTGCCGATCTTTGCCGCTGCGTTCTATTGCCAGCTCAGATTCGTTCGAAATTGCCGCACGGCCCGCTTCAAGCCGCGCCACCGGCACACGGTACGGCGAACAAGAAACATAATCGAGTCCGATTTCTGCAAAGAAATGAATCGAAGCCGGATCGCCGCCGTGCTCACCGCATACGCCAAGTTTCAGCTCCGGTTTCGTGGAACGCCCCTTTTCTGCACCAATCTGCACCAGCGCACCGATACCGTGCGTATCAATTGATTCGAACGGCGAAGTCCCGAACACGGAAAGATCGAAGTATTCGTTAAAGAAAGAACTCTCCACATCATCACGCGAAAATCCCCATCCGGTCTGGGTTAAATCATTAGTTCCGAATGAGAAGAAGTCCGATTCGTGAGCAATATCTTCTGCCGTCACCGCAGCGCGCGGCAGTTCAATCATATTGCCGATTGGAATCTTGATTTCGAATCCGGCTTCAGCAGCTGCTTCATCAATAATCTGCTGCGCCATATCACGCACCACCTGCATCTCACGCACCGAACCGATAAGCGGAACCATAATTTCCGGACGCGGATCCTTACCTTGCTGCTTCAACGTCACATAAGCGTTCACAATTGCCCGAACCTGCAGCTTAATCAGCCCCGGCAGCTTCAAACCAAGACGCACACCGCGCAAGCCAAGCATCGGATTCTGCTCATGGTTTGCTTTCACTGCAGCAAGCAAATCCTTTTCTGCTGCAGTAACTTCTTCACCGCGCGCTTCTTTCACCGCCAGCTTCACTGAAAGTTCAGTGAGATCCGGAAGGAACTCGTGAAGCGGCGGATCAATTAACCGCACAGTTACCGAACGGCCGTCCATCGCATCAAAAATTCCGATGAAATCACCCTCCTGCAATGGCACGAGCGCTTTGAAAGCTTCTTCCTGCTCCGCTTCATTCTTTGCCAAAATCACCTGCTCGATAAGCTTGCGGCGATCCCCAAGGAACATGTGCTCGGTCCGGCAAAGCCCGATCCCTTCCGCACCGAAAGAACGCGCAAGCGCTGCATCTTCCGGATTATCTGCGTTTGCCCGCACAGTTAATTCCCGCTTGGAATCAGCATGAATCAGAATCTGATGCACTGCCTGCACGAGTTCTTTCGTGTCATCATCTTCCGCAGCTGCAAGACCGGCTTCAAGACCATGCGAAATATATGTCATTACCGGGGAATCGGTAACTGCCACTTCACCCGCGAAAATCTCACCGGTAGTGCCGTCGATAGCAATCACATCACCCGAACGGAGCGTCTTATCCTGAGACTTCACATAGACGGTTCCCGCAGCTTCGTCAATGAGTAAATCGTCAGCACCAACCACGCAGCAGCGCCCCATACCGCGCGCCACCACAGCCGCATGGGAAGTCTTACCGCCGCGGGCAGTCAGCACACCGGAAGCCGCCATCATTCCCTGCAGATCATCCGGATTGGTTTCTGAGCGGACCAGGATTACCTTTACGCCTTCAAAGGTCCGCTGCACAGCCTGCTCATTATTGAGCACAATTTCGCCGACGGCAGCACCAGGGGAAGCCGGCATTCCCTTAGAAAGCTGAGTTTTTCTGCTTTCTTATCAAACTGCGGGAAAAGCAGCGAGGTGAGCTGCTCGCCAGTTACACGGGTTACCGCTTCGTCGCGGGTAATCAGACGTTCCTGAACGAGCTGTTCGGCAATCCGGAATGCCGCTGAAGCGGTACGCTTTCCCACACGGGTCTGCAGCATCCACAGCTTCCCCTGCTGAATCGTGAACTCGATATCGCACATATCACGGTAGTGAGTTTCGAGCTTATCCATAATTCCGCGAAGTTCATCGTAGGACTTTTTATCAATCTGCTCAAGATCCGCAAGGGAGAGAGTGTTGCGGATACCAGCAACCACATCTTCACCCTGTGCATTTTCCAGGTAATCACCGTATACGCCGGAATGACCGGTAGAAGGGTCACGGGTGAAACACACACCAGTGCCGGAACCGTCGCCCATATTTCCAAACACCATGGTTTGGCAGTTCACAGCTGTTCCCAGAGAGTTTGGAATCCGTTCACGGCGGCGGTAGAGACGCGCACGGTCGGTATTCCATGAACGGAACACTGCTTCGACTGCCATATCAAGCTGGAACCGCGGATCTTGCGGGAAATCCTTTCCAGTTTCACGTTTCACAATTTCCTTGTATTCCGCCACAAGTTCTTTGAGATCTGCAGTGGTCATATCAAGGTCGCCTTTATAACCCTTGCGTGCCTGCAAACCATGAAGTGCATTTGCGAAAAGATCCCCGTCGATATCCATTACTGTCTTGCCGAACATTTGAATCAACCGCCGGTAAGAATCCCAAGCAAAACGGTCATTACCCGACTGCGCTGCAAGTCCGAGCACAGAATCGTCATTCAAACCAATGTTTAGCACAGTTTCCATCATGCCCGGCATGGAGAATTTTGCACCGGAACGTACCGACATGAGAAGCGGATTCTCTGGGTCGCCAAGCCGCTTCCCCATCGTATTTTCAACATTCCGGATTGCTGCCGTAACTTCAACATCAAGAGTCTCCGGTACAGCGCCTTGACCGAGATATGCACGGCAAGCTTCAGTGGTGATAGTGAAACCCGGAGGTACCGGCAAACCAAGATTAGTCATTTCTGCAAGATTTGCACCTTTGCCGCCGAGGAGATCTTTCTGATCCTTGTCTCCTTCAGAAAACGCGTAAACATATTTTGTCATCAAATATTCCCTTCGTTGGGCGTGGAAAGCATTATTTCTGCTTTTATCCAAATGATATTCTCACGGAAAGTGTACCGCGAGATGTCTGCAGTCACATAGTTGGGACCTAGGTCAATCATAAAACGAGAATGACAAAAATATACATTCGGCGGGATGGAAATTTTTCCGCTACCGGATAAAAAGCAATCACGTATTTTTAGACTGGATTAAACGCAATGATTATGCACATCCAAACATGAATTTCAAATATGACTGCAAACATTCAGCGGATATGCGCAAAGCCGGCGCTATGGTTACATGCAGGAGACGGCGCTGCAGCTCTTGCCGCATGCACGCCGAATCGTCTCAGTCACATAAACTTCTGAAATCGATTCCAAATCGGTACTATCGAGGTAATGGAATAAACGCCGCGTACATTTCCGTGCCAAAATAGAAAACATCCGCTAATCCGCACGAGAATTTCTCATAATCGTTTCAGCTTCAGATTTTGCACCGCCGGAGAAAACCAAAGGAAATCACCAGAAACTTTCCCTCATCTAAGCCGTCGAAAATATTCGATCTACCAACAGAAAGCACTCGCACTAAATAATGACAATTCTCCTTGCAGTTATATACGCTTCGTTTATCTCGCTCGGGCTGCCCGACGCAATTACCGGCGCCGCCTGGCCGCAAATATCCCCGGATCTCAAAGTTTCTGCCTCAGGCGCAGGTTTGCTTTCCCTGATTGTTTCCAGCGGCACAATTATTGCTTCATTCGCTTCGGGCTATTTACTCAAACGTCTCAGCACAATCAGTGTTTCAATCATTTCAGTGCTCTTAACTGCTATCACACTTTTTGGTTTCGCATTTGCCCCGTCGTTCATTTGGCTTTGCATTCTCTCGCTCCCGCTCGGACTCGGCGCAGGCGCAATTGACGCCGCAATTAACTCTTTTACTTCACTGCACTATTCTGCAAAACACACGAACTGGCTGCACGCATTTTGGGGAGTCGGCGCCGCTGCCGGCCCGCTGATTGTAAGTTTTTGGCTCAACTGGCAGAATCAGTGGCGCCCAGCCTATATCACCATCGCAATCCTGCAGTTTATTTTACTCATCACATTAGTGAGTACACGTTGGACTTGGAACAGCGCTGAAGAAGAAGCCATCGATGCAACCAGCAGCATTGAACATGTTACGGAACAAAATCTTCCATGGTGGAAACTCCCGCTAATTTTCCCAATCCTCACCGGATTCGCAGCATATTGCGGTTTCGAACTAACTGCCGGAGTCTGGGCAGCAACTTTCCTTGCAGAATATCATGGGCTTCCGGTTTCACTTGCTGCCGCAGGAGCTTCTGCCTACTATATCGGCATTACCGTCGGACGTTTCATTTCCGGTTTTGCAACCGCACGTTTTTCTAATCCGCAGCTGCTGCGAATTGGTTTAGCGTTAATTTTGGCAGGTTCATTAATCGTTACCGCCACCCCGATTGCAAGCACGGCGATTGCCGGATTCACATTGTTTGGAATCGGCTGCGCACCAATATATCCAACAATTATCAAGGAAACTACCCGCCGTCTTGGAGCTGAGAACACCCCGCGGGCAATGGGACTGCAAATGGGATTCGCCTATGTTGGATCACTGACAATGCCGCCAATTACTGGTTTGCTAATGGCATATTTTTCCCCATTAGCACTTTCGCTGGCAATTCTCAGCGGGATTGCCATTATGGCGGTTTGCAACGAGTATGTAGAATACCAAATTTCAGCACGGGAAAAAGCTGCAGCTAATGCGCCGACGGCAGTATAGATTTTGCGCGCTTTATGCTGCATCACGCAGCGTCAGTTGATTGCCTCCCTTTCTTTTCCGGCAAAAGGAACGCACATAATGCCGCAATCGCAAATGCCGCCGAAAAGACAGCAAACGTCAGCAATGACCCGCCCAGATGAATGAAAACCGGCGTCAAAAGCGGGGTCAGAATCGACGCAATCCGCCCAAAGCCAGCAGCAGCTCCAGTACCAGTACCGCGCACATTCGTCGGATAGAGTTCCGGACCAATAGCATATAAAGCTCCCCATGCCCCGAGATTAAAAAAGCTCAGCAAAATACCGGCAATAATAATCATTGCTTCAGATCCGGCATTGCCATACAAAATAGCTGCAATCGCCGATCCTGCTAAGAAAAGCGCCAACGTGCGCCGGCGTCCGATAACTTCAATAAGCCATGCAGCCGCAGCATAGCCCGGAATCTGCGCAAACGTCATAATCAGCGTAAATGTGAAACTCTTCGTCAAATCACCAAATTGATCGGATAAAAGTGAAGGAATCCAGGTAAAAGCACCGTAATAGCTGAAATTAATCATAAACCAGATTGTCCATAGCGCAATCGTGCGTTTCCGAATCCCCTTATCCCAAATCGAAATAGTCTGCGCAGCACAATCTATTGCATTATACTGATCAACTGCCGCGCCGGAAGCCGCATTATTCACAGCGGCAGAATTTTCATATTCCTGCCCGCGCTCCCGATTGTTCCGCGGTTTTTCATCGTAAATATACTTTTCTCCCGCAGATTGCTCATATGCACGAACAATTACTTCTGCCTCATTGCAACGCCCGCGTGCTTCTAAGAAACGTACGGATTCCGGCGTGTGCATCCGAATAATAATGGCATAAATTGCTGGAATTGCGCCGATCAGGAATCCCCAACGCCATCCATCATCCGATCCGGCGACAACAAACGTGCCAATCAGCGCTGATAATATCCACCCCAAAGCCCAGAAAGCTTCCAGCCAGACGATAATACGTCCGCGTATCTTTTTCGGAGCAAATTCGCTGACAAGGGTGGAAGCCACGGGCAGCTCTGAACCAAGCCCAATGCCGACGATGAAACGGAAAACGAGAAGCACAGCCACACTTCCCGCAAATGCCGACGCTCCCGTAGCAAGGCCATAGACAAGAAGAGTAATCGCAAATACAGAGCGTCGCCCAATCTTATCTGCCAGCAAACCGCCCAGACTGGCGCCCACAGCCATACCGACGAACCCCACGGAAATAATCCACGATTTTTCAGTATCGTTGAGGTTCCACTGCTGTGCAAGAGCCGCAATAACGAAAGAGATCAGCCCAACATCCATCGCATCGAGAGCCCAGCCGATACCGGAAGCTCCCAAAAGTTTTCCAAGCTGTTTAGTGAACGGCAAACGTTCAAGACGCTGCGACCGGCTGAGCGGCAGAGAGTTCTGATTCATAACTTTCCTCTCGATTCATGATTAGAATCTAAATATCCCTCATTTTAGACTCATAATCGAAAACTGAAAATAAAACTTGACTTAAGTCGATTTAGTGTGTTCTTACTAACCGAGTTGGCGGATTAGAAATTGGCTATCCTGGAAAATTAGATTATGCTGGCACCCGAATTATGTAACTGGCGGCAAGACCAGTATCGCGCACGTAACCGATAACAAAATCGGAGCAAAATTACGTGACTGGCAGAAAAATGTGCGGTTCTGATTAACGACGGCAATCCCGCCGCTGCAACAAGCCTATGCTCCAACAAGCCTATGACCAGTATAAACACAAACACTCCCGGAAATAAAAACCGGCGCCGAACTTCCTGCAGCCTCCTACGCAACAAAAGCAACTTCCCATCGCCGGCAGCGCAGAATAGGCAAGCTCCGTAAACTTGTACTAATTCAACCGAAGCCGGATTTTGCTTTCGGATACCAAACGACGGCGGAAAAATCACTTCTCCGCCGTCGTAATAATTAACTCGAATTACAATCGAGCATAGAAAAATTCACTCGGTCTAAAGCGTCTCTTCAGACATTTCTTTCGTCGGCTTCACCGGCGAGACACCCTCTGGAAGCTGATAATCAGAATCTTGCCCGACGAAAGTGAAACTCATCGGGATATCCTCTTTATCCACCTCAATCACAATCGTCTGCCCTGCCTTAAATTCGCCGTAAAGCAGCTTTTCAGAAAGCACATCTTCGATATCACGCTGAATTGCCCGGCGCAGCGGACGTGCGCCCAGCACCGGATCGAATCCGCGGTCTGCCAACAGCTGCTTTGCATCTTCTGAAATCGCGAGACTCATTCCCTGATCATGCAGACGCAAATCAAGCCGTGCCATCATCAAATCTACGATTTGCAAAATCTCGCCGCGCTGCAGCTGCGGGAACACAATAATATCGTCCACACGGTTCAAGAACTCCGGACGGAAGTGATTCTTCAGCTCCTCATTCACCCGATTCTTCATCCGCTCATAGGAAGAACCAGTATCCGCATCAAATTGGAAACCAGTGCTTACACCTTTCGCAATATCCTTTGCACCAAGATTGGTAGTCATAATAATGATTGTGTTCTTAAAGTCCACAATCCGCCCTTGCGAATCTGTTAACCGCCCTTCTTCAAGAATCTGCAGCAGAGAGTTAAACAAATCCTGATGTGCTTTCTCGATTTCATCAAAAAGTACGACGGAGAACGGCTTCCGCCGGACCTTTTCAGTCAATTGCCCGCCTTCTTCGAAGCCAACATATCCTGGAGGAGCACCGAAAAGCCGTGAAACCGTATGCTTCTCTTGATACTCAGACATATCAAGGGTAATCAGCGCGTCTTCATCACCGAATAGGAACTCGGCTACAGCTTTTGCCAGCTCTGTTTTTCCCACACCGGTAGGACCGGCAAAAATAAACGAGCCGCCGGGACGGTTCGGGTCTTTCAGTCCGGCACGTCCGCGGCGAATCGCCTGCGAAACTGCCTTAACTGCTTCTTCCTGCCCGATTACCCGCTTATGCAGTTCATCTTCCATCCGCAGCAGCTTGGCAGACTCAGCCTCAGTAAGCTTAAAGACCGGAATTCCCGTCGTCATTGAAAGAACTTCCGCAATCAAATCTTCATCGACAACAGAAACAACGTCGAGATCGCCTTCTTTCCACGCACGTTCACGCTCTGCACGCGCTTCAGTGAGTTTCTGCTCTTGATCGCGCAGCCCTGCAGCTTTTTCGAAATCCTGCCCGTTAATCGCAGCTTCTTTTTCCGCACGGACCTTCGCAATTTCTTCGTCCAATTCGCGCAATTCATCCGGGGCAGTCATCTTCTGAATCGCAAGACGAGCACCCGCTTCATCAATCAAATCAATTGCTTTATCCGGGAGGAAGCGGTCGTTAATATACCGATCAGCCATTGTCGCAGCTGCCTCAAGTGCTTCATCAGTGATTGTCACACGATGGAACGCTTCATAACGGTCACGCAAGCCTTCAAGAATCGCAACCGTCTCTTTCAGCGTCGGCTGTTCCACCTGAATCGGCTGGAAACGGCGTTCAAGTGCAGCATCTTTCTCGATATACTTCCGGTATTCATCAAGCGTAGTCGCACCGATTACCTGCAATTCACCGCGCGCCATCATCGGCTTCAGCAAGGAAGCAGCGTCTAAAGAGCCCTCCGCTGCACCCGCTCCGACAAGAGTATGAATCTCATCAATGAAAATAATAATATCGCCGCGGTTTGTGATCTCTTTCAGAATCTTCTTAATCCGATCTTCAAAATCACCGCGGTAGCGTGATCCGGCAACAAGCGACCCCATATCGAGCGAATATAAATATTTATCTTTCAAAGTTTCCGGAACATCACCGGCAGCAATCGCCTGCGCTAAGCCTTCAACCACAGCCGTCTTACCAACGCCTGGTTCTCCAATCAGTACCGGATTATTTTTCGTACGGCGGGAGAGTACCTGCATTACGCGCTGTGTCTCGATATGCCGGCCAATCACTGGGTCAAGCTTGTTATCCCGCGCCAACATCGTAAGATTCCGGCCGAACTGGTCAAGAATCGTGGAACCAGACTTTATGCCTTCACGCTGGCTTCCTGCTCCGACGCCGACGGTTTCTTTTCCGCCCTGGTAGCCGGAAAGCAGGTTTGTAACCTGGGTCCGCACCTTGTTTACATCCGCACCTACTTTTGCAAGTACCTGCGCAGCCACACCTTCCTGCTCCCGGCACAGACCAAGAAGCAGATGTTCTGTACCGATATAGGAATGCCCAAGCTGCAGCCCTTCGCGCATCGCATATTCAAGCACTTTTTCGCACGCGGAGTGAACGGGATATGGCCGCTTGGCTGTTCCTGCCCCTCACCGATAATCTCCACCACTTGGTCACGTACAGCTTCAAAAGAAATATCGAGCGACTCAAGCGCTTTTGCAGCTACACCCTCACCCTCCTTGATCAAACCAAGCAAAATATGCTCCGTACCAAGATAGTTATGCTTCAGTGAACGTGCCTCTTCCTGAGCGAGCACAATCACACGGCGTGCCCGGTCAGTAAACCTTTCAAACAATCTTTGCTCCTAAATTTGTGCAGCTTCTGCAATTTCTGCGTGAATCGAAATTACGCGGATTAAAATAATCCGAAAATAATCTGGTTTATACATTATCGGCGCCAGCTCTTGAGCTTCTAGCCATTTCGCCACTGGCGTGACATCGCCAGCTCCGTAAACAGCGAGGAAAGCTTCATGAAATTTTCCAAAAACTGTATTTGCCCAATTAGATTGAAATGCTGTTCAGCACTCATACACGATAGTGAACGGCCCGTCGTTAATCAGCTGTACGTTCATCATTTCACCAAAAGAACCTGTTTCTACATGCACTCCGCGCGCACGTATCTGCGCAGCAAGTTGATTGAAAACCGGCAGCGCCGCATCACCGGGAGCTGCATGCGACCAACTCGGTTTCTTCCCTTTCTTCACATCCGCATAGAGGGTGAACTGTGAAACTAATAATACTGAGGCATTTGCTTCCTCTACGCTTCGCCGACTCGCAGTATCGTCGCTATTTTCTGCATCACGAAGAAGTTTTAGCTCACAAATTTTCCGTGCCATTTTTGCCGCCTGCAGTTCGCCGTCGCCATGCGTGATTCCGACTAACACACAAAGCCCCATTCCGATTCGGCCGACTTCACGTTCAAATTTGCCGCTTCCGTCTGCAAAATTTTCTTCCACGACGGATACTGCCGCTTCACGCACCCGCTGAATCACGATTCTCATATTCTGCTGTCTTTCCCGCTATCTCCAATTTAACCATCGAACTAGCTGCCGCGATGCCGCGGCAATTCACTTCCCGGACGCTCCGCCGGGGAAACTGACGATTTCCCCTCGCGGGAAACTATTTCGCGCTGTGAAGCAATAAAAATCGCAGCAGCTGCAGCATTTTCGCTCCCAGCCGTATCTGGCTGCACTGCCGCAGATTCCGTTTGCGGTATCAACACACCGCCGATTGTGAGCACAGCGTCTAAATCGACTGCGCGTTTAATCAACGCTAACCCGACCGGACCGTCTTCATAATCACGTGCTACTGATGTCAGCACGCCAACTTTCCGTTTTCCATGAAATATTTCCGCACCCGCTTCCGGCAGCGTGTCTGACATTGCTTCGATATAAAGATAGGTCAGGCGGCGCGGAGGCCGGCCAAGGTTCACAATCTTTGCAACTGTCTCCTGCCCGCGGTAACACCCTTTCGCAAGATGAACTGCAGTCCGCAGCAAATCAAGCTCATGCGGAAGCACGCCTTGAATCATCTCACTTGCCGGCCGCGGACGCCAGCAGCGTATCCGCGCCGCTTCCCATGCGAGATAACCTGCAGGTTTCCACCCGTCGGCAATTGCTGATTTTAACTGCGGCGCAAGCAAATTTTGATTAGAAAAGCCAAAAGCGTCCGTTTCACCTCCGCACCTGGATGCGTGCCCGGCATAATCCCGTAATGCGCACCGCCCGCAGCTATTTCCGGCCATGGATCTTGCCAGGAAAAGATTGCCGAATCACGAAGCTCTTTCGGCACATCATCAAGCACTGCCCCGAACCCAATAATTGTAAAATTGTGACGGGCAATCTCTACACGCATCATAAACTTCATTTGGCACAGAAACTGCGCAAACCCGTCAGCTTTCCCCTGATCTAAAATCATCCAGGTGCGTTCGCCGTCATCAATTACAGCCGCCGCATGTTCAATCTGCCCGTTTGGACTCAGCACAAGCATTTCGGCACTAATCCCCGTGCCAAGAGATTCGAAAGAACAGGTAGTGAGCGAGTGCAGCCATTTCGTCCGGTCGGGACCGGAGACACTTAGCACTTCAAAGAAACTCAAATCAGCAAAAGCACGTCCGGATATAAGCGCTTCTTCCTCACGGAATGGATTGCCGAAATGAACCGGCACACGCTCTCCCGCCAGCAATACAGCTTCCGGAATCAGCGTGTATCCGTCGGAAAAATTTTCCCCGCTATCTGCTGCATCACCGGCGATACTATTGGTTGCGCTATTTGCCGCAATGGCGGTTGCATTTTCGGTTTCAGAATCCATACCTCTAGATTAGCCAACAATAACGCAGCCGAAAAAGTTAATCTAAAAGTGAATTAGTTCAGGCTGCGAAAATAAACAAACCAGCTTATTTTTTCCCTCCCCCTCGAGTTCAAAGGGAAACTTGGAATCTAGGGGTCGTTGCAGCACCTGATGTGGGAGGGAGTGTTTTCGGGTGTTGCGGGAGTATCGTGGTGTTGCGTATGCGTCGCGTTCGTTGATGTGTGCTGCTCGTCGTGTTTATTATGTTCAGTTATTAAACGAGGGATTGAATTTCACGCAAGCAGCCAGGGCTGTTGAGGTTTCGAAACGTACGGGCAAGGTCTGGAGTAATGGGCGGACCAGAAACAGTGGGCGTAACGAGAAACCGAGCGCGGATTGGTACCGTGTTGATATGGATAAGCCCCAGCCGATTTCTTCTCGTTATCTTTCGCAAAATGAACGCATCACAATTGCCGACATACTTCATCACGGGCAGGCTATCCCTAGTATTTCTCGGTATCTAGGGCATGCTCCATCAAGACTGAAAATCAGGTTCCACAAATCGCGGCAGGCCAAGATATCCCGTACTGCGATTCACAAAAATCGCAGCGTCAAACCCCAACGAGCACAGAATTTTAATCAAAAATCTGCACCGCAATGTTCACCAGAATTTTCATCCAAGAATTTCAGCCGTCGCAAAAGCAATAAACCCAAGCGAACTCATCGGGATTGCCGCATATGTAAGCACCGGAAATATCGGATTCGCCCGATAGACATTGTTAAAAGCTTCAAACGAAAGCCGATAAGCAACTGGTACAGCTATTCCCGCGACTGCCCCGACGGAAAAGTAAATATCAAGCAAATATGTACCGACAAAACCGAAAACCAGCCCATTGAGCAGACTTAAAAAAAGACTGAACGTGTAGTGAAAATACTAATTACGCTTACAGCCGCAAGAACTGCCGCAAACACCAATGCAACTTTCAACCCGAAATCGGAAGCAGCTGTCTCAATCCAAAATGTCCCCGAAAGAATCAGCGCTATCCCCAAATAGGTACCTGAAATCTGCTCGATTCGGCGCAGCGCACCTTTTTTCGGAACATTTCCAACACGAAAGTAAGCAAAATTCCAAAAGCAGCAACAAAAGCAATCCAATGATAATCTTTCAGCAATGCAGCAAGAATCCCGAGCACCGCAACAAGCACAAGGCTAAATTGGGAAATCTGCCGATTCGGAAGCCCGACAAGCACCGGCCACCCAAGAATTAAAAAACTGCAAGAATCGCAAAAATTAATGCCGCAAATAAATTTGAAACGGCCGAACAAAGTACAAGAAGTACTGCGAATAGCAAGCCGACGGCAGCGAGGATAACACTCGCGCTAAAGCGCCAAATCTTGACAGTGGTGATTGGCAAATCTACATTTTTTCGTGAAGTCACGGCTCCATTCTGCCATGTCTCTGCGGAAAAAACGCCAAGTTTGCTACACTCTATCGCTTTAGCGTGCGGTATGTCACGAATAAACCAGAGCACGTTTGTGCATTTTTTCGTGAAAGTTAGGAATACGTGCTGTGCGTATATCTTGGCAAATTAAGATACTGACATTAGAGTATTAATCAAGACATCGGATTGCGAAAGCCCCGGGCTCCAATAATTTGCCGCTGCGAGCGGCCTTCGCGCCGACAGGCGCTCTCAGATTCGGTGTCTTCGGTGTAGATAATGGGAGCTGCAAAATTTTCTGCAGCTCCCATTATTTTTTGGTTTCCCAGTTAAACCGGGCTAAGTGCGGGCCAAGCAGCAAAGTTCGCGAATTGCATATAAGCCGGTGGTAAAGTGCTTTCGAGCCGCGTAAGTGTTGGCAGAATCTGCTTTGACTTACGTAAGTGGCGGCGAAATGCTTGCGGGCTTACGCAACTGGTGGCGAAATGCGCGGTTTTGATTAACGACGGGAGAGCCGTCGCAACTTTAAGCCCGTGACCAGAACAAACCCAAACCGCTGAGCACAAACCCAAACCGCAAGCACGAATCCAAACCACCCGAAAACCAGCTAAAACCCGCACTTCACCTGAGCACGACTAAACCGCTGAGCATAAACCCAAAAACCAGCTAAAATCCGCGCTTCATCCGAGCACGAATCATCGCACCACCCGGAATCTCCAAATCGCACGGAAGTGAAAACTCGTGTGCCGGATGATTGATTTGCTCCACCGGCTTACCTTTTTCGTCCAACAAACCCGTATCCGGCACTGACATCACCACCGGTGCTCTCCCGGAGCAAGAAATTCAATCTCCATCCCTGGAGCGATCTTATTTCGCGCATAAATCGTCAAACGTTTCCGATCCGGATCATATCCGCGGACCTCGCCAAGCCAACGCCATTCATTAATATATCCGCCCGTAACTACATTCTCTGAAGCCGGCGCGTCTGGATAATAAAACCCCGTGGAATATTCACGATGTGTCACCTTAAACGGTTCTTCCCGCAGCCATTCCGGATATGCGACGGCCCCGGCTCTCTTCGCAGCCGTGTCCTCCCGCAACGCCTCCTGTGTAAACGGGCGCAGCTCATTACCGTCGGCATCTTCAAAACCGCGTTGCCGCATATATTCATTTACCGCGGTTTTATAAGCATTCGCCATCGCCGCAACGTAGTATGCGCCCTTTGCCCGGCCTTCAATTTTCAGGCTTGTCACACCGGCGTCGATTACTTCATGTACGGAGTTAAGCAAATTCATATCCTGCGAGTTAAAAATAAACGTCCCTTGATCGGTAATCTCTACTGGAATGAACTGGTTCGGGCGCTTCTCTTCAACTACGTGATATTTCCATCTGCACGACTGTGCACAATCTCCATGATTCGCGTCACGCCCGGTGGTGTGCTGTGAAATTAAACATCTCCCAGAGAAAGCCATACACATTGAACCATGTACAAAAGCTTCAATCTCCAGTTCGTCAGACACATTCGCCCGCATTTGCCGAATCGCCTCAAGGCTCAATTCACGGGCAAGCACCACACGTGAAGCACCCAGCTGATGCAGCGCATTCGCAGCTTGATAATTCGTTACCCCAGCTTGAGTGGAAATATGTATTTCAGTATTCGGCGCCATTTGCCGCGCAGCCATCAGGACCCCGATATCGGAAACGATTAACGCATCAACGCCAATTTCACCAAGCTGCCCCAGATACTCATTCATCGCCAAAACTTCATCCGAATTCGGCAAAATATTACACGTCACAAATACACGCGAACCGCGCTCATGAGCATAAGCAACGCCCTGTGCAAAATCTTCCAACGAAAGATTTTTGCGGCGGCCCGCATTCCAAACGACTTTCCACCGCAATACACTGCGTCTGCACCGAAGTCGATTGCTGTGCGTAAAGTTTCCAGGCTTCCTGCGGGTGCAAGCACTTCCGGTTTTTCCGCGGCCGCCTGCGCACCGTTCTGTGAAAAGTATTTCCGCTATCAGCTTGCGTTTCCAAGGAATCTGCATCGACGGCAGATTTACCGCTTCCGCCAAGCGCAAAGCTTCCTGATATTTGATTCGCTATCGTCAAGACTTTCTCCATTTTTACCGGCATTAGGCGTGTTATTTTGTTTATTTCCGCCATTTTTATTGCCGTCGTATTTATTGCTGTCGTGTTTATTGCCGTCTTTGCCCGCTGCCGCTGGCAATTCCGTGTTTCAGCTTGGAAATCCGAAACGCTGTTTCCGGATTTTCTCACCGGAAGCGCAAAACGACACAAGATTTTCTAAGGATAGTATAATCGACACTCTTTGTGGGGATTTAGTCCTAATCAAGAGTACACCGAGTTTCACATCACTGTTTTCTAAAACAACTGGACCGTCTGATTTTTCGCACAACTGTAAAATTAACGAAAAGTTAAATTATTGTTTACTTGTAAGTAGTTCACATAGCTAAGGAATGAATCACGATGGCCAAATTTGGTGGTGGCAAAGCTGTATTTCAGCTCATCAGCGAACAGGCGAAACACCTCGTCTCAGCAGCCAATATTCTCGCGCAGGTAGCACAAGCCAAACCTGAAGCACGTGCCGACTTAAATCTGAAACTCCACGATGTGGAAAATCTGGCAGATGAGGCAAACCATAAAGTCCAGCATTTAATCAATAACAGCTTTGTGCTCCCCTATGACCGAGTGGATCTCTATGCACTCGTAGCACTTGTGGATGATTGTGTAGATTTGATTGACGAAGCTGGCGACGGCATTGTGCTTTACGGAGTGAATGAACTTCCGGAAGAAGCCCTGAAACTTGTACAAATCATCAACGATTGTGCCGAAACCACTACAGAAGCATTGAGTAATCTGCAGAAGCTCGACGAGCAGACCCGTGCCTACTGGGTTGGGATTAACCAGCTTGAAAACCACGGCGACACAATTTACCGTTCGCTAATTTCCCGACTCTTCAATGCTGAAGATTCACAGCCGATGGAAGTGCTGAAGATGAAATTCGTGGTCGATACGCTCGAATCCGCAATTGATTCATTCGAAAATCTTGCTGGGCTTGTTGAGAGCATTGCAATCAAGGAGTCCTAAAGCATGGACATCTCAATGACTCTCTTTCTGGTGTCGTTGGTAGCGGTAATTGCGTTTATTTTCGATTTCACGAACGGCTTTCACGATGCCGCAAATGCAATCGCCACTTCCGTCGCCACCCGTGCGCTCACTCCGCGCCAGGCGCTAATAATGGCAGCGGTAATGAACTTTATCGGCGCACTGCTCGGTACTGGCGTGGCAGAAACGATTGGTTCAGGTATTATTGCTCCGCCCGGAGATAATCACGGTTTGATTATTGTACTTTCCGGACTGGTCGGTGCAATCGCCTGGAATCTGATTACTTGGTGGCTCGGGCTGCCCTCCTCATCCTCACACGCATTGATCGGCGGATTAATGGGTGCCGGTGTGGCAGCTTCGGTAGATGTACATTGGCTGGTTATCGGCGAAAAAGTAGTTATCCCCATGTTCCTTTCGCCGGTGGTCGGATTTCTGCTCGCATTTCTCGTAATGAAAGTGCTGCTGTATTTCTTCCGCAATGCTACCTATAAGCGCACAATGCGCAATTTCCGCCACGCGCAAACCGTTTCGGCAGCATTAATGGCGCTCGGACACGGACTGCAGGATGCACAGAAAACAATGGGTGTAGTGGTTCTCGCGCTCGCTGCCGGCGGATATTGGAACGGCAGCGGTATCCCGCTTTGGGTAAAGCTCTGTGCGGCTCTCGCAATTTCACTCGGCACGTTCACCGGCGGAAAGCGAATTATGAAAACTCTCGGTTCGAAAATTATCGAACTTGATCCGGCGCACGGGTTCGGCGCGGAGATGGTAGCTGCTGGCGTGCTTTACAGCACTGCGTTCCTCTGGCACGCACCGATTTCTACCACGCATACAATTACCGCTGCGATTATGGGCGTGGGCGCAACCACACGGAAATCTGCAGTACGTTGGGGCGTGGCCGGCAATATCGTGACCGCCTGGTTCTTAACGATTCCAGCTGCTGCAGCCGTCGCGATTGTGACTTACGGATTACTGCATGGGATTGCGTAAATCACGCTGTGCAGATTTCGCATATTCGTGCCATTTCACGCATTCGCGCCATACATAATTTACGCTGGAAGTTTTCCGACGGCAATGCTGCTGAGCAGCCTATTTCGGCAGCTCAGCAGCATTGTTATCACCAGGCCCGCACGCCGCGCAAACTTCAGCGGAAGCATTGGAAGCACCGTGAGCAAAAATACTTGCACACTGATAGACATAACCGATAGATATAAAAGCGAAAACAGGTAAAAATTCATGGGGTGCCGGCTGGAGAAATTACAGCTAACACCCCATGAAACGCATTCACGCAAACTAAAAGAATCACACCAATCGCAGCACCGAAGCGCAGCCCGGAAAAATCGCTAATGCACTGCAGCAATAGCATTTTTAATTCTTGAATATTGCGGTAATACCCGCGGAAAATAAATCACCCAAACCGGCCTGAAACGTAATCTTCGGTTTCTTTCTTTGCCGGATTTGAGAAAATCCGTTCAGTATCGTCATACTCGACAAGATGCCCCGGTTTGCCGGTCCCCTCAATATTGAAGAAACCAGTTTTTTGCGAAACACGCGCTGCCTGCTGCATATTGTGGGTCACAATCACGATGGTGTAATCCTTTTGCAGCTCTTGCATCAAATCTTCAATTGCAAGAGTTGAAATCGGGTCAAGTGCAGAACAAGGCTCATCCATCAAAAGTACTTCCGGCCGGACCGCAATTGCACGTGCGATGCAAAGACGCTGCTGCTGCCCGCCGGAAAGTGAAGAACCGGGCCGATCAAGGCGGTCTTTAACTTCTTCCCAAAGATTCGCACCGCGCAAAGATTCTTCGACAATCCGTTCCGCCTCATCCTTCGGCAGTTTTTTATTATTTAACCGCATTCCGGCAAGCACATTGTCCGCAATTGACATAGTTGGGAACGGGTTCGGGCGCTGAAACACCATTCCGACGTGCTGACGCACCTGTACTGGGTCTACTCCCGGCGCATAGATATCTTCACCGTCGATATAAACCGAACCTTTCACATTCGCGCCGGCAATCACCTCATGCATCCGATTCAGCGAACGTAAGAAAGTAGACTTACCGCAGCCTGACGGACCAATAAGCGCCGTAATCGAATTAGGTGCAATTTCTACGTTCACATTCTCTACGGCAAGGAAATCTCCGTAGTAAATATTTAAGTTCTGAGCTTGAATTCCTTGAGACACTTCATATCCTTTCATCAGCGTTAAATCCGCCGGCAAAACCTGCGGGCATTAAATGCAGCATTAAGCGCATTACGCTTCACCTGCAGGTGCAAACTTCTTTGCAATCCAACGTGCAGCCAGGTTCAGCAGCAGCACAATCAGAATCAGCAACAGCGCCCCGCCCCAAGCGTTTTCCATATTTCCTTGCTTGTACTGGTAGTAGACATATACCGGCATCGTGAGCATCTGTCCGTCGAACATGTTCATATTGTAAATATCGGTAGTGCCGGCAGTAATCATCAGCGGTGCTGATTCACCAATCACACGCGCAATCGCAATTACTACGCCGGAAATAATGCCGGAAGCTGAAGTGCGTAAAACCACCTTGTTGATTGTTCGCGCTTTCGTCACACCGAGCGCATAAGAGGATTCACGCAAGCCGTTTGGCACAAGCCGTAAATGTTCTTCCGTATTCCGCACCACGATTGGCGTCATCAACACGACAAGTGCGACGGATCCGGAAAATCCGGTTTTAAATTCAGGACTCCCCGTAAGCACCTGCAAAATCAGCGGGAACATTGCTGCAGCAAAAAGACCAGCCACAATTGAGGGAATCCCCGTCATAATATCGACCAGGAAAGTGATTGTTTTGGCGAATGGACCTTTGCCGTATTCGACAAGATAAACCGCGGTAAGAATTCCGAGCGGTACCGAAATTAGCGCCGTCACCCCAGTAATAATAAAAGTACCGAGAATCGCATGCCCCACGCCGGTGACGCTTCCTGCAATTGAAGTTCCGGCGGTAGTAGCAGTGAGGTAACCGCCGGCGCTCATCCGCGCCCATCCCTGCAGCAGAACCGTATAAAGTAAAGAAATCAACGGAATTACGGCGAGAATAAACGTCCCGATAATCAGCGAAGATGCCACTCGGTCTGCACCGTAACGGCGCCCTTCCACTGAATACCCAAAAATCACCGCAATCACGAGGAAAATCAGGCCAGTCCAGATTCCGGCACTCACCCAGTCCGCTTCCGGTTTCATTAACACATTGAAAAGAAGCGCAATCACAAGCGCAACAGCAAGCGCCGCCAGGTTGAACCATGCCGGAAGATGCTTTTGCTGTGAAAGGAAAGATTTCCCTGCTGCTTCCGGCTTTGAGTTTGCGAACTTCAGAATTTTCTGATTCTTTGAATCTTTCACAGTCTTATTTTCAGTTACAGTATTTGCACTCATTCGTTCGCTCCTGAAAATTCGGAATAGCGCGCTACAATCGCGCGGGCAATAAAGTTCACCGCAAAAGTCACCACGAAGAGGATTAGACCAAGGGCAATCAGGAAATCAGACCCTAAACCGGAGGATTCCGGGAAACGCAACGCAATTTGCGAGGCAATCGTCGAATGCTGCCCCGGTTTCAGCAAGTCGAAATTAACTTTCAAACCCGGCGAAAGCACCATCAGCAGCGCCATCGTCTCACCAAGCGCACGCCCTAAACCGAGCATTGATGCGGAAACAATCCCGGAACGTCCATGCGGGAGCACAACCATTTTAATCATTTCCCAACGGGTGGCGCCGAGCGCAAGCGAGGCTTCTTCCTGCAATCGCGGAGTTTTCAAAAACACTTCCCGGCAAAGCGAGGTAATAATCGGCAAAATCATAATCGCAAGAATAATTCCGCCCATCAAAATATTTCGCGCCGGCGGAGTAAATACTGCGGCGTCGGGACGAATCGGCCACCATTCAAAATTTTGCGCCATGTACGTGAATCCCGGAAGCCCTCCGCTCCAAACCTCTTTCTCTCCAACAACCTCAACCGTGCCGGAAAGGAACTGGAAAATCTTGGTGAGCACGCCGGAAATCCACATGAAAATCGGACGCATCAGCGGTTCAAGCGTAAGCATCCCCCACAAGCCGAAAACTACTGATGGGATTGCGGCAAGTAAGTCAATCACATAACCTGCGACGGTACCAACTTTCCGCGGAGCGTAATGTGAAATAAACAGCCCAATGCCCACAGCAAACGGCACTGCGATTACCAGTGCAATAACCGAGGCAAGGAGCGTCCCGAAGAGTGCTGCACCAACGAATTGCCAGAAAGTCATCCCGGCTGCAAAGCCGACTTCCTGCTGAATCGTATCGTTGCTTGCAAACAGCGCGTTTTTCGAAGAGAGAAGCAAAAATATTGCGACGGCTGCGAGCAGAATCAGAATGAACGAAGCCGCGAACGTCACCAAACCACCGTAGGCTTTGTCAGTGCTCCGCGCTTTCGCGCCGCCTTTGAGATTCCAATCGGATTTATGTGCCACTACGCTGGCTCCATCCTTTTCGCGCTTTGAGCGTGAGCATACCGAATGGCTTGCCCACGCTCAAAACTATTGATTAAAACTTAAAGTGTGGTGCGGCTGATATTAGCCCTTAATCTGATCTAATGCTGCCGTAACCTTAGCGCGAAGTGCGTCAGAAATTGGAGCGTTACCGCCCTTAGCCTTCGTAGCTACTTCCTGGCCTTCCTTTGAAGCGATGTAGTTGAAATATGCTTTCACAAGCTTCCCGTCGTTTGCATCCTTATATTCGCTGCAAGCAACAAGGTACGAAACCATCACAATCGGATATGCACCCTTAATTGAACCGTCACGCTTCAAATCGTAAGCGAGAAGCCGATCTGTTGCGTCTTTCGCCGGTTCAGATCCGTCAACGACGGCTGCCGCCGCTTCCGGAGAATACGGAAGGAATTCGCCGGCAACTTCCACTGCTGCGGAACCAAGACCGTCAATTTGGGAAGCATCGGCATAGGTTACTGCACCTTCAGTGCCCTTTACGAGCGAAACAACGCCGGAAGTACCTTCAGCGGATTGTGTTCCCTTTACCGGCCACACATCGTCCGGCTCATAGCTCCAGTTACCGTTTGAAGCTGCCGCAAGATACTGCTGGAAATTCTTGGAAGTACCGGAGTCATCTGCACGGTTCACCGGAATGATTGGGAGATCCGGAAGCTTTGCATCCTTGTTCAAATCTGCAATAGCTGCATCGTTCCACTTTTTAATCTTGCCGTCGAAAATCTTTGCGATAACTTCGCCGCTCATATTGAGGTGCTCAATGCCCGGCAAGTTGAAAGCCACAGCAATCGGGGAAATATAGAGCGGAAGTTCAAGCGGTTCGCTGCTGCAGCGTTCAGTAGCTGCTTTCACTTCTTCTGCCTTAAGCAGTGAATCAGTGCCGGCAAACGCGACTTTACCGGAGATGAACTGTTCACGGCCAGTACCCGAACCAGTGCCGTCGTAATTGATTACAACATCCGGGTTTGCCATCGTAAAGTTATCACGCCATGCCTGCTGTGCTTTCTGCTGCGAGGTTGCACCGGAACCATTGATTGTGCCGGACAGCGCTGAAGCTTTTTCATTATCCTTAGCTGGAGCGTCCGCATTCTTGTTGTCTGTAGAGTTGCCGCATGCAGCGAGACCAAAAGTGAGTACACTTGCCGCTGCGAGAATCTGAGTACCGCGTGTAATTTTCAAGATTCGGTTTCCTTTGAGTCTCGAACAGGATTTCATTCCTGCTTCCTTGGAGGATTTTCCTCCAACTGTCACTTACGGTAACCGCTAAAATTAACTTTCAAACGCACGGCAGGTTAACAGTTTGTTAACTTCGCTTTTTCGCGCAAATAAGGGTCTCGAACGCTGTGAAAAATTCCGCTGTTAACTCGTAAGATCACTGCTCACACGTTCAATTTGCACAATTCTCCGCTTTACATCCGCACGTTTTGTAAGATGCAGCACAAGCATTTCTCCTGGTTCAAGCCACGGATCATTCCGCCGAATCTTCGCAAACTGCTCTGCCGTGGAAAACTCTTTAATTTGCACCAAAAATCCCGGCAGCGTCGGACGATGCACACATACTGCACGATTCTTTTGCAAATCCGCCACCATCTGCATGAAATACTTTGAAACCCACTTTGTGTCATTTGCGTATGAACGCTCGGTCATTCCATTCTTCCGCCGTAAATTCACGCCAGTAATCTCTGCGTACGGCTGAAATGTGCTCACACAGCGCCGCCACGGCGAAGTCCGAAGCGAACTAATCCCATATGCGGAAAGTTCACCAACCAATTCCTGCGCCCGCAGTTTGCCGGAAGCACTCAGCGGCCGGGTATGCTCTGCACCTTTTCCGCCTTTCCAGGAACTGCGTTTAATCGCTTTCGCATGACGCACCACAATCAGCGTACGTGTATCAAGCTGCCGCTGCTCATAATACTGCACAAGTTTCTGCAGCATTTGCACATCGCGTTCATGAGTGAGCAGCCGGAGTGCTTTCGCTGCTGAAAACCATTCAATCCGATCAATTTCATGCTTCGGTGCCGACTTCGTTTTCCTCCGTGCACGCAAAATCGCGGACCGCGAATCAACTACCTGCGCCGCCCAGAAATGCACTGCTTTCTTTTCCCCGCAGCCGTTTCATAAACCTGCCAGCCGAGGGAAATCCCAAGCACAATATCGACGCGCGCCTCCTCACGGATTTCCCGCAGCGCACAGGCACGCATTGTCTCATGCGGCTTTAGCTTCCCTTTCGGAAAAGACCAGTCACGCTGGTGCGGACGGTGGACAACCAAGACTTCAATCCGTCCTTTTCCAGCGCCTTTGCCAGCTCCTTTTGGCTGCTCACGCCAGATGATTGCACCTGCTGCCCAGATTCCAACATCTGCAATTCGTTTTCCTGCCACTTGGCACTGCCTTCACTTACTACCGGTTGAAACTTCATCACACGCGGAACCGTCGGAAAACGGTTCTTTTTCCGCCCGCTGGAAAGGCTCGCGCGGGCACGCCGCATTAAAAGATCCTGCACATGCACAAGCGGTTTCCCTTGCACATCATACGCCACACGCACCCAACCATCCGGCTGCAGATGCCAAGACGCAGTAGTATCAGCACAGGCAACAGCAACAAGATCAATCAGGAACGCTTTCATCTCCGGATTGTGAATCGAAATTAACGCTTCAATACGCCGATCAAGATTGCGGTGCATTAAATCGGCAGAACCGATAAATACTTGCGGATCGCCGTCGTTATGGAACGCATACACACGGGAGTGCTCCAAGAATCTGCCAAGTACCGAACGCACCTTAATATTTTCGGA
This sequence comes from Arcanobacterium hippocoleae, assembly GCF_040360365.1. Classification (GTDB taxonomy): domain Bacteria; phylum Actinomycetota; class Actinomycetes; order Actinomycetales; family Actinomycetaceae; genus Arcanobacterium_A; species Arcanobacterium_A hippocoleae_A. The sequence goes on along the minus strand of NZ_CP136412.1, from coordinate 1,761,225 downwards.
AAGCCCAGGAATACCTGCGCGTAAACAGCAAATACCGCGCACCTGAATTTCTACCGGCACCCCTGCCTGCGAAGCCCGATAGAGCGCGTCGATAATCCGTTCATCGACCACCGCATTGGCTTTCAGGCGAATCCACGCTTCTTTCCCGGCAAGCTTGTTTTTCGTCTCCTGCGCAATACATTTGAGAATTCCATCGCGCACACCGACCGGTGCCACAAGCAAGCGATGGAAGTTTACTTTCGGCGAGTACCCGGAAAGCTGGTTGAACAGGCGGGTCAAATCTTGCCCGACTTCCCGATCGGCGGTGAAGTAACCAATATCTTCATAACCGCGGGCCGTTTTCGGGTTATAGTTCCCAGTACCCACATGGCAGTAGCGCCGCAGTCCTTCGCCTTCTTGCCGCACTACTAAACAGAGCTTGCAGTGTGTTTTTAACCCGACGATACCGTACACCACATGTACGCCGGCTTTCTCAAGTTTGCGCGCCCATTCAATATTGTTTTGCTCGTCAAAGCGGGCTTTAATTTCAACGACGGCAAGTACCTGTTTCCCCGCATTAGCTGCTTTAATCAGTGCATCCACAATTGGTGAGTCGCCTGAGGTGCGGTAAAGCGTCTGTTTAATTGCAAGCACTTTTGGATCTTTCGCGGCTTGCTGAATGAACTGCTGTACCGATGTCGAGAACGAATCGTACGGGTGCTGCACTAAAATATCGTGACTTGCAATCGACTCAAAAACATCTTGCGGGCTCGCCGACTCATATTCGGCAAAACCGCGCGGAGTAACCGGTACAAACTTTTCATACTTTAAATGGGTGCGGTCAAGATCATGAATTTCGTTCAAACCCGTTAAATCAAGCGGTTCCGGCAAGCGCAGCACGTCAGCCTCGCGCACCTGCAGCTCTTTCATCAGCAGCGCAAGCACATGTTTGCTCATCGACTGGGCTACTTCAAGACGCACAGCCGGACCAAATTTCCGTTTCTTCAGTTCTTTCTCAAGCGCTTTCAAAAGATTTTCAGCGTCGTCTTCTTCAACTTCCAAATCTTCATTTCGCGTGACACGGAATGTTGAATAGTCTAATACTTTCATCCCCGGGAACAGCACGGAAAGATGCGCTCCGATAACTTCTTCAAGCGGGACAAATACTGTGCGCCCCTCCGCGTCAAGCGGTACTTCCTCCGGACGGTACGGGCGGCCTTCAGAATCGACTGAGATAAAACGCGGAAGTAACGACGGCACTTTCACCCGTGCAAAAAGCTCTTTTCCGGTCTTCGGATTTTGCAATATTACGGCAAGATTTAGCGAAAGCCCGGAAATGTACGGGAACGGATGCGCCGGATCAACAGCAAGCGGGGTCAAAACAGGAAAAATCTGCTTCTGATAAAACTTCTTTAACCGTTCTTTTGCTGATTCATCCAATTCGTTCCAATGGCGGATCTGGATTCCTTCTGCGGCGAGTTTCGGCTGGATATCGTCGGCAAAAATCCGAGCATGACGTTCCATCAGTTCGTGTGTCCGCTCGTTAATCCCTGCAAGTACTTGCCGCGGTGCAAGACCGGAAGCTTTCGTCATTGCCACACCGGCTTCGATTCGCGCCTTTAAACCAGCGACGCGAACCATATAAAACTCGTCAAGATTTGAAGCAAAAATAGCGAGGAACCAAGCGCGTTCAAGCAACGGCAAATCTTGATCTTCTGCTTGTTCCAGCACACGTTCGTTAAAAGCGAGCCAAGAAAGTTCCCGATCAGCGAAACGCCCTTCCGGAAGCGGTGTTTCACCGGTATTTTTCTTGCTGCTGCCCTCAGCGTTCGAATCGTTTTTCGCAGCTGCCGCTTTCGCCATTTCCATTAAAGAACGCGGAGAAACAGCTGAGCCAAGACGCACTTTCGCGAGCTCTAAATCGGCGCGTTCACTAAGATTACGTTTCTTTTTCGGGGCGTAATTAACTTCAGCATCAACGCGCTTTTCCGCTTTCGCGCCGCCTTCGGCATTAATATCGATGCCGATGCGGTCTAGGGTATCCGGCGTGCCCGGTACTGTACCGTCGTCATCCGATTCAGCCGGGTTATTTTCAAGATTTAGTTGCTCGTCGCTCATAACCTTAATCATGGCAGATTAATCCTAGTATTTTCACGGATTTTTCTATCTGAGAATATTGGTAAACACTAGGTAAACTAGCTGAGTTTACCGCCGCGAAGCAGCTCGCCTGCATGGAGGAATTCGGACGCGACTCGCAGCAGTGCAGTTTCGCGAAGAGTGACTGCAGTGGCAAGCGGATGCGTCTCATCCGCAACCCAACCCGGAATCACGGATCCGAGAAAATCGCAAAAACGGGCAGAATCTCGAAGCACTTGCGCAAAATCTCCGCGGTAATCCCCGGCAAAGACTTCATCCCATACTGCCTGCAAATCCTGCGGTTCGCGAACCAGATCAAGCTTTTCCGGTTCCTGCACCGCGAAATACTTTCGGCTTGCCGTATAACGCCCAATAGCTTCATCCGGAAAACGCCGAATCCATTCGCGGAGCAAATACCCGCGCCAGAGAATTCCCGGCAGTGAATCTTCAGGAGATGTCACCCATGCTTCAGCCAGCAAATCGACGCCTTCAGTTTGAATTAAAGCTTTTACGCGCGCAATTGTTTCCGTATCAAGCGCATGCGCCGTCGGCAGCGGGATAATTACCTGCGCGCAGGTGTGTGCTAGTTCTGAGCTGAATGCAGTGTCCGCCTCTCCTTGAATCAGCTCCATCTGCTCCGGTTTTAGCTGTGCCGGTCTGCGGGGTTGAATGCCGCTCATGTTCGCTTCCTCCATTTCTTTGTGAATTTTGTTTTCAGTCCTGGTAAATTGCGGTTTATTTTCTGGTTTATTTCTGTTTGTTTTCCAGTTTATTTCCCGGTTTGCTTCTTTGTTTTTATTTCCCGGTTTGCTTCTTTGTTCCCGAAAACATTTAGTGCTTTCTGCCTTGCGCTTGTACTTGTACTTTTACTTTTGATTCTGCGGATACTTTTGCCCTCCCATGTTTTATTCCTGCACGTTCGCAGCTCACAGATAAATTATCCGCTTACGATTCATTTAAATAATTCACTTAAATGCTTCACTTAAATACTTCACTTCAGAAAAAATATGTGATTTTCCCCATTCTATCGCCGGCAGTGGAATCTAGCTACTGATTCAGCGCTCCGGCACAAATTTCACCTAAAATTAATGATGATGAAAAACGAACCGACTTTGCTTGATTTCAACCGTCTCCCTGGGATGCCGCACAGCCGACACACTTTGTTTTTGATGTCGACGGCACTCTCACAAATACGCAGAACATAATCACCGAAACAACCAATGCCGCCTTACGGAAACTTGCTGCAGCCGGAATCCCGATTATCATCGCTACCGGACGCGCACTCGAATGGAGCAAATATATTCTCGAAGATGCCGGTGTGAAAGGGTGGATTGTCGCCTCTACCGGTTCCGTAGTCTGGGATGGAGTGAACAGCCGGCTCGTCGATGTAAAACTGCTTCCGGAAGAAGTCTCACGCCGCGCTATTTCCGCAGCCCGAAAACTTAACGTAACTTTTTTCATCGAAACTGTCGACGAAGTAATGGTTGATGCGCACGAACCGTTTATTCCGCATGTTTCACAAGTGGCAATCGAAAATTCAAATGGGAAACGAGATTTTCGGCATGTGAAAATCGATGAGATTCCATGGAAAAATCTGACAAAAATTACTTTCGCCGCAGCCCCGAATCGGATTGCAGAGATTGAACCGGAAATTATGAATTATTTCCCAAGTGCGGTGCGCGGCGGCCCGGAGTTCCTTGATCTCACACCGCCGAATATCTCCAAGCTCGACGGCATCACACTAGCGCAGCAGGCCCTCGGGCTGGATTCACACACCGGTCTTGGCGCAGGAGATTCCGGAAACGACGTTTCCTGGCTGGACACAATGGGGATTTCCGTGGCCGCTCCCGGCGCCACTCCCGACCTGCTTGCGAAAGCAAAATATCTGCTGCCAAATACTGAAAATCCAGTGGCAGATTTAATTCACGCGATTCTTGCACAGCGCTGACGCCGGAATATTTATTTTCGCTGCAGCGAGGGCAATCGCCGCAGCGAAAATTGCATATCCGGAAAATTCCGGTGCGCAAGAAATGAACGCCCGTGCGGGATGAAACAGATTTCCGGCAGTGCATTAATTAATTTAACGCGACCTCTGCGAGTGATAAACGGCGGTCGGAAATCGGCAAATGCACAGCATTGCTCGAAACTAGTTCCGCTCCATATCTGTACAGGAAACCAATTTGCGTCCGCGGCTTATCTGCCGGATAGGCCAGTCCTGCGGCCAAATTTTCACACCCAGCGGCTGCTTGCGCAGATCTCGTATTAGCCTCGCACTCGAGCGCTTTCCGGTTCGCCATCGGGATGAAAGGTGAGACACACCGAATTCATACAGTACCGTTTTCCGGTGGGAGTCTGCGGCGCATCGTCAAAAACATGCCCAAGATGAGAATTGCAAGCTGCACACCGCACCTCGATGCGTTCATATCCGAGCAAGTAATCTTTCAAATAACGGACAGCATCATTCTCATCCGGATCAAAGAACGACGGCCAGCCGCAAAAAGATTCAAACTTCTTTTCAGAACGGAAGAGTTTTGCTCCGCAAGCCTTACAAAAATAGGTTCCCGGACGGTTCTCGCCAAGAAGTATCCCGCTGCCAGCCCGCTCAGTACCGGCTTCCCGCAGCACGCGATATTCGGGAACCGTCAGCTGCTCCCGCCATTCTTCGTCGCTTTTTGTCACGCTGTTCTTTACATTGTTCAATTTCTCAGTCATTTTCTCGGTCATTCCACTCATTTTCACTTTCCGACAGTTGATTAGTTCCGAACTAATCAATGTTTTATTTTCAAGTTTTATTTCAAAGTTTCTTTCGATTCTTGAACTTCGTTCCGTTCCGTGTTTGCTTCGCTGCCAGGATTCTGTACTTCAGCTGCACTGCCGTCGCCATGAACTTTCACCGGATGAATCTCACCGCTAGCGTTAGTCTGCGCAATCTTCCGATTCCGTTCTTCATAAACGTCATCACCGGGACCAGAAAATTCCTTTTTCCGTTCCTCCGCCTCCGGAGATCCGCTAAACAATGAAGATTCGTGCCCTTCCCGCACTCCGGTATCAGTAATTTTGCGAATCTGTTTTGTTTGATTTTCTGATTTCACACCTGATTGTTCCGCAGAATTTTCAGTAAAACCGTCACGGGAAATTCCAGAAACCCGCGGCATCACTATCGTCTGATCCAACTGCGGTATTCTTTCCCGATCTTCTTGCGCAGTATCATGCGCCTCATCCCGCACGTCATCGTTTATCCCGTACCGCACCGGCACCTGCGAAATTTTTGCGTATCATCCTGATCCTGATTCTGCGGGCTTTTCCCGTTATCCCGCAAGGCGCTTTTCGCGGCGGCGGAATCTTCCGAAACAACTCCCAATTTCTTCAGCTCAGTGAGTGTAATAACTGCCGTCGAATCTTTTTCCGAAAAAACTCCGCCGCGATCTTGGGAACCTTTCGGCATAAAAACAACCGGCTGTTCACGCTGCAGCCGCTCCTCCAATATCCCGTTCGTAATCTGCTGACTTTCAGCAATATTCACCGGAGGATATTCTCCGTAACGCTGATGCGGAATCGCCTGCTGCGCCTCACGTTGAATCCAAAGCACCATTTTTTCACGCAGATAGTATTTCAAATCCGTGAGCGTTGCCGAGTCCTCCGCAGACACCACGGCACGCAATATCAGCGCATTCGCCGTTGCATCATTGATTGAAAGCACCCCCGTTTTGCCATCCCACAAATCGGTATTATTAAGCAGGTGCATAAATTCTTTCCGTGCTGCTTCGATTGGCAGCGACCAATCAACTTCCCAGGTAACTTCACCGATCATATCCGGCTTGCGGCGAGTCCAGTTTTCAAACGGCTCGGTTGTCATCAGCGAAGAAGGCACGATAATCCGCCGGCCGTCCCAGACTGCAAGCACCACGTAAGTAAGTGTAATTTCCTCGACGGTAGTGTAATTCCCTTTGTAATGCACAATATCGCCGACGCGAATCGAATCAGAAAAAGCGAGCTGCAGGCCGGCAAACACATTCCCTAAAGTTGTTTGCGCTGCAAGACCGGCAACTACCGAAACAAGACCGGCAGATGCGAGAAGCGACGCTCCCGCAGCTCGTGCCGATGGGAATGTGAGCAGTATTCCCGCAAAACCGAGCACCCAAATCACCACTACTATCACCCGATGCAGAATTTGGGTCTGGGTACGCACCCGCGCTGCCCGTCGTTCTGACGATTCGAGCATTCGGTTATGAATTAGCTCGACGGCTCCATTCACTGCGCCCACTACAAGCCAAGTGCCAGCAGCAATAAGTAATATCAAAAATAGATGTTCTACTGTGGCGAACCAACCGGGATTAGCCGCGTCTTTCACGCTTTCGAGTGTTCGGAAACCTATTGTTGCCCCAAGCACCAGACAAAGCGCGGTAAGCGGACGCGCGCAGGCTTCGAAAAACGGTTTTAGATACGGGTGATGTTTTCCTGCGAAACGGCAAACAGCGACAATTACTAAGCCGACAATCACGCCGGCGCCAACTCCTAAACCGATTGAAAGGATTAGTTGGAGGAGGTCAAAAGTTGTTTCGACTGCTTCGGTAGCTGCACCCTCTGCACCTGCTGCTGGCTCTGCCCAGGCTGCTCCGCCCGCTCCGGCTGCCTCGGTTGCTCCGGCTGCGGTGAAAATCTTCGCTTTACTTTCAACACTTGTAAGCACACCTGCCGTGAACGCGAAGAACTTCTCCGCACCTGTTTTGAATAAAAACTGCATGTCTATAGGCTAATGCACTAACATCACGACGGGAACGCGTCTCTCTAAGAGCATGATTTATCTCCGCTCGCAGGCAATCCCCGTAACCCCGGAAACCGCTGCGCGGCGATTCTAATTGTCGGATTGATGCTGAGCTGCTCCCCGCAACCCCGGCAAACACCGCTAGAAACCATCCCGCGCCAACAGCAAAATGATTTATCTGTACTCACAGGCGCTTCTCCCGCTACCAGTACAACGGAAATCAGTATGCCCGATATCGGTATGCCCAATATCGGTATGACCAATATCAACACAATCAATATCAGTATGACCAATACCAGCAAGCCTGACATCGCCAAGCCGGAAATCAACACGGCGAAATAAACACAACGAAATAAACACAACGAAATAAACACAGCGGGAAGAGATAAAAGCGAGATAGCGAAAACTGAAAAGCGACATAACGAAAAGCGTCTCACTAAACATAGATTTCATGACTTATTTCATCTTTCATTCCGAGTTTCGAGTTTCGAATTTTGCTTCATCAAGAGTTTCAATTCACAGCAAGTTTTGATTTCACCTGATTGCACCCCGCCGAATTAACTTTCTTATTCCCAACCCTGCCCCCTTTCCTGCTCCTCGACCGCCTATATCATCCAGATACCGCAAGAAACTGTGAAATAATTTCCGATAGCTCAAAGCGCTTGGAAAATTAACGATTAACACTGGCGGGCATGTACCGCACATTGAGCAATACTCGGCTCCTGCAAACGCCTGACAGTTTACATCCGGCAAAATAATCGACGGTTCGACTCCCGAAACACAGCGCGTATTAAACAGTTAAAATATTTTAGATAAATCCCAACTTCGCATTCTGAACCGCAAACCAGATGTCGAAAAACGCCATATTCCGATTTAAGAATTTTTCGATTCAAGAATTTCTGCTTCCACCCATCATTTCAGCAAAATTTCCCCAAAATACGTGCGAAAATATACTTCAAATCCGCACAGAAAAACATTAAAATTCTAGTGTGACAGAGGGCACGCTTTATCGATTTTGCATTTTACTGATTTTCTCGTTAAGCTTTTATCCGTTCGAAAGAAGAACTTCGGTTCAGAAAATGAACAAGCCCCCATCGTCTAGCGGCCCAGGACCCTGGCCTTTCACGCCTGTAACACCGGTTCGAATCCGGTTGGGGGTACGGTTTGAAAAAACCAACCTTATAGTGCATGCTAAGTGCACAACTAAGGCCCTGTAGCGCAGTTGGTTAGCGCGCCGCCCTGTCACGGCGGAGGTCGCGGGTTCAAGTCCCGTCAGGGTCGCTGGAAAATTCCCGGGAAACCGGGTGTTTTTCTATCTGGCTCTGTAGCTCAGTTGGTAGAGCGTTCGACTGAAAATCGAAAGGTCACCGGATCGACGCCGGTCGGAGCCACAAAATATTCCCCGAACATATCGTTCGGGGATTTTTGTTCCCAACTCAGGCATATCATTCGGGACAATAGGGGCTAAGCGCGGGGCTAAGTGGGGCTAAGTGCCAAAAATCGTTGCTTATGGCGGCGTGCCGTTAGTGTCCGATCCGGGCTAAGTGTGAGGGCTAGGGGCTAAGTGCAAGCCAAGCGGCAAAGTTCGCGTGATTTCACGTAACTGGTGATAAAGTACTTGCGACTCAACGTAACTGGCGGCGAAATGCCCGCAAACACGCGTAACTGGCAGCAAAGTGTTTATGAGTCCACGTAACTGGCGGCGAAATCGGCGGTTTTGATTAACGACAGGAGAGCCGTCGTTATCGCGAGCCTGTGACCAGCACAAACGCCAGCACTTCCGACGGCATTAATCGCAGCCCGAGTTCTTGCCACCACTTACGTAACGAAACCAACTTCCCGCCACCACTTACGTAACGAATAGCCGCTTTCTGCTGCAACACACCCTGAGATGAATCAGCCTTGCCGCGAAGCAATTAATGTGATATCACTTTAATATCAAATTGTTGCGAGATATATTGCACCAAAATCCAAATAGTGACCGCAAAATATCAGCACGAAAAATGTTTTGAACCGAAAGGCAAATCCCATGAACAAATCCGTCCACGATCCCAAAACCACTAAATCCGCCAAACCTGTCGGACACGAAGGAGCAAAAGTTGAAATTACTGAACGCCGCGTGTGGGCGCTAAACCCAACTTTCAGCCTAATTGCCCTAATCTCTTTTCTCGTACTGCTCACACTGGACATATTTCTTTTCGTCAAATCAGCTATTGCACTAGCTAGTGCTGAAGACGCAGGATTGCCCGCGCAAATTTCCGACGGAATCGGAATGGGAATATCAATTACCGCTTTCGTGCTATTGATTCTCGCCAGCACCGGTTTTACTATCGTCAGCCCTGGTCATACCCGCGTGGTCCAGTTCTTTGGAAAATATATCGGCACTTTGCGGCAAACCGGGCTTTCCTATACTGTACCGCTCTCCTCACGCGCAAAAGTTTCCGCACGTGTGCAAAACTTCGAAACCAACCAGGCAAAGGTAAACGATTTCAACGGAAATCCAATCAACACTGCCGCGATTATTGTCTGGCAAGTTGCCGACACCGCAAAGGCAATATTTTCAGTAGAAAAGTATGAAAAATTCATAAAATCACAAGCCGAATCAGCACTTCGCCATATCGCTACGCAGCACCCTTACGATTCACCCGTCGACGGCAGAATCTCACTGCGCGGTTCAACCGATGAAGTCTCGCAAGAATTGGCAAAAGAAGTAGCTGCAAGAGTGGCAGTTGCCGGACTTGAGATTATCGAAACACGTATTTCCTCACTTTCCTATGCCCCAGAAATCGCGCAAGCAATGCTCCAACGCCAACAGGCATCTGCAATCGTCGATGCACGCGAAACAATCGTTGAAGGTGCGGTATCAATGGTGCAGCAAGCACTTGAAGAGCTTGAAGCGAAAGATATCGTCGAGCTTGACCCCGAACGCAAAGCAGCAATGGTTTCAAATCTGCTCGTAGTTCTTTGCTCCGACGGAAATGCGCAGCCGGTAATCAATGCTGGCGGTATCTACTCCTAGACTATCTTTATTTTTCAGACTGATTTTTAGAAAAGTTAGCACCAACTATGGCGAATCGAAAAGTCATCTCACTTCGTTTAGACCCAGCAATCTATGATTCACTAGCTCGCTGGGCAAACGACGATTTTCGCTCTGTAAATGCGCAAATCGAAGTGCTGCTGCGCGATAGCCTGCGAAAAGCCGGCAGGCTTCCAAAGGATGCAAAACAGATTCCCAAACGCGGCCGCCCAAAAACACTTTCATCGATTGAAGATAAAGAATTGGGTAAATTTAGTGAATCTGGCGAATCAGGCAAATCAGACAGCAATGCAAATAAGGAAGTTTAGCGGATAAAAAGCGAAGGCAAAGCGGGAAGCAGAAAACTTTACGTAAGTGGTGGCGGGAACTTATTTTCGTCGCCTAAATTAACGACGGACATACTAACACCACGTAACTGGTGGCGGGAAGTCGGTTTCGTTACGTAAGTGGTGGCAAGAACTCGGGTTGAGATTTTTGCCGTCGAAAGTGCTTGCGTTTGTGCTGGTCACAGGCTCGCAATAACGACAGCACTCTCGTCAGAAATCAAAACCGCCGATTTCGCCGCCAGTTACGTTAAAAAATACGGATTTTACCACCAGTTGTGTAATCTCACGGGCACATTGCCATTAGATACGTGGACTCACGGGGGTTATGCCACCAGTTACGTTAAAAAATACGGATTTTGCCACCAGTTACGTGTGTTCGCGCAAACTTTGCCGCCGGTTACGTCACTTTGTGCCCATCTTAGTGCCGACGGATGCACTCCCACAGCTCGAAAATGTAAAGCTCCTTTTTAGTTTGGTTCAATTTAGCGGGTTCGAGTGGTTTCTTTTCACCGGTTCCAAACGGTGTTTTTGTACAGCGGTCAGGCTTGATCTATGCAAAAATACCGCTTTCCATCCGAAGAAATACCAGCTTCATTGCACTAACGCGAAGAAAAACCCGGAAAATCCCAAACCTGCGTTCCGCCCGAAAATGAAAAACAATATCCCTGCTGAACATTTCACCAGTTCAACAGGGATATTTACTCTGTGGGCCCCGTGGGACTCGAACCCACAACCTACGGATTAAAAGTCCGCAGCTCTGCCAATTGAGCTAGAGGCCCAATGCAAGAAATCTGGAAAAGATTTCCGCAAATATCGATTACTTAGGATAGTTTAATACCAGTTTGCCAATAATGGAAATCGAAACTGCATAAAAATTAGCAACGTAAAACACATCACTGCAAAAATAACCACACGGAGCATAATCCCGCACTTAAACCTCGAAACGAACCCGCAGCCGGTCTTGCACCTAAAACTCAAAATTCAAAATTCAAAACTCATTGTGCCGAAAATTTGCAGCATAAAACACAGCCGGCCATCAGCGAAACAGAACCCAGAACGCCTCACCATCTCTCAAGATCCGTAAAATCCTCACACCAAATCCTCATACCGCCCCTGCAAAAATCCCGCTGCTAAACTAAAAATCACCCGCAGAAAATTCCCCACTGCAAAATCCGCCGCCGAAAATCTTCCTCCAGAGAAAAATACCGAATAAAAGCGCTCACAGAACTACATTCCGGCAACGATCCTCACGTAGGATATCTACTATGGCTAATGACGAAATGACCAACCAGTGTTCCACGAAAACGAATCCAGTGAAGCGGTATTCAAAACTCAGCATCATCAAAGCTTGGGGTGTTCATGCATTCACCCTGTCAGGGCTCTTTTTCGCATGTCTCGCAGTGCTCGCAATGGGAGACGGCGAGTTTAAATGGATGTGGCTCTGGCTTGGTATCGCAATGATTGTTGACGCTGTCGACGGCACAATGGCACGCAAAGCTTGCGTTCAGGAAGTTGTCCCGTGGTTCGACGGCGGAATTGTCGATATCGCTGTCGACTATCTCACCTGGACATTCATCCCGGCAGTATTCATGTATCTTGCTCTCCCGCTGGGCCCAAAACCAGTAGCAATGGTGATGATGATTACTGTGGTTGTTTCTTCAATGTTCTGTTACGCAAATAAAAACTGGAAATCCACTGATTACTATTTCGTTGGTTTTCCCGCAGCTTGGAATATTGTGGCAGCAATTCTGTGGGTGCTGAAGTTTAATGCCGTCGTAAACGTGAGTGTGGTGATTGTACTGGCGATTCTCACGCTTGTGCCGACCTACTACACACACCCATTCCGCGTGAAGAAGTATATGGCGATTAATATTGCTGCCGTTATTGCCTGGATAATTTCAATGGGGACGATGATTGCAATTTTCCCGAACACTTCGCTGCCGGCCGCTATTGTTTTCTGGGTTACCGGCATATGGTTTATGGCGACGGGTGTAATCCGCACTATTGCTAATCGCCCTGATAAAGAATCGGCAGCGAACTAGCACAAACGTAAAATACGCCGCCGCTACCGGTGAAATTATCCGAATTCGCTGCGCAGTTCGCTGTTTAATTCGCTGTTTGATTAAACACGCGCTTCGTATTTTGTTTTTTGCGTATAGGGCGTGCAGGTGTCCGGTGCGGCGTGCGGCAGTTCTTGTTTTTCTGGAAAGTGTTTTTAAAAGTATTTTTAATGCGCTGCATTGTCTTGTTCTAGTTTCATTCCGGCTTGTGCCCCTCCCTGCTCAGGGTTGGTTGGTTAGGTTTAGCGGAATGTGCCAGGCTGGCGCGTGTTTCCTGGTTTGTTAATCCAGTAAATCTTCCCGGTTTGCTAATCCGGCGGATATTTCCCAGTTCGCTAACCCAGCAGATATTTCCCAAGAATAAAAACTGGTTTTTGATTCGCTGCTGTATTGATAATAAGACTTCCCGTAAGCCGATATTCGCGGCATAATTATTAATGCGGGTGCCCTTTTAATTGGGCCGATTATCCGGGTCCAAACGATTTTTGCACAGCGGTCAGGCTTTTTATGCAAAAATACCGCTTTCCGCCCAAACAACACCAACACCAACACCAACACCAACACCAACACCAACACCAACACCAACACCAACACCAACACCAACACCAACAAAATATGCGGAACCATTAAACAAATAGTTTTCAGAAAACCGGATTATGCAAGAGAAACATCACAGGCAGGAAAACAAACAGCGTAACCCGGATAAAACGCAGCATTACCGAACTCACACACCAAAGCCGCACACAAAAAGCCGCACATCAAAGCCAGATAGCTAATAAGGCACCGTCTGCGCCGCGAAAACACAGATATCAGCCGAATAAATCAGCACCGGAAAGTTAAAACATATCAGCCGCGAAGTCGGCGCTTGTTTTCTGCAGCACTGCTTTCACTTCACGGTCACGCTGCCAACGATAAAATTCAATCAATACCGCCCCGGCAATCATTGCGCCCACTATCACATTCACAAAAACGGATAGTGCCGCCCATGCATCCAGAAGTAAACATACGGCAACATGAATGTGAAAATTGTAACTATTAAACCAACACTCCGCCGGATCCAGGTTTTACCGCGAAAAATTTCAATAATTCCCCAAGTGTACGGAACCGCCGAAATAACATCGATCCCCAGAGAACCCACACATTTCCTTGAAAATGCGGCACAAAAACTACCGGTAAAGCCCGCAGGGATGAGTAAATAAAAACCACTGCATATGCGATAAACGTCGGAGAATACATTAGCCGATGCAATATCGGACGGGTAATAATATCTACCTCGACGGCACAAAGAAGCGCATAATTCGCTGAAGAGACAGTTTTCGAATCAATACCTTCAAGCTGCTTGCGGACCCATGCAACCTCCTCCGCGCTCCCCTGAACCAGCTTTCTGAGCAGTTTCGACGGATTAATTACCACTGGGACTACCTCACGCACGTCGCCGTAACGACGCAAAGTTCCATGCTCCGGAGCACACACTTCGCCAGCTGCTACGACAACATCAGCACCGAAGCGGTTCTGGATTTGCTTTAGCTGGTTCACATCAATCAGATCAAGCCAAAGAACTACTCGCCGTTCAATCGACTGCCGCAACTCTGAACCGAGCAAATTTCCCGAATCACTATTCAAGTCACCTCGGAATCCGCTTATCGCATTCACATCCCAGACACGTGAGGCAGTTAAGGAACCCACACGATCTATATTCGCTTCTCGGGCAACGATAACGGGATCAAAACTGACTTGATGGGCAAGTGGAATTTCAGTAACTGAATAAAGAGAAAACACTATTCCAGAGTGCCATATATCCCGCATATTTGGCTAATACTTTAGTTTGAATCTTTGAATTTCCCGAAACTGCGCCCAAAATGTGAATCCTGCAGCTATTCAAGCTAGGCTTTCGCTGTATGTATTTATAACTACTATTTGTTTCGCTTTTGCATCGCTGGAGTGAGAACCGGCAAACTGATTCTCATGCACCGCCGCATATGCAATGATGGAAGTTTGATTTCAAACAAAATCGGAACTATAAAAGGATTCGAATGGCTAAGAAAGATACTTCGGAGAAAAATTCTTCGAACACTGCACGTGATATTGATTCTTCTGCACCGCCGCAGAAATCGCCGCGGAAGCCATCTCAGAAGCCGCCGCAGGAGCAGCCGCAGAGTTCTGCTCGGAAATCACGCAAATCCGGAATATCAACGTCACTCGCAAAATCCTCGCTGCTAATGGCATCAGGAACTTTCGTTTCACGAATTCTCGGCATGGTCCGTTCCCCGATTCTGATTACAATGATTTTGGGCCTTAACTCCCCTATCGCTTCCAGCTTCGATATTGCAAACCAGCTTCCGAATATTGTCTTCAACATTCTCGCCGGCGGATTGATTAATGCGGTACTGGTGCCGTCGATTGTGCAAGCTGCTGCGCGGAATAAAGAAGACGACCTTGGTTTTATCAACAAACTCATCACAATCAGCATCGTGATTCTCGCAGCTATCACCGCGATACTCACATTCCTTGCACCAATCGTAGTGAAGATTTTTGCTTCGACACTCAGTGCGCAATGGTATGAGCTGACGGTGATTTTCGCTTTCTGGTGTATTCCGCAAATCTTTTTTACGGGCTTTATGCGGTGCTTGGGCAAGTGCTTAATGCGCGTGAAAAGTTCGGCCCTTATATGTGGGCACCCGTCGTAAATAATATCGCAGCAATTATTGGATTCCTTTTCCTGCTTGCCGTCTTTGGTTCGCCGACGCCGGCGCAAACTCAGGATATTACCGCATGGCAAGGGATTCGCTCTACACTCTTAGTCATTTTTTCAACAGCCGGTGTTGCCGCACAAGCCTTGGTGCTTTTTATACCGCTGCATAAAGCCGGAATTCGTTACCGTCCAGATTTTAAATGGCGCGGAGTTGGGCTTGGCACTGCCGGACGAAACTCATTCTGGGTGCTCCTGACAACTTTCGTCGGCACAATTCCAGTAGTTGTGATTTCGAATATTAACGCTGCCGCTTTTGAACGCGGAATCGCAGCAGGAATCGACGCCACGAAAGTAGCGGGAAATGCGGCTTATACAGTCGCCGGTTCACTCTACGGGCTTCCGATATCCCTAATCGCCTTATCAATTACGACAGCAACTTTCACAAAAGTCTCACGTGCAGCGGCAGCTAAGAATTACCGCAATGTGCGCATTATTTCAGCTCAGACAGCAAATACGCTCGGAATATTCAATTTCTTGGCTGTTACTTTAATGATTGTACTTTCGTATCCGTTGGCACGAATTTTTGTTCCAAACGGCACGATGAATGAAATCGATTCGCTTGGCAGAGTGCTTGCAGTAACAGCTTTCGCAGTAATCCCCGGCGGAGCAATCCTCGCCTTTAAAAATATCTGTTATGCATTTAATGCCACTCAAGGCACTTTCTTTATGCTTCTTCCGGCGCAAATAATCAATACCTGCGGCGCGCTGCTCTGCTTGGGGCTTCCGCCGCAATATACGCTGATTGGAATCCAGACAGTATTTATTATCGCGAATTCTACCAGTCTTTTGCTGCTTGCCTGGTATTCGCGCAGACTCATTGGGCGAATTGGCGGCTGGTATATTCTGCGTACCTACCTGCAGCTATCAGTTGTTGCCGCAATCAGCACAATTATTGGGCTTGTGACGATGCACTTTATTGGCATCGTAAAAATTTCAGCAAATATCGGGATTGCGATCCTTACTATTTTGATTACTTCAGTCATTATTTCGCTGGTTTACATTATTCTCTGTAAAATCTGCAGAATTTCACAGATTGACCAAATGATTGCGGCATTTAAACGGTTAGCTGGAAAAGTATTCTCACGCAGTCTCGCACATCGAGGTTGAAAAAATAATTGCAGATAGATTCTTTTCCGCTTTCATTTTGCTGTCCGCGGCTTTTGCCGTTTTCGTCTTTCACAATTTTCCCGTTATAAAAATCAGAAATTTACTATCTGGGTAGAACGTTATTGCAAACCTAAGTAGAGTTGGTTTTAATAGACGTTTTAAGGAGTTTATTGTGACCACTAATGATCACTTAAATGAAGTAAAGGGCACTGAGTCCAAACTCGGCTCAGGGGCAACATCAATTGGCGAACTTATCGCAAAGATTACGGCGCAGCTTTCAGCAATCGTCCGTAATGAAATTAAGTTTGCAGTGCTGCAAGGCAAGGCCAAGATTACCAAACTTGGAGCTGGCGGAGCGCTATTCGCACTTGCCGGGATACTGTGTCTTTACCTGCTTGGCGGGCTGCTGCTGACCGCAGTCCATGCTTTTGCTTTAATTCTGCCAATGTGGCTTGCATATCTGATTGTTTCGGGAATTCTTCTCTTTATCATAATTATTCTCATCATTGTTGGTGTGTCATTATTCAAGTCTTCTGCAAAACATAACCCAAATCCAAAACACGGTTTTGAAAAGGACTTGGCTGCAGTGAAGAAAGGAATCGGCAAGTGAACGATAAGATGCAAACTTTTAAAGCAAAAGAAGCCGAAGAGATTGCGAAAGCACGTCTGGCAGCGCAAATGAAGCGTCCCGCCGATTATGACATTGACCCTGAAGATAACCGCAGCGTGTCAGAAGTTGAAGCAGATCTTGCACGTCTACGTCTTGAATTGACTGCAACTGTAGATGAACTCGCTTCTCGTCTTGATCCGAAAGTTCTCAGTGAAGAATTCAAGGAGAAAGCAAAACACCGTGCAGCGAATTTTGGGATTAAGGCAAAGGAATTTGGCGATGCTTTAATCAACGCAGATCCGAAAGCGTTAAAGAAAGCCGGCATAGCTCTCGCAGGTTTGCTGGCACTAGTTTTACTGCGCAAACTCGGAAAATAAATATTCTTTTCACTTCACTAACCAATATTCACCAGTAATTAATAGTCGATATTAGTTTTTCACCATGTCTATCGGCTATTGTTAAGCGATTCAGAGACTTTCTTGAATCGCTCTTGGCGAAAGTATAGGGATTTAATTGCCGAGCTACGTGGAAAGCGCGCGCAATTCAAGGTATCCTATTCTCACGGAAGTAATAAATGGTCACGGGCTGCTTTTCAGTCCGATTCGAGAAACAAGAGGGGGTCGACCCGATGGGGCGCGGCCGTCAACGAGCAAAACAACGCAAAGTTGCACGTGATTTGAAGTACTTCAGCCCTGATACTGATTACGCCGCACTTGAACGCGAGCTAGCAGGTCATGGCAGTGGTGCGAACTCAGATTACGGAAATTACAATCAGTACGATTCTGACGAAGATTACGATGCATATGCTGAGTATGCAGCAAAGTATGATATCGACGACGACGATGAATCCGAAACGGACGATTCTTGGGAATCAAGATAAGATTCGCCAGCGGATTTAGAAGATTAAAATCTGGTGTTGGCAGGTAAATTGTGAAATGCACTTTACCTGCCAACACCAGATTTCGTTTATATTTTCGCTAATAAGTACCAGCAGGCACACTGAGAACCGCAGTGCTTGCATTGGCGTGCCGCACAGCACTTGCATCCTTACTGTTTCGGTTGCTGAATTTCCGCTGCGGTCAAAGAGACGTTTGCCCGGATTTGGGTGAAAATTTTGCCGGCACCTGCAGCAAGCTGCGTAAGAACAATATCTCTAGCACACTTGCGATAACGGCAGATATGGGGAAAGATCCGCACGAGTTCCTGAGTAACTGATTTTGCTTGCATCCGAAGCTTTCCCGGTCAAAACGAGATTTAACCAAGTTCTGCCATCCATTTCCACCACGTTCGGCGGTGTCCCGCGGCGATGATGTAAACCTTGAATCGCCTGCACTGCGCCAATCCACGGAATCCGAATTTCGACGGCGCCGCCTGGATGACGGGCAGCAAATTCTTCCAGTGCGTATCGGACTGCCGTTTTAAAATCTTTATCTGATAGTTCATTTCCAAAAGAAAAATTCCGAAGTGCTGCTCTGCCTAATTCGATATCTGTTCTTCTAATCATGAAAGTATTCTATCTTGTGCTGCGGATTTAAATGAGCGTAGTTTTCCGCAGCCCCTGAATTCAGCTAAGTGCTTTGGATCAGAATCTCTATCGGAGTATTTATCGGAATATTTATCGGAATATTTATCGGAATCTCTATCCGAGCCGAAAGATAAAAAGCGGCGGAAGGTAATGCAACTATCAGTTGAGTTACCTTCCGCCGCCGCGCATTATTTCCCAGATATTTCACGGCAGATTAAATCTTTCGCAGCGGCGAAAAGAAACCGCCGGAAATTTATCATGTTTGCTTAGATTACACCTTGGTCCAGCATTGCGTCGGCGACCTTCTTGAAACCAGCCACGTTTGCACCAACCATGTAGTCTCCCGGTTTGCCCATCTCTTCTGCAGTCTCAAGGCAGTTGCGATGAATATCGAGCATGATTGCGTCGAGCTTATTTGCGACTGTGTCAAAATCCCAGCGCCGGAGCATTGCGTTCTGCTGCATTTCAAGTGCCGAGGTACCGACACCGCCAGCATTAGCTGCCTTACCAGGAGCGTAGAGAATCCCAGACTGCTGTGCAACTTCAATTGCGCCTGGGGTGAGCGGCATATTTGCCCCTCTGCAATCAGTTTTACGCCATTTTCACGCATTGCCTGTACATCTGAAGCATCAACTTCATTTTGGGTTGCACACGGAAGTGCGAGATCGGCAGGAATACTCCAAACAGTTTGTCCTGCACGGAACTCGGCATTTGGACGGCGCTGTGCATAATCAGATACGCGGCCGCGTTCAACTTCTTTCACCTGCTTCAACAGTTCAACGTCAATGCCGTCGGGATCATAAACAGCACCGGAGGAATCAGAAATTGAGATTGGTTTTGCTCCGAGCTTTTGCGCGCGTTCAATTGCGTAAGTTGCCACGTTGCCGGAACCGGAAACAACTACTTTCTTTCCGTCGAACGAATCACCTTTTTCGGCAAGCATTGCCTGCGCGAACGCAACAAGACCGTAACCTGTAGCTTCGGTGCGGGCAAGTGATCCGCCCCAGCCAAGACCTTTACCGGTAATAACACCGGCCTCATTTCGATTTGTCAGGCGCTTATACTGCCCGTAGAGATAGCCGATTTCACGGCCGCCCACACCGATATCGCCAGCCGGCACATCGCAGTCTGCGCCGATATGGCGTGAAAGCTCCATCATAAAGGCTTGGCAGAAACGCATTACCTCGTTATCCGACTTGCCGTGCGGGTCAAAATCGGATCCGCCTTTTCCGCCGCCAATTCCCTGGTCAGTAAGCGCATTCTTGAAAATTTGCTCGAAGCCAAGGAACTTAATCACGGAAAGCGTAACCGACGGGTGGAACCGCAAGCCGCCCTTATACGGCCCAAGTGCCGAATTAAATTGCACCCGGTAGCCGCGATTCACTCGCACCGCATTGTTATCATCCTGCCATGCTACACGGAACATCAGCTGCCGTTCAGGTTCAATAATGCGGGCGAGAATTGAAGCGTCAGCGTAATCTTTCCGGGCGAGAAGCAACGGCTCTACGCTTTCGATAACTTCACGGACAGCCTGCTGAAATTCAGGTTGGGTCGGATTGCGGCGAAGCGATTCTTCGTAGATTTCTTCAAGTCTGTAATCCATTTTTGTACCTCCGATATCGGACTAATATTTCACTGCTAATAGTAAAGGAAACTTAAAGAGAATCTTTGCGGTGACCATTTTTGGAAACCTGCCGGCTGCAGTAATTTAAGACAGATATTTTACAGTTTAACGCCGGTAATACTCTCTACGGCGCGCAGATAGCGTTTCTGCGTCTCTGCAATAATATCTGCCGGCAACGGCGGCGGAGTGGTGTTTAACGACGGATTCCAGCCGCTTCCGTCACGCACTAACCAAGTGCTGATTAAATCTTTATCCAGACCGAGAGATTTCTTACCGGGTTGATAGTCGGCAGCGAACCAGTAATGCGAATTATCCGGAGTGAGAACTTCGTCACCGAGCACGACGGATTCTTCGCCGGCATCCGAAGGTTCACCAAATTCAAGCTTCGTATCGGCAAGAATCAGCCCGTGCTTTTTCGCCACGTCTGCACCATGCCGGTAAATGTCGAAAGCGTATTGCCGCATTGCTTCCGCATTATCTGCGCCAACCAATTCGACAAGTGCACTGAAAGAAATATTCTCGTCATGGCTGCCGATACGCGCCTTTCTTGCAGGGAAAAAATCGGCTCCGGGAGTTTATCGGAAAGTTTCATCCCGGCAGCAAGTTTATTTCCGCCCACTGCTCCTGTTTCAGCGTATTCCTCCCATGCGCTTCCAGAAAGATATCCCAGCACAGTACATTCGACCGGATACATTTTTAGCCGTGCAGTGAGCATCGCATGCCCGAATACTTCGTCCGGAACTTCACTGGAAATGTAATGATGCGGCACTAATCCTGAAAGCTGCCGAAACCACCATTCACTCAGAAACGTCAGGTATTCACCTTTTCCTGGAATTTGATTTTGCAGCACATAATCGTAAGCGGAGATTCGATCAGAAGCAACCATCAATACAATCTCACGGCCGTAAGGCGATTGATAGGTTGTAGGCACAAAAAGGTCGCGGACCTTACCTGAATACACGTGGGTCCAGCCTGGGATTTGCAATATTCCGTGGTTAATTAGTCTACTCCCGCCTAAATCGTGCAGTGTGTATCAACACGAGAAACTGCTCTGCATTGCCGAATACTAACTGGCAACTAATTTGATTGTAATCACTTTGCGGTAAGTTTTCCTAGGTGTTTTACATCTCGAATATATTGGAATGCGGGAGTTAGATAAATATTCTAACTCCCGCATTCCAAGCGAAAAGCCGGTGAGCAGTTATTCAACCAATAAATTATGGAATCGAACAGCTGCCCGCAGCTAACTCACTTAGCTGCATTTACTTTGCTTCAGCAATCCGAGCCTTGAGCTTCTCAAGCTCTGCAGCAATTTCTGCTGGAAGCTTGTCGCCGAACTGCTTGAAGTATTCTTCAGAATCTGCTGCTTCAGCGGACCATGCTGCCGGATCGATGGTGTACATCTTCTTCCAGTCTTCTTCGGTCACATCCACGCCTTCAAGATTGAAATCTTCAAACTTCGGGTAACGGCCGGTTACACCGTCGATAGCTTCAACTTCTCCTGCACAGCGACGCACTACCCAGTCAAGCACACGGGAGTTCTCGCCATAACCCGGCCAGAGCCACTTGCCGTCTTCGTCCTTACGGAACCAGTTCACCTGGAAGACCTTCGGGAACTTCTCGCCAAGCTTTTCGCCCATTTCGAGCCAGTGGCCCCAGTAGTCAGCCATATTGTATCCGCAGAACGGGAGCATTGCGAATGGGTCGTGGCGGAGAGAACCAACTGAACCTTCAGCTGCTGCGGTCTGCTCGGAAGCGACCGTTGCACCGACGAATACGCCGTGCTTCTGATCGTAAGATTCTGCTACCAGCGGCACATTCGATGCACGGCGGCCGCCGAAAAGAATTGCGTCGACCGGAACGCCTTGCGGAGCTTCCCAGTCAGGGCAGATGATTGGGCACTGTGCTGCCGGAGCAGTGAAGCGGGAATTCGGGTGAGCTGCCTTCTTACCGGCTTCAGAGTCAGCCTTGGTAAAGTCGTTACCCTGCCAGTCGATAAGGTGCTCTGGCTGTTCGCCGTCGATACCTTCCCACCAAACATCGCCGTCATCGGTGAGTGCAACGTTTGTGAAGACAACGTTTTCTTTCATCGATTCCATCGCCATCGGGTTGGTGTCATATGAGGTTCCTGGAGCTACTCCGAAGAAGCCTGCTTCTGGGTTGATTGCATAAAGACGGCCATCTGGACCTGGACGCATCCAAGCGATATCGTCACCAACGGTCTCCACCTTGTATCCTTCGATGGTCGGCTGGAGCATAGCGAGGTTGGTCTTACCGCATGCAGACGGGAATGCAGCAGTTACATGGTACTGCTTGCCGGACTTTTCATCGGTGAGACGCAGGATGAGCATGTGTTCAGCCATCCAGCCATCGCGGCGTGCCATCGTGGAAGCGATACGCAGTGCGTAACACTTCTTGCCGAGGAGTGCATTTCCGCCGTAACCGGAACCGAAAGACCAAATTTCGTTGGTCTCCGGGAAGTGGGTGATGTACTTTTCGTCATTGCACGGCCATGCAACATCAGCTTCACCTTCAGCAAGCGGAGCGCCTACCGAGTGAACTGCCGGCACCCATGGCTTACCTTCACCAATGAGCTTCAGTGCACCTTCACCCATGCGGGTCATAATGCGCATGTTAACGACAACGTATGGGGAGTCAGTCAGTTCAATACCGAGCTGCGAGATTGGACCGCCAAGCGGACCCATTGAGAATGGGATAACGTACATTCTCCGGCCAGCCATTGCGCCGCGGAATACACCCTTTTCACCAATCAGGGTTTCTTTCATTTCTTTCGGATCTGCCCAGTTGTTGGTTGGGCCGGTATCTTCTTCCTTTTCAGAGCAGATGTAAGTACGGGATTCCACGCGAGCCACATCGGACGGAAGAGAACGCGCCAAGAAAGAGTTCGGACGCTTTTCCGGGCTGAGCCGTGTAAACATCCCCGATTCAACCATTTCGCCTGTTAAGCGATCCCATTCTTCCTGGGAACCATCTGCCCAGTAAATATCTTTTGGCTGGGTGAGATTAGCAATCTCGGTTACCCATTCAACTAAATCAGCTGGTGCGATTGACGGAGCACCCGCACGCACTTCTTCGACGGTGAACGTCTTTTCTGCCATCGCATTTCCTCCTAGAAATTTGGCGACGTGTTTCTGGAATTGTTCCGAAAACAATTATGCTACTTTGAACTGCAAAATAATGGGACTATTGACTTCGAAAATCGCTGTTTCCTCGGGATTAATAACGTTAACGGAACTTTCCGTGAGGCACACCACCTAGACTTTAGACAAACTTTCAAATATTATGCCATCATTTTGCACGTCCGTGCTCTCATTATCGCAAACTTCTGATACGGCAACAGCTCGAAAGCAAGATTTTCACTAAGAAAGAACTCTTTTCGCAGAAGAAGTCTGTTAGCATGAATTCAACTGGAGCGGATTTGAAAGGCGCTGATTTTCAAATAAAACCGTCGCCCTGCTCCCCGTTTAAATCACAATTAAACTTACCGAACTCAGTTAAGGTCTGAACAGTATGGAAACATCACAGAGATTTAAAAAGTTCCTTGTTTTCCTTTTTCCAGCGCTGCTGCTGCTCACAGCATGTGAAGTTGAGGGAATTATGGAAATTAAACCCGGCGGCAAGGTTGCAATGGAAATACATCTTGCCGACGACACAGGAATGATGCAGCAGATGGGATTAAGCTGCCAGGGACTCACCGAACAGGCCGGGATTGATACCGCAATCAATGACGAAAACGGCACACTCACGGTTAAAGATAACTCCGCCGATGGAGAACTGGACTGTTTAATTACTGCAAATTCTTCACATCCCATCATCGATGGAAAAAATTTGGTTGAGACAGACGACACATACATCTTTTATCTCAACGGAGATAAAACCAGTTTCGTTGACGAAGACCAGTTAGGTTTACTCGGACTTGTTGATTTTGATTTTTCTTTTACCGTAAAAATGCCCGGCAAAATTATTAGTGCCGACGGTGCAGAAATATCCGGAAACACGGCGCGATTTACAAAATTTACCGCACTTCTCAAAGGCGTGAAAGTGGAAGGATTGAAATCTCCTGATAAAACCGCCGGAGCTGCTCCGGATAATGGTTCCGCTCTTGGATTCAAATCCGGCCCCGATAACCAGGGAACAGGAAGTACCATTTTGCATACTATTGCCGTCACAGCGATAGCAATTCTTGTGTTAGCAGCAGCACTGATTATTTTCTTAATGCTGCGGAATAAGCGGAAAAAGACAAGAAAACTTCCGGCGGCAGTCCATATTCTGCCGATAATTCTTACTTTGCTCCTTACGGCGGCGCTCATGGGAACCCGCATAGCAATCCTTACGGTGATTATTACGGCAGCGCTCCGAAAAATGATATGCCTAACGGTTCGCCCAACAATAGCGAGTATTCAGCGAATAGTTATTCCGGGAATGCATTCCAGCAGAATAACCAATATGACCATGCGCAAACATCGGGATATCAGCCGCAGCATCCGCAAACAGCATGGCAAAGTCAGGGCAGCTTTCCGCCGGCACCGCAGCAAAGGTCAGCAGGAGAGTTCTTTTCGGCGCCAAGCACCGGCACCCCGTTTACTCCTCCCAGAAAATCCGATACTGCTCCTGCATCCCCACCAGATTCAGACAACCCAGAAGCCGATATGAAATAGCGGCATTGGAAAAGTAAACACGAATTAAAAGTTCCGGTAAACACTAGAGCCATGATTCGGCCAGACACTAAAGCCATGATTCGGCCAGGTCGAGCAAGCACTCAATCTAGCCTGATCATGGCTTCTGTGCACTTTGTTTATGCCGCGGGTATCGGTTTCGGTTTACGTAGCCGGCGGCAGAATCTGCTTCGGGTAACGTAACTGGTGGCGAAATGTGCTTATGAGTCAACGTAAGTGATGGCGAAATTTGTATTTTTAAACGTAAGCGGTGGCGAAATGGATGGTTTTGATTAACGACGGGAAAGCCGTCGTTAGTGCGAGCCTGCGACCTGCGGAAACGTGAGCAGTTTCGAAGATGAAAACCGCAGCCCGAGTTCTTGCCGCCGCTTACGTAACGAAAACAAGTTCCCGCCGCCAGTAACGAAATCTAGTTCTTACCGCCGCTCACGCAGTGTTTGTATCTCCGTCGTTAATTTACGCAGCAAAACCACGAAAGCAATATTGGAATATAGAAAAATAATATTCAGGGGCGGATCAAATATTAGAAATCCGCCCCTGAATATTTGTGTTATAACAAATTATCGACTTGAAATGGCTTAGTACATTCCGCCCATATCGTCGCCGCCAGCTGCCGGAGCTGCCGGAGGTTCTGGCTTGTCAACCACAACTGCCTCAGTGGTGAGGAAGAGTCCGGCAATAGAAGCTGCATTCTGCAGTGCCGAACGGGTCACTTTCACTGGATCATTCACACCTGCTGCAAGCAAATCTTCATATTCCCCGGTTGCTGCATTCAGACCGTGACCAGAAGGAAGCGCACGCACCTTTTCAGCCACTACTCCGCCTTCAAGCCCTGCATTCTCTGCAATCTGCTTTAGCGGCGCAGACACTGCTACACGCACAATATTTGCGCCGGTAGCTTCGTCGCCGTCAAGATCAAGCTTTTCAAATGCCGAGTCGGCTGCCTGAATTAGCGCCACGCCGCCGCCGGCAACAATACCTTCTTCGACGGCTGCCTTTGCGTTGCGTACAGCGTCTTCAATTCGATGCTTGCGTTCTTTCAGCTCAGTCTCGGTAGCAGCACCAGACTTGATTACGGCAACGCCGCCTGCAAGCTTTGCCAGACGCTCTTGCAGCTTCTCGCGATCGTAATCAGAAGTGCTCTTTTCAATCTGCGACTTAATCGTAGCCACACGTGCAGCAATATCTTCCGCAGCACCTGCACCCTCCACAATAGTGGTGGAATCCTTGGTGAGCACAACCTTGCGTGCCTGACCAAGCAGATCGATATCAGCGGTCTCAAGTTTCAAGCCGACGGTTTCAGAAATTACCTGACCGCCAGTAAGAATTGCCATATCTTGCAAGGTTTCCTTGCGGCGATCACCGAAACCTGGAGCTTTCACTGCAGCAGACTTGAAAGTGCCGCGAATCTTGTTTACCACGAGGGTTGCAAGTGCTTCGCCTTCTACATCTTCGGCGATAATTACGAGCGGCTTACCGGTCTGCATTACTTTTTCAAGAAGCGGAAGAAGTTCTTTCACATTTGAAATCTTGGACTCGACAAGAAGCACGTATGCATCTTCAAGTACTGCTTCCTGACGTTCAGCATCAGTAACAAAGTATGGGGAAAGGTAGCCTTTATCGAAAGACATACCTTCGGTTAACTCAAGTTCAGTCCCGAAAGTGTTGGACTCTTCTACGGTCACAACGCCTTCCTTACCGACCTTATCAAGAGCTTCCGCAATCAATTCACCAATTTCACGGTCTCCCGCAGAGATTGCTGCCGTATCAGCGATTTCAGCCTTAGTTTCAACTTCTTTCGCATTCTCAAGCAGCTGCTTTGCCACTGCTTCTACTGCAAGATCAATCCCGCGGCGAAGTGCGATTGGGTTTGCTCCTGCCACAACGTTGCGCAGACCTTCCTTTACGAGTGCTTGCGCAAGCACGGTCGCAGTGGTGGTGCCGTCGCCGGCAACATCGTCAGTCTTCTTTGCAACTTCTTTTACGAGCTCTGCACCAATCTTTTCGAATGGTTCTTCAAGATCGATTTCTTTTGCGATTGAAACGCCATCGTTGGTGATTGTAGGTGAACCCCACTTTTTCTCAAGCACCACATTCCGGCCTTTCGGACCGAGGGTAACTTTTACAACGTTTGCGAGGGTATCGAGACCGCGCTCCATCCCGCGACGTGCTTCTTCATCAAATGCAATCAGCTTGCTCATGCCTGTTTCTTTCCTCCTGTTGGAGTTTCGATATTTTGCCGATGCCCGCGACGGACGGCTTCCTTGAAAGCGTTCACATCTCGCTTCCGCACAAACCTCATCGACGAAAACTTTCACTCACCTAACGCGAGTGCTAATTAGATTTTGGCACTCTAACGGCGCGAGTGCAAGATAAGTATTCATCCATTAAAAAGTTTTCACTGCAAGCTAAGAACCGGCGCGCTATATTTGCATTATCCCGCCGCTGAACACATTATCGGCAGCGGGAGAAAAATTTACCGCGACTTCAAAACAACAACGATTGTTCCCGCCCGGACCATATTCGCATTCTCAACAGCCGCCGCAATCCCCAGACTTGCCGCAACTTTCTTTGCAGTATCCGCGAGCGCTGCGTCTCCATAGTAGACCGTAGACCGTTGAATTCCCGGACCGGTGTAATTCGACGCGCTCACTTTTGTGAATCCCGCATTGCGCAGCAACTGTGTTTTCTCTCGGGCAAGACCGCTAATATTTGTTGCGTTAAGTACCGAGAGCGGTGTATTTAACGCGATTACCGGTTCCGGTGCCGGTTTCGGTTCGGGAGAAGGCACAGTTTTCTCTTTTTCTTTTTCAGATTGCGCGCCGGCAGCGGTTTTTGAATCTTCTGTATCTTCTGAATTGACCGCGGCTTTCGAATCAGCCTTCTGATCCGTGCCGGTATCACCGGCTGTGTTTTGCTCTTTATCCGCAGTATCGGACTTTACACGATCCGACTTTCCCTTTTGAGCTTGCGAAATAGTTTCCTGCGCAACTTCACTGTGTGAAAGCCATTCGCCGGCAAGCACGCCGGCAACCGGAGCCAAAACGGCGATTAAAATAACCGCAATCAACCAGCCGTATTTTTTCCGACGCACACGATGGGCGCCATAGGTCTGGCGCTGTTTTGCGAGTTCGTCAAATTCGTCTGTTTCATAATGATTTTGAATATCTGCCACAGGCTCAGCTTACCCTAGTTTTCGTTTTCTGAACGTATTTGACGCTCTTCTAATCTGTTATCACGAAGATTTTTGAGTCTGCCTGCAAGCGGCGGATCAAGTTTCCAAAATTCTGGCGAGTCAAGTAAAACACCGAGAATGAGATAATACCGCGCTTCGGAAAACCCCAGGACTTTCGCGATCGCATCAGCGCGGGTGGGGGCAATTTTCCACCACCCCCGCTCGATTTCCAAAATTTTCTCCTGCAAATCAGGCAATTCATTCTGCGCTGAATTCGTTTGACTTGCTTGCGGTATTTTCCGATTCGCAGGTTCAGGCTGCGCTTCCAGCTCCATTTGCGCTTCTAACTCAATTTCTGCTTCCAGCTCTGCTTTCTCACGATTTCCCATTACCGCTTAATCTCCCTGTATTATCTGCCGACTTCGCTTCGATTCTGCCGCTGTTCTTTTCACTCATTTGTTGAACATACCGTTTACACATACTTATGTAAACTGCGTTCCTGCTGTACACGCTGCACTCTCACTGTCCCTGCTGTATCTGCTCTAATACCGTGTTCGCTCCAAAAGATTCTGCTTCTCCCTAATACAAATTAGTACAAATTAATTCAGATTCTCCCCGCAGTATTCCAACTGAAATTAGCTAGAATTAAAAACATGAAAGATGAAAATTTCCCCCAAACCGGAAATTCCGCTCTAACCGGGAAGAATCTGCAAAATCACGACGGCGCCAATATTGACAATACCTGCCGCAGCATCAATAGTACTCAACGCTCAGATACTGCCGGATCATTAGACAAAATAATGGCTCCGGACTGGGCAAAAGCACTTTCACCTATCGCACCGAAAATTCATCAAATGGGAGACTTTCTGCGGCAGGAACTGGGATTAGGCAGAACATACCTGCCGTCGGGAGAAAATGTTTTCCACGCTTTCAAATATCCGCTTGCAAATGTGCGTGTGCTTATCGTCGGGCAAGACCCATACCCGACGCCCGGACACCCAATTGGGCTATCTTTTTCTGTCGCCCGCAATGTTCATCCGCTCCCGCGTTCACTGAATAATATTTACAGCGAGCTTTTCAGCGATCTCGGGATTCAAATTCCGCAGCATGGAGATCTCACCGCATGGTGTGAAAATGGTGTGATGCTTTTGAATCGAGTTCTCACAGTCCGTCCGGGAGCGCCGGCTTCACATCGCGGCAAAGGATGGGAAGAAATTACCGAATACGCGATTAAAGCATTAGTTGCCCGGCAAAAACCGTTAGTCGCGATACTCTGGGGGCGGCAGGCACAAGAACTTACACCGCTGCTGGAAAATACTCCCATCATCGCTTCGGCACATCCATCGCCGTTATCCGCAAACCGCGGATTCTTTGGTTCAAAACCATTCTCCCGAGCAAACACCCTGCTTGCAGCGCAAGGTGCAGCCCCAATCAACTGGCAGCTGCACTGAATAATTTCGGTTCAAAAGTTTTGCTGCGCGCTTTTGATCCGCGGCCTTAATTCGCATAACTTCCGCCCATCGCAGTATTTGCCGTCGCGAATCAGTAATTAGTTTGCAATTACTCCCAAACTCCGGTTGTTAATCCGCCTGGCAGCTGCAGATTTTTCGCGATGAACTTCGGTTCTTCCACCCCGCGCTTTAATTGTTTCTCATAGTCCTGCAGCGCAGCTATTCCCCACTTCGAAAGCGCAATCAACGCAGCAAGATTCATAATCGTCATTACTGCCATTGCAATATCTACCGTCGCCCACACCACATTTAATGACACCAGCGCGCCCATCACGACGGATGTAATTGACACTACCCGAATTACCCAAGGTCCGATCTTCGACGGGGTAACAAAGCAGAGGTTCACTTCCGAATAAACATATGCAGCGATAATTGAGGAGAAAGCCAGTACAAAAATCATTACCGCCATCGGCACGATTGTCCAATCACCAAGTGAATGTGCGATTGCAAGCGTGGTGAGATTTGCCGGATTTACCCCCGCCGCAGTCCAAACTTCCGGACCTGCAACGAGAATTACAAACGCCGTCGCTGTACAGATAATCACCGTGTCAACAAACACGCCAAGCGACTGAATCAGCCCCTGAGATACCGGGTGGTTCACCGTCGCTGTCGCCGCAGCATTCGGAGCAGTACCTTGACCGGCTTCATTCGAGAAAAGACCGCGTTTTGTACCGTTGATGATTGCGGCGAGAATTCCGCCGCTCATCCCGCCGACCAGAGGTTCAGGAGCAAAAGCAGAATGGAAAATAGTGCCGATAACATGCGGAAACTCGCCGATATTAATTATCACAATAACGAATGCGAGCACAATATAAATTAATGCCATTACCGGAGCCATAATTTCAGTTACCCGGGCCACGGAGCGGATCCCGCCGAGAATCACCGGCGCCGAGAAAGCAAAAAGAATTGCCGCGGTGATCCCCGGATTCGTGTTTACTGAAGACGCTAACGTTTCCGCAATCGCATTCGACTGCACTCCAGTAATCACCACACCGCAAGTAATCACAGTGATCAGGGAAAAATCACGGCAAGCGGTTTTGCCTGCAAACCGAGTGAAATATAGTATGCCGGGCCGCCGCGGAAAGTGCCGTCGTTCGCACGTACTTTGAAAATCTGGGCCAGCACCGCCTCAAAAATGCTGTCGCCATGCCCATAAGCGCCACAATCCACATCCAGAAAATAGCTCCCGGGCCGCCCATCAGCAGTGCCGCCGCCACACCAAAAACATTCCCAATGCCGACACGTGCAGCAAGTGAAATACAGAATGCTTGGAAAGAGGAAATCCCGCCATTTGCTCCGGAACGCGATCCAAGCACAGTCTTTACCATATGTTTAAAGAAACGAATCTGCACAAATCTCGTACGCCAAGTTAGATAGAGACCCGTCCCGATTAAAATCCACATTGTCCCATAGAGCGTGATGATATCAGCGACACCCGTAATTGCCGCTGCTAAATCGTTAGCGCCCATATATTCTCCAATCTTGTCCCCGTATTATCAGCCGCTGTGCCGTTTTCCGCTCCTGCAGCTGCAGTCTCATTATTGCTTCACTCATTAGCTGCGCAAGCTGAAGCAAGCTGGAAATATGAGAAACGCGCTTTTCAAAAATCAGCCGCGGTTTTCGAATTATCTTTCTGCTGCAGCTGACGGCAATCCCGATTCGGGCTCCCAAGCGAAATCAGGTGAATTGTCACACCGGTACCGATTACCGCCAGCAAAACAACCACGATTGGCCGAAAACCTGAAAGCCATGCTCCAAGGCCCATTCCTGCCCACATCAGGAGAATTGTTGAAGTTTTACTCCCCGTAGTCATTTCATGGTTTTGATAGTCCCGCAAATATTGTCCGAAAATCCGATGATTTAACACGTAGTTATGCCATTTTACAGAGGAACGTGCAAAGCAAAAACACAGAGCAGCAGAAACGGCGTGGTTGGAAGCAGCGGCAAAACTACACCGAGACCTGCTAACCCGAGCGCAATAAACCCGCAAATCATGAAAAAATTCGCATGTGCCGCTTAAACTTTCTGCTCATAAATAGTTTTCATGCAAAATTACCTGTTCAGAAATCGCGATTTTAACGCGAAAAACTGTTTGCAGTGTAACCCAGTATTGAGAATAGATTCAAATACTGGCGACGCACCGTCACAAAATTGCGAATATTTTTCCAAAAACAGTTCGAAAAATTGCGTCTGTTTCCTGATTACTGCAAAGATTTGCGCACTCACCGCATCCAGCGGATCTAAAACCGGAAAAACAGGGAATTGGTCAGCTTCGTATTAATTTCGAGCTAACCAATTCCCCGAGTTTGATTCAGTTATGATTTCTTATCTGCAACAGATTAGATATCACGACGGCGTGAAATAAGCGAGATTCCCGTCGCACCAAGGAATCCTGCCATCACGAGCAGACCAAGCACTCCAGCGCCGGTCTTTGCTAAACCGCTGCCGGTATTCTTATCCGAATCAGCCTTTGACTGATCAAGAGCAGGCTGAGATGGCTGTGTTTGATCTGACTTTGCAGTTACTTGCACCTCTTGCCGCAGCTCAATCTTCTTCCCAGCAACAACTGCACTCGCCACGATTGTGTGCTTACCAGCAGACACATTCGGCATTACCGTGTCCAGAACTGCCGCACCATCATCCGCAGCACGTACTGTGCCAAGCAAAATTGGGTCAGAATGCAGAGTGAAAGTAACTTCTGTTCCTGCCGGGAACGGTTTCGCAATCAAATGCATCTTTTCTCCGACGGACACGGAAGCAGAAGCGCCGGTACCGTTCACTGCCAAACTATATTCCGCAGACTGCGGTTCTTCACCTGGCACTTCGCCCGGATTAGGAGTTTCAATCTGCTTAAACACTGCAGTGTACTTTGCATCCGCATTTCCCACAGTCACTTTGAATACTGCGTCCTGTGAAACTGCTTTTCCGCTGGCGTCTGCCCAATTTACAAATTCGAAACCGGCATTTGCTTTCGCAGTTAAAGTAACTTCCGTACCAGTTGGCTGCGCACCCGCAGGAGATACCGAAACCTTTCCATGAGCAGGCACAGCAGCAACTGCAGTAACCGTAAAGCTCGGTTTTGGTTCTGGATTATCGGCACCTGGTTCAGGCGTTGGAGCGTCTGCTGCTGCATAAGCACGGAATTCACCAATCTGCCACCAAATCGGGTACTGTGCTGCCGGTTTAATCCGCACCGCTTTTGCGGTCACAGCTTTAAATTTAAACTCCTGCTTTGCATCGCCAGTTACATCTGCCAGCTTGTTCCAGTTATCAGATCCATCTGCAGAATATTCGAGCACACCGCTGCTGATTTTGTCTTTTGGTCCTTGAACGAAAAGTACCGTGTCGATTTCTGTGGGCTGATTAAACGTCAGAACTACCGGGTTATTGGCATTTACATAATCACCGCCGGAGTTATGAATCCAATAGAGCGTGCTCTCGTCTCCATCTTGTGCATTTGCTGCAACATTATTCCCATAAACGGCGGTACCAACAGAGCTGATTGTACCGGGAACAGCCGGCACTGGCTTCTTTGGATTGATTGCAATTTCCGCAATCGTCGGCCACGCATCACGTGAATTATTTGCGGTTGCAATTAGCCGCACGCCATGCACGTTCTTCACAGTGAGGTCATATGCTTCTACTTTCGAACCGGTGAGATTGTCTTGCCCCTCTACATCAATCCAAGCTTTACCGTCGAAAACTTGAATCTTTGCATGTTCAATGAAATCTTTCCCGTTCGGGGCGCCCTGAACGAACTTTACTGATGTTAAATCGAACGGCTTGCTCTTCAACAGACCAAAGTAGGTATCCTTGGTGATCTTATTTGGCGATTTGTAAATCAGTTTTGTCGCTTCAGATCCGTCATATGCAGCAGTTACCGGAGTTCCGCCGTCCGGAGCATCGGAACGCGAAGTGATATAAGCGGTCATATCTGCTTCCGGTCCGGCAGCAAGAACTACCTTTTCTGCGAGCTTATTTGCAAGTACGTCAACCATCGGCATCAAATACATTTTCCCGACTTTTGCGTACTCCATATGATCGACATAGCTAAACTTATGCTTGCCGTAAGCATCCATCGCAGCTTTCGCTGCATTGTACTCAGCAACCATAGTCTTGGCGTCATCGGTAAGCGACGCTTTATAAGACTTCAGGAAGTGATCCGCAGCGGAAGTTAAATCTCCCCATGCTCCAATCCATGGTTCAATCTGGGTAAACGTCCGCGGTGTACCAGGATTTGCACGGTAAGTCTTTGCATCTTGTGCCAGGCCGGCAAAAATCTCAGCAATTGCATCAGTTTCTTCAGCTGTTGCGGTACCTGCAGCAGCCTTTGTCTGGAAGCTAACTACCTTATCTTTTACGGAAGCAGATTCAGCATTTTCAAACACAACTCCGCCGCCGAAAATCCGCCGCATATGTTCTGAGAGGTTCCGCAAAGCTTTTGAAGCTGCAGTTGCTGCCGGCGAATTATGGTCGACGTACGAGAAAGAATCTTCCCAAGCTTTGTCAGCGTGATTCGCAGACTTCCAGAGATTCCACGTAAAATCAGCATTCATAAAGATTGCATGCTTGCTCGGCTCCGACTGCTGCATTGGATTCAGCACTACACCTTCAACAGATCCCGGCTTCACATCTGCACCGAGGAACGAGTTATGCCCGCCCATATGCAGCGCGTCTTTATCGTTGTCTGAACACGGCCAGTTAATCCACATGAACGGGGAACGGTTTCCAGAATTGCGTTGGAAACGGGTAACGAAATTGTTATCGACCTTACCCCAGACCCGGCCGCCGGTATTAACTACTTGCACATTTTCCGGCAGAGTCTTATACCAAGATTCGCCGTTCCCATAGTACGCAACCGGGCAGAAAATCAAAGTTGTTTTCAAACCGGGATACTTTGGCGTGCCGTCGGTTTTCTTCTCAGCCTGCTTTTCTTTCAGCCATGCAGTCATGTCTTCCAGCATTTTCGCGTAATGTGCCGGACCTTGGTTGTGCGCATCGTCGGCGAGAATTGCAATCTGGCGTACGCCGTGATCCATTACCTGCGTAAACTTTTTCTTCATAATCGCAGTGGATTCATTATAGTTGCCGGAGGTAATCGGAGTATGCATATACGGATGCAATGCGTAAACAAAACGCACTTTCGAATCATTTCCCGCCTTTGCAAGCGGAGCAATCTTGCTCTTTAACTCTTCCTCGGTGTAGAGTTCGCGCCATTTCGCGTTGTGCTTCGGATCATCTTTCGGAGCATAAACATAGGCATTCAGCTTCTGGTATCCGCCCCAGCGCATTAGCTCTACCCGATCTTCAGTGCTCCATGGCTCGCCGTAGTAGCCCTCAATGAAACCGCGGGTAATTACGTCGGCATAATCCTGGATAGTGAGAACCCGAATATCGGAACCAGACATCTGTTGGAAAATCCGATACAGCGTAGTCAAACCGTAGAAGGCAGAATCCGTATCCTTACCGAGAACCACGATGGTGTTTGCACGCGCGCTATCTCCCGGAACTGCAGCGAGCAGGTAAGCATCGTTATGGTTTTTACCGGTGAAAAGATCATCCGCAAGCCGCAGACCCGCTGTGGTCTTCAGCGTTTTCACATACTTATCAACCGCTTTATCGGATCCATTGATTCCGACGAGGATTTGCGTCTTCCCAACTTCCTCTGTTGCCGCGTTCGATGCTTCTTTCGTAATGTTCTTCAGTTTGAGTACTTCATCAAGCCGGGCTTTTGTTTCGGCATCGATTCCATCTTCCACCACGACATTCGCTTTGGCGCCAAGCGTGAAACTGCCATCGCCGTACGAAATCTGCTGCGGTGTTGGGTACAGCTGATATGCGACCTCTGCTGCAGAAGCACCCATCGGCAGCAAAAATGCGCCAAAAACAAGCGCAATCATCGTAGCTATGCTAAAACCGCGATGAGGTGAGAATAATTTCTGTGATTTCATTAAATACCCCTATTTTCTTCCTCATTGAAGGGTGACTTCCCAATTTTACCGAAAATTAACAAATACGTATAGGACTTTCGTTAAGTGAATAAAACTTTTATCTTATCCGCCGCTTTCAAAATCCTGCTATTTTGGAAAGTACCGAAACATTGTTAGTTTACAATCTTGCCTGAATCTTTGATTCCCTAACTCTTTTAAGGAAAAGTTTTCACGCACTGTTACCGCAGATGAGCGTTTCCGATAGTTTTACCCGCAATATCAAGTTCAACGCAGGCAGCCGACAGGCATTCAAAAACAGGAAAAGGCACAGTGACCCGATAAGGCGGAACACAGAATCTGCCGGCTTTGCAGCTGCGCTAATAGCGGAGCCCCTGTCAGACTCGAACTGACGACCTTCGCTTTACAAGAGCGGCGCTCTACCAACTGAGCTAAGGAGGCATTGCTATAATTTGTGCGACTCATCTTTCGCTGCAAACTGTAGCGAGTTATATCATGCCAGAAACCAGGGTCTGAGCGCCAACTCAAATTGCACTCAACCACGCATTTCACATTTCCGATTCAGATCGGCCGATATTTCGCAATCCGCACACAAACCCATTCCATACCCGAACCCGCAGACCGCAAATCCGTATCCGTTATTCGTTAAACCAACCAAGCAAAACGACCGCAGCAAAAACGAACTCTGTAAGCCAGCAAAGCAAACAAATCCAATAAGCCCATATCCGCAGGGTAACGACGGAAAATAAATCGGCTCGGCCTGTTTTATCCAGACCGAGCCGATAATGCAGATTCTAATCAGATTCGCTCACCAAACCTGCCAAGAAGGAAACATTACAGCGCAATCCCGCCGCCGAGCTATCCCGCGCTGTAATTCCGCTCTCACTTCGCAGCTGCGCTGCTCTTCGGACCAGCTTTCACCGCATTCGCGAACGCTGCGCCTAAGCTGCCCTCACCCCAGCTTTTATCTTCAGTACCATTGATTGTAACTGTCGGCGTACCGGTCCATCCAGCTTCACGGAATTTCTCGGTGGCTGCTTCGACTTTCTTTTGCCAATCCGCAGAAATAATCGAAGCAGGCAAATCATTCACAACATCTTCCGGAACTCCCACGCCTTTCGCAATATCAGCAATTTCTGCTGCAGTCGGCATTTGTCCGCTACGTTCAACAATAATTTTGTAGGAACGTTCAAAAAGTGCTGCATGGAATTTCGAGAAATGCTCCGGAGCATAAGTAGCTACGTAAAACAATGCCGCATTACCATACTTTGAGTAGTCTGTACCCATAATTTGCACTGGATACTCGACTATTTGAATTTTCCCTTCCGAAAGGTACTTCTCATAGTCTGCACGTGAAGCATGATCCAGGCTCACGCAATGCGGGCACATCAAATCGGAGAAAACACCAACATTCGCCAAGTTTTCATCGGGGGCGGCAATCGCCTGCCCATCTTTATCGACGGCAATACCGAAATCAGCGCTGACATTCTTCAACTCAGCTGCACGCGCCTGACCCGTATAGCTGCCGGTATCTCCGGCTGATCCGGAAGTGACAATTTTGAAAATCACTAACGATACAAGCGCAACTGCAATCAGTACGCCTGCAATCGCCAAAATCCGATTACGCTTCGCGCGCTTTTCTTCCTGTTCGCGCAGCAGCCGTGCTTTTCACGCGCCGCGCTGCGCCGTTCTTCTTTGCTTAACCTGTTGCCTGTCATGCCCGGCGTTTGCTTCGAACCCATTAATCCTCTTTTATTTCATTTCTCGGAACAGCTGTAATCACCATTATCAACAGGCGGAAACAGCATGCAAAGCGGTTTAAAATTCATCTTGATTTTATGCGCTATCACCGGCGGTCTTCCACTCCAACACGTATTATTTCCAAAGCTGCAAGCCGTCGGCGTAATTTCAAATTCCCGGATTTCAGTTGAGCATTCAAACAATTTTGCCCTCCGGTTAACAGATCGGTTACCAGGTTTTGACTCAGCTATTGTTTTCAATCCGGTTATCCGCCCGGCACAAGCAACGGATTCCAACTTACCGCTCCGCCCAGCGAGTTTAACCACAATCCGCACAGTGCCATTGCGAAAAACAGCAGCAGCCAGAAAACATAAAGAGAATTCGCCGGCGCAAGTTTAGTGAACACTACTTTCGTTCCCATCCGAATTTCCCGCGATGATGGAAAAATCCAGTAAATCAGAAGTGCGGCACTGATTCCAATTAACACCGCCGCCGGATTGCCAGCAGAAATTTCTTGTAAATTTTGCTTTAAAACTGCAGCGAAACCAACTCCAGAATCCGAATCATAAATCGGTGCTTCCCCGAAAATCCGCGCAGCGACAAGCAAAATCATAAATCCGCCAAGCGCACCAAGAACACCCGAAAAACACTTCTGAAAAACCCGCGAAGCAGCGCAACCGGTAAAAACGCAAGCAGCACTCCGGAATCTGAACCGCCGGCACGTCCGCGCCGAACCCGCCGGGCAACCAGCTTTTCACGCATCGCACCAACCGCGTCTAACACCACACCGGCAGCAACCGCCAGCAGGTAGACGAAAATCGGCGCACTCATCCCAAAAGAAATCAGCACAGCCCCAAGAAGTAAAATCAGCGACGGATGGTTCTGCAAATGCGGAACCGAATATCCGGCTGCCGCATTTTGTACTCCGCTCTCTGCCCTATACTCCCCTGCTGTTCTATATTCACCTGCCGGAACGTATGCACCTGCCGGAACGTATGCACCTGCCGGCCGCGAAACCGGATAAGCGAAAGCAGGCGCCGCCGTATCCGGCAGCTCAGACGAAACGTTATCAGACGGAAAGTTCAGCGGCGGCGATGCTGCCTGCGGAAAACCGGCAACCGGCGGAAATACTGCCGGTTTTAATATTTGCGTTTGCGGTAAATCATTCTTTGCACTGACTGGAAAAACCGCAGTTGCTTCCCCATTGCCGTCGTAATGCGCAGGAAATTCAGCAAACCGCAGCGTTTCATACTCATGCTCATCTTCATACTCACGATGACGCTGAATTTCCGCAGTCTCTGCGCCGCCAGTATCCCCGTTATTTTCCGGAGCAAAACTATTTCCCTGTTCAGCTCCGCCGCTTTCAAACACCGAATCTGCAGCGATTTTTGCAGCAGCTCCCGAATCATTAACTGCCGCAAGCAATTCAGAATATTTCAGCCGATTCCGCAAATCTTTTGCCAGCGCCTGTGTAAAAACTGCGGCAAGATCCGAAGAAAGCAGCGGAAGATCCGGATTCGCATTGAGAACACGATTCATTACGACGGCAGGAAGCCCGCTGCCGAATGGGTGCGTACCGGTAGCCGCGTAAGCTAATACCGCAGCCATCGCCCACCAGTCTGCAGCCGCATCAGGCTCTGTTCCGCGCAATACCCGCGGATCACAAAACCTGGCGTGTGTGTGAGGAAACCCGTCTGTGTAAGCCGCGAATCTGCACCCATTTGTGAAATTCCAAAATCAATCAGCACAGGTTCACCATTGGCAAGCATCACATTTGAAGGTTTTAAATCACGATGCAGCACCCCTGCAAGATGAATCGACTCCAGGGCTTCGCCGAGTTTCACTCCGAGCTGATACAAATCTTCCTGCGTGTAGCGTCCGTCTTTCCGCACATCTGTTTCCAGTGTCGGACCGGCGATTAATTCTGTAACGATAAAAGATTTTCTCCATCAAGCTCTGCATCAAGAATCTGCGCCACATGCTTCCCCTGCACCCGCTGGAGCATTGCCACTTCTCTGCGCAGCCGCTGGCGTGCCAAATCCGTATCAGCAAGAGCCGGGTGGAGCAGTTTCAGCGCCACATGCGATCCGTTAGGGCTAATCGCCTCATAAACCGCCGACATTCCTCCTGCGCCGATTTTCTGTACAAGCTCGTATCCTTCAACATTTCGCGGCGTCCGCAAATCTCGGTGAAAATCTGAATTCGCTGCAGTAAATTCCACCCCCGCCCTCCTTTCAAAACACGAACATGGTTAACTTTTCAAATCGTAATTCTGCTGCTTTCAACGATATCCTAAGATATTTTTGCGTTCCGGCTCACTTATCGCAGGTTCAGGGGAAAATCAGGGTGATTTATGCAATAATGAGAGACAGCAAATACACCGACGTATTTGCTGTGTTTCTTCTCCGGAAACACCTTTCACTACGGATCGTCCGGCACGTACCTGCCGGTGAAGGGAATATACCATTATGGCAAACGTTACTTTCAAAGACGCTACCCGCGTATATCCAGGCGCAGATAAACCTGCAGTAGATCAGCTCAACCTCCAGATTGCAGACGGCGAATTCTTGGTTCTCGTCGGCCCGTCCGGCTGCGGCAAATCTACTTCACTGCGAATGCTCGCAGGTCTCGAAGATGTTAATTCGGGCCGTATTTTCATTGGCGAACGCGACGTTACCGACGTAACGCCAAAAGACCGGGATATCGCAATGGTGTTCCAGAATTATGCGCTCTACCCGCACATGACTGTGGCAGACAATATGGGTTTTGCCCTTAAGATTGCCGGAGTGGATAAAGCTGAAATCCGGCGGCGTGTTGAGGAAGCTGCAAAGATTCTCGATTTAACCGAATACCTTGACCGGAAACCGAAAGCACTTTCCGGCGGCCAGCGGCAGCGTGTTGCAATGGGACGCGCAATTGTGCGGAAGCCGAAAGTCTTCCTGATGGATGAACCGCTTTCAAATTTGGATGCGAAACTGCGGGTCCAAACCCGCACCCAGATTGCTTCCCTGCAGCGGAAACTCGGCGTTACCACACTGTACGTGACCCACGATCAAACCGAGGCACTCACAATGGGCGACCGAATCGCTGTCCTGAAAGATGGAATTCTGCAGCAGGTTGCTTCGCCGGAAGAAATGTTTGCTAAGCCGGCAAATGCTTTTGTGGCAGGATTCATTGGCTCCCCGGCGATGAATCTTGGCGTATGGCGGATTGACGGCACTGACGCAGTGTTCGGCGAAGCCCGCTTCACTCTCCCGCCGGCAGTGCTCGCAGCTTTGAAATCCGAAAACGCTTCAACCGTCACCATCGGCGTACGCCCTGAGAATTTCGACGGATCCGACGGATCAGGCAACTCGATTCCATTGAAAGTTACTTTCATTGAAAATCTTGGTTCCGATTCCTACCTCTATGGAACAGTCGTCGGGGCAGAAAACGAATCTGAGCGCTTCGGATCAGGCGATAACTCTGACACAATGACTGTTCGCGTCCCGCCGGAGCGCCGCGTAAATCCAGGCGCGGTAATGCATTTGAATCCGCGTGCCGGATATGTTCATTTCTTCTCCCCAAGCACAGGCAAACGGATTGAGGAATAATCCTCGATTGCGGCGGCCGGCTAATTCTGAAATCGTTTTACATCAAGACGGTTTCCGTAATTGGTTTACTTGCTTTGCAGGCTGCGCTGCGCCTTGGAGGTTGCAGCTGTTTTGCAGGCTGCGCTGGCTGTGCCGTCGTCGTGAAAACGAAAATCGGCGGATAAACTGAATAGTAATTAGCAGGGCTGAATTTGAAAACCGGATTCAGCCCTGTTTTACTGCTTTCCGCTCGCAAAAATAGATTCTGTGTTTCTTTTCGCCGTCGATTTTCTCGCAAATCTCAGAAACTCCAAGTAGGGTAAAACTATGAAAACAGCACTTGAAATCTCGTCAGCGCAAGTAGAACCAGCACTTATCGATTTGCCCTGGAATATTCCGCTGCGCGAATGGCCGGATTCGATTATCGCTGCACTTCCGCGCGGTATTTCCCGCCATGTGGTGAGATTCGTGAAATTAAACGGTCAGATTATTGCGATAAAGGAGATCAGCCATGAGGTCGCACATGCTGAATATGAGACTTTACGCGAGTTGAAACGTCTTGACGCGCCATGCGTAGAACCGCTTGCCGTAATTACCAATCGTTTCAGCGACGACGGAACACCGCTCAACTCGGCGCTAATTACCCGCCACCTTTCTTTCTCACTTCCCTATCGTGCCGTTTTCAGCCACGAAGGGATGCGCCCGGATACGATTAATCGGCTCATTGACGCACTCACTGTACTAATGGTAAGACTGCACCTACTCGGTTTCTTTTGGGGCGACGTCTCACTTTCGAATACGCTATTTCGGCGCGATGCCAGTGAATTTGCCGCTTATCTTGTAGACGCGGAAACCGGTGAACGTTACGAAAAAATTTCATCATTAAAACGCGAATACGATATTGATGTTGCCCGCACAAATATCATCGGTGAACTTTTTGATTTGCAAGCCGGCGGGATTCTTTCCGATGAATATAATGCAATCGAGATTGGAAACCGTTTCGCGGAACGCTACTGCCAGCTCTGGCATGAACTGACAAGTGAAGAAAGCTTCTCAATTGACGAACGCTGGCATATGGATAACCGTGTCCGGCGTTTGAATGAACTCGGATTTGATGTGAGTGAACTTTTGATGCGGAAAGATACCGCAGGTACAGAATTGAAAATCCGTCCGAAAGTTGTCGATGCCGGGCATTATTCGCGGCTGCTGATGAAACTCACCGGACTTGATGCGCAGGAACAGCAAGCCCGGCGGATGATTAATGACATTCAGCAATATCAAACCTTGCGCGATAAAGCTGATGAACCGATTTCATTAACCGCACACGAGTGGATGACTGACGTGTACGAGCCGACAATCCGTGCCGTGCCGCGCGAACTGCGTGAAAAGCTCGAACCTGCCCAAATTTTTCATGAAATTCTCGACCACCGCTGGTTTATGTCGGAGAAGGCGGGCACCGAAATTCTGATGCGTGAAGCTACAC
Source organism: Arcanobacterium hippocoleae (assembly GCF_040360365.1). Classification (GTDB taxonomy): domain Bacteria; phylum Actinomycetota; class Actinomycetes; order Actinomycetales; family Actinomycetaceae; genus Arcanobacterium_A; species Arcanobacterium_A hippocoleae_A. The sequence goes on along the minus strand of NZ_CP136412.1, from coordinate 1,719,178 downwards.
AGTCTTATATCGAGCAGATTCTCGCCACCCGCCCAGATGAAAAAACACTGCTTGAGCGTGACGAGATTGAAGACGCAGATTTTGTTGAAGAAGACTGGTCTGGATATATGGCATAAATTTCGAGTTTCGAAAACTAAATTCCCGCATTCGGGGTGTGGATCCGCTGACGCCCCTCAAGTGCGCGCGAAAGGGTGATTTCGTCGGCATATTCGAGATCTCCGCCGACGGGCAGACCTGATGCAAGACGTGAAACGGCCACACCCATTTGGGCGAGATTCATTGATAGATATGTGGCAGTAGCTTCACCTTCCACATTCGGGTTCATTGCGAGAATAATTTCCTGCACTTGCCCGTTCGCAAGACGCTTATACAGCTCACGAATCCGTAAATCTTCAGGCCCGATTCCGCCAATCGGATCGATTACGCCGCCAAGCACGTGATACCGGCCGCGATATTCACGCGTCCGTTCAATCGCTACGATGTCGCGTGATTCTTCAACCACGCAGATAACCGTGTCAAGCCGACGGGTATCAGCACAAATTTTGCAGATTTCATCTTCGGTAACGTTTCCGCAAATCTGGCAATATTTCACTTTTTCTTTCACGGCTTCAAGTGCGTTAATAAGCGCTTTCACTTCTAAATCGTCCGCTTCAAGCAGGTGAAATGCAATCCGCTGCGCACTCTTCGGCCCAACCCCGGCAATCTTCCCAGTTCGTCAATCAGCTCTTGCACTGCTCCATCATAGACACCAGCCATTGTTCACCTTTCCAAGCAGCTCATCGTTAAAACCTGCAGCAACCCACGTAAACGGTACACGATTCGGATTGCCTGACGCATCTGATTAATGACTCCGCTGATAAGTTCACATTAAAGCTGTAAATTCGCATTAAAACGCTTTCTGCGCTGAAGTCCGCCTGTTACTGCCGGTTTTGTTTTCCATGCGGAATCTCTTCAATGATTTTCCCGCCGAGTTCTTCTAAAATCACGTTTACGCCTACAAAAGCAGATTCTGAAACCGACGGATCATAAATTGAGACTTCGTCCCATTCGTCGCCGGTAAATTCGCCGTCATCTGCAGGTTCTTGCGCATTGAGCGCGGCAAACGGATCAACCGTCTCGCCAACAGAAGCATCGATATGCGCTGCGAGGCGTGCAGAGAGCGACGGTCCGGCACTATTTTTCTTCCCATCAGAGATTGGCGCTTTACTTGTTAATCCGGTAAACGCTTCGGTACTGAAATTATGCATCCCGCCGCCTATCGCGGCGGCAGCGGGCAAAGCAGCAGCGCCAGCAGGATTCGCACTGCGATTTGCTGAAAAAGGTATATTTGGGCCCTGTGATGTATTCGTGCGCTCTGCTGTTGGATTCTGCACAGCTGCCGGCATATTTTCCGCTTTTGCGGCAGGTGTTTTCGGAAGGTCTGCCGGCGGAATATGCGGCAGATTCTGCCGATAAAATGGCTGCGAATCCGCAGCTGCCGGCATTTGATTCTGTGATGCTGCCGCTTGTGTTTGCGTTGATATCTGCAGCCTTGGCGGCTGCGCTTGCACTGGTTCCGGTGCATGTGCAGCTGATGTTGATTCCGCCGGTGCAGAAGTTTCTGCATTTTGCGGTATTGTTCCAGACTGCGCGGATATGCCAGGCGCCGTATTTTCTGCAGAATCCGGAGTTTCCGCAGGTTTTCCAGGTTTTCCAGGTTCTGAGGCGATACCGGATTCGCTGCTTGTTTTCTTTTCCAAAGCTAATCCGCGCACTTCATTCAGCAGCGGACGCAACACACCGACCGGATCATTGTTCTCAGGGCGGTTTAATTTTGTTAATTCTTTTGGATTTTCTGTGTAATGAACAGTTTCTGAATTTTCCGCTTGTATTTCCGGCTGCGAATCTGGAGATGTTTTTGCACTCGTTTCCGAAGCTGCGGAATTTTGCTCTGCCTTTTCATCAGCTTTGCTGCCATGCTGCACTGATTGCGGTATTGAAAATTCCTGCAGCGGATTATCATCTTGGTTTCGTAATAGCTCCGCGCGCTCTAGCGGAGCTTCAACTTTGGGTTTATGCTGCCGCCTTTACTTTCGGCACGCGCAACTACTCCTTGCACTCGGGTTTTCAATCCCGTTTTTGCATATACCGCACGCGCTACTACATCGAGTGCCGGAATTGTTTGATTGAAGTTTGCCGCCTGTTTTTCATTCGCAAAATAAATTGAAAGCACATTTCGTTCAAGTGCTGCCGCTCCTGCAGCATGTTCGAGAATTGCGGCAACCGCACTGGATTTACTCATCGCGAGCTGCATTATTTCACCCCAATTTTGTACAACTTTCGCAAAATCTGGCGATGAAAAATTTTCGGCAGCAGCTGGCTGTGGCGTATTCGGCTGCAATGCTGCCCTGTTTGCACCGGGCAGTGCCGCAAAATCCGGAACTGCCGGTATTCGTGCTTTCTGCTCCGCTTCCCTGCCGGCGTTCGCCGTTTTCGCAAGTTCTCTGCAGCGCCGGCACTCTGTACTGCAGTACTTTGCACCGCAGCATCCGCTTTTCCAACATTCAGCGGATTGCCGTTAATTCCAGGCATCGGTGCGGATAACGGATTCTCGGAAACATGATGTGTACCCGGCATATGAGCAGCAGATACAGTGTTCTTCGCCATCGCAGTTTGCACACCCGCACCAGTTTTGTTTTCCGTGCTGCGGCCATTTTCCGCGAATCGAATCTGATTCGGATTCGGCGCACTCCCGCTAACGGCAGTATCTGCAGCATTGCCAGCGCCAACACCCGAACCAGTACCAGCACCCGCATTTGGAACCGTCTGTACTAATAGCCGGGCGCACAATAATTCAAGCTGCAGCCGCGGAGCCGTCGCCCCCACCATCGTCGTAAGTGTTTCATTTGCAAAATCAGCACACAATGACGCCCGTTTTGCCCCAATCAAACCAGCCTGCGCAATCATCGCGGCGAATTGATCATCAGGTACTTGAACAAACACTTCCCGTGCAGACTCCCCTGCAAGTGAAAGAATTACTAAATCGCGCAGCCGCTGTAATAGATCTTCCACGAATCGCCGCGGATCATGACCGGAAGCCACAATTGAATCGACGACCTGAAAGAGTGCCGGCCCGTCGTTATGCGAAATAGCAATTATCGTATCGTCAAGTAAATGCGCAGAAGTATATCCAAGCAAAGCGACGGCACGATCATAGTCAAGGCTGACTCCGTCGGAACCGCCAATAATCTGGTCTAAGACTGAGAGCGTATCGCGCACTGAACCGGTTCCCGCCCGCACTACCAGCGAAAGTACTTCGCGCGGAGCGTCAATCCCTTCGTCATGGCAAATCTCTCCCAAATATTCTTCAAGCAGCGGCGGAGGAACAAGCCGAAACGGATAGTGATGCGTACGGGAACGAATCGTACCAATAACTTTTTCCGGTTCTGTGGTGGCGAAAATAAATTTCACATGCGCCGGCGGTTCTTCAACAAGTTTGAGCAAAGCGTTAAAACCCTGCGTGGTGACCATGTGCGCTTCGTCGATAATAAAAATTTTGAAACGGTCACGCACTGGAGCAAAACTCGCCTGCTCGCGCAGCTCACGAGCGTCATCTACACCGCCGTGCGAAGCCGCATCGAGCTCGACCACATCGAGTGAACCCGAGCCGTCACGTGCGAGTTCCCGGCAAGATTCACATTCGCCGCATGGAGTGGGGGTTGGATATTCAGCGCAGTTCAGCGCACGCGCGAGAATCCGCGCTGAGGTAGTCTTGCCGCATCCGCGCGGACCTGAGAAAAGGTAGGCGTGAGTTGTCCGCCCAGCTTCTAAAGCCGCCATTAACGGCTCGATCACATGGTCTTGACCGATTACTTCTTCAAAAATTTCTGGCCGGTAGCGGCGATATAAGGCAATACTCACGTTCTCTAGTTTACGCAATCCGACGTGCGGTTTCGAAGTTTCACGGAAAGCTGTGAATTGTGCCCGCACTTTTTCACACAGTGGACAAACAAATACTTAATACTGCCGGATTCAGAAGAACAGTTTTATACATTTCGCATATGCGTGTTATCACATTTGCGTGAAAACGCGCATAATAACGAAGTGGTGCTCCTATTTTCCGGCGGTCCCGATTCGACTGCACTTTTATATGACGAAACCAGCCTGAACTCTGTACGATAAAAAGATGCCGGATATGGTTTATTCCCAATTGAAATGCTAACCAAAAAGTACTGTACGTGAGCGCAATCCTGTTAGTTATCCTCACAGCGGTTGGCGCACTGCTCGGTTTGTATTTTGATCTCTGCACTAAAAGCATCCACTGCCGCTTCCTCCAAAGACGCAAACAACTAATTCAAATTCACCCGCATAAACGTTATCAGCATGTTCGAAGAATCTCGCACACACCTAAAGCAGCAGTTCTTCACTTACCTCACGATTGTAATTTCCCGCGGAAGACTGGTATTCACAGAAATATCAAGCGGCGACGGATCCACACCGCTGCGCACCATCTCCCAGCCAAGCGCTGCAATCATTGCGCCATTATCGGTGCAGTAACGAATCGGCGGGATTCGCACTTTTAACCCCGAACGTGCGGCTTCTTCTGCAGCAAGCGCCCGCAAGCGGGAATTAGCAGAAAAACCGCCGCCAATCACGAGCGTATCGCACTCATTTTCATGGCAAGCAACAATCGCCTTTTCCATCAATGCGCCAGTTACGGCTTCCTGGAAACCAGCCGCAATATCAGCTTTCGGAATTTCTGCACCGCGTGCTTCCAAACCTTCAATATGCCGCGCGACGGCGGTCTTCAATCCTGAGAAAGAATAATCAAACTTATGTTCCGCCTTATTTTTCCCCGAACGCAAGGCCCGCGGGAAGCGAATTGCGTTTACGTCGCCATCACGCGCAAGCCGATCCAAGTGCGGACCTCCCGGATACGGCAAACCAAGTAACCGCCCGACTTTATCGAAAGCTTCGCCGGCGGCATCGTCTAGAGTTCCGCCAAGCTCCGAAATATCGGTTGCAATATTGCGAATCAGCATCAGATGCGAATGTCCGCCGGAAACCGCTAAACCAATAAATTTTTCCGGGAACTGCCCATGCACAAGCTGATCGACGGCGATATGTCCAACGATATGATTTACCCCATAGAACGGTTTGTTAAGCGCGAGTGCAAGCGCTTTCGCCGCACTCACTCCGACAATAAGCGGACCGACAAGCCCCGGCCCTGCCGTCGCCGCTACCGCGTCTACATCTTCAAGCTTCACACCAGCTTTCTCGAGAGCCGCATTTAGGGTTGGAACAAAAGATTCAAGATGTGCCCGAGATGCGATTTCCGGGATGATTCCGCCATAGCGCGCATATTCATCCATCGAGGTGGCAGTGACATCGGCAAGCAGTTCGCCGTCGCGCACAAGAGCCACGCCTGTTTCATCGCAAGAAGTTTCAATACCGAGGATTAGTTCATTCACGTCTGCCATTGTAGTCGCGCGAAGCCACACCGCTCAAAGGCAAGAAGCGTGGTTTCGGCGACGGAGCGAAAAATCTGATTTGGCTGACAGGACAGCTACACGGCAATTACCCTGTAACTACGCAAAATTAACCGCAGTATTCAGCCTAATTCGCAGATATTTCAGCGCAGATTTAGCTGCTTTTTAAGCATTTGATGTGAAATCCAGTATCCGAGTAATAAAAGCAAGACTATCACTAGAAACATCCCAAGCGGAATCACAGAATAGCTGGAAGAACTAAACTCAGCTTTTGAAATCACCTCTGAATTTCCCTCACGAGTAACCACATCCATGATTCCTCCTGCTACAAACTGTGTCGAACTCCATCTGCCATCAGCAGTTTCTCTTAGCACCAAGTGAAGTGGAATTGCGAAAATCGACACTACGGTCACAGTCTGATACACCAGATAGGTGGACACGATTGAAATTGCGAGCGCCCAATTCTCAGATAAACGGCTAAAAATTCGATGATTTGCCAAAGCAGAAGACGCTAACACCCAGACTACTGCCAATAGCTCACACCCAAGAATCAGCGCCGCAATTGCAGCTATTTTAATCAAATCTAGGTTCGCGATAGTCTGCGCAAACAGCGCACACAAATCTCCCATTTTTACCCAAATGCTCGGTTCAGGGCGGACGACGACGCCAGCGGAATTAATCCAACCCGAAAGGCCGCGATACGACGAAACGCTCGCCAGTGAGAAAAACGTAAAACCAATAACCGAAACCACAGCAGCTAAGAGGTGAACCAGATAGAACCAAAGAAACTTTGCGCGCAAAATTACAGCAGAATTCACTGGTAATGCGTGGGTAAAATACGCACGCTGGCCATACATAGTTTTCCAGTAACGATTGGCTAAGTAGAAAAATATGCTAATGAGAAGTGCGAATGGGACCATTACCCCCATTATATTTCCCGTAATCTGCAACGCCGTATACGGACTGAGAATCATAAATAGGCTCATCACGTCAAGCACAATCGCCAGCCCCAACCCGAAGCCAATAAGTTTCGCCGTCTCACGGAACTCTTGTTTGAAGATTTTAACGAACATTTGCGTACTCCTTTCGGAACAATTGATCTAGGGAACTGCCATATTCTTCACGTAGTTCATCAACATTTCGATACATCAAGATTTTTCCGCCGCGCATCAAAATTGCCTGATCAAGGATTGCTTCAATGTCAGTAATTAGATGCGTGGAGATGATTAACGTGGAATCTGGGTTCCAGCCGCGCAAGATTGTGTCAAGCAAAGCCTGCCGCGCTGCCGGATCTACACCAGAAATTGGTTCATCAAGTAAATAAAGTTTTGCTTCACGGCTCATAATCAAGATGAGCTTGAGCTTTTCCCGCATTCCTTTTGACATTGTTTGATAGCGCTGATTTTCGTGCAAACCGAGAAAAGCAAGAAGCTCCCGCGCTTTTTCAATATCAAAATCAGGGAAGAAGTCTTGATATAAATGAAATGCCTTTGCTGGCGTAATTGCTTTATCAAGAAAATCTGCGTCCGGTAAAAAAGATGTAATTGCTTTGGTTTGTGCACCAATTTCTGCACCCGCAATCTTTACTGAACCTGCACTTGGCTGCAGCACTCCCGCAAGAATTTTCAGCAAAGTTGTTTTCCCGCAGCCATTTTCACCAAGCAAACCGATTATTCTGCCGCTCTCGATATTTAAATTAACTGAGTCGAGAGCTGTTTTGCTTGATATTTCCAGTGAATCTCCATCACCGTACTGCCCGCGCTCGGCTTTTTTATTCTTATTAACTTTATTTACCTTTTGCCGCACGCCATATATTTTTGTTAAATCTTGAATTTGGACAAGAGTTTCAAAATCCGCCATTTGCCGACCCATCACAGTCTCACCTTCCTTTTCATTTTTTCATTTTCGTTTCGCCGAAATATTTGCGAAAACATTCGTTGAAAATCATTTTTCTTTTGCCACTCTTTGGCTATCAACTCACAAGCATCCTTTTCCGTTAACCCTAGGGCATGCATTTTTTCTACATATTTTTCTGCGGCTTCCGCTGCAACTTCGAAACGCAGCCTGCTTACAAGAACTTTATTTTCAGTTACATACCGCCCTAAACCGCGCCTGGTTTCCAAACATCCTTCCGCTTCAAGCTCGGAAAGCGCTTTTTGAATCGTATTTGGATTCACCCCATATTCAGCGGCTAACTCCCGCACTGAAGGAATTTGCGCACCTAACATCCACACCCCGTTTGCAATCGAAATGGCAAAGAGATTTCGCAGCTGCCGCCAAATTGGAGCATTTTTATTAAAGTCCACTTCCACCTTGCCTTTAGTTAGTTTTGTTTTGTGCGAGTAACACGATTTACCGACCTTTACTGTATTACTACACTAATACAGTAAAGGTTTGCGGGAGCGAATGTCAAATGAAATTTATCGAGTTACAGACGAAATGATTGAGTTACAGACGATTTATTGAGTTACAGGTGAAATGATTGTATTAACTCGGCTTTTCGTATTTTTGTTTTTTGTTTGCGCTGCAGGTATTAGCTTAAGGAATCTTCGCATTTTTGCTCGCGCCGCAGATATCGGTTTACGCAACTGGCAACGGGATCCGCTTTAGCTAACACAACTGATGGCGGGAGCATTGCGAGATGACGTAACCGGCGGCAAAATGCTTATACGTCCGCGGAAGTGATGGCGAAATGCTTGCGGGCTTACGTAACTGATGGCAAAATCCACACTTTTCAACGTAACTGGCGGCGAAATGGATGGTTTTGATTCCCGACGGGAGAGCCGTCGTTACTACAATCCTATGACCAGCACAAATACAAACGCTTCCGACGGCAATAATCGCAGCCCGAGTCCTTGCCGCCACTTACGTGACGAAAATAAGTTCCCGCCGCCAGTTACGTAAAGTTTTCTCCTTTGCCACCACTTACATACCGGGAAGCTAGCCCTGCTATTAAAAACATAAGACAGGCGGACTGTTCAAGCTGCGGGACTAAATCCGTCGGCTTAGCAAACCGGGAAACACGCACCAGCCTGACACAATCCGGATACACCTAACCAATCAAACTCAAGCAGATTGAACATAAACTGGGACAAAACCAGAACAAGACCACGCAGTACCATTAAAAAACTTTTCACATAAAACACCCCGCACAAACATAAAAGCAAAATACGTAATTCCCTTGCATCAAAAACTGCGCGCCCTCAAAGCATATACTCGACGTTCAAACCGCAGGCATCAAGAGGAAAATCAGCCATCTTCATCTGCGCAGATAACGAGAATTTATTAAATGCAAAATACCGCGCTGGAGAAATAATTTTGCGGTCAGCAATTTTATAAAAGACTCCCCACGCACCCGCCAGAGCTCCGTACCCTTGCTGCATTCCTGCCCTGGGGAGTTCCGAAGATGACGCCACGCGGGGAGCCATAAACCATATTACGTGAAAATTCAGATTTTAGGAAAGCTATATTCCAAAACTACAGGTTCGTGAGAGCAAAGACACCTCAATAGCCAGATAATCAGCTTTCGTTTTCATTACTTTTACCGATAGAATGTTTTACTGTGTTCACGCTTGCAGCTGCTTTCGAGTAGTTTCATCGTGACGCAGATATTTAGGAGATATCGCCTAGTGGCCTATGGCGCACGCTTGGAAAGCGTGTTGGGTGCAAGCCCTCGGGGTTCGAATCCCCCTATCTCCGCGAAAAACTCCCGAAGCTCTCCCGCTTTGGGAGTTTTTATAAACACAGCAGGAATCGAACCCGCAAGGGCTAAGCCGTTAAGAGGGCTAGCGGACAAAAGTCATTGATGTTTTCGTGTTTTCGTTGGTATGGCGGGCTTTTCTGGATGAAAACTCGTTTCGAGTTGAGTTTTTGGTTGAACAATAGTTATTGATTTTGTTTCCGGTTTTCCCTGCCGCACTACGATTAACCGTCCCGCACCGAAGCGGCAGTTTATGCAAGATTATGAAATACAATGAAGCCAGATAGTACACAATCGTCCGCTGCTGAGGTTTCCCTTTGTGTGAGCCGTTTTCTCGATATCCGCGCATAGTGCGAAATCTAAATATCCATATAGAAATATTCATATTTCCAGCTCAATCCCGACCGCATACCGGCACAGATTTAGACAGCTAGATTTAAAAGACTTTTCGTATTTTTTGTTTGGCTTAGTGAAATAAAAAGCCGGTGTTTATTCGGATGGAAAGCGGTGTTTTTGCATAGATCAAGCCTGACCGCTATGCAAAAACACCGCTTGGAACCAGCCAAACTGGACCAAACTAACGCAAGTGGTGGCAAAATCTGCATTATTAAACGTAACTGGCGGCAAAATAAGCAATTTTGATTAACGACGAGAAAGCCGTCGTTATCACGACCCTACGACCAGCACAAACACAAGCACTTCTGACAGCAATAATCGCAGCCCGAGTTCTTGCCGCCACTTACGTAACAAGACTAAGTTCCTGCCACCAGTTACGTAAAGTTTTCTCCTTTTGCCGCCAGCTACGTAAAGGGAAACTGGTCTCGCTATTAAATGTGCAGTGCGGGCGAGTTATCCAAGCTGCAGAACTGCACCCGACGGCGAATATCTGCTGCTTATGCTTCATGCCTATCTGCAAACCAGCCGCGATATTATTCCGTTTCCGCATGAGCAGCGGTATCAGCAGCGTTAGCATTCTGGGAAAGCTGCTGCACCCACTTATAGCTAAGTACCACCAGCACGATAAATACAAGTGTTCCCGCGAGCTGATCCCAACCAGCAAAAGCTTCCGGCATGATTGCAAGCGGTGATTCCTTACCAGTACCAGCGATAATTCCGGCATTTAACACCCCGTAGAGGGACTCGCCCACAATCAGACCGGTTGCAAGCAAAATACCAAGACGCTTCTTTGCTTCCGCGTTCTTTTTCCGCATCGCCCATTTATCGTAAGCAAGCCCAATGAATGCGCCTACAGAAATCAATAGCGTAAGTGAAATCGGTAAGTACATTCCCATGCCGACGGCAAGCGGCGGGAGACTCATCTTTCGTTGCGAGTGTTTTGTAACAGCGATTAAGACTTCGTTTACAACACAGATAACCAAACCAATTAACGCACCGATTCCAACAAGATCCCAACGTAAATCATTCGAAAGCACTCCTTTTGCAATCGAAGAAAGCAGCCAGCCTGCGGCGCCGCAAGCGCGTTTTCGCCAGCTCCGGGCGCACCGGCAAAACCGAATGCGGTGTGCATCAAGTGCAATACCGGCGGAATAATTAACGAACCAAAAATCACACCAATAATCAGCGCAACCTGCTGTTTCCACGGGGTTGCCCCGACGAGCTGCCCTGTTTTCAAATCTTGCAGATTATCGTTGGAAATAGTTGCGATACCGAAGACGACGGCTGCAGTGAAAAGCGTGTAGGCAATCAATGCGTCGGCATTAGTTTCGGCTTCGTTTCCTGTTACTACTTTTACCAGCAGTGCCGCAGCAAGCACCACGATTACGCCCACACCAGAAATCGGGCTGTTTGATGCACCGATTAAGCCTGCCATGTATCCGCAAATTGAGGCCACGATTAGGCCGATAAGCAGTACGAAAATAATCGAGAGGGCGATTAAAGTCCCTGTATGATGCGAGATTGGTGTGTCTTTTACAAATAGCCACAGCAGAATTCCTACCGGAATCATTGAAGCAAGAGTAACACCGGCAACTATCGAGAATGGAATATCACGTTCAGTTATCGGCAGTTCTACACCGGCATTGCGTTTTTGCGCAGAAGCAATTGAATCTTTAATCCCCTTAATAATCGGGACGATGATTTTTAGCAGCGTCCACACTGCCGCAACTGCCATCGCGCCCGCTCCGACGAAGCGCACATTATTTGCAAAAACTGTGTCGACAAGTGTCGGTAAATCAGCGGCAATATCCGCTCCAAGACCAGCACCTCCCTGGCTGAAAATTGGGAGCAGGAAACCGAACGAGATAATCACGCCAACTATCATTGCAATGCCGACGGCGATACCCACAAGGTGCCCGACACCGATTAACGCAAGTGAAAGGCTGGTCGCCGCCATAGTTCCGCCTGACCCAACTTTCAGGTATTTAGTGAGCGACCCGGCTGTGATTTTGAGCGAAACGAGCAGCTGGTAACCAGCAGAAACGATTGCGCCGCCAATAATTACTTTCAATCCGCGTTTGTTATTTTCAGCTGAACCGTGAGTGTCTCCAACTTTCAGCACTTCAGCTGCAGCCACGCCTTCGGGATACGGCAAATCAGATCCGGTAACTAGTGCCCGGCGGAGCGGAATCGAATAGGTAACGCCGAGAATACCGCCGATTGCACAGACTAATGCGGTTTCCCAATAGTTGAATCCGGTCCAATAGCCAATCATAATCAAACCCGGAAGTACGAAAATGATTGCCGAGAGAGTGCCGGCTGCAGATGCGATGGTTTGCACGATATTGTTTTCAACTACGGTATGGTCGCTGAATTTGCGCAGAATCGCCATTGAGATTACGGCTGCCGGAATTGAGGTCGCAAAAGTTAAACCAACTTTCAGACCAAGGTACACATTAGCTGCAGTAAATACAAGAGTGATTAAGCCGCCGAGGATAATTCCGCGGATTGTAAGTTCCTTAATCGCTCCCGATCTCTTCTTTGCGTTTATGGTTGCATGTGAAGACATAAGTTTCTCCGATAGTACTTTAGTTTTCTCCGATATTAGGTTCAAAAAGCGGCACAGATTTTATCGGCAGGTCTGCGCACTTTCAGCTGTTTAATGCTGCGCCGGATACGCTTTGTGTTCCGCTCTGATTATTTAAGACCGCGAGTATCTAAGAAAGTGAGCGCCGAGAACCACAGTTGTTATCCGCTGCACATCAGCAGCCGGTAAAGGTGCGTCAATTTACTTTACTGGTTTAGTCTCTCATTTATTGGCTTAAATTTGGAGCGTTAACTTTAATTTGCGGTCAAAAGGTGACACGTTTGCCAATTATTTACTGCTTGCTGAATAAAAATTGCTGTTTTCATATGTAACGGCAGCGAGCTGCGAGCGGCGGAATGGCTGCGGGGTTCCGGAAAATTATCCGCTTCCTGCCGCCCCCGCACAAAATCCAAAAAAATTATCTAAAATCCGAATTCTGATATCAGGATTCGGCATGATATTAAGATTCGGCATAGCTGAAACTGGCGGCGGAACCGGCTAAAATCTTAGCCAATCTCCGCCGCCAAATGTCAAGTATTGATGATTCAGTTATAAACTTGTTTCGCGATTACGACGGCGAGTTATGAGCGAAATTCCCATCACACCGAATAATGCTGCAATGCCGAGAGCACCGGCGATGCCAGCTCCCGTCTTTGCTAGGATTTCACCGCTATTCGTGTCTGAATCACTGCCAAAATCAGATACCGGCTCTTTGCCCGATTCAGCGTCAGTTTCGCCAGTACCGCCGGGTTGATTCGGCTGAGATGGGCTGCTTGGATCTGCCGGCTGAACCGGATCTCCAGGCTTAGGTTCAACCGGATCTACTGGATCTGCTGGCTCTACTGGCGCAACCGGATCTACTGGCTCTGCCGGCTTGTGACTCCCCGCCTGAAAGTTTGCCGTATATGCTGCATTAGCCTCACCGACGGTTACAACAAGAACAGCGTCTTTCGAAACTTCCTTCCCGTCAGCGTTCACCCAGTTCACGAACTCAAAACCAGCATTTGGAGCTGCCGTGAGCTTCACTTTATCACCAGATTTGAACGGGCCGGCAGCAGATATCGCTGCTGTGCCTTGATTCGGATTGGCAGACTTTACCGTCACGGTGTACGTCTTTTCTTCCGGATGAACCGAGGCGCCCGGCACTTCCGGTATTATCGCAGCTGTTTCAACATTGATTTCGGCAGCCGATCCGCTCACATTATCGCCGTAAGACGAGACGATTTCGAACTTTACGAACCTGCCGGCTGCTGGAGCGCCAAGCGCAATGCGGTGCGTATATGGTTTATCTTCCAGCACTCCCTCCTGCGCAAGCGTGAGGTTCTCAGCCGAATCACCCGTATAAATCCGATAATTCTTCGCCGTACCATTGCGATTTGCGGTGACACGCCCAAGGTAATCCACATAAGAAATATCTTCATACCGCTTACCCAAATCAATGGTGAGGGAATGCGGACCAGCTGCAGCACTTGGCTCCCACTGATTATGCCATATCGTATCCGACTTGCCGTCAAAAGCACTTTCGGCAACAGCGTCCGCATTCTGCGAGCTTGCCGCCGGCTGTAAGTCTTCTTGCGGGATATAATTCCGCAGCGCCGGGAGCTGCTCAATAGCAGCAGCAAATTTCCAGCCGGCCTGATCTTTCGCAAGCTCGGTAAGCAGCGCTTCAAGCGTAGTTGCTTTTATCCCGTTGAGAGCGACGGCAGGCGCAGCTCCGTCGCCGTAAGTGGTAACAGTTATTGGCTGATCAGCCGTGCCGTATCCGAAAACTGCAAAATCTCCAGTGAGTGCCGTCCCGTTCTTCACAAGAATCACGGAACCAGGAACAAGGGAAATATCATGCAATGCTTCAATAGAATTCATCGGAGTGTCAGCAGTTTTTCCGTCGCCGGCTTTCACAGCGCTCGGATCAATAAAGTATGCACGCGGACCATCTTGAATTTCCGACTCAGAATGATAGACCTCGATTCGAGCCATCTGTACCGGACCGCGTGAGCTAGTGACTTCCAAGCGAATTTCACTCACCAAACTTTCAGCGAAACGGAGATTCCGCTGCTGCCCAATTGTCGTCCCCGCAGTGAGGTCCCGCCACATGCCGGCAGAGTCACGGCCCTGCACCTTGAAACGTTCCACCTGCTGTCCGGAGCTGCGCACATCCTCACCGAGAATTACCGCATCGACTTTAGTGGGCGCACCAAACTTCACCGTATAAATCGGTGTATTTCCGGCAGCCGGATCCGCAGAAAGTTTCGATCCGTCGGTGAGTTTCGGTGCAGGCACAGCCGCAGCCGCAGCAGAAGCAGCCACGGAAGATTCCTTACCGAGAGCCAAATCCGTACCATAACGGCGCAGCAGCTCTTCACGGTAAGCGCGCATAATATCTGCGTCATCCTGCGGCAGGCGGCCGTCGGTATGCGGCGGCATATTCAGCAGAAACTGTGCATTACGGCCAGTTGACTGTTCATAGAAAGTCACAATTTCCGACATTGATTTCGGCTTATTCGGCCCGCGCTTGCCGGAATTATTAAACCATTCCGGACCATTCTTCGCATCAACTTCTCCCGGATACCAATGCAGTTTTGTAATCGCGCCAGTCCGCACACCGTCGATTACGGATTCGATTGAGCCGAGCACGCCGTCGGCAGCTGTCTGCCGCGGATAAATCATAATCTTGCCATACTGATCAAAGCTCACACCCTGCGGGCTCCATTCAGAAGTGCGCGCCCAACCAGATTCGTTCCCAATCCAACGCGCATCCGGAGCTGCATTTGCCTGAATTGCCTGCGGCTGGAGCTTACCGATGAGATCGTAAAATGCCGCATAATCATAGTATTCAGGTTTTGTCGTATTGCCCTGGGCACCGTCGAACCAAACTTCGTCAATTGCACCGTAATCTGTAAGCAGCTCGTAAAGCTGGTTCAGCATATATTCACCGTAATCTGTCGCCTGATATTTGAAAGTCGGAAGTTCACCGGAAGCTACACGCGCTGCACGATCGTCATCCGCAGTGAGTGTCGGGATTGTACGTTCAGACTTCGGCGAGCCGTTTGCAAACACATTCTGCAGCTGCATATACGAATCAGCCGGCGAATAGTAGACCCCAACTTTCAAACCGTGTTTCCGTGCAGATTTCACGATTTGTGCAAATAAATCCTTTGGACCGCCATTCTTCGCTGTGGCGGTGCTCGGCCAATCGTGTTTGCGGTTGTAACGCGAATCGAAAAGTTCAAAGCCGTCGTGATGTTTCACCGTCACCATAATCATCTTAAAACCCGCGTCCGCGAAAGTGCGCGCCCATTGATCAGTGTCGATAGTTTCCGCATTGATTACAGCCGGATCTTCCGTCCCATGCCCCCAACTATTTCCAGTAAAAGTATTCACATTGAAGTGCACGAATCCAATCTGCCCCCAATCGAGATAATCGGCCTGCTTTTCCGTTGGACGGAGTGCTGATAACTTTGCCTTAATCAGGTCCGCACATTCGTTGGAAGTAACTTCAATCGTATTTGCCGGCAGCACACCGGAGGTATCACAGATATCACTCACATAGGTGAGCTTGAAATCATCCGGCGTGAATTTCGCATCCGTCCGGGCAAAACGAATCTCGTCAATCTTTCCGGTGAAACCACGATCCAACGCCGCCGGGTGGACCTCATTCGCGAAACTTACCTTAGCTGCAATCGGGTTCTCTAATGCTGCGAGGCTGGAAGCAGTAACTGGAGCCTGATCTGTACCGTCGACACGCATCTGCAGCACGGCAGCGGTTCCGGCAGAATTTGGTACGTACGCTACGGAAACCGTATGCTGCGCGCCGGCAGGAGCAGCGGCAGTAATCTTCTGATCAGCCCACTTTCCGTTCTCTTGATATGAAATCCCGAATTCAAGCTGACCAGCCGCATTGTAACGGAGGAAGATGTTTCCGCCGGCAGCAAAGAGCGTTTGCAATACACCCGTTTCCGCCGGAGTAAACTTCATTTCAGCTGCAAAACCAGTCGTTACTTTGCCGGTACCGAGGGAGAAATCCGGAGCAGTGAAATCAAATCCGCTTGTCCTGCCGGTGAAAACTGCAAACGAATTTTCTACGGCCGGCGCCGGGGTGCGGGCGGAAAGCGTGCCGGTATTATCTTCCGCAGCGGCAGCTATATAATTTACACCGCGGAGCGTGCCGCGGAAATCAATGTGCAAAAGTTGATTTTGGCTCCGGAACTTCCAGGACGCATCAGCATCAGCAATGCGGGCACGGGAGAAATTACCAGCCCAGCCGCGGGCTGCAGCAGCCGGATCCGGATTCACTTCAGATCCAATCCCGAATATTTTATCTTTCCCATTCGAGATTGCAGCTTTTTCACCTGCAGCAGAGATCGCGCTCGGACCTTGTACGCCGTCAATCCAGACGGTAAGTTTTGCCGATTCTGCTGCTTCATATTTCATCTGGATGACGTGCCGCTGATTTACTTCTGGAAGATTTACATGTTCTTTGTAGTCTTTCCAAGTGCCGGCAGCCGTCTTTACGGAAAATCCGTAAACGAGTTTTCCGCTTTCCGCCCGCACAAAGATATTACCCATTGCAGATAGGAGCGTGTCGAGGTTTTTTGGCGCTGCTGCGCTCAGGTATTCAAGTTCGGAGATAAATCCTTTTCGACGGCAGCAGTGCCGAAAGAACTATTTGCCGTGTAGGTGATACCTGCCGGACCGCCCGCGAGATTTACACCTCCGCCGTCCGCCTTAGCGGGAGCATTTTCGCCGCTCCAGCTAAGAGCGCCGCCGCTGACAATCTCATCTCCTCCGGTAGTGTATCCATTTTGCGGTGTGAATGTGCCGCCAAAATCAACATTTAAGTACTCTTTCCCAGCAGCATTAGCGAGCTGCGGAGCAGAGATGAAAGCTGTAAGGCTGAAAATAAAAGTGACGATGAATGCAATCCATCGTATTTTTTGCGCGTCTGCCGTCCTCATTGCCGTCCTTAATTTAATTATTGCGAATCAGATGTATGCCGCATTTAGTATTTGATTGGCGCACGATCCGCGAAATCCGTATTTTTAACGCAGCTGACGGCAAAGCGGGTGATTTGATTTTCCGACGGAAATTCCGCCGTTCCCACAAGCCTGCGACCAGCGCTAATGCGAAAGCTTCCGGCAGCAGAAATCGCAGCGAGACTTCTTGCCGCCAGTTACGTACGGAAATCGCATTTTGCCGTCAATTGCGGAAAATTGTCTGCTTCTTCACTGCTGCTTGCGCCTCATTACGCGAGCAGCAGCTGGATGAAATTAAGCAATCCGATTTGATGTTAACAAAAAGTAAACACAAAACATATGCCGTAAATCCTAAAAACCAGCTCTGACCATGCAAGTAATCCGAAAAATAGTCAGAGGTTAGTGCACGATTTCCCAAATGGCAGCAAGCTGTTAACGCCTAATTTAATATTTGTAATATGACTGACAAATTTAAGGCTCAAGGGCGAGCTCTATCAGCCCTGCTATGCACAGCTGCATTAGCTTTAGTAAATCCAGCCATTTCTGCTGCCGCACCTTCCGAAACTGCAAATTCGGGAAGCGCTGCCGTCGGAAGTGCTGTTGAAAGCACTGCTGCCGCGAACGAAACAGCTGTTCCGAACGCGAATCCGCCGTTCACCGTGGAAGTTACCCGTACCGACAATTTCGGCGCTAACGTCCATGTGGGCGATGTACTGACATTCCGCATCACATATACCAATAAAACTTCCGCAAATATCACTATGGTTCCGGGAGAAACAAATATTGACAAGGTGAAAGTTAATGGTTCTTACGGCGGCTGCCGTTGGCGTGATCTCGCTCCCGGAAAGTCTGCAAACTGCAACTTTGGAACATACACAGTGAAAGAATCTGATGTAGAAAACGGTATTACTTTCACTTCATTTTGGAAAGGCACATCCGACCGCAACGGCAACACCCCGGTGCAAGGCGGCGAAAATGTTTCTGCAGCCACTTTGCCGGCTGCAATTACATCAGTAAACCCAGCTCCCCGCCCTGCAGCTCCGTATGTTCCGCCAACTTTGACCGCTGCAGATGATCCGGCATCGCAAGGTTTGGAAACACTGGAAATCGGGCAGAAAGTTGAACTTTCCCGCGCAAACTACGCCGGTTTTAACTGCCACCGCATTCCGGCACTAACCGTCGCTCCGAATGGTGATATTCTCGCAGCTTGGGACGGACGGCCAAGCACATGCACCGACGCTCCGCAGGCAAATTCAATTATTCAGCGCCGATCCGCCGACGGCGGCAAGACCTGGGGCAAACCGACATATATCGCTGCCGGAAAAATTCCAGCTCCAAAGTACGGCTACTCTGACCCGTCGTATGTGGTAGACCGTGAGAAAAATAAGATTTTCGCATTCTTTGTAAAGTCTTTCGAGCAAGGTTTTGCACACTCACAGGCAGGAACAGAAATTACTAACCGCAACGTACTGCACGCAGCCGTCACTGAATCAACCGATAACGGTGTTAATTGGAGCGAGCCGCGCGTGATTACGGCAGATATTAACCCGGCTAATGGTTACAGCCGTTTTGCTGCTTCCGGTGAGGGGATTCAGATTCGTGAAGGAGCAAAGAAAGGCCGTCTCGTCCAGCAGTACACTTTCCGAATCGGCAGCTCCGCAAACTACAAGCAGCAGAGCGTCTCTGTTTACTCCGATGACCACGGTAAAACCTGGAAAGCCGGCGCACCGATCGGTACCGGTATGGATGAAAACAAGGTCGTCGAACTTGCCGGCGGAAAACTCATGCTGAATTCCCGTGCTTCCGACGGCACAAAAGCCCGCAAGATTGCAATCTCGGAAAATGGCGGTGAAACATGGGGCGAAGTCAAAATCGATAACGAACTGATTGATCCGAACAATAACGCTTCAATTATCCGCGCATTCCCGTTTGCTTCTGCGAACGATCCAAAGTCGCAAGTTCTGCTTTTCTCGAATGCACGCAACGCTGGCGGGCGCTCGAACGGCACAATTTCAGTATCGCTTGATAACGGTGAAACCTGGGCAATCAAGAAAGTTTTCGAACCGGGCGCAATGCAGTATTCCACGCTTACTCCGCTCGAATATAAAGGTAAAGAATGGGCTGGTAAGTACGGTTTGCTCTATGAGGGTGCCGGAAACACTATTGTTTACAAGATGATTGACCTGAACTGGCTGGGATTGCGTGATGATTTAACATTCGAACGCTGCTTCCTTGGCGACCAGAAAGCTGCCGGACTAACTCTGCAAACCACCGATTTACCGGAGCAGAACGCGGCAGAGGGCCGTGCAAATATGACCGACGGCAATCCGGCAACAATTTGGCATTCGAAGTGGAACACCTCCATCCAGTTACCGGTTACGATTGACTTTACAGCAGCCGGCGGCGCAGTAACTGCAGATAAACTGATTTTGCGTCACCGCACTGATTCTGAAAACGGCCGTTTCAAGAACTTCACGGTAAAGGGCGGGGTCGGCGATCAGCTCAAGACTCTCGGCACTTACACTAATAACCCGAATAATGGCGAACCGACTGTGATTAAGCTGACGGAACCGATTGAGAAAATTCAGATTGAAGTAAGTGACACCTATGGAAACAACGCAAGCATAAAGTTTGCTTCGCTGGCTGAAATCGAATTAACGAAAGCAGGTTACCCGGCAGGCTGTCATAAAGTGACCGTTGAAGGCGGAGAAATTACTTCCGCAATCAATGCCGGCAAAGTTGCGCATGAGGGCGACAACGTGGCTGTACAGCCAATAGTTCCGGAAGGGAAGAAGTTCACTGGCTGGAGCACCGATCCTGCCAATCTCAAACTCACCGCAGCTGAAGATGGAACTGCAAAGTTTGCAATGCCAAATTCGGCAGTGAAATTGACGGCGAACTTTACCGACGCAGCCCCAACACCGGAAGAACCAAAGCCGGCTGATCCGACACCGGCTGATCCGACACCGGCTGATCCGACACCGGCTGATCCGACACCGGCTGATCCGACACCGGCTGATCCGACACCGGCTGATCCGACACCGGCTGACCCAACACCGGCTGACCCAACACCGGCTGATCCGACACCGGCTGATCCGACACCGGCCGATCCGGATCCGAGCACACCGACGGATCCCGCAGCTGATGAAAAACCGGCACAGCCGGAGCAGCCAGCTGCACCAACACCAGATCTCGCTCCGGATCATACCCAAGCTGATCAAACAGCCGGCGCCGAAACAACACCCGAAAAAGCAGCTCTCGCAAAGACCGGCGCCGCAATCTCCAGCCTCACAATCATTGCCTTGCTCCTAGCAGCACTCGGCACTGGAATGGCAGCAAACCGTCGGCGGAAAAACTAAAAATTCACAATGCTGAACCGCGTTCAGCGCGAAAATAAAATAATAACGAATACTCCCTGAAACTAAGCTTCCGAAATAAGCCCAAACTTCAGGGAGTATTTATTTGGCTCTTCGCATTTTTCTTTTGTCTAAACGCAATAAAGCTGGTGTTTGTTCTAACGGTGTTTGTTCTAGCGGTGTTTGACTGCCGCTAAAACACCGCTTGGAACCGGCCAAACTAACGCAACTGACGGCGAAATCGGCTTTGACAACGCTGCACTTTTCTTTGTATTAGCGGAATAAAAAACTGGTGGTTATTTGGGTGGAAAGCGGTGTTTTTGCATAGATCAAGCCTGACCGCTATACAAAAACACCGCTTGGAACCGGCCAAACCAGACCCAAGCAAAAAGGCGCTATATATCTTGTTTATGCCGGGGTATCGGTTTACGCAGCGTAACCGACTTCTTGCCGTCAGTTACGGAGAATGCACTGCCGGCACTAAAACCGTGTTACTTAAGAAAGTCTGCTGCAAGCGCCTGCGTCTCCGCAAGTGTCTGTTCTTCCCGTGCAGCCATTTCTTTCGCAAGTGCAATCTGGGTTCGGGCACGCACAAGATTGTGTTCCGGATACTTCGTTGCAAAATAAATATCGCCATCCAAATAATCAGCGAGGAACCGCATCCCGCATTCAGCGGTCATCAACCAAGCCGAGAACGGCAGCAGTTCGATTTCCCGCTCGGTAAGCGATTTCGCCATCTCCGAGAGGAACCCGCGGGTATATGCGTGGTAAAGTTCCGGAACGAAATGCACTTTTGAAACATCAGGTTCGTCTTCTAGCGCGCTCGAAGCGCCGAACCGCAGTGAATCACCGAAATCGAAAAGCAGCGAACCCGGCATTACCGTATCAAGATCAATAATTGCCCGCACATCTCCGGTTTCTTCGTCGATAAGCACATTATTTAGTTTTGTATCATTGTGTGTGACATGCAGCGGTACTTCTCCCGCAGCCAGCGCATCCATTACCAGCGCATACCGATCAGCGTTTTCCAGAAAATATGCGATTTCTTCACGGCACGTATCTGCCCGCCCTGATGTGTTGCGGGCGACGGCTTCCTGAAAATCCTGGAAACGTTTTGGAGTGTCATGGAAGTGCGGAATGGTTTCAGTTAACTGGCTCGCATCAAAGTCTGCCAGCTCTTTCTGAAATGCGCCGAAAGCTTTCCCCGTCTTTTCAAAAATCGACGCATCTGAAACTAAGTTATAAGAAAGCGCTCCCTCAATCATTTCGTAGAGTCGGAAAACCTTACCGTCGTCAGTTTTCAAATAGTAATTTCCGGTTTCCGGAACCGGCCGGAAGCGCAGCGTCTCTTGACCGCGTTCACGGAGGAATTTCGTGACTAAAACGACGTTACGCATCAGACTATCGATATCTTTGAAAGTATTAGTCGATATTTGCTGCAGAATATAGTTTTTCTGATCAGTAGCCACACAGTAAGTGCGGTTAATATGCCCTTCACCATAAGGCACTACCGAAGTCGGTTCGCCTTTTAAGCGAAACTGACGCGCAATCTCAAAAAGTTCAGCGGACATTTTTTCCTTCTCTCATCGGCTCGGGCATTCTAACTTCCAAAACTGCCGCAACATCTGGAGTAAAAAGCAAAGCCGGGCTGAATAATAATTCCTGACTTAACGCAGCATTGCGAGCGGACAGGCCGCGGACAGGTTCAGGTTAAAACCTAGTAACTTAAATAAGATACCGCACTTGGCAATGTAACTGCGGACATTTATCATTTTTCCTGTTTTTCCCAAAGTGATTTCGCACATTTACCGCAATTATTGCTGAAAGTGCGGCAAATTCAGCAGCATCCGAATAAACACAGCTAAATTCAGCAGAAAATAAACAGATGCGCGCCTGAGAGTGAAAATCGAACTCTCGCGGCACGCATCTGCTGTTTACTTTGATTGCGCTTTGCCTGCTCCAATTAGTCGAGAGAAATCCCGAATCGGAACACCGGCGCGTTTAATCCACTGCTAATCAAGTACTAATCAAGTGCTAATCGAGTACCAATCCAGTGCCAATCCAGCACCAATCGAATCTCAATCCAGCACTATCTCAGCACTAAAATGCTGCCAAGCACTATTCGCTGCGCCCGTGCACTCCTTTCCGCCGGAGAACTGCACCAGCAATTCCTGCTGCCGCACCAATCAGAAGCGTTACTCCCAGACCGGCGCCAGTACGCGATAGCACACCTTCACGATCAATCGCAGCCGGATTCACTCTGCCGGCATTCGGCGCAGTGTCCACAGTGAAAGCCGGACGCGGAATAATTGGTTTCGCCGGCGGCTGGAGCACGTACGTCGCATTGTATGATCCAAGAACCACAAACTTTCCATCCGCGTAGTCTGCAACAGCTTTCGAAAGCGAACCGTCGGCATTGCGCACCCAGAGCGACCAATTCGGCGCAGCCGGAATCGAAATCAGCGCCGTCTCCGGAGCGTTAATTGGCGCCTTGAACTCAGGACGATTCGAAATCTTTACCAGCTTCGAATCTCCGTCTTCGCTCCACTCTGCATACAGCATATCGTCACCGCGGAATGAACCCGCAGCACGCACGCCGTTGCTCTCAAGCGGATTCTGCTTCAGTTTCAGGTTAACCTGCACTGTTACCGGCGCAGCAGCCTGTTCACCAGCAGAATCGACGAATAGCACCTTGAGTGTATTGGCACCTGCGAGCACAATCTGATCTTCCGCAATCTTTGCCGTCACATTAATCGGCTTTGCAGCACCGGTTTCATCGATTGTTGTTCCCGGATCAATCTGCAGCTTCGGCAGCAGCAGCTTCGCCGCACCGCCTGGATTTAAATCGGCACGGTCGATTTCGAACTCAAACGGCTGCTCCCCGTCAACAGTTACTTTAGTTGGCGCGTAAACAAAGAATGTGCGGGTAACACTAACCGCGTTTCCGGCAAGATCATAACCGGTAGCAACAAAGGTGTGTGTGCCTGGTTCAAGGTCGGCAACGGAAACAGCAAGCGTCAGCTGCGTATCAGTGTTCGCGGTAAGGGTACCGGATCCGGCTGCATTATCAGCAGCAGGCTCACTCACAGCATCATCTGTGTTCGGATCTGCAGCAGCTTCAGCAGCGTCTGCTTCCCGATTAGCAGCTTCAGTATCATCGGCTGCCAGTTCGTTTGAGTCGATAAATGTTTCTTCAACTTTCTTCGGCCCATCGACGGATGTTGTCTTTAATTCCGAATACTTTGTTCCCAACACTTTCTCATCTACCGAAACAGTGAGCGCAGCAATGTTCTCATCGGCAACACTTGCCGAGAAGTTCGCAGCTTCACCTTTCGCAACCCATGCAAGATTGCCGACACTCTTTTGCTGCACACCGCCGTCGATATATTCTTCGTTGATTTTCAGTGTTGGATTTTCTTTATCGACCACCACCGGAATCACACTAAGCGCACCGTTCCCAAGCGAATCAGCAGCCTGCAGCAGAATATTGTCACCATTCTTTACCGCTACTTTTCGATCAAAACTGCGTTCGTTGGATGGCGCACCGATGCCGGATTCATAGAATTCATCAGCTGGTACGAAATTATTGATTGAGAGCGTATAGCCCCAACCGTCGTCGGAAGCTGTACCTTTAAACCGCACTTCGTCTTGATTCGTGTAAAGCGTGCCGCCGATGAGCTTCGGCTCATCGAAACGCAAAGTCGGCAGGTTTACATCAACCCAGAAGCTTGCCGGAGCATCCGCAAGTGTTTTCCCGTATTTATCTTTCAAAATATAGGCGAAGTGATTATTTCCGGTAACGACGGGCAGCTCAACTGCAAAACTTCCGTCTTGCTTTACGAGTGCGTTAATCGGGGCAAGCGGTTCATAGTTGCTGCCTGCAGCGTTAAGCTTCGGCTGCGGTGTAAATACAACCATTGATCCCGGCTCTCCGCCGCTGCCGCGCAGCGTGAAGCTCTTTGTGCCGTCGCTGTTTTTCTTAACATCTTTATTCTTTGTGCCGCTAACGAGACACATCTGATATCCCGAAATACATTCGACGTTATCCCACTTCAGTGAAGCTGCATTCGGTTCAGTGCTCGGCGCATCTGTGTATCCGGAGAGCTGATATCCTTTCGGTTCGCTAATATTTCCGCCGTCGAATGCGGAAAGCAAAAGCAGATTCACCGCTTCGGGCATCACATAAAAATCGCCTTCAAAACTGCCGTCGGATTCTACTGCAACATCATTCAGCAGCCCTTTCACAGTGAGTTTTGCATCTTTACGGTTATCAGTCACGGTTCCTTTCACGTGTACAAATCCGATACCGAGTTCTTCCGAAACAACTGGCACGGCATAGCCGTTTTCGTCAAGTTTAATCTCGGTAATATTCAGTACCGGCGGCTGGTTATCGTAAACCGACTCAATTTTGACTGTATCGACAACTTCGCCTGTCTCGTCAGATCCGACAATCTCAATCTTTACCGGGCCTGGCTGGAGTGTAAGCTGTGTGGAGAATTGCCCGTCAGCCTGCTCTTGTGCTGAAAGTTTCTTCCCGTTTACGGTAATCTGTTTGATCTTTTCCGGATATACACCGTCGAGAACCAGCACTCCGTCTGCAAATTTTTCCGTAGCCGCGTTGCCGAAAACGAATTGCGGATTATTGTATTTTCCTGCATTGAACACTGTGAGTTTCGCTGCTGCGAGTGATTTGCTCTTTTGCGCAATATTTTGTGCAGCGTCGACGGCAGTCACAAGGACCGCAGTAGCGTCACGCAAATCGGCGCCGCTAATGCTGTATGTACCGTCATTATTTTCGGCGACATCAAGTTCAGCGCCATCAGGATTCGTTGCCGTAATCTCTGCGATTCCAGCGCATCCCGTACCTGGATTTGTACAGTCTGCAGCTTTCACGGTAACTGTGCCGTCCTGCAAATCACCGATGGTTATTTCCGGCGCGGTATTGTCGACACCGAATTTCATATCAGTGGTTTGCCATTTGAATTCTTCACTCAAACGGGTTTCGACACGGTAAGTGTAAATACCGTCAGCAACTGGAACGAATTGCGTTTGTGCCGGATCGTAGATTTTCCCGTCGAATTTTGCCGCAGTAGTTTTTATCTGTGCCGGATTTTGAATTTGCGACAATCCAAGCCCGGATATTCGGCGCACATCGCTTGCTTGCCCAAGTTCTGCAATCAGATTTTCGCCCTGCCGAATTGAGTAGCGTGCGTCGAAAGCGTTGCGCAAAAGCACAAGATCAGCGTTCACTGTGTCAAGCTGCTTATCTCCGTTTGGAGAAATCCAGCCGATTTCTTTTTCTCCCGCATTGCCAAGCGGCTTACTTGATACGGAAACTTCCGAAGTGGTCAAAGCGGTAACTGGCGATTTCATGCCCGCCGGAAGCATTTTTTCCGGCAAACCGGTGCCTGGGGCCGCCACGATTTGTTCTTTGTTCCAGTCTCCGACGAACCCAAGATATGGAATCGCAAGATTCGGCTGCTTCCCGGCTGCTTTTAACTTCAGCCAGCCGAGTATAAAGCCTTCTTTGGAAGTGTCTGGCTGGATTGTGAAAGTAATCTTCGCTTTCCCGCCTGCCGGCACTTGTATCTGCTGTTTATCGGCAGTTACGGTTTCACCGGAAATTGACGTGCGGGTGCTCTTTTCAACACCGTTTGTTTCCCGAATTACCTGCTGTGCCGGAACTGAATATACAGCTGGTTCTTTCCCGACGTTTACAAGATCGACGGTTACTTTCCGGGCGCCGGAAACTTCTTTCAATGCGGCCGACGGTTTGCCGTTCACAGTGGCGAATACGGAAGTTGCAATCGCCTGATCTACCTGCGCAAGTCCGGCACCGATTTGCCGCGGAGAGTATGGAATTCCGTTTTTCTCCAGAATTGTTGCCGTGTTCGAAAGTGCAATCTGTACGCGGTTGAGCAGCTCGACCCTGGAAAGCTGCGGATAGAGCTGCTTGTATTTTTGCAGCACGAGTGCGGAAAGGCCGGAAATATTCGGCGCCGCCATTGACGTTCCAGACTTTGTTGCATACTTATTATTGTTTTGCAGTGAGTACACGCTGCCGCCGATACCGGCAATATCCGGGGTGAAATCAAGCGCCGGGGTTGTTCCCCATGAGGTGAAACTTGACGGTTCCAGTGCCGTCGGGTTCTTTTCTGATACCCAGTTTTCTGTTAACCGAACGGTTACTGGTTTATTAGTGTTCTTCGCCTTATTGATTGCGGCTAAAATTTTCTTTCCGGTGGAGTTTTTCACGGAAGCTGAGAGGAATTTAAATTCTTCAATTCCAGCCATTCCCACGAATTCTTCGCCGCCTTCTTCGTGATTCCACACAATCACACCGGCAGCACCCGCATTTTGGGCGTTTTTGTATTTATCGGTAAAAGTGAGTTCACCGCGTTTAATCAGAACAAAGTTTCCTTTTGCTTCCTTTGGAAACTCATTTGGTTTGCCGACTCCCGCATCATAAATTTGATGATTTTTACCGTCGGGTTCGCCGCTGGCAAGCGAAAACGCAAAGCCGTGGTCTTCACCGTCGTTATAGAAACCGGAAGCCTGGGTTACATGATCGTTTTCCACCGACGCGACAGCAAATCCGCCCTGCACAGCCGGAGAACCGATCGTGCCGTCGTCATAGTATCCCTGAACGTCTGCTAATCCGCCTTTAAGATCGAAATTCTTTCCGTCATTACCTGCAGAGATAACAACAAGCACCCCAGCTTCCCGCGCTTTTTCAATTGCACGGTAGGAACCGTCGGAAATATCTGTAATCCCGTTCGTCGAGCCGAGCGACATGTTAATCACGTCTGCGCCGAGCTTTACCGAATCTTCAATTGCCGCAATAATATCGGAATCTTGCGCTCCGCCGCCTTTGTTCGAGAACACTTTCATTGCCAAAAGCTGCGCGTTCGAGCCGCACCCCGCACCGCGTTTGCAGTGCCTTCTTTTCCGTTTGCAGCCACAATCCCAGCTACATGCTGACCGTGCTGATCTGCGGTTGCGTCAACGATTTCATAGTTTTCATCCGCATAGTTGTACCCATTCGGAACTTTGCAGGTGAATTTTCCGCCGCTGGTATTGATTGTCTGGATTGCAGCAGCGTCACAATTATCGAGGGTTAAATCACGATGCGACGGGTCGATACCGGAATCGATAATGGATACGACCATGCCGGTGCCGTCGACTCCATAGTCTTTCTCGGCGTTTGCAACTCCTTCAAGATTACGCGCGAAATTCTCAGTCGGATAATAAATGCGCTCACGTTTCACCGAAGAAACAGCAGGCTCAGCGAGGAGATCAGCGATTTTATCTTCCGGGATTGAAGCCGAAAAACCGTTTACTAAATACCCGAACTGCCGGTCGAGCTGCAGACCGTACCGCTCTTTCCAGCTTGCAAGCAGATTCGCCTGTTCGGTTTTATTCGTGTTTTCCACCGATTTCGACGGCAGTGCAGGCTGAGATTTCATCGTCACAATCACGCGAACCCGTTCAGTGTTCGCATTACGCAATTGCGGTATTTTTGCGATGTCAGCTTTCATTCCGGCTGAGATAAGCGCGTCTGCAGCGGAAGCGTTTACGTTTGCTTCGCGCGCAGGCGCACCTGTTTCAGCTGCAGCAGCAGCGGGTGCTGCAAGCGGAGAGAAAGCAATAAGCGCGCCAGCAATGGGCGAGATGACTCTAAAGCGCATTATTTACCTTC
Source organism: Arcanobacterium hippocoleae (assembly GCF_040360365.1). GTDB lineage: Bacteria > Actinomycetota > Actinomycetes > Actinomycetales > Actinomycetaceae > Arcanobacterium_A > Arcanobacterium_A hippocoleae_A. The sequence goes on along the minus strand of NZ_CP136412.1, from coordinate 1,690,999 downwards.
CTTGTTATATTGTGTTTCCATTCGATAACTATTAGCTGTGGGTTAATAACTATTAGCTGCGTATTTTATTGTGTGAACATCTAATATGCTTAGATGCCGAAAGATGTTTGTTAGCTAGGGTAAGAAAGAAACTGCGAAATATATTTATGCGTCCATAATTTGGAGCAGTGAAAATTAAAAGTTTACCAATAAACAAATCTTACTTTTTCCTGAATATACCTAGACATTCTTGCTGTAAAAGCGGCTTTTTCTGCGAAAATCCGGGCACCTATGCAATATCTCACTTTACATAATTAACAACTCTGCGAAATTTGCGGTATTAACCTCCAGTTTACCGTTTGGTTCATGCTTTTTATCCGATATTTCAAGCACGTCAGCCGGCTGCCGCGCACATCGCCCGCAGCAACTCTGCAGTAACTTTGCAGCAACTCTGCGGTAAAACGCCTTACCGATTCACCATAAACACTCATCGATTCACGATAAACACTCGAAGAGTGAAAAACAGCACTCTCGGCTTGCGAAATACAGAAAACAGCGAAAACATCAGCAATTCCAAGGAAAATCAGCAGCCCGGCCAACGGAATAAATGTTCATAAATCAAAAAACCGGCAAAATCCATTTCTGGAATCGTTCCAAAAGAGCTAAAGTGTTGCTGTGAGCTTCCGAGCCTGCGCCAACTGCTGCAATTCAGCTTCCCACCAGCGAATTTAGTTGTTTTCAGCAGCTGCAAATGCTCCAAAAGCTCACAGCGGGCGTGCTGAACTTGTTCAATCGGCACTCCGCTGCAGAACCGCAAAGCGACGGCAATACAAACCAACGCAGAACACGTTCACAAACCATCCGGTTCATGAACTGCAAAGGTTCACAAACCGCTAAGCCTAAAATTCAAAAAATAAACAAATATCAGCAGAGAGGACGATTATGTCACTGATCAACACGAAAGCTGCCGAATGGAAAGCAGCCGCATACCACAACGGCAGTTTTACCGAAGTTTCCTCCGCAGACTACGCCGGAAAATGGGCAATTCTTTTCTTCTACCCAGCCGATTTCACTTTCGTCTGCCCCACCGAACTCGAAGACATGGCTGAAAACTATGAAGAATTCCAGCAGCTTGGCGTAGAAGTATACTCTTTCTCCACCGATAAGCACTTCTCCCACAAGGCATGGCACGATTCTTCCGAACGTATCGGCAAAATTAAGTTTGCAATGGTCGGCGATCCGACCTGTGAAATCTCGGCAGCTTTCGACACACTCCGCCCAGGTGAAGGCGCAGCCGACCGTTCCACGATTTTGATTGACCCGGAAGGGGTAATTCAGTACGTGGAAACCACTTCCGAAGGTGTGGGACGCAACGCTTCCGAACTGCTGCGCAAGGTAAAAGCAGCGCAGTACATTTACAACCATCCAGGTGAAGTTTGCCCGGCAAAGTGGGAAGAAGGCGAAGAAACTCTTGCTCCGTCGTTCGACCTCTCCGGAAAACTCTAATTCAGTAAATCTTTAGTCAAGCCGGAATCGATTTTCACTCACGGAATCTTTTTCACAGAATTGATTTCCGCAGAATCGATTTCCGCAAGCTCTTAAAGGAACCACATGATTCTCGATACAGCCACATTGAGCCAGCTCGGCGCAGTGATGACGAATATCAAACTTCCAATTCTGCTGAAAGCTCGGCTCGACGATTCAAAACGTGCAAGCCAAATGCGGGAAATGCTCCAGCAAACCGCAGAGCTTTCCGAACTGGTTACCTATTTGGAAATCCCCGCTGAAGACGGCGCGCGAGTGCCGTCGTTTACGATTGAGCGCGAAAACGCACCGGAAGCAGCAGTGAACTTTGCCGGTATCCCGATGGGTGAAGAGTTCACGAGCTTCGTGCTTGCACTCGTGCAGGTAGGCGGGCACCCGGTACGTGCCGATCAGGAAGTGCTTGCAGCGGCTGCCGCAATTGATCAGCCGCACGATTTCGTAACCTACATGTCTCTGACCTGCCAAAACTGCCCGACTGTAGTGCAGGCGCTAAATGCGCTTGCCGTGCTTAATCCGCTGATTACACACACCGCCGTCGAGGGCAGCGCGAACCAGGAAGAAATTAACCGCCTTGGAATCAAAGCTGTACCGACCGTATATCTTGACGGCGAGCTTTTCGGACAAGGACGAATGGATCTTGCCCAAATCATCGGCAAACTCGACACCGGATCAGAGACGAAGCGTGCACAGCGTTTGAACGCGCTTGCACCATTCGACGTGCTCGTGGTCGGGGGCGGACCAGCAGGCGCAACCGCCGCAATCTATTCTGCCCGCAAAGGTTTACGGGTGGCAATGGCCGGTGAACGTGTCGGCGGTCAAGTGCTCGATACAGCGACGATTGAAAATCTTGCCGTAACCAAGTCGGTTTCCGGGCCAGCTCTCGCCGGCGAACTGGAAGAATCAATGCGTCACTACGGCGTGGAGATTATCACCGGTTTGCTTGCCGAAAAACTGCACGAAAAGAACAGCGACGGTCTTTTTGCTGTCGATTTCGGCAGCGTGACGCTCCAAGCAAAGCAAGTGATTATCGCAACCGGCGCCCGCTACCGGGTCACTGGCGTGCCAGGTGAAGATGAGTACCGCAACCGCGGCGTATCTTTCTGCCCGCATTGCGACGGACCGCTTTTTAAGGGAAAACCTGTTGCTGTAATTGGCGGCGGAAATTCAGCAATCGAAGCCGCAATTGATTTAGCCGGTCTCGCAACTCATGTGACCGTCGTGGAAATGATGCCCGAGCTGAAAGCCGATGAGGTTCTCCAGCAGAAACTCGCGTCATTGCCGAACACCACTGTGATTACTTCCGCGAAAGTATCCGGAGTAAGCGGCGACGGCACCGAAGTTACCGCCCTGGAGTATGAAGATTCCGCCGGGAATGCACATTCGCTGGCTGTTAATGGGATTTTTGTCCAAATCGGGCTGGTCCCGAACTCTGAATGGGTAGCGGAAACACTCACGCTCAATCGCGGCGGAATTGCCGTTGATGCGGCTGGAATGACTTCCGTGCCGGGAGTCTTTGCTGCTGGTGATGTTACCGATACGCCATACAAACAAGTGGTAGTAGCGCTCGGATCTGGAGCAAAAGCAGCAATCGGCGCTTTTGATTACGCAATCCGGCAGTGATTTAGCTGCAGGATTACAATTAAATCAGAATGGGGAGTTCTAACTGCAAACGGTTAGAACTCCCCGCACATTCTGCAGCTGCAGATGAATCCAACGAAAGAAATCCTTTTCATCAAACCTGCCCGAAAGCTGCAGCTGCACTTAGCAGCGATTAAGATTAAGCAGTCACATCCCGGCACTGTAAAAACCAGACCGGCGAGAACACGCTAATCTGTAAATCAGCTTACTTGGTTCGGTCTTTGCGCCGCTGATTAATGACCACAATACCCAACCCTGCCAAAATTGCCAGTACTGCAACCGCGGCAACAGCGAAAGAGTCTGCTCCTGTTTGCGGCAAAGCAGCTTCAGCTGCCGGCGCAGCTCCTGCCGAATTGAGACGCGGCGTCTGCGGCGTTGACACTGCAGAATCCTGGTCTGCTTTTGTTTTGTTCGAATCTTGTTCTCCCCGCATATTGCGATTCAACGGTTCCCGCCCTGGGGTCTCATCGCCGATATTGCCGATATCCGCAGCGTCATTATTCACCAGCGGATCACGTTTCGGAGTTTCAGTGCCGATATTATTAATATCTGCAGCGTCATCTGCCGAATCTTTCGCCCGTTTCGCTACTCCCGCGAAATCTGCAACTTTCAGCTTCACAGCGACGGATCCGTTTGGATAAGTGACCGTAATAATTCCGCTCTTTGAATCGATATCTACTTTCGTTCCCGGCGATCCGAGCAGCGTGTTTTCCGGGTTGACTTTCTGCAGCAAAGTACGGATTTTCGCTTTTTCTGCCAGCGTTAAGTTCTGCAAATCCTGCACGATTTCTTTTAGAACCGGATTCGGAGTTTTGATTTCCGGCGCCACAATCAGCGTTTGCTTAATGATTTCTTTCGCCGTTAAACCGGCTTCGTCTTTCACTTCCAGCTGTACACTATACAGCTTCGGTCCGCCGGTTTTCGCACTTGCTTGAATTTGCTCTAGAGTCAATTCCCGCTTTACCCGTAAATTAGTAAACTTGATTTTCTTTTTCAGCTTATCTGCCGGCGTGACATTATCGCTTGCAACGATTTTTGCTGCAGCGAATTGTGCGCGAAGAGATTCCGGCGAGGCGATATGCAAGTCCGTTAGCTGCAGCTTCTGTTTTGTTTTCTCCGCATCAACTTTCGGCGGGCGGACATCGGCGCCTTGCAGCCTAAACTTCCAGCTTTGTTCTGCGTTCTTGCTCAGAGCAACACCTCCGGACTTTTTCCCGTGCTTCGCAGCACTGGCGCGAAGCACGATTTTTCCGCCGTAAGTCGCGCCATTCACAGCCTTAATTGTGCTGCCGTCTTTGGTCCGGTCATTAAAGATCGAATCGTAATGCCCGGAAGCGGTACCGACTACCGGCATTATTCCGTTTTTAATACCGTCGCGATCAAGGTAAATTTCGCAGGAAGTTCCGTGCGAATCCGCATTACTCCCGGAAGATTCTTCATTTATCGAAAAATTTTTCCCGTAGCACGTTGGCAATTTACGAGCCGGATCTTTCGGAACCGCTTTGAGATGTTTCATCATCTCCCCAAAATCAAAGCTCGACGTACCGCCAAAATCGTAATAATACACATAGTTACGATCATCGATTTGCTTGAACCCCGGATCTTTTCTGCCGTTTTGCGCTGCGGAAGCTGCGGAAGCTGCGGATTTTCCGCCGCTCTCCGCATCCCACATCAGTTCATAATCACTGGCGTTAACAGCAGTATTCGCAGCGGATCCAGCCGCTGCTGCCGATTCTTCTGCAGCACTAATCGGCGCAGTCGGAATCCCCAATACAGATATGCTTCCCACCATCACCGCCGCTATCCCAAACGCAAAACGCTTATTGGCAGCGCAGTGAATTTCCTGCAGTCGGCGCACTCGATTCAGTGTTTCTTTTTGCTTGTTTTTTCAAACATCCGGACTCCTCCGTTTTGTTGCTTTTATAACCGAAACAAACAAGGAACGAGGAGCAGGCTCTTGCCGTGCCCCCGCCGTATTTTTCAATCGGCGGTTATTTTTGATTCACACCGCTCGATATCTCGCAACATCAGCATTCCCGCTGGGGAACACAGCACAACTGTATACCTCTCCCCTTACACTTTTCAAATAGGTCTTTTTCCTAAGTGCCACTAATTAACTTTGCCAAAATTTTACAGACAACTCTTTTACCAGTAGATATATCACGAAAATATTATTCAGAACGCTTTTCAGTATCTAGGGCTTTTTCCTATCCCACTGCCGGTGCTGCAAAATATTCCGCCGCCGCAATAGCGGTGAGAGCGGAGGAAAAATATTAAATATTCCAACCGGAATAACCGGAAGTATCCCGCACCGGGAACAGCACTGAACGCACCTTTTCCCGCAAAAACACACCAACATACTACGTACGCAGTAAGGTTTACTGTAGACTCATGATGTTATTTTCGTCGATTCTTGCAGTATTTTTACCTGACAGTTTGTTGCAGGCCTCCGTATAACGCGGTTTAAGCAGATTGACGAATCCGCACCCAATTTAAGGAAACTAATTGCCCGGATCACTTCGCAAGACAGTTTTCATCAGCGCTGGCACATTTATTATTGCGCTGGCACTGTGGACTTTAATCAGCCCCGCCGCAGCTGCCGGTCTGCTGCAGATTGTAACGGCATGGATTGGGAAATGGTTTGGCTGGTTCTACATTCTGCTCGGCACCGTAATTGTAATATTTGTGTTTGCAGTTGCGTTTTCAAAGTACGGCCGGCTTCGCTTTGGTCCGGAAAATGCAAAACCGGAATATTCGAACCTCTCTTGGGGAGCAATGCTTTTTGCCGCCGGTATCGGCACAGATTTAATGTTTTTGCCGTCGCCGAACCAGTAGCACAATATTTACGGCCGCCGCTGATTTCCGGAGGCACTGATTTAGCGGCAAAGCAGGCACCCATCTGGGCAATTTTCCATTATGGGATAACCGGCTGGGCAATGTATGCACTAATGGGTATGGCTCTGGGGTATTACACTTATCGCCGCCACCGCCCGATTGCCGCCCGCACCACGCTTGAGCCGATTTTCGGGAAAGAGCGCATGGCCGGGTTTGCCGGCGATTTGGTAGATAGCGCCGCGATTATCGGAGCAGTATTCGGGGTTGCTGCCACTCTCGGGATTGGCGTGGTGCAAATCAATGTTGGTCTAAACCTGATTTTCGGCGTTGCGCAAGGCTTACCAGTACAGGTTTTATTGATTGCATTGGCAATTATTATGGCGACGGCATCGGCGTTTATCGGAATCTCGCGCGGAATGAAGTTAATTTCTAATTTGAACGTTTACGGCGCTTTTGCGCTGCTCGTTTGGGTTTTACTTTTTCCCGCACGGATTTGCTGCTTAACGCGATTGTAATGAATATTGGGGATTTAGCTGCAATGTTTCCGTCGATGACGATGGACACAATGACTTATGCCGATGCGGATATTTGGAAGAATTCCTGGACGCTTTTCTTCTGGGCGTGGTGGGTTGCCTGGGCATCGTTTGTGGGAATGTTTCTTGCCCGGATTTCCTACGGACGCACGATTCGCCAGTTTGTACTCGGTGCCGTATCAATTCCGCTTTTCTATATTGTTTTATGGATCTCAATTTTCGGCAATGCCGCAATCGACTATATCCGCAGCAATACAGCGAATAACGGCGGACTGAGCGGAACAGAATTTGGAGAGCTCACCCTGGCGTCCCCCGAGATGGGATTTTATTCGCTGCTGGCACAGCTTCCATTGGCACCCGTCGTGATTGTTTTGGCGACGGTTATCGGATTATTGTTCTATGTAACTTCTGCAGATTCTGGCGCGTTGGTGATGGCAAATCTTTGTTCGCGTTTTGACGATCCGGCGCAAGACGGGCGTCCGTGGCTGCGGGTTTTTGGGCGAGTGTTACGGGAGTCTTGACTGTTGGAATGCTGCTTGTCGGCGGAATCCCAGCACTCCAACATGCGGCAGTGATTATGGGGCTGCCGTTTGCTTTTGTGCTTGCACTGGCAATGTACGGTTTCGTAAAGGAGCTGCGAACGACGGATCACGAGCTTGCCGAGGAAGATATTCTGCCGACAGTACATCTTGATTCGCTTCCCCGCACTAGCAGGACGCAGCACCGCCAGATTTTCAAACGCCGACGGATAAATAAAACAAAAGCGAAACGAATCAAAAAGATTTGGAAGCGCACGAGACCGCCAGCGAAATTATAGACTCAATAGCGAAATCACGGACTCAATAGCGGGAAAGCAGCCGAGCCGAACCAGGAGCACCGAAGAACAAGCACAGGGAATCTTTCTCACCTGCGCTGTTTCCATGCGGAACAGCGCTGCCTGCCGCATTAAATCTCGCCTTTCCCGAAAAAGTTATTAAATTCTTCAAAGAACGCGAGTGCGGAAAAAATGAACTGTTCCAGATAGCCAGCTAATTGCGCATCAGTCGCACCGAAAATCCGCTCTTCCGCATCTGCGAACAATAGCATATGTTCAAGGCGAATTAACGCTTCCCCATCTTCAGTGCGGAAAAGATATGCTTTTGGCAAGATTTTTGTGTGGTGCCATTCTTCAATAAAACCAAGTACGTCATTTTCAGGTATCTCAGACACACCGGAAATCAGCAGTGAAGTTAAATCAAGGCAATTACTTTCCGTATTGTAGGTGATGATAAAAGGTTTTCCACCAAAACCGCTTTGGAGTTCTGAATCTGCTAAATTATATTTCCACCCTGCCGCGTCAAATATTGCACAGATACGTTCGATTGAAACCGGTGCAGTAATTTCGCCGTACTTTAGATTGTTTTTTCCGCGCCCAGAACTATTTTCTTTCTGCTGCGGGGCAGCGGAATTTCCCGAATCCGGCTTATCTCCGGAGGCGTTCGAAAATTCTAAATCATTCATTGCCAGCCATGCTTTCTTTTTTATCAAGTTCGGTATAAAAATCTCGAATCATCGAGATAAACAGTACGATATTTGCTTCAAGCTGCGCATCAGTAATTCCATTAATACAGTTCACGGCGTGGTCGCAGTGCGCACGCACAATACCGTCATCATTAATTGACGGATAGACCCGCGGCCAGAAACTCGTTGCATTCCAATAGTTAATAAACTTTCGGAATGGCATTATTTCTTCCATTGGGATATCGCGGAAAGGATCGGCATGAATCATCAAAACATCTTCATCCGTACCAGCGATATCGAACCAAATCACACACTCGTTGAAGAACATTCCTAAATCGCCGGCAGAATCGACATGATAAACCACGTCCATCCGTTTCAACGCTTCGATTATGCGCTCTTGCGATAGCGGAGCAACCCGTTGAAATAATGTATCCATTGTTTTCCTTGCTCTTGCGTATCAGGAGAGATATTCCTATTCTCCATGAAAATCTGAAAATTTGCCTTTAATGCAACTTTACATGCCCCTACCCCGAAAATTTCCCCGCCTTTCCGGTTTCTTTTCATTTCCTTTTCCGGCGTTTCGCAAAATGCTCGATATTGAATCATCCCGCAGTTACCTGAAACATCTCACAACACTCCGCATGTTAGCGACATAGCAAAATAAAATCTCCTCACAAAACATATATTCTGATAAGGTAATTCCTGCAACCGTTCTTATCTAAGAGATTTAACTATACGCTGCGGAAATCACTGATAGAGACAGGGCATTGCATATCTGCCGTCGTAAAGATTGTATTTGCGTAAACTTTTCAGTTTCCGGATAAAATCTCACGCCAAAGATATTCTATGCTCATTTCGCGTAAACCTTTTGCTGTCACCGCCCAAGATTATGCTTCCACGAAACGTCTCCGAAGATCAGCCGCTTCCCAATCTCGATTCGAACGGAAAGCATATTGTTTTCATCCATTAAGTTAGGGTAGCCTAAGTCTGATATTTATCAGATTATTTGATTCGGAGAACTATGAGGAAATCATTAATTAAGGTGCTTACCTCCGCAATAGCAGTATCAGCATTACTGCTCGGAGGAATCACACCAGCATTCAGCATCGAGGGCGCCGATTCTGCCGCAGCAGAAATTAGTGCCGAAACACCTGCAGCGAAAACAGAACAGAAACCTGATTCCGGCGCGAAAGCAGCTGGATCGGTTCACGAAACTGCAGGACCTCAGTCTGAAAGAGCTGCGAAATCTGCAGCAGATACGGCAAATAAGGCTGCCGAGCCAAAGCCGGAAACCAGGAATGAAAAACTGAAACAGCTGCCGTGCAAAATAACAGCAATGTTCTTACCGTCAATACCGGTTTCGCTAACTGGGATTTCCGCCGTTCATTCCGCGATTACGTCGGCCGCACCTGGAATACGGCGCTAAAAGAAGGTGAAAACCGAGGCGAGCATGTTAAAGTTCTCACTTCTGGAAATAATGAACTTCTCTGGTCGCCGGTTCCAGGGCAAACTCTTGACCTAACAGGTAAAACCGGAATGCTGAAGCTGCAGGGGAAAGTTAGCTGGCGGAAATATGGCGGAATTCTTGATTTATGGATTGCCAACCCGACCATTGACTTTAAGAAAGGCCTTTTACTTGCCGACGGCTACACTGCCGGAACGATGGCAAAAGAAGGAAAAGTTGAATTCAAGCAAAAAGAAATCGCTGAGTTAAAAGACCTCAAGATTGAACGCAAAAACAATACAGTTATTGTTTCCGCTTTAAAGACCGTACTTTCGAGCAATGTTAAATCCTTAGTTGGTTTTTACGAGAACGAACCAGGCGCCCCGTTTGCCATGACGATTCCAGCGGATGGAAATGCGGAAAATGTGCAGATGCCGGTTCTCTGGGAGCTTTTCCCGGAAAATTTCAAGAACCCGAAAGTAGCACCGGAATACAGCGACGCACCGATACAGGTGCTGCAAATCCCGGATAAAGAATTAGAAAAGTGTATCCGCTTTGAAACAGATCTGGTTGCCGGGCTTCCGATTACCAATAAAACCATCGAAGGAATTTTTACTCTCAAATGCGCTTCAAGAGGGATTAAAAATCTTGAAGGCCTGCAGCATGGATTAAACTTGAACACCGTCGATTTTTATAACAATCAAATTACCGATTTAACTCCGTTAACCGGATTGCCGAAACTGCGCGAAGTAATTTTCGGCAAAAACAAGCTTGTTTCGCTGAAAGGACTCGAAAAGTCACCGAAGATCGAAACGATTGAAGCAGAAGATAACTGGATCACAGACATCTCTGCCGTCGGCGTTCTCCCAAAAATCGACAAGCTGATTTTAACTAATAACCGGATCTCCAATCTTTCCCAGTTGAAGTGGGATCGGGAAATCGAAAAACGGGAGTGGAGAAAGAAAATATTCATAAAATTGATCTTTCCCATAACCGAATTGCTGATTTAAGCGTCATGAAAGATCTTCCGATTATGCTGGATCTTAATCTCTCGCATAACCTGATTGAAGATCTTGGCACGCTCCCGCAAAAGAACGCAGTTCACAAACTCAATCTTGAACATAACTTCATCAAAGATCCGAATCCGCTAACAGCAGGCGCTATTACCGCACTGCTTCGTTCTTTGAAAATCAATTACAACTCATTCACCGACTGGTCGGCGTTAAAAGAAAAGTTTGATAAAGAGTTTGATGATAACGGATACAGCAGCGAAAGATTAGGGAAAATTATCAGGCACTTCCCAGCAGACGCAGCCGAAGCTCAGACTCTGCTAAACCCGAAGACGATCGAGCAGGTTCGTGCTGAAAATAATCAGCTCGACAAGAACGTTACCGATTTCTTTGCGCAGTTAAAGCAGCAGAACGACGCAAAGAAAGATGACCCGAAACAAAACGACGCAAAGAAAGACGACCCGAAACAAAACGACGCAAAGAAAGACAATCCGAAGCAGAACACTCTCGTTCCAATGCTGAACTGGGGTCTGAAAGCGAGCTTCCGGAAATACGTTTCAGGCAATTTCGCTCACGGCAAATGGGAGCTTTCTGAAGGCGCTGCAGGCGAATTTACCTTCCCAATCAAGGATGCGGCAGCTTTCGATCTGAACAAGCTGCAAGATCTCCAGTTCGCCGGAAAAGTGCACTTCACCGCCCACAACGGATTGCTTGATATGACCATCTCGAATCCGCGTATCGTAAATAACAATCAGGGGCGGCAGCTAATTGCAACTATGTCCTACCTGCCATTCGACCAGAAAAACATCCACGCAATCCTCTCCGGCAAGCAAAATCCGGCTGCAGATGAGAGCAAGCGGGTAACTGCCACCGTAGCTCTCGCAGAGCTTTCCGAACCGCAAATCACCGGCGAAGGCGCAGCAAAGAAGATTCACTTTGCTGATGTGAACCTCACTGCCGACGGCGCGAAAGCATTTGCTAACTTCTACGATGAGGGGCAGGCACTGGATCCGATTACGATCACTTTCACCGCTGGAGGCGAAAAGCCGAACCGCACAGAGAATGGCGAATCTGAAAAGCAAATTCAGCCCCAACCGCAGGCTCCGCCTCAACCGCAGCTTCAGCCTCAACCGCCGACGCAGCATGAACAGCTTCAGAAGTGCGAAGCTGACCCGCACAAGAAGCGCATTACCAACGGATCGCTAAGCTGGGCGCTGCGCTCCTCTTTCACATCCTACCTGCGCGGCCCGATTGCGCATGGTAAATGGGATCTCGCTGGCGCTTCCTGGGACGGGGCGCAGTTCAGCTTCCCGGCAACCGGCGGACTCTACAACACCGCAACCCGCACCGGTAAAATTTACTACAGCGGTTCAGTTCACTTTACCGGCCATAACGGCGTTCTCGACATCCGTATCAGCAGCCCGGCTCTCGTTATTAACGGAAACACCGCAAGCCTCTATATGAATGTTTCCGGATCCGATATGAGCGGAAATAAGTTCAGCCTGGGCCGAGTCAATTTCGCAACCGTTACTTTCAACGGAATTAAAGTTACCGATTCCCGCCTGAGCTTCTCTGGAGCAGCAGTCAGACTCACCGCTGACGGTGCAAAAGCATTTGCCGGCTTCTACAAAGCAGGTGAAAAATTAGCGCCGATGTCTTCCTCCGTTGCTCTAGTTTCGGCAACTACGTGCGATAAGGACGGCAATTTGGTTGAATATGACGCTTTCGGCAACACACTTGCCCGTACCGGCGCTGCTGCAGGAAATTTGATTATCTGGTCGCTCCTGATTGCGCTTATGGGTGCAGGGATTCTTACTCCGGCATACCGCCGCCGCAAGAACATATACCAAGCGGAAAACGCCTAAACATCACAACTGATTGCAGATAACGGCGGTATCGCCCGCATATTTCGGGGCTTGCCGTGGTGCTGTTGCTGCTGATTATGCAAACAACGGCGGTATCGCCCGCTTATTACGGCGGCTGAGAATATTATTAATGTTCTGCAGCCGCCGTTTTCTGCCTCCGGAACACGGAACGCCGGAAGCTGGAACGCCGGAACTTCGGAAGAGAAATGCGGAACGCCGGAAGCTGGAACGCCGGAACTTCGGAAGAGAAATGCGGAACGCCGGAAGCTGGAACGCCGGAACTTCGGAAGAGAAATGCGGAACGCCGGAAGCTGGAACGCCGGAACTTCGGAAGAGAAATGCGGAACGCCGGAAAACTGAAAAGCTGGAAAGCTGGAAATGGAAAATAACAAAGCGAAAAGGAAAAAGCGGAAAATAAATATCTCGTACTGCGAAGCAAGCGTATCCCGCCTTAACCAATATTCAATGCTCAGCACGCAATACAAAATGTTCAGCACGCAATTACATGGCGCACGGCAGACGGCAGTACACGAACGGTACACGGCAGTACACAAACGGCATGCACGAAACCTGCGCAAAACGAATTTGCAAAATTAGCATTAAGTAATATCGAAGATAATAGGAATTTACTAAGCCCACCGAGCAGCATCTCCAAAGAATTTAATCTCTGCAGCAATACTTCAATACACGGCAAGTACCCGAGCCAACGAAAATGTGCGCATTTTGCTCCTGAAATTATCAGGAATGTAAATATTTCCGCAAAACCGATACTGATAGCTTTATGAAACTGCGATAGCTTTATGAAACTATCCGCGCTAACATTTTCTGCAGATAGCGGGTTTCTAATGAAGGTGTAGGGTGCCGATAATGCGTAATATAGCAGCCGGCAATATGGAGGTGGTTTACCATGAGGCAGGCACGCGGAAGTTATTGCGAAAATATCCAAAACAGATTACTGAAATCCGTCGGGCTGTGGAGTCGCAGTTAGCAGAACAGCTTGCGAATAATTTTTCAAAGACGAAAATTGCCAGCCGACTGTTGTTTGCTGGATGTAAAGTCTATGAATGTCGAGTAAATCTCGGACTGTTACCTCCGGTACGGGTGGGATTCATTGTGCAAAATCAGCGGGTGACTGTGGTTTTTATGTCGAATCAAATTCAAAAATCAGATTTTTCCCGTGCAATCGACAAATTCTTGTCCTAAAGTTTTCTATCTGAAGTGTTTGAGGTAACCGCATGAAATTACTTCCCTTGAAGCAGGCACAGCAAACTCTTATCACTGCAGTGCAGCGCAGACACGACACAAAAGTCACTCTGCTTACATGGAAGCGTGACCGGTCAGTGAGTATCGTTATTCAAGGCGGGACGATTCATTTGCGCGAAGACGGGTATGAAAACCGCGATATTACGCTGAGCAGCTGTACCGATTCACTCAAACGTGAGTTGAAAGATGCGTGTGCGCGAGAATTTCCGCGCAGTCATCAAGTCTATGTGCAAATCTCAAAAATCTGAGCTTTTCGAGATGAGAACTGAGTATCGGGTATCCGCAATTATGCGGAATCCGGAGAAGTTTTCCAGTAAAGGATTGCAAGCGGCTGGGCTACTTGAGCTGTGAGAGTGTGTAAGTCGGTAGCATAACGGGCGCGAAGTAACGTAACTGGCGGCAAAGTGCTCGTGGACTAACATAACTGGTGGCAGAATCGGCTTTGACAGCTCTTCGTATTTTTGTTTGGCTTAGTGGAATAAAAAGCCGGTAGCTGTTCGGGTGGAAAGCGGCGTTTTTGCATAGATCAATCCTGACCGCTATGCAAAAACACCGCTTGGAACCGGCAAAACTAAACCCAACCAAAAAGGCTCTGCACATTTTGCTTGTGCCGGGGTATCAGTTTACGTAACTGGCGGCAAAGTTCGCGCCAGCGCACGTAAGTGATGGCATAATGCCTGCGAACTTACGTAACTGGCGGCAAAATCCGCAGCTGCCAGCAAAAATCCGCAGTCTCACCGCAAAATCCGCGGCTTACCCGCAAAGATCTGCAGTTTCCGGAATTTTTGCAAACACTGCTGCTCTTGCTTCTTCCGCAGAGTCAGCAGCGAGCGCAATCTGCGCCAGCTCTTGACACTCTGCAAAAGTATGGCGCGCGAGAGCTGCCCGCACAGCCGGCACTTTTGCAGCTGACATTGAAAGTGAATCTACGCCAAGCCCGACAAGCACCAGGGCAAGAAGCGGATGCCCGCCAGCTTCACCGCAAACCCCAACATTTGCTCCCGCAGCTTTCCCAGCTTCACAAACATCTTTAATCAATTCAAGCACTGCAACCTGCCACGGATTGTTCAAATCTGTAAGTGCCGGATGTAACCGATCAGCTGCCATCACATACTGGGTCAAATCATTGGTACCAATCGAAACAAAATCGAGCGCAGCTCCTTCAATCAGCCGGCGCGCATGAATCGCAGCAGCTGGCGTCTCCACCATGATTCCCACATTTGATATCCCTTTGACCGAGCAAGATCAGCGAACCATTTTGCTTCCGCCACAGTCGCAATCATCGGCGCCATCACACGCGTATCTGGTTTTGCTGCTGCACCCAGCGCTGCAAGCTGTGTGTCCAGCAATTCTTCATGTGCCTGGCACAGCCGAATCCCGCGCTGCCCGAGTGCCGGGTTTTCTTCACCGCTCTGATCAATAAATGGTACTGGTTTATCTGCCCCAATATCGAGAGTGCGCACTGTAACAGATTTTCCGTCGAAAGCCTCAATAATGCCGCGAAAGTTCGCTTCCTGCTCTGCTTCTGTCGGAGCTTCAGCGCCGTTTAAGAACATGAACTCTGTGCGCAGCAGTCCGACACCTTCAAGATCAGCTTCATGCAGCTTTTGCGCATCTGCCAGTGTGCCAATATTGGCTTTCAACGCAATCGGCACACCGTCGGCAGTTTTTCCTGCACCGCTTGTAGACGCCAAGAACTTTTCACGTTTTGCAGCTGAAGCTAATTCGGCTTCCACAAAGTCATCCGCCGGATCAACCCAAATCGATCCCGTGCGTCCGTCAATCAGAATTTGCTGCCCTTCATGCACATCCGAAATCCCGGAAGCGGCCACCACCGCCGGAATCCCAAGAGTCGCCGCTAAAATTGCGGTGTGTGAAGTCGGCCCTCCCAGTTCAGTAACTATTGCAAGCACTTTCGAAAGATCGAAATCTGCAGTCTGCGCCGGAGAAAGATCTTTCGCTACCACCACACCTGGTTCATTAAAAACAGCAACACCGGGGGCAGGCACGCCGCGAAGCTTCGCAATCACCCGATCTCGAATCGACTCCAAATCGGTCACGCGTTCAGCCATGTATCCGCCAAGGCTTTCAAGCATCATCGCATAATCACCGACGGCTGCCTGCACTGCAGCAGTTACCCCAAGACCCTGCTCAAGTTTCTTTAAAGTCGCTTTGATTAGCCCTTTATCACGTGCAAGGTCGGCAGTCATTGCCAAAATTTCCGAAAATTCTCCCTCACGATTCGCTGCAAGGGCAGAAAGTTCGTCAGCTACAGTATCGAAAGCCGCTTTTACTCGCGGCGCATCCTGCGCACTGCCTGCAGGCTCATTTGGGTCTACGCCTGCAGGCTCAGAAACCAAGTAGGCAGGGCCAAACTTTGTGCCCGGAGATACACCAATACCGCGAAAATCTGCTGCTAGTTCGCCGCTGCCCATTTCATTCACTCCTGATTCTCAATAAATTCAACTAGTGCTTCGATTGCCTGTGCGGCATCGTCATCACCCGAAAGAGTTACCACGTCACCGCAGTTCGCACCAAGCGTCATTACTTCAAGCAGGCTTGCCGCATCTGCCGAGTTATCGCCAAGGCTGATCGTAATATCCTTGCCTGTTTCAGCAGCGGTACGTGAAAATGCCGCTGCCGGGCGTGCGTGAAGCCCAAGTTTTGCTGCAACGGTTGCTTGCTTTGAAAACATAGATGTTTCCCTTCAAAAAAATTATGCGAGCACCACTTCGGCACCCTGAGAATTGATATTGATACTCTTTACTTGCCCTGGGTTTGTAAGTACCACTGGAGTCACGAGATTGTATCCGGCAGCTTTTACTTTTGCTGCATCTACACCCACTACCGGGGTTCCCGCTTCGACGTGATCGCCTGTGTGTGTAAGCTCAGTAAAGCCGTCGCCTTTGAGTTCAACGGTTTCGAGACCAATATGCACGAGAATCTCAAGACCTTCGTCGCTCTTCATTGCGAAAGCATGAAGCGTGCCGAACACCTTCAGTAATGTGCCGGAAACCGGCGCTACCACGTTAAATGAATCTTCACTTGGTTCTACTGCGAAACCGTCGCCAAGCATCTTTTGCGCAAACATTTCGTCCGGGACTTCACTCAAGCCCACGATTTTGCCTGCGAAAGGCTGGATTAACTGTACTTTTTTGCTCCGACCAAACAACATCGCTAATGTCCCCTTTCGATTTGCGAGGTTATTTCGGGTTGAGCTCATCAAGGCTCGCTGTGACGCTCTGCCGAAAAGACAAGCTCAACCCGGAAATATTACTCTGAATTTTAGCGGCTATTATGCCTAAATGTGAGTTAGTGAAACAGCTGTTTCGCTAACTGAATCAGCATGAGTCAAATTAGACTTCCTGCTCACCATTTAGTTTTGCGTCGCTTGCACGCAGCTGATCAGCCACTTCATCGTACATGAATTGGACTTTCGGACCGATAACTATTTGCACTGACTTCTGCGACGGGCGAATCACACCAGCAACACCGGCATCTTTGATGGTCTTTTCATTAACCTTGGTGTAATCCTTCACGATTGTCCGCAGACGGGTAGCGCAGTAGTCGAGTGTATCAACGTTTTCGATACCGCCGAGACCAGAAATAATCTTTGAAGCTGTATCGGAAAGCGGAGCATCCGAACTGAGCTGTGCGCTTGCATCATCATCATTGCCGCGGCCTGGGGTCTTCAGGTTAAGTGCGCCAATGAGGAAGTAGAAGATTACGAAGTAGATTACCGCGAAGATGAGACCTTGCAGGAGGAGCATCCACCACTGATTTGCAATCGGGTTCTGGGTGGAGAGCAAGAAATCAACGAAACCAGCGGAGAAGCCGAAGCCGGCAGTCCACTTGAAGGTTGCTGCAATGAATACTGCAAGGCCGGTGAGGATTGCGTGAATTCCGTAGAGCAGCGGAGCAACGAACATGAAGGAGAATTCGAGCGGTTCGGTAACGCCGGTGAAGATTGAAGCAAGTGCGCCGGCAGCCATCAGCGAACCGATTGCCTTCTTCTTGCTCTTATCTGCACGCAGGTAGATTGCAAGTGCTGCAGCTGGGAGGCCGAACATCATTACTGGGAAGAAACCGCCCTGGTAACGGCCAACTTCACCGATTACGGTACAAACACCGTCTGCCCAAACTCCTGGGCAGGAAGCAGCGTCAGTAGCAGCCTTTGCAGCTTCAATGGTTTGCCCGCCGCCGAGGAACTTGTTGATATCGTCAATGCCGATAACGTTGAACCAGAAAATCTGATTCAGTGCGTGGTGCAGGCCGGTTGGAATCAGGAGCCGGTTAGCGACACCGTAAAGACCGGCGCCTGCAGCACCCAAGCCGTAAATCCACTGACCGAATGAGAAAAGCGCACCGTAAACGAGCGGCCAGACAATGTAGAGAATGCCGGAAAGTGCGATTGCCAGAATCGAGGTCATAATCGGCACGAGACGGCGGCCGGAGAAGAATGCTAGGAAATCCGGAAGCTTGGTGCGGTGGAAACGGTTGTAAACCCAAGCTGCGAGGATACCGACGAGGATTCCGATAAGCACGTTCTTATCGTTGATTGCAGCCCAGCCATGGGAGTTCCAGTCGAGCAGCGCCTGGCCGCCCTCTTCCTTCAGTTTTGCTAAATCTACACCCTGGTAGCCGGCAACGGTGCTTTCGCCCAACAGCAGCTTTACAGTAGCGTAACCAAGGAAACCGGAAAGTGCAGCAGCGCCGTTTGAATCTTTTGCAAGACCGAAAGCGATTGCGACTGCGAAAATCCAGCCAAGATTATCAAGAACTGCTGCGCCAGCTTTAATTAGGACTGCAGCAGCAACGTTGTTGGCGCCCCAGCCACTCGGATCAATCCAGTAACCAACACCCATGAGGATTGCAGCCACTGGCATCACTGCCACTGCACCCATGAGCGCCTTACCGAGCCGTTGGAGGCTCTCCATAAATGAACCCTTCACGATTCAATTCCTTTCATTGTGTGTATCAAGCCAGCCGTGGAGTTTCATTGCGAAATAGGCTACTTCTCCTTCCGCCTGTTTCGGAATCTCACCGCCAGCAAGTTTTTTATCACCTGACGTGCAGCAGCAGTTTCGTGCGGGATTGCCGTCGTTATACACATTTTCGCATCATTACGACGGAATTGACCATTACGAACACGCCGTGAGAGACGCATCAGGCTTGTAATCATGTCGTCATCGGCTCCGCCGCGCGCAATTCCCAGCTCGTCTTCGAGAAATTCGACCAGCTCAGAGAGCAAATTCGTCTGCTCAAGCGGAGCTTTCACCGTTTTACCAGTAATCGCAGCGTTGAGGTGGAGGGCGATGAATGCGGCTTCATCAATTGGCAGCGCAGAATCTAGATGCGCATTCAGGTAAGTCACCATCAGTTCCGCCGCCGCAAATTCTGCCGGAAAGGCAGCCTTCACTTCACCAAGTACTTTCGATTTGATTAGCTGCCCTTTGCTGTGCCGCTGCACAGCGAACGCAATATGATCAGCAAGTACTAGGTAAACCGAAGGATGCAACTCGCCGAGCAAATCTCCAGCGAGATCAAGCGCGGCGTTAATCGTAGTGAGAATAATCGGGGAAAGGTTTGATGCTGACTGCATAAACGCTGCCCGATCGGGACTCACTTCTACGAAACGATGCTGAATGGTTTCTTTATTGATG
Organism: Arcanobacterium hippocoleae; assembly: GCF_040360365.1. Classification (GTDB taxonomy): domain Bacteria; phylum Actinomycetota; class Actinomycetes; order Actinomycetales; family Actinomycetaceae; genus Arcanobacterium_A; species Arcanobacterium_A hippocoleae_A. The sequence goes on along the minus strand of NZ_CP136412.1, from coordinate 1,671,724 downwards.
AGGTCGCCGGGTTTTCGCGCAAAACCAATACCCCGCCCAACGAGAACCATTTCTGAATCGCGCGAGCGAGCGACAACCGCGTTGTTTGACAACACACGAATGATGCGAGGTAAATCTTGCACGACCTGAGCTCTCCTTTGAGCACACTAGCACGCCCGAACACGCACTTGTGAACTATCGGAATAACGAAAACCCGAAATCTTCAGTCATGCCTGCCGAACAGTAACACCTAAGACATGCACCACTCTAGAACATTTTCTCTTGTCTGACAATAGTTGAATGCACAATTTTGCATAATTGATTTCGGCAAAATGCACATAATCACTTCCAGCAGCGAAACCTGTAGGACCTTTTGCGCCCAATTCTTCCAAAAGAGAGTTGGTGCGCATTAATCCAAAATCCAAATCTGCCCAGCAGTTAATCGGCAGACAAATATAAAAGGAATAGTCAGCCGATACATCATCAAGTATTGCGGCAAAGATAAATCCGAATATGACACGAAAAGCCAAGTCTCACGAATCCGGACTGGTATCAATATCGCTCAAGCCCAGCTACTTGACACTAATTACGCTAACGCGCAAAACTTTTCCCGCTCGTTAAATTTTAATACTTTCGCTACCTCCCCGAGGTTATCTCTGCAGCAGCTTTATCTGCAGCATCTCTATGGCGCTGACTGCGTATTCCATGCAAAATTACTGAACTATTGAAACTCAGGATACATTCTGCACATTAAAATGTCCATACAATATAAAAATATGTAATACCTATAAAAACTTAGTATTACAGCAATTAATAAGTACTTTTAAAATAAAAACACGCCCTTGAAGTGGGCAAACAGCACGCTAGGCAGACAACAGGAGCGAATAAATTAAAAAACACTTTAGCGGAATTTGAAAAAATAGATGACAAACAAGATTAACAAAGTTAAACTTATCGCATTACATTACTAATTTTTGTCACATTCATTATTCCAATGGAGGAAATATGTCTATACAAATACCGCCTACAATGCGCGCAGCAGTGCTTCGCAACCCGCAGACCGGTTTGCAAATTGAAACTATTCGGACTCCGTGTCCGCAAGCCGGAGAAGTGCTGATTAGAGTCACCGCATGCGGAATGTGCCATTCAGACCTGCACGTTATCGGCGGAAAAATCGCATTCCCGCTCCCCGCAGTGCTTGGCCATGAAGTCACTGGCGAAATTGTCGAAATCGGTCCAGACACTGAACATTTCGGCCTTAAAACCGGTCAGCGTGTCGCCGGCGCATTTTTAATGCCTTGCGGCCAATGCGAGTTTTGCGCTGCAGGCCGCGACGATCTTTGTGCGCCGTTTTTCGATTTAAACCGGCTTAAAGGGCAGCTTTACGATGGTAAAACCCGGCTTTTTGATATCGACGGCAATCCAATTGCAATGTATTCAATGGGCGCACTTGCGCAATACTGTGTAATCCCAGCCACTTCCGTAAGTGTGCTGAATGAAGATATCGATATGACCGCCGGTGCAATTCTCGGATGCGCAGCTCTGACCGGCTACGGCGCCGTACGGCGCGGAGCAAACCTCCAATACGGCGAAACAGTTGCCGTCGTAGCAACTGGCGGAATCGGGTCCAATATTATCCAAGTTGCAAAAGCATTTGGCGCAGCACAAATTATCGCCATCGATATTACCGACGAAAAACTTCAGGCAGCCAAAAAACTTGGCGCCGCCGATACCGTGAATTCCGCTAAAGAAGATGTGCATGAAGCTGTATTCAGACTCACGAACGGCCGCGGAGTAGATGTAGCTTTTGAAGCATTGGGACGCCCGGAAACCTGGACTGCGGCTCTTGACGCATTGCGCGACGGCGGGCGGATGGTGCCAATCGGTTTAGGTGCAGGCGTGCAGAGTGCAGCAGTGGAAATTAACCGCACAGTTCGGCGCTCACAATCCATCCTCGGGTCGTATGGTGCACGTACCCGCCAAGATTTACCAGCAGTAATTCGAATGGCAACAGAAGGGAAAATAGATTACCGCCATATCGTCACCCGTAAATTCTCACTGGAAGAAGCAGGCATAGGATACTCACTGCTTGCTGAGGGAAAAATCCAGGGACGTGCCGTAGTAGATATGTCGCTCTAAAGCACATATTGTAAACATATAAAATATTTGTATAGACAAAATATTAAATTTGTTCTTACAATTAGCTCGTATATTTTGAAACGAAGATGTTTCGCATTCTTATTGCGTTCTTAAAACAAAAAATAGAAAAACAAACATGACAAACAAATATTGGTGTATCAGCTTTGCGAATTGCGATTAGCTTCAAAATAAGCAGAGACCGCACCATCATCAAAGGAGATGTGATGGTAAATAAAAATAGAGAAATAAATCCGCAGCAGCTTTCCAAAGAACAGCTCGGCACAATGGTGCAAGAAACTCCAGCATCTGGAAAACATCGCGGCATTATCGCTATTGCCGGAGTTGCGACACTCGGCTCACTGCTATTCGGATATGACACCGGCGTAATATCGGGTGCGCTGCCTTATATGTATATGCCCTCAGGAGCTGGAGGCTTGGGATTAACCGCTGGAGAAGAAGGAGCAATTGGCGGCATTCTCACCGTTGGAGCTGCATTTGGCGCTTTATTCGGCGGGCGTCTTTCCGACCGCTTCGGCCGGCGCCATAATATCATCACACTTGCAATCCTCTTCTTTATCGGCGCACTCGGAAATACTTTTGCCCCGAATGTGTGGATAATGTATCCTTTCCGGTTAATTCTCGGAATTGCAGTGGGCGGAGCTTCAGCTACCGTACCTGTTTATCTGGCTGAAACTGCGCCAAAAAGAATTCGCGGCACAATCGTCGCCCTCGACCAGTTAATGATTGTTACCGGTCAGCTTCTCGCTTTTGCAATGAACGCCGGAATCAATGCACTGCATGGCGGACCGCAGCTAACGGTCACATCCGATCCAAACGGACAGATTGCAGCTGGGGAATACACTTGGGATACACTGCAAAAAGCTATCGAGCAAGCGGCAAATTCCACTGATATGAACACAATCCGCGATTTTGCGGCGCAGCTCGTAATTCAAGATGGATCCGGTAATGGCGCTGCCTGGCGCTGGATGATTGTATTGTGCTCAATTCCGGCAATTTTACTTTGGATTGGAATGCGCTTCATGCCAGAGTCTTCACGCTGGTATGTGTTGCGTTCTGAAATTTACAATGCGATTGGCGCACTGAAGACAGTTCGCGGCGGAGAAAGCGATTTAGCAGTTACCAACGAACTGTATGAAATGGTGGAAAAGAAGCAAACAGGTTCGCCAGCTACTCAGACAAGGAATTTACGCGAAGTTTGGCAGATTCCATGGCTGCGGAAACTGCTTTTAGTCGGCATATTCTTGGCAATTGTAAATCAGACCACCGGGGTAAATACAGTAATGTATTATGCTCCGAAAGTTCTTGGCTATGCGGGAATGGGTACGTCTGCCGCTATCAGTGCACAAGTTGCAAATGGTGTGATGTCCGTAATTGGTTCTGCCATTGGTCTAATCCTGATTACCAAGTTCTCCCGCCGCGCAATCTTAATTTGGGATGTCTCTCTTGTTGGAGCAACTCTCCTCGCTATTGCCGGAGTTTTCCAATTTATGATTGCTCCAGATATGAATGCCGGAGAAGTACCTCCGGCTTGGGCCGCTTATGTAATTCTCGCCCTGATGGCATTCTTTATGCTGGTGGTGCAATCCTCTAACGGCACAGTGGTCTGGACAATGCTCGGCGAAATGTTCCCCGCTTCAGCCCGCGGAGTAATGAATGGCACTGCGATATTCTGCATGTGGATGGTCAACGCCGCAATCACCTGGACTTTCCCAACGATGATGAACAGTCTCGGCGGCGGTATGACGTATAGCATCTACGGCATTCTCAATCTCATAATTGCCGTAATTCTTTGGAAAATTATGCCGGAAACTTCGAATAAATCACTTGAAGAAATCGAATCCTACATGGAAGAAAAGTATGCGAAATAAAAGGCAGCTCTGGGAATTACGCGGAATATCCGCAGATAAATTCCTGCAGCCCTGCAGCAGCAAATAGCAAACTGTTCCCTAGGCGAATATTTCGAAATATTCATCTAGGGAACACTTTTATCTACTTTAGCTTGCGATTCAGTTATTTCAGATTAACTGCGAAATCCGCAGTAAAATCCAGCGCAAATGATAGCGCCAGCTAATTTCAAGCTGAATCTAGTTCACATAATCTTTATCGTTTTGTGAAGATGAAGCCGCTGAATTAACTGCATAAAGACTTACAAACGCAAATACCGAAACTACTGCCGCAGCTGCAGTTCCCGCCAGAAAAACTACAGCAGCCGCATTTGCAGCCACGCCGAGCACAACTGCCGCAAATAACATTCCGACTGCAAAGATTGCCGGAACCAGATTTAATTGGACTTCATCGGCGTAATTATCGGAAGACACTTCTGCATCGGCTGAAATAAAACGGAAGCTAATATCGGCCGGTGCGATTCGGACATATTTCGTGCGGGTTTCTTCAATATAAGCTGAGAGTGTCATTATTCTTCTTTTCTCTTATTTTCTTTCGTTGTTTTCGATTCTTACTTTATTTTGTTATTTACATAGATACAAATTTTCGCGCTAAATGTCACATTACTTATGTTTTATTACTAACAAATACTGCCACCCATAATGACACATCAACCTAACCTCATCCCCAGAAACACCGCAGCTTTCCCAATATCGAAACCGGCAAAACACAAAGCAAAGCATCTTCCCGCACCTACAAAACTCTCTAAACCTCAAAACCGGCAAAAGTGGTGTCTTATCTGCGAATCTGCAAATAAAACACCACTTTTAACGGTGAGAATATTCGGATATTTAGAATGTACTGCGCCAAAAACTAAGACGGGATATTAGGATGAAATACCACTCACTTTGCAAGAGCTTGCAAAGCTGCAAAAGATTTCTTTGCATCGATAATCGGACCCGCACCAGGAGCCGGCTCGCCGTCAATCATAATATCTTGCTCAAGCACATAATATCCGGAAAACCCAACCTTATTCAGCTCGGAAACAATCGCCGCAAAGTCGATATCACCTTCCCCGATTGGAACAAACATCCCTTCTTTCACCCCTTGGCCCCAGGTGATTATGCCTGGAAGAAGCTTATCTGTCATGCTTTTGCGAATATCTTTTGCATGCACAATCTTCACACGGTCAGCATATTTCTTTACAAGCTCGACAACGTCCGCACCGCCGCAAGCCAAATGCCCAGTATCTAAGCACAACCCCACACTGGAATTATCTAAAACACGCTCAACTTCATCCACATTTTGCACCATTGTACCCCAATGCGGATGAAGCGAAGCGGTCACACCATGCGCAGCAGCTGTTTCAGTTATCCGCGAGAGATTATTAAAGAGCGTCTCCCAACCAGTTTCATCCAATACCGGACGTGAATCATATCCATCTTGCCCAGAATCGGCAGCCAAAATCAGATTCGTCCCGCCGGCAACTGCAAACGCAGCCAGCTCGGCCTGCACAGCAGGAATTGGATCCACTTGCGGATCATGCATAATCGCTAAGAAGAATGCGCCCACTGGTTCAAGCCCGTAGCCAGATACTGCTTCTGCGCGTGCCTGCGGCTCTTGCGGCAGCCATCCCTGCGGACCAAATTCAGTGGCGGTTAAACCCATCTCTTTCATTTCAGTGAGTACCCGATCCGGAGAAAGCTGATATCCCCAATTCGGTACTTCACAAACACCCCAGCTAATTGGTGCACCGGCAATTTTCATCGAAAGTCTCCTTTGATTTTCTGTGTTTTTAATTTTGCAAATTAGCGCCCGAATACTCTGCGCGCTAATGTTTTGAACGCTTCAGCAAGGCTGAGCTCAATCCAAATTAAGCAATATTCGCAGCGAAGCGAAGTCCCGGCCAGACACTGCAAACATCGCAAAGATTGCATAATCCCGGATACCTCAAGAGCCAAGCACCGTTCAGAGATAAACTACTTTTCCAGTACGTGCAGATTCTTCAGCAGCTTCGGCAATCTGCAGCGCTTTCACGCCGTCGTCAATTGAAGTGGCAGGATTGCGTTTTTCGGCAATTGCCGCAAAAATTCGTTCAGCTCCGCCGCAAACGCTTCTTCATAACGTTCTAGGAAGAAGTCCAGGTAAACATCCTTTGCATCTGTATATTCGCTATTCGAGACGCGAACTTGATTCGCACGCAGATTATCCGCATTAATCGTGGCTTTATCTCCAAAAATTTCAAGACGCTGATCGTATCCCGAAGCGCAATGACGCGAGTTTGTAATTGTTGCCGTCGCACCCACGGCGTTGGTAAGAGTTATCACCACGCCGTCGAAATCTCCGGTATCTTTCAACTCCGGATCGAGATTTTGGCCGACAGCATAGACCGAAGTGATATCCCCTAAGAAGAAACGTGCAGTATCAAAATCGTGAATCGTCATATCTTTGAAAATCCCACCGGATACGGCAATATATTCTTTTGGCGGCGCAGCCGGATCGCGCGAGATGATAGTCACCTGCTCAACTTTTCCAACTACTCCCGCTTCTGCCATCTTATGCATCCGCGCAAAAGTCGGATCAAAACGACGGTTAAATCCAAGCATTGTAGTGTGTTCAATACTTTCGAGTTTCTCCATTAAATCTAAAACTGCCGATGTCTCCATTGCAACCGGTTTTTCACATAACGCAGGCTTACCGGCTTTTGCCGCCTGCAAGACGTGATCAACATGGAGCGGTGTCGGCGAACAAATAATTACCGCATCCACTTCATCATCTTGGAACACATCGTCGGGATTTAATGAATAACGTGCGTGATACTTCGCCGCCAGTTCCTTTACGGCGTCGGCAAATGGGTCTGCCACCAGCACAAGTTCCGCATTCGGATGTGCTGCAATTGTGCGTGCATGTACATTCGCAATACGCCCTGCGCCTACTAATCCAATACGAATCATGATAATCGTCCTTACTTCTTTGTTCGGAATTTGTTTTTCAAAAATTTATCGTGCGAAAAATTGCTTATTGCACTGGAATTAAGATGTCGCGAATCAGAACATCTAAATCATTATCAGCAGCGAGGAATTGCCGCAGCGTCCGCACAGTTGGTCCGAAGTTTTCAAATTCTTCCAGGCTCATACCATCGACTTCATACGCCCGATTGAAATCGGGAATTCGCTGCAGCTGCTTAATATAGTGCGGATTTACGTCTGCACTCATTTTTTCCACCGGATCATAATCGGAATTATTCACAATCTGCTGCCATGCAAATGGCGGAGAGACAACTAGGTCGCCGCCTTGGAATTCACTCCATTGAAGCACATTTCGGAAAGCCGCCACGAGCACTCGCGCCCGATATCCGCGCTCGTTGAAAATTTTGTAGGCTCGTTTTACCGCAGCGATACCAGCCCATTCAAGTGCCGACGGATCAAGGAAAATATTGTCGCGTTTCACGACAGCTTTCAGCCAATCATCAAGACGGCCGACCATAATTGTTACTACCGGACTCATTTGGGAAGTATCCTGCCCGGCACTTTCACGTTTTTCAAGCCCGCGCTGGATTGCAGCCGCAGCTGTTACCGCTTGCGGCACCGAGAAAGAAACGGTGACGTTTACGGACACACCGCGTTCAGTAGCGAGCTCAATGGCTTCAATGCCGGTCTTTGTGGCAGGTATTTTTACAATAATATTCTTTGCAAGATTATGAAATTCTTCAGCTTGATCAGCTAAGGCATTCGCATCCCGGTGCAAACGCGGATCAGTTTGCACCGATAACCGCCCGTCGCGTCCGTTTGTTTTTTCGAAAGTATCTTCGAAAAGTTTTGCCGCTTCAACAGACATATCTTTTACGGCCTGCCACCCAATCCGCGATTCGCTCCACGTTGGATGATCTGCTGCAATCTTCCGAATGCGGTCTCCCCAAATCTCCGGGTGTTTCGCAATCGTCGTATAGGCAATCACCGGATTGCAGGTTGCTCCAACGCTGCCGAAAGCGATTGACTGCCGAAGCTCTTCCAAATCGGAAGAATCATTCCATAAAACTGTATCGAATTTCTGGGTTGCAGTTCGCAAAGAACCAGAGATGTATTCTTTTTGACATTTCCATGTTTCCCTCAACTTATTGCGGTAAGCACGCAAATTGAGTCAACTCACAGCCACCCTCGTTGGTGACATACCTTGTGAAATATATGTTAATAACATATTCACCACATGTCAAGAACATGTGAAACATTTGTTATGTCATTTTGCTGGAAATTTTTCCGCTTTGCCGCTTTCCAAAAAATACACCAAAAACAGCACTCCGCCATTACCCCGCCCGGGCAATGGCGGAGCTAATCGCTGCGAAATTACTTCGAAGATGAAACAAGCGGAAAAGTCATTTTATACTGCCGTGCATCGTACACATGATCGCCATGCTCAATAACCTTGCCGTCAGCATCATAGGCAGTACGCTGCATTGTAAATAGCGCAGTATTCAGCTCAACATTCAAAATTTCCGCCTCTTCTTTCGAAGCGTTCTTTGCCCCAAGCGTCTGAACCGCAGAAGCAGGGAAAATATTGTAACGCCCAAAACATTCATAAAGCCCAAACCGCGAAAGTTCAGTAAGACTCGGCGCAATCCGGCTTGGGACAATATTGCACATCAGCGCAAGCGGCTGATCATCAATCCACCGCAAACGCCGAATTGTAACCAGTTCTTCATCTGGTTCACAGTGCAAAAACTCAACCTCTTCCGGAGAAGCCAGATGAATCTCATATTTCAGCACTTCCGTGCGGGTAGCATGCCCAGCCTTCACCAAATCATCATTGAGCGACGTTAATGCAAGCTGCCGATGCACATGCGAGGGAGAAACTCTCGTCCCCACACCGCGCCGACGCACAAGTAAGCCCGAATCAACAAGCTCCTGCAGCGCGCGCCGTGCCGTCGGCCGCGAAATTTTCAGCCGATTCGCCATCGAAATCTCGTCTTCTAAAAGCTGATTCGGAGGTAAGGTGCCGTTTTTAATCAACTGTGAAATCGGATCAAGAATTTGCTGATACAGCGGCTCTGCAGAATCGCGGTCCAGGGAAATCTCTAACACGTACGGAGAATCTATTGACAAATCTTTTTCCACCAAAATGTATTCCTTAATGTCACAGCTAAATAGCACAATAAAAGACAGCTAAGTGAAGCTATTCAAGTAAGTATTATTCCACATAATGCAGTTTCCGGCGATATGTTGCAAACTGTTAAGCCGCTTTGTGGATATTCTAAAAATAACTTCCTGAAATATTTGTAACTAACATTGTCAAGACAAATAGTTGACAAATTCTGAATTGCTGCGAAAATATATTTATACACGAAAGGAAGTGCGCAATGGTGCGTGAATTACAATCTCCGCAAGTTCTAACATCTCCGGAAGTACTGACAATGGGACGCTCAGGAGTAGACATTTACCCACTGCAGACGGGCGTAGGGCTGGAATCGGTAAGAACATTTGGAAAATTTCTCGGCGGTTCACCCACAAATGTTGCCGTCGCAGCAGCAAAAATGGGGCACACCGCAGCCGTCGTTACAGGTGTCGGAGCAGACCCGTTCGGAAAATTTGTCCGCGACGAAATGCACCGGCTTAGAGTATCTGACCAATACGTAATTACCACCAACACCTATAAAACACCTGTAACTTTTTGTGAGATTTTTCCGCCGGATAATTTCCCGCTCTACTTCTACCGCGAACCATCTGCCCCCGATTTACAGCTGCGCCCGGAAGATGTGCCAGAACTGGCAGTAAAAGCTGCAAAAGTATTTCTCGTTTCCGGAACTGGTTTATCGAACGAACCCTCACGCAGCGCACATTATTTCGCTTTAAAAGCACGGAAAAATCAGCCTGGCTGGACTATTGCCGATCTTGATTATCGTCCGATGTTTTGGGATCGTGAAGAAACCGCCGCCCGCGAAATCGGAGCACTCCTTGAATACGTGAACGTCGCCGTCGGAAATAGAGAGGAATGCCGCATTGCAGTAGGCGAGAGCAATCCGGACCGCGCAGCAGACGCACTGCTGGAACGCGGAGTAAAACTGGCAATTGTGAAACAAGGTCCGAAAGGTACACTCGCTAAAACCCGCGAACAGCGAATTGAAGTACCGGTCACTAAAGTAAAAACCATTAACGGACTCGGCGCAGGAGATTCATTTGCGGGAGCGCTCTGCCACGGTCTCATTTCAGGTTGGGAAATCCCGAAAATAATTCACTTTGCTTCAACAGCAGGAGCAATTGTTTGCTCAAGATTGGAATGCTCCACAGCAATGGCCGCCGAATCGGAAGTATTTGATTTAATGCAGCACCATCCGGAAACTGAACCGAAAGTATCGCAACTATGATTACAGCAACTCCAGAGACAGCAAATATGTGCAATATTTCAGAAATTTCAAAAATCCGCTTCCAACATCCCGAATATCTCACCGCAGCCCTGATGAAGCGAAAACCAGGAAAGCTTCCCGCAGACGGGCGAAAGCTAATGATTATCGCCTGCGATCATCCCGCACGCGGAGCTCTTGGGGCTGGCGAAAATCCGATGGCAATGGCAAACCGTCACGAACTTCTTGAACGCTGTATCCGGGCGCTCTCCCGCCCAGGAGTAAGCGGATTTCTCGGCACAGCCGATCTGGTTGAAGATTTAACTCTCGCCGGAGCACTGGAAGGAAAACTAGTTTTCGGTTCAATGAACAGAACCGGATTGCAGGGATCCGTATTCGAAATCGACGACCGTTTCAACTGCTACAGCCCGCAGATGATTGAAAAAGCAAAACTCGACGGCGGAAAAACCCTCACCCGTATTTGCTTCGACGACCCAAACACTCCGCGTACACTGCAGGCCACAGCACAAGCCGTCGATGAACTATCCGCGCGAAGAAAAATTGCAATGATTGAGCCGTTTATTTCACATTGGGAAAATGGGCGCTTAGTTAACGACCTCACTCCGGATGCGGTAATTAAATCGATTACGATCGCTTCCGCTCTTGGAACAAATAGCGCCTACACTTGGCTGAAACTTCCATGTGTAAAAGACATGGAAAGAGTCATGAACAGCACCACTCTCCCGGCACTAATTCTCGGCGGGGAAGCCGCCAAAGACCTGGACGCCGCACTAAACGACTGGGAAAAAGCAATAAAACTCCCAAATGTTTGCGGCCTTGTAATTGGAAGATCCCTGCTCTTTCCACCAGATGGAAATATCGAAACCGCCGTCGACAACGCAATGGAGTTACTATGAGCGATAATGCAAAATATTTACTTCCTGCCGGAAGTACTGCAGCCAAACAATTCGACACACATATCACTGCGCAAAAAGCCGGGTGGGAATTTTCCAGCTTGCGGATTGCGAACTTACAACCTGGGGAACAGCTTACTTTCAGCACTGAAATGGAAGAAATACTAATTCTGCCGCTTTTCGGAAGTGCAAAAGTTGATGTAAACGCCGCGAACTATTTCCTTAACGGGCGCCAGAGCGTATTTACCTCCGTCACCGATTATCTCTATATCCCACGCAATACTACTTTTACACTCACATCCGTCAATGCCGGACGCTTTGCACTTCCCGGTGCGAAATCAGCAAAAGACCTCCCCGTGCGCTACTGCCCGGCAAATGAAGTAAATTCCGGGATCCGCGGCGCTGGAATTTGTTCGCGGCAAGTAAGCAATTACGCACTTGGCAACACCGTCGAAACTTCCCGCCTGCTGGTAACCGAAGTACTCACTCCGGGCGGAAACTGGTCTTCATATCCGCCCCATAAGCACGATACGCACAGCGAAAATGAGCGGATTCTCGAAGAAATTTACTATTTCGAATTGCGCGGCGGCGGTCCAGCACGCGAAACCCGCGGATTTGGATTACAGCGCGTCTATTCTTCTCCAGGAAAAGAAATTGATGTTTGCGCGGAAGTTCGCTCCGGCGATACCGTGCTGGTTCCGCACGGATACCATGGACCGTCCGTTGCTGCTCCCGGACACGACATGTATTACCTCAACGTAATGGCGGGACCTGCCGAAGATTCCGTCTGGATGATGACCGACGACCCAGTTCACACTTGGCAGCGCCAATCTTGGGAGGGCGAAAATATTGACCCGCGTTTGCCTTTTCTACCGCTAACTCAGGAGAATCTATGAAAACGATACGTTTGACAGTCGCACAAGCAGCTATTCGCTTCCTTATCAACCAATATTCAGAACTGGACGGCGCGGAAGAGCGCCTTATTGCGGGAGCTTTTGGAATTTTCGGACACGGAAATGTTGCCGGAATCGGGCAGGCGCTTTTACAAAATGAAATCGACCCCGCTCCCGACGGCGGAGCAATGCCCTACTACATGCCGCGCAATGAGCAAGGTATGGTTCACGCGGCAGCAGCCTACGCAAAGGCAAAAATCGCACCCAAACCTTTATGTGTACTTCCTCGATTGGACCAGGCGCATTAAATATGGTGACAGGTGCGGCGCTTGCCACAACAAACCGACTCCCAGTGCTGCTTTTCCCATCGGATCAGTTCGCGAGCCGTTTGCCCGATCCAGTATTGCAGCAAATCGAAAATGCACAAACCTTGGATACTTCAGTAAATGACGCTTTCCGACCGGTTTCAGTATTCTTTGATCGAATCAACCGCCCTGAGCAGCTTCTCCCTCGCTCATGCAGGCAATGCGCGCACTCACTGATCCTGCCGATACTGGCGCAGTTACGATTGCAATGCCGCAAGACGTGCAAGCTGAAAGCTATGATTTCCCAGAAGCAGCATTCGCAAAGCGCGTCTGGCATATTCGCCGCCCGCCGGCAGAAAAACACAGCTTGAAAAAGTTTCGCAGATTATCCGCAAATCTGAAAAACCGCTGGTTATTGCTGGCGGCGGCGTAATTTACTCTCAAGCCGCGGAAGAATTGCGCGAATTTGCCCGTGTCACTGGAATCCCGGTTTCCGATACGCAAGCTGGAAAAGGGGCAATTAACTGCGACCATCCGCAATCTGTCGGCGGAGTTGGAGCAACTGGCGGCGATAGTGCAAACCACTTAGCTGACGAAGCCGATCTTGTGATTGGAATCGGCACCCGCTACTCTGATTTCACTACGGCTTCCCGCACCCAATTCAAAAACGAAAAAGTCAAGTTCATCAATATCAATGTCAAACCATTTGACGCAGTGAAAAATGGCGGGGAAATGATGGTAGCGGATGCCCGTGAAGCACTTACTGCACTCACCAGACTGCTCAGCGATTATCACGTATCCGACGAATATACGCAGAAAATTGCTCTTGAACGTGAAGCCTGGTTGAAGAAAGTTGCAGAACTTTATCATCTCGGGCATGGCCCGCTGCCGGCACAGATCGAAGTCTTCGGCGCTTTAAATGAGATGATGGAAGAAAACGATGTACTCATCAACGCGGCAGGTTCCATGCCGGGAGATTTGCAAGCACTTTGGCAGGCAAAAACTCCCGTCCAATATCACGTCGAATACGCGTTTTCCACAATGGGATATGAGATTCCCGCAGGAATTGGCGTGAAAATGGCACTTCCAGATTCGGAAGTCGTGGCAATAGTCGGCGACGGCACCTATCAAATGCTCCCGATGGAACTTGCCACAGCCGTACAAGAGGGATTGAAAATTATTTACGTACTTTTGGAAAATCATGGCTTTGCTTCCATTGGGGCTTTATCCGAATCACATGGTTCACAGCGTTTCGGAACTCGTTACCGCGCTGGAGCCGGGCATCCGCATAACCAAGAAGGAGACTTACTGCCGGTAGACATTGCGAAAAATGCTGAATCCTGGGGGTTGAAAGTATTGAAAGTAAAGACGATTGCGGAGTTCAAAGCCGCTTATCGCGAAGCCTGTGCAATGGAAACCGCCGTGATGATTTTCATTGAAACCGATCTTTACGGCCCAAACCCGCCATCGTCTTCGTATTGGGATGTGCCCGTATCGCAAGTTTCCCGGATTGAGTCTACGCAAAAGGCGTATGCCGAATATCAGCAGGGAATTGCCCCGCAACGGCATTATTTCTGATCCGTTTTCATAAAGCTATTTTTCTCCCGCAAAAGGTCCGTCATTGAATGTGCTTCGCAATCAATGACGGACCTTGTTTATCGTAGGAGATGCAGCATTTTCAGCTACCGTCCAGATCCACACAAAACACATTATGGGACAAACGTCCAATTGTTCTAACATTTACAATATTTTATGTTATATTTGTAATGTCGAAACGTGGAGATTTTATGCATCCGCAATCTTTCATTCTCCATCGGCTGTAACTATCCCAATACACATCGCCAGACCAGTAACAAAGGAGTTCTGATGGAAACAATCTACCAATGGATCAACGGCAAAGAATATCAGGGCAATCCCGAATCATATAAAGACGTAGAAAACCCAGCCTTAGGCAGAGTAACCAAAAACTCGCCGTCGCCTCAGCAGCCGATCTTGATCACGCGGTAACAATCGCCGAAAAAGCACAAAAGGAATGGGCAAACACCTCTCTCGCCAAACGCACCGCGATCATGTTCAAAATGCGCGAGCTAGTACTCGCAAATCAGGACGAACTTGCCCACGCAATCGTGGAAGAACACGGCAAAGATTATTCTGACGCAATCGGCGAAATTCAACGCGGGCGCGAAACTCTCGATTTCGCCTGCAATATCAATACCGCACTGAAAGGCGAATACTCATTTGATGTATCACACGGAGTGGACGTACACACGATCCGCCAGCCAATCGGTGTAGTCGCCGGCATCTGCCCATTCAATTTCCCAGTAATGGTACCAATGTGGATGCACCCGATCGCACTCGCCACCGGAAACGCATTCATCCTCAAGCCAGCATCCAGCACCCCTACCGCTTCCCTGATTATCGCCCGTCTTTATCAGGAAGCCGGTTTGCCTGACGGATTATTCAATGTTGTTTCCGGTGGACGAAATCTCGTCACGAACATCCTTGAACATCCCAGAATCAATGCAATTTCTTTCGTCGGATCCACACCAGTAGCACACATCATTCAGCGCACCGGCATCGCACACGGCAAACGCGTACAAGCACTCGGCGGAGCAAATAATCATGCAATAGTGCTGCCAGATACTGATCTCGACTTTGCTGCCCAGCATATTTCTGCAGCTGCTTTCGGCGCAGCTGGCGAACGCTGTATGGCATTACCAGCAGTAGTTGCAGTAGGCGGGATCAGCGAAGCTCTGGCAGCAAAAGTAAAATCTTACGCTGAAAAAATTCACGTCGGGATGGGGCTGGATCAGGGCGTGCAGATGGGGCCAGTGATCAACGCAAAAGCGAAAGCACGCATTATCAAACAAATTGATGCAGCTGAAGCAGCCGGCGCAAAAGTGATCCTCGACGGTCGCAATATTAAAGTCCCAGGATATGAAGACGGCCACTTCATTGGTCCAACAATCCTTACCGACGTTACTTTCGAGATGGATATTTACGCTGAAGAAACTTTCGGCCCGGTACTCACCATCATGGAAGTAGCCAGTTACGAAGAAGCAATCGAGATCGTAAATGCGCAGCCCTTCGGCAATGGTTCGGCAATTTTCACAAATGACGGCGGGATGGCTCGCCGCTTCCAACTCGATGTTGCAGCAGGCATGGTTGGAGTAAACGTACCAATCCCAACACCAGTTGCATACTATTCATTTGGCGGCTGGAAAGAATCATTACTTGGCGATCACCATATGCACGGCCCAGAAGGCGTGAACTTCTACACCAACACAAAGGTAATCACCAGCCGTTGGCCGTCTGAAAACACTTACGCAGCAACGATGTCATTCCAGCGTGAAGAATAAAGAAAACAGAGCACTAAAATATCAAATTAACATCAGAAAATTTTTCAGTACCTTTTAGCTGATGTTATAAAACATTTCAGAACAACACCTAATAGTGTGCTGCACCTGCAATTAACAGCAAGGTGCAGCACACTACGAAAATGCGGTTCATAAAAAGAGCACAAAAATGATAATCAGACACACCGCATCTCTAAATCACCAAAATCCCAGATTTACTACAGCCACATTCTCAAGCAAAGGCGAATCATGCAATTAAGCAAGTGCATGATCCAGCTCGGAAACAAAATCAGTTTCTCCAAACCAAGATAATGGAATTTCAGTATAGTAAAGCCCCTGCGTCTCACGTTCCCACAGCAAACCAACCCGATTTTCATCAATCCGCGTCAAACACTGATAAACGTAATGATAGGGGTTGAAAGTCCGCGAAATACTCCAGCTCTCACCGCCGTCGAACGAAATCCGCAACACACCTCGGCCGCGATACGGAAGCAGCTGCGCCGCATTCGCAAACAAAACCCGATCCGGATATGCTTCGCTCGGAATCGCAATCATATGCGGTTGGCAGAATATTTCCGGAACCCCCTGCGCAAAACCAACCTCTCCCCACGATTCTCCCCCATCAGTACTCACCGCACACTCAACCAGCCGATGCGGATCTTGATTCCGCAGCATTACCAGTATCGACCCGTCTGCACGTTCTACAATCGTCGATTCGTGGGTAGCTGCCAATCGGTTATCAAACTCCTGCACCTGCAGCACTTCACCGTTAAACATCCGATTATCATTCGGAGACTTTCCACGATGCCATGTCAGCCCATGATCATCGGAATAGATTACTGCAGATGAAAATGACTGCTGGTGCTTTGTATTGAAATAAACCGGAATGACTAGCCGCCCCTGATACTTCCCGTAACGAATTTGAATCCCGCTGCCGGGCGAAGTCCCGAAAAAGCCATCCATTCTTCTTTCACCAGATGATTAATATTTATTGGCGGCGCCCACGTTTCCCCATCATCATCAGAATACGTGTATATCAGAAAACAGGTGCGGTGAATCAGCAAACTTTGCCGCGGATCTTCACCGTCGCAAAGGAAAACATTCCCCGCGCTTCACCGGCGAAAAACACATCGCCATTGCTTAAAATTCGATATTCGGTAGCTTCCCTTCAAGAGTTGTCACCGACCCGTCAGCTTTCCAGATAAAATCCTGCCCCGCACCATCCGTAAGCAAGTATTCACCCTGATCAGTTACTCCTTTACCAAGCATCCCATTCGGCTGCCCAACCCCGCCCGGATACTGGTCAATAAAAGCAAATATCCGCCCAGTATCCCGATCTTGCACCAGGCAAGAATCAATCACCGAGGCTCCCGCAATTCCCTCACCCGGATACTGCAAAACAGTTTCTAAATCTTTCCAGGTTTTCCCGCCATCGAACGAACGCCTGATTGTGAAATTAATGGAATTCGGGGCATCATTCGGATTTACTTCCCGCTGATCAGCTCCGGCAATCAACACCCCGTTTTGCGTCATCAGCAGCGACGGAATCCGATACGAAGCCGCTCCATGATAACCGTAGTCAAACAAACACTGCGTCGAAAGCGGCTTCACACCGGAAAGACGCTGAATCTGCCCGTCAGTCAAAGGAAAATCATAGATTGACGCATTTCGCACTTCCCCAAACAGTTTCCAGCCGGAAAAATCTTGCCCGATTATCACCGAATCAAGCGAATCCACATCGGCAAAAATGTTTGCCCCGGAATATGCACTTCCTGGTATCCGTCAACATAAATATCTACAGCGCCGCGGGCGACCCGCAAAACCACATCATGCCATTCGCCCTCATTCCACTCCCCGGCAGCAAAATTTCCGCTGCTGCCCATTTGCAGCAAGAACCGAATACTCCAAACCTCCGCTGCTGAGCACCAGCTGCAATTGCTGTTTCCTCCGCCGGAAGCAGCCAAAATCGGCCCTTCCTGCCCTGGTCCGCGCACACGATAACGCAAAAACACCGAACCGCTGCGATATTTCTGCAGCAAATGCGCGTCATATGCAGACAATTCCGTAGCAGCGAAATCAATCAGCGACTGCGGCGGCAGCGCCCGCGCAATAATTTCATCCGCGGAAAGCTCCAATCCAAACAACTCAAGATTTTCTACAGAAATCCCGGCACTATTTTCAATCTGCAGCCGCACATCCGCAGCAGAATCCGCTAAAAGTACCCCAAAAGCGAGAGAAGCCGTACCAGAAAAACACTGATAACCGTCGAGAAAAATCCTGCTCCCAAACTCTCCGCAAGTAATCGCAAAAGAATGCCAGGTTCCGTCGGTCAATCCAACCGCGTCTTCAATATCCAACCGCACTTCCTGCACTGTTCCGCCAGCAAGATACGGACTGCCATTGCGGAGCTCCAGCGTCCATAAAAGCACATCATCCGCTGCTGCCCGCAGCAATCCCCCGTCGGCATTTGCCCGAAAATTTGCAGTAAGTGTGAGCTCGTCCGATTTACACAAATCGGAATCAATCTTCATAATTTCAATCGTCATTTTAAACTCTTTCCGCAGCTTATTTAATTAATCCTTATTTGATTGACCCTTCAGCCAACCCTGCTGCGATATATTTTTGAATCAGCATAAAGAAAAGCACCGACGGGATAATCACCAAAGCCGACGCCGCCATCATTGCTCCCCAATTCAAAACTTCCGACCCGGTAAGTGAATACAGCGCTACCGCCACCGGCATCCGATCGCTTGAATTAATAAACAGCAGCGCATACAAAAACTCATTAAACGTGTTAATAAATGTATAAACGGCAGTTGCGACAATCCCCGGTAAAATCAGCGGACACGCGATTCGGAAAAATATGTTGAAAGGACCCAACCCGTCCATTGCAGCAGCTTCTTCAATCTCCAACGGCACAGTTTGGAAAAAGCCAATCAACATCCAAATTGCGTACGGAATCGAAAAAGAAAGATACGCAATCACCAGCCCGATATAACTGTTAATCAGACCAAGTGAAACCATCGTGACCGTATACGGCACAGCCAGCAGAATCGGCGGAAACATGTATGTGGTAATCAGCAATCTCGTTAGATACTTCCCAACTTTCGGGAAAAACCGCACAATACCATAAGCACCCAATAGCGAAACGACGATCGTGATTACTGTTGCTGAAAGGGAAATAATCAAAGAATTCTTCATATTTGTAAGAAAACCAAGATCATAAATCACAGTTTTATAATGTTCCCAAGTGAATTGCTTCGGGAAAAACTAAGCGGATTTGCTGCCAGCTCTCCGGAACTTTTAATTGAAGAAAGCACAATCCAAAACAGCGGAAATACTGCAATCACAGCAAACACGGTCAAAAACAGGTACGTCAGCCAGGTCCAAATCGGCTTCACTCCAACTTTAGTAGCTTTATCTGCCATATCACCCACGCTCCTTTTCCCATTTACTTAGCAGTTTGAAACATAGCCCGGTCACGAATAGCAGGAAAATCAACAGCAAAACAGTAATTGCCGAAGCAGTTCCCAATAAACGCAGATTCCACCCTGTCTGGTATGCATAGATTGGCAGCGTGGTGGTCATAGTTCCCGGCCCGCCGCCGGTGAGCAAATACAACATATCGAAATTGTTGAAAACCCAAATCGTTCTTAGAATCACAAGCAAGCCGATAACTTCCCGAATGTGGTTTACAGTAATAAATAAAAACTGCTGTATCCCAGTTGCACCGTCAACCCGCGCAGCTTCATATTGTTCTTGCGGAATAGTTTTCAACGCCGAAAGGATATTCACCATAAACAATGGCGCGCCAAACCAGACATTAATCCCCAACACAACCCAAAACGCCAACTGCGGATCAGCTAACGGCGCAGCATTAGTTTCCGTAATTCCCAGAGCCGTTAGCAATGAAGGCAAAAACCGTAAACGTCGTTAAAAATCCATTTCCAGGCAAATGCCAAGATAATCGGCGGGAAAGCCCACGGCACAATCAGCAAAGTTCGATACAAACCAGCAAAACGCCGAATTGAATTCAATGCCAAAGCAAGAATCAATCCCACAAAAAGCTGACCGATAATCGAGAATAACGTCCATTTAACCGACGCGAAAAAGGATGCCCAGTATTCCGGCGAAGTTAGAAGCAAAGCAAAATTATCAAATAAGACAAAATCCCAGCTTTGCCGAATTAAATTTTTATTCGTAAACGAGAAGAATATCGAAGAAATTACCGGATAAATCAGCAGCAAAACAACTAAAAGTATTGCCGGTGCAACAAACAATAATCCGGTGATTTTCCGTCTGTTTTTCAGCATTAAAGTACTCCTATGAGGATTACCAAGAGGGGCGGATGCCCGGCGGCGGGAAGTTCGACTTTGGAGAGGAATATCCTTGAATGGATCAATCTTGGGCAGAAAGCCCGCCCCCAGTGATTCACCCTAAGGAAGTCCAACTTCCACCGTCATTTTTCTGATCTTTCCGCCCCTCTGGAAACTGTTTTCACTTAATGGCTGCGCCGGCAGCTTTGAAAAGCTCGTTATACTTCTTTTCTGCTTCTGCAGCAGCTTCCGCAGTATCCTTGCCGTCCAGGACTATCGACTGCAGCATTCGCTCAAGCACACCCTGCGAAATCAAGACACCTGCCTGCACTTTCGGCCCGTCTTCCATCCCAATCGCCGACCCGACTGCAACCTCTTTGGCAATCACCGCAATTGAATCCTTGTACTTCTGCATCGTTTCATTATCGTTATAAACCGGATCTTGGTTAATATCCTGCAGGCTCGGAAGCATCCCGCCCGGTACCGAATGCAGGAACTTAACATACTCATCCTTTTCATAAAGGCTGGCGAGGAATGCCTTTGCAACATCTTGGTGTTTCGATGCCTGCCATACCACCATTGCAATATTTGAAACTTCACTCGGATAAATCTCCGGATCACCTGCAGCAGCACGCGGCATTGGCGCAGCAGCAATCTTTCCATCCAGATCAGGCCGGTCTGCCAAAGTACCGCTGATATGGAAACCGGAATTGAAATCGAACACCGTCTTTCCTTGGTAGAAAAGTTTCGCGTGATCAAGAATCTTGTAGTTTATTGAACCTTCCGGAGAGTATTTCCGATACATCTCCGCCCAATAATTAATCGCCTCAATTGCAGCGGGAGAAGTGATATTCGCACTGCCGTCTTCATTAAGCAAGGTTTCACCTTTTGCCCGAAGATAGAAATTAATGTAGCGGGTTGCCAGCATATCGTTGGCACCCATCGGAACCGAAATCGGATATAGGTCTGCCGACTTTCCAATTTTCGCGCATGCAGCTGCGAGTTCTTCCCACGTCTTTGGGACTGCAATTCCATATTGATCGAGAATATCTTTCCGATACCACATCACTTGCGCATGAGAGTAAATCGGTATCGAATAATGGCTTCCGCTCTTTTCACCCTCTTTCAAAGTCGGCGCATTGAAACGATTCTTGCCGACACGATCAATCACGTCGTCGAGCGGAACAATTGCTTCCGCGTTCAGCATGTCGATTACCTGATTGGGCTGCGCTGTGGCAATATCCGGAACTTGGCCGGCATTCAATCCGGTAGTCCACTTAGTATTGAATTCATCCCAGGAAAACTCTTCAATTTTCACTTTCACTTTTGGATTTTTTCCATAAATTTATCAGCCATGTGCTGCATCCATTCAGCACGCGGACCTTGAGTGAATGATGACCACATTGTGATGTCGCCAGAGAGTTCCTGCCCTTCTGCAGGCAAAGATTGCTCACTTGACGCAGATTTTCCTCCGCACGCTGCAAGGGAAAGCGAAACCGCTGCTGCGGTTAATACCGCAAAAAATTTATTGCTTCGAATAGCCATGATAAAACCTTTCAGATTAGCCGCTTGAGCGGCTTGTCACCGTTGACATCAGCGCTCCGACGTAGGAACACTTCTTCTATCTGAACTCTTTACGAGTTATCAGACATCGTATCTCTACAGCACAATATGCGTCAAGCGTTTTTTGAAAAGTTTTAAAATTTTCTTCTCGCATATTAGTTATACGTGTTAAATAAAGCTATTTTCAGCTGCAAAATTCTATTTCGGAAATAATTTAACCAATAGAGTCATCCTACATCTCTATTATGAAATAATTTAACTTTCCGCCGCACACAGCAGACTTCTCTGCATATAATGCGGAGCCAGTTAATTTCACCCGCGCGGCGCGGGAAGCACAGCATATGCCAAGATTAATTTTTAATAAATAATTACCGCACTTTGAATAGAAATAAACTTTCCAATTTCAATACAATTGAGCTAGATTGTTATATCACTGTGCAATAATCAGAATTCAGATAAATACGTAAACTCTGCAGCACAACAGAAAATAAGGCAGCCAAATGAACATGCGAACCCGAGACAGAACGACGGGCACCGAGCAATCGCGCTTGCATTCAGCTTCTGATTTAATAAAGGAATTCATCCTTTCCCACCAATTACAAACCGGCAGCCCGCTCCCGTCAGAAGCCAGACTGTGTGAAGCACTCGGCATTTCACGTTCGTCTTTACGTGAAGGAATTAAACGTCTCGAAGCTTTAGATATTGTTGAAGTTCAGCATGGAAACGGCACGTTCGTCGGCAAAATGTCGCTCTCGCCATTAGTTGAAGCGCTCTCATTCCGCGCAGGCGTAGTCGCAAAACACAATCGGCTGCGGCTGCCGGAAATGGTGCAAACCCGATACTACCTGGAACTTGGACTCGCCGAAACAGTGTGTGCCCGCCTGGATGGAACCGAACAAGCCGGTCTAGAAGCGTTAGTCGAAGAAATGCTCGAAAAAGCCGAACACGATGAAGATTTTTCCCGAAACGACTTCGCTTTCCACGACGGAATTCTTGCACTCGTAGACAACGATGTTACCCGACAGGTAATTTCATCTTTTGGGCAGTTCACCGCGCTGCTGCATTTCATTTACCAGCAGTAACCAAACAGCAGGCAATCGACACCGCCCTTGCCCACCGGTTAATACTTAACGCGGCACAAGACGGAGACGTTACCGCATATCGGAATGCAATAAAACTCCATTACAAACCGCTATTCACTCGGATAAACCAGGCAAAGCTGCAAGAACCCAACCCGAGAACGCTCTCCGCACCTGACACAGCAGAAAACGATTAACCCGCCGCAGCTCGCGCCGGCATCCCATGCACAATATCTCACTGACATCCCGCGCACGCTGCCAATAACGCCTACGGCTTCGGCTGAATGTTTCATTCCCGCGAGCAGTGCCTGCGCACGCGCAAATAGCGCAGCGCCCGCAGATGCCCACACATACGCACCAATACCTGCATACAGCGCCCGCAGCAACCACATACAGTTAAACCAAAAACGAAATTTTCCGGCAGCAGCTAACTTTTAATACAGCTATTCCTTAACCGCGAGCGCAATCTCGACCGCGATTTCTTTCGTCTCCCCGCTTCAAGAGTAAACGCATGGTCTTGAACTGCACCCGTCTCCACACAAACAAAGTTCTGCCATTCGCCTTTCGCAAGGCGAATATCATCCGGACCCGGATTCCAGACTACCGCGTCCGGAGCGCTTTGACTCGAAGTGATGGTGAAAGTGCGCTCCCCGGCAGAAAGCTTAATCGGTTCTGCCGCCCCGCCGAGGAACACCGAATCACGGTAATTCGCTACTGAAAAACGCCGGAGAAACGACCTTCCGTACCGGCAACATAGTCGCGGTGAGTCGATACTGCAAGGTGTACATCTGCCGGAAGCGGCGCCGCAAAATAGGTATGGAACGCAGTATCAACACTCACGCGCCGATCTGCACAAAACTGTAAGGTTAGCTGCAATGTATCAGCCGCATTCACAAAGAGCCGGTAACTTAACCCCTCATATCCGGCAAATCCCGGCAAATCCCGCACTGCCTCTGCGGAGAGTGCAAGCTCCAGCTTGATTTCGTTTTCGGTAACCGTTTCTGCCGCCACTTCCCATTCAACATGCTTCACTAAACCATGCGTACGCGGGTGCACTGCGCCAATCTGCCCTTTCCCGAACCACGGCGCACAAAGCGGAATTCCGGAATGCGCTGTGCCGTCGCCGGATTGAAAGAGAAATTCACCGGCAGCAGCCGTTTGAAAAGAATGCACACGCCCGCCAAGCGTATCAATTACAAGTGTGGAATTATTACAGGTGTACGTACGTAAACTCATACGGTCATTATGTACACTCACGCAATAATTGTGCAAAAGTTTGCAGCTCTCAGCCGAATCTGGAATCAGCCCGGAAACTATTCGAATTCTGCCAGACATTCAGCCGCAAATGGGCGTATCGACCGCTTTACCAGCTCCCACGCCTTTGTTCCGACAACCGCCAGTGAGGCATGATAAGTGCCGGGAATTGTGACCAGCTGCGCTTTTATGCCCGCATCCATCAAGCGGTATGCCCACACAGTTCCCTCATCACGCAGCGTATCTGCCGGGTTAACTACCACAAGCACCGGCGGAAACGCCGGGTCAAGCTCAGCACCAATCGGCGGGAAGATATCGCAAACTGCGGCTGTTCCTTGCCGATAATTCTCCCATGCGGTTCTTGCCACTGCACGATTCCAGGTCGGACCCCACGCGTAGTTATAGCAAGAATTGGTTTGAATTTGCGGATCAAGGCACGGTTCGAGCGCAATCACGCCAGCGATCCGGGCAAGCTCCGTGTGTGAAAGCTGCGAAAGTACCTGATACGCCATTCCAGATCCAGCCGAATCTCCATAGATTAGTACCGGCACTCCCGGATACTCGGTGAAAGTCCACCGCAGCGACGCAAGCGTATCTTCACGCCCAATCGGGTGCGGGAATTCAGGAGCTAACCGATAGTCTGGAATTACGACGGAAATTTCCGGATTCTCAAATGCTGTTAACTGTAATTCCGGATGGTCTTCCCGCAGAAATGCACTAAAATCCTGCATTAAATCGAAAGCGCGGTCATCTTCAAACTTTGCCGAACCAGCCACGTACCCGCCGCCGTGAATCCAGAACAGCACCACTCCTGTTTTCCGGTTCGAATCGCTGCCGGAATCAGCGTTCGTACTAACAGCGTTCTTACCGACGGCAGCAGTATCATCTGCAGCTGTTGCTGTTGTTATTGCAGTTGTTGTTTCTTCTGTTGCTGCTCCTGCTATTGTTACTCCTGCGCCCGCAGCAATGTCGCGGGAAAGCACCCGGGTCAGCATTTCACCCGCAGCTTCCGGCACCCGCGGATTATCTACATTCACAGTTACAGTTCGTGCCGTAATCTCTTTCGGAAGCGGGAACGGCGGATGTATCCGTTTCCCATTTTCCCGCTGCTCTTGAATCGTCGGATTCGGAATCGGCACATTTACTTTCAGCACTTCCGCAAGCGCCGGTTCAATCCACGGATTTGCTGCTGGAAACTCCGGGCAGGCAATATTCAAGAATTCCTGTACTTTTTCAAAATTACCGCCGTCGGCAAGGGACGGCAGCCAAAGCTGCGGCAAATCCGTCGGCATCTTTTTTACCAGTTTTTTAATTACGCCCGGCTTCTCGATTAACCGCCCAATCACAGCAGCCGCATTCACGATTTGCGGTACTCGCTGCGCAACTTTCAACGCAATCCGCGCCCCGCGATTTATCCCGAGAAGCACCACCCCAATTCCCGGTGTTTCACGTTCGATTTGTGCGACGAAATCTGTAGCTGCGTCGTAAAGCGAGTATTCTGTTTCGTCAGTTTCAACGCCAAGATCCGTGCAGATTATCACACGCCATCGCGCACTGAAAGCATCTTGAATTTGCTTGATTAGACCGTGCGGACGGGTCTTTTTATTTCCAGGGAAACAAATCATCGTGCCGCGCACCGGCGTGCCAGTAACTTCATAATGCAAATTCTGATTCATCTCAATGCACCTTTCTGCTGTCTTGTCTTTTAGTTTATGCCCGTATTTTCCAGATTTTTCTGTATTTTTTTCTTTGCGCAAATTTTCCCGTAATGCGAAACGCATCCTCGCCCTACACGAAACGTACCCTTGCACTGTGCGAAAGACACCCGTGCAGTGTGCGAAAGACACGCCCCCGCAGCACGAAGTACATTTTGCGGCCATCCTGCTTTCGCCGTATTTTCCGTTTTTACGGCAGAACTTTTTGATTACCTTTTGAACAACTTTTTGAAAATCAACTTTTTCGTACTTTTGAATAACTTTTAGCACTTTTGAAAATCAACTTTTGAACTGCGAACTTGCAAAATTAAGAAAACCTAAATCCAAATCCGAGCCTGCGAATCAAGCTGCGGCTACAAGTAAATTTCTACTTACAACAAATATTTTTCATCTACAGTAAATAGTAGAGCAATTTACTTAATATCCCTAACATTTGCAGACACGAGAATTGTGCCGCAGCGCCTAGATACCCGTGCAGCCTGCGCAGGCGGAATCCGCATTTTTCAACGTAACTGGTAGCAAAACGCTCTGCACGGTTACGTAACTGATGGCAAAATGCGCAGTTTTACGTAACGACGGGAGAGCCGTCGTTATCGCGAGCCTGTTACCAGCACAAACACGAGCACTTCCGACGGTGAAAATCCCAGCCCAAGTTCTCGCCACCAGTTACGTAAACTTATCCGCTTTTCCATTAACCACGCCGCACAAACAAGCCCTCACCACTTACACACCGCAAGCAATCCGCCGCCGCCAGCCGTGCAGGTGTCAGCATACTTTCCACAACTTCGGCAACTGCCGCACCTTTAATTTTTTCCGCGTAGATTTTTAAGAAAATTTGAAAATAGTTCACATAAACACTGTGGAATACACTGTGAGTAAAAAAATTAAGAAATCTTAATAATACCGTTTTGCACCGAATCGAGAATCTGTTTTTCGTACGGGAGGATTGTTTTCGAACGTTTTTTGCGTTTTTGTATTCGATTTTGCATCCAGTTTGCGCATTCTGCGCTTACCCCGCAAAAATCTGCTATCCAATCAAAAGACTCATTGCCATACTTGTATTTGCATATCCATAATGCAAGTATCTCAGGCATAATGAGGAAACTCGCCAAAAAATTAGCTTCCTGTTCCAGTTCTTCATTCGGAGCATCAGAACCATGATGATTGAGTACTATGTGCGCTATTTCGTGCATCAACGTGAATTGAGAACGCGGAGACTGTTCTGAACTATGCAAAGCAACTTTGTAGCGGTAGTTATTTCCCTCCACAAATCGAAAGCTCATGCCGTCACTGCACGTAAATTCGAATTCAATATCGGACAGTTTCGAGAGTACCTGCCTACTATAAAACACTATTTCACACCCGAATTGCGCTGCCATCTCGTATGGATTTAGCGGATAAGAAAATGCGTAATCTTCAATAATATCTGCACCTATTTGCCGCAATTCTTCGTATCGCTTGTCACTTACCAACCTCAACCGCGACTGCTCCTGAAAAGCGCGTGGGTGATGATATTTATCTGCTCTTGTGTAAGTTGGTTACTTCCGCGCGCCACAATATCCACAGCAGCCTGCAGACTAACGTTCTCATCCT
The DNA here is from genome assembly GCF_040360365.1 of Arcanobacterium hippocoleae. Lineage (GTDB taxonomy): Bacteria > Actinomycetota > Actinomycetes > Actinomycetales > Actinomycetaceae > Arcanobacterium_A > Arcanobacterium_A hippocoleae_A. Next base: position 1,644,379 of record NZ_CP136412.1, on the reverse strand, counting down.
GCATTTGCGTTCCAGCCAACCATTGAACCGAAACCGCTAACTCTTCAGCGATTCTGCTGGCAGGAGCTGCTGGAACGCATCACAACGGCATATCTTATCGAGAAAACACAGGTGGTGAATGACAATGGATATTTGGGACATACTAGAAGCCATCTCATCTAACACAGTGACTTTTCATAAAGCAGCTTTTCGTCATGGCTGTAAAAGGAAGATATTCTCCATGCTCTCACCACAAGAGTTGCCAGATGGGTAGAATATGACGATCCATTAAAAAAGTACTTATTATTGGATTAGACACCGATTCCAGACCGCTGGAAATTGCTGTAGCAGCAAGCGATAAACCGCTAGTTATTCACGCAATGCCAGCTAGAAAGAAATATATTACAAAACTTGAACAAGGACGACACCCATGAAACTATCCGAACAGCAAATCCAGAACCTGACCAACGATTTCGAACAAGGTTGGGATGATAAAAGGCTCAATAAAGCCGACTTTACATGGGAAACAGCCGCTCTGCAGCTCCTGCCAACACATTTAGAAAATGCACTAAGACTCAGGGCAAACGAAGAAGGAACCTCAGAGCTAAGCATTATGCGAGACGCTTTAGAAGCATACCTAAAACCAGCCTAAAACTTCCTGATTATCTCATCATTTATCTCGTCGTTTCGGGCTGCGGGGAAGCAAACTCCTAATATTTACACCCATCCGGCTTCCTTGCGATTTTCTATCGCACCGCAGCGAAGAAATCCCGGAAGAAAACCGGTGCCGGAAATTGACACATTCAGGCCGTTAGTAATTAAGCGACGGAATAGCTCATCCGTCAGCGTCTCAGCTGCAATTCCCAGCAATCATCTATAAAATCTGAATCGTTGAAATGATTTCCGCTACCCGAAGAAAATACGTAAATCTAGGATGAAATAACATCCAGGACAAAATAACAAATTAACATTTTTTCGGATTCCCCTCATCATGCATAAGCAGAGGTGAGTTCTTCAGCATTTCACGCAACTGACTGCAGAATCTGCTCTGACTTACCTTACGTAACTGGCGGAAAAGTGTCCGCGGATTCACGTAACTGGCGGCAAAGTGCTCGTGCGTTCACGTAAGTAGTTTCAGAATCCGCTCTGACTTACATAATAAACCTGATACAGATAACGGCAGGCGCCTGTGCAAACACAAGTACCTGCCGTTAAAGTCGGGGAAGGGCGATATCGAAAACTCTCAACCGCAAATCAGAACGTCAGCTCTTCACCTTCCCGCACTACGCTCTGCACTTCAAACTCGCTGTCAAGAACAATCAAGTTCGGCTTTTCGCCTACCTTGAAATCGATGGTTACACCCAATGCGCTCTCGTCAGCGCCAATGGCAGCTGCCGGCGCAGCCACACAAGCATTAATTGCCCGCGGCAAACTCATCACTCCGCGCTTTACTGTGTGTTTAATTTCTTCAACCAAACGCGCAGTACCGCCAGCAATATTGTTGTCTCCGCCGGCAAGACGCGCTACACCGTCAACGATTTTCACTGGCAGCGAGCCAAGCACATAATCACCATCCGGCATCCCTGCACCCGCCATCGCATCCGTCACAAAAATAACACCGTTCGGATTAGCGTCTGCCACGTAATTTGCCACATCGCCAACAAGATCAAGATTCACATGCACCCCGTCGGCAATAAGTTCAACTACACATTCGCCGCGGCGGGCAGCCTGAATTAGTTCACGCACCGGCCCCGGCTCCCGATGGGCAAGAGCCGGCATTGCATTAAAAGGTGGGTTGCCGTTTGCGGCACCTTTTCCATTTTAATTTCTTTCCCATGTTCCGCGGTGACGTGCACTTGCGCCAAAGTATCGGCACTCAAACCGGCAGTATGCCCCCACGACGGTACAGCGCCATACTCGTGCAGCAGCTTCGCAGCGCCGGCAGCATCTTCCACCTCCGGAGCAATCGTCATCGTCTTAATCCAGCCTGCACCAGCTTCCAGCCAGGACCGCAGCTCGTCAAGGTCGGGATTACGTACAGCTGCCGGATTTTGCGCACCGCACTTATGCGGAGAAATATACGGACCTTCCATGTGAATCCCCAGCAGTTCGCCGCGTTCACAGAAAGGCACGAGTGCTTTAATCACCGGCAGCGGATCAATCATCGAAACAAGTGAAGCAAGCATCGCCGTCGTACCTTTTTCGAGATGCGCAGCGATTGCGGTTCTGATTGCTTCCGGATCGGTACCGTCTGGGAACGACGCTCCCCGCCGCCATGACAGTGAATATCAATCACACCAGGAATCACATATCCTTGCGTGTTTTCATCTTCGGGCAGGATTTTTGCGACGGTACCGTCTGCTGCAAGCTGCAAGCCGCCGCCGACAAGCTCACCGCGGCCATTGTAGAGTTTTCCGATATAGGTGGTCATTTCTCAAACGCCTTTTCTTCATCGCCTAATTCAAATAGTTAAAATTGAAAATTAAGTGCACCCACGCATCACGCCTTGAGTGCACTTAAACGAATCATTACTTGTGTGCTGCTTCCCAGCGGCCGCGGTAGAATTCAGCAAGCTTTAATTCAGCTGCCGCAGCTTCATCAACAATCACCGTCGCCTTTGGATGCATCTGGAGAATCGAAGCCGGCCACAGTGCGGAAATTCCGCCCTCAACAAGCTCCCGCACTGCCGCAGCTTTATTTGCTCCAGTGGCAATAAGCAGCACTTCCGCTGCATCCATAATCGTGCCCAAACCTTGAGTTACACACCCTGCCGGCACTTTTTCGATGTCATCATCGAAGAAACGCATATTATCCTTGCGGGTCTGTTCTGTGAGCACATCAGTGTGCGTGCGGGAAACAAGGGAAATCCCAGGCTCGTTGAACCCAATATGCCCGTCGGCGCCAATGCCGAGAATCTGCAGCGTAATCGGACCATGTTCCTTAATCTTTGCATCATACTCATCTGCAGCGGCGGACGGATCAGCAGCGTTACCGTCTGGAGTGAAAAGATTTTCATCTTTCAAACCTGTTTTGTCTTCGCCGACGAGTTCAGCACGCAGCACATTGCGGTAACGTTCCGGATGATCCGGATCGATACCCACATATTCGTCAAGTGCGAAAGCTTTAAAATCTGCGAGCGAAAATTCACCTGCCGCGTATGCTGCACGCATCCGTTCATAAAGCGGGAGTGGAGTGGAACCAGTTGCCACACCCAGCACTTTGTTGTCTGCTGCTTTGAGTGCAGCAAAGAGGTGCTTAGCTGCTGCATCTGCTGCTTCTGATTCAGTTGCGAAGATTCCAACTTCCATTTTTCTACCTTTTCTGTGTCTTACTGTTTTCTGTTGCTGACTGCCGGTGCAGTTTCTTGTGCTGTTCTTTACTTCTGCTGTTCGTAACTTCTGATACTGCTGTTCGCAGCTTCTTTGCGAGAGTTTGTTTGTCAGTTAGTTTGTGAGTTCGGATTCCCGCGGGCGAAAATTGTGTTTATCCGGCACAATATCCGCCGCGATTCACCGATTGCTGCTGAAAAATCCTCCGGCATAATTCCGAAATATTCTCCAACTGTTTTCACGCTCACATTCGCTATCTCTATTGTGCGCTTCTCTTTGCGAAAATGCTAGGCCTTTGCTCCTTCTGCCGCGTTTTCTACCGCATTCTTAAACCATCCGGTAATTGAAGTCGGATGTGTAATCGCTGTACCGACAACAACAGCAAACGCACCGGCTGCCATCACTGCTGCAGCCTGCTCAGGAGTGTGCACACGCCCTTCGCAAATCACCGGGACATCTGGGAATGCCGCAATCATTTCTTTCAGCAGTTCAATATCCGGCCCGTCGGTTTTTCGCGTTCACCGGTGTAACCGGACAAAGTGGTAGAGATGATATCGGTACCTGCGTCCACTGCGCGCTGTGCGTCTGCGAACGAGCCGCAGTCAGCCATCACAATAATTCCTTCTTCATGGAGTTTTGCTACAGTTTCCGCATAGGTGCGGCCGTCTGGACGCGGGCGTCCGGTAGCGTCAATTGCCACAATATCTGCACCAGCCATTGCACATGCGCGGGCGTGACGCAGCGTTGGAGTGATATATACTCCCTCGTCGCCTTCTTTCCACAGCCCAATCACCGGCACTTTCACTCTGCCTTTAATTGCGGAAATATCGGAAAGACCTTGACAGCGAATTCCGGCAGCACCGCCGATTTCAGCTGCACGGGAAAGCTGCGCCATCGTTTCCGGATGCCGCATTGGTTCGCCCGGATAAGCCTGGGAAGAGACAATCAGCTTCCCGCGCAGTTTCTCCAATAACTCTTTTTCATCGGATTCATCTAACTCTCTTTTCTGAAACTTGTTGCTTTGAGTTCTAAAGTATTTCGTGGACTTCTAAAGTATTTCATTCTCGACGGAAAGATGTTTTTGGAAAAAGTTTATGCTTGCACCGATCAGCGGTGCGTTTCCGCCGAGTTCGCCAAGCACGAGCGGAACTTGCGCCACACCGTCCATCGCGCTGGCTGCATATCCTTTTTCCAATGCCCGCCACCAGCGCTTGCCGGAACGTGTCATTGAACCCGAGATAACGATTATCGACGGGTCAGCACAGTTTGCGAGCGATCCGAGTACTTCACCGAGCGCATACGCAGATTCTTTAAAACATTTTTTCGCAAGCTTGTTCCCATTGTCGGCAAGTTCTTGCAGTTCACGGCCATTGGCAACTATCGGGTTCTGCAGTGTGCTGGAACTTGTTTTTGCCCGCGCATTATACCAGGCAGTAATGCCCGAACCGGAACTGATTGCTTCAATATGGCCGGCACGCCCGCAGGAACATTCCATCCCGGCAGCGTATGAATGATGAATATGCCCGTAATGCCCGGCAAGGAAATGATTGCCGAAAACGATTTTTCCGTCGGTAATTAGTGCGCCGCCGATTCCTGTTCCGACAGCAATTGAAAGCACACCGGCAGCGCCTTTTCCGGCGCCGCATTTTGCCTCACCCAAACCGTGAGCATGCACATCGTTAATAACTTCGACCGGAATTCCGGCTGCTTGCTGCAAGCTGGCGCCAAGCGGAGTACCACCCCAGCCAGGCATTGTGCCGGTTGCCGATATGACTGCGCCGGTATTCGGATCAATTACCCCCGCACTGGCTACGCTCACTCCGGCAATTTCCGGATGCTCGGTTTGTATTTGTGCTGCAAGTTCAACTATCCGCGAAAGAACCGCACTGCCGCCTTCCATTGCACAGGTCGGAATTGATCCTTCACGCAAAATTTCGAAGTCGGGAATAGTTTCGACGGATGCCGGTGATGTAAAAGGTGCAATACTCTGCAGATTTGTGCCGTTATTTTCAACATACCGCACAATTGCCCAGCCAATTTTTGTACCGCCAATATCTAGGGCAAGGATTTCAGCCACGTTGCTCACTGTTCCCGTCTTTACTATCTGATCTATTGCCATCTGGTCTATTGTCTGTTTTGAGCGCATCTTTTCCGCTCAAAATCGGGCGGTGCCTGGATTATCGCCCGTGAATATTTCCTGAAATTAATATCTCTGCCGCAAAAAAGCCGTGTTTTCGGCAGGGATGGAGCCGGCGAAAGCTGAAAACAAAGCTGAAAACAGCTCACGCCGGCACCCTTATCCTGAATCCGAACCCGGACTTCAAATTTGAAATGCCTGGCAGAGTTGAAATGTTTCACATGGTTCCGCTAAGCAGCGGAACCATTTACCGCAATTCAATATTTAGCGCATTCCGGATTTAGAGCATTCCGGCATTTTGCAGTACGCTCTCAACCCACTTTACGTTCTCGCCTTCGAGTGGAAGCACCGGGGTTGGCATTTCATTGGTTTCGAATACGCCGAGGAGCTGGAGAGCAGTCTTGAAAGCACCAATACCGGCGCCGAATCCTTGTACTCCTTGCACCTGGACGATGCGCATTAAATCAGCGAGACGGTCTTGCTCTTTGCGTACCGTCTCCCAGTCGCCTGCCTGGAATGCATCCCACATCCGGACGTAACCGTGCGGGTCAACGTTTCCAAGTCCCGGCACGGATCCGTCGGCGCCGCTGAGGTATGCTCCATCGACCACAACTTCGTGTCCGGTAAGCAGCTGGAGCGGATGTCCGGCTTCGGCATTTGCACGAGCAAGCCAGCGGAAAGATACGTCATCGCCTGAAGAATCTTTCACACCTGCAAGTACGCCCTCAAGCGCCAAATCAAGCAGCAGTTTCGGCGAAAGCTTCGTATGAACGCACACTGGAATATCATATGCCCAGATTGGCAGCTCTGTTGCTGCATGCAATGCCCGGAAATGCCGGTAAATCTCAGCTTCACCTTGCAGCGCATAGAATGGAGCGGTTACCACTACAGCATCCACGCCGATTTCTTCTGCCTGGCGGATGTGCTCAATTACGCGCTCTGTTTCCGTATCAATCACGCCGGCCATTACCGGAATCCGGCCGTCGACAATGCGGACCGTATTTTCGAGAATTTCCCGTCGGCGCGCTGCCGTCGAGAACACTACCTCACCGCTTGAACCGAGAGCAAAGAGTGCATGAATTCCCGCATCAATCATGCGGTTAATATGCTTCTCAAGTGACGGAACATCAAGTTCGCCATTCTTAATCGGAATTGCTAATGGCGGTACAACACCACGAATTGGTGCAGTCATTTTCTCTCCTTAGAGTGTTGGATGCAGCAAAGACGGAGCAGCGCCCAGAAGTTTCTGCGTATATGGATCTTTTGGATTTGCCAGTAGCTCAGCTGCTGGACCTTCTTCTACCACAAGGCCCTTGTTCATCACGGCGATGCGATCGGAGATATAGCGAACTGTCTGGATATCGTGCGAGATGAAAACCATTGCCAGACCTAACTCTTCACGCAGGTCGCTCAAAAGGTTTAAAATCTGTGCACGAACCGAGACGTCCAAAGCGGAGGTTGGTTCGTCAGCGATAATCGCTTTCGGATCAAGTGAAAGGGCACGCGCGATTGCCACACGCTGCCGCTGACCGCCGGAAAGCTGCCCGGGGAGCGCCCCGAGCGCCGAAAGCGGCAAGCCGACAAGGCTGAGCAGTTCCCGAACCCGTTTTGCGCGTGAAGCTTCATCACCGATCTTATGCACACGCAATGGGTCCGCAAGCTGATCTGCTACGCTCATGCGGGGATTCAAAGCAGTGGCCGGATCCTGGAATACCACCGAAACTACTTTTCCAATATGCCGACGGTCTTCAGCAGTCCGCTTGGTTACGTCTTTCCCCATGAAAAGCACTTGACCGGCAGTGGCAACCTGCAAACCGCACATCACGTTTGCGGTTGTGGACTTTCCGCAGCCGGATTCACCGACGATTCCGAGAACTTTCCCCGGCAGAATTTTCATGTTTACTCCGCGTACTGCATGTACGTGGTTTGGTTTGAAAATTGATCCAGTACGGGCTTTGAATGTAACTTTCACATCTTTTAACTCAATGATTGGCTGCTCGCCGGAATTATCGGGCGCAGGAGCTGCAATACTGTGTCGTGCCATAATCAAGCCTCCTTTCCTGCCGGAACGTAGCGGGGTGCACGCTGATAGACTCCGGCTTTCTCCGGCAATGCCGCATAGACGTGCTCCGGACCGACAAGCTCAAATTCGAGCGGAATATCGGTACCGTAATCGGGGTGTGATGAGCGCGGTGCGAAACGGTCGCCGACTGGGAAATCTTTCGGACTTGGCACAGTTCCCGGAACTTGATGCAAACGCCCTGAACCAGCTTCGATTGAAAGCACTGCTCCGAGCAGACCGCGGGTGTATTCGTGCGTCGGATTCGTGAGCAGCTCTGAAGTCGGTGCTTGCTCTACCACCTGACCGGCGTACATCACGGTAATCTTATGCGCTACTTCTGCCACCAGCGCTAAATCGTGCGACACAAAGACCATTGCGAAACCGAGCTTTTCCCGCAGCGAGTTCAGCAGTTCAATAACTTGTTTCTGCACGGTCACATCGAGTGCGGTAGTTGGTTCGTCGGCGATTACCAGCTTCGGGTCACGGGTCAGCGCCATTGCAATCAGCACACGCTGCCGCTGGCCTCCGGATAATTCGTGCGGATACGATTCGAGCGTCCGCTTCGGATCAAGACCGACGAGTTCCAGCAATTCTTCTGCCGAGCGGGTGCCGCCGCGTGAAGTGAGCTGCTTCATCTGGCTCTTAATCAGCATTGCCGGATTCAGTGAGCTGAGTGCGTCCTGGTATATCATTGCCATTTCGTGCCCGAGCAGCGATTGGCGCTCTTTCGCCCCCATCTTCAGCAAATCTTTGCCTTGATAGAGTACTTCGCCTTCGAATTCGGCACGCGGATCAATCAAACCCATAATGGTGAGCGAAGTGATTGACTTACCGCAGCCGGATTCGCCGACGAGACCCATTGTCTCGCCAGGGCGGACCGAGAAGCTCACGTTGTCGACCACGTTCACATTCCCGTGGCGCGGGAATTTAATGCTCAGGTTCTTCACTTCAAGCAGCGGTGCGGCAGCAGCAAATTTGTCTGCAGAAAAACGGTCGGTGCGTTGGGTTTCGACATTGCGCAATGCATCGAGACGTGCCTGCAGCGACTGCGCTTGTGCAGCATAGGCGCGGCGCGGGTCAAGAAGCAGCGCGTCAGCTTCACGATCAGCAGTATTTTGCTCCACTTTCACTGGTACAGAAGCCGGGGCTGCAACCATTGCGTCGGTGATACCTTCGGAAAGGATGTTCAGGCAAAGCACTGTAATCATAATCAGGATGCCGGGGAAGAATGCGGTCCACCATGCACCGTAGATGATTGAGCCGTTTGCGGAAGCGTCCGAAAGAACATTGCCCCAAGTCGGGACAAGCACCGACTTCAAACCGGAACCGATGAAAGTCAGCGACGCTTCCAGAATAATTGCGTCTGCCACGAGCACGGTTGCAAACACGAGCACTGGAGCTGCCGTATTGCGCACTACATGCTTAATCAGAATCCATGGAGCACGCGCACCGGAAACGATTACTGCACGCACATAGTCTTCGCCGTATGCCGCCATCACGTTTGCCCGCACAATCCGCGCAAGCTGCGGAGTGTAGACGAACGAGATAGCGATAATAATTACCGTCACCAGACCAATCTTGTTGTCTTTTGCGAAAAGTCCGCTGAAAACAAGCACCATTACGGCAGCCATTGCAATGCCGGGAACAGCCATCACAATATCCATGACGCGCATAATTACTTCAGAAATCCATTTGCGGGTAACAGCAGCAATCGAACCGATTATTGCACCGACAACAAGCGCAATAACTGCCGAACATAAACCAATCGCGATTGAATAACGTCCGCCTAAGAGCAGACGGGAAAGCACATCGCGGCCGGCAAAATCTGTACCGAAGAAATGACCGGAATTTGGAGCTGAAAGTATCGCATTCGTATCCACATAGTCGGCGCTAAACGGGGCAATCCATGGAGCGATAACCGAAATTAGCGCAATCAGAGCGAGCACGCAGACCGCCGTTTGCGATCCGATACCCATATGCTTCCAGCGATTGAAACGGACTTTCTTCCCGCTTTCAACAGCTGCTACAACTTTTTCGTCTTATTTATCATGGCTATCACACAGACCTAATACGTGGATTAATCAGCAGGTAAAGCATGTCAACGATGATGTTCACAACAATAAAGGCGAGCGCCACTACAAGCGCCGCAGCTTGCACTACCTCGACCTGATTGTTTTGCACACCTTGCACAAGCACCTTGCCCATACCTTGAATGCCGAAGATAATTTCAATCACGACGGCACCGCCCATCAAATATCCAACTCGTAAACCAAGCACGGTAACAGGGGTAATGAGTGCGTTTCGCAGCACGTTGCGCCCAATAACTACTGGTTTTGGAATACCTGCGCCAAGTGCGGTCCGCACGTAATCACGATCAAGCTCTTCCACGACGGAAGTACGAACTACACGGGTCATTTGCCCAATCACCGGAGTTGCCAGCGCAATAGCCGGAAGGAACATTCGCGCCGCCCATCCGCCAAAATCGTCAAACATTCCGGGAAGCGGACCAGATACTGGAATCCCTTTTGCCACGCTAAGACCGAATAGTACAAGCAGTGCCGCAAGCCAGAAGCTTGGGGTGCCAATGAAGATTACTGAAAGCACGCGAATCACCTGGTCCGGCCAGCGATCACGATATAGTGCAGCAAGCACGCCCAATGGGAATGCGAAAAGAACTGCGAGAATTAATCCGAAGAAAGTGACCTGAAGTGTTACTGGAAGTGCCGGAACAATCAGGTCTGTAACATGGTGGGAAGTTCCCACGCCGTAAATACCGAAATCACCATGGCAGAGAGCCAATAAGTAGTTTAGATAGCGCACCAGAACCGGTACCGGCTGTCCAGTCGCACTGCCGTCGTCAATGACATATCCGTGAGCGACATTAAAGGCTTTCACCTGGCTTGGATCTGCAGCATTATCGCCCAGTGCGGACCATGCTGGATCTGTAGGTGAAAGCTCCATCAAGAAGAATACGAGAACTGTGACGCCGATTGCCATAATTGGCAAGGCGATCAAACGGCGCCCGATGAGTCTTAACAAGTTATTCACTGTTAGTCCTTTAGGTATTGGGAAATGCAAAATGGCGGGGCGAAAGCGGGTGCTTCGCCCCGCCATTGGAGTTAGCAGCAGCTAAACAACAGTTAAGTTAGATTACTTTACTTTTGCGCCGATGAGCTGCAAACCGGTCACGCCAATCGGGGTCAGGTTTTCAACCTTCTTCGGATTGTGTGCGGTGTACAAGGTGTGGAATACGAGCGGGTAGAGCGCAGCCTGATCTGCAATCATATCCTGTACTTCGCCCCACTTTGCCTTGGCTTCGTCGCCAGTAGCAGATTCAGCAGCGGTCATTGCATCCACAAGTGCTTTCGCACCTGCCGGATCGGATTCGCTCAAGCGGTAACGCTCGTTCATCCAAAGCGGCGAGAAGAACCAACCAGCGGTAAGTACGCCTGGATCGGCGCCGAATACGGAAGCGTCACCAGGTGCAACTACGATATCGAAGTTCCCCTGAGCCACATAGTTGCTCCAAACATCGCCTGATGCCTGGGTGTCGAGGTTTACCTTCAAGCCGAGTGCTTCGAGGTTCTGCTTAATTTGCGGTCCCATTGCAGCAATCCAGCTGTCGGTGGTGACGAGCAGGTTTACAGTGGTTCCCTCTGCTACGCCTGCTTCAGCGAGCAGGGCCTTTGCCTTATCTACGTCGTAACCGAACTGGGTCTTAGCTTCCTTGTACATGGAGTTCATTTCCGGAAGGAAAGACTTTGGTTCTTCACCGGCGCCATTCAGCGCGGTCTTAATCATCGTCTGCGTATCGATTGCGGTCAGCATTGCTTTGCGGGCAGCCGGCTTATCGAATGGAGCTTTGGTGGTGTTGAAAGTCATCATTGCAATGCCGTATGCGGTAGCTGCATCAACTTTCCAGCCGGCACCTTCGAGCTGCTTAATGCCTTGCGGGTCGAGAGATTCAACAACATCAGTTGTCCCGCCGAGTGCTGCGGTGAGACGAGCGGTAGCGTCACGTGAGCAGTCGTAGTGAATCTTTTCGACGGTTGCCGGGTTATCGCCGTTGTAGTTCTCATTTACCGACATTTCCACCGTGGTGTCAGTGATTTCGTCGTACTTGTACGGACCGGATCCAACTGGCTTTGCGGTGAGCTCGTCGAAAGTCTTTCCGGTTGGCACAATCTTGATATCAGCCAGACGTTCTTTCAAGAATTCGTGCGGGTGCTTGAGCTTAATCGTCACTGTGGAATCATCCTTAGCTTCGATTGACTCAATGAACGTAATGAAGGCAGCATACGGGCTCTTCACCACATTACCTTTTGCATCCTTTTCGCCATCTACAATGCGCTTGTAGGAGCTCACGACGTCTTTCGTGGTTACCGGAGTACCGTCGGAGAACTTCGCACCGTCGCGCAATGTCACTTCGTAGGTAAGATCTCCAGCTTCCTTCGGATCTCCCGTAGCGAGTGCTTTATGTGCTTTGAATGTTGAGTAATCAAACTCGTACAAACCTTCCACAACCTGCAGATTTGCACCGACGGCAAGAGCTGAAGATGTGTTGGATGGATGCCAGTTTGTGGTGTCGTAAGCGGCAAACACATTCAAAGTGCCAGTTGGTCCGCCTGCTTCCGGAGCATCTGCTTTCTTATCAGAATTTCCGCCGCCACATGCGGTAAGGGCGAGTGCTGCAGCAGCAAGAACTGCCGCTCCCTTTGCCCAGCGCTTAGTCAAACGCATATTCGTTCCTCTCCTTTGAGTGTAAGTAAAAGCGGTAGATTTCATTCATCACCACTTGTACAATTAAGACTATGTTGTCTGACAAGTATTTGCAAGTACTTTTTGACAATGCCGCAAAGAGTGCTCAGCAATTAGCAGCTCATTCAGATGTCGGCGTTGCATTAAGTAACGAAAATCGCTCAAAATCTACGATGAATGCAATAAAATCTTACATTTTGGCGAATGGTTTAAAACCAGGCGATCCGCTTCCAACCGAAGCCGCACTCTGCGAAAGTCTCGGCGTGTCGCGCTCCTCGGTACGCGAAGCTCTCCGCAAACTCGAAGCATTGGATATTGTGACCGTGCACCAGGGACGCGGTTCTTTTGTCGGTGAGATGTCGCTGCAGCCGCTTGTAGAAACTCTTGTGCTTCGTACTGCACTGCAGCACACCACTGGCGACCAGTCACTTTCAGAAGTGGTCGCAGTTCGGCGCGCATTGGATTTAGGAATTGCGCGTGAAATCGTAAACGCAATGAAAGGCACCAAAAATCCGGAGATTTGGGATCTCGTAAACCGGATGGCAGAAAAAGCCGCAACCGGCGAGTCTTATTTCGCAGAAGATATCGAATTTCATTCAGCAATTTTTTGTTACCTGCGCAACGATTTAGTGCAGCAGTTAATGTCTGCGCTGTGGTTAATTAATCAAACAATTATTCCGAAAATGAACCGGAACGACGGCAGTACGAAAATTAACCGGAACGACGGCAGCGAGCTGCAGACAACCGCCGGCGCGCACCGCAAAATGCTTGCAGCTGCTGAAGCTGGAGATTTAGAAAGCTATATTCAAGCAGTTGAACAGCATTATGCACCGCTGGAAGCGCTTATCGCCACGAATCAGGATTACATTAATTTTTGCCGTTCCGAAAGCGCGGAATAGGTCGCACAGTGTGTGCAGAATAGTATGCTGCATAGCGCGTGCGGAATGCGCCGAGTAATTTGCGCGTGCAGGCTCGTGTCCATCTCAGTGCCGACGGATGCAGTCCTGCAGTCAGAAAATGCGAAAGTTCTTTTAGTTAGGCTAGTTTAGCCGGGTCCAATTGAACTGGATCAGTTTGGCCGGTTCCAGCGGTGTTTTTGCATAGCGGTCAGGCTTGATCTCTGCAAAAAACACCGCTTTCCACCCGAACACGCACTGGCTTTTTATTCCGCTAAGCCGGATAAAAATATGAAGAGCCGTCAAAGCCGATTCTGCCGCCAGTTACGTAGACGCACAAGCACTTTGCCATCACATACGTAATGCCCGGACTTATTCTGCCGTCGGTTACGCCATTGGGAGCAGATTATGCCGCGAAATCAGCAGACCGTCGGCGAAGCCAACACTGAGCGCAATCGTTAAAAACAGCTTTGTCACCAGCTATAATAGCCACTAAAAACTGCACTGCGAGTCATATTACCCGTCCAGATTGCACGCAATCACACAATTCACGAAGAGCCACGAAAGTTTGATTAATTTATGAGCGAAGAACCTAATCAGCTGCTGAATTTTACACTCCTTTCAGCAAAGAAGCTGGTCTGCCCTGAAAGCGTGCAAAAATTACTGCACGCACCTCAAACACCACGCATACCCCAAACAACACGCACACTCCAAGCATTACGCAAACTCCAAACACCACACGTACCCCGCCTACCGCACAAATACCTACCGCAGCGAATATCCCAGATCTCAGTCAAACGCTCACCCCTACCGCAGCGAATAATCCGCCGTTTTGTGATAATCCGAGAATTGGTGAAGTGCGGATTCCGACGCTCGCCCCAATTGCCGGCAAACTTTACGCTTTCTTCGACGTCCGCCCGCAACCGGCGGGAGAGCTTGCCGGCGATGCTTTCACGGGAAAACTCTCGCCTCCGATCTTCCGAATCCGAATCAAATCTATTTCTGCGAAATCGACACAAGCAATAAAGCCGATAAAATTAGTCACTGGTCTGCCCGGGAAGAGGATTACCCCGCTGCGGATCAGATTGCGAAAGCATCTGCCCCAACCGGGAAAACGCCTGCCCCAACCGAAAACCAACCCGGTACGGAAAACACATATCGGAATACAGAAAAAGAACACTGCAGCATAGAAAACGCACGTCAAACCGCAAATCACAACCGCCAAAATACCGAAAACAAAATTAGCGATTCCCGCAGCACGAGCACGATAATCCCGACGGCCCAGACTGCTTTGTTTTCCCCGACTACCCAAACTATCCAAACCGCCCAAACCCATCCGACCGCCTGCGCCGCCCAGTTCACCCCGGATTCACCGCCCGCTCCTCTGCACACGCTGCACCCCAAGATGCCAAAAATTTCAAGTGACGCTGCCGTCGCTGTAAATCCGAAAAATGGCGAGATTCATATTGCCTTTTCCACGATTCCTGCGCACAGCAAAATTGGCTATTTCGATTCTGCTTACGCTGGAGAACGGCTAATCCCCGCCTTGCTTTTCGGCAAAAATCTTCATGCACTCGACTATCGGGAACTCACTGAACTTTACGAAATCCTGAAAGATCCAGGAGGGAAACCGCTTTGCCCGGATGCAATATTTGCAACTTCCGGTTCTTCAATTATCTGGAATGGGATGGCTTTATTTCCGTATGTTGTGCGCAAGGCAAACGAGACTTTCATTTATGTCGTGCACCTGCAAGACGGCGCGATTAGCGCAGTTTCTGAACCAATCTACGCCGATAATGCGAATCTGGACGAAACCGCACTTGCAGTTTTCGACGGAAAAATCTATCTCAATTCGCGAGTGCAGGGTTTTGCCGGCGTTGGAGCTGGAATCCGCTATCTTGCCGAAAGCAGCGACGGAATACATTTCTCGCAGCCAATTCCGTGGTATCTTGCCGATCCTGGATGCAATGCAAAACAAATCGGAAACCTTTTTATTCATCCGCATTCGATATCAGCGCGCGAAAATGGGGCAATTATCGCCGTTCCGACTCTGAATTCACTTTCGGTTGATTCGCTTTCGCAGACTTCACTTTCGGTTGATTCAATTTCAGTTAATTCACTTTCGTCAACTTCGCTTCCGCCGAAAACTGTACATGAATCCCCGAAAATTCTTGGGCAATTTCCTGCAGGAAGTTTCGGCTACAGCGACGCTGCTTATTTCGCAGGAAAACTCTATGTGCTGTATGAGAGCAATAGCGGTTTATGTCTTGCCGTCTTTGAACAAGTTGACGAACAGAAAACAAGTTAATAAACAATCTAACGAACAAGATATTGAATGAAAATTGGATAGCTTAATTCATTGCCAGAATGTAAATCCGAAAACCAACAAACAAGAAGCAGCAGGAGCTAGCAGGAAGAAAAAATGAAAAATCTCGGAAATGTGCTTAGCAGAAAATCAGAATGCGTTTAGCAGAACACAGGAGTTGTTTCCTATTTCCTGCGGTGCATATTATCCGAGGTCAAATTATTTGGGTCCAGTTTAGCCGATTCCAAGCGGTTTTTTGTACAGCGGTCAGGCTTGATCTGTGTACTTGCTCTATACAAAAACCGCTTTCCACCCAGATAAACACCGACTTTGTTGTGCTTACGCAAACAATCAATCCGCAGTATCGCAAGATCGATGGTGCGGACTCGTTTTCATTACGCAACTGGTGGCGAGAACTAGATTTCTTCACACAACTGGCGGAAAGAACTCCGGCCAGGATTTTCACCGTCGAAAAAGACGAGGAAAAAATACAACAAGCTTTAAAAAGATTAGCATGAAATATACGTTAGCGAATGGTGAAGTATTCACCGATGCGTATGAGGGCTCGCAAACGTCTTTCCGAACCCTTGTTGCTCAGGGATATTCACGTTACCCGGAGGGGAACTCACAGGCACTGGAAAATCTTTTATCGTTTCATGTTGGTTGCCGACACTTTTATTATTAAGAAGTGCTATCATTAACAGCAGCCGGTAGACATTATTCTGCGTTTGCACTCTTATTATTAATCTTTCTTTTTAGGAGTTTCAATTATGAGCATTACTCGCAAATTAACCGGCATCGCACTTTTGAGCGGTCTTTTTCTTTCGTTTCCTTTATCTTCTTTTGCTTCCGCACAAGAAAGCAATCTGCATGCTAATCACGAATTAGCTAATAATTTTTCTGCAAATACAGCAGCATACAAAGCCGTAAAACAGGCCGACGGTTCGGCTTTAGTTACGATTACCAACGGATATTTTGATAACCACGCGGGAAAAGTTGCAGCATTTGATAATCAGGGAAATATTCTTGAGGTACTGCCTATGTCTATTACAACTTCCTCAAATAAGATTTTAGCACTCACATATTCTATTATCGACAAAACACTACTACGGGTAGATGCAGATATATCGTCAGCCCTTAGCATCGCGAACCCCGCTAATCCTGTACCGCTTTCCCGATCTGGTTGGGGTGACTATTTCAATTGCGTAGCCAAAAATATGGCTGGCGGAATAGTTGGAGGAGCGGCAGCTGGTTGTGTAGGAGGATATTTAGCACCAACGCCTGCTGCCTGCGCAACCGGAGCAGGCGTTGGTGCTGTTACTGGCGGCATTGGAACTGGGATAGGTTCCCTATTTTGATGCTGGTTAGTTATGAATAAGAAATATCTTGCGTTCCTTGTTGCTTTACTGGGCGGAGTTATAACTTTCCTTGTTTCGTGGAGTCTTGATTATATATTTCCAACAACGTCACCGATCAGAACTGCTTTGCCAGCAGGTGTCACAGCAGCTGTTATTTTCGGAGTTTTATTTTTCTCTTCGCCAAAGAAAACAAAAAATAAGTTACTTTAGCGTATTCGCGCCCGCTTCTGTACGTACGGTCTGTATTGCAGTTGTGCTGGTCACGGGATTGCGGCGGCGAGATTTCCGTCGTTAATCAAAACCGCACATTTTGCCGCCAGTTACGTTAGTTCATATCCATTTTGCCGCCAGTTACGCAACCTCGCAGGAACTTTGCAGCCAGTTGCGCCGGACCAGACAAATCACACCGGCGATTGCGCCAGTTAATTTCACTCCGGCATCCGCACAAAAGTACATGAATGTGAACCGGCAGCAATTTGCTCGCCGTCGCTGCGGTAAAAATCGAGCCGATAATTCACAATTCGCCCTTCGTTTAAGCGAGCGGCCAGGCAGTAGACGCGCCCCTCCCGAGCCGGCAGCAAATGATGCACGCTAATATCAATACCAACAGCGACGGTCCCTTCGCGCGCTAACAGATTTGCTGCAATCGAGCCAGTGGTCTCGCCAAGCAATGCCGCCGATCCGCCATTAAACATTCCGTAATACTGCGCATTTCCTTTCACCGGCAGTGAGCAAAGCATATATTTGTCGCCGACGATATGCGCTTGAAAACCTTGCGCAGAAACATCATTCTGCGTGATAAAACCATATTCTTCGCTCAAATTCGGCAGCTTTGCAAGAAATTCACGGCGCTGCGCTGCGCTAATCCCTGCTGCTGTTAACCGTTCGGCTGTTAACTGTTCGGCTTCTGCTTTCATTGTCCCGCTTTCATCATCCCGCGCCTGCCCACAGACTTCATTATTCCGCGTCTGTTCGCAGATTTAGTTATCCTGCACCCGTTCACAGACTTCATTATTCCGCGCTTTCTAAGCTTTCTAATATGCCGCACCCGCACGCAAACGCACGCCGCCACACCAACTCCCGTATCAGCAACACCAGACCCATCGCAACACCAACGCCAACACCAACTTCCGCACCAGAAGCGACACCAAACCCGCCGCCATATCAACATGCCAACGCCAGAACCAGATACCAACACTAAAAAATAATCCAGCGTCAGCGACAATCCGGAACAAACCCAGAGTTCAGCTAGGATTCTAAACGCCCGAGAGCTGCCTTTATTTCTTCCATCTGCGGCTGCCCCGGCGCCGATTCATTCCCTACTGCCACAAAAGTAGCGACGGAACCGTAATCCCATCCGACAAGGCGCGAGCGCTTCCCCAGTTCACCCATTGCAAGCGAAATCAGCGGACGCCCGGATATCTGCGCCGTTTCCCGTGTCACTTTTAATAGTCGGGTCACGTCATCCTCACTATTTGCAGTGACAGCAAGTTTTGCAACCGCATCCGGAATTTCAAGCAGTTCCTCAAAAATAAGCCGCATCATTAGCTCATCCGGAGTCTCATTCCAGTCGTGATGTGAAACCACCACAGTATATCCGGCCGCGCGCGCATTTTCCGCAAGCATCGGAGCTTGCGTGAAGCGATGTTCCACATCGACACCAATCCGTTCCGGGGCGGCGTTCAAGTGAACTAGCGTATCCAGCATTTCTGCAAAAAGCAGCCGATACCTGCCGGTGCTTAACCTTGCCTGCCCGCCTTGTTCAATGGTGCGCAATGTGACGAGTAAAGGCAGCTTTGTTTGTTCAAGAATTGGGGAAATGACTTCTTGACCGATTTCCGCGAAACTCAAATTCTGATGTGCGCCGAAAAGAAAATCGACCCGCCACTCAATTACGTCTGCTCCCGCATTCTCAGCTGCAAGCGCCTCCGCAACCAGCTGCGCGCTGGTAGTGCCAGTTATCGGCACAATCAAGCAGGGAGGATTTGGAACATCAAAAATCATCTTCCCTCCTTTATTTTCATTCTGATTTATTTCTTATTTCCTTTATATTCCAGCAGATATTTTCATATTCCAGCAGATATTTTCGCGATACGGTAAATTTCTGACGATTAATCCGATAATTTCCCGATAACAATAAATAGAACAATATGATTATCGCTATCTTCGCGTTGTATTATCTGTATTATTATTGTACTGATTTGGTTCAGCGTAAGCCGTGTCAATCAACACACTCAGCTTTCAGAAAACAAGGACAAAAATGCGTAAGAAAACTCGTCAGCAGGCAGGCATTGTCTCGATTCCAACTCTCGCAGTAATTACCGGCACACTCTGTGCGGTTGCCTTGATTCTCGCTTTTACGTTCCTTTTCCGCACAAATTCTGAGATTGTTAATGGCAAAAACTCTACAGAATCGATTTCTTTCAGTAAAGAAAAAGAGACTCAAGATTCGCAAGGAGTCCAAAATAATCCGGAAAATAACGAAAAGACTAATCAGCAAACCGCGGAAGATTCTGCAGCAGATTCGGCTGCGCGGCTCCTTCGCCCAGCTCCTGCCGACGCTCAAGAGGGAACCGAATTCCGGGCGCCGTCGGGAAATATTGCTTGTAAATTCAGCGCCGGCGTGAGCTGTACAATCTACGAATACGCTTTCAAAGCTCCGGAAAATTGTACCGATTCTCCGATTACTTTTACGGTCAACTCCGACGGCACGAATGCGAACTGTGCAAACCGTGTCGGCTCGAATGTTGATCTTGCCTACGGAAATTCGATGAAAAATAACGGATATGCGTGCAGTGTCAGCGAAAACGGTGTGGACTGTTGGAGTGAAAAGACGGGCGACGGATTTACGATTGCGCGGGAGACTGCGTCCTACACCCAAAACTAGTGTGTTTCCGACGGGGGTGCCGTCGCCACCTTAATCCTGTGACCAGCGCAAACGCAAGCACTTCCGACGCCAAAACCACTATCAGCATTCAAAAGCGAGCAAAAATTAATCAAATCAGCTATGCCAATGCCGCTATGCTGAATGCCGCCGCGTCACAATTTTATACCCTAAACCGCGCACAGTTACCAACAGGGTCGGATTCGCCGGATCTGCTTCAATCTTTGAACGAATTCGTTTTACATGCACGTCAAGCGTTTTCGAATCACCGATATAGTCAATTCCCCAAATGCGGTCAAGAATTTGCGACCGTGTTAGCACCCGATCAGGATTTTCCATCAAATATTCAAGCAATTCATATTCACGTAAGGGCATCGTAATCGATACACCATTTAGCCGAACGTCATGTGCGACGGGGTCGAGTTCCAACGGCCCTACCTGCAGCGCCTCAAGTGCGGGTTCATTTTTATCAACAAGCACATTCCCGCTTCTCCGAAGCAAAGCACGTACACGGGCAAGAAGCTCACGGTAAGAGTACGGTTTAGTAATGTAATCGTCGGCACCAATTTCAAGACCGACAACTTTATCAATCTCGGAATCTTTCGCTGTCACCATAATAATCGGCACCTGCGAAGTTTGGCGTAAGCGCCGGCAAACTTCAGTACCAGAAACTTTTGGCAGCATTACATCTAACAGCACTAAGTTAATTGTCGAGTTGAATTTTTCCAGGGCTTGCGCGCCGTCGGCAGCCTGCACCACTGTGAAACCTTCACGCTCAAGGTTAAAGGCAAGTGTTTCACGGAGCGTCGGTTCGTCTTCTACAAGCATGAGCGTAGTCATTTTTAAAAAATCTTTTCTCTTTTCGCGTTTTAGTTTTCTCGGGTTGGTTTTATCAGGATTTTATTTTTTTGTTTTATCGAGTTGTTTCAGGCTTGTGTTTTCGGTTTTCAGGCTGGCGTTTCAAACTGTCTTTTCTGCCTTTTCTATCTTTTTCTATCTTTCCTATCTTTTCAGACAACCTGTTTCCGGGTTATCTGTTAACCATTTCCAGGGTTATCCGTTCCGAACAGCCAACCCGGAACAAACCGAACCAGCACATCCCGGCCCAGAACAAACCAGCACATTCAACACCAGTCAAGCACAGACCAGAACAGAACAAACCAGCACAAACCAGAACAGACCAGCCAACACATCCGCACTTATCCGAAATCAGTCAATCGTGCCATCCGCCTCCTCTTGCTGCGATTCCGCAGTTTGCGTCAGGCTAATCGCAGCCGCCCCAGCTTCATCACCCGAATCAGCACTCTGCGATTTTCCAGCTTGCTGTCGAAGCTGTTCATAAGCCTTTGGAAGCACGATTGTGAACGTCGAACCGCGCCCTTCCTCACTCCAAAGCCGAACTTTTCCGCCGTGATCTTGCACCACATGTTTCACAATGCTCAATCCCAGCCCAGTGCCGCCAGTATCCCGTGAGCGGGCAGCGTCACCGCGGAAGAAACGTTCAAAAACACGTCCCTGAATTTCCTCAGGGATTCCCTGCCCAGCATCAACAACCGCAATTGAAACTGTGTCATTAGCGCTTGAAACACCAACCGAAACCCGAGAATGAGATTTCGAATACCGAATCGCATTATCGAGCAGATTCCGCACAGCCGTCACCAACAGTGAGTAATCTCCATAAACTTCGAGTCCGCGCTCACCGCCCCGGCTCAGATGAATCTTGTGTGCTTTCGCTTCCACATCCATTCGTTCAAGCGCTTCATTTACCACGCCGTCGATTGAAACAACCTGCGGATCAGAAAGCGCATCCGTCTCTTGCAGCCGTGAAAGTTGAATAATCTCTTGGACTAAATCGGAAAGCCGCGCCGACTCCTCCTCAAGTTTTCCCGCAAATTTCCGCACTAACTCCGGTTCTTCATTCACCTGTATCAACGTTTCAGAGAGAAGTTTAATACTCCCAATCGGTGTCTTTAATTCGTGAGAAATATTTGCAATAAAATCACGACGGGTTTCTGCAAGCCGGCGTTTTTCAGTCTGATCCTCAAAAAGATCACTGCGCGATTCTCCGTCACTTTTGCGATCCGCACCCAAATCCGCCGTGCACGCCGTTCACGCTTCAAAGTTTTCACCATATCAAATTCCACATCGCGGCTCTTCCCGGTCACAATCACAGAATGAACCATTTCCGCAATGTTAGCGCGCAGCGAATCTTCAACAATTAGCCCAAAAGATTTCGCCAGCTTTGCTGCACGTAAAATCTCACCTTCGCCATTTACCACAATGTAGCCTTCAGGAAGCGAGTCAAGCATCAGAAACACATGATTTTGAGTTTCCTCTTTCAACTGCTCGATTTTCCGTCGTTCTTTGGCATGACGAATATAATATTCGGAATACCAAATACCAGAAATCGTTACTACGCCAATGAAGAGACCTAAAAAGAAGAGTAATGCAGGGTGCATGGTTTTAGCCTACAACTTGCCGCAATGGAAACATATTTGTTCCGCGTTTTGTACACCTGCTATTAACTTTCATGAGGGAAAAAGTTTAAATTCATGTGTTTCAATAGACTTTGAGAATGTTTAACGAACACGGTTTAATGAACATTTTATTAAGCTAACGTTTAATAAACACCAAACATTAACCCTGGAAACGGAACCAGACATTGAACCTGGAACACGGAACCAAAGATTAACCCCGGAACACGGGCCAGTTAGAAAATGAGATAGAAATGGATTGATTTTGGCACTATCACTATTGACGCAAACTCTTTTGCTTTTGACCGCAAATGATTTTGACCGCAAATGATTTTGACCGCAAACCGTTTTACTTTCGGCAAAACAGCAAAACGGTAAAACAGTAGATGGCAAAACAGCAAAATGGCGCCGGCGATAATGCGATAATTAATGACAATACCCAATAGCAAAATGACAGTACCTAATAGCAATAAGCAGCAGACGATTTATACCGTCGATATTCTGAGATCACTAACATCCCGATACCGTCGGCAATCGAAGCCTCACCCCGCAAATATCGGAATGCCGGAATTTAAGTATTGGGATTAAGTATCGGGATTTCAGAAAGCAGTTGGCGGAACAATTTTCACCAAAACCCGGTTCCGGTTCCAGAACCTGGTTCCAGAAACCAGTTCCAGTTCCGATTCAAAACCAGTTTAATCAGTTCAAAAAGGAGTACCAATGCGTGAACAATTTAAGGCTCAAATGGGTCAATTGAATGAAACTATTATCGCTGAAGCACGTGCAGCAGCGAAAGCAATGGATCGTGCAGCAACAGCGCTTGCCGACGCAAACCTCACAAAAGCCGAAAGAGTTATCGACGCAGATAAGCACATCGATCTTCTTGAGCGGGCGATTGACGAAATGGGTGTGTCGCTGCTTGCCCGCCAAACTCCTGTGGCGACGGATTTGCGTGTAGTCGTTTCCGGATTGCGTCTTTCGTCGACGCTTGAGCGGATGGGTGATCTTGCCCGGCACGTTGCATACATCGCTCGCGGGCGGTATCCGGAGAAAGTGGTATCCGGAGAAGTGCGTGAAATCTTGTTGATGATGGCAGAACATGCGCGTAATGCCGGGCAAAAGATGGCGCAGCTGATTGAAACTGAAAATCTTGATCTTGCGTTGGAGATTGAACGCGAAGACGATGTGCTCGATGACCTCCATGAGAAAACATTCGAACTGATACTTGATGAAAACATTAGTTTGAATCGTCAAGAAATTATTGACATCGTACTTCTCGGACGTTATCTCGAACGCTACGGCGATCATGCAGTTTCCGTCGCCCGCCGTGTGCAATACACGGTACAAGGACTGCATGAGATTAGCGATCCATTCGCAAAGATTGATTTAACTGAAGTCGAAGACTAATCGCTTACTATTCAATCGATATTTGGCTGCGATTTAAGGCAGTATTCGGTCGAGATTCAAAACAACGCTTGGCCGATATGCAAAGCAATATTCGATCAAGATCCAAGGCAACACTTGGCCGAGATTCAAGGCAATATTTAGTCGCGGCTTAAAACGATGCGGGCTGCGGGGCGGGATCGGCTGCTAATTCGCCCCCTCCCGCAGCAGACCAAATCCAATCAATACGGGCAGAATTCGGGCACTGGGCGCCGTAAGTAACGACGGAATGCTTTGCATGTTACGTAACTGGTGGCGAAATCTGCTTTGACAGCTCTTCACATTTTTGTTCGGCTTAGCGGAATAAAAAGCCGGTGTTTGTTTGGGTGGAAAGCGGTATTTTTGCATAGATCAAGCCTGACCGCTGTGCAAAAACACCGCTTGGAACCCGCTAAAAATCGACCCAACTAACGTAACTGGCGGCAAAATCCCCGCGAGCATACGTAACTAGTGGCGAAATTCCCTGTATGGCCACGTAACTGATGGCGAAATGAGCATTTTTAATTAACGACGGGAGAGCCGTCGTTAATGTATGGCGAAACCGGATTCCTGCTGCCAATTCCGCAGGATTCGCCGTCCATCAGCGCAACATTAATCGCTAGGCGCAACATTAACCACCGGCCATAATATCAACCGCCAGGAATAATATTAATTACTAGGCACAGCAATAATCATTGAACACAGCTGCAACCGTCGAACACGGCGTTAGGCAAGTTTTGATCCGATAAGTACTAAGTGCTTAGAAAATCTGCCTGAAAACATTTTCGGAAAACAATTTCGAAATAAACAAGCATTTCCAAATAACAAAAATATTCCGAAACGAACAAGCCATTTCGAAATAAACAGGCTATTTCCAGATGAGTGCGGTAGCGATTGCCGCAATCCCTTCCTGACGTCCGAGAGTACCAAGTTTGTCGGTGCTGGTGGCAGCAACACTGACCGGCGCGCCAACCACTGCCGTCATTGCAGCTTCTGCTTCAGCTTTACGCGGTGCAAAACGCGGTTTCTCCCCGATAATCTGCACCGAAATATTCGCAATTTTCCATCCGGCTTCACGCACAAGGCGCACTGCTTCGCCAAGCAAACTTGCTCCGGAAGCTCCGGCCCATTCTGGTTTATCTGTGCCGAATACGCTTCCCAGCTCTCCGACACCTGCCGCAATCAGCAGCGCATCTGCAGCTGCATGTGCTGCTGCGTCTGCGTCGGAATGCCCCGCTAATGGACGTTCACCCTCCCACGGCAGGCAGGCAAGCCACAGCACACGCCGGGAATCAGGAGAATTTGCAGCACCTTGAGAATCGGGCAAAACTGAAGAATCGGGCACCCTCGGAGACTTGAGCGAATTAGCAGTCGCCGGAGAATCAGGAGAATTCGGAGAATCCAGAAAATCCGGCGAAACTGGGGAAAAAGCATGGACATCAATTGCCGTAGCGGTACGTAAATCCTGAATCTCCATATTGCTTACTCCGTCTCTTTTGTTCCAAGTTCACTGTTGTTCCAGGCGCACTTTTTCCAGATACGCCGTTGTTACAGATACACTGTTATTGCAGGTTCACTGCAAGTTCGTCACAAGATGTACCGCAATCATTGCCGCAATGATTGCTTATTCGGCGGTGCGCTATGCCGTATTTTCAGCGGCCGCTGCCGGAAAGCACTCTCTGTGCAAACACCGCAATATTACTGCAGCATCACCGCAGCTTCACTGCAATACTACTGCAATATTGCAGCACGGAGCATTTCGGACCGCTAGTCAGTTCCGCACTTTTTATTTAATACTTTTTGTTCAATATTTTGCGTTTCACACTTCGCGCAAACTTCTACTTTGTACAAACTTCACGCAAACTTCATTATTTACGCAAACTTCGTAATCTACGAGATTCCGCCGCCTGCTGCGGCACCAGCAATTTGCCAAGGTTTCACAGCGCACTAATACTCAGCCATACCCAGCCATCACCCAGCAGCAACCAGCTAATCACCTAACCAACACCGAACTGGCACTTATCCAACACGCAACTAATACCCAACGATATCCGTCGGCAGATAAACCTTATGACTGAAAAACCAAACGCGATACAAAAACCCAGCTACCGACAAACCGAACAGCATATCAATCCCGCGACTGACAAACCATCAACTCCGCCGCCCGCAAACCATCAACTCCGCAACCTGCAAATCGAACGGTGTTGTGATTTTTAGCGCGTTCGGGTGCCCTGGCACAATTTCGACGCGCTCCCCGAGTAATTCCACAAGTGCCGCGTCGTCAGGTGCTGCATTTGCTTCCGTCGCTGAAAGTGAACGTCCGGCTTCATGCGCACGCAGGAGAAGTTCACGGGAAAAACCTTGCGGGGTTTGTATTGCGTAGAGTTCGGAACGGTTGAGTGTTTTGGCGACGGAAAGTTTTTCCCTGCCGGCAGAGTCTGCCGCAATAGTACCGCTTTTGATTGTATCTACGACGGGAACTGCCGGAATAACCGCATTACTTCCCACTTTCAGTGCAGCAGTTATCGTCTGAATCATTTCCGGCGGAGTCAATGCGCGGGCAGCATCATGTACGAGCACATAGTCTGCATTGCACGCAGCAAGACCATTAGCGACGGACTCTTGCCGAGTTGCTCCGCCCGTCACGAGTTTTGCCGACAAACCTGCAGTTTGCAGCGTTTTCGCGAAAGTGTTCGTATATTCTTCCGGTACGGTCACGACGATATCGGCAATACCAGCAGCCAGCATTCCGCGCACGGCGTGTACAATCAGCGCTTCGCCATCCAGCAAGACGAGCGCTTTCGGCATATTCGCGCCAAGCCTGGCTCCGGCTCCGGCTCCGGCAATTATGGCAGCAAAACTTGGCATTTCTTCTCTTTTCTTTCTCGGATTGCTATTTTCGGTATTCTTTGTCTGTTCAGTCTTCTTTGTCTGTGCGGTTTCGCGGGCTAAATTTTCAGACTTATTTTCAGTCTGAATTTTCAGCCAGATTTTTCAGGCTGAAAATTCAGGTTTATTTTCGGTTTGCAATTAATTGCCGAACAGCGCTGTATTAAGTTTTGTTTTATTTTTCGCAGTATTTTAAGGCAGCAGTATTTTAAGGCGTTCGACGTGTCCGTCTTGTTTAACAATTTTGCCGCGCACTACGGGTTTATTGTTTTCCGTCGTTAATATTCTACGCCTCTGCTTTGCACATATTCCTCGCTTTACACACATTTCGCGTTTCACCGATACAGTTCAAATTTCACCGCTAAATTTCCGCTTATCTTTTCCGGATTTCACACGAAAATTCCGGTACGTTTTGCGGTACCGCGTGTTTTCGTTCTGCTGTGCCGGAGACTGCGCTTTTACCGCGGATTTAGTTTCACGCTTTTGCGGCGCCGTGCTGCTCATTTATTTTGCGTTGATGCTTTGCGCACACATAATTATATTTTTGCCGTAATATTTATACACGTTTTGCTCTGCTGCTTCCCTGCAGTTTCGATTCACCGCAGTTTCTAATCCCCGAGCTTACGAGCTTGATTCACCGCGGGAATGCTGTTTCGGATGGTCATGCCGTCGTTTTCGAAATATTGACACGGAATCTTCAAGTGCGGCAAAACAATTCGCAGCCCGCAGTTGAGATAACCGCGAACTTTGAACAGCGATTAGTTCCGACTCACATTCTCCCCAAGTGTTGGTTTATGGCCGTAATGCGCTAAGAGGGAAAGTGAGTACCTTATTATCTAGCTGCGCTACTGGCCCAGTTCCGGTTATCACAGCGAGAAATTTTGGCTCTGGTAAATCTATTGTTTGCGCGATTTGTTTTAGTTTTTCAGATGCTTCAAGAATTGGGGCAGCGCCTAGTTTCACTTCTATTCCAGCCCATGAACCATCTGGAAAAAGCAGCACAGCATCAATTTCTTTACCGTTAGAATCTCGATAATGCACCACTTTCCCGCTCAATGCTTCTGTATATACTTGCAAATCGTGAATTACGGCAGATTCAAAAAGCAATCCAAGAGTTTCAAAATCTTTAGCTAAAGATACCGATGTAGCGTTGAGCGCAGCTGCAGCGAGAGAAGGATCCGCTAAATGATATTTAGCGGCTTTTCGTAACTGCGCCTTAGAACGTAATGCCGCGCTCCAAGCTGGAATTTCTTCCACAAAAATACGCGGCGTAACAATTCAAGCAGTTTCGCCAGAGTGCGCGGATCAGGCTCTGGCAGCACTCTTGAAATATCTTTACGTAAAGCAGCAATGCTAGCTTCACTCGCCGTCAAACGCGCAAGAGAAATAATTAACTGCTTTATAACTTCAGGCTCGCTGCGTATTTTTGAAATTCGATACACATCTGAAGATGCGATATCGGAAATGTAACTTTTCAGAAACTCCATTTGAATATCAGAATCCAGGGTGAGCATTCCAGGGAAACCAGGCTGAAGAATGTTGTAGATAATCTTCTGTAAAGCGACGGCGTCTTGATTAATCGAAGTAGAAAAACCGCTGATATTGCCAGTTTTAAATAGCGTATTAAGACTGACCCCCGGATCTGCAAGTAAGCCTGATTTTTCAGCCCAAGTCATAGTGCGCTGCCTAATTCGCAGAAAACGCCCGGCACCCGTATGCCGAATCGGGTCTGCTTGCGGAACTGCTGAACCGGTGAGAATAAACAGACCCGGATCCGGGTTCGCATCCACGGTTCTTCTTGCAAGATTCCAGATAGCAGGCACAAGCTGCCATTTGTCAAGCAATCGCGGAGTATCGCCTGCAAGTAAATTTTCAGGAGCAAAAGTTGCAATATTTTGTGCTTCTAGCGAGTCGAGAAAAACATGAGAACGAGCATGATGTAATGCCGTCATTGTTTTTCCGCATGCCCGCGCCCCCTTCGATAATGACAGCTCCTGCCCCCGCCAAGAAATCGCTGCAACCGCGAATCGACAACGCGCGGCATATACTCTCGACCAAGAATCATGTTCGCATCCATATTTCGACATTAATTCCCAAAATAGAAATAATCTATATTTCATACATCTGATGCAGATTTTATAGAAAGATACAGCGCGCACACCGTATTTTACGTACATTAAAATATCTTTAAACAGCTTTCGCACTTACGCTGATAACACTTACGCTGATAAAGCTTGTGCTGATAAAACTTACGCCGATAAAAGCGTAATCAGGGATGTGAAGCCGGGCGAAATATGTTCCGATCTGCTGCTGCACTTTTATCGCAGGCAAGGAGAATGTGTTTTGCCGCTTTCACTACGCCCAATCGTCGCTGTTCTCAAACGCGGTATTAGATTGTGTTTATAGAGAATTTTCTGTTCATTTTTAAATTTCATTTACGATTTTCTCCATAATTGTGAGTGCGGTGAGGCAGGTTTCAGCTAGTGAAATATTATTTACGTATGTGTATTCTTGCGCGTATATTTTCCAGCGTGCCAGCATATTAGAATCGCGAGTTATAGATTCTAGTATTTCTGGAAACGTCTTGATTTCACCAAAAGATCCACGTTTCTTTGACGTTGCTTCTAGTGCTAACCTCAAAGTCGGCATATCAACTGCATGCGTTTGGTTTGCCAAAGCATATAGATATCGTAAAAATCGCGGGGTCTGGTATTGGCAATCCCTCGTGAAAGTACAGTTTCAAGTTTTTCTGCGAGCACAGTTTCTATCGGGTATGCCATTAAACTGATTGTGTAGTTATCAAAGAGAAGCGGGTATTCATATGTGATTGCACTGGGAGTAATCACATCTCCCGTGGTCACATCGATACTAATCGGTATTTTCATTGGCGGATAGTGGGCTTTCAGAAATATGCGAATACCTTGATAATCGTCAAATTCACGAATATCTTCTGAGCGAATCACCTCAAAAGATAAACCATCATCAATGGCTACTGTGCATATTTCTTTGAAAGCAAGCGCTGCCGATTCATGATTAAGTGTGAAACCGCGAATTGCGGTGTCGAGATCTTTCGTGACACGGCTTTCCACTCCAATGAACGACGCAATCAGCATACCGCCTTTGAGAATAACCGAATCTTTCCATTTTGAGCGGGAAAGACGTTCTAGAAATCGTTCAAGAATATAATCTTGGAGCATTAGTTGCGGAGAAACATTTGCTGCTTTTGCGCGTGCTTTGATACGTGCTTTTAGCTGCATTGCGTTGGTTGTTTTCATAGCAGCACCTCCAGATAATTACGGACTTTTTCTCAACCCCGAGTTGTTTCGCGTATGTGAGAAGTTTATGCACAGACTTACCCGGAAAACGCATGTAGGCTTTGAAAGCAGGATTGACAATTTGCGTATCCACTGCAATTTGCCCGCGCAGCATATCGCACAGTGTGCGCTCTACGTCATACGCATTTACTTTATTTCCTATTGGGCTGGTTAAACTTGTTCGCCCCAAATTTAGCACTTGGCTTGAGCATGTTTTTACAATCACTCCTGCAGTGCGTGCAGCCGTCGCATTGTAGCTTCGCGGAAAAGTCATCATGAGCTGCGCGGGAGTGCGGTCTGTTAGATCATGCAAATAAAGAGCAGTACCATGAGAGAAAATTCCCTGCGGAAAACGCAGCTGCGTAATAGCATATTCATCTTCCCAACTGTCCGCGATTTGATAAATTCCAGGGGCGACGCGAACCAGTGTTCCCGCTGCTGCAGCTTCTGAGAGCCGGCTGCGGTGGATACCATTATCTTCCGCAATTTTTACAGTAATAATACCGTTATTTTTTTCGGCTATTTTCAGTACACTCATTTTCCGCATCTCCGCAAACTTGCCATTCCCTACATGGGCTAAATTGCTTAATATTTTATATAATTCAGCAAAAATGGACAAGGCGTGCGGTTTAACCCTTTGGATAACCAATAAGTACATCGCTAATTGCGGAAGTGCTTTTTTGAAACAAAGAACTTTTACCGGATAAATGCTGCTGCGTATCAACGAATAGCCGATTCAAAAACTCTTTACGGTGTCAAAGGCATAGCTTATTTACCATATTTTGACGTCTTATTTTGTGCGAAAATTATTCGCACTTACGCGGATAACACTTACGCTGATAAAGCTTGTGCTGATAAAACTTACGCCGATAAAAGCGTAATCAGGGATGTGAAGCCGGGCGAAATATGTTCCGATCTGCTGCTGCACTTTTATCGCAGGCAAGGAGAACGTGTTTTTCCGCTTTCACTATGCCCACCGTCGCTGTTCAACAGCAACCGCACTAACCGCTGTTATCCGGCAAATTCACCCAGCGAATTATTAGTTAATTATTCGGCAGAATTATTAGTTATTTACCCAGCGAATTATTTATTCGGCAGAATTTGCGCTTTCTGCGTCGGCAACTGAATCGGCGGAAGCAGCTGAACCGGCACTGAAACTGAATTCGCCAAGAATCTCATTCAGCAATTCGCCAGCTTCTTCTTCGGAAATATCGCGTGCGAGCGCCACTTCCGAACCCAAAATTCCCCGCGCCTGCGCAAGCATCCGTTTTTCACCGGCAGAAAGACCGCGATCAGAATTACGACGGGTTAGGTCACGCACGACTTCTGCAACTTTGTTTACATCACCGGAAGTGAGTTTTTCACCATTCGCCTTGTACCGGCGCGACCAGTTTACTGGTTCTTCGACATTTTCCTCGCGGAGCACCGCAAAAACTGCTTCCAACTGCTGATCGTTAGAAACATCGCGCACGCCGACTTCTTCGAGAGAATCAGCTGGCACCTGAATCGTTAAATCACCCTGCAAAATATGGAGTGTCAGGTATAGACGTTTTTCCCCGCGAATTGTGCGCTCAGAAATATCGTCAATGCGGGCAGCGCCATGATGTGGATAAACGACTGTTTCGCCGATTTGAAAGGCCATAAATCTGCTCATCTCTCTAGTTTCGTACTCCATATTCTAGCAAATGAATGTCTGGATGCGTGGGCATTTCGAGGTATTTCACGGCCGGCACAATCTGATCACTGATTTCGTGCTGTATTTTTTGGGTGGATTTCGGCGGGTTCGGGCGGATTTTGCCGGTGGTTGCGTTGGTTTGGGTAGATTTCGCCGTCAGTTGCGTTAGCTGGGTCTAGTTTGGCCGGTTCCAAGCGGTGTTTTTGCACAGCGGTCAGGCTTGATCTATGCAAAAACACCGCTTTCCACCCCAATAACCACCGGCTTTTTATTCCACTAAGCCGAACAAAAATGTGAAGAGCTGTCAAAGGTGATTCCGCTACCAGTTACGTATCCATACCAAATTGCGTCGCTGATACAGATTCCGCTACCGCCCACACAAACCTGCAAAGATAAATCAGCAAAACTTTTTGTAAACATTATCGTATAATAATATTGTTTACAGAAAAGTCTTACCGGCAAGAACTTAAAGCAAGAACACTATCAAGAAATACGAGCAAGAACTGCTAGCAAGAACCGCTAACAAGAACTTAAAGTATGAATTTCAAGCACGAACTTTAAGTAAGGACTGCAAAACATTGACCGAAAACATCAGAATCCATAAACGAATCCAAACCCGACACCCAGAACTCAGCGAAGAAGAAATAATAAGCGCATGGAAACACCCACTAGCTATGCGTTATCGAAACTACGACCAACCAGTATTCGTCGCTGCTGCCGGATCAGGAAACAGCGGACGACTTATCGAAATGTTAGGAGTCATCGAAGAAAATGACTCAATTTTAATTTTCCACGCAATGGAACTAACAAAGAAAATGGCAAAAGAACTAAATCTGTACAAATAAACAAATAAGTTAAAAAGGCAGAAACATGGAATACAAACTTAAAAACGGAACCACCATCACCGACACAGAACTCGAACAGCTTGCCGCAGAAGCAGAACATGGAAACTATCCGGGAACATCCGGAGAGTGGATTGTGCGTCCAGTTGGGCGGCCAAAAACCACACAAGATGATTTAGTAACTATCGCTGTGCGGATTCCGCGCAAGAAATGCGAAGAGATTGATCGCGCAGCAAAAAATTGCAGCAAACCCGCTCTGAATTTATCCGTCAAGCATTGGCGAAAGCAATCTAAACAACACACAATCAGGAAATACGGAAAATTAAGCGGTCCAAGTTTTTCCGTTTGTACTAGTCGCAGGCTCTCGATAACGACGGCTCTCCCGCCGGGAATCAAAACTGCCGATTTTGCCACCAGTTACGTTGAAAAATACGGATTATGCCGCTACTTACGTGAGTCAAAGTCGATTCTGCCATCACTTACGTATGCTCGCGGGAATTTTGCCGTCAGTTGCGTTAGCTGGGTCTAGTTTGGCCGGTTCCAAGCGGTGTTTTTGCATAGCGGTCAGGCTTGATCTATGCAAAAACACCGCTTTCCACCCAAACAACCACCGGCTTTTTATTCCACTAACACAAGAAAAATGTGAAGAGCCGGCAAAACTAATCCCGCCATCACTTACGTGTGCTAGCACAAGCTTTGCCACCAGTTACGGAAAATCGCGGGGGTTCCGCCGTCAGTTACGGAACTCCCGCGATTACTACATGCATTCTGCAGTACTGCACCAAACTTTCAATACAGTGCTGCACCATTTTCAGCGCAGCACTGCAATCCGCAAGTGCGAATAAACTATTCACACAGCCGTGTAAACCTGTCCGCGTACCTGCACACAAATAAACCTATTCATGCACCTGCTACGCAAATCAACTCACGTACCCGCGCCGCGAAAATAAACCTATTCACGTACCCGCGCCGGGCGAAGTGAACGATTCATCCACAGCAGCGAAAGCAGCACGAACACTCCGCCGACCGCAATGAAAATCCAGAATCCGGCACCGCCAGTGAGCGGGAACTGCCCTGGAATCTCGACGGTCTTATGATTCCGCACAATCAAGGAGATTGTACGCGAGTCAGGATCATAAGTTGTTTCCTCGACGCTAATTCCCGACGCTTCCGCCGCAGAACCAGCAGCACCGCTGCCAGCAGGCGCAGTTCCAACACCGCCCACAGCACCAGCAGTTCCCGCGGCACCTCCAGCCGCAGTACCACTACCAGCACCGCCAGCCGAATTTGCCGGCGGCTGCTGCGGCATGGTCACGGCAGCTTTGCCGTCTTTTTCAATCTGGATTGTGATAGGCCCGTCGAGCTTCTGATATCCCTCCGGAGCTTCCAGCTCGTAGAGCTTATAGGTACCGACGGCAAGGTCCGAAATCGTCAAACCGTCCGCACCGCTATCCTGCAGTGTGTACCCGCTGCCGTTCTGCACAGCAACTTCTTTCGCCGGCTTACCGGCAGCACCATTCTCCACGCGCTTCAGCTCGAATTTCGCTTTCAGCTTTCCTTGATTTTGCGTGTCGGAATCGCGCTTGAGTACTTTCAGGTTGTAGAGCCGCTCGTTGACCACCGTAACCTCACTGGTCTTGATGTTGGTGATTGCAGCGAATGTGCCGGCGTACGCATACTGCGTCTGGAATTCGTTCGAATCTACCGCCGCACCGCCAAGCTGAGTTTCGGTTACGCTGTAGCTGATCTTCACGCCATCTTTGAATGCCGGCAAACCGGTAAATACGTGTGCGAAGTTATGCTCAGCAGTGAGCTGAACCGAAGTTTCTTTCACACCCAGATCGGCCAAGTTTACATTCTGCCCGTTAACTTTACCTTGCAGCTGCACGGTCACTGGTTTGCGCTGGTCTTTCGGGGTATTCTCCCAGAGCTTGCGCACAGTGAAATCGACGGGAAGCGGATATCCGTAAACCGTAATCGGCGCTTTCATCTCTTGAGCAGCACTAGCACCTTTAATTCCGCTATGCCCGGTTTGGTTGTTGTACCGCATTTCGGTGCCGAGGTAGTCGGGCAGCCCGTTTTCAACGACGGAGTATTCGTATGCTACGCCGTCTTCGTTATAGACCGGTACTGCCGTGAATGCAGCGTTCTGCTCAGATTTGTAAACCTTGCTTTGGACTACTGCAGTTCCGCGTGCGTCTTTCCGGATTAGTGAAAGCAGCGTTTGGCGCTGTTTATCAGCTGGAGTGACCCCATCAGCCCATTGCCGATTGAGGGTATAAATCGCCCCTGGGATTTTCACCTGCGGAATCGGCAGGGTTTGCAGACCGCCGCCGTTCATTCCGGCAAAATATGTCGCAAGACTATTAATCGGCGTGAACTCATTGAAATCAATTCCGGTATCTTGCGATTTCGCTTTCACGTAATAGCTGAACGTAATGCTCGGTGTCCCTCTCCCGCGCACAACCGCTGGCACACGGAAGTTCTTTCCTTTTATCATGCCGGTTGCAGCGTCGTATGTGATTTCCGGGTCATTAGCTCCACCCGGATGCTGCAGTCCAACATCTTGGAACATAATCTTCTGCGTTCCGGGCTGCAGAGTTTTTTCGGTATCGAAGACGAAATTATCCGTCAGTTTAATCTCTAATTCTCCGCTTTCGGAACCAATCATGCTGGCAAGCGTGCGCAATTGCTGGCTATATGCTCCGGAAGACACTGCCTCTGGCAAATCTTCGAAGTAATCTGCGCCGCGAAGCATCCGGAATGGCGCGGCACCTAAAGTCGCGAATTCGTCTCCGAGCGGGGTATAGCGCAGTGAAGTATCTCCATCAAACGTTTGAGTACCGTCTTTATGAGTAGTACGCCCTTTCGCATTTGCTTCTTCAAAGGAGTAGAACTCGTAGTTACTAAAAACAGCTTGCAGCCACACTTTGGTTATGCTCTCATCAAAATTAATACGCTCATTAGTATCCCACCCAGACTTAAAAATTTGCGTACGCCGAGTATCATACACACCATGCCCGGCGTAGCTGACTACCACTTTGCGATTTTCCGGTTTCGCGCTTCTCATCGCATTTATGATAATTTTTCCAAATCCATTGTCCTCTTTTGATGGGTACCCAAAATGTCGAGTATCCCAATCTTCTGTCCGTTCAAGCTTATCGCTATTCTGCATAAACGAAACATTTGCGTTATCAATATCCGTAAACGGAATCACTTCGTTGTTTAATTTATTATTTGCCCACACCCGCACCGAGATTCGCGAACCGGAAGGGAGCTTTTCTTGCAGCGGTTTAATGATGTTCTCGCTAATCTGCTTGCGGTAGAAATCACCATCGCCATACATATATTTACCTTTTGTCCGGCGTTCCAGCATGATTAGCACATCGGTAGCTGCGCACTGGTTCACCAGCCCCTCACCGCTGATCTCCGCGTCCACCTTATAGGTGTTTGGAGTTTCGGTCGCTGAGATTTTCTGGTTCAAGAAAATGTTTTTCTTTTCCGGCCGCACGCTGGAATAGCTTGTAACCTGCTGGGTTTTCCCGTTCTTGTATTTCGGATCGTTTTGCTGCAGCGTGCCGAGATTGCCGGTTAAATCAACCGGAACGGCACCGGCGAGTGCCGGGTTTGCCCGATCACCGGCGGCTGCACCCGCGTCCGTTACGGTAACTGCTTTCGCACTGCCGGCTGGCTGTTCAACAAGGGTTTGCCCTCCGGGCTGACTACTACTTTCAGTACTGGTCCCGGCTTGTGTCCGCTCGGGGCATGAGTTTCTTTCAGATAGTAAGTCCCGGATTCAAGGCCGGTAAAGTAAAGCACGCCATCAGAATTAGTTTTCTTTTCACCGCCGACGGATTCGTTGAACTTAGCATCCCGATACAGCGTAAACCCGACTTGACCCAGCTTTTTCGGCTGCGCGGAATCATCGGTCTTGGTTACTTTGAACCTGCCGAGCGGGTAGTTTTTCATTACGACCTTATTATCCGCAGTGTCAGAATATACCACATTGTTTTTCACGTGGAATACGGCGACGGGGAATTTTGGCTTAATCATTCCCGTGGGAGCGACTGTCTCCAGCAAGTAGTATGTGCCATCAAGATTCTTATTGTCATACGTATAGTAAAAATTGTTTACTTTATCAATTTTCACTTCACTGCCATTGCCAAAAGGCTTAGCTTTTACGGTTTCTCCGCTGCTGAGCGCGATATTTTCAGGACCGTTCGAATTCTTAACATAAAGCTTGAATCTTGCTTTCGGATCTACAATCGGGTTGCCGGCAGCGTCCTGCTTAAAGAATTGAATCCGGCTGGTGCGCTTATTCGCAAGCTGATAAGTGAAGCTGGCAGTGGCTGCGTCGAATTTAAGTTCTTGCTGCTTCTGCCCTTGTGCATTAACCTGTTCGAACTTTATGGCTTGTGTGTCTTTCACAGCCTTGATATAAATTTTTTCGCCCAGCTTACTATAACCGGCAGGCGCTGCTGCTTCTTCAAATACGTAGAGCCGGTCTGCACGGGTTTGCGGTACACGGAATTCGCTGACCTGCAAGTTTTTGCACTGCTTTACATCAGCAGTTTTTGGATTTTCACAGCCGAGCATTAGTGTGCGCAGCAGCGTGCCCTTTTGCTCGTTTGTATTTCCACTTGCACCGAACTTATATTTTGTAGAATCGTATTCGCTTAGTTTCAGCACGGCACCCGGCAGCGGGGCATGGGAAACGGCGTCGATTTTCTGAATCCGCAGTGCCGGGAACGGCTGGTTCTCCACTTTCAGCAGCTTGCTGAAATCTGTACCGCTGAAAACGGCAGGGTATTTTTGCCCCTTGTACTCAATCTGCGGAGTGCTGCCATTAAGCGTAATCTTGACGTCCATCTTTGCGGCAGTCTGGTACCCATTCGGCGCTTTAATTTCCACCAGTTCGTATTCACCGTTAGAATGCGCAGATCCATTTATCTGTTTCCCTTGCGGAATAACATCTTTAAAAGTCACAACGCCGTTCTTATCGGCAGCAGCTTTCGAACTGTACAGCCCATTCTGTTTGGACTTCAAATAGAACGAAGCCGGATCGCTCTTAATCGGAGTTCCGTTTTCATCCACTTTCATGAAACTCACATCGTAGGCGCTCCCGAATCTAGCGGTGCCTTTTCCGATTGTGGCACGGTAACGGTTATGGTTAATCACATACTGGAATGAACCGCCGGAGACGTAAAAATTCGCTTCGTTATAGTAGAAACCATCTACAGCTGGTTCCTTTTTCCGGGTTTTTACATCAAAAACGATGGTTTGATTTTTGTGCCCGGATACGCCGGCATAAAACTCGTGATGGAAATGCAGTGGTTTATCGCCCTGTACATACCCGTTACGAGTGAAATCAACTTTATTTAATACCACTTCAGTAATATTTAGCCCTGGCTCAGCTTGCGGGCTTTTCTGCGGCCAAAGTTCTTTTAAGGATTCGGTAACCACACCGCCGGAGCGCAGCGGACTGCCCTGATAAATTTTCAAATCCTGCTGCAGCGCGCCTTGCGTATTGCCATGATAGAGGTCGACGGTATCAGTAAGGCGGTCATAAAACCATTTATTTCGAAGCCAATTTCCTCCAGCAGCGTTAAAAACCAAACGGTATGTGAGCGAATCTGGCGTTTCCGCAATCACGTACTTATTTGCATTTTTCAACATGCTGTAGATTTCTTCATCTTCAAAATGAAATCTGACATTTTTGTTCAGCGTGTAAGTACACGGAACCGCACTATTATTCAAACCAACATATCCGGTATGAAACTGCAGTTTCTTTTCAAAATTAGTAGATTTAGGATTTCGTTCGTCATATGCAGCTCCGAATCCCGGCTCAAAGCCCCAGCTGTATGGTTCTCCCCGCTTGTAACCTACCCCATTGACTCTTTTGAGTTTATTTTCCCCCATGTTGTAGCCAATACTAAACTCACCAGAATAAGTTTTATCGTGCTGCGCGTTACTGTTAAGTTTAAAGGTAATCAGGTCCGAATCGGTTAAATAAAATTTGCCGATTTCTTTCTGACTCCCATTAACACTTGCATTTAAACTCCCGAGTGCATTATTCGAGTTAACCGCAGCATTAAGCTTGAGTTCCGGCGGAATCCGCAGGGTGAAGTAATCGCCGTCGCCGGCATTTGCCGGGATTTGGAAAGTACCGGTAAGTTTGCTGCCCCAACCATAGCTATTACTGGTATAAAGAAACTGGTTCATCTGCCCGACTCCGCCTTTATCAGAAAGATTCAGCGAAGTTACCCCGAAAGTCTGACCGCCTGTACACTGCTGATTTTCAGCTTGCGGGGTTTCGTCTACCGGTGTGCGTTTCTCATTGTAGAAAATGTAGCGCAGGTTCTGCTCGTCGGCTAACTGGTTGTACAGCCCCATGCCGGTGATTGGCTGCTCCGAAACTTCGTAGCGGATTCGGCGCCCGTTAGAATCGAATACGTCCAGCGCCGGCAATATCGCGCTTGCTTCACCTTTTTAATCGTCAGTTCTTTTACGACGCGGTTCCCATCAGCTGCAGCATCCGCAGCCCCGTTCCCGGCAGCAGCTGCGGGATAGCTGATATTAAAATGCGTATCGACCTTTTCAGTTTCCTGAACGCCGTCATCCCAGATTTTCCGGACTTCCAGATTTGCTTTTTCGCAGCGAGAGCCGCCTGTGAAAGCGTGTGGCTGGAGTACTCGTCACTCACTTTTGTATCAGCTACAAGCTGCACCATCCAGCCCGGCTGTAAACCGGGAACTGAAATCGTCGTACCCTCCACGGCATTTTGACTCGCCAGTTCATAGCCATTCTCGCCAGGCTTGTAATAATAAACCGTGCTTTTCCCGGTGAGCTGGTGCGAGCGGTCGAGATTTAAGGCAATCGTGTGGCCTTTCGGCTCACCGCTGCTGTTCACATAAGAATACGACCACTGAATCTTCGTCGAATCATGCTGATCATAGCTGCCGGCAATGTTCACGCCGTCGCCGGCAAAAGACTTCACTTGCGGGGTATCGCCCGCACACTCCCAGAGCGTTTCATGGCTGTTCATGTCCAGCGGGTAGGCGAATGCCGACGGCACCGTGATTTGCTGTTTTTTGGTCACGATCTGCGGTTTACCGCTGATTGAAAGTACCGTTCCCGGCGGGTAGCTGCCGGTCACTTGCGTCAGCACATTCAGCACATACTGTTGGCGCGGAGCAGCCACCGGAGTGGTGATGGTGTAAACGTATTTACCTGGCTTTAATTGTTCTGCTCCGCTGCGTTTATCCTTGACAGAGTAAATATGATCCGAGTTCACACCTGCGCCGTTAATTTCACCATTGGAAATTTTCTGACCGTCTTTTTTGATTTCCGTAATCGTCGGCTGCCCTAAACCGGATTCTTGCGTGGTCGTGAAGTAACGCTGGACATCGGTCACTTTCCCCAGCCCGAGAGTGCCAACCGCTTTACCATCAGTGACATTCGCGGTGTATTCCCAGGTGATTGTAATCCCGCACTTATCGGCGCTATCACCGCCAGCACCGCCATTGTTTTTGGAAATACTCTTCACCGCAAGCTGCTGCGACTGCTGAAAGTCACCCAGCTGCAGCGGAAAACTCTGCTCAATCGGCGGAAACACATATGTCTCTGAACTCCACTCATGCGTGCTGGTGTAAGTCCACGATCCAGCGACTGCCGCGGGCGCAGAAGCAATGATTCCCGCAGCCATCGCCAATGCGATGAAAACGGCAATCGGAAGCTTGATGAAACCCAACCATGACCTACTGTACATATCTGTTTCCTTAAATATTTTCTAAACTTCGTTACGTCGCTGTCGCTGTCTTTAAGTCGCTGCAGCTATCGCTGTTGCTAAATCTTTATGTTTTTGCTGCTGATTGCGGAAGCAGTGCTGATCGCGGGAGCAGTTTCGGCAGGCATTGCACCAGCCGCTTTCCGGCGGAATTTTCCCGCTGCCATCAGCGCCCGCTGCCGCGAATCAATCTTGTTCCCGTTTCCGGCGCAGGATTATGCCGAAGCCGAATAGTCCGACGGCAGCAGCTGCGAGGCCGAGCACTTGCGAACCGGTGAGCACCAGGGGCGGAATCGGCGGTACCGGCGGAGTAGGCGGTACCGGCGGGGCAGGCGGCACGACGGGAGGTGCGGGCGGAGTGTCGGAAACGGTTTTTAACGCCGTCTCGGCAGAATTGCTCCAGCATCCGCGGGCCGCGTCGTAACTCGGGATTGAAACAAGGCTTGGGCGGATCAGCCGGTGTTGGAGCGAATCGGAACTTGCCGTAACCGCATATACGCCGACGGGAAGATTTCGAAAGTTCAGGCTTTCACCGGTGAGTTTTCCTTGCGCTGCAAGCGGGAGGTTCCCCAAGTCGGAAGCGTGTGTTTTCAGCCATTCCTGCCAGTGATTTTCGCCGTGATTTTTTCCGCGAATCTCATCCGGATTGGTGCTGACGGTGCGGACTTGCACCTGCCAGGTGCTTGTATCGCGCGGCTGGGCGTCATACGGATTGCTGGCTGCCCGCTGCACGGTGAGCACAGCCGGTTTTCCGGGCGCACAGTTTGGAGCAAAAACTGCGGAACCTGATTCTGTGAGCACCGCAGAACCCAGTTCTGCAGACGCCAGGCGCGCCGCGGAACCTGATTCTGTGAGCACTGCAGAACTGGTTTCGGCAAATGCCTTAGATCCTGAATCAGCAAACGCCGGGGCTGTGCCGAATCCGCCGAAGCCAGATCCAGCAAAGCCGAAGCCGGCACCCGGAATACCGAATCCGCCGAAGCTGATTCCGAAGATGCTGAAGCTGATTCCAAAGGCAGCAGAAAGCACTGCAGCGCGTTTCCGGAGGTGTTTGCGCGGTCGCGGCTGCGTTTCCGTGCGCGGCTGCGGCTGCAGCTGCTTCTTGTGCAGCTTTTCCGTGTGCAGCATTTTATTGTCCAGCATTGTCTGCTTCTGTTCCTTTCTGCTTCTGCCGGCGCCGATTTCGGGTGACGCGAATCACCGCATAGATAATGCAGAGCACGGCAGCTCCGAGCACTGCAAGCATCCATGTTTGCCAGATAATCGCGGGGCCTTCCGGCGCGGCTGTCTGCTCGTC
Organism: Arcanobacterium hippocoleae; assembly: GCF_040360365.1. GTDB lineage: Bacteria > Actinomycetota > Actinomycetes > Actinomycetales > Actinomycetaceae > Arcanobacterium_A > Arcanobacterium_A hippocoleae_A. The sequence goes on along the minus strand of NZ_CP136412.1, from coordinate 1,602,972 downwards.
GGGCGGAAGCGGAATCCGTTCTCCGGTGACGACGAGCCGGTGCGAGTTGATTCCGTAGGGGGTGCAGGTGACGAGCGTGAGGAGGTCTTTTCCGGCTACGGGATAGAGTGTGTGTACGTCTTCTGGGAGGACCACTTGAATTTCGCGGACTTCATACATTAGGCGTTCGCCAGCGACGAATACGGAGAAGCGGTCGCCTTTTTCACGTCGATCAGACGGTCGAGCATGGTGGCGTAGGGCAGCCCGGTGTGCCCGGTGAGCACAGCGTGAGTGCCGATTCCGCCGACGGGGAGATGGGTGCCGAAGAGGTGCCCGATCCCTTTATCGAGCGTTTCATCGGTGGTGCCGTGGTAGATGGGGAGGTTTACGCCGATACTCGGCACTTCCAGCACACCCATCATTGGAAATACGGTGAGGTATTTTTCGTACTCTTTGTAGGCGAGGTTGTCGTCTGAGACGCGCGCCGGCCACGGTTCCAATGCCGGGGTGGAGTTGAGTGTCTGGTTGTATGTGCGGGCAGCGGCGAGGGCTTTATCAAGTTCTGCTTGCGGTACGTCTTGCAGCAGGGAGCGGTATTTGTCTACCACGACTTGCTGCCCGTAGTTGTTCATTTGGGAAGCAATCACTGGATAAAGCAGGATTGCGAGTCCGATGGCGAGGAAGAGCAGCGGTGCGAGTACTGATTTCTGTTTTTTCTGCCCGTTTGTTTTTGCTGTGCCGGTTTCCGGTGCAGGATTTTTTCCGCGCTGGTTTTTGCGGCGCCGGTTTCTTGTGCGCCGATTTTTGCACAGCAATCTGCGGTGCCGCGTTTTTGCGCAGCGGTTTGCGGCTCGCCGGCGTGCTGCCGACGGCTGACCGCTGCAGCTGCGGTTGGCACGGGCTGAGGAGGAGAAATTGTCACGAGCTGCCTTTAGAGTTTCAAGCTGTTGTATTCATGTTTTGCAGGATTTGCAGCGTGCACGGCGGGAGTGTGCCGTGTTCCGGGCAATTTTCTGCACGAATACCGGGAGCGGGGACGGCGGGAAGAAATAACGGGCGATTGGCAATTTTCGCGCAGCACGCTGTGATTTTGCCGGAATCGCACTGCCAGTGTGCGGAGCCATTGCTGAATACAATAGCTCCGCACAAATTTGGCGGTGGAATATCTCAGCTGCATGTTTGCGGTGCGGCTGAGATTTCCGCGGGTGCTTATTGGCTGTCGCTGGTGCGCTTGCGCAGCCAGAACAGGGCGATTGCCACAATTGCGCCGGCAAGCAGGATGATTGCTGCAATGCCGGTGCCGCCGGTGAGCGGCAGCTTCGGAACGAAGCTCTTCACGTTCGGAACGGTTACCTTGGCTTCGATTGTTTCTCCGCTTGCGTTAGTCTTCGCAACATTAACGAACACTGGTTCCTGACGTAGCTCGTAACCCTTTGGAGCTTCCGTTTCCACTAAGCAGTAACCACTCTTCAGGCTATCTTTCACAACTGCATTATCCGCAAAATTATTCACATGTACTACTGGGAAAGTGATTTCCCCGTTTTGGTCAGTAACAAATCTTCTATGCTGTTGATCATCGAATAGCTTTTTCCCAAGTTTCGGTGCATTACTCACATCTTCACGGGTACACTGATAGATGTCGAATGCAGCACCTTGCAATCGCAGACCTTTCTTATCCGCGTCATGCTTTACCAGTTTAATCTTGCCGAAATAGGAAGTGACTGGCGGCGACGGCTTCTTTACAAGATTGCTGTCGTTGAAAGGCTTTGTGAAAAGTGTTGCAGTATTTACAATTCCCTTGCTCTTGTTAGCATCCTTGGAAATCTTCAGGGCAATCGTGACTTCAACCTGTAACGGTTCTTTCTTATTCCGTGAAAGCTTTGAAATCTCTTTCAAAGCTTTCGGCTGGAAATCAACAGTCAATCCGTGGTTTCTAACTCCGTCTGCACCTGTAGAGATTTGTACGTTGTAGTCCTTATTCTGAGAAGTGAAGCTTTTCTTTTCTTGACCACCATCTTTTTTGATGAGTTTTACTGACTTCACGGATTCCTTATTATATCCAGTGTTTGCACCGTTGGTGTTCAGCTGATCTTTCACAATGTAGAAATTAATATCTTCATCTTCTTTGGCAACTGGCACGTCGGTCTTCACAGTATAGGTGATTTCATCACCCTCATGCTTCTCTGCATCCTTAACACTCTTGGTAACATCCAGGGTGTAATTCTTCGGATAAACCTCTAAGTCGTACATCCATTCGTTGAGATTTTCCGGATCGGTGGTCGGGATAATTGCAAGGAACGGAACTGCCTGAATTGTACCTGCTGGAGACTCAGTTTCCTGCACTAGATAGACATCAACCGGAAGCTGATCGAATTTATGAGTGCCGCTTCTAGTTACACCTTCTTTAGTGTTCCCGCCTTTACGGTTAGGCTCTTTCCATTCTCCGGTTGAAAAGGTAACAATATCCGATGCCTGTAATTTTGAAATTTCGAGGATGTCGGTGTCTTTCGTAAAATCGTATTTTTTACCGTTAGATTTTTTCACCGGAGTGATTTTGAATTTGACACCATCCAGAGGTTCGCCGAGTCCCTCTTTAAAAATAATTTCTTTACCAGTAGGTTTACCTGGTTCCTTTGTCGGATTCTTGTACTTGTGAACAGTGATTGAACCTTTGCGCTCAACGTCAATCTGGTGCTGATTCCATTCTCCGGTTGGTGTTTCAGTATTAGCTGCTCCAGGGCCGGCAGTTTGCGCATTAGCAGCACCAATGAATCCCGCAAAAAGCAGCGGGAAAACTGCAAGCGCTGCAACGAGCTTGCGTGGACGGGATATAGACACGAATCTATCCTTTCAAAAAAGTGAATATTAAACTATTACCGTCGATAAGATTACCCCCCCCGCAAATTATTTTCCCTGAAAAGGCAGTCTACAACCCCACAATGGCAAACATCACATTTTGAAAAATGGCTTATTTTCAAGGAAAAATAGGGTCTGTAAACTGTGTAAATACAGCTTGTAACCCAAAAGTTAATTGAAAGTTAACTAAATTACACTCCGTGGCACATTCACCGAAAAATATTCCCCGCCGGAAAAGATCCGCACAAAAGCCGGCGCCAACTCCCGCACCCGCTTCGGGACCCGCTCCGGTGCCCGCTTCTGTGATCGCTTCTATGCCTGCTTCGGCACTCTACTCCCGCACCTGTTTCCGTGCAGCCAGATCAAACACTGCACCAACCACGATCAGCACAAGAGTCGGCAGCGTCCACGCCATCTGAATCCCGGAAAGCGGAAGCAAATCAAGCACCGGCGAAATGAAACCAAAAACACTCCCTGCTGCCATCCGGCCCGCTTCAAAAACGAAACCGCAGCAGCAGCAGCCGCTCCCAACTTGTACGCAAAATCAAGCCGGAACGGCAGCACCTGCTCTACTAACGCCAACGCAATCAACGTAATCGCCACCGGATACACAAACTGCATTAACGGACCAACAACCGCAAGAATCTGATTCAAACCCAAATTCGCCAACGCCACCGAAACCAGCACCTGCACCCCAAGCAGCACCGCATACGAACCGCTCGGAAGCAGCTTCTGATAATACTCCGTAGACGCAGTAAGCAAACCAATCGCCGTCGTTAAACACGCCAGAATCGTGATTATCGAGAAAATTATCTGCCCCACAGAACCAAACGCCGCACCAGAAACAGCAGCAAGCAGCTCAGCCCCATTCCGAAAACCCAAACCTGCCTGCCGAGTTCCCACCACCGTCAAACCAATATAAACCAGTGCAAGACACACCCCAGCCACAACACCGACTTTCGACATCTCCCGCACCCGCCGAACCGGAGTATCAGCACCAAGCTTCTGCAAAGAATGGACAATCACCACCCCAAACACAAAAGTCGCGAGCGCATCCATCGTGTTATATCCCTCAATCACACCAGAAACAAACGGTGCATTCGCCCACTTCTCACCCGGCACATCCGCAAGATTCGGCATCTTAAACGCCACCGCAAAAACCAACAACGCCAGAAACACAAGCAGCGCCGGTGAAAGATACTTCCCCACCCGATCAACCACACTCGATGGAGAAAGCACAAAAACACTGTTAACGCAAAGAAAACCAGCGTAAAAATGAAAAGCTTCCAGCCGGAACTCAAACCCAGCCCGGCAGTCAACGGCGCAGCAGACATTTCATAGGCGACCGTCGCCACCCGCGGAACCGCATACAGCATTCCGGTAGCGAGAAACACAACCAGCGTAAAAACAGCACCCGGAATTTTCCCAATCCGCGCCGGCACCCCGCCATTGCCGGTCTCCGCCGAACTCTCGGTAGCTGCCACAATCATCCCCAACACCGGCAGCGCGACGCTCGTCAGCAGCAGCCCGACAGTTACAATCACGACGTTTGAACCGGCGTCAGCGCCAACCATCACCGGGAAAATCAGATTTCCGGCTCCGAAAAACATTGCAAAAAGCGCAAAACCGATTACCAGGGTATCTTTGGATGCGATCCGGGTGTTAGCGGTCTGGGCGCTTGAACTGGTGTTTGAGGTACGGGTGTTCGAAAGCCCAGTATTCGAAGTCTGGGCGCCTGAACTGGTGTTGGTGTTGGCGCTTCTGCCTGAATTACTCCATGAGCTTCCGCCCGAATTACTGCCTGAACTGCTGCGATTCAAAATTTACTTCTCCCTCTTTTTGCTGCGTGCTTCCGGTTTGTTTGCGGATTGCGCGCTTCTAGCTTGCGTGCTTCCGGCTTGTTTGCTGCCTGCTGCACATTGCCAGCTTCCGAAAACAATAAACACAATCATGCAGCAGCAGAAAACCTCCCGCTGCTGCACATTACCGCCGATTAGCATACCCGAATTTATCCGCGCGGAAGAAATAAGGCCGCACTGCGAGAAAACACGCAAAACCCAATCCGGAAAATCAAATCCGGAAAACCCGGGCAGCTTTTCAGCAAACTTTGCCGGCAGCACTTGCGATCAGATATCACCGCGCTTTTTAGGGAGAGTGCTGCGAGGCTGACTGCTTCTTCAGGGCCGGGTGTTGCGGATATCGCCGCGCTTTCAGGCGAGCTGCACATTCGAACCGGCTTTCAACAGCACCCGGCAACCGTACCCGCCGGCTGCATATTCGCCTGCACATTCGAACCGGCTTTCAACAGCACTTTCACGCTATACCGTCGGCGATACCTACAACATGCCGTCGGCACGTTCAACGAAACCGTCGGCAATACCCGCAACCGCACCGGCGAACTACATCTTCGGCTGCGCCTTAACCGGAATAAACGCAAACAAACCCAACAAAAGCACCAGCACAATTCCCAAAATCCCAGTATGCGCCACCGCATCATGCGCCTGCCCAGTCACACCAGCAGCAATCACAATCGCATTCGCATACATAAACGGCGCAAGGAACGAAACCGCCCGCCCAGTAGTCGCATACAAACCAAAAGCTCAGCCGACTCACCCTGCGGCGCAATCCGCGCAAGATAAGTCCGCGAAGCAGACTGAGTCGGACCAACAAACACACACAACGCAAGCCCAAAAATCCAATACACCTGCTTCCCGGTAAGCGGCCCCAACCCGCCATGGAAGAAAAACACAAGCATCCCGAAAAGCACCATCATGCCCACCGAAAAATAATCACCACCCGCGAGCCATGCATATCATCAATCACACCAAAAAGAATCGTCGCAATACCCGCAACCACATTCGCGGCAACACCAAAAATAATCACTTCACCCGAACTAAACCCGAAAGCAGCAGAAGCAAGCACCGCACCAAAAGTAAACACCCCCGCAAGCCCGTCGCGATAAATCGCCGAAGAAATCAAAAACCAGACAACAGACCGGTCCTCATGCCAAATCCGCGCCACCGAACGGAAAAGCTGCCGATACGCCCCAACAATTCCGGCAGCACGAATATCATCCCGCCGCGGCTTATTCTTCGCCGTCAAAAGCAGCGGCAACGAAAAACCAACAGCCACGCGGCAGCAAAAAGCATCGCCACCCGCACATTCAAACCATTCGCGCTGGTAACACCAAACCAGCCAACCTCCGGACTAATAAAACCAACAAACAAAATCAGCAACAGCACGATTCCGCCCACATAGCCCAGCCCCCAGCCGAAACCAGAAACCTTCCCCACATTCGACGGCGAAGAAATATCATTAATCATCGCATTATAAATCACCGAACCGGTCTCAAAAGCACATTCCCTGCCGCAAGCAGGAACAAACCAAGCAACAGCCCATTACGCCCCGGAGTAACAAAAACAAACCAGCCGTAACCGCGACCGTCAGCAGCGTGGTAAAAGTAAGCACCGAAGCAGACTTCCCGGAACGATCCACGCTCTGCCCAAGCGCCGGCGCAACAACCGCAATCACCATCCCCGCAATCGCAAGCACATAGCCCAGCCACGAATTCGCTTCCGCACCGAAAAGATTCTCGTTAGTCAAATAAACGCTGAAAACAAAAGTCGTAACAACAGCATTAAACGCTGCCGACGCCCAATCCCAAAGCCCCCAATACCAGACACGCTTACTAAAAAGACACGCTCGCTAAAAACACGCGCCCCGGCATTTGCCTCCTCCGGCTGCAATGCGGCTGCCGTCGGAACATAGTCGCCAGGGACCGGGATTACCGGGGTGGGGTTGATATCCGGATTTTGCGTGCCCTGATTGCTGCGTAAGCTCTGGCTGCTCTGGCTGCTTTGAGTGCTTTGGCTGCTTTGATTTCCGCGTGCGTTTAAGTTGCTTAAGTTGCTGTGTCCGCTATTGTCAGTCGGCTTAGTGTGTTCGCTCATAGCTCTAACGGTAGCGCGTATCCGTCACATTTTCAGAAAAAGGTTACTTTTAAGTTACGTGGAAGTGAACACTATTCAATCCTGCAAATTTAAGTTTCCCGCCGGTTCGGCAAATTCGTTCTCGTCTGCCCCGGCCGAGTCAGCAGATACATTCCCGGCGCGTTCACGTTCACGCGCGCTGTTCACACCGCGCTGTTCACACCGCATTATTCACACCGCGCTGCCTGCACCACACTGTTTACACCGGACTATTTACACCGGACTATTTACACCGCGCTGCCTGCACCATCACTCGCCGGCAGAGCTAAACCGCCGTATACAACATTGTTCACACAACTGCACGCACACAACACCGCCCCACACGCACTATTCGCACCGGCACCACACAACACCGCAAACACACAAATCACTGACGCCGCAAAGATTACTGACACTGCGCAGCGTCACCGACTGCAATTCGAGTTTTTATAATCAATTCTTCACGAAGCGAAAGTTCACTCTCAATTGCACTAATTACGAACTCGACAAACGGGTCCGGATTTAACTGAAGCTGACCCTGCGCAAGCATCGAAAGATACTTTCTCCGATCCGCATCTTTTAACGCCGCTGGCGGAACACCCATATCACGCAGCATTAAGTTGAGAATCGTCCTCCCAGTACGACCATTTCCGTCGATAAATGGGTGGATATTCTCAAACAAAATATGAAACACGCAGGCACGAACTATTTTATTTTGGCGCGAATTACGGTATGCGTGAACCAAATCCGCCATCAAATCCCGTATGTGCAGCGGATCAGCAGGTGAAACCGGCGCCCCCGCAATCAGCACAGCCGAATTACGATAACTGCCCCGCGCATACGGCTGGCAATCGAGAGCCGTCCGCTCATGAATGTCTTTTATAAATTCTTCACTCAAAGACCGCATAGAAGCTATTTGCGCTAAACCGTACTCATACCCTTCAAACACTCCGCGCACAGCAAACATATCCGACAGCTCTTTGTTATCCTTGGGAATAAATTCCCCTCAATAACAAGCTGCGTATCCTGCACAGACAAAGTCGACCCTTCGATTGCCGCACTATTACATGCAAAACGGTTCAGAAAATCAGCCTGGTAAGAATCAAGAGAATACTGTTCGGCTGCGTTCTTCGCATTAAACACTTTGTTATGCTCTAAGCACTTCGCAAGCACCTGCTCAAGATTTACCGTCAACTCTGGCGACGGCTGATAATTAAACAGCTGAAAAATTTTTTCTTTCATCATCTTCCATAATCTGTTTCCACGATCCGTTTCCGCAATCTGCACGAAATATGCGTTATGTAAATTATACAAACTGTGCGCTACGGGAATTATATGTATCGCGCGAACCGTGCACAGAATGCAACTTGTATGCGCCGCGAAATATGTAAACTATGCGAAACACCCGACATTTTCCAAGATGCTAACTTTGTCTTTGTTTCAGTCTGGCTGACATTCCGGTTCAGCAGCAGTTTCTGGCGCAGGGGCGTAGAGGTGCAGAGGTGTAGAAAGGTGCTGGCTTAACTTCATAACTCTTTACCATTTTAGTCCGCTTCTCACCGGCTCATCATATCCGGACTTCATGGCTGTCTTTTCGGGTTAGTGACTAAAAACAGTTGTTTAAATTTATATTTTCCGCTGGCACAATAGGAAAAAGCGGCAGTTTTCAGGTTTCCCGACCAAATCATGCTGCTTAACCGCCAAAACTATCGCGAACACATTTTACGAAAAAGATAATGACGACGGAAAACATTTACATTATGTATCTAATGGCAGGAACTTAATTTTTTACGTACCTGATGGCAAGAACTTCGGCTGGAATTTCCGCCGTCGAAAGCGCTTGATTTCCTGCAGGTCACAGACTTACCAGAACGACGGGATAGCCGTCGGGAACCAAAACCGTGCATTTCGCCCGCAGTTACGTAAGGCCGCAGCGATTCGCCACTTACGTAAACCCGCAGCACCCGCGGAATTGTCTTTTCTCTATTCTTTCGTTTTAAAATTGTTTCTCTTATTATCAAACACTTTAGCCAGATTTCTAACGATTTATAAGCATTGTACTTTTATTTATTACGTACAAGAAGGGCGAATCAATATAGATTCACCCTTCCGATAGTTCCAGATGTTAAAGTATTCTTAGTATGCTTTACCCGGGAATCCGAAAAACGCTACCAGAAATACCACCACACCAGCCGCTGCAGCTCCCATACCATCACTCCCTATATATCTAACCGATACGTTACATTTAAGGTGATAGGCAAATACGAATACACTTGCCAATATGGATCCTTCTACACTTGCGGTAAAATCTATTTCAAAAACTTTTGGCGCATTTACAGCACTGCAAAACATCATGTTCGACATCCCCCTGGCTCGTTGGCGGGTATCGTCGGAGCAAATGGCGCAGGTAAATCAACTCTGCTTAATATTCTTTGCGGCTTGCTTGAGCCAACGTCCGGAACAGCCGTAATAAACAATATTCCAATCGGCACACCCGCAGCAGGCGCACTGTTGGGCTGTGTTCCAGAAATTCCAGAGCTTGTCGAAGCTGCCACTGGTTTACGTTTTCTCCAACATGTCGGGATAATGCGCGGATTGTCTGCTTCGGAAGCAAAATCACAAGCAAAGGAAATTGCACAAATCGTGGATTTACCGCGCGGCACAAAACCAATTTCCGCCTATTCAACTGGGAACCGAAAACGTACCGCGATTGGAGCTGCAATGATGGCTTCCACCCGCGCCCAAATCCTTGACGAACCGCTTGAGGCAATAGACCCGCTCGCAGCAGAGCGAATCACAAAAAGATGGCACAACTACTGCAACGACGGCGGAATTATCCTTTGCTCATCGCACGATATTCGTTTCGTAGCCGACGAATGTTCACACGTAATAGTGATGGCACATGGGAAGATAGCAGCTGCTTTATCTGCTGCAGAAAACTTTACTTACACCGACATTCTAAGGATTCTACATGAATCCGCCTAAATCACATCAGAGCTTCACACAATTTCGCGAATCTGTGGCAATCCGCTGGATTGCATCCGTCGAAACACTAACGCAGCCCTCCAGCATCCTTTTGCTTACCTGCCTGGAATTAGTACTTATTTTTCTCTCCCAAAAGCTTGCGCTATTAACTCTCCATTTTCCGTCGACCATACGTTCCGGCATAGTTATCATAATTGCAGGACTGCTTGGGATAGGAACTAATTCTCGGCAGCCAGTTAATCGCCACACACTGTGCCGGCTCGGCATCTCCCGCTTCCGCGCATTTATTTTGGCAAGTTCTACTGCATTTTTCAGCCTTGAATCATTAGTTTTCGCTATCCCGCTCTGGATTTTCCTTGGAATCCGAGGATTAACCGGACTTCTTGCCGTCAGCATTACCGCACTGCTTGCCTGGTGTTGTTTTCAGCTATGCCGCCCTAATCGCAATCCCGGTTGGGGTGTAAGAAAATTTTTCGCAAACCGGAAACTTTGCACGACGGCACGCACAGAAACAGTAATCTGGAGTTTTTCGCAGCTCCTGATTTCCCGCACATTTTTCATCAACGCAGCTATTGCCTTGTGCGTTATCATTTTTACTTTCAGTTTAAGCGCCATCGCCCGAAACTCCACCGGAATTTCACCGGAGATTAACGCAACTATCATTACCGTTAGCGGGTGTATCGTCTGCGGGATTCTCGCCGAAAATACGGTCGCAATCCATGGCGGAAGCTTCTGGATTAACCTCGCATACGGCAGCCCGGATTCGTTTGGAAGATTCGGAATAATTCTCCCGTCAATCCTGCTCGGAAGTTTAATAACCGGAACTGCAATTTTTATTTCCCCAGATTCCTGGGCAGAAACACTCGGAATCGCACTTTTTACTCTTGGCTGGTCGGTGACTTTCACCCTGGTAATCTCAGTGTTGATACCGTATCGAATCGGGCAGTTGCACCCAATAATGCGCCGGGAAGAAAATCATCTTCGCGTAATGGCAATTCAGTTCTTGACGTTATTCACTATTTCACTTCCACCGTCGACGCTTGCATTTTTAGCCGTAATTTACGACATATCCAGCATGTTCAAACTTGGCATATTACTTGGACCGCTATTACTTTTCGGCGGATTAAAAACTGCACAAACACTGTTGTTTCACCGACGAAAACGGATTCTGCAATATCTCTTAGGACGGCAATAAGTCTCTTAGCAAGTTAATAATAAACTTGTTTACCCATATAAACCGACGATTCACCTTGGATAACTGGCGGCAAAAACACATTTTCATTACGTAACTGGTGCCGAAAACTTCGGCTGGAATTTCCGCCGTCGAAAGCGCTTGAGTTCCTGCAGGTCACAGACTTACCAGAACGACGGGATAGCCGTCGGGAACCAAAACCGTGCATTTCGCCCGCAGTTACGTAAGGCCGCAGCGATTTTGCCGCCACTTACGCAAACCCGCAAAAATCCCTCCGCCGCTTACGCAACCGCATACAATTCAACGCACGAACCCAACCCCAACCCTGCAAATCCGCATACCCTCAATCCCCGCAAACTTACACAACATAAGCTGTGAGTTTCCGGAACTTAATTGGTAGGCTAGAGCTGTGAGTTTACGCATCTATGATTCAGCCGCGCGCTCCTTGCGCGAATTTCATCCGCTGCAGCCAGGCAAAGTTGGAATCTATCTCTGCGGAGCTACCGTACAGGGAGCACCGCATATCGGGCATATGCGCTCAGCACTCGCTTTTGATGTGCTCGTCCGCTGGCTGAAACGCTGCGGATACGAAGTCACGATGGTCCGCAATGTCACCGATATTGACGACAAAATCTTAAACAAGTCCGCGGAAGCTAACTCCCCTGGTGGGCTTGGGCGTACCGTTTTGAGCAGGAATTCGCTGCCGCCTATGAAGCTCTCGGAGTGCTCCGCCCGACTTACGAACCGCGCGCTACCGGGCATATCCCGCAAATGATTGAGCTAATCCAAAAGATTCTCGACGCCGGGCACGCATATGTCGGCTCAGCAGGGAATGTATATTTCGACGTCGCTTCACTCCCGGACTACGGTTCGCTCACCCGCCAGTCGCTTTCAGATTTACACACCGACGGGTCCGACTCCGAACCAGATAAGCGTTCCCCGCAAGATTTTGCATTATGGAAAGCAGCAAAACCAACCGAACCGGCAACGGCAAGCTGGGACACTCCGTGGGGCGCGGCCGCCCAGGTTGGCATCTTGAATGTTCAGCAATGAGTTCACGGTATCTTGGCGAAAGTTTCGATATTCACGGCGGCGGGATTGATTTGCGTTTCCCGCATCACGAAAACGAACAAGCCCAATCACATGCAGCCGGATACGGTTTTGCACAATACTGGATGCATAACGCCTGGGTCACTATCGACGGCGAAAAAATGAGCAAATCATTAGGGAACTCGCTTACCGTCGAAAATATTTTGCAAGAACATCCGGCCGTACTCGTGCGGCTCGCGCTCGGCACGGTACATTACCGTTCCACCGTCGCCTATTCTGAAACGACCCTTGCCGAAGCAGGAGCCGTGTGGGAGCGTTTAAACGGTTTTGCGGAGCGGGCCGTCGGCATAGCCGGCGAAGTGCCGCTAGCGGAAGTTGCTGCACTTACCGCCGGCGATTATCCAAACGAATTTAGCGCTGCCCTCGACGACGACCTGAACGTTTCCGCAGCTCTTGCCGTAATCCATGAACATGTAAAACGCGGTAACTGCGCGATTGCAGCGAAAGATGCAGTTCAGATTCGCCGTGAACAGCTGCTTGTGCGGGCAATGCTCGACGTTCTTGGGCTAGACCCGCTCTCACCCGTGTGGCGCAAGGGCGCCGACGGCTCCGGGAGATTACATCAAGCACTCGATTCGCTGGTGCAAGGAATTTTGCAGGAACGTGCACAAGCTCGCGCCGATAAAGACTGGTCGCGTGCCGACGCATTACGCGACGCACTGATTGCTGCCGGAATTAGCGTCGAAGATGCAAAAGATGGGGCAAGCTGGAAAATTTCGTAAATAGATTTTGCAATTTGTAATCAGCTGGAAAATTTCGTGAATCTTCGCTAGGCTGAGCGCCTAACAGTTAACCCCATAATTTAATTCTCACAATTAAATTAACGACGGACATTTCATAGACGCCTGCAGACGCCTATAGAAGAATGCAGAAGAATGAAAGCGCAGCGGAATGAAAGCGTAAAAGCATGAAAGCAGTGAATAACCGCAAGAGATTTTCACCCCGCTGCAGCACCCGCACCCCGTCGTTATGAAACATGTTAAATAATAGTTACTAAATAGCCGTTATTAAATAACTAAATATCGGCCATTAAATAAACAAAAACTTCAGAACAGGAAACAGGAAATATGGCAGGCCATTTTGGAAACCGCGGAGCTGTGCGGAAAGGCGCGAAAAAGGTACGCGCGTCGGATCCGGCGGGCAGCGCCGGGCACGATTAGAGGGGAAAGGTCCGACTCCGAAAGCTGAAGACCGCACCTATCATCCAGCCTATAAACGCAAGAAAGCAGCCGAAGCGCTCGCAGCGAAAAATCCGGCCCGAAACTGCGCGGTTTCTTACAGCTTCCGGAAAATCACGAACTGATTGCCGGACGCAACCCGGTAGCTGAAGCCGTCACTTCCGGAATTCCTTACACCCGCGTATTTCTCGTCAGCGCGTTAGCTAACGACGAGCGCGTGGCAGAAATTATTCGTGCTGCCGCCAAAGGCGGAGTGCCGCTTGTGGAGGTCACCCGCCCAGAACTCGACAAAATGACCGACGGTGCAGTACATCAAGGCGTCGCAATTGAAGTTCCGCCTTATGATTACGTCAGTGCGGAAGATTTAGCGGAAGCCGGAATGTACGGTTCACGCAAGGGGTTAATCGTCGCCCTTGATTCAATTACCGATCCGCACAATCTTGGTGCCGTTGTGCGTTCTGCCGCCGCTTTTCACGCCGACGGAATCCTGCTCCCCGAGCGCCGCTCTGCCGGCGTAAACGCGACTGCATGGAAAGTTTCAGCTGGGGCAATGGCGCACGTGCCTGTCGCCCGCGAAAAGAACCTTGTCCGCGCACTCGAAAATCTGAAAGAACACGGCTACTTCGTGGTGGGGCTTGCCGGTGAAGGCAGTGAAATGATCGACCAACTCGAACTCGCCGATATGCCCCTCGTGATTGTGACCGGATCCGAAGGCAAAGGACTTTCCCGTCTCGTGCGTGAAACTTGCGACGTGCTTGCTGCTATCCCGATTTCCGCTGAAATGGAATCGTTGAATGCTGCCGTCGCTACCGGAATTGCGCTCTATCAGATCGACCGGTTCCGCGCGGGATCCTAATTAGCCCGGTACCGCATAGTTCAGGCACGTTGGTTAGTTTTGGGCTGCATGGTTCGGGGATGCATGATGCCGCTGCCGGTTCAGGCACGCACGCGATGCTGCTGCCGATTCAGGCACGCACGGGATCAGATAATTTCTCCCTGTGTTCTATGCCGACGGCTGTAGTCTTGCGCTCCGAAAATGCGGTTTAGTCTGGGCTAATTATCTGGGTCGATTTCGGGCGGTTCCAAGCGTTGTTTTTGCACAGCGGTCAGGCTTGATCTATGCAAAAACACCGCTTTCCACCCGAACAACCACCAGATTCATTGCACCACCCCAAGCAATCAATCCGCAATACCGCGCAATCAGCTAGTGAAGACTCGTTCTCACTACGTAACTGATGGCAAGAACTTAACTTCCTCACGTAAATTAACGACGGACACGCCAAAACCACGCAAGTGATGGCAAGAAGTAGGAAACTTTACGTAACAGGTGTCAGGAACTCAGTTTCATTACGTAAGTGGTGGCAGGAACTCAGTTTCATTACGTAACTGATGGCAAGAACTCAGGCTGCAATTATTGCCGTCGAAATCACTTGCATTATCGCAGGTCACAAACTCACGATAGCTACGGCTCTCCCGTCGTTACACAAAACCGCGTATTTTGCCACCAGTTACGTGTGCTCGCGGAAATTATGCCGCCAGTTACGTAACCCGCAAGCACTGCACCGTCGATCCCGCCACCACTTACGTCAGCTTGCAATCATTTCACCACCAGTTACGTAACCTCGCCAAGATTATGCAGCCGCTTACGTGAAATCACACCTTAGTATTGCGTCTCTTATGCTGATTGTCCGCAAATAACATTACGCGACCTTATTTTCCACAGAACCTCGTCCGCATTTTCACACTTAGACTCTTAATTGATAGCGTTTTTCGGTAAGCTTGAGAGGAGATAGCGTAGAAAGAGCAGAGAGGCTAGAAAATAAGAAAACATCAGCAAGTTCGATAAAGATTCTCGCTTTCACCCGCCCCCTACGTCTGTCTGTACTTGCCGATATTTAACACCCAGATTAGAAAGGCATCGCAATGGTTTCTTGGCGCACAGTCACCGGCAAAATCGAATTGCTCGACCCGCAGCTAACATCAGCTGCCCAGATTCAAGAATTTTTCGCGCGCGAACGCCTGCTTGGGCGCGGCGAATTTGAAAAATTTTCAAACACTGCGGATCCGCACGCTGACAACGAAGACTCCGGCAAAAACAGCGGTTCCAGCAGTAATCCAGAGAATAATCACACCAACAATCCCGCCGGAACTGCACATATTTTCAAGTTTGAACTAGCGATGGCTGGACGGCGGCGGCGGGTCGCCACACTCGATGAGGAAGGCGAAATTATTCTCGGTCACACTACAAGTGAAGTGCTCGAAAGTCTCGCAAACCAGCTCCGAAAAGTTTCAGTCGAATTCGACGGCAAAACAATCCACGGTCCGCTTGATATCGGCGCCGTCGGTGTAGACGAAGCAGACCTGCTCGTTGCAGACCTGCCCGAAAACTCAGCCGGCGGCACAGCAAATACCGGGACCAGCACCCATACCGAAAACAACAAAAGCAAATCCAAAACCGAATACGCACCACCGGAAGCACCACCGGAAGCACCACCGGAAGCAGAGCAATCTCCCAAAGACCTAATCACCGGCGCTGCAGCGCCTAGTCTCGCTGCCGGCCCAACGCTGCTAATCGGAGACTTCCCGCTTTCCGAACTGCCGATCATGGCAAATAACGAGAACGCAAAACTGCTCAATTTCAAAGTCGGTCAGCTGCAGGCAATCGCATTAGGCGACTCGCTAAAGCACCCCCGCCGGATTTTTCCCCGCCCCGAATTAGCAATTGAACTCTCGCTCGGAAAAAATGATTTCACCGACCCAACTCTCGTCGTACTGCGAAATTCACGCCGCTCAGTCTGGGAATGGAAAGGTGAAATGCCGCCTTTCGAATGGTTTAGCAACTCAGAAAGCGGAATAAATTCAGAAAAAGGCATAAATTTTGTGCGGGCCGAACTTGGAGCCGGGGCAATCGCCCGCACCGCCGTCGCCGATATTCTCGATGTATCTTTTGACGACGTGCGCACAGCACTCCTTGACGAGCCGGCAGCAGGTGCAGAAAAACTTGCAAAACTGCTTGGCGTACCCGAAACAGCCCTGCCGTTCCTTGGCGGAAAAACCACCATCGAAGACACAAATGCGAATATTCCTGGCTCGCGAATTTTTACCCCCGGCTCCCGCACCGAAACGCTCCGGCAAACGATTGCGTGGGAAGTTGCTGGTGAAGGGGTGATGGATTCCGATGTGGCAAACGCCTACCGCTGGATGTACCTGAAACGCCCCTGGCTGGTTTCGCTTGTGGCGACGGGGCAGGCAGCAATTGGCGGCGCCCTGATTAGCGCTGCCTTTCTCAGTAAGAAACACACAAAATTAGCTGCGGTGCTCGGAGGAATCTTCACGCTAAACGCAGCTTCCCGAATTCTGACAACAAAATACGTGCAAGACGCTGTTGAAAGAATTGCTGCACATAATCCCGGGCACAATCCCGCGTCTAATCCTGCAGATGACATTACAGATGACACTGCAGACAACCCTGGATACCACCCTGCAGATTAGTCGTGCACGAAACCGTTTATTCATACACGAAACCATCCCGGCAAAAATTCAAAATCATGCAGCTGATTTTTTGGAGACGAATCTGCGCCAGACCGCACAATTAATCCTGCACACGAGTGCACAATTAATCCTGCACACGAGTGCAGTCTGTGTGTAATCGGATCCGCATGTGATTGATTCAGCGTGCAGCTGATTCTGCACATAATCAACTCAGCTCGCAGCCGATTCTGTACATAATTTATTCCGGAGCTAATTGGTTCTGGAACTAGCTGGTTCTGAGCTAACTAATTCCGGCGCCAATTGATTCTGCAGGTAATCATGCGTACGATAACACAAACGGTTAAACGGAAAGCCGAATAAACTGTTAAATAAACTGTTAAATAGGCAAAACCCGCAGCAGTTACCCAGATAGTTCCACCAAAACCGCAGTACAAAGCAATAAACAACCATATCAGCGAGGAGCAAAAGATGACTGAGATTATCGAACCAAATACCGTCGATCTCGACGCATTCTGGACCCACGCAATCAACGCTGCCCAGTTGAATCAAGCCGAAGCTTTTACCGGGCAAGACGATTTAATATCACTTCGGCCCGCTGCTTTCGCTTTTGGAGACACCGCCGAAATGGCTGATCGGCTTTGCGAATTAGTACTCGCCGGGAAGAAACGTGCAACCAGCAGCTACGGTCCGGCTTATCTCGCCGAAGATGTAGATTACCCGACTGTCGGCGATTTAGGAATTCTTTGCGACGGCAGCGGGCGCCCGCGGGCACTCCTGCGCACATCCAAAGTCGAAATCTTCGCGTTCACTGAAGTTCCGGCGTCCATCGCGCAGCTTGAAGGCGAATATGAAGACGCAGCAAACGAAGCGGAAGCCTTCAACCAATGGAAAGCCGAACATGAAGACTTTTTCCGACGCGATTTCGCACAAATCGGCGGTGATTTCGATCCGAAAGATGACATAATCGTGGAACATCTTGAAATTCTGTACAAATTTGACGGCGCTGCAGCATAAGACAGCACTGCAGCAGGATTTGCAATCATTAATGCTGCAGCAGGACGATTCACAGCATTAATGATGTGCAGCGGGGTTAATCCTGCACAACGGGATTAATCCTGTGACGATATCAATGACACGGCAGCATGATTTGCAGCAAAAATAGCAATCCGAGCAAGACTTCGGGGTAATACACAGAAAGAACAAGCACTGCATAACCGACGGCAAAACTTGTTTCCTTACTTAACTGATCGCGGGAAGTCAGGTTCGTTACGTAACTGGCGGCGGGAACTAATTTTCTTCACGTAACTGGTGACGGGAACTCAGGCTGCAATTATTGCCGTCGGAATCGCTTGCATTTCCGTTGGTCACAGCCTTACAGGAACGACGGGATTACCGTCGTTAATCAAAATCGCGCATTTCACCGCCGCTTACACGAGTCAATGGATCAAAGACTCTGCTTTCCACTGCCGGTCAGGATAGAACGGGTTTGGGACAGACTAATACGAACTTGAAAAACAACACGCCGTACACAGCCGGCAGCAAAACTCATTTTTTGAATACCAGTCTCCATTCTGGCACTCTTTCACTCCTGCCGTGATATCAAAATGCGGTGAAAACACTAACATGCTGCCAGTTTCCGCTGCACCTCCTGAAGAAACTACTATTACCGAGAAACAACCTGGCGTAACAGAACAACTACCCAAAAGAGTATTTGTACGGACAGAGCATTTGGAAAAACGAATATATCCAAGTGAAATATTTGTGCGGACAGAATATTCCTGCGAATAGTCCGCTTGTATAACTGAAAAAACACACAAATGGCATATTCGCACAAGATTATGTTCACAGCGCTGAAGCGTTTCCCGGAACTAAACGTTTCCCGGAATGGAATACGCACCAATTCCAGCATCCAGATTCGGCAAGTTCCCGCAACCAGATTCGGAACTGGCTAGCTAACTGCCCAACCAACCAATAACCAACCAACCGACCAACCAACCAAGTAACTGATTAACTATTTAGGGAGAAATTATGGCAAAAGTTTTCACCTGGAAACTTCATGGCGACGGCACACATATCGGACCCGGTGAAGTGGTAGCACCCGACGAGCGGATGCACTGGCCGCTCACAATCAGTATTGGCGCGCAGCATGTGGTGGCAATGTTTGGCGCCACATTCTTAGTCCCCTTTTAACTGGTTTCGATCCGGCAACAACATTGTTCTTCACCGGCATCGGAACCATTATTTTTCTGCTGATCACCGCCGGACGTCTCCCCTCGTACCTCGGATCATCTTTCGCCCTCATCGCCCCCATTGGCGCAGTAACCGGATACGTTTCCGGAGGCGGCGGCACGCTTGACCCGCACAAAGCAGCCCTCGCTCAAGGCGGCGTGATTGCCGTCGGCGCTACTCTGGCGCTCATCGGCATAATCGTCCATTTTGCCGGAGCGCAATGGATTGACCGGCTGATGCCGCCGATAGTAACTGGCGCAATCGTTTCGCTCATCGGCTTCAATCTTGCTCCTGCAGCGTGGAATAATGTGCAGCAGGCCCCGGTCACTGCCGTCTGCACGATTCTCTCGATTGTATTAGTAACAGTACTTTTTAAAGGAATTATTGGGCGACTTTCGATTCTTATCGGCGTGATTATCGGATACGTTACGGCATGTGTCCGCGGCGAAGTGGATTTTACCGCAATTGCGAGCGCAAACTGGGTGGGACTTCCGCAGTTCCGCGCTCCCGCGTTCGACCCGTCGCTGCTCGGACTATTTGTGCCAGTAGTGCTCGTGCTGATTGCAGAGAATGTTGGTCACGTAAAATCTGTTGCCGCAATGACCGGTAAGAACCTGGATGACGTAACTGGGCAGGCACTTTTTGCCGACGGCATTTCCACAGTTTTCGCCGGCAGCGGCGGCGGTTCAGGCACTACCACTTATGCGGAAAATATTGGCGTAATGGCAGCTACCCGCGTCTATTCGACGGCAGCATATATTGTGGCTGCGGCGATTGCGCTTATACTTTCAATGCTGCCGAAGTTTGGGCAGTTAATCGCCACAATTCCGGCAGGAGTACTTGGCGGTGCAGCAACAGTATTGTACGGAATGATTGGGATGCTCGGGGTGCGGATTTGGGTGCAGAACAAAGTGGACTTCTCCGATCCGGTAAATTTGAACACTGCCGCCATCTCAATGGTGCTCGCAATCGCGAACTACACCTGGATAGTTAACGGCATGGTCTTCGAAGGTATCGCCCTTGGATCCTTTGCTGCAATTATTCTCTATCACGCAATGCGGGCAATTTCCCGTTGGCGCGGCACCACTATCGAACCTGCCACTCCCGCTTCTGCGCCTGCAGGTGCAGAACTTGAGCCGGGTGCACTAAAACGCGAACCGGAAAATTAATATAATCCGGAGAATTAATACAATCCGGAGAAGTCGCGCGAGCTGAAGTAGTAGCGCGATCCGGAGAAATAGCATGGGAACGAAGTAGTAACGTGATCCGAGAAGCAGCACGGAGGTGAAGCCGCGGGAGGGCGAAGTCGCAGGGCGAAAAATTAATGCGCACCCGTGAAGTAACGCGCACTAACAAGAAGTAAACAGGATTAAACACAGTTAAGGTTTCGTTAGGCATAGTCCAGGTTTGCCCTGCCTTAACTTTCAGGTTTTCTGCCGGTATTCGAGAGCAGCAAACCGTTTGCACACTATTGTGCCCGCACTTATTTCACTTATTTACTGGTGCGGGCGCAATTAGTTTTCGCTGATTTTATTTATTTCTTTCGACGGCCGGCACTACCTGCGGTTTATATACTACGGTTCGCGCTATCTACGCGGTTCGCATAACATAGGTAGGGTGCGCACAAAGCACAGTTCGTATGACATAGGGTGCGCACAATCTACAGTTTTCAGTGCCAACGCGGCTTGCAAACCGCAATCTGTGCAATTATTTCGACGAGTTTTCATTGCACGGATTCATTAAGCAACCGGATTAATTTCATCAAGCACACAGATTCATTTCGTCAAGCATCCGGATTAACCACCGCACGAATTCATCAGCAACCGGATTATTTCCCGTCAGAAACAGCACATGCAGAAGCAAGGCATACAGAAACAGCACATCCAGAAGCAGCACATGCTCTCGAAAAGCTACTCGAAAAGCTACTCGAAAAAGTTTTTTCGAGTAGCACCTGGAGTTTTCCTTGGAAATACGCGGTTTTCAAACTACTCGAAAATCTACTCGAAAATTTTCGAGTAGATGTATAATGCTTTTATGACACCGCGAACAATAGATTCCGCTCTTGAAGCAAGCATTGAAACTCGTACCAAAATCTTGCTTACACACAAAGAAAATCAATGGTTCGACCGAAAATCAATTCGAATCGAACCAAAGAAACTTGCGCAAACACTAATCGCCCTGGCAAATGCGGAAGGCGGAATAGTTGTTGTTGGAATTAACTCTGGAAACATCGAATCCGTCGAAGAAAATCCAGATCTGGCAAATAGAGTGCGGAGAATCCTGACCGCAGAGTATTTAGAAATGCCTTTCCCCGCGTCGGTACAAGAATTAGCAGTATTAAACACTAAAAATACCATCGTTCATATTCTCATCTTCCAGATACAGCCCAGCGAAAAACTATGCAAAACCCCATCCGGACAAGTATTCGTCCGAAAAGGCGACTCAAATATCACACAAACCCCGGCAGAGATACGGGAACTTGAATACACCCGCGGAATATCTCTATTCGAAGCAGAGCCATGCAGCATTCCGTGCACATCGCTGAACACCGAGTATATTAAACGTTTTGCGAAAAAGGTCGGATCCACCAGAGACTTTCGGCACTTACTCACATCGCGCGGTTTACTGAAGCAAAGCGGAGAAGTCACAAATGCCGCTTGCTTACTTTTTGCAGACTCACCTGTACTCACAATTCCCGGAAGTGAAATTCGGGTAGTCCGCTACGCCGGAAAGAAAGAGAAACTGGCGAACGGCAAAATATTACCTTCGATCGCCGCACAGACCTGCCGATTCCGCAAGCTATCGATCAGGCTATTCAATGGGTAGATGAAAATATTCCAAAACGAAAAGCCCTCACAAAAATACTTTTTCTTTTATCCCGTTAGCCCCGAAAGCCGCCTGGACAGAAGGAATAGTAAATGCCGCGATACACAGGTCATATAGCTACACCGGCGACCACATCCGGATTGAAATTTTTGACGACCGCCTGGAAATAAGCAATCCTGGGCATTTTCGATACAACAATTCCCCGTCGCCCGAAGCTTTACGCATCACACGTTATGCCCAAAATCCCCGAATCGCCCGCACTTGCACCGACTTGGGATATTCACAAGAACTCGGCGAAGGAATCAAACGCATATTTGAAGAAATGCAATCCTCCGGTTTAAACGATCCAATCTATGAACAGCCGCCAATGCACGTGAAACTCACGCTGCCATTCATCGCCAAAGTAACGCCTAACGACGGAACCGACCTACCAAAACACGCACAGAAAATTATTTTCGCCATCCGCACCCTGGGAGGGAGAGGAGGAACAAGCGAAATTTCAGAAGCCGCCAAGCTCACCAATCCAACCACACGCAAAACCCTGCAAGCACTTAAACAGCAGGGTTACGTGAAATGGGAAGGAAAATCCACACGCGATCCGCGCGCCCAATGGATTCTCACTTTGCACTAAAACACGCAGCCCGCCATAGATTTCAAGAAAACTTTTTGTGCTTTAATCAGTACTCTCGGCACTCACAGCAAAACTAGGCGATACTTAATTACTTATTTCTCCTCATCACTGCACGCCTAATCGCTGCACGCTTAGGCGCGTATCATGAAAGAATCTCACGTACTCGAAAAGCTACTCGAAAAGTTTTTTCGAGTAGCACCTGGAGTTTTCCTTGGAAATAAGCGGTTTTCAAACCTACTCGAAAATCTACTCGAAAATTTTCGAGTAGATTTCCAGCAAATAGAATACGTTAAAACACAAACCGCAGGCGAGCCGTGACTTAGGACGAAGCAGGCACGCAACCCGCAATCGCCTCCATCGCTTTCCGATAATCATTCTCTGCAGGAATTTCCTGCATTTCTTTCCAGCCTTTCCCAATCACCACGTCGATAGTACCGGACTGCGCATTTTCGTCAATCACAACCGCCGCATCCGGAAAGAAAGCACGCAAGGTGTAAGCAGCGTTAATCGAATCCTTTGTCGTCAGCAGACGCACCGGATCAGAAATAACTTCTGAAGATTCCCAGTTAGCGGGATTTCCCACCTGCACACCTTGATCTCCGAGTTTTTGGTTAACTTCCTGCGCGAGTCCCGAACGTTTGCTGGCATTAAACACACGTGCCTTAATCTTCGCGACTTCCACCGGCTGCGCATTTGCAAGCGGACAAACCGAGACTGTCTCCGGAACTTTGTCCGTCGCAAAATCCTTACGGAACGGAAACGGTAAAATACCAGTCCAAAAAGCGTGTTAATTAGCAGCAATACAGCAAGCACTAACCCAATCGTGCCGAAAAGGACAATCTGACGCTGCGTCAATCTGCGTTGATACGCACGTCTAGCGCTATCGTTGTAGTTATTCACTCTTCTTAATCTAGCTTAGGAAACGTGTTTTTGGTAGTTTTCACGCCAGATAACGAAAATTTATCTGTATCTTGGCAGGAGAACTAACTTCACTGCCTAACCGACAGCACTGCCACGTTTACACTGCGTATGTGACGGCGGGAAGTCGGAAAATTTACGTAACTGGCGGCGGGAAGTCAGTTTCGTTACGCAAGTGGTGGCAAGAACTCAGGCTGGGATTATTGCCGTCGAAAGCGCTTGCGTTTCCGCTGGTCACAGGCTCGCAATAACGACGGCACTCCCGTCGTTACACAAAACCGTACATTTCGCCGCCACTTACGTAACCATACAGGGCATTTTGCCGCCACTTACGTGAGAATGCGGGAACTTTGCCGCCAGTTACGCGTAACATTGCAGGGAAACATATCATGCAGCGCGTTAAACTAATTAGCACAAAACCAATCGATACAAATACGAAATTTAAAAACAAACCAAATTTAAGCACTAAATCGAAGCCGCAATACAGGTAAGCTCGATTTCAAGCGGTGAATCAATCGGCAAAACACTCACCCCGACGGCAGAACGCGTATGCTTGCCAGCATCACCGAAAATCTCTTGCAGCAGCTCAGACGCGCCGTTAAGCACAATCGGCTGACCAAAAAGTCTGGCGTCGAAGAAACGAAACCGGTAATATGCGAAATTTTTATAATCCGATCAATACCGCCAGCTGCCGAAGCTGCAGCCGCGAGCGCATTCAGCACCGCGATACGGGCAAGCTCTTTCGCAGTTTCCAGGGAAACCTCCCCGCCAACTTTTCCTTTAACCGTCAGTTCTCCGGAGATAGTCGGGAGCTGCCCCGAAGTACGCACTTCGTCGCCAATTCGCTGTGCAGGAACATATGCTGCTAACGGCGCAGCCACCTGCGGAAGTTTGATTCCCAATTCAGCCAGGCGTTCACTTGGTTTCATGTTATATTTCCCGTCACTCAACTTTTTCATACATTCTGCATTATTGCCTTATATTTCGCGATTTGCTGCAACCTGGAATAATCCAATCTAACGCAGCTAATCCAAATCGACCCGCATAATCAAAATCAGCCTACAAGAAGCAGGCAAGATATTCAGTATATTTCACACATTTAGTACATTCAGCACTTTCAAGACGTCCAGCACATCCGGCATTTCTCAAAAAAGCTAACGCCAACCCACGAAACGCCAATCTATGAAACTTCAATCGCAAAACGTCAAGATGGAAACGCCAAGATGGAAACAGCAAGATGAACAACACCGAGCCGGAAAAATTCACACACCTGCCCGCCTTGACCCAATAAATGTTCACGAATAACAATAAAATACAAATATGAGAGATATTCTCACAAATACGGCGGATGTATCACACACAGAATGACATGCGGACATCTCAGCCAAGCCAAAATCACTGCGGCCTGCAACTCTGCCAAGGCACCCCAAACATCGGGCGTACAGCACAAAGCAAAACCCAGCAAACGGATATAAGTTTGCGGTTTCACCAGTCTAGGCACGTTTTTATCCGCTTTAATCTCTCTGGTAACGCATTAACTTAATTATCCGCAATAACTTTTTACCGCAATTTACAAACATTCCCGCTCCGCCAGACATCCGCCGCATTCTCGGCATTCTTTCTTGCGGGATATCTACACTTATTTCTGTATTATTGCTTTATTATTGCGGCCCGCTTCACTATTACTTCACTATTACTGCTTTTCGCGCTTCAGATAGGCAACCGGATTCGTGCCGTCGGGTCCAGGGATTACTGCCACCAGCTCCCAGCCGTCGCCACCCCAATTATCAAGAATTGCTTTCGTATTATGAATTAATAGCGGCACTGTTACATATTCCCATGTTTTCATATGCCAAGGCTAAGCTGAACCGATAAAGAATTGCAAGATATACAGGCAAGCCATTCAGCGAAATAATCCCGACTTTCCGCAGCCGCAAAAATCTTTGCTTCCTAAGCCCATAAAAACTCAGCTTCAAGTAAGCTGCGGCGAGAACTCACCGACATCACAATGCCGAGACAACATTTCACCCGAAAACAACACAACTCACCGAGCAAACTAAACCTGCCCAGAGGTAAATATTTAACGATTAGGAATCCGCGGAACTCCTCCGGCCCGCAACGCCACAGCGAACGCCTCGTCTGAAGTCGTTAAGCGCTCATACCAACGATCCTCATTGGGATAACGCCGGAGAATCGCACGCCGCTCACGTTCAGTCAGCCCGCCCCAAATACCAAAAGTCATCTTCGAATCTAACGCATCCGCCAAGCATTCGATACGCACCGGGCACGACACGCACACCTGCCGGGCCTGCCGCTGCGCAGATCCGCGCACAAACAAAGCATCAGGGTCAACTGCTGCACATGCGGCACGCGCTGCCCAAGTCTGATCCTGGTAAATCAACGTCATTGTTGAACTCTCCTCTTTCGCAACTCACACTGGATGTAATCCGCGGCAGTGCCAAAGTAAAGTACTGCAAAAGTGTTCACAAAAGAACATACCCAGATTACATGTGACTGTAAGGTGAAATGGAAGCCCAACCCGAACAGCAGAGCTCCTGTGTTCTATGCTACAAATTATTTTTCGAAAATGCACATTGACCCGGAAAATAATCCCCGCCAGCAACGCAAAACTCAGCGACGCAGCAGTTCAGCAGCTAATAGCTCAACAATCCAGCAGCTCAATACGTCATTCACACTCCTGCGCAGTTCAACACCGCCGCAGAAACCAACACCGCACTTTACTTTCCAATACAATCACCGCACCCGTACCCGCACAATCCAACCGCACCTATACCTGTACCTGCACGATCTAACCGTAAAACCGATGGTCCAACCGATGGCACAAACTTAGTTTCATCACGCAACCGACGGCAAGAAGCAGGAAAATTTATGCACCCGGTGGCGGGAAGTGAAAAAGTTACGTAAGTGGTGGCAAGAACTCGGGCTGTGGTTTTCACCAGCGGAAATGATTATATTTGCGCTGGTCACAGGCCTAAAGGAACGACGGCACTCCCGTCGGAAAACAAAACCACCCATTTCGCCACCAGTTACGTTTAAAAATACGGATTATGCCACCAGTTACGTGTACTCGTAGGCAATTTACTGCCAGTTACGTCAGCCAATACCCACGGCATAAACAAAAATGTGCAGCACCTTTTTGCTTGGGTTCAGTTTGGCCGGTTCCAAGCGGTGTTTTTGCACAGCGGTCAGGCTTGATCTATGCAAAAACACCGCTTTCCACCCAAACAACCACCAGCTTCATTTCACCAACACAAAGAAAAATATGAAGAGCCGGCAAAACTAATTCCGCTACTAGTTACGTGAACTTATAAGCACTTTGCCACCACTTACGTAATGTCCGTAAGCATTCTGCCACTAGTTACGTAATTTCTGTTCGTTCTACTACTGCTTGGCATACTCTTACAGCCCGAACAACCCAGCCACACCCCTAGAAGCACGCACTGAACACACATCACCCACACGCCAAACACACACCAATCCGCACATTACTCACGCGCTGAACACACCAAAATCACACGCCAAACACACCAAAAACGCGCCGAAATAAAAAGTTCGACTCATCTCAGAGGGAAATCTCCAGCAAACCAAGTATCCGAACGAGAAAACAAGTATCCTAGCTAGTATGCATAGCGTTAAAACTTCCGAAAAGATTACTGCATCGCGCGCCGCCACAGCAGTGATGGCATTCATCGCCCTTTCACTGGCCGGCGGTCTTGCTCTTGCGACAGCGATTCTCCCAGTTGCCGCAAGCGTCGGAACCGCAAGCAACGCCACGATGAAGCTTTTCGACGATCTCCCAACGTCAATCGATTTCACTCACCCATCAGAGAAATCGTCGATTCTTGCCGCCGACGGCACCTTGCTTGCCACTTTCTATGCTGAAAACCGGATTGTCGTCGCTTCCGACCAAATCTCGGACCATCTAAAGCATGCAGCCGTCGCCATCGAAGATGAACGCTTTTTCGAACACGCAGGTATTGACGCAAAAGGAATTATCGGCGCAGCTTTCAACAACTTGACTGGCGGACGGCTCGCCGGCGGGTCCACAATCACCCAACAGTATGTGAAAAACTCGCTCATCGAAGAAGGGCGTTTTGCTGAAGATGAGAATCAAATCAATGCCGCAACTGAAACATCTGTGAGCCGCAAACTGAACGAAGCCCGCTATGCGTTAGCAATTGAAAAGCAGATGACCAAAGATGAAATCCTTACCTCGTATTTAAACATTGCACAGTTCGGTCCGTCACAGTGGGGTGTTGAGGCTGCTTCCCGCTTTTTCTTTTCAAAATCAGCAAAAGACGTCACGATTCCGGAAGCTGCAATGATTGCCGGAAACACTCAAGCTCCAAACCGCTGGAATCCGCTGGAAAATCCGGAAGAAACTCAGAAGCGGCGCGATGTAGTGCTCGGTAAAATGCACCAGCTCGGATACATCACCAAAGAAGAATACGATGCAGCAGTAAAAGTAAACATCGCCGACATGCTGCACGTTTCTCCGGCAAAAAATGGCTGTGAAATGGCCGGAAATGCCGCATACTTCTGCGAAACAGTAATTACCGATATCCTCAACTCAGATTCTTGGGGAAAGAGCCGCGCCGATCGTGTTAAGCAGCTTTACCGCGGCGGGCTCACAATCACCACAACACTTGATTTAAAGACCCAAAACGCAGCATATGAGGCACTCATTTCCGAAGTCCCAATTGCTGACCCGTCGAATGTTGATGCTGCTTCAGTTTCAGTCGAACCGAACACTGGAAAAGTGCTTGCCATGGTACAGAATACAAATTTCGGCAAACCAACTGAAAAAGATCCGGATGCAACCCAAGTCAACGCAAACGTCGGAAAGCTGCGCGGCGGCGGCGGCGGATACCAGGCAGGATCTACTTTTAAGATTTTCACTTTGGGTGAATGGCTTCGCTCAGGACGCAGTCCGAACGATTTAGTAAACAATAATCCGCGCGACTTTACCGGTAAAGACTTCCCTGTTCCCTGCGCCCCAGATATGCGCTTCGTAGGGAAATACCGTCCGCAAAACTCTGGCGGCGTAACACCAGGCACACAGACAGTTACCACTACCACAATTAATTCCTACAACGTGGGATACCTTGAAATGGCTTCAAAAGTCGGTATCTGCAATGTAGTCAAACTTGCGACGGACATGGGAGCAGAACAAGGCAATATTACCGATAAGAAAAGCGTCGAAAAATATAAATCTTTGAATGCAAAACTCGGCAAACCGCTCCCGATTCTGCCTAATCCGGCAACTATTATCGGAACCACTACCGTCACACCGATTTCAATGGCAACAGCTGCCGCCTCATTTGCCGCCGACGGTAAGAAGTGCACTCCGATCACGTACACTGAAATTCGCGCCCGCGACGGAAAATCGCTTGCGAAACAAGAACCGAATTGCGAGCAGATACTGCCGGAAAATGTTGCACGTTTAGCGAATCAAGTACTGCAGCAAGTTCCGCGGCAAGAAGCAAGAAACGGGCTAATTTCCGGCCACCCGTCAGCAGGTAAGACCGGTACAACCAACGAGGCTGCCGACGCTTGGTATATCGGATACACTCCGGGGCTTGCAAGCGCCGTCTGGCTTGGACACATGAACGGGATAAAACCGATGTTAAATATTAACATCAACGGCCGTTTCTACCGCGAAGTTTACGGTCTGGGGATTCCGGCAAAAATTTTCGGGAAGTTCGCTTCACAGGCTCTCGCCGGTAAAGAAGTGCGGCAGTTTAATTCGCCGCGCGGCAGAATTTCTTTGCAAATGCAAACCGAAGAAGAAAAGCAGCGCGAAGAAGAACTCAAACGCGAACAGGAACGTGAAAATCAGGAACATGCCGGTCAAAAAGTTCCAAATGTTGCCGGAATGGAAATGAATGCTGCTGCCCGCGCTCTGCGCGCTCAGGGATATGTTGTAGCGCCTGCCGGTGTCTGGTCGAACCAGCCGAAGAATACCGTCGTTTCAACAACTCCAGCAGCTGGAAGCCCTATTGCTCCCGGAAGTACAATCACGCTGAATATCTCTGCCGGCCCAGCCCCGCAACACTGATATTCAGACCCGGTAATAATATTCGGATTCGGTACTGGTACTGATGCCGGAATTCGGTACCAGTATTAATGTTCGGACCCGGTACCGGTATTCGCGATAGAACAGCGGCGGCATCCGCAACCAGCAGCAAATACTCACGATACTACCAAGATAGAGATCGCGCACCGATGAAGTGCGTGTTGATAAATACTCAAACTTACCGCCCAAAAAATCAGTCATATTTATTTTCACAAAACAAAATAAACAAATAAATAAACAAATAAATACCGCACAAGTCTGCACACAAAAATACGAATAACCACTTATAACTACCTATCAGTACAAACAAGCTTAGAAAAATAAACGAAATGAAATATTTTGCGGAACGTTCTGCAAAATATTCTGAAGGATTTGAAATATGAATTGGAAGACCGTCGCGTGGCTCAGCCCATTCGCTTGCGGAGCCGCCTTTCTCACTGCCGGACTTATCCAAGCGCACGCCTACAAGCTCCGCCGCCGTGCGATTCTGCTCCCAGATGGTACGAGCATACTTCAGCAAAATCTGCAGAATGCCGAAATACTGCAAGATTTACCGCCGCATCTTTCTAACGACGGGAAATCCGAATCCGATAAATCCGATTCCGTCGACGGGATTCTCCCAATCCATGCTGCAGATTCAGATCCGACGGAAAAGATGCGACAGAAAAAGACGGCGAAAAAGCCAAAGCTGCGGAAAAATTCGCATCTCTCAGGATCCTGCATATTTCCGACACGCACATGCTGCGGACGCAAATTCGGCGCAAACATTTCCTGCACTCCCTCGCTGCACAAAATCCGGACCTGATAGTGCTTACCGGTGATTTAATCAGCGAAAACGGCGCAATCACGCACCTTCTTGCAGCACTTGAATCTTTTCGCGGAATACCTGGCGTATATGTCTTTGGTTCAAATGATTATCATGCTCCGCGTCCAAAGAATCCATTTAGCTACCTTTTCAAGAATTCAAACCTTTCGAAAGCGAAACCGGTTCGGCGCCTTGAAACCGATCGGCTTATTGCCGGTTTAGACAATCTCGGTTTCCTGAACTTAAATAATGCAGCCGGGAGTATTTCCGTCGGTGATTGGGATCTTGAATTTGCGGGAGTGGATGATCCGCATATCGGGCTTGCAAAATATCCGCGTCTTGACTTTCCGAAAAGTTCTGCAGATATTTCACAGCAGCATCTCGACGAAACCGGTGTTTCAAATGCAGCCGCTGAATCTGCTGAACCTGCTGGTTTTGCAGAACCTGCTAGATCTGCTGGATCTGCTGGATCTGCCAATTCCGCCGGATTTACTGCACCTGCCGGATCCGCCAATTCTGCCAATTCCGCCGGATTCGCCAAGCCAATAACGCAAACCGCAAAAATCAAAAATACCGCACGGCAAAGAGTGCGGATTGGACTTACGCATGCCCCCTACAAGGATGTACTCGACTGGATGCAAAATGCCGGATGTCAGATCGTTTTCGCCGGGCACACACACGGCGGGCAAGTGTGTCTTCCGGGACATCGCGCGCTTGTTACGAATTGCGATATTCCAACAAGCCATGCATCGGGTCTGTTTTCTTGGCCGCTCTACACTGGTGAAGATAAAAAACTTCGTGCAAAAATCTTCCGCTGCAGCACAACGGAGCTATTGTTGGCTGGTGTCAGGAAAATTGGCGCGAGGAAAATAGCTTCCGGGAAAATAACAATAGAGCTGCGGAATCCCATAACAGGTCACACGATTTTTCTTCCGACGGGGAAAAATGCTTGTGCAGATATCTGCCGGAATAGGCACTTCTCCTTTCGCGCAAATCCGCACATTCTGCCCGCCAGAGGCAATTCAAATCGATATTATTCGGATTTGAATTAAGTGTAATGCACCGCAAAATTCCGTGCCGCTATCCGTTCGCAGGTTTCCCAGTAATCACTAGTATTTACTGGGAATAATGAATGTATTCCCGTGTTTATTTCATGTTTATTTCACATTTATTTCACGGAAATTTTCTGTGATTGATGAGATTCTCACAAATTGTTTTTCGTACCGATTTTCCAGTTACGGCGAAACGGGTTAAGATATAAGGGTTGTTTCAAGTATTTTCGAATTTCAACTTGCGGAAAACAACGGAAAATCTGCTGATTTGGAAAATGAGCTGGAAAATACTGAAAGAACAACTCGGGGTGTGGCGCAGTTTGGTAGCGCGCTTCGTTCGGGACGAAGAGGTCGCAGGTTCAAATCCTGTCACCCCGACAATTGATATTCGGATGCCAGTCTGAATATTCAGATTTAGATTTTAATATGCAGATGTGAATTTCAATATGCAGATATAAATTTTAATGTACGGATATCGATGCCGTGTCATTAGTTTCATTTCCAGATGTTTGCTTTACTTTATTTCGTTTGCTTGAATATGTTTTTGTCGGAATCCTGAAATTCTCGGAATCCTGAAATTTGATGTTGTTTTTCTTTTGGAACATCGATTGCTTGCCGGCGAACAGATTTTTGTAAAGTTAGTGTGCTGATTTCATTTCTGCAGGATTAGATTCCGCCAATTCTCCGCTATGAGCCACTTTCCTGGTTTTATCCGCATACCGCAGCATGATTCCACCCAGCCAACGTAACTGCTGGCAAAGTTCGCATAATCTCACGCAATTGGCGGCGAAATGCATGGTTTTGTGTAACGACGGGAGCGCCGTCGGAACTTTAGGCCTGCGACCAGCGCAAACGCAAGCACTTCCGACGGTGAAAATTTCACCCTAAGTTCTTGCCATCACTTACGTAGTTCCGGCTGTCTATTTCCGTCGGCAATTCACAGGAATACTAATCAACTTCACAGAAACGCTAACCAACTTCACAGAAACACCGAATCAGCGAAATATGAAATTTGCCGGCATGTTATTTGCACGGTGAAGCACCGGAAAAGAACCAGCCGCACTCCACTGGAAAAACCGCGAACCCAGTGAAATATCACACTGTTAATTTCTGCTGCAAGATTGAAATCAGTTATAGATTTGCGAAAGAGTAGAAACGAATAATAACGACAGCGCAGAACCAAAAAACAGCACACAAGTGTAAAATGAGCGGCAGCTGCGAAAACCACTAACCCAGCCGAGGTTGCTTAATGAAAATTGCAGTCATCTATAAATGGGCTCCAGATCCGCAAAACGCTCTCGTCTCCGACGACGGCGTAATTGATTGGGGAGCAAAACGCACAATTTCTGAATACGATCCGGTCGCAATGCACGCTGCGCGGATTCTCGCAGATTCAATCAACGAAAACATCACAGACGGCGAAAAACAACGCTAATCGGATTGACCGCCGGCGATTCCGCTGCTGCTTCGGCGAAAGCAACTCAGGCAGCAGCATCACGCGGTCTTGATTCACTTGTCGTGATCGCCGACGACACACTCAAAGAAGTTTCTGCCGACGTATATGCGCGTGTGTTAGCCAAAGCGATTTCCGATATTGGCGATATCGACCTCATCATTGCCGGCGACGCTTCTGCCGATATTGGCGGACAGGCCGTGCCGGGACTCCTGGCAGGTTATCTCGGAATCCCGTCGTTTGGCGATGTAAATAAGCTGGAGACCACCGTGCAAGGGATGCAAATTCAGCGCCAAACCGCAAATGCCCATCAGATTCTCCGGCTCACAGGTCCAGCCGTTATTTCTGTTACTACTGACGCAGCTTCGATTCCGCTTATCGGAATGAAAGACATGATGGCTGCCCGCAAAAAGCCAGTAACAAAACTGACGCTTGCCGACCTCGGAATTTCTGCAGAAATTTCAAGCCTGATCACCAAAGTAAAACTGCTTTCCACCGCAAAACCTGAAGTGAAACCGCGGAAACATATTATATTCGATTCAGATAATGCCGCTGCCGAACTTGTAGCAGCTCTGCGCAAGGAGGGCGTAATTTCATGACAACTTGGATTATCACTGCCAGCACTGCTGAAATTGGAAATATTATTACCGCCGCAGGTGAAGGAGCGAAACTTCTTGTGTGCGGTTCGCCAGAGTTCGCTGCAAAATTTTCACAAGCTCCGGTAACTAACATTTTCCACCTTGACCCGGAAAATTCACCGATAGAAGCGTATGCGCCAGAAGTTGCAAGATTCCTTGCCGATAACGCGGCAGACACAATCCTTGCACCTAATTTCGCTGCCGAACGCGCACTTGCGACGACGGCAGCAGCAAAGATCGGCGCGACCTGGGTTTCTGGTGCCGTTTCCTGGGATTGCACGAAACGCGAAGCCGTCCGGAACGTAGCTGCAATGTCACTTCAGACCATCGCCGTTTCCGGAGCTGCCGCATTCACACTTCCTGCCGCAGCCGAACTTACTGAAAATTCCGAACTTTCCGGCAGCAAGCCTGAATTCACCAAACTGGAGCTCACCCCTGTGCAGCATGCAGAAATCGTGAGCGAACAGCCCGCTGCCGCGAATAGCTCCGACCTTTCAAAGGCACAGCGGGTAATCGGCGTCGGCCGCGGAATCGCAGCGGAAAATGATTTGTTAATGATCCGCAATCTTGCCGCCGCAATTGACGCACAGATTGGCGGTACGCGGCCGCTTGCGGAAGGCTACGGCTGGTTTGATTCCTATATCGGACTCACCGGACAGCCCGTAGCAGCCGACCTGTATCTCGCTATTGGCACTTCAGGGCAAATTCATCATGCTGGCGGTGTGCGTGAATCAAATATTATTGCTGCAATTTGCGATGATCCGCAAGCGCCGATTTTTCACGAGGCAGACTACGGAATCGTCGGCGATTTATACGAAATCGTGCCGCAAATTCAGGCTGCGCTGTAGCCGGATGCAGCCATGTTACCGATATTTTCGGAACCCGCAACGGTTCGGCGCAACAGCCTAGTGTGCACCTCGCGTGTGAAAGCTTTGCTGCAAAGAACTAAAAGCAAGCGATTTACTTAAAATCCTCTTTCAGCAAAAAACTGCGGAAAAAGATGCTTTAAATTTCGCTTATTTTATTCTTTCACGTAGGCTCTAACCTGAAACTGTGCAGGCGGCAAGCTCACACAGCAGTTTGCCTGCACAGTCAGACGTAGAGAAAGAAGGGAACACTCGAATGTTGAATATTATCGGAACTCTTATTTTCGGTCTTGTTATCGGCGCTCTTGCTCGTCTTTTCATGAAAGGAAATCAGAACCTTTCAATCATTGCCACAATGCTTCTTGGCGTTGTCGGCGTAGCTATTGGAAACCTGGTTCTTGGCGTATTCAAGTACCCGATTGACACACCGGGAATTGACTGGATCCGCTGGGTTGTCTGCATCGTATGTGCAGTAGTCGCAATTTCGATTTATCTTGGAATTGCTGCAAAGAAGAAATAATTAATTATTCCGACGGCGAGCTTGCAGCTTACGCGCTTACAAGCTTTCTATCGGGATTCCGATCCGGGGCTGTGCAGCTATTGCCAGTGAGCCGTCGATTACAGGCATTGCGGAGTTGTTTTCTGAACATTGGAAAACAGCTCCGCATTCTGTTATTTTTTGGCATTATTCGCACCGACGGCAGCGGAACATCCCATTGGCATCTAACAACACGCTGCCATAAGCAACGATTTTTGGCGCTTAGCCCCCACTTAGCCTCGATTTTTGGTACTTAGCCCGAAAAGTGGGAAAAATAGTAGAAAAGAAAAATCGGAGGGCAGCCATCCACGCATCTGGCTGCCCTCCGAGGAACGTGATTCAAAAGATATTGGAGGCACTAATTCCAAAATCTAAAAACCACCATATTCACTTTGCACTCATACACACAACGACAAGGAAAACACAACAATAACGGAGAAGGAATCTTTTTAATTTCTGTCGTTATGTAATTAGTATGCACAGTAAACCTTGGAGAGCTTGCAAGTGAGTCTGTGAATTTCCTGGGATTTCCTATATCTGGAACGATTCCGTTGTTTAGCTGCCGGTTATTTAACTGCCGGGAAAGAAAAACCGGAATATTATTGGCCGCTGCAGCTGCTTATCTTCCCAAAACCGACTGCATTATCTGCCCGAAGCTCACTGCTTACCTGCCCGAAGCCGACTGCCGCCGATCAGCCGAAACCATATCCCGTCAAAGACGTACAGAAGATATGCGGCTCCGCCTCATGCAGCAGCCATCAGACAATTCACGCCAGCCGGTTCCGCACAACCCTCCAAAGCAGTTCAATCAAAACCGCACCAATCCCGCCAATTACCACTGCCGTCTGCATCATCGGCAGATTAGACGAATCAAGCAAAAACAACTTCTGCGTGAAACTCCAGGTGAAAATAATTCCGTAACCTGCGAGCGGCAAAGCAATCAGCAGGCATTTCCACAGATTAAACGGGCGGGCCACACACGCAAGCACCCAGGTGGAAGTAATGATTAACGCCGCGAGCGCTGCCGTCGATTGCTGCATATGCTCTTCCGGCACATTCCCTCCGGAGACAATCAGATACGCAGCGAATGCCGAAATTCCGACTATCACTCCTGCCGGCATTGCAAAGCTGAGCACTCTGCGCACGAATCCGTCGCGTGCACGGCGATAGTTTGGCGGAAGCGCAAGAATGAATGCCGGAATCCCGATTGTAAACCAACCGGTAATCGTCACGTGGATTGGTTGGAATGGGAAAGGCACCGATGCGAGAATTACGAGAATTGCCAGCATGGCAGAGTAAGTGGTCTTTGTTAAGAAAAGGTTTGCGACCCGCTCGATATTTCCGATAACCCGGCGCCCTTCAGCTACCACATACGGCAGCGTAGCGAACTTATTATCGAGGAGCACGATTTTCGCGACGGAACGCGACGCGGAAGAACCCGACCCCATTGCCACGCCAATATCCGCATCTTTCAATGCAAGCACATCATTTACGCCGTCTCCGGTCATGGCGACGCTATGTCCGCCATGCTGCAGCGCATGCACCATTGCCTGTTTCTGTTCCGGTTTTACTCGCCCGAAAACTCCGCCCTGGAGCACTTTGGAATCAAATTCATCCCGCGCCGATTCGCGGTCGAGCGTGCGCGCGTCTACACCATGGGCCGTATCAATTCCCAGCCGCTTTGAAACCGCAGATACGGAACGGAGATTGTCTCCGGAAATGACTTTCAAGGCAACGTTTTGCGCATTGAAAAAGGCGAGCGTCTCTGAAACATCCGGACGAATCGTCTGGTCAAATACGAGCACAGCTAATGGAGTGAAACCCATTTTTCCGGCGGATTCGGCACAGTATTCATCCGCACTGCAAGCAATTTCCCCAAGGAGCAATACCCGCAGTCCTTCATCTTCAAAACTGCGCACCAAGTTAATCCACCCGCCGCAGCTCTCCGCCAATGGTTTCAAAAGAACGTCTGGGGCACCGAGCACAAAATTAACTTGCCTTACGCTGCTGCCGCCGGCATTTACATCAGCGCTTTCATTTGCGTTATTTGCGTTATCTGCGTTATTTGCACCATTTCCGTTATTTCCGCTATCTGTGCCGGAAGCAGAAATTGGCTGCAGAAAGCTGACGCCAGACCATTTATCCGCCGAAGTAAACGGTTTGCGGTTGATTTCTTTCCACTGCGAACCGGATTCCGGCTGCGGAAACGCTTCCTGCAAAGCTGTGATTGTGAGATTCGGGTCCGGATCGCTCCACGCTATTTGCGCCAGCACCTGCCGGTATGTATTGCCGACGGCAGTGCCCGCTTTTTCATCTTTTTCGGCGGCGTTATCCGGGAAACTATCTGGGAAACTGACGCTATCCGAAAAACTTGCAGTATCCGAAATATCCGCGCTGCCATTATCAATCGGGGCAAAAGCCTCCCGGAACTGCAATTTATTATCCGTCAGCGTACCGGTTTTATCTGCACAAACCACATCCACCCGCGCCAGCCCCTCAATTGCAGGCAGTTCGTTCACTAAACAATTGCGCTTGCCAAGACGAATCACGCCAAGCGCAAAAGCCGTAGACGTAATCAGAATTAACCCTTCCGGCACCATCGGCACCAGTGCCCCGGTAATTGCAAGAATCAGCGAATTCCAGCTCTGATATCCGCCGCGGTACTGCATAACAATTGTGAGCAGACCAACCGGAATCAAAATCCAGATAATATATTTCAAAATCGCGTCAATCCCCTGCTGCAGCTTCGATTTTGTAAGCTCGTATTTTTGCGCTTGCGCTGCAATTTTGCCGCATAAGATTCTTTCCCGACGCGCGTAACACGGTAAGCCCCAGTTCCAACCACCACAAAACTTCCGGAAAGAATTTCATCTCCAGGCTGCTTTGCCACCGGATCTGCTTCGCCGGTGAGCATTGACTCATCTACGGCAAGATACTGCGCAGTCAAAACTTCTCCGTCGACCACAATTTCTTTACCTGCCTGCAGGTAAATCACGTCATCTAAGACGAGTTCTTCTTGGGGGATTTCGATTTTTTCCCCTCGCGAATCACCGTCGGATGCTCTTCGCCAATGAGTGAAAGTGACTCTAAAGTTGCACGCGCCCGCAATTCCTGCACGATTCCAATTGCCGAATTTACAAAAATCAACAGCCCGAAAGCACTATTTATCCACGATCCCGTCGTAATTACCAGCACAAAAAGTACGCCTAGAATCGCGTTAATTCGCGTGAAAACGTTTGCGCGAATAATGTCTCCGACGGTCTTTCCGGTGCGCGGAGGAAGTTTATTAATCTTTCCTGCCGCGATTCGTTGGGAGATTTCATCCGACGTTAATCCGCGAATTGCTGTTGCTTTTTCTGCGCTTTCTTCTTTTTCACCTGCAGCAACCTGGATACCGGCAGAGCGCGGATCTTTTTCCTCCCGCGGGCTTTCCATAGTCTGAAGAATCACAGGATTATCTTTCCGTGACGCATTTTGATTTTCACCACGCGAATCAGGTTTCACCATTTTAATTCCGTATCTATATGTCTGCAGATAGTCTTTTGTTTTCCATATTATTCTCTCAATATGCCGAAAAACTACGGCGCTAGTAGGGAAAACAACAACTGCGCAGTGACATATGCCATAAATTACTTATGGCGGTTAGTTCTACATTCAACTACACTTTCAGCCAGTAGGAACTCGGTATATAAAATAAAACAACAAACAACAAACGAAAGGTGAGTCGGCATGGCACACTCCCTAGAAATTAACCGCACTTCGAAACGATTCGACATCGGACTGCTCTTACTCCGCGTATTCCCGCTCGTTATGATATTTCACGGATTCACGAAACTTGGTAACTTTTCCGGATTTGCGAAAAGCTTAGAAAACTTCCCAGTATCCAGTGCCGCCCCGACTCTTTTCGCAGTACTGATTGCCGGCGGTGAGATTGTGCTCCCAATCCTAATCGCAGTTGGATTTTTCACCAGAATCAGCGCACTTCTCGAAACAGCTATGATGTTTGGTATCTGGCTATTCGTTCCAGTTATGGGCTTAATCAATTCCGGCGGCAGCATTCTCGACAAAAACGGCGGTATCGTCGGGGAAGGTTCGATGATGTATCTTTTCCTTGCACTTCCGGTAGTTTTCCTTGGCGCAGGCCGCTACTCTCTCGACTCCGCTCTTGCGAAAGGCGGGAATCGGTTATTCGCCAGCCAACTTTAATTACGTTTTGAGATTTTCGACGGCTGACGGTCCATTGGCTTCGCACCCGTCGTAAATCTTATAAACTTTAATAAAACGAGTCCTTTAAGCATTTGCTTCACTAAGGGCTCGTTTTTCTATTAGTTTTTGTTTTGCAGAATTCCCTCTGGAATTGTCAGTTAGAATCAGTCCGAATCACTTCCCCAAGGGTTTAAAGGCTGGAAAGAATATGCGGGAATACGAAATCAAATTAATGCAGCAAGCAATGGAGCTTGCGAAAATTGCCGGAGCGGCAGGAGATGTACCCGTCGGCGCTTTAATCTGCGATAAAACAGGTAAGATAATCGGACGCGGATTCAACACCCGAGAAGCTTTCGGGGATCCCGTCGGACATGCTGAAGTGAACGCTATGCGGGAAGCTGCCGCCGCGCTTGGCACTTGGAATTTAACCGGCTGCACACTTGCAGTAACTCTTGAACCATGCACAATGTGCGCCGGAGCAATTATCAACTCACGAATTTCCCGCGTAATTTTTGGAACCTGGGACGAGAAAGCAGGTGCTGCAGGTTCGGTCCGTGATGTGTTACGCGATGCGCGGCTCCCGCATCAAGCAGAGGTAATCGGGGGATTCTGGAAAAAGAAACGGCTGCGCAGCTGCGTGAATGGTTTATCAAAAATCTCCGCTGACCGAACCGAGTGAATTCACTGAGATAATCGCATTTCTAAAGCGATATGGCGCGTTGATCCGGTAAAACTTGCCGAGCCGGTAAAACTTGCCGAGCCGGTAAAACTTGCCGAGCCGGCAGAAGCGTTGACCCGATGGAACCTACCAACCGTGCACAACCAAACCAGCACAACCTACCAAACCTGCCCGAACCGTATAATTTAGCAAATTTATTTTATTGAGCTGGCAGAACCGACTGCACAAATCTAGCTGATAGAAAGATCCTAACCGATAGAGATGATCTGGCTGGCAAAAGATTACTGCCGCAGAGATACCCCCGCCGCGGCAATCAGGACAAGTGCGATATCACAGCCAGCAAATCGGTAAAGCAAACTAAACCAATCGGAACAATCGGGACGATTGCAGTAATCAGGATAATTGCGATGAATGGGGGCTGTCGGATAATCGCGATGGCGAAAGCGGTTCGGTGAACCGAATCGGAAAACCGGGGAAAACTCTGTGAAATCAGGCGCATTAAGCAAATTGCAGCTTGGACTTTTTACACCCTCGCGTATGATTACATCGCATGGTGACGTGTCCGAGCGGCCGAAGGTGCAGCACTCGAAATGCTGTGTGGTTAATAGCCACCGAGGGTTCAAATCCCTCCGTCACCGCCAAAGTTTCTGCCAAGCAGCGTTGTCTGTTTGGCAGAAACTTTTGTGTTTTCGAGGGATTTGAACCCGTGAGGGCTAAGCCGTTAAGAAAACACGGCAAGTGTTTTTAGGCTTAGCGGTACCAGCCACGCTGGTACCGAACCAAGAATTTTTTGGAGCAAAGCGACGAAAAATTTTGCCAATCCCTCCGTCACCGCCAAAGTTTCTGCCAAGCAGCGTTGTCTGTTTGGCAGAAACTTTTTGTGTTTTCGAGGGATTTGAACCCGTGAGGGCTAAGCCGTTAAGAAAACACGGCAAGTGTTTTTAGGCTTAGCGGTACCAGCCACGCTGGTACCGAACCAAGAATTTTTTGGAGCAAAGCGACGAAAAATTTTGCCAATCCCTCCGTCACCGCCAAAGTTTCCCTTGATATTCCAACGAAAAACGGAAGTCAAGGGAAAATTTTTACCCGAAATTACAGTAACGCTGCAGCTGCAGCAAAACCGCGAACGTTATCGCATTTCTTCTTTCCGCCCACGTATGGGATACGCAAAACATTCCGCCCACACACAACATGGCAATATTAAAATATGTCACGGAGACGTAGTATCAGGAAAAATTTTACCCAGCATTGTAGCAATACTGTAGCAACGAAAACGCAGCATCATTAGGAAATTTCATAAATTATCCTGATAGTGTCTTAACGAAAAATAATTTCGTTACTTTCCTCCGTTAAATTACGTAACTGACGGCATAATCCCTGAAAATTTACATAACTGATGGCAGAATCTGCCCTGACTTACGTAAGTGACGGCAAAGTGATTATGAGTCCACGTAACCGATATCAAGATCTGCTTTAACTCACATAACTGGTGGCAAAACGCTCTACATGGTTACGTAACTGGTGGCAAAATAATCGATTTTGATTAACGACGGGAGAACCGTCGTTATCGCAAGCCTGTGAACTGCGGAAACGCAAGTACTTCCGACGGTAGTAATCCCAGCTTGAGTTCTTGCCGCCACTTACGTAACGAAACCAACTTCCCGCCACCAGCTACGTGGAATTTCCTACTTCCTCCCATCAGTTACGCAGCGTTGGCATATCCGTCGTTAATTTACGCAACAAAACTAAGTTCCTGCCATCAGTTACGTAACAAGAACGAGTTCTTTCCGCCAGTTACGCAGCATACTCAGAAGTCACACCGAGACAACACACCAGAACTACACGTCACACCAGCACAACACAGCGCACAATCACAGCAAAGCACACCAATATTCACAAAACACCGCTGTACGCAATATTACTTACATCGAAAGCATATTCGGCGATTTTGCTTCCAGTTCCGCATTATGCACAAGCGGAATGGGATTCGATAAATAGCTGAAAATTATAAATAAGCAGTGACGAAAATAGATACAAAACAAACGTATTGTAGTACAATCAAGTTGCTAAGTATTACAACACATCTATTGTAATACATCTCCATCAACGACGATAGAAAGCAGCACACAATGAATAAAAACATCCGGGTGAAGGCGAAATTCTCGCTCAACAGTACGCAGCTGCACACCCGAAAGAATACAAAGAGTACCTTCGACGCCACTGGATTGTTTTCCTTGTAGCCTATTTTGGCTACGTATGCGCATATCTAGTACGCAACAATTTCAAGCTCACATCCGAAACAATCCGAATTGAAAATAACTGGTCTTTAATCCAAGTGGGCACAATTCTCACCGGTTTCACCATCGCTTACGGAATCGGAAAATTCTTAATGGGGATGGTAGTAGATAACATTTCACTGCGTAAATCCTTTGCCGGAGCACTGGCAATCTCCGCATTGATTATTATTTTCATGGGAGTTACTACCCAAGTATGGATCTTTTTCATTTTGATGATCCTACTCGGAATGGTCCAAGGCGTGCTCTCACCAGGATCACAATCAATGATTGCAAATTGGTTCCCAAACAAAACCCGCGGCGCCGGAATCGCCATGTGGAACACTTCGCAAAATCTCGGAGGTGCACTGCTGCCGATGATGGTCGGCGGATTTGCCGGTGCAGGACTGCCGATTAAATATTCTTTCTGGATTCCAGCTGTAATCGTATTACTGCTTTCATTCCTTTTCTGGAAATTTGGCGGTGACCGCCCCGAAGAAGAAG
Organism: Arcanobacterium hippocoleae; assembly: GCF_040360365.1. Taxonomy (GTDB): domain Bacteria; phylum Actinomycetota; class Actinomycetes; order Actinomycetales; family Actinomycetaceae; genus Arcanobacterium_A; species Arcanobacterium_A hippocoleae_A. The sequence continues at coordinate 1,560,497 of NZ_CP136412.1, read as the reverse complement.
CACTTCCCACTTTACGCGACATCTATGGCGAGCATGGCGTACCAATGGCAGAAGAAAAACCAGAAGGTACTTTTTGGCAAATTATGGTGAAATACGTATTCACCAATCGGCTACTGCTTACCATCGGTCTAATAAATGCTGTGCTCTATTTCTTACGCTTCGGTATTGAAAACTGGATGCCCGCTTTCTTAGGTACCGAACTAGGATTCACCGAACAACAATACACAACAGCATTTGCAGTTTTGGAATGGGTAGCAATCCCCGGCTGCTTTTTCTTCGCATGGGTCGCATTAAAACTGCCTAACCAACAGTCCCTGGTAGGCGGAATTGGGCTGCTAATTCTTGCAGCACTAGTGTACGTCTACCATGAAAACACCAACTATGCGACACTGCTAATCATCTCCGGCATTATGGGAACGCTGATTTACGGACCGCAGCTAATCATCAACATCCTCACATTAAATTTCGTGCCGCTGCAAGCAGCAGGTACCGCAGTGGGATTCGTCGGACTATTCGGCTATATCGTAGGCGAATTAGCAGCAAACCTCGTGATGCCAATCCTTGCTGAAAACTTTTCATGGACCGCGTCATTTATCTTTATGGCAGCTACGGGAGTTATCGCAGCCCTGCTTTATCTCTCACTTGCGAAAGCAGAGCAAAAAGTAGTGGAAGCCTAACTTGCCGCAGGTTTAATCTCCAACAAATTTATTTCATATCGAGCGAACGTTTGGGCTGGCAACCGCATATCGCCAGCCCAAACACAATACTTCTTCTACCGAACTTCGCAAAATGAACCTGATCCGCAAAGTGTGCAGAATCAGCAAGAGTCACCGGAAAGCACCACCGCGCTTTTTTCATATGGACGCAGCCAGAAATAAACTCCGGCAGTTAACAGTGCAACGCCTGCAAGCCCTAAATAAACTGCCGGCCAACCATAATTTTGCGCCACTACTGGAACAACAGTATTAGCAAGTATTTCACCAACTAAATACCCCGACAATCCGACGGCGCCAACCGCCGCCCCTACCATCCGCGGCGGCATCAGATTAACAGTGAGCACATTAATAATCACTTGAGGTGCATATATCAGCCCACCCAAAACAGTACTTGCATAAAACACCATATTTAAATCACTCACGTAAGCATAAAACATCAAGCTTAATGCGAGCGCCAACATGGAAATTCCGCCAATTGCACACATTCCCGACGGCCATTTCCAAGCTAATAACGCAAAAATAACCACCGTCGGAATCGCCATAAATTCAAGTACAGCAAACATATTATGCGCTGCCGCAATACTCACTCCTTTGGTTCGCGGCAAATAGAATGTTATCCAATTGAGCACCCCAAATCGCAGGAGATAAAGCAAGGCATTCAATAGCAGCAAAAGAAGAAGCACCGGAGATGAAGTAAGTGCACTAAAAAGTAAACGCCAATAAGAATCACGCTGCACAATTGCAGTACACGGCACACCAGCCGGGCCATAAAGCGCATTTAGAGTGGGATACCCCTCTTGCCACGGACGATTTTTTCCATTTTTCCAAAGCCAAATTGCAAATAGCGCCGATAGCAGCGCGGGAATCCAGAAAATTAACCGCCAATCATTTGAAAAATATTCCAAAATAATCATCGCAAATGCTGCAAGTACACCCGCACCGAGATTTTGTGAAGTATTCCAGGCAACCACTGCAGCACCGCGGGTTGGGTTGGGATACCAAGCGCTAATCATTCCAAGAGCGGCTGGCGCGCCAGCTCCCTGCACCAACCCGAGCAGTGCCATCAGCACCGTGAGCACTGCAGCAGAGCTAACTAACGGAATCACAGTACAGAGCAATGCGGAAAATGCAACACATCCAGGAAGTAACATCCGCATTGAGGTACGGTCTGCCAACAGCCCCATAAATAATTTCCCAGGCGCATAAGCAAGCGGAAAAGCAGCAAGAATAATTCCCACATCCACTGCGCTGATTCCAAGCTGTTCCGCAAAAGGACTCGCAGTGAGTTTAAAATTATTCCGCACTAAGTAGCAGAACGCATAACCAAAATAAGCTACTGCAAAAACTATTCTCCGGTCAGCCAGATATTGTGTTTTCCCATGACGTTCACGCGGAGTGAAACCATCGAATTCAATCACCGTGAACCCTCTTTCACAATTATCAGGATGTGCTGCACGAAGTAGATGAATATAATTGTACGCATACGTCAGACGTTGTATGCTGACAGCAATAAAAATAATTACAATGCAAAGTGCGATACGAAAGAGGTGATTAGTGTGTCTGCTTTTCAACGGCTTGCAGATGAACTTGCAGCGCACTTACGGGAGCGTATCGTCACTGGAAATATTTCACGGGGTACACCCTCGCAGAAGCAGCACTTGCTGCAGAATACGGTGTGGCGCGTTCTACTGTCCGCACCGCCATTGAAACACTTCTGCTTGATGGATTAGTAACTAAACGTCCGCACATGCCTGCCGTGGTGAGCACGATTTCTGCGGAGGATATTCCCGAGATTATCGGATTGCTGGAAAGCTCAGAAAGTTTGGCACTTTCGCGCTTGCTGGCGATTGATCCAGATATGCGTCCGCTGCGCAGAATGCACACCGCCTCCACCCACTCTTTCCTCGATAAATTAGTGGAGCTTTCAGGATCTGAGCGTTTGCATTTAGTACACCGCCGCAGCACTTTCGAATTTTTGTTGGCACAGCTGAGTTTGGAAGTATTTTTGTTGACGACACAGATGCGCGGCAAACTCTCGTTACTGGAATTTTCGAATTAAACAATGAATTAGCTGCTGCAGGTTTACGCTCAGTGCAGGAGTTACGCGCCGCCGCAGTGAAAGTGAAATCAAAATCTGCAATGAAACAATGAGCTGCTCGCGAAACCCTCGCGACCTTACGTAACTGATAGCGAAATGCTTGCAGGCTTACGTAACTGACGGCAAAGTTTTCCTAAATCGACTCTTAACATTTTCGTTTGTGTTAGTGCAACAAAGCACACCAATATTCACAAAACACAGCTGTACGCAATATTACTTACATCGAAAGCAGCTGACTCGTTACCGCAGCCGAATTTAAACGGACAATCCCAACACCGAACTTTGCAGCAGCAAGAACCTGGCGGATATCAACAAAAATCTGGTGGGCGATACTGGGATCGAACCAGTGACCTCTTCCGTGTGAAGGAAGCGCGCTACCGCTGCGCTAATCGCCCGCTGTACTCACTTAAGATAGTCGTTTCCGGCGAAAAGTGCAAATACGCGGATTGTGAAAATAATATGAAAAATAGGGGCAATCTGAAAAATCAGCGGAACATACGATTTCGCCATCCATTTCGTCACCCGCCGCCTGTTCCGTCACCCGTTCCACCACTTGCCTCACGCCACCAGCAACACGTTCCATCACCCCATCACCCGCAAGCAAAAGCAAAAGCAAAAGAGAGTAGAAGACAAGCACTGCCAATTAATACCGCCCAAACCAAACCAAACCGCCCCCAACCCAACCAAACCAAACCCGAACCGAACCGAACCAACCCCAAACAAAATAAATAAACTAAATCACTAAAAGCATTCAAAAACCTGAAAGAAACCAATTAAAACGCAGAACCCAGATAAACCGCATTCTCAAGCCAGCTCGCAAGAGAAGCAAAATAACGCTTAGAATAGGTTCAGCGCGGAGCATAGCTGCACCGCTGCAATTCATTTTCAATGCGGGTGTTCATTGCAAGCTGCTTGCAAAATCGTTCTGCCTGCAAGTTCGTTATTAATATTTCCAGATTAAACAAAATCAAGCAGATAAGAGTGAAACTATGAAACTCACGGTAATTAACCACCCACTTGTCTCCCATAAACTCAGCGTACTGCGCGATCAAAAAACACCTTCTCCTGTTTTCCGGCAGCTCGTCGAAGAACTGATTATGCTCCTCGCTTATGAATCAACTCACGATGTGACGGTAGAAGATCAGGAAATCACCACACCGATCCGTAAGATGATCGGTAAAAAGCTTGCCGCCCCAATGCCGATTGTGGTTCCGATTCTGCGTGCCGGGCTTGGAATGCTCGAAGGGATGATGAAGCTAATGCCGTCGGCAGAAGTCGGCTTCCTGGGAATGAAACGCGACGAAGAAACACTGGAGGCAATCACCTACGCTAACCGGCTCCCGGACGACCTCACCGGACGTCAATGCTTTGTGCTTGACCCAATGCTTGCCACCGGCCACACCCTCATCGACTCAATTGATTATTTGCTTGAACGCGGGGCCCGCGACGTGACTGCAATCTGTATTCTTGCCGCCCCAGAAGGGTTACAAGCACTTGAGGAGCATATCGGCGATCGCGGAGATGTGAAACTTTTCGTCGCTGCAGTAGACGAAAAACTCAACGAGCACGGATACATTGTTCCCGGGCTTGGCGACGCAGGCGACCGGCTCTATGGAATTGTAGATTAATCCCGAATAAACCTACCGAAAATCGTCTGCATTTCGTTTATTATTCGCTGTTAAATTAAACTGGAAAATATTTTCCGTTAAAGCACGAATCAACTTCGTTAATGGAATCCAGACTCGTAATTCAAGCACAACGAATCAGCAGAATAAAACCAGGAGCAAAAATGGGCAAGAAAAGCCGCCGCGAAAAAGTTAATAAGCCAAAACGCCAGCGTATCCAGTTCGTAGAACGTCCTTTCGCCGGCATCCCATTTGAGATTCAACTCGTGGCAATGCGTGAAATTCTCGCTGCAGGCACGCTGAAAGTAAAAACCAATGCAGCCCACGGCAATACAGAAGTAACGCTTGTGAGTATGCTTCCGCAAATGGTCGGCGCACTTCGGCGCAGCGACGGCGTACTGCTTGTGGCACTCCAAACAGTAATGCACTCCGGCGATCTTTCACTCGACGTAGCAGACCGGCTCCTTGCCGCGCTTGAACTGGAAAATGGCGAAACCTACACGCAAACCGAACAACCCGAGCCGGGTAAACGGCTGCAAGATGTGCTTGATCTCGAAGCTGCTGCCGAGTTTGAACTTCACGACGATTTCAGCTTCTGGATTGGCGCCGATGAGGCTGAAAAACCAGACGTACAGCAAGCAATTGCACAGACGAAAGAGCAGATTTTCCCAACCGCCCAGGTTCCCGGCACGGATGGAGCTTTCTGGACTCGGATGCAGCGCGAATTTCTGCGGCTAGTTCGCCCTGAAGAGCAGGAAACTGTGCTTAATGCACTTGCCCGCCTGCAAAACCGCCGCGAATTAAATTTTGCACACGCGCGTTTCGTAGGAGCTTTCCGCGCAGCCGGACTGCTGATTCCAGTATTTGAACTTGATTCCGGCACGGAAGCTGCAGATCTTGCAGCACCGCTCGCCGAATTTATACAGAAACTTGAAACTGAGATTTCCGCCAATTCGGTTCTCACAGCGGAAGAACGCCGTGCAAAGGCTGGTATTGTCTCACGCCAGGTAACTTTGCGCTAAAGTAAATATTGTGCAAAGTAATCAACGAGTCGCGGTAATTATTCCGGCGAAAGATGAGTCAGAGCGAATCGGCGCCACAATTCGTGCCGCCCGCGCCATCCCTTACGCGGACCTCGTAATCGTAGTTGACGACGGTTCTGAAGATAATACCCAAACTGTAGCTCGTGCTGCCGGCGCAACGGTAGTGCGTCACTCTGTAAACCGCGGCAAAGCGTCTGCGATGGAAACTGGTGCCGGTGTAGCTTCAATGCGGGATACCGACGGGGTACCGCCGCGAATCCTGCTTTTTATCGACGCCGATCTGCAAGACTCTGCACTCGAGTGCGCGCCGCTGGTCAGCCCCGTCGTAAACGGCGAAGTTGACTGCACAATCGCTTATCTTCCACCGCAAGAAGGCGCCGGCGGGCATGGTTTCGTAACAGGTCTTGGGCGCAAAGCAATTAAGCGTCTCACCGGTTGGGTTCCGCAGCAGCCGCTTTCCGGGCAGCGGTGTATTACCCGCGCCGCATTTGATTCCGTGCAGCCATTTGCACCTGGATGGGGTGTAGAAGTCGGTATGACCATCGATTTACTAGTTGCCGGTTACACTGTACAAGAAATCCCATGCAAGCTGAAACACCGTGCTTCACGCAATGATTGGGCGGGAATATTACATCGCGCAAATCAATATAAAGATGTTTGGCGTGCTGCGATTGCCCGGAGAATCGCCCGGCAGGGAGTGCCGAAAGAGCTGCGTTCGCAAGAAGATACTTCACCCGGAAAAGCATTTAACGCCTACCGAAAAGGCGCACAGCCCAAACATAAATAAGCGCCCGCGTCTGCAACATAAATAAATTCCTGCGGAGACGGGCACTTTGCATGTCCCCCGTCTCCGCCGGAATTAACGTGTACTTGAAAGTATTAACTCCCCACAGTTTCCGCGGCTTTTTCCGCAAAATATTCCTGCACATTGCTCATCACAATCGCAAAACACATTGGAACCCCGCAAAACAATCCGATAAACGGCAGCAATAACCCCGAATCGTTAATTGCAAGCCCAAAAACGAGCAATGCTGCAGCAGCTGCCTGGCATGCCGCAAAATCCGCCGGCAGCACCGCGCTTTTCACACCTTGCCGATCAAGCTCAATCCGCAAATCAGTATTTAACAAGTTCCGCACTTTTTCGCCGCGCTTGCGAATACCGCGGATTACCGCTGCTGCCAGCGCACACACTATCCCAAATACACAAATCCAGACATATACGGAAATATCTGCGAACATTTCACCAAACTTCCGCGAAATTACGAGGAAGAAATCGCCGCGCAGCACAGAAGCAATAAATTCGCCTAAATGTGTGCGCTGCCCTTTCGGCTTAAACCAATCCAGCATTGCAATCGAAAATGCGCCAAGAATTCCTAATATCATCAGCACCGCCGTCGAACGCCGATTTAGCCGCTGCCCGAGATGAAGTAATAGCAGCACATTAAACGCAAGCACCATCGCAGGCGGACCGCCGAAGTCTGCGCCAAGAATTGGCGCGCCGTCGACGTAAATTGCAAAGCAAAGCATCACAGCTGCGAATGCGTAACGCTGCCAAACCGGAGTATCGGCAATCCGCATTAACTGCAGCCCGAATGCTGCCAAAACAAGCATTGAAAGTGCGAAAATAACGAACGTCGAATTTCCGAATCCGTAGAAGCGCCCGGCGTGCTGCGCCTGCACACCAAAAATAGATGAAAAGTGCAGATACGAACCATTAAGCACATCGAAAACCAGCGTGAACACAGTTCCGGCCGCAATTATTGCGACGGCAAACACGCCTGCACTCACCTGGCTTTGTATGCGTTGCGAAAGAATCTTTGCAAGCCGCCGCGAAATTTCCGCAATTGCCGCGGCAAGCAAACAAATCAAGAGCAGCCCGCTAAATCGGGGGAAAGGAAGATACCACCACGGGATGAGATTGATTAAAAACGAAGCAGCCGGCACAGCACTAACCGTGAGCAGCAGCATCGTCAGGTGCCTTGCACCGCTGCCAGCTCGGAGTTGATTCTCTTTTCTGCGTTTCTTCCGATACTTTATCTTCCGCTTATTCGCTTTTACCTGCCGCAAATAGAAAACTGCCGCAATTGCGGAAAAACCGGAGAATACCGAAAATCCGATAAACGCATAACCCAAAGAAGCCCGCACGTACTTCGCACGTTCATTTTCACTGCGCAAATATTCCAGTTGGCTTCCGGAAGTTGTTTTCCCAATATACTGCGTAATCGGAGCACCGACGGCATTGCGGGTATCAGGTAAAACTTTTTCCGATTCGGAAACAGGATTTTTTCTGCAGTAATCGCAGCGAGAGTCGGTAAAATATCGGTATTTTGCACCACACCGGGAATTCGTGTTGAGTTCGTATATGCAAGCCGGCTGGCGTCTGGAATCGGGAAAGCCAAATTATTCCGGTTCGCGGCTGGAAGTTTTTCTGCGGGAAACGCGGAGCGGGAGAAATCAGTGTGTAAATTCGCGAGATTAACTTTGAAATAGCTTTGCATTTTCGCACCGCTGCGATCTGCTTCTGCAAGCGACGCAAAAATTACCATGGTCCGCGGTTGTTTCCCTGTTGCTTTTTGCACGGCAGCGTCTTGTATCTGCAGCGCTTTTACAACTGCAGCGAAACGCGAATCGAGCGATTTTAATTCGCTGCGCAAAGATGCTGCAGCAGAGTTCGGTAAATGGAAAGAGGCATGGAATGCGCCGGCGCTGTGTGAATCTTTCTGTTTTTCAGCTGTTAACGGTGAGAACCCGGCACGCACCACGCCAAGATCAGCTAGAATCACCTGCGCGTCTTTCATTTTATCCACACTGGCAGCGAGCAGCTGCGGTGTTGGGGAAACGATGTTTGGCGCGGCTCAGAACCGCCTGGCACGTACACCGCGGAATCCGGAAGTTTACCGTCGTTATCGGCAAGCGCGAGTGCTGCTCCGGCGCCGATTGCCCCGATTTTTTCCCGTTTCCGCTAAGTACCTGTGCCAGATTCCCGAAAATCGGACGGTACTTATTTGCAGAATTTACTTCCGGATACTGCTCCCAGTTTGCAATCTGCCACTGGCCTTCAATTTGATTTACCTGCGGAAAAGTACGGCAGCGCATGGAAAAATCAGCTAGTCCATTCGTCCGTACGCCTGTGTTTACGGTAAGCCAGCCGGCGTCAGGGCAAGCTGTATCGGCATTGATTTTTACGATAAAATTCGCGATTTCCGCACTCTTTGCCGTGGCTGCTGCAAAGAGATTCGGCGCGGATACCGGATCCAGGATGTCCCAACTCACACCGCTTGTACCAAGAAAAACCACTCTCGACGGAGATTCGAGATTGTGTTCTGCTTCTGCTTGTTCACCAAGAAACATCATTCGAAACAAGCTGAGGAATAGCACAAAAACAAAGCAAAACGCACTGATTATGAGCACCTTTGCACCAGTGTTCGTTCTTTGTGTCTTTCCCATTTGTTTAGTTCCGCCCTAATTTTTTCAAATCATACCGCCTATTGAACTGGTTTATCATTATTATCCAGCACGAGGCACAATTGTTTATAAAACATGCGGCACAATTTCGCCAATAGCTCCGAACTTTACCGAAAAAGCTTCTCTGCTCGGATCGCGCCGAAAACTGCAGCATTTGAAAATGGCAATACAACACGAATAAAGTGCAGGATTAATGCTCCGCAAGAAAATACTGCGCCGCACCGCTGGTAAGCCGAGCATTCGGGAAGGATGGAAAATGAGCGAAAAGCTGGATTCGGTAAATACGCCTGCAATCGCAGCTGCAGCAAAACCCCGCTTTGCTTTTCTTGGTCCGCGGGGCACTTTTTGCCAGCAAGCATTAAACCAAGTTGCACCCGAATCGGATGCATTGCACATTCCGGCGCTTGACGCTCCGCGCGCGATTAACATGGTTTGCACGGGTGAAGCAGATTATGCCGTTGTGCCAATTGAAAACTCGGTAGAAGGCGGAATCAATTCCACTATTGATACGCTGACGAAGCGGGCGAATCTTGCAATTGCCGCAGAGATGCTTGTGCCAATTACGTTTGTGCTTGCAGTGCGGCGCGGAGTGAAATTAGCAGAAATTAACCGCATTTCCACTCATAATGCAGCTTGGACTCAATGTCATGAGTGGATTCTCGAAAATCTTCCGCAGGTCGCATATCTTCCGGCAGCTTCTACGGCAGCGGGAGCCGCACAGCTCGCTGCGCAAGAAAATCCCGGATATGAGGCCGCTCTTGTTTCGCCGCTTGCAGCCGCACAGTATGGACTTGAAGTGCTGCATGCTGATGTTGCCGATAATCCCAATGCTGTCACCCGCTTTGTACTTATTGGAAAAGCAGGTTCTGTGCCGAACCCGACAGGCCGCGATAAAACTACATTGATGGTTCAGCTGCCTTCCGACGGCTCCGGCGCACTTCTCCAAATGCTCACACAATTTGCAACGCTCGGGATTAATCTTTCACGGATTGAGTCGCGTCCGATTGGGGATTCACTTGGGCGCTATGCTTTTTCAATTGATGCCGACGGGCATATTTTCGAAAAGCGGATTCAGGCAGTTCTTGCGGCTTTACATCGGGTCAGTCCGAAAGTGACTTTTCTCGGATCCTATCCGGCAGCGCGGCATCCGGAAGTGTTTTCTCCGGCTGCCGGGTATCAGCCGGCGCCGTACTCTCCGGCTGAAGCTTCACATCAGCACCTCGCTCCAGGTACTTCGGATGCTGATTTTCATGCCGCAAATGCTTGGGTTGCAAAAATCATTTCCGGCGCTCATACCTATCAGGAAAATTAAACTCACACTTCGCAGGAAAACTAAACCAGTAAGAGAACTAACCTGATTTCAGCTTTCGCACACCGAAAATTACCGGGTGTTCTCAACTCGGTTCCGCGGTTGAAATTCCGCGTGTTCATTTATTTTCATTCATCCTTTCCGGACACGCACATTCAATGCGCCCGGATCCAGGCTTACCGAAAACTCTTTTGCGTATCCAAGCACGTCGCCGTCAAGCTGTACTGCCTGCAAACTATCAGCTTTTACTGTGCAAGTCCGCACCCGTCTCGTATCAAGATCACCAACTACAGAATTTATCGGAATCAGAGAGCGCTCACTGAATCCCATATTTTTTGCCATAATCGTGTGTACGAGATCAATCCAACCAAGCACACCGCCTTTGATGTCAAGAACGGTGAGTTCAAGCCAGGAATCTGCAGGATCAGCATTGGGTTCGAGGACTATTCCGCCAGTGAGCTCCCCGCAATTCATAAACATCACTGAGCGGGCTTCGGTGTTAATCCGTTTCCCGGAATCACCGGGATGAATTTCAACCCGCATTTTTTCGGCAAATAAATTCTTCATACCTGCACTTACATATGCCAGCCAGCCGACTTTCTTTTTCAATGCTGAATTCGTTGAATCCATCACATCGGCGTCAAATCCCATTCCGCCGATTACTACGAAAGCATACTTCCCGGGCGTAACTGCCTGCAGTTCAGCAGCTTTCGCTTGCTGCAGCAGCGCACTGTCTACAGCGCTATCGTCAATTTCCAGCCATGCCACATCTATTGCTTTTACACTGCCGGTAAGTGCGATTGAAGCCAAGTCTTTCGCTGATTGCAGCGGAAAATCTAAATTCCGTGCAAGTAAATTTCCGGTACCGACGGGCAGCAGCCCGAGAGGAGTTTCTGTACCTGCGAGAACTTCTGCTACCGCGCGCACTGTCCCGTCGCCGCCTGCAGCAATCACTACCGACGCCCCCGCTTTCAATGCTTCCCGGGTCTGACCGGGCCCTGGGTCTTCAGCAGTGGTTTCCAGCCAAACCGGTTCCGGAAGCGATGCTGCCATTGCGGCGTCCCGCAAGTATTTGCGCAGCAAATCCCAATCGGCTTCTTTTGTTGGATTGTAAACCACATATGCCGGACCGGATTTTTGCCAATCATGCTGGCCGACAGCCTCCAAAAGATGCGGCGAAATATTCCGAATGGCTTTCTGCAAATGGGCACACGCACGTTTAAATCGGCGCACCTGCAAAAATAGCCAAAAAGTGCGCAAATCGCGATAGCAAGCGCCATGACGGCAATAAAAAGTTTCCAGTCCACGTTCCTATGCTAACTCATAATGCGATATCAGATGCGGGTGACCAAACTTTGTACAATTTCTGCCTGCTGCTTCTGCCTGCTGTTTTTACCCGCTGTTTTTGCCCGGTATTTCCGCCCGCTGCCAATATTTCGGGAAGCTGAATAACTTCGCGGAAACTTCCGCTGCTATATCCAGCTTTACAGCAGTACCCGATAATCAGCTAATTAACAGCAGGTGCGCAGCGAAAGCAGTAAGCGGATAACAGTGAGGATTTCACCGCGAATCCGCTGCAAATTCACCGCAGCTGAATTCGAGAATGAGACACGCGGACGCGGCAGGCAAAATCGCAGAAACACCGGAAATCCGCAGCGGTTCGCCAAGCAAAAATCCCGCCAATTTACAGCACAGCCCAAAACAGCGCAGCCCAAAACACGGAATAAATTGGCTTAAACACGTATATCAGGCATATTCTTAAATTATGATTGACATTCGCAGCATCCGTGAAAACCCAGAAATTGCCCGTGCCTCGCAGCGTGCCCGCGGCGCCGACGAAAATATTATTGATGAGATTCTCGCAGCAGACGAGAAGCGCCGTGCCGCACTGCAAATATTCGAAGATAAGCGTGCAGAGCAGAAAGCACTCTCGCGTGAGATCGGCAAGGCTTCAAAAGAAGACCGTCCGGCAGTGCTTGCAAAAGCAAAAGCACTCTCTGATGAAGTAAAAACTTTAGAGACGGCTTCCGCAGATGCTGCGCAGGAGTTCCAAACCGCAATGTATAAACTGCCGAATATTGTGGTCGACGGCGTTCCTGCCGGCGGTGAAGATGATTACACTGTGCTGAAACACGCGGGCGAGATTCCAGATTTCACAGCCAAAGGTTTCACACCAAAAGATCATCTTGATGTGGCTGAAGGTATCGATGCCGTCGATATGGTTCGCGGCACGAAAGTTTCCGGCTCCCGCTTCTACTATTTGAAAGGTATTGGCGCACGGCTGGAGCTTGCTTTGCTGACGGCTGCGGTGGATCAAGCTGAGAGCTGCGGTTTTACAATGCTCACCACACCAACTTTGGTCAATCCAGACATTATGGGCGGTACCGGTTTCCTTGGCGCACACGCCGACGAAATTTATTACCTGCCAGCTGACGATTTATATCTCACCGGTACTTCTGAGGTGGCGCTCGCCGGATACCATAAAGATGAAATCATTGATCTTGCTAACGGACCAAAGCGCTACACCGGCTGGAGCACCTGCTATCGGCGTGAAGCTGGTTCATACGGTAAGGATACGCGCGGAATTATCCGTGTACACCAGTTCAATAAGGTTGAGATGTTTTCATACTGCGACCCGTCCGACGCAATTGAAGAACATCAGCGTTTCCTCGCCTGGGAAGAAGAAATGATTGCAAAAGCTGAATTGCCGTACCGGGTAATCAACACTGCTGCCGGCGATCTCGGATCTTCAGCGGCGCAAAAGTTTGATTGCGAAGCCTGGCTGCCAACCCAAAACCGCTATATGGAAATCACATCCACCTCAAACTGCACTACTTTCCAGGCTCGCCGTTTAAATGTGCGCCACCGCACTGAAAACGGCACTGCTCCGGTAGCTACGCTCAACGGCACCCTTGCCACTACCCGTTGGCTGGTGGCAATGTTTGAAAATCATCAGCAGCCCGACGGTTCACTCTACATCCCCCAAGCGCTCCGGCAATATCTGGGAGGTAAAGAAATTATTGAACCTGTTGCAGCAGCAAAGTGAACTGCCGTGAAAAATAAGCGATATCCGCGCTAAATTCACAGGTTTTTAACATAAACAACAAATCAGGCTTCTTCCTTGCAGGGTGCCGTCGGCGAAGTTATGCTGCTGGCGGCGCCCTGTTTCCTGTGCAGAGTTAAATTCCTGCAGGGATTGTATTTTCTGCAGGAGATTAGCTTCCGGAAAAACTCAGTTTTCGCAGACAATCTGTTATTTAGTATCCTGAGATTACGTCCAAGAGCAGCAGCATTCATCCGAAAATGCTAAACCAGCCGCAGAAATCTCACTGCACTCAGGTGCAGCCGTATTTCCAAAAAGTTTGGAGTCTTATGGTAGCGGGAACGCAAAAATCTGGCATGATGCCGTAGCAGAAGCTCGCGCAAACGGTTTGCCTGCAGCCGGTGCAGAGCTTTTTATTGCTCTCGATATCGACGGCACACTCTTACACCATGACACTTCCGTTTCACCGCGTGTAATTACCGCCCTGCAAGCACATATCGCAGCTAAAACTAATATTGTTATCTGCACCGGACGCGGTATTTCCGGTGCGCAGGCAGCAATGCAAAGTCTTGGAATTTCGCACGGATACGCTGTCTGTGCGAATGGCGCAATAATTATTACAATCGGCGACGATTCTGAATCACCAGCAGCAATTCATACAACTTCCGCGCTTAACAGCAACGTGAGTCTTGCTGAACCGCCTGTCCGGCTGCTGACTTCCCACACTTTTGACCCGGCAGCTGAGATTAAAACTATTATTGAAGCACTTCCTGAAGCGCTGATTGCCGTCGAATCGGCGGCGGATTTACGGCGAGTAAACCGCGAATTTCCGCCGGGCGAATTAACAGGCGGATTTCAAATTTTACCCATAAGTGAACTTGCCCACCCGCAAACTACACGTTTAACAATCCGTACCCCTGAGCTAAGTTCGGCGGAATTGCTCGCGAAAATCGACATGCTCGGTTTACATGCCGTGGAATATGCGATTGGCTATTCGGCCTGGCTTGATATTTCTCCGAAAGGTATTTCGAAAGCGGCAGGCTTAACCGACGTGCTGAAATATTTGCGTCTGCCGCGTGCCAACACCGTCGCAATTGGCGATTCCGGGAATGATTGCGAAATGCTCGCATGGGCACAGCTCGGAGTGGCGATGGGAAATGCGCCGGAATATGTGCGTGCCCACGCAAATGCAATTACTGAAGATGTAGATCACGACGGTGCAGCGCTCGTGCTCGAGGCACTGCTTTAAGTTTTTATAATAAATTCACGAATGTTTTTTCGAAAACAAGTGGCGCATATTCGATTCGTCTTCACGATTTCGCGCAAGAGTGCCTGTTAGTAACGCACAAATTGCGGGCACTCCAATATATAACCCTTCTTTAATCATGATTGCACCAGAATCGTTGATTGGCACAGCAATCAGGATGCCAGCAGCGATTCCAATAATTAATGGAATGGTTGCAGGCAGTGAAATCATTTCACGGATAGTTGCGAAATGTTCTCCGCTGAGCTGATTCAATTTCCGTGCCGCGAATATGCTCAACAGCGCAATCACAACGACCACTGCGATCAGCCAAAGCAAATCTGGCCGTCCGAAAAATGAACGCGTAACATCGCGAATTTTTCCTCCAATGAGAGCAAATGACTCTGCCGAGCCAAGGCTTTGCCAGAATTTACCAATATGAGAATTTGCGTTTCCACGTGCATCAACAAAACCGACTATTCCCATCACAGTTACGGAAAGCAATATCCACACTAGTCCATGCCACCAGCGTAAACGTAAACCGGCTAATAAAATTGCAGCAATTCCGAAGCTGGCAATGATTCCTGGCGGGCCGCCAAAATCTGCTCCCCAACTTGGCACGGCATCTACCGCTAAGGTAAATAATCCGATTATCACTACTATTAGTGCGATTTTTTCTTTGCTGCAGCGATATTCGTAATCTTGCAGGTGCCGTTGATACGGTTTCCCGAATATCAGAGTTGGATGCAGCAAACTTATCCGTCATTTTGATATTCGAAGTTATTTTTGCCCCTAAAATCTGATAAATAATTGGCAAAGCGGCAAGCAAGCCGGCAATAATCAAAATTAGGTAAGTCCGATTTGAAATACCGTAGTATCGGCGTGAAGTAAGCACTAATGAACCCATAAATCCATTGCGTTGGTGTAGGGAACCCGCAATAATATCGATGCTGAGCACAAGGAATGCGATTGCAGCGACTATTCCTACGGGGTGTTTTGAAAATTGTGCTAAGCCGGTAATTAAACCGGCTAATAGGATTGTAAAACCTATTCCAAATAGCTCTGCCCATTCTGGGGTGTCAATACCGGGAATGACTGCAAGTTTCCACCATGGGAAAAAATTTAGAATTAAGGCTGCAGGAACAAAAGCAAATACAAAGGTATTTCCCAATTCTAAGATTCGCCAACAGATTCGCGGAGCACCCCATTTTTACCGGCAGCTGCTGGCCGGACAAAAAATAATATTAAAGTAAGTGCAATAAATATGGCTGCAAGTAAATTAAATATTCGATACCAGTTTGCGGTGCTGTTTTTTACCACATAGGCGTGGTTTTCTATATCTTTTATCGTCTGTATTGCTTCGGTAAGAGAAGCTTTTGAAATAGTTTTTACTTCAGAGTAATTTCCAGCAATAATTTCACGCACATTTGGAATTGTGATAAATCCGGAAGCGCGTGTGATAGCAGAATAAATCACTCCGGGAGCAGTTGATATTGACGTATTTGAGCTGCTGCTGTTTTGGTTCAGGTTCGAGTTCGTTGCAAAGAAATGCAGCTGTGCGCTTCGCGAACGATCTCCTAAAGAGGCAATCACTACACGGCGGGGATTTTGCTGTGTTCATTAGCGCGCAATACGTTGTTTAATTCTGTCTGTATTTGTGCAATACGAGGAGCAGTGTTTAAGAGCAGCGAATCCCCATTTACACTGCCAATATCAACCAGCACATTATTTTGTGCATGATTTAGTATTTGTATTAGACGATCTTGGGTAACCGCATTAGAGCGCGGGATATCAACTGCGGGATATGGATACCAGTTATTTACTTCGCCGTCGCTATTGGCAAGCGGCAGGGCAGCATTTCTGCCAACTCCCACAGTATCGGCAGGGAAAGGTGATTCTTTTTGCCATTTTGTATTGGCGATATGATTTGAAAACTCAGAAATATGCACTTTTTGCGGTGCAGTAAAATCACCGTCTTTTAATATTGACGGTTCTTCTGTAAAAATAACCGGATTACATTCCACAGTATTAGGGTTTAACGGAGTCTGGGGCGGTACTCGGTCAAATACGTCTCCATTAACACGCAATGACATCCATCCTTCTTCTGCACATGTCCGCGGGTTCACGGTGCGTGGTGAAAGAGCTGCGAAGGAATAGTTTGCAAGGTTTTCTTTTAAGTTCGGATTTGTGAAGTCTAAGTCGGAAAAGTCAATTCCAGCAGTGCCGATAAAGAGTACTCGGCCTGTATTTTGCGGTGTCTTAGTGCGGCTGTTTTCGTTTAGTGTATTTGAGTGTTGGACAAGAGTTTTGGAGGGCAGCGCAGTTGCTGTTGGAATGAAATTTTCAGCGGCGGCAAAAGCAGATGGCGTTAGTGCTGAAATGGGCAGCAGAGTAATCAGCGCGAAAAGCAGCAAGGCGAGAATGCGCGCAGCGAAACCTGTTAGGGATATACAACTTTGATTTTTCCACACACTTTTCTCCTTATTTCAAGTTTTACACTCAATTCTAGTCTATTAGCTGTTGTAAACTATTTAGAGATGTGAAAAGTGAAAATTGTGTGAGTGATTTTCACCCTTATTTTATTTTTCTGATAATCCATTTTTATCTTTTTGCCGATTTAGTTTAGAATCAGATGGCGTAGTTATGCTATTAGTTACGCGTTGAACTAATGCTGGTGTTTTACTGAGGGTTAGTTTGCGTTAATGATTACAGGAGAGTTGTCAGAGCGGCCGAATGAGCTGGTCTTGAAAACCAGTATGTAGTAACCCTGCATCGGGGGTTCGAATCCCCCACTCTCCGCTGTTTTGTGTTAGTAGCTGGTCTTGCACCAGCTACTAACACAAAACACTTGAGTCTGCGGATTCGAACCCGTGAGGGCTAAGCCGTGAAGAAAACGCGGCAAGCGTTTTCAGGCTTAGCGGTACCAGCCGCGCTGGTACCGAACCAAGAATTTTTGAAGTGAAAACGACAAAAATTTTGGAATCCCCCACTCTCCGCTGTGGTGTTGCGGGCTTTAGCTCGTTCACTGCGTCGCAATCCTTATTGCGAGGGATGTAATCCCCACAATGAGGAGAAAGCAAGCGAAAGAAACTTGTTTCTTTTGGCTTGCGCCGACGAAATTGTGCGCGACTTTCGCAAGAAAGTTGCAAGCACTCTCCGCTGTTTTGTGTTAGTGCGGGTCTTGCACCAGCTGCTAACATAAAATAATCGGGTCTGCGGATTCGAATTTATTTTCAATATGCGTCAGCAAAGTCAAGTTTCTTATTTTGCTCTTGTCGTGTAACAATTGAATACGGATAAATTCAATATAAAGGAGACATGCCTGAGCGGCCGAAAGGGGCACCCTGCTAAGGTGTTAGCTGCGTTAGCGGCTCGAGGGTTCGAATCCCTCTGTCTCCGCTGAAGTTTCTGCCAAGCAGACAAGCTGCTTGGCAGAAACTTTTGTGTTTTGGGGATTCGAACCCGTGAGGGTTAAGCCGTGAAAACACGCTAGTGTTTTTCGGCTTAACGCTGCCAGCTGTGCTGGTAGCGGGGCAGATGCGTCGGATCTCTGTTTATCGCTTTAGCTAGAGAAGAAAGCTTTACGTTTTAAGCACGGATTGGCTTTTGATGACTTTGCTGATGCCTAAATATCCGCCTTTCCCTGTTTGGGAAATTGTCAACTTGTTGGCGTACGCGTCGATTTATTGACTGTTTTCCCTAGCTGGAGAATACTTAGAACATGAACGGAAAGCGCGTCAAACGGACGGATTGAACCACGAAATAGTTAAGGTTGTCCAAAGAATTATGGATAGCCGTGCTATGAAAAATACCAATTTATCTGAGATTTCTGGCGTCCCCGCCTACAGCGTTTACCGCTACATGAACGGAGAGCGCGCTTTTTCGCTAACAGATTTGGAGAAAATTTCCAAAGCGCTCAACCTAAACACTTCCTCAATTTTGCGTCAGGCGGAGGATGCGTTAACCCAAAACCCACAAATCCCAGAAGCGGCCCCAGCCCCGCCCTTATCGGATGCTTTCATTGATCAGCTACAACAAGATCTAATCGCAGGGAAATACGCTCTCGCCACACAACACCACGAACCAAACTCTTTAGACGGTCTAGGGAAGAATCCCAAATACACCAGAATGGGACGAAAATGGCGAGGTAAGATTTAGTGACTAAGAAAATAACACTCCCTTTAAACACACACTGTTCAACTTTCTTCATCGGCGAAGCTGGCAGCAAAGGAACAAACGGGAAGTACTTCGTCGTAGCAGCAGTTAAAACAAGCAATCCAGACAAACTCAGCAGAGCAATCCAAGCCTGCCGCGACCGACACAGATTTAACACCGCAGAAGAACTGAAATTCGGCGCGGCAACAAAACGATCAGCACCAATACTTTCCGGCGCCTTCAAAGCAGCAGTTGATACCGGCTCCACATTTGGAGTTTTCGTTTTAGATAAGCAACATTTCGACCCTTGGAGTAGCCGTAAACAATGGGAGGGACATTTGTTTGCAACAGAGCGTCTCTTGCGAGGCTTGGTTACCCGAAGCGAACTAGGAGTTGCACTAATTGACCATATCGACGTTCCAGCTGGGGTTTCGTACGGAGACGCGTTAATAAATCAATGCAATTCAAGGCTACACAACAAACGTTTTGTTTGTGCGGTTAGCTTAGACTCAAGAACGAATTCAGGGCTTCAAATCGCAGATATTCTTGTGAGCTCTGTTTTTCATGCCCGCCAAAAAATTCTAAATAACGGGCTTGAATCCTACCTTAACGATAATTCGCCTAAAGCTTTGCTCAGCAAAAGCATTGCACATAGTCTAGGCATTAGTCACTTTGCGGATTGTTCAAATAAAATTGTTCGCATTCAAACAAGTTTTCAGAAATCATTGAAAGAACTTAAGCAAATGCGTTAGAGTTCCTTTAGGTGCCTAAGCCATAGCCTCGGGCTAATAGCCGGCACCGGCTAAGTTGAGCCGCAGGCTCGCTATTTAGCTGAAATAGGGGTGAACCACCCCGTATAAAACTTGCGCCGCCTCCGAGTCATAGATTTGGGGGCGGTTGCCGCATTCACATTTATGTTGTATGCCATTATGGGCAGGTTAGGGGCTAAGTGCCAAAAATCGTTGCTTATGGCTGTGTGTCGTTAGTGTCCGATCCGGGCTAAGTGTGAAGGCTAGGGCTAAGTGCAAGCCAAGCGGCAAAGTTCGCGCCAAGGCACGTAACAGGTGGCAAAATCTGTATTTTTTAACGTAACAGGTGGCAAAATCTGTATTTTTTAACGTAACAGGTGGCAAAATCCGTATTTTTAAACGTAACTGGTAGCAAAACGCTCTACATGGTTACGTAACTGATGGCAAAATGCGCGGTTTTATGTAACGACGGGAGAACCATCGTTATCGCGAGCCTGTGACCAGCACAAACACAAGCACTTCCGACGGTGAAAATCCCAGCCCGAGTTCTTGCCACCACTTACGTAACGAGAATAAATTCCCGCCACCACTTACGTAACAAAACATCCGCTCACAAGAAAAACCATTCACAACTAGTCTGGCAGAGAAAGCACGGCGAGTTTAAGGCAATGTGGCGATTACCACGCATATCCTATTAGATTTTCGCAAAGATTTAGCTGTAAACTTAATGAGTTCGTTAAAGAACTTGCGCCGATAGCTCAATGGATAGAGCACCTGACTACGGATCAGGAGGTTGGGGGTTCGAGTCCCTTTCGGCGCGCGCTTCGGCTCGATGGTTGACTTCACGCCCCGTCGAGCCGATTTTTTATATTTTAAACATTTCCGCGAACAATCGGGGCTAAGTGCCAAAATGCGGGTCTAATGGCGGCGTGTCGTTAGAGGCTAAGCGTAGGCCAAGCGACAAAGTTCGCGAATCGCACGTAACTAGTGGCATAATCCGTATTATTTAACGTAACTGGCGGCGAAATCGGCGGTTTTCTGTAGCGACGGGAGAGCCGTCGTCACCTTACGCCTGTGACCAGCACAAACGCAAGCACTTTCGACGGAAAAATCCTCGCCTAAGTTCTTGCCACCACTCACGTAAAGAAACCAACTTCCCGCCACCACTTACGCAATGAACCCGACTCCCCATCACCACTTACGTAACAAAAAATGAAAGAGCCGCAAAACCCAATTGCCAACCCCTCAAAAAAATCCGTCATTAACTTTGATAGTTCTTTATATTGAAGGTTGAATCAAATCTCGATAGCAGGCTGGCGCTGGGTTCGTGGGTAATAACGATGACGATTTTGTCAGTAATACCTAGAATGTAATCAAATACCAGTTCACTGGTTTTCGGGTCTAAGTTAGTGCTTGGCTCGTCAAATATCAGCACATCGTAATCATTGATTAGGAATCGTGCCATATCAATGCGCTGTTTTTCACCTTGTGAAATCTGGTGCCGCGCACCTTCTTCAATTTTTTGACTGCGCAGTTCAGTACTAATCTTTAACTGCGCGTAAAGTTCAACAGGAGCAGCGCAGTCGCGGTTTAGCGTAATATTATCTTCTACAGTTCCGGGGATGAAAAAATCATTTCGTTGAATATAGGCAATGCGGCTAAATAAATCAGCGGGCAAAAGCGTCTCTCGCCGGGCTTCATTGATGAGCACTTTTCCGGTGAAAAATCCCGGATCATAATATCCCATCAGAAGTTTCATCAATGTAGATTTGCCTGATCCCGATTCTCCGACGATAGCGTACCGCTTACCCTTTTCAAAGCGGTAGTTAAATCCAGAAACCAAGTTTCGTCCGCTTGGCAATGTAACTGCCACATCCTGATATTCAATCTTTTCCACACAAGTATTTAATGCTGCTCCCGACTCCTGCGGAACGGTCAAAAGCTCGTTAAAGGAATCGAAAATTTCACTTACCGTACCCATCAGGTTCTTCGAGTGCACGAATGACTGTACCGGATTGAAAACGTTATTCAACAGATTGATTGCAGCTATCAGCATTCCAATCGTTAAATCACCATAAATTACGAAATACACCCCAACCCCGAAACAGAAAAGCTGCGCTAAGAAGCTAACAAATATCCCGAAAGAATCAGCACTCCAGCTGGTGGCGTAATATCCGCGTCTGCTTGATTCAAATTCTTTATCTGTATCCAGGTAAACATGCTGAAAGTTTGGAAACAAACCCAAAAGTTTAATCTGCTCGAATCCTCTCAGATGATTGTTAATTACTTTGAGGTACTGAGCGTTCTTTTTCGAAAACACTTCGGTCTTTTTGGCCATGATTACACCAGGAAGCTGTGAAATCACAATAGTCACCAGGGTAACCGCGATAAAAGATAGCGCCAGCTTCCAGCTAATCCAAAAAATCAGGGAGATACTCACAATTGCGGAGGCCGCATCAGCAACCATGCTGCATTTCGGAACCAAATAGTTCTCGTGCAGGATGTCGAATTTCTTTGTAAAAATATTCAGATAATATTCATTCGGCTTTGACTCGTATTCACTCAGCCGAAGACGATTAATTCCCGCATAAAGTCCCGATTTAGTTTGGTTGATTACTCGATATGCATAAAATGCCCGCAAAGCGTTGTAGGCCAGCGAGAATAAAAACCAGCACGCAATAATTCCTACACACACAAAAAGTTGATACAGCAGCGAGTTTTGATCTTGGCCAATCAAATCAACTAAACCGCCAAGCTTCAAGGCAAATACACCGAGCGCCGCGGCACAAAGCAATCCAACAAAACCGGTGAGCAGAAAAAGCAGACGATTACCAGCAATTATAGATTTCATGGATTAATCTCCTTATTCTCCTTACCTGCCGAAATTTTCGGAAAGGATAACGCGCCGCACGTTGAAATATCACCCTCAAAATTACTTTCCGCTCTATTCAACAAACAACACATTCCACTATCTGAAACGCTCGTTATAGCTTTAATCAGCCCCGTTCTCCGATTCCGCCCGAATCACTAACATTCTTATGCTCTGCATCTGCACAGCAGCATTGCCGATCACACGCTTGTGCAATAAAGCAGTAAACTTTCACACGCGATTTTTAACGCAAGTTTTAGGTATATCCTTGTCTCATGTTGAACTATCTAAAAATTCACGCAAAAAACAATCCGCAGCAGGAAACCGCGAAAAAATCTGATCACAGACTTGAAACCGAAACCGCATCCGATGAGCTGAAAACCGGATATTCAGCAAACACCGCCCCAATACTGCTTGACGTGCGCACTCCTGCCGAATTTTCCGACGGACACCTTGCGGGTGCAATAAACATCGATTTCTTCGATCCAAATTTCGGCGAAATAATCAACTCTCTCCCCAGAAACCAGAGCTACATCCTCTACTGCCGTTCAGGCGGAAGAGCACAATCTGCACTCGAAACAATGCGTACGCTCGGATTTGAAAATATTACCAATGCCGGCGGTTATAAAGATGCATCCAGAAATCTGCGAATTAAAATGGTCAATTAATAAAGCTTCCTGAAAGTTCAGGTAGAATTTTCCACATGATTGCAATTATTACGGTTACCGGAAACGATCATCCAGGAATTATCGCAGCCGTCGCCACTGGTCTTGCGCAAGAAAATGTGAATATATTGGATTTATCGCAGCAGATTATGGGCGGATACTTCACGATGATTCTGCGCGTCAATACTGATTCTTCAGAAAACGGTTCAATTGGCGCATTACAGGAGCGAATGACAGAAGTCGGCGACGCACAAGGCGTGCTGATTCGCGTCCAAAGTGAAGCTATTTTCCGTGCAGTAACCGAAATCTAGCTCAGTATTTTACCGCACAGCGCCATACAATCTGGACTGGATACTCTGGCAACCGGTATTTCATATTTTAAAACACGCACCCTTGCGCACTCATCAGATATGCAGCACTTTTAGCTGTTTCGCTTTAAACTTCAAACGGAAAAATTATGGCAATTCTTGACTCCACACAAATTCTCGACACGATCGATATGGTCGAAAAATACCGCCTCGATATCCGCACCGTCACGATGGGAATTTCACTACTCGAATGTGCCCGTCCGACGATGGAAGAAACCGCGCATGTAGTGTACGAGCGTGTTACTAATCAAGCAAAACACCTGGTAGAAGTGTGTGACGGAATTTCCCGTGAGCTGGGAATGCCGATTGCGAATAAACGGATTTCCGTCACGCCAATCGCGCTCGTAACGGCCAGCGCACAAGGCGACCCAATTTTCGTGGCGAAAGCACTCGACAAGGCCGCAAAAGAGACTGGTGTAGATTTCATTGGCGGATATTCAGCACTCGTAGAAAAAGGAACGACGGCTTCCGATCAGCGGCTGATTGATTCAATCCCGCAGGCTCTCGCGGAAACCGACTTCATGTGTTCGTCGGTAAATATCGGATCTACCCGCGCCGGTATTAATATGGATGCTGTTGCCCGAATGGGTGAAGCAGTAAAAGAAGCAGCCGAGCTTACCGCAGACCGGAACGCTATCGGCGCCGCAAAACTCGTTGTCTTTGCAAATTCGGTAAGCGATAACCCATTCATGGCTGGCGCATATCACGGCGTGCAGGAACCTGATTGCGTGGTTTCGGTAGGCGTTTCCGGGCCGGGCGTAGTTGACCGCGCACTCGGCACGCTTGCGGGCGCCACACTGAATGAAGTTTCAGAAGCAATTAAAGGTGCAGCTTTCAAAATTACCCGCGCCGGGCAGCTGGTTGGCAAACTTGCATCCGAACGGCTTGGTGTACCGTTTGGAATCGTGGATCTTTCGCTCGCGCCAACGGCTGAAGTCGGCGATTCCGTCGCTCGGATTCTGGAGCATATGGGATTAGATCATGTTGGCACGCACGGCACCACGGCCGCACTCGCCTTGCTGAACGATGCAGTGAAGAAAGGCGGAATGATGGCTGCTTCCCGCGTGGGCGGGCTCTCTGGTTCTTTCATTCCCGTCTCGGAAGACGAAGGCATGATCGAGGCTGCAAGGCTTGGCGTACTTTCGATCGATAAACTTGAGGCAATGACGGCAATCTGCTCCGTCGGCCTGGATATGATTGCAGTGCCTGGCGATACTCCAGCTGCCACAATTTCGGGAATGATTGCTGACGAAGCAGCAATCGGAATGCAAAATTCAAAGACGACGGCAGTGCGGGTGATTCCAGTGCCCGGTAAAGGTGTTGGAGAAGAAGTGGATTTTGGCGGGTTGCTTGGGCGCGCACCGATCATGCCCGTAAATCAGGTTTCAAATGCTGGCTTTATCGGGCGCGGCGGGTTTATTCCAGCGCCGATTCATTCACTGAAGAACTGACGACGGTACCGATTCTCCGATTTTCCAAGCGAAACAGTTAACTGAGCTCCTTTTTGTAAATATAGGCAGTGCCATGTATTTCGCTTGGCACATCGCCGATTTGCGCATATCCGTACTTCTCGTAAAGTCCAATATGCTGAGTAAGGATGTAGATTTCACGATTTTCCATCTCTTTTAGCTTTGCTTCAAGGAAGTTCACAATACGCTCCGATAAATGCTGGCCGCGATACTCTGGATTTACATAAATAAACGCAATCCAGGGAGAAAATTCTGGGATTTCGATAAAGTCCTGTTCCACTATCGCGCCAAAACCGGCAATCTTCCGTGCAGTTTCCGATTCTGAATTCCGGGCAGCACAAGCAGGTGCGCTATCAGAAGCGGATTTACTCTCAGTATCTTCCACGTCTGTGTTAGCAGTATCCTGATCAAGCAAAAAGAACAACTGTGCACTCTGCCCAAAACGCTTATAAAACGTACCTGCCGTGAGATGTTTATGCAGCATCTCGCCAGCTTTCCATTCAATTTTCAGAAGAAAACCCAGTAAATCATCCTGCATTGCCGTCGGGTTAAATTCTATAAACTCCATCATCTGCATATTCTCCTCAGAATAAAGCGCGCTTCTTCCAGTCTGATTCTCAGCGCATTTTTCAGACTTTTCTGCCAATCTAGAACTTCATCGGCATAGTTTCACAATAGCTTTACACGCGACAGCAAACAAGCGGTTTTCACATGAGGCAAGACAATGCCGGAATCGATACTTTCCTTTTCCGTGTCCGGACACCGGATCAATGATTCCGTGCTCTGCCATTTCACGCAGCAGCGCAGAGCTTCTTGTTGGTTTCAGGCCAAGCACCCGCTGAACATCAGATCTTCCAAATGCTCTCGCCATGCCCAATACCTCTTGTAATACCTGAATATGAGAAGCGGTTTTTGCTGTGAAAACATCATCAATGTTCACTTTCTCCACTCCAATATTCGCTTTTTGAGTCAATGTTCGCTTTTTCCGGTTCTTTGAAAATGCCGTCGATATGCAATGTTCGGTTATGCAGCGGATGATTCTCGTTAAGCAGAAGATTACGAAGAAACAATTCAAGATATTCCGTAGTTTCGTGAACGCCATTTTTCAGATCATTATAGTTTGCCCTAACGAGTGAATTCCGAAAATACCATGCGTTCTCAGCGAAAATATCATTTATCACGTCAAAGCCCAGCGCGCGTAAATACTTGATGAGGAACACAGCTGCTGTTCTGGTATTCCCCTCGCTAAACACATGAATCTGCCATAATCCCGATATGAATACAGCAAGATGTCCGATGATTTCATCCATCGTCAGATTCTTATAGGAAAACTTCTTCTCCGCTGAAAAATCATAGTCAAGTGTGGCCTGCAACTCCGTGGTGCTGCCATATAACACGGTCGCTCCGTTCAGCACCCATTCCTTCTTCGTGATGTTGTAATCTCGAATCCGCCCGGCACAAGCATAAATACCGGTAAATAGTTTCCGATGAATGGAAATATACTCGTTCAGCGTAAAGCTAAAGGCTTGTTCGGAAAGAAGCGCAGCAATCCGTGCGGAAACCTTGTCGGCCTCTTCGGTACGATCCGACGCATCACTGGCAGGATTTTCCTCATAGTAGGTCTGCAAAAGTGCATTTGCCTCTGCAAAGGAAATCTCACCTTCGATATTCCGAACGGCAGTATGCACCAAATATTCTGATGTTTTCAATCCATCTACTGCCTGCAGCCCAATAGCGGTATGCCACGCATACCCTTTGTCTCGTTTTGACGGCTCGGATTCTTTGATGTATTCCTTAAACGGGTCTTTATTCACTCCAGATCACCTCGCTGCTTTTGTCCATGCAAGAAACTCACCGCTTCACAGATATCGTCTATTTGCCGCTCTGATAATAATTCTCTTGGCTCAACCTAAGTTTGAGATAAGAGAACGACCGTCTCCACATGCTTTGTATGCGGGAAAATATCGACAAGCTGCGCTTGATCAGCCTGGTATGCTGGCATCTGCGCAAGATCTGCAGCAAGCGATTCAGGATTGCATGAAGAATAAATAATTCGTGCAGCTCCCGAACGATTCAGCATCCGCGCAAGCTCTTTTCCAACCCGCGGCGCGGCGGATTTACCACTACAATACTGGGCTGAGCGCCTTGCGCTAGCTGCTCACGCGCCCACTGCACGGCATCACCGGCAACAAACTCTGCTGGCAGATTTTGTTTCCGAGCAGATTTATTTGCAGCAGCTACCGCATGTTCCGATACTTCTACACCACGAACCAAGACCCTGGAAGCCAGGTTTTTCTGCCTTTATCCGCTCCAGGATCAACCCCAGCTGCACCCTTCCCTGTTTCTGCTGCTTTTACCGCGACGGCAGCCGCGAGCGCGAAACCTCCCACGCCGCAATACAAATCCCAGATCTCGATTGGCTTATGCGACGCACTGCAAGTTCCAATCTCACCGTCGATATTCATCAGGTGCGCTGCAAGATAATCGTAAATCCAACCTGCTGCCCGCGCATAAAGTGCCTGCGCCATCTGCGTATTCGTCTGGAAGAACGACTTCGGCTGCAAGGAAAGCAGCAGTTTTTCACTATGCGAATTGATCCCAACCGTAAGCGGCATTTGCAGCTCGTTCCGCTTACTTACGAGAATTTCTTCCGCACCTTCAATGATCGCCTTCCGTTCCGGCTGCACGTTGATTGAGCAAACCCGTAACTGTGGCAGGTTCGCTTCCAGCCAAGAATAATATTTGAAGATAATTCCTTGCACTCCCCGACGGCGCACTACAAAACGCACCATCAATTCTCCGCGCGCAGATTCCGTCACAATAATAAATTTCAGCACACCCGTGTTTGTTTCGAAACGATACGGGGTGAGTTCGCAGCGGGTCACAAACTGCGCCAGCACTGGAATTGCCGCACGAATACCGGAAGTCGGTAAAGGGCACTCACGCAAATCTTGATTGGCAATTCCCAGTTTTGGTGCGGCCGCGCTCCCTGATACAACAAGTTTTACTTTATTCCGAAAACCGCTAATCTCTGATACCGCTGGATCACACCATGCACGTACTGGAAGCAGTTGGGAAACTCGCGCAGTTTTCTGTGCAATCTGCTGCTGGTACGGAATTTCGATCAGCGTGCATGAACGGCATTCCCCGCGTTCATAGTATGTACACTGCAATACACCGCGAAAAGTATCTGTACCGTCATTGACGCAGGAATTTTTCACTGCAAACTCCCACCAGCTCCAAGCTCAGCAGCTCGCGCATTTTCTGGAAAAAGTCCGGCGATTGCCGCCTGTACCGAACTCACCACGGAAGAAAAATCAGAATGATGGTCAAGCAGTTTCATCCCTGCTTCAATCAGTGACCGGTTAATCTGCGCATTCACCATTGCCCGCGCTGGATCAATTTTCTGCCAGAGCGCAAAAATTTCCATGCCCAGATTTTTATGAAAATTTGCCACCGCAGGCGAAGCATATGGAGAGTTTGCCGCACTTTTCTTCACCTCAGCATCGTTTGCCGCGCTTTTCCCGTGGTGCGGTGCATGCGAACTTGCCTCATTAGTATTTTTTCCGCGCATTCCCCGCGATGGCGCATTACCGAAATCAGCCAGGAATGCCCGGTAGTTTGCGCCATTTCAAGGCTTACAATAGCTAAATCAAGCAGCTGCTTGCGCGGTTCGTCGTCCCGGTTCACACGTTTTTCAACCGTCTGCACCCAAAGCGGTAAATAACGCTCGAGCACCACCATCCGTAAATCGTCAATTGAGGAAACATATCGGTAAATCGAGTTGCGTGCAATCCCGGCAGCTTCTGCCACAGAACCTGCCGTAAGTGCATTCGGCCCTCTTTCCCGCAGAATAACCTCCGCTGCGTCCGCCAGCTTCAGAAACATTTGTGCATGGTGTTCTTTTACGGTAGCTGCCGAAATTTTTGGCATTTTCCGTACCTCCCAGATTCAAATTTTTACGGAAATTACAATAAGCCCGATTTAATTTTCCAAGGTGTTTCGATACATGGACTACATCTGATGAAGCACTTATTTCATCACGAAAGAAAACCATAAGCTAACAGCATCAGCAGCGTTCCAATCGCTGCGTTATTATCCTGCAGCTTACGGCTGCAACAGAACTATTATACGAGCACTACCGCGAATCACCACAATTACTTTTAAACCCGAACTGCACCGCAAACAATGTTTACAACGCCAATATTGCGCATGGCAAAGAACTTCGATTGAGTCAGACTCCGAAAACTGCCAGAATTAATGCCATGAACTTCATTGACTGGGCACTGAGCGTAGCTGCAAATCATCCCGAGCTGCAGGATTCAATCGTCACCGCAAATGATGATTGGCTTGACATTCTTCTTAGCGACGGACGTACTTTCCGGTTCCGTCCAGGAGCGCTAATTAAAAAGATAGTCCAGTTGAATTGCGCACCGAGCTATTGCAGCGTCTGATTTCAATCGGAATTAAGAATTCTTCACTGCCGGAACAAAAATCTGAATCTCCCAAATTTTCCGAACCTGCCGAATATTGCGGCGAATCGGAAAACAACTCTCCGGCGGTAAATTATTTTCACACCCCAAATCTGCCGGAATTCCCGGAGATGAGCCCTGATTCCGGATTTCAAACTGCCGAAAATATGCTGCTCCCGATTGTGCGCAATGCCGGATACTTCCTGCAATCACATCAAGGCGAAGATTCACTCGTTTACGTACCGCTCACTGATTTTATTGCTGTCGGGATTACCCATGGACAAGCGGAAAAGATTTCTCCGGTCTACTATTCGCAGATCGAATCCGAGCATCGCGAAGTCGACGAAATCCTCACTGATTCCCTGCACACACTGCGTGAAGTCACTAATTCTCGCAGCCGTGCTTTAAAACTCAGCGAAACAAAAATTGCCGGAGCGAAAGTAATCTCATTCACTGACCTCGAAAATTATGAATCTTCATGGTTTGCTGATTTTGATATCATCACACAGCTGACAGAACGGATTGCAAAAGATTACCGCCCTTCACTTCCGCTGTTCGTCCCAGCAGCACGAACAAAACTGTACATAATTTTTGACGACGACCCGCACCTTGTTGATTTTTTCAAAACACTCCGCACCGCCCGAGACTCGGATGAAACAATTTACCCGCTGCCGCACACGGTTACCGCCGACGGATGGCGCGAATGGATTCCGCTGCCCGGATCACCGCTCGCCGAAGTGCTCGGTGAGCTGCGCGGCCATTTTCGCAAACAGATTTACGATACACAAGTAAAACAAATGCTTACCTGGGGTGAATTCGGCGCGCTCAAAACTTACCAGCCGCAAATTCTGCGCAGCGGTGAACACGTTTCAAACACATTTTGGACAGACACTGACCGAAGCGGTTCCATTCCCGATACGGATTTCATCACTTTCGTGCGTGAACCGTCGCCGCATCCCTGGGAAGAAAATCGGGGAATGAAAATTTCAATCCGCTCATATCTTGCTCGCGAAATCTGGAAAAACAGCTTTCAGCGCAACGAAAATGCGTGGCCTCCGCGTTGGGATATCGTCGGTTTCCCGGACGCCGGCACACTTGAATTACTGAAAGCAGCCAGCGCCCGAGAATTCTAAAAATTCTAGATTTGCCGGTAAGTTTAACTTTCTGCACAATCATCGGATCCTGTATGACGGATCCAGCGGGGTACCGGTTCCGGATAAAACATTCACGTTCCCGGCTCCCCGCTAATTCACGCAACTTACGCAATTCATTCTGTGAATTCTTCTTCCAGTTCACGTCCGGAAATTATGTCTTTGCTTGCCTCCATTGCCGCAGCTTTTTCAGCACCGAGTGAACCTTTTGCCAGAGTATCAACAGCTATTGCAATCGCGCCGTCGCCGGTAACATTCGCCGCAGTACCGAAAGAATCTGCCGCAACATACATTGCCACCATGATGCCGTACATCGGATCAGTGAAACTAAGCATTCCTTGCAGCACACCTTGCGCAGCAGTAATCGCCCCTCCAGGCACTCCGGGCGCAGCAACCATAATCACACCCAGCATGAGGATGAAACCGCTCATCGCGCTGAAACTCGGAGTAATCCCCATCATATATTGCAGTGCTAAAGCAAACGCGGTGATTTTAATAGTTGACCCAGCCAAATGGATTGCGGCACACAAGGGAACCACGAAATCAGCAATCTCACGAGTTACACCGTTCTTCACTGCGCAGTGTTCAGTAACTGGAATTGTGGCAGCGGAAGAAGACGTGCCGAGAGCAGTAAAATATGCGTCTTTCATCCCCCAAAGCGCCGTGAATGGATTCCGCTTTGCCATACTGCCGGCAATCAGATACTGCAATACGAGCATTACGATTGTAAGTACGAAAGAGAAGATGAAGATTTTCCCGAGCGCTGCCAGCACCTGCACAAACTGCCCGGACTTCGACATATTCAAGAAGATTCCGAAAATATGGAGCGGAAGAAGCGGCACAATCGTTTTCAAAATCACTTTCATAATCAGGTCACGGAATTCACGGAAAACAGCCATTGACTTTTCTGCACGCACAGCGGCCATCCCAAGCCCAAGTACGATTGCAAGGATTAACGCCGTCATCACCCCAAACACCGGCGGCATTGCAAAACTCGGATCCATAATGGAAGCAACCGCATTTTCCGGAGAAGCCAAGTCTGGAACTTTCTGCCCCGAAAGCAGCCATGGGAAAATGAGGGAAGCAATCCCCAAGTGCCGAATCCGGCAGCCATTGTTGACCCATAGGCGATAATTACTGTCACAAGCAGCCATTTTCCGCCGGTACGGCCAAGTTCGAAGATTGCCGGGGTGACGAGTCCGAGGATAATCAACGGAACTACAAAGTTGAGATATTTGCCGAATATGTCGTTAAAAGTAGCGAATGGAACTACCGCCCATGATGGGAGAAATTGCCCAAGAATCGCGCCGGCAATAATCGCGATAATAACCCAAAACAGCAGGGTTTTCGACATTCGTTTCCAAAAATTAGCTGGTGCTTTTTGCGTGGAATTCATTTCTGGATGCTCTTTTCTTAACACTCACGTCTGCTTAATGCTTACGTTTACGCGAAACAAAATACAAGAATCACCAAATAGATTATCTCTCCCGCTCCGGCGAAACGTATTCCGCCCAGAGTGTGGGCACAATTTTTATTGCCCATTTCTCCGTAAATATCTGTTTTCCGGCTCCGGCGGAATGCCCGGAATATTAGTTTCTGCTAACTGCAGGCGGATCCAGAAAAGAAAGCAGCAGCAGAGCGGCAATAAGCTAAACTTATTCCCATGGAACAGCTTGGAATTTCTGCAATACATCCGCCCGCTCCGGAAGTCCTCTCCGCAACAGCACTTTTCAATGCCCCAATCGATATTCCTGCGGCAATCGTCCGGCTGCGTGAATTATGGGCAATCCGTGCCGACGGTGAATGGCAGCACGTTGCACCAGATACAAAAACCCGAATCTCGTGCCAGGCGATCTTTACCATTTCTCCGAGCAGGGAGTACAGGCACTGCTCAGTCCGCTGAATTATCGGCTTGAACTCCCTAATGGCGGCAGGCTCCCCGAACACCTTTTTCATGTTCCGGTTACTTTGTACGCTCCGGTAAGTCAGGCCCAGGAAGATGTGTTTACCGGCGAATCTGGAAATCATCCCGACGGCAGCAATCGCAATATTTCAGAAAAATTTGCAGCACAGCTTCCCGAGCTGAAACTTCGGAAACGAATGGTTTCTGCACATATTTTACTCACCGAAATTATGGATTCGCTGATGCGTGAACCGGCTGCCGTCGGCGTGTTCCGGAACGAACTTGGCGTGGTACAGCCGCCGCACATGTTTACAGAACTTGCCGACGCACTCACAACAGGCCAGGCGCCGCTGCCGCTATGGGTAAATATCCGGACGCAAAATTCCGGTCTGACCTTCGGCCGCACATTAGGGCTGCCGCTATTCGGCCATCTCGATTTAGAAGTGCGCGAATCAGCCAAAAGCGCCGATGATGTGTATATGCTGCTTGCCGATATTGCAAACTATCTCATCACCGGAGATGCGTATCTAATTCCCGGACAAACGCTTGGCAGTTCCAGCGGCGAAAAACTGGCAATTACCCAGGAACTTTCACCGTTCGATCAAAGTCCGGTGATTCGTGTGCTTTACTGATTTTTCTTTTTCTCCGCAACTTCAACCGTCGTTATTTTCACTGACTCAGTTTCACCTGGATTGCGATTCGCTGTTTCCGATACCGCGGTTGGACCGAAGCGAAAACAGCAGAAAACAGCAGAAAACAAGAAACATTGCCGGAAAAGAAACCGCACTTAAAAAGCGAAATTTACGCGGAGAACGTAGAATAGCAGGAGTTGCAGAGAAAGGAAACGTCATGCAGCAGGACTATCAAATCGAAAATAATGAAACCCAGTCGATGTGGGAAGCAAAACTTTCCGCCGACAACACCACAGTCGGATACTTGACTTATGAATTTCACGACGACGATATCTATTTCACACATACCGTCGTCAAGCAGGAGTATCAGGGGAACGGCATCGCTGCAAAGCTCGTCCGTACAGCCCTCGAACACGAACGGAACCTCGGGGAAAATAAAGTGGTCCCAGTCTGTTCATACGTACAGGGATATATCCAAAAACATCCCGAATACGAATCGATATTAGCCGATTAATCCGCTGAAATTTTCCAAGGATCCCGGCAAAAATATTCAGCGAAAATCACTGCGGTTATTTTAAACACTTTACCGCCTGCGGATTCGCCGTTTTCGGAAAATCGCTGCTGCCAGCCAGACGGCAGCGGATTTTGCAGCAGCTCCTGCCCTGCCGGTAATCGCAGATAAAGCAGCATGAAATTGAGTATAAGCAGACTATGAGTTTTGAAGTAAAGACCAGACTAGAAACGAACGACGGAAAACACCTGGGAAGAACGGGCGTGATTTCTACTCCGCACGGAAAAATAAACACTCCGGCTTTCATTCCCGTCGGCACGAAAGCAACCGTAAAATCGGTGCTTCCTGAGAGTGTGCGCGATACTGGAGCACAAGCGGTACTCGCAAACGCCTACCATCTTTATCTGCAGCCGGGATCCGATATCCTGGACGCAGCCGGCGGGCTGGGAAAGTTTATGAACTGGCCTGGCCCAACCTACACTGATTCCGGCGGTTTTCAGGTGATGAGTTTAGGGTCGGGTTTCAAAAAGTACTTTCTGAAGAATTCTCCGGCAAAACAGTCTCCGATACGGCAACAGCAAATGGACGCGAACGGCTGGCAAATGTGGATGACGACGGCGTCTGGTTCCGCTCGCATCTCAACGGTTCACGGCACCGTTTCACTCCCGAAATTTCGATGCGGATTCAGCACGAACTGGGCGCCGATATTATTTTCGCTTTCGACGAGCTAACCACACTGCTGAATTCACGCACCTATCAGGAAGAGTCGCTGGAACGGACACGGCTTTGGGCGGAACGGTGTTTGCGTGCGCACAAGGAACTTACCGCAGCGCGTACTGGAAAACCTTATCAGCAGCTTTTTGGGGTAATTCAGGGCGCACAATACGAGGATTTGCGGCGCAAAGCAGCCCGTGATTTAGGCGCAATGGAGATTGACGGTCAGGTTTTTGACGGATTCGGGATTGGCGGTGCGCTTGAGAAAGAAAATCTTGGGACGATTGTCGGCTGGGTTTGTGAAGAGCTGCCCGAGAACCGCGCACGGCATTTACTTGGAATCTCTGAACCTGACGATTTGTTCCGCGCAGTTGAGGCAGGAGCCGACACTTTCGATTGTGTGAATCCTTCCCGCGTGGCACGCAACGCCGCGATTTATTCTCCCGACGGCAGATTCAATATTTCCCGCGCCGAGTTTAAACGCGATTTTTCACCGCTTGTGGAAGACTGTGATTGTTACACATGCACCCATTATTCGAAAGCATATCTGCACCACACTTTTAAAGCGAAAGAGATGATTGCAAATACGCTTGCCACTATCCATAACGAATACTTCACCGTCGGGCTGGTGGATTCGATTCGTACTGCGATTGAGGACGGCACTTACAACGAATTTAAGCAGGAAACTCTCGGACGTTTCTACCGCAAATAGGCAGGTAAGCGGCTAAGCAGCTTGCCAATAAGGACTGCAGGTAAGCGGCTCCGGCTCTGCAGATTAGTTGCCGGCGTTAGCTGCAAAATAAAGCCGGTGTTTGTTTGAGCGGAAAGCGGTGTTTTGTGCGGGCGTGTTTGGCCGCTGTGCAAAAACACCGCTTGGAACCGGATAAACCGGAGCCAACTAAAAAGCAGTGCACATTTTGTTTGCATCACAGGCACCAGCCGACGTAACTAGCGGCAAAGGCTTGCGGACTTACGTAAGCGGCGGCAAATACCCGCGAGATTACGTAACTGATAGCAAAGTCCGCATTTTTTAACGTAAGCGGCGGCAAAATCGGCAGTTTTGCGTAACGACGGGAGAGCCGTCGTTATCGTGAGCTTGTGACCAGCACAAACACAAGCACTTCCGACGGCAAAAATCCCAGCCTGAGTTCCTGCCGCCAGTTACGTAACGGGAAGTCGGCCTTGCTGTTAATTGTCTGGTTTGGA
This sequence comes from Arcanobacterium hippocoleae, assembly GCF_040360365.1. Taxonomy (GTDB): domain Bacteria; phylum Actinomycetota; class Actinomycetes; order Actinomycetales; family Actinomycetaceae; genus Arcanobacterium_A; species Arcanobacterium_A hippocoleae_A. The sequence goes on along the minus strand of NZ_CP136412.1, from coordinate 1,525,091 downwards.
TAGATTGTGCAAACTGCGGGAATATTCCAGGCGGCAGCGGAAACTCCCGTGAAATTAGTTCCGCAAATCCAGGAAGAATGGTCCGCGTGCCGAAAGCTCTGCCCGGAACTGAGTATCCCACTGGTTCCATGGCTCTTTTGAAAGTGAATCATTGGTGAACCGTGCGTCACCCGTAACTTCAGTGACCGCAAATTCCGGAATTGCTAAATCCACCACCGGACTCAAACGCTCACATTCTGCCACAATTAAACCTTCATTTTGCCCGGCGAATACGTCGAATTCCCAGCCGTCTTCACCCAGCCAAAGCGAATATCGCCGTTTTAAAACTAAGTTACCTGAATGCTGCAAAATTTGCGCCGCTACATCAATATCCAATTCATTTTCCAGCTCATAACGTTCACCGTTTACCGACGGAGACTTCACGGCAATACTCGCCTGCACACTCCCGTCGGAAGACTCATTGCGCACTTCCTGTAAAAGCCGCGCTAACACCTTTCGTTCATATCCGCCCACGAAATCCAGCGCCTCATCAAACTTCGGAAACTCAAACTCTGCCACATCGCGGAAACTTAAACGCACCCGAATCGCATAACCAGCCTGAGCGAAAACATAGGCTTGCACAATGATTCGTTTCGAACCGTGTTCACGTGCCGTTTCCGGAAGATTCTCAATAAAGAATTTTCGTTCAAATTCGAACGGAATATCGTGATTCTCTGTTGGATTATCCATTGGGTTCTCCATTGCTTGCCGCATTTCTTCAGACATTGCCGGTATTTTCAGTTAACTCTGCTCCGCCGGTGTGCGCCGATTCGCCTTTATCAGGCACCAACATCGCTAATACGCCGTCGCGATAGGTAAAGAAAGTTTGATCCGCCGCTCCCGAACCGCGTAAAACTACTGCCCCCGCTGCAGAAACTTTCTTCCCCGTGCGCACATTCACCAATGCACCCTGCGCAATACAAAACGGTGCCTGATATCCGGCAGCAGCACACTGTGCCGGATTGCTTCCGCCTTTCCAGCCAGTTTGCGGCAGCCACGAATCTCCGTAAAGATAAGCTGCAGTAAGATTTTCTGCCCGGTTCGCTTCCGCAGACTGCGAGTCCGCATTATTTAACTTTATTTGCAGCGCGGAAAAAGTTCACCAATCTGCAGTCCAGGAACTCCGCCAATAAAACGGTACTTTTGGGCAGCTGATCGGGAATCAAACTTTGCCCGTGCAAACTCATCCCCGTTTCGATCGTATTGCGTAATTGCCTGCTCCGCTAACTGCACACAAACCGCGCCGACATCTGTTGTTTCACACCAGTCGCCTTCCAATACTTTCAACATCGGATACGCAATTGTAAACCGGTTTTGCACCCCAGGTTCTTTTGGTAAAACAACCTGATTCCGACGGAACTGATAAATCCGTGTGCCTGCACTTTCCGCAGATTCTCCGCCAATTTCAGGATTGAGCTTATCCTGTTCCGGATGATTTCCCGGTTCCGGCAGCTCGTTTAATTTCCCAAAGTCCGATTTAAAGAATTGTTGGTTTGCTGTTACTTTTCCAGAATCGTCAAGGATTGCAGCCGTTATCCGCTGTTGATCTATTTTCAGTACGCCAAGACCGCGCAGATAACTCCCGACAATAGTCGGAGCTGCCGAATCAAGCGGGTTAAGTTTCGACCACCGAAATTTTTCTGAACCGTCGCCCAAATCCAACGCATAAAGATCCATACCGCCAGAGCGGTTTCCGCCGGAAAAATCCGCAGCATCTGAACTGCCGCCGCTTAAGCCGGTGATTCCATCGAAACTCTCGGCGCTATTCCCGTCGGTACGAGAAATATTTTTCGGAACCAGATTGAAATAGACATTCCCGCCGCGAGTTACAAGATTTCGCACCGTACCGTGCGGAATTTCAAAACTCCATTTTTCGAGTAACGAATCACCAATTTGCGAAAACCCATGCAGCGTCTGTTTTTCGCCGTCTTGTGTGAGCACCGCGATTTCATCGCGATTATTTGTGCCGCCAAACGTAACGGAAATCGGTTTTGCAGCAAGATTTACTTTCCATGCATTCATAATTCCTTTTTCAAGCGGATTCAAAATTTCCGATTCCGGCGAGTTATGCTGCTGATTTTGCACTGACTGCTCTGGTTTAGCCGGCTCAAGCGCAGGTGTACAGGCACTCGCAATGAGTGCCAGCACTAACATTGCCGATAAATATGCCAATCTACGGACGTGACGCATAAGCTGATTCCAAACTCATAAAATAGGGGTAAACACTTATAAGCCTAATATACGTTCGATACACCTACCGCATTTGGTGCTAAATTGCTGCTAATACATCAGTATTTATTTGAGTCTTTCGCTTAAATCCAGCAAAATGTACCAAGCGCAAAATCCGCACCGAATTATAAAAACCCGCACTGAATAAAAATCCGCATAAGATTGAAAATCAGCAGCAGATAATATACAAGATAATATCGTACAGAATTGGATAAGTATGGTCACCGCCAATAGTTCAAATACAAATAACTTAACTGACAATAATTCCGCCCTGCAGCCAGAGCAGCACAGCCGCAAACTTCCTACCGGCACCGACGTAGTGCTTGCAGCGCAAGGGCTCGGAGCAAAGATCCGCTGCACTCCGCTTGAGCGTTCAGTGCGGATCAGCAACCGAATCGGACGTGATATTTACTTAAAACGCGAAGACATCCAGGTGGGGCGTTCTTATAAAGTCCGCGGCGCCTACAATTTCATTTCTGCGCTCGCTCCTGAAGATTCTGCCCGCGGAATAGTTTGCGCTTCGGCAGGAAATCATGCGCAGGGCGTAGCATTTTCCTGTAATCAGCTCCAGATTAAGGGCACGATTTTTATTCCGTCCACTACTCCGCGCCAAAAGCGGAATCGGATTCGCGATATTGGCGGCGAATGGGTGCAAGTAGTGGAGGTCGGCGCTACTTTTGACGAATGCGCAAAAGAAGCCACCCGTTTTTCGGCAGCAGCCGGAGCAGTTTACGTTCATCCTTTCGACGATGCGCGCACAATTGCCGGGCAAGGCACGGTTGTAAAGAAATTTTTGCGCAAGCACCGCAAGCCCCTGCGGCGGTGCTTGTCCCCGTCGGCGGCGGCGGTCTGCTTGCCGGCACACTTGCCTGGGTGAAGCAGTTCCATCCGGAAACGAAAGTTATTGGCGTGGAGCCGGCCGGAGCGGCTTCAATGCAGGCAGCACTTGCCGCTGGTAAGCCGGTTACACTGCCGGAAGTGGATACTTTTGCCGACGGCACTGCCGTCGCACACGTTGGCGATATTACATTCGAAGTGGCACAGAATTTTGCCGACGGCATTGTGAGCGTGCCTGAGGGGCTATTGCTTCCGAAATGCTCGATTTATACCAGGTTGAAGGGATTATTACTGAGCCTTCCGGAGCGCTTTCAGTAGCTGCATTGCGCGGATATTTGAATCTTGATCAGATTCCCGACGGACCAATTGCTTGTGTGCTCAGCGGCGGAAATAACGATGTTTCCCGCTATGACGATATTGTGGAACGCGCAATGATTCACGAAGGTTTTCGGCATTATTTTTTGGTTACTTTCCCGCAAAAGCCGGGAGCATTGCGCTCTTTCTTAAACGAAGTTCTCGGTGCGGGTGACGATATTGTGCGCTTCGAATATATGAAGAAGAACAATCGTGAAACAGGTCCGGCACTTGTCGGAATTGAAATTGACGATCCTGGAAATCTTGCCGGACTGCTTGCACGGATGGACGCATCTGATATCGAGATTGAAAAGCTTGAGCCGAACTCGCCGGCTTTTGGATTTGTACTTTGATTTTTCGGGCTTGTTGTTCTTGCCGGTTACATTTTGTTTGCATCGCGGGTAGCGGCTTACGTAACCGGCTGTAAAACGCCCGCAAGGTCACGTAAATTACGGCAAAATCCGATTTTTTAACGTAACTGGTGGCGAAATGCTTGCGCGCTTACGTAAGTGACGGCAAGATCTACTTTAACTAACGTAACTGGTGGCACAATCCGTATTTTTAAACGTAACTGATGGCGAAATGCCCTGTACGGTTACGTAACTAGTAGCGAAATGAGCAGTTTTGTGTAACGACGGGAGAGCCGTCGGAACTTTAAGCCGATGACCAGCACAAACACAGGCACTTCCGACGGTGAAAATTTCACCCTGAGTTCTTGCCACCACTTACGTGAAGAAAATTAGTTCCCGCCACCAGTTACGTGAAGTTTTCTATTTCCTGCCACCAGTTGCGTAGAGGGAAGCTGGTCTTGCTATTAAATGTGCGGTTTGGGTGGGTTATTCAAGCTGCGAGAGTACGTAAGCCCATGATGGAACGGACACGAGACTACGTAACTGACGGCAAAATCCCCGCGAACACACGTAACTGACGGCAAAATGCTTGCGCATCCACGTAAGTGATAACGAAATCATTTAATCGTGCAATGCGGCTCCCGTTACAACAACCGCTATAACAATAAAGATCCCACATAACAATAAAGACCCCGCATAACAATAAATAAGCGTCTAGCAGCAAAATTTTATCGAAAAAGGTAGTGTTAGAAGCATGAATAAAGAGCCGAATTATGTTCCCGCCGCAGATAAAGATCACATCCCTGACACTGCGAGCTCCAACATCCCGCAATATCCGCAGGCAGCGAAAGTAAATAGCAGCAAAATTCTAATTATCGCTGTAATCGCACTTGCAATGCTTGCAGTTATTTTTGCAGCACTCTTCTTTACTTCACGCACAAATAACGACGGCGCACGCCCAGAAAATCCGGCCGCAAGCCAACAGCAGCCAAATCCGCAGTCAGGCACGGGCACCGGCACAAATGATAATCAAAATACCGACGGAGATTCTGCTAATACCGGCGAACAAGAACTTCCGCAAGAAGTAAAAGATTTAATTAACGCGCAGCATCGGCTCGATCCAAACGATCCAATGGCGAAAGGTGACGTCAAAGCCCCCGTCGTAATTGAAGTTTACGCAGATTTTCGCTGCGGCCACTGTATCACTTACTCGCTTAAAACAGAGCCGCAGCTCGCAGCACGAATCAAAGCTGGTGAAATCCGTTATGAATTCAATTCTCTCCCGGTTCTCGGGCAGGAATCAGTCCTCGCCGCTCACGCCGCCCAAGCTGCCGCAAATCAAAACAAGTTCTGGGAATACCACGATGAGCTTTTTCAGCTTGCGGCTTCCGGGAACGCCCAATATAACGACGGCACTTTCACTGAAATCGCGAAACAGGTCGGCGTAGCAAATCTTGACCAATTCATTGCCGATATGAAAAGTGCGGAAACCGCACAAAAGTCCAAGCTGCAGCTCAGCGTGCGCAACAGCTTGGAATCAACGGCACACCCGCGTTCTTAGTTGGCTACTCATACATTCCCGGCGCTGCCGATATCAACCAGATGAATCAAATTATCGACAAAGAATTAGCACGCGGAGCATAGACCAGACCAGCGCTGAACATCCGGGAGTCAAACCGCGATACACTCAGCGCGGTCAGGTTAAAGGCACCGTGCCGCAAAATCAAAATCAAGATTAAGATAAAAATAAAAATCAAGATTAAGCAATTTTACTCATTTCGCGGCAAACAAGACTTTGCACAGGCCCGAGAAACTCCGGGAAGCCTAGGAAGCCTCCCGAGAAACTCCAGGAATCCCCGGAAGCCTAGGGAAACCCCCGGAAACCTCGCCCGGGAAGCCAGTGCAGTATTAAAAGCAGTTTCGAAAGTTTTAGGAAGTAAACAAGATGTGGTTTTTGAAGCTAATCTCCTCAATTTTTCTCGTTATCCTGCCAGTCAAATTCAGAAAGGAAATTGACCTTCCAAAGAAATGCGTCATTATCGGCGCACCGCATACTTCCTATTGGGACGGCGTATTAATGGCGGTTGGGCTTTGGCAGGTGAAGCGGAAATTTAAGTTTTTCGTGAAAGATTCTGCAGTTAATTCCCCATTCGGTCCGCTGATTAAAGCCGTCGGCGGGTTAGCGATTGACCGTTCAGCAAAGCACGGCATGGTTGGGTCAGCTGTGGAAACAGCCAAAAAGCCGACGAGTTTACACTTGTAATCGCACCGAAAGGCACCCGGGCAAAACGTGATTTTTGGAAATCCGGTTTCTACCATATTGCTTACCAGGCAGATCTTCCCGTCGTACTTGGATATCTCGATAAAGCCAACTCGGGGACTTTTGGCTGGGGGAAGTCGATTAAACTCACTGGCAACATAAAAGCTGATATGGACGTAATTCGCGAATTTTATGCCGACAAATCCGGGCACTGCCCAAAGCTGAAAAGCGAACCGCGTTTGAAAGATGAAGACAGCCAAATATACTTAGGATAATTTATTGCGAAAATTTGCGGATAAATATTACAAATTAAAGTTTCCAGATAACTGATAATCAGAGAATTACCAACCGGAGAATTACCGCAGGTACTTACCCTGGAATTTCGAGTTATCCCGCATACAAAACATCCGTACATCCAAAAACATCCGCAATCCCATGATTTTGCATCAAACAAAGTTCAAAATCCAAAATACACAGCCGAAATATCAGAAATATAAAGCGAGAAACAATGAAATCCAATACTGGCAGCCATGAATCTGCCGCCCTCACCCAAAACGCGAATCAGCCGGAAACCGAAACCGAATTTTTTAACAAAATTGCACCAAGCTATCTCGCTCCCGAAAATCTGCAATCGAGCCAGCGCCGCCAGTTCTCTGGATACACTGCGATTGAACACCGCTTCCAAGCTCCGCTCGATTTTAACGGGCAATATTTGCGGGCGTTCGGATTATCTGCCGATGAGCGCGCCCAGCTTCCAGGTGAAATCACGGTTTTTGCACGCGAATATATTGCCGACGGCGGAGAGCACCTTCCGCGCCTGGTTTATTTCCAAGGCGGTCCGGGATCGGCTGGCACTCGCCCAGCTCCAATGGGCGGCTGGATGAAGCAAATACTTGCACATTACCGAATCGTAATGCTTGACGAACGCGGCACAGGCTTATCGCACGCAATGGATTCATTGCGGATAGCCGGCGTTAGCAGCACAAAAGCACAGGCAGCCTATCTTGCATGCTTCCGCGCCGACTATATCGTCGCTGATGCCGAACTGCTCCGCAGACTGCTGCAGGGTACACAAAAGTGGACAGCTCTCGGGCAGTCTTTTGGCGGATTCTGTATTACCAGCTATCTTTCGCTTGCACCAAGCGGGCTGGAGCAGGCTTTCATCACCGCCGGGCTTCCTTCAACTTTCCGCCATGCCGACGACGTTTATCAGCGCACCTGGGCAAGCCTTGAAGCGCGAACCGCCGAATTTTTCCGCCAATTCCCGGCAGATGCGGAAACTTGCTGGGAGATTGCCGCGCATCTTGCGGAGCATGAAGAAATTCTTCCTACAGGTGAGCGCCTCACCCCGCGGCGTTTCCGAATGCTTGGGATAATACTCGGCTCCTCTTCCGGTTTTGAGAAAATGCATTATTTGCTTGAAAACCCATTCATTGTGAGCGGCACAGCTAATTCTGGTAATGCAGCTGATTCTGGCAGCTTCACCAACACAGCTGATTCTGCCGGCAGCAGTGAAACTCCGAAACGTCAGCTTTCTTCCCGCTTCCTGCATGCCGTCGGCGCTGAACTGAGCTTTGGCCGTGCCCCGCTTTATTGGATTTTGCATGAAACGATTTATGCGCAAAAGCAGGTCTGCTGCGAATCCGGTTTGGGTTTTGACGGAAACTCCGCCACAGCTTGGTCTGCCGACCGTGTCCGCGCCAGCTTACCGCAATTCCGTGTGCCGAATATTACCGACGGCGCTCGCGGGGAGCGGGAATTACAAAAATGGGCGCAGGAAAACGGCTTTGGTTTCCGTTTCTCTTGCGAGCACGTATTCCCCTGGCAGGGTGAGGAAGATCCGGCACTTCGCGGGCTTGCTGCAGCAGCAGAACTGCTTGCAGACTTTGCCGATTTCCCGGCATTACACAATCCGGAAGTACTTGCGGAAAACAGTGTGCCGGTAAAAGCTTGGATTTACAAGCCTGACATGTATGTTCCTTTCGACCTTTCAATGGAGACGGCAAAGCAAATTAAAGGCTTAACACCGTTCATTTCTGAAACTTTCCACCATGACGCGCTGCATACTCATACCGATGAAATTGTTGCGGCATTTGTTGGAAAAGGTACAGCAGCTTAAGCGGCCGCACGCGCTTTTCTCAGTTTGTGGAAAACTCGCGGAACTCTCTCCCGGTAAGGCAGAATAAACACATGATACAAATTCCCGAATACACATTAAATACTGGTGCAAAAATGCCGGCTCTCGGCTTTGGCACATATAAGATTGCCCCTGAAAATACTGCCGAAGCGGTACTGAGCGCACTCAAACTTGGCTACCGGCATATTGACACGGCACAAATGTACGGCAACGAGAAAGAAGTTGGCGCAGCGATTGCGCAAAGCGGTATCCCGCGTGAAGAACTTTTTATCACCACAAAGCTAAATAACTGCAATCATGATCCCGAAGCTGCACGGACATCTTTTGCCAAGTCGCTTGAAGATCTTGGGCTGGATTATATTGATCTTTTTCTCATGCATTGGCCGCTGCCGAAGCGTTACGACGGAGATTTCGTAAGCACTTACAAAGTGATGGAAGAGTTCGCTATCGACAAGCGCGCAAAAGCAATCGGCGTTTCGAATTTTGAACCGCATCATCTAGTGCAGATTCTGCGTGAGTGTTCCGTCGTTCCTGCAGCTAACCAGATTGAACGCCATCCGTATCTGCGAAATCGCGCCAATGCCGAGTTTTGCCGGAATCAAGGAATCCGTGTAGTGGCGTGGAGTCCGCTTGCACGGGGAGCGGTGTTCGATAATCCGGTAATCACGCAGATTGCGAAAGATTACGATGCTACCCCGGCGCAGATTACTCTCGCATGGCATCTCGGCCGCGGAACTTCCGCAATTCCCAAAGCAAGCGGACGCGAGCGGCAGGCAGAAAATCTTGCTGCTGCCGAAATTCGGCTGACTGCTGGTGAGATTGCGCAGATTGACGCATTGGATAAGGGCGAATTTGGGCGGCGCGGTCCGCACCCCGACGAAATGAATACAATCTGATTCGCATCTATTTCACTAATTTCTCCGAAAATAAAATAAGTAAACAAAGATTGGATGTACTATGGCTGCATTTGCATACACAATCGCTGGTTCGGAAGCCACCGGCGGCGCAGGGTTTCAGGTTGATTTAAAGACTTTCCATCAGCTTGGCTGCTACGGCATGGGCGCACTGACCTGTATCGTTTCTTTCGATCCGAAAAATAATTGGGGGCACCGTTTCGTTCCGGTAGCTCCGGAAGTGATTGCAGACCAGATTGAAGCAGCCACCGCTTCACAAAATCTTGATACAGTAAAAATCGGAATGCTCGGGCATCCAGACACGATTCATACTGTTGCTGAATCGTTAAAAAAGCAGCCTTGGAAGAATATTGTGCTTGATCCGGTGCTTATTTGCAAAGGTCAGGAACCAGGGCAAGCACTCGATACTGATAATGCACTGCGGGAAGAAATTTTACCGCTCGCTACCGTCGCTACTCCGAACTATTTTGAGGCGTGTACGCTTGCCGGGATGGAAAAACTTGAAACCGTGGATGATCTCGCGGAAGCTGCGAAGCGGATTTCCGCACTTGGTCCCAAATATGTAGTTGTAAAAGGTGGCACAGAGTTTCCGGGGCCAGATGCAATTGATGTGCTTTGGGACGGTAGCGAGGCGATTGTTTATTCCGCTCCAAAGATTGGAAATGAGCGCGTCTCAGGAGCTGGCTGCTCGCTTGCTGCTGCGATCACTGCCGAGCTTGCTAAAGGTGCTGCAATTCATGATGCAGTAAAGACGGCGAAAGAGCTTGTAACTGCCGGGATTAAAGCGCGCGTATCCGGCAATACGCCATTCGATACCGTCTGGCAAGGTGCTTATCAGCCCGAAAATGCGTAAATCCGCTATTTTCCCGCGGGAATTTACGACGGCTGTGCCGGATTTAAAATTTTGCGTTTTGAATCAGATTTTAAATCCGGCACAGCTTTCTGCATCCGGCTTTAAGATATTAAGCGTTTACGCTGTTAAACGCGGAATCTGCGTTACTTTTCATTATTTTTCGAGTTTTCTGCGCTTCCCGCACGCATTAAAATTTTCAGCATCCAGACAAATATTGCTGCCAATACCGCCAAAAATGCAAACAAGTGCAATATCTGCCGTGCTCCCGAAAGACTTGTGCGAAAATAACCGCCAATAAAATCGACCGCAATTAAAACGAGCGTTCCAATAATCCAGAGAAGAAGTTTCTTGAAAAGTTCCATCTTGTTTACCTGCAAACTGAATTCCCTGGAATTTGGTCTTCGATAAAATTTCCCGTAATGCTGCAGCCGAATCCGGCAGCAGCACCCGCCAGACCGGTAAGAGCGCCAAGCGGAACACAAATAAGTCCGTTATCCGAAATTCCCCAAGCCTATAGTCTTGAACTGGCTCTCCAGCATCCTTTCGATTGTGAAACACTCTTATATTGCGGCATAGCGCCGGCACTGCTATTGCTGTTGCTATTGCCATTGCCCGCAATTTCCGGCTTCCATGAAAACGTGCCAATTTCAGAAAAATTAAATCGTTTATTAGCGCCGGGCAGATTTATAGAATTATCCGTACTTACAAAACTAACTAAATTGCCAGCCAACAATTCCTGTGCAAAATCTTCTGCACTTGCATTTTCCGGAACCGTACCGATAAGCAATTGAGAATCCCGGGCATAGGAGAAACACACTTTCTGCCAACCATGCTTTCTCCTCCGCAGCAGCAACGATATAGTATGCATACGCTACAGAACTATGTGCGAAATCATAAAATGATAAGTTCTATTTGGAAGCTGCACTTTGAAATTCCTTTAATGGCTTTTTACATTTATAATCTTTATAATTTCTGACTCTAAATTATTAATATTATTCAGCAGCTACCCGTGCAGGTTGCTAAATTGGCTTTATCTCATTAAACATCTCATTAAACATCGGAAAGCGGCAATATGGAACACTTTGGACGTTTTGAAAACTTTGTACAGCTTCGCGATTTTCTGCAGTCTGCACTGCACACACATCTTTTGCCGTCGCCAAAAAATCTGATCAGGCGAAAAATATCGTTTCGAGCATTGTTTACGTACGGCAAAAATCGGGAGAGAAATTGCTCTCGCCGATTCCACACCGGAAATGCCGCTTGATCCGGAAATACTGGAAATTGGCTGTTTACTGCATGATATCGGGAAATGGGACGCCGCAGTGCCGGTAGATCATGGGCGGGCAGGGCGCTCCGCGCTTACCGTTTATTGCGTGAAGCCGGGATAGATCAACCAATCTGCCAGGAAATCGCCCAGGGCATTGCAATGCATGTAGATACAATCTGGAATCCAGGCAAAAATGGCGGAACTTTCGAAAACCGTGCGGGAGAGAAATATTTCATATTCGATTGCGAACCAACACTGCCCGCACGGCTGATTGGGCAGTGCGACGACATCGACCGCTTCTCCGTTTACCGCATTTTCGATACTTTAAACTATTTCAAGTTCCTAGAATTAAGTACGCCCGCGCAGATTGAATGGATCGACGGATATTTCACACAGCTGGAAACCGAACGAAGTAAAGTTCGCGCCACCGAAACTCTGCGCCGGCGCTGGAAAGAAAATATCGACTACCAAATCGGATACTTCACCAAGCTCCGCAAAGAAATCGGCGCAGAATAACTTTTCTCCGCAATAATCTCCGCCGGCGGCGGAAACTTATTTTCGTTACGTAACTGGCGGCAAGAACTCAGGCTGCGATTATTGCCTACGGAAGTGGTTGCATTTGTGCAGGTCACAAGCTCGCAATAACGACAGCACTCCCGTCGGAAATCAAAACTACCTATTTCGCCACCAGTTACGTGAGATTATGCGAACTTTGCCACCACTTACGTGGACGCACAAGCATTTTGCCGTCAGTTACGTCAGCCGATACCCGCGATACAAACAAAATATGCATCGCCTTTTACTTGGCTCCATTTCGGCCGGTTCCAAGCGGTGTTTTTGCACAGCAGTCAGGCTTGATCTATGCAAAAACACCGCTTTGCAGCAAAATAACCAGTTTTCATAGAAAAATTACAATACCGCAAAACCGGTAAACCCGCAGCAGGCGGAAAATCAGCACACTCAGTACTCTTGATTCGCGAAATTATCACTGCTTGCAAGATTCGCAAAACGTGTACGGTTACGCTGGAACATCAACTCCACCGAACCAGTCGGCCCAGAACGATTCTTTCCCACAATAATCTCCGACGGCGGCGGATCCATCGGATCATCACCATCCTTGTTGTGAATCAATAAAATCACATCCGCATCCTGCTCCAGCGAACCAGACTCACGAAGATCAGCCACCTGCGGGCGCTTATCATTACGCGCTTCCGGATTACGATTCAGCTGGGCAACAGCAATAATCGGCACATCCAGCTCTTTTGCAAGCAATTTAATCGAACGCGAAAACTCCGAAACTTCCTGCTGCCGCGACTCCGGCGTCCGCCCGCCGGAAGTGAGCAGCTGCAAGTAATCAATCACGATTAATTCAATCTGGTTTTGCTGGCGCATCCGGCGGGCTTTTGCGCGAATCTCCGTCATCGTCAAGTTTGGCGAATCATCCACAAAGAAAGGTGCGGAACCGATACGTTCCATCGTGTTCGCAATCGTATTCCAGTCACGCTGCTCCAACTCGCCGCGAATCAGTTTCGAAAGAAATACTCCCGACTCTGCCGCGAGCGCACGCATCACCAATTCTGTGCGGCTCATTTCGAGCGAGAAGAACGCGACGGCTTTCCCCTCACGAATCGCCACATTTCGGCAAATATCCATTGCCAATGTAGATTTACCCATGCCGGGACGGGCTGCCACAATAATCATTTGTCCGGCACGTAAACCATTCAAACTCTGATCCAGTTCAGTAAAACCCGTCGGCAGACCTGCCATTATGCCGTCGCGCGCGCTATTTGCTTCAATTTCAGCGATTACATCTGGGAGAATCTGCTCGAAATTGGCATACTCGTTCGAGATGTTTTCTTCCGCCATCGCAAACATTTCCTGCTGCGCCATGTCGATTAGATTGTCAACCTCAATACCTTCTCCGCCATAAGCTAGCTGCACAATCTTCGTCCCGGCATTAATCAATGCCCGCAGCTTTGCGAGATCTTTTACGATTCGGGCATAATATGCTGCATTTGCTGCGGTGGGAACCATGCTTACAAGGCGATAAAGATAATCTTGCCCGCCGGTACGGTCAAGTTCACCTTTGTTTTTTAAATATGCGGCGATTGTGATTGTGTCCGCAACTCCGCCGTCGCCAAAAACGCTGATTATCGCGGTGAAAATTGTTGCATGCTGCGGACGGTAGAAATCGATAGCTTTCAAAATCGGCACTACCTCAGAAATAGCGTCTTTATTAATCAGCATTGCGCCCAGCACACTCATCTCTGCTTCAAGATCCTGCGGAGGAACTCGCGCAAAATCTGAACTTCCTGTGGGTGCGCTGGCTCTTGGTGCAAATTTTTGCTGCGGTACGTCATATGCCATCGCGTCTCTCCTTGTTTTTGAATCGTAGCTGCCGAACTTGCCGAACTTACTGCGGGTATTTTACTTCCGGATGACTTGTGGTAACGCTGCCGATTTGGAACTGCGCAAAGCTCTGCACAAACTGTGCGGAGGTTTCACAATCACACTCGTCATATCGCCGTTATTCTTTATCTACTGTAAACAACTTTAACGAACCATGAATATGCCTCGAACACAAATCGGACTTAAGACAAGTTTACAAAAACCTGTGGATACTTTAAGTATTTCTGTGGATTATATTTCGCGTGTTTATGGAAAAAGTGTCTAGAACAGGTGGATATACACTAAAATACCGTATATTTATATCCACAATTGTGGAAAGCCTGCGGAAAAGCGCTAATTTTAGCCACAAATATTTTCCACAGCAGTGGATATGTATTTGTGTCTAATTCCGCAATATTCATTCATCTTTCAAAAATACTTAAAGTTAAAACACGCCCGAGTTTGACAAAAGTTAAATTGATGTCCAACTCAAGTTGGAACAGAACACTGTATTTATCAGATAGGCTTATCTATAGAAGCAGAGACAGCTGCAATATCAACCGGAAATCCAAGTATAAAGACGGGAGCACAATATGTCGGGCGCTTTTGACTCAGATAACACTTCTGGATCCGCATGGCTTGGCAGTTCGACACGCAATCTAAATAAACGCGCCCGCGGAAATGCCTGGAAAAAGCACAGCGACCTCGCAGATGCGTTCCTCGCTGGTAAGGAACAGCATACAGACACTGCACGCAAAAATTTTTCACTCAGTGCAGCTTGCCGCGCGGCGCTATTTCTTCCAACTCTTCCGATAGCCGCGATAAAAAATCACCTCATCACAGCCGGCATCTTCGCCAAGAAAACACTGCCGCCGCGAAACCGCAAACACTAAAACAGACCTTAAAAGCCGTTAACAAGGTCGGGCAAATTCGGACCTCTGCACAGCATCTTCCGCAATTATCCAAGCTCTCACTAGTGAAAGAATTTACTGATTCACTGAAGCAGGATATTGCCGAGTCTGTACAGCTTTCACAGGCAAACAGCTCACAAACAAGCAATAATCAGATTGCGGAAATTACGAACAGTACCAAAACTGCTTCCGCAGATCACCAGATAAAAACATCCGCGCAAGAACCGCAAAATCCAAACCAAAAGCAAATAACTCCAAAATACGCCACTCTCAATGAGCTGCTCGGGAATTTAGATCATCTTGAGGGCGAAGAACTTACCAATGCTGTAAAGCAATTTATCAGCAGCAATATCGGATATATTATCTTTATTTTGTTCATAATCTATATTATTTTATTCTAGCTATCGACTCGCACTGCACCTTGCACTGCCGTCGGCACTATACAGCCGCAAACACCGATATCGACGGTGCGGATTCACATGA
The DNA here is from genome assembly GCF_040360365.1 of Arcanobacterium hippocoleae. Taxonomy (GTDB): domain Bacteria; phylum Actinomycetota; class Actinomycetes; order Actinomycetales; family Actinomycetaceae; genus Arcanobacterium_A; species Arcanobacterium_A hippocoleae_A. The sequence continues at coordinate 1,510,069 of NZ_CP136412.1, read as the reverse complement.
AAACTTGCGAATCCGCACGAAACTTGCGAATACCCGTCGTTATCTGCTTACCTGTTTATCTGCTGCTATCCATATTGTCCGCTTGTCCGTATTGTCCGCTTCTCCTGCAAAGCACCTGGCCTTAAAATCCATGAATCAAAAAAATAAACACAGCACATCTGATCCGCACATTAGCCCCAAAACCAACTCTCCGCGCGAAATTGACCGCAGCATTGCAAAACTTGCACTTCCTTCACTGGGCACGCTCCTTGTCGAACCGCTGCTCGTTGCCGTAGATTCAACAATGGTTGGGCATCTTGGAACGAAAGAACTTGCCGGCCTGGCACTTGCTTCAACACTTCTCAATACACTAATTGGGCTGTGTATTTTTCTCACCTACGCCACCACAGCTTCAACCGCACATTTCGTCGGAAAAGGCAATCCGGCAAAAGCCGCCCGGCTCGGAATCGACGGAATCTGGCTCGCGCTCGGGCTGGGTTCCGCATTATCATTATTCCTTTTCTTCGCTGCCGCACCGCTGCTTTCACTTTTCAAACCAAACCCAGAAGTACTTCCGCAAGCCGTTGCATATTTACAGGCTTCCGCATTCGGATTTCCCGCAATGCTGCTCGTGCTGGCAAGCACCGGCGCTTTACGCGGCTTTTCTGACACAAAATCACCGCTAATTGCTTCGACGGCAGGTGCGCTAATAAACATCCCGCTGAATGCGGTGTTTATTTACGCTGCCGGACTGGGCGTAGCCGGTGCCGGATACGGCAGCGCACTGGCACAAGCCGGAATCGGAATTTTTCTCACCTGGCGGTTTGCACAAATTGCCCGCAAACAAAACATTTCCTTATTTCCCTCAGGAGACGGGGTATTAAAATCTTTGCACGATTCAGCGCCGCTAATTATTCGAACTCTTTCCTTGCGTACCGCACTGCTCCTGCAAATCGCCGCTGCCGCCGCGCTTGGCACCGCCGCTCTCGCCGCAAATCAAATCGTCATGTCGATGTGGAACTTTGCGGCATACGGTCTGGACTCTCTTGCAATTGCCGCACAAATTCTTATCGGTCAAGGTCTTGGCTCAAGCGATGCCCAAAAAGTTCGGATGATTCTTTCCCGCTGCCTGCGCTGGAGCGTCCGCGCCGGAATAATCCTTGGCTGTATTTTTATTGCAATCTCATTTTTTGTTCCGCATTTAATGTCAATCGACGCTTCCGTGCAAAAACTCAGTATGCACACAATGCGGCTGACTTCGCTGGCGCTTCCAATAGGCGCCGTCACTTATATGCTCGACGGTATCCTCATTGGTGCCGGAGACACGAAAAACTTGCGAAATACATGCTGATTTCACTTCTTTCCTTTGCCCCAATCGCCGGAATCATCATAATTTTCAGTCCGAAATTTATCCCGCCGACTCCAATAATGCAAAACAGCGAACTTAATATCGAAATAATTATCGGAATGTTAATTCTTTGGGCGGGGTACGCAATCGTGTTCATGGGCATTCGCGCAGCCACAATGCACTATCGAGTGAAAGGTACGAAATGGATTCAGACATCAGAGGAATGAGCGGCGCTTAAAACTTCGGCAATATTTCCGCATCAATACTTTCCAAATAAAGTTTCGTTTTGGCTCACTTTCCGCGATGTTTTCACTTTTAAATGAAAGTCCTAGAACAAAGAAAAATTTGCTTGGCATAATTAGATATGAGCACAATTTATGATTCCTTAGAAAAATATACTTCCTGGCAAGAAGATCTCTATATTCACTTCCATCAGCACCCCGAACTTTCAATGCTCGAGGTGAATACGGCAGCAAAATTACTGAAATCCTCACTGCTATCGGATACACTGTCCAGCAGATTGGCGGCGGAGTTGTCGGCGTCCTCAAAAACGGCACCGGGCCAACAGTACTTTTCCGCGCAGATATTGATGCACTCGCCGTGAAAGAAGATACCGGGCTGCCCTACGCTTCCACCGCAAAAACTCCGAATGCCGCCGGAGAACTTGTTCCGGCAATGCATGCATGCGGGCATGATATGCATATCGCAGCAGCACTTGGCGCCGCTCGGGCGCTTGCAGAACATCAGGACGAATGGGCCGGCACCTATATTGCACTTTTCCAACCGGGTGAAGAAACCGCTCAGGGTGCAAAATCAATGGTTTCCGACGGACTCACCGAACGAATTCCCACCCCGGATTACTGCTTTGCACAGCACGTGCTAACCACGCCCGAATCAGGAAAAATCGGCACCGCCGACGGTCCGTTCCTTTCGACAGCAGCAAGCCTGCGGGTGAAAGTATTCGGAAAAGGGACCCATGGTTCAATGCCGCATCTCGGAGTGGACGCCGTCGTTCTTGCAGCCGCGATAATCACTCGGATCCAAACGATTGTTTCCCGTGAAGTAAGCCCATTTGATTTCGGCGTCGTAAGCGTTGGAAAAGTGAGCGCCGGAAGTGCCGCAAATGTAATTCCCGGAGAAGCAGAGCTGCTTTTGAATGTGCGCGCCTATTCGGATGAGATCCGCGAACAGCTGATTAGTGCAATCAAACGGATTGTTACCGCCGAATGTGCAGCTTCCCATTCTCCAAAAGCGCCGGAAATTGAAGTCTATGACGAATATCCGCTAACTTACAATGATCCGGAATTAAACCAGCAGCTCACTGCGCATCTGCGCAGCGTGCTCGGAGCAGAAAACGTTGTTGATTTGAAAGCACAAACAGCTTCCGAAGATTTTTCAACAATCCCAAATGCTTTCGGCTGCCCATATATTTATTGGGGATTCGGCGGTTTCAAACCGGATCAGGAAAAGTTCCCGAACCACAACCCCGGCTTCGGTCCGGCACTGCAGCCATCACTGGCTGCCGGAACTAAAGCAGCTGCTGCGGCTGCAATGATGATTCTCGGGAAATAACCGCAGCGTATCCCGGCGGAAACACAATTTCAGATACAAAAATGATTTAACACAGTATGGGGGATTTATTTTGAACAGGAAAACTAACCGCAAAACGCAGCGGAAAAAAGCTCCGGAAAAGTATCAGGGAACTGAAAAACTGCTTTGGGGAATCGTTCTTGCCGTCGTCACTTTCTGGCTTTTCGCCGGAACCGCCGGCACTGTTGCTCCGGAAATTATGGCGGATATTAACGCAAACCACGAGTATCTTGACGCTTCGTCGATGAACCTTGCCGTCTCTGTTACCGGCCTGTTTTCTGGTCTTTTCATCGTATTGGCTGGCGGAACCGCAGATAAGGTTGGCCGGGTAAAAGTCACGCTTATCGGCGTTGCCTTAAATATTCTCGGCTCGCTGCTCCTGGTTTTTGCTGCGGGTGTTCTCGCACTTCCGCTGCTGATTATCGGCCGGATAATTCAAGGTTTCGCAGCTGCATGTATCATGCCTGCTTCAATGGCGCTTGTAAAATCTTACTGGGACGGAGCTGCCCGGCAGCGCGCTGTCTCAATGTGGTCAATCGGTTCCTGGGGCGGATCCGGTCTTGCCGCAATTTTTGGCGGAACCGTCGTGAACTATGTTGGCTGGCGCGGGATTTTTATCGCTTCAATCGCAATTTCGGTTGTCTCATTTTTGATGATTTTCGGAACGCCGGAAGACCGCGTTGAAAGTGCTGAAAGAAAAGGTTTTGACTATCTCGGGCTTGTCACCTTTATCGCTGCCACACTTTCACTGATGATTGTGCTGCTTTACGGATCAAAGCTGGGATGGGGGTCGTTTACGACGGTCAGCCTTTTCGTGCTGTCGCTCGTTTTCTACGCTTGTTTCTACTTCTGGGAAAAGAAGCAGCGTAATCCATTCGTGAATTTTGCACTTTTTAAGAACACAACCTTTACCGGTGCAACAATCTCGAACTTTTTAGTCAACGGCACTATCGGGATGCTGATTGTTTCACAGCAAGTGATTCAGATGGCTGGGCATAAACCTGACGGCAGTGCGTATACTGCCTTTGATGCCGGTTTACTTTCAGTCGGCTACGGCATTTTTATCATTGCTTTCATCCGCGTAGGTGAAAAGCTGCTGCAAAAATTCGGACCGCGCAAGCCAATGATTTGGGGGCGCTAATCACAATTGTTTCCTGCGGAATGCTAATGGCAACGCATTTGCTAATCGGCGCATATGTAATCCTCGCGATTATTGCTTACTGTCTTTTCGGTGTCGGGTTGGCATTCTATGCAACACCGTCGACGGATGCCGCTCTTTCTGCGCTTCCGGCGGAACGGGCGGGTGCCGGATCAGGAATCTATAAGATGGCTTCCTCACTGGGCGGAGCAATCGGCACCGCAATTTCACTTGCAGTTTACTATGGTCTGCAGGGTGCTGCTGTTCCGGATATTATTGTGCTCCAAGGCCGGACCGATAATGCGTCAGTTCGGCTTGCCGCAATGGTGGCGCTCGGCGTTTCTCTCGTATTCTTGCTGCTCACTATTGTTTCAATCGTAATGACAATTCCAAAGGGCGGCGGTTCGAAAGATTTCGGGCGGAGTGAAGAATCAGCTGATCCGAAACCGCAGCTGCCGCTTGACGCACAGAAACGTGCAATTTTGGTTCGCCTTGCCGGACGTGAACTTTCAGACTTAGAGTACGCTGAGAAACAGCTGCTGATTAAAGATTTGCAGGATATCGACCGGCTTGTTCTTGAAGAAATTGTTGAAAAGCGCAAACTCTGACGGATAAACCCAAACTCCGGCAATTCAATCGGAAAATATGCAAAACTTCTGGCATTTCTGATTGCATCCGGCAAAAGCGGGCGATCTATTCCGGAAACTGTAATTAATTAGTTTCGGAATCTGACTTGCCCGCTTTGTTGTATTTAATCTTTTCTGCGTTTAATAATGAAAATTTCATTACTCGGATTAACGGGATTAATCTTAATGGGATTAGTCAGGTTTGCGGGTTAACGGTTTAGCCGGTTCACCGCAAAAACACGAAAATTAAAAGTCTGGCGGGGAAGATACACAATCTCTCCCCGCCAGACTAACTATCTGCAGCAACTAAAATTACTTTGCAGCGTTCACCTGAATCTTCAGACTTGCAGTGATTTCATCGTGAAGTTTCACGGTGCCGGCATATTCGCCCACGGATTTAATCGTGGAAGCGAGGTTTACTGCACGGCGATCAATGCTCTTGCCGGAAATTTCTGATGCAGCTGCAGCCACATCAGCAGTGCTTACTCCGCCGAAAAGACGGCCGTTTTCACCGGCGGTCTTCACAATTACAAGCACATTAGTTTCGAGCACATCGCGTACTTCACGCGCTGCTTCCAGATCATGAGTTGCACGCTTGCGGTTTGATTCAGCAATCTGATCAATCTGCTTCTGCGCACCTTTCGTCCATGCCACTGCATAGCCGCGCGGAATCAGGAAGTTCCGGCCGTAGCCGTCTTTCACAGTTACTACTTCGCCAGCGGTACCGAGCCCTTTTACTTCGTGCGTAAGGATGATTTTCATTTTTAAATCCTCCCTATCAGCGGTTCGAGCTGGTGTAAGGCAGAAGAGCCATTTCACGTGCATTCTTCACTGCACGCGCAATCTTCCGCTGTTCCTGCACAGTAACACCGGTTACACGGCGTGAACGAATCTTGCCGCGATCGGAAATGAACTTCCGCAAAGTTGCGGTATCTTTGTAGTCGATGTTCTCGACACGGGCCGACTTTAACGGGTTGGCCTTCTTTTTTGGCTTGCGCAATACTGGCTTTGCCATTTTGTTCCTCTTTCATTCACACCCTTTGCACATCCCCGATATTTCCGTATCGGAAACCCGTTCGTGCAAAAGGAGAAAAGTCTAAATATGTGACGCTAAACGTTCTCGGATTCTTTTAATTTTCTCTGCTTCGTTCACAATTCTTTAATCGCGTTATTGAAAGCTGCTCACTGCGTTCCGCAAAGCGATTCACCGAGCGAAACGAATCAGTACGAAATTAAAAGAACTTTAGAACGGCGGCTCGTTATCATACGAAGATCCTTGCGGATCTGAAGCCCACGGATCGTGGTATGCACCGCCTGCTGGAGCGTCGTAGGATGGGCGAGAGGCGCCGGCCTGCCCGCCTCCTTGGTTGAATCCGCCGCGGGGAGCGCCTGCTCCGCCGCCAAAGCCACCATTCCCGCTGCTTGTTCGGTTCACTGTAGCTGTGGCGTAGCGCAGAGATGGCCCGACTTCTTCCACCTGAATCTCAATCGAGGTTCCCTGTGAGCCGTCTTGACGCTGGTACGAACGCACCTGCAGCTTTCCCGTCACAATCACACGCATCCCCTTCGTGAGGGTTTCCGCTACGTGCTCTGCATACTGTGCCCATACTGCACATCGCACAAACATCGCTTCGCCGTCTTCCCATTCGTTGGTTTGCCGGTTGAGGTTGCGCGGCGTAGATGCCACAGTGAAGTTTGCGACGGCCCGACCAGTGCTAACATATTTTAGCTCCGGATCACTCGTGAGGTTTCCGACGATTGTGATATTTGGTTCGCCTGCCATCTTTTAGCTTCCCTTCAGTTTCTTCGATTAGGCCTCTGCTGGAGCTGGTTCGAAGCGAAGCAGCTTCGTGCGAAGCACTGCTTCATTCAAACCGAGCAAACGATCGAGTTCCTGAGCGGTTTCCGGGGTAGCGGTCATGTATACCACTACGTACACACCTTCAGACTTCTTCTTGATTTCATAAGCGAGACGGCGCTTGCCCATAATGTCAATATTGTCTAGCGTGCCGCCTTCATTTGGGACGACGGCGAGCAGCTTGTCGAGGAACGACTGTAGATTACGTTCATCTACTTCCGGGTCGAGAATAATCATCATCTCGTACTGACGCATATTTACCCACCTCCTTTGGTCTCAACGGCCACGGTATTTCCATGGCAGGAGGGTTATGCATCGAACATATTCACTGCAAAGCAACCGATATTGCCGGCTGTGAATACATTACAGTAGCTAAGTTTACCTGAACTTCTCCGAGGATTTGGTGCGGACTTCGCCACACTGCCGCAATGCGCTAATTTCCGGTTAATTCGATTGGAAAACAGATATCTGCCTTTGGAATAAAACCAATTTCAAACAGCTGAACAGCTTCGAGTGAAATTAAATCTGCCCGAATATTTGATGGAACATCTTCGGGCAGATTCAATACTCACGCAATATTCACTTCTTATCCTTCGGGAGCTTCTCCGGGATTATTTCCGCCGGGATTATTTGGCGGATTTCTCCGCGGATTCGGCGAAGGATCTGCCGGTTTTGGTTCCTCTTGATTTTTCGGAACTGTTTCATCCGGAACAGGAGCAGTGCCCGGCTGCGGAGAATTTTCTGCCGGCGGTGTTACGGCTCCCGCTTCTTCCTCCTGATTAGCCTGTTCCTCCGATTCTTCTGCCGTTTCTTTCGGAACCGCCGGCGGCAGATTCTGTGCGGCTAATAGTTCCCGCACATCCGGGAACTTTAATGCTGCTGTCTCTTTCAAGGCTGCCTTAGTGTACTTCCACCAGACATCAAGCGGGAATGTTGCGCCATAAATCGTCCGGACCTTGCCGAAGCTGCTCAGCTGCTCTTGTTCTCCATTGGGACCAACCTGGAACATATTCACAGCCGTCACCATTTGCGGGGTATACCCAATAAACCATCCTGATACCGGACCGGTTGAGGTACCCGATTTTCCCGCAAATTCACGTTCAGTTTGCACACCGATACGCTTTGCAACATCCGTTCCTGCACCCATTACCGAGCGAAATGCGTGCGTCGCAAGTGCCGCAGTTTCTTTCGAAAGTATCTGCTTTCCCGCCGTATCGCCGGAAAATACGTTTGCACCGTTCATTTTCGCAACAGACTTAACTGTATGCGGTTTATATAATTTCCCTTCTCCGGCAACCACACTATATGCTGCCGCCATCTGTTTTGCAGTCACCGACGCAGATCCAAGCGGATTTCCAACATTCGCAGCAAGCCCCGGATTATCTTTCGGAATACCCATTTTCACCGCAGTATCTACCGTAGTCTGCGGTCCAATCTCCAAATTTACTGCAGCATACGGGGTGTTTGCGGAAGTTCGCGTCATCCCAACAAGATCAAGTGCTCCATAGTTAACCATCCCGCTATTTGAAATAGTTTGGTCCGTTCCCGGAATTCGCATTGTGGCAGGCGCCGGGAACTTCCGGTGCATCGGAATCCCGTTTTCAATCGCCCCGACAAGTGTAAAAATCTTAAACGTCGAACCGGCTTGCGCCCGGGATTGCGTTGCATCATTCAACTGTTGTTTCAGATAATCAGCCCCGCCATAGAGCGCATACACTTCGCCGTTTTGCGGATTGAGCGAATAAGCCCCAACATGATTATTCGCCGGGCGGTCTTCCGGCAGCGAGTTCACCGCATCAACCAGTGCCTGCTGCTTTTCCCGATTAAAAGTAGTTACGATTTTATATCCGCCGGTAGAAATTTCTTCCGCAGTAAAACCAGCAGTATTTACCAGTTCCTCTTTTACCGTCTGCAGCAGGTAGCCGTTAGTGCCGCCAAAAACATTATTAGATTTCGGTTCAACACTCTGCGGGAATGCAGCAAACGCCTGATCTCGCTCCGCAGGTGAAATCCATTCATCTTCTGCCATCAATTTCAATACCCGCTCATACCGCTGCTGGGCTTTCTGCGGGTTAACCGCCGGATCCCACGCACTGGGAGCCGGAATTACTGCCGTGAGCAGCGCAGCCTGCGGAAGCGTTAAATCTTTTGCCGCAATATTAAAATAAGCGCGCGCGGCAGCTTCCACCCCGTACGCACCCCGTCCAAAGTAAATCGTGTTCAAATAGTTTGCAAGAATTTCGTCTTTACTCTGCGAACCGTCGATTTTCAACGCGAGAATTGCTTCTTTTGCTTTCCCCAGCAAAGAAGTTGTTCCGCCAAGATAGTAGCGTTCTGCATATTGCTGCGTTAATGTGGATCCGCCCTGTGTTGCGCCGCCGCGAATATTATTCCACAGCGCACGCGCGATTCCCTTAATTGATATCCCGTTATTCTCGTAGAAAGTCCGGTCTTCAGAAGCAACGACGGCATTCTTCATCACCGCTGGAATTTGCTCGCCGGGGATTACCGACCGGTTTATTTCCGATAGTGATCCGAGTTCAGTTTTTCCGTCGTCATAATAAACTGTAGTTTTTGCGCGAGCGCGAAATCATCTGGTTCCGGAACCGCTGTGCTCACGTAAAGACCGAGAAAAATCCCGATCCCCAGTGCGGCTGCCGCCAAGATTGAACCTACGGTAAAACGCCAACTCGGCAACCAGCGCAGAACCGTTCCTTTCCCGGCGCGCGGATAGTTAAACCGTCGCTTTTTTAATCCTAAGGTATTTCCTGCAGCGGATATTGCCATTAAATGCGCTCCTATTTCGCCTTTTTACAGCTTTCGCTGTGCGCTGTACATCCGGCGAATTCGTTTTCTTGTTTTTGTTTTTCGTGGAACGCTTAATTTTGCGTGTCCACCCTTGCAGGGTCTGCCGCTGCCGATTAAAAATCGGCAAATTGGATACTCCCAGCTCCTGCGAACCAGTGGAAGGTATCGTATCTTCCGTATCAGCAAGCGGTACCCGATCGACGTTATACCATCCGGCTTTTTCACGTTTTCTTGTATCTTTCTCTGATACGAAGTAAACGTCAAGCCAGCGTGTACGCGGATCAGAATCTATCAGTAATGCTTTGAAGAACAGGGTTAGCGGCACAGCGAGAATTGAACCAAGCAAGCCGACGATAACCGTCCAGATAATTAACGAAATAAAAGTAACTGAAGGTGAAAGGCCCACCACATCGCCAGTGAACTTTGGCTGAATAAAGCTTTGAATCACCACGTTGATAACCGTGTAAAGCACACCAACCCAAATCATCGACTGCCAGCCCTGATCCAGTAAAGCCATCAGCATTGGCGGAAGCACGCCGATAACGAATCCGATATTCGGAATATAGTTCGTAATGAATGCCCACATTCCCCAAGTCCAGGCAAGCGGAATTGCCAGAAATTGTAAGGCGAATACGTCAATAATTGCGACGATTAAACCGAAAATCGTGGAAATAATCCAGTAGGAACGGACTCGTTTTTCAAACACAGCAAGTGCGATTGCAAGATTCGCATTACTCTGACGGGCAACCCGCGACCGCACGTTCAAAGTGACCGTATCAATCGTGATAAAGAAAAGCGAAATGACTACAACAGCAATCAATCCGCCAATTGACGAAAGCGAATCAACCAGCGTTAACGCCCACGAGATTAAAGAATTATAGTTCAGATCATTCAAAAAACCGGACAAATCTTTGGTCTTAATTCCGAATTGATCTGCAAAAGCAATCGCCTGATTAATCGTTTCCTGAAAACGCCCGGAATAGTTGAAAAGTGTCTCCGGTACTGGACTTAAAGCCCACACCGTCACGGAAACAATCCCAATAAACACCACCATCAACGTGATGAAAGTCGCAAGCATTGCAATCCAGCTCGGCACACCGCGTTTAATCAGCGCCCGGCCAATGGGACGAAAGGCGAGCACAAGTGTGAGTGCAAGAAAAATCGGGGTAAAAACGCTTTCAATATAGTGAAATCCGGCAAGCGATATTGTCAGCAGTGAAAAACGGCAAGCACCATTAACCCCGTCGGTGCGCGCCCATCTAAATGTTCATCATTTTCAGTACCGACTACCCGCGGTGAGTTTTCCGGAGATTCTTCAGTAAATTCACTGCTGATTAAGTCGTTCGCCATCTCGGCTTCGCGTGCTGCTTCCGCCGCAGTGCCGTTTCCGCCCAATTCCTCCACGTTAGCTCCTCTCAAACTGCTCCAATTTTCCCACACTTTTCAGATAATCGAGTAAACTTCCAGCTTGATTTTGCTATTTGCGGCTTTCCCACCACTGCAGCAAACGCGCTGCAGCTGCTTCTTTCCCCAATGGTCCCTCTTCCATCCGCAGTTCCAACAGATATTTCCGTGCAATTCCAACTTCGCGGCCCGGCTGCAAATTCAACAATTCCATAATCTCTTTTCCGTCGAGATCAGGGCGGATTGCATCAATTGCCTCCTGCTCCTGCAATGCCTTTATCCGCGTCTCAAGATCATCCATTCCTGCTTGCAGCCAGCGGGCCCGCCGTTTATTCCGGGTAGTGCAATCGGCACGTGTAAGCCGATTCAGCCGAGCGAGCAGCGGCCCGGCGTCAGCAACATAACGGCGCACTGCACTATCGGTCCACGCCTGCTCGCCGTAGCCGTGAAAGCGAAGATGCAGTTCAACCAGGCGGGCCACATCTTTAATGGTCTGCTTGTCGAACCGCAGCGCTTTCATCCGTTTCTTTGTAATTCGCGCCCCAACAAGATCGTGTGCATGGAACGAAACAGTGCCGTCGGATTCATAACGTCTCGTTGCCGGTTTGCCAATATCGTGCATTAACGCCGCAAAACGCAGGATAAAATCCGGACGCGGAACTTCACCGCCGGAATCAGTCTCTAAATCGATTGCCTGATCAAGCACCGTCAATGTGTGCTCATATACATCTTTATGCCGGGCATGTTCGTCAACTGTCTCCCGCAGTCTGGAAAATTCTGGGAGCACGTATTCCATCACATCTGTTTCGACAAGCAATTCAATTCCGCGGCGCGGCTGCGCGGAAATAATCAATCTTTTCAACTCAGCCTGGATTCGTTCGACGGAAACGATTTCAAGGCGGCTCGCTTCACTTACCATTGCTGCCATTACCCGTTCACTAACATCGAAACCAAGTTGCGCCGAAAAACGCGCTGCCCGCATAATCCGTAACGGATCATCGTCAAATGACTGTGTTGCAGGAGCTGGGGTTTCAAGAATCCCGCTGACCAAATCTGCAAGACCGCCGCATGGATCTACAAGCTCAAACTGCGGCAGACGCACCGCCATCGCGTTTACCGTAAAATCACGGCGAGTGAGGTCGCCTTCAAGATTATCGCCGTAGTCAACCTCGGGTTTGCGTGAATTCGGATTGTATTGCTCGGAACGATAAGTGGTAATTTCCACAACTAACCCATCGCGCGCACCGCCGATTGTGCCGAATTCTTTGCCGATATCCCAAACGGATCCGCCCCACGATTCCAAGAGTTTCTGGGTCTTTTCCGGACGTGCCGAAGTGGTGAAATCGAAATCGTGAATCGGCATCCCGAGAAAAGCATCACGAACTGGTCCGCCGACTAATGCCAATTCTTCATCAGAACGTGCGAAAATAGTAGCTAGTTCAAGAATTGCTTGCGGAAGCGAACTTAGGGTTTGGTGCCCCTGAGTGAGCATCCGAGCACGCTGGTTTCGGCTGGCGTCTCCGTTAGTGCGAAGAGAAAGTGTATCAAGATGAGAATTCGTCACCCTCTAAGGGTGCCATGTTTCGTATCCTGAAGCACTTTCCTAAGCCAAAATCACTACCAGACTTACAATGGAAGAAAGACCAAAACCTCCGCGCGGGAGGACGGGAGGCCCGCATTATTTGAAGCGGGCAGCCAGCGCGCGCACATACCACCGACATAAAAATCTGCCTGTTTCTAACGAAACTTCTGCCGGCGGCGTAGTTATTCAGGTAAAAAATGGGGCAGCATATGTAGCCGTTATTGCGCGCCGAAACCGCAGCAAACGGCTCGAATGGTGTCTGCCGAAAGGACATCTTGAAGGCGACGAAACCGCCGAGCAGGCAGCCGTGCGGGAAGTGCGCGAAGAAACTGGGATAAACGGCAGAGTTCTGCGGCATCTGGCTTCAATCGACTACTGGTTTTCCGGAAATTACACCCGCATCCACAAAGTAGTGCACCACTTCTTAATCGAAGCGCTCAGCGGGAAGTTAACCGTGGAACACGATCCTGATCAGGAAGCGGAAGACGTCGCCTGGGTTCGTATTGATCAAGTTGGGGAACGTTTAGCATACGCAAATGAACGGAAGATTGTCTTGGCCGCATATGAGTTGCTGCAGCCTGGCGCCGCCGCGAATCACACCCGAAGTATTACGAAAAACACACCGCATTTCGGGAAAACACAACCCCGATATCGGTTTAAGATTTAGAATCCTGCTTGTAGCTAAAATCCGTGATTAAAACAGTTACAGTATCTTCCGTAAGACATAATTTACGTGCAGGCAATACTAAAATTCCCAAATACCGAACAAGATTAATCCGAGAAGGAGCAGAATAACGACACCGCCATCCGCTGCTTGCAACGAAAAGCAAATTTTTCCCAGATTTCTTTCCCCCTATGGAGAATTCTGGCGGTACTTTGCACCATTTTTCTTGTTTTCACAATCTTTTTCCTGCCGCTGCTTTCTTCTGCGGAAATTTCTTCTGCACAAGCTGCTCCGCTCCCAGTTTCCCATCCGGAAAATATTTCACAGAAAAATCAGCAGCCGCACCGCCAGACAACCAAATCCGGCGAATTCTCATTGCAAATTTCTGATTTCAGCAGTCCATGGCTCGCACCCGGTGCAGATTTGATTTTTACCGTCGAAATTTCAAACGGTACAGATCAAGAAGTTCCATTAAAAGAAATTGCCGTCGGAGCGCAGCGAACCCCGGCTAACTCGCAGTATCTGCTCTACTATTGGATGAATAATGTAATCACCGCTAAGCCATTGTTTTCTTTTCCGACGGACGTAAAAATACCTGCAGGCGAAATAAAACGCATAAAAGTGCAGGTCCCGCGAGCGCATATCCCCTGGTCAACCGCAAGATTCGGCTGGGGGCCCCGCGGTGTTGAAGCATGTGCAGTTTCAGCAAATCCAAAAGTACCTGCAAACACAACCCGCAATAATCTTTGCGACCGTTCTGTGACCGTCGCTGCCGCCGATGAGCAGCTTGCACCAATGCCGGTTTCTGTAGTTTTTCCGCTTAGTTTGAACTCTGCTGAAATTCTTGCACAACCGAGCATTACCGATATTTTGCTGGAAAAAAATTTCCAAAAACACTGCAATAACTCCAGATACTGCGCAAAAGATTCAAAAGACAATCAATACTTTTAACTTGCCGGGAGTAAACTATTTTGCTGACCCGTGGCTGCTCGAAAATTTACCGCTTGCGCAAACGATTAACTCTGCGGATGCTGCCGGAAAATATCTGCTTCCGTACGCAGATATTGATATCCAGGCATTAATTAGTGCAAACCATTCGGAAAAATTATCGGAAGCTTTCGCACTTAGCTCATCAATCCAGAATTCTTCGGCTGCAGGGAAAGCGTTTTCACCTGAAAAAATCAGTTTTTTGCAAGGACCGCCGAACCTTAAAGAACTGCAGGAACTTGCAGCGCTTGGGGTGCATACAGCAATAGTTCCGGGTGCGCAACGGTCTACTGCTCACGAATTTTTCTACACTCAGGAAGCCACCCGGAAAGTTTCGTTACATCCCGACGGTACTGCTCCGCGCAGCACTTCCCCAACGGCAATGCAATACCAGCAGAAAACCCGTCGGAACAAGCCTTTACCCTGCTGTTAAGTAACGACCAAATCTCCGCAGCACTCCAGGGCCGGCTCACTACCTATCAAGATTTGCAGGGAATTAATCTTTCCTTGAACGACCGGGCACAAGTTTCCCTCGCACTTTCCGCGATTCATTTCAATGAAGCACCTAATTATTCCCGCCCGCTGCTTGTGCAAGTTCCGCGTACTGTAGCAAACCAGCAGCAAAATCAGCGGTTAGAAAACGAGACAGCCAAAGCTGTTAAAGCATTAACGCAGGCGCCATGGCTTTCTGCCGGTTCACTTTCAGCTATTGTGAACGATAAAGCACCGATTCGGGAAATCCCAGATTCGGCGCAGTTCACGCCGGAAAAGCTTAATGCCGCTACTGCCGCAAACGCGCCGATTAGTCCGGCAGAGATTTCAGAACTATTGAATGCCGAAAAGTCTTTTTACAAAAAGCGCGCATTTTCACAAATTTCAACACTTTCCTTTCTTTTGCAAACCGGAAGTCGCTTACGGCTTTATCTGCCGCATGGCGCGGGAAACCAAAAGAATTTGCACAATATTTAGATCGTGTTTTTAAAATTGAATCCATCAAAACAGGGCTTGTTTTTGAACCAAGTTCCACAATCAATATGATTTCAGAAAGTTCGTCGCTTCCGGTGCGTATTGCGAATAATTTTCATAATGATGTCCAGGTTCAAATCGATCTTGTTTCACCAGATAATCGGCTGAGCAGCGATAAAACTGCGCAAGCCGTATTGCCGGCAAACCAGACCACAAGTATTTCTGTACCGGTAAAAGCGCACGGATCGGGAAATATTCGTGTGCTTTTACGAATTCTTGATGCCGACGGCAATGATTTGGATGCGCACGGATATTTAAATATGCGGATTCGCGCTGATTGGGAAAATATTGGAACTGCTATTATCGCCACTTTTTTCGGAATCATTTTAGTTTACGGGATTTACCGGTCGGTGAAAGACGGCCGTCGCGCAAAGCCGATGACGCAGCAAGAAATTGATTTCGCGAACTCGGATGCTGCCGCAAAATAAATTTGCCTGCACATAATTTGGATGTAGATAAAGTAAGCGGATAACCGATATTGCGTTATCTGCAGCGGATATTTCCTGGGCGCAGATGTTTTCTTTTCCTGCCGAAAACATCTGCAATCTGCAACCGTTTCAGTGCAATAAAGTCTCACTTGCCACATCTGGCGATTAGCAGCGGTGCTTCAAAGATAGATTGCGCTGTAACAGGTAGAATTAGACGCAAAATGCTGATAATACTGAAGTAATTGTTCACACTGAGATAACCGGAGAAATGGATTTGGAAAATAGCGCTCCTCAGCAGCTAATTGCAGAACGCTACAAGCTTACGGAGAAAACACAGCTTACTTATACTGCACCGCAGATTTCTAGCTGGATTGCACATGATACTGTGCTTTCGCGGCAGCTTCGCGCAATCGTAATAAATTCAGATAATCCAAACCGTGCTGCTGCTGTAGATGGCGCACGGCGCGCATCGCTTTTTACCGATACGCATGCTGTCTCAATCATCAGCATCGAGGATTCGCCGGAGAATACGGTGATTTTTACCGAATTTCCGTTGGGTACACGGCTTTTTGATGTGCTTTCAGATTTTCAGCGAAATATTTCTCCCCGCGAGACAAATCGTGATTTAGATCATTCTGAAAACGATATTGTTTTTTCTGGAAAAGATATTCCTGCAAGCTTCGTACATGCTGTGCTGGGGCAGCTTTCACGTGTGATTACTAATGCGCGGCACTTTGGAATTCGTTCGCTGCATCTTAGCGCCGACAGCATCTATCTCACTGACTCTGATCAAGTCATTGTCGACGGTCTTGGTGTGCTGGGGCCGCTTCACGGTGCAAGTTTTAATCGTTCAAGCGAGGAACTGGACCGTTCCGAAGCCCGCGGGCTTGTAGTTTTTCTTGCGTCTTTGCTGCTGGCACGTGATTTTCCAGCAGATCCGGCAGAACATGATTCAATTGTTTATCAAGCGCGGGAAAAGGCTGTGAACGGCAGATATGCGCAGCAATTGATTGATGTGCTCAATAACGAAGTAAATGGTAACGGCCCGCAATCCGCCGGCGATTTTATGCGGCTGCTCGCTCCTTGGGATGATAGTTTAATCTCCAGTTATCTTGCGGCTTTGCCAACCGGCGGGAAAACAGGAGCAAAGTCTGGTGTTTCTGCGCCTGGTGCGCCGCAGCATGATTCCGGCGTTCCCGTTACCGCGCAAAATTCCCTTTCCGCCGCTGAGAGCGACCGCACAGAATTATTGCACCCCGGATTTCCCCTTGATCTTGCAGCAGCCGATTCTGCCGCACTGAGCAGTGCTCCGGCATGGCCGAGCCTTCGTGATACTGCGGCTTCCGATTTCACGCCTGCGGCGCAGGAAAGTTTAAATCAAGATCCAGCAGATGCAGCAGAAACAAAGAATGCAGCAGAAACAGCGGATTCTTTCGTTGATTTTTCCGCCGCCGAAGCAGAGATGCAACCGGAAACAGAACCGGGGACGAAATCGGCAGCCGATATTGAAATGGAAGAAAATCAGGAAGTTTCAAATCCGGAAGATTCAGCTGCGAAAACAGCGATTGCTGCCGAGACGGACGCGGCTGCTGAGATGAGCACGGCTGCTGCAGATGAAGAAACATTATCTGTTCCCAGCGAGAATCTTTCCGCTGTTTCCGCTATTTCACAAAATGATTCAGTTCCAGAGATAAATCCTGATTCAAATTCAGACTTAAATCAGGAGCAAATCCCGGAGACAACACAAAAGAATACTGCTTTTCCGGAAACTGTTAATCCTGAAATAGACCATCCGAGTTCGGCTTCCGAAATTGAACCAGAAAATACTGTTTTTCCTCCAGTTGCCGCAAACGAAATTATTGCAGCAGCACATCCGGATACAGCTTCGGAAAATGCGTATCCAAATGTAGATTCCGCACCGGCGAAAGCGGAAACAGACCAAAAACCTGATAATTCCGGAGGGAAAAACAAGAATCTACTGCCGCACAGTCAGCAGTTTCTTTTCCAGATTCCGTCGATACAAAAAGAACCGCAGAAAGATCAGCGCAAAGATCAAAGAGCTGAACACTGCTCCGGAAAATAAAAAGCGCGCAGCAGCTGAACCTGCTTCCCCGGCTGAGCTGCAGGAAAAACTAAAGCCGCAGGAAAACCGCCGCCGAAATATTTCAAATGTTGTGCTGCTATTTTTCTTCGCTTTAATTACGCTTGCCCTGATTTTTGGTTTTTGGCGGGTATTCCAACCGCTCGAACAGACTGATTACGGCGTATCTGATACCCAAAATAGTGCAGCTGATACTCCGGCAGCACAAAATGGTGAAGAAAATAAACCGGCCGCCCCCGTACCTGATCTTGCTGCGCCGGCGATTATTGATTCCGTCGAACTTATTTCTTCTGATTCAAATTTACTTGCCGACGGAAATGCTGATGTTGCCGCGCTAAAAGCCGGAATCCCGCGCGTATATGACCGAAATCCAGATTCTGCCTGGAGCAGCTGGTGGTTCATTAACCAAAGTGTGTACAACCGCAGCAAACTTGGTCTTCTGGTTACGTTAAAAGACGAGACTGAAATTAGCGAGATTACCGTTTATACACGTTCACAAGGCGGAAAAATCCAGTGGAAAGCATTAACCCCGGAAACGGAACTTTCGGGAGCGATGCTGCAAACTGCACCGCATATTGCTGAGGCAAGTTTTACACCGACGGTTTCGTTAAAAGCTCCCGAATCTGTAAAAACGAAACAATTTCTTCTTTGGATTGATTTAATTCCCCGCACCGGGAATGAAAACCGCGCAGAAATCGTTGAAATAATGTTGAAGTAAAATATTTAACTACTTTTCGTGTTTTAATATTTTTCTTTTCACAAGCTTTTCTGGAAGTCAGCTTTCGTTTTTAAATAAAAACCGAGTCGTTATATTTTTACCATTTAAGATAGCGAGGAACAATGTCCGATATTCGTGACGTAGTAATTATTGGATCTGGGCCTGCAGGCTGGACTGCCGCAATTTATACTGCCCGTGCCGGTCTCAAACCGCTTGTACTTGCCGGTGCTCTTAATCCGGGCGGTGCATTAATGACCACCACCGAAGTTGAAAATTTCCCTGGCTGGCCAGAGGGAATCATCGGGCCGGAACTGATGGATAAAATGCAGGAGCAAGCTGAAAAGTTCGGTGCAGAAGTTGAATATGAAGATGCAGTTGATGTTGCTTTAAATGAAAAAATTAAAATCATTAAGACCCAAGATTCTGAATACCGCGCAAAAACTGTTATTCTCGCTTTAGGTTCAGCCTATAAGAAACTTGGGCTTACAGATGAAACAAAGTTTTCCGGAAAAGGTGTTTCATACTGTGCTACTTGTGATGGTTTTTTCTTCAAAAGGCAAGAAATTGCAGTAGTCGGCGGAGGTGATTCTGCCGCTACCGAAGCACTTTTCCTTTCCCGTTTTGGAACAACAGTACATCTTATTCATCGCCGCGACGAACTGCGTGCTTCAAAAGTGTTAGCCGATCGACTGCTTGCAACTGAAAATATTGAGCTGCACTGGAACTCAAAAGTTACTGCAATTAATGGCGACGAAAACGGAAAGCTTAAATCTTTAACCTTGGAAAATACTGTTGACGGCAGTACGTCTGAGCTTGCAGCTAACGGTTTGTTTGTTGCTATTGGTCACGAGCCGCGCTCACGTCTTGTTGCAAATGAAGTTGAACTTGACGCCAATGGTTACATTAAAGTTGCTGCACCAAGTACTGCAACCAACATCCCCGGAGTATTTGCGTGCGGCGATGTAGTAGACCATCACTACCGTCAGGCAATCACTGCGGCAGGTTCCGGCTGTGCAGCTGCGATAGATGCACAGGATTATCTCGGTAACCAGGAATTGTAATTCTCAAAGTTTCCGCTCACGTTTGATTCGAATTTAATTGTTCATTTCATTTAGTGAACAATTTTTTGACAGAATAATTTAAATGCTTCAAACACCGTCGGAAATTTCTGATTTTATGAATTATCTAATTCTCAGGCAGCTGGATAAAAATTACTTCGCTACTGGGCAATGAAAAAGCAATCACTTAATCCCCATATTTTGCCGTTTACTGCGGAGATAAATGGAGATTTATATTGTGCTTTCTTTGCAGCACGTATAAATATTGGCGGTTAAAACAAATGTTATTAACCGCCAATATTTTATTCGCATAAAAGTTCGTCATTACCCAGTTGATTATGACCTTTTCATTTTATATTGTCTCTTCGTGCAAAACCGAAAGAATTCGATTTAAATCTTCATACGAAGCAAAGTCAATCGTAATTTTCCCTTTTCGCAACCCCATCTGAACTTTAACGCGTGTCTCTAATCGCTCTCCGAGACGTGAAGCTACTTCTGCAAGTTCCGGCTGCACAATTTTTGTCCGCACCCGCCGTTCAATTTTATCTTCATTACTTCCCGCACCGAGTGCTACCAGTTCTTCCGTTGCCCGTACTGACAAACCTTCAGCAACAATACGTTGTGCTACTTGCTCCATTTCTGCTGGGTCCGGCAATGCAAGAAGTGCTCTCGCATGCCCGGCGGAAAGCACTCCGGAAGCAACACGCCGCTGAACTAATGCGGGTAACTTTAGCAGCCGAAGTGTATTTGAAATTTGCGGGCGCGAGCGTGCGATTCGGCGTGATAGTTCTTCCTGTGTGCATTGAAAATCTTCAAGCAGCTGCTGATATGCTGCAGCTTCTTCAAGGGCGTTAAGTTGCGCACGATGAAGATTTTCGAGCAACGCATCTCGGAGCAAATCTTCATCTTCAGTCCGACGAACAATTGCTGGAACTGTTTTTGCGCAGCTAATTGCGATGCGCGCCATCTCCGTTCACCCATAATTAGTTCGTAACGCGCTATCGGAGCTTCAGCCAGCGGTGCCGAAAGCGGGCGAACTACGATTGGCTGCAGCACACCAACTTCTTTAATTGAAGCTGCAAGTTCTTCAAGATCTTCTTCATCAAAAATTTGGCGCGGTTGTTTCGTATTCGGCACAATTTGCGCAAGTGGAATTTCCCCAAACGTAACTCCCGGCACTGGAAGCAATTCCTGGTTCTGCTTTTCTTCTTTTTTATTTACCGCAGAATCAATCCGGTTTTCTTTCTTTTTAGTTTGTGTTTTCGCCCGCTGATTTTGCGTTTCAGCTGGTTCATTATGATTTATTTCCACAGAGTGCGAAGTATCATGCAGGCCAGTATTTTTTGCATTGAAACTGTTTCTTTTTTGACTGCTCCGTTGCTTCCAGTTTTTCCGCTCCTTTCGCCGCGTTTGAATTTTCCTGTTTTCCAGCGGCGGTATCGTTAACTATTTTTTCGCCGTTGTTTCAGTTACCGTCGGCGGTTTACTGAAAAAACATCGATCGGACTATTTTTTGTTCTTTTTGACTTTCGGGAATTAACGCACTAATCCCGCGTCCCAAACCGCGCCGGCGCTCTGCCATTTATACTCCTTGGATTGTGTTGGAATTGAACCAGGTATTGATTATTAATAGTTACCGTTTCACGTGAAACATTGCTTCACTCAGCTCGTTCTGCGATTTCTTTTGCAGCAGCAAGATAGGCAATTGCGCCAGTAGATCGCGGATCGTATGTAATAATTGTCTGACCAAAGCTGGGAGCTTCTGAAATGCGCACCGAACGCGGAATTTCAACGCTTAGTGTTTCATTTGGAAAAAATTCACGCACTTCAGCTGCGACATCCTGTGCTAAATTTGTCCGCTTATCATACATCGTTAATAAAATAGTTGATACGCGCAAATCAGGCTGCAATTTCTCTTTTACGTTTTGAATAGTCTTTATTAATTGCGTTAGCCCTTCAAGCGCGTAATACTCAGTTTGTATCGGAATTAGAATCTCATCCGCAGCTACTAATGCATTTAATGTGAGCATCCCCAGTGACGGCGGACAATCAATAATCACATAATCGGGAGTAATATCCGTTTCACGTGAAACATGCAAATACTCTTGAACTGCATTGCGAAGCCGATATTCGCGATTTTCATTCTGTACTAACTCAATTTCCACTGATGATAAATCAATCGTTGAAGGTACGACAGCGAGATTTTCAAAATGCGGAGATTGAACTAAGGTTTCGAAAATAGAAAGCTGCCCGGAGATTACTTCATATATTGATTTAGTTCCGACGGTATGCGCAACACCTAAAGCTGTTGACGCATTCCCTTGCGGATCTGCATCAATAACTACTACCCGTAAATTATTCTGCGCTAAGGACGCGGCAATACTTACTGCCGAAGTAGTCTTTCCGACTCCCCTTTTTGATTCGCAACAGTTATTACCCGAGTACCGCTCGGTTTTTAAATGGCGTGCTCTTAATTTTTGCAGCAGCTTTCGATCGATAGTTAATTGTGCTGCTAATGGAGATTCTAAATCGTTCGGATTTGATTCACGCGTATTCTCTGGAAAATGATTCAAAGATTCGTCTCCTTCATTTTTGCGTAAATCCGCCACGACTGCTCCTTATATTGCTATCTTCAAATATACATCTGATATATTTTTTGTTTACACTCACGAACACACCTGTGGATAATATCTAATTTCAATTTCAGATGTTTCATATTTTACAAGTTCTGCTTTGCAGAAAGAACTTACGCATCTAATTATATTAAAATAATAAATTCCGTTTTACGTGTTCCAGTGCAAGAAAACCTATTTTATTATTTTGTTCTAAACCGGATACAAACCTACCAGGCTGCCGATTTTGAACTTACGTATTTTTCAAAACGGAGTGAATACTGAATTTTGGAATATTATTTAAATCAATAATGCCCTTTTATATGGGAACTCCCCAGATGATTAAAATTCATTAACGAAATTACGCTGCAGTATCGAAAGTGAATATTCGGCATACTTTCTACATTGAAAACATTTTCACTATCTGCATTTACCGAACCTATTCAAAGAAACGTCTGATTTCGTATTTCTTATTAAAATGATTTAACTCAATTCCAAATTAATTACTTTCAATATTTTTTCTTTTTCAAATCCAGTTATTTTCGAAACTTTCTTAATACTCTGCCCGTAGATATTCATTGATACCTTTTCGGTAACATTAAATCTGAACTTCCGCTTTTAATTACTGATGCAAATCTTTTTACTGTCTTTTGGTATTTTATTATTTGTATTTTCAAGCGATTTTCCGGATTACCAGAAACCATCAATACCGTGAATCTATTTCCTTTTATTTGCTACATGAAACTTGTTTTTCCGGTGTAAGATTTTTTGCATCGGCAGAGCTGCAATTACAGACCGTTGTTAGAATCAAAACATCTGCATCTGTAACTAAATATTTTTTCCTCTTAATAATCAGCATTGAATTTTATTTGCAATATTTGAAATTATCTAATCTTTTTCCTGCTGCACATAAGCAGATTAAAAATACTTGTTTTCCATTGCCGCTTTACTCACTGACATTGTAAATTTTTTAATTTTAAATATCTCGTATTCGGCTGTAGTCTCAATGTAAATATGCGCAGGAATCAGATTCGCGCAACAGAAAAATTCTTTCGCAAGTGAACCTTATTAACGATTATCGTGTTCGAATTAATTTAATTCTATTAAATTAGCAGTAATAATAGCTGGAACTTTAATAAAACTTCACACTTTCATTAAATTTCACACATCAAAAAGTATTAATTTTTTATATCTTCATTTTCCGGCTTACTGCGTGAAACTACGTTCTGCTAAGCGAAGCAGCCCGCAGATTTAAAAATCTAAATAATTATTTTCGACTGCTGAGTATCGACTCAAAGTTTATGTTTCACGTGAAACATAAACATATCCAGATTTACAAGCATCACTTCCGCTTGATTATTTACATTCGTGTTTTTTATTAAAAACTAAAACATCGCACTAACTAACTGTAAAAATATCAAAACTTAAAAATCGCAAGCTGTTAATTTTTACTCGCTGATGTTTCACGTGAAACATCAAAAAACATATTTTCAATTTACTATTTTCAAAAATATTTACTCCGGATAATTAAGATATATTTTTTATTCATCGGCATTGCGGAAGACACTGTTTTAAAATAAATAATTTTTACGCATTTAAATATCTAGTAAAACATTTTCACACTTACCGTTTCACGTGAAACATTAATTATCACAAAGCTGCTTACATTTTACGCCTAAGCCGCTCACAAAAGTACGTAAAATGAGCGATGCTTATTTATTTTCCATCTTTAAAAATTCAGCAACTTTTTTGCAAAAGACAGTGTTTTTAAACAAATACAGTATTTTTAAACAAATACAGTGCTGATTAAATTTTGGAAATGAATTACTTTCTTCGGAAATCTCACCCGTACAGCAGCATCAACATTTTCATTGCTGATTAATAAATAATAACCAGTTAACATTTACGGAAATTTACCGCTGCAAATAATAAGCAAATAATAAAAAGTAAATCACTTTCAAATATTCGAATCAAAAATATTAAGCTAATTACACGGTACATTAAAACGATTATCATTGCGGAAACAAAGCAAATCATAAAGCAGTAAATCTTATGCACATTGTTTTTATCGCAGCGAATAAGCCGGATAAGGCAGATGAAACAGAAAATATTTCACCCAAGAAAATAAAATAAATAAAAATAAATATTATTTCTTTTTAATCCCGGCTTTCGCTATTAAAGATATTAAATCAGAACACCGGCTGTTCAGCATATAAAACACTGCACGTGCAGAAGAAGTAAAATATGCAAAATAAAATCCGCGCGAAAAATATTATCTGGGATAACAAATACAAAATACGGAAATTATTTTTCTTTACTTCAAGCACACGTGTCCCTTCAGCAGATCCCCAAACCGCAACATCATAAACATCTGCCCAATCTGCTTTGAATTTCCGGAGCTGTTTTATTGCATCCGCTATTTCAGCTTCTGCACGTTCACCTTTCAATGCAAGCAATGAACCGCCATTGGAAACAAGCGGTAACGTCCATGGAATTAGCTTCTTTAATGCCGCAACAGCGCGCGCTGTAACAAATTGTGTCTGGTGCTGTCCAATCAAATCTTCCGCACGGGAATGTAAAACCGTCACGTTGTTTAGTTGAAGTTCAGCAACTGCCAGCTTCAGCCAATCAACCCGCCGTTCCATTGTCTCAATAAGATATACGTGAACATCTGAACGAATTGCCGCAATTACAATACCAGGGAATCCTGCACCGGAACCGACATCTGACAGCGTGCATCCCTGCGGTAAATAATCCAAAAGTGCAGTGGAATTTAAAATATGCCGGCTCCAAAGCTTATCCATTTCCCGCGGGCCAACCAAACCACGCACCTGCCCCGCAAATTCAAGCAGCTGCGCAAAATGTAAAAGATTATCCCACGCTTTTTCGCCAAAATGTGCAGATCCGCCAGCTGGCGGTTTCTGCACAATAATGTCTTTGTTCAAAATTCCAGTCCCCGCGAAATATGAACAGCTGAATCAATCTGCAAATTTGCAATAATATTTATCCGTGCTGCGCAAGCACTAATTATTCGCCGTCAGCTGCTGTACTTTCTGCTGCAGAATAATCGTCGGAAAAATCTTCAGCGGAATCAATGTCTTCATCTTCGTATTCGAATTCTTCAACATTCGGCTCTTCAAGATAAATTACAACATGCCGCGACGATCCGATGCCCGAAGAATCAGAATAAAGCCCGGCTTCGGATACAACATCGTGCACAACTTTTCGTTCAAATGGATTCATTGGACGCAGCGCAACTGGTTCTTCGGTCTCTTCAACTTCCGCAACAGCACTGCGCGCAATATCCTGAATTTTCTGCCGCTGACCTTCGCGGTATCCCAAAAGATCAAGCATTAAACGCGAACGCTCACCTGTCTGTTCTTGTACTGCAAGCCGAGTCAATTCCTGAAGCGCGTCAAGAGTCTCTCCATGTCTGCCAATCAAACGCTTTAACCGACGGTCGCCCCCGTTTTCAGCGATAATCGCAATATTTGCACGTTCTCCATGTACTGAAATTTCTAAATCGCCGTCGAGATCAGCAATATCAAGCAGCTCTTCGAGATAATCAGCTGCAAGATCGCCTTCCTCATCGAGACGCGCACGCAAATCCTTCACATCAATTTCTTCATCGTTCATTATTATTCCCCAAATTGTAAGGCCTTAAGCAGCCGGTTGGTTAAGTAAATAAGCTTGCTTCAAGTCTACAGAACAAATCCGAAAGGACTAAGCCGCAGCCCGAAGATTGGGACACATTCTGCAAATGAAACTTGCGTTTCTTTCGCGTTTGCAAAATGCGCTGCTTTATTAAAAATTACGTTTTTTCGTATTTCGCGCCTGCTTATTTTGCCGAGTTTTCTTCTTTTCCTGTGCCCGTTTCCGCTCAGCAGCACGCCGTTCATAACGTTTTTGTGCTCGTTCCGCATCGGTTAAACCGTCTGCTCCGCGTTCTTCGCCGCGATCTGAATCATGAACATCCGCTGAATATTCATGATCATTCCCTGGCAGCGGACGGCCAAACGCATCAACTTTTCCGCTAGCGCCGGCTTTCTTTGAACGTGATTTTCCGAGCGGCTGTATCCGCTGCCCGCTTTGTCCGTCGTGCAAACCGTTAACACCATTTTGTGTTTCTTCCTCAGGCGGAAGTCCTTTCGCGATTCGCTTCTCCCGCTCTCGCTTCATTTTCGCCTTATATGCAGCTGAACCGGGGGCCGGATTATTGTGAATCATCCAGGTTTGCTGTCCCATATTCCAGAAATTTCCGGTAACCCAGTAAACTAATACACCAATCTGGAAAGTTGTTCCGGTGAAAATATAAATCAACGGCATCCCATAAAGCATATATTTTTGTGTTTTATACATCGGATTGCTCGGATCCATTGCATTTTCCGGCATATTCTTCGTCATAATCTGTTTTTGCGTGAAGAAAAGCGTAACAATCAGCAATATAATCATCACAACTGCGACGATATAAATTGATAATGGTGAAAATTCAGGAGCATAAGACCCAGCTGAACCAATCGAACTGGAAATTGGTGCGCCGAAAACAGTGGAATTAGCAATATCTTCCGCAACACTCTGATTAATCGGCCCAATCGCTGCACGGTAATAGTCACCGGAGGAAAGCGGATTAACTGCATATAATAACCGGAACAGTGCAAAGAAAATCGGCATCTGAATCACTACTGGCAAACAGGAAGCAAAAGGTGAAGTCCCGTATTCACGATAAAGCGCCATTGTTTCTTCCCGCTGGCGCTGCATTGAAATTGGATCTCTCCGCCCCTTGTATTTCTTCTGAATTTTCTGCATTTCCGGCTGCAGCTGCTGCCCCATCCGCATCGATTTCAGCTGTTTATTGAAAAGCGGAATCATTAAAGCACGGACTACAATCGTCATTCCAACGATTGAAAGCACCCAGCTAAGTCCAGCACCGTCATGCAAACCAAAAAGGGTAAGCAGTTTATGCACTCCGGTCATAATCCAAGCAATTACCCACATAATCGGGAAGAGGATATTATCCACAGGTCTTCTCTCCATCGCTGCAGCACTTCTCAATCCAAGAAGTAACTGCTTTATCTGTTTATTTCACTAGTGAATAGTCTAGCTAGAAACACTGCACATTACGTTATTTGTTGAAAAAATACTATGTGATTATTACTGTGAAAGAGATTCTGCTTAATCTGCAAAATCAGCTTCACAAACTAAACTATGTGCAAAAAGGTTAAATATTTCTCTTATTCTTCCATTTTGCGATTTTAATTCTTTTAATTCCGTCTCGATGAATATTAAAACGGCGGGTTTATTTGCTCCTGTTCGTTTATGATTCATCTTCGCCGGCACGTTCTGCCATTAATTCGCGATACCCTAACGGTTTCTTCGGCCATTGTCCGCGCGCTGGAACTCGATCAACTCCGCCTTTACTCCATGGGTTGCAGCGGGTAATTCGCCATAATATCAGCAAAATTCCTTTGAAAAATCCGTGAATTTGCAAAGATTTTATCCCATATGCAGAGCATGTCGGTTCGTATCTGCATCTTCGCGGTAATCCTGGAGAAATCACGCGCTGATATAGCTGAATCACGGAAATTAAAGGATGCGTAAGAAAACTCATTTCCCATTACTCCCGTGATTTTCTGAGTCAAGCAGCCCGAGCCGGGAAAAATTTTTCCGTAAAGCCTGCTCAAGCTGATCAGATGTCGCGGCTGCAGCTGGGTGAAAAGCACGCACTACAATTTCGCTCGCACCAATTTGCCCAAGCATTGGGCGGATAATATGGCGCAACTTTCGTGTTACAGCGTGCCGAACCACAGAATTTCCTACTGTCTTGCCGACAACAAAGCCGACCTTTGGAAGGTCGGCTTGTTTATTTTTCTGTTTGCAGATGGCATACACCACGAGCAAAGCATTCCCGCTTTTCTTACCGCAGCGGAACACCTTATTGAATTCGCGTGAATTGCGAATCCGATTTTCTGCTGGCAGCATGCGATTTTTAATCCTTATGCAGAAATCTTTTCACGACCCTTACGACGGCGTGCTGCAAGAACTGCACGCCCGGCGCGGGTGCTCATCCGCTTACGGAAACCATGAACCTTTGCACGGCGACGGTTATTTGGCTGGAAAGTACGCTTGGTGGTCATTGATGACTCCGGAAAAGATCGAACCGAAAACACAACATTTACATATTGCGGTGTGCCCTCTTAACACACTAGACCATAGAACTCTACTTTCTTTTTTGTTGACGGGTCAATACTTTACACGCTCCCGTGAGCGATATCTCAAGCGGATAAATTAGAGTAATTCAATTTAAAAAAGCATCCACAGCTGTTCATAAATAATGTGGAGAGTTTTTCACTAAGAACCGCGCCGAAACAGCTTTGAAATTACAATTATGTAATTTCCACAGGTGTGAATATCGCTGTGGATAACTATTGTGCATTTCCACAGTTTCTGTTTTAAGATTAGGAAGCTATGTGTTATATACGCACATTCTGCTCTCGAATAATTTCATCGCGGTAAAGAAATAATCAACGGTTATTGTATTTTCCGCTCGACACTACCGATTGGACGGAACCACAAATGCAAGGCAATTCTTTCGCCCGCGATACCTGGAATGCGGCAACTGAATTACTTCGCGCTGAAGGAAAATTATCTGATTCACAGATTGCTTTTGTTCGTCTCGTCCAGCCGTTGGCAATCACTGACGAAAAATTTATAGTCGGCGCCGGCTCAGAATTTGTAAAAACTGGCTTCAAGAGCATGTAAGCGAGGTAATGTCGCGGCAGCTTTCGGAAATCCTTGGAAGAAAAACAGCTTTACAAGTATCAGTTGACACCACTTTCAGCGAACACAAAGAAACTAACTCACAATCAGAAATTCCGGATGAAGTTTATGAACCGCACCATGAGATAGCTGCGAAAAAACTGCCGGAAACACATACCTACACCGCAGAAGATCTCGACTCGCACTTTTCAACCCAGGCATTTGCACAGCCGAATCAAACCAGTGAAGATATTCATCCCGGATTTGATTCGCTGCCTGCACCGTCGGCATATTTTAACGCCCAACAGCAACAGCATTTCGATGAAAATTTACCGCCAAGTACATTTAATCATTTTGAACACAAAACAGACTTCGATAAAGCGAATGATTCATACGAAAATCATGAATCCCGCACCGCTGAAAAATACGAAAATTATGACCGTCAAACACAAACACAAACACATTCGCCTGGGCTAACCCTTCCGCAAATTCCGTCAATCAATAACCTGCAGCAGCAGGCACGGCTGAACCCGCGCTACACTTTTGATACATTTGTGATTGGTGAATCAAACCGTTTTGCACACGCAACTGCACTTGCAGTTTCGGAAGCTCCCGGTTCTACATATAACCCGCTATTCTTATATTCTGATTCCGGAATGGGAAAAACTCACCTGCTCCATGCGATTGGAAATTACACCGTCAGCCTTTATCCGAATAAAAAAGTGCTCTATATTTCCTCAGAAGAATTTACAAACGCTTTTATTAACGCATTGCGCGATAACAAAATTTATTCTTTTAAAGATCAATTTCGCAATATTGATGTTTTACTCATCGACGATATTCAATTTATTTCAAACCGCGATTCAACCATCGAAGAATTCTTCCACACTTTCAACGCGCTCTCGAATGCAAATAAACAGATTGTGATTACATCTGATGTGGCGCCAAAACTGCTGCAAGGTTTCGAAGAGCGCATGATTTCCCGCTTTGCTTCCGGCATTACGGCAAGTATCGATCTCCCAAATCTCGAAACACGAATCGCGATTTTAGAAAAGAAATCTGCTGCCGAAAGTATCCAGGTACCAAGACCGGTACTGGAATTCATTGCATCGAAAATGACGACGAACGTGCGTGAAATGGAGGGCGCGCTCCGCAGGATTGCAGCTTTGCGGATCTTTCACGGCAGCCAGTTTCCCTTGAAATGGCGCATCTTGTGCTGAAAGATATGATCACTGACCGCGAATCCGTACAAGTTACTGCCGGAATTATTATGGCGCAGACGGCAAGATACTTTGATATTTCACTTGAAGACTTAAAGTCGCCTGTGCGCACCCGTTCATTTACCATGCCGCGGCATATTGCAATGTATCTTTGCCGTGAAATGACAGACTATTCACTGCCGAAGATTGCTGATCTTTTCAATCGCCGCGATCACACCACCGTACTTAACGCACTGCGGAAAGTTGAAAAACAAATGGCAGAAAAACAGACAATCTTCAACCAGGTTTCAGAATTGACTGCACGGATTAAGAATGCAGCAAAAGAGCAGGAAAATATCTAATCTCAGTTCCAAATGTTTAATGATAAAAATACAGTAAAATTAAATATCCACAAGATCAGCGGATAAGCCGAAAAATTCTGTGCTTTAACTGTTGATGTGCGGATATAAATCTGTGGAAAAAATACTGCAAAATGGTCCATCCACATTTTTCGTTCATAAACACAATAACTTTTAAACGGAAAATACACACGAAAAATGGTGTAATCAGAAAGAAAAAGCGGTTTTTCCACAAAATTCACAAGCCCTATTACTATTACTACATAAATAAATTAGAATTTGAAAATCAGCCAACGAGTGTTGATTCGATCGGTTCTCGCGTAAAATCGAAACAGATTTGAGAAAAGAGGTAAACGTGAAGTTTCAAGTTGCACGTGACGTTTTCACAGAAGCTGTCTCTTGGGTCGCCAAGACGATTCCAAACCGACCAGCAATGCCGGTATTGGCAGGCATGAAAATTGACGCTGCCCGCGAAGGCACAATTTCGCTTGTTGCTCGCGATTCAGACATCACTTCGCATGTAGATATTGAAGCTGCCGTCGATGAACCTGGTGAAGTGCTTGTGAACGGGCGGCTGCTTGCTGAAGTTTGTCGAAATCTGCCAAATAAACCGATTAACTTTGACTTAGAAGGAACACAAGTTGAACTTGAATGCGGTTCTGCACGTTTCTCTTTGAAAACAATGTCGATGGATGATTATTCTGAACTTCCGCCGCTTCCGCCAGTAATTGGCGTGGTCGACGGAAACGAATGGCAAGAAGCAGTTTCTCAGGTCACTGTGGCCGCCTCAAATGATGATACGCTGCCAATGCTTGTCTCTGTTTGTCTCGAAATCGACGGTACTGAGATTTCTTTGATGGCAACTGATCGTTATCGTCTTGCTCTGCGCGAAATACAGTGGGAACCTGAAGATTCACAAATTAAACAGCGGATTTTGATTCGTGCTTCGCGGCTGCTTGATATCGCAAAATCGCTCGGTACAGCCGGACCAATTCAAATTTCACTTGACGATTTGGAAAATCCGGCGCTTATTGGTTTTAGCGGCGGCGGGAAACAAAACACAGTACAGCTTATTGATGGAGAATATCCGCAAGTACGGACACTATTTCCAGAAGAAATTGAAGGATACGCAGTGGTTAATCGTACACTGATGGCCGATGCGATTAAACGATCGAAAGTTGTGGTTGAAAAGAATTCCTCTGTCCGGCTTTCATTTACGGAAAATCAGCTGGTAATTGAAGCTGGGCAA
Source organism: Arcanobacterium hippocoleae (assembly GCF_040360365.1). GTDB lineage: Bacteria > Actinomycetota > Actinomycetes > Actinomycetales > Actinomycetaceae > Arcanobacterium_A > Arcanobacterium_A hippocoleae_A. The sequence continues at coordinate 1,478,579 of NZ_CP136412.1, read as the reverse complement.
GGAGATACTGCACAAGCTTCGGAAGCACTTCCCGCGCAAATTAATGGTGAAGATATCACACTTTCATTTAATCCGAGTTTTCTTTCCGACGGACTCGCAACAATGAATTCGGAAAACTTTCGATTCTCCTATACGCAGCCAGTTAAACCAGCTGTGATCAGCCCCGAAAATGAAAAAGGCGAGGTAGATGAAAGCTTCAAGATTCTGCTGATGCCGGTACGCACTTTTGGCGGGCGCTGAAAAATAAAAAAGATTGAAACAGCAAGCAGATAAACGCAGGTAAAAGTGTATATTTCAGATTTAGCACTCAACGATTTCCGCTCATACCAGGAGGTCGTATTACAGCTAAAACAAGGAATGACAATTTTTATCGGTGAAAATGGGCACGGAAAAACGAATCTTGTGGAGGCAATCAATTATCTTGCAACTCTCGAATCGCATCGTGTCGGTGCAGATGCAGCATTAGTCCGGCTTGGCGCACCCGCCGGAGTAGTGCGTGCAAAGGTGATAATCGGTGAATCGCCAACTATTCTCGAAGTCGAAATACTTGCTGGAAAGGCGAATCGGGCCCGAATTAATCGCGGAAATGCACGGCCGCGCGATTTGCTGGGAATTGTGAAAACGGTGCTTTTTGCACCTGAAGATTTAACGCTTGTAAAAGGCGATCCGAGTGCCAGGCGGAAGTTCTTAGATGATTTAATAATTCAGCTGCATCCCAGAATGGCTGGGATAAAAAGTGAATATGAAAAAGTTCTCCGCCAGCGCGGCGCATTACTGAAAAATGCAATTAAAATTCGCCGGCGCGGCGCAATATTTAACGAAAGTACGTTGGATATCTGGGACAATCAGCTGGCTGCACTTGGCGCGCAAATTATTGCCGGCAGAACGAAAGTAATTTCCGGTTTAAGACCTTTTGTCGCAAAATATTATGCAGAAGTTTCCGGCGGGAAAGGGCAGGCACGAATCGATTATGATGCAAGCCTGCAGCGGGCACTTGGAATTGAACTGCCGCGCCCGGAGTTAATAAATGCTGCAGCGGGCGAAGCTGTACGTGAAGAAATCACAAAACGCGAAGCAGAACTATCAAATCCGCTTCGCGTACAGGAAATGATGCTTGCAGCGCTCACACAAGTGCGTTCTGCTGAACTTGAACGCGGAGTAAATCTTGTTGGTGCGCATCGTGATGATTTACGGCTGGTTCTTGGATCACTGCCGGCGAAAGGATACGCTTCACATGGTGAATCCTGGTCCTATGCGCTTGCTTTACGTCTGGCTTCATGGGATTTATTGCGGACACACGAATCTGATGCATGGGCAGACGAGAGCGAACCGATTTTGATTCTTGATGACGTATTTGCAGAACTTGATTCACGCCGTCGTTCACGGCTTGCAAAAATAATTGCTCCTGCAGAACAGGTTTTGTGACAGCTGCCGTCGGCGATGATTTACCGCCGGAACTTTATGGAGATAGATTCCTTGTCGACTCTGGAAAAGTAAGTGTGCTTGCGCAATGACTGCGGATTTGAAACGGCAGCAAAATGCGAAAATCGCTGCGGCAAAAGCAGAATCAGCAGCAAAGAACGGAGACCAGCTTCCGCTGCAATTGCTTGAACGCGCACGGGTAATGGCAGAAATGCGCGGTTGGGTTCGAATCCGGAAGCAGCCGCGGATTACCCGCGAAGAAAGTACACCGCTTGGCGATCCGGTTTTTGTTCCGCTTCCGGGGCAAGAAGTTGGGTCTGGAGCACGGCCGTCAAGACGGGATCCGAAAATTCTAGGGAAGATGCTTGATCATACTTTCACTGAGCGCGGTTGGGGAGCACAGTTGGAAGTAGCGAAGTTATATGGGCAATGGAAGCAGATCGTTGGGGAAAAAGTTGCCGAAAATTGTCAAATTGAAGAATTTGATGCTGCCGGAATACTGACAATCCGCACCCGGACTGTTTCGTGGCAGACACAGCTTCGGGCACTGGCTGCACAGCTTGACGCACGGCTTGCACAGGTACTTGGTGAAGGAGTCATAAAGGAAGTCCGAATTCTCGGACCGCATCAACGTTCCTGGAAACATGGACGCTATTCTGTTCCCGGCCGCGGACCGCGGGATACATATGATTAAAAAGCGCTAATCAGCGCTAATTAGATTGCGTGAAATACAAAAAATAAAAGTTTAAGTATCCAAATACACTTTCACTTCGAAAAATGCCTATTTCGCGCTATAATTGGTTTGGGTATTGGCTGTGTAGGAACCTACAGCAAAAGTCTCTGAATCGAAGATAGCGCCGTTATTTGGATTTTGAGAGCTATCGCACAACATGGTCAATCTGGAATTTAGAAAGCACTCATTAGCTTGATCTGAGATGCCGGATTCCGTTGCGGGAATTCGCACGAAAATACAGCAGCAAACAGCAAAATGAGTTCGAGAGTCGAGAAGATTTGAGCTTTCTGTGAAATCTGAGTAAAAGGAGAAGGCGAAGCGTGGCTGAAGAAAAGAATCCCTCATATGGAGCATCAGATATTACCGTCCTTGAAGGTCTCGAGGCAGTGCGCAAGCGTCCCGGCATGTATATTGGTTCCACTGGTGAGCGCGGATTACATCATTTAGTCTATGAAGTTGTAGATAATTCCGTCGATGAAGCTCTTGCCGGATATTGCAGTCACATTAAAGTGACGCTCCTTGACAACGGCGCAGTCCGGGTGAGCGACGACGGCCGCGGAATTCCCGTCGATTTACATCCGACTGAAGGTGTTTCCGCAGTACAAGTGGTAATGACAGTACTTCACGCCGGCGGTAAATTTGGAAACGGATCATACGCGGTTTCCGGCGGGCTGCACGGAGTGGGAATTTCCGTCGTAAATGCGCTCTCTACACGGATGGAAACAGAAGTCCGCCGGCAAGGATATGTCTGGCGAATTTCCTACGAAAACGGCGTACCGCTTGCTCCGCTGGAACGCGGCGAAAAACCGACGAAACCGGTACAACCCAAACTTTCTGGCCCAACCCGGAAATTTTCGAAACCACACACTTCGATTTTGAAACTCTGCGCAAGCGCTTCCACCAGATGACTTTCCTGAATAAAGGTCTGGAAATTACCTTGGTGGACGAGCGTGCAGAAGCTGTGAGCGACGGAGATGAAGTTACGGGTGATGAACTCGGAACAGAAGACAACCCCAAACCTGGGCATGTCGAAATTTCTTACAAATACGAAAACGGTTTACATGATTATGTGTCGCACCTTGTGCGGACAAAAAAGTAGAACGGATTCATCCGGAACCGATTTATTTCGAAGCAGAAGACACCGAAAAACATATTTCCGTCGAAATTGCAATGCAATGGACGAGCGCATACTCCGAATCAATGCACACCTTCGCAAACACAATCAACACGACGGAAGGCGGAACTCACGAAGAAGGCTTCCGTACTGCGCTCACTTCAATTATCAACAAATATGCGCGTGAAAAGAATCTGCTGAAAGACAAGGATCCGAATCTTTCCGGCGATGATATTCGCGAAGGATTAACTTCCGTAATTTCAGTGAAAATCGGCGAGCCGCAATTTGAAGGGCAAACCAAAACAAAACTTGGAAACACGGAAGTGCGCACATTTGTACAGCAGCAAACCTATGCCCAACTAACCGACTGGCTCGATATGCATCCCTCGGAAGGGCGTGAGATTATTCGGAAAGCTACGCAGGCATACAGCGCTCGGCTTGCGGCGCGGAAAGCGCGTGAAGCAACCCGGCGCAAGAGCGTGCTTGAATCCGCAGCAATGCCCGGAAAGTTGAAAGATTGCACATCCCGGAAGCCGGAAGAATGTGAAATCTTCATCGTTGAGGGTGATTCTGCAGGCGGTTCTGCAGTTAATGGGCGCGATCCGGAACATCAGGCAATTATGCCGATTCGCGGCAAAATTTTGAATGTGGAAAAAGCCCGTCTCGACCGTGCACTCTCCTCTGATACAATTCAAGGCTTAATCACAGCGTTTGGAACTGGTGTGGGGAAGATTTCGATATTAGTAAACTGCGTTATCACAAAATCGTATTTATGGCCGACGCCGATGTTGACGGGCAGCATATCGCGACCCTGCTTTTAACTCTGGTGTACCGCTATATGCGCCCGCTGATTGAACATGGATATATTTACCTTGCAATGCCGCCGCTCTACCGAATCAAATGGACGAATTCTCCGCATGATTATGTGTTCTCTGATAAAGAACGCGACGAAATGCTGAAATCCGGGCTTGCATCCGGGAAGAAACTGCCGAAAGCAGAAGGACAGGGAATTCAGCGGTACAAAGGTCTCGGCGAAATGAACGACCACGAACTTTGGGAAACCACAATGGATCCGGAAACTCGTACGCTGAAACAGGTATCCATCGGCGAGGCGGCTGCCACGGATGAAACTTTCTCGGTGCTGATGGGGGAAGATGTGCAATCAAGGCGTTCATTTATCCAACGCAATGCACATGATGTCCGCTTCCTGGATATCTAAACGGGTCTGCGTGAATCAAAATCACTCGCTCGCCGCACATAGTACATATCGGCAAAAATATTTAAAGATTAAGTAGTTAAAAAGGAAATTGTGAGCAAAGACAACGAAAACAACGAAGTGAGCAGCTACAATCATGGCGCAATCAAAGAGGTTGATTTGCAGCGTGAAATGGAAAGCTCATACCTTGATTACGCAATGTCTGTTATCGTCGGCCGTGCACTCCCAGATGTGCGCGACGGAATGAAACCAGTGCACCGCCGGGTAATCTATGCGATGTGGGACGGCGGATACCGGCCGGATTCCTCTTTCTCAAAATCGGTGAAAGTAGTCGGCGATGTGATGGGGAACTTCCATCCGCACGGTGATGCCGCGATTTATGACACAATGGTGCGTCTGGTACAGCCGTGGAATATGCGTTACCCGCTTGTTGCAGGGCAAGGTAATTTCGGTACTGCCGGTGATCTCGGAGCCGCAGCTGCACGTTACACTGAGGCGCGGATGGCTCCGCTTGCCGTCGAAATGGTGCGTGATATTCACGAAGATACGGTTGATTTTCAACCGAACTTCGACGGATCCGTGCAAGAACCCACAATTCTCACCGCACGCTTCCCGAATTTACTTGTAAACGGTTCGGAAGGTATTGCCGTCGGCATGGCAACCCGAATCCCGCCGCACAATTTACGTGAAGTAGCAGCAGGTGTGCAATGGTATTTAGCAAACCCGGAAGCTTCACGTGATGAACTGCTTGCCCAGCTAATGTTGCGTGTAAAAGGTCCGGATTTTCCGACGGGCGCCACGATTCTCGGGACAAAAGGAATCGAAGAAATGTACCGCACGGGGCATGGATCGATTACGCAGCGTGCAATCGTGGAAGTAGATGAAATTCACGGCCGGCAGTGTTTAGTTATTTCTGACTTGCCGTATCAGGTAAATCCGGACCGGCTGCTTGATCGGATGGTTGAAGGAATTAAAGATGGGCGGCTGCCGGGAATCGCTGATATTCGCGACGAATCGTCAGGGCGCGCCGGGCAGCGGATTGTGGTGGTGCTCAAGCGCGATGCCGTCGCAAAGGTTGTGTTAAATAATCTTTATAAACACACGCAGCTGCAAAATAACTTCCCGGCAAATATGCTGGCACTAGTCGATGGAGTGCCGCGCACGCTTTCCCTAGACGGGTTTGTATATCACTGGGTGCAGCATCAAATGCAGGTGATCCAGCGGCGGACAGCATACCGGCTGCGGAAGACTGAAGAACGCCTGATGATTTTGGAAGGTTTAGTGAAGGCGCTCGACGCAATCGATGAAGTTATTGCGCTGATTCGGCGTTCACGAACACCGGAAGAAGCCCGAAACGGTTTGATTTCTTTGCTTGATATTAACGAAGTACAGGCAGATCACATTTTGGCAATGCAGCTGCGGCGTCTTGCAGCCCTTGAACATCAAAAAATCCTTGATGAAAAAGCAGAAAAGGAAGCGCTGTGCATTGAATACCGCGATATTCTTGCGAAACCTGAACGCCAACGGACGATTATTTCTGAAGAGCTTGGCGAAATTGTAGCAAAATATGGTGATGAACGCCGAACAAAAATTTTGCCATTTGATGGTGAAGTGAGTGTGGAAGATTTGATTCCGGAAGAAGATGTAGTGGTAACAATTACCCGTTCCGGTTTCATCAAGCGCACAAAGGTGAGTGAATACCGGGCACAGCATCGCGGCGGGAAAGGGATTAAAGGTACTACCCTGCGCGGTGATGATGTGGTTGATCATTTCGAGATATCTTCCACGCATGAATGGTATTTGTTCTTTACAAATATGGGCCGGGTGTATCGAATTAAGGGATATGAGATTCCGGAAGGGTCACGGGAATCTAAAGGGCAGCATGTGGCAAATCTGCTTGCTTTCCAGCCGGAAGAGACGATTGCTTCAGTAATCTCGATTAAGGACTATCAGCAGGCGGAGTACCTGGTTCTGGCAACACGTGATGGGCTTGTGAAGAAAACGAAGCTGGCGGATTATGATTCTCCGCGTGCAGGCGGTCTGATTGGGATTAAACTGCGTGAACATGCCGACGGGACTACGGATCAAGTAGTTGCGGCGCGTCTTGCAAACGAGGGAGACGATTTGATTCTCGTTTCACGCAAGGGGCAATCGTTGCGGTTCACGGCAACGAATGACGCACTGCGGCCAATGGGACGCGCAACTTCCGGTGTAACCGGCATGAAATTCCGTGATGAAGATTCACTGCTTGCGCTTGATGTGATTCGTGAAGATTCGGAAGTTTTTGTGGTTACTGAAGGCGGATTTGCGAAGCGGACAAGTGTGGATCAGTACCGAGTACAGGGGCGCGGCGGTCTTGGAATTAAGGTCGCAAACCTTGTTGAAGCCCGCGGCGATCTTGTTGGCGCATTGATTACACAGCCTGGTGACGAAGTGCTGGTGATTATGTCTTCCGGTAAGGTCGTGCGCTCCTCTGTAGACGAAGTGAACCTTACTGGGCGCAACACGCAGGGTGTTACTTTTGCTCGTCCGGATAATGGCGACGGCGTAATTTCGATTGCGTTGAATTTGGAGAAAGAAGATTCGGGAGAGAATCCGGCGGCGGATGCTGCGGCGGATTCGGCAGCGGCGGATTCAGGCACGGATATGGCTGCGGATTCGGCAGCGGCGGAAAATGCCGAAGAAACAGCTGAATCTGCGAAAGAATTATCCAATGCAAAATCTGGTGAATCGGTGCAATCTGCGGACGAAAATAGATAAAAACGGGTACTATCGTGTTTAACGACTTCTTTCACACTTTCGTTGGAAAATTTGGAGTAGAAATATGACCACTGCTGATGATTACACACAACAGGCGCAAGCCCTGCCGACGGCAGAAAAAACATACAATGCGCAGCCGGTGATGAAAAAGCAGACCGTCGGTGTGCGCAGCGTGAAAATGACGGTTTCGCGGATTGATCCGCTTTCGGCAGTAAAAATGTGTTTTTGGTGTCTGTGGCAATCGGAATAATGCTTGTTGTTGCAGCGAGTGTGCTTTGGTTTGTATTTGACGCAATGCATGTTTGGGCAAGCATTAATGATTTCATTGGAACGTTAAAAAATTCGGCAATGATGCAGCTGGCGCAATTCCTTGAATTTGGGCGAATGATTCCATTCGTCGTGGTAGTGGCGGTGCTGCAAATCATTATGTTTACACTTCTCGGCGGTATTTTTGCTCTTGTGTTTAATGTCATATCCGTCTTGGTTGGGGGATTTAAAATTACCGTGACCGATGAATGATTACAGTAAATAATCACGACGGGATAATGCGGCTGAAATGTTCTTGCTTTACAACGGTTTTATTATTAATCGAAAGCTGCAATCCAGTTTAAAATGTGAAGTATATTGCTTAAATGGAATGAAGGCGGAAACGATTTGGAAAATCGCAGCGCGGTGAGTTAATCTAATTCGGCACGAGTTGATTAATTCCTGATTTCGGGAGTGCGTGCGGTTATGGGCCTATAGCTCAGTCGGTTAGAGCGCCACACTGATAATGTGGAGGTCGATGGTTCGAGTCCATCTAGGCCCACGGAGATTTACTTCAAGGAGGAGAGATGAAGAAAGTATTCTTCGCAATTCTCACTGTAGTGGTTGGATATCTTGGCTTTCTGAAAATTTCAGAACGTCTCGATAGGCAAGCGATTTGGCAACAAGCTACAGATGATGTAAACTTTTCCGAGTGGCCACGATAGTGGCTGATCCTTTGGGGGTATGGCGCAATTGGTAGCGCACCTGCTTTGCAAGCAGGGGGTTAGGGGTTCGAGTCCCCTTACCTCCACCACGACGCAGGCTGAGTGAAATGCAAGCTCGCTTGCATTTCCGAGACCAAGGAAATGATTGACGAGCAGGCAAAGCCTGCGAGGAACACCATTAAGACGCTCATTTTGATACAAAGTATCGAGGTGGGCGTCTTTTGTTGTGCGGGCGGTGTTTGTGCTTGTCAGGGCGGTACTGGTGGGTTAAGTAGCAGAAAGTGTGTTTTTATTCGGCGTGTTGAGGTGTTGTTTTAGGGCTTGTAGTGTCCTGCCCAGCCTTTTCGTAGGGTGAGTCCGTCCTCGTAGGGTGTGGTGAGGTTGATAGCGTGATCGATCTCGACTGGTCCTGGGCGTGACTTCTTGTGTTTCTTTTTACGGGGAATGATTGTCCGTTCTGGTCTGCCAGTATGGCACCACGCGTGGTAGATCTCGGTGGCAGTGAGTGGGAACTCGGTGTGCGTGTAGAGAAGCCAGTCGATTGCGGCGATCATGTGGTCCTCGTTCATTCCACGGTGGTGTAGGCACAGGCGGCTGATCATGGCGTTGACGGATTCGATCACGTTCGTGGTTGAAGGAGTTCGGTATTCAAGGAATGTGAATAACTGGCGGGTATCGAAGAGTCGTTTGAGCCTGTAGTACACTCGCCTGTCACGCTCGTGCGTGTACCAACCATTTCTTTTTCCGGATGAGTGCTTGTTGCGGGTCTTGATATGCCCAGGTACGTTCGTTGAAATACGTATGGTAAGTCTCGCCACACTGATGGAAGAGAAGCTGCCATTTCAACGCGTGAGTGATTGTTCGGACTTTCAGGAGATGGCGTGATAGTTCGAGCAATGCCTTACCTGCCATTGTTTTCGGGTGTCGGGTCAGATCAGCGAGATTGTTACGATGAACATGTACTAGGCAGCGTTGAATCCTTGTGTCTGGCCATACGTGTGCGATAGCTCGTAAAGCACCGTTCGCGCCATCAGTGATCACAACTATTGGTGGCGTGAGAGTGCCGAGCGGTGCCGTATAGGCTGGCGTGTTCTCACTGGTCGCCCACTGCCAGTTAAGAACGTGATGCTGGCTACGGGCAATCAGGAGCGTCCAGCCATGAGCAAGCTAAGTGCCATCAATGAATACGTAGGGCAAGATCTCACCTGTTGTTTCTCGCTCGGGTGTAGGTATTCGCCATGCTGGCGCGAGTGTGCGGCTCACAGTCCAACGAGAAGAACCGATCATGGTCTGATCGTATTTGCTGACAGCGTAGGAGATAAGAGCACGCAAGGCTTTTCGCTCAGACACATCCGTCCTGTATCGCGTGTAACTTGCTCCGCATTGAGTACACCTATAACGGATTTTTCCGCTACTTGTTTTCCCGTTCTTTTTCACGCCTGGTTCGTGACATGTCGGGCATACTATTCGTGATGCTGTTCGTCCCATGCGATTAAGCGTGGCAAAACCCTATAACACATCAACACCCCACACACGATCAAGCATGCAACGCTAAGCCCAAAAAGCTTACCAACCCCGATTTTTCACTATCACAGCAACACAAACCCAGAAATAAAGACACAGAATCTGCTACTTAACCCGGTTTTCTCGCGTACGTGTATGTACGTTTGATGCATTTTGTAAGTGCTCATATCAGTCCTGCATAGATACCAACAATATTAGATGGTCACGTACCGGGAGGAGTTCGACACAGACACCCTTAGCTCCGCAAGCCTTGGGACGGCCTTGTGGCCGTCCCAAGGTTATTTTTCGTTGTGGGAATTGAACCCGTGAGGGCTTGGGCCGTTTGGAAAACACGGTTAGCGTTTTTAGGCCCAAGTCGTGAAGCGGCTATGCCGCGAGCGGGGCAGCAGCGTAGCTGCTGCGCAATTCCCGCTAGATCCACCATTTAGAAGCTCATTTCGATACAAAGTATCAGGGTGGGCGTCTTTTGTTGTGCTGGCGCTGTGGTGCTGCAGCGTTTTTGCCCTGTCTCTAGGGTGCTTGACGAGGGAATTTTGAAGGTGAATTATTCCTCTCGTTGTGGTACTATGTTATGCAAGCAACCTGGTTAGGTAAAGGAGTGTGGATGGGTGAGTCGCAGTTACGTAAAGGTGCCATTGAGTTGATTGTTCTTGGCCTGCTTGCATCTCGTCCTTCGTATGGGGGTCAGCTTGTGGAGCGTTTTCGTGATGAGGCGGGGTTGGAGGTTTCTGCGGGGACGTTGTATCCGTTGCTTGCTCGCCTGCGTAAATCTGGGTTGCTGGATACGGTTTGGGAGGAATCTCCGGTGGGGCCGCCGAGGAAGGTCTATGAGTTGGCTGAATCTGGGCAGGTTCGCTTGGTGCAGCTGCGCTTGGAGTGGGAGGCACTTAATGCGGCAGTTGAACGGACAGCGAAGAAGGAGACGCGGTGATGAAGTGGTTTGGGGCTGATGATGAAGGCCGGTTACGTGTTTTAGGGATGCCTGTCTCGGGGCTTTGGTTGGGGCGGGCGGATGCCGTGTTGGATGGTTTTGAGCCGGAGAATCCGCGCTTGCTGATTCCTAGAAAATATGGGCTGGGTTGGGATATTAATCTGGGTGCTGTCGGTGTGAAGTTGGGGTTGATTCGTCCTGATGATTCTCTACCTGATCTGGCAGATTATGTTCCGGTAGCTTTGAAGCGTGGCGTGACATTGGCCACTATTGCTGGTGGGGTTAGTGTCGTGGCATGTGCGGTGGCTTTGAGTCGCAAAAGCCAGGTTCCTGTGCGATGGTCAACAACGGAGGCATCTCAAAAGTTTGCTTCAGGCAAGCTGCTTGCCCTGCCCCCGGTGGTATTGACGGGTGTCGCAACGCTGGCACCACGGGTTTTGCGGCGTGATGAGCCAGAATCCGGCGAGGCGGCTCGTTTAGCCAGTCAAGCTGATTTGCTGGGTGTAGAAGCTATGTCTTTAGCCTGGCTAATAGCGATGTGCCGCGCCGCTGATAAGTCCCCACTGAGCTGCTGGCTCACGGGAGCCTGCGCAATCCTGTGGCCCTTGGTTTCTGGCGGCACCGGACTTGCTTATGTGAAAACCGCGTTAGGGCAGTTAGAAGCCAAGCTGCATGAGTCAAAGGAGAACAGGTAAATGGGGATTAATGGGGTAGATAAATTGCTGGAGTTACCCACGCCAGCATTCATCGGAGTTTGCGTACTTATTGGTGTGCATTTGGTGGCGATGGTATGGGCTTTGCTTCGTTTATCGCGCGATAAACGAAGCCAAATAGCTGGACTAAATCGCCTGGCTTGGCTTTGCGTGATTGTTTTTGGCCAAACGATTGGTCCAATCACCTTTTTGGTGATGAATGCTCGCGAGCGTAAGCAGCTTAAGTTGCAGCGCGAGTACGAACAAGAATCCAGTCTTGAGCATCGTGAAGTTGATGTGACTTCCGTGGTGTCCAATCTCTATAAAGAGCAAAAGGAGTAGTTGAGTATGGATTTAGCGGTTGCCACCAGGGATTTGTCGAAATCTTTTGGTAAACATCGAGTGTTAAACAGCATCAATCTGCAGGTTCCGAAAGGGTCTTGCTATGGGTTTGTGGGGGCAAACGGGGCTGGTAAGACCACCACGTTGCGGATTCTTGCAGGCCTGGCTGCTGCCAGTAGCGGTAGTGCCACCGTGCTGGGCGCAGAACACGGCAAACTTCCAGTCAAACCCGTCCCCGGTGTTTCCTACCTGCCCGACGTTCCCCAAATCAGCCCATGGCTTGGCGCTAAGGATGCACTCATCACCCTGGCCAGGCTCAGCGGAATCACTCCAGACCTGGCGGCGGAACGAAGCGGTGAGCTGCTGAATCTGGTTAACCTTAATCGGGCGCCAGGGCGAGTTGGTTCTTTTTCCAGAGGTATGAAACAACGGTTAGGGATAGCAGCTGCACTAATTGGCGCACCGAAACTACTGTTAATAGACGAGCCAACTAGCGCGCTCGACCCGATAGGCAGAGCAGACGTCCTGGCGTTACTGCGTGAGCTGACTGGGGACGTGACGATAATATTTTCTTCTCACATTCTCACCGACGTTGCCAACGTCTCCACCCATGTGGGCATCTTGCATCGCGGCAACCTGCTCGCGCAAGGACCGTTAGAGGAGCTTCTCGCTCAACAAACTAAGCACGTCACGCTTAACGTCACCGTGCGCTCAGACCTTGCTACGGCAGTGACGGACGCTATTTGTGCTCTTGACGCTCAGGCACAGATTCGCCCCACCTTGACCGGTCTGGATGAACTGTTCACCAAACTAACCAAGGAAGGCGGCAAATAATCGTGAATACATCGAGTTTCTACTTGATTTGGCGCTATCAGGCTATCTGGCTGCTGCGTTCTTATGGTACGTGGATTATCGCCGGGGTGTTCGCCGTCCTTGCTCTCACCCAGGGATTGTTTACCCAATACACGCCGCACATCATCAAATTCCTGGCCGGGCCAGAAGTAACAGCGCTACTAGATTCAATGCCCGAACCTTCCTGGCAGCAAGCCTACGCTGGATGGATAAAGCACCTCACCCAAGTCCTTACCATCGTCCTGGTCGCAATGAACGCCTTTAGCTGCAGTGCGCTTACCGGCAACGGTGATATTCCTTTCATCTTCCCTGGCAGCGTGCGCCGCTCGCATTACCTCATCAGCTCGGCCTTTACCAGCTGGTTATTCACCTTGTTCCTTGCCGTTTTCAGCGCTGCTTTGACTTGGGTAGGAACCGTGCCACTATTCCCAGACGCAAACCTTGCCCCAATCATGCTGGCGAGTTTGGTTTGGGCAGTGCAAATCATATTGATTCACGGCATCCAAATTGTCGCGGCAACCCTCAAACAAGGTGTTGGTATGCCACTGGGAGCCGGATTCGCAGCCTACCTGCTGATAATGGTCTCAGCGATATTCACCCAGCAGGGCAACGAAACCCCACTGGGCCTCACCAGCCTAATCAATAACCTCGCCCAAAACACGCTTCAAATACCTTGGGCCTGGCCCTTGACGAGCAGCACTGTGCTAATCATTGCGTTACTTGCCGCCGCCACCCATATCTTCAACAGGGTAGAACTTAACTAGCCTAAAAATGCGGGGCACAGACTCGGTGAAACAGGTTACATATATTGAACGCGTAATCGCAGCGGTGCCTCACCTGCTGATATGAGCGCTATAGATTGTTGGTATGAATAATGGAGTTGTGTGGGTGCTTGTGTGAAAGAAAACGGTACGCGGCTAGTAAATCATCAACTTGCACCCAAACCCCACGGTCTGCACCCAAAATCCGGCTTGTATCAAAATGAACGTCTGAGTAACCACGACGCAGGCTGAGTGAAATGCAAGCTCGCTTGCATTTCCGAGACCAAGGAAATGGTTGACGAGCAGGCAAAGCCTGCGAGGAACACCATTTGGACGCTCATTTTGATACAAGGTATCGAGGTGGGCGTCTTTTGTCGTGTTAGTGGTGTTTGTGCTTGGGTTTTTGTGATCTGGCGGGCTAAGTGCCAAAAATAGTTGCTTATGGCGGCCCGTGATCACGTGCCATACGATTTGTGGCATCGGCAAGGATTCCGCGAAACCAACGAGGGCAACGTGGTTCACTATGACCATATTTGAACACGGGATTGAACAACTCGGGCTCAAATACAATATTCGCGAGATTGCCTACGACCGGTGGGGCGCCGTCCAAATGAGCCAAAACCTCGAAGGGCTCGGTTTTACGGTGGTGCCGTTCGGGCAAGGCTTTAAAGACATGGCCCAGCGTCCAAAGAACTCATGAAACTCGCCCTCGAAGGACGGCTCGCCCATGGCGGGCACTCGGTGTTGGTGTGGATGGCTGACAGCATCACTGTCTGCCAAGACCCGGCAGGCAACATCAAACCTGACAAACAAAAATTCACCGAGAAAATCGACGGCATCGTCGCCCTCATCATGGCCCTCGACCGAATCATCCGAGGCGGCAACGCCCACGCGGGCACCTCGGTTTACGACTCGCGTGGACTTTTAGTGCTGTGAATGCATACAAAATCGTAGATAGTTAGGTTAGCCTCATCTAGAGTTGGGTTAGTGCATCATCCGAGCACATAACACTCAACAGTCAATGTCGACGGTGACGGAGATAAAAAATGAAGATTTCCAAGTTGTTTCAGGTTACTGCCATTGGAATAGCTTTGATGTTGCCAACTTCAACTATGGCTTCCGCCTCTGAGCTAACTCCCCAAAGTGAACAATCGGTAGCCTATTTAGGTTTAAGTGACAGCTACGAGTTTCCATCTCAGACTGAGGGTTCTTATCGCTATGTTGGTGGCAACGATGCTGCAGACAACACAATCCAGCCTATGACTGCAACACGCGCTGCAAGGTTCATTGGGCGTATCGATGCACATAACGCTCACAAATCAGGATCAGAGGTCTCTGGACATGTGTCGTGGACTCTTATTAGTGGCGCGAGCTGTAAAATGGAGGTGAAGTCAACGCTAAAAGCGAAAACAGGGTGGTTCGGATATTCCACCAAGGCTTCGTCTGGCAGGGTATTGGTGTGGCCAGGCGGTGGCAGGGGAAAGGCTGCGGTTGCTCGGTATCGATGCAATGGAACCAAGAGTACAAAGTGGTATACCTACGGGGAAGGGTTTGCACCTGGAACTCAAAAACCTTTGGGGTATCACAACGGTAATGTAGTTACTCTTTCTTGCGGGGCTTAAATTGAATTGAGCGATGAGGATAGGCCATGCGATTTCACTCACTGCAAGTGCAAATCAAAGACAATGTGGTTAGTTCAAGTGGGGGTTGCGATTTTTCGCGCGACATTGCTGATGAATTTTATCTCTTGTCTCGTGCCCTGGGGTTTGAAGGTGAGAGGGATACCTATGCCGGTCTGTGGAGTACCCAGTTCGTGTATAACGACCATTCGCTTCTTGCAGGAGATTTTCTAGCTAGAGGTTTGCATCTAGATTTTTTGTGCGATAGTGATTATCCAGTTCCATTCGGCCCAATTCTCTTGTGCTTAGGGAAACGATTAGGCGAATTGCTCAATGTGAAGTAACGGAACTAGCTGTGGTGTGCGAGCCCTATTCAGTTGGCATGTCGGGTAAAAACCGAAAGAGCGAGGCGCGTCTTCAGGATTTCTTCAGTTTAATGACCGATGAGAATCCTCTCCCTAAGATTCAATGTTCAAGGATTAGTTTTGCGTGCTATGGTCAGCGGCATCTGGACGGGCAATCCGGGTCAGTAGCTTTGCCGAGGTCGCAATGCTACTTACCTGAGTTGGCGCTGCCATTTTCTGGGATCTGGTCACAGTGGGAAAGTGATTGTTTGCTTCATGCTGAAACGATTCAAATTGTCGCTAGTTAGTTAGCCTGGCGATTTTTAGCGCTACCCTGGGTCTTTCGGGTTGCTCGCAAGATATCATCGCACTTCTGGAGATAGCCAGTCAGCTATCCTGCTACGCCTTTCTCAAGGAACGCGTGAGGTGAGCGTGTTCGAGGATCCAATCTTTAGTGTGCTTCTTAATAAACCGGAGGCTCTCGATGAGGAAAATGCTCCAGCTCCCAAAGTTTGGAATATGATACATTATGAGCGCGAAAGAGCAATGTCGATACGCGTTGATAACTGTGCTGAACTAGACTTGTTAGAACTCATTGTTTATGATTAGATTGACTCTCAAGGTCGCCCGAAAGGATATCAATATTTCACAATATGTGAGGCTGGGTCGGTAGAGAAGTGTAGAGCAATATCGCTACTTCCTATGGAAGCACAACGTCTTATAGACTCCCCCGAATTTAACCATTTCGCCCTTGCTGGGATATGCATCAGTGATGACAGGCTGGATGCCGCAAGCTTTATCACGTTTCTGAAAAAACTTAGATTCTGCAGATTATTGCGCTTGCAGATCTAGCAAGTGGAGTGACCCAGGTCTTTAGCTCTGGGTCACTTGAGTGTCGTCCATATATGCCCTGGCAGGTAGCCAGGGAGAATGGGTGAATGGTGGAGAAGTCTAGTAAGCACACACCGGATCAGATTGTGCGTAGGCTGGAAGAGGCTAGCCAAAAGTGGGGCGTCGATGTACGACGAGCGCGGATACTAGTGTTGTGACTCGTTAGTCGCCATTCATCTTGGAAATCCGGGCCATCGCTTCTTCCTCGGTGATGGTTTCGATCTATTCCATGATGCTCTGGTTGAACATCTTGTATGGAGAGTCTGCAGGTTCGGTTTCGTCGTAGTCCATCAGCCGATTTGTAGCGTCCTGCCCAGCCTTTTCGGATGTGGAGGCCGTCGTCCCATGGCTGGTCGATGTTGATGGTGGTATCGGATCTCTACGCGTCTAGTGGAGGTCAGCGGGCCGGACCTTTCGTGTGGAAAATTCTGGAATCAAACGGGTGTTAACCCCTGAGCTGGATAGACAGGTGTGATGCTTGGATGTGCTTAATGCTTCTATTTTCATTGTGGAACGGCGGTGAGCCTACCGAGTTATTTTGTCGTCTTTCTCCTTGCGACCACGAAAGATAGCAACTCCGAGACCGACGATCAGCAGCCCAAGACCTAGAAGATAAGCGACTATGAATTCCCTCAACCCTGCCTGAGATCCCTGAGTGATCCAGTCGATACCGCCAAGGTATGCTGCAAAAGGTAGTGGTATTACAAGGACTGCAATGACAGTAAATACGAAAGCTAGGGGCTTGGGGAGATCCGTGTACTTTTTCTTATTAGTCATGTTTCTACCAAATCTCTTTAAAAGCGCATTTTCCAACTTGCCATGCGATTTGTCCCGGTAATCCGCCTGGGAGTGCTTTAGAAGCTATCTTCTTAATAACAAAAGAGGCGCCCTTTTTACCAAGGTTTTTGTTAGATTGCGATGCATAATAGAGGATGCAACTTTCCACTGACGCGATTTAAGCGCGCTCCGTACTTCACTATTGAAAGCTCGTTTGAGGACGTCCAGTCCGAAGCTTTTAGCTAGTCCGTTTCCTGCACATGAAGCGAATGAACTCCAGCTCTGCGTTGTAATAGCCCCCGGAAGCAATTGAGTGTCAGGGTCTACCACTAAATCGTCGTAGGTACCAATATTTCCATAATGGGCAAACTCGTTACTCATTTGATTTAGTAAATAAACGGTTTCAGGGTTATCGGTGCCGTAGAGTAGAACATCTTCTTTAGATGGTTCGGGGTAGGTTATTGTTGCATCTTCCGCGGCATCGATGCTCGAAGGGGACGTAGGTAATGTGACCTCCCTGCACTAGCGATACCTGATACCCCGAAAGTGAGTGAAGCTGCTAGAAGTGTGACAATTATGGTTTTATATCTAGAGTTTAGTGCCTTCATGTTGATTCCTTTGCTCTTCTGGGCGGTCCGAATATCTGTTCCATTTATCACTACGCTATACGGCTTCTGGATAGCAACAAATAACAGACAAGAGAAACTCAGAATGCCTTATTAGTGAGAGTGAAGTGAAACAGTGTCAAAATATGATATGAATCGTGGCGGACGCCGCGTCCGCGCGGGTGCGAAGCCCGACCCGTTGAACGAGAAGCTCGCCGCTGGCCGTCCTGCCACCCGTCTAGAGGATCCGCTTAATGAGACTAAGAGATTCACGCCGAGAATTACGGCGTGTATGGGGTAGGCAAGATGTGACATGCGCTCAAACAGCAAGGGATTGCCATTGGGAGTGAGCAAACCCGCCAGATCATGGCCTTGGCTTGTGTGGCAGGTAAACGCAAGGGCAAGAACCCGATCATCACACGCAAGGTGAGGATGTTGATACTCGCCCGGATCTCGTCCAGCGCGAGTTTAGGGCTGCAGCTCCGAACCGGTTGTGGGTTGCTGACATTACCTACGTGCGAACCTCTAACGGTTTCGTCTATGCGGCGTTTGTTACCGACGTGTTCTCGCGCAAGATTGTGGGCTGGGCATTGTCGGATTCCATGACAACTGAAGCGCTGCCACTGCAGGCTTTGAAGCAAGCGATCTGGAACGCCCGCTCAACCACAGGCTTGGTTCATCATAGTGATCACGGCTCTCAATACGTGTCTATCACATATAACGAGAAGCTCGCTGATTACGGGATTAAACCTTCTACTGGCACTGTGGGAGATTCTTACGATAACGCTTTAGCCGAGACAGTGAACGGGTTATATAAGACCGAGTTGATCTATAGCCAGCCTTGGGCGAGTTTGATGGACGTAGAATTCGCTACGTTCAACTGGGTTTACTGGTACAACACCCGCCGCTTACACGAGGCTCTCGACTACCGCACGCCAGTAGAAATAGAAAACATCTACTATGCTAAAAACGCTACCAGCAAAACCAAGCCAGTAGCGACAACATAAGAAGCAAACAAAACCCAGTACGCTTCAACCTTTTGACAAATAGCCCACCAATATAGAACTCATCAAATTCGTGCGAAACAGGTCAACCCCCTCATCGGAGCAAACGAAACACCACACCAAGAAATCACACTGATTTGCGTCTGCCTAACCGCTATCGACACCGTTGCCCGCAATATCGACCCGGCAGCAGCTATAGCTGGATCGCCTCCCAATCACGCACCGCTTGTGTAATGGATACAAGTTTCTGCCGCAGGTTTTGGAATAAGAGCAGCTTCTTGACTCGCTAGTTGTGTAAAATTATTTATTTTTCCGCAAATGCAGCGAATTATTTTCCGCGGATGTTTGTAATGGTTGCGGAAGTATTGTTAGTTATTTGTGTTGCTGTTGATTTCTCGTCTGAGGCTTGATGAAGTAGGTTTCAGTGGTTTCATTCTCCTGCTTTTAGATGTTCTGGCGTTGTGTCATGCTTTGCCTGTGTGCTTTGTGCGCTATGGCAATATGAGCAGTTTTGTAAAATTTTATTCCCGGATTTAACAGCTGTACATGGTTGTACGCTCTGCCGTGCAAATACCAAATTGTGTGAGATGAAACATGTTTATTTATGTTTACAGTATCTGAAAATATATCTTCCCACGTCAGGAATTCATATCAAGGCAGTGCACTATTTCCTAGAACCCGCCAATTATCTATGGAGTTGCGGGGGGGTTTTGTTACCGTTTTAGTGCATTTTATCGGAAATGTGTTTAAGCACACTAGTGCCAGTTTATGTGTTGGTGCTGCGGCAATGTAAGCCATCCGCATTGGGGCGTTTGGTGTGTGATGTGTTTGTTTTTCTGGGGAAGGTAGTTTTATGAAGAGAATAAAACTGATGGCATATGCGATAGTTGCTTCGCTGACTTTGAGCATGGGTGCTGGTGCGGCGTTTGCTGATGGTGAAGTCACTAATAGCGGCAATCTGTCGATTAAAAAGACGATGACGGTAGAAAAAGGCACGAGTGTACCTGCCGCGACCTTTGGTTTCACGATTACTGCTGCAGAAGTTGCTGATGGAACAACCATAAGTGGATTGCCTGTAAAAGCAGGTAAGCAGCTATCTAATAATGTTAATAATGCGCAGTTTACTGGTGAGGAAAAACTTAAGAATGAAGTAGCTACTGCTACTACTTCAGCATCCTATAATTTCAATGAAAAACAGAATGTTGATTATGCGGATCAAAAGAATACAATTCAGCGCTATGTAGTTAAAGAAATGGCTACACAAGTTCCTGGCGTTACTGTAGATGATAAGCAGTTCTTGCTTGATGTGTATGTTGGTAATGATGGGAATGTGAAGTATCTTGTTGGTTACGACACTACAGATGGTAAGACTGTTGGCAATAAGGCTCCGATTGTTTTCAATAACAAGTATAAGTCTCATTCTTTGACTATCAGCAAGATTGTTGAAGATACTACTGCCTTTGTTGATGAGAATGCAGAATTCGAGTTTAACGTGACTGTAAATACGCTTGCGAACTCAGGCGTCACTAAGCTGACTGCCAAGACTATTAAAGATAATCAGCCAGTTGCCAATTCGAGCAATCCTGCAGAAGTGACGGTAGGTAAAGAGACTACTTTCAAGTTGAAGAATGGCGAGAATTTTGTTCTTTCAGGGCTGCCTCAAGGGATGACCTATAGCGTCAGCGAAACTCCGAACGCTAACTATACGGCGAAAGTTCAGGTGAACACCGAAGCTGAGCAGGCAAGCAGCGAAGTGCAGAATCAGGCGATGGCTGATAAAGATAGCGCAGTGAAATTTACTAACACCCGTAATCCAATTACACCGACTGGTGTGCTGCTGAACGTCGCTCCGTATCTCGTCGCTTTAGCTGTTGTTGCTATTGGCGGTGCATGGTTTGTTTCCCGTCGGATGAAGCAGCGCCAGGCTTAATCCGGGAACACAGCTGCTGCAGCGCAGGCGCAGCGAGATGTGTGATAACAGATTCCTGCTGCGGGTGGGGTGCAAAGGTAATTGCTGATTCCAGTACCCCACCCCGGTACAGGTCAACATCGAAAAGAACACCGAAGTATCAGGGTGGTTGCTTCTCTCAGAGCTGCGGCGGGCACGCGGCGTTTTCAGCGGGTCCGAGTGAGTAATGGGGAGATGGTTTTTGCGTAGTTGGCTTTTAAAAAGTAGTTGGCTCTTAATGAGGGGTTGTTTGTTAGTGAAACTGCATGTACGAAAGTCGTTAATTGGTATATTAGCGCTGGTAGGAGTACTGATACCGAGTCTCGGATCAGCTGCATATGGGCAGACATATGGGCAGACATCCGAACCGGGCGGGAATTCAGTCATTCTTCCGGCAGTTGAGGTCAGTGTGCCGGAAAATGCAAATCTGGATGGTGTGCCTGCCGGTGTCTTCACATTCGAGCTTCATGCTGCACCTGGCACTCCCCTGCCGGAAAATCCGCAAGTTCGAGTGAGTGCGGCACAGGATACCCATCTGAAATCAGCTCTCTTTGCTCCAATCACGTTCACTGAGGTCGGTGAATATCACTATACGCTGCAAGTCGTAAATCCCGACGCGGTTTCGCGGTGGTCAATTGATCCGCTGTCCTATGCGTTAACGGTGAAAGTCGAAGATTTACAGGGCACAGTATCAGTTACCGCCCATCGTGCCGGCAGTGACGAGAAAGCTACGCGAATCCATTTCACAGCTGCACCAAAAATGCCGGATTTACCGAAAGATTCGTCGGGATTGCCGAAAACGGGTGCTGCGCTGAACACTGCCATTGGCGCAGGCGTGCTTTTACTTGGTTCGGGCGTGCTGTTCGCAGTTATTGCACGCCGTTATTTTCGAGGTAAAAATAACAGCTTCCGGCTCGATTAACAGAGCAGATACGGGAATTGCGAAACGTTTCAGCAGCCAGTAAAGCGGGCTGAGAAAAAGATTCAGGAACGCAGCGGCAAAGGGGCTTGTGATGATTGCGGAACAAGATTCGGATAATCAGAGCGGGAGTGCGGAGCGGAAAACACACGATAACGTAACTGCTGATGCTCCCAGCACAGTCTCCCCTGATATGACTGATGATTTTCCAGGTTCGGCTGCCGATTCTCTTCCGCGTTCTGCTGTACGGCAGTTGCTGTTGCGTCTTGGAATAAAAGTTGCCGTTGCGGTTGGAATAATCGCAGCACTCTTTACATGGGTGTTTGGCGTTGTATTTGTGCAAGGAGAAGCAATGTTCCCGGGTGTGCGTGACGGTGATATTGCACTGTTTTATCGCTTATCTGGGAATCCGGTAGTTGGAGATGTGGTTGTGTACGATGTCCGGAATTCCCGCCTGATCGGCCGCGTAGCTGCAATGGGCGGCGATAGTGTTGATTTTAGTGACCGCGGCGAATTAATTGTCAACGGTGCAGCGCAGCAGGAAGCAATCTATCTTCCGACTAATCCGGTGCCTGGCGGGGTGGAAACGCCTTATCAGGTGCCGGAGGGCTGTTATTTTATTCTTGGCGATAACCGGCCTTTTACGACTGATTCGCGTTTAATCGGAGCAGTATGTGAAGAATCTGTACGTGGAAACGTGATTAATCTGTTCCGTCGGAGGGGAATCTGATGGGTAAACAGATTGGGATCCGTGCCTTGCGCGGCATTGACCGTTTAGTGAATCTTGGAATTATTCTGATCCTGGCGCTGACCGGACTTTATGGCGGTCTTGGCTTATGGGATGTGTTGAACATTTATCACAAGGCTGGTGTTAGTGCTGAAGTCATGGGATATAAGCCCGACGGCGGCAACGGGCTATCTTTTTCCGAGCTGCGTGCCGTAAATCCGGATGTGGCGGCGTGGATCGAAATTCCTGATACACCGATTGATTTTCCGGTGCTTCAGGGTGAATCGAATATGGAGTACATAAACCGCGACGTGTCAGGTGATTTTTCACTGGCAGGAAGTATCTTTTGGATTATCGGAATCGCCCCGACTTCAGCGACCCCTACAGTATTATTTACGGGCATCATATGGAAGCGGACGCGATGTTTGGTTCTTTGCCCAAGTTCTGTGAACCGGAATATTTTGCGCAGCACCGTGCAGGGAAGTTGCTGCGTCCAGGTGTGACTGAGCAGATAGAAGTGTTTGCTTGTGCGGAAACAGATGCTTATGACCACGTCTTATTTAATCCCAATATAAACACTGCATCTGAGCGTGAGATGCTGCTTGCACGAGTGCAGGAAAAGCCCGGCAATATCGGGATATTGCGCTTTCTGATAATGAGCGGATTGTGGTGTTATCAACGTGCTATGACGCTTCAACGAACGGGCGGATTCTGGTGTATGGAAAGCTTGTTGCAGCTGCTTCTCCCGTTAGTGAAAACAAAGGGAAAGCACAACTCTGCCTGGAGGTGGAGCGGTATGAGCGAATACAGACTGTTATGAGTGCGGCGTCAGCGACGGTGCTGGCAATATGCGGCGGATAGATTGTCTGTGTTTCGTCACGGGTTTTTACCGGAACGACGGGCAGAGAAGCAGTGAAAGAAATGTATAAGCGTAAGTATTTGTCAATAGTTGGCGTGTGGTAATGAAAGGTTAGCGTAATGCGACGGCAAGAAAGAGCAGTAATGGACATGAGTAATACTCAATTCGGAACAAGTATAGCGAAACAGGCGTGGATCCGCTTAATCTTGGCGTTTATTCTCGCATCTTCCCTGCTTGCGGGGATGTTGAGTGGTTTACCGTCGGCATCAGCAAATGATGAAGAAAAAGCTCAAAATTGGCGGGTGGGGGCATATCCGTATAGTGACAGTAAATTGACGCACGCGTATTTGAGGTTAACTCATCCGGAAGAGGATAGCTGGGTTACGGATGGTTATTGTCTAAATAAAACGAAAACAGTTCCAGGATTCTATGAAGAATATCCTTATTCTGTTGGTCGTCTCGCAGATAGAAAGTCACTTGGGAATTATTTTACTACTCCGCGTAAGGATAACCGGGAGTTAGCTGCGCATGCTGTGGTCTTTGCGTTATATCACGGGTATCCAATGGATGCTTCGAAGAAAAGGGAAGAATTTGGTTTAACTGAGGATGAAGCGTCATTTGCCACACAGCGTGCAATCCACTGGTGGACTGACTGGGATAAGACTGAAGATTGGGATGATACTAAAAATATTGCTGATTATCTACAAGGTGAATCAAAAGTACATCAACATTTCAATGAGATGATGAAATACTTTCAGTGGCTAACCGATGAGCGTAATTTTTTACTTTATCCTGTTCCTAATGATGTCGATATTGTTGTCGGCAATCCTAAGGGTGAAAAAGCTGATGAGTATCAGGCTATTGTGGCGCTCATTTTACGTGAACGAGTTGTTGATGTGGAAAAACATGACCAGGTAAATACTGATACAAAACTGGACAATGCGGGCTTTACTTTCACTCGTGTCAGCGAAAAAACTGACCCAGTATTGAAAGCGTATTTAAAAGCTAACTCCAATGGAATTACAGACCGATTTCAGGTGATGAACTTTGCAAATAAAGGAACTTCGAATTATTTCACCTATAAGGTGAAAACAGGCGCGAATGGTCATAGTGAAAAGGACGTAAAAGCAGGACAAACATGGACCACTGACCCCGTAGAGGGATGGCCTGCAATAGTGTCTGGTTTGTATAAGCTTGAAGAAACAACTGCACCGTCTGGTTATCAAGCAATGCAGCCAGCTTATATTTGGATTAAACCTTCAGGGCAGGCAGCTCTTGTTTCTGCGGAAAATGGTAATTTCAAAGAAGTGCAACGTGAAGATATTAAGATTAATAGCGAAGAGATTAGCACGGGCGGATTTACAACACATAAAATCACGTTCAGTATTGGTGATGATTCAATCCCTGCAATACCACAGTTAGTGAAGTTCCGGAAAGTAGATGAGAGCGGAAACAGGTTAGATTCTGCTTCCTTTACTATTACAAATACCACTGATTCGGCTGATGTACAGACAATTAACAGCTCTAAAACTGTGGATATTGAGAAATCACTGAAACCAGGAACATATATATTGAAAGAGACTGCCTCCCCTGTCGGGTATAAGACGGCAGATGCGCCTGTAACGTTTACGGTCACGCCGCAAGGTGAGATTCAGTTAAAGTCACCATTTTTATCAATCTACAGTCTTGCTGATGAGAACAAAACTCTCGTAATTAAGAACGAGAAAATCCCAGCCGGAAAAGATGTAAAGGTGCGCTTCAGTAAGTTTGCTGATGGGCAGCTCGGGAAAGAACTTCCTGGCGCAACGCTTGCAATCTATGAGGGTGAACATGTTAACCAAGTGCCGGATTCTGCGAAACGAAAAGAAACTTGGGAGAGCGGTCAGGCTAAAGATGTAACACTCGCCGCTGGTGTCTACACATTTGTGGAAACAAAAGCACCTCAGGGATACGGCATTGCGAAGAATATTGTCTTCAAGATTGCAGATGGTAAGGCATACCTGAAAGCTGAGAATGGTAAGTGGATTGAGTGGAGTAAATACGCCGTCGCTGAGGCAAAACCGTTAAAGGCATACAGCGATTTCATGGACGACACCTATTCGTGGGGAACAACTCCATACGGCAAGAATTACTATATCGACCGGAAGAGCGATTCTTCGTCAACTGCTGGAGATGAAGTGATTTACTGCTTCAATATTTCTTTGAAGCAGCCAACGGATTCTTACGACTACGGCGATACAGTCGATCCTGACGGTTTTAATCCTGCGCCTACATATACCGCCAAGTATGGAAAGGATATGTTGCTTTCCTACGCAAGTAATCCAAAGATTAAGGATCCGGAAAAATTCGCCGACGCAATTCAGCGCGTTCTGTATGCCGGATACCCGAATAATAAGAAAAATCTGCAAAATGGAATCAGCGATACCGCTTTCCGCACGGTGACGCAGCTTGCGATTTATAACTTTACGGATTCATTTGATTTGAAAGCGTTAGAAAAGGCTACAGGGCAAGATCAGCACGGTTTTGGCGGAATTCTTGAACCGCAAAATAAGCAAATCAAAGAAGTCTACGAAAAACTGATTGAATTCGCTAACAGTAATAAACCAATGACTGATCCAGTGGATGTGCCGTTGTATGTGCCAAGCAATAACAAGTTCCAGAGCTTTGTGGGTACTTTGGCGAATAAGCCGGAACTTATCCCCGTCGTCGAAATGATTGATAAAGAAAAGCCGGCAGTGGTTACTGGAAGTGTGAAAATCTCGAAGCTCGTGGCTGGCGAATTTGGAGATCGAGAGCAGGAATTCGATTTCTTCTTGCGCGTGAATCCAAATCCGGCAACGGGAATAACTGCAGGGCAAACCTTTACCGCGAAGAAATACAACGCACAGGGAGAACAGCAAGGTACAGAGATAGCGGTAAAAGCTGCTGCCGCTGGAACCGAAACCACGCCTGTGAAACTCAAACACGGCGAATATGCGGTAGTTGAAAACATACCAGTTGGGACTGCCGTAATCTCGGTAAGCGAGAAACAAGAACCGGGCTATATCCTCACCGTCACGGAAAATAGTGCAGTTCACAACGATCCGCTCAATGATACGAACTACGATGTAACAGAAAACCAACAGACGAAGATTGTGTTTACAAATACGCGGGATATTACGCCGACGGGTGTAAACACGAGCTTGCTGCCTTATCTGCTGGCTCTCGGCCTGACGGGAGCTGCTGGCAGTATCTGGCTGCTAGCGCTGGTGCGTCGGCGGAATAGCACTCGCAGAGCGGCATAACCAGCATTTCAGCTCGGGCAAAGTTTATGCGTTCGCCTGCCTTTTGATTGCGAGACACGACAGTTAAAGGCAGGCGAACGCAGCTGTACGGCATAGAGAACAAACACCGGCAGCGCGCTATTCAGTTCGTGATAACAATTTGTTTTGCTTGCGCAGCTGTTTTGCTCCGGAGACTGCATCCTGATCCCGTTGAGCTTATTTTGCGGAGAATAGGAGAACAAATAAAAGCGGCACCGACTTCTTATCCGAAACACACAGAATCAGTTTCAGAGAGTCAGTGCCGCTTTCGCTGTTCAGAATACTTGAGTTACTGAACTAGCAAATTACTAAAGGATACAGCAACCCCTAACCGTGCAGTTAAAGGACTCACGCGTAACGGTAGAGTTTACTTTGCTTCCTTGGTTTTCGATTCTACTGCGTCTTTTGCGTCCGCAATCTTTTCGGCAGCAGCATCTTTCACTTCTGCTGCTTTTTCAGCAGCGCCGTCGGCAATTTTTTCAGCTGCGTGTTTTGCCTGCGAAGCTTTCTCCGAAGCGGCATCTTTTAAATCTTCAGCTTTTTCTGCTGCGGCGTCTTTAAGCTCCGCAGCTTCTTCCGGAAGCTGCACATCTTCCCAATATGCTTCCGCCCAAGGATCTTCTTTTGGTTCGCTCTTTTTCCAAGCACAATAACCAATTGCTGCTGCCGCACCTGCAAGCGCCAAGAAAATTATTCCCTTATGCCCTTTCTTATCTTTCTTTGGCAGATACTGTGCAAGTTCAGTGCCGGCGAGAGCTTTCTGAATCTCTCCTGACGCTTTCGCAGAGAGCTTCTTTGTAGATTTCGCAACTTTCTTTGCGTCTTTCCGATAACGCTTTGCCGCCTTTTTTGCTTGCTTTTCAGCCTTTCTCCGCGCACGGCGGCTGAGCTTCTTGGTCTCTTCAACCACAGGAGCAGCTGTATCGGAAACAGCAGCAACTGCTGCCTGGGTAGCAGCTGCAGCTCCCGCTACCAGTTTATCTTTGCTTTCAACAACCTTGTCAGTAAAATTCTGTGCCATCGGGGAAATCTTCTCTTCAAATCGTGAGCTACCGGAGTGACTTTTTCTTTCAAATCCTGCGCTACCGGAGTAACTGCTTTTCCAACTTCTTCAATTTTCGGCCCCGCCCAATCGCGAAGCTTTGCAACGCTGCTTTCTGCATTTTCGCGTGCAGTTTCGAATGCTCCAGTGAGCATTTCATGAGCTGTTCCCTTTAGCTCATTTGCCGCTGCTTTTCCCTTTCGGGAAGTGAGCATATCGCGCACTTTTACATATGGACATGCCATTTTGGCCTCCAAATCCTCGAACAATATTTGCCGATACTTCCGCAACAGCTGCACACAGAAAAGTTCGTGTTTCCAAATCGAAACTGATTCAGAACTACTGATTCAAAATTACTGCGGGCACGCCGTCGAAAACGATAACTTGTACTCAAGAATATTCGATTTTGGAAGCAAAAGGCAGATATTAGGCAAAATTCAGCTAATGGCAAGCAGAAATTCTGCTCTTAGAAAGCGGCAGGAAAATATTCAGGTTAAATTTCGTGTTTGGAATGGAAAATGTGGAAAAATATAATGCATGAAAGCAACATTAAAGACTAACTTTGGCAATATCGAGATTGAACTTTATCCGCAGTTTGCTCCGGAGACGGTCGCAAACTTTACCGAACTTGCTGCTGGTAAGCGTGAATGGACTGATCCGAAGACTCGTGAGAAAACCACCCGCCCGCTTTACGACGGCACTATTTTCCATCGGGTGATTGACGGATTTATGATTCAGGGCGGAGATCCGCTTGGTACGGGAACTGGCGGTCCAGGGTACCGTTTCGGGGATGAGTTCTCTCCGGAAGTAAACTTTAATGAACCTTATATGCTGGCAATGGCAAATGCCGGGCCGGGAACGAACGGATCACAGTTCTTTATTACTGTGGCTCCGACTACTTGGCTGCAGAATAACCACACTATTTTCGGAAAAGTCACTGACGAAGCTTCACAAGCGGTTGTGGATAAGATTGCAGCTACTGCAACGGGTGCGATGGATCGCCCGATTGAAGATGTCGTAATTGAAACGATTATTATTGCAGAATAATCGTGAAATCTTGGAGCAGAAAGTTTCCTTACTGCGCTAATTCACTTAAGCATTGCGCATATCGGCAATATTTATTAAAACAGCATTCCGGGATTAGCGCGGGAAGATAATTCCAGTAAAAAATTCTCGGCGTGAAACTAAAACTAACAGAAAGCGGGTCTAATTTGTAGGCTCGCTTTCTTAGTATTTATTAGTATTTACTTTTGGTTTAACCGAAAGTTATTAACGGCTGGATTTTACTATTTAAACTTAATTGTTAGACGAAATGCAGCGCCTGAGTACAAAGCAAATTAGCGGTGTAAATCAGGATTTGCAGCAAAAGAAAACGAAAAATGGAGCATTAAACATGAATTATTATGAGAATCGCAGGTATGGGGAAACCGCCCGAATTGGCTGCGAAAAATAAATCGTGGATTTCATGCACTGTTTGGGAATCCGATGCCGATGACGGCGGCATTAATCGGGATCACTGTCGGATTCTATATAATTACTTTATTTTCGTGGTCATTAAATTTGGCGATGCTTTTCTATGCTCCGCTTGCTTTTGCTGAACCGTGGAGATTTGTGACAGCGGCGCTTTTACATTCGGGCATGATTCATCTTTTCTTCAATATGTATTCGCTTTGGCTGTTAGGCGGATCCGTAGAGCCGGCTTTCGGAAAATGGAATTTTCTGGGACTCTACGTGTTTAGTGCAATTACGGGAAATTTGTTTGCTTACGGATATGCCGTGCTGACTGGCGGAATGAATCTGATCCTTGTTGGTGCTTCGGGTGCGATTTTTGGACTTTTTGGGGCGCTGCTGGTATTAACACGGCACATTAATGGAAATACGACGGGGATTTTGATTGTGCTCGGGATTAATTTGCTGATTGGGGTTACAAATCCGCAGATTTCATGGCAGGCACATATCGGCGGATTTATTGGGGTGCGCTTTACACTTTTATATTTATGAAGATATTGCAGATGCGCCGGCGTTCTCGCGGCTGGAAGTAATAAAAGTAATGAAGAAGTAAGGAAAGTAATTAATCAGAATAATCACGGTGAGTATCTGCTGATGAGTATCTGCCGATGAATGGCAGTAAGTTTGCGGAAATAGGATAATTTGATTCTCGGAAATTACACTATTGTAATTCTCCACAGGTGTGTATTATCTTGTGGATAATTACATGGGTGTAATTTAAGTTCTGAATCAGTTTCTGAATCTGCGGATTGATTAACTAACCAGTGCAGATTAAACGGATTCGGTAAAAGTATTTCAGCAGCAACTCACGGATAACATAAAAAGCACACCGCTGCTGCGCTGCAAAGAAAGATTCTGCAAAAAGCTGCGGTGTGCTTAATCTGTAAATAATTTGTACTTAATCTGTGTTTTCGTGAAAACTTACTTCCAGCCCATCGTCATTAAAAATCCGACAAGCATAATCCCGATACCGACGAAAAGATTAATATTTCCATTCGCGAGACCAGGGATTGGCCATGCGCCATTGGTAATGTAAGCAGTTACGACAATCAACAGACCGATAATTGCCAGAGTCACCATCAGCGGTGCATACCAGCGCGGAGACTGTGCCGGTGTCTGCTCGTAATGATCTTCATTCCTTTGCCGGGCCTTTGCACGCTCAGCTTCTACTACCTTCTTACGTTTTTTCGATTCAGGCATAATCAAATCCTTGATAGTTCGTATTAAATAATTACCTATCCTTAGAATATCGGTATTACGCAAATTAGCGAAATAAAAACCGAATCTTGGCAAAATCAGTACGGTATCCGAAACGGCTGCAATTTAAATAGTTGTGAAAAATAGTTATGAAAATATGACGTTCGCAGCAAAATTTTTGCGGATAACTGAATAATAGCCGCAATACTTTTCTTGACTGGGCGGGAAATTTATTTCAGATTAAAATTACCAGTGACTATTCAGCTAAAGATTGCTAGCATTGGGTAAAAATCTCGGAAATGTTCATATCCGCGAAAGGATAATGCATGGTGAACACAGAAAATCAATCCGGTAAAATTCCTTTCCGGATGCAGCTAGATACGGAAAAAGTTTCCGCAGATACTGCGGAATACCGTATCCCGGCAAATACAAGGCTGAATGGTGAAGCAAGGCATAAGAAAAAGTAAATCCGCGGCGCCGCGGATTTTTCGCAATGTTTTTCCAAATTGTCGGGGAACTCTTAATCACTGCAGGAATTCTGATTGGGCTATTCGTGGTCTGGACTGTTTGGTGGACAAACGTCGTTGGTGAAAAAGCTATTAAAGAAGAAGTGGTGGAGATTCATGAAGAGTATGGTGAAGCTCCGTCGATATATGCGAAACCGCAGCCTGGTCCGCCCCCGGAAATCGCAGAACCGAAGAAAATCGGTGAAACTATTGGAATCATCCATATTCCTGATTTTGGATATGATCATCAAACAGCAATCAAAGAGGGAACCGATAATTGGGTTCTTGATCAGGGTGTTTTCTCGCATTATAAAGGTACGGCAATGCCGGGAGCAGTCGGTAATTTCTCCACGGCAGTACATCGTGAAGTTCGCGGCGCGCGAATGAAAGAAGTCGAAATCCTAAAAGAAGGCAGTCCGATTGTTGTCGAAACAAAAGATACCTACCTGGTTTACAAAATAGTCTCCACAGAAATTGTGGATCCGACGGATATTTATGTAATTCAGCCGGACCCATTTGCAATTAAAGAACAGTGGGAACGCAGCCATACTTTACAAAACCCGGTTCCGAACCGCAGACTTTTAACGATAACTACATGCCATCCGCTTTACATGTCAACACATCGTTACATTGTCCATGCCGAGTTTGACTATTGGGTGAAACGAAGTGAAGGAATGCCGAAAGAGTTAATTGATCCGCACACTTTGCAGATGAGCGAAAATCTGAATTTGAATTCTGAAAATAAAACGTTTGAAAAACAGCAGATTTGGGCCGAAAACCAAACAGATAAGCAGTCTTTCCCGCTGCCGGCAATCAACATTGCGCAAGCGCAAAACATTTCAATCACCCGTCTGGACGCAGTAAAGGAGAACTAATGTACGGTTTTATTTGGCGGTATCTTCCTGGTCCGAAATGGTTAAAAGCAATTGAAGCTGCAGTAATTATTTTTGCAATCGTTGCGTTTCTTTTCACCTATGGATTCCCGTGGATTAATGACTACCTCGGACTCAACGAGAACACAGTAGGCTAAACCAACCAGTGCAGATTGAATCTTTAAATTCGCACAATATCTGTGCGAAACTGGATTCGCTGATTAACTGATCTGAATTCGGCACGCCGCAATCTGCAAAAGCAGTCTATTGAAAACCCAGTCCAAACAATTTTGGTTAAACAAGTAAAGAGATACCGCGATAGCGGCAGAAAATCCGGAGCAGAAACCAAAAGCAAAAATAACGACGGGTAGTTGCGAGACTTTTCAGCAACTACTCGTCGTGATTCATTTACAATCAATCGCAGCTTTCATCCGGTAAATGTTCCCGCTGCGTTTCGTGAGATTACATTACGATAAATTAATTTAACCGGAAAAGGAATATGATTACGGATTACTTCCCCGTTCCCGTTACGTGTTCCATTGCGCGGGTTAGCGGTTCCGTCGTTATTTCCAGAACCGGAATTTTCAGTACCTGAATTTTCGCCCCCAGGCTGATTCGGATTCGAACCTTGATTCGTTTCCGGAGGTGCAGGTTTTTCAGCCGGACCGTCGGAAATAACCAGTTTGATTCGGGTATTGTATGCAACCTTACCGGCAAGCGGTTCTTGCCGAAGTACTGTCCCTTTCGGTGAATCGTTGGCTTCGCGCGTTGAATCAAAGTTAAGCTTCAGCTTATTCAGCTCATTCTGGGCGTTATCCAAAGTGTTCCCAACCAGATTCGGCAGCGTGACTTGACCGGTGGCAACGATTAGCTTCACAGTTGATCCGCGGGTTACCTGCGATCCTGCCGCAGGTTCCATCCCGACGACAATACCTTCTGCAGATCCCGGATTATCCTGGCGTTCAACTGTGCTCACATCAAGCTTGAGCGCTTTTAATTGCCGTACCGCAGCTTCTTCAGTAATCCCGCCGGTAGTTAAATCCGGGATTGCAACTTCACCGGCGCCGGCTGAGAAATGAACCGTTACTTCCGAACCTCGATTCACTTCCGAACCAACTTTCGGATCAGAGGAAACAAACAAACCAATCGGAATCTTTGGATCTTCTACCGGATCCCCCTGAACAAACACCAAACCTGCATCTTCAAGTAATTGCCGTGCGCGGACTTGATCGCTGTCAGAAAGGTTCGGTACAGCTACAGTAGCCTGTTCAGATTCTCCCCTATTCCCGAAAGTGAACCATAAAGTAGTGGTAACTGCAGCAAGAACAAGCAAAACAAGCAGCGTCCACAGCCCGGCACGTGATTTCTTCTCTTGCACCGGTTCGAGTGAAGAATCAGTAGTACCGCCAATAGTTCCGGTATCGCTAATCTTCCCGCCGGCGATAATTGATGTGGCTGGCGGCGCGGCAATAGCTGTTGCCGGAGAAATTTGGGTAACCATATCAGACGGGCGCGGGGGATTCGGGCGCGGAACAACCCGAGTTTGCCATGCGTTAATACTCGGAGCATCAATATCTTCACCGCGGGAGACGGAAAGTAAATCAGACCTCATCTCAGCGGCACTCTGATAACGATCTTCCCGGCGCTTCGCCAAAGATTTCATTACAACCCGATCAAGCGCATTCGGAATATCCGGAGCAATAGCTGAAGCCGGTTTCGGTGCTTCAGAGACATGCTGGTATGCTACAGACACTGCAGAATCGCCCTGGAACGGCGGACGGCCGGTAAGAAGTTCATAAAGCAGACATCCAGTGGAATAAAGATCAGAACGGGCATCAACTACTTCCCCGCGAGCCTGCTCTGGTGAAAGATATTGCGCTGTACCGACCACCGAATTAGTGGATGTCATTGTGGCAGCAGAATCGGCGACGGCACGGGCAATACCGAAGTCCATTACTTTCACTTTCCCGTCTTTTGTAAGCATAATATTGCCCGGCTTAATATCACGGTGCACAATCCCCTCTTGATGGGAATATTCGAGTGCTGAGAGCACACCGACGATAATCTGCACAGCTTCCTGAATTGGAAGCGCTTCACCGTTATTTAAAAACTTTGAAACCGTTCTCCCGCGCACATATTCCATCACAATATACGGTAATGAAACGTTCTTTCCCAGATGATTTTTTACAACCTCTTCGCCGGTATCATATACGGCAACAATTGAAGGGTGGTTCAAAGCGGCAGCTGACTGCGCTTCCCGCCGGAAACGGGCAAGAAAAGTCGGATCTGAAGCCAAATCAGAGCGCAGCACTTTTATCGCGACAGTTCGCGAAAGGCGAGTATCGTAACCAAGATGTACTTGCGCCATGCCGCCGCGGCCGATTAAATCACCGACCTCATAGCGCGATCCTAATAACTTTGGGATATCCGTCATTAATAAACACTCCTTATGGCATCTGCAGCCACTATCCTTTTCAATCCTGCCAAATTAGGCGTGATATTTACAGTTTTTTCAGGTTGCGATTTAATTACAATGCGCTGAAAGTATTATTTGGGTTATGTAATCAGCGATAAATAGCTGCAATTATGAATCACCGCCATTCACTACTGCGTTAATTACCGAGTTTACAATCGGGGCAGCTGCACGATAGCCGTATCCGCCGTTTTCGACGAATGCTGCAACAGCTACTTTCGGATTTTCGCTTGAATCAAATCCGATAAACCAGGCATGCGGTGTGACGCCGTCAGCGATTTCGGCAGTTCCGGTTTTGCCGGCAACCTCTATTCCCGGCACAGCTTTATTAATTTTGTCGTATCTCGTAACATCAAGCATCATCGAATGCAGCGCTGCTGCAGTCTGTTCCGACATCGGCCGGGAAAATTCTTTCGGTGCGGTTTGCTGCACTACTTCAAGGTCGGCAGTGAGCACCTGATCAACGAGATAAGGCTGCATTAATATTCCTTTATTAGCGACGGCAGCGGCAACCATTGCCATCTGCAATGGGCTAACCCGAACATCACGCTGTCCAAAAGAATCCATTGCGAGTGCTGCTTTGTCATCAGTCTTTGGAAAAACCGACGGACGTACTCCAAGCGGAATTTCGAGACTTTGATGGAAACCAAACTTTTCTGCAGCAGCAATCATTTTCTCGGCGCCGAAATTCATGCCGGCAATTGCAAACGGCGTATTGCAGGAAAGCTTCATTGCCGTCCGTAAATCTGTTTTTCCAGAACCGTCGCCGCAGGCCCCGGACGTGTTGGTGATTTCTGCAGTGGTACCAGGCGGACTCCAACGAGTCGGGGCT
Source organism: Arcanobacterium hippocoleae (assembly GCF_040360365.1). Lineage (GTDB taxonomy): Bacteria > Actinomycetota > Actinomycetes > Actinomycetales > Actinomycetaceae > Arcanobacterium_A > Arcanobacterium_A hippocoleae_A. The sequence goes on along the minus strand of NZ_CP136412.1, from coordinate 1,443,835 downwards.
TCGATTACAGTATCCGGGGTCGCGCCGTTTTCAAGCATTGCCGTCGCGGTAATAATCTTAAACACTGATCCGGGGGCGTAAAGTTCTCCGCCCAATGCCCGATTCAATAGCGGCTTATTTTCGTCGTTACTTATCGTTTCCCAACTTTTCCGAGCCGCAGCTCCATCAAGCGCCGCAATTCCATTCGGATCAAAAGCCGGTGTCGAAACAAGCGCAAGAATCTTGCCGGTGAATGGTTCGATTGCGACAACAGCCCCGCGTTTTCCGTGAAGTCCCGCAAATGCTGCCTTTGCGCGGCCGGATTTATTGTTAATGCAAGCGACCCGCCCTTTGCGGCTTCACCGGTAAAAGTTCCTGGAACCGCTGTGCTGCGAGAGCATCGTCGGATCCGCCAAGAATTGAATTCGCTGCACGTTCAAGACCGGTCATTGAAGCATATGCGACCGAAAAATATCCAGTGACCGCAGAATAAAGCGGGCCGTCAAGATATTTTCGCTGAAATTTATAGGGGCCGGAAGCCGGCTCGGAATTAACAATCTCCTTACCGCCAGCCACGATAGCACCCCGCTGAATTCCAAATTCTTTGTAAAGCGTGCGCACATTGCGATGATCCGCATTAAGCGCAGGTGCGGAAATGAATTGAATATTTGTTAATGCAGCCATCAGTGTCAAAAACATGAGCATGATAATGAGTCCGACACGGCGAAGCGGACGATTCATAACCGGACCACCTCCGTAAGCTGTTCATTGCTCTCTTCCGCGTTTTCTTCCGCAGACCAGTTTCGGTTTTCCTGATTCGTCGGGCTAGATGCCTGCTGCTGCGCATCACCGGCAAAATTATTATTGGATCTATTTAACCCGCGGGAATCATTTTCCAGCAACGGCGCCAAATCGGCAGTAGAAATCGCCGGCAGCGGCTTATTTTCACTATTATCCGGCCGGCGTGCGGCATCGGACATCCGCAGCAGGATTCCAATAATAATCCAGTTTGAAAGCAGGGCAGATCCGCCTAACGCCAGAAACGGCATTGCCAGTCCGGTTAACGGAATTACGCGCGTAATCCCGCCGACAATCAGAAAAATCTGCAGCGCAAGCACCGCCCCGAAACCGCCGGCAAGCAGTTTTCCAAATCCGTCGCGAAGATGAATTCCAGTTTTCAACGCTCGGAAGATAATTATCAGATAGATTGCAAGAATCGCGAAAACACCCATTAACCCGAGTTCTTCAGCGAAAGAAGCGATTATCATATCCGAATTTGCAGCGTAAGCTCTGGTGGGATATCCCTTGCCGATTCCAGTACCGGTAAGCCCGCCGGAAGCCATCCCGAACCAGCCTTGTACAATCTGATAAGACCCGCCTTTCGCATCATACACTTCCTGGTCAAAAGCGTGAAGCCAAACATTAAACCGCGCTTGAATATGCGGCCTGAGCAGCATAATCACCCAAATACCCCGGCAGAGAGAATCCCGCCGATAATAATCCACGAGATTCGTTCCGTCGCAAGATAAAGCATTACCACGAACAAGCCGAAAATTAGCAGCGCGGTGCCGAAATCATTCTCGAATGCGAGCACACCGAGACTGAAAATCCACGCAAGCATAATTGGAGCAAAATGGCGCAGCTGCGGAAGCTGGATTCCGAGCACTTTTTGCCGGCAAGGGCGAGATTATCACGCTGCACCACAAGATAACCGGCAAAGAAAACAACGAGACAAATTTTCCCGATTTCAGCTGGCTGGAAAGAAAATCCAGCGGCATTAATCCAAATCCGTGCTCCCTGGAACTCTCTTCCGATCCCCGGAATCAGCGGCAGCAGCAGCAAAATGATTCCGGCAATCAGTGAAATATAGGTGAATTTCCGCAGTTTGCGGTGATCTCGAATCAGCACGAGCGTAATAAGCATTGCAGTAAATCCGAGCAGTGCAAGCAGCATCTGGCCGCGAATCTCACTGCGGTTCCCGCCGGCAGCAAGCAACGAAAAATCTATCCGATGAATCATCACAAAGCCGATTCCGGTGAGCAAAATTGTGCTCGGATAAATTATTGGATCAGCCCACTTTGCAAGGAACCGAATCGCGAAATGTCCGCCGAAAATAACGACGGCGCAAATGAAACTAATTTTTAAAAAGCCTTGCGGTGCAGTGTATGCCGCCGGATCCGGAGCAAAAGCATAATCAGTGAGAAACCAGGCAAGTTCAAGAATCGCAAAGACCGCTATCAGCAGACCAAACTCTTGCACCCGGCCAGTGCGTGCCGGGCGGGAAGTGCTGCTGCCGACTGTGCGAACTGTGCTAACTGTGCTAATACTCATTCGGCAGCTGCTTTCTTGTGAAGATTAAGATTCTCCACAACTTCACGTGCTTCACTGAGTGAATCGCGAGTGATTGGTGTTTTCAGCCGCGTTTGCACAAAATCAGAAAGATCCGCGATTCGAGTCGCGCTGCGCTCTTTGAGATGGCTGAGTTTAATCGGACCAATCTCCGTCGGCACGCCCTGATATATGCCGATATATCCGTCGCTTGGAGCAACATAGTACTTTGTTTGCGACCAAACATATGCGCTGAAAATTCCGGCAGCAAGCAGCAGGATTACACTGAACGATGCCAGGATTTTCCCGAAACGGCGCCGCTTCTTCGGTACAGGCAGCGCTGCATTATTTTCGTTAATGTCGGTATAAATTGGGATTAATTCGTGAGAATTTTGCCCGGTGAAAAGATTTTTCGAAGCAGAATCGAGCGGTGTTCCGGCTGCTTCCTGAGCAAAATCAATTCCGACACGCAAAGCGGGATCGTCAGGTTCATTTACAAGCGCACTTCCGCCGAGCTGACCGGAGTTTCCGTCGCCGGGAGCGCCGGATTCGGGAAAATCCGGATTCGACGGTGCAAGATGTTCGCGAATTTTGATTTTTCGCACCGCTGCAGCGCCAACCGTTCGCGGTTGGGTAAACTCAGCCGGCGGTGTTGCGCCGTCGGGAACCGAAATAACATCAGCAAGCACTACTGTCACATTGTCTGGAGCTCCGCCGGCTAAGGCGTGACCGATAAGCGCCTGGGCGCAGTCGTCAAGATTTGAAATATTTGAAAGAGTTGCATGAATTAACTGCATCGAAACCGGCCCGTAAAGACCGTCAGAACAAAGCAGCCAGCGATCTCCCGGTACCGCCTCGCGAATCGACTCGTCAATCGCGATTTCCGTTTCTGCCGGATCGTCGCCGAGAGCCCGCATAATCACATTGCGTTTTGGATGTGTTTTCGCTTCTTCTGCCGTAATCTGCCCGCTATCGACCAGATATTGCACCAGGGTATGATCGTGCGTAATCTGGGTGAGTCTCCCGCCGCGCAGAAGATATGCCCGCGAATCCCCGATGTGCGTCATTGCGAGTTTGTTGCCGCTGCGCAGTAAAGCGACGCAGGTTGTGCCCATCCCTGCGAGCTGCGGATTTTCTGTGCTGCGCACTACCAGTTCAGCATGTGCAGCATTTAGGGCATTACGCAGGCGCGGAAGAAGTTCGTCGGGTTTGAAGTTTCCATCCGCAGCTGCAATATGCGCAACCGTAACAGCTGAAGCGAGATCGCCGGCTGCAGCTCCTCCCATCCCGTCAGCCACAGCGAAAAGAGTTTGCGAAGCGTACCCGGAATCTTGGTTGCTTTTACGAACGAGTCCGACATCCGACGCGGCGGAAAATTTTAGCTGAATCTCCATTACTGCAGCTCCAATACTGTTTTGCCGATGGTAATGCGCATGCCGGGGAAAGTATCACCGGTTCGTGAACTTGCTGGTTATTTACCCATGTACCGTTTGTTGAGTTCAAATCTTCAAGAACTACCTGTCCGTTTTGCAGCGAAAAGCGGGCGTGCCGCGCAGAAGCATATCCGTCGTCAAGAACTAATGATGAATCAGGAGAACGGCCGACGCTAACTGGAGCATTTCCAATCCGGAGAGTAGTGCCGGCGAGAGCGCCTTGAATTACATATAGTATTGGTTCGGTGCGTGCTGGTGATTGCGGGTTTACTTCCGCCTGCGCCGAATAATTTCGGCGAATTGGAGTATTCGGCGCGGTTTTTGTCTTTTTCCCTGCTGATAATTTTTTCGTGAAACTAAACGTCCGCCATAGACGTCATTGCGTACAGTAACAAGGACGAACAGAATAAATAACCAGAGCAGAATCAGCAATCCGAACCGGGCGATGGTAACTACTAGTGCGCTCATTCATCCTCCGGAGAGGTCCAAAACATAATTTTTGTTCTGCCGATTGTGATTGTGTTTCCGTCTACGAGTGTTGCAGCGGTAATTCGATGCCCCTCGACGAAGCTGCCGTTGGTGGTATCGAGATCACGTGCAATAACCCCGTTCGGAGTAACACGGATTTCCAGATGTTTGCGTGAAATACCCGGATCATCCAAGGTAATATCACAACTCGAACCGCGGCCGATTGTGGTTACGGAACCGGTGAGAAGATAACGGTCTGTGCCGATTTCGATAATTGGGTTTTGCACAGAAGGATTGGAGTAAGTAGCTGGAGCGACGGAACCGCGTTTCGAAATTGCCGCCACGGAAAGCTTTCCTTTTGGCAGTGAATCGCGCTGTTCAAAGCGAATATTTATTGGACCGAGAAAAGTATAGCGTTGCTCACGTGCGTAATCTTTTGCGACTGCGGTGAGTTCAATGATTAATTCGTTTTCTCCCCACTCGGAAACTTTTTCTAAATCCGCCGGTGAAAGCGCAATTGTGAAGTCGTTTGGCACTACGGTTCGGTCGCGGGTGATTGAAGCTGCACGGTCATCCATTGACTTTTTAATTCCGGTTGCAAGTTCCACAGGCTGAAGATTAGCGGAAAAAGCGCGTGAAAATATGTTGTTTACTGCGTTTTCCACGCCTCGTTCAAACTTATCAAATGCGCTCATACACTTCGCTCCTTACTTCTTTCCGCAGTTTTCGGTTTGCTTTCGGCATAACAGCGAAACATGACCGAATATTGCAGATTTCAAAAATCAATGTTTCCCAAACTGCTTTGCACCGACTTTTGCTTAATGTTCTGATATTCTAGGATATTACTTTATTGGCATCTCTTAAAGATAGTTTAACTTTTTTAAATTAGGGTTTTCTTGGGGTATGCGCGGTTTGCCCAAGGGCTAAAATTAAGAATTTTCCTGCGGTCTTATTTTCCGTTTTGCGAATAGCGGACTTTGCATGTATCCTTTCTTTAGCTATCTGAATTGAATTTTATCTTTTGCAGTTGGCTTATCGGTAACTGTTTTGCTGTTACTGATAGTTTTGCTCGAGTGGCGGAATGGCAGACGCGCACGGTTCAGGTCCGTGTGCCCGCAAGGGCGTGGGGTTCAACTCCCCCTCGAGCACCGTTCGAAATATTTCAAAATATTCACCATTCAAACCAATGTGCGCCGGTTATCGCTGCAGTTAATTGCTGCCCTGCGTTTCCGCACCGGCACTGCCGTCGGCATTTTAATTTCCGTTCAGGAGCGCAAATGTCCGCTGATTATTCTGATAAAGCTGTTTGAAAGCGCGAAAACTTCGGTCGTAAATTTGCTTGTTTCCCGGATTCGGTTCATAAGTATGAGCTGCCTGCACCAGCCGTGCGCCGTCCGAAACACTTTTGAATTCACCAAGTCCGCACGCAGTTATGATTGCTGCGCCGACAGACCCAATATTTTGCGGGTCAAGAACAGTCTCAACCCGTCTTCCCAGCACGTCAGCCAAAATCTGGCAGGTGCTCGGAGCGAGCGCACCTCCGCCCACGAAACGCACAGTTTGTGAAGTTTTCACTTTTTCTCCTCCGTTTCCAGGAACCAGCGCAGGTGAAAACACACTCCCTCAATAACTGCGCGAATCAGCTCCGATTTGCCGGTATCGATCCCGATATTGAAAAACATTCCGCGGGCTTTCGGGTCTTCGAACGGGCAGCGGTTCCCATGCAGCCACGGGGTGAAAAGCACATTTCCGCTGCCGGGCGCGACGGTATCGACTATGCGGCTCATATATCCATACAGGTCGCGGTATAAAGGTTCCGGATCTTCGCTGCTGCGCGATGCTCCAATTTCGTCGAGATAAATATTAATTTCATCCAAGGCAAGATGGTCACGAACCCATTGGAAGCATTTGCCCGCCGTTTCCAGCTCGGCAAAATAGTTATAGTACCCCTGCCGCGCACCAACAACACTGGCAATCATCGCATTCAGGTCTACTTTTTGTTTGTTCGTAACAGTTCCAACCCAGCCGGAAGTGCCCCAATAAATGTGCGTATCTGCAAGGTTCACGGCGCCGGCACCGACAGGAATCAGTGAAGCATCCCCGCCTCCGGCAACTACTTTTACACCCGGATTCAGTCCGAGTTCGGCCGCCTGCTTCGCACGCAGCACGCCAACCACCGCAGTACACGGCACAATTGGCGGTAAATGCGCAATATTTACGCCGAAAAGCTTGCACACACGCTGCGACCAGCGCATTGGTTTTGCGCGAATATTAAGCAAAAGCGTGGCGAATGCTGAGTCTTCAGACAGAATAAACTCGCCGGTCATTCTGCCGATCAAATATTCTTTCACATCAAGCCAGCGGTAGACTTTCGCAAATATTTCCGGCTCATTATCGCGGACCCAATGATATTTCCAGATTGGATCTTTTACGGAAGCAGCGACGGCTCCCGTCTGCCGCAGACTGACAAGCACTTTCCGCAGATTCATTCCGGATACTTTGATTCCGTGTTCAAGCCCGTTACGGCGCTGTTCTTGCGCCCGCTGATCCAAATAACTCATTGCCGGGCGCAGTGCGTTTCCTTCCCGATCTACCAGCACGACGGATTGCATTTGCGAACAGAAGCTAATGCCTGCTATTTGCGCAAGTTCTGCTGCGTGGGTTTCCCGCAGGGCACGAGTGGAACCGCAAAGGGCAGTCCACCATTCTTCCGGATCTTGCTCAACGCCGCCGTCGGGGAAGATAGTTAAACCATATTCACGGAGGGTGCTTGCAATCGGGGTGAGCCTGCCGGCGGATAAGGAATAGAGGCACGTCTTCACACCGGATGTGCCGATATCGTAGGAGAGGAGATACATTTTCGCTCCTTTGCGGAAATGGCGGCAAAAGGCGGGAACGCGATTGGCTGCCGATTGGAAATAATTGCTGAAATTATGGGAAGAAGTGAAACTGCGGGGAGTCAAGTAAGGACGGGATGGAAGTTCTGCGGGACGGAAGTTCTGCGGGACGGGAAACATTAATCAGACTTATTTTAATGAGATTTAGTGTAGTCCGGATAGCTGTGTAATTCCTTTCGAAAGGCAGTAAATCGTATTTGTTTATTTATTCGTTTTTGCAGTGAGTTTTTATGCGGATTATCTGAAGTGTTTCCAAAGGAACATGCTAGAATTAGCAGTACTTCCGGAATATATTTTGACTCGCAGAGGAGCGGGAAATGTCGCTGAATCAGCCTGACGTCCAGAGTATTATTTCGGCTCTTGACGCACTAATCGAGAAGCCGATTTATTCCATACAGCCGTCGGCATTAAAACAGTACGAAACAGAATATTTTGAAAAAGATGCCGAAAATCGAAAGAAATGATTGAGCGCGCCAAGGAAGTAATTCCGGGCGGGGTACAGCATAACCTCGCTTTTAACTATCCGTTCCCGCTTGCCTTTTCCGCAGCGAACGGAATAAAACTGCGCGATATCGACGGCAATGAATATTTTGACTTTCTCCAAGCCGGCGGGCCGACGGTGCTTGGTTCAAATCCTGAATCCGTGCGGGAAAAAGTGATTGCGTTAATCAGCGATTGCGGCCCTTCAACTGGGCTTTTTCACGAATATGAAGCAAAACTTGCACGTTTGATTTCAGAACTTATTCCAACAGTAGACAAGTTTCGAATGCTCGGTTCCGGTACCGAAGCGTGCATGGCGGCAGTGCGGATTGCACGGCTTGCAACAGGACACAAACACGTATTAAAAATGGGCGGAGCATACCACGGCTGGTCGGATTCACTCGGTTATGGAATCCGGATTCCTGGTTCAAAATTCACGCAAGCGCACGGAGTGCCGCGAGCCTATTTCCGTTACACCGACGAATTTTTCCCCGGATCGCTGGAAAGTCTTGAACGGAAGCTGAAATTAAAGCAGCTTCACGGCGGTACGGCGGCGATTATGATTGAGCCAATCGGTCCGGAATCCGGTACCCGCCCAGTTGATAAGGAATTTTTAGCAGGTACGGCGCAGCTTGCGCGCCGTTATGGCGCATTGCTGATTTTCGACGAAGTGGTAACGGCTTTCCGGATTTCAGAGCACGGTGCACAAGGATATTTCGGAATATCTCCAGATCTCACTGTTTTTGGCAAAGTTATTGCCGGCGGCTATCCGGGGGCTGGAGGTATTGGAGGTAAAGACGAATATATGAAGTACCTCGGTGCAGGTCTCGACGGGTCGCAGAAAGTAAAGAAAGCTTTTGTGGGCGGGACGCTTGCAGCAACCCCGATTTCGGCACTTGCCGGATATTATACGATTAAAGAGATTGCGCAAACAGACGCCTGCCGAAAAGCCGGCGAGATGGGTGATCGGATTACCGTCGGTTTACGCGAATTGATTCGGAAATATCATCTTCCTTTCGTCGCTTTCAATCAAGAATCTGTCTGCCATCTTGAAACAGTTGGAACAATGCACTTTGCAATCGACTGGAAGAAACCATGGAAAATTCCAGAGATTCTTCGGGAAACCAGTGTGCGGAAAAAGAAATGGAACACATGGGGGCGGCTTATATGGCAGAAGGTCTCGTAACTCTTGCCGGATCACGGCTTTATACTTCGGCTGCTTACACGGAAGCTGATATTGATGAAGCATTAAAGCGTTTTGACCGCGTATTTAGCCATGTCCAAAAAGTTAGTTAACTGTATCGGGCTGAGGTGAGTGATGGCAGACGAAGGTAATAGTTAATCGGCGGTATGCGGCAGTTAATAGCGGCAGTTAATAGCGGGAAGTTTTCAGTAATCGCTTTTCATATTTCAGGATTGCTTCCTTATGCTGTATTCGCATTCTGCATTCCGTATTCCGGATTTCGTATGCGCATTCCGCATTTCGGATTGGCTTTTGAGCTGATTACGAACCGGAATTTACGCAATTCCAGATGGCGGTGCTGAGGTTTGAAATTTTACGGTTATAAAATTGGTTTATAACAAGTTTTGTGAGAAATAAATCGGGTTGAGCTAGTTCCGGAAGAAAATTGGAAAAATGGGAGAAAACCGGATCGAAAATATGACTCAGGGAGACGACTCAGAAAAATAAAAGGAAAGGGAAGAATGATGAGCGGAGAGATGCAGGAAAAGATTATCGCGGCCGGACAAGAACTTTTGCGGGCCGGATTAGTGGCGCGAACTTGGGGGAATCTTTCTGCGCGCATTGATTCTGCGCACTTTTACTGCACTCCTTCAGGGCGGAACTATGCGGATTTACAGCTTGCAGAAATTGTGCGGTGCGGTATCGACGGTACTTTCGCCGGAGATGTGAAACCTACTACCGAACGCTCACTTCATGCGATGATTTATCGTGAACGGCCGGACGCACAATTCATTATTCACACACATCAGCCGTATGCTTCAGCAATGTCGCTGGGAAATGTGCCGTATCCGGTTCCGGATAATCTTCGGGAAATGATCGGATCGGAAGTGCTGCCAATTGCGAACTATGGGTTACCTGGTCAGAAAAAGTTACATCGGGCAATTATGATGGAGCTGCGTGAAAGCCGATCACGGGCAATTTTAATGCGTTCACACGGTTTGCTGATTTTCGGAAAGAGTGCTGCGGAAACAATTGAAATGGCGCTCGCAGTTGAAGCATTCTGCCGTGAAGAATACGCCCGCCGTGCTTCGTTCGTTCCGGACGAGACGGAAAGACCGTCGGTTTGGAATCGCGGTGACGGGAACTTTCCGGCAGAAGTAGCTGCAATTTTTCAGAAACGGGAAAACATCAACGTTATTTTTTCCGATCATCATGCGGCAGTACTTTCACATTCGCCGAAGCTCGTACCTTATCTTGACGATTTTGCGCAATTGATTGGAATCCGAATGACGGATACCCCGTATGCGAATGCAATGTTCGGCCGGCAGGAGAAAAACAGTGAAAATCGCGGTGCAGTTTACTATTTCGGTAAGGATTTCGCAGATGCCGAAGCTGCCCGAATGGTGGTGCAGAAGAATGCGCTCGCCGCAACAATGGCGCGAGTTTTGCTGCGCCGGCGCTCGGCGTGTTTGACCGAATGCTGATGAACGCGGTCTATCGGCTTTCCTATGCAAAACGGAAATGATTTTGAGTTGCTTTAACTGATTTCGAAAGGGAATTTGCTCCGGTATTTCCCTCTCCGTTTTCCTGCTGCCCTTTCACCTTCCTGCGGCATCGCAATGTTAGAATGTAAACCATGTTGCAATCTGAAATTATCGCTGAACTTGGTGTGAAGCCTGCAGTTAATTATGAGGCAGAGCTGGAAAAACGGGTCGGTTTTTTAGCAGAGTATTTGAAAAGCACGCATACGAAAGGGTTTGTGCTTGGTATTTCCGGCGGGGTCGATTCCACGCTTGGCGGGCGTTTAGCGCAGCTGGCTGCTGAGCGTGTCCGTGATACCGGCGGCAGTGCTGAGTTTGTGGCGGTCCGGTTGCCGTATCATGTGCAGCAAGATGAAGCGGATGCGCAGGCAGCACTCGATTTTATTCAGCCCGATCGGCTGATCACTTTTAATATCGGCAAGGCGGCAGATGTGCTTGATCTGGAATATGCCGCTGCCGTCGGCGAAAGAATCTCTGATTTTAATAAGGGGAATATTAAGGCGCGTTTGCGGATGACTGCGCAATATGCAATCGCCGGGGATCTTGGAATGCTTGTGATCGGTACAGACCATGCCGCGGAAGCAGTTACCGGTTTTTACACAAAATTTGGCGACGGCGGTGCAGATGTAACTCCGCTTGCAGGATTGAATAAACGCCAAGTTCGCGGTTTTGTGGCGTTTCTCGGCGGTGCTCCCGAGATTTCCGGGAAAGTGCCGACGGCGGATTTACTTGACGCAAATCCGGGGCGTGCTGACGAAGATGAGTTGGGTTTACGTTACGACGATATTGACGACTATCTTGAAGGGAAAAGCATATCAGCTGAAGCGGCAGCAAAAATCGAGCAGTATTTTCTGCGCTCGCGGCATAAGCGTACTATTCCGGTAACTCCTGCTGATACCTGGTGGAAGTGAGGGATCGCGGGAAGCGGTTTTGGCTTAATAAATATTTGAACTGGTGATGTGTGTTCGTGCGGTTACGTAACTGGCGGAAGGGGTGGCGAAGGATCGGCTTTGACGGCGTTTCGCTTTTTGTTTGTGTTGGTGCAATGAAGCCGGTGGTTATTTGGGTGGAAAGCGGTGTTTTTGCATAGATCAAGCTTGACCGCTGTGCAAAAACACCGCTTGGAACCGGCCAAATCGGCCCCAACTAAATTCGACTCTAACTAAATTGGAACCGGCTAATTAGACCCAAGTAAAAAGGCTTTCCGCATTTTCGGACTGCAGGCCTGTATCCGTCGGCGCTAAGATAGACACGAGCTTACGTAACTGGCGGCAAAATGCCGCGGATCGCGTTCACGGATGGCATTCACGGAAAGTGCCCGCAAACATCAGATTCCGCTCAGTGCGTCTTTTTCTGAAGATTGTGGTACGTAATCATTGGGATAGCGAAAAGCGAACCCCAAATAAATCCGCAAAACATTGAACCGATTGTGTCTGCCAGCCAGCTGAGGAAACCGCCAATGCCGGGAACAGCGGCAGGTATCTGTGCGAGATGATGAATTAAATCGAGAATCGGTGAAAAACCGAGATCGGCAAAGCCTTGCACGACCAGATGCCCGCCAACCCACATCATTGCAAGCGTACCGACCACGGAGATTACCGTCATCACTATCGGCATCGACTTCACAAGACCTAACCCAAAGTTGTGTTTGAAATTTTTCTCGCCGGCGGAATTTTTCATCATGTGAATACCGAGGTCGTCCATCTTCACCAGCAGCGCCACTGTCCCGTAGACGAGAGCTGTGATTAGCAGTGCAGTCGCAATTAGTGCGCCAAGCAGCAAAGCAAATGTCTGGTCTTTAATCTCATTCAAGGAAATAACCATAATTTCGGCAGAAAGGATGAAATCGGTGCGGATTGCGCCTGCTGCAAGCCGGTCTTCCGCAGCTGCTGCAGCTGATTTATTTCGTGCTCCGGGTTTGTTTAATTTTTCAACCTGGTTTGAATCTTGATCGACGGCAGGTTCGGCGTCTGCCTGATGGTATCCGCAGAGCCATTCGATTACTTTTTCTGCACCTTCGAAGCAAAGATATGTCCCGCCGAGCATTAACAGCGGGGTGAGCAGCCAGGCAGCCCAGTGGTTGATTACCAAAATTGCGGCGATAATCACCAGTTTATTCAGCAGTGATCCTTTTGCAATTCGCCAAATTATCGGAAGTTCACGAGATGGGTTAAGGCCGCGTACGTATTGCGGGGTGACGGCAGTATCGTCTACTACCACACCTATGGCTTTGGCGGAAGCTTTCGAAGCGGCGCCGGCAATATCGTCTAAGCTGGCTGCTGCCGTTTTTGCGATTGCTGCGATGTCGTCGAGAAGTGCGGCTAAACCTAATGCCATTGCGGAAGCTCCTTAATTCGCGTGAGTGTAATTGCTGATTGCGTCCAGGAGACGCTGTGCACTATGCGCTGTACGCTCTGTGATTATTCTACATTGGGCGGACTGTAAAATTGTTTTGCAGATTTGTTTGGCGGTGTTTCGGTGTTTCGGTGCTGTGTTGCGGTGTGGCATTGCTGTGTTGTGCTGCTGTGGTGTTGCGGTCTTGCGGTGCCGCAATGCTGCAGCGTTGGCGGCATTGGAGATAGCGGAGATAAAAGTGCGGCTTCGCCGGAGTGAATCAGGCAAAGCCGCACGGTGCTTAATTTTCAGGCTGGTTCGGGAGTTGAACTTTTCCAAATTCGGGGTTTGAACTTTTCCGAATTTTAGTTCGCCCTAGCTAGTCTTTGTACTCTTTCGTATGTTTCATCAGATGTACGACGGAAGCAACTAATCCGCCCCACACGGTTACTAAAGAAACTGTGAGCATAATAATTGCTGAGCTGTTCATGCGAGTTCCTCTCCGGCAAGCGCGCGGGCGCGGGCTGCCTTGTGTGCTTCGAGTGATTTGCGTGCCCTCAACGCGGCTTCGCGTTCTTCTGGGATTGTAGCTTTGGAATCGTGGAAGTCAACCGCCTCATATTTATCTACCGGAGTTTTCCAGCGTGCTACGGCAAAAGCAAAAGACATATATGCTACGAGTGCAATCATTAACCAGCCAAACTGGTAAATGAATTCGACGGGATAACCGCCGTATCCGTCTTTTAATAACGAGTAGATGGTAAGCACAAAACTTATGCCAAGCACGATTGGGGAAATTACTGCCACCAGCAGATACCACCATTTGCCGAGATGTAATGATGAATAATGATTTAGGTGATTTCGCAGTGCCGGAAGTTTCTTTGCCTGATATGCGACGATTGCAATCATCAACAGTGCTGAAGAAACAATCCCGATCTCGTTAATGTACTTGTCTACTACGTCGAGTGCGTTCAAACCGTTCGTCGTTGAGAAAAAGAGGATTGAACCGGCGCCGGCGAGACCAACTGACACAAACGATGAAACCCGGCGGGTTAACCCGAACTTGTCTTGGAAAGCTGCTGCTGTGACTTGGACAAGGGAAAGCAATGAGGTGAATCCGGCGATTGTGAGTGAGGCAAAGAAGATTACCCCGAAAATCGGACCGCCCGGCATGAGTGAAATAGTTTGCGGGAAAGTGACGAAAGAGAGAATCGGACCGGTGATGCCTTCAATTTCGTTGACTCCCACTCCGCGCTGCGCTGCCATATAGCCCAGAGTCGCAAATACGCCGATACCGGCAAGAATCTCGAAAGATGAATTTGCAAAACCGGTTACGAGCGCGGTGGAAGTAATGTCGGACTTTTTCTTCAGATAGCTGGAGTAGGTAATCATAATCCCGAATGCTACTGAGAGGGAAAAGAAAATCTGTGAGTATGCGGCAATCCAAACTGCGGGATTGGCCAGTGCAGCCCAGTTCGGCGTGAAAAGTGCGGAAAGTCCGGCAGCGGCGCCGTCGAGGAACAATGCGCGAATCACGAGTGCCAAGAAAATTACGACGAGCAGCGGGACGAAGATTTTGTTTAACGATTCCAGACCGCGGGTCACGCCGAGTGCAATTACGATGGCAATACCGGTCCAAACGGCGACGAGCGGCCAGAAAACGCCTGGCACTATTGCGGCGTTGAATCCGGGATCAGATACGTGCAGGAAATCTCCGGTGAAAAATGCCATCGTATCTTTACCCCAGGAAAGATTCGCGGAGAAGAAAGTGTAGCGCACTGCCCATGCGAGAATTACGGCATAGTAAGACATGATTACCAGGCAGATGAGTACGTGGAACCAGCCGAGTGCTTCAAACTTGTGGCTGATTCGCCGGAAAACCGCGGGCGGTGAACCGCGGAAGCGGTGCCCGAGCGAGTAGTCGAGGAGCAGAATCGGAATACCTGCGGTTAGCAGTGCGACGAGATATGGGATTAGGAAAGCGCCGCCGCCGTTTGTGTATGCGACGCCGGGGAAACGCCAAATATTGCCGAGTCCGATTGCGGATCCGACGGCAGCCATAATGAAGCCGAATTGGCCGGACCACTGCTCGCGTCCGGCTGAGGCTGGTTTATGCTGCGCTTTTGGCTGTGATGATTTCGTAGCCATAGTGCCCTACCTTTGAAATTCGTTCAGAAAACTCACTCTTAGTGAGACTTAATTTTGGTGTGTTGAGTTCTAATCTATTTCGATAGGGTAAATTTAGGTGTTATTTGCACCCAAAGTTCAATCTGTCCATATTTTGGATAATAAGTTCATAGAGTGGGAGGAAAAGAGCTGCGCAGCTGCGAATCGATGCGATGACCGAAACAGCATTCACTCAATTCAGGAATAAAAGACCCCAAGTAATAAAAGCGGCGGCAGAGATAACTCCGGCGATACTAGTTGCGATAAGGGTTTGCTTTATCTTCTCGGGATTTTTCTTTCCGGAATACCATACAGTTAAAAGTACGGCAGCAATATCGGTGAAAGCAACTGTGAAGATATACCAATCTATAACGGATTCTCCTTGTGAAGCTTTCACAAGAAACACGATAAGGAAACCTAAGGCAGTGCCCGTGAAAGACATTCCCGCCGTCAGTATTCCGTGTTGAATCTTCTTTTCAGTCAGCACAATATCCCTCCCCGATAGTTGGGATTAAACCAGTGATAATGGCAAAACTAAATCATTCCGGCGTAATTTACAAACTAGTGTATTGCGGTTAGAGGGGAGAAATGCAAAATTCCGGAAAAGCGATTTTGGAACGGAAAAGCGATTTCAGAAAAGTATGCTAGTCAGAATTTTGCTCATCAAGCTGGCGTTTAATCTTGCGTAAATTCCGTCTTCCGGCTTTCGCATTCTCCGGCACGCCCGAATGCGGAGAACTGCCCTTAATCCCGCCGGCAGTACCGGAACTTCCTGCAGAATTATTTCTCCGGCGTAAACGAACTTTGGTGATATCGTATGCCGTCGGCAGCATCCATTTATATTTCCGCGCCAGCATCCCGAATATGGCGACGGAGACGATTGAAAGCGCCATCCCGAGCGTATATTGACCATTCTTTTGGAAAAACACCATCTGCGCCGAAGCAAAGACGGAAAAGGTTGCGTACAGCGGAGCGCCGCCAAATATCGTCGGAACCTTATTGAGGGTGATATCGCGAATCATCCCGCCGCCGATTGCTGTAACTACGCCTAAGAAAATTGCGGGAATCACTCCCAGACCGGCAGAAAGTCCTTTCGACGCGCCGGTCGCTGACCAGCAGCCGAGACAGAGCAAATCACCGGCGATTAATACCCGCTGCCAGTGCGTTGAATTGAATGGGACAAAAACGCGATAATTGCTGATGCGCCGACTCCGCCGAGATACCAGGGGTCGGTAAGGGCGACGGGGAAACCGATTCCAAGCATCACGTCACGCAAAATACCGCCGCCAAGCGCTGCCATCGCAGCGAGAATCAGAAAACCGATTATGTCAAATCCGTACTTTCGGGCAAGAATCGCGCCGAGGAAACCGTTCGCAATCACGCCGGTAACATCAACAATACGAAATAGTGTTTCTGGATCCACAGGTGTAAACCGATACTTTTTATAAATAAATATGCAGAAATTGTGCAGACATTCATGCGTTTATTTTGCTGAAAATTAACACAAAAATATCTTTCGTGATTAGTTTGCTTGCAAATCAACGCAGCGGAGTGAAAAGATTGAAAACCAATAATCAATCCGCTGCCAGAATTTTATCTGATTTACCCGAAATATCGGAACTAATCCTGAAGCGCTGAGTTAATCTTGAATTTCTAAATTTCCTCTTAACCAGTGAATTAAGGCGAATTAATCGGAAACCCACGTGGATAAGGCATGCAAATACACTTCGGCATCCACATCGGATTGTACTGAAAACACAATCAGCTCAAGTACATCGGGATGGATTCGCCACCATTCTTCAACTGTGTCAAGCGCAATCTTGCAGGCGACCTCTTTCGGGAAGCCATTCATCCCAGTTCCGATAGCTGGGAAAGCAATCGACTTAATATCGCCCTTTTCGAGTGCGAGATTTAAAGAGTTCCGGTAGCAGGAGGCAAGCATTTCCTTATGCTCTTCGGTAAACTCCCCTGGAAGCGCGGCATATGGGTGTGGATGATGTATTTTGCCGGCAGCCGATAGCCGCGAGTAATCTTGGCAGCCCCCGGCGCTTCCGGTGCGCCTTGTAATTCAATGATTTTCGCGGCATCATTCTTCAGCCATGGACCAGCTTGCGAGTGGATTGCAGAATCGAGACAGCCGTGCAGCGGGATTGGGCATCCGGAAAGATCGTCGAGCGCAGTATTTACGACGGCGTCGGCAACTACTTCCAAAATGTCGCCGCGGTAAAGCACGACATCATCGACATTTACAAAATCGCAATCGGGAAGTTGGTCCGAAACGCGGCGTAAATTTAACACTTCCACCCGTCCGCGTTTGCCGATTTGCCGGTAGAGCAGGGTGTTAATTGCGCGCGAAGTAATTGGGTCAATTGGTCCGGCTTTCCGTGCGGCAAGCTCGGCGTGAAGCCAGCGCAGCAAGCCGTCATCGGTAGAAAGATGAGCCATTGATGATGCGCCGGTATAATGCTTATCTTTCAATCCGGAGAGTGCCGTCATTAAAAGATCATAATTCGAGCGGCGATCATTCATCGGTGCGGGAAATTCTTCGTCTAACCGAATCGCATCGCGATAATCAGCGAGCTTGAGCATTTTCAGCCTTTCATTAAGCGGGATTTGCGGGCTTCCAGGAGAATGGCTGCGATCCGCGATGCGGTGAGCTGGAATCAGTTATTTGCACGACGTTTCGCAGTTGTTGTTGTTGTCTCCCTATAGCCTATCGCGCAAACCGGAGCCGGCGAAAGGTGAGAACCGCAGCTTTGAGGAGTTCCACTTTCTGATACAAATATTAGATTTTCAAATATATTTTACGTCCCGGTGTTTTATATCAGGGGTGTGCGGTAAATATTCCAAAAGAAAGGTTCTAGCGGATGTTTGGCGGCGCAGAAAGTTTTTCTGTGCACTCCTTCAGCTGCTGGTGTTTCTCATTTGCTGCTTGGGTTATTTGGGTTATTTGGGTTATTTGGGCTATCCGCAGCAGTTTCGGTGCTATTGACTGGGGTCCAGGTGCTTGAATTACCAAGGCTGCGGATTGCTTTGCTGCTTGCGAGAATTAACAGTGCGATGAGATTGATTATCGCACCGAGAGCAAATCCATAAGCGGCAAGCCCGTGATTTACGAGATTTCCGGCAATGAACGGAACGAAAGCTGTTAATCCGAATTCCATGATATTGCTTGCTGAACCGACTCGGGCTTGGAAATCGCTGGGGGTAGCAGAAAAACAATATCCGCCGAGCAGGGCGCCGATGAATGGGACAATCGCACCGTAGAGACTTAAAATGAGCAGGAGCTGAAAGTATTGGTTCCAGAAAATTGTGGCTGCAGCGATTAATGCCATTCCAAGAAGCAAAATGATTAAGCCTTTTCCGGCAGGAATCCGCGCGGAAAATTTTGCAGAGAGCGCTGCTCCGCCCATCATAATCAATGCAAATAAGGTACTTAAAAGTGATATTTCCAGTGGCGTATGCCCGCGGGTAATCAGCGCATAATCTGCGGTGAAAATAATCATCATCATTCCGCTGCCGATAAAAATGTTTGCAATCAGCAGCGGGCGAATCCGGGAATGAGTGAAAATAAATTTAAACCCGGTTTTCAGGTCGGCAAAGAAGTTTCGGATAATACTTTCTTTTTCCGCAGTATGATCTTTATTTTTCTGTGATCCGGCGATTTGCTGCGCCGATTCTTGCAGATCGGATTTAGGGCGTAAATCTGCACGGATTAGTTTTGCGCAAATTCCAAGAATTGCAAGGCAGAGGGAAGAGAAGAAAAATGGAATCGCGTGCCCAAGATGATAGAGGAAGGCTCCAATTGGTCCTCCGGTAAGCTGAATTGCGGCAGCGCGTCCTTGATTGATACTGCGGACAGCGATGAACTCTTCGTTGCTTTGAATAATTGAACGTAGTGCGGCGTTATCGGCTTCGCCAAATAAGCCGTCGGTGATACTGGTGAGCAGCACGATTGCGAGAATCGCCCAGACGGGAATAATTCCGATCAGGATTAGCGTCCCAAGTAATGCCCATAAGATTGCGCCGCTGAAACTGCGCAGGTACATGCCGATCCGCCGGTCGATCCGGTCAATTAGTACACCGCCAAAAAGAATTACTGCGAGTGTGGCTATTTTCCCTGCTGTTTGGATATTTCCGGAGATCGCGGCAGAACCAGTAAAGGAAATAATGATGAATGGGAGCGCTAAATCTTGAGCTGAGCGCCCAAACATATCTGCGGTGGTGGCGCCAAGCCAAAGCCCGTAGTCACGCTTATTTGAGATTTTCATATCTATATATCTACTTCTAAAAATTTATTTTTATTTGTGTATCTCGAAATTTGAACACATGTTTTATTCAAGGCTGCTTTTGATATGTTTGACTTACGGTGCAGAGTTGATTATAAACGAAATTTTAAAGGAGGTGAAATATGTCTTCGATGGTAGAACTAGCCAATCAAATTAGCGAGCTAGTGGAATCTCAAACAACAGTTACTGCAGATGAACGTATTAGTAATTTTGTCGACGACTACTGTTTTATGGATTCCGCTTGGATTATCAAGAAAGATAACTAATTTATTTTTATGGGCTGTATCAAAAGTTTCGATTAGAATTTTCCAAATCTAATATATCGTTTTAGATTATCCGGGAATGTTCTGTTCGAATTTTTTGGTACAGCCTTTTTTATCTCTAACTTTTGAGGTGTTAAGTGGAACCGATTCTTTTTAGAACTTCTCCCTATGTTTATTCAAGAAAAACAAAAGATGTAGATTTTCAATCAAAAATGTTTAATCTTGGTGTCGCGCCTGACGTTAAAAATGTGGTGAATTGCATTATTGTCGCGACGAGTAGTGATGATAGTGAAATAAGTCATTTATCGTTGTATTTAGCAAAATACGGAATAAGGATGCTTCGTTTTGATTCTGATATTACCGACAATAAAATATCGACAATTCTGAACGGAATTATTTATACAAAGCAGGGTGAAAAGCTTAGACCATTATTATTTTGGAGGCGACATTTTACATGCGTCGATTATTTATCTTCGTCTGGAATGGTGAAAGATAGGGATGTTTATATTGGCTCACAGAGTGATGCGTTAATGGAGTATATATCAGAAGTTTCTTCTATTAGTATTAATGCGAAATCTGTTTGTAGAAGTAGAATGCGGCAGGTTGAAATTGCTTCTTGCGTCGGTATGTGTACAGTGCAATCTGTAGTTGTGACTAACCTTTTAGAAGCTATAAATATTTTTGGTGATGGGATTAAGAAATATATTGTCAAACCGATTGGATCTCATTGGATTCATTGGCCACCTTGTTCGCTCAAGGGAATTTTTCCGAAAATAGTTTTGCGTGATGAGATCATTAACGCGGAAGAAGAGCCAGTACCTGTTATGGTTCAGCCGTTTATAGAACATGCTTATGAAATACGAGTTTATTTAATTGGGACTGACATTATTGGATATTCAGTGACTGGTAAGAGTAATGCCGATTCTTTATGGGATTGTGGTGAAAATCTGAAAATAGCGCCGATAGATGTGGGAATTGAACTCCGAAAACTAATATATGACTTCCAGAGGAAGGCATCAATTGAATTTGGTGCCTTTGATTTTCTTGTCACAGAGGAAGGTGACCATATATTTCTAGAAGTAAATTTATTAGGAGATTGGAAATATTTTGAAAAATCAGCTAATGATCATCGAGTTACATGTGCGGTAACTAAATATATTTTAGAAAGGTTTAGAAGTGAAGATAGCTGCATCTAAGTTCGGGGTGTTGATGGTAAGGGACGGATTGCTTATATGGGATGATGTGCTTAATCATAAACAGATTCCAATCAATAATTCCGATCTTCCTTTGCTTGGAATTTTTAAACGTGTACGTGAAGTGAATGATGAACTGTTAATTGAATTAGCTAGACATGATATTGGTATGTACAGAGTTCAGCAGTTTTTACAATTGCAGATTTTACTTGATATTACTAGTGAAAGATACAGTCGCGAATTGGATTACTTAACTACTTGGTCAGGTTGGGGTAGTCTTGCAAGATTGTTTAATTTTTCCACACGGACGAATCGTGAAACACGTGTTCTTACGGTAGAAGAAGATAGAAAGCGCTTAGCAGAGAAAATTGAAATACTTCCTCCGCCGGAAAGGTTTTGGTCGCTAGAATCAATAGAAGATAGTGTCGCTAAAGTAGTTTCTCTACCGCGAGTAGAGACAATTAATGAAGTTTCTTTTATTGAAATATTAGAGTCGCGTCGTAGTATAAGAAGTTTTTCAGTAAATGCGGTTTCTCTTAAGATATTCAGTGAATTTCTTAAATACTGTGCTGGCGTTTCAGAGTCACGAATACGGACAGAGGATGATATTTTTCGGGAAATTATTTTAGAGCAGCGGCATCCGGTGGTGGGCGTGCTTCAACAGAACTTTATGTTTATGTGCGTAATGTGGATGGTTTGATGCCAGGTAGTTATCGTTATTTGCCTGAAAGTAATGCTCTGGAGTGGTGTTCTTCGAGCGTTTCAGATGATTTTCTACTTGAAGCTGTCTCTGGTCAAAAATGGATGTTAAACGCTGCATTTATTATTTTTCTTACTGGAAATGTTGCTGCCCTTAAATGGAAATATCAAACTGCCCGTTCTTATCGTTGCTTATTCCTTGATGCTGGTCACATGGCGCAGGTTATACAAATGTGTGCAGCGGCTTTAAATTTGGGAAGTTGTTTTTCCCTTATGCAGCGTGATGAAATGTGGGAGGAAATGATGGGTGTTGATCCTGCACTGGAAGTGGCGATGGGAATAATCCCTTGTGGTTTTCCAGAATTTAATGATTAATGATTCCAAAAGCAGTATGTAGCCATTCTGTATAGATAATTTGTTTGAGTATCGCTGCTGCCGCTTGGCTTCCGCCCGAGCTGCGAATAAAAGTCAATCATACTGATAGTTGCCTTGGCGTGGTTATATGCCAGAATAGAAAGCGGTAAACAGGCAGAGATAAGTTCAGAAATACAGGAATCATGAGGGAGTATCAGATGGAAACGAGCGGGCCAGTTGGCGTAATTAAGCCAGGGTTTGATTTTATTGTGGCTACAGACGGTTCGTGTTCGGGTAATCCTGGGCCTGGCGGGTGGGCGTTCGTGGAGCAAAAGACTGGTTATCATGAAAGCGGCGGTGCGCATCAGACCACGAATAATATTATGGAGCTTACCGCAATGATTAAAGCACTCGAATATGTGGGCGCACAAGGATCGCTGCTAATTCGTGCAGACTCTTCATATGTCATTAACTCAATGACGAAGTGGGCGCCCGGTTGGCGCAAGCGCGGCTGGCGTAAATCTGACGGTAAACCAGTGCTGAACCGCGAGCTTATCGAACGGCTGTTAAATCTTTATGAAAGCCGGATTGGGCGGACGGAAGTTGAGTGGGTGCGCGGCCATAACGGTGATGTGGCGAACGAGTTTGTAGATCGGTTGGCTGTAGCGCAAACTGCCGCACATCAGCAGTAGCGGGCTATATATCAGCGGCGGACGTTCGCTACTAGACAGTTTTCCCTGACTTCCGCTGTTTTCCGGCATTTCAAGCAGTATATTCAGGCGGGCTTGAAAGCGGTAAAATTTTGCTAAATGGCGGAAGTCGGGGTGTTTGCTGCCGTTAATCTATCACTTTTGAAACTTAGAGCTGCGGTTCTGCACGCATTTGCGTAAGTGCCTGTTTGATTCCGTCGGCGAAAATTTCAGCTGGTTGGCAGCCGGAAACACCGAGTTTTCCGCCAATCACGTAAAACGGTACACCAGTGATGTTAATCCGCGCAGCATCACGGATATCGGCACGGACCGAATCGGCGTGCTCGCCAGATTCAAGTTCAGCTTCGGTGCGCTCGCGATCCATCCCCAATTCTTCCGCAATATCGATTAGCGTATCTGAGTCTGCGATATTTGCGCCCTCAGAAAAGTAGGCTTTCCAAAGGCGTTCAAACATTTCCCCGCCTTTTACAGCCGCTTCTTCCGAATTTTGCCCAGTAGCTTTCGCCGCATAAATCAGCTGATGTGCGAGGAAAGTGTTCACCGGCTGTACTGCATTCCAGTCATAGGAAATTCCATACTCCGCACCCAACTCAGTGATTTTTGCAAAGCTTGCAGATACTTCCGTCAATGGAATTGCATGAGAATTCGCCAAATGCTTTGCCAAAGTCTCGTTCGTGCTCGCAGGAGCATCGGCGCGCAACTGATAAGAGTGATATTCAACAGCCACTTTTGCGCCCGAAAGTGCAATTCCTTTTCTAGACGGCGTTTCCCAAGCCAACACCACGGGCAGGCGACGTCAGCCCATGCGTGCACCACAATTTCGTGTTCCATGCATTCCACCTTAACTAAGAATGCGCTAAATTCCCACTGATGCCTATTTTGCAGCATACCGCGGCAATATAAAACATACAGCGGCAATGCAAAAACCAGTGTGATATGAAACAAGCCAGTGCAATTTGTCCAAACCGCCGGAGATTAGAGTACGGTTCTTATCCGCAGCGCAAGCCAAGTTAACCCCGCTGTGCTTTATTTCCGCGCTTTCTTTCCTGATTTCACTTTTTCCGCCGCTTCCGGAGCGATTAATTTCAGTGCAGGCGTGGTAACAGGTTCGCTGACGATGTTAATCGTGATGATTGTGCTGGGCGGACTTTTAGTTGTGCTCATCGTGCTGGCAATCATTTTCCGGAAGAAGATGCTCCTGATTTTCCAAAAAATAGGAAAGAATGCAAAGAAAATGACGGCAAGAGCGGAAACCGAAACGGTACCGGCTGCGGGGAATGTGCGCGAGCCGGCTGCTGCAGCTGGTGATCCGCGAACGAACCCAAATACGGCGCAGATGCAAGCTCAGATTCAAGACACGCCGCTGCCGAACAGTGTTTCGGCTGCGGAAACCGTCGAGTTTGCTGAAAGCCAGCTGATGTAAGCAGTGATCGATAAACATATTGCGCGGCGGCGGAGTAATGCAGCTGTGCAGCTGCCCCGCCGTCATTCCCTTTTTCCTATTCCTTTTTATTGGCGTTTATTGGCGTTCATTAGTGTTTATTGGCGGCAAATTTCGGGCTTATCAGCTGCGGGAAGATTGAGATTGCAGCTTTCCCATATTGCCGCACGAAAACAAAATTTATGCAGCTGTTTTCAGCCGTTAACCTGGAAGGCTGGTGCATGACTTTTCCGGCTGTTCTCTTTTACAATGGGAGCTATGGCTGAAGAAGTAAACCTCAACACGCAAATCCAACCTGCAGTCAATATGCAGGAGCAGTTTGCTGAAAAATCATCCGCATATCCGCTGCTTGAGCCGCGCCCAATCACGCGTTCTTTTCATGGCGACGATTTTACTGATGACTATGAATGGATTCGTTCCGCTCCGGAACCGGAAGTGCTCGCACATGTACGTGCAGAAAATGCGTACTATACCGCGCAGACGGCGCATTTAGCAGATTTGCGGAAAAAGTTGGTGGGTGAATATGCGGCGCACACCAAAGAAGATGATGTGAGTGTGCCGGCACGGCGGGGAGAATACTGGTATTGGACGGAAACAGTTAAAGGCGCGGCATATCCGCGGTTTTGGCGGCTTCCGCTTGCAGATTTTCCAGAACGTCCATACATCGAGAATCCGGAAGTAGCTGCGCGGGCGGAACTGATTTACGATGCAAACGCACTGGCTGAAGGGGAGGAATTTTTCAATATTGGTTCGCAGACTCTTTCGTGCGACGGTAAGTTATGTGCGTTAGCGATTGATAATTCCGGCGGAGAAACGTTCCGGATTCGGATTCATGAAATTTCGAGCGGTGCGGTTGTTGACGATGCGGTAGCCGGCGCAACTTATGGTTTGATTTTTAATGCCGACGGTTCACGAATCTATTACACACGTGCTGACGCGGCCTGGCGTACTTGCGAACTGTGGGTACATCAAGTTGGTTCCGCTTCAAGCCGTGATGTGCTGCTTTGGCGTGAGAACGACGAACGTTTTGAGGTTTGGATTGACCAATCACGTGATGGAAATTGGCTGATTTTGAATACTTCTTCACGGACAACCAGTGAAGTTTATTTGCTTGATTTGCGGGTGCCGGAGCTTTTCGCAGAGACCTCCGCGGAGCGGCAGGATGTTTCTGCTGCAAATCTTGAACTGCAGAATCTGCATGAACCGGCGCCGTTCTCTCTCGGCGGGCGCCGTGACGGGATTGAGTATTATGCCGAGCCTGCTTCCAACGGCATGTTAATTATGCACAATTTGAATAATTCGGACTTTGAAATTGCTGCTGTAAACGAAATTGCGCCGTTTGATCTTAGTGAACTGCCGGTAATATTT
Organism: Arcanobacterium hippocoleae; assembly: GCF_040360365.1. GTDB lineage: Bacteria > Actinomycetota > Actinomycetes > Actinomycetales > Actinomycetaceae > Arcanobacterium_A > Arcanobacterium_A hippocoleae_A. Next base: position 1,418,709 of record NZ_CP136412.1, on the reverse strand, counting down.
TCTCCGCAGCCAGGGGAACGAGTGGCTGAACTCGCAGGATTTGCTGAATTTGCAGCCGTCGCGATGCGTTCGGAAGGCGCCCCGCAGATTCGGATGATTCGCCGTGATGGGCAAAATTTGCAGTGGGAGATGGGTGAATCTTTGCCGACGAATCCGGGCGAGACACTGGAATTTGGGGCGAATCATGAGTGGAATTCGCGGGTATTGCAAATTACGCGGGAAGCGCTGATTACTCCGTTAACGGTCAGTGAATATCAGATTGATTCGCGGGAGCTTCACGATTTGAAGCTTGTTGAAGTGCCGAATTTCGACCAAAACGCTTATGTGGAATATGTTGAGTGGGCTGCCGCGGAAGACGGGACACGAATTCCGATTACCGTCGCACACAAAGCAGATATCCGGCGCGACGGAAAGAATCCGGGTTATGTGTACGGATACGGATCATACGAAATTTCGAATGATGTGTGGTTTAATAATCTGCTGATTTCGCTGCTTGACCGCGGTGTGGTGGTTGCGTTTACACATCCGCGCGGCGGCGGAGAGTTTGGGCGTGCCTGGTATGAGCATGGGAAGCTGCTGGAAAAACGCAATACTTTCACCGATTTTGTAGATTCTACACGCCATCTGGTAGATATTGGGCTATTTGATCCGCAGCGGATTGCGGCAGAAGGGCGTTCTGCCGGCGGATTATTGATGGGAGCAATCGCAAATCTTGCTCCGGAACTTTATCGGGTGGTACTTGCTGGCGTCCCGTTTGTAGATGCGCTGACCACTATTTTGAAGCCGGAGCTGCCGTTGACGGTTGGTGAGTGGGAGGAATGGGGAATCCGCTTGTCTCGCCGGAAGTGTATGCCTATATGCAGAGTTATTCACCGTATGAGAACATTGCTGAGGTAGATTATCCGGCGATTTTGGCAGCGACTTCCTTAAACGATGTGCGGGTGAGTTTTATTGAACCGACGAAATGGGTGGCGCAGCTGCGGGCAAAAACCTTAAATTACCGTCATGAAACAACGCCGAATCCTGCGGTAGATACGCCGACAGCGGATTCGGCTGCAGCCGAAGTGCCGGATACGGCAGAGGTGTTGGATACAGCCGAGATGCCGATGTTGGGTGTGCAGCGTCCGATTTTGTTAAAGACGGAGCTTGCCGCCGGGCATGCTGGCGGATCCGGGCGTTACCAACGTTGGGAAAATCGTGCAGGCGAGTACGCTTTTGTGCTGGATCAGCTTGGTTTGGGCTGATTTCTGAACGCTGAAGTTTTGGGGCACCGCGCATTCGGGGCGCCGCATATTTTTTGGGAGGGGCGACGGACCGCACAGCCGAACTTTCATCCCTGCCTGTTTGCAGAAAAGCGGCAGGGATGAAACTTTTCACAGCTGAATAAAGCGAAAACTGTTTAGTTCTCAGGCTGTGCGGAAAGCGATGCAGTATAGGATTTATATATTTCCAATGCCGCTTTTGCGGCGCGTGAAGCGACATCAGAAAGTTCGGCATGGAAAGAAATTGACTGGTCCTCCGGAGCGGCGCAAAGATCGGAAATTCCGCGGATTGCGGCGAATGGGGTATTTTCGAATCTGCTTGCGGTTTGTGCAAAAGCCTGCGATTCCATATCGGCGCTGATTCCGTCGGGGAAAAGCGTGCGGGTGTTTTCTGCGTTTGCGTCGGTAACAAATGCGTCCGAGCTGAGCATTTGGCCGGAATAAGCAGTAATTTCCGGGAGTGTTTTGCTGATATTTTTCAGGGTTTGGGCAATTGCGGCGGAGATTTCTTTGCTAACATGCAAGCTTGCCGGACTGCCTGGGACTTGCCCCGGCGCATAACCGAAAGCTGTTGCGTCGGCGCGTGAATTTATATATTCAGTGCCGATAACTACATCGCGGACTCGGGTTTTTGGGTGGAGTCCTCCGGCCGAACCGGCGCAGAGAACGATTTTGGGGCAAAATTGGTAAGGATTGCGCTGAGTGCGGCAGCTGCGTTCACCATGCCGATTCCGCTGGTGCAGAGAATGAATCGCGGTGTTTTCTGAGTGAGACTGTTTCGGCTGCGGGATACTTCGCTTTTTCTCCGGTTTCGTTCCCGGTGTTTTTCAAATCCTCTGCGACGGAAATCAGCTGGATTCTTCCAGGTGCGCCTGTAAGGTCGCTTAATACGATTTCTGCACTCGGATAAACGGTTTTCAGATATTTGCAGAGCGTATCTAATAGTTCTGCAGCTTCTTCCGGCATGGCTGCTGCAAATACTGCTTCGAGCGGTATTTTTTCAGTATATTCAGCCGTATTGCCTGCTATTTTCAGCTGACCGACCGTGTTTTTATTTAACATTTTCTTCGCTTTCCGGATTCTTTTCCGCTCTGCAGTTCGGGCAAATCCCCAGAAAGTTATTTCGGCTTCGTCGATAATAAAACCGTGCGGATTGCTAATATCAAGGCAGGGAGGATTTGGGTTTTTGCATTTCACGTCGATGATTTGCGAACATTCGCGGCAAACCAGGTGATGGTGGTTGTGATTTCGCGATAGCTCATAACGCGGCACCAACCCTTTTGGTTCGATACAGCGAAGCAGATTTTTCTCAGTCAGGATATGGAGTACGTCATAGACTGCTTGGGTGGAGATTGACCCGAGACGTTTTGTTACCCCAATTCGAACTTCTTCAGCTGAGGAGTGCGGGTGCTCAGCGAGTTCTTCGAGTACGGCAATTCGCGGTCTGGTGACGCGCAAGCCTTTATGTCTGATATATTTCGTAAAAAAGATTCCACATGCCTATCTTGCTGATTATTCACTGGTTTAGCAATGCGAAAGTGGTTATTGGGGAGTTTTTAGCAGTTTGCGGTAATTTTTCGCTGTTTAATCCAATCTGTTTTCCGACTATCCGGTACCTATGCGTATCCGATAGTTGCTGATCCTGCTTTCTTGGTACCGCTTCTCGCGGCGGGTGGTCGGATATTATTTCAGCGTGTTGCTGCGCCTGCTTTGGTGCAGGCTGGGCGGATGGCGGTTCAGCAGCTTGCAAAGAAAGAGATTAAAGCTGCGGTAGCGAAATATCGTTCGTATATTAAGAGTAATATTCGGCATAATCTGGCTATCTATTTTGCAAAAAATCCTGGGAATCGTTGCGGGGCGCATCATGCGCTCCCGGTTAAGTTTGAAGTCAAGTATGAAAGAGCAAAGTTTAAGGGCGGTGATTCGATTCATCATCCGAAGTATCTTGTGTGGCGGGAAAAGTATGATCATCGCTCGAAAGCTTATAAGGCGAATAAATCATGGGATGAATGGTTTAAAATATTCCCGTATCCGTCGAAGAAGTCAGTGTTAAATAAGCGTACTGCGGTTTTGCGTCAGTACCCGCCAAGGTGTTAGGAACATCATGGAATTAGCGAATCGGTATGTAATAGAACCAAAAGGCAGTTCGGGCACCCTGTGGGTCAGACTCATGTGGGAGGGAAAGAATCAGGATTATCCGGCTACTCTTCCTGATGGAAGAGATTATGAGAAAGTAATTATTCATGAGGGTTTGAGCGCTCTTCCTGAAGATTTGTGGCTGGCGCCCTGGAGCTGGGGGCGGCTTGTTGATTGGTTGTGGCCGGGATTAAGCGAACGGGTTTTTCTCAAAGGTTGGTTGAGGTTTTCACAGCTTGCGGTGTTGCGGGGATGGAGGTGCGGCCGGTAACGATTCGTCGTAAACGCAGTCCTGATGTTGCGGGCTATTCACTTGTGAGGTTTTCTGGTGCTGACGATCGTGTAGGGTATTTCCCGCCCAGTAATCCTTACGCGTGGGGGCTTGTTGTTACTGCTGATATTGCACACGTCCTGGCTGAAAGTAAACTTACTGGTTTCACTATTGAGCCCGCACAGCAGGCATGGGACATTCTCTACGGTAAAGCATAAGGTGCATAATCTTCTGAGCAGAACTAGAAGAATTTCCCGGCACTAAATGCAGCAAAACAGGCTGCTGCCCCACGGAATCCTAAGAACTGGGAAACACCTTGAGGCTTCACCTTACCTGCATTCACCGGCCTTGACTCTGCTAATGAAGCAGGGTTCGAGGTGTGGGAACAGCTGCATTGAGGTCTTCGGTTTTGGTTTTCGCTAGGCCGGTGAGAGTGTTTTGAAAGTGCAGGATTTCCCGTGCGGGCTGGGCCGGGTTGAGGTGTTGATAGGCGTGTTCAAGGTCGGCATACTGGTGTGGCGATAAGGCTTATGTTCGTATTAGCCGTTGGCAGGGGTGCTGGAGTATCGTAGAGACGGTGTCGGCGTTTGTTGGTATTTTCTTTCCAGCCGATAGGTTTACGGGTGAGGGTTTCGCAGCACCGCGCAACCGACAGTAAGAACTCGTTCTTATTACGTAACTAGTGGCGGGAACTTATTTTCTTCACGTAAGTGGTGGCAAGAACTCGGGTTGGGATTATTGCCGTCGGAAGTGCTTGTATTATCGCTGGTTACAGGCTTACCGGAACGACGGCGCTCCCGTCGTTAATTAAAACTATCCATTTTGCCACTAGTTACGTAACCGTACAGGGCATTTTGCCGCCAGTTACGTTTAAAAAATACAAATTGTGCCACCAGTTACGGGTACTCGCGGAGATCCTGCCATCAGTTACGTCAGCCGATACCAATAATGCAAACAAAATGTGCCGAGCTTTTTAACTCAAGTTAGACACGCCCGAAATTTTCGCCACGCCGAGAGCGGGGCACGATTTTCATTTGCGGGAAATGACACAGTCTCCTCATTTATCCACTCCTGTGGATAAAATATCTGATTTCTGTGGCTAAGTCGATAAAGAATTATCCACAGCCTGTGTTTAAGTGGAGAAATTTTTGTGAAAAGTAGTTTGAAACGTATTTTTTGGCTTGTTTGCAAAGAAAGCGAAGTTCTATTTCAAAAAGGCACGGAAATTTCCCGGGTTAGGCGTGCGATAGTTGAAATATCTTAATTTGAGGCAAAGTTTCGGGAAACGTTGGCTCAATTTTGATTTTCATTCGGTGGAGTAACTGTGTGGTTTTCTTCTTTCCTTTGTTTCTGATTTCGATAGTTGCTCCACCTGAATGTCAGAGCTTTCCACAGGCAAACAGAAACGAAAAATACACAAAGCGAGATTTCGCACAAGGCACACCATCTAGTGGTGCAGCGAAAATGGTGCCACTAGGTGTAGTGTTTTTGTCTGTGGCGCTCAAAACGAGTACCGATTTGGTTTTATGCCAATTTGCAGAGAAATACGGCTAGTGAATCACTGGCAGAAGGAGAGTGGAAAGATGAGTATTACGGTCTATACCAAGCCGAATTGCGTGCAGTGCAATGCAACAAAGCGGGCGCTGAAGAAGAACAATTTGGAATTTGCGGAAGTTGACCTAACTCAGGATGAAGCAGCTCTCGCTACCGTCAAAGCGCTTGGATATCAGCAAGCGCCGGTTATTTTTGCAGACGGGGATCATTGGGCTGGATTCCGCCCAGACAAGATTAAAGCTTTGGTAAAGAGCACAGCTGCGGTTGTTACTGCTTAAACGTGCGCAGCTAAATTTGGGTGCTGCGGCATTATCCGCGTGTTTAATGCGTGTTGAAAAAGAAAGATAAGCGTTTAAAATTTAGCGGCGAACAGCCAAACTTTCGCGGCGAACAGCCAAACGCAGGCGGAGATGCAGCTTTCGCTGCACAAACAGAAGTGCTGCAGAAGCGGGAGATGCGCAGGTTTTGTCAAATAATTCTCAGGAGGAACGGATATAGATGGTACAGATTGTCTATTTTTCGTCCGCGACGAACAACACGAAACGTTTCGTTGAAAAGCTTGGATTTCCGGCACAGCGAATCCCGCTTCGGCCGCATGATGAACCAGTTCAGATTACTGAACCGTACGTGCTGATAGTTCCAACGTACGGAGGCGGAAATCAGAAAGGCGCAGTCCCGAAGCAAGTGATTAAGTTTCTCAACGATTCACATAATCGCAGCTTGCTTCGCGGAGTCATTTCCAGCGGGAATACAAATTTTGGTGAAGCATACTGTCTCGCCGGAGATATTATCAGTGCAAAGGCAAAAGTACCGCATATGTATCGTTTCGAACTGCTTGGTACACCTGAAGATGTGAAGAAAGTACAAGAGGGATTGGAAGAATTTTGGACACAACTCTAACTGACATTGGTGAAGAAATCACTGTTCCGGGATTGGATTACCACGCACTGAATGCACAGCTGAATCTGTATGATGCCGACGGCAAGATTCAGTTTGCTGCCGATCGGATGGCAGCCCGGCAATACTTCCTGCAGCATGTAAACCAAAACACCGTATATTTCCATGACCTCGAAGAGAAGATTGATTACCTGCTTACAGAGGGATATTACGAACAAGACGTGATTGCAGCGTACGATTTCACATTTATCAAAAAACTCTTCAAAGCATGCTATGCGCACAAGTTCCGTTTTCCAACATTCCTTGGTGCGTTTAAGTACTACACTTCCTATACTCTGAAAACGTTCGACGGTACCCGCTACCTTGAACGCTATGAAGATCGTGTCTGCATGGTTGCTTTAACTCTCGCAAACGGCAATGAAGAGTATGCAATGGAACTAATGGAAGAAATTATCAACGGCCGCTTCCAGCCGGCCACACCGACATTCTTGAATGCCGGTAAGGCTGCCCGCGGTGAATTAGTTTCATGTTTCCTGCTGCGTGTTGAAGACAATATGGAATCAATTGCGCGTGCAATTAACTCTTCGCTGCAGCTTTCAAAACGCGGCGGCGGTGTGGCATTAAATCTCTCGAATCTGCGGGAACAAGGCGCTCCGATTAAGAAGATTCAGAATCAATCTTCCGGGGTAAATCCGGTAATGAAACTGCTTGAAGACGCTTTTTCTTATGCGAATCAGCTTGGCGCACGCCAAGGCGCCGGAGCAGTTTATCTGCACGCGCATCATCCTGATATTATGCGGTTTCTTGATACGAAGCGTGAGAATGCAGACGAAAAGATTCGGATTAAAACGCTTTCGCTCGGTGTGATTATTCCGGATATTACTTTCGAGTTAGCCAAACGCAATGCGGATATGTACCTTTTCTCCCCTTACGATATTGAGCGCGTATACGGGAAGCCGTTTACGGAGATTTCAGTGACGGAAAAATACGAAGAAATGGTTAATGATAAGCGGATTCGCAAGTCAAAGATAAACGCGCGGCATTTCTTCCAGACGTTAGCTGAAATTCAGTTTGAATCTGGCTATCCGTACATTGTATTTGAAGATACGGTAAACAAACTTAACCCAATTGCAGGCAGAGTTACGATGTCGAATCTCTGCTCGGAAATTCTGCAAGTTTCTGAACCTTCGCAGTTCAATGCAGATTTAAGTTATGCCAAGGTGGGGAAAGATATTTCATGCAACCTGGGTTCGCTAAATATTGCGAAGACGATGGATTCTCCAGATTTTGGAAAAACGGTCGAAACCGCAATTCGTGCCCTCACAGCAGTTTCTGACCGTGCAGATAACTCTTCAGTACCGTCGATTGAACGCGGAAATAGAATGTCGCATTCTATCGGACTGGGGCAGATGAACCTGCACGGCTATTTAGGCCGGGAGCGGATTCATTACGGCAGCGAAGAAGCACTCGATTTTACGAATATTTACTTCTACACGGTTGCCTATCATGCGATTCGCGCTTCAATGGAGCTTGCAAAAGAACGCGGTGAGAAATTCGAAAACTTCGAAAACTCAGACTATGCGAAAGGAACTTTCTTTGATAAATACACTGAGCAGGAATGGGTTCCGCGTACTGAACGGGTGAAAGAGCTTTTGCGCGGGTGCAAATTCCAACGCAGGAGAACTGGCGTCAGCTAAAAGCAGATGTCCAAGCTTACGGCATGTATAACCAAAATCTGCAGGCAGTACCGCCAACCGGTTCTATTTCATATATCAATAATTCGACGTCTTCAATTCACCCGATTGTTTCGCAGATTGAAATTCGGAAAGAAGGCAAGATTGGCCGAGTATATTATCCGGCTCCATATATGACGAACGAAAATCGTGAATACTATAAAGACGCATACGAAATCGGTCCGAAAGCAATTATTGATACGTATGCCGTCGCTACACAGCACGTTGATCAAGGGCTTTCACTCACGCTGTTCTATCCGGATACAGTCACTACGCGCGATGTAAATAAAAACTACATTTACGCATGGCGAAAAGGAATCAAGACACTGTACTATATGCGGATTCGTCAGGCAGCTTTGGAAGGTACAGAAGTTGAAGGATGTGTCTCCTGCATGCTCTGATGAGCCGCCTGGCTGTGTGAAGCAGAATCCGGAAACGGGAAAATTGATAACTTTGAAATAACTAGAACCGAATGTGAAATCGATAAGGAATTAGAGGTTGAGATGAGCAGTGAAAAGTTGAAGCTGGTGTCTGCGGTACAGGCGATTAACTGGAATAAGATTCTGGACGAAAAAGACCAAGAAGTCTGGGAACGTTTAACCGGCAATTTCTGGCTTCCAGAAAAATTCCGCTTTCGAATGATATTCAGTCCTGGAACACACTTAAGCCGCATGAGCAGCAGATGACCACACGGGTGTTTACCGGTTTGACTTTGCTTGACACGATTCAAGGCACCGTCGGTGCAGTATCACTGATTCCAGACGCAATCACGCCGCATGAAGAAGCGGTATACACCAATATTGCTTTTATGGAATCGGTACATGCAAAATCTTATTCCTCGATTTTTCCACACTCATTTCGACGGAGGAAATTGAAGAAACTTTCCGCTGGTCTGAGGAAAACGAGTATCTGCAGCAGAAAGCTGAAATTGTGCTCAGCTATTATCGCGGAGACGATCCGGAGAAGCGGAAAGTCGCCTCTACAATGCTGGAGTCATTCCTCTTCTATTCCGGATTTTATGCTCCGATGTACTGGTCTGCGCACGCAAAACTTACCAATACCGCAGATTTGATTCGCCTGATTATTCGCGATGAAGCCGTACACGGATACTACATTGGGTATAAATACCAGCAGGCAGTGAAGAAAGCTTCCCGGAACGGCAGCAAGAATTGAAAGATTACACTTTCGAGCTGTTGATGGATCTATATGACAATGAAGAGGGATACACTGAATCGCTTTACGACGAGATGGGTTTGACCGAAGACGTAAAAATGTTTTTGCGCTACAACGCAAACAAGGCCCTGATGAACCTTGGATATGAGGCGCTATTCCCTGCGGATCAAACGGCAGTGAACCCGGCAATTCTTGCGGCGCTTTCACCAAACGCCGACGAAAACCACGATTTCTTCTCCGGTTCCGGATCCTCCTATGTGATTGGTACGGCAGAAGCTACTGAAGATGCGGATTGGGATTTCTGATTCGCGGACATTGACATTTCACAAATACTCGCGCCAGGTTCGCGAGTATTTGTGACGGCACGTAATTTACACAGCTGAAAGCTGCAGGAAGAAAATGAACTCACCATACCGCATTCTCGTGGTTTGCACCGGAAATATTTGCCGCTCTCCGATGGGCGAGGTTGTGCTGCGGGAAAAACTGGCACAAGCAGGGATTGCGAATTCGGAAGTAAAATCTGCGGCTGTTTCCGCTGAAGAACAAGGAAATCCAATCGATTCGCGTGCACAGCTGGTACTGCGCGAAGCAGGTTACACAGTTCCCCGGCGCTCTGCACATCGCGCAACAGAAAAAGAACTCCAGGAAGCAGATCTCATTCTGGCAATGACGGTTGGGCACGCTCACGCATTGCGCCGAATGATGAACGAAGCGGGTGCAGATTTAGCGAAACTGCATCTTTGGCGGGAGTACGACGGTACTGCGCCGTATTGCCCGAACGGAGTTTTTGGTACTGGCGGTGTATTGGAAAACTTGGAACGCTGCCGGAAACGGTCACGGTATTCAGATTTTTATACTTCCGACGGCGAATATGATGTTCCCGATCCGTGGTATGGCGGGCAAGAAGGATTCTATGAAACGCTTACCGTGATTGAACGCGGAGCAGACGGAATCATTACAGCGGAAATTAATAAATAATTTAACAAATAATTTACTTCCCCATCGCCTTATTGCCGGCGTCTTGTGCTTCTTTCAAACCTGCAGGCACCGGCTTTGCTCCAAGGAAAAGATCCAGCAGAAGCGGAGTATAGGCATTTATCCCGGCTGCTACTTCTGCGCCGAACGGTGCCGGAGTAGTCTGCTGCGAAGCAGCTTTCACAAATATTGAAACATCTACCCCTGCTTCGCCCAATAATTCACAAAAGCTTCCTGCGCTTCCACCACACCGGGGAAAGAAACACCGTCGGCAGCCAATGGCAGCTGCCCCGCTTTCGATCCAAGCCAAGTGAGCAGTTTTGCTGCTGCTTCCTTGTGTTTCGTTTGCGCATTACCCACGGCAGCAACTCCGTGCACCACGCTCACGCGGCCTTCAGGCCCGGAAACCATCGGAGCAATTCCCCAATCAAACTTCGCATTAGCGGCGATATGCTTCAGATTGTATGGACCTGACTGGAACATTGCCATCTCGCCGCGAATAAATAAATCCCGCGAGATGTCTGGATTAATATTCGTCTCAGCAGCTGGCGGAGCAATATGATGTTTATGAATTAAATCAATAAGATACTTGGCAGCTTCGGCGCCTTTATCGCTTCCGAAATCAAAAGTGCCGTCATTCTGCTGATAAACAGCGCCGTTCTGCGCCCAGAAATCAAGATAAATTGCCTGCATATCAGCTTGTGCGTTGAAAGCGAAAGTTTTGATATTTGCCGCGTCGAAACCTGTTTCCGCAGCTGTCTTCCCGCCAGTATCGACGGTCAGTTTTTCGCCGCGGGTAAGAATGTGTCTTCACTGGCGGGAGAGCCGTCGGCAGTGAAAGGCGCCCAGGTAAGTTTCGTTGGATCCACATCAGCTTTCTCCAACAAATCTTTGTTATAGAACAGCGCAATCGAATCCCAAAGCTGCGGCACACCCCAAAGCACGCCGTTGCGTGTATAAAGATCAACCACAGATTTTTGCCATTGTTCATGTTTGCTGCCAACCGTTTTGGAAATATCCAAAAGATTTCCGGCATCAGCGTATTGCGCAAAATTAGCGGAATTTACGAGATACACATCAGCCATCTGCCCTGCGGAAATATCAAGCGGAATCTGCTTCCAATAGTTATCCCACGGTACGAGTTCAAGCTTCACATCAATATCTGGATTCTGTTTCGTAAATTCTTTGAATGAACGCTCATACGAGGCTTTCGCTGTCTCGTCCCAAAGCCGGAAAGTAATTGCGGTTTTTGCACTGCCGGCATCTTCAGGTGAATCTGGCTGCGTTTGATTTGCGGCAGGAGAGCATCCGCTCAAAGCGAATCCGGCAGCGGCAGCGGCGGCGAAGATTTTACGACGGATATCCATATGGCGGCAACCTTTACATTCCGGAACTAATGGGGTGAAATAAACCGCCTCGACGGCGCGAATACGGTTCCAATCTTGACAGCAAGCTACACTCAAGGATAACGCAGGAATAAATCTTTTCGCACGCTAACGAAAATCCGGCGCACTAGCGGGTCAGAATTATGACGGCAGCAGCGCGGCTGCAAAGAAAATGCAAATTTATTGTGCCGATGTAATTGCGCCGAGTGAACGCATGATTTGCCGGTTAAAAATGATAAACACTAGGAGGAGCGGAAGTATAGTCACCGCAGCGGCAGACATCACCAGAGTCCAGTTCGCTGTGTATTGTGTTTGCAGTGCTGAGGCAGCTACAGAAAGCACATGCCAGGCGGAATCGGGTGCAATAATTTTCGGCCACATAAATGAATTCCATTGAGTAACTATGGAAATCAGCAGCAGCGTAACAATAATCGGGCGGCTCATTGGAAGTACTATCGCGAAAAGCTGCCGCCAATTTCCGGCGCCGTCAAGTTTTGCCGCATCCAGAATTTCCTGCGGAATTGCACGGAAATTCTCACGCAATAAAAAGATTGCGTAGGGTGAACCGAACATGAATGGAACCACCAGTCCGGCGAAAGTGTTCCGCAAACCAAAAGCAGCAGCTCCGGAAAATAGCGGAATCATTAATATGGCAGCAGGAATCATCAAAGTGGCAAGATAGAGCCAGAAAATTACTTCACGGCCAGGGAAACGCAGGCGGGCGAAAGCGTAGGCTGCGAGCACTGAGGTAAATAGCTGCCCAAATACGATTACGCCAACCATTTGCAATGTGACGGCAAGCGGAACATAAAATGCGTGTTCAGTGAATAAAACGATGTAGTTTTCCGCGGTGAGCGCAGCTGGAAGTGCGAGCGGGCCGGCAGCTGCCAAATCTTGTTCGGTGCGGAGGGAAGTTATTAGTGAAATTCCGAACGGCAGTACTGAAAGCAGCATTCCGCCGATGAGGAAAGCATAGGTGGCGCAAATGCTTGCCCGCCGGCTGAATGTGTACTGGTTCGTACTTTTTCCCGCAGACACAGCAGCTGCTGCCGTGCTGCAGGGAATTTTTCCTGATTCGCTAATCATTCCCCGCTCCGCTCATTGCATACCGCTGATTTCGGATGTAATCCGCGGTTTAAAATAGTGCCGCTGGAGAAAAACGGCTGTAAGAATCGCCAAAGTCAGCACTACGGCCATTGCTGCCGCCATTCCAATCCGCGGATAAGTGAAAGCTGTTTCGTAAATTCTTGCCGTAATCACATCGGTGGTACCGCCGGGATAGCCTGGATTTCCGCCGGTTAAGCCGTAAATCAGGTCGTACACTTGGAATGCTGAGATAAACGAAGTCACACAGACAAAGAAAGTGGTTGGGCGCAGCAGCGGCAAGGTGATTGAAATTAGGCGCCGGAAAGCGCCGGCTCCGTCGATCTGGGCTGCTTCAAAAATTTCTTTTGGAATTGCCCGCAGTCCGGCAAGGAAAAAGAGTGAAATATAGCCGGAATTTTGCCAGATATAGACAAAAGCAATGCTTGGAAGGGCAAACGCTTCTGAACTGATCCATGCAATGTTTGTGCCGAGCAAAATATTTATTAGTCCGGTTCGCGGGGCGAGGAGCCAAGACCAGATAATGCCGAGTGTAAGCGGGGCAGCTAGCCACGGAAGGAGAAAGCAAATTTGCATAAAACGCGATCCTGGGAGACGCTGATTCAGGGCGAGTGCAATTAAGAGTCCAATGATTATTGATCCCGGCAGCGCAAGGGCAGTAAAGATAAAAGTGACCAGCAGTGAATTCCAAAAACTGAAATCGCCGGCAAGCTGCTGATAGTTTGCGGTTCCCACCCATTTTGCGGGAGCGATTAGATTCCAGTCTGTAAAGGAAAGAACGACGGCGGCAAACAGCGGAACAAGCAGAAAAATGCCGATACCGATGAATGAGGGAGTGAGCATTAAATATGCGCTGCGGGCTTCAGCAGAAAGAAGTTTACTGTTGGTTCGCATGCTGCTCGCCTGCCCGGTGTGCGGTTTGATTGAAGTTGGTGCCGTCATCATTTAAGATATTATCTCTCCGGTGCGGGTATTTCTCCACGAAATTAAATATTCAGCTGAAAAAGTGCGGGCGCATTGTCCGCAGGATTGCGGGGTGCGGGGGCGGCGGTAACGATTAATCGTATGGCCGCTCGGGCAGGATCCGATCCAAAGCGGATTTGGGCGTGAAGCTGCGGCGGTACGCGGGTCTTCACGGAGACGGGCTGCTGGTTTTGCCCCTATTTCGAGACATTTTGCGCGCCACACATTATCGTGTGCGTGGTTTGCTCCAACGAGCGCATGCGCGATTTCGTGCAAAATAATGTCGCGCACCTGGTCTGCGGAGTAAAATTTCGTGAGTTCGCGGGAGATTGTGATCTGCTGTTTCGAAAAATTTGCGGCTCCTGCACGGCGGCGGGCACGGTCAAAATCGAAACTCCAATCGTTTAATTCATGCTTGGCGAGTAATTCCCAAGCCAACTCGGCTGCAGCTGTTAAATCCATGAGTAAGTAGTTCTGGGTTGTTGATTGTGAATTTAGTTCTGGGTGATGAATCTTTTACTTTATCTGTTTATCTTTATTGGTTTATTTTTTCGGGTAAAGACGCTGTTTTCAAGAGGCAGCGGCAGCGAACACGAATCCCTGATATACAAAACGCAGCAAATACGGCGAAACATCTGGGAAATTACCTGCTATGAAATGAGGAGTTTTGTAATGCGCTGCGGGAGACTTTCATTTTCGTGCCGAGCGGCTGCGCAAAGAGCGAGACGCGCAATTCTTGAATCATCCATTTTACTTGCTCAAGCGCAGCTGCACGGACCGGATCATACTTTTCCTGTGCGAAAGCGGCGTGCTCTGCTGCAAGCAAATCTTCCATCTCAGCAATTGTTTCAGCATTCTCCGCATCCGCTGCAAGATTCTCCGGAGCTTTTTCAATGCGGTATTTCATACCGTGAAGATAGCGGATCAAATCCGCGAGTGAAGAATCCGGCGTTTGCGAAATGAAACCGTCGTAAATTAATGTCTGCACTTGGCTGCGGACATCTTCGATTGTGTTAATCATTGCCGCAGATTTTGCTGCCGGCATTCGTTCAGCTGCGCTGACTTCACTCCAAACGCTGAAAATTCGGGCGCAGATTTGGGCAATCCGATAGATTTCATCTTCAATGCGGTCTTTCAAATATTTGCGCAGTTCGAGATATTCAGTTTCCGTGCGCAGCTGCCCAAGCGGACACTTGTTTGCTTTTGCCCACTTTCTGCTGATATTTCGGACCGCAGTGAGCTGTAAATCTGCTGTAAGCGCACTCGTATCTGGATATGGCGAACCTGCCAGCAGTAAAGATTCTGTATGATTCCAACGCGAAACGATTCTTCCTTCCGGGAGTGCGAGTTCAGTAGTAAGAAGCCGAATCACGCCCTGCTGATGATCGCGCACTTGCAAAGCCGGGTCGGCGAGCACCTGCAAAGCTACCGGCAGCGCCGTTTGCGGCGAATTTCGCGTTTCGCCTGTTATCTCGACGAGTGCCGGATATCCGCGCACAATAGCTCCGTTTGGGCCAGGAGTTTCAATCAGTTCTGGAAGCGTACCGGCGGCGAGTTTCGGCCAGGTTGTAAGATGACCGAGATCTGCCGTGAAATCTGCGGAAATATTAGCTGAAAGATTCGCCGTGAGCAGTGCGGATTTTTCTGTTTCAAAGGCTGCTTGCGTTTTGGCGGCATGCAGTTTTGCTGCAGCGGCGGCATTATCGGCGAGAATCTTCACCCGCGCAGCTTCGAGTGCTTCTGCGATAGCTCCTTGCATCACTTTTTCGACGGCCTTGCGTGTTTGCGGTGCAAGATCACGCTGCAGTTTCGATAATGATGTTCCCTCGTCGAGTACTGCTCCGCGTTCGGAACGAACGATAAACGTGATTTCCAAATGCGGCGGGAGGATCACTTTTCCCACACTTCTTGCGGAATATCAATATTTTTTAACTTTCGGACGGCGGAAGTGAAAGCTTTTTCGAAGCTTAGGATTCCATTTACGCAATCGCTGCCGGAGTTTAACTGCGAATCTGAATCCGTGCCGGAAGTTCCGCCAGGATTTTGTGTAGCCTCTTGCCATGAAGGCAATAACGCTAAAATCTCGCGTGCCGCATCTGGTGCCGGTACCAGATGCCGCCGAATCGGTTTCGGTAATGCCCGGATTACTGCCTGCACCAGTTCGGGCAGCATTCCCGGCACGAGCCAGTCGAAACCTTCATCGCGCAGTTGCGGTAAAAGCGTGATCGGTACTTCAATCGTGATTCCGTCGGCGTGGGCGCCTGGCTGGAATCCGTAAACGATCGGAAGTTCAATTTCGCCTTGCACCCAAGTTTGCGGGAAATCAGCTTCGTGATAATTCGCGGTACCGAGTAGGAAATCTTGTGTGAAATTCAGCAGTTCAGGACGGCTGTGCTGCTCTTTTTCCACCACGAATCAAAATGCCGGCCGGAGACGATATTTTCCGGTAAACGCTCGGCAAAAAAGTGAATTGTGCATTTTCGTCTGCAACTAGGCCGTATTGCCGCAGCCGGGTTTCCACTTCTCTCGCTGCAGCGAGTTCACGTTTATTATGCTGAATAAACTTGTGGTGCGCCCGCCACTGATTTTCCACTAATCCGTGGCGGATAAACAGTTCGCGCGCAAGCTGCTGTGCATCAGGCGTGCCGACTTTCGAAAGCAGCACTGGGCGGTCTGCAATTACCGTCATGCCGTATAGCGTGACTTTCTCATGCGCCATCGCTGCGCCATTGCGGGCAGACCAATACGGTTCAGAAAATTGGTGTTTCAGCAAGTGCGCTGCCGCCTGCTCAATCCAATCTGAATCGATCCGCGCAGCAGTACGGGCGAAAAGCCGGGAAGTTTCCACAAGTTCAGCTGCCATCACCCAGGCCGGAGTGCGTCTATACAGCCCGGATCCAGGCCAAATTACAAAATGTGTACCGCGCGCCCCGGCATAATCGCGTTTGCGTTCATCCCAATTTCCAAGATTGGAAAGCATTCCGACGAGGAGTGATTGGTGGATTGCGTCAGCTGCGGGGACGTCAGCTGAATTTCCGAGTGTTTTTACTGCTGCAATCACGTCGCGGTTCTGTGAGGTGTCTTTTGCTTCAGCTGTGAGTGCGTGCGCAGCTTCACGCAGCTGCTCCTGTTCGGGGATTGCGATTGGTTTCAAAGTAATCCCAAGCGGCCGTGCCAGCTGGCGCAGCTGCGCAACCACATCTTCCCATTCCCGAAAACGCAGCCAGTGGAGGTATTCGGCACGGCACATTTTCCGGAAAGCCGATCCGGAAAGTTCACGCTGCTGGGTGCGTAAATAACGCCAAAGATGCAGGTAGCTAAGAAAATCGGAAGTCGGGTCAGTGAATCGGGCATGAAGCTGATCTGCCTGTGCCTTAAATTCGATTGGGCGCTCGCGCACATCCTGCACGCTCATTGCGGCAACCAGCACAAGTACTTCTGCCGCGCAGCCGGTCTCGTTCGCTGCAATCAGCATTCTCCCAAGGCGAGGATCGATTGGAAGGCGGGCAAGTTTTTGCCGATGCTTGTGAGACGGGGTTTGCGGATCCCGATTTCGAGTGCGCCGATTTCTTCAAGGAGCTGGGTGCCTGCGCGCACGGCACGCATTTCCGGCGGATCGATGAATGGAAAATCTGCTATTTCACCAAGATTTAACGCTGCCATTTGCAGAATAACTGCCGCCAGTGAGGTCCGCTGAATTTCCGGTTCGGTAAATTCCGGGCGGGAAGTGAAGTCGTCTTCGGAATAGAGCCGAATTGCAATCCCCTCAGCAACGCGGCCGCATCTGCCGGAACGCTGATTTGCTGAGGCTTGCGAAATTGGCTCAATTGGCAGGCGCTGTACTTTTGTTTTGTTCGAATAGCGTGAAATGCGGGCAGTTCCAGGGTCGATTACGTAACGAATTCCCGGTACGGTAAGTGAAGTTTCGGCAATATTGGTGGCAAGGATAATCCGCCGATGGCTGCGGCGCTCAAAAATGCGGTGCTGTTCACCGGCGGAAAGCCGCGAAAAGAGCGGAAGCACTTCGACGGCATTGGGAATTTTGCTGAACCGCCGGGTTCAATATAGCGCGCACCGAGTTCGTCTTGGAATGCTTTTTGTGTTTCGCGGATTTCGCCTTCTCCGGAGAGGAAGACGAGGATATCGCCTGCGCCTTCGTTCATTAGCTCGCTGGCAGCATTGAGAATCCCGGAAATTTGGTCTTGCGGATCTGAATCGAGATAATTTTCGTTATCGCCGTCGTTATTGCTGTCGCTGCTGTAGGCAGAAGCTTGCTGATAGCTGCCGTCTAATGGACGGTAACGAATCTCAACGGGAAAGTACGCCCGCTCACTTCGATTATCGGTGCGGGCTGGTGCATAATTTGCGGATTTTTCGATTTTTCCGCCGGCGGATTCGGAAGTTTTGCAGGTGCGTTATTTGCGCCGCTGTGCTGCGGGGAAGTTTCCGCAACTGCGGTATAACGCCCGAAGTGCTGTGCAAAACGCTGTGAATCAATCGTTGCAGAGGTGATAATCAGCTTCAAATCCGGGCGGTTTGGGAGAAGCTGTGCAAGATACCCGAGGAGGAAGTCAATGTTCAGTGAACGCTCGTGGGCTTCGTCAATTATGATTGTGTCGTATTTACTTAAGGTTGGGTCGGCTTGAATTTCGGCGAGGAGGATTCCGTCGGTCATAAGTTTTACGAGCGTGCTGCGGGAGACGATTTCAGTGAAGCGGACCTGGTAGCCGATTACAGACCCAAGATCAATATTGAGTTCCGCGGAAATCCGCTCGGCAACTGAGCGGGCAGCAATTCGCCGCGGCTGTGTGTGCCCAATCATCCCGTTAATCCCGCGCCCAATTTCAAGACAGATTTTCGGCAGTTGGGTGGTTTTCCCGATCCGGTTTCCCCGGCGACGATTACTACCTGATTTTCCGAAATTGCTTTCGCAATATTTTCGCGCTGCGCACTCACCGGCAGTTCCGACGGGTAATTCAGCTGCGGCACACTCGCTTTGCGGGCAGCTAATTCGGCTGTGTTAAAGGGTTGAAAACTGCTGCGATTCCGCGGATTTTTCCGCAATTTCTGCTGATTTTTCCGGTGATTTTGCTGCTGATTCTTTTCGGCGCGGAAGATGTTCTTTTGCCGAGTTTTTGCTGCTTCTGCTGTTTCTGCTGCTGAACCGTATCGTGTGTATGCTGCTCGTTCCCGTTGCTTTTCGGCACTAAATTAATCTCCAAATCAAATTATTTTGCAAAG
Source organism: Arcanobacterium hippocoleae (assembly GCF_040360365.1). Lineage (GTDB taxonomy): Bacteria > Actinomycetota > Actinomycetes > Actinomycetales > Actinomycetaceae > Arcanobacterium_A > Arcanobacterium_A hippocoleae_A. The sequence continues at coordinate 1,400,015 of NZ_CP136412.1, read as the reverse complement.
CTGTGATTTTTGCAGCGGCTGTAATGGCTGCAGTGCTGCGGCGCTGCAATATCGAATTTGCAATATTTCCGTATCAGCCGGCTCTGCTTGATATTTTAATGCTTCTGCGGCATTCTTCAGTATTTTTCGAATCCGGCGGGGCTTGCAAAAGAATTCGCGGATTAGATTGTGATGAAAGTTTCGGCGCTGTGTTCGGGTTAACTTTCTTTCCGGGATGTCTGGTTATCTTTCGAATCTCGGGGAAAGTCTTGAAAGGCGATGTGCGGAAAACTGGAATTAAATCAGTATTTTTAAGACACGCGGACAGCGGCTGGAAATTAGCCGTCGTTTTCTTCTAAACTCTATATCTAGTTGGGAAAATAAAAGGGGGCACAAGATGTTGTTGGATAATGTGGCTGCAGCGGAGATTTTTGTTGAGAAGCGGGATGGCCGAAAAGTCCATTTTGATCCGTCGAAAATCTATCGCGCAATCTACCTTGCGCTAAATTCAAACGGGATTGAAGACCATCGCTTTGTAATGGCGGCGGTGCATGCGGTAATTGACCGGCTCCCAGAGCGCAATCTTTCGATTCCGGAAATTGAAACCGAAATCGAAAACTATCTGATGGCTTCCCGGTATCCGAACGTTGCCCGCTCATATATTGAATACCGCCATGAACGTGATTTGCTGCGCGAGCAGGCGATGGATGTGACCTATTCGGTCGGGCGATTGCTGCAGCGTGACAAAACTGTTGTGAATGAAAATGCGAACAAGGATTCAAAGGTCTTTAATACCCAGCGGGACCTCACAGCGGGTTCCGTCGCGAAAGCGTATGCTTTACGTTCAATGCTTCCGCGGTCTGTGGCAAATGCGCATATCAAAGGTGAGATTCATTTCCATGATCTTGACTATAGCCCGTTCCAGGCAATGACGAATTGCTGCCTGATCGATGTTGCCGGAATGCTGAAAGACGGGTTCCAGATTGGGAATGCCCGCGTTGAATCACCAAAGTCAATTAATACAGCGACGGCGCAAATTGCGCAGATTATTGCAAATGTAGCTTCGTCGCAATACGGCGGCTGCTCGGTGGATCGAACAGATGAAGTGCTTGCTCCGTATGCCGAGCTGAATTATGCAAAACATCTGCGGGACGCGCAGCAGTGGGTCGCACCTGAATTGCGGGAAGATTACTGTTGGGAAAAAACGCGGAAAGATATTTACGACGCGATGCAGTCGCTTGAATATGAAATTAACACGCTTTATTCCTCTAATGGGCAGACTCCGTTCGTGACGCTCGGTTTCGGTCTTGGTACTTCAGAGTTTGAACGTGAAATTCAAGCGGCAATTTTACGGGTACGGATTCGCGGGATCGGGAAGGACCGGCACACAGCAATTTTCCCAAAGCTTGTTTTCGGGCTGCGTGAAGGCGTGAATTTGCGTCCGGAAGATCCGAATTATGATCTTAAACAGCTTGCTCTTGAATGTTCTACAAAGCGGATGTATCCGGATGTGCTCTCATATAAGCGTCTTGTAGAACTCGAGGGGGATTATAAGGCTCCGATGGGCTGCCGTTCTTTCTTGCCGAAGTGGGTTGATCCGCAAACCGGGGAAGCCGTAAATGCCGGGCGGAATAATCTTGGTGTGGTTACTTTAAACATTCCGCGGATTGCGATTGAAGCGCACGGGGAAAAGGAAAAGTTCTGGAAGATTTTTGCGGAACGAATGCAGATTGTGAAAGAAGCGCTGCTTTTCCGAATTAAGCGTTGTGAAGATGCGACACCGGAAAACGCGCCGATCCTTTATAAATACGGCGCATTCGGGATGCGTGCAGAAGACGGCGATACTGAAGTGACACAGTTTTTCCGGCGGCATCGTTCTACAGTTTCAATCGGATATCTTGGATTGTATGAAGCAGCTGTGTGTTTTTACGGTCCGGATTGGGAGACGAATCCGGAAGCGAAAGAGTTTACCTTTGATATTGTGCGGAAACTGAATGCGTATGCAAATACGTGGAAAGAAGAGTATCCGTACTGGTTTTCGATTTACTCCACGCCGAGCGAATCTTTAACTGATCGTTTTTGCCGGCTTGACCAGGCAAAATTTGGGATGATTGCGGACGTGACGGATAAAGATTATTACACCAATTCGTTCCACTACGATATCCGGAAGAAGATTACGCCTTTCGAAAAAATCGATTTTGAAGCACCTTATGCGCAGTATACAAAAGGCGGTTTTATTCATTATTGCGAGTATCCGAAGCTTACGCATAATCGTGCAGCTCTCGAAGCTGTGTGGGATTATGCTTACGATAAGGTTGCTTATCTTGGAACAAATACGCCGATTGACCACTGTTATAAGTGCGGATTCGACGGTGAGTTTGCTCCGACGGCTGAGGGATTTATTTGCCCGGATTGCGGCAATGAAGATCCGGCTACTTGCGATGTAGTGAAGCGGACTTGCGGGTATCTTGGAAATCCGCAGAAGCGTCCAATGGTTCATGGGCGGCATGCAGAAATTTCCAGTCGGGTAAAACATCTGGATCCGCTTGAGTAAATTGCGGCCTTGGAAAAGGACTATGCCAATTGTGATTCGGAATTTGGATTAAGACGGTGCCGCAGAGATGGCTGAATTAGATGTGAACGGAGTGCGTCAGCCTGCTCAGGGGAATGGCAGGCGAGTGCGCTTTCTGCTGGATATATCGCCGACTACAAGCCGTTTAATTTTGTCGACGGTGAGGGTGTGCGCTGTTCTTTATATGTATCTGGCTGCCCGTTCAAATGCCCGGGCTGTTATAACAAAGCAGCGCAAAGTTTCCGTTACGGAAAGCCGTACACTAAAGAGCTTGAGGCGCAGATTCTCACAGATTTGGCGCAGCCGTATGTGGCCGGGATTTCTTTGCTTGGCGGGGAACCTTTCCTAAATACGAATATTCTTATTCCGCTTGTGAAGAAGGTTCGGGAACGTTTTGGGGAAAGGAAAAACGTTTGGGCGTGGTCGGGATATACGCTTTCACAGCTGCGGGCGGATCCTGATAAAGCGGAATTGTTACAGCTCTGCGATGTGCTGGTAGATGGTCCGTTTGTGCAAAAGCTTTTTGTGCGGGATCTGCCTTTCCGCGGATCAACTAATCAGCGAATTATTGATTTGCACACCGGCGAGCTGAAAATCTACAGCTGAGTTTAGCTGCGCAGAGTTTCAGCCCGTCGGTGTGAAATGCGTATTGTGTTGTTTCCTGATAAATGCGGGCAAAATTAAGATTTGAAGAGTGCCGGGTCACTCTTTTCGATTCCGGCGAATCCAGATTAACGCACCGCCGCCGCCAATTGCGGCGATTGCAAATATTATCAGGAATTCCAAACTCTCTGCTCCGGTTTTTGGCAGTTCGCTTGGCGGGTTAGGCGGTGGCGGTGTGCTTGGCGGATTAGGTTTTGGAGCGGGAGGGGTTTTTGGTTTTGGAGCAAATTCGACGGTCTGGTTTTTGTCTGTTAAATCTTCATGCGCCGTAATTTCTGTTCCGTTTTGCAGCAGTTTTTCAAATGCGACTGTGCGGGTACCGGCATAAAGCGCAGTGTCAACTTCAAATTCCATATCTTCGCAGCCATTCGCTTCCCGCGGGATGAAAGTCTTTTTGCTGACAATTGGTTTTTCGTTAATATCAAACAGCGGTTTTCCGGCAGGCAAAGTCATTAAGCTTCCGTGCAGTTCGTATTGGCTGCCGATTTCGAGATTGGTGTAACAAACATGATCGGTTAGCTTTTGGATTCCAGCAGCTGGAACAAGTTTTTCCCGTGAAAAGTGAGTGTTGTGTGCAAGCTTGGAGTGTTTGCGGCAACGTACTGTTCATTCGGGTCTGTTACGGATGTGGTAAAGGGTGCTGCCCGATTATCTCCGATAAAAGAGGTTACGAACACGTAAGTGCCGGGGATGAGCGTTCCGTCGGCGTTTTGTTTTAGCTGAAAATCGGTAGTGCCGACGCTCGGATAGAATCCGTTGCGGGCTGGAATTTTCGTCCCGCTGCCGATAGTTTCGGCTTTTGAAATATTGTTATCGGTTACTGGTAAACCTTGCGGGAAGAAAAGCAATTTTTGCTCAATTTCCGGTAAATCCGCGGCAAAACGCCCGTCGCCGGAAAAATCGCTGTGATTTTCGGGCAGTCCTTTAACGAACACGTCATCTACGAGATATGTGCCGGATTTTGTAGTGCGGATACTCAGTGCAGTATCGATTTCAAGCTGATGCCGATAGGAAATAGTTTCTGCAGGAATTCCGTAATCGTCGTGCCAGTCGGCGTGAATTAGTTCGGCAAGCGCTCCTTGCTCTGATTTCTTAACTTCCCAAACTACCGTAACGAATCCGGGTTTCATCGCAGTGAAACTTGCACTAATCTCGCTCTGTCCGTTCGCAGTAACCTGCACGCTGCCAAGTATTTCGGCATTTTCCGGTAGATCTTGATTTTGTTTCGCTGGTTCGTCTCCCGCATAGTATGCTGTTGCGCGGTAAACAACTGGAATCGGGCCGGGAGCTGTATTATATTTGGCTGCCATCCGTGTGGAAAGCGAAATCCATTTTCCATTGCCGTAGTTTGGGTCTGCGGCAGCTTTGAAAGTGTCGGTAAATTTTCCAGATTCCGTAATTTTTGCAACTCGCGAAACTCCAATCGGTTGGAAATCGGAAATTACTTCCCAAGTTATCCCGGAAGTGACGACCTCAGTCAAATCTACTGTTGGGCGGTTTCCGATTGTAACCGTGTTTTGCGAAGTGCCGTCGGTTTGTAAAAGCGTGAGTGTGGTACGTGCTGCAGAGATTCGTGAAGTTACTTTTACCTGACCGTTTCCGGTGGCTTCCCAAATTAAAGAGAGAGGTTCGGCTGCAGTTTTCCCGCTCCAAGTATTTGTGCCTGTTTTTGAAAGACGGCAGGCCCTTCTAAAGTGACGGTAATATTTTTATCCGCCAGGTAGTTTCCTTCCTGGTTGGTTACTCCTAAGGAATGTACAATCCCTTCCCGCTCACCTGCTCCGGTAACTGCTCCTTTTTGATATCCGACGGCAGCGGAAGCAGCTGCTTCTTGCACATATTGCAGTGCAATTTCTTCAATAAATGGTGCATATTTCAGTACTGCTTCCCGTAAGTGCGTGATATTTGCCTGTGCGGATGTGTTTGGATAGAAAGTGCGGGCACTTCCTGCCGCAGGTTCGTTTTCGAAGTTCAAGTGGATTAGATATGAAATTCCGGCTAATATTTTCGGATCGTTTGACTCTTGATATTTTCCAAGTAAATATGCCATTTGTGCGGTAGTAACCTGCAGTGTTTCGGGTGCATTTATTGTGGGTTTCGTAAGTGCGGCGACTGTGGTTACCTCATCGCTTTTCGGATCGGGCTGAGTGATATTCACACACCAGGTGGGGAGACCTTGGGAACTAAGCATTTCCGGACGGCGGCCAAGAAAGGTTGAATACTTGCCGCTTGGTGTGCGTTCAATTAGATATCCGAGCTGTTTCCCGTCATGTTCGTTTGATATTTTATAGGCGGGTTCTGCCCCGAACGCCGGCGCATTCACGCCGAGACTTGTCAGGGCGAGTGCAAGCCAGACAATGATTAACTTTTTGGTTTTTGAAATCACGTTGTTCTCCTTCGGATGATTTGTTTCCGAACTAAAGTCTTCACGAATTTGCAAAATTGAAAGTTTTCTTAGCTGTTGGCTGTGGAAATAACGCACACTTTTCTGTGCTGTGGACATTTGCATTCACAGACATTTGTGTTCACGGAAATTTGTGTTCACGGAAAAGTGTGTTTATGCCCTGCGGAGAGCGCCGGAAACAGAGAATTGCAAAGCTCTCATTTTGCTGAATACAGCTCCCAATCGGAATACAGTGCCCGTTAAGATATGTTTTATGACTCTAATCCGCACTGCCGTCGCCTTGATCTTCTGCGTATTCTCACTTTTCACTGTGCTGCCGGAATTGACTGGGCAAACCGAATTACTGCTCGCTTTTCCGCTTGCGCAGCTGATTTCATTCCGCTGGATACTCGCACTGTTCTTCCTGTTTTTCGGCTTGCTGTATCTGATTCCCGCGTTTCGTGCGCACACCGTTTTTCGCAGATTCGTTGCCGGCTTAAGCGCAATCGTACTGCTGGTTTCCGGTGCGGCACATTTAACCACCGTTTTTCGCGGGGAATTTATTTTGCCGACGAGCTTACGCAAAGCACTTCTGTGGAAAAAACAGAAACTCCGCGAATCAATGTGCTTACCTATAACACGAAAGGCGGGGCAACCTCCGCTGCTGATATTGCGGAAGTAATGCTCGAAAATCACATAAACGCTGCCGTACTTCCCGAAACTTCCACCCAGCAAGGTGCCGAAATTCGTGAAGTGCTGAAAGCTGCGGGTGAAGAATTTCAACAATTTGATACGAAAACCAGTAAGTGGGAGCCGGCTTTTTCTTCAACCGTGCTGCTTATTTCAACGAAACTCGGCACGTATAAAGAAATGAATCTCAGTGAATTGACAGGCGAAATTCCAGCTGCGGCACAGAAAACCGATTCCGGTGATATTCTTCCGGAACAAGCTGCGCAATTCATGCAATTCTCACGATTCTCAATCGTCGGTGCTGAACCAAGCGGCAGCAATTCAAAACTTCCCGCGTTTTATGGGGTACACCCAATAGCTCCGCTGCCGAAGCTCATGCCGCGTTGGAAAGCGGAAATTACAAAAACTTACGGAATCTGTAAGCAGGAAAGAAGTTTTATTCTTGCGGGAGATTTCAACTCTACTGCCGATCATCAAGAAGCGCTCGGGATTGATTGTTACGATTCAGTAAAAGCAGCCGGAACCGCAGGTTTGGGTACCTGGCCGGCGAAATTTCCGGTTTGGCTTGCTGCTCCGATTGACCGTGTGCTGAGCGGCGGAAACGGATACCGCGGAGCGTTGGCGAAGATTGTGAAAATCGGTAAATCTGACCATGCGGGGATTGCGGTACAGCTTCGGGCGCATGATTTAGCGACGGCATCTGGAAAGAAACCAGGAGAATCGGGCCGGGCAGGGCGGCTTGAATCTGAGTAACTGCGGATAGATTTCCGGGTTTCGGCACTTATATTCAGCACAGTTACCGGAGAATCGGATAAATTTTATGTGAAATGTTCTCACGCTATCCGCGGAAAAAATGAAATTCTGCTGAGTTATCGAAACTCAGGTTTTAGAATTCTAAATAGTTCAAAGATAATTCAAAGATTTCGCACGTGTTTCAAATTCTGCTGCACATAATGCAATGTATTTCCGGATGCGGAAAACGGGAAACGGGGAAATGTTTTCCGATTTGCAGCAGTGAATGGAGATTCTCGATTTCGGCGATTGAATATTTTACATCCCAATCTTTGCAAAATAATAGTTGTGTGCAGCAAAGCAGAAATTGGGTAAATAAGGAGGAAGCGATGAGTTTTTGCGGACTGTAACGATTCTTGGTGTCGGATATGTGCTGGGCACTCGCGCCGGCCGTGAACGTTATGAACAGATTAAGACGGGTGCGAATAAACTTTGGGATTCTGCTCCGGTACGAAAGGGGCGGGAAAAAGCAAAAGAAACTGCTTCACAGACATTCCAGCGGGCAGCAGATGCTGCAGTTGCTAATGCGAAAGGAGCAGCTGCAGCTGCTGCAGCGAAAGTGAAAGATGCGGCTGGAATGAAAATGAACGGTACAGCGGATTTTAATCCCCCAACTGCTGAAGAAATCATCGTCGAGCCGATCGAGGATTTTAGAGAGCGCCGCTGACGGTATTTATTATTTACTGCTAGGTCAGTTCAGTGCTTGCGCGGCGAGTTCAAAGCCGTCACGTCCGCGCACTATTTGCGTGCCGTGCCGTTCAATATCGGAATCTTTACGGATCCCTTCACTTGCATCCGGTGTACCGTGTGAAAGCAGTGCTCTACCGGATTTAGTTCGCGTATTTCGGAGTTATTCGAAAGTGAATCGTGAAAATATAGGTGCTGTTGGCGTTATTGGCGTTAGTATTTGCGGGTCTGATGTATTTCGGGATTGCTCTTGTGAAGATGGCAGATCTGCCTAGGTGTTAGGAGTTTGATTGCGGAGTTGGAAAATAAGTTTGTGATTTCTCCAAATGGTAGTTCGGGTACGCTTTGGGTGAATCTGATGTGGGAGGAAGGATCCTGATTATCCGTCTTTACTTCCGGATGGACGTGACTGGACTGAAATCGTTGTTGAAGATGGGTTCTCGACCTTGCCTAAGAATTTGTGGCTGGCGCCGTGGAGTTCGGGTCGTCTTGTTGATTGGTTATGGTCAGGACTTGGTGCTCGCATTTTTCGCAAAGAATGGTTGATGTTTTTGTTGCGTGCGGTGTTGCGGGGATGGAGGTTCTTCCGCTGACTATTCGGCGTAAGCGGAGTGCTGATGTGGAGGGCTATTCTCTGGTCAGATTTACTGATATTGATGGGAAGGTTTGGTATTTTCCGCCTGAAAATCCTTATGCGTCAGTATTGTTGTTACTGCTGATGTGAAAGAAGCTCTTGTTGAACGTAAGTTGACTGGTTTTAGAGTCATTCCAGAACTACAAGCATGGAAAGAAATGCAAGATAATCAATAAATCTGGAGTTAGTTGCGCAGATCAAAGATATATTTTCCACTAAATCGGGTGTGAAAGCTGAATAAATGTGCAGTTTTCACACCCGAAAACTATTTCAAATAGTTTTAGTTTGCGATGCGCACCATACACTACCCGTGGCTTTTGAAAGTGATTTCCAGCATGCTGGTTTCACTGGACGTGATACGATCCATCATCCTAAGTATTTAGTATGGTGGGAATTGCACGACCATCGAGCAAAAGCCAGTAAAGTAAATCAGTCTTGGCGTGTTTGGTTTAAATATAATCCGGCACCGTCGAAAAGGGCTGTTTTGAATAAGCGGACAGCAGTTTTGCGGCAGTATCCGCCTAGGTGTTAGGAGTTTGATTGTGGAGTTGGAAAATAAGTTTGTGATTTCTCCAAATGGTAGTTCGGGTACGCTTTGGGTGAATCTGATGTGGGAGGAAGGATCCTGATTGCCCAGCTTTACTTCCGGATGGACGTGACTGGACTGAAATCGTTGTTGAAGATGGGTTCTCGACCTTGCCTAAGAATTTGTGGTTGGCGCCGTGGAGTTCGGGTCGTCTTGTTGATTGGTTGTGGGCTGGATTAAGTGAGAGAATCTTTTCGCAAAGAATGGTTGATGTTTTTGTTGCGTGCGGTGTTGCGGGGATGGAGGTTCTTCCGCTGACTATTCGGCGTAAGCGGAGTGCTGATGTGGAGGGCTATTCTCTGGTCAGATTTACTGGGAGCGATGGGAAGGTTTGGTATTTCCCACCCGCAAATCCTTATGCGTCGAGTATTGTTGTTACTGCTGATGTGAAAGAAGCTCTTGTTGAACGTAAGTTGACTGGTTTTAGAGTCATTCCCGCATTGCAAAGATGGAAAGAATTGCAAGATAATCAATAAATCTGGAGTTAGTTGCGCAGATCAAAGATATATTTTCCACTAAATCGGGTGTGAAAGCTGAATAAATGTGCAGTTTTCACACCCGAAAACTATTTCAAATAGTTTTAGTTTGCGGTGTGATACCGTGCTAATCAGCTAATCAGCGTAGTGCTTGCGCGGCAAGTTCAAATCCGTCGCGCCCGCGAATCACCGGTACGCCGTGCCGTTCAATATCTGAATCTTCACGGACACCCTCAGATGCTTCCGGCGTACCGTGTGCGAGCAGCTGCTCTACCGGATTCAATTCGCGGAGCATAATCATTTTCACGTGGCTTGGATGTTCGCGTGCTAACTCGTCGTAAATTAGCGGATCATGCTGCCCGTCGTCACCGACAAGATACCATTCGATATGCGGGAACATAATCAGCAGATTCCGCAGCTGACTCTTTTATGTTCCTGCCCGGAGCGGAAAAGCCCGGTTGGGGTCGGCCCCCAGTCTGTCATCAGCAGCGGACCAATCGGGAAACGATATCGCCGAATAAAATCAAGCAGGGTGGAGTAAGTATTCCATGCACCTGTGGAAAGATAAAACACCGGCGCGTCCGGATCGTCACTAAGCAGTTCACGGTACAGATTCGGCATCCCCGGCACCACTTGGCGGGTGTTTGTATGTTTTACAAACGAATTCCATGCGGCAAGAGTGGCGCGCGGAAGCCAAGTAACAAGAATTGTATCGTCGATATCGGAGACCAGCCCAGTGCGCGCCTGCGGTGAAACAATCATAATCGGCGCTACTACCGGTTCGCCTTTTATCGGAGTAATCTTAACTTCCTGCCACCCCGGCTTCAGCCCATGATTTTGTACAATCAGTTCAATATAGCCGTTGCGGTCAGTGCGGGTGTGAATTGTTTTCCCATTAATTTCAACGCTCACCGGTAAAAATCCGACCTGGGTGGTGAAAAACTGCCGCCAGCCGCGCTGTGCTTCCGCGCCCGCAATAATTGCCAGCTCAGCAAAATCGCGTACCGTGCGCGTAGTGCTTCCGCCCGGAATTCTTCCGTTGCGGAGAAAGTCAAGATTTATCCGCGCGCCAAGGTGTTCCGGTTTTGCCATCACTGCTCGGGCGATAATCCGTACCTGTGTTGTGGAACCATAACCGGAATATGGCACAATCTGCGGGAGCCAGCCTTGTTCACGGCGACGGACGATTCCGCGGCGGTTGAGACCGGATTCGAGTGATCTGGCAATGCTTGCGAGCGACATTCTTTCCTACTCTTGGTTGAGTTGCGGCTGCGTGCGTGCGGCCCGGCACGCCGCAATGTTGCCGAGCCGCACATGTCAATATTGATTTTTCTGAAACTGATTTAACTGAGCTGCTAACCAGCCGGAGATGTTGCTGCAGTTCAGAATTTAACCGGCAAGAGCTGCTGAAACAACTTCTTTTGCAGCTTCCTGCACTTGCCGTAAATGGTCCTCGCCCTTGAACGATTCTGCGTAAATCTTGTACACGTCTTCAGTACCGGACGGGCGGGCAGCAAACCACGCATTTTCGGTAGTCACTTTCAAACCGCCGATTGCTGCACCGTTGCCGGGAGCGTTTACCAAACGGGCGGTGATTGGTTCGCCGGCAAGTTCGGTTGCGGTTACAGCTTCTGGGGAAAGCGCGGAAAGTTTTGCTTTTTCTTCCTTTGTGGCGGGTGCGTCAATTCGTGCATATGCTGAAGTTCCGTACTGGGCAGTGAGTTCACGATGTAATTGCGACGGCGACTTTCCGGTAACGGCAATAATCTCCGCAGCCAGCAAATCCATAATCAATCCGTCTTTATCGGTGGTCCACACAGTGCCGTCTTTCCGCAGGAATGAAGCTCCCGCAGATTCTTCTCCGCCGAAACCGGCAGTGCCGGAAAGCAGCCCCGGTACGAACCATTTGAAACCAACTGGCACTTCCATCAGTTTCTTGCCCATACCGGCAACCACGCGGTCGATTAACGAGGAAGAAACGAGTGTTTTCCTACAGCGTCGGTGTTCCAATTCGGGCGATGTGTATAAAGATATTGAATTGCGACGGCAAGGTAATGATTCGGATTCATCAAGCCCGCATCCGGGGTGACGATACCGTGGCGGTCCGAATCGGCGTCATTACCGGTGGCAATATCGAATGGTGCCTTGCCGTCTGCTCCCGGTTTCATCCGCGCAAGCAGTGAAGCCATCGCGTACGGGGAAGAACAATCCATGCGAATCTTTCCGTCCCAATCGAGGGTCATGAAATGCCATGTTGGGTCGACTTCCGGATTCACTACCGTTAAATCGATTCCGTACCGTTCAGCGATTGCACCCCAATAGTTCGCGGAAGCGCCTCCCATTGGGTCTGCACCAATGCGGACGCCGGAAGCGCGGATAGCGTCAAAATCGATGATTGAGCTGAGGTCATCAATATAGGCTGAGAGATAATCATGCCCGCGGGTAGTTTCCGCGCCGACGGCTTCCGCATATGAAACGCGCTTGACCTTGCGCCAGCCGTCGCGCAAAATCTCGTTTGCCCGGGATGCGATTACTTTCGTGGCGTCTGAATCGGCTGGACCGCCGTGCGGAGGATTGTATTTGAATCCGCCGTCGCGCGGAGGATTGTGCGACGGGGTGATCACGATACCGTCGGCAAGATCGGGACCCTGGGTGCGGACGCCGCTTGCTGTGCCTGCACCGTTTGCCGTCAAAATTGCGAGTGAAACAGCAGGGGTGGGAGTATATGAATCTCGTGCGTCAATGCGCACTTCGATATTGTTAGCTGCGAGTACTTCAAGCGCAGTGCGCTGTGCCGGTTCGGAAAGCGCATGTGTATCACGCCCAATATAGAGCGGACCGGTGATTCCTTGCGCTGCACGGTATTCCACAATCGCTTGCGTGGTGGCTACGATATGTGCTTCGTTGAATGCGGCATCAAATGCTGATCCGCGATGTCCGGAAGTGCCGAAAACAACCTTTTGGTTCGGGTTTTCCGGGTCTGGTTCTAAATCGTAGTATGCCGAAATCAGAGCATCGGCATCAATTAAATCTGCTGAGGTGGCGGTTAAGCCTGCGCGTTCGTTCATACTTCAATCATGCCAAAAAATATGCCCGCGGGGTAGCTTAAAAGCGTGCGGATTATTTTTCGAAAACGCTTCTTTCAATTTAGCGGCAGTATTCCGATTGCGGGCAGTCATACGAGATTCTTTTTGCCGGCGATTTGCAGTGCAATCCAGCCAAGCGGCGCGCGCCCCCAGAACGTGAAAAGCCGATAGAGTATTGCCGTCGAAAAAGCGATTGAGTACGGTACTCCGGCGATTACCAAACCTCCGGTGAGTGCGGCTTCCACTGGGCCGATACCGCCAGGCGTAGGAATCGTAGAGCCGAGCATATTTGCTGCCAGATAAGTGAATGCAAGCGTCTCAAGCGGAAGCGTATCGCCGAAAGAAAACAGGGCGAAAGTAAAACAAGCAGTAAAACTAGCTGCGCTGATTATAGTTCCGAAAAATCCGAGAAGCAACCGTTTCGGATGGGTAAAAAGCCAAAGCAGGCGCGGGGAAACCTGCAGATAAGCGGGTTCAATTTTCTTCCAAATAAACCGGCGGAAGTGTGGAATTGCGCTAATCAAAACAATAATTACGGCGATGAACACCAGCATGGTTAGCGTATTTCCGCTCGGCAGTTTTTGGACGGAAAAATCTCCGGAAGTAAAAGATAATGCTAATAACAGGAATAACGTCGTGGTTAACTGAGCAAGCTGCACCAGCGTGACCGTCGCTAAAGCCGGAGCGGAGGGCATTCCGCGCTTTTGCAGAAACCGAAAATTTAAGGCAGCCGGGCCGATCCCGGCGGGAGTAATGATCGTAATTAGCGAAGCAGCTGCTTGGATCAGCACCGAATCGCCAAGCTTTATTGGTTCTTGCACGTAAGCATTTAGTGTGATCGCTCCGCCAAGATAAGTGAAAAGGGCAGCGGTAAACGAAGCTGCCATCCAGAATGGATTCGCGTTTGTAAATGCTGCAGATAAGTTTGCAAAATCTATTGAGACGAAAGCAAAAATCATTGCAATCACAGCAACAGCCGTGATAATTAGTGTCTTAACTGAAAAATGCGGAAGCTGTAAAGGGTGGAGCGAAGCAGCAGGAGTTTTTGGAAAATCGGCAAGAATTGATTTACGCAATGTTTGAAAATCTGGAAACTCTTCTGCTGTGGAATCGTGCTCGTTTTGCTGTGAAAACTTGCAGGAATCCGCAGGAATTTCCGGATCCTGGTTGTTACTTCTTTTCCACGCCAAAATCTGTGAGCTTTCTGCTGTAGCTTCCCAATAGTATTTGTTTTCGTTTTCTGCTTTTGCGTTTAAACCTGCTTCAGGATAAGTCTACGAGTTTTTGCTTTCGAATTTGCAAATACTGAATTAAGTTCTGCACTGCAGGTGCGGGCAGTACGGCTGCTGCAGGATTTGGCCGCATAATTTTCAGTTTCGGTACAGCCGCAGTGAATTCGCCACCACAATCACCGAACTTCCAGCCATTGCCGCTGCTGCAATTCCCGGAATAATTACCCCAAATGCGGCTAAAGGGATTGCGAGCAGGTTATATCCGAAAGCCCAGGCAAGATTTTCGCGAATCACCCGCAGGGTCCGCCGTGAAATCGAAACTGCCTGTGTGATTGCCGGAAGTCCGGAAAGTATTGTAATGTCTGCGGCAGCTTTTGCCACATCGGTACCCGAACCGATTGCGATTGAAAGATTCGCTGCGGCAAGTGCCGGCCCGTCGTTTACACCATCACCTGCCATCCCGACGTTCTTCCCCTGTGCCTGCAATTCTTGTACGAATGCGACTTTCCCTTCCGGGAGTACACCGCCATGCGCTTGAATCCCAAGCTCTGCGCCGACGGCAGATGCCACTTCCGGCGCGTCTCCGCTAATCATCAGCGGAGTAATTTTTGCTGCCTGCAAGGCTGCCAAAAGCTGCGGGGATTCGGGGCGAAGCTGGTCTTTGACACTAATTACTGCTGCTGGTTCAGTTCCAATCACCAGCACGACGGCAGTAGCTCCCTGCTCGATATTCGCAGCCCGTACCGCAGCCTGCGCTGCACGAAAATCTGCGGCGTGGAAAGTTTCCAGCCAACTAATATTTCCGATTGCCGCTGGAATCGTGAGCGGATTATGCGGATGCAGTACAATCTTTGCCCGTACGCCAAGCCCGGATCCTGACTCAATGTCATCCAATTTTAACAGCGTTTTTGGGGAAGATCAGGGGCGTTCCGCACAATTGCCTGCGCAATCGGGTGAGAACTATTTGCTTCAAGCATTGCGGAAATTTCCCGCACCAAAGTCACATTATCTGCAATATTTGTAAAATCTTTCAGAGCAGCGAAAGCTGCGCTGCCCGCAGCTGATTCTGCAGCCGATTGTTTACCCGATTCTGCACCGGAAAGCAGCCGAATCTCACTCACTTGCATCTCGCCAGTGGTGAGCGTGCCGGTTTTATCCAACACCATCGTATCGATAGCGTGAGCCCGCTCCAGCACTTCCGGACCCGAAATCAAAATACCGCTGCGGGCAGCTGTACTTGATCCCACCAAGAGTGCCGTCGGTGTGGCAAGCCCCAGCGCACATGGGCAGGCCACCACAAGCACTGTAATCGCACAAACAAGCGCCGACTCGAAACTGCCGCTGAAAATCCACCAAACCGCAAACGTCAGCAGTGAAATTATGATTACTGCCGGCACGAAAACTGCAGAAATTTTATCAGCGAGACGCTGTGCTGCAGCTTTCCCAGTCTGTGCTTTTACCAGTAAACGTCCCATTTGCGCCAGCTGCGTATCTTCACCAACACTTTCGGCACGCACCAGCAAGGTTCCGGAAGTGTTGATTGCGGCACCCGTTACCGGATCGCCCGCTTTCACCTCAACCGGTACAGATTCGCCGGTAAGCAGTGAAGTATCAATTGCAGAACTGCCGGAGATTACGACGCCGTCAGCGGCAATCTTCTCACCCGGATTCACCCGAAAAACCGCGCCGACTGTTAGTTCTTTCGCAGGAATTTTCCGCTCTGCGCGGGAGCCGTCGGCATTCGCAACAAGATACGCACTGCTTGGGGCAAGCTCCAGCAGCGCACGCAGCGCACTCCCCGCATTTCGACGGCTGCGCGCTTCAAGCCAACGCCCAAGAAGTAAAAACGTTACGATCATTGCTGCTGATTCAAAATAAATGTGCGGCGCCATGATTCCGGGTGCAGCGCCCGCAGTGCCGTGTGCTCCAAGGCGATGAACCCCGCTCATCTGCATCGTATATCCGAGTTTGCCGGCTCCGCCGAAAAATAATGCCCAATAAGACCAGCCAAGGGAAGCGATTATCCCGAGTGAGACAAGCGTATCCATGGTGGCAGCGCCATGCTTTCCGGCACGGAAAGCCGCACGATGAAACGGCAGACCGCACCAAAAACCAAGCGGAAACGCAAGTGCGCCAATCAGCCACTGCCATCCGGTAAACTGCAGATTAGGAAACATTGACAGTGCAACAATCGGTATTCCCAGAACGAGCGCCGCCCAAAATTTTGCCCGCAATTCGCGCACACGCTTTGCTCCGGCTGCTTTCGCAGCTGCTTCGACGGAAGCAAAATCAATATCGCTCGCGGCGCTGCGGCTGCCGTCGGTGCTGATTTCGGTGCGCCCGAGCAGGTTTGCCCCATAGCCCGCTTTTTCGACAGTTTGAATCAAATCGGTATCGCTCAACTGTGCTGCTGCGGCAGTGAGTTCTATATGTGCGCGTTCCGTAGCGAGATTTACTGCTGCATTCACACCCGGAAGCTTGTTGAGTTTTTCTCCACCCGTGCTGCGCAAGAGGCGCAGGTCATCCCAGTAATCACAAAATCAACTTCTGCAACTGCAGCCGGCAGTGTATCTTCGGCAGAGACTTCTGCCGGATTTTCCGCAGCTTTGCGCGGCGGCATTTCTGAAATCGGCGGCATTGCCGTATCTGCCGGCGGATTTGCGGGTTCGTGTTTATGCTGATTTTGGGACAAACTAAACCTCATTAATTTGCGAAACTTCGGTAAAAAATTTCTTGCAATCCAGTGGGAGCCAGGGGCAGGGGCAGGAATCCGGGAAGCTAGGGAGCTAAGGAGCCAGTAAATCCAGGAATCTAGTCTGGTAATTCCTAGTTTCCGTACCGCTGGATTTCTGCAACTTCATAATCTCCGGCTTCGTCAACTGCTTCGCGCAATGCTGCATCGGGAATCTCTTTGCTGACGAAAATATCGACGGTGGAAAGATCTTCCGGCTTCAAAATCACGCTCACACGGTCTACACCCTCGACGGCTTTCAGTTCCTCTGTGACGTGGTGTGCGCAGTTCCCGCAGGTCATTCCAGAAATTTTAAGTTTAATTGCATTGTTTTCCATGATCGATTCTTTCTAGTTTTTATTGGTTAATGTGTTTGTTTTTAAATTTGTTCGTATTTGATTGCGGCGCAGCCGACAGGCTTTCCGGTTTGCAGTTCCGGGTTGCGGTTCTGGATCTTAGTTCCGGGTTACGGGTTTGACTTCTTCCGGAGCCAAAACTTGTGCGCCGCCCAGACAAGGACCGCAAGAACTGCGGCTCCGATTATGATTTTCGAAATCAGGCTGATATACACCTCCACCTCGCCCCAATTTTCGCCAAGTATATATCCGGCATAAATCAGCGCCGTATTCCAAACTGCTGATCCGAGTGCGGTGAAGGCGATAAAGAGCGGAAGATTCATTTTGATTACGCCTGCCGGCAGCGAAATCAGGGATCGGAAAATCGGAAGCAATCTGCCGAAAAATACTGCGGCACGCTCATGTTTTTCAAAGAAAGCTTCAGTCTTATCGATATCGGAAGTTTCCATAAACGGGAGTTTCGCAAGAAACCAGCGAGTGCGTTCGCGGCCAAAAAGCCGCGCAATACTATACAGCGCGAGTGCGCCAATTACTGATCCGGCCGTCGCCCACAGGATTGCTTCAATTATGTTGAAGCGTTCGCCTTTGCTGCAGTGAAACCGGCAAGCGGAAGAATTACTTCTGAGGGAATCGGCGGAAAAATATTTTCCAATGCAATCAGGAGTGCGATTCCGAAACCGCCGACCGCTTCCATCACGGAAACTGTGAAATCGGTGATTCTTCCGACGATACCCGAACCGCTGTCCGTGCTGCCGGCACTGTTTACCGCAGCAGAGAGTTGGAGCAGTGATCCAGGTACCGTTGTGAAGAAGAAAATTTTATTCATGGAATCAAGATTAGTTTGGAAGGTAGGAGATTAGCTTGCTGGCAAGTCCGGTGTAATCTGCTGGCGAAAGAGCAAGCATTCGAGCCTCTAGTTCCGGGGAAGATTTAACTCAGAAATGAAGTTTCGCATTGCTGCAGCATTAACACGATGACCGCGAGTTAGCGCTTTCAGGCGTTCGTACGGATTCTCCATACCTTTTACTCCGGCAATTTCAGCTGCGCGCATTGCCTGCTGAATCGGCTCTCCAAGCACTTCCCAGGCATTATCAAGATCTTCCGCCATTCGTTCCGGGTCTGCATCCAGCCCAGCTACGCCGCGTTGGAGATTATCAAGCGCAAGCAGTGAGTGCCCGAAAGCTACGCCGATATTGCGTTGTGTGGTTGAATCGGTGAGATCGCGCTGCAGGCGGGACGTAACCAGGGTAGCGGTGAGAGTGTCAAACAAGGCGCAGGAAATTTCGAGATTAGCTTCGGCATTCTCGAAACGAATCGGGTTTACCTTGTGCGGCATTGTGGAAGAACCGGTGGATCCTTGTGCGGAAAGGTTCTGCTTGAAATAGCCTAGTGAGATATAAGTCCAAAAATCAGTGGCGAGATTGTGTGCAATCCGATTGAAATGGGCGACGGCGCTGAAAAGCTCGGCTGCCCAATCGTGTGATTCGATCTGTGTCGTGAGCGGATTCCATGTGAGTCCAATACTCTCTACGAACTGTTTTGAGATTGCGGGCCAATCTGCATCGGGTAAAGCTGCAAGATGTGCGCCGAAAGTGCCGGTAGCGCCGCTGAACTTGCCGAGATATTCGGTTTGCGCAATTCGTTTGATTTGGCGGGATAAGCGCCATGCGAAAACAGCGATTTCTTTCCCGAGTGTGGTTGGGCTGGCGGTTTGCCCATGGGTGCGGGAAAGCATTGGCTGCTTTGCCTGAGCATGGGCAAGTTCGTTCAGCTGTGTGCAGAACTCCTGCGCCTGCGGGAGCCAGACTTCGGCGGCGGCTTCCTTTACGGTGATCCCGTAGGCGAGATTGTTAATATCTTCGGAAGTGCAGAAGATGTGCACGATTTCATGCATTTTGGGCAGCTCTGTGGGTGTACCAAGATTTTCTTCGGCGCTATCGAGCCGGCGTTTAATATAGTATTCCACGGCTTTCACATCGTGGCGGGTTTCAGCTTCGATTTCTGCCAGTTCCGCGATATCCGCAGCATTAAAGTTTTCCGGCAGTGCGCGTAAATAGGTAATTTCTGCGTCCGTTAATTTCGGGGCGCCAGGCAAAATTTGGTTGCGGGAGAGGAAAATCAGCCATTCAACTTCAACCTTAATTCGGGCGCGGTTGAGTGCGGCTTCGGAGAAGTAGTTCACGAGAGGTTCCGTCGTTTTCCGATAGCGGCCATCGAGCGGACCGAGAGCAATTTGGGGTGTGATTTGTGCAAGATTTTCCATGCTTCTATTCTTGCACGAATCGCTCTGTGAAGAAGTGTGAGTTTGGTCTGTGTTGGAAATTTGGTTCAATACCAGTCGGAGATATCCGGCGGTAATTAGCGCTTCGCTGCAGTTGGCGGCGAAAGCAGCGGCATGTTTCACCGGAATGGAATATATGCCGCTGCCAGCTGCCGGGATTGTTTGGTTTTACCGCGGAATAAGTATCGTTGCGGCTGGTCGGCGCCGTGGTTAATCGTTTAACGCCGTGGTTAATCGTTGCGTCGGCTTTGCGCTGTGAGTACCTGCCGTTCAATTGGGATGGTTAGTGCGGCGGCGGCAAAGGTAATTGCAGTGCCCAGCCCGACCATCACAAGCAGGATAATCATATCGCTGCCGATTTGCTGGTTATTCATGAGCCGATAACTGAAACCCGGCAAGATTCCAACCGCAACTCCGAGCAGTGTAGTAACTGTGTACGGCCAGATAACTTGACGGAGACGGGCTGCTGCAAAAACCCCAAACGGTACGCCGGTATTTATCAGTGCCCGCTGTTCCGGGGCGCGGTCAAATACATCGGAAGCTTGCTGAATCAATGTGCTTACCGCTCCCAGCAGGAGAGTGAAAACAAAGACGATTAAAATTCCGATAGTTATATCATGTTTCGCCAATGCTGCCATTGTTTTCATCGTGTTGTCTGTGATGTTCGAAGCTTCCAGTGAAATAAAACCTCCGGATACTACGAGTGCAGTCACTAATCCAATTAGCGATACGGCGCTCACATTGCGCCATGCGGCACGCGGGTCATCAATTATCCGACGGGCAGCAAGGAGTTTCGCTGCCCGTTTTGTGAGCAGACCGAAACGTGCCGTGAGCTGAATGAAAAGCGGCCCAGCCACGCTCACGCCGACGATTATCAAAACCATTGCGGCAGCGATGGCGAGAATAATGTCTCTGGTATTGGCCAAATATCTGGTGTTTATGCTCATAAACACAGTAATTGCAAAAGCTAATGCGGCAGCCAGTACCCCGAACCGCCACCAGCGCAAACTGCGGGGAGAAAAACGGCGGGCCACACCGAGCGGAGAAATGGATACGCGCACTAAACCAAGAAAGGTGGAAAGAGCCGCAAGAAGTGCTAAGAAAAATAAAGTGGCAAAGATTCCCCACCAGGGAAGCAGCATCTCAAATGTGCCAATATGTTTACCTTGGAAAGAAATTAAATGCCATGCCGGCAGTGTAGCTAAATATATTGCGAAGCCAATCGTGAAACCGATTAAGTATTGCACCATCGTCTCAATGAGTGAGAGTTTCTGGATTCGCCATGCCGACATTCCAATCAGGCGCAATGATGCTAAACGTTTTACGCGGCCTTGTGCGCCAAGGCGGGCTGCATCCATGCCGAGTGAAAGAAGCGGTACGACTAACAGCCCAAAGGCAATACAGGACAAAAGTACATATGTTTCCCCGATACCGCTTATTGTGCTGTTCGGGATGTCTAGTGCCTGGGCGATACTGTGATTGGCAGACGGCATCCGCTGCCAAAACATCCACATGCCGCCAAAAGTAGTCAGTGTGAGCAAGCTTGCCGCGGCAAAAGCGATTACTGCAAAGGAATCAAGCAGGGCGGCGCCTTGGTGCATCCGCAGCCGAGCTGCGGTGAGCTGAGCAGCAAAACCAATCGTCTTCATTAAGCCGTCACCTCATTCATTGGGCGGTCGGTGTGTACTAAACCATCACGAATCTCCACTAGGCGCTGGCACCATGCGGCCACTTTAATATCGTGTGTAATAACGATCAGAGTGGCGCCGCTCATTTTGGCAGCGGTGGTGAGAATCTGCATTACTTCATGCCCGGTAGCCTGATCGAGGGCGCCCGTCGGTTCATCGGCGAAAACTACGGCTGGAGAACATGCTAAAGCGCGGGCAATAGCCACACGCTGCGCTTGCCCGCCGCTCATTTCACCAGGGCGTTTTCTGCTTTGCTCGCCCACTCCGAGGCGGTTTAACCAATCGGCAGCCGTTTTGTTTGCGGAATTTCTGTTTGCGCCGTTTAACAGCAGCGGAAGTGCGGCATTTTCGCGCGCTGTCAGCTCTGGTACAAGCTGTCCGTCTTGGAAAACGAAACCGAAATGCTGCATCCGGATTCGGGAACGGGCGCTATCGCGGAGGGAACTGATGGCGGTTCCGTTAAAGAAACTCTTCCGGAACTGGGAGTTAAAATTCCGGAAAGAGTGTGGAGAAGTGTAGATTTTCCAGAGCCGGACGGCCCCATAATCGCCACTTGTTCCCCTTTGCGAATCGATAAGTCAATCCCGGCAAGTGCGTGCACCATACCGAAATTTTTTGTCACACCAACAGCTTGCAGGAGCACGGAAGATGTTTCATGATTGCCGACGGCAGAATTTTCTGCAGCAGAGTTTGCATCTGAATTATGAATACTGTTTACCTGTATTGAATCGTTCATACTTCTATTTAACCGTGTTGATTTGGTGATAATGCTGGTGCTGTCTCCCGAATTTGGGTAGAGCTGGGTCTACCTTTTGTATCCGCACTGTTTATTGCAGTGCCGAAGAGATACGGATGCGGATAAACTTGGATTGGCAGCCGCGGGTGCTTGCGGATAAAGTACTTGCAGACAAAGGGGCCGATCTCCTCGCGTTTCTCCTCGCGTTTCAATGCAGCAGATGTGTTAGATGCAGTAAATATATTAGATGTAGTAGATACAGAGTGCGATATGCTTTTTCAACGGAAAACAACAGCAGAGCAGATTAGTGAACTTCGTGCTTCACGGAGGGAAATAGTGCGTGCTTTTGAGATTGAACGCCGCCGTATCGAACGTGATTTGCACGACGGAGCACAGCAGTACATTGTAGCGGCGAATATGGCATTGGGGGAGGCGCAGCTAATCTTGCAAATGTGTCTGGAAAAGACGGAGAAAGTGCTGGCTGATTCCGGTACTGTTCCAGATTCTTCTGGTGATTCGGTTAATGCGGTTGATGCGGTTAATGCGCAATTGCATGAGCTTTCACGTATTTTGTTCCGGGCGCAGGATGCTGGCGAAGAAGGTTTGCGGAGCCTGCGGGCTGCTGTGAACAATATTCATCCGCATGTGTTATCGAATGTTGGGCTTGAAGCGGCGGTACGTGCGGCAGCAGAATCGAGTCCGGCGGCGGCGCAGGTGGTTGCACCGCATCCGCTGCCGTTAATGCCCGACGGGGTAGCTGCGGCTGCTTATTTCTTTGTTTGTGAAGCTCTTACTAATGTTGCGAAATATGCTCCTTCGGCCCGCGCAACGATTCTGCTTGCTGCAGATAAAACTTTGCATGTTTCCGTGGTTGATGACGGACCGGGCGGAGCGAAAATCTCGCCGGGGCATGGTCTTGCTGGTTTGCGTGAGCGTTTAGCTGCTTTCGGCGGAGATTTACGCTGTGATTCCCCGCAGGGCGGACCGACCACAGTGGCGGCATCAATTCCGCTATTACTTGAACCGGGAGAAAGCGGGATTGTACGGTGAAGCTTTTATTGCAGATGATGCGGCTCTGATTCGTGAGGGTTTGAGCGGAATTCTTGAGCGGACGGGACATGAGGTTGTTGGACATGCGCAAGATGCGGTGCAGCTGCGCTCGCGGATTGGCGCACTGCTGAACGCTGGTGAAGAGATTGATGTGTTGGTTACCGATGTGCGGATGCCGCCGGAAATGCGGGATGACGGACTGCGGGCTGCAGCGGATATCCGTCGTGATTTTCCGCAGTTGGGAGTGATGGTTCTTTCACAATATGTTGCTCCGGCATATGCGAGTGTGCTTTTTCATGACGGAATAAGTTCGGCAGGGGAGCAGGGGAAGCAGCAGTTTTCGCGTTTTCCTGGATCTTTTCCGTATGGTGCGCAAGGCGGACTGGGATATTTGCTGAAAGACCGCGTGGCGCGCGTCGGAGACTTTATCAGATCTCTGGGGATTGTGGCTGCTGGCGGGGTGGTTGTTGATCCGGAAATTGCTGCAGGATTGGTGCAGGGGAAAAGCGGTGTTTTGGGAAAGCTTTCTCCGCGTGAACGTGAGGTGTTGGAGTTGATGGCGCAGGGGCTTTCCAATACTGATATTGCTGAGCAGCTTTATCTTTCCGGAGCTGCTGTTTCAAAACATGTGGCGAACGTATTCCTCAAGTTGGGACTTGCTCCGGGAGAAGAAAATCGGCGGGTGCGCGCTGTGCTTGCATATCTTACAGCGAGCGGCGTGGTCTAATCTGTGCAGCTGCAGCGTGTGTGAACTGGGTAGTGTGTGTGAACTGGGTAGTGTGTGGTGCCTGGATAAAATGACGCTGCGCATTTTTCTTATTTTTGTGTAATGAAACCGGTGATTGTTCGGTGGAAAGCGGTGTTTTTGCATAGATCAAGCTTGACCGCTGTGCAAAAACACCGCTTGGAACCGGCCAAAATCGACCCAACTAAATTGGACTCTAACTAAATTGGACCCGGCTAAACCGGAGCCAACTAAAAGGTTCCGCACATTTTGTTCGAGCTGCGGGTATATGTAATACGAAGAGCCGATAAAACAGAGTGCTGCCGATAGTTTTAGCTATCAGCAGCACTCTGGATATTGCGATGATTACTCATCGTGACTTATTTAATTTACTTACCTTGATTGGCAACTGCAGCAATCTTTGCTTCAGCTTCCGGATCGAGATAGGTGCCGCCCTTTTTGACTGGCTTGAGGGTTTCTTCATCTAGTTCATATACGAGCGGTACGCCGGTTGGGATGTTTACGCCAGCGATATCGTCGTCGGAAATCTCGTCGAGGTGCTTGACAATTGCGCGCAGTGAATTACCATGAGCAGCAATCATTACCGTCTTGCCGGTCTTAATTGCCGGTACGATGGTTTCTTCCCAGTAAGGGAGGAGGCGCTCCAGTACGTCTTTCAAGCATTCGGTAGCTGGGATTGGTTCGCCTGCATAGCGTGGATCGGAATCTTGCGAGAATTCGCTGCCAGCTTCGATTGCTGGCGGTGGAACATCGTAGGAACGACGCCACTGCATGAACTGATCTTCACCGTATTCGTCGCGAATTTCTTTCTTGTTCTTCCCCTGAAGGGCGCCGTAGTGACGTTCGTTTAAACGCCAATCGCGCTCGACGGGGATCCAATGCCGGTCGGCTGCGTCAAGTGCGAGATTTGCGGTCATGATTGCGCGGCGCAGCATTGAGGTGAAAAGCAGATCTGGGAATACGCCAGCTTCCTTCATTAACTCGCCGCCGTGTGCGGCTTCGGCGCGCCCAGTTTCTGAAAGCGGCACATCCACCCAGCCGGTGAAAAGATTCTTTGCATTCCATTCGCTTTGTCCGTGGCGAAGAAGCACGAGTTTATACGTCATATTCACTTCCCTTGATTCGTGTGGTTTCGGGGAATGCGCCGCGTTTTCGGCGCACTTGCATTCATTCTACCGTGATTAAACCGATGAGTTAAAGGACGAATGGATTTATTGCGGTGATTAGTTGCTGTATTTTGGAGCGGTTCGACGGTCAGTGCGGTGAAGCGCTCTTAAGTGAGAATAGTTATCAAAAGTGAAAGACATCCCACACTCTTCCCTATTGAGAATAATTCCCGTTAAATTTAAATTGGAAGTAACGCTTTATATATTGTTCGCACTGCAACTAGGAAGAGTTATTGTAAATGAATATCTGCAAAGCGCATACAACGCGCTCTTGGGAGAAAAATCCGAATCGGCTATCTGGAAAATTCTAATTTCCATGATTGCTGCCGTCGCTGTGGTATTTATGCCGCTGACAGCGAATGCGAGCGATCAAATCGTAATTGAACAAGATCATACAGACGCGTTTTATATCACTACAGATACCGGCACGCCTGTAGTACAAGTTGCAAACGGTACTTTTCGGCCTAAATACTATGATCCGAACAAAGTTGTATTTCGAATTGGTGCTAGTACATTCGATACCAATTACCCGTTTACGCACTTGGATTCGGCAAATAAATCCGGGTACTACACCAGCAGAGATGATGCGGAAGTTTGGTTTGAGCCAGGCTGGAACGCCCCGAAATTTCGTGATAACGGGTTCAAATCGCTCACGATTAATTTCACAAAAGTAACTGGACCAGGAAAGGTGTCGCTTTTTAGCTTAGGCGATTTGGGTGAAGCAGATCCGATTCCGTTTTTAAACGATAACAAATTGTTTGTTACAGCAGGAACTTCTCTGCCAATTACCGGGCATCAGCATGCACACTGGTTCTTTGATCGTTCTGGTACATATCGGCTTACCGGTGAAGTTGTTGGTGTGAAAGACAGCGGGGAAAGTGTAAAATCTCAGCCTTTCACATCGACTTTTGAGGTTGAGAAAAATCCGGCAGAAACAGCGGCTGCAGCTGCTGAATCGGAAGCTGATCCAAGCCTGGAACCAGAACCGGAGGCAGAAGCTGATCCAAGCCTAGAACCAGAACCGGAGGCAGAAGCTGATCCTGAGGATAATCTTGAGGATGATCCGGAAACTGATTTAGAATCCGAGCAGGATTTGCCGGAATCTCCGGAATCGGAAGATGAATTGCCGGAATCTTCAGTCCAGCCTGGTGAACCGCAAGACGAAGTTGTTAACACTCCTGCCGAGTTTCGCAGCAAAGGGCACCTTGATGCGTTTTACCTGACTGCTGCGCAAAATAAGCTGCAGCTGTTAATGCGTGAAGACATCACTGGGCGCGGTGTGATTCGGACACCGGAATCGGCACTCTTAGTTTTGGAAGCACGCACCTATCAAAAAGATATCGGATTCGAGCTGCCGGAAAAAATAACAAGCGGATATACAACTTACTACACCAGCTTTTCTCCGGGATGGTCAAGCCAGGACTATGAATCTTTCGGTATTAAATCGGTAGAACTTGAATTTGTGGAAGTTAATGCACCAGGGAAAGTTGTATTATTCTATCCGCCAAATTTAAAAGGCGAGATTTCCCAAGTATTGAAAGATGGATACTTAGTAAAAACCGGTTCGAAGCTGGCGCTTGAATCCGCTTCGCACACTCACGGACATTGGCTCTTTACAAAGCCTGGTGACTACACTTTTAAAGTCCAGGCAGTTGGAAAACTCGCTAACGGTGAGACGATTCGCTCTGACGTTGCCGCCTATCGGTGGAAGGTGGAAAAGAACGCTGCAGAGGAGAATCAGCCAGAAACAGAAAATCCTGAGTCAGACCAACCTGCAGGTTCGGAAGATACAGATACTCCCTGGATTTATGACCCGAATAAGCAAAACACTTCTCCAGATGCATCTGAAATTACACCAACTGGCGATATCGCTGTTCCCGTCGAACTTGATCATGGGCACATCGATTTACTGAACGTGGTTGTGCGTAACGGAAAATTGATTCTCAATACGAAAGATGACACCGCTGGCAGAGAAATTTTACGTGATCCAAACTCCGTAACTCTACGTGTGAAAGACACTGCGCTTACTAATATTCCAGAAAATATGCGTGACAAATTTGGTCCCAGCGGATATTTGCTCGGAAAGAATGGTTTAAGGCAGCACGAAATTCCGTTCCCGGGGTGGGATACATCCTTTGTTCCAAAAAGCTTCGGTCCGGTCGAATATGATTTCCTGGAAGTAAAAGGACCAGGAAAAATGTTCCTGTTTGATACGGGAAGACTTGGCGGAACAGCCCCGGCTCTTGATTCAGGAAGTTATATCCTTGCAGCTGGAGAAAAGATTATTCAAAAAGAACCAGGGCATGTACACGCCAATTGGCTTTTTGAAAAACCAGGCAAATATACAATGAAAGTTCGTGCAAGAGTAGCTGGACAAACCTCAAACACGGCTGTCTTTACATGGCTAGTGGGAACTAACACTATGGATGAGAAGCAAAATTCTCAGCCAAGTGTACCGCCGGTGAATAATCCGCAGGCAGATAATCCGTCGGCGTCTGGCGGATCCAACACGGATTTGCCGGGTAGTCCGAGTGCCCCGAGCGCCCCGAGTGCTCCGCCGTCGGCAGCGAATGGAAACTCCGGAAACGGAACTGCAGGCGGATACACCGGAGGAAGTATATCCCCTGCCCCTGCTGTAAACAAGCAAAAATATGTTGACGCAATCTATCCGCGGATTAAAGACGACCGTACCCAGCCGGCAAAATGGGTTGACCCGAGCACGCTAGTTTTCGCAATCGGCAGCGCCGGCAAAGCAACTACGGCGGAATCAGTCGGGCGGATTCCGGCGGGCAGTCCGGTATGGATGATTTCCAGCAGTCAGGTCAGCGGAGTACCATGGCTCGGTGTAAATTCGCAGCACCCGACGATTCGTGAGAAAACCACT
The DNA here is from genome assembly GCF_040360365.1 of Arcanobacterium hippocoleae. Lineage (GTDB taxonomy): Bacteria > Actinomycetota > Actinomycetes > Actinomycetales > Actinomycetaceae > Arcanobacterium_A > Arcanobacterium_A hippocoleae_A. The sequence goes on along the minus strand of NZ_CP136412.1, from coordinate 1,372,598 downwards.
GGATATTTGAAGCTTGCGCTGACCTCTTTCTCCGGACCGGGCGCGATGGAAGTTTTCTACTCGAATAACTTTGGCGGAGCGGGACAGCGAATCTTTTCAGGTGTAAACGGTCATCCTGCCGGCGCTATTGTGCTCAACCCGAACGTGCACGCCCATCCGAACTGGATTTTTTCACAACCGGGAACATATAAAGTTGGAATCACCACTACGGTGACTCTGAAAAACGGACGTAACGTTTCAAACAGTACTGTCCTTACTTTCAATGTCGGTTCCGGCAGCGGGATAACCAACGGACACTTTGATCTCGGTGCTGAAATCGGGAAAGCTCTCGCTGGCTCCCGCGGAACAACTAATGCTTCCGGCGGTGTTGGCGCTGCTCTTGGCAGCCGCGGGCAAAATGTAGCTGCAGGGAGTGCGGATAGCTTGAATGCCGGAGAGGAAGCTCTCGACGCTAATGGAAATCCGCTCGATGATGAAAATGGCGCCAAGAAACTGAGCGGGTCAAGCGCAAAGAATACCAGTGCAAGTTCCAATAGCGGTTTGGATGCCGACGGGAACGGATCGTGGTGGAATAGCGGGATTCTCCTCGGGATCGTTATCGCACTGCTGCTTGTAAATGCGGCTTTGATGACCGTCCGCGTATTGCAGGCGCGCAAGGCGGCAGCATGATTCGGTGCAATTAACATGATTCGGTGCAATTAGTTTGTGTGCGGTTTGTGTGCGGTTGGTTTTTGCGCGGCTAGTGTAGATGGCAAGCCGATACGGCTGCCTTGCATGAACTAAAATTTAACAAACGGCGGGTGTTTGCTGCAGGTGCAGTTCACACCCGCCGTTATTATTTATCGCATCCGCAGCATGATGAATTTCAGAGCTGCGGGGGGTATGGAGGGAGTGAGTCCGTCGACGGTGAGGTAGGTGCGGGGTGCGTAAGTAGCGGCAAAATTCCCGAGAGATTACGTAAGTGTGGTGAAATCTGCTTTGGCTAACGTAACTGGTGGCAAAATCTCTTCGAACACACGTAACTGACGGTGAAATCCCCACGAACACACTTAATTAGCAGTGCCGCCACTATTCATTAAAACCGCGGTCGGTATATCCGGTATTGCCAACCTGTTTCATCTCGTCCTGCCTCATAAAATGTTCTCGAAGAGCCGCAAATAACCGTGACCCTCGAAACGGGAAAACAAGCCGCGCAGAGCAAGATGGAAGTGAAGGTGCAAAAGCGCTATAGCATGTTTGTACGGACGCTTCGTACATCTTGCTGTGAGTATCCGCCTTAGCGGGGAGCTTTCGCAGGATATTCCGCGGGTGCCGCCATACTAAGACATATCCTGTGAAATCAGAACAAACACCGCATCGGAAGATAAAAGATTTTCTTTTGCAACAAACGAGCATGAATAAAAAATAGACGTGCAATAAAAGCAGAAGACACCGCAGATAATTTTTATTTGCGGTTATGTGCGGTAAAGAAAAATTCTCCAACTAGTTGTATGACGTACAGTATTGCTTGCCTGTATTATTAGACGTATTACGATGTAGTATATTGTATGAAAGTTGCAAATGAAGATTGTTATCCATCCCAATGCGTTGAAACATGGTCTCACTCGTGAACAAATTCTTTCCGCTTACTCCACAGGACACAACACGGCAAAGCTTCGGAGCAAAGACCAAGGAAAGTATCCGCCACGATGGGCAAGTATCGGTTTTGATTATGAGGGGCGGCCTATCGAAATAATCTTTGCCAGCGGTCTTGAGCAGCATCTAATCTTTCACGCGAATTATTTAACAACGAGATTCAAAAATGAGGTGATGAAATGAGCGAATACGTCGGCATTAACGGTGTCCCTTTGGAGAAGAAGAAGTTCAAGCATGGATTAACGAAATTGATTCGGGATTCCCTAATACCTATTTCGAGAAAACTGCTCCACGTGCATGGGAAACTGAACTCCCGCCAATGGAAGCTAAAACCTTTCGAGCGCCAGTTGCTTTATGGGAAGCAGTGGAGAAAAAGCGAGAGAAAATAATCAAAACATTTCCGAATTCGTCCGAACTGCTCTCGCAAAAGAAGTCTTAGGCTAAAGGCGCTTTACATTTTCGGGTTGCAAGGACGATATCCATTAGCAATGAGATAGGTATAATCGCCGCGAGGTTACGTAAGTGGTGGCGAAATGGGTGGTTTTGTTTTCCGACGGGAGTGCCGTCGTTATTGCGAGCCTGTGACCTGCGGAAACACAAGCGCTTTCGACGGTGAAAACCGCAGCCTGAGTTCTTGCCACCAGTTACGTAACGAAATTAAGTTCTTGCCACTAGTTACGTAACAAACCTGACTTCCCGCCATCAGCTACGTAATGAAACTGAGTTCTTGCCTCCATTTGCGTAACGGGAATCTGTGTTTTGCCAGCGGTTGCGGTGCTGCTGGTTTTAAGTGAACGCTTAGAAAAGTGAAGTCTTGGCAAAGTGAGCACTTAGCAAAATGGACTCTTAGTAAATTACAGTGAAAGATTGTCTGAAAAAATCTTGGTAGGTATACTCGGATGTACTAGGTGTTACTGGGGTCGCTCAGGCATAACTGGCTTGCACAACGAGAAACCTACTGCAAATCGTGAATCGAAATTGCTAATCAAAGTTGATTTGCTGATTTGATTTAGTGGTGAAAGGTTTGCCGATTCTAAGATATGCTCACAGCCGAGAATTTAACTTTCAGGGTTCTGCTTTTCGAAAATCTTCGGCATATCTCAGAAAATCTCAGAAAATTCTTCCGGGATTTGAAGGAGATTTCCGGAAGAACTTCTTTCGAAAACTGCTTGCGGAGTATTTTTTCGACGGATATCTTTTCGGTGAAACGTCCGGGAAAGTTCCGCAAATGTTTTTGCAAATGTTTGCGCAAATGTTGCTGAACTTTTCAAATTTTCGTTCAAAAAAGTTTTCTGCTTTTTGCGGACGGATTTCATGCAAACAGCTTCATACAAACAGCTTCATGCAAACAGCTTCATACATGCAGCTTCATAAAGGCGGCTTTGTATAAGCAGCTTTCAAATGGAAAGCTTTTTACGCAGAAGCTCAACGCAGAAGCTCAACGCAGAAATCTCAACACAGAAAGCTTTTTGTCTCGAAAATGCGGAGCAGGAAGTACCGTTGTGCAAGGTGATAGGCCATAAATAATTACGAATAGGGCAAGTTTTATGACTGCAATTAAAAAACGAATAAATAGTTATCTTGCACTCTTCAGCATTTTCGCGCTCGCATTTTTGAGTTTTCTCCCAATGCCGCCGGCGCTTGCTGCTGAAGCGAATCTTGCGCAAGGAAAAACTGCTGCGGCTTCCGATAAGGAAGCAGATAAATTCAATGCAGCGAAAGCTTTCGACGGCGATACCAGCGGCAGAGATTCGCGATGGGCAAGCGCTGCCGACGCTGCTGCAGGAAAAGATGGAGGACCGCATTGGATTTATGTCGATCTTGAATCGGTGCAGAATGTGAAGAATGTGCGGATTTTCTGGGAGCAGCGCAAGGCGAAAGGGTATAAAATTCAAGTTGCTTCCGGCGATACTGCGCCAGAAGCGGCCAGTGATGCTTGGAAAACAGTAAAATCGTTCGATTCGCATCCGCAGGCTTTAACCGATGTAATTACTTTCGGCCAAGCAGAGCAGGCACGGTTTGTCCGCTTGTATATTGACCATAATACTTTTAATGATCCCGACGGCGGGGTTGCATGGGGTACGGTCTCTGTTTTTGAAATGGAAGTTTATGCCGGGGACATTCCGGAAAGTCTCGATACCGTAGCAAATAAGATTTCCGTCGCCGCGCCGGAAGCGGATACCGCGAAACTGGCAGTAACTGGTTTAACTAACAACGATACTTATAAAACTGAATTCCTGGGTGCTGATTATGAGCAGGTCGTGGGGGCTGATTTTACAATCTTCAAACCAATAGTTTCTACGCCGGTAAAGCTTGCTTTTAAGGTGACGAAAAAATCTGATAATTCCTATGTTTTCAAGGAGATTCCAGTTACGATTCCGGGTAAGGAAACCGTTGCCGACGGCGATAATGCTGCTCCGCAGGTCCTTCCGGAGCTGCGCGAGTGGAAAGGCGGAACAGGTGAGTTCACGCTGCGGAATAGTGCGCGTGTAATTTACACTGACGCTTCTTTTGCGGCGGCGGCAAATGCGCTGGCTGCAGATTATGCCGATATTTTTGGCGGAAAAGCACTTTCGGTAATGAAAGGCAGTGCTGATTCGGCAAAAGCAGGCGATATTGTGCTTGTCAAGACTGCCGATAAAACTCTCGGGCTGCAAGATGAAGGGTACCGGCTTGAAGTGAGCGGTAAAACCGTCGCTGCGGCTGAGACGGCAGCCGGTGCATACTGGGCTACCCGTACGATTCTCCAGGCAGCAAAAGCTGCAGGCGGGACGATTCCGCAGGGTACGGCACGTGATTACCCGCTCTATAAGGTGCGCGGTTTCATGCTTGATGTTGGGCGGAAGCCGTTCAGCCTTGACTATCTAAAACAGATGGTCAAAGAGATGGCTTGGTATAAGCTGAACGATTTCCATATTCATCTTAACGATAACTATATTTGGGTTGAGGATTATAAGGGTGATTCGGTAAATAATGCCTACTCAGGTTTCCGGCTTGAATCTGCGGTCAAGGCTGGCGGAAACGGCGGGAAGAACAAGGCTGATTTGACCAGCAAAGACATGTTCTATACCAAGGCAGAGTTCGCCGAGTTTATTACCGATTCAGCTGCGCTTGGGGTGAATATTATTCCTGAATTTGATATGCCGGCGCATTCGCTTGCATTCACTAAGGTTCGGCCTGATTTGCGTACTCCTGGTATTAAACGCGGTGCTGATCATCTTGATTTAGCAAATCAATATGATGAAGCGTATTCGTTTATTACTGGTGTTTGGGACGAGTATCTGAAAGGCGATAACCCGACTTTTGCCGGAGCGAAGACGGTTCATGTGGGTGCTGACGAATATGAAGCTTCCCAGCAGTCTTATCGAAAGTTTGTAAACAATATTTTCGAGCATGTTGAAAACACTGGGCATAAGGCGCGTATTTGGGGTTCGCTTACTCAGCTGCACAATGGTGAAGCAGTTTCTGGTGCCGGGCGCGAAATTAACATCTGGAATACCGGATGGGCTAATGCGAAAGAAATGTATAACCTTGGTTTCGAGCTGATTAACACAATCGATGGTTCTTACTATATTGTGCCGAATGCAAATTATTACTATGACTATTTAAACGAAAGCACAATGTATGAATCCGCCGTGAATAATATGGGCGGGGTGGTAATTCCAGCTGGTGATCCGAAGATGATCGGTGCTGCGTTTGCTGTGTGGAACGACATGATTGATCAGAAAGATACCGGCATTTCGGAATACGATATTTTCGATCGTACGGCGAAAGCTTTGCCGCTGCATGGTGCGCGTATGTGGGGCAAGCCGGCGTCTGCACTTGATTTGGCTGGGGCGAAAGCTCGTGCCGGAAAACTTGGGGAAGCACCAAATACTAATTTCCATTACACCGACGGTGTGCCGGCGGGTGAGCAAGTGGCGAATCTTCCGCTGCAAAATGATAAAGACGTAACTGGAAACGGCTTTAATCTTGGCGTGAAGAAAAATGCGGCAATTGCGGAAGCAGATTTCACCAAGGCGCTGCGCTTAAATGGCGGTGAGTCTTATGCAGAAATCGGCGGCGAAGGTGTGCCGGAAACTATCGGACTCGGCCATTCGCTGCGGGTGAAAGTGAAACTTACGGAACTGGTGAAGAATAACGACGGCACTCCAGCTGATCAGATTCTTTTCGAAAGTCCTTACGGCACAATTAAAGCTGTGCAGGGCGGAACTGGAAAAGTCGGATTCAGCCGTGAAGGGTTTGATTATTCGTTTGATTATGCATTGCCGCTGCAGGAGTGGGCAGAACTTGAGATTCGAAACGCTTTCACGACGGCGAAACTTTTTGTTGACGGCGTGGAAGTTGGAACTCTTGGTTCCCCGGAGCGGACTAAGCTCAAGGCAACGATGATGATTCCGTTTGCTGCCGTCGGCGCGAAAGCGAATGCTTTTAATGGTTTTGTAAAAGATGTGCGGATAGATGCAGTGCCGGAGCAGCCGTTTGTTTCGACGATGGCGCTCGAACGCGCGGTTGTTACGGCGAAATCAATTCTTGCTGACGCATTTGCGGATACTGCCGCAGCAGATAAGAAAGCATTGCAAGATGCGATTGCGGCTGCGGAAAAGGTTGCGGTGAAAGCCGACGGCGAGCTTACTGCAGCTGCGGTTGAAGATGCGATTGCTTCGCTGCGGGCTGCAGCTGCGAAAGTGAAAGCTCCGGGTGCTGATTATCGCCGGGTGGAGGCATTGCTTGCCGTGGTTCCTGCTGATTTGTCCGGGTATACTGCCGAGTCTGCTGCTGCTTTTGAAACCGCGAAAGCACGTGTTGTCCGCGGTTTGCCGAAGCGGATGCAGGCAGTTGTTGCCGGATATGAAGCTGGGCTGGCGCAGGCAATTGCTGGATTGGTGCTGAAAAAGATGACGTTACCTATGTAGATTCGGCATTGCTTACCGCGAGTGCAAGTTCTTTCCAAGACGCCGGTTCTGCTCCGGAGAAAGCGCTTGATGGCGACGGCGATACAATGTGGCATTCGAAGTGGTCGATTGCGAAAATGCCGCATTGGTTTATGGTGCGTGCAAGTCAGCCAGTTGAGATTAATGGTGTGACAGTGCAGGGGCGTAAGTCCGGCACTAATGGCAGACTCAATGGGTATGTGGTCGAAGTTTCTGATGATGGGCAAACTTGGGAGAAAGTTGCTGAGGGGACTGCCGCAAATGGGAAGAATTTGCAGAACACAGCTGAACCGCAGGTGATTTCTTTTGACCGCAGTGTGACTACGCGGAATGTGAAGATTACGTGGAACAGTTCTTATGGCGATCCGGCTAATAAGAACGGTTCGGCTGCGGAAGTGAAGCTTAATGCAGTTCCGGCGAATCCTGATACGGATACGTTGGATGTATTGCAAAAACAGGCCGCTGGTTTATTGAAGTCTGATTTTTATACTGCTGATAGTGCGGCGGCTTTGCAGGATGCTTTTGCAGCTGCAGCAGGTGCGGATCGTGCAGATGCTGAGGCTGTGAATGCGGCGATTGCAGCGTTGCGCGGTGCGTTAGCTGGTATGAAGTTAAAAGCTCCAGTAGTGCCGGATGTGCCGAGCGAGCCAGGCACCCCGAGCGAACCGAGCGAACCGAGTGAGCCGGGCGAACCGCAGCCGGATGTGCCGAATCCGGTGAATCCGGCTAATCCGGATTCTCCTGCTGCTCCAATACTCGATAACCCGACTGCAGGTGCTGCAGCTGCGGTACAGGGGAAAGCCAAGAACCTCGCACAGACCGGTGCAAGTGTGCTTGGGGTGCTTGTTATTGCTGGGGTGTTTACGGCAGCAGGTGCGGTGTTAGTTGCCCGCCGTCGGAACACTGCCCGCGAAGAATAGCTGGAAATCTGGTCAGAAGTGCGGAATTGAAATTCTGACCGGGAAATATTGGGTGCCGAGCTGCTGGGAGAAATACCTTGCACTCGGCACCCAAGCCTGCATTTCCGGTGTATTTTCCGCAAATCGTCCCTGTAATAACTCCCAGCACTAGTTCCGGCAGCAACTCGGGCACTAGTTCATGTAATAACTCCGGCACTAGTTTTTATGCGGGAACTGCGGATATGATGCTTTTAAATACGGAACGGGATTCGGTGTTATCGGGATTTGCGGGCGGTTATCGAGATAATAAACACGGATGATTTTGCCTGCAGCAGATATAATGCGCATAGCGTAATTGTTCTCTGCTCATATCTCGAAGTGGCTTCCGTGGGCTATGTATGATGTACTGAGTAGTTCTAGTGTGATTTCTAGTTTGTATTATTTATTTTCAGACTTTCGGAAGGAGTCGGTATGTGCGGTTTTGTTGGATTTGTTGACGAGGTGGAAAACCGCGAAACCGTGCTCGAATCCATGATGAATCGGATTGTGCATCGCGGGCCGGATATGGGCGGGCAGTTTTTCGACGGAAAAGTGGCGCTCGGGTTCCGCAGGCTTTCGATTCTTGATCTTTCTGAAGCTGGAAAACAGCCGATGAGTAATGCAGATGGAACCGTAACTATCGTGTTTAACGGTGAAATCTATAATTTCCAGGAGCTTCGCAAAGAGTTGGAGGATCTCGGTTATGAGTTCCATTCCGCCGCCGACACTGAATCTCTGCTGCACGGATATGAGGCTTGGGGTGAGAAACTGCTCGATAAGCTTCGCGGGATGTATGGTTTCGTAATTTGGGATCGGAAACGCCAGCGGCTCTTTGGTGCACGCGATATTTTCGGGATTAAGCCGTTATATTATGCACGGCTGCCAAAAAATGCCGACGGCAAGTCGGGGCTGATTTTTGGCAGCGAAATTAAAAGTTTCCTTGACCAGCCGCACTTTGTGAAAAGAATGAATAAAGACGCACTGCGGCCGTATGTCACATTGCAATATTCGGCAACGGCAGAGACTTTCTTCCAAGGTGTTTACAAGCTCCCGCCGGCTCACAGTTTCACTTTCGATGTGAATACCGGCGAAATGCAGGTAAAACGCTACTGGGATTGTGACTATCAGGCAATCGAAAAACCGTATGAAACGTATGTGCAAGAGCTGGATCAGGTAGTGCATGAAAGTGTAGCAGCACATCGGATTGCAGATGTAAAAGTGGGAGCATTCCTCTCTGGAGGAGTGGATTCGAGCTATATCACCGCATGTCAGCGCCCTGATGAAACGTTCTCCGTCGGTTTTGATTTCGCAAAATTTAATGAGACGAACTATGCGGCGCAGCTTTCGGAACAATTTGGAATCAAGAATTACCGGAAAATGATTACGGCAGAAGAATTTTTCTCCGCATTGGAGACGATTCAATATCATATGGATGAGCCGCAATCGAACCTTTCGTCGGTACCGCTTTACTTTTTGGCAAAAATGGCGTCTGAGCATGTGACGGTAGTGCTTTCCGGCGAGGGAGCAGACGAGCTTTTCGGCGGATATGCCTACTATGAAGATACAGCTCCGGTACGGAAATATATCCGCATCGTGCCGCGTCCGATCCGTCGTGCGCTGGGGCATCTTGCGTTAAAACTGCCTTACTTTAAGGGGCGCAATTTTTTGGTAAAAGGCGGGGAAATTCCGGAGAAAAGCTTTGTTGGGCAGGCGCTTGTCTGGCCGGAACACGAAACTGACGATTTATTGAAACCGGATTATCAAAACGGGGCAGGAGCATTTGAACTTGCAGCGCCGGTTTATGCGCGGGTAAAGAATTCTCCGACACTGGTGAAGAAACAATATTTAGATATGAATATGTGGCTTCCGGGAGATATTCTCCTGAAAGCAGATAAAATGTGTATGGCGCACTCGCTTGAGCTGCGTGTGCCGTTTCTTGACCGGAAAGTGATGGAATTTGCAGAACATATTCCGGATCGTTACCGCGTAAATTCGCATGGAAATAAACAGGTTCTGCGGCATGCGGCAAACCGGAACCTGCCTGAAGAATGGGCCACCCGCCCGAAGGTCGGTTTCCCGGTTCCGTTAATTTATTGGCTGCGTGAAGAACGCTGGTACAAGTATGTGAAAGAATATTTCACAGCACCTTGGGCTGCCGAGTTCTTTAATCTTGATTTGCTAATGCGGCTGCTTGATGCGCATTATGCCGGGAAAGAAAATAATCAGCGGAAAATTTATACTCCATTGGTGTTTTTAATCTGGTATAAGCGTTTCTTTATTGATGAACCGATTGACGCAGCTCGCGGGGAAGATTCCGCTTCGCGCACGGTTTAAGCAGAGATGTTTAAGTGAATGTCAGGTGCGGATGGAAACAGATATTGAGCGTGATTGGGCGCTGAATAAAACGGATATTTCGACGGTGTTTTCGCAGGTGCTTTGCACAAGCGTTTCGACAACGTTTAGATGGATGTTTTGCGCGGCGGCAGCTCCGTCGCTAATAATTGCGTAGTATTTGCAAAATAATCAGGCAGGTGAAAACAGTGGAACGGAAACGTCTCGGGATTCTCGGCGGGCTTGGCCCTGCAGCAAGTGTCTATCTGACAGATCAGATTGTGCAGCTGACGGATGCATCCAGCGATCAGGAACATCTCGATTTTGTTTTACTGAACCGGCCGCAAATACCTGACCGTACTGCTTTTTACTCGGGAAAAGTGATAAAGATTTTACGCCTGCTGTCTGTGAAGCGCTGCGGACGTTAGTGAAGTTAGACTGCGAGGTTGTGTGTGTGCCTTGTGTAACTTCGCATGCTGCATATGCGGCAATGCTTACGGCTGCGAATCCGGCGCAAGTGATTGATTTTCCGCAGGAGATTGCACAAGATGTAAAAAATCGCGGCTGTGTGAATATCGGGATTTTGGCGACTTCCGGCACAGTCAAGACGGGGTTTTTACAGCGGGTAATGGAGAATTCCGGGCTTTGTGCGGTTATTCCTGATCCGCAGATTCAATCGTGTGTTGATAGTGTGATTTACGATGATATAAAAGCTGGGAAAACTGCGGATCCGCAAAAAGTACAGGAGATTATCTGCGCAATGAAAGCGCAGGGATGCGATAGTCTTGTGCTTGGATGCACCGAGTTGCCGTTGATGCGTCTTGAGCTTGACGCAGATGGAAAATATGCTGGAATGTATATTTCTGATTCGCTGAAAGTATTAGCGAAAGCTGCGCTTCGTGAATGCGGGCTGCCGATTAAAGCCGGTAAGTAACGTGTGCAGGTATTATCCGTGATGTGCGTAGTGCAGGTAGTTCGTGTGGTGCAAGTATGTGCATGGCGCAGGCAATGCGCGTAGTGCAGGTAATGTGCGCGGAGCCTGCGGATTCCGGTAAATTCCGTCGAATTTTCAGATCTGATGCAAAGTACGGCAGCGTGCAATAGAGTATTTATAGTTAGTTCGCAAAGAAAGTAGATAAGATGCGCATCGAAGTTAGTGCTGAGAAAGAACTTCCCCGACTGCTCCAACCGGTGATTGTTGGCGCGGACTTTTCCGGATATGCGTATGTGCGCTGTTTCTGGGAAGCGTACGGAATACATTCGATTGTGCTTGGTTCTTCAGAAATAAAAGCTGTTTCGCAAAGTAAATTTGTTGATTATCGGGTGGTGGAAGGGCTTGATACGGAAGAAATTCTCCTCAAACACACCCGCGAACTTGGAAAAGAACTTGCAGAGCAAGGAAAAGTACCGTTTTTAGTTGGGTGCGGTGATCATTATGCCCGAATTATTTCACACCTAAAACCGCAGCTCGAAGAATATTTTTACGTTCCTTATATTGATTTTGACCTGCTTGATGAATTAACGCAGAAAGAGAATTTCTACAAGATTTGCGACGAAATCGGGATTCCGTATCCGCGGACAGTTTTCCTGGATTGTAATGATCCGGAGGCGAAGTGCAGCGACGGCGGGTTTTCTTATCCGCTGATTGCGAAGCCGTCGAACTCGGCAGCATATCATTATGCGAAGATTCCGAATAAAAAGAAAGTTTTTTGGTGGAGACTCGCGCGGAATTGGAGCAGATTTTTCTGATTTACAAAAGTCGAGTTATGACCGTTCGCTGATCGTGCAAGAATTTGTTCCGGGCGACGATACGCAAATTCGGATTCTTTCGGTGTACACTGACAAAAATTCTGACCCGGTTTTTGCTGTCGGCGGGCGTGTGGTGCTTGAAGACCATGCGCCGGGTGCGATTGGTAATCCTGCCGTCATTATTCCGGAGCAAAATGAGAAAGTGCTTGCTGACGCGCTGCGTTTTATGAAGCATGTCGGATACCATGGGATGGCAAATTTCGATGTGAAATTTGATGAGCGCGACGGCACCTATCGTTTTTTGAAATCAATACCCGCCCTGGGCGCAGTTCTTTCTTCCCGTTCCAGGCAGGGGTAAATTTTGCGCAAGTGCAGGTGGAAGACGTGGTGCTGGGGAAGGAAATGGAGTTCATTGCAGCTAGTGCGCCGTTTGTGTACACCACTGTTCCGCCGTATGTGGTAAAGCGGTCGATTGCTGATGAGAAGCTGAAAGCGATTGTGCTTGCTGGGTTTAAGCGCGGGATTGCGGATTTCCCGCTGAATTGGAAAAAAGAATCTTTGGCGCAGAAATTTTGGGCGCGTGTGAACTATTATCACCAGATTTCAAAATTTAAGAAGTATCTGTGGGATGCGGGGAAGAAAGTTATCTGATTAGCGTGAAAAGCTGCCCCTGCCGAAAACCGGGGCGGGATGCAGGGGAGAAAGTTATCTGATTAGCGTTCGCTGCATTTTTATTGACTATGCGGTGCTGGTGGTTGTGCTGTGTGGCTGGTCGTGCTGTTGTGATTGTGCGGTGCGGTTGCTCATGCAGCTGGTTCTGGTTGCGGTTGTGCGGTTAGGGTGTTTTTGGCCGGGCTGCGAGATTGTGTCCGTCGGTAGCTAAGTTTTCAGGTTGCTGGATTGTGTCCGTTGGCAGCGGGGCAGGTGCTGGTTTACGTAAGTGGTGGCATAATCCCTGCTGGTTTACGTAACTGATGGCGGGATCGGCATTTTTAAACGTAACTGGTGGCGGGGTCGATGCGGGCTTACGTAACTGGTGGCGAAATGCGTGGTTTTATGTAACGACGGGAGAGCCGTCGGAACTTTAAGCCCATGACCAGCACAAACGCAAGCACTTTCTCCGGCAATAATTACAGCCCGAGTTCTTGCCACCAGTTGCGTAAAGTTTTCTTCTTGCCATCAGTTATGTAAGAGGGAAGCTGTGTCTTGCTGTTGGCTGTGTGGATGGGTGGCTTTGTGTGTCTGCTGTTTATGTTATAAAAATTCTGTGAGCTGTATATCAATAGAAAATTGGTAAATTGGTGGCGATGGTTGTTGCGGTTGCGATAGATTTTGAAAGGTAAAGATTGAAATTGAAAATTGTTATCTCTATTGGTTTTGTTGAGATGGCATGTGAAATTTAATATTTTGGAGGGTGCTTTGCATACTAAACCTACCACGCATTCCGCCGACTCTTACCCTGCGGGGGGGTGCCTTTAAGGGCATTTTCTAGGCGTATAGCTAGAATATTTACAATTTTGCTGGCAGCGTTGCTGGCGATTGCTGGTTTGCCAAGCACAGCTACGGCTGCTGATGAGAAACACGGAGTGATTGTTGGAGAAGCGGGATCGTGGTATCCCTACTTTGCATTATCTGAACAAGAAGTTGCAACAGCAAACGTTGATCCAATTAAAATTCGATACAAATTATCTGGTTTTGCGACTCATTGGGTGTACTGCATTAACTCACATATTCCGGCTCCGGATAATGGTGAAGCGATTGCAGACAAAGAAACGGTGAGTTCAAATCTTCCTCATCCATACACTGTATTTAAATACAATGTAACTGATTTGCGCTGGATTAGAGATATGTATTTCGCGAATCCGCATGATGACGTAACTACTGCCCCAACTTTTGAAGCCCAAATGGGTGTTGCGCACGCTCTCTACAGAGGTTTCCCAAACGACGGCTTTGGGCTCAAAGCAAAATATAATCTAAGTGACTGGGAGTTCTATGCACTCACGCAGTATGCAGTGCACTTTTGGACTGATTCGGACGTTCAAGGACATATGGGAATTGCTGGCTTACATAACCTCACGAATCCAAATGCAAATCAAGTTTTTTCGATCTAGTTAACAAACAAACTACAGTTGAGGAAACTTTAAGTCTGATACACGGCAGCTTTTACGTAGGGAAGCCGCATAAAGATAATGATCGCGTCCAGCGAGTTATGTGGTTCGAGCCACCTACTCCGCAAAATGTAAGTGTTGTTTTCTCGAAAGTTATTGCTGGATTGGACACCGAGCTTGCTGGAGCGTCGTTAAAGATTGTTTCTGGTGAGTCTGTTGATGGCGAGATTGTTAAGAAGTGGGAGTCTGGGAGTGAACCGAAGACTTTCGAGCTTGCTCCTGGTATTTATACTCTTGTTGAAGATAAAGCCCCAGGTGGCTATCAAATAGCCCATCCAATTACGTTCCGTGTTGCTCATGAAAGTGCGGAAGAGCTGCTCGAACCGAAACTTGAAATCAAAAAAGACGGAAAATTCGAGTTAATTACCGGGAATACAATTACTATGGCAGATGTCCCAATTCCACAGGGTGAACTGCGTACAACTGTGTCCGCTGACGGTAAGCAGGCATCAGATAAAGCTCCGGTAAACGTTTCTGGGATTAAGGCTACGTCAGTAAATGGTGTTGAGGTTAAAGATAAAGTCACATATTCTAATTTTGCAGCCGATGCTGAGTATATTGTTACTGCAAATCTTTATGAAGTTTCTGCTGGATCTATCTTTGGTGCTCCATTGGCGACACAGCGTGAAAGAAAGATGACTAATTCTAGTGGTAACGGTGAGTGGGAAATTAATTTCGGGCAGGTAAAGAACCTGGAACCGGGTAAGACATATGTCGTGTACGAGAACGCCACCTCAGTCGAGAATGTTCTTGATTTAGACGGTGACAATATCAAGGAAACTACCCAAGTTGCTGTCCATGAGAATCCTGATGATGTATCTCAGACTGTCGTAGTTCAAAATATTCCAGGAGTCAAAATTCCGATTATGGCAACTACTGTCTCAGCTAATGGACAGACTGCTGGATATTACAAGCCGGTAACAATCTTGGCTAAAGATGCCGCCAAACCCGTAAGAGTTACTGATAGTATTACCTATTCCGGTCTTGAAGAAAATGAGAAGTACACAGTTACTGGTCGCTTATTTGAGGTCAAAGATGGTCAAGCTGTTGGTCAGCCAATTAAGACCAAAATTGAAGAAAAGACTGCAGGCAAACATGGATCTGGGAAATGGGTAATTGATTTCGAGTCGATTCAGCTTGAACCAGGCAAGTCTTATGTAGTGTTTGAAACTGCAGTTTCTATAAATGAAGTTATTGACACGAATTTTGATAGCATACCTGACTCAAGACAGTATGCAAGGCATGAAAATGCGAAAGCTCAGAGTCAGACTATTGTTGTCGAAAAGCCACAAGTTTATGCTGTGAAGGTTTCGAAGGTTGATATTGGTGGCGATCCGTTGGCTGGTGCTGATTTAGAGATTCGTAAGGATCGTGCTGATGGTGAGTTGGTTAAGGGTTGGAAGTCTAAGACGGTTGATGAGTCTGTAGAGCTTTTGCCTGGTACGTATGTGTTGGTTGAGACTGCTGCGCCGGAAGGTTTTGACAAGCTTGAGTCGGTATTTACGTTTACGGTTGATTCTGCTGGCGTGGTGAAAGTGACTTCTGCTGTGACTAATGGTGAGGTTCGTGTTGATGGCGGGAAGCTGGTCGTGACGAATTCTCCAACTAAGCCTGCTCCGAAGACTGTGAAGGTTTCGAAGGTTGATATTGGTGGCGATCCGTTGGCTGGTGCTGATTTAGAGATTCGTAAGGATCGTGCTGATGGTGAGTTGGTTAAGGGTTGGAAGTCTAAGACGGTTGATGAGTCTGTAGAGCTTTTGCCTGGTACGTATGTGTTGGTTGAGACTGCTGCGCCGGAAGGTTTTGACAAGCTTGAGTCGGTATTTACGTTTACGGTTGATTCTGCTGGCGTGGTGAAAGTGACTTCTGCTGTGACTAATGGTGAGGTTCGTGTTGATGGCGGGAAGCTGGTCGTGACGAATTCTCCAACTAAGCCTGCTCCGAAGACTGTGAAGGTTTCGAAGGTTGATATTGGTGGCGATCCGTTGGCTGGTGCTGATTTAGAGATTCGTAAGGATCGTGCTGATGGTGAGTTGGTTAAGGGTTGGAAGTCTAAGACGGTTGATGAGTCTGTAGAGCTTTTGCCTGGTACGTATGTGTTGGTTGAGACTGCTGCGCCGGAAGGTTTTGACAAGCTTGAGTCGGTATTTACGTTTACGGTTGATTCTGCTGGCGTGGTGAAAGTGACTTCTGCTGTGACTAATGGTGAGGTTCGTGTTGATGGCGGGAAGCTGGTCGTGACGAATTCTCCAACTAAGCCTGCTCCGAAGACTGTGAAGGTTTCGAAGGTTGATATTGGTGGCGATCCGTTGGCTGGTGCTGATTTAGAGATTCGTAAGGATCGTGCTGATGGTGAGTTGGTTAAGGGTTGGAAGTCTAAGACGGTTGATGAGTCTGTAGAGCTTTTGCCTGGTACGTATGTGTTGGTTGAGACTGCTGCGCCGGAAGGTTTTGACAAGCTTGAGTCGGTATTTACGTTTACGGTTGATTCTGCTGGCGTGGTGAAAGTGACTTCTGCTGTGACTAATGGTGAGGTTCGTGTTGATGGCGGGAAGCTGGTCGTGACGAATTCTCCAACTAAGCCTGCTCCGAAGACTGTGAAGGTTTCGAAGGTTGATATTGGTGGCGATCCGTTGGCTGGTGCTGATTTAGAGATTCGTAAGGATCGTGCTGATGGTGAGTTGGTTAAGGGTTGGAAGTCTAAGACGGTTGATGAGTCTGTAGAGCTTTTGCCTGGTACGTATGTGTTGGTTGAGACTGCTGCGCCGGAAGGTTTTGACAAGCTTGAGTCGGTATTTACGTTTACGGTTGATTCTGCTGGCGTGGTGAAAGTGACTTCTGCTGTGACTAATGGTGAGGTTCGTGTTGATGGCGGGAAGCTGGTCGTGACGAATTCTCCAACTAAGCCTGCTCCGAAGACTGTGAAGGTTTCGAAGGTTGATATTGGTGGCGATCCGGTTGTTGGTGCTCAGATTCAGATTAAGCAAGATGGTCGGGTTGTGAAGGCTTGGGAGTCTACTGATCAGGTTCATCAAGAGTCTTTGCCTGCTGGTGCTTATGTGTTCCATGAGGAGTCTGCTCCTGATGGGTTCCTTACGGTTTCTGATTTTAATTTCACTCTTGGTAAGGATGGCAGTGTTAAAGTTACGAGTGCTGTGACTGATGGTAATGCTGTGGTTAATCCAGATGGTGTATTGGTTGTTACTGATAACAAGGTTCCGGATCCGGTTTTGAAGGTTTCGAAGGTTGATATTGGTGGCGATCCGGTTGTTGGTGCTCAGATTCAGATTAAGCAAGATGGTCGGGTTGTGAAGGCTTGGGAGTCTACTGATCAGGTTCATCAAGAGTCTTTGCCTGCTGGTGCTTATGTGTTCCATGAGGAGTCTGCTCCTGATGGGTTCCTTACGGTTTCTGATTTTAATTTCACTCTTGGTAAGGATGGCAGTGTTAAAGTTACGAGTGCTGTGACTGATGGTAATGCTGTGGTTAATCCAGATGGTGTATTGGTTGTTACTGATAACAAGGTTCCGGATCCGGTTTTGAAGGTTTCGAAGGTTGATATTGGTGGCGATCCGGTTGTTGGTGCTCAGATTCAGATTAAGCAAGATGGTCGGGTTGTGAAGGCTTGGGAGTCTACTGATCAGGTTCATCAAGAGTCTTTGCCTGCTGGTGCTTATGTGTTCCATGAGGAGTCTGCTCCTGATGGGTTCCTTACGGTTTCTGATTTTAATTTCACTCTTGGTAAGGATGGCAGTGTTAAAGTTACGAGTGCTGTGACTGATGGTAATGCTGTGGTTAATCCAGATGGTGTATTGGTTGTTACTGATAACAAGGTTCCGGATCCGGTTTTGAAGGTTTCGAAGGTTGATATTGGTGGCGATCCGGTTGTTGGTGCTCAGATTCAGATTAAGCAAGATGGTCGGGTTGTGAAGGCTTGGGAGTCTACTGATCAGGTTCATCAAGAGTCTTTGCCTGCTGGTGCTTATGTGTTCCATGAGGAGTCTGCTCCTGATGGGTTCCTTACGGTTTCTGATTTTAATTTCACTCTTGGTAAGGATGGCAGTGTTAAAGTTACGAGTGCTGTGACTGATGGTAATGCTGTGGTTAATCCAGATGGTGTATTGGTTGTTACTGATAACAAGGTTCCGGATCCGGTTTTGAAGGTTTCGAAGGTTGATATTGGTGGCGATCCGGTTGTTGGTGCTCAGATTCAGATTAAGCAAGATGGTCGGGTTGTGAAGGCTTGGGAGTCTACTGATCAGGTTCATCAAGAGTCTTTGCCTGCTGGTGCTTATGTGTTCCATGAGGAGTCTGCTCCTGATGGGTTCCTTACGGTTTCTGATTTTAATTTCACTCTTGGTAAGGATGGCAGTGTTAAAGTTACGAGTGCTGTGACTGATGGTAATGCTGTGGTTAATCCAGATGGTGTATTGGTTGTTACTGATAACAAGGTTCCGGATCCGGTTTTGAAGGTTTCGAAGGTTGATATTGGTGGCGATCCGGTTGTTGGTGCTCAGATTCAGATTAAGCAAGATGGTCGGGTTGTGAAGGCTTGGGAGTCTACTGATCAGGTTCATCAAGAGTCTTTGCCTGCTGGTGCTTATGTGTTCCATGAGGAGTCTGCTCCTGATGGGTTCCTTACGGTTTCTGATTTTAATTTCACTCTTGGTAAGGATGGCAGTGTTAAAGTTACGAGTGCTGTGACTGATGGTAATGCTGTGGTTAATCCAGATGGTGTATTGGTTGTTACTGATAACAAGGTTCCGGATCCGGTTTTGAAGGTTTCGAAGGTTGATATTGGTGGCGATCCGGTTGTTGGTGCTCAGATTCAGATTAAGCAAGATGGTCGGGTTGTGAAGGCTTGGGAGTCTACTGATCAGGTTCATCAAGAGTCTTTGCCTGCTGGTGCTTATGTGTTCCATGAGGAGTCTGCTCCTGATGGGTTCCTTACGGTTTCTGATTTTAATTTCACTCTTGGTAAGGATGGCAGTGTTAAAGTTACGAGTGCTGTGACTGATGGTAATGCTGTGGTTAATCCAGATGGTGTATTGGTTGTTACTGATAACAAGGTTCCGGATCCGGTTTTGAAGGTTTCGAAGGTTGATATTGGTGGCGATCCGTTGGCTGGTGCTGATTTAGAGATTCACAAGGATCGTGCTGATGGTGAGTTGGTTAAGGCTTGGAAGTCTAAGACGGTTGATGAATCTGTAGAGCTTTTGCCTGGTACGTATGTGCTGGTTGAGACTGCTGCTCCGGAAGGTTTTGACAAGCTTGAGTCAGTATTCACGTTTACAGTTGATGCTGCTGGTGTGGTGAAAGTGACTTCTGCTGTGACTAATGGTGAGGTTCGTGTTGATGGCGGGAAGCTGGTCGTGACGAATTCTCCAACTAAGCCTGAAACTCCGGAAACGCCGAAGCCAGAAGATCCTGAAGAACCAAATTCAGAAAATCCGAAGGATCCGGAAACGCCGTCGTTAGACGAGATGCCGAAGACTGGTGCGCAGACAGCTGGTTTGCTGGGTGCTGCCGGTATGCTGAGTTTGCTCGGTGTTGGGGTGCTTGTGCTCCGGCGGCGTCAGCGTAATGCATAGCAGCTATAAGCACTAAGTTACCTGATGGGTGCGTGTGGAGGTAGTGTTTTCTAACTTCCATACGCACCCATTTTGGGATCCGTATCCGTATTCATGGCGAACAATTATTTTGCGCTCAAAACATACGCCATGCCCGCGCTTATTTTCTTCCATCCGGTGGCAGAGTGTATGCGGGTTTGTGTAAGTACCTACAGAATTTGTCCAAAGCGACGAAACTGGCGGCAAAATCCATCAAATCTCAGACAACTGGCGACAAAGTCCCTGCAAGGTTACGTAACTGATGGCAAAAAGCCTATGAACACACGTAACTGATGGCGAAATCGACTTTGACGGCTCTTCATATTTTTGTTTGTCTTAGTGGAAGAAAAAACCGGTGACTGTCGGATGGAAAGCGGTGTTTTTGCATAGATCAAGCGTGACCGCTGTGCAAAAACACCGCTTGAAATCGTCCAAACTGAACTCAAATAAACTGAACCCGAATAATAAGGACTTTCCGCATTTTCGCGCTGAGAGATTGCATCCGTCGGCGCTGTAATAAGTAATAACTAGAAGAAACGATAATTAGAAGAACTAGAAGAAAACGAGGAGCGCAGAATAAAGCATGGTCTGCTGAATAGTTTTATAATTAACATTACGCAGCGATAGCGCGGCAACCGCGCAGTGCTAACGCAGTTTAGTGCAGTGGTAGCTCGGTGTGTGAGTCCGGGTTTGGGTCTGTATATGAATCCTGGTTTGTATACGTGGATCCAGATTCGGGTCTGTACACGAGTCCGGGTTTGGGTTTGTACACACCGTTTCCTGCACTATTTTTAATCGAATTTTTCAAAGGTGAAATTAAAATGTTTAAAATTTTACGTAAAATGTGTGCCGTCGGTGCTGGTTTAATATTTCTTCTGCTTCCAACGCAAGCGTTTGCCCATTATGACCGAGCATATTGGCATGAGGAATCTGCTGCATCCCAGTTCATTGAACAATATCAAGATTGGATGATCACGATTCCAGACAACCGTCGGCTAAGTGATATTTCGATTCCCGGCACGCATGACACAATGGCTTACTCGGCAACTTTACCGTTCAAAGATATCGTGCGCACGCAGACAATGAATCTCCGCCAGCAGCTTGATTCTGGAATTCGCTATCTTGACATTCGCCTGAGCCATGAGGGTGATGTTTTCAAAATTTATCATGGCAGTGTTTATCTTGGGGTCTCTTTTAATGATGTGCTTGAAACGATCTCGCAATATTTAACCCAGTTTCCGACGGAGACCATTTTAATGCGCGTGAAACAAGAACATTCGCGTGTACCTGATAAATCCATGTGGGATTTGTTTGCTAAATACGATCAAGCATATCCGGGGCTGTTTTGGAATCGTTCACTTAACAACACTGATAATCCGACGCTTGGGCAGGTGCGGGGAAAAGTAGTGGTTTTATCCGATATTTGGGGACTTTCGCAGGGGATTTCTTATGCAAGACTGCCGAAACAAGACAACTATCATTTGACCACAAATTGGGATTTATACAGCAAATGGTCGGATGTGAAACAAGAAATTTATCGTGCCAATTCAGATCGAAGCGGGAAGATCCATTTGAATCATTTATCTGGATCCGGCGGTGCATTCCCGTATTTCGTGGCTAGCGGACACTCCAATCCGGAAACAAATGCTTCGCGGCTTTCCACCGGATACACCACCCCAGGGTTTAGACACATGTATCCGGATTTTCCAAGAACTGCGGTATTCCTCGGGATTGCAACAATTTCGTTCGAAGGAACAAACACACTCGCCGCTGATTATTTGCAGCAGAATAGTATTTCTCAGGCAGGGGTTGTTATTGCAGACTTCCCAGGAGAACGCCTTATCGACGCTGTTATTCAATGCAACTATCGGTAGCCAGATTCGCGTAACTGGTGTAAATGTGAAGACCGGCTTAGCGGGTGAGATTTTGTAATGACTTGTAATGCTCTTACCTGCTAAGTTTTCGCCAGTGCACCAGCAAAAAAGCAAATGCTGGGAACGCCGCATAAGCGCTTATGCTAATCCAGCCTTGCCTGCAAGTTAGCAAGAAGCGGTATAAACACCAGAAGCGGCATAAACACCGCGCTGATGGTTATGCCGCTTTCCTGGCTGTCAAGACTTCCTAGTTATCACAACCCCGTCGCATTCGCTGCGGGCGAAATTCTAAATATGCCGAGTGTTAATAATGCCGATAAAAGCAGGGTTGTGAGTCTAGTTTTCATTGTTGTTGTCCTTTTTCTTGAATTGCTTTTTGGAACCGGTCGAGGTTGGCGGGGTTGAAACTCCAGATACCGGGGTTGTCTAAATCCACTACCCAAGTTTTTCGTTTACCGCCGTCCATCCAGCTCAAAGTGGCTATTCGCCAATTGCGGTCTATTGTTACGGGAAGAGCTTGTTCCCACGGAATAATCTGGATGTATTTGTCATCAAGATCCGCAAACTGCGTGTTGCTTACCTGAAAGTATGGATTAGCGATAAACAGCCCCTGATCAGTAGCGGCAACAACACGAATCACTGCGCCATCCATTGCGTAATACAGATTTGAGGCAAGCAGCTTCAGGAGACCTTTCCACCACGAGTTATGACGGCGAGCCACTACATACGTTTGACCAGTATCGATACCGCGTTTTTCAGCAGTGCTTCGATATGTGTTTGCCGTATCTCAGAAAATACTCCCATAGTATTTCTCGCTTTCTTGTTGGTGTAACTCTCAAAAGCTTATTCAGAGAGTTCTTATTGAACATATCAAATGAAAGTATCTTGGCAACCCTGACAAATGTCGGTATCCTACCCTGACAAATATCGGTATCTGGAAGCAGGAGTGTTTGCTAATCTGAGAATGCTATCTAGCTGCACTATGGTTGCTGCACTGTCGTTATTGCTGCTGTATGAACGGATCGGATGTAGAGAATATGGTTGTTTTAACACGTCTAAGGAAAATTGCGGTATCAGCATTGACTGCTTCTGCTGTACTGATAATGCCCGCACCTGTACTGCCGGTTACAGCTGAGCGAAGCGTACCGGCTAGTCAAATATCCGAGACAGCTCTGCCGGAAAGTATGGACCTGCTATGTATAATCCTGCCATTCATGCCAATATGTAAGCATGGAGAGTCTTAAACCGGCCCAATAGCCGATGACTGTAAAAATACTGCTTCCGATACGGCGAGATATCTCAATACTGATACCAATATATCGATGTGTATATTTTGTGTGCGCTGGCATTATCCTGCTCTTTGAGCTGCTTGTAACACTTGAAAGCGTGAGTTTCAGCAGCTCGCAGTTATTGCTGTTGCTGGTGTTTGCAGGCGTTTTGATTGCTGCAGGTTTTGTGCGTCCATGCGAAATTGTGTACACGGTCTTGTATATAGTGCTGTATTTGACGCCGTTTGGCAATATGCTTAATTTCCACGTCTTTGGCGTATATCTTGTATGCGTAATCTGGTGGATGCGCGGCTGGTTTCTTCCTGCGGCAAGTGCTTTGTTGATGTGCGAAATTGTGCATCTTGTGACGAGTGATGATTTTGCCAGGCAAGCATTGGGATCTTTGATTGTACTAGTTATTGTTGCGTCAATAGGTGCTGCATTGCGTGTGTTAGAAACCCGTTTACGTACCGCAGCTGCGGATTTGAATCGCGCTGAGGAATCCAGTGCGCGAATCCGTTCAGAATTGGCAGTCCAACTGCATGACACAATCGCGAAAGATTTATCTCAAGTGGCAATCACGGCGCAAAAATCGCTTTGGGGCATCCTGAACTGCAAGATGAGTTAAGCCCGCTAGCGCAGATGGCGCAAACTGCTTCACGGCGGATTCGTCCGATGATTCTGAATCTTGATTCGCGCGAATCTCATCCAAGCCTCGATGAAGCCATTAGCATGTCCGCAACTATGCTCACCACCCGCAACATTACACTCAATGTTGAAGCTGATACCTTCCTTGATCAGCGCCTTGACCGTCACAGTATTATACTGGCCTCGTTGTTTATTCGCGAAGCTGCCGCAAACGCTCTCAAATACGCGCCAGACTCAAGCACGGTAGACCTCATTGTGGAAGAAGATTCCCGTATCCTGCGCTTAACGATGCGTAACGACATTATAAAACGCGACCATATTTCAGGTATTACCGGTGGTTTCGGGCTGGTAAATCTCCAGCAGCGATTCCAATCCAGCGGCGCAGAATTAACGTTTTTCGGTGACAACGACGAGTGGATAATTATCGCTGCCATCGCGCAAGGAGAAGAATTATGAGCGGCGCAATTAACCTGCTGATAGCTGACGACGATCCAATTGTTCGTGATGGGCTGGCTGCTATTTTTAATTATCAAGACGGGATTACTGTAAGCGCTACTGCCGCTAACGGGGTAGAAGCTCTCGCTGCTGTTGAACGCAACCTCGTAGATGTGGCGCTTATCGACGTGGATATGCCGGTATTGGATGGAATAGCTGTTGCAAAAATATTAGGGCGCGACTATCCGTACATCGCCGTCGTTATGCTTACCGCTTTTGAACATGAAGAATCGTTGGCGCAATCTCTTGCGGCGAATGTGAAGGTTTCCTCACTAAAGACATTTCTGGAGAACAGCTTGCCCTGTTGATTAAGCAAGTTTACACCGGTATTAATGTTATGAGTCCCAGACCTGCGCAACTAGTCGCAGACATCTATCTGAAAGCGCAGATTAATCACGAAAACTATCAGGATTTTATCGACGCAGTAGAGCAGCTTCCATCCCATCTGCGAATCGTATTTGACCGAATTATCAAAGCGAAAACAAACAAAACCATCGCCGGAGAACTCGGCTTGAGCGAAACAACCATCCGCTCATATGTTAGCGATATATTCAGCGCCACCGGCTTCAGCAGCAGGGCGGAACTTACAGTTACCGCAATCAAAGCCGGATACTAACTAGGGCTGTTCACCGATAGGAGCGCAATAATCTTCTTTCTCTTTATAACGGCGACGGCAGGAGCCTGCAGCAGCTGCCGCGGCACCTCTTACCGCCCTAAAGAGTGCGGATGGTGAGCTGTGTTAATTTTCTTAAGTTCTTCTAAAGAACATTTTGGCTGCCGATCGTAGTTCAATAGTCCATTCTTTTCCTGTTCAACGTCCGTCAACTGGGTATAGCAAAATCCCCAAAGACTTTGCGAGGAATAAATCGCCCCAATAAGCCGCCGATATTCTTCCAAGAATGCTTCCGCTGTTGCCACTGTTGTATATCCCCAACCGTCCGTATCCTCGGCAGAAGCAATTCC
This sequence comes from Arcanobacterium hippocoleae, assembly GCF_040360365.1. Lineage (GTDB taxonomy): Bacteria > Actinomycetota > Actinomycetes > Actinomycetales > Actinomycetaceae > Arcanobacterium_A > Arcanobacterium_A hippocoleae_A. The sequence continues at coordinate 1,347,986 of NZ_CP136412.1, read as the reverse complement.
GCCGCATTCGCTCAGAATAATCGGCTGCCCCATATAGCTGAATCCGGAAGCAAAAATTTCACGGCCATTAAGCGAATAATTAACGAGCGCATGCGCATCAGAGATTGAGTGCGCAAACTCCGCATACTGCTTTATGTCTCCCACTTCCCCGTGGCAATAATTATGAACCGCACAAATATCCGTCACTGTCTGCTCCCAGCCGTCGTTAGAATCAACAAGCCTGGTGGAGTCAAGCGATTTCACCAGATGATAGAGAGCCTGCGAATAATGCTGCTGGCTGGAACTGTTATTTATCGACGGAACTCCCCAACTTTCGTTAAGCGGAACCCAGACGATGATTGACGGGTGTGATTTATCGCGTTGAATGATTTCCGTCCATTCCTGACTGACACGCTGTACAGAACGCGGAGAAAACAGGGGAGCTGAAGATCCTTCTTCCCACACTAAAAACCCGAGAGTATCAGCCCAGTAAAGAAAGCGCGGATCTTCGAGTTTCTGATGTTTCCTGCAGCCATTAAATCCCATTGCTTTCGCGAGTTCAATATCTTTCCGATAATCATCATCATGAGCGGCTGTTAACAAACCCTGCGGCCAATATCCCTGATCTAACACGAGTTTTTGATAGTAAGGACGGTTATTGAGATAAATCATGCCGTTTTTTGCTTCAATTTTCCGCAGACCAAAATAGGTATGTACAGTATCAATAATGTTTTGTGATTCGCCGTCGGTTAATTCAAGAGTGACCTCGAAAAGATTTGGGTATTCCGGACTCCACAGATAGTTTCCTTCGCCATGCACCCCAAGATTAAAGACATGTTCTTGAGCATAATCAATCTGCCAGCGCAGACTTGAAGCAGAATCGGGCCATGTTAGAACGCCTTGGGCGACGAAAATATCTTTTTCCTGACGGTGTAGCGTAAATTATCGCCTGCTCGTGCAGATTCGCTCACTACCTCCATTTCAACGTATCCGCGGTCAATATCGCATTGGAAATCAGCTGAATCTATATGTTTCTTGTGAACTATTTCAATCCACACAGTTTGCCAAATTCCCGTGCTGCGGGTGTACCAAATCCCATCTGATTTAGTTTGCCAAAACTGCTTGCCGCGCGGAAGAGTCTCATCATCTAATCTGTCTGCAATTCGGACTGTAAGAATTTGGGAATTGTTATCCGATATGCCAGATAAATATGGGGTGATATTTGCGGAAAAAGGAGTTTCTCCGCCATGATGTTCAGCCGCCATATGGCCGTTGATAAATACTTGAGTGTGATAGTCTGCCGCGCCGAAATGCAGCAAGACAATCTCTGTATCGTCAATATGCGGGCAGGTAAATTCGCGTTTGTACCACACTGTATCGTGGCGGTCTTGATTGTTGATTCCGCTCAGCGGAGACTCGTAAACGAATGGAACATTAATCCGCAGCGGAAAATCTACTGAACCGGTATACCATTTGTTTGTCAATCCAATATTGCCGTCGTCAAATGCGAAATGCCATTGGCCGTTGAGATTAATCCAGTTGCCGCGGCGAAATCGGGGGCGCGGATATTCATTACGTTTCATAAAATAACCTTCTTTGTAGTTTCGCTGGTATCCAATGCCGGATAAGGGCGGGGGCGGAGAATGAGTAAGTGCGTCGGATTTTTATTTAATTCCGCTGGTAAGCGCCAGTGCCTGCATGAAATATTTTTGGGCAAAAATGAACATGAGAAACATCGGAACTAGCGCAATTATGGCGCCCGCTATTGCGATGCCGGGGAATGTTTCATATTGCCCTTGTAAAAGCTGTAATCCGGGAGTGATCGGCATAGTATTTACGTCTGTCATCACGATGGACGGCCAGAGGAAATCATTCCATGCTCCTGTGAACGTAAAAGAGCCACAACCGTTAAAGCCGGTTTAATCAAAGGGAGAATAATTCTGGTAAAAATTTGCCAATGATTCGCGCCGTCAACGCGGGCAGCTTCATCAAGTTCCAACGGAATTCCTTTGACGAACTGCTGCACAAGAAAAATGTTGTAAACCCCGGCCGCTCCTGGAATAACGACGGCGAGCGGGGTATTTATCCAGCCGAGCATATCCACGATTTTATAGTTTGGAATAAGGTTCAAAACGGTTGGAAACATCATGGTTCCGAGTAAAAATGTGAATAAAGCATCTCGTCCGCGAAACTGTAATCTGGTGTAGCCGTAAGATGCGAGCGCAACTAAAACCGTCACGAGAATTGTTTGCCCGGAAGCGATGATAAATGAATTAACAAACCAGCGCAGCACTGGTGTCTGTTCACTATTATTTAGCAGAATTGAAAAATTTTCGGCAGACCATTGCTGGGGAGAAGCTGAAAATCAGAAGTTGCAATCTCGTTATTTGATTTGAAAGCCGTGAAAAATGCCCACACAAGCGGGAAAATCCACAGTATGCCAAGAAATATAAGAAGTATTAGCGCAAGGATGCGAGCTGCCGGATTTTTCTTTATGCTAATCATTTTTTAATCACCTTTCCGCCTGAGAATTGCAAATTGGATTGCTGAGACTGCAATGATGAACGCTCCTAAAATGACGGCCATTGCGCAGCTCATTCCGGCTGCCGGAATCCCTGCTCCAAAAGCATTTTCCTGAATATTCATCAGCAAAACTTTTGTTGAATTGTTAGGTCCTCCCGCTGTGAACATCAGCGGTTGGCCATAGACGTTAAACTGGGCGATAACTGTCGTTACAATCGTGAAAAACAGCGGAAAACGAATAGCGGGAATCTGGACGTGCCAAAACGTTTGCCGCGAATTTGCTCCATCCAAGAGGGCTGCCTCGATATGTTCTCGCGGTACACTTCCGAAAGCAGCCGCATAAATAATGAGGTTTTGGCCGATACACCACCACACTGTAATTCCGATAATAGCTGCCCACGCCCAGGGCTGCGTGGAAGAAATATTGATACTAAGCCCGAACCATGCCGGAAGCGGTCCGTAAGAAAGGCTGAGCAAGAATACCCATATCAGCATGACGGCAGATACGGCGAACAGAGTTGGAAGATAGAAAATTGCCTGGAAAAATTTTTGGATCCGGGATACTTTTTGCAGGAGTGCTGCGATAAACAGTGGAATAGCAATACACAACGGCACTGTGAGTGCGGCGAAAAATACTGTGGCGCCCAGACCGCTGACAAGCTGCTGGTGATAGATGGAATCGGTGTCGAAAAGCAGCTCGTGAAAATTAGCAAACCCAACCCATTGCGGAGTGTCGAACAAGGTCCATCGGGTAAAAGAAATATAAATTCCGAAGAGAGCCGGAATGAGGAAGAAAAGTACGAAAATAATTGCGTGCGGCCCTACAAAGAGAGCCGGCCACAGTGTCGGACGATACCCCGAACGCCGCAGCTTTTTCTTTTTCATTGGTGAATTCATCTCCGTACCTGCCTGTTTTTCCGATTTAAGTGACTTTTATTTGTTTCAATCTCGAAAGTTTTCTGATTGCATTGCCGGTATCTGCGCTCTTCCGTTTCTTATATTTTTCGGTGTTCTTACATTGCTTACGGCTCTTACCTCTCGTGTATCTCTTGCGCCGGCGATTTTAAGTTCATGCGAGTTTTGCGGGGCAAGCGAATTTACCGCGGATGCGCCTGCAAAACCCGCATTTTTTAAAGGAGAAAATCGAAAGGGAATAATGAATTGAAAGGAACACAAAGGAGCGTTGGGAAACTACTGCTGCAGTTTCTGCTCGACAGTTTTCTGGATAGTTTTCAGCGTTTTGGCAATATCTGCTTTTCCGTCGATCATATCCCAGCTTCGAGCATCGATTTCTGTATTCACATAGCTCAGCCCGGGAGTGGTGATAATACTGATTGCGTTAAACATTTTGGGGTCTTTCAACAGAAAAGACTGCGGCATCCGGGAGTATTCTTCATTCTCCAGCATTGCAACAGCTGAGGGATTTGCTCCGGATTTCAACATTTCCAGCTGATTGCTTTGCAGCCATTCCATCAGGTTTGCCATGCTTTTCAGTTTCTCTGCGGGGCGTTCCTGCGCAGATTTAATCACCACGTATTGATCTGTGCCTGAGGCTTGCACAAGATTATTTATATCCCACTGCGGTACGAGAGATTCACCCCATTCAAATTTTGCTTTTTTGAAAGTATTCAGCATCCATGTTCCTTGCGGAATAACCATTAGTTTGCCGTTTAAGAATTCCTTGTCGGCATCTTTGCCGTGCGGAACCATGTATCCGCCGCGGTTCAGCTGCTGAAGCTTTTTAAATACTGCTGTTGAAATGTTATTGGCGACGGAAATATTTCCTTGATCGTTTTGCCATTTTCCGCCCATTTGCAGATAGAGATTATCGTAATTCTGGAACGGCCAGGCATTTGCGTAAACGTAAACCCCATCTGCTTTCGCTTTCGGTGCGGCGGTGTCAATCTCGTCGAAAGTTATGATTCCGTCGTCTAAAGCTCCAGGAACGTATTTGTCTATGAGCTTCTTGTTGTAATAGGAAATCCATGTGGGCATAGTTCCGGGAATTCCATAGCGTTCACCAGCAATTTCTCCGACTTTCCATGCTGCTGGTACGTATGCGTCTGCGGTTACTTTCGTTCCGTGCAAAGATTCTCCCCACGGAACCAGGATTCCTTGGGCTTGCCAGGTGGGAACTTCTTCCGAAGCGACTACTGCAATATCCGGCACGTCTTTGCTGCTTCGTGCGGCGGTTGCGAGTTTGGCATTGAAGGTTTCTTTCTTCATCGAAATCATCTTCACTTTATATTGCGGGTTAGCAGCGTTGTAGGCTTTGAAAGTTGCCTGCTGCGCTTCAGCGTCAGGGCCTGATGTTTGTGTCCAGATAATGATTTCTGCGATATCGGCGTTTGACGACGGTTGTGCCCCGCAAGCCGCCAATCCGAGAGCCAGCACTCCTGCTGTGCATCGGAGTGCAAATTTTTAATTTCCTGATACATTTCTTCTCCGTTGAATCGATGCGGAATGTGTAGTGGGTGTGCGATGTGCCTTGCAAGGCTTTCACATATTGAAATTGTTTCACTCTTATGTGTACTAAACAATGGATATTTGCCGGATATATGTGCAATTTTCTGCAAATATTGATAGATAGTTGCTTGTATCACGTAAGATAGTTGCGTGAGTTAGCAACTAGATTTATGTGGTGGCTGCGAATCTTAAACGCGGCAGTTGCAGGCTGCGCCGACTGGAGAGTCTGCCGATTGGCGGGCCGGGCAGTCTGAAAAGCAAAGTTTTTCGGCGGTGAAACTTTTTCACCGGCGCGAACAGAAACTGCCGCCAATAAAAATTATCACCAGTATGGAGACAGCATGGAATTGAGCTTTGACGAAAAATCGCTGAATGTTTACAAGGCTTTAGCGTCCCAGCCGCGGCTTGATATTTTGACATCGCTTGCAGCTGGATCCCTGACGGCTACCGAGCTTTCATGCAAGCTGCATTTAAGTAAAGCTGTGATGTCGCGCCATTTAGCTCAACTCGAAGAAAGCGGTCTGATTCGGGAAGATCGGAGCGGGGATGATTCAGATTTACGGCGGCGATATTATTCAATGAATGTGGATCGTGCGGAAATAATTTTCCCGCGGAAAATATATGTGCCTTTTGAATCTGTACGGCAAGAAATCCCCGTCGGATTTTATTCTGATTTTCATGTGGAGCCAACATGCGGGCTGCTGACGGAGAAGAGGATTATTGGAAAAATTGATGAGCCGCGCTCGTTTGGAGAAAATGAGCGCGTTCACGCATCGCTTTTATGGTTTAACGACGGTTTTGTGGAATACCGTATTCCGAATCCGATTAATCCGGGTTTTCGCCCGGAAATGCTTGAAATATCAGTGGAGCTATCGAGTGAATTTCCGGAATCAAATAATGAATGGAAAAGCGATATTGCTTTTAGCGTGAACGGTGTGGACGCTGCCGCGTGGACGTGCCCGGGAAATTTTTCTGATGTTCGCGGCAGGCTCACCCCAGATTGGTGGAGTGAAAATTTCAGTCAGTACGGGTTGCTGAAACATGTTCGGATTAATAAGAAAGGTACGGGTGTGGATGGTGAGGAAGTGTCGTTAGTGACTATTGACGATTTACATCTTGAAAAATCGCCTTTCATTAATCTTCGGATCGGTGTAGCGCCAAAAGCACGAAACAATGGCGGAGTGACGATTTTCGGCAAAAATTCGGCAATCATCCGCAAGACGTCGTCGTCACGCTCTATTATTCGCATACACCGGGCGGGGAAAAGCAGCCTGATTTTTACGCTTGATTCTTTCGTTGTGATTGGTTGTATTCTCGGATTGATTCACGCTTTCTGTGTTTATCCGAATATACGGTGGAGAATTTGGTTGCGGCAATGCTGGTTCCTTCCGGGAATGATGCTGCCTATGTGTTGGCTGATTTTGTGGCTTCCCGAGCGCATCCTGAAGTTTCAGACACGGCACAGCGCATAGATTTTTCCTTGAAGATTTGAATGAATTTGTGCAGGTGCAGGGATGGAATGCGGCAAAAATTCACGATCCAAGCGGTTATGATTTTATCGGTTCCGCATCCGTCGTAGATTTGGGAAGCGTGTGTGAGAAACTTCTGAAACAGCAATGGATCCGCAATATTGTTTCCCAATCTTCCTACACTGCCGTGCTGCCTGGCGGAGAGAGCCAAACCTGGGCAAACACGAACAAGTTTCTCGACCCGGAAAGCGGATTTTTCAACCCCGGTGTACGCGGAGTGAAAAATGGTTCCCTCGGATCGGACTATAACCTCATCGTGTTATATTCCGTCGGAGCGGAAGAATTTCTCGTAGTGTCAATTGGTTCAAAATCGGATACATTCCGTTACAGCGATATTTCCAATGTCTTAAAAGATCTCGGCGGTAACTATTAACCGACTATCAACTAACTATTAACTGTGCAGCGAATCGATACAGGCTATCTGTAATTTCAGCACAAAATCAGCAAAATATGCCACAAAATCGCTGTACAAAATCAGATTATAGGACTATAGTACCTATATGTATGCTTTAATGTGTGTCGCTGTACGGCGTTGCAAGCCGGGCACAGCGGTTCGCACCCGGCATACTGTGCCCCCAACCAGTAGCAACAGCACACAGCAGAGCAAGTTTCACATTTGATGATTACGGTTTAGTACAACCGTCGCAACCGGAACCTGGTTCTGCTGCGGCAGTTTAGTTCTACTGCGCTTCCCAGCTTGAAAGCCGATTAGTTTGAAAGTCACGCCTGGCTTGAGAGCAATATCTTAGTGTTACGGTAACGAATGTAAATCTATGGGTAATGACGCCCGTAGATTATAGCTACCGCACCGCTAAGCCCCCCGTGTAAAACACTCACTGTACCGCATCCGTGAAGATGCTGCACGCTAAACGATGAGAGGAAACAATGGCTGCAATGATTTATAAGGATCAACACCCTGTGGTGGTAGAGCCGAAAAAGCCCCGCCGCGACCGGACCCACTGGCTCTACATTATGGTCATTATCGCTGTCGCAGCTGGAATTTGGCTTGGGCTTGCCGCTCCTGAGACTGCAAAAGAAATGAAATGGCTCGGCACAGCATTTGTCGGACTCGTCAAAATGATGATTGCACCCGTGATTTTCTGCACCATTGTGCTTGGGATCGGCTCTGTTAAAGCCGCTGCATCCGTCGGGAAAGCCGGCGGTATGGCTCTGGCCTACTTTATCGTGATGTCTACACTTGCACTTTTCATCGGTCTTGCCGTCGGAAATCTGATTCAGCCGGGCGAAGGGCTCGTGATCACTCCGGGCAGCGGCGACGAGTATGCAAGCTCCGCAGATAAAAGCTCTGCCGGGCTGCAAGGGCTGGTGATGAGCATTATCCCGACCACCATTGTCTCTGCCCTCACTCAAGGCGACGTCCTCAAGGCACTGTTTATCGCCTTACTGGTAGGATTTGCGGTACAGCGTATGGGGAAACAAGGCGAACCAATCCTGGGCGCTGTCGCCGCTTTCCAGAAACTTGTTTTCCGGGTGCTCATCATGATTCTCTGGGTGGCGCCAATCGGCGCATTCGGTGCTATCGCTGCTGTGGTTGGCGGAACGGGAGCTGCGGCATTAGCGTCGCTCGGTCTAGTGATGCTTGCTTTCTACATCACGTGCGTACTGTTTATCGTGATTATAATGGGCGGGGCGCTTGCGTTCTTTGCGCGGCTTAATATTTTCAAGGTGATTAAGTATCTGGCGCGTGAATATTTGCTGATTGTTGCCACATCTTCTTCCGAATCTGCTTTGCCGAATCTGATGGCAAAAATGGAGCATGCGGGTGTGGATAAATCTACTGTCGGTATTGTGGTGCCGACGGGATATTCGTTTAATCTCGACGGCACAGCGATTTACCTGACGATGAGTGCTGTGTTTATCTCCGAGGCAATGCATATGCCGATGAGTATTCCCGAGCAGATGGGGTTGCTGATCTTTATGATTATTGCTTCCAAAGGTGCAGCCGGTGTTTCCGGTGCTGGGCTTGCCACTCTCGCCGGCGGCTTGCAAAGCTTCCGCCCTGAGATGCTTGACGGTGTGGGTGTGATTGTTGGTATTGACCGCTTTATGAGCGAGGCCCGTGCGCTGACCAACTTTACGGGAAACGCTGTAGCGACATTAATCGTCGGTAAATGGACCGGCACAATCGATTACGATAAGGCGAATGCTGTGCTGAATGGCAGCGATAAGTTCGATTACGCTAAGATGACCGATGATGCTCACGGTATTTCCGGTGAAGACACAAAGGTGTCTGTAGGCGTGCCGCCGGCTCCTGTTAATCCAGCCGATCGTCTCACTCCAACCCCGATGCCGGTTTTGCCAGCGGATAAATAAAGCATAAAGAACCGGGATCCGGTTCGGGCAGCGGTTGGTATGGTGGTTTCGGGCGGAGGTTAAGGCCGCGCGGTCTTTCAAAATTTTCCGAAATCTCCCTAAATTTCTCTAAAAGTACGCTCAGAAAGATAATCATTTCTGAGCGTACTTATTTTTCTCACAGCGTTGTTTGATCTGCTATTTGGCACACTTTGGGATTAGATGCAGGCTTACCAGTATAGTTTCTGATTGCTGGAATTAGCTTGCTGCATTATTTCCTTAATCCCAACATTATTTCCTTAATCCCAACATTATTTCCTTAATCACGACGATTTTCGGTTTAATAAAACTTAATAAAACGCCGGCAGCACGCCGTTCTTCGCATACTTTCTGATTTTGTGAGATTTATGCGCTAGTTCGCGGCTTGCCGTCGTTATTCCGTATGTCGGACATTTCATCTGCGGAGAGTTAAGAAAACCGCGATAAAATATGCCCTGTGCGGCGGGAACTCGGTTTTGTTACGTAAGCGGCGGCAAGAACTCAGGCTGTGGTTTTCACCGTCAGAAGCATTTGTGTTTATGCTGGTCACGAGTTCAAAGTAACGACGATTCCCCGTTGGGAAATAAAATCGCGCATTTCGCCGCCAGTTACGTAACCATATAGGGAATTTTGCCATCAGTTACGTGAAATCACGTGAACTTTGCCGCCAGTTACGTGATTTTATTTTGGGGCAAGAATGGATCGGCACCTTGCGGACTGGAGGGATTCTATCCTTCGAAAGATAGTTCCTGCATTTTCCGGGCGGCAAATAATGCCATTACTGCAGCCACCACAAGAGTGCCAAGGCAGACGAATACTGGGAGCATTTCGATCTGCCCGTAGGCGGCGCCGCGTACCAAGTGAACCTGATATGTGAGCGGATTGATGAGCGCCAACATCTTGAGTACAAGCGGCGCACTATCAAGGGGATAGAATACGGGAGCCGCAAAAGTGAGCGGCATGATCGTGATGGTCAGAATGAAATCGCGAGTCTGATAATTACGCACTGCAGACGCCACTACGAAACTCAGCAGACTCCACGTGAGCGCGCCCAGCACGGCAGCGAACATCATCACCGCAATAGTCAGCAGACTGTAACGCACCCCGAGAATCGCTGCAAAGACCAATAAGATGAGAGCTTGCACCGTAAATATCGCGATTCCAGGAAAAATCAGACCAAACAGATAAGCCGACTTAGGAACGCCTGATTGCAGTTTGAATGCGGCAAGACCCCAGCGCCGTTCAGTGACCGTCCGCGCCACAACTCTATTCAGACCGCTGAGAGCTTGCATGACGATTGCGCCAGGAACAACGAAATTGAGGTAGGTGCCGTCCCCAAAGGCGGAGGCAAGCCCAACACCGAGCAGTCCAAGATATGTCATCGGCAATACCGCCAGGGACACCCAACGCTGCCAGGTGTGCAGTTCGGCTCCGAGCCATTCCAGCCGCATCATAATCGCGAGCGAGTGGAACCAAGATGCCGCGGATCGCGAATCAGCATTGGTTTCAGATTTATATGCACGCTGGCTCATCGGCTCTGCTCCTTCTGCTCGCCTGCGGTCGCTGCTAAAAATGCTTCGCCCAAGGTCACTCCGCGGCGTACCGCATCTTTCACAATGCCTCCTTCGGCTTCGATACTGCGCAGCAAACCGCCGAAAGGAGTCCCAGTCGGAACTGTGAGTGTGAGGTGCCGCCCGTCATCATCAATAGTGATGTTGTAATCATGAGGAAGAGCGAGGTGGAAAAGATCTGCTACCGGATCTGCCAGCTCGATCGCGATGTTTTCATGCTGCGCAAACCGTGTCACGAATTCTTGTTTAGTCCCCATAAAGCGTAAGATGCCGCCATCCAATAGCAACACGTCATCGATCAGAGACTCAATCGCAGTAAAATCATGCGAAGAAATCACGACCAGGTTCCCTTGGTCACGGCTGGCATGTATCGCTTGCGACAAACGTGCGATGTGCCCCAAGTCCAAACCAACTGTTGGTTCATCAAGCAGCATAATCTGCGGACGCATTGCGAGCACTCGCGCGATCATGAGGCGCTGCTGCTGACCGCCAGACAAAATTTCGGGAGTTTCATGAATCGGTTCATTTTCGAGCCCGACACTTGCCAACGCCTCATCAGCTCGTTTCCAGGCTTCAGCTCCGCGTAAACCGGCGAGGAGGCTCCCATCCACACATTGGTGCGAATACTCACGAACCAATCGATCATCAGTTGTTGGGCACACCAACCTAGCGGCCCTCCCTTTACTGTGACACTCCCAGAGGTTGGCGTGCGCACACCTGCACTCACGTTAATCAACGTGGTTTTACCTGCACCATTCGCCCCGAGCAAACCAATAACGCGGCCGCCGTGCAAGTTTACCGTGATCTCCGACAAGGCCGGGCGTGTACCGCCATAATCAACAGAAACATGCTCAAGTTTAAGAAAAATGCCAGTATTATTCACAACTATTCACCCCGCTCAGCTCCGCAACATTCAGAAATATCAATTTTGAATTCGTCCAAAATTGGTTCTCGCAAGGACTTTAAGTCCGTCTGGAAAAATAATATCCCTGGCACTGCCCCCCCAAAAAAATAAACACCAGCTTGGAATCTGGGGATCGTTGCAGCACCTGATGTGTGAGGGAGTGTTTTCGGGTGTTGCGGGAGTATCGGGGTGTTGCGTATGCGTCGCGTTCGTTGATGTGTGCTGCTCGTCGTGTTTATTATGTTCAGTTATTAAACGAGGGATTGAATTTCACGCAAGCAGCCAGGGCTGTTGGGGTTTCGAAACGTACGGGCAAGGTCTGGAGTAATGGGCGGACCAGAAACAGTGGGCGTAACGAGAAACCGAGCGCGGATTGGTACCGTGTTGATATGGATAAGCCCCAGCCGATTTCTTCTCGTTATCTTTCGCAAGACGAACGCATCGCAATTGCCGACATACTTCATCACGGGCAGGCTATCCCTAGTATTTCTCGGTATCTAGGACGTGCTCCATCGAGTATTAGCCGTGAAATAAGAGCTAATACGAATCCAGATAACGGGGTATGTGAGCCGTATCGGGCTCATCAACTATCTCATTGCCGTCTCAAACACCCCAAGATAGCGAAAATACTTGCTTATCCTGTCTTGTTCACTCTGGTTAAAAAGTGCTTGGGTAAGCATTGGTCGCCGCAACAGATCAGTGGCAGACTAAAACAGATGTTCCCTGATGATGAGTCGATGTATGTGTGTGCCGAGACAATATATCAAGCGATCTATGTTCATGCTCGCGGCAGCCTCAAACTTGAGGTTAAAAACGCTCTGCGAAGCGGTCGAGCCGTGCGTAAAACACGCTCTGATATATCAACGCGTAAGCCTCGTTTGCGTGAAGCAATGGTGTTGATTCATGACCGCCCAGACGATATAGAAACACGTATGATTCCAGGGCATTGGGAAGGCGATCTTATCCTTGGTGCTGGCAACAAGAGTGCTATCGGCACACTCATAGAACACACAACACGGTTCACTATTTTCTTACATCTTCCTGATCGTCATGACGCTGGTAGCGTGCAAGAAGCTATCGTGAAGAAAATGCAGCACCTTCCTAAACTTTTACGTAATTCTCTTACCTGGGATCAAGGCTCGGAAATGGCACTCCATACGAAAATCTCTACCGAGCTAGACATTGATGTGTATTTTTATGACCCGCACTCGCTCTGGCAACGCGGCACCAACGAAAACACCAACGGACTCTTACGTCAATACTTCCCCAAGAGTATCGACCTATCCCAATTTTCCGAAACCTACCTCGACACCGTCGCTGAAGAACGGGGGCGACAGACCAAGAAAACCCTCAACTGGCACAAATCAAGCGAGCATATAATCGAACTAATCAACAACAACTATTGCAACCACCCCTAGAAGCCACCCTGGTCAGGTAACGCCGCGCTGAAGAACGTGACATACCCGTAGCCTCGCAAAAACTATCCAACACCAGGCCTTTTTCACCCTTTGTAGCGTTCCGGTACGCCTTACGCAACCGGCTCGCCACCTCCACACGCGTACCCATAGAAATAATCCGATCACTCATACCAACATTTTTTCGCGCTCAAACAACATGAGGCACCACCATGTTTACGCGCTCAATATATGTAAGGTACGCCGACGATTTGACAAAGCCAAGATAGTGAGTTATTCTAATGACCACAGGCGCTACCATGTACTCGAAAGATTATCCGGCGTTGGTCGCAAGTAGGGACACTCTTTGGGGGCGTAAATGCACCTTAGTAATATTCAAACCTAGCTAAGGGAAACTGCCATGAGTTCTCCAACTACCACCGACATAGACTTTCAGGATTTCTCTGATTTAGACTTCCAAGACCTATCTGATGCTTTCGACGGTATCGAGGTCGTGGAACTTGACGAGACTATGACGCTCTCCGAAACTGCTGCTTCATCGGGCATTTCTTCTTGTAATAGTTGCTCGTGCTGCGTCTCGACTTCTTGCTGTAGCGTTCACATCGGCGGTTGATACCACAGCACAACTGTCCGGTCTGCCTTCTTTTCCGTCGGCGGCCAGACTTTGAGAGATTACTGGTCGAATGGACGTTCAAAACTTATCGAAAAACTTCGGCTCCGTCAAGGCGCTGGACTCAGTCTCTTTCACAACGCCTACCGATGCGACTGTCGCGGTGATCGGGCATAACGGCAGCGGAAAAACGACGCTTCTTGAGACAATAATGGGGATTCAGCACCCAAGCGAGGGGAAAATCGATCTCTCTGCGGAGTTGTCAGGCGCTCCGCTAAAGGAAAAATCGGTGTCGTCCTGCAGAAAAATAACTTCTACGAATCAGCCACAGCTTTGGAGCTTTTGCGTCTTTTCTCCACCTACTATTCAGGTCCGGTGCTTCCTATTGATGATCTCGTCAATCTCCTTGACCTGAGTCCGTTCATCAATAAACGATACGGCTCACTATCTGGAGGTATGCAACAGAAGGTTAACCTTGCCCTCGCCTTTCTAAACAACCCCGCCGTAGTGGTTCTTGACGAGCCCACTACGGGTCTGGATCCGCTTGCCCGTCTGGATTTCTGGGCCACGCTACGTGACCTCTGCGTCGGGCGGTTGGTTTTGGTCTCGTCTCATTACATGTCTGAGATTCAAGAGAATTGTACACATTTAGTGCATTTAGACCGCGGAAGGCTTCGTTACGCGGGTCAGATTGATCCTCTACTTGAGCAAGCCGGGGTGCCAGATTTGAATAGTCTCTACATACGTATAGCAAAGGAATCGAGGTCCACTCGTGCTTCTCGAGCAGCTCAAGATTGAACTGAAGATTTACCTTCGGCAACCGCTTTACCTCTTGTTTAGCGTTGTAATGCCTGCTGTGAGCTTCGGGATATTTGGGTCAATTTACAAAGATGCTTCATATGGTGGACTAGACTTCTTTGCTGCCTATATTCCAGGTTTTTGTGTAATTATTTTGTTTGCTACCGGTGTATTCAATGTTGCCAATCAGGTAGTTTCGGAACGAGAGCATGGAATATACCGTCGGCTGTCAGTCACGCCAGTTAGCATGCTAAGAGTGATGTGTGTTGTTGTCCTTAAAGTGTTTCTCGTTTCTGTGCTTTCTTTCATTCTAATACTGCTCTTAGCCTTTTTTGTTTTTGATATTACCCCTCCAGCCCTGTGGTTCTTTGTGCCAGCTTTCTTGGCAACAGTACTCGTTGCCCTCGTATTCGGATTCACCTTCGGAGCGCTATTCGACAAGACCAACCAATTCTCAGCAGCAGGAATGGCAATATTTACTCCACTGATACTTTTGAGTGATGCAACACTTCCTCTGCAAGTAATGCCTGGATATCTTAAGACAATTGCTCAGGTAAACCCTCTCTACCGACTCAATCTCCTACTCAGAGCAGCTTGGGATCCAGCGTCTCACGCTGTTTCCAGTGGCTCTCTGTTGGAGTCGATAGCGGTCTTGGCGCTACTTCTGATGGTGGCATCGACTGCAGCATACCTGCGCTGGAGGGCGCCCCGGTGATTCGCAAACACCCCATTACTATAGTTCGTAAGAAGCTCTCATTTGGCGCGTGCTGGGGAGTATGGGACTTTCGTGGCCCCGACACGATGCAGCTCGCCACCGCCGAAGAAGATTTGCGCCGGCGTGCATCGCAACTTGCGGATTGGCTTGGCAGAACCGAACGCATTCGAGACAATAAACGGAAAAAATTTATTCGACATCTACGTCAGTTGAATCTCGAAGACTGGGAAGCGTGGAGTTGTGCCGATGGGTCGTGGAACGCTTCATACAAAGATTTCTTACAGAATCTCAAAGACCATCACACTTTCGCTGAAAATTACATAGAAGAGGTCACGAAGAAATGCGCAACCCATCAAAAGGCAGCCATCGAGCTTTTTCGCTCCTTTGGTCCGTTGGGAATATCGCTTAACTTTGTTTCGCCGGACTTATCTCGGGCTGTCAAAAGAAGCAATAAATTTGACTTGACTGGAAAAAAGACACGAAAGATGACACGCGGTTTGGGGCGCGTGCTCCTACGAAGCAATACCAAGAGCAGTCCGTTTGCTATGCTCAATGAAGTTGAGGTTAAGGTGGACGGGCGTCTTCCTGTACAGCTTGTGACAGCTATTACGCCGAATACAGTTCATCAGCTGTGTGTATTTGAGGCGCTGGTCTTGAATGATGCCATTATCGATCAGGTGCATTTTCAGCTCAATTCAAATTATTGGGACGATGGGCATACCCTGCATGTGGTAGCTCAAGCCACTGATTCTGTCAACCGCAAGGTGTTCAGGCACCGTGACCGCTTATTCCGCGCCACTATCAACGCACCAATCAGGGCGGTACTCTCCGCGGGGACTCTGTCATCGACGTTGCCTACTTACAGTGCCGACTGGGCATGAGCGTCAGTGACGCGCGTGATGCCATGCGCACGATGGTTGGTCTGGGTCTAGTCAACATAGAAGAACACTTGACGGAACGGCTCGATGGTATGTCCGCCCTTCTCGAAAGAATGGAAAGTTACGCGCTACCGGTAGAAGGGCCTGTTGCCGAAACAATTGCAGATTTGCGGACCATGCATGCTTTGTGGATGCGATTGGTGGACCGTTATTCAGAGAGCGACCATCAGGATTACGTTACTTACTTTGAATGTATTAACGAAAGACTGGGTATACTCGGATTCGATACACGTGATGCTCTTTTCCTTGATCAGGTGTCTGCCACCGGCAGCGAAGATGGTCTAACCAAACACCAGCTTGACGATCTTGATACTCTTTTAGTTTTAGCCCCCGCCTTTGACGTCAACACCCTTATCCAGCAAGAGCTCATATATCGCTTAGGAGGATATGATCAACTCGAGCAGCAAGACTTAGCGGATGGTGCTTTCTTCAGACTGTTAACAGAAGTCAACCTTGCTTATGCGCACTACTGGAGTGACCCTTTCGAACACTTCGCTAGTCAATGCCCTAATGTGGATGCATTGCAGCGCGTTAAGCAGGAATTCATAGAAATAATTCGTGGGCGGTTTACGGCCGGCGTGACGTCCGAAGTTGAGATTCTTTCTGAAGATGTCAATCGTCTTCAAGGAATGCTTCCGGACGGGGTTACTGCCCACGGGTATGTTTACTCAGTGTTCGGACAGCACTGCCCTGATGGAAAGCTCGTCGTAAATAATTTCTATCCGGGCCACATGAGTTTTATGCACCGCTACACGCGCCACTTAGATTTAGGGGATGAAATCAACAACCGGCTTCGCGCTTTCTACCACAGGGCCGGCCAAGTCCCGATTGAGATTTACGAGACGATGGGGTTTAATGCCAATATACATCGTCCCTGTTATGAAGAACGGCTTCTGTTTGATGCCAGCAGGGACCGGAGTGATGGTGGTCGATTCATTCGGCAGATTCCCCTGGGTCAATGTCGGCTCGTCCCACGAGGTTCGGGAATCGGACTCAAAGGGTATGATGGTCTGACTCGCGTACCCATCCTTCCGAGTTCGTTAATTCGAGTTCTCTATCCAGGTCAGGTGGCCTTCTTCGCTTCGCTTTTTGACAACATTTCATTTATCAATAATTTAGCAGGACTTTTCCTTAGTGAGGAAGGAAATAAAGATATAGTCCTATCCCCCGAGTGCGTTTCCAATCTTTGATTCTTGAACGTCGTCGGTGGTTACTAGGTCGCTCGGCTACCAGCGCGTTCCGAGCAGCATTGGGAGGGCCAAATGCGCCTCTTGCCGTAGCATCCTGGCTCTACAGTCACGACTTGCCTTCCCGGTTCTATCTGCAAGTACGGAGGTCTGCCTTCTCTGGTCCCGTACACAACATCCCTCAGGAGTTCAAGAAGCCACAGTTCTTTGATGTCAACGATCTCTGGCTGACACAGCTAGCTTATAGCGAAGTAATGCATGCAACAGAGGTGCTGATCTCGGAGGAGCTACCCAATGCATACGCACCAGAGTTCTTGACTGAGGTCATGGCATGCGTTTCCGGACAGGAGGATGGATTGTGATAGTTGAGATTTCGATGGCCCTGAATATTTCTAGTCCAGCGAAAAGACGTTTCGTTGTTGAACGTCTTGTATCAACGCTGCATCAGTTAATTCCGTCTCGGTATTACTTTACCTGGCAGGTGCGTTCTATTCCTTGCCTTGTGGTGTATACGGTCGGCTCCCTGAGACAGACTCAAGCTCTAGTAACAGCGCTTCAGCAACAGGTAGATGACTACTGTTCGACACTCAACGAGCAAGAGTTGCAGGGGAGCGCTGTATATACTGAACGCTGGGACGACCTGCGCAAAATGAATAGTCTTCGAGAGACAGGAGATACCCCGAACAACTTCCAGGTGACGTGGCACCAGATTGCGGGAATTCCCCGCCGAGGGGAGTATATTGCCCAAATCGAACGAGACCTCTATAACGAACAGCTGTATCGCGTGCAGCCTCTCGTTGAGGAATCGCTACGGCTTCTCACAATGGGAGGGTCATCATTGGAGATACCCTTCCTTGTTGGTCTCTTTTATGTGGCGAGCATTCAGCTAGATCGCAGATGTGCGCTAAGGGGATACCAGTCGTTTAAGTCTCACATGATTGGTTTCCTTTCTTACGAACATGCTGACATGAAACTGTACGCTCGAGATTTTTCTCGTTATTTTGATTTAAATCGTGACATGTTTACCTCGTTTTTGAATCGTCTCGGAAGCGGAAAGAATAGCAAAAACGATCCTATGATTGAGCTGTTGCAGCGCTGGGAAGTTGAATTCTCGAAGATTTTCGATGAACATCAACGTGCTCGCGCCAGCGGATTTTGGGTGAACCCCTATCGGGCTATGCGCTACGGAATGGCGCGGCGCCGTTTTCGGGGAATGAGTGCTTTTCATAGGGAGGCCTTCTCGAAGAAATCACATTTGATGGACGGGGTGGAGTTTTCGACATTCCGTATGCTCGTGAACTTTGTCTATCTACTTCTCCCAGCAATGGGTGTTAGTTCGCGAAAGCGGGTGCAGGCAAGTTATATCCTTACCGCATTGATGGAGGGGAAATCAATGTCGAAAAACTGTAGCGTTGAAGGACAGGTGTGGTTTGTCTCACGACAGAACACTTTCGTCACCACGACATCGGCAGGTACTCTTCTGCGAACTGGAGGACGGCAGTTCAACGTTCCCGCCGGCCTCGTCTCTGAAGAAGAGATTCGGGCTGTTCTCAGTTTTCTGGCTACTCCTCGTCCAGCCACGGACGGTGGGCTGCGTGATTTGTCTCCACGTGCTCTCAAACTCCTCTCAGCAGGTGGTAGCGTGTATCGTGGCCCACTGCCGACAGCAAGTCCGGTGGCAACCTACCTGATCCGCAACTATCCAGATCCTGCGAAGATTGATGTGTTGCTACGATCTCGCTGTCCTCAGTTCGCGCCCGACAGCAGCCGGCTCGCCCGGGATCTTTGGGCTTTGATGCACGAGCTTCTGCCTCCTGCTGTTCCCAGCTCGGCAGGCCCTATTCTAACTCTAGTGGATGATAATGCCCAAAAATGCGGTAAGAGGACACTCTCTAATGCGTTCTATACGATGGCTTGCCCGTCTTGGCGCTATCCGGGAGAAATTCTCCTTCTCGGAAGTGAAGATTACTCGGAATTCCACGAGTTTCGTGATTCCTCGCCTGAGCCTGTTCTTGCGCGGGCAGCACTTGGACGCCCTCACGTCAGTAGGCTTGTGGCTTTTTATCTCCTTTTGATGTGGATTGATTCGCTCTCTGTTGCACCTCGTTTGTCCCGAGCATACGCCGTTTCTCCCGATCTCGAGGTGGCACCTCTCTGTCTGGAGCAGCCGCCGTTCTGTGCTAAACCTGTGAGGGATTACCCCAGTGAAACTCTAACGGGTTTATCGGTTCACGAGAGCGTCGACGCCCTTATGAAAAACAGAAATGGCTCAACAGGAATTTTAATTGAACCCAATTATTTTTCTAATGGGACTAAAGTTGAGATCCGCTTAGCCACCCCTCGGGCTATGGTCACTGCAACAGGGCAAGGAGCTGATCTTGGGACTTCTGTTCTTGCTGCGGTCTCAGAGGCGTTTATGAGGCTCGGCGCTGCGCTAGGAACAGATGCCAGAGTGGTTGCCGGAGCAGATATCCATCCAACAGAACACTGGCCTATTCATGCATTGTCCCAGTCGGGACTAGCTCTTGTTCCCAACTCCTCGCTCCAAGCCGATGACTAGAACATTGTCTACACAAGTCAAGCAGTTTTCGGATCGGACTCTGTGCGGTCCTGCTGACGTGGGGGCCCTAGACTATGCGTACGCACGTAATACTGGGCACACTTTCGCGTCGTCCTTACCGAAGGAGATTTCACCCTCGGACGACCCGGTTCTTGACTCGATTGCCCGGCTTGTTCAACAACAGGACACGTGCCCACGCGAGCTGTGGCACGCAAATCTTTCAGTACGACGGCTATCGGCGGCCCAGAGAGCGTGTAAGTTGGACGATGAAGTTGCGGTAGGAGGCATATCCGATGCTCCGTTCACACAAGGATACCGCGTGGTGCCCCGTCCTGATACCGGCTCAATTCGCGGTCTTCTAGACCCTCGATATGGCCTGGTGACCAATGTTTATCGGGATCTCACGTCCACCTCCGATGCTCTTGTGGGGGCGGAATTTGCATGTCAAGGGCACCGGATAACAGCGTATGGGAGGGGGCAAATTTTGAGGAGGCCGAGCGGCTTTGCCTCTTGGAGCTGGTGGAGCGCCATGCTATGTATACACCACACCGTCCTTTGCTGCAGTCCACTATGGCTGCTATGGAGTCCCAATACCGCATCCTACACCCTGATGATATTTTACATTACGTCGTCGACTTCGTGCCCGGATCCCGACACCCGTTCGACCCTCGCGCTGAGGTTTGTTGGGTTGGCGGGATGGACCTACGGAAAGGCAACGAGTTGTGGTTACCTGCGCAACTCGCTTACTTGACCGTGGAAGGTGAGTCCGCATGGGCGCTGGAGACTTCAAATGGCGTGGCACTGGGTGCAACAGATGCCGAGGCTCAGCTCTTTGCTCTTGCGGAGCTCGTTGAACGGGACGCCTTCATGACGTTTTGGTTCGGTAGACGGACTCCGAGGAAAGTGGATATAGCGTCACTGCCTTCTGATGCACACCTTCGCATTACGGAGATGACAGATCATGGGAATGAGGTGCATGTGTTAGACCTCTCCGTTCTCCCCGGTTTGGCCGTCATCATGGTAGTGGTGTTGGGGCGTAATTCCACTGTGGCGACTTTTCAGAGCACAGCCGCACACCCCGACCCCGTCAAGGCACTCCACAACGCCCTAGACGAAGCCCTCGTCGGTTTTCGTGTGTATGAGCGCAACCCGGAAATCCCGGGTCTAGCACTCCAGCCAGAAGAAGTCACGGATCTCAACGACCATATTAGGTGGGCAGCGCATCGTCGCCAAGAGCACATCTACGACTGGGCACTGGCTGAAGCAGACTCCGTAGACTTCGACCATGTCACTGGTTCTGTTGTTATACCGAGCTGCGCATCCGCGTTATCCGCACGTGAGCTCCTCGACGGTCTGCTGTCTGACCCGCTCGCTGACCTTAACTTCATTGGGGTCAACCTGTCCACCCCCTTATCAGAGAGCATCGGCTGCAGAGTTTGGCGGGTCATTTCACCAGACGTATCCCCTATGTGGTTCGGTTTTCAGCACAGGCGCGTCAATGAACGGGCACTCCGTACACGTCTGCGTGCCGCTGGCTACAACGGCTCGTTGTCAGAAGGACAGGAGGTACCCATTGTCCACCCCTACGCATGAATCTTTCATTGATGCCTACGTCCATCGATTCATTTACGACAGGTACACGGCGTACGTGGATGAGTTATTACCCAAGCAAGCCCCTACGAGCTCGCCTGGCGATTCTGTGCGTGAGCTTCATGAGAAGCAGTTTCCCCTGCGCTTCTTGGTGGCTGAGACCATAGCGCCCATACGAATCGAACCAGAGAATCCCTATGTGTTGCACACGGCGGTTCCTTCCGTCCGTGGACGTATGGCTAATCATCTGATATTGGTGGACGCAGAAAGCGCTTGGCGCTACTGTCCCGTCACCACGGCATGGCATAAGGTAATCAATCCTCTCCCAGATTCTGTACACGGCGACCGTACCCTACTACTAGTTGAAAGTGATTTTCTTGTTTTGGGACCGATTTACGGAGAGTTCGCAATTACACTGGCACTTCTAGACGCAGGGCACCTTGTCCAGGGGTGCGTGAAGTTGCGCAGGAACTCGGGTATGATCTCCGGGTGACCTATCTGCCGGGCACACGTCAGAATCAGGGGTTCCGTTGTGTTCAGCTTGTACAGATTGACCTAACACCTCTAGTTAAGCAAGGGACACCGCTTATGTCGGATATTGACTCCCCATGTCCCGTTCCGCATACTGTTTCGGGACCTGATGTGACAAATATGTGGTGTCTCGGGCCCGAGGCGCGCGCCCTTGTCGAGGCCATCTCCGGAGGGGACCGCGTAGCTCTGCTACATCGGTGCCCCTGCCTGCCAGTGGGCGGTCTGTTGCCCGGCGCTCTCGGGGATCAGGCCACACCGACCAAGGGCTCGCTTTCATTTTGAGACCGCTCCCGGAAGAACTCCTAGGAGACCTAGTACAGACTGCGAAATGGTGGGAAGGGGATGAAGCCGTAACTGTGGTGTTGGTGGTCCGCGAAGGTAAAGAGTACTCCGTCTTGGACTTAGACGCCTCTGGCACCCGGAAGATAGGGATATGGCCCCTTGCTCCCTCTGCCCTGCTCCGGCATCCGGGGAGAGTATCGCCTTTGAGGACATGATTTTAGCCGCATTAGTCATGGTCGATGTCGAGACCCTTCGCCGCCAGGGGGCGGCTGCGGTGGCCGCAAGTATCATACGCGCTGGGGAGGTGGCACAGGCTATTTCCATCTCGACAGCCGGAGCAGGCTTATGTACTCGGCCACTTAAGGATCTCGATGAGCGCCGTATCATGGAAACCTTGGCAGAGAGCCGCGTCCCTATGCATATGATTGTTGCAGGCTATCCGGCCTCTAACAGTCTCGCGGCAGCGGCTAGGGAGGAGTGCTAATGGAATGGCACGCTTTCCACGCCTGGTGCCACTCCATTGAGGCACAGGAACGGCTTGCAGTTCACCTATTTGGAGGGCATAAACTTGACTCCGATTGGTTCTTCATCAAGTACTGGGTCGGTGGTCCGCACCTGCGAGTGAGGACCAGAAGTCAACGAGTGCACGAAGCCTTACTTCGGAAAGCTCAGGAATGGTTAGATCGCGAGGAAGTTCCGTCGCTCGATCGTAACGAATTCTATTCGCGTGTGAATTTGTTCGGTGAGGATATCGACGATGTAGATGAGCTTCCATGGTTCCCCAGCGGCACAGTACTCGAAATGCCTTATTACCCGGAGCTAGATCGGTACATGGGGCTCAACCATATTACTGCTTCAGAAAGGGCCTTCCAACACTCCTCCGCACTCGCAGTGGCTGCTTTTGCTACACCTCATTCTCCTTCCGCTCGTGTAGCCCTAGGCGGACTCACATTATGGGGTCTAGCCCAAGCGCATGATATAGCGACCGCCGATTTTTTCCAGCGGTACGCGGAGTTCTGGAATCATATTGCCGGTAAAGAAACAGACAGGATTTTGTCTCCAAAGTCGGCTAACACCATATGTTCCCGGATTGTTTCAGGCCAAACACGTCTCGCTCGTGTAGACCGATGTGTATCAGCGATGACGGGGAAACTCGCCCCAGTTATAGCGGACATAACACCAACTGAGGCGACGTTGCTCATTGCTTCGCATATGCACATGACAAACAACCGACTATCCGTGTTGCCTGCCGCTGAGGCAGCTCTGGCATACGGGTTCGTACGAGTATTGGAGAGGGATGGCTTATGAAGGCACGGCAGACATGGTTCCCGACACGACGAGCATATTGGGATTTGGAGACTACGCTGGATTTCCACGGAGTTTCAAGCCACTCGCCAACCACTATGTCATTCGTCGGAGTGCGTTCAGTTTCTGCCCCACACCAAGCTGAGGGGAAGCTCATAGCACTGCCAGAACCAAGCAACACGGCCGTGGGAGTATCTCTATGTCAGGTTTTGCAGAAACGTCGATCGAGCACTGATTTTCACGGTGGGATGACCCAAGAAGAGATTGGGGGCCTGCTGCGCCTTGCAGCTGGGGAGACGAACCGCACAACCTTCGCCGGACAGGAAGTTAGCCAGCTGGCTTATCCCAGCGCAGGGGCAGCAGGTGCAGTTTCATTGCACGTCTGGGTCCAAGGAACAGGCTCGGAACTCGATGGTGCCCTCTGGCGCTATATACCTCAGTACCATGGGCTCACCGACCGTCGCCCCTTAACATTGAAGGAAATTGAACGAGGTTTCGCTGTAACTTACTCTGGTGCTCTTAGTCTCGACCGTATCTCTCTTATGTGCTTCCTTACGCTGCGCCTCAACGTGCTCAGCATCAAGTACGGCGCTCGGGCCTACCGGCTGGGGCACTTAGAGGCTGGCCATCTTGCTCAAAACCTACTTCTCACTGCTTGCGCGGAGGGCAGGGCAGCAATCCCTTGGGGTGGGTTTTTCGACGACATTATCAGTGCGTCTCTGGCGCTTTCTCCTGAAGAGGTGTGTATATATGCAATCCCCATTGGCTGACGGGACCATCGTCTATCTGGATGAAGATTTCACTGTAATTGCTGAGGAGTATTCTTTAGGGATATATTCGGAGAAAAGCCACAGATATGAGGTGATGCTTCGACTAAGGAGTCCTAGCCTAGCTCGCAGGCTAATTGCGCTGAACTTTCCATATACAGTGGGGACTAATTCCGTGCTCGACGTTTTTTGAGGTCAGTACCCTTCGCTGAGCATATGTCCGCATTCTTTCGTACCATCCCTGAGGACTCCGTAGCCGCCCGGGAAGTGAAAGAACGTGCCTTACGGATTCGAGAAGTCATTCAACGTCTCGAGGGGTCTACAAACATGGGCCCGGGGGCGCTCATCTCTCTTGTCCGGCAGGCCGTTGCCTCGTCCCGATTCCTATTCATCGGATCGATGTGGGACAGCGCCCAGCCGTATGACTTCGTCGGATGGAATTTCCGCTGCATTCATTGGCCAATTGAACAGAATGAAATGCCCCCGAAACTGGAGGCATACTTCGATGACCGAGGCACAGATGTCGTAGTTGTCATTGACCTTACAGAGGCGGGGGCGGCAAGGGCTAGGTCTGCGCTCGAACTTGTGTCCAGCCGAGGGGGCACAGTGCTGCCGGTGTGGACTACGGGTCGAAGCCTTATCGTGGGGCCAACACTCTTCCCTTGTGACACGTGGAATATTCAGGGCTTGCTTGAAGGATTCCCTACAGAAATTCTTCGCCCCTTGTTGCCTATCTGGGGTCAAAGGATTGCCATGGGACTAGTGGAATCGGAACTCCCCTTTACGCTACGCCGTATTGTCGAAGCTCAGAAGCGGGATATCACTCTTGCCGTCGGAAGTATGTTTTGTCTCGACTTGAGATCAATGGCTGGTCATCAGATTGAGATGCTTCCAGGCGTTCGTACGAATTCAATCCCGGTCGTTGCCGAACAGATCGAACAACTTTTCACACAAGAGTAGGAGGATAATATGAACTATGCATCTCGCTGGAAGACGTGTGCACCGGTCGAGACTGTCGAGCGAATCAAGGCCTGGCTTGAGAGCGTCGGGCTCAAGGTTAACGAATCAGCGGCGACACACACCGGCGGATGTGTCGCGTCGACCTTAACGCTAGGCGGGGGTTATCTCTTCGTTAATGGCAAAGGAGGTTCGGAAGATTACTGCTGGGCCAGCGCTTATGGAGAGCTCATGGAGAGAATAGCGAGCCGTGCCCTGCATCGGTTCCGCTTCGTGGATGAGCGCACAGATGTCTCACCGGCGCTCGTATCTGATTGCGTCTTATTATCTAGCGAATCTTTCACATCGAATCATGTGCACCGACACTTTGGATGTGACACGTTCGATTACGAGGAGGCGCTGGCAACTCAGTCGACCTTTTTCCGTTGGACACGAGCGGCGTGCGGTGCGAGACGTTCACTTCGGTTCAGACTGGTGAAGAACGTCTGGTCCCTGTTAGTCTGGCCGACGTGCTGATTGGCACCAATGGTATGGCATATGGCAACGATGAATCTGAGGCGGATCAGCAAGCTCTGGCAGAGTTGTGCGAGCGTTTTGCGAACCGCATCGTGATTACAGAACGGCTTGCCCTCCCTGAATTCCCGCGCCAAGCTCTAGATCCACGTCTAAGACTGGTCATCGAGGAACTTGAGGAGCGGCTTGGTTTGGTCATTCGCATTCGTGACGCATCCTTGGGTTATGGATTGCCTGTGATTTCAACGCTGCTGGAGGACCCGGTGAGTGGTCGGTATTTCGTGAAGTTTGGATCCCATTTCGACCCATCCGTGGCCACGGAGCGGTGCCTGACAGAACTCTTCCAGGGGCGTCCCACTGATGATCTCAGTTTCTTGCGAGAACGTGCGTACGTTGAGGAAGTCTACTGGCAAGACCGTAACCTCGACTCAATTCTTCACAATGGGGACGGCTATTACCCACCGGAGTATTTAGTTCAAGTTGGGGTAGACCCCTCCTCAACATGGCCGCTATACCTGAAAAGTAATGATGAAGCTGTTCAATACATGCAGTCGATTCTAGGATGCATCGGTGGCGATGTTCTCAAGCGGGTCTACTTGACTGACCCGGGGTATGTGGTTCGCTATCTAGTCCCGAGCGTCAGCGAACTGAACCTAAACGGGCATGACAAAATACGATGGAGGTGTGAGCTTGACTGGGTGCGCAAGCGCCTCCTGACTTCGGGTCTCTTCCGTCCAACGAAGTGGACTCAATTCTGGATTTCGTCGAGCGGAACTGCGAGCATGATATGGTTTCGCTCCTTCCCATGTTGCCGCATGCCTTGCCGGCATACTCTCGTTACCGTGTTGTCACACCTCGAGTCCTGGCTTTCTTAAGCGCTACTCTTAAGGGTGACCGGGTAGCGATGCAAGACTTGGCTCAGGGCTATGCATCTCACCCGTCCTACGACCCCGGTGTGATACGGGCGATGAGGATGGTAATCACGAATGTTGGAGATGCTGGCCCGCGCGAACTGCGAATGCTGGTCGAGCTCTTCTGCAATAAGGTGCTTCAACTTCCCTCGCTTCGAGATGAGGCGTTCTGCTCACAGGGAGAGTGCCGTTGCGAGAAGGTGCGAGCAGAGCTCGAGATGCTTCGTAATGCTGAGCAAGTCGGGTCATTTGGAGGTCGGCGATGAACATTTCCTTTCAGCAAGCTCGCCCCAATCGAGTGAGCGCGATGAATTTTTCGGTTCGATGATAGCTGCCTCAAGTATTGCTTTAGCACTCAGTCTTGACCGATTCATCGGATGGGGAGAATCTCGATGGTCAGTTCTAGACTCTAATGTGGTTCTGGTAATGCTTCCGGTGCTGGCAGTGTGGGTTGTTGTGGCTATATTGGAGCAGGCGAGTGGGGCTGGCTCAAGAATCTTGATTATCGTTCACTGCATTGCAGCGTTTGTTCCTTCTATAGCTTTGTCCGTGATGGCGCAGCAAGGGAAAATCTTCTCTTCATCGGTGAGCGCGCTACTTGAAAAAGAACCACATTAAGTGTAGATGCTTTTGAGTCTGGGTTGGTAGTTCTTGCTACTATCATGGCCATCGTAGCTTGTATCCATGCGGTGAGGATGTGGAATTGCGCTCGAGTGCGATGAAACTGGTGATGTCTCCATCCTGCCTTAGTCATACATAGGCACCTCATACTCGATAGATGGGGAGCCGAGCTGTGCGTGCCTAGCGCCGGCAACAGTAGATTCGCTCGAACCGCGAGGGCCGTCACATGCATTTGGATTGGAAACTCACAGTTCCAGTCACGTCGGCGCATGGAGCCGCCTGCGGTGTGTGGTTTCATGACATGTGTCCGTTTATGTCTCACGTGATATGTCCGTTTATGTCTCACGTGATATGTCCGCCAAGGATGATCATGAAGCATGTCTTACTCACGAAATAGAGCTATCGCTTTAGCTATCTCACAAGGTTCATTGACCACCACGCAAGCCGCATTACGTTTCAATGTCAGCGACCGGCAAATCCGACGCATCATGGCGCGTTACCGCCAAGGAGGACTCAAAGCGCTTGAGCCCCAATCTGAAGCGTACTGGGTTTTGTTCGCTTCATAAACAAAACACCCGCACAGGTCTACAACGCTCAACCAAAGGACAGCCCAACACTGACCATAAACAACGAACAATGGCGCATCCGCTACGACATCATCGACGCAACCGGAAAAATCACCATCCGCTACGCAGGAAAAATCCGCCACCTAGGCATCGGACGAGCACACAAAAACACACCAGTCATCGCACTCATCAAAGGCCCACACCTCACCATCATCACACACGGACCCGGAGAAATCCTCGCCGAATTCACCATCGACCCGACCCGCAACTACCAAACAAAACAACCCTCAAAAACGGACACATGACGCGAGACACCCCAGCGCAAAAACAAAGAAAATCCCGCGACACAGGCGGACCTATGTCGCGGGACATCACATGGAGCCGCCTGTGGGAATCGAACCCACGACCTTCTCATTACGAGTGAGACGCTCTGCCGACTGAGCTAAGGCGGCGCATGTTAGCAGCTTTCAATTCAGTGTAAAGAAAAATCAGCAACTGCGGAAAGATAGCCAACTTCATAAATGTATCGGATAATGCGCTTGAATATCAAATGATTAAGCGCGAAAGTCGTCACAACTATCCGTCATTTTGCCGGGCAAATAAGATTTTCCTGCGGTACAGCTCCGTTTAACAGGTAGGCGTTAATTGCGTCGTTTACGCAATCGGTTGAATGACCATATGCCGTATGCCCTTCACCTTCCCAAGTTACGAGATGCCCGTTATCGAGTGTTTGCGCAAAATCTTTCGCCCATTCATAAGGAGTTGCCGGGTCGCCCGTCGTTCCGACAACAACGATTGGCGCTGATCCGGCAGCAATGAACGGGCCAATCTTTCTTTCCGGCTGATATGCCCAGGCTGCACAGAGCGCGTCAGAATATTTCATAGTGGCTCCGAATATTGGTGATTCTTTCGCCATTTGATCACTCTGCGTCTTCCACTGGGCTTCGTCGCCATCTACCCGATAATCGGCGCAGTTAATCGCCCAATTTGCTTCCATCGTATTATTGATGAATTTATCTTTGCTGCGTCCAATATAAGAATCAAAGAGCGCTAAGAAGATTGAAGGATCCTGTTTATTTGAAAGTAAAGTGAACGCCTGCGTAAGTATCGGCCAGGTCTCGTCGTCATAAAGCGCCGTCACAATTCCATAAATCAGACCTGCCTGCGTCAGCTCACGGTTGGTATCCGGCTGTGCAACAGGTTGTGCAAGAGTTTGTTTCAAGATGTAGGAAATCTGTTTGCGGGCTTCGTCGAGACTTCCCTTGAACGGACACTTTTTATTTTTATTGATGCAATTTTTCAGATATGCGTCTAAAGATTTTTCGAAACCTTTCATCTGTGCAAGACTTTGCTCAAAATTGGAAGCCTTTGATGATACGGCTCCGTCGAGAACCATTCTTCCCGTATTTTTCGGGAAAAGCTCCGCATACATTCCGCCGAGCGACGTGCCGTAAGAATATCCGAGATAATAGAGTTTCGGATCTCCGGCAAGATGGCGAATCACATCCATATCCCGTGCCGCGTTCTCGGTCCCGACGTACGGCAGCAGCTCACCTGATTCGGCGTTGCAGCCGTCGGCGATTTTCTTAGTATTTTCTTGTGATTTTGCATCTCCCTCAGCCGTGTCCGGGTAGGAAGCTTCAAGCATTCGTGCGAGTTCAGCGTCGTCAAGGCAGTTAATCGGGGTGGATTCGCCTACGCCGCGCGGATCAAAACCGATAATGTCGAAGTTTTCTAAAATCGGCTTTGGAAAATAATATTTTGCCGCATCAATCATTTCCAGACCAGACCCGCCGGGACCGCCGGGATTAACGAGGAGCGTGCCGATTGGTTTGTGTTCAGCGGGATGTTTCTTTAACGCAATTTCAATCGATTTTTTGGCTGGATTCTGATAGTCGAGCGGGACTTTAATTTTTGTACACTGTGCGCCTTTTTACATTCTTCCCAGTTCGCGGTTTGAGTATAGAAAGTTTCGAGATCTTTCGGTACGGCAGGCATTGCGGCGGAAATTGCTTTCGGCGCGCCGACGGCGAGTTCGCTTTCCGTGTTAGCCGTATTGTTGGAAGTATCGGTACTGGGAGTACATGCGCTGAGTGAAATGCAAATAAGCCCGGCAGCAAGCACAGCTTGTGCAAGATTGCGGGTAAGACGTTTAGTTTGTGATAACTTCTTCATGTTTATATTTCTATTTATTTATATTTCTCTATTTATATTTCTGCCGGATGTTAGTTTTGCTTTTCTGCTGAATCTTAATTCTATTATCTGCGGTTAGCTTTTACACTGATATTTTCTTTTCCTGCCGATGCTTGTGAGTAAACCTATGTTTGTAGATAAAGGTGCGTTTCTATCAGCACGGATTCCAGCAGCAGCTGCGGCGTCACATTTGCTGCAAGCCGGGAGCGGGCTTCGGTAATCGCAGCGAGTACTTTCAGTGTTTGGACTGCTTTTGTTTCTCCGGCTCGCTGTTCAATTGAATTGCGGAAATCGGGGTTGATTAATGCGGTTCCTGCACCTGTTTGGATCATTAGCACATCGCGGAAATAACCGGTGAGATAAATTAATTCGCGGTCAATCATATCGTGTTGGGCACGAGTCTTGCGGCGTTTTTCTTCGTCAGCGGATTCGTTAATCTGTGCACGCAGAGCCGCGGGAATTTTTCCGTTTGGATCAAGCCCGAGTGCTTCCATTTTCGCAATACGTGCTTTTTCGCCAGCTTCTACTTCGCTCTCTTTCGAGGCAGCTTTCGATTTTTTCGGATTTTGTGCAGTGTTTTGCGCAGGGGCAGCGGATTTTCCGGGAGCGCTGATATCGGCGCTGGTATTGGCGGCATCGTCGGCAGCGCCGGTGTGAATACCGGTTCCGGTTTTATTAGTTTCGGTTTTATTAGCTTCGACGGGTGTAAACATATAGTTCGCATCCGTTAGTGCTTTCGCTGCAATTACCGCATCTCCAACTCCGTGAATCGAGACGAGAGCTTCGAGAGTGCGCTGGCGTAATGCTTTTGCATGCGGATCGTTGATTAATGCGCGGGCAACGCCGATATGGGATTGCGCGGCTTGTGCTGCAATAAGAGCTTCTTTCGGGTTTGCTCCATCGCGAATTTCGAGAAGTTTTGCGACGGATTCCGGACTGGGTGTTGTAAGATTTATATTTCGGCAGCGTGAACGAATCGTTGGCAGCACGTCAGCAGGTGCGGTAGTGCAAAGTATCCAAACGGTATGCTCGGCTGGTTCTTCGATTGCTTTCAGCAGCACATTGGTTGTGCGTGAAAGCATTCTGTCGGCATCTTCAATAATAAAAATCCGCCAATTTCCGGACGACGGAGCAAGATATGCCTGTGCTACCAGGTTTCGTACTTCCTGCGCACTAATGGTTACGGTTTGCGTTGACTTAATCTCCACATCGGGGTGATTGCCGGCCATTACGGCTTTACAGGCGCTGCATTGCCCGCAGCCGGGAGCCGCGGCGGATGTGCATTCGAGTGCTGCTGCGAAAGCCCGCGCAGCCAGAGAACGCCCGGATCCGGGCGGACCGGTAATCAGCCAGGCATGGCTCATTGCGGCAGCCGTAATCTTGGACGATACGGTATTTTCTGCAGTTGAATGGTTGGCGTCGGTATTAGTTTCAGTGTTGAATTTATACTCAGGTTCGGTTGCGGTTTCGGCTGCTGCTGCGGTTGCGGCGTTAATGTTGGTTTCAGTGTTGGTTCTGGTTTCAGTCTCAGGTTTAACGCCGGTGCTGGTATTATCTTCGGTTGCGCTATTTTTCAGATTCGGCGTATTTTTCAGATTCGCAGCGTTTGCAGACTGCGGATGGGTGATGAGCCGTGCGGCATGTGCTGCACGCTGAATTTCGGCGATCGCCGTTTCCTGACCGACCAGTTCGGAAAAAACATTCTCATTCATAGTACTAACTCCAATTCTCATGCGGAGTTCCGGCGGATACGGCAAGGGAGGTATTGCCGGGGCAGATATTACGGGGGAGGATATGGCAAAGGGGTGTGTTCCAGAGGCGGGTTTTGCTCATTGTGCTGCTCCGATCAAATGCAGTTGATAATGTGTTCGCTGCAGTATTTGATAGTTTGCTTAGTTTTTGCAAACTTTACGCTTTTGCTTAAAGTTTTAGGTGCGTTAAGTTTTCGGTGTTTGAAGTTTCAGGGCTGCCAGAAAAGGCGCGGTGAGTTCCTGAATCTGCAGCGAAATTTCTGTAATACTCAAACTGCCGTCAATTACTTTAATCCGCTGCGGATTTTCCGCAGCAAGATTCAGGAATTCTTCCCGGACGCGCTGATGAAACTGCAATCCTTCAGCTTCGAGACGATCTTGATTTTCACCCACACGCCGCTTTCCGTGCTCCGCTGGCACATCCAGCAGGATGGTGATGTCTGGAAGAAGATCTTCCACTGCCCAGAGCGAAAGTGCGCGCACTTGCTCTTTCGGCAGAGAGCGGGCGGCACCCTGATATGCCACGGAAGAATCAAGGTAGCGGTCAGAAATCACCACGCCGCCGCGCCCAAGAGCCGGCCGGACTTTTGCGGCGATGTGGTGGGCGCGGTCGGCTGCGTAGAGCAGCGCCTCGGCGCGCGCAGAGACGGCTCCTCCGTGGAGGAGCATTTTCCGGATTTGCGCGCCGAGTTCGGTGCCGCCCGGTTCGCGGGTAGTGGTGACGGCGAAGCCTTGCGCTGCAATCCATTGGGCAAGTGCGCGCACTTGCGTAGATTTTCCGGCGCCGTCGCCGCCTTCGAAAGAAATGAACAATCCCGCCATCTTGTATCCCGTCAATTATTGCCGCATCTAATATTTAGTATTTGTTACTGAAATCTGTACTGAAATCTGCAGTTTAATTCAATTTCTGAATCTGTATGCAAAATATTTTGCCATCCGGCACGATTCTTTTGTGCGGTACATTTATCCGCTTTTGCATTACTCCGCGCTCCTCAACTCGGTAAGCCTTTAACGCGGTAAGTTCTTAACTTAATAAGTTCCTTACTCACAACAAGTTCTTAACTCCTTTAAGAGCAGGTTATGCGATAGATTTTTCGTGCCGGCCGGCTTTTTCGCAGCAACCTTAATCAGATTCGTTTTAATCAGAACCTTAATCAGATTTCTTCGCAGCTGGCTTCTTCGAATTCTTCGGCTTCTTCGAATTCTTCGGCTGCTTCGTTGTTTTAGCTGCCGTTTTAGCTGCCGTTTTCTTTCGCGTACCTGCTTTTGCCGTGCGTTTGGCGGTACTGCGTTTTTTCGGTCCGCCCTGTGCCGCGAGTTTCATCCGCCGGGCAGCAAGCAATTCCTGTGCCCGCTCAGCAGTAAGCTGATTTATATCATCCGCACGCGGCACGGAAGCATTCGTGATTCCGTCGGTCACGTATGGGCCAAATCTGCCGTCTTTCAAAACAATCAGTTTTTCAGAAACCGGGTCAACCCCGAATTCGGCAAGCGGCGGTTTCGCAGCTGCTCTCCCGCGCTGCTTCGGCTGTTTGAATATTTCTTCAGCCTGTTCAAGAGTGATTTCAAAAATCTGCGCTTCAGTTTCGAGTGAACGCGAGTCAGAACCTCGTTTCAGATACGGGCCGTAACGGCCATTTTGCGCGGTAATCATCTCACCTTCAGACTCGCCGACTTCCCGCGGCAGGGCAAGCAGTTTTAGCGCCTCTTCCAGCGTCACAGTTTGTATACTCATATTCTTGAAAAGGGAAGCTGTGCGCGGTTTCGGTTTCGTCTTGGAAATCTTTCCCGTTGGGGTAAGCTGCACCGCGTCATCCGGAAGCACTTCAGAAATATAAGGTCCGAAACGTCCGTCTTTCACCGCAAGATCATATCCGGTTGCCGGATCTTTACCGAGAATCCGATCTTCTTGTGCTGCAGAGCTGAGAATCTCTGCAGCTTTCTCCGCAGTCAGCTCATCTGGAGCGATATCTTCGGGAAGCGATGCGCGCCGCCCCTCACTCCCGTCAGCTGTTGTTTCGGAAAGGTACGGCCCGTACCGGCCATTGCGGACGGCGATACCGGCGCCGATTTTGATGGTATTTAAGGCGCGGGCGTCGATATCTCCCAAATTTTCAACCTGTTTTGCCAGCCCCGCGCCAACGACTTCTCCGTCGGCATTCGCCCCGAAATAGAATCCGCGCAGATAAGATTCACGATCTAACTCTCCGGCTGCCACCCGATCTAAATCATGTTCCATATCTGCAGTGAAGTCATAATCTACAAGTTCGGGAAGATTTTCTTCAAGCAGCCGCACCACAGAGAAAGCCAGCCAAGTGGGTACGAGTGCCTGCCCTCTGCGATTCACATATCCGCGGTCAGTAATTGTCGAAATCGTTGAAGCGTAAGTCGAAGGCCGGCCAATCCCGCGTTCTTCGAGCGTCTTCACAAGCGAAGCTTCAGTATAACGCGGCGGAGGCGCAGTTTCATGCCCTTCAGCTTCACCTGCCGTCGCAGTAATCTCTTCTTCCGGTGTTAGCTGCGGCAGACGCGATTCTGCTTTCTCCTCATAACGTTTCACATCTTTGCCTTCTTCATATGCGGCAAGGAAACCTGGGAAAGTAATTACCGTACCGGAAGCTGCGAAAATCGCATTTCGCAACGCAGATCCGGCGGTGTTTTCATGTAAGTCGGCCGAAATATCAGCAGCCGAAATATCGGCCGAAATTTTCACTGACGCCGTTACGCCGATAGCGTCTTCCATCTGTGAAGCGACGGTACGCTTCCAAATCAGCTCGTAAAGATCAAACTCGCGCGGATTCAGCAGTCCTTTTACTTCCTGCGGAGTGCGGAAATGGTCTCCTGCAGGGCGAATAGCTTCGTGCGCTTCCTGCGCCCCTTTAGATTTAGTGGTATAAACCCGCGGTTTATTCGGCAGATAATCTGCTCCGTAGAGTTCTTTAATCTGCGTACGGGCAGCCGCAATTGCCTGCGTCGAAAGGTTTACCGAATCGGTACGCATATATGTGATGTACCCGTTTTCGTACAGACTTTGCGCCACACGCATTGTGTCACGTGAGCTCATCCGCAGCTTGCGTGAAGCTTCCTGCTGGAGTGTAGATGTGGTAAACGGTGTCGCCGGACGGCGGCGATAAGGTTTAGTCTCCACGGAAGTGACTCTTGCGGCAGCGCCGGATAATGCGCCGGCAATAGCTTGGGCAAGTTCCCGGTCAAGAACAACTATGCTGCCGTTCGCGGCCTTTTCGTTCAATTTTCCGGTATCATCAAAGTCTTTTCCGACGGCGATACGCAAAATCTTCCCGGCTGCAGCACCGTCGCTCAATGCCGTTAGCTTCGCAGCAAAGTCGGTATCGTCTTTCCTGAAGTTAGCTGTCACATCCCAGTAGTTTGCGGATACGAAAGCCATGCGCTCGCGCTCGCGTTCTACCACGAGACGGGTGGTAACTGACTGTACGCGCCCTGCTGAAAGCGATGGTGCAATTTTTCGCCAAAGTACGGGAGATACTTCATACCCAAAGAGCCGGTCAAGAATTCTGCGGGATTCTTGCGCATCCACCAGCTGTGTGTCAAGTTCACGAGTATTTTCTAATGCCCTGCTGATTGCTTCTTTCGTGATTTCATGGAAAACCATCCGCTTTACTGGAACTTTTGGTTTTAAAGCCGCGAGAAGGTGCCAGGCAATAGCTTCCCCTCGCGGTCCTCATCAGTTGCTAAGAAAAGTGTGTCAGCTTCTTTCAGAAGTGCTTTCAGTTCAGTGACTTTCTTTTTCTTATCCGGCGAAACCACGTAGTAAGGTTCGAAACCGTCTTCAATATTGACGGCAAACTTTCCGAACGGCCCCTTTTTCATCTCGGCAGGGAGATCTGAAGGTTTCGGCAAATCGCGAATATGCCCAATACTCGCTTCAACCTTGTACTCTTTTCCCAGGTAATTTGAGATTGTGCGAGCCTTCGCAGGGGACTCCACTATCACTAACTTACTCACGTTGTTTTCCTTGTTTCTTCGATATTTACGGTTTTAATACTCTTGGGTTGATGTTATTGCTTTCCTGAGCTGGGAAAGCGTGATTTTATTCGGTTTTTTCATTACATCTCATGAAGTTATATGGAATATACCTATACCTTATTAATATAAAGGTGTTTCTCGAAAAGCAAACATACCCGTTTTCGCGCAGTTTTGAAAACGGATAGCTGCAATTGCTGTATTTGCAACTCCCAGTAAGGTCAATAATGGTCGATTTAGCGGATTTGATTCATCGATATGCTGCCAGGCAGATTACTGGACATATCGTAGTTGAAGCACGGTCCGGGAGCCATGCAAACTGGCCGGAATGGGTGCCGCCGGAAATTCGGCACGCATTGCAATCCGAAGGAATCGAAAAGCCGTGGACCCACCAGGTACTTATTGGCGAACTTTTACAGCTGGGGCAGCATGCAGTATTGGCTACCGGTACCGGATCGGGGAAGTCGCTTGCCGTATGGCTGCCGGTAATCAGTGAACTTTTCCGTTTTTCTCATGAAAGAACTTCGTTAAAAAATATTAACCGCCGCCCGAGTACACTTTATCTTGCCCCGACAAAAGCGTTGAGTAAAGACCAGGAAAATGTGCTCACACGGATTTGTGAACAAATATTTGCGGTTACACAGCAGCGGGCAAACTTGCCGTTGTTTGCTGCCGTCGATGGAGATACTGATTCTGTGCTGCGTGCATGGGGACGTGATTACGCTGATATTATCTTTTCAAATCCAGATTTTGTGCATTATGCACTCCTTTCAAATCATGAGCAGTGGGCCCGATTTTTACGTTCACTTTCAGTGATTGTGGTCGACGAGTTTCATCATTATCGGGGAAACTTCGGATCGAATGTTTCACTAATCCTCCGCAGACTCTTACGTTTAGCACACCATTATGGTGCGGTACCGAAAGTTGTATTTCTTTCTGCAACTTCCCCAAATCCGGAAGATACCGCACAGCGTTTTCTCGGCGGTGGTTTCGGGAAAGTCTTTGGGGTGAGTGAAGACGGCTCTCCGCGCGGGCGGCGTGATATTTTCACAATACTTCGCCGTGAGATTCCAGAGGTGTCTGAGAGCGCCCAAGCTGCAAAATCACAATGGGAGATTGATTTTGCAGATCCGGAAGCCGAAGCTCTTGGCAGTATTGCCGCTCTGGAAAGCTCCGATGGAATCGAAGTTTATGCTGCCGCTGGCGGCGGTGATAATTCAGAAACTCTTGGGAAGCAGAATCCCGATTCAGCAGCAGAAGATCCGAAACGCCGCTCAGCGGTGAGTGAAGCCGGAGAACTCACCGCCGAGCTTGTGACTGCCGGCGCGCAAATACTTACTTTTGTCCGTTCGCGTGCAGCTGCCGAACGAGTAGCGGAGATCGCACGGCAGCATCTCAATCAGGGAGCTTCGCATTTAGCCGGAGCCGTCGGCGCTTACCGCGGCGGATATTTGCCTGAGGAACGGCGCGCGCTTGAAGCTGGGCTGCGTGATGGAGATATTCGCGGGTTAGCAACTACTTCTGCGTTAGAGTTAGGGATTGATATTTCTGGTCTTGACGCAGTGGTGGTTACCGGCTGGCCGGGTACGAATGCTTCATTTCAGCAGCAGATTGGGCGGTCCGGACGGTCTGGGGCAAACGGTGTTGCTGTATTTATCGGACGCGATAACCCGCTGGATCAGTATATTCTTGAAAATCCGCAGCTGCTTATCCAAACCCCGGCGGAAACCAACGTATTCGATCCGCATAATCCATGGATTCTCCCTTCTCATCTTTGTGCTGCCGCGGCTGAACTTCCGCTTACCGAACAGGATATTTTTGTTTTTGACTTGGAAAATACGAAACTGTTTCAGCAGCTCGCAAGTCAGGATTTGCTGAAACAGCGTCCAAAAGGCTGGTATTGGAATACTTCATTGAAAGTTCGTGCACATGATCTGGCGGATATCCGCGGAGAAGCGAACACCCTCTCAATTATTGATCATGAATCGGGCGTTTTACTTGGAACCGTCTCCCAAGGGCAAGCAGATACTACTGTTTATCCGGGTGCAATCTATCTGCATCAAGGCAAACCGTTCAAAGTAGATATGCTTGAGCCGGATGCGGCGCTTGTGCATCCGCATCGTGAGGAAGAAATCCGGACCTATGCCCGCGAGCGCACTGCGGTACGGATTGAACGCATCGATGCGCAGCAGATTTTCGCAAACGGAATTCTGCGCACCGGAGCTGTGCGTGTGGAAAACCAGGTTGTTGGCTATGATGTGCGGCGTTTCCGTGATGGAATGTATCTTGGATACGTGCCGCTCGAAATGCCGATTCGGGAATTTTCGACGGGAGGCACATGGTTTTCTCTTGACGCAAAACTCCTCAGTGAAAGCGGAGTGTCGACTGCCGAACTGCCGGGAGCTTTGCATGCTGCTGAGCACACTTTGATTGGTTTGCTGCCGCTTTTTGCTGTTTGCGACCGCTGGGATTTGGGCGGGCTCTCCGCAATATTGCATCCAGACACTGGCGCTCCGACGGTGATTATTCATGATTCTGCTCCAGGCGGTTCAGGATGTGCGCTGCACGGTTTTACAGTTTTTCCGGATTGGGTGCGGGCTGCTCTCGATGTGCTCGGTAAATGCTCTTGCCAACGCGGATGTCCGCGATGTGTCCAGTCTCCGAAATGCGGAAATAATAATGAACCGCTTTCGAAATCTGCGGCGAAGCGTTTGCTTGAAATTTTACTCACGCAAATCGAATCGGCTGAGCTTTAGCATTCCATGAAAACGTTTTAATTTTCGTTATAAAATTAGATTTCTGTTTATCCGGATGTGAGGCCGGCCGGTTTGGATGAGTATTATGTTTGCCCGTCGTGTTTCTGTTTATCCGGATGCGGGGCCGGCTCGTGCCTCGGCAGTAATTTCATGTTCCAGGAATGAAAGAATTTTTGCGTATTTTACTTTAATCCGCACGTTTTCACCTTCAATCCCGCATTCTTTCACATATACTTTCCCGGCAGAATCTTGCGATACTTGGGTGCCAACATGTTTGCAGATCTTTTTCATTTCAGTTCCGTTTTGGATTAGCTGCGCAGCGGAAATAGCTGCTAAATCAGCATAGTTCTGGGTTCGTGAAATCTGGTTCGGTAAATTTAGATATTGGACGGTAATCAATGCAAGCAGAGCTACGGTAATCATTGCTGCAGCGACGGATATTGTTGCCATTCCCGGTTCGAATCGGCTGCAGTTTCGAGTTTCTGATTTCCGGCGGAGTACTCTCCAGGAAAATTGTTTCCGGGATGGCGGATAAAATATGTGCAAATTTAATTTTTCGGCTTTATTTCGCTTGTTCATGGCTCAAGCACCACCGAATGTGTTGCGGAAAAATCGTAGTTAACCAGCGCAAATACGCCAGTTCCCGCTTTTGTTACTTCTACTTTTGCTGTTTCGCCGTGCTGAGTTATTTTCACTTCGGTGTTCTCGCCAGCGATTTTCTTTGCAATTTTGATTGCTTCCTTCTCCGGCTGCCCAAGTGAGTAGGCGCGAGCAGCTTCGCGTGCACCGTCGCTAACTAAAGCATTATTTGAGGTTTGGATGACGGCGCTGATTGCAAACAGTACTACGGCGATGAGGAAAGGGATTGTGAGTGCGAATTCCATCGTCACCATTCCTGCTTCGCGTAGATTTCGGATTAATCCTTGCTTCATTGCAAACATCTCATTTCTTTTCTTGGCTTTTACTGGTTTTGAATTCTGGGTATTGTGCAGTTTCTGTTTACGGTGTTGATTTTTAGTTTTAGTTTGCGCAGATGATAGGCAGATGATAGTTGAAAAAATCGATTTTGACTTTGCTGATGATGAAAGTTGGAGCTGCTGCGAGCTCGTTAGCGCACGCCGATAGGGAGCATGTCTGACGAAACTCGCAGCCGAGTTATCTTTGAATAAGATTTATCTACCCGCTCCGACGGATACGCTGCTTAGAGGAAGCTTGAAAGCAGCTGCTTGAAGATGTTGGCAATTAAATCACGTAACCATTCTTGTTGCGAAAGCCAGATGATAATTCCGGCAATTCCAGTGGTGGCAACGGTCCCGAGCGCATATTCTGCGGTGACCATGCCGTGTTCAAATCGATTTCCAGGCATATTGCTGGTGGTTTGCGGTTTCACTTGCAGCCGGCGGGCGAAGCTGCGGAACTTGCGAATAGACATAGTTTTTCTCCTTCTTTCCGACTCATTTGCTGAGTTCTGTTTCTTTGTTTCTTGCCGATTTTCGGCTGTCATCGGTGATGACAAAACAAGAATCCCGCAAATTGCAACTCTCCGGCTGAATCAATTGTCTTGCTGTGGATAGGATGTGCATTTTTTGCTCTTGTGGGTAAACTCTGCTTTCGCAAAATGCTATTTTGTGTGCATGAAGATTCGGTTTAGCTGCGGTACTTTTCAGAAAGCGGCGGCAAAACTCGCTCCTCGGATTAATATGTCTTACTGGACTTTGTGTTTTTGCTGCTCATCGGATTTAAGGAGCGCCGGAATTGCCGTTTCTTCCCGACGGCGAATTGTTTTCCTGCCGGTTATCTGAAATTCGGTCAGGCAAATTTGAATCCGATTTCAGCAAAAATCTGCCCAGGATGAGTAATTTAATCTAAAATCCGGATTAAGTTTTACCTTAAAAGATTTGCTGTGCAGCGATTGCCACAATTGGTACTACCCCAATTAGCATGAAAGCCGGTAAGAAGCAGAGTGCAAGCGGAGCGACGAGCCGTGCGCCAAGCCGTGCTGCAGCTGCATTTGCGCGGCTCTGCTGTGTTAACCGGAGAGTGGCGCAGGCGCGTTCGAGTAACGGCACTGGTGCGGCGCCATCCTGCCAGGCCGGAGCGAGAATCTCGGAGAGAATCAGATTCTTTTTGAAACACCTTCCCAAGCTTCACTCCAGCTTGCTCCCATTAGTAAGCTTGCGGCTACCTGGTTTAAATCGCGGCTGGGGACGCGGTTTTTCCGGACTCGTGCAGCCTGCGTTGGGAGATTCTGTATGCGGGAGATCCTTATATTTGGTTGAGATTTATTCTGAACATTGTATCCCAGTTTGTTCCTGCCGTATCCCGAATCATGCTTATTTTTTCGGTTTCTGTGAGGTGAACCGAGACTAACTTCTACCGCACGGAGAGCAGCGGGAATAGCCATGCCGGTGTTTAATGCTGCTGCCATTAAATCCAGGATCGTGACCTGCTCAATTGAATCCCGTTCTGGTTTTGGGAGAAATAACTGACCAAATCGGGTCTCCCAAAAACGTGTCCGGATTTCATCAAGATATGTTAACGTAATCGGCGGTGCGAAGAGGAGCGCGGTCAGTAAGATTACGGCAAGAGTAAAAAGGCTGTTTGGCATGGGCTTAATCCTGTAGTGTTCTCGGTTATCGCGTTAAATTCTGTGCGGTGTACAGTGTGCAATGCGCAGTTAGAGTGCACAGTTAGAATGTGCAGCTTCCGGCAGTGCTTATTTTTCGGGGCGCCGCGTTCAGCTCTTATTACACAGCAATCAGCGTTTAATATGCAGCGCCCAATGTTTAATGTGCGGATCTCAGCACACACTGCTCGGAGTATTCGCTGCTCAGTATTCAATGCTCATCGCGCATTGCTTGCAGAACTAAAAGTCGGACATACACAATCCCGCTGAGTTCAAAAATCAACCCGAGCCAAAGGCAGATATTTCCGGCAAAAGAATACAGCAAAAATCTACTGCATTCGCTCCTAATGCCATGCCGAAAATGATTCCAATAATCGGCAGTGCTGCTAACATTCGCGCGGAAGCAATCGGACCGGCAAGCGCAGTTTTGCGTGCAGCACGCGCTTCGTTTGCTTCGGTTACCCCGCGGGCGCACGAATCAAGTACTTCCGCCATCGGTGCTCCAGCGCAATAGCCGAGCCGGCAGACAGCGAATGCTGCCGGCAGTGCCTGCACGAGATGTTCTGGAATCCGCATCCGCATGCGGGTAATCCGATTTGCCTGCCAGATTTTCCGCAATGCCAGCGGTACGCCGTCGTCATCAAGCACTCGAACCTGGCGAGTGCGCATCTGTTGCGGTATATGCGGAGTTTTTCGGTTATTTAATGCGGAAAAATCCTTATTTTCTGCATCAGAATCAGAGATTTGATGAATCAGCTTGTATCGGATCAGCGTTTGATTCCATGCAGATTCAAGCATTGCCCCAGACCTGAGACGTGTAGAAACTTCCGTCAGCAACATTCCAATATCGAGTACCCGAAAGCTGTGCAGCCGTGATTGATTTTTTCGTATGCGGTGAAAGATACGGCGATTTTCTTTGCGGCGTTTACCGCAGGCAAATTTGCTCTGCGGACGATACTGCAAAATGAAAATGCCGGCGAATACCGGAATCAGTGCAATTAACATTATGAAACACCAAACTTCAACGATAGTTGCGCAGCTGCAGGCAGCTCCAAAACCTGCAGGTTTCGCACAGACGATTTTTGCAATTGCTGATGTGCCGGAATTTTGCGTTCACTTGTGCCCCCGCCAATTTCCGAATCAGCAAGCCGCCAAGCTTCACGGCACTGTAATTCTCCGTGAACTCGTTGTAATACCCCAATCTCGCTCACGTATCGGATTCCGTCGCGGCGCCGAATATGCACTACGGCATCCAGCGCCGATACAGCTTGTGCTGCTACAGCTTCTTCATGCATTCCGGCTAATGCGCCAAGCGCAATCAGCCGAGCTGGAACGTCTGCTGCCGAGTTAGCGTGGATTGTTGCCCAACCGCCTTCATGACCAGTGTTCAGTGCGGAAAGTACATCGCGCACTTCGCTGCCGCGGCATTCGCCAAGTACGATTCGGTCTGGCCGCATCCGCATTGCTGCACGCACTAATTCGCTCATCGATACTTCGCCCGCTCCTTGGACGTTTGCACGACGGATTTGGAGGTGAATTACGTGCGGATGTGCCGGCCGAAGTTCTGCAGATTCTTCAATTACTAAGATTCGCTCATTTTGCGGAACAAGCTGCAGCATTGCGTTCAGAAAGGTTGTTTTACCGGCTCCGGTTGCGCCGGAAATAATCACATTTGCTTTTTGCTCTACAAATTCCTGTAAAATCGCGGCAAATTTTGGATGTACGGAACCTCCGGAAATGAGCTGTTCAAGAGTTAAGGATTTGCGGCGGTGAGTGCGCAGTGAAATCAGCGGCCCTTCCGCAGAAAGCGGGGCAGCACGGCGTGCAGGCGTAAACCTGATTCGAAAGTTCCATCAACAATTGGTGACGCATCGTCAAGCCGCTGACCGCAAGTTGCTGCTAACCGTACCGCTAGTGCCCGCACGCCGTCGTCAGTTTTTAGTTCGGGTTCTACTTCGGAATCAGGAATCCGGACCAGACCGTTTCCGCGGTCTACCCAGATTCCGGCACTGCCGTTTACAAGCACATCGGTTACGCCCGGGTCATCGAGTAAAGGTGCGATAGTCTCACCGGCGCCGAAAATCACGTTCGCAACCGTCGATTTTAATGCTGCAAGCTGTGAAGTGTAAATAAGCTGGTCGCTCTCAAAAGATTTTGCAAGTGTTTCTCCTGCAGCGATTCGTCTCCGAATTTGGCGCAGAGCAGGAGTCGGGCTTGCAGTTAGGGCAGAGGCGGGAGTCATTATTTTACCCCAATCGAATATTGTTTATTGCGGATTTTCTGCGAATCTCTTTCCGCACTATTCCCCGCCAAACCGCTGCCGTTACTTTTTACCGCTGTTTCCGGTTCGCGAAATCCGCTCTGGGTTTCGTCAATCTCGGAGGACTCAATCAAAGCTGAACAAATTGTGCGAATATCTTTTGCGGTTCCGCTGCGGTTTTTATCTCCCGGTGTAAGTCCGTGATCAAGATCCGCCGGAAGACTCTTTTGCCG
Organism: Arcanobacterium hippocoleae; assembly: GCF_040360365.1. Classification (GTDB taxonomy): domain Bacteria; phylum Actinomycetota; class Actinomycetes; order Actinomycetales; family Actinomycetaceae; genus Arcanobacterium_A; species Arcanobacterium_A hippocoleae_A. The sequence continues at coordinate 1,304,575 of NZ_CP136412.1, read as the reverse complement.
GCGTAAACCGAAAATTGTATTTAATCCAAGCTGTGCGGAAATATCTGCGAGATGGCCGCGGGTTTTCGCTCCTACGGCAACAACCGCAAAATTTGCGCAGCTGCCGAAATCCGCCAGTCTTGCCTGGGTGCAGGCAAGACTTACAGTGTTCACTCCGGAGAGTATCAGCAGGGCGTCGCACCATTCCAGCCATTTATGTGTCGAATCTGCTGGATCTAATGCCCGCGTAGGTAAATCAAGCACTGTCCATTCATGTACTTGTGAAAGCGCGGCAATTGCTTTCTCGCCGTTTCCGGAAGCTAAATCCACACCTCCGCGTAAATCTGCAGAAAGAAAACGTACTCCTTTCCAGCTTGGAAGAGAGTTGGTGAGTCGATTGGCGAGCATGGAGCCTGAACCGCGGATATCGTGCCAGCGTTTACCGGAAAGTCCGACACCGGAAAAAATTAAATCAATTCCGGCAGAAGATGGGTTGAGATCAATTACCGCTGCTGAATGGTGCCGCCGTGCAAATTCCCGTGCAATCCATACTGCCGTCGTACTTGTGCCAATCCCGCCTTGGGTGCCGATTAGGCCAAGAACTTGTCCGCGCAGGGTAGCGCCGACGGCGGCAAGTAATTCAAGAATTTCTGCGGAGTCAGTTTTTACGTTTAACTCCACACTGCCGCTGGCAAAATAGGGAGCGAAACTTGGATGGAAGCTTGCACGGACACAATCTTCAGCACAGTTTTCTTGCGTGAAATTTAGGACTGCTGCCGGTTGTGTTCCGCTCATGCGATTTTTCCGTGCCGAAATAATCTCAACCCCAATTAGCTCAGCCAGATCGCTCAGCTCTTGATAAAGATGCGGTTCTGTGCCGTAATATGCAGCCGACGCAAGCGGCTCGCGGGGAAATAATTCGCTATTAGGTTCGAATTCGGCGCGGTGCTGCTGATTTCTGCTTGCGCTTTGCGCTATTGTGAAAAATTCATGATTCTGCCGGCCGATACTGCTCTGTGCTGCAGTATTTGGGGTGCTGCAGCGAACTTGCTGAACTTGCTGCATTTGCTGTACTTGCTGCGGATTTTTTCGTAAAAACTCATTCATGTGTGCGAGTATTTCGCAATAAGTCAAGTTTGCGCTAGAAATGCCAAGAAAATGTGGATGGTCTAAATTTCTCCACATGTTTTTGCCAAACGAAAATATTTTTCGGACAGCAGTTAAGCAACGGTTAATTTTCCGACAGTAGCTAAGCAACGGTTAATTTTCAGATAGTGGTTAAGTAACGGTTAAGAGGATTTGGGATGGTGATTAAAGCGGTTCTTCATATTTTTTCGTGTTTATGTGATGGAGCTGGTGTTTATTTTTTTGGGGGGGCGGTGTTTTGTGCGGGTTACGTTTGACTGCCGCGTAAACACCGCTTGGAACCGGCCAAACCAGACCCAAGTAAAAAGGTGCCGCATATTTTGCTTGTGCTGCGGGCATCAGCTGACGTAACTGGTGGCGAAATGGGTGGTTTTATGTAACGACGGGAGTGCCGTCGTTATCGCGATCCTGTGACCAGCACAAACGCAAGCACTTCCGACGGTAATAATTGCAGCCTGCCCGCACACCCACAGCCCCCAGTAAACCCGCAACACCCGCCACGCCTGCGCAAACAAAAACACAAACAAACAAAAACGCAAACAAAAACGCAGAGCCGCTAAAACACGTATCGTGTCTGGAAAACTGTGTAATACAGTATCAAAAACTGTGTAATACAGTATCAAAAATATGCAGCACAGTATCAGAAATTGTGTAATGCAATATCAAAAATAGCGAAACGCCCCAAAAAAGAGCCAAATAGGTAGATAAATAAAGTAGCGTTTTAGACAGGAATAACTTTAGGAGACTACTTTGCAGACACCAACTGATCCATATAATTCCGCTTCACGTCCGCCGTTTGACGACGACGCTGAAGTGCTTGCGCCAATCGAAATAGACGAAAATGCTGCAAATACGCAAGATTTTCGGAGTGAAGCTGATGAGTCACTTTCCTATGGCAGTGCGGAAGCGCTTGCGTGGGAAAAGGTGTTTACGGCTGAAAGTGCTGCCGCTGCCGCTGCACCGGATTTTGTACAGCCGGAAGCGGGAGAAACGGATGGAGATTCTGACTCGCAGCAGGAAAATGCACCTGCAGCGAATCGTGCTGCGGAAATGCCTGCGGGGCAAAATGAACTTTCGCAAGGCGGATATCCGGCGAAGTTGGAAAATGATTCGGCGCCGCTCTTTTCTGAATCTCACGAGCCGCGGAATTATCAGGAAAATAAAGTTAATCAAGTCAATGCGGAAACAGGATTTAACGTAATCCCAGCCGGACAGCGGGCGAACGCAAATCTCGGAGACGTGCTTTCTGCGCACTCTGCTGACGAAGCTCGTTTTGATACTTCCGCAGCTGCAAACAATCCGAACCAAGAATCCGGAAATGTGAATGCCGGGTATCAAATGTTCGACGGCGCCCCGAACGCGCCTGCAGTTTCGATTGCAGCCCCGCTCGGCACCGAAACAGGGCAGTCGCCGCAGGCTCAAACTGCCGGATTTATGCATCCGGATGTTTCGGCGGATGCTGATGCAGAACGCCGCGCACGCTGGGCGCAAGGTCCGTCGGCATATGTGGATGAAGACGAAATAGATCTTGAAGCTCCAGGTTCGCGAATTTGGGCGCATGTTGGGATTTTTTCCTGACATTGCTGCTCGTTCCAGTTACATGGTATTTGCTTTCTGATGCTTCTGTGCGTTTGATTCTTGTAGAGAATAACCCGTGGGATACCGGCGTTGTTTCCTTTGCTGCACTGCTTGAACTTTTTGGCGGATTAGTATCGCTGCTGCTCTTGATGCTGATTGCCCGTGCTTCGTCACTTGGGCTGCAGGTTTTTGGTTTCGTGCTGACGGTTACGGGAATTACGGCGTTATTTGTTCCCAATACTGTTAAAGGATGGCTTCTGAATCTTGATGAGACATTCGGCAGTTTGAATGCGTTTACGGGAAATGTGGTCCATCATCTCGGAATCGATTTCGGATCCGGACGTATTGCGATTTTTGGGATGGTGCTTTTGGCTGGCGGAATCACAATACATTTCGCGCGGCGTTCCGGTGCTGAGCGTGCCACTGTGTATGAGCGTCGGAAAGCTCTCGGTCTCGACGATTAAACTTGGCGGGTGAAGTTCGTCTGTATTAAAAGGCGGGTTCAGCGCAAATTACTGTTTATTAACGACGGTATTGGCGGCGGTTTCGTGAAGTGCGGTTCCGTCGCCAATATTTTTGGAATTAAATATTTTGAGTTTTTGAAAATCCGTATGTTTGAAAATCCGAATTTTTGAAAAGTTTCGCCGTAAATTTTACACCGGCGCAATTTGCTTGAAATCTTTGACACTTTGAAAGCTTTGAAAGTTGTGAAAGCCATGAAAGCTGCAAAAATCTGTAAAAGCGGAAACAGGCCGGACCGGAAAAATAGCAAAATTTCGAAAACTAATTAAGGCCGGCAAAATTCGGCGGCGCAACTAAGCGGTGAGTATTTCGAATGAGGGGCAAATATCGCGCATTGGGCACAGTGTACATTCAGGTTTGCGTGAATGGCAGATTGCTCTCCCGTGGTCGATAATTCGGTGACACGTTACAGTCCAGATTTCCGGCGGAAGAAGTTTGTTCAGCTCCAGCTCGGCTTTCACCGGATCAGTTTCACGAGTCCAGGCCCAACGCCGTGCAATCCGGCCAACATGTGTATCGACGGTAATTCCGGGCGTATCAAAAACATTTCCCAGGACCACATTTGCCGTTTTTCTGCCCACTCCGCGTAAAGTCACGAGCTCTTCAAGAGTTCTGGGGACTTCGCCAGCAAAATCTTCAACTAAGGCAATCGAAAGTGCTTTTGCAGATTTTGCTTTTGACCGGAAGAACCCAAGCGGCCGTAAAATTGTTTCGAGTGTTTCGAGGCTTGCGCCGGCCATTGTTTCAGGGGTGGGAAAATGTGTGAAAAGGTTTGGGGTTACAGAATTTACTCGTTCGTCTGTGGTTTGTGCTGAGAGGACCGTCGCAACCAGCAATTCAAAAGCGTTGCGGTGATTTAGGGCACACTTTGAGTTTGGGTAAACCGTTGCGAGTCTGTCCGTGAGCAGTTTTGCTGCGGCGCGGCGGTCTTTCAGTGAACGCGGCCGCTGCGGTAGTTTTTTGCTGCGGTTCTGCGAGGTTTTTCCGGAGAGTTTTTGCGGGGAGGAGTGCTGTGTGCTGGTAGTTTTGGGTTTCCTCCTTATTATCGGCACTATTATCCATGTCGCTGCTCGAAATTGCCATTAGTTTCCTTTGCGGTGTGATTTGTTAAAATATGCGTAGTTTTCATTATTGCCGGGTGGGTTTTATCTGAATATGAGTGCGTGCAGATGCTTTTATTCTCCAGCTTAAGTCCCACAGAAATACATAATATTCAGATTCTTCTCTCAGGCTATCGCAAAATGCTGTGCTAACAACGTGCTAAAACCGTAATAACATGGCATTATTGAAAATGATATGACCTCAAGCACAGGTGTGCATGTTTCCGGAAATCATGGAAAATTGGCAAGCGGCTTAAGGTCGGAATAATCGTGAAAATCGAGACAAATAATTTCGGAAAGTAATTAGGAAGAGAGGAATTCCAATGGATTCCAATGTGCTCGCAAACGTCGAACTATTTAAAGGATTGACTGACGACGATCGCGTGGCTCTCGCGGCGCTTATGGACGAGACATCTTTGAAGCGCGGCGAATCGCTTTTCCAGGAGGGCGACGACGGAGACCGGCTCTATCTCGTAGTGGAAGGCAAGGTAAAGCTCTCACATACGGCAGATGACGGTCGGGAAAACCTGATTGCAGTGCTTGGTCCAGGAGAGATTATTGGTGAACTTTCACTGTTTGATCTTGAACCGCGTTCCTCTACTGTGACGGCTATTGCGCCAACCAGGTTATTTACTCTCTCTCATGCTGAAATGCGTGAATATATTGAGAATCATCCAAAGCTTGCAATCTCAATGCTCCGTCAACTCGCTTTCAGACTGCGCAACACAAATCAGCAGATGGCTGATTTGGTTTTTCTGACGTGCCTGGGCGTGTGGCGAAAGCGCTTCTTGATTTGGCTGAGCGCTTTGGGGAGCGGACTCCAGAGGGTATTTATGTTGCGCATGATCTGACTCAGGAAGAACTTGCACATCTTGTCGGTGCTTCTCGCGAGACGGTAAACAAGTCGCTTGCTGACTTTACTTCCCGCGGCTGGATTCGTCTCGAAGGCCGTGCAGTATTGCTGATTCAGGTTGCGCGTCTGCAGCGCCGTGCACACTGATAAAAGCATGCTAATAAAAGCAGGCTGATAAAACGCGAAAGCAAGCTGCCTATTTATTTGGCGGCGGCTGTGCTCTGAGGGTGCGGCCGCCGCTTTTCATATTCGGATTAAAACTGACGGCAAGAACTCAGGTTCGTGACGTAAGTGGCGGCGGGAAGTGGAAAATTTTACGTAACTGATTGCGGGAACTTGTTTTCGTTACGTAACTGGCGGCAAGAACTCAGGCTGCAATTATTGCCGGCGGAAGCGATTGCGTTTGTGCTGGTCATAGGCTCGTGATAACGACGGCTCTCCCGTCGTTACGTTAAACCGTACATTTCGCCATCAGTTACGTTGAAAAATGCGGATTATGCCATCAGTTACGTAATCCCTCGGGTATTTTGCCGCCACTTACGTATGCTCGCGGAGATCCCGCCGCCAGTTACGTAGACTTGCAATCATTTTGCCGCGAGTTGTGTTAGTTGGGTCTGGTTTGGCCGGGTTCCAAGCGGTGTTTTTGCACAGCGGTCAGGCTTGATCTATGCAAAAGCACCGCTTTCCACCCGAACAGACACCAGCTTTTTATTCCGCTAAGCCGAACAAAATTCGATAAGCCGTCAAAGTAAATCTTGCCATCAGTTACGTAAACCTGCAGAGATCCCGCCACTAGTTACGTGTGCTCGTACTCATCTCAGTGCCGACGGATACAGTCCCGCAGCCGAACAAAATGTGCAGAGCCTATTTTATCCTGAGTGTGCGATCTTACTGGCAGACAATGCGCTATAAGAGATTATGAGCGCTGATAAGAGGTGTGCGTATTGCGGCGCGCACCACTATCGGATGAAAATGCGGCAGGTTCAGCCGGATAGCACTTCGGTGCTATGCGACTTTAGCAGTGCAAAACGGATTAAGTCTGAACGGTTAATTACCCCGCAGATTACTCCGCGGGAATTCGCCGCCTGTTCGCGCGCTATTGCCGGCGACGGCACTGGCGAGTTGGCTGCGTTGGCTGCGGCTGCAATGCGACTTTCTTTATTTCCGCCGCGGTCGTCTGCACCATTCTCCGTGCCGCTGTCTGCGCCGTTATTCGTATTTCCGGTTGCGCGGACATAAAGCTTCGTTAATCGATCCTCACTCATTATTCGGGCCACATCCTCTAAAGATGCTCTATCCGGCACGGTAATAATATGGCGCCGCCCTAATTCCAGCACATTCAGCTTCAACACATGTTCAAGCTTTTCAGTGATTTTACGGTCGTCAACACCGGAACGGATTACTGCCGCAATCGGATCAAGATATTGGTGGTGGCGGTTGGAAAGTGCGCGGACAACGTCGCTTTCAGTAATCAATCCGACGGCATGACCGGTGGAATTTACGATTGGTGCTGAAGAAATATGTTTTTCGTCAAAAATTTGCACTGCTTCGGCAACCGTCGCTGTATCCGGAACTGTATATACTTCCCGCAAGAGAATCTCTGCCGGGATTGGCGTGTAGGGAGTTCGTGTGCGTCGGCGGGAAGTTTCGTCGAATCGATTCGTGCCGCACTTTCGTTGTCGCGAACATAAATAATTGCAAGTATTGCTGAGATTCCGGCAAGTACGGCCGAAAATATAAACGCACCATTCACGCCGAGAATTTGGGCATGCACATGGGCTTCGGATGTAGTTTGCGCAGCGGAAGCTGAACGGGTGATTAGCTCAGAAAGTGAAACAATTAAACCTGTTCCGAGTGAGCCGGCAACTTGGCGGAAAGTGTTGTTTACCGAAGTGCCGTGATTGATGATGCGGTTGTCTAACGCATTCATTCCCCAAGTTGTTACCGGCATGTTCACCGTATTTAATGCCATCATCCGAATCGCGAATACGGTACCGATAAGCAGAATCGGGGTGTTTTCGTCGAGGAAACAGAAGAAAATACTGGTGAGTGTGAGTGCGATTGTACCGCCGACGGCAAGACGCCGCGCGCCGTTTCGATCGAAAAACGTCCGGCAATCGGATTAATCACAGCAGAGAGCAGCGCTCCGGGGAGAAGCAATAAACCGGAAACTGTCGCTGGCATTCCGCGCATCTGCTGAACGTAGATTGGAATCAGTACGACGCCGCTCATTAAAGATGCCTGTACAAGCATTCCGATTATCGTGCTGATAGTAAACGAACGAATTTTCAGCACGCGAATTTGCAGTAAGGGCGTTTCGAGACGTAACTGTCTGAGGAAAAACGAGACCAGTGAAATGATGCCGACTAGTGCAACTGCAAGCTCAATCCATGAAAGCGGCGTGCCGGTTACGGAAGAAAGAACGTAAAGTACACCGCCGAAGCCGAGTGTGGAAAGGATAACTGAGGGGATGTCGAGCCGTTGATTCTTTCGTCCGCCTGCAGTTTTATTGGTGACAAAGCCAGAAGCTGCGAGGATAATCAACGCCAAAACAAAAATTCCGCGGAAGAGCCAGCGCCATGAGGCTGCGTCGATTACGATTCCGCTGACGGTTGGGCCGATGGCTGGCGCGAAAGAAATAACTAAACCAAAGAATCCCATTGCTGTGCCGCGTTTTTCAATCGGAAAAACGAGCATCATCACCGTCATTGTGAGCGGCATTAAAATTCCTGCGCCGATTGCCTGAGTGATGCGGCCGGTGAGGAGCATTGGGAAATTTACTGCCCATCCGCATAATGCTGAACCGAGGATGAATGACGCAACGGAGAAAATGTAGAGTCCGCGGACTGGAAAGCGGTCAGAGAAGTAGGCAGTGACCGGCACGAGAATGGAATTTACAAGCGTAAATCCGGAGACGAGCCACTGTGTGGTAGCTGCGCCAACATGCATATCTCGCATCACCGACGGAATTGCTGGATTAACGACGGTCTGGTTCAAGATCGTCACAAATGCAGCCAGAATTAGTACGCCGACCATTCTTTTCTGCTCTTTTGTAATCTGCACGCTAACCTCTCTTTTTAAGCGCGCCGATACGTACAAAAGCTAGGAAGGATTTCAGCGTGCTCTAGTGTTCATTAAAATTTGATACTTGCCTACTCTAGTCTGCACTGTGGAAATGCGGAGGAATCAGGCAATGTGAATTTGTAGATTGTGCGGGAGCCGGTATTATCCGCGGCCGGTATTTTCGGAATGTTCTGGGGGTTTCTGGAAGTGTATTAGTTTTGTTTCTGCTGGGAACGGATGGGATTTTGCTGAAGTGTGCGGGTGTGCGGATGTCCGAGTATGCGGGTGGGCAGATTTACTAGTATGCGGATGTGCAGGTTGTGATTCCGCATATTCGGCTTGTCCGTTGTTTTGTACTGATTCCACGACTGCTGCGGTCAGTTCGCGTAACATTTTGATGAAAAGAATTAGTTCCGCATTGCTGTGTTTGGCAAAATCTGAATCGGCGGACAGTCTGAACGGGTGAGCAAAATTGTGAGCTGCTAATTCGCTTTTCTGTGAAAGGTAAAGCAATGTCCGTCGGCGATCTTTCGGATCTGGGATTCGTTCTAGGTAACCTTGTGCTGTAAGGCGTTCCACCAGGTATGTGGCCGCTGCGCGGGTAATATTCAGTAAGTTTGCGAGTTTGGAGGGAGTGATGGGTTTATTATCGCGGGATGAACGCCAAATCAGCATCACTGCTTCGGTATCTCGCTGTGAAAGCCCGAGGTTATGTGCGTAGCTTCCCATTACACGTTGCGATTCTTGTAAAAGATAGTGAAATTCGAAAATTACATCTTTTCGCAGAATTCGTTCTTTTTGAATTTTTGCAGAAGCTGTTGTCTAGCGGTTTCGCGATATTTATCCGGTTGCTGTCTCGTCATACTGTTAATTATATTAACAGTTAAGTAATTTAACTAATTTGGCTGTAATGCTTTTATTTTCTGCGGTTTATCTGAAATTTTATAAAACCATAACGGTTGGTTTCCATAACGCTGATTTGGTGAACTGAAACGCAGAGGTGCGGCTGCCAAGAGCGAAGGCCCGGTATCTGGAATTGTTTCCCAGGAACCGAGCCTTCCGAAATTGGTTAAAAATTACGTTAACCGGCAAAAGTTTGCGGTGCGGAAATTATGCGGTGCAAGCTGCGAAAACAGCCGATTAAAACTTAATATCCAACAGTTTTAATCGAGTCTTTCAATGTTGCAATTGAGTGATCTAAACGTTCCTGCTCAGCGGCGTCGAAAGCGATGTTAAGACGTCGGGTAACGCCAGAGCGGCCAATAAGCGATGGGACGGAAATGGATACGCCGTCTTCGACGGAAGAAACAGGGAGGACCGCATTATGGTTTCCGAGAATTGCTTCGACAATACGTGCAGCAGAAACACCGATTGCGTAATTCGTCGCTCCTTTGCCTTCAATAATGCGATAGGCAGCATTGATTACTTCTTTTTCGATAGTGTCAAGTTTCTCTTCTGGGAAAGTGAGTGTGCCGTCTTCGCTGCGCCATTCACGAATCGGTACTTGACCGATAGTTGCTGAAGACCACAGCGCAAATTCAGAATCGCCGTGTTCGCCGACAATCATTGAGTGAACCGAACGGGCTGACACTCCGACATGTTTGCCGATTAGCCAACGTAATCGCGAGGAATCGAGAACTGTGCCCGAACCGAAAATACGGCCTTTTGGAAGGTCGAGAATTTTAGTGGCAACATAAGTAAGGACGTCAACAGGGTTGGTTAGTAATACAAACACCGCGTTCGGAGAGCGCTCGGCAAGCGGTAAGAGCATACTCTCAAGGATTGCGACGTTCTTTTCGGCTAAATCTAAGCGAGTCTGACCTGGATTTTGCTTCGCACCGGCGGTAATCACAATAACGTCAGAGTTCTCGGTTACCGCAATATCGGCTCCGCCCATAACTTTTGAGGCAAGCATGAACTGTGAACCGTGTGCGAGATCAAGTACTTCGGCTTCAACTTTCGGCTTATTAATGTCGTAGAGAGAAACTGTGGATGCTGATCCGCGAATCAGGGCGGCATATGCGGTGGCAGTGCCGACGGATCCGGCGCCAACCACGGTTAATTTTCGAGATGTTTTATCAGTCATATTCTTATTATTTCACTGCTTTTCCAATAGCGCTAGAGTCTTTTGCCTTCATTTTTTAAAAATGAATTGAACTTTTTGATTTTCCGGGCTGGGGTCGAAATTGGGTAGGGAATAGACTGGCAGAATCATGTGCCTAGCGGGAGTGTCAGATAAAGGTAAAGACCAATTCCCAATCACGACTCGTCAAGGGAGGCAGAAAGATACCCGTCCAGACCTGATAAAATCTAATCACTCAAAGGTGTAAGAGGGGGCTTTTGATACAGCCCCTCTAAAATGTTCGGGATGCAACTTTAAGGTATAAATAAAAATCCAACAATGATAGAAGCTGCAGCTGATAAAATACCAGCAACCGCAGTTACTATAAACGTTAGTTTTACCTGCTCTGAACCTTTCTTAATCGCATACCATGTAACTAAAAAAATAGCTGATGCAACAGTGAACAAGACTGTAATTACATACCACTCAAATACGGGGTTTCCTTGTATTCCTTTCGCGAGAAAGACAATAAAGAAACCTAATGCACTACCAGCTAAGCTCATTCCTCCAGCTAATAATCCACCCCGTAAGCCGCCATCTAATTTCTTTTCAACTAGCAAAACATACCTCCAATAGTGGGGATAAGACTCGTAACAAGTCCGGCCACAGGAACTGCGGCGCCGCCCGTAGCAATCCCAGCTGCTGTCCGCAAAGCACCGTTAATAATGCTGACTACTCCCATTCCTACCGAGCATTTATTAGCAGCACGATTTTCCAAAGCGCTTTGCTGGGCTTTTTCAATTTTAGATTTAAGCTCATTATAAGAAATTTCTTTAACTAAAACTCCATCTAAATATGAAGCAAACATTCTAGTAGAAGCATTGAAAGTAACAGTGTACGAATGTGCACCATCTGTAAATGTTTCAGTCACGTCTGGTTTATTTTGAACCGTGGAAAAAAGTGTTGTTTGTGCCTGTGCCTGCATAGTCGGCTGCTGAGGCACTAAAAGGAAGAGCGGAAGAAGGTGAAGTAAATGAAAAGAAAAGACCGCTTACGAGTGCAATCCCGGTTAATTTATGAGCGGTGTTCATGGGTGAAACTCCTTATGGAATATGTCAATGAAAAATGTAAAACACCTACCAGTATTGATAACAATAATCATTATATTTTTTCAAAGTGGGTATTTCAAGACATGCCTGCATGAAAGTAAGAGAATTTTTCACCGCAATAATGCATTTCTAGCGCCTTTCAAGACTTTTATTTAACGTCGAATATGGCGTTCCTGTGGGTGGTTGGGATTCCTGCGGCAATGTATTTGCGGGGAAGTTTAATGGTTGATATAAGAACTCGCTTGTCCATCCGTAAGTGGCGTGATGTTTTTGAGGTTTGAGACGGCTGCTTTTGGATGGGTGAACTGATGAGATGCCGCCCGTATTTACCAGGTACTCAAATATCGACTCCGCTCGAAGTTGAAAACGACTACCGGCGCATCGCCAATGCATCAGAGAAAATGGAAACTAGGGTAAAACACCTGAGAAGAAACCCAGACCATTTCATGCTGTCAAACTCCAGTCATGCCGCATATTCGACGGTAAGACCAAGCTTTCTGTTACGTAACTGGTGGCGGGGAGCAGAAAATTTTACGTAAGTGGTGGCAAGAACTCGGGCTGTTATTATTGCCGTCGAAAGTACTTGCATTTCCGCAGGTCACGGGCTTGTGATAACGACGGCTCTCCCGTCGCTACATAAAACTGTACATTTCGCCACCAGTTACGTAACCGTACAGGGCATTTTGCCACCACTTGAGATCGCGAGCATTTCGCCACCAGTTACGTGAACCCCGCAAGTGTTTTGCCACCACTTACGTAAACCCGCAAACGCTTTGCCACTAGTTACATAGGTCCGAAAGGTTATGTGTGCTGATTGTAAGTAGGGTGTGCTCCGGCTGTATGCAAAATATGCGCCGATTGTGAGCGGAATTTGCGTCAGTTCCGAAAGATAGCGACGTAACTGCTGCTTTAAAATGTCGTGATTGTAAAACTGCTGGTAATTACGTTTTACGTCTTCTTGTGTTTGCGACTATGTGTGGTAGTATGCATAAGTTAGGGTACCCTAATTTTGGATAATGTCATGTATTGACTTTGCGTCTTAACTTTCATTAAAGGAAAACATATGAAACAAAATAAGGAACGATTTTTTCGGCGCGCTTGTTTTCGGGCACGAATTTTTTGAGTGTGCTTGTTTTCGGATTGCTTGCATCCGTTGGCGGACTCGTCCCGATTACGGCTTTTTCCCCTGCAGCTTTTGCAGTCGAATTTGAGAAAGCGACTTTTGAATATGCAAAAGAGCACGTGAAACCGCAGACTCTAAGCTTTGGCGAATATCAAATTAAAATCTGGATTTTAGCTACGGGTTCATATGAGCTTAATAATTCTCGGGAATTTGTTATTTTTGGGGAGACTGCGTTGCCGCATACTGCGCAAGAACTAGGTGTTGCCGAGGAGAGCGGAAAATTCTATCTTCCATTTGACAGTAATTATGTACTTACTAATGGAGCTCTCCGTACTTGGCTTGCATGGCAGACAGTGGGAAATAAGTGGGATAGTCGCGTGTTCAAGAGTAACACTGTGCTTCGCTCTGCCAAAGACACTTTTAAATTAGTCGTCGCCGGAAATGAAGTTGAGCTGAAAGTACCGGATGCGGCAGAAGCGGGTTTGAATTTGGAACCGCTCGAAAGTGCCGTAACAGAGCACTTCAATATTTACTCGGCTGCGCAAAGCCGTGGAATGGAATTCACCGCTGACACTTTGCGTACTTTTATGGAAACACTTGATATTGCGCGGGCGCTAATTGCGAATGCTGCAACGGAGAATAAACCGAGTCAGGCACAGGCAGACGAAGCACGCAAAAAGCTGAATATCGCGGCAAGTGAGCTGAAGCCGAAGCCGTTTGATCGTACCGAACTGAATGAACTCATTGCGCAAGCTAATGCGAAATTTGCGCAAAACGGCAAAGGCGGAAAGCGGTATCTGCCAGCTGCTTATGAAAAACTTTCCTCTGCTTATAAAGAAGCGGTTCGCATTGTGCAGACGCCTGACTATGATTCGATTCAAGTTTCCGGACATGGTAAACCGCAAATTACGCATAAAGATTTCCGCAGTGCGGCAGATAAGCTGCGTAGTGTATTGGTTGATTTACCTACTGAATCCTTCAAATCCGCAGACGTAAGTGCGCTGCAGGCGGCATATAACTCGGCAATTATGCTGATGCCGGCGAAAGGAAATGGATTTGCTGCCGATTCCCGTGAAGCGTTTATGCGGGTTCTTGAGAATGTAAAAGAATTTTTAGTTGACACAGTTTATGCAACACCAGAATCTGTAAGTGCGCAGTTTAATGCATTATCACGTGCTCGTGATGCCCTGCAGGAAGTGAATTTGGGTAAGGAAATCAAGATTAAAGTTTCGTATCAGCACCCAATGTGGGACGCTGTGTCTGATTTGATTCATGAAAATTTTCGCGGCAATCAAGGAGAGGTTGTTGAGGAAATACTCAGCGTGCGTGATGGTGAAGAAGTGAGAATCCCGCTAACTCATCCGCTGATTAAAAAATTCGCTGGATTCGCTCCGGTATCATTCCATCTAAATTCTGACGACGGCTCCCATCGCTTTGCGCGGGTTTTTGTTCTGCCGAATGGAAAGAATATGCTTGCATTCCGTGCTTCTGCAGCAAATTCTGATGGTGTTGGTTCACTGGTTGTACGCTATGCTTCCGGTGTTGACAATCGCGTGCTTTCCCTTTCGGACGGGATTGCGGAAGCGGAAGAGTCTGGAGGAGCTGCTGCGGAGTCGGGAGAGAAAAAGATGCAGAATCTTCTGACGGCTCAGATTATGCTGCTGCGGGCAGTAAGAATTTAGGAATACAAAAACCGCATACTCCGATTTTGCTTGATGATTCGGTTGAGTCTGAAAAGAAATATTCGGGTAAATATTCGGGTAAGCTGGCGCAAACCGGCAGTTCTCTCGGGCTAGTTTCAGCCGCAGCAGTTTTACTGGGAATAGTTGGTCTGGCAATGCGGCGCCGTCGTGAAAATATCTAAAAATCGCTGCCGCGAAAGCTGATTGCTGTTTCAAAAGCTGATTGCTGTTTCGAAAGCTAATCGCTGCCCTGAATTGTGAAAGCCTCGCAGGTTTTAAACCGCCGAGGCTTTCACAATATTCAGGTTCTTGCCAGAATCATCATCTAATCGCTGGCGGCTGGCTGCCTAATCAGCTGCCGTGAGGATAAACAAGATTCTGAAAAGTTTCGCCTAGCTGCTTGCTTCCGCATTATGCTGATGCATTTTCCATCTTGTAACGCCGGGTTGCAGCAAGCGATACCATGCCGATAACAAGTGCGATTGCGGCAAATCCGGCGAAACCTGCTGCGTCTGCACCAGTTTTCGCAAGCAGCGGAGTTGCGGGAGCTGCGGCAGTTTTAGCTGTATTCACTGGTCCTGCCTTTTGGTCTGCACCCGAAACGGCAGGAGTTTTGCCGGCTGCGGCAGGATCTGAAGTGTTTGCACAAGGGACTGTTACACCAAGTCCGGCTGCAGCAGACACAAGTTCGGCACCCTTTTCGTTAAGCACGGTAAGCGGCAGGAATGCGGACTTTGCCCCATTCTCACACTTTGCATTTGCATGTATTGCAACCGGCTTATCGAGATATCCGACGCCGTCGGCAGTTACAATCGCATTCTCTTTCGAAGCATTTGCGTCTTCAAGAGTATTGTTCACATCAGCGCTTACTGCAGCATCAGCAAGTTTAACCGTAACTTTTTGCGTTTTTGCTTCTCCATCTTGTGAGAACGATAGCCCGCGCAGGTGTACATTTGCGTTCACCTTAGTGCCGTCGATATTTGAATCGAGAGTTACACCGACGGAAGAAACGGCTGTCCGCGGCTGCACGGTTGGATTATTGGTCAAATACTTCTGGAGCCATTCACGGTCAAGACCCTCTGAAATAGTGGTTAGCGTCTTTGCAATCGACGGATCTTTCAGAATGTCAAAGGAATCGCCGCCGGCGAGCAGGAAAGTAACTGAACCGACTGAGTAGAGTTTATCCGGATTGATTGGCTTGCCGTCAATCAAAATTGAGGTAATCCGTTCGCCCATTTTCTTGGCCGGATCAAAAGTGTATTTCACATTAGCGGAAAGACCAAGCTTCAGCATTGGGCGGGAAGAATTTTTCCGAGCTGCTTCCACTGCTGCTCAAGCAAAGTCTTAAACTGTGCGCCCGTCATCTTCACATATCCGACCTCATTTGAGAAAGGCTGGGCAGCGAAGACGTCTCCCACCGTGAGCTTACCGCCGGCAGATACAAGGTCTGCGCGAATCCCGCCAGCATTGATAATCCCAATATCGATTGGATTTCCGTCGAGATCCTTGAAAGTATTCTTCATCGAATCGCCAATCAAACCGCCGATAGTGGATTCAGTACCGCGGTTCTCACCGCCGCCTTTCTGGATTCCGCGGTAGAAAGAGCCGGTGCCTGTGGAAACTACTTCTGCTTTCTTTTCTTTCGCTTTCGCTGCCGCGGCGTCAACTACTTTCTTTACGGCTTCATCTTCACCGCATGCGGCTACGTCAGCTGCAGGAATCTGAATTGCTTTCGAAGCGACTATTTTGCCCTCTTTTTTGTTGTAAACAAATTGCAGGTTTGAAAGATTATCGGTAAAGGATCCGGAAGCAGTTGCTGAAAGCACATGCCCGTCGTTCGCCTTTACTTGGGTGAAGTAGTATGGCTTGTGGGTGTCGCCGCCCATGATTCCATCCACGTACTTCCCCATGAGCGGGTAGGAGCGTTCGACATCATTATCGAACATTGCCACTACGATATCGGCTTTCTTTTCGGTCTTTAATTGCTCGGCAATTTTATTAATAACCGGTGCCGGCTTGTTGAAAGTCAGCGAATCGACGGTTCCCGGGGCAAGCTTGGTTGCCACATCATCTTCGATTGCCCCGATGAAAGCAATTTTCACGCCTGATGGTGCAGTCCAAATCGCGTAGTCGTCAAGGTAAGGTTTCAGCCCTTCAACGTTTGCTCCAAGGTATCTGAAATCGATACGTGAAAAACCGTTCTTTCCTTCGAAGCGGTCTTTCAGGGCTTGGATTCCTTTGTCGAATTCGTGATTGCCAATTGTGGAAGCAAAAACTCCCATCTTATTGAGTGCTTCGATTGTCGGGTTGTCATTCTGGCTTCCGGAGGTGAATGGGGAAGCGCCGATGTTGTCTCCCAACAGGAGAAATTGGGAATCGGGATTCTTTTCTTTTGCCTTGTTGATATAGCAGGATGTTGCGGCGAGACCAGCTTCTGTAACAGCTCCGGTCTTTGAATTTGTTACTTTCTCAATATGCCCGTGGATATCGGTAAGATTGTATAGGTCGATGGTTACTTGATCGGTGCTGGTATTAGTTTCAGCGGCCGTTGGCGGCTCGGCAGCAGTGCCTGGTGTGCTTGTTTCTGCTGCTAGTGCTGCCGATGGCGCCAAGATCAAGGAAAGTGCTGCTGCTGTTGAAACAGATAGCCGCTTCATTGAAATCGTCATTGCTCTTCCTAGTTTTGTTTTCGGTCTATGTCTAAAGTTTTGACGCTAGTGCAAGTGTCGCTAAAATTCTAATCCTTTTTCCGTGCCGGAGATACCGAAAATTGCGATTTGCAATGATGTTTCCTGATTGTTTAAAAAATGTTTTCGTTTGCGTCGTCGGGCGGTAATTCCAAGCGTGGTTTGAGTGTGTTTAATCCGGTTCTTTAATGCTGCTGCATACCTGCGCAGATTTTATTTTCGTGTGTGGTTTTTGGTTATTGTTTATTAGATATTGCTGTTAGATATGGTTCGCGTACGGCAATGTTTAATTTCGATTAATTTTTCGGTTTACCGTGCAAATCCGCTGTGAGACAATTAGATATGAGATATTATCCGGAGAAAGACTCGTTAAAGCGCCTTACGGTTCTCGCGGCGGCTTTTTGGCTGCTGCCGATACCATGTATTGCCTGGGCGCGTTATGTTGACTCGCATTCGAAACATATCTTCCTGTTTTTGCTGATAGTTTTCCCGCTGCTTACCGCGGTTCTCGCAATTAGCGACGGAATCCGACATGGATTTTGCTGGTGGTGGATTGCGGCTCCGTTCTTGTTTTTCTTTTCCGCACTGTACATTTTTTATAACGATTCTGGCTTAATTTATGGTGTTATATATTCCGGTTTCGGTACCGTCGGTATGATAATCGGGTATTTGATTTGGTGCTTTAAAAAGCGGTGAAGTGGTGAAGTTGTAGGCGGGAAGCGGTGAAGCTGCAGGTAAGTTTTGAAGTGGTATGCGGTGAAGTTGTAGGCGGGAAAGTTGTGAAGCAGTATTGCTGAAGGACTTGAAATCAGCAGCAGATTTGGTGTGTTTTGTTTTTAGGAGCTGACCGGCGGGATCGGCTTTGGCGGCGCTTCATTTTTCTTTGTGTTAATGCAATGAAGCTGGTGTTTGTTCGGATGGAAAGTGGTGTTTTTGCATAGATCAAGCCTGACCGCTGTGCAAAAACACCGCTCGGAACCCGGCTAAACTGGAACCGGCCAAACTTGGACCCAACTAAAAAGGCGCTGCATATTTTGTTTGTACCGCGAGTATCGGCTGACCTAAGTGAGGGCAAAGTACCCGCAAGCTCACGTAACTAGTGGCAGAATCAATCCAGACTCACGTAAGTGGCGGCAGAATCAATCCGGGCATTACGTATGCGGCGGCAAAGCGCTCGTGATCTCACATAACTGATGGCATAATTCCCGTGATATTAGGTAAGTGATGGCAAAATGTGTAGTTTTCAACGTAAGTGATGGCATAATCTCTGTGAGCATACGTAATTGGTGGCAAAATGGATGGTTTTGCGTAACGACGGGAGTACCGTCGTTATCGTGAGCCTGTGACCTGCGGAAATGCAATCGCTTCCGACGGCAATAATTTCAACCCGAGTTCTTGCCGCCACTTACGTAGTGCGCCTGACTTCCCGTCACCAGTTACGTAGTGCGCCTGACTTCCCGTCACCAGTTGCGTGGTGTTGGTATCTCCGTCGTTAATATATGTAACGAACCTGACTTTCCGCCGCCGGTTACGTAGAAAAACTAAGTTCCCGCTGCTAGTTACGCAGCGTTTTTGGTCTGCTGAGTTCGGTTTTAATCTTGGCGTTGTGGTATCGGTATTCGTTATGACTTGTGGAAAGGTAAAATGGTTGTCGTGGTAAATGTACGATTTCAGATTTTAACGGAAATTCCGTCGGAAAATTTACGAAACCAGATTGTCCGTATCTGGCAGGGGAATGTCGAAGCGGGTGCAGCTTTAGGTGCGCGCCAGGGCGATCCGCTTTCGCGGTATGAAGAAATGCTGGCAGCTCATGAGCTTGCAATGAGTTCAGGGAATGGGCTGCTTATTGTGATGGCGGATGCCGGCGCAGATTCGAATAATGATGCCGGCGCAGACGGATTCGGCACAGTTCTCGGTTTTGCGTGGTGGATTCTCGGAATTCCCGAAGGTAAACCGCGCCATATTGCGACGGTGAAGCGGCTGCAGGTGGATCGGAATCGGCGTGGTGAAAAACTCGGCCGCCTGCTTTTGGACTATGTTCACTCTCCTGAAGTGCTTTCCTTACTGCCGGCGGAAGTAGAATTTCTGCATTTGCAGTTCCGCTCCGGCGAAGGGCTTGGGCAGCTGTATGCGCAGTACGGATATGAAGTAAATGTGCGTTGGGATTTTATCCGGAAAAATGACGGCGGTGAATACGACGGCTGGATTGAGATGATTCGTACTCGCAGCGGTGCCGCTCTGCCGGAAATTCAATTGTGATATCTGCCGTCTCTTACGCAATGCCGACGGCGGGTTAATGGTTAGCGGAAAAATAGTCAGCAGGCAGCAAGCAGGCTGCAGGCAGTCGGCGCAGATTTTGCCGGTAAGTATAAGTTCTTCGGGTTTGGAAATATTTTTGGGATATTTTTGGAAATATTTTAATGGGGTTAATCCAGCTCGTTGCGGTCAATCTGGTCTACCGCATACACTTTTGGAATCTGGGAAATTGAGCGAAGCAGCTCGTGCTGCGGGTGGCGGCCAACAAACTTCATGATTATCCGCATTCCGTCGCCTTCTTCTGTTTTAATAGCGGCGGTTGAGGTGATAGCTGCTTTGTATCCTTGAGCTGAGGCGATTTCAAGAATTCGATGCATGATTCCGTGCCCGGATTTGTATTCGATTACGGTGCGCATATCTTGCCGTTTACTCGGTATCTTGTTTGTGAGCGGGCCGATTGCGAACACGGTGAGGTAGTGCAGGAATAGCGCATAGCAGGCGATGCCGAACATTGATGCTCCGCATGATACGCCTAAGGCGGCTGAGAGCCAGACGGTTGCTGCGGTAGTGAGCCCGCGTACGGCGTCTTTATTCACGAAAATTACACCTGCTCCGATAAAACCGATACCGGAGACTATCTGCGCGGCAATGCGTGAAGGGTCTGTGGGAACTGATGTGTTTTGTGCGGGGGTAAATCCGTATGCGGAAATAAGGGTAAAAGGCATGCGCCTACACCGACAAGTATGTGTGTTTTTACGCCGGCATTTTTATGGTGTATTTGGCGTTCGATACCGAGAAACGTGCAGAGGGTAAAGCAGATTGTGAGTGCGGTGAATTGTTGGGCGATTGGGGATAGGTCGGCAAATATTGGCATTTTGGCTCTCCTGGCTTTGTTGAATCTTTGTTGAATGCGGTGTTTACGGCAGATTTGTGAGCAGGGCGGGAGTGTGCGGTTGCTGCGGCCGCGGTAGGTTTTGCGGGCGGTTTTTAATCGCAGGGATTTTATTTTTTCTAGTTTTCATGTCGGTGTTAAATGATTGACTTTTGAAATCTGGTGTGTTCTAATCATAATGAACGCGCGTTCATTAAGTAATAGTGTACGTTTATCGTTCAAAAATAGAAAACTGTTTAACTGCGAAGAAGCAGTATTGGTTACGAAGGAGCCAATATGAAAGTCCGCAAAACTATCGCCGCAATTTCCGCATTCACACTGGCAGCTATGGGAATGACTGCTTGTTCTAACATCCTAGATCCAACTGCGGAAGGAGCAATTACCGTTTATTCCAACTCAATTTCAGACGGTCGGGGAGATTGGCTGAAAGAACAGGCGAAAAAGCCGGGTTTGAGCTAAACCTTGTCGATATCGGCGGCGGAGATGTTTACAACAAACTAGTTGCCGAAAAAGAGAATCCTGTTGCAGATGTATTTTTTGGATTGAATGATATCTACGGTCATAATCTTGCAGCTCAAGGGCTGCTCGCGGAATATCGGCCGGCATGGGCAGACGAAGTGGATACCAATGGTGCCGGTGATGCGAAAACGTATTGGCCCATCATCCGCGAACCAATCATGCTTGTGTGCAGCACAAACGTCTACCCGACTGCTGCCGATATGCCGCAAGATTGGACGGATTTATGGACAAAACCGAAATTTAACGGCAGATACGAGTTCAGCGGTTCGCTTGGCGGCGGTACCACACAGCTTGTAATCTCAGGTATTCTTTCCCGCTATCCTGATCCAAAAGGAAAACTGGGTATTTCTAATGCAGGGTGGGAAGCGGTAAAAGCATATTATGAGCACGGTTCGCGTCAGGTCGACGGAACTGATTTATATGCGCGTATTTCGCAAGGTGAAGTAGACTGCGGGCAAATGTGGCTCGCCGGTAAAATCGTCCGTGAAAAACAGTTCGATGTAAAAACTGAGGCCGTGCGTCCGGAAATTGGTGTTCCAATGGTGCATCAGTTCCTTGGTATCGTCAAAGGTTCAAAGAATGAAAAGGCTGCGGAAAAGTTTATCGACTGGTTCGGCAGTGCGCAGATGCAGGGCGAGTGGAGCAAAGAATTCGGTACGGCTCCTGCCAATATGAACGCAAAGGGTGATCCGGCAGTAGTTGCATACACCGACTCGTTTACCGCGCAGAATATTGATTGGGCTTTTGTTGCGGAAAATCTCGGCTCCTGGATTGAAGAAATTGAACTCAATTACGTGAAGTGATATTTAGGAACAGAATCCATGATTAAGTTTGAGAACATTGAGGTTGCATACGCGGACTTCGTTGCAATTCCTGATTTCAGCCTGGAAATCAAAGAAGGAGAATTCTTTACTTTCCTCGGTCCCTCGGGCTGCGGGAAAACTACCGCCCTTCGGGCTTTAGCCGGGCTGATTGAACCAACTAAGGGGAAGATTTACATCGACGGTGAAGACGTTACGAAACTTCCCTCTGACAAGCGGCAAGTCGGAATGGTATTTCAAAACTATGCACTTTTCCCAACGATGAGCGTGTACGACAATATTGCATTCGGCTTGAAAGTAAAGAAAATGTCCCGTGATGAAATAGATGATCGGGTGAAAGCCATCGCCAAAGAAGTTGAACTTAGCGGGCGGCAGCTGCAGCGTAATATTGGTGAGCTTTCTGGCGGCCAGCAGCAGCGCGTCGCTATTGCCCGTTCTCTTGTAATGCGGCCGAAGATTCTGCTTCTCGATGAACCGCTTTCGAATCTTGATGCAAAACTGCGTCAGCAGTTACGTGTCCAGATTAAAGATATGCAGCGCCACTTTGGAATTACGTCGGTATATGTGACGCATGACCAGACAGAAGCGTTAACGATGAGCGACGGTATTGCCGTCATGAATCACGGACGCATTGAACAGGTTGGGACGCCGCGTGAAGTTTATTCTGCGTCGAAAACTGAATTCGTGTGTACATTCATTGGTGAAGCTAATCTACTTCCGGTTGAACTGCTGCGCAGACAAGGAATGGCTGCAGCAGGGGATACGGCGTATGCGCGTGTGGAGCGGGTGTCTTTACATGAGATGAATGCCGTCTTACCGAAAGAGCGGATAGTTTTTGAAGGAAAAATCGTCAGTTCGCGCTATGAGGGGACGAGCAGCACTTACCTGATAGATTATGGCGCACCGGAACCGATGCAAACCATTATTAACGAAGACGGTTCCTCTCCGTTCCAGATTGGCGACTCATGCGCTGTGAGTATCAAGCGGGACGATATTCTCTTCTATGAAGGAAAAAATAATGGATAAACGCAGTGAAATGATGCGCTCGATGCGAAGAATGCTGCGGAACCCGTTTAATGCAGTTGTGCTTGCACTGGTCATGTGGTTCATTGCCGCCTTTTTGCTTCTGCCGGCGATAAACGTATTAATTTCAGCATTTACCGTGGAGGGGATGTAACATTTCGGGTATTTAACCGTTTGTTTGCATCCGAGAAAGCGATTAATTCGCTCAAAAACAGTTTTCTGCTTGCGGCAGTCCTCTCGGTGACAGTTAATATAACAGGGATTTTTATCGTTTTAGTTACTCGTTATTTTGCAATCAAAGGTGCGAAAATTCTGTGGATTGGCTATGCCACATCGCTCGTGTACGGCGGGATAACACTCGTCTCCGGATATAAGTTTATTTATGGGCAAAACGGCTATTTGACACAGCTGATGCTGAAAGTATTTCCGGGAATGGATGCTGCATGGTTCTCAGGAATGCTTGCAGTGGTCTTTGTAATGACTTTTGCGACCACTGGAAACCATATGCTCTTTTAGGGAACTCGATGGCGGGAGTGGATTATCAAACCATTGAAGCTGCGCGAATGATGGGAGCGTCTGCATGGAAGACGCTGTTCAGGGTGGTGATTCCGACTCTTAAACCGATGATTTTTGCCATCACCACTCTCACTTTCCTTAGCGGGCTGGGGGCAATGACTGCCCCGCTGATTTTGGGCGGTGAAGAATTTCAGACTGTTGCTCCAATGATGCTCACCTTTGCGAACACATCCGGTTCTCGCGATTTAGCTGCGGGACTGGCACTGTTTCTTGGTGCGGCAACGCTGATTTTGGTGGCAGTTTTGAACAAGATTCAGCGCAATGGCCAGTATTTCTCGGTATCCAAAGTTCCTTCAGCAATTAAAAAACAAAAGATTGAAAATCCAATCGCAAATGTGCTCGTACACATAGCAGCTTACGTCCTGTTCTTAATCTATATTATTCCGCCGGTAATGATTACGATTTTTTCTTTTACCGATGCGAAAGCAATTCAGACCGCTAATATCACTTCCGAATCGTTTACTTTTGAGAATTATCGTTACGCGCTCACAGAAGCGAGTGGTTTGCAGCCGTTAATTGTTTCAGTAATTTACAGTGCGCTTGCGGCAATAATCGTCGTTATCATGATTCTGTTTACAGCGCGGATCGTGAACAAGTTCCGTAATCCGATAACTGTACTTATTGAATACCTGCTGCATATTCCATGGGTGCTGCCGTCGGTGCTGATTGCGCTTGGTTTAATCGTTACGTACTCGCGCAGCCGTGCAATTGTCGGCGGATTGGTGCTTACTGGTACGACGGTGCTGCTGTTGGTCGGTTATATTGCGGAAAAGATTCCATTTAGCTTCCGGCTTTTGAAAGCATCGTTTGCCGGTATTCATGAAAGTCTTGAAGAGGCGGCGGCAATGCTTGGCGCTTCAACTTTCTATATCACGCGAAAGATTCTAGTTCCAATGGTATTGCCGACGGCACTTGCCGTCGGTGCGCTGAACTTTAACTCGCTGCTTGAAGATTTTAATGTGTCTACTTTTCTTTCGCATCCGGTGCTGCAGCCTCTGGGGGTAGTAATTCGGCAAGTGACGCAGGGGGATACGGTTAAAGACTCAACGGCACTGATTTTCGTTTACACGGTAATCCTGATGATTATTGGTTCCATTATCCTGTGGGCTGTTTACGGGGAACATAAAAACTAAAAGCATTTATTGGAAAACGACGGAATTGTAAGTATTCACTTACGGAGAAAGAGAATTAAAATATGGCTGAAACGGTAAAGAAGCAATCGCGCGGGCGCGTTCTAGTCGGATTCCGTTAATCGCAGTTCATCGCGGCACAGCTGGCGGAACAATCTTTTCGAATACTGCAAATGCGGCAAAAGCCAGTATTGCAAGCGGCGGCGATATGGTGGAGTTAGATGTTGCACGCAGTAAAGATGGGGTCTATTTTACCTTTCATGACACCTATGAGCCGTTTCTTTTAGGAGAATCCAGGCGAATCGGCGAGATGACTTCTGCTGAAATCGAAAATCTCGTTTATCACAAAGCGCACGGTTTAGCCGGCGGCGGTGTAGAAAAATTCGCAGAAACGCTTGCCGGCTTGTCTGGGGTGCTCGTTAATGTGGATAGATCGTACAGATACTGGAAAGACGGATTTTTGGATCAGCTGGCGCGGTGGGGGAACCCGGAGCATCTTTTAATCAAATCTGATGCTGATCCTGAATATCTTGAAAGTGCTGCGGCATGCAGTACAAAGTTTCCGTTCATGGGGGTAGTGCGGAATAGCGGCGAAATCGAATCGATTATCACGGCAGCAAAAGGAAATAATATCAATTTGGTCGGATTTGAGATTCTTGCTGCCGTTCCGCATGATCCTGTAATAAGTCCGAGTTTTCTCGAAAAACTTCATTCGCAAGGGTTTATGGTTTGGTTAAATGCGATTAATCTTGAGAATGGAGTTAAGCTGTGCGCCGGATATGACGATTTCACTGCGGTCCGCGGCGATATGCATGAAAGTTGGGGTGAGCTGGTCAGGCGCGGTGCGGATATTATCCAGACGGACTGGCCGTGGCTGCTGCGCTCGTATCTTGACACATTGCGCAGGTAATTAAATATTGATTTGACGCGAGAATTTGAATTTAAGCAGTTTTAGCTGCGGAACGGCAATTCGAATGGGTGTAAACAGCTGCACTTCAGATCTTATTTAGTGATGGGTTTGTAAGAATCACCATGCTACGCTAGGTAAAATAATTTATAAATTTTCAGCTAGGTGGTAAGCGGTGAATAAGCCTGTTTCTCTTAATGTGACGATGCAGGCAGTTGCCCAGGATGCAGGAGTATCACGGGCAACTGCCTCTCGCGTCTTTTCTAATCCGGATATTGTAAATAAGCTTACGCGCAAAAAGTGCTTGCAAGTGCGCAAAAGCTTGGATATGTGCGTAACGAGGCAGCCACGCAGCTGGCACGGAAATCGTCGGATATGATCGGATTGCTTTTGCGTGAGACGCGCAATCCCGCTTATGGATATTTGTATGACCAGATTCTCGCGGAATCTTTTAAACGGAATTTGTTCGTGGTAACGATGTCGGCAGGAGACTACTATCATGACCGCGGCGAACTAATTCGAATGTCGCGCCTAATGCAGCTTCGGCCGGCAGGTATTTATGTAGCGTCCGGTCTGATTCAAAGTGATGATATCGCACCTTTTGCTTCGCAGGTTCCGACGATCGTGCTTGGCCGGATGACGGATATTGACGGTTTGCATGCGGTTAGCTATAACGAAATTGCGCATGGAAATATGCTTGCCGATGCGGTAGCGGCTGCCGGGCATCGGCGGATAATCGTGGTTGTAACAGATGACACCAGGTCGCATACTGAACATCTGCGTGCGGTAACGATGATTAATCGGCTGCACGAGCATGGTGCTGAAGTGCTGCCGATAACGGAAGATAATATTATTCGCAGCCGGGAACTGCTTTTGCAAAAAGTTCGTGAACTTATGAAAGATAGAAAAGCCACAGCGGTAATGTTTCCGAATGATGTGCGGGCGTTAAATTTTATGCAGGACGCAAAAAATATTGGGATGCGCGTGCCTGGCGATATTGGTGTGAGCGGCTGCGACGGATTAGGGCGTGCGAGTGAACTTTCGGGTTTGCTAACTGTCCGGATGCCCCTCGAAAATGTTTGTTCTGCTGCTGCAGAGGCAATGCTGCGCGTAATTACAAAAGTGCATGATCCGGCAGATTTAATTCGCATCAGTTATTCGGGGGTGCTGCAGGGAGGGAAACTGTTTAGTGCTAATTGGTGTCGATTAATGCCAATTGGTGCTAATTGGTGTCAAGCGGCGTCAATTGGGTCAAGCGGCGGCGGGATTGGGTTTGACTTACGTAACTGGTGGTGAAATCTGCTCTGGCTCACGTAAGTGGTGGCATAATTCGTATTTTTTAACGTAACTGGTGGCAAAATGGATGGTTTTGATTAACGACGGAAATGCCGTCGTTATCGCGAGCCTGTGATCAGCGCAAACGCAAACACTTTCGCCGGTGAAAAATGCAGTCTGAGTTCTTGCCACCACTTGCGTGAAGAAATTAAGTTCCTGCCACCACTTACGTAATAAAAATAAGTTCCCGCCACCAGTTACGTGAAGAAATTAAGTTCCTGCCATCATTTGCGGGAAGTTTTCTTCTTTTACATCACTCACGTGGTGTTGGCATGTCCGTCGTTAATTTATTTAATGAAATTAAGTTTTTGCCATCAGTTACGTGATGAAATCGAGTTCTTACTAACGGTTGTGTGAGGAGATATGTCTTGCGTGGCTCGTGCACGCTGTTTTCGCTGCTTTGCTTTGAGGTGTATTTGGGGAAGCTAAAAAGGTGCGCGTTCTTTGCGGTTTTTATGTCCGATAAAACTCGCTGTTATCGCCCGGTAGAGATTGCAATGCAAATTTTGCAAAAGTGATAGTTGAAATCTTGCAAAAGTGATGGTGAAAAGTTTGCAAAATGGCAGTTCAAATATTGTGAAAGTGAAAGTCAGAATATTGCAAAAGTGATAGTTGAAATCTTGCAAAAGTGATATTTAACTTGCTTGACCTGCTATTATTGTTAGTATGAGTTACCGCAAAAGAGCTATTGATTTAACAGTGCAAGAAGAACTTGCTTCCATGGGTGCTGTGCTGATAGAGGGAGCGCGCGGTTCAGGGAAAACTGAAACTGGTATTCAAAATTCTCACTCCCAGTTTCGGTTGGACCGTAATCAAAACAAGCAGCTGGCAGAATTGAATCCTGCGTCAGCTTTGGTGGGTGAAACTCCGCGCTTGATTGATGAGTGGCAGCTTGTTCCGCAGATATGGAATGAGGTGCGTCATGAGATAGACGTGCGTCGAATCCCAGGTCAGTTCATTCTTTCTGGGTCGGCTTCTCCTTCGGATGAGGTTTCTCGCCACACGGGAGCTGGGCGAATTTCGCGTATCCGGATGCGGCCAATGGCTCTCGGTGAAGTGTATCCAGATGAGGGCAATATTACGCTTACAAACTTGCGGACATTAACGAATCTTCCGCCGCGGATGGGAAAGCTTAGCTATCGGGATTTGGCGACGGAAGCAGTTCGCGGCGGTTGGCCCGTTCTTATATCTACACAGCAATCAGGCTATATCCGTTGGGTGCGGAATTATCTCGAAAATATTGCGCATGTTGATCTTGCACAGGCAGGCAACGATTTTGCGCCGGAGCGGGTTCGCCGCCTTTTGCGTAGTGTCGCGCGAAATATTTCTTCGGAAGCCACTGCTGCTACTCTTTCAGCTGATGTTTCGGCTGACGGCGGTATGCTTAGTGCTGCTACGGTAAGGGTTTATTTAGATGCGCTGACGCGGATTTTTGTTTTCGAAGAACTTTCGGCATGGGATGGTTCGCTTCGTTCTAAATCTCGCCTGCGTAAACAGGCGAAACTGCATTTTTGTGATCCGTCGTTAGCGTGTGCTGCATTGCGTGTCACTGATGATAGTTTGGCAAATAATCCAGAATATTTTGGACAAGTCTTTGAATCAATGGCCGTCCGTGATATTCGCACTTATTCGGAGCAAATCGACGCTTCGTGTTTTAGTTATCGTGATAATTCTGGTTTGGAAGTAGATTTGCTTATCGAGTTTGCTGAAGGTGCGTGGGCGGGAATTGAAGTGAAGCTTGGTGAATCTCCGCAAACTCTTGCGCTTGCTGAGCGAAACCTTTTACGTCTGCGGGATAGCCGCATGGTTACTCCTCCCGAATTTCTTGCCATTGTTACTGGAGGAACAGGAGTGTTTACCTTGCCAAGCGGAATACATGTAATTCCTTTGAGTGTTCTTGGTCCAAATTTTGCCTAACGAATTTAGGATGCTTTGTATTTTGTTTGTGTTGGTGCGATGGGGTTGATGTTTGTTTTTTGGGGGTGCGGTGTTTTGCATAGATCAAGCCTGACCGCTGTGCAAAAACACCGCTTGAACCTGGGTAAATTGGACCTGGGTAAATTAGACTCTAACTAAATTGGAACCGGGTAAATTGGACCCGGCTAAAATGTACTCAACTAAAAAGGCGCTTTACATTTTCGGGTTGCGGGACTGTATCCGTCGGCGGCGATACGGGCATGAGCCTACGTAACTGACGGCATAATCCCCACGGGCACACGTAACTGGCGGCAAAGTTTGCGTGAGTATACGTAACTGGTGGCATAATCCGTATTTTTTAACGCAACTGATGGCAAAATGGATGGTTTTGCGTAACGACGGGAGTGCCGTCGTTACCCTAAGCCTGCGAACAATAAAAACTAAAGAGTTGATAGTTTGAACAAGTTGCCTGAAGCGGCATTTTCATTATTTCCATTGGTTCATTATTTCCATTGGTTCCTTGGAAAATGGATACCAGACATTTGCAGGAGTTAAAATGTTTACCAGCTAATCGCACCTGAATCACATGTGTAAAAAATAAAATAAACTCTTCGGAACAAAACCCGCCTCAGCCCAGCCGCGAAAAGACTAACAGACCGCTTCATTCTTCACCCGGAATCTCTTGCCATTCCAAGCGAGTCTCGAAAAATAAAGCTTGCAGCAAGTTTTTGATGAAGGTGAGGTGCGGCATGTCCTGCTGATCGAATTTCATCAATCAGCATCTGTGCTGCTAAACGTCCTTTGGAAATGATTGGTTGGTGAATTGTTGATAGCTTCGGGGCGGATATGGAAGAAATTGGGATATCGTCATAACCGGTGACTGAAAGCTCGTCGGGTACCTGCACGCCGCTCATACGGGCGGCTTCCAAGACTCCGAGTGCAATAACATCCGAAAAACAAATAATCACCGTCGGCGGAACTGGTATTTTCCGTAAGGCGTGGAAAGCTTCAATCCCGCCCTGATAAGTGCTTGGTACTTCCACAAAAGTTATATTTTCAGAATCAGTGTCCATTCCAGCGGATTCAAACTCCCGCATTATTGCTGCCATTCGCTTGCCAACAACACCCCGCCAATTTTTATATGTTGAGTGAGTTGCAGTTTCGATGGCAGCAATGCCGATGTTTCGGTGCCCAAGCTGAATTATTTTTGCAACGAGACGCTCTATCTCGGCATTGTCTTCAATTTCTACCGTTGGCACATCGATATCAGTTGTGGGATCTACTACGACCATCGGAGTATGTTTATTTATAATTTCAATCACCTCGCGGCGCTTTTCTTCAAGACCGGAAATTATGAAACCATCGACGGATGCCGTAGGAATTGCTTTCAGCATAGATCCCCGCAACGGAGGAACCAAGAGAAGAGTATAACCCTCTGCCTGGCAAACCTGTCCGATGCCCTGCATTAATGATGAATAGTACGGATTCTGCACAATTTCATCAATCGCTTGCGGGAGCAGCAAGCCAAGAGAATTTGTTGCGTTTGTCCGCATAGACCTCGCTGCTGAATTGCGTACATACCCCAAATCGGCAGCAGCCTGCAGAATCTGGGTTACTGTGGATTCTGCGAGTTTACCGGGATCGTTTAATGCGAACGATACAGCAGATTTAGAGACGCCGGCACGCTCAGCGACGTCTCTAATTGTTACTCTTTTGGCACGCTATCATTCCTCTCGGAAAGAAGGGTAGGACAGCTTCTATTTCACCATATTTCAGAGTTAATCTCTCCCTCGAGCATTAGTGGATGCTCGGAGTCTAAGCGATAGGAATTTCCAATAATGCTCGGAGTGCCGAAAATGGCTTTCGGAGATTTAAGTGGAATGTTATTTGTTGCGATATTGCAGCCTTTCCCGCGATGTACTATGGTTACTGCTCCCTGATCTTCCATCCAACGCTGTATCATGACCGTATCTGTGTCAAGTGCAGTAATTTTCTGGTCTCCTTTTCGGAGAATCTCGGATGTCTTTCGTGCTTTAATGAGGCCTGCTGCAGATGAATGAATCTTTGTGTTCCAGTCACTTTGTTTCCACTGCATTCCGGCTCTGCACCCAGGGTCATTATCTCCAGCCATGCCGTTTTCGTCGCCGTAGTAAAGCATCGGTGCTCCCTCGGCCCCGTACATGAGGGCAAAAGCTTGAATTACTTTCTCCGTTTTGTGGCGCAAATGCGTCAGTACGCGCTCAGTGTCGTGACTGCCAATAAGATTGAGCATACTTTTCCGGTGCGCCAGCGGCATCTCGTTGGTTAATTTATTCATGCCGTCGGCAAACTGGTAGGCATCCACGAATTCGCCTGCTGTAAAAGCTAAAACTAAATCGCGGAGTGTATAATTCATTACCCCATCCATTAGGCCGTCTTTGAGCCAATGATTTGGATTTCTCCAATCTTCTGCCACGAGATATTTATCGTCGCCATATGACTTTACGACTTGATTAAACTCGTGCCAGAATCTTTTATTTACGAAATAGGGCACGTCCAGACGCCAGCCGTCGATTCCCTTATCAAGCCAGTGCCTTGCGACATCAAAGTGATGTTTTTTGACTTCAGGGTTGTAGACGTTCCATTTCGGAAGATAGTAGCAGTCAGTGCACGTCTTGTAGTTAAACTCTGCGGAATCTGACCGCACAGGAAAATCTTCAATGAAAAACCAGTTCACGTATGCGGACTGATCTCCGTTCGCCATCACATCACGGAATGCATAATGACCATTTCCGCAATGATTAAACACACCGTCAAGGATGATACGCATCTCCAATGCGTGAGCAGCTTTAATCAGCTCATCAAAATCTTGCTCTGAACCGAGATGCGGATCAATTTTAAAATAATCATTTGCGTCGTACCTGTGGTTAGTATCCGCGGCAAAAATAGGATTGAGATAGATAGCGTTAATGCCTAAATCGGAGAGGTACGGCAAATGATTAATAATTCCCCGGATGTCGCCGCCCAGAAAGTTATTAGGTGTCGGAATGGAATTCCATGGTTCCACTTGCGGCGGATTAACACTCGGATCGTTGTTGGCAAAACGATCGGGAAATATTTGATAGAAGATTGCGTCGGCAATCCAGCTTGGCTGCGGCATTTTATGTTCCTTTACTTGTAGGTGAATAATTTTCACAATCAATCTTTAAGACCAGTGCTTGCAATTCCTCTTTCGAGCGCCTTTTGGAACAGCAAAAACACCATGACGCTCGGCAAAGTAGCAGTGAGAGTACCTGCCATGAGATAGTTCCACGAGGTTCCATATCTTCCAACGAAACTGTTGAGTCCGATTTGAATAGTTCTCATGTCTTCTGAGTTAGTAACCAACAATGGCCACAAAAAATCGTTCCATGCAAATAGGAATGAAAAGATTGCTAACGTTGCCAGGGCAGGCTTGGAAAGCGGAATAATGATTCTCCAGTAGATACCAAAGCTTGAACACCCATCAATTCGTGCGGCTTCGTCCAAATCTTTTGGAATTGACGAAAAATATTGTCTCAGTAAAATAATCCCAAAAACATCGGCCAAACGCGGCACAATCAATGCGGCAAATGTGTCGATCCATTTCAGCTGTGCCACAATCGCATAGGCAGGAATGATTGTGACGAATGTGGGCACCATCAGAGCGGTCAAAAGCAATACAAAAATAGTGTTCTTTCCTGGAAATTCCAGTCGGGAAAAAGCAAAAGCAGCTAAAGAATCAAAAATAAGATGTCCTACGACAATTCCCGCTGCCATAATAAGTGAATTGAAATAGTATTGTCCGAATGGTGCTCCTTGCCAAGCTTGGAGATAGTTCTCCCAATTCCAAGATGTGGGGATGATTGACTGGCTGGTGTAAGTCTCAGCTTTAGTCTGCAAAGACTTCGTAATCATCCACATAAACGGAACGAGAATCGTGAGAGCACCAAGAATCAGAATGGCGTGCCGGGCAGCAGTAAATTTACGGTCTTGAGTTTTCATCGGTGCTCTCCTTTATCTCGCATTCCGCTTCGCCATTGGATAAAGGTGACTGCAAAAACTAGCACAAGAGATATCAAAGCAATCGCAGTGCCATATCCAAAATCACCTAAACGGAATGCTTGTCGGTACATAAACATGCCAAGTACGTCTGTGCCGCCTCTCGGTCCGCCTTCAGTGAATACATAAACCAAATCAAAGGCTTGAAAACTGTTGATTAATGCTTGTATTACTACAAAGAAAGTTGTTGGACGAAGCAGCGGAATTGTAATATGCCGAATTTGCTGCCGTCGGCTTGCTCCGTCAAGATTGGCAGCTTCGAACACGGATCTTGGGAGGGCCTGAAGCGCTGTCAGATATAAAACTATATTGAAACCAAGGTTTTTCCACACGGTCAGTAGCGTGAGGGCAATCAAAGCCAACCATCGATTTTGCAGCCAATCAGGCCCTTCAATCCCGACGAGGGCGAGCGAAGTGTTAATTAGCCCCGTCGGATCAAGCATATATTTCCACACAATAGCTACAGCTACAGAAGATGTAACCACCGGAAGGAAATAGATAGTTCGATAGAATCCCCGCCCTCCTATTGGGGCATCCAACAGGAGAGCAAACAACAAGCCAGAGAACACAGAGAGCACTGAAACCCCGGTCGCGTACAGGACTGTAACGAGAAGAGAATTCCAGAACTCGTCATCACGCAATAACCGAGTAAAATTATCAAAGCCGATAAATTCTTTAACAGGGCTGAAACCGTCCCAATTTGTCAAACTTATATATGCAGCTGAGATAATCGGATAGAAAACGAACACGCCCAGGATTATGATAGCCGGCAGCAATACTGCATATGCAGTTACGACCTGCTCTCTGCTGTATCGGGATTTAGACTTCTTCAGCGCCCTCTGTGCCACGGTCTTAACTTTCTGTGAGAATCTCGTTGACGGCTTTTTCTGCGTTAGACAGTGCGTCGTCTACGCTCACTTCACCCGCAAACGCTTTCTCCATTTCCTGAGCAAACGCAAATGAAATCTGCGGATAAAGCGGAGTATTTGGGCGTGCATGAGCAAATTCCATTTGTTCCACATACGGCATCAGGCGGGGCTCATTTTCTTTAACCCACGCCAGATATTCGGCGCTTTTCGCTGTAGAGGTTTTCACTGGAATGAACCCTGTTGTTTGGTTCCATTTAATAACTTGATTATCTTCGAGGAACCAAGAGATAAATTCACCTGCAGCTTTCACTTTCTCCGATGAATTATCGAATACGACAGCGTGTTCTCCGCCAAGATTTGTGGCCTGCTTACCGCCGTCGGGAACTGGAAGTTGTGCTGCATCAAACTCAAACGGCGGATCGGCTGCCCAAATCCCGACCATCCAAGAGCCCTCTTGAGCTGATCCGCCCTGGCCTTTTTCAAATTCTCCCCATGAAGCATACGGGCTTATCCCTGATTGGATTAAATCAACCCAGAATTGGGCAGCTTTTTACCTTCTGGAGTGTTAAATGCGGCAGCTGAATTGTCTTTATTTAGGAATTCTCCTCCCGCTTGCCACAAATTTACTTGGAAATTCCATGTAAGACCCTCGCCGTTATCTCCAGCTTCGGTGAGGAGATCGTATCCCGGTTTTCCAGTTTTCTCAAGAATTGCTTTTCCGGCTTTCTTCAACTCTTCCCAAGTTTTAGGAGGTGTGTCTGGGTTAAGCCCAGCTTCTTTGAATAACGTGCGGTTATACATGTAGGCAATATTGTTTGCAGAAACAGGAACTGACACCTGCTTCCCGTCGATAGAACCGAATGATGCCAGAGCGGGATTAATGTCATCAAGCAGCTCGGGACGAAGTACCTGAGACAAATTGGCAGATGCTCCCATTTGCGCAATTTGCGGTACCCAAACTAAATCTCCAATCGAGATATCTGGCAGAGTTTTTGATGTAGCCGAAGCTCGTAGTTTCGTTAAATAATCAGCGTTAGGCACTGAAGTTGTAGTTACTTTAATGTTGGCGTGACTCTTATTAAAGTCATTTATCATGTTATCGAAAGTGTCTGCATTGACCCCATCCCAGTAATGCCACACTGATATTTCAACAGGGCTGCCTGATGCCCCTTCGCTAGATTCAGAGCTGCTGCCGCACGCTGTTAGTCCCACAAGTGCGAGAGAAACGACCGCTGCCCCTTTGCATGCTTGTCTAAACATCTCAAGTTTCCTTTTCTAATTTTCGTTAATGTGTCGAGAATAAAGATTGCTTACTTCGCGAACTTTGGATACACCTCTATAGTTTTTCCTCCTTGCCCAACATAGTTTGCACCTGTAGACCATTGCTGGTCATTAATTAGTACTTTGAATTCAAATGCGTCACCTTCAGGAATGCGCTCCATAGAGTACTCCCACACGTCGTCGCTCACATTTCGCGCTGCTCTTCCAGAATTCCAAGATAGCGGATATTCGCTGCCGCGAACGGTAACAGATTTTCCCCAGCCCGCATTCGTATGCACACGGATTTTGGTTATATTGCGTTCAGCTGGTGTGTAATCGCCTGCAGATTTTTCCGGCGCCAGCACGATGCTTTCGTGTTCGCCAAGAGTGACGGTGATTTGCTTTCCTGTAATTCCGCCAGCTTCAACAGTTATTCGTTGATTGGTGTCCAGCTGGTTAATCAAAACCGTTCCTACCGGGATTGTACTTTCCTGGCGAAGAGGGATGGTTCGCGTTTGAGTATCAAAGCTATTTGAAGAGATAGTTATTGCTTCCTGCTTGGTGGTGTCAATTCGACGCGAGAAAGCATACACATTCTTGTCAACCCACATTTCTCTTTGGGTCCCTGTCTGAAGTGCCGGCAATGCAGCCTTAATCGCAGTTAGCCGTTTAATATGCTGATAAATCGGTGCATTTTCATTAAAAGAAACCATGTCCTTGCGATTGTCTTTGTTTGCAATCGGCACTTCATTCCCATTACCGTTGCCGTCATCTGCTTGTTCGGTTCCGTAATAAATTACTGGAACTCCGCGCGAAGTGAGCAAAAACGTCAATGCAGACCTCAGTCTCTGGTAATCGTCATTTGCCCAGGTTAAGAATCTGGCTCGGTCATGATTGTCAAGGAAAGTTTCTAGACGGTTAGGATTCTGATACTTAACGTCTTGCGCAAAAAGTTCCGAGATGCGATGCATGTCGGTGTCTGCTGAAAAGCTTCTCGCACGGTGAAAAAGTAGGGAAGTCCAACACTCCCCATTCGTAATCCTGATATTCTGAAACGTAGTCAATATCGCCAACAAATATTTCTCCAAATGTTGGTACGCCCATCTGCTCTTCAAAATACTTCAGCCAAGGCTTGGGGACGGAACGTGCAGCATCTACTCGAATGCCGTCGAAACCCATCGTAATCCAGTCTTTATAGGTTTTGATAAGATAATCCGACACTGCTGGATTTGACTGATCAAGATCGTCGAGTCCGCCTAAATCGCAATTTTCAATCTGTGTTTGCGATTCGGAACCGTTAAACAGGCAATCGCCAACGTGATGGTAATATGAAGCATTATTGAGAGGTGCGCTGGGTTGGTAGTTATCACTCGGGTATGAGGTTCCTAATGCGTCAAGATAATCTGCTGTATGATTTGGTACTACATCCAAAATCATTTTCAGACCTTTTGCATGGGCAGAATCAATAAGTTCTTGCAGCTCTTCTCGGCTTCCAAAATGTTTATTAGGTGTAGCGTAATCTTTTGTGAAGAAACCGTGATACGACCCTTCGTTTCCGTCTTTAGAAATTGGTTCCTGCTCGGAAACTGGAGAAATCCAAATAGCTGTTACGCCAAGGTTGGCGATATAGTCAAGTTTATTGGTGAGTCCTTTCCAATCTCCGCCATGATAGAAGCCTAGATCGTCTGGGCGATACGATCCGTCGTTTAGATCGTTATTGCGTGAGTCTCCGTCTGAAAAACGGTCAACCAGCACCTGATAAATCACATCTCCCTCTGTTAGCGGACCTGGAGATGGCGAATCAGTTGTTAGCGGACCTAGGGATGGCGAATCAGTGAGGTTTGCTTGGGCGGATGGACTATTAATAGCTGTAAGGCCGGCGAAAAATAGCATCGCAGAAGCGGTTGCCGCTAGCATTTTCCGGCGAATCGAATCAACTTTGGCGAGGTTATTTTTTGTACTTTGTCTGAACATCGTTGTTCTCCAATCGAAACTAAGTTATATAAATACTAAATCGTTCCAATATGTGGTGTCAAGGAAAAACTCATTTACAAATCTATCTATTATCTATCTACTACTATCTGTCTATTGCGGTTGGTATTATCCGAGTGTTAGCGGCAGCTGAAAACTGTGCTGAAAATGATTCTGCTGTCAGTTGTGCGGTGCGGGTGGGTTGTTCAAGCTGCGAGAATACGCCAGACGATAGTGGAACAGACACGAAGCAACGTAACTGACGGCAAAGTCCTCGCGATTGCACGTAACTGGTGCGGGATCGGCTTTGGCGGCTTTTCGTATTTTTGTTTGGCTTAGTGGAATAAAAGGCTGGTGGTTGTTTGGGCGGAAAGCGGTGTTTTGTATAGATCAAGCCTGACCGCTGTGCAAAAACACCGCTTGAACCTGGGTAAATTAGACTCGGCTAAACTGAATCCAACTAAAAAGACACTGCGCATTTTCGGCTTGCTGGGCTTGTTTGGATCTTTCAGTGAAGTACTAATGCTGGTTGAAGTCTAGCAGCTCTCACCGCGGGGCGCGGCAGACCCAATCGGCGCAGTGGTGACCGCTGAACTGGCGGCGGCAATTGCTGTGCTGTAAGAATTTGCTGGTTTCATGGTGCTACGTGTGCTGTGAATGGCGTGCG
Organism: Arcanobacterium hippocoleae; assembly: GCF_040360365.1. Lineage (GTDB taxonomy): Bacteria > Actinomycetota > Actinomycetes > Actinomycetales > Actinomycetaceae > Arcanobacterium_A > Arcanobacterium_A hippocoleae_A. The sequence continues at coordinate 1,267,469 of NZ_CP136412.1, read as the reverse complement.
GTGCCGTGTGTGCTGTTCGTGCCGTAGATACTGCAGCAGTGTTAGTATCGGTTTTTGAATCTTTTGCTGCCGTGACGAAATTCAATCCGTCGTTTTCGATAGCGGAACTTTACGATAGCGGAACTTTTCGGTAACTGCACATAGCGCTTGCGCCGGGCGCGGCGCGCTGCGGAATGCGGCATATGAATCGTGTTTTCCCGGCATTCGTGCGACACCTGAAGATTTTATCGCTTTATTTGATGCTTTATCTGCCGTTGTAATAATTCTCTGGTTTTGTGTTTTGCAGCTGCGAATGTTGGATTATTGCTGACTTTGGGGCTCTTTTTCGCCATTTGTGCTTTAAGTGTACTGAATGAAGCGCCGTCGTGCTGATGTTCTTCGGCGATGGGTTGTGTTAGCGACATTTTGCAAAGCGGATATGAAAATTTGCGAGAAACCGTTATGCTCTACTTGAATGAAACTTAGGGTTGCCTAAGTTATTTGTTTTGGCGAGCCGAGACGAATAACAGGAGGCGGGAGTCCAGTTCGCACCTGAACTCCCACCTGGCCGACGGCAATGCCGCAGGCGAACCTGCGTTTTGTTCGCACATGATACCTGGAACAAGCCGCAAGGCCGTTCCCCATTTTACAAGGAGAACAATGAAAAATCAGCCAGAGCGTACGCGCAGGCATACTGCGCGCATTGCGATGCTTGCCGTCGTCGGTGCGGCGGCTGTCGGGGCGGGTGTCCCGATTGCTGTCGCTCAGCTTAGCTCGAGTGATTACGTTAATGAAGATTTTAAGGAGATGTTCGAGGAATTTCCCTCCCATCATTCAGGGGTGAACACTCCGGAAGCGGATGAGACCGAAAAGGACGGGCCTGCCGCACCGGCCAATCCCGAGGGGGATGGAGAAGAGTTAAATTCTCCCGAGGTTCAGCCGCGGGAAGAAGCTGCTCACGCTGCAGCGGCGGATGGGGATTTGCAGCCGTTCCCGGCTCCCTCTGCTGCGGGACAAGATCAGACACAGTCTCCGATTAAGGATTCCAAGCTGCGTGCTTGCGTTCGTTTGAACGCCAAACCGCGTCTGAGCGGTAATGCTGTGCCGACGGCGGAGAACGTCGGGAGTCTCACCGCATTGAATTGCACTGGGATGGGCGTGAAAGATTTGACTGGTCTTGAATCTGCAAAGAAGCTGGTTAGTCTTAATCTGACGCAGAACGAAATTACTGATTTGAGCCCGCTGAATAACTTGACGAATCTCAAGGAGTTGCGTCTGGATCGTACTGGTCTGAAAGATTTCAGTTCGCTCAAAGAACTTCCCAACCTTGAGAAGCTTTACTTGTATGATAACGGTATCTCCGCGCTCGATACCTTAGGCGATTTTCCGAAGCTCGCCGAGCTGTCTGTGCTGAAAAATGAGATTACAGACTTGACTCCGGTAACGAAATACTCGCAGCTTACTGAGTTGAATGCGGCGCAGAACAGGGTTGAAAAGCTCGCTTCGCTTGCCGGGCTCACTAAGCTTCACACACTCAAAGCACATCATAATAAGCTGACCTCTCTTGCGGGAATCGAGAAACTGGCAGGTTTGCATGTTCTTGAAGTGGGTGCGAACAAGCTTACATCGATATCTGAAGCAGCTAATTTGGCTGAGCTTGGATCAGTTTCGGTTCGTGAGAATAAGATTACTGATCTTTCCCCGCTGGCTGGTTTGAGTAAGCTCTACCGGTTGGATGTTTCAGAAAATCCTGCAGATCCTGGTGTGCTTTCGAATCTGAAGTTCGTGGACGTGCCGAAAGGATACTCCAGTCTCGAACCGCGCGGCTTGATTAAGATTAACACTGCGCCGAAGAAAGATCCGGGAAAGCCGGATGCTGCGGAGCCGGGTGATAAGCCGGGAAAGCCGGGTGATAAGCCGGAGAATCCGGGCAGTGAACCTGGAAAGCGGGTTGACGAGCCGGGAAAGTCGGGTGATGAGCCTGGGAAGTCGGGTGATTCGGAAACCGAGCAGCCTAAACAGCCTAAGCAGCCTGATTCTGAGCGTAAGCCGCTTCCGCCGGTAAATACTGTGCCGGCTCCGGCTCTGATTCCGGGTGCGCTGACTCAGTATTTTGGTGCGCCGGGTGCTGCTGCCGGTTCATCGGTAGCTCAGCAGGCGTGTGATTTCACCGGCGATTCCCAGCCTGATTTGGTTATTGGTGCTTGGGCGCATCAGGAGCAGGAAAAAGGTATCGGAATGTTGGGTGCGGCGTACGTAGTGCCGAATGGTTCCAAACCGGGCGACTTGGATGCGCCGGATAATGGGGTGCTCAAGATTTACGGTCCGAAAGCGGCTTCTTTGGCCGGATTTAATGTTAACTGTGTTGGCGATGTAAATGGCGACGGCAAAGCTGATATCGGTATTTCAGCACACAAGGCTGATCGCGGGTATGTGGTGTTTGGCACCGATGATCGTGCTCCGATTCATTTGGATAAGCTGGGCGGTAAGGGGATTGAGATTGCGGGCGCTCCGAAGCTGGGTGCCGGCTGGATTGTCACCGGCGCTGGAGATTTGAATCAGGATGGCAAGGCTGATATTGCAGTCGCATCTCAGGCGGGCGGTCCGGATAAGAAAGGCGAGATTACTGTGCTTGCTGGAAGATCGGCGTCGGGAACCGTATCTTTAGCTGACGATACTGGTGTGCTGCTGCGGGTGCAGGGCGGTAAAGATCTGCCGGTTTTCAATGTGGCCGGGGCGGGAGACGTTGATGGCGACGGTTTTGATGACCTTTTGGTGGGCGGCTATTATGCCAGCGTACCGGGTGCGAATGCGCCGAAATCCGGTATGGCCTGGGTAGTGTCGGGTAAGTCCCGGGGCGTAGTAAATGTGGCCGGAAAGTTCGACGGTTATGCGATTTACGGTCCGTTGCGCGGAGCGGATCGGCTGGGTATTTCGGTGGCGGCAGCCGGTGATCTGAACAAGGATGGCTATGCGGACATGATGATTGCTGCAGATCCTGTTAAGGGTAATGGGGCTGTGGCAGTAGTGTTGGGTGCGCCCCGGAATGAGACTGTGAAAATTAATCCTGCCGATATTTTCCCGGTAACCGATTCGGTGGGCAGCCGTGGTTGGTGGATTATTGATTCACGCAGTGCTGGTTATCTTGGCTATGGTATGGCGGCTGTGCCGGCTGCCGACAGGTATACCGGCACAATTGTGCTCGGCAGTTCTGAATCTGCCCGTGTCACTGCTTTTGACACTTCTATTTTGACTGGTTCGATAGATAATCCGCGCAAGTTCGCTGCAGCTGCCGACGGTAATCAGCTTGGCGGCGTGGTGGATTTGGCCAAGATTGACCCGGCTTATGCGGTTGAATTGAACGGTTCAAAGGATCGTTTGGGCCGTGCGGTTGGTGTAGTGAATGGGTTTAATGAGTTCCGCGGGAATTTAATGGTTGCCGGTGCGGATCGTGCGGGTGGTCCGACGGGCCGCGGCGGGGTGGTGCTGGCAAAGATTCCAGCTGTCCGCAAGCTTGGTGACGTACTCGGCGTCAAGATGGCTGCAGATTCTGGTGTTCCGAAGGAAAAGGATGAACTGGAGAAAGCATTCAAAACCGAAGAGAAAGTGAAAGCAGATTCGAAGTTAAACGAAAAGCAGCCGCTGAAAACTGAGAGTGAGAATGCTGCATCTGGTCTCGCCGCTACTGGCGCCGGTGTAGTTGGACTTGCAGCTGCAATGTTTGCTGCGATTGGCGGCGGAATCTTCTTGCGTAAGCGCAGTTCGCATCAGTTCGTATAAGTTCGCATAAGTGAACACTTTGGTGTAATGAAGCGGCGGAGTATTGCACTTGCGATATTCCGCCGCTTTTGTGCGTGAAAATCGGAGGGTTTTTGCGAGGTTGCGTAAGTAGCGGCGAAATGCTTATAAGTCCATGTAAGTGGCGGCATAATCTCCGCGAGCATACGTAACTGGCGGCATAATCTCCGCGAGCATACGTAACTGGCGGCAAATCAGCTTTGACGGCTTTTCGTGTTTTTGTTTGGCTTAGTGGGATAAAAAAGTCGGTGGTTGTTCGGGTGGAAAGTGATGCTTTTGCATAGATCAAGCTTGACCGTTGTGCAAAAACACCGCTTGGAACCGGCCAAACTGAACCCGACCAAAAAGAGTGCTGTACGTTTTCGGGCTGAGGGAGTGTATCCGTCGGCATTGAGATAAGCATGCGCCTGCGTAACTGGTGCAGAATCTGCTTTGGCTAACGCAACTGGCGGTAAAATCAATCCGGGTTTATGTAACTGGCGGCGAAATCAATCCGGGCTTATGTAACTGGCGGCAAAATATCCGTGAGATTATATTAGTAACGGCGTAATTCCTGCAAACTGGAAGTGATTTAAGCGGTTTGGGAGTTGCTGGATTGCGGGTTTGCTTGCGGTAAGAGGACGCGTTCAACACCTTCCAGTACTGTGGCGACGATAAGACCGTAGTATTCCGCTGATAATTCGTCTTCCCGTTCCGGAGTTGAAAGCGGTTTAATATAGGTGTCTACCATTGCGCGCAGGCCGGGCGATTTTTCCATCATTGGCTTAAAACGTCCAATCATAGTGTTCAAATCGTGCCGTTCCCCGATTTGGTGAGATGAGCGCAGATTGCGTGCTCCGATTGTGTGTATCACTGAATTGGAAATAATCATATAGGCAAGGGCGGTTTTGTCTCCAAATCCTGCTTCCATTAGTTTTCGGTAGGCGATGTCGAGACTGGGCAGGAATTTCTCAGTGAATTTGCCGCGCGCAAACCGGTCTGTAATCCCGTGATAGCGCAGCAGTACAGGCCGGACGGCATGGGCCATTGCGGTGAACCACGCTTTCCAGTCAAGATTCTCATCTGGCAGTGTTATGTCGGCGCACACTTGCTCTACGACAGAGCTGCAGAGGGATTCTTTATTTGGAAAGTAGTGGTAAAGCACTGAGGGGACGACGTTGAGTTCTTTAGAGATATCGCGCATCGTCCAGCCGTCTATACCCATTTGTTCAGACAGACTGACGGCCTTGCCGATAATAAACTGTTTTGATAGCCCGGCTCTGCGGCCGGTCGGCGATATTGCCATGTGTTTACTCCAGCTCATTCTTGACCTAATTAGAACAATATTCTACACTACCAATTGTAGAACAGTGTTCTAGAAAGGCGGAAGATAATGACAAACGCAGGTGCAGACGCTGCGGAAACAACCGTAATTCCAGTATCGGCGCAAGCTGGGCTAATGACTGCTATCGTGTTTTTGACCTACATGGGGCAAATGATTCTCAATCCCATTATTGCGCCGCTGTCGCGAGAGATGGGCTTACGGGAATGGCATGTCGGAGCAACAATCTCCTTGGCCGCTATTGTCTTGGCGAGTTTTAGTGCTTACTGGGGGCGTGCCTCCCAGCGGCTCGGAGTGAAGCGCGTACTCGTAACCGGCATGCTAATTGCTGTCGTCGCGCTGAGTGCTTTCAGCGTCATCTCTTCCCTGGGTGTGAACCGGATATTAACCGGTTTTTCTTTGATTATTGCAGTAATGGTTACGCGCGGTCTGCTCTATGGGGCGGGTATTTCTGCAGTCGCACCGACGGCGCAGGCACACCTGGTTACGCACATAGATTCTGAGGTTGGAAGGGTCAAAGCTCTCGGCATGATTGGAGCTGCGCAAGGTATAGCGTCCGTCGTCGGAGGGATTTTCGGCGGAATACTCGCTGCTTTGGGCGGACTGCTGCTGCCGCTGGCAGTCATGCCGGCCGTCATGCTAATCGGCATCTTTGTTCTCATCTTTAAGTTTCGTCCGCAGGAGGGAACGCAGCTGATTAAACGGCCCAAACATATTCGATTCACTGACCCGCGTATCCGTCCTTGGCTTATCGGCGGACTGTTCATGTTTCTCGTTTTTCTTCATTAGCCACAATCTTCGGATTCACCATCCAAGACCGCTTTAATTTTTCCGGCGAAGCTACTGCAGGAATTTCTGCCATCTACCTGACTGTGATGGGTTTTGCAATGATTGCTGGGCAAGCTGTTATTGCGCCGAAAACTGGATGGAGCGCCGCCAAACTCTTTCGCACCGGCCTCGCATTGCTGCTCATCGGAATTGTCTGTCTGTGGCCAGTAAACTCCCATATTCTGCTCGCTATTGGGTGTGTTCTTTTGGGAGTGGGGATGGGGGTGGCGATGCCGGGATATAACACTGGCCCCACTTTGCAAATGGATGCAGATGAACAGGGTGCGGTTGCGGGAGTTATCAATGCAAACAACGGTATCGCTTATGCCGTGGCACCTGTAGTGTCTGCTGCACTTTACGGATGGAATCCGCTCGTCCCTTTCATTGTCTCCATTGTGTTGATTGCAGCAATCACTCTTTATGCTTTTATTCACCCAGTATTGCGCAAATGATTGATTTAAGAAATTCGTGAGATTCGGATTCTGATTCGTTCAATTAAACCATTTACGACTTGAGTTTTCGGTGTATATTGTTGCTGCAATGGGAATGCCGGCAATTTCTTCTGCCTGCGCAAGCGGGCGAAAACTTAAGATATTTCGGCAGATATAGTAAGCCTGCTATTGGTTATAGAAGCTCAGACGGTACACTTGCTTGTAAGACTTCTGGTTATCTGTGTTGGGAGGTGCGTATGGCTGGCAGTGGGCAGCATGTCGTGGCGATGGTGCGTAGTCACGCCTCGGGTGATGATGAAAGTTTTTACTCAGTTGCACTCCAGATTGCTGCACGTGAAGCCAGAGCGGGTCATCATGTACTCGCGAACGATATTAAGAAAGCAGTTGATACTTCCCGTGAACGTCAGCCGCTGGCTGAGGTTGCAATGCTTGCACAGCCGCGCGGTGAATTGGCGGAATTGGTTGAAGCTGCACATCCAAATGTGAAGCTGAAAGAACTTATTGCCCCTCGGAGTTGACTGCGCAGATTAAACAGATACTGGCTGAACAGCGGCAGCGAAAGAATCTCCTTGATTACGGATTCACTCCGGCACATCGGCTGTTGTTGGAAGGTCCTCCGGGGACCGGCAAAACCATGACGGCTGCTGTTCTGGCTACAGAGCTTCAGATTCCGATGGTCACGGTGCGGTTGGATAGTTTGCTAAGTAAATACATGGGCGAGACGGCAAGCAAACTTCGGTTAGTTTTTGATTCTGTAGCGCGACGGCGTGCGGTCTACTTCTTTGACGAATTTGACGCCCTCGGTGCAGATCGAAGCGGAAACGACGTAGGTGAGGCCCGTCGGATATTAAACTCATTCTTAGTTTTCCTCGAAGAAGCTAGTTCTGAGTCTCTGGTGTTAGCTGCAACCAATCACCGAAAAATTTTAGATTATGCACTATTTCGCCGTTTTGACGCGGTTTTAACATACACTTTGCCGGATGCGCGCCAGGCAGTTGCGGTAATGAAAGCGCGTCTTGGCACTCTTGCTAAGGGTACCAGTATGGCAAAACTTGGTGAATACACATCCGGTTTGAGCCATGCAGAGCTTGTGAAAGCTGCCGAGACTGCAGCCAAGACTGTGATTATGCGCGGCGAATCCCGTGTTCATCAAGATGATCTCATAGCTGCGCTTACTGCACGAAGGACGGCAAGCCTTGGCAGATAACGAACGTAAACTTGACCACCTATACATCCGGGGTATGTGAAATCGGAGGATTTTCACCGGCAAGGCGGAGGGCCTGGCAAGAAGATTCGAGAAGTGGGTGACCGCAGCAAACATGGACTAGCTCTTAAAAAGTCAGCTAACGCCGTTTTCAACAGCTTCGATAGTAGTCTGCTTTCTATTGATATTAATCCTGAGCTTCGCGCAGCCGGCACGGTAATAGTTCTTGAGGGCGAAGGTGCTATTTATCCGCTCAAGTTAGACTCCTTAAATTCCCATACTGGAGGGCGCTGCAGTAAACCGAAGTGGCTCTTGCTTTCCGTGCGAGTATCTGAAGATGAGGAGAAATCAGAGCAGGCAACTGTCTGGGTTTCTGACGAATATCGGAAAAAGTTCTTGGAACTATTTGCGGACTATCTGAATGACGATAAGAACACAAAGACGGGTAAACCAAAGAACCAAAACCTTGTCGCAAATATTTCCCGCATTCGGAAAGCGGTACTTGAAGATCTTTGGACCTCGAAATCGAAACTGCCAGGTACCGGAAAGCACTGGTGGGAGATATGGTTAGACGCAACCAGTCCTCATATCGCTGATTGGAAAAAATTTGTTGATTTATATAAATTGAAATCTCGTAATCGAGAGTTTTGCTTCGGGGATCGCTTAATCATCTGGGTAGAGGCAACTCGGGAACAGCTTGAAATTCTACTTTTCACATCAGTTCCAGTTGCCGAGATTCGCAGCCCTGAATTTATCGATAGTGTCGAAGATCTTTCCTTGGATGAACAGACTGAATATGTGGAAGACCTTGCCGTCCGTATCTCTCCTGCACCTGAGTTGGCGCCAGCTGTATGCCATCTCGATACGGGTGTATTGCGTACTCACATCCTTCTTGAGAATTCCCTTGCAATCGGAGATCATCATTCGATTTTTGGAGGATCAGGAACAGATGTTTATCCAGGAGGGCATGGAACCTTGATGGCCGGTCTTGCGCTTTATGGAAATCTTGATTCACTCCTCACCGGCACCATGCCGGTATTGCTCCGGCATCGTTTGGAATCAGTGCGAATGCTTCATGGAAGTGGAGAATCGAAACTTAACCCGTTGGATTACGGTACTGCAACCGTAGAAGCGGTCACTCTCCCAGAGGTGCATTGCAATAGTCGAAATCGGGTATTTTGTCTTGCTTTGAGCACTGATTCGGACATTCCTGGAGAACCGTCGCTTTGGTCCGCTACAGTTGATGCACTTGCTGTGGGAACTGACATTGTTCGGTCAGGTAACGAGATTCAGCTGCTGTCAAAGCCAAATCCAGATGCTGCACGTCTCTTTGTGATAGCTGCCGGAAATGTCTCCGAATATAATGATGACTACCAGAAAAACTGCATAAATTCTCCTATCCAAAATCCCGCACAAGCGTGGAATGCGCTTACAGTAGGCGCCTATACTGACTTGACAACTCCTCCAATGCATCCCCAGTATGCAGGATGGAAAGTGGTTGCCGCTGCAGGGGATATTTCTCCCCACACGAGTACGTCGCTGTACTTTGACCTGAAAAGATGGCCGATAAAACCCGATATCTGTATGGAAGGGGAAATGTCCTTAGCGACGGTGCAAATCTTTTTGAGAATCGGCTTCCAAATCTTTCACTGCGCTCCACTGGATCCGGCACCAATACTTCTCTTGCATCAGCCAATGCCACCAGTGCTGCTGCTGCGCAAGCGTCACGTCTTGCTGCTCTTGTGATGGATAAGTATCCTGCCTATTGGCCAGAGACAATTCGCGGGCTGCTGACGCATTCGGCTGAATGGACTGATACTATGCTGCAGCGACTGAAAAAAGTAAACGGTAAAACTGACCGAAAGAAGTTGCTGCGTGAGTTTGGATGGGGTGTCCCATCCGAAAATGCTGTACTGAACTCAGGAATTGGTGCGGTAACGCTTGTTTCTCAAGATAGCTTCATTCCTTTCACGGGGGATGGATATAAAATGCGGAATTTCCGATTACATCAGCTGCCATGGCCGACTGATGTTCTGGAAAGTCTTGGCGAGACTCTTGTAAGGCTCCGTGTTACATTGTCATACTTCATTGAACCATCTGCTTCACGTCGAGGCTGGAGTAATAAGTACTCGTATGCTTCTCATGGGCTGCGTTTTGATCTTCAGGGGAGTTTGGAGCGGCAAGACGAGTTTATTCATCGCGTTAACAGAGAAGCTTGGGTTGAAGAAGCCGGATCTCGTGTGAGTGAATCTGGGCGCTGGTTCCTTGGAGAACGAGGTCGGAATCTTGGTTCTCTTCATCAAGACCAATGGACCGGAACAGGGGCTGAACTTGCCAAGTGCAGCAACTTGGCTGTTTATCCGGTTGGTGGCTGGTGGAAGAATAATAACCGGAAAAATCGACGTGACCTTCCAATCCGTTATGTGCTAATTCTGTCGCTTCAGACTGAGAAACAGGGTATCGATCTTTACACCCCTATTGCGGCGAAACTCGATATTCCGGTTGAAACCCAAATTCTAATTGAAATCTGAGTAATTCAGTATGTCGGCTTTGAACTTGCTAGATTTCCTGCTGAATTATTGATTTGGATTGGTTTTCCTTTCTTGCGGATATAAGACGCGGAAAAGCCTTAAGGAAATCGGGATTGCTTCGCCGGTATTTGCTGCAGCACCTGAAACCGTTTATCGCAATGTCTACGATGTTATCGCAGTGCCTGCTGGCTATGGAGTCTGCTTATAGTGTTAAGCATATGCCTGCTGTACTATGCACATGCCTATGGCGCTATGCACACCCTGCGGTGTAATAATGTTCAGCCTTAGGCTGCAATTCCGCGGTACTTGCCGCGCTGCTTAAGCTGCGATGCGCCGCGGCAGTTAAGATGCGATGCCCGGTGTTAAGGCGTATTTGCGCGGTACTTAAGGCATATTTGGCGCTGCACTGAATCCCCGTCGTAAAATCTTGGAAAATTACTTGAAAATTCATTGAAAAATCTTCGTAAATTAATGCCTTTAATTTCAAAAAATGCTTGACAGCATCTGTTCGGTTATGCGACCTTAGTCTCATCGGGTTTGCCGATATTTGAAAATCATCTGCAGTGACTGGTCTGCAGGAATAATCGACTGGTCTGCAGGAGTAATCAGGAAAGAAAGTCTCCTAATCATGAAACTAAATAAAATAGCGAAAATCTCTATTGTCCCGGTAATGGTGGCGGGTTTGGTTTCCCCCACTATCGTTGCAAACGCTGCCCCTGCCGCAACTCCGGCTCCCATTGTTGCCGCCGCTGCTGCGGAAAATACCGACGCACAGCTGCGTGAACTGGACACCCTTGTGCAAGATATTAAGACTTTTGAGGCGGAAAATTCACAGGCTGTTATGCAGGCTGGAATCTCTGCGCGCAGCGGCGAAAAACTGCCTAATTACGCCAATGAGCTGAAAGAACTCATGAACACTGCCTTTGAGCTTAAGGATACAATCACCGCTGCAACTTCCGGTGAACTGCTGTCAACTCCGGCGCAAATCGTTGACTTCGTGCTTACCATTCCGGCTCGAATCCAGCTGCTGAAATCTGCGATTACTACCGTAAAGCAAGCTATCTCGGATGAAAACGGTCTGCGCAACAAACCGCAGTGGGTGCAGTGGTCTGTCGGTATGGCTTTGACCAAGGCAACGATCCGGATTCTTAATCCTTTGGCTTCCGTCGATGATATTAAGAAGTCCATCGAGGAGCTGGCACAAGACATGCAGGAAGGTCTGAAAGCTGACGATCGCGGAGATAATGACCGCGCAAATATCTATGATAAGTCTGCACTGAACAAGGTTATTTGGAATACCCGTTTTGAACGTGATCGGTATGTTCTCGGCAAGGCAAAGTTCGCTGATTATAATGCTTTGAACAAAGAGATTACTAAGGCTGTTGGCGTGTGGTTCCGTGTCGGTGCTACTTTCGGTGAAGTAAAGATGACCATGGATGAACTTGAACTGGCTCTGGCGAAAGCAAAGGACGCTGCGCTGCGCAATGCAAACAGCCTGCCGCAGAAATAATTTCTTTCCCAAAATAGTTGGAACTGAATCAAAAATAGTTGGAACTAAATACAGTGAGAACTAAATATCGAATAGTTTGCGGGGGCGCTGCTGTTGCTGGCAGTGTCCCCGTAAGTAATCCCCGTAAGTAATGCTGGCAGCGCCGCCGTAAAAATCGCAAATAACAAAAATCAAATAGCGATTCGATGTGTGCTGCTGATAAAGCTTCGGGCGGGATTTGCATCATTGAGTGCGGTTCAAACTGCCAGTGCTAACTGTTTACCGGCGGTGAAATCAGCGCTGCTTCGTCTTAGTCTGCGTCTTAATTCGCATCTTAATTCGCGTCTTAATCTTTGTCGTAGTATTACTATTCGTTTTAATCTTTGTCATAGTATTACTATTCGTTTTAATCTTCGCAGGCATCTCGCAAAACTGGGCATTTTTTTGATCTTTTACCGGAAGAAAAAATCTAACCTGCGCCTGCGCTCACGGTAAATCACAAATATTAAAACAAGATTTTATCCGTTGCGGTATTATCGAGCCTAGGATTTAGCTCAAAACCGGGTCATTATGAAAGGTGTTCGAAAAGAGATGATAACTAGACGAATCAGAGCCGCAATCGTTGTTTCCGCAATTTTACTGGGCACGCTTTGTGCGTGCAGTACTGCGCAGGATCCGCGCTTAAAGCAAGACGGTGCAGCTGCGGGAGAGACAAGTGCGGACGCAATTACGCTTTACGTTGGCAGAAATATTTTCGAAGGCTCGCTTGATCCAATAAAAGGCGCGATGAGCTATGGTTATCCGTTTATTAACAATGCGCTTTTGAAAGCGGCGCCTAAAGGCGGATATGTCGGAGACCTTGCCGAAAGTTGGAAAATCAGCGAAGACGCATTGAAATACACTTTCACGCTTGCTCCCGATTTGAAATTTTCCGACGGCTCCCAGCTCACTGCTGAAGATGTAGTTTTTACTTTCCAAGAAGTTGAAAAACATCAGGAAAATAATCCAGATGTAGATCTCACTGTCTTAGAAAGTGCGAAAGCACTGGATGCGCAAACGGTGGAATTTACACTAAACCAGCCTTTCAGCCCATTCTTTGATATTTGTGCAATGCTGCAGATTGTGCCCGCAGACGCATATGATTCGGCAAAATTCGATACCGCGCCAATTGGCTCCGGAGCATATCAAATACTCGAATATCAGCCAAACCAGAAGATTGTGCTTGCACGAAACGAAAACTACAACGGAAAACTGCCGGAAATTGAGCGGGTCACCCTTGTGAATCTCTCACAAGAAGCAGCTTTCGGAGCTGCACAAAGCGGTCAGCTTGACGCAGTGATGGTGCCGGCAGCTTATACAACTGAAAAAATCGATGGAATGCAGGTGCAAAAACTGCAGACAATGGATGTGCGCCAGCTAAATCTGCCAGTTGAAAAAGCACATCAGATTACAAATAATGCTGGAAAGCCTTTCACAATCGGCAACGATGTGACTTCTGATCCGGCAATCCGGCAAGCGCTCGCGATTGGAATTGACCGGACGCAAATCATCAAAAATGCTTTCAATGGGGTCGGAAAACCTGCAGCCGGGTTTGTTGGAAATCTGGAATGGGTTGCCGGCCGTGCGGATGCAGAAAAAGCGGATTCTGCAGGTGCAGTGAAGCTTCTGGAAAACGCAGGTTGGAAAGATACCGACGGCGACGGCATTCGTGAAAAAGACGGTTTGCGTGCGGCCGTCGATATCTATGCTCCCGGCGGTGATGAAGACCGGTATAATCTCGCAGTTGCACTCAGTGAAAACGCGAAACAACTCGGGATTGAATTGCAGGTAAAAACTGCTTCTTGGGATGAAATTGCTGCATTTGCTTATGCGAATCCGGTAGTTTGGGGGTGGGGGCAATACTCGCCAACTGTACTGCCAAATTTACTGCACTCAGTTGCCCCGGATACTGCCGGTGAATCTTATGTAAATACTGCACAATATCAGAACAAGCGGGTTGATGAACTGATTTCGGGAGCGCTTGCAGCAAACAATCAAGACGATGCGAACAAGCTGTGGCAGGAAGCTCAACAGGTTGCGGCAGTAGATAATCCTTATCTGTACATTGCAAATATTGAGCATACATATTTTGTATCAGATCGGCTTGACCTTTCACTTCCAACGCAAATCGACCATCCGCACGGGCACGGCAGCCCAATTTTGTGCAACTTAGCTGATTGGAAACTGCGGAAGTGAGACTGCAGATTCGTGCCTTTTCACGCAATCGGGTGCTGCGCGCTGTATTCACTGGGAGTTTCCATCTGCTGCGAGTTATTGCGCTGCTGCTTTGTGTCAGCAGTTTGGCTTTTATGCTGATTGCAAATGCGCCAATTGATCCGCTCACTGCGTTCATTGGCGCAGAATCGGCACTTTCACCGGAAGCACGTGCGGAAATAGTTGCGCATTGGGGACTGGACCAAGACGGTGTTCAACGTTATTTCATGTGGCTGGGCAATGTGCTGCACGGAGATTTCGGATATTCGCTTTCCTATCAAGCCCCGGTAGCTGCCGTAATCGTCGGACGTTTTACAGCTTCACTCCTGTTGATGATAAGCGCATGGCTGGTTGCTGGGATTTTCGGTTTTCTCCTCGGCGTAATTTGCGGACTGCGTGCCGGCAGTGTCTTTGACCGTCTGGTTACAAGTATTGTGCTGGCGCTGAAATCCGCACCAACTTTCTGGCTGGGATTAGTGATTCTCACTATTTTCGCAGTAATTCTCGGCTGGTTTCCCATTGGGATGAACGCTCCGCTGGGAAAACTTGCTGCCGAAGTGACTTTTACGGACCGGCTGCATCATCTTGTGCTTCCCGCTTTTACACTCGCACTTGTTTCAATCGGCGACGTGCTGCTTTATACTCGTGAAAAAGTTTGTACTGAATTACATTCGCAGATGGCGGATTATGCCCGCGCCCGCGGTGAATCTACCCGCCAGCTTACTTGGAGACATATTTTGCGCAATGTCTCGCTGCCTGCAATTACCGTACAATTTGCGTCGTTTAATGAACTATTTGGCGGAATGGCGCTTGCAGAAAATGTGTTTTCTTATCCGGGAATCGGCAGTGCGTTAACCGCCAGTGCGCTTGCTGCGGATGTGCCGTTATTGCTTGGGATTTCTGTTTTTAGTGCGATTTTCGTTTTTGCGGGCAACGGTATCGCAAACTTGCTCTACAGCGTAATTGATCCGCGGATTCGCCGTGCACACGGAATTAGCAGAACGAAAAAGTGAAAGGATTTAATCGGGGCAGTGTTTCTTCCGATGAACCTGATCGGGCTTTAGAGTTTGCAGCAACACCTGATACAGCAGGTGAATCAGCATCTGATTCGGCCGCTGATTTATTTTTGGAGGTAATCGAAAATGAGCGCTGCAGATTCGCCTTTGCCGCAGCAGGAAAATAGTTCCCGCAATCAAAACGGCCGCCGCAATAATGTGAAGCACATGGAACAGCGCAGCCGATATACTTTCAAGAAACTTGGGGAAGCTGTTAAGCTCACCAATTTCAGCATTCGTACTAAGCTAGCTATTTTGAGTACGATACTTGGAATTTACTTGCTTGCCGTCGTTATTTTCACTTTTACCAGCATGGGGATGCAAAGTACCGCAGTGAATTACACTCAGAAACTGCTTTCACCGTCGCTTTCGCATCTTTTCGGCACTGACCAGCTTGGGCGGGATATGCTTGCATTTTCACTGCAGGGAATGGCGAATTCGCTGATAATTGGGCTGATCGCAACTCTTGTCTCGACGTTTCTTGCAGTTATTTTTGGTTTGCTTGCTGCTATTTACGGGGGTGCTGTTGATTGGGGGATAAATTTTCTGATTGATCTTTTCCTGAGTATGCCGCATATTGTGTTGCTGATTTTAATTTCTTTCATGTTTGGGAAAGGAATATTCGGTGTCGCTGCTGCAGTTGCGCTCACACATTGGCCTACTCTTGCTCGGGTAGTGCGGGAAGAAGTGCTTGCTGTGCGCAGTTCGCAATATGTGATGGCAGCGCGCGCATTAGGGAAAACCCGTTTCCAAATTGCACACATCCATCTTTTGCCGCATATTATTCCGGCGGCGCTTGTGGGGGCGATTTTACTGTTTCCGCATGCCATTATGCATGAAGCAGCGATTACTTTCCTCGGATTCGGGCTTCCGCGAGAAATCCCGGCAATCGGAAATATTTTGGCAAATGCGATGAACTATTTGGCTATGGGAAATTGGTGGCTGGCGCTTTTCCCCGGTCTGCTGCTTTTCCTTGCAGTAGCACTGATTTTCGGGGTGGGGAGAAAATGCAAAAACTTTTCAATCCAAGGAGCGCACAAGAATAATGGATGAGTTTGCGGGAAATAATGAAATGAATCCGGCTGCGGGCGGCGGCGAATTCAGCACTTGCCGGCATCGCGTGCCCGGAGCCGCACCGCTGTTGGAAGTGCGTGATTTGTGTGTGGAATTTTCGATGTATGCTCCGTCGGCGCGCCGGATTTCCGCACCGGCGAATGGCAGCAGCGTGTCTGCGGGTGAAACGGAAAAAGATCGGCGGGTGCTGAAAGGGTTAACTTTCGAAATTTATCCCGGTGAGATTGTCTGTATTGTCGGCGGAAGCGGCGTGGGAAAAAGTGTTGCTGCAAGCGCAATACTTGGATTGTTGCCGAATAATGCGCTTCTCAGCGGAGATATCCGCTATCGGTCACTGCCTTTAGACCGTGAATTGCTGACGAAACTTCGCGGGCGGGAACTTGCTTATGTGCCGCAGGCGATTGACGCGCTTGATCCGATGATGAAGATTGGCGCGCAGATCAAGGGCGTGTATGGGAATGATGAGAAACTTGCGGAGCTTTTTGCGCGCTATCGGCTTGCCGAAAAAGTTGCAGACTATTATCCGCATCAACTTTCCGGCGGAATGGCGCGGCGGGCGCTGATTTGCGGTGCGCTGATAAATTCTCCTGAACTGATAATTGCTGATGAGCCAACTCCTGGTCTTGACCGAAAACTCACTCGGCAGGTAGCTGCGGATTTCAAAATTGCTTCACAAGGCGGTACTGCCGTAGTGATTATTACGCATAATCTTGAGTTGGCGCGGAATCTTGCCGATAGAGTGCTTGTATTTGCCGACGGGAAAATCAATCCTGATTTGACGCTTGCAGATCTTGAGCGCGCCGGTAATTTGCAAATTCCGCAGGTAAGCACATCGGCTGGAGCGAGTGAATTAAGTAAGTCAAGCAAATCGTGCGAAACGAACACCGTGAACGAAACGAACATCGTAAACGAAACGAACGCCGTAAATGAAACAAACGTCTCAGCTAAATTCGCTGAAATGAATCGCAGCGGTAATTTCAGAAAGGTTATTGAGCCGGAATCTCTCAATCTGACGAACATCAGTTTTGCATACCCGCGAATCGGTGAGCGGATCTTGCATAATGTATCGCTGCAGGTAGCGGCGGGAGAACGTGTCGGGCTGCTCGGACCCTCCGGAGCTGGGAAAAGTACGTTATGCAAAATCGCGGCAGGATTTTTGGCTCCCGCCGCAGGGGAAGTGCTTTGTGCGGGAAAGCCTTTGCCGAAAAAAGGATATCAGCCGGTGCAAATGATTTTTCAAAATCCGGAGCTTTCGGTAAATCCGCGCTTGCGTCTGGGAAAAACACTTGCCGAATCGGGGATAAATATTTTTCCGGCCTGTGAAGAATTCGGGATAAAACACGAATGGCTGCACCGTTATCCGAGTGAAGTTTCCGGGGTGAGCTGCAGCGATTTTGCATTGCGCGGGCTTTGGGAGCGCAGACACGATTCTTAATCTGTGATGAGATTACGGCGATGCTCGATTTGCCGTCGCGTGCGGCAATTTGGCATACGCTCATTTCGCAGGCAGAAAAACGCAGAATTGGAATGCTCATCGTCTCGCATGATGAAAAACTGCTGCACCAGCTGACACAGCGGATTGTGGAAATATAATTTCCGGCTGCTGAAATTTTATTCAGGCGGCTGCAATTTTTCCTCAATCCGCAGCGACATATGCCCTTTGGGGGCTGAAGATACCGGCAAACATGGATCAGCACTGCGAATCGACTCCTCTAATGCTTCCTCACGCTGATGTACGTCTGCTTGCTGTACGGCTGCTGTTAGCAGCTTTCCCAGCCAGGGCTCATTTTGTGCCGTCGGCGTGATAATTTGCGCGTTTGTAATTATCCCTTCGTCTGCTGTGTATGTGTGCGCAAGGATTCCGCGCGGGCTGTCAATCCAGCCTGTTGCAGTGCCGGAAAGCTGCATACTGCGGGTGTTGGGCGCAGTTGATTCCGGATCCGGCTGATTCTTTTTCACGGCAGATAACCCATCAGTTTCGGTAATCTGCAGCAGCTGCTGCAGGCAATTTTCAATGGTTTCAATTGCGTGCAGCGTAATAATTGCTCTTGCACTCAAGGCGCTCTGGTTTTGTTTCAGCCAAACCGCTTGCATTTTGCGGCAAGCGGAGTTGCTAATTTTCCAATGCTAAGCTGTGCAATTGGTCCGACACGGTAATAAGCTTTGCTGCCAAGGAGTTTCAAATAGGGGCGTGAAGCTGATTTGCCGGGATTTTCTTCGCCGACGGCAGTGAGCCACTGTGCAGCGCTGAACTCGGTAAGCACTTCGTTATTTGAGAGAGTGACCCGCGCTTTTGTGCCGATAAGGCTTGGATTTCCGTTTTCGTCAATTAACGCAAGATTCGGCAGCGCAATGTTATCTGCGAAAGTATCGGAGTTTTCAGATTTTGATTTCAGAATCGGATTCGGGTTCTGATTCAGTGCAAGCAAAGAAAGTTTTTCCGCTGCAATTTTCGCTTCCAACGTTGTTGTGCGAAATTCGTTTAGCGCCGCCGCTGTTGGGAAAAATTTCACTCCGCCGGGGACTGCAACGGCTGGAAAATGCCCGGGGCATCCAGAAACTGTGAGCGCATGTTTCGAAAACTTCCGCAGCGCTAACGCTAATTCGCGGTCAATTTCAACCAGCCGAAGTGCATGAGCTTCCACGATTGATGAATGATGCAGTAATGAGCGGACGAGCTGATCTTTTTCCGCAGGGCTAGGCCGGCGAGGGCATCTAATGCACGCATTCCGGCAAGATGATGCGGTACTGGGCAGATTCCGCAAAGATGCTCCACAATACTTGGTGCTTCGGTAACTTTTTGCCCGATAAGCAGTCCGTCTACCCGCGGCAGACCGGAGAGATCGAACCGGGCTTCACGTTCCCCTGCCGGGTTGCGGTTCACGAAAATTTTCGCACCGAAAAGATCTACTGTTTCGTTAAGGTTGATTTTCATTCAAAACCTGCCAAGATAAAGATATGCATGAGCTCGCACTTTGCCACTCGGTGGTGGCGGCCGTCGAAAAAGCCGCACTTAAGGCTAAGGCTACCAAGATTTCGAAAGTTGCGCTGCGCGTAGGGCGCGAATCCGGCGCATTACCAGCGGCGCTTTCTGGTTCGTGGGAAATTGCTGTTGCGAACACGTTGCTTTCGGGAGCGCAATTGGAAATTGAAGTTATCGCAGCGGCCGTTTATTGCCCGAATTGTGCGCGTGATGTAGAAATTGATGAGTTTTTCGCGCTGCTGTGCCCGCAGTGCGGCACGCCGACGGGAAACATTACCCGCGGAAAAGAGTTTGAAATAGCTTGGGTTGAGTGGGAAAGCGGTATTTAACGTTAGCTCCCCGGCATCGGAAAGCTATTTGGATCACCGGCGGAGGCCTAATCTGCAGCGGGATTCGAATCCGCAGCGGGAATGAATTTAACCGGCGGCCCATTTGCTGATTACGTGCAGCGCGAGTTTCGCAGCTTCTGCTAAACCTTGCTGCGCCGAATCAGAAATTCCAATTACGAGATCGACGTTTTCAGGCACCACGCCAACTACTGCTAGTTCTGCCGGCTCACGTTCAAGGAGCCGGCAGGATGTGAGCACGTCGAGCAATCCGATTTGATGCGGGGAGAGCTTTGCGGAAAGCAGCCGCGGCACCTGATCGCCGCGCAAAAAGATTGGAGTGCCGGGATCTTTTCCGTGCTGTGCGACGGCATCGAGAATTAACAGCCGTTTTGCCTGCTCAACAACGGGTAGTAGCTCCATTCCGAGTGTTGCGCCGTTGATAAAATCAATGTCGGCGAAATCGATTTCGGCGGCGGCTGCCATTATTTGGACGCGCCGAAGCAGCTCGATTCCAATTGCGTCGTCGCCCATAATTTCATTACCAATACCGAGCACTACAATTTCTTTTTGTTTTGCATCATCTAGCTGTGCTAAATCGTTTGCGTTAAGTGCGGCGGCGTGCAAATTCGGCAGCGGACGTGAACGGATGAAGGAATCTTGCGGGAAAAACTCAGAATTCGTCATGAAAGTAACCGTATCAATGCTTGCATATTTATTGCGGCAGTTTTTATTGCGGCAGTTCTGAAACTTTTAATTGCTGCGGTTGATAGCAGCGGCAGGTTAAACCTCTGGGGCATCCACTGGTTTTGACCCGCGCTTTAACCAAACACCTCCGTTTATCATCGATGAAATACCGCCGTGACGTTCCATTGAATCGGCACGGACAGCCAAATATACGTGAGCTATTACAAAACACCAGAAGATAAACATGATCATTGCATGAATCAGGCGGGTGGCGGGAATACCGATCCAATGCACTGGCATTGCGAAAAACTGCCAAACGGGATTGTTCTGATGGTAAAGCCCGTAGAGTGCGAGTCCGGTAATCATCTGGAAAAACCCAATTACGTAAATTCCAGTGTAGGTGAGCTGCTGCAGCGGGTTGTGTGCGATATAGAGCGGGCCGTCGTCTGTAAGGAATAGGTAATGTTTTGCTGTTCCCCAAAGATTGCGGAAATCTTCTTTATTCTTCAACGGCCAGAAAGTCGGCCAACGCATATAGCGGTCGCGTGAAGTGAACGCCAGCCATAATCGCAGCACACCGATTGCAATCCATAAGAATGCTGCTGTGAAATGGGTGTAGCGCACCCAGCCCATTAAAAATCCAAGTTCAATTCCCATAAAGTAGGATCCGCCGAAAAATGGGTCCATAATGTAATATCCGGTGCAGGACAGAACAAAAATAAGCGCCACATTTGCCCAATGCAGCAGGCGCAGCAGCGGCGACCAGACGTTTAACCGCACCCAATCGCCGCGGGTGGCTTCAGATCCGTCGTCTTTTAAATCAGAAAGTTCCGACGGGCGAATATTTACAAATCCTTGAACTTGGAATTCTTCCGGATTGCCGTTGATCACTTCCGCACTTGCAACTGCGAGGGAACGGTATCCGCGCATTTTTGCCATTTGCGCATTTCGGCGCATCAGTGTGCGGTCTTCGCGAGAGCATTTTGCGGCGCGTAAAACTGATTCAAGGTTGCCGCGCATAATCATTAAATCATGCGTTTGTCCTTCAGTGGTCACGAAATCAGGAATTGCTGTGAGCGAGTAACGCCGTTCAGGTGTAGCTTCTTCGTGGGCGGTTTCCGGTACACGGCGTGCTTCCATCAGTCCGTTTGTCTCGTTTTGCAAAGCGTAATTTAGCGCTAAATCTACTGGATCTTGCGTGTTCTCCGGGGCGACGGCTGCCATCGAGAGGAGCCGTCGCTTTGAAAGTTTTCCAATAGAGTATGCTCCGCCGACTTCAATCGGTAAATTGGCTGCAGCTTCGGATGGTGCGAAAAATTCTACTTCATTTGGGGTGCTCATCCGCCTGTCACCACCTCAGTAATTGTGCTTCCTTCCGGATCGAGCACATGCACTGCGCAGCTCATGCAGGGGTCAAAGGAATGGATTGTGCGCAGCGGTTCGAGCGGCTGATGCGGATCTGCCAGCGGATGGCTGCCTGTGAGCGCCAGGGAATCTTCGTACGGGCCTTGTACTCCTTGCGGGTCGCGTCCGCCTGCCAGCCAAGTAGTTGGCACTACTGCTTGATAGTTTTCAACTTTGCCGTCTTTGATGGTGACCCAGTGTGAGAGGAAGCCGCGCGGCACTTCCAGTAAACCGTATCCTGCACATTCGGCAGGCCAGGTTTCCGGTTCCCATTTCGCGGCATCGAATACGTCAATATCGCCTTTGGCAATATTTGCTATGAACTGCTCATAAGTAACTTTCATCAGTTCAGCGGAAATTAGGGCTTCTGCTGCGCGGGCGAAAGTGCGTCCCATGGTGGAGTTGAGCTGTTTGAGTGTAATTCCAAGTGCGGCGGCGGCGCCGTCGACCAGTTCTGCAGTGCGTTTATGCCCGCGTGCATATCCGAGAATGATTCGCGCAACTGGACCGACTTGCATTGGTTTTCCGTTATAACGCGGTGCTTTACACCAAGTGTATTTACCGTCTTCAGCGTCGGCGAGCCATTCGTACGGCGGTTTTGGGCCGGTGTATTTTACAGTTGTTTCGCCTTTATCGGGAGTGAGTCCTTGATCATTGCCTTCGGAATATTCGTACCATGCTGAATTGATAAATTCTGCAATCTGTTTCGGGTCGAAATCTTCTACGGAATCGAACTGGTCGTTGTATATTACTCCTGGTTTAATTGCATTAAATTCAGAGGAGGAGCGTGATTTAGCCGGGTCGCCGGTATATGCGGCTCCCGCCATGCCGACGGCTAAATAGTTTGGCGTGGAAATCCCGATATCGAAGTAATCCTTATATACTCCGGCAATTGCAAGCACATCAGGATAGTAGCAATCGGTAACGAATTCGACGCTTTCGTCAATCCAATTTTTAATCTGATCGGTTTGCACTTGGTTAATTGATTCTGATTCGTTTGGATCAATTGAGCAAGCCATACCGCCGACTAAGAAATTCGGATGCGGATTTTCCCGCCAAAAACGGTGCAAATCCGGATCATGCTGCGTTGGAATTCGAGTGCGTCCAGATAGTGTGCCACAGCCATTAAGTCGGCTTCTGGCGGGAGGCGGTAATCTGGGTGGTTCCAGTATCCGCCGGTGAACACGGAAAGCTGCCCGGAATCGAGTACTGCGTTTAGTGTTTCTTTAACTTCGGTGAAACGTTTCAGTGAATTTCCGCGCCATTTTGATCCGATTGAATGTGCGAATTCCAGTGCTTTTGCCGGGTCTGCTTTTGCTGCGTTTGCAACGTTTACCCAGTCGAGCGCATGCAGATGGTAGAAGTGGATTACGTGGTCTTGCACTTCCACTGCGCCGACTACCATATCGCGGATCAGCTTTGCCTGCTCGGGTACGTTAATCCCAATCGCATCTTCAACTGCGGTGATTGAAGCGACTGCATGTGTAGAGGTGCAAACACCGCAAATGCGCTGTACGAACGCCCAAACATCGCGCGGGTCGCGGTTTTTACGATTGTTTCAATGCCGCGGAATTGTGTGGTTTGCGCCCAGGCTTTTTAATTTCCTGCCCTTCGGTTTCGAGTTCGATGCGAAGGTGCCCCTCTATTCGGGTGAGCGGATCGATTACTACACGTTCTGTCATTACTCTTCCTCACCTGATTTTTTCATGTTTGAATTCGAATCTGCATCATCTGATTGGTTTGGTTTTTGCGGAGTTTGCGCTGCTTGCGCTGCGGTATTTGCGCCGCAGCATCCGCCGCTGCTGTTTCCGCCGCAGCATTCGTTTTCACTGCTGCTGACGGTGCCTGCCAGCGGGAGGAGTTCGCGCGGGCTGTCGCCGAAAGCGGAAAGCGGCCCGGATTTCGCTGCACTTCTTCGTTCAAGAGCTGTTTTTGCTGCTGTTACACCTGCGTGTACTGCTACGCCGGCAGTGACTAATCCGAGCGCACCCCAGCCGATTTTCTCTGCGGCAGCTTCAACGCCAATTCCGGTTACGTTTGGCAGTACTTGATAGAACGGGGTGAAGCGGTCGAAGAAATCGCGTTCAGTGCAGCCAATACAGGGGTGGCCGGCGCCGATCGGCCAGCCTGCTTTCATGTTCCACTGTAAGATTGGGCAGGGGCTGAATGTGGATGGTCCTTTGCATCCGACTTCGTAGAGGCACCAGCCGGCGCGGGCGCCTGCATCGTCGAAAGTCCGCACGTATTGGCCGGCGTCGAAGTGGGCGCGGCGCGGGCATGAATCGTGGATTCGCTGCCCGTAGGCGAAAGTTGGGCGGCCTTCTGCGTCCACTTCCGGTGGTTTGCCGTGGGTCAAAATATAGGCAAGCGAAGCGGTGATTACTTCACCGATTGGCGGGCATCCGGAGACGTTGATTACCGGTTTATCTTTGATGATTTCATCCACGCCTACTGCGCCGGTTGGATTAGGTTTGGCTGCCTGCACTGATCCGAATACTGCGCATGCGCCGACGGCAAGAATTACTGAGGCGTTTTCAGCAGATTCGCGGAGAATCTGTTCGGTGGATTTTCCGCCGATAGTGCAGTAGATTCCGTCGTCTTTGAGCGGGATTGAACCGTTTACTACGAGGATGTGGTCTTCTTTGTTTACTTCTGCAAGTGCGTTTTCGGCAGCTTCACCAGACGCTGCCATTACGAGTTCGTTGTAATTGACTGAAAGCAGGTTCAGCACGACTTCTTCGACGGTGGTTCCTTCTGAACGCAGTGTTGATTCCATGCATCCGGTACATTCTTGCAGTTGGAGCCAAACCACATTCGGTTTTTACATTTCCGAGCTTTTCGGCGAGAATTTCGCCTGCTTTCGCGGTGCTTGCGCGGGCATAGTTTGGGGTGCCGACGGAGTAGATTGCTGCGAGTGCGGTGCAAAATTTCAAGAAATCACGGCGGCTTACGCCGGCGCGTTTTATATTTTCGCTGAGCGTTCCTTTTTGCCAAGGTTGGATATTGTACGTCATTGACTCAATCCTTTTGGTGTTGCTGCGTGTTGGTATAGATAGCTATACAGATAAATGATACGGGGCAAAGACGACTTATGCCCTGCAAAAATAAGCGGAATTAAGTTAGCGTTTTTGCGCGTAAATCAGCTGCTTTTGCGTTCTTCTTTTTCTGGTGCGGATAAAGTCGTTTATTGCGCAAATTCCGACGGCAAGCAGATAAAGCGTAATTAGGATGAGTGCCTGCACAATCATTGGCCACGGCTGCGGAAGCGGGTTGGCGATTGCGGCAAAGGTGAAAGCGGAAATCACTGCTGTGCGCCAGCTTTTCAGCATTCGTTTTGCGCTTAGCAGGCGGAGGAAGTTTAGTACGACAAGAATTTCGGGAATCAGGAATGAGAGTCCGAATGCTGCTACGAGGCGCATATAAAAAGACACGTAGCTTTCTGCCTGTAAAAGTACGGCAGCATTTTCTGGAGTGAAAGATGTGAGAATTTCGACTGCTTTGGGAGCTAATTGCACACCGGAATACGTGCCGGCAAGAAAAAGCAGCACGCCGGCAGCTCCGAAAATTGTGAGATATATTTTTTCGCGTTTCTTTAATCCGGGTGCGATAAAGGCGAAAATCTGCCCGACCCACCATGGGGAAGTGAGGATTAGTGAAATCCATAATGAAACTTTTAGTTTCAAGTCGAAGGCGGCGCCGATTGTTTGAAAATTGAGCTGCGCGGTTTGATTTTTCCCAGGTGCTGTTACGTCAGCAAGCGGTGCAGTTATAAAATTCATTACCGGATTGTATAAGTACCAGCCGATGAATGCGCCAAGGAAAATGCCGATTGCGGCAAGCAGAATTCGTTTGCGAAGCTCGCGGAAATGAGCCCAGATGCTCATTGTTCCTGCCGGGTTTTTGACTCGTTTGGTCATTTGCTGTTCAGGTAAGAGGCGGTTAGGCGGAGTGGTTGGTTTCAGTTTTTGCTTAACTAAGCGGTGCAGTGCCGTCGTTTCCGGCTGGATTTAGTTTTTCGGGAGTTTGCTGCGGCTGCGGATCCGGCTGCAGCCGCGGGGATGGCTGGGTTGGGTTCATTGGCGGTGCCGGCTGTTGGGCAGATGGTACTGAATATTGCGGATGGAGCATCTGCTGGGTTTGCGCAGTTTGCGGTGCTGCTGCTTGTGCCGGCGGTATTGAGGCCTGAGATACCGCCGGAATTGGAGGATTTGTTTCATCCTCAGTTAATTCTTTCATTTCTTTTTTGAGAATTTTTGCGCTTTTTCCAATATTGCGGGCGATATCCGGTAATTTTGCCGCACCGAAAATAATAATCAGTACCACAATCAGCACTGCGAAATGCATTGGTTTCATCGCAAATCTCCTTAAGGGTTGGTTTTTCTATCTCTGATGCTACAGCAGTTTTTGGTTTTTGGGCGTTTGCGAGAGCTTCGAAAACTGCCGCCGTTTTTCGTTCATCCGGTATCCCGGTGCTGACTGTGATTCTGGGATTTTTTCGGCTGAGTTTAGTGTGTTTTGCGTGTGTGTTTTTAATGTGTCTGGGGTTTGTGTGTTATTGGTGTTGGCTGCGGCAGTATCTGTGTTGCCGGCGGAATTGAAGATACTTTTTGCCCAAGCGTCGGCTTCTTCACGTGCAGTATTTTTTAATGTCCGCACGGGGTTTAGCTCATTTAGATTGAAGTTTTGCGGCGCTGTGCTGCCAAAATTGAAAGCTTCGCTGAAGTTAGTGTTTGCCCGTAACTGTGCCGAGTAATTTTTCGCTTTTTTAATAAAGGCCGATGTTGCGCGCAGCAGCGAAGCGAGAGTATTTGGGCCGACGATTAGCAGCCCGACCAGGGAAATGATTAGGAATTCGCCCGTCGAGATTCCAAAAACTCCATGCTTTCAGCTCAGCTTTCAATTTTTGTGCGGTTGTTTTTATTTGCTGGTAGTTTCGGTTTGCGGATGCTGCTTTTTTGCCAGTGCTGTTTGTGCAGTGAGCCAGTTAATCCACGGATCAATCCCGATTGGCTCGATTTTTCCGCCGTTGCCGTGAATTTTTGCTTTTGCTGCCGGATGAGCTGCGCATTCGATTACGATTGCGTTTGGGTTAACGTCGCGCAGATTCTGCCTGAATAATTCAAGGTCGAAATCGAGATATTCGAGCAGGTCGATTTTGTTTACGATTACTGCGTCTACGGAGCGGAACATCACCGGATATTTCTTCGGTTTATCTTCACCTTCGGTAACTGCGTAAACCATTGCTTTTGCATGTTCGCCTACTGCAAATTCTGCTGGGCAAACAAGGTTTCCAACATTTTCAATCAGTACGAGATCAAGTTCGGAAAGGTTCAGCCCTGCAAGTGCATGATTTACCATTGGGGCATCGAGGTGGCATTCTCCGCCGAAACCGTTTCCGGTATTTAGCAGGGAAATTTGTGCGCCGAATCCGGCAAGCCGGTCTGCGTCGAGTGATGTCTCAATATCGCCTTCTACAATGCCGACGCGGATGTTTTTCGGCAGAGCTGCGAGAGTGGCTGCAAGGAGCGTAGTTTTTCCTGATCCCGGCGCGGACATTAAATTTATGCAGCGGATTCCGTGCGTGTCGAAAGCTTCGCGGTTGTGTGCGGCTTTGCGGTCGTTCTCAGCGAAAATATCTTCCAGGACGTCAATGCGTTCGGTGCCGGTTTCGTATTTTGAGTGATCGCCAAGTTCTTCGCGGCTGTGCGGGTGCTCGTGGTCATGGTCATGGTCATGGTTATGCCCGTGCTCGTGCTCATGGTCATGCTCGTGGTGATGTGAATGCGGGTGTTCGTGGCTGTGTTCATGCGTATGGCTGTGGCTGTGCCCGTCTTCTCCGTCATGGCGATGGAAACGTCCCATGGGAAATCCTTTCAATGATTGGAAAGCTGCTGATGTGTCTGCATTGATTCGCGAAAGCTTTTTGCGGAAATTGGTTTTAAAGCCAGAATAAATTGTTTTCGCTTAATTTGCCACTGATTTAGCTGCTAATCAGCTACGTCAATCGAAGTAATCATAAATTCTTCCCCGCTTCTTACGATAATATTTCGTGATCCGCATCCGCATTGAAAGATAACTTCATTTTGCAAAGTTGTGTGCCTGCCGCATTCTTTGCAGTCAAAACTTGCTGGAATCAGCCGTATTTCGAGATGAGAACCGGTGAGAATCATGCTTTGTTTTGCGACGGCACCCCATGCAGCGTCGAGAGCTGCCGGCACAACTTGCCGCAATGCTCCCACATCGACGCTGACGGCAGTTACTTTTCGCCCTTTGCTGGCGCGTTCTGCAATTAAGCGCATTGACTGGCAAAGTGAAACTTCGTGCATGGTGGTATTTTAACGGATATCAGCTTCTTAATCTGCGGTAATCTTTAGGGATGGAGAAGATTGTACGACGGGCGTATCGTCTCACTGGTGTAGTGCAGGGCGTGGGGTTTCGCCCGCATGTGGCGCAGGTGGCTCGAAAATATCCGATTAGCGGGTTTTGCGGGAACGACGACGTTTCCGTCTTTATTCAAGCGCAGGGAGACACGGAAGCTCTCGACGGTTTTATGCGTGAAATGCTCGATACTTTACCGCCTTTGGCTTATGTGGCAGATGTGCTGCAGCAAGATATTCCGGTTCAGGCAGAAGATTCCGGCGGTGATAAAGCGGGCGGGGCGCGATTTGAAATTGCGGCTTCAAAACGGGCGGCAGGTGCGCGCACGCTAATCCCGCCTGATGTGACTATTTGTGAAGATTGTCTTGCTGATATTCAAGATCCGCAAAACCGCCGTTATGGGTATGCTTTCACCACATGCACGAATTGCGGACCGCGGCTTTCGATTATTAAAGATTTGCCTTATGATCGGCCGCTGACCACAATGGCAGATTTTCCGATGTGTCCGCAGTGCCAGGCAGAATATGCCGATAGCGCTGATCGGCGCTATCATGCCCAGCCGATTTCCTGCTATGAATGCGGTCCGCATATTTGGCTTGTTGATGCAGCCGAAATTGCAGAACCGGATCCGTTTGCGTTTTTGAAAAGCATAATACGCAGGCAGAGCTTTGGGACGGTTCGCGCGGGGAGAGAACGAAAAAGCACAAGATGATGTGCTGCAAAAGGCGCGTGAGATTTTGCGCAGCGGCAAGATTCTTGCAGTGAAAGGTGTCGGCGGTTTTCATTTGCTTGCAGATGCTGCGAATCCTGCGGCGGTAGAACGGCTGCGCATCCGGAAGCAGCGTTCCGATAAGCCTTTTGCAATTATGGTTTCATCGCTTTCTCAGGCCCGTCAAGAAGTTGAACTGACGGCTGAAGATGAGCGCCTGCTCACTTCGATTGCGCATCCGATTGTGCTCAGTCCGCGCCGTACCGGCGGAATCGTCTGCAGGCAGGCAGCTCCGGGTTTAGATTCCTTAGGGGTGATGCTTGCTTATACGCCTTTGCATGTTTTACTTTTAGCGGGTTTCGGGCCGGTAGTGGCAACTTCAGGTAATCTTTCTGATGAGCCGCTTTGCTATCAAAATCAAGACGCACTTTCGCGGCTGCGTCTGATTGCGGACGCGTTTTTACTGCACAATCGTGAAATACATGTGCCGGTAGAAGATTCGGTAGTGCATTCAGGCTGGAAACTGCGCCCGGTTCATACTCCTGTGCGGCGCTCACGCGGTTATGCTCCGCTTCCCGTCGTTTTACATCGTCCAAGGCAGGATTCTCCGCAGAGCCGAGCGGATACAGCGCCGCTATCCGGCTGTGCGGAACATTCAGATTCAGGTTTAGATTTAGGTTCGGATTTAGAGTGCGCCAAAAACCGGCGGCAGCGCCGCAGTCACGCTCGCCGATTGTGCTCGCCGTCGGCGGTGAATTGAAAAATACTTTTGCGCTGGTGCGGGAAAATACGGCTTTTATGTCGGCGCATATCGGGGATATGGGTTCGTTTGCTTCGCAGGAAGCATTTGCGGCGGCCATAAATCAGATGCTGCAAATTCACCGTGAGACTCCGGCAGTGGTGGTTTATGATAAACATCCAAATTATGCCACTGCCGGCTGGGCGCGGCGGTATTGTGCAAAACTGCGGGCTGCCGGGAAACCGGTGCGGGAAATTGCGCTGCAGCATCACCGTGCTCATGCGTTGTCTCTTGCCGCAGAAGCGCAAATACCGCACATGATTGTTGCCTGTTTAGACGGAACTGGTTTTGGCGATGACGGCAAAATTTGGGGCGGCGAAGTAATTGCGGTGCAGGGTGTGGAAACTGAGCGGATTTGGCATATTCCGGAGTTTCCGCTTATCGGCGGGGATCAGGCAGTAAAGCAGCCATGGCGGTGCGGGCTTGGGATTTGCCGTGAGTATGGAATTGATTATGCGGGAACTCCGTTGGCGCAAATGGAAACAACTCCGGCGGGGAAGCTGGTGATTTCGCAGTTAAATTCGCAGATCGGCACAGTGCGCACTACTTCGCTCGGGCGTGTTTTTGACGCGGTTGCTGCGCTTGTGGGGATTACTGAAGCTAATTATGAAGCACAAGCTGCGGTAGCTTTCCAGCAGCTGGCTGTCTCTTACTGGCAATCTCAAGGCTGCCCGGATTTTGCGGACTTAGTTTCGGCGCATTCCGGGTTTGGGGGAGAAGATTGCGGTGCCCGCGCAGGTGCGGCGAATCTAGTTGGTGAGTTTGGCGGGTGCGGTGAATTTGCGGAATCGAGTCTTGTGAGCGGCGATACGGCGCAGGAAGATTTCCGAAAACTGATTGCAAAAACGGCGCAAATGGCGCGGGAAGCGGATCTTGCTGCAAGTGCGGCAGATTTTGAAAATGCACCAGCTGATGGAAAAACCGATAGTGCAGAAAAGATTGCAGCTGCGGGAAAAATTGCATTCAGTTTTCATTTCGAATTGGCAAAGATTTTTGCCGGCGTGCTGATTGCAAAATCGTGCCAGCGCGGCAGGATTCCCGTCGGTATTAGCGGCGGAGCAGCATTAAATCAGCTTTTCGTGCAAATTTTGAGTGAGATGGTGAAAGCGGCAGGGCTGCAGTTTATTACGCACTCAATAGTTCCGCCGAATGACGGCGGATTGGCGCTCGGGCAAGCTTATTATGGTCTGTTTTTTGATGGAACTTTGGATGAAACTTTTGATGGAACTTCTAATGGGGATTCGAGCGGAAATTCTGAAAATTTTTCCGGAGAGCAGATTTGCAGCGGGAAATAGTGCCGGAATAAATATAGTGCCGGAATGAAATGTGCAAAAGCAGCACAGCGGATATCAGCGTGAAAACGAAAATTCGGGTGAACGGGAACAGGGAGTGCGGAGATGAATTTCATCGGGGATATTAAGCAATCACAAGCAGCGCCGGCAGCTGGAACGGAAAGGGCAGTGAAATTTGGAATGGACCGGGCAGGGAAAGCAGCCGAAACCAAAGCGGTATTAGAAAATAATGCGGCCGCGGGCGAATCCCTGCCAGGCGCGGAACTGCAAGATGCAGCGCTGCAAGAGGAAACTCTGCCAGGCGCGGAACTGCAAGATGAAACGCTGCAAGAGGAAACGCTGCAAGGCGAAGCAGTGAAAGATGAAGTGCTGAATCGTGCGCTGAACACTCTCACTGAGAATCGGTGCCGCGAATCACGAATCCATCTCTGGCCTCCGGAAATAGCGGAAAAAATTGGGCATCCGCTAATTGTGGGAATTGCCCAGGATTTAGAGTCGGCGCGGAGCGAAGTAAAAATTGGCGACGGAATAGTGGTGCTGGGTGAAATCGCGGAAGAAAATGAGATCTGTGCGATTGCGCGCCGGCTGCCTGCCTGGGGTGCTAGTGGGGTCTGGTTTTTACCGGCTGGAACCGTCGTTAATGAAAAGCTTTCTGATTCTTTTAATACTTTCGTGGAACTCGAAAATTTTCCGGCAGAAAGGAAAAACTTTTCAGCAGAAAATGAAATTGTGCCAGCGATAAAAATTTTTTCACGCTGCTCGCTGAAAGGCTCGGCCGGGAAAGCAGCCGCAAAGACCCGCAATGGGTCTGTATTACCTGCTCGGATGAGGGGCGGTTGGCGGAAATTTTAGAACCGCATCCGCAAACCTTTTCTGCACTTGCGCGCACAGCTTGCGGTGAGGAAGAAATTGATGTGATGCTTGTGGGGGAAGTGCGGCGCGCGGATTTAGTGCTGATTCATGCACAGGGAGCAATTGCGCGCGTGAACTAAATAAATTTAAGTGAAATCTAAAGTAAACGTTTAGACTGAAAACTGGAAACTAAAAATCTGCGGAATCCGTGCAAGATTTTAATAATATTTCGGCAAAAATTTAGCGAGAGGGAGATGATGGACGCTCCAAAGAATCGGCTTAACGATTCAGAAGCGAAAGTGCTTGCACAGATTGATAAGGTGCGGCAATTCGGCGACAAACTCAAAGACGAATATGTCACGATGGCGCACGGTGCCGGCGGGAAAGCCTCCGCGCAGCTGGTGCAGCAGGTTTTCCTGAACGGATACGGCAATGAAACTCTTGCGGCTTTAGATGACGGCGCGGTAATCGGGCTGCAGGAAATGCTAAACCAGGTTGGGGCGCTGCCGCAGGAGCCAAAATTGCAATGTCTACCGATTCTTATGTGGTTAACCCGATTAAATTTCCGGGCGGTTCAATCGGCGACTTAGCGGTAAACGGAACCGTAAACGACCTTGCCGTAATGGGGGCGAAACCGCTGGTGATTTCAGCAGCTTTCGTGATTGAAGAAGGCACGCCGATTCTGCTGCTGCGCGAAATTGCAGCAGATATGCGCAAAGCTGCTGAAACTGCCGGAGTTCAGATCGTAACTGGTGATACAAAAGTAGTTCCGAAAGGCAGTGCTGATCAGGTTTATATCACGACGGCTGGTATTGGTATTGTTCCGGCCGGAGTTGATCTTGGTGCGCAAAAGGTAATGCGGACAGATAAAATTATCGCTTCCGGCCCGATTGGCGATCATGGAATGGCGGTGATGATGGCGCGCGGCAATCTCGCAATTGACGCCCCAATCGAGTCTGATACGAAAGCAATAAACGCAATGACGGCAGCATTATTAACATCTGTGCCGGAGACTCGTTGGATGCGTGACGCGACCCGCGGCGGACTTGGTACTGTGCTTAACGAACTCGCCCAAAGTACGGGATTAGGGGTGGCAATTGACGATACGGCGCTGCAGGTGCGGGAGATGACGCGCGGCGCCTGCGATATGCTCGGTATTGACCCGCTTTATGTAGCTAATGAGGGAATGTTTGTTGCCGTTGTCCCAGCTGACAAAGCTGAGACGGCGCTCGCGGCAGTGCGGGCGGTTCCCGGCGGATCGGAGGCGGAGATTCTGGGGAAAATAGTAGCTCAGCCTGCTAATGCCGTCGTGCTTGTGACTGGTTTCGGCGGTACGCGAATGGTGGATATGCTGGTTGGAGATCCGCTGCCGCGAATTTGCTGATTTGTTGTTTTGTGAATTTAGTGATTTAGCTCGTGTCGGAAAGTTTTCAAAAGTTAAATAACTTTTTTGAAATCTGGTAAGTTATCAAGAATTAAGGAAACGAAAAATATGTGTTTAGGTGTGCCGGCGCAGGTGGTTGAGCTTGCCGATGCCAGCAGCGAGCAGATTGTGAAAGTGAACATTTCTGGTGTGCACCGCGATGTTTCGATTGATTTGCTTGATGCGGATGAGCTGAATCTCGGGGATTGGGTGCTTGTGCATGTGGGGTTTGCGCTCTCGAAGATTGACGCGCAGGAAGCTGCCATTACGCTTGATCAGATTAAAAAACTTGGCGGGAATACTTTTGAAGATGAACTTGACGCTTTTGCTGGGTCGGTGATCCGATGAAATTCGTAGATGAATTCCGGGATCCGGCTGCTGCCCGTTCCCTGTTGAAAAGGATTGAAAAGCTTGCTGCCCAGCTTGAGCGGCCGCATAGCTTTATGGAAGTTTGCGGCGGGCATACGCACACTATTTATCGTTATGGGATTGAAAATCTGCTTCCGGAAAATGTGGAGCTGATTCATGGACCAGGCTGCCCGGTTTGCGTGATCCCAATGGGGCGCGTGGATGACGCAGTGTGGTTGGCGCATCAGGATGGCGTTATTTTTACTACTTTCGGGGATATGATGCGCGTTCCGGGAACGAATGGTTCGCTATTGCAGGCGAAAGCTAAAGGGTGCGATGTGCGTTTTGTGTATTCGCCGCTTGACGCTTTGCAGGTTGCGCGGGAGAATCCGGGCCGGAAAGTGGTGTTTTTGCTGTCGGATTTGAAACTACCGCTCCGTCTACTGCAGTGGCGCTTTATCGTGCCCGGATTGAGGGGTTGAAAAATTTTTCGATTTTCTGTAACCATGTGCGGATTGAACCGCCGCTGCGGACAATTCTTAATTCCGACGGTTCAAAGATTGACGGGTTTATTGGTCCGGGGCATGTAGCGACAATTACGGGTACGCATGCGTTTGATTTTATTCCGCGTGAATATAATCTGCCGGTGGTGGTTGCTGGTTTTGAACCGCTCGATATTTTACAGTCGGTAACGATGCTGCTTGAGCAGTATGTTTCCGGCGGCGTGGCAGGCGGCAATGCTTTGGTTGAAAATCAGTATGCGCGTGTGGTGCGGGATAACGGGAATCCGGCGGCGCTGGGGCTGATGGAGCAGACTTTTGCCCGTCGTGCTGCTTTTGAATGGCGGGGGCTTGGATTTATTTCCGATTCTGGTTTCGGGATTCATCCTGATTATGCACAGTTTGATGCGGAATTGATTTTTAATATGCCTGCCAAGCGTGTTCCGGATCCGCAGGCCTGCGAATGCGGTTCAGTGTTGGTGGGGAAGATTAAACCTTGGGAATGTAAGGTGTTCGGTACTGCCTGTACTCCAGCGAATCCGATTGGTACATGCATGGTTTCACCGGAAGGTGCTTGCGCGGCATACTACAATTTTGGGCGTATTGATAAGGCGACTGCGCAGTCGGTTGTGATTGCGGACTGAACATGTTTTAATCTTGGACGGGCAGAGATGTTTGGCTGCGGTCTGCGGGTTTGGCGAGTTCGGCAGGTGTTGTTTTGTGCGGATGAGAATCGGTTTTCTGTTACTTTTCGGATGGTTTTTGGGAGATAAACCGGCAAAAAATAAACTGGCGGAAATTAAACTGGTGAAAATTGGGTGAAAGGGTTTCGGAGTTTATCCGATTATTGAGCGTACCGCGTCTACGCCCATTTCCTGCCAAGTGTTAAAAGATTTTTCTGCTTCTTCTTTGCTCAGCAGTGATATTGCGAATCCGCCTTGAATCATCACGTAATCGCCGACTTGTGCTTCGGGTAAGTATGCCATGCAAATATCTTGTTCTTCACCGTTTACGGAAATTTTGCCCATCGGCATAATGCCGGTGTTAATCGCAAGGATTTCGCATGGTACGCACAAACACATTTAATTCTCCGCTTTATTTTTTCCTGATCTGATTCTGCTGCCGGTTATCTGATTCCGTTGCCGGTTATCTGATTCCGTTTCCGGTTCGCTTGTGCAATCAGATATTTAAAATCTTCCGCTTATTTTACCTGTTATTCTACATGCTATTGCACCCGCAATATTTTCCTGCGGTTTTTCGGTTTTGAGTTTCAGTTTGAGTTTCAGTGTTGATTTCAGGTTTTGAGTTTTGGTGTTAATTCTGCCGGATTTTTCTGTGCGGATTTATTTTTGGTTTTGCGTTCGCACAGGGATGCGGGCGTTTCCTTTCCGACTTGAAAATTCGGGGGGGTGGAATAATCGACAAGGCAAAGGTGGATTATTAAAAGTTAAATTAACTCACTTTGCGTTCACACAATAAAAATAAATTTAGATATTTATGAATTGCAGGGCATTGTGGCGTCGTACCAGAAGCAGACTATTACGGATAGAATTTCGCATACTTTTTGGATCTTGCTTTTTACGACGGCTCTCACATTATCCTTTACGTTTTCCCCGGCTACGCACTTGAAAGCGCAGGCAGCTTTTGGCGAGGGCGGTTACGATTCCAACGAGACATCACGCTATCTTGGGCTAATTGATTGGGTAGATTGGTCGGCATGTGACGGTCCGGATAACTGTAGGAAGCTTGAAAAAAGAAAGAAGGAGTATTTGATTCTCCTGTATATGGGGAAGTTAACTGGGGCGATCAAGTTGCTGGAATTTTGTATTCAAAAGATCTTCGGGACGGTGGCGCATACAAAGTTAAGAGCAAGACACAGCTAAGTAAGAATGTCACGATCGAAACTTCATGTTCTATTATGAACTTCAAGCAAAATGCAATGGGTACTTTTCCTATAGATCGCAACGCTCCGTTGGATATCCATATTCCTGGTACGTATGAAAAAGACGGATGGGATAATGTTTATCAGCGCTATGAGAAATCGTCTAAAACGGGGATCCCTGTCGGGATTGGGCGTGCTAATGCTGGACGTGTGCGTTTTGACGTATCCTGCGATGCTCAGCTTATAACTAATGGTCAGGCGCGAAAGATTCCGATTAATGGTCTGGTGTTTGCTGATGCTGAGGTGATGAGCAGTGGTGAATCAGCATATATTGTGCCTGCTAAAATTGATACACGGAAAAGCGTCGAATGGCGCAAACTTGAGTATCACGAGTCATCTGGAGATAGTACTAAGATTAAATTAGAGTACGGTCCCAATAAAGACAGTGACGGACCGCAAAATGCTTTTGGGCTCAATCCAGATAAGCATACTTATCTGTGGCAGTATTCGCAGCTTTCTGGTCAGCTTGATCCAAGCAATGCGGTAAAATTCGTTGGGCGATCTCTAAGCAGTAAACCTTTTCAACCAGCAACTACTCTTTATGCCAGCAATGCTGATGGGGCTTATATTGATATAGTTGCTGGCGGCGGTAATTATTTTGCAATCGGTGTAGTGCTTGGCGGCGATATGGGTGACGCTCCGGCAAACTATGGTAACGCAGGAGCGGTAGTCCAGCCGCAAATAACTGGACCTAAGATTACTCGTACCGTCGAGAGTATAAAAGATCTACCAGTGGCTGAGGTGCAGCAGGGGATTCCTCCTTTCCTTGGTAATAATGGTCCTGATTTAGAGACGCAGTTTTTTGGCCGTAAACTCTGGAATTCCCTGCGAAACGATGATTCGTTTAACTCTACTTCCGATGGTGATGCTTACTCACGATCAATATTTGATGATGAAGACGCTATCACGAAGCCAATGCTGGTTACGGCGCAGCCGGGTAAATTTACAAAAACAATAAAGTGTAAACCCGCAGTACATGAGCAAACGAATGTTTCAGGTTGGCTCGATTGGAATGCGGACGGTCACTTCTCTAATCAGGAGCGAAGCGATACCACCTGCGAAAACAATAACCAAGCTGCTTTAACTTGGAATGTAACGCCGGAAATGCTCCCGGGAGCTGAGAAAGCCATCGAAAGGAGTGTGCTGCGCCTGATGGCGACTACCGAGCCGACAGCCAAATATTCTTTCAACTCACTGCTGCCGGACGGTGAAGTAGAAGATCACGCGGTCACTTTGGTGCGCCCAACGCTCACAGTTACGAAGCAGATTCTTAGCTCTAACGGGCAGCCGAAAAACGATGCCGACCGTGCTGGTTTTAGATTCACCGCCGATGTACCGAACACGACTTTCCCAAAGCTATCAGCTCCGGGAGCGAAACTCATTGATGTTCTCGCAGCACAAACTACTTCAAAACAAGATACTGCCATCGCAAAAGCCGGCACTGTTTCGTGGCCGTTATCTTTTACAGGGCTGAAACCAGAGCTTACCGATACTGGGCAGACCGCACCGATAGTTAATGCAACGGTTTCGGAGATGCCAAAAACCGGATATCAAATGGCGCCGAACACAAGATGTGAAGTTGCGGAAAAGAATCAGCAGTTCACCACCGTAAAAGCCTATAACGCTGCTGCGTCGATGAATCAACGGAAGCCAGTGTATGTAAACCAAGCTGATACATATGCTTGGCCGGAAGAAATCGCGCCAAAGGTTACTTCTAGCAAAAAGAACGCTTTTTCGGTGGAGCTCTCGCCGGTTTCAGTAATGAACTGCACGGTATCAAATCAGCCGTACGGGCAGATTTCAGTCAAACCGACCGTCGATATTTCCGAGGCTGGTTCGCTTCCGCAAATCGATAATGAGTTGCAGTTCGCGGGAACGTACAGCTGTACAGCTCCAACAGTCGGACCTTTCACGAGCGCTGCAAAGGTTGATGGAACCTGGGGCCCGGTGAAAGCTGGCAACGTTTGGACGTCTGATCCAGCCACGGATCTGATTCCAGCCGGTGCTTCTTGCACCATCAAGCAAACAAAAATCACATCTACATCACAGGGTGGTACAAATCCAGCCAAGCCAGTGGCAGGATCTGCAGCGTACAGCTGGAAGAATCCAGTCGAATATCAAACTACAAATACAATTACTGCTGCTGCGGAGCTCATCGGTGAACAAGTAAATATGGTCACTGCAGTGAATAAAGTTGAACTCGCCCCGAACACCACCCTGCGCTGGACGAAAGTGGATGAAAAGCACAAGCTGCTCACAGGTGCTGTGTTCTCGCTAAAGACTATTGACGCAAAGAACACCGAGCAGACGGTTGCCGATATTACCGACTGCGTGGCTGATAGTGCAGAGAAATGCCAAGGCCCCGATAAAGATCCGGAAGCTGGTAAATACAAGGTCGAAAACGTGCCAGCAGGAAAGTGGGAACTTACCGAAACTGCAGCTCCTGCCGGATTTACAAAACTTACCCAGCCAGTAAAAGGCACTGTTGGGCCTGCAGATTTAACCTCCGGAAAAGACGCTGGCAAAGTGGTGAACACGCGCATCACTGCCGAGTTTTTACCGACCCTGCCAATCACCGGCGGTCTCAGCACCACGATTTTCCTCCTCATTGGTGCAGCGGTGGTAGTCGCTGCTGCGGTAACGGGAGTAATTAGTGTTAAACGCCGCGAAAGGGGTGGAGCCACGCATTAATTCAACCGCCATTTCCACCCAGATTTCAAGACGTATTTAATAATTAAGGAGAAACAAGAATGTACGCACTGCGTATGAGTAAAAAGGGATTGCGCTGCTTGCGGTAATGCTGATGGGCTTAGTGCTCATTGGGCTGACCCCGTTCGCGCGCGCAGCCGAGGGGAATATTGACACTAAGCAAAAAGGTTCCATTACGATCCATAAGTATGAGAACCCGGGTACCGGCACTCCTGGTGATGGCACGAAGCAGAACATGAATTCTGCTGTTCCTCTGGCAGATGTGGTCTTCAGCTATGCCAAGGTAAAAGAAGTAGATTTGAAAGATAATGATGGCTGGGCTAAAGCTAAAAAGCTTCAAGTTTCACCGGAGGGAAAATAACTGATAGTGACGGTGGTTCGTCGTATACCGCGGATAATCCCCAGAATATGGTTCCTACTGGCATAGATGGTGTTTCAAAATCTCCTGAATTGGAGTTAGGTGTGTACCTCGTGAAAGAAGTGGAAGCTCCTGAAAATGTGACCACAAAGTCTGCGCCATTCCTGGTGACGATTCCATTCCCGAACGATAAATCCGGCTGGCTTTACGATGTTCACGTTTATCCGAAGAATACGGTTTTGACCGATAGTGATAAGCCGGTGAAAACCGTTGTTAATGCGGACGCTGTACATTTCCCGGGGACACGATTATTTGGCAGATTACCCAGAAGATTCCGGCTTTAGGCGTGGGCGAAACTCTGAAGTCTTTCAAGATTACTGATCGGCTGCCAGCGGGTGTGAATCAGATTAGTACTAAAGACGTTTTTGTGCGGGTGAAGGATAGTAAGAATAAGATTCAGAAAATCACCCCCAAGGTTGAAGTTAATAAAAATCTGGTAACAGTCACTTTCGAAAATGGTGAATTAGCAAAGCTAACCAGCGGCTTGACCGTTAATGTGATTATTTCAGCTGAAGTTTCTGCACTAATTGAAGATTCCTTGGTAAATCAGTCTATTACGAATATTAATGGTGTAGATTTTAAATCCAGCAGCGCTCCGGATTCACCTGGTGATGAGAATCCGACCGAGACTGTTTTTGGTCAGCTGTTTATCAAGAAGGTCAATAATGACAAGCAAGCTCTTGGCGGTGCAAAGTTCCAAATTTCGCCGGTTAAAGGTGAAAAATGTGAAGGAAAATCAACCTCTTCCCGTACAATCACCACAAGTGATAACGACGGCACCGCGTCTTTGATGGTTGCTGCGGGCAACTACTGCGTGAAAGAAATTGAAGCCCCGCTCGGATACGAGATTGATCCATTCTACAAGAAAGGACTCGTTGTTAAAGTTACTGACCGTATCGGAACCGCGCTGGAAGTAATCAACCTCCGGGCAAATGATGGCGAGGGCGGAATGCTGCCGAACCTGCCGCTCACCGGTGCTGCTGGAGTTGTAATCCTGACAGTTCTCGGCGGAATGATTCTCGCTGCCGGTGCTGGATTCGTGATTATTGCAATGCGCCGCCGCAATCACCAAGAGCAGTAACCGCAGGCGCAGAAAGCAAAAATATCTGCAGCTCTAGACATGAGCTAGCAAGAGATATCGGGAACGCCGGAATTTTGGTTCACAGCAGCCGAAATTCCGGCGTTTAGCCGCAAACACGGGAATTTAACCCCAGGCAGGGATTATTTAGCTGCCAAAAGCAAGAGCCAAACGCAGGAGCAGCGCCCCCAGCCAAGCAGAAACTCCCGGCACAAAATATGGGGTGCGGCTCAACTCAAAACAGCTTAATTCCAACACATTTCACCGTTCGGGCGCCGTCATTATTGATTATCGGCGATAAATTCAGTGCTAAAACCAAGATCAGAAACAGAAAACCGCATGAACCAAAGAATGCCGATTTTACCTGCCGCGCAGACCGTTTTGCCGCGAAGAAAACGGGTAAAAAGCGCTTCAGCAAAAGTGCAGTGATTGCTGCGATTCTCTTACTGCTCGGCACTACCGTGATTCTCTATCCGCAAGCGGCACAATGGTTTAGTCAACTGCGCCAATCACGAATCGTGAGCGATTATGAAAAAATTGCGAGAACTTCTGAACCGAGTGAAGCAGTCCAAGTATCGCGGGCACGCCAATACAATCAGCTGCTGGCAGGCAAACAGCTCGTCGATATTGCCGGGCATGTGCCGACAATCAGGGAATCGCAGCTCACCCCCGAACAGCAGGGAATTGCACCTTACGAGGAACAGCTGCGGGCAAATAACACTGGTTTAATGGGAAGAATTTTGGTGCCAAGCGCCGATATTGATATTCCGATTTATCACGGCACATCGGACGCAACACTGCTGAAAGGAGCCGGGCATTTACAAGGCACAGCGCTGCCCGTCGGCGGGAAAGGCACGCGCACCGTAATTACAGCTCATCGCGGGTTAGCTGATGCGGCAATGTTTACGCATCTCGACCGCGCCAAGATGGGCGATGAGTTTATTTTACAGATCTTTGACCAGACACTTGTCTACCGGATTAAAGATATTCAGGTAGTAGCCCCGGAAGATACCGAGTCAATCCGCGCCGAAGCCGATGCGGATCTTGCCACATTAATCACCTGCACCCCGCTGGGGATCAATACGCATCGAATCGTCGTCACTGGCGAACGGGTATTCCCTACGCCAAGCGACGCTGCTGACAAGGCGACCGCTGTTTCCGAGTTGCCGCACTTTCCGTGGTGGCTGATTATTTGGATTACAGTATTTATTGCAAGTAACTGGTTTGTCTGGTACTCGCGCATCCCGGAGAAAGATTTGGAATCCGAGCGAGTTTCTGAGCCGGAATAAGTTTTGGAATCCGGGTGACTCAGGGAGGGCAGGCTGGGCAGTTGGAAACCGGGCAGTTGGAATCGGCTCGCTGTGCTGATTATCTTGGGAGCATTCATTTTTTGGAAACAATATCGGCAAAGTCAAACGGCGGAGATGAAACAACACGGAAACGATAGCAGTTTTAGCAGTGAATACAAGGATTAGATGAGCCGGTTTCCAAGATTTTCGAAGCTTTGCCAGGTTTTAGGCTTCGACAGCCCAAGTTTCGGGCAAGCCAATTCCGCGCACTTTATGCGAGACAAGGAAGATAACTGCGCAAATCCCCATCAGTACACCTCCGCCGATGAAGCCCCGGCGATTCAGCCGAGGCTGGTGATCGTTCCGGGGTCTTCAGCTATCATTTTACCGTAGGAGGCGGATTTGTTAATGGCAGGTTGGGATAGTGTGCATGTGATGGGTTTGCTTTCTGAAGCCGTATGAGCACGTACATCGTAGCTGCTGATGGTGATCTCGATGATGCTTTCACCTTGTATGCGTGGAATATTGAGCTTGCGGCAGTTTTGCAGGGTGTTATGGCGATGGTCGAGGTCGTTACCCGTAACACTATTGACCGTGCACTCACCTCTTGGTATTAGGGGAAGTGTTCTAGCGAGGACTGGTTTGATTTGTCGGTGTTCGATCATTTGTATTATCTTCGGCAGCTGCATAACCTCACAATCACGCGTGCGTGATGCTGCGTATTTGTGGGATTTGCTTGAACAGTGCGGGTCTGTTGTCCTATCATGATGGGTGACAGACCCGCGCGTAGCGGGTCTGGGTTCTCTTCTTCTCCTGCGCTAGGTGTTTTGTGCTGATTGTCTTGCGAGGGGAGGCGCACATAAGACAAAAATGAGCCTGGTTTTGTAAAAACAGGTTGTGAAGATAGGAGTAAGCGTAATGGCACGTAAACCATTTACGTTCGCAAGCGCAGCCGCACTGGGCCTGGCGCTTGTATTACCTGGGGGGTAGCCTTCGCCGCTGACGACGAGGGCACCACCGCCAGGCCTCAAGTAACAGGGCATCCGGTTACTGTTGTACGCGGTGTACCATCAACTGAAATATTTCCCTACACAAACCCGAACAATGTTGTTACGGGCGCGAAGCTCCTACAGGGCGGCTCGCAAGCAGAAAACCTGCTTACTCAAGACAATGGTGTCACGGTAACGAGAGACGGCGATAACGTCACCATTAACTTTGATCTTAAAGCTAATTTCAACACTAAAAAGGGCAGTACTCAGGATGATGTCCTTACTCAGGAAAATCAAAGCGCTGTATGGACACGCTACATCTGCCTCACCGGTGCTGGTGGTGATTCTTGCTTAAACGACACTGGTCTGCAACATCACGCATCTAAAGTTCGTGTTACGGTGCAGACACAGGCGGGAGCATATAATCCAACCCTCCCTGCTAAAGTCCAGGTTGAGAACGCAGCAGCTTTAACAGGAGAAGAAAAAGAAACTGTTAAAGAAAAAATCAAAGAAGCAGTAAAAGACAGCGCTAATGCCGATGTTGTCCAATCCGTAGACGTTACTGAAGCAAACGTTACCGTAACCTATAAGGATGGCACGAGCGACACCGTTGCTCTTAGTGCTGTTGTAAGTGACAGTAAAGCAAAAGCAGTAAAAGTTCTTGATGGTGTGGCTGCTGCTGAAACTGCTGAGATTGATGCTGATACGACTTTGTCGGATGAGGTGAAGGCTGAGAAGAAGACGGCTGTTGAGGTGGCTGTTGAGGCTGCGAAGAAGGCTGTTGCTGATGCTCAAGATGATGCTGGTGTGGGTAAGGCTGTTGCTGATGGTAAGACCAGTATTGAGGGTGTGAATGATATCAAGGGCAATGCTGAGGCTGTTCTTGATGGTGTGGCTGCTGCTGAAACTGCTGAGATTGATGCTGATACGACTTTGTCGGATGAGGTGAAGGCTGAGAAGAAGACGGCTGTTGAGGTGGCTGTTGAGGCTGCGAAGAAGGCTGTTGCTGATGCTCAAGATGATGCTGGTGTGGGTAAGGCTGTTGCTGATGGTAAGACCAGTATTGAGGGTGTGAATGATATCAAGGGCAATGCTGAGGCTGTTCTTGATGGTGTGGCTGCTGCTGAAACTGCTGAGATTGATGCTGATACGACTTTGTCGGATGAGGTGAAGGCTGAGAAGAAGACGGCTGTTGAGGTGGCTGTTGAGGCTGCGAAGAAGGCTGTTGCTGATGCTCAAGATGATGCTGGTGTGGGTAAGGCTGTTGCTGATGGTAAGACCAGTATTGAGGGTGTGAATGATATCAAGGGCAATGCTGAGGCTGTTCTTGATGGTGTGGCTGCTGCTGAAACTGCTGAGATTGATGCTGATACGACTTTGTCGGATGAGGTGAAGGCTGAGAAGAAGACGGCTGTTGAGGTGGCTGTTGAGGCTGCGAAGAAGGCTGTTGCTGATGCTCAAGATGATGCTGGTGTGGGTAAGGCTGTTGCTGATGGTAAGACCAGTATTGAGGGTGTGAATGATATCAAGGGCAATGCTGAGGCTGTTCTTGATGGTGTGGCTGCTGCTGAAACTGCTGAGATTGATGCTGATACGACTTTGTCGGATGAGGTGAAGGCTGAGAAGAAGACGGCTGTTGAGGTGGCTGTTGAGGCTGCGAAGAAGGCTGTTGCTGATGCTCAAGATGATGCTGGTGTGGGTAAGGCTGTTGCTGATGGTAAGACCAGTATTGAGGGTGTGAATGATATCAAGGGCAATGCTGAGGCTGTGAAAGTTGTTGTTAAGCCTGTTGAGCCGTCTGTTGTTGATGGATCATTGCCGGTGTCTGGTGGTCAGGTTGCTGGTCTTGCTGGCCTTGCTATCTTGTTGAGTGCGGCTGGTGCTGGAGCGTTTGTGTTGCGTCGTCGTCACGCCGCGTAATGTGTTGCTGGAAGGTCGTTTGAAGAGTATTTACTGCTCTGTGAGTGATTCCAGCCTCGGCTGATTCCTGGGGGAGGGGTAAGGATGTTTTCCTGCTCCTCCCTCGGGTTTTGTTTTGCCTGAATAAGCTCCGCCAAAGAGA
The DNA here is from genome assembly GCF_040360365.1 of Arcanobacterium hippocoleae. Taxonomy (GTDB): domain Bacteria; phylum Actinomycetota; class Actinomycetes; order Actinomycetales; family Actinomycetaceae; genus Arcanobacterium_A; species Arcanobacterium_A hippocoleae_A. The sequence continues at coordinate 1,223,297 of NZ_CP136412.1, read as the reverse complement.
TTCTGCTGTCGTCTTCGAAACCCCAAAAACGACAGCAGAATCTCAATTCTCTCGATGTTGCTAGAGTTTTTCATTTCTTGGTAGTCGGTAGGTGTATTTTCTGTATGTTTTGGTTAGAAATTGCTTCCTGGATTCAAAAAGCAGCACTTAAAAGTTCGTGTTTAATCGACTTAAGATTACGGAATGTTCGCCCGCCAAGAACCTGATTCGTCTTTTGATGGGTGAACGAAGATTTCCTTTTCCGGAGTAGTGGAAATGATTATAGTAAAATATTGGGTTTTCGAGTTTGATGCTTGTACTTGCCCGAGATGAACCGGCTCATTCCCGCTTCCAACATCATTTCGGATAGTCTCGACGGCTATAGGATTTCCCAAAAGTTGTTTGAGCTGTCCAAAATCTTTAGCGGTAACAGCAGCCGTTACTTTTTCCCCGAAATCCCGTGATAGATCACGTACCCCACTGCCTGCGGCGCTGGCAATGCTTCCTGCAAACCGTAGAGAGCAACGCGGTGCACTATAGCCATATCGAGCACGAGAAACATGCCTGGCAAGGAATATTGAACCCGGCAAACAAAAGAGCGCGGAGAAAATCGACGGCACCGTCGCCCTCATCATGGTTCTAGAATGGGCGATTAGAAGCAGCAATGCGAATACGGGCAGCTCGGTTTGCAGCGAACGTGAGCTATTGTTTATTTGATGGTGTTTACCTGCGCAAACAATGTAGTTTCTAAAACCAACCTTGCTTTTGTTACCAAACCGTTATAAAGTATATTGCAAGCTGATGAGCTTAGAAAACATACACAATCACACAATCAGTTAGTGTGATGGTGTTTTTGCGGAGGATGCTCCCAAGTTTGAGCGTCCCGAGCGTTGCGAAACCGGCAAGGTTTTGTTTCGTTCCCGGATTGGATACCGGGCGTGGAGACACTCCCCAAACATAAAGCGGGAGCCCCGCTAGACTCCTGCCGGAAACACAAGGAGTCAAACTCGTGAAGAATACATTATTCAAAACTTTTGGCGCAATACTCGCAGTAACCGCGTTGGGTGCAGCCATCCCAACATCGGCAAACGCAAGCGAACTATCCAGCATATCTGACGAGACATATGCGGTTATCGCCCAATCCCAAGACCCTGATAACACTGTTAATTCTGGTTTAGTTTCATATGTTGATGAATCAACCGTTTTATGGAACCTTGCAGACGACGTATTTTTTAATGAAACAGATTTGACTGTTACGCAAAACGGAGTGACCGAAAAATTACCAATCACCGCAACTGATGTCAATGAACAGCCTGTAGCTATCAAATACAAGCAAACTGACGACGGAGTGCTAATTCGAACTGTTTCGTTGATTCAAACTCGTGGTGCGGGGCAGTGTCTTCTCGGAATCGGTGGCGGAGTTATCGGTGGCGGAACAGCTGGCGGTATCGGAGGAGCTGCCATTGGTACGGTGACGCTTCCTATAGTCGGTACAGTAAGTGCCGGTATTGTAGGTCTCGTTGGAGGAGCACTCGGAGGAGGTATGTCAGGTGCAGCAGCAGCGTGTTTCTAATAAGCGATTTTTCTGGCTTTATATTGTCGGCATTGTGATTGCCGGGATTGGTAGTGGTTTATGGTTTTTAGCCATCGGCATACCAGCTAACAAAGCGTTTGCGGGAAACCCAATCTTTTGGTCTGCTCTTGCGTTAGCTTTCCTACTCTCCATTGCTCATATAATCCAGCGTAAGAAAGATAATTTTAACGAATAGGAACTAGGTTCATATTCCTCGCTCGTCCCGTCACGGTATAAAACGTGGCGGGACGGCTTTAATTTACGAAAAAGCAGCTAATTATGAGTCTCTGATGCACTTTTTCAGAAAGCGCATCATCGAATACGAGACGCTCACGCACAGCGGTTACAGCTTTTTCTTTGGGCTCACGTCGGCTGGTCGGCCGGTGACGAAACGCTCCGCGATGCAGGTGATGGCCGTTTATGTCTGCATACGGTTCTCACCTATCTCGCCGCCAAAAGGGATGCGTAGTTGCGTGATTGGCTGTGTGCGGTTAGCTGTGTGGCAGTTTCATGCATTACCCGCTGCTGCCCGCACAGGGCTTGGCAGGCAAGCTGGGCAAACACCAGGAATACCGCAGTAAAATCAAAGCAGCAGTCTCTATAAGCCCGCATATCGAGGGGCAGTCACTGCAGAATGGAAAAGCAATCCTCAGAAGCGGCAAAGAATCGTCAAAAGTTTTGCGCATATTCGTCATCTTTGCCGGAAGTTAGGAACTAATACCCGCTGCCTCTCTTCAGTTTTAGGTAGACTGTGATGAATATATACTCGTTAAAACACACGAGAAAATCTATCTATGCATAGCTTGGATTGGGTTCACATGCTTCCCGCATAGTATGTACGCTTCGGCAAAGGTGCCGAGAGAGGAAATAAACATGAGCAAGCTCACTATAGTCTCTGCCATGTCGGTTTTGGCCGCAGCAAGTATATGCTGTACAAGTTTTGCTTTCCCCAGCACAGCAGTATCTGCAGCAGAATCAACAGCGCAGAAAGCAGATTCAAACTCAGTGATTGCCAGTAATCACGCTGCTGCCGGGTCGGGAACCTGCGCGGCAACTGCACAAAAGTATCCAGGTGCACAAGTTTTTAACGTACTCGATTATGGTGCAGATCCAACCGGAACGGCAGATGCTTTTGCTGAGGATTCACAGCTTGCCGTACAAAGAGCCATTGCGGCAGTAAACGCTCGTGCAGATAAAAATACTCCCGCAATTTTATGCTTTCCCCGAGGCACATATGACCTTTATCCGGACAAGGCAGTAACACGTACCTATTACGTGACCAACACTGTGGGAGACAATCAGAAGTACACCACAAAACACATTGCCATGCATTTCGAAAATTCACGCAACGTGATTATCGACGGAGATGGTTCGCTGCTTCGTATGCATGGACAACAGACCATTCTTTCGTCTGTGCGCAGCTCCCGTATCACAGCCCAAAATTTTTCAATAGATTGGGTCACGCCGCGTGTATTTGAAATGACGACCACAGGTGCCTATGAAGAAAACGGCAAGGTTGTGCGTGAATACACTACCCCGGATGGTTACAATACGGACGTGGTAGGACGATCACTGAAAGTTTCTTCAGAAAATTCTCCCTACACGCATCAGCCATATTGGAGCTACAACACTATGAGTGCTTATGTAGCATGGACAAACAATATTGAATCTTTTACACAGCACACCCTGGATTTAGATAGCGGAAAAGCTATCCGTACAGGATGGTATTGGGGCAGCGATGACCTGTTCAAAGGTGTGGAAAAAGTCGAAAAAACTTCAGATACGACCTACAAGTTTACTTATCGTTCTAATGCCAACCCGGGCAATCTTGGCAAAGTTTTTCAAATGCGCACGCTCGTACGCGACACTCCCGGTATGTTTATTTGGGAATCAGATAATACAACTCTTCGTAATCTTGATATCGGATATTTGCACGGTTTCGGAATTGTCTCCCAGTTCTCCGATTCTCTCAATGTGCTTGATTCTCATTTTCGCGCCCCTGCTGAAAGCTGGCGCCACGATGTAGGTTTTGCAGATCTGATTCAGGTGAGCGGCGATAAAGGAAAGGTGACGATTGAGGGCAACAATTTCGGTTTTGCTCACGATGATCCCATTAACGTTCACGGCACGTACGTACAGCTCACAGCGAAGAATGGAAATCAAGGAACTTTCCGATATAAACATTTAGAGACGGCTGGTTTCCCGCAATTTTATACGGGAGACAAGGTTCGTCTCATCTATAAGAGCAATATGACGGAAGTTCCTGACTGGGAGGGGACCGTCGTTGATGTACAAGGCCCTACAGGTGAATCATATGATGGGGATCTGCGTCAGTTTAAGGTGACGTTCGATCGGCCGCTTCCTGCTGAAGCGCAAGTAAACGGCGTAGTAGCTGAAAACGTCACGTACAGCCCAGAAGTGAATATCAGCAATAACCATTTCGAAGCTATTGCCACGCGCGGAATTTTGGTCACCACTCGCAAGCCTGTTGTGCTTGACGGAAATACTTTCGATCAAATGAATATGGCATCTATCTACATCTCTGGCGATGCAAACAACTGGTATGAATCTTCGACTGTATGTGATGTCGCAATCACCAACAACACATTCATTAAACCCGTGTCGCAGACGATTTTCGTGGATCCTATCGGAACTTCCAGCAATACCGGGCAAGCCGTTCACGAAAATATCCGGATTACCGGCAATAAATTCCTGACCAACGTGCCTACAACTGCAATCGATGCAAAATCTGTGAAAGGTCTGCAGATCAGCAATAACAGCTATATCCTTTACGGTTTGAATCCAACACTAAGCATCAATAATGCGCAGCTTGCAGTTGGCGAAGCGGCGCGTGCAGATGTGGCTGGCGTGTCTGCTAACTCTAAGCCGCTGTATTGGTTCTACAGTTCTACTGATGTAAACATTGGCGATAACAAGTATGGCTATGGGCAAAATCCTGGTTATGGCATCAATAATGGCATGAATGATTCAGACGTGACGGTTTCCGATCCTGACGTGACGAAAGCGGGAGGCTCTGCTGGCCGTGTTGCTTACGAATCATCAAATCCTGCTGTTGCTTCCGTTGATAGCAACGGAACTGTCACTGCGCTAAGCGAGGGAACAGCAGATATTGCGGCTGCACTCGTGGGTGAAACAGGGATTGTACGCACTAATAAAGTCACGGTAACGGTTGGGGCTGCTGCTTCTGGCGTCACAACGCTGATGGAACCGATTACTTTTGATGCGGTTCGCGGTGAGCCGCATCGTGTAGGAGCAGAAGGCAATGTGCTCACGATGACCCCTGCTGCAGGAAGTGAATGGCACACAGGGACTGCGAACAATATTTTGCGTATCCCGGAGAAAAAGCTGGCCCTGAATGATTCTGTCACGGTAAAACTTGAAGGGCGCACGGCTTCCGGCTGGGAAGAAGCAGGGCTAATGCTCTACACCGATGACGATAACTATGTGTCTATTCAGCGTAAACATAATGGCGGCACTCCGATGCTGCGGGTTGTCACTGAAAATAATGGTCAAGCTAACGAGGGCCGAGAAGTTGCTGACCCTGCTCAGCCGGTGATCTGGCTTCGTCTCACCCGCACATCTGCCGGTATTCAAGGGAGCTATTCTTTGAATGGCACAGAGTTCACGAATCTGGGTTCAGAGGTGACGAACGATGCGGTTGATGAGCATTCCGCAATTGCTTTAGTAACAGCTGGACGTGCTGGGGCGCAAAGCGATTCACATATCTTCAAATATTCTGACATGGCAATAACAGATACTCCTTTTGCTCTGACCCGAGAACGTGTGCCGGGCGCTGCAGACAGCATTCCTGAAGGAGAATCAGATAATGCGAATTTGGTGCGAGCTGAAGGAAGCATCCCCTTATCTTCGGATGGGATAGACCTTGCTGAACGAGAAGGATTCGTGAGCAAGCTTGAAAGTTCTGTCAATTCGGTGACGTTGAATCTCACCGCTGCAGATCCTCAATCAACAGTATCTTTCCGTCTGAACGGCAAGAAAATGCAGGAAACCGGCACACATATTGAGATTCCAGTAACGCGCGGCGCTACCGTGCTGGAAGCGTATGTGACTGCGCCAAGCGGCAATGCTCAGCGTGTATATCGATGGGTGTTTTTACGTGACGGCGATGCTCCGCAAACTCCTCAGCCTCGTATTGCCGAGACAGGCACAGTAACCTTTGATGATACTGCTGGTACATACACCGCATCTGCGGCAGCAGGTCTTATCTATCTGAAAGACGGTGCCGTCGTGACTGCTGGAGCGCATCATGCAGATCCAGGGTCGTCAGCAGACATTTATGCACGTCCAGCATTGGGCTACTATATGACTTCTGCTTCTTACGGTTCTCAGCATTGGGAGCATACTTTCCCAGAAGCACAAAATCCGCAGCCGCAGATTGATACGAAACTACTGGCTCAGGCAGCGGAACAAGCGAAAGCTCTTAAACCAGGAGAATATACGCCTGAAAGCTGGCAGCCATTTGCTGAGGCCTTGGCAGAGGCAGAGGCTGCACTATCCAATCCAACGTCTCAACAGCAAATCAATTCTGCAGCAGAAGCATTATCACGCGCACAGGCTGCATTAGTGCTGGTAAATCCGGAGAACCCAGCAAATCCGGATAATCCGGGAGAAACGCCGCATACAGATTCTCATCCGGAAAAGCCGCATTCCGACCCGGGTTCTGCAAAACCAGCTCTTGCGTCAATGCCCAATACAGGGTCGCATACCGCGTGGGTTGCTGCTGCCTCGCTCGGACTGCTCGCAATGGGTACGTTCCTGACACATCGCCGTCGTCAAGGATCGTTGTGAACAGCAGAAACAACAGCAGCGGTAATGGGCGAACGAATCACATATAAGCAAACAGTAAATACGTAATCACACCACAAACAAAGAAAGCACTACGCGAGGAGATCTATATGAAACGCGGAAAAACAGCCCGCTCCATATCTCTTGGTTCTGCCATTGCCTTATTGGCAACAGCACTGATAGGCGGAGGAACAAGTCCCGCAGCAGCAGCTGGGGAGAAAATTATCTATGCGAGTGCAGATACAACTCTGCAGGCGTGGATGAACGAAAAAATAGAGTCAAAGCAGATAAACCGTATCTGGGAGCCCTCAAACCTCTGAACCAAGGAGACTTTGGTGAAAAGTTTGTCAGCACAGATACTAACGATGGCACAGATGCCAAAATGGGCTTGGTAGAGTTTAATCTCAGCTCTCTTACTGAAGCTCCGCAAAGCGCTAAATTCCAGCTTACATATCTCGGGCATCGCGGAAATCCTACCGCCACTGATACCGCCACGATAAGTGTGACACCTGTCGATACGGCACAATGCACGGATAACGCACAGACCTGCGGCGCGAATACCGCTACGTGGGCAAAACGACCCAACTTTACAGTCTCCTCTGAAAACACGGCTACCTCAGCTGCGTTCCAGTATGGTTCTGTCACCTACGGAGCCGATGTTATTACAGTCAATCCTGACAATGCCGTCACCGTCGAAATAGATGTCACCGCACTGGTTGAACAGCAGTTTGCCCAAGATAAGAAAGTCATTACTTTCGCTGTTCAAGAAAACAAAGGAAAAGAGCTGCGTTTTGCATCAACCGAAGGTGCAGGAGGTTTACTGCCGGGCAGCGCACAGGAAATGGCTCCTCGCATGGTGATAACAGAAGCCGTGCCGGAGACGAGTCTTGCTATTACTACTTTGCCTGCAAAAGTGACGTACAACAAAGGTGAAGCATTTGACCCCGCCGGTTTAGCGGTCACGAAAAATCACGTGTCCGGCACGAGCGAACAGCTCGCTGCAGACCAGTACACCCTTGATTCTTCCGAGTTTCATGCTGACCATGTAGGAGCATACCCTATTAAGGTGGCTCTCAAGAGCGACCCTAAAATTACTGCCACATTTAACGTGTATGTGGTATCAAGCACCGCAGATGAAGGCGATGGAGATACTACACATGACGAGCTGCTATGGTACACCGCCCCCAGCTCGCAAACTCCGAACGGATCTGTGAGCGCAGGATCCATCGGCAGCGGGAATGATAACGACAAATGGCAGCGTACCACCCTTCCCGTCGGCAACGGCAAAGTGGGCGGCACCATCTGGGGCGAGGTGTCCAGAGAACGTATCACATTCAATGAAGAAACGCTCTGGACAGGCGGACCTGGAACCACATCAACCTACAATGGCGGAAATAATGAGTCCAAAGGCCGCAACGGAGCTACGCTTCGCGAGCTGAACAAGCAGCTTGAAAACGGCAGCCAGACTGTCAATCCCAACAATCTCACCGGCGGAGAGAACCCAGCCGAGCAAGGAGCGTATCAAAACTGGGGAAATATCTACATTAATTACGGTTTCGATAATGCTAGCGTCACAAACTACAAGCGCAGCCTCAACATATCGAAGGCTCTTGCAAACGTCGCATTTACTAAAGATGGCGTGGACTATCAGCGTCAATTCTTTGTATCCAATCCTGATAATGTGATGGTTGCTCGCCTCACCGCAAAACAAGCAGGCGCAATGAACCTTGGTATCACGTTCCCCACAAATCCGGGAGCACTGAAAAACGGAGAAACATCCGTCATAGCTGGCGATACACTCACAGTGCGCGGCGCTCTGGCTAATAATGGCTTACTCTATAACGCCAAAATTAAAGCCGTACTTGATAACGGCGAGGGCACAGTTTCCGCTGGAGAAAACGGCGAACTGAAAATCTCGAACGCTGCTGGCGTCACGCTCTATATCGCTGCTGCCACAGAATATAAGAATGAATGGCCCAAATACCGCAGTGGAGAAAATGAGCAAACACTCGATACGCGCGTGGCTGGCTATGTGCAGAATGCAGCTGACAAAGGATTCGATGCAGTGAAAGCTGCCCATATCGAGGATCATGCACAATACTATGATCGAGTCAGCATCGACCTTGGACAATCCGGACATGCAGATGCCGGAGCAATCGCCACCGACAAGCTGATTGACAAATATAAAACTGGTCAAGCGACTGAGGAACAAAAGCGCGAACTCGAAATGCTTATCTACCAGTATGGACGCTATCTCACTATTGCTTCATCACGTGAAAACAGCCAGCTCCCTTCCAACTTACAGGGGATCTGGAGCAGCACGGCAGATTCCAATGGGCATGGCGCTACCCCGTGGGGATCTGATTTCCACATGAACGTGAATCTGCAGATGAATTATTGGCCCACATATTCTGGCAATATGGCTGAACTTGCGGAGCCTCTTATTGCTTACGCTGAGAGTCTGGTAGAGCCAGGTCGCATCACGGCGAAGATCTACGCCGGTGCATCAACAGAGCCAGGCACAAAAATCGGTCAAGGCAACGGCTATATGGTTCATACGGAAAACACCGCCTATGGCTGGACGACTCCAGGTTACGCATTTGCGTGGGGCTGGAGCCCTGCAGCAATGCCTTGGCTGCTGCAAAACGTCTACGAAGCATGGGAATACACGGGGATCAAAATCTGCTGAACAAGCGTGTCTATCCTCTGCTGAAAGAAGAAGCTAATTTCTACATCAATTATATGCTTCATAAAGGACGCCAGCCTGCTGCAGACGGCAAGCCAAGACTCACGACAGGTGTGGCTTACTCTCCTGAGCATGGCCCGCAAGGCACTGACGGCAACACATATGAAAGTGCGCTCGTGTGGCAGCTCCTGAACGATTCCATTGAATCTGCCACAACGCTGGGTGTGGATCAGAATCTCGTGCACGGCACAGGAGATTGCTCAGCCGATAACTGGAAGAAAAATGATGCTGGTGCATGGATCAACGCGGACGCAAATCGATCCTGGACATGCGCATTAACACTGCTCAAGCCGATTGAGGTAGGAGCCAGCGGGCAGATCAAAGAATGGTTCTTTGAAGGCGCGATTGGAAAAATGTCTGACGGCAGCCCGATTCGTGATTATCAGGCCGATCATCATCACCGTCATCTTTCCCACCTGCTGGGACTTTTCCCTGGAGATCTCATCACGATAGATAATGCCGACTATATGGACGCAGCAAAAGTTTCACTCACAACGCGTGGTGATGACGCTACTGGCTGGGGTGTTGGACAGCGCATTAATGCATGGGCGCGCACAGGCGATGGCAACCATGCTTATACGCTGATTGAAAAACAGATCAAGAGCGCCATGTATCCTAATCTGTTTGATGCTCACCCTCCATTCCAGATTGACGGCAATTTCGGCAATACCAGCGGGGTAAACGAAATGCTTATGCAGAGCAACAGCACCTATATGAAAGACGGCACAGCATACCGGAACTATATTAATCTGCTGCCGGCTCTGCCAGATGCGTGGGCAGCGCACGGCTCTGCTCACGGGCTTGTAGCACGCGGCAATTTCGACGTGGATATGACTTGGAAGCAAGGAACCATCGCTAATCTGAAAGTCACGTCACACAAGGGGAATCAGGCTGTACTCGCTTTCCCAGGTGCCGGAACGATGGTCGTTAAAGATACGGCAGGTACGATTATCAATCCGACAATCCTTGACGATACGCATATCCTATTCCCCACCACTGCCGGTACTGCCTATATGCTCAGTGCAGCTCCTGCTAATCAAAAGGTAACACCGCAGGAACCTACATGGGATGATACTGCCCGCACGTACACAATCCCGGAGCTGACCGGTGTGCAGTACAAGGTGAATGGCGAGCCGGTGACGGGAACGATCACAGTAGAAGGTACTGGAGAGGTGACAGTAACAGTGACCGCTGAAGCTTTGACTGGATACGTATTGGGCAGCCCCAACAATGCACAATGGGAGCATACGTTCCCTGCAGCGGAAATCAAGATGTGGAATCTCAACCTGACGAATGCGACTGCTTCCGTTGGCGATATTGCGGTGAGTGCTGCACCAGCTGGCGATACGGTGACGGTAAAAGCTGCTGCTGCCCCGGATGGTCAGGTTTTTGCTGGCTGGAATGTACAGGGTGTTACTCTCACGGATGAGCAGCAGACATCGCCAAGACTCACGTTCACTATGCCTGGTAACGAAGTGACGTTAAAAGCGTTCTATAAAAATAAACCGCTAGTGATACCGGATCGGCCAGGCGGCAATCAGCCAGATGGTGATCAGCCAGCCGACCCAACACCTGAGAAACCTGTGCAACCAGGGAAGGAGAAACCCGAATCAGCAGACAAGAAACTGGATAAAATGCCGCATACTGGATCCGCTTCCGGATGGCTCATGCTTAGTTCGCTCGCATTGCTTGCTCTCGGCAGCATAGCAGTCAAACGTAATCATAAAGCGTGATGATTACGCTCCTTTAAAACACTGTTTCAGCAATAAAGTGGCAGGTTTTCAATACGCACATTGAAAACCCGCCACTTTTCTCATCTCTTTGAAGGAAAAATCCTGTGAATCAGCTCCTGCCGTCATCCTTGTATCAAAGTACTAGTTCTCTTATCTCTTCAATGAAGTGCTCCTTGAAAGTTGGACTGGTTAATTCAGTTCCTTCTTTCAGGGAGTATTTCTATGCTTGCATCGAGTAGGGCTAGTGTTGAACAGCGTGAGCGGCTTGTTGAGTTATTTGAGCATGGTTGGGGTTTTCCGCTGGCGTGTGTGGTTGGAGTTGGTTGTAAAACTTCGCAGAATTTGTGGGATTGTTTGCAGATTCATGGCAGTCTTGTTCTTGCGGAGAAACCTATGAAGTCAACGTATCCTTTCAAAATAAAGTGGAAGCTGTTCAGCGTTATCCAACTTTCAGGGGACAGAGCACAAACACGACTCGTCTCCACCAAGGACTCGACTACCACACGCCGCTCGAAGTTGCGAACGACTACTGGCGCATTGCCGGCACATCAGAGAAAATAAAAACATGGCAAACGCCTAGGAAGAAGACCCAGGACACTTTCACTCTGCCATGCTTTAGGCTTCGACGGCCCAGGTTTCGGGCAAGCCAATTCCGCGCACTTTATGCGAGAGAAGAAGATAACTGCGCAAATCCCCATCAGTACACCTCCGCCGATGAAGCCGGAAATCTGCTGGTTTGCGGCGACCAGCCAGGCAGATACTAAAGGTGCGAAAGCGCCGATTCCCATCCCAGCTACCGTCATAATCGCAGCTGAGCGGCCCTGCATCTCCTGAGGTGTGCGCGCATAGAAGTAACCGAGCATCGGCGCGGACACAAGTTGTGCTGCTAGCGCGTATTTTCTGACTGTGAGGTATTTGTAGTTAGTTGATGAAAGCGTCGGGTCGCGGTGAGGCTGGGATAGTTTTAGGGGTTTGCGGGGTTTGGGTTAGAGCATCCTCTGCCTGTATAGCCAGCCTTGATAAGCGCAGGTTTAGCGTGGAGCAGATTTGCTCTACCTCGTTCAGATCTGGCACGCGGGAAAATTTGAAAACTCGGCTTAGCGTGGGCTCTGAAATGCCGGTTTTTTTGAAAGCTCTTTTTGGGTAATCCCGAGTTTTTGCATTTTTTCAGCCATTATCAACACTAAAGCTTTAGTGTGCTCAGTCATATTGACTCGGGGTTTTCCTTGTATATTCATAGCCTTAGTTTTCCATATTGAAATTTTCTTTTCAGTTCATTTTGCGGAAATCCTCGCGTGTGCGGGGCTTACGACACATATGAATTATGACATAAAATGGGGAAGGCAGGATAATTTCCGCGTGTGCGGGGCTTACTAGTGTTACAGAAGGGAGCTGTTGTGTATGAGTAATGTGAAATATGTGTTGATGAATAAAAATCGTGTGATACTTGACTTTTTATATGACATAGAGACACATCATGTTGTAAAGATTCTCAATCTGCACGAAAGTAGCTATGCACCTCCAGCCGTGATCGACGTGAAAGGAAATATCACAAGGGCAGCACTGGATAGTTGGTGGCAGCATCGTGCTATTCCTGCATCGCGTGCTCAACTTAAACAGCTTATGGAGACGCTGGATATTAATACTACGCTTGCCCTTGCAGAGAAAAGCTTCGGTCTATCTCTCTCTGATAGATACTGGATAAACGACCCTAGCCATCCTCAAGAGTGGAGCACTATCAACTTCTTTGATAATGCCTTTACCGATGATCTTGGCATCCTCACACTCGGACAAGATTCCTCAACTCAAGACCCGAACCTGATGTCTCCTAACTCAACAGTAGGTGGAGATTTAAGTAAAAAATGGACGCTTGTTGACGGGCAAAGACTGCTTGTTAAAAGTGGAAGCGGTTTTGCTAATCAAGAAGTCTATAACGAAGTTATCGCTACACGTCTTCACCAACAACTGTTATCAGAAGATGAGTATATTCCCTACACGTTCTATCACGAAGGACACCGCACCTACTGCGTATGCCCTAATATGCTCAAAGAAGATGAAGAACTGATACCTGCACTGCACATTATTCAAAATCGGAAAAAACCGAACTCGCAAAACGATTATCAATTTCTTGTTTCGTGCTTTGAAAGTTTGGGATTAAAAGACGTGCAAACATACTTATCTAAAATGTTTGTCTGTGACTTCATAGTGGGTAACTTCGACAGGCACTATCAAAACTTTGGAGTGATAAGGAATGTGGAAACGCTTGAATATACACGTTTTGCTCCGATCTTTGACACAGGCAACAGTCTGTGGTGTAACACGGAATCTTTAGATACTCACAAAGACTATGAATACATTGCAAAACCGTTTGGGCGTAGTGGTCTTGCTCCGTCACGGCAATTAGATTTCTTGTCTGATTTCTCTTGGTTTCATCCAGACAAGCTAAACGGATTCGCAAACGAAGTAGAAGCACTGCTTGGACTAAATCCCAACATGTCCCAAGCCCGTATCGAAAAAATCATCACAGGTATTAACAGGCAAATAGAACAAGTAAACAAACACATCACGAAATGTGAACAAACAAAAAAATAGGAGCTTACTCCTGAGTGACGAAGTAAATACTATGCGTGCTGCACCAAAGCAACTCAAAAATATAGAAATGAAAGATAAGAGTGCTTGTGTGCTGTTTGAAATCAGAGTAAGTTGTCTTTTCTCGCTGTAACGTACTCTGATAGCTGATTCATGCATTCCTATATTCACAGTAATGTACATACCTGCACTCACAAGAGAAGCAAACACGGCACAAACAATTTATAACTACCGTGATTATCCCCGCGTGTGCGGGGAAGAGCACAAGCCCTCACAGAAAAACTCTCCAAACATCGAAATACCCCCGCGTGTGCGGGGAAGAGGATGTTGCACGCGGGTTGCCTGAGCAGTATTCGGAAATACCCCCGCGTGTGCGGGAAGAGTTAGATGCTGAGACTTCGCGTGAGAATTTCCCGGAAATGCCCCCGCGTGTGCGGGGAAGAGAAAAACTTCTGCATGAAGGGAAAGAAATTGCGGGAAATACCCCGCGTGTGCGGGGAAGAGTATATAAAATCAAGCAAGACACCGCCCAGCTAGGAAATACCCCCGCGTGTGCGGGAAGAGGAACGGTTAGCGAAAAAACGCGCGTCATTTACGGAAATACCCCCGCGTGTGCGGGGAAGAGTTGGCAAATCTTGGTGTAGATCTTCCTTCGCCGGAAATACCCCCGCGTGTGCGGGAAGAGACAGCCACCAAATCTTATGGCGGGGAATGGGAAGAAATACCCCCGCGTGTGCGGGGAAGAGACCGAAAGTGTCTAAATCTTGCTGAGTTAGATGGAAATACCCCCGCGTGTGCGGGGAAGAGTATGATATCTATCTTCGCTACACCAGCTATTCGGAAATACCCCCGCGTGTGCGGGAAGAGTATGATATCTATCTTCGCTACACCAGCTATTCGGAAATACCCCGCGTGTGCGGGAAGAGCTAGTGCCCGTACATTCGCAGCGACTGAATTTGGAAATACCCCGCGTGTGCGGGGAAGAGAGCGTGAGGGGTGTGAGTGTGATGGCTAAGTTGGAAATACCCCCGCGTGTGCGGGAAGAGACGCCAATCAGCTTGAAAGAAGCCAAATACTTAGAAATACCCCGCGTGTGCGGGGAAGAGGCGGATTTAAGAGAGCTGAGACTGACACTCCTGGAAATACCCCGCGTGTGCGGGAAGAGACTAACTCACCTGCGGTTTTGCTGGGTGCTTAGCAATTTTGCTGTGCACGTCCAGGACGTGCAGAGATCACGAAGAGTCCTTCGTAATCGAAAATCTGGTTTGAATTATTTCCAGCAGTTCTCACTGCAAATCCCTGCTCTCGCGATGAATCACTATAAATCATAGTGGCATGACCATCTTCAATGGTGGAACTTACGCGCTCCCATAGTCTTTTGCATACTGTTGGAGATATATTTCCAACATACAAACCAGTGTCTGCCTCGATTAGGAAACGTGTAACATACCCGTGCACATGTTCAGGAGCAGCCGTCACGGAAATCACGGAAAACACTATTCTTCATCCTTGTCGTATCGTATATGTCCAGCGACTTCACCCTCATCATCGATCAAACGATCGTCATGACGATCGGGAAGATGTGGTTTGAGGACCATCATTAGAGTCTCTAACAGATCTTCCATCAGCTTTCTTTTGAAGATTTCTTGGCGGAGCTCTTTCCTGATTGATTCGATCGGATTTTGGTCGTGTGCATGTCGAAAAACGAGTGGGATCACGATGCGTGCTTTATATAAATCTGCAAGGTCGAATAGTAAGGCTCGGATGTCGCCGCGATGGATAATTCCAAGTGCAGGGTTCACGCCGATTGCGGCACATGCTGTCGCAGCAAGTCCATACATTATTGAGTTGGCAACATTAAGTCCAGTATTAACAGGGTCTGTAGCTTTTGTATCTCGCTTAAATCCGCGAATCTTCGCTTTTTCGCTTCCTCGCGATAGAGGTTACGCATCATCCTGCCCTCAACGCCTCGCATGGCCGCAATCCGTGCCGTCGGCATTTTCTGGGCGCCAAATTGCTTACTGTAAAGTTTGACGGCTGCTTCTTTCAGATACTCATCCGATGTAAACATTCGTGCCTGGGCAATCGCCCAACGAGCTGATGACGTCAGAGGTGTGGCGTGAGAATATGCATTAATGCCTCCGCCTCCGCTGAAAACAACAGTACATCCCGAGCGTGTGCATGATGTAATTGCCGCATTGGAAATGCTTGTTCCTGGTCCGAGACACAGCACGCCTAATCCAGCAACTGGTAACTGGAGACGCTGAATCTGCGCACTATCAACCCCCTGCATCGGAGTATCGTCATGTGGGTCAGCGTCATTATCGTTATCGTCATTATGAGAGTTACGAATAGCGATAACTCCAGTGCGGTCTTGGCGCACGAGGCAATAATCTAAATATAGAAAAGATACACGATCTTCGATACGAATCTGGTAGCTTGGCGGGATCGTGCTGAATGTGAGGGCGTCTTGTGAATAACTCATGTATGTGCACCATCTGTGCTAGTAGTTCTAGGTAATGTAAATCCTGCTGTCGAATCATAAAAGCGTTCGGCATTGGGTAAGAAAAATATCCTGCGAGTAGAGAATGAGCTGCTTTTAAACTCTCCATGCCCGCAGCTTCTAAGATTTCTCGCGCTTTTGCAGAAAGCGATACAGGCATAGATGCTTTCATGGCAACGCGAATAGAAGCTTGGTCAGGGAGTGAAGCGCAATTAACTGCTCGGCATTACCGCTCCATGCACCAGGAACTGCTGCACGATTATGGCTACCGAGAATGAGGCGATACTGGTAATCGTCATCTATGAGACGTGTGCGTGCCTCGTTTGCGGCGTCATCCGTCGTTAATGCACTAAAGTCGCCTACTTTTGATTCTGGGAAGAGCGCTTTTGTAATCGGCGCACGATTGAGTTCACCTTTCATAATATCTAGTGTCCGTTCGCCTAGTGCTGCAAAATCTTCATCAGAGTTGGCATCTTCAAAGCTCACATATGACGAGTCGATAAAATCTTGTGCATTGTGTGGAATGACTAACGCGGAGTGACGGCACAGCCACTCGTGCGTTCTCCTTAGCTCGGCTGAGAGGTATGGCCGGTGTTGCCACGGATTTCGAGCAGTAATCCATGTGACGGTTAATTGTTTGTTTTCAAGATCTCCGCAGCGCGTATATCGTTTAGCATCTGTTCGTCGCCATAGTCTTCCAGCACGTTGGATAAGTGACGGTGCAGGGCAGATTTCACTATTTAGGAAGTCGAGGTCAATGTCGAGCGATGCTTCTATCGCCTGAGTACCGATGACCGTTACCGCTGCACCAGTTCCGTGCGGGCCAATAAGCGACAGTAATTTTTCGGAAGCAATTCGTCGATGCTCTGCCGTCATACGCGAATGTAAGACGACTACTTCCTCACCCGTGCGAGCAATTTTTTGTGCAAGGTCTTGTGTGCGTCTGACTGTGTTGCAAATAATGCCAATTCGGGCTTTAGGGTAGTGGTTTCTAGTCCGTTGCCACCATTCAACATGTGAAGATATTAGCTCATCATAAGGTGCATCAATTAGTTCAAGATTCGTAACAACAGGCGGGATCGCAAGCGCAGATGAAGTCAGGGTATTTTCTTCAATTGCGTCAATCGCGGGAAATGCTGGAGCGGTAAGTGTTAACTCTCGCTGAGCATAAGCATTCATTAATAGTTCTCTCTGCGCACTTGGCATGGTTGCTGTGAGGAATGTGACGCGGGTGCGTGTATGCGCAAGCCAAGGGAGCAATTCTTCGAGAAGTTTTGTTTGATATGAGTCCAAGGTGTGTACTTCGTCTATCACAATATGAGCATTGGCTAGCGCGAGCAGCCTGAAATGAAGCCATTTACCGGGGAGTGCTGCTGCTAATGCTTGGTCTACTGTGCCGACACACACTGGTGCGAACAAACGGGCAGCCCCAGCGCGTACGAATGACGACGGGTAAAGGCCGCTTGGTGTATCGACGGCTGTTTCTCCGCTTGCTTCGTCGTCGTATATCGAAAGCGGCTGCTGGTAGAAATCTTCGATTGAAGCGAGACTGTGGGCAAGAGAAGCAACATTAGTTGTATCTTCGTATGCTTTTTGTACGCGCTTCATGATTGCATTCGAGGTTGCTTGCGTGGGCAGCAAGAAAATGAGACGTTCGTTCCGTGTTGAATGGCGAAGCAGAGCTGCTTCAGTTTTTCCACTGCCGGTGGTAGCCATAAGCGACCATAAGCCGTCAGCTGCTTTAAGTGCTGCTTGTTGGATTGGCCGTGGTTTGCGGGAGCCAAGTATAGCGTATCGCGCAGATTCGTGGCTGCTCCATGGTGAATAAACGCCTACCGTGGAGCGAATGCGTATTTCTGCTTCTTTGGTACGCTTTGCAATCCATACTATCGGATTGTGAAGAATATTCGGAGATGTTTTAAGCAATGCCAGTCCGCCTTCGACGAACGGCTCACCTGAGGCAATTCGATCTGCCAAAATCGTTATTCCAGAGAGCAGAATCGTAATGGTGGGATCTAAAGTTGCGGGTAAATCTTCACGCGTCAGCTTACAAGCTGAAAGAACGCATTCGGTGAGATCGTGCTGAGCCGCGGCCCAGCCTGCGGTGTCTAAATTGCGAATGATTCCTGCTGCTCGTTTATTGTCCCCTGGAAAATATGTGAAGCGTCCATGATGCCCGTTCAATACAAGGCTGAGCCAATATTCTTGCGAATAACTTCCGGGTACCGGGAACGAGCCTTGGATCTCTAATGCAGACCAACGCTCGTGCCGTCTCGCGATTTCGTTCTGATATTTCGTAAGCGAGGAGTCCTTACGGGTGGGGTGGTATTTTCCGGTCGCATTAATTGCTTCTCGAATACTTTTCCAGCATGAATCTTCATCGTGTGGGCGTAGTTGAAACATCGGTATAGCTTTACCAACATCATGTAATCCGACCACGCATTGCACAATATTGCGCGCCTGCGGCCCGAGAAATTCAGTGAAAAGATCGCGTAAACCTTGGCGAAGCCAAAGGTTGTACAGCGCGCCAGCGACTGTCGCCGTATCAAGGAGGTGTGCAAGCAGGGGATAAGCATCGTGAAAGCCATTATGCTTGGCCCAAAGCTCAGTCCGTGTATCCATAGGTTTTGCCAATTCCGTTTGTTTCAGGATTTTTGGAGCGAATTTAGTAGAGATTGCTTATATCGCTTGGACGGTAATCAGCCCGCACCCATACGATTTGGCGCGTCCAACTCCGTTAAGCGTGAGTGCGTTAAGCGCATCTTCATTTGCAACGACGGCAAGGCCTGCGACGGTATCTACTTGAACGGTGAAAGCATTAGCGGTGCGTCCAGTTCTATCCGCACCGAGTAATTCGCGTCGATGGTTTGTAATCGTTACTTCGCTTAGTGCCGGTGCAAGTTTTTGCTGTAGCCAAGGTGTCATGCTTGAATAAGTATTTGCTTCATCTGACCCGTCGAACGGGACGGGAATCGCCTTATATCTGTTTGATTCATGCTTTGAATCTCGCCGAATTGCGTTGATGCTGGCTTGGAAGTGGATTTGGGTTCCTTGCGGGTATGTAGGCAATTCAATCTGTTTCATCTCGGCTCCGTCTGGCAGATTCACTGGAGCAATCAGGGACTGAATGAGGAAAAATGGTGCTTGACCAGCGAGATATTCTGTGCGGAATAAGATTCCCGCTTCGCTTCGCGGAGTGCTGCTATCTATCTGGTCAAATAGCGCCATCACGGCACGGTGTCTGAAATTTGGATTGACCATATCCCATCCGTTAGCTGGCTTGTTCTTTGCACGTTGAGCTAGTGCCACATGGATCGGATACTTGATAAGGTAAACAGATGGCATGGCGTCTCCTTGAGTAATCCGAGGCGAATGCTAGGATGTAGCTGTTCCTCGCCGGTCGGGGGTATTTCTATTTTTGTTTTTATAAGTCCCCGCCGCTGCGGGGAATGGGGTGGCGTCGGACGGCGGCACCCCCACTTTGTCTTAGCGTAACATATCTTTGAAAATAGCGGACATTTTAGTTTTAATTGACTTCTTGATTTATTTATGATTCACTTCATAATATGTTGAAAGTCGTTAAGAAAGTGGGGTTTTTGCAGTGGCTCACGCATTAACTGATATCGCTTGGGTAAAAACTAATATTGGGGTTCTTACACCGCGTGAAGTTTTTCTGAGAGCGCACAACGCTAATCTCGATCTTGACCAGAGTTTGCCAGCATACGAGATTACTACTCAGTTTCGTTTCTTGTTGTCGGTTACAGCGCTCGCTGTTCGCCACGAAATAGCCAATGGACGAGTGACGCTTTACCGTCCAGAAAAACTACTCACGGAAGGGCTTTCAAGTGCTGCGGTTGATGCGGCGATTGCTGATTTGGGCACGGCAGCAGATGTATTCGATTCAAAGATGCCGTTTATGCAGCGCCCGGCGCTTGCGCCAACATCAGCAAAAGACGCCTCTCGGCGGATTGGGCGTGCTAATTTGGAAGTCAAGAAGCTATCGCCGTCGATGCCCTCTGCACAAGGAGAAGACTACTGGAATTTAATTGTGGCTTTTCCGGGTGAGCTGCCGCTTGGCGAAGCGGTTTTGAAGCTTGTCACCTATCACTATTACTCGATGGCTGGTAATAACAACTATGATGGCGATAAAACACGCATGGGTGCTCCAGGTATTCGCTTCCTCGGGAAAGGTAATGCTGCAACGGAGTTTATCTGGCGTTATGAAGATCATTCCCTTTTGGGATCCTTGCTTGCTGCGCTTCCGCAATCATGGGTGGAAGGCGCAGGTCTGCCGGCATGGGCAGACCGGCAACTCCGTACATCGCGCCTGAAGAGCGGTGGGATTCATCCGCTATGGGTTTCTACGTGGAGTTCCAATACTGCTGTCGGTTTTTGGGAATCAAAGGATGGTGAAATGGTTCTCACGGGTGTGCGTGTTGGCGGCGTACCCCCAGAGTGGTTCCCGTTTGCCGTCACCAATAAAGAAGGCGAAACGCAGCTCAAGGAATTCTGGGACGCGCGCAACCAACACGATCCAATGTACCTTCATATCCCAAACAAAGATGGTGAGCTAAAAGTTCAGCGTATTGATTTTGGGCGTGATGGTGCCGATTTAGCTGTTGAGTGGGCGAAAGAGGGCAAGATTGCAGCCCTGATTCAGGCGGGCAGCGGAAACGTTTACCCTTACGGCGGCGAGACGCGCACGCCAGTGTTTTACCGGCACCAAATCGAAGGCACTGCTTCGTCGCCCACAATTCGAGCGTCTGAGGTATTTGTACCTGATCCGCAGCTCTGGGGATTCGACCTTGACTACGAGGATCAAGTGCATATTTCTGAAGAAGCAGCGTTCGTTTGGTCAATTTATAAAACGATTACAAGTTGTTTCCGCCGGAAAAATAAAAAGATGAGGAACGCATAAAAGCTGGCGAACGGATTCGGGTGCTGGATGCGCTCGAAACAGTGGCTGTAGATGCAGGCAATGCTTTCTGGCGACGTCTCACTCCTGTGTATGAAAGCTATATTGCAGGTTTAAGGGAAGGTGTGGATCGTAGTGATGAATTGTATATTGGCGTTTATAAAGCTGGCATTGAAGCGTATGACGCCGTCACTTCTCCATATCTTGCCCAATATCCTGAGCAGATTTACTCCGTGCGGAGTGAAATCGCGAGAATTATGCGAAGCAGTATTAAAAAGCAACGGGGCTACGGTAACGAATGAGAAGCGAGGAAACTGAGCGATGAACGTCGAAAATGATGAAACGGTAAACGATATTAGATTCTTGTATGAGATTCTAGAACGGCGCGGCGGCGAGCAGGAATCTACCGCCGAAGATGGAAGTGAAGAAAATAAGATTCGCAGCGCAAACTTCCGCAAACAACGCGCAAATTTGCGGCGCGGAATTGATGAAACCACAGAGCATTATGCTTACCCGTACGTGATGCCTATTCTTGGGCCTCATGCGACAAAGAAACAGCGTACAACACTCGTGCGGATGGCAGCTCTGACTGCCGAATTTGTCGATGTTCCTCCAGTGCCGAAAGAGGAGAAGGGCAAATCTTTCGGCCGTTGGTGCAGTGAGGTTAGCGCAGCATTGGCGATGCGGCGTGACGGCGAAATATCGCTGTTCAACCCAGATAAACCGGACGTTATAGCGCAGCGTCTCGCATTTTTGCATACGCAAGATTTTGAAGAAGCATTCCGTTCAGTATGGAGGCTCATGCAGATTGCGCAGTCGCTGAAATCTGTACCTGCGTGTGATTATATTGCCGTGTATCGGCTGCTTGGCAGGTGGGGTAACGGAATCAGTGATGAATCACGAAGCCTCCGCATGCGTGTGCTGCAAGATTATTACGGCAACATCGATAATGCATTCGTCTCGGATTTTCCTGCCAAGATCTCTCAAAACTAAACCTAACAACAATAAAAATTAGATGAAAGAAGCACCATTATGGCAAAGAACCTTACTCTGCACATCGTCACTAATATCCCTTATTCCAATTTGAACAGGGATGATGCTGGCACACCGAAGCGCTTAATGCAGGGCGGTGCGCTCCGTGCGCTGCATTCATCGCAAAGTGTCAAGCGCGGTATTCGCACAAAATATGAGGAAGCCAGCTTGGATACGTCCGTGCGCTCGGGGAAACTCGTTGATGAGGTGCTCGATGTTCTACGAGAGCTCAAACCGGATGCTGATATAGACGCGTTCAAAAAAGCCGCAGCGGCTCGTATCGGTGAGCTCACCAAGGGTGAAAGCAGTGCAGGCGAGCCGGATCGTTCGTCATGGATGAGTACGGAAGAAATTACTACTTTGGCAACAAGCCTGCTTGCGGGTGATAGTAAGGCGCAATTTATTGCCGACGGGCGTACAGGTTCGCTCGCAATTGCAGCTTTCGGGCGGATGTTCGCCAATGCTCCAGCAAAAAATACAGAAGCTGCTATTGCCGTCTCGCCTGGTGTTACCACTCACGCCGTAACGATTGAAACAGACTATTTTTCCACGGTAGACGATATTCGCGAGCGGAAGCACGAATCTGGTGCTACGTATCTCGGTGTTTCTCGCTACGTAAATGGTACTTTTTATCGCACGGTATCGATTGATAAAGCACAGTTGAAACGTAGTTGGACTGGTTATCGCCTCGAATCTGGCCGTAACAACTTACGCGAATTTGTGCGTGCCGCTGTGTATGGTCTGCCGCGCGGTAAAGAAAACTCCACGGCTCCTTATACTTTGCCGGTTCTTGTATTGGCGGAAGAGCAGCGTTACCGTGCTGCCTATAGCTTTGAAAAGCCAGTGCGTGTGGGAGGAGCAGGCGGATATGATGAACCGACGGTGAAAGAGCTGTCAAAGCAGTTCAACCAAGCGCGCGCTTTTGATCCGGGCAATTTTGGCCCGCTTGAAATAGTTGCAGGTGTGGGTGAGATTTCGGACGATGCTTTTGTTGGTGTGCGCCGCGCGAACCTTGATGAGCTGATTGATGCCGTGGTGGATTGGATGCTCCAGTGAATGAGTCGCTGTATATTAGGCTCGCTGCACCATTGCAATCTTGGGCTGGGCCCGCTGTTACGGGAAATATTGTGCGCACTGAGAGGTTTCCGACGCGTTCAGGGCTGATTGGGCTGTTAGCCGCAGCTTTAGGTGCAAAGCGGGGGAATTTCCGAACTGGCTGGGTGATGTTGAATTTGTGGTTCGTGAAGATCGGGCACCGTATTTCACCGATGATTTTCACACGATCAACTATCGTCCGGAAGCTGAAGAATTTCGCCGTCGTCTATTAATAGCTGAGCGTGGGAAAGCTCGCGGGAAAAAGGCTCTGATCTTCACTCCGGACGCCCAAGGCGGCACGTCGGTAGTGAATCGAACCTATCTCGCAGACGGCGAGTTTATCGTGCGGATTACTTGTGAAGAGCATGCTGATGAATTGGAGGACGCACTTGGATCTCCGGGCTTTACTACCTATCTCGGGCGTAAGGCATTCGCTCCAGAATTCCCGTTCTATCTTGGTTGTGGTGCTGCAGATATGATTCGCCAGATTCCGACGTTATCTGCTCCTGGGAAAGATTTGCAGCGAACGCTATCTACTCGCCGCCCAGTTGTTCAGCGTGTGTATGGTCCGTATCATCCTCGTGAGGGAGGTGCATTCAAGAATCTGTTCCAGTAGTGGATTCGCGAGCAGAGCAGTGGGCATTCGTCAAAGCAAATTTAAATATTCGCAGGCGGGGAGATTTTTGCCAGCGCCGTGAGCGGCTGCGCGGGAGAGTGATGATTGTGTTCATTTTCTAGCTGATGCGCAGATGTTGCTGCATGGTCTGCTAGTTTCTGCAGAATCAGGCCAATTCAATCTCGCTTTATAAAAACAAGCGAGGAGGGGTTTGAACTCGTGCTATAAAACCAACCGTTGCAATTGTCACTAGAAACCGTTTTTGGCCATATGTGTGGCGGTGTGCTCCTTGATTAATCGCCACTGAATTAGTAGGGCCGAAGAGAAAGCCGCAGCCATAGTTGAGTGGCATCGAGATAATCGAACAATGTACACGAAGATGCTGCTGCGCGCGACTGAAACCTTACGAAATTGGGAATGCAAATCGGAATTGTGCGGAAGAGTAAATCTGTCATCATTAGTTTAGTGTTTGGTGACGTTTAGTGTTCCGCCAGTTCACCCATTCGAATGCAGCAATCTCGACCTTGAGGACATCAGTCCACTTGCGGGAGTGGATAATCTCGTTCTTATACGAACCATTTATGTTCTCGGCCAGAGCGTTGTCGTAGCTATCACCACACTCCTAATGGATTTAACGATCCCAGCATCGAACAAATACTGACGGTAGACCGGTGGCACGTATTACATTCTATGATCACTATGGTGAATCAGTCCCGCGGCAGACCTCGCGTTCTAAATCGCTTGTTTTAGCGCCTGCAGTGGGAGTGCTTCAGAAGCCGCGCAAATCCGAGAGTGCCCTCAGCAGGGATTCTGTCCTCGACTAACCTCACAACTCTGTCCTTGGCTTCTTGGTTAAATTTCTTTGGCATAACCCAAATCGTCCCGTCTACTCAAACGGAATAAACCTGGAATATGCTGAGGCATGTGAAAGAAAACCACGTTTCACACGGCAATATTAGGTTCTATAAAGACGTTAGATTGTGTGGAGAAAGGAAACAGGATTCAACAGTTCAGTTACCGCAAGGTAAATAAATATACCGTCGAATAATAGTAAATAGCTGAAAAATAAATTGACAGACTACGATGATTGATGAGGGGAAAAATAAAGGAAAAAGCGATCTCGAAACGAGGTTCAGTATGCAAGAAGAAAACCAGAAAAATACCAAAGATGTCCAATTTTCCGACATTTTGGCATCTGAGCATAAAGAACTTTTTAGCCAATTTATTCACGATTATGAGGCAGCTTTAGAGCGAGGCGAACAAGCAAAAAGCGGCAACCAGGACGTGCAATATTTTCTTTCACTGCAGAAAAAACGCTTAGCAGCACACGGTGTTGAATGTGATATAGATATTGAACCATACGGATATATTGCATCCACTGATAAATTTCTCGATCTCGTTTCTAGTTTCAACTTTCGCTCAGCAAAATTTGCCAAAGCTCTCAATAGCCAGACGGTGCTACGTTCCCTTCGCTTTTGTAAAAATTCCCGCACGGTTTACAAAGAAAAGAAAAAGATTACGCCTTATATGAGGCCATAGTCAGCCCCGCTGAAGAAGAAATCGAAAATATTCACGACACGACTTATGTGTGCAGTAGTTGTGGGAATATTACAACTGTGGAAAATTTATTGACGGCGTGCCCCTACTGCAGGACACGTTATCTCATCAAAGACCTATTTCCGAAAGTTAACAACTTCTATTTTCAAGAAGATTTAGGAAAAAAGAAGTTGCCAGCATAAAAAATTTTGTAATTTTCGTCGGTTTAATTTGCCTTGCAGCGCTATCAACATGGAGATTCATGCAAGAAGGTTTTTCCTTTCTCCTACTACTAAATATGCTGGCGGTTTCTATCCCTATTTTCTTCTTCGTTTATTTAGCACGCGCAATATTTACCCTTTTCCGGCTGATAAAGTTAGGGATAAAACAACAAAAATTACTCAACCGCGGTAAACGCAACCGCGAATGGGTGACTTCTCAACTGTGGTCGCTAGATCCTTCTTTTAATTACGAGTATTTCGTCTCCAAAACACTCACCTTGCTCCGGATTCTTTTATTTCACCCGAATGTGCAGCAATTTCCGCAATTTGCCGCTAATGCTTTTCCCGCTTGGGGAGAGCAGATAGTTCACCTCGATTATCAAGGCGTTGTGGAATTTAAAAACCTCCATATAAATAACGGATATTTGGAACTAGAACTAGCAGTTCCGCTTATTCTGTACTTTCATGATGGAAAACGCATCATCCGTCGTAAACAAGATGTTAATTTGAAAATCGTGCACAAACACGGTGTACTAGCAAAACCAGACTACTCCGTAAAGAAAGTAACATGCCATTATTGCGCAGGCAGCTTTGACGCTTCATCGCTGAAACGATGCCCATACTGCAGAAAAGAGCATGATTTCGCCGCCGAAGACTGGCTTGTCACAGAAATACGTTAAAGATCTGACTATAAACCGCGAGCTAAATAAGCAAATTCGCAGCACTTCCCAATTGCAGGGTTGCTGGAGCCATTCGCAAATAACTCCAGCAACCCTATTCCAATTTTCCAGTTGTTGTATTGTACTCAGCCAAGTACGAATCATGATTGTGATGCGTACCGGCAAAAATCAGCGCAGTGAACTATTTACTCGGAATCTCTTTGCTCTGCACCTCAGACTGCGCAAAGGCTTCAGACTGCGGCAATAGACGCACAGCAGTGGGTGAAAGCTCTAGTTTTGCCGCGTTTGGGTCAGATTTTTTCAAACGTTTGATGTAGCGTAGATAAATCAGATAAGCACCGCCAATGAACACTACAACACCGCCAATATTGTATACAAGAGTCATCCAAACTTCTTGACCATAGGGCAAGGTTCCAGTGATAAAGACAAATGCGAACACTGACATCATAAATGCAGACATAATCATGCCGAATTTGCGTGACCCAACACGGAATGACCTTGGTACATTATCGAAATTCTTGCGGAAGAAGAAATATGCCAAGTAAATAAACAAGGGTGGAATGAGCGCAGTTGCTGCGGTCATATTAATAACAATCTGCAGCATTCCATCAATTGATTCTGAACCCAAAGCAGGGATTAACAAAATTGGTACCACGATAATAAACTGCAGCCAAGCAGCGCGCACGGGAATTCCTTTATCGTTGAGGGTGACGAGTTTCTTACCAAAAATTCCAGCTGGAATTTCAGAAAAGAAAATTTTCACTGGAGTAGCCGTCCACATCAATAATGAACCAAGTGTTGCAGCCAACATCACTAATCCAACAATGCGATTTACAATTTCGGTTCCGACACCAAAGTATGCACCTAAACCACCCATCGTCTGGAAAATACCATCAGAGTACGTTAGTTCTCCGACAGGAACGAACACCGTCATCAGTAATGAAGCTATCGCGTAGAGCAGACCAATCATTAAACCTGCAAAAATAATTGTGCGAATGAAAGTCTTTACTCCCCGCGAATATCGTTAATATATACACCTACTGATTCGGCACCGCCTACACCTTGAATAATCCAAGCCAAAGTACCGAAAAATGCCCACATTGCAGCAAATGAAGTGGTGTCGGGTTTCATAGCGCCTAAAGTTATTGGCGTAGCTGGTTCTAAACCGCCGAGCAGCGCACCCGCAGTAAGAATAATAAAAGCAAGTGCCATGACCATCATCAGCGTCGCTCCGACACTAGTGACCTTACCGATCCAGGTAGCTCCTTTTGTGGATACCCATGTGGCGAGAGCAAATATCGCAATTGAGATTACCGCAATCGTAGTTTGTGAAAATACTTTCTCTTGACCCCAAAAAGTATAAGAAGCATACACCAAAATAATTGGCAGTAAAGACGCAAAATAGAAAAGATTCACGAACCAGTATGAGAAAGCGCCAAGGAATGCCCACCTACCGCCAAGTGAAGTCTTCACCCATTGGTAATCACCTGATTCAGAATTCTTATTGAGTGCCACAAGTTCTGCAATAATCAAGGTGTAAGGTAAAAAGTAGAGAAGTGTCGCAAAGAAAAATGCTGGCGCCGATGCCAAACCGATTGACACAGAATTGTTGATTACATTTCTGAAATTAAAAACCGCTGCTACGGTCATTGTGAGAAGCGCATATGTTCCTACACGCGCTCTAGTATTGGTATTCATGATTTAACCTTCGCTTGAGTGAATCCAATGTTTACTTATTGTGGAAGCTGATTCCTTCTACAGTTACCCGCAGTTGGACTCCCGAAAAGTCTCTTGAGGTGAACAACTGTGTTGCCTCAGGAGCATCAAAAATGACCAGATTTCCTGGTTGAATTGAAATTTTTATTACTTCCGGCGCTTTTCCGAAACTGTTTGCGCGCTGGCTTTGAACTTCTACAAGCATTCGATCGGTAAGGTCAGAATAGGGCTCCTTCATCTGACCTCCGCGCAAAACTGCAATCTCAGCAGTTCCTGATGCACAATACAGCACGCGCAAATAGCGAATACTTTGGATAAAATCCGGATCGGAATTTTCTCCGTCTATTCTTCGCCAAGTCAGTGAATCTCCTACGGAAAATGTAATTCCCGACGGAAGGGATTCTGCTGCTGCGATTGCTTCAAATGTGCGGTCCCACTTCTTTGTTCCTGCAAGAACCTGCCGTGCCGACGTGAGATTTGAGTACCTTAACATATCATTGTTCCGTTCCTGTGCAGAGGAAAAACCGAGCGAAAAAGCAAAATCTTGCCAGTGGGTACGATAGCTTTGTAAAACCTCCGAACCCCAAGAATTAGAACCTAATCCAAGTAGTGCAAAATCAATATTGACTTCGTTTGTTTGCTCTTGCCTGAGTTCACTCAAGTGAGCAGCTCGTGAAATTTGTTCGTCAGAATAGGGCAATATGCGGAAGCTGAACGGCAGCTGCTGAGCAAGAATGGTGATTCCCCGTTCTTGACTATCGCAAATCGTAACGTCAGTTGTTTCGCAACGATTTCCCATTGCTTGCGGCACAACATAAGGAGTTACCATCTGTCGAGGGGTAGTTTCATAGCTGCCGAAAAGATTTGCACGCTTTGAATCCGGATAGTTTTCTCCCGGTCCGCAACCAGAATAATTTATTTGGGAAAATTCTTTCGGTAGAGCGAAACTTACCCCAATTCGCGGGATAATATCGGCATATTCTCCGTAAGGGCTTCCCGATATGTGCAATGTGATTTTGCCGCAATTATCGAAAGTCCACTGATATCCGCAACGCATTCCAAAATCAAAAGTTGGCGGAGCGACGACGGCTTCCACATTCACAGTTACACCGTCGTCGTGTTCTTGATAAGTAAATCCGCGAGTGGATTCTTGCAGATGATCAAGCAGACGCGGTTTCCAGATTTCGTCGTATTCCTGTTGATGATTATCGATAAGCGGCTGGAAAAAACGTATCTCAGGCGCACTGCTGAAGATGTTTTCCGTTTCACTGCCAAGGAAGATCAACTTGCCAGTAATCTGATCGAATCGCGCGATAAAAGATGGATGGCAAATACTGAGGATATGATTCTTTGAATCAACTGTGATTTTTCCTGCCTGCGAAAGTCTTTTCGGGGCAGGCTTGATGAATTGATCCGATGCTAATGCAAACTGATCCTGCGCAAATATTGCGTCAGGGAGATGCCAGCGATCTCCGCCTGACGATACGGCTTGCACTGACAAATCGAATCTACACATTTCCGGATTGTTGATTTGTTTCTGCGGCGCTGCCTGCGCTTCTGAAATGAGTTCAGCTAAGGAAAAAATGTGTGTTTCTCCTGGGCTAAGAATAGGTAAAACAAGTTTGCAAGCAGCTAATTCAATTCCGTTACAAGTAATCTTGCAACGAATATCGATGCCTGAAATCTCTGTAAACCATTTTCGGGAAGTAACCCGCAATTGATTATCAGAAAATGTAAAACTAAGCGGGGCAATCACAAACGAGTACTCTGTTAGTCCAGGTGAAGGCTCTTGCCACGGGAATACAAGACCGTCAACGCAGAAATTTCCATTGTTTGGGTAGTCTCCAAAGTCTCCGCCGTAGCAATACGTTTCCTGACCGTGCTCGTTTTTTACCAGCACGCCATGATCTGCCCACTCCCAAACGAAATGTCCTTGGATGTGATCCCACTTTTGGAAAACTTCCTGATATTCACTTAAACCACCCGGACCATTTCCCATCGAATGTGCATATTCGCAAATAATACGCGGTTTCGGATGGGGAAATTCACCAAAATCATTCATTTGCGATACGCGAGAGTACATTGTTGAAATTACGTCTACAACTTCTGCGTTTCGATCTTCTTCATAATGAACTGGACGAATAGCATCAAGTTCTTTACAACGGCGGTACATTGCGCGGATATTACACCCATAGCCAGATTCATTTCCCAACGACCACATTACGATAGCGGAATGATTTCGCTGCGCCAGAACATGGCGTTCGATGCGGTCAACATATGCTTTTTCCCAGGCTGGATCGTCAGTAATCTGGGAGATATTTCCCGTAGCAGTGAAACCGTGACTTTCCAAATCTGTTTCAGCAACTACCATTAATCCGATCTTGTCACACAAAGCATAAAAACGTGGATCGTTCGGATAATGTGCGGTGCGTACTGCATTAATGTTATGCCGTTTCATTAAATGTAAATCGGTTTGCATTCGCTCCAAACTGACTGCACGACCACGTTTCGGATCATGATCATGGCGATTCACACCATGCATTTTGAAATAGCGATGATTAAGAAGTATCTGACCGTTTTCAATACGTAGATCACGGAAACCTAGCGGATGAGCAATCACTTCTATCGGCTGAGGATCTGATTCAGTTTCAAAAATTCGAGAACTAATCCGTAAAGTTTCGGATTTTCCGGATTCCACCATTGCACATTGCGGACTTGCGTGCAGATTTGCACTTTCCCAAGATTATCAAAAACAGCAATTCCTTTAGCAATATTGCTGTCAATATCGTCCTTATCAACAATAGACCAGCGTATTTTTGATCCTTCGTGAGGCTGGTTCAGCGTGATTTCTAAATCGAAATTTGCTACAGCTTCTCCAGCATCGCTGGTAGTGGTGCAGTAAAAATCAAAAATGTGTGTTTTTGGGCGTTCAAGCAAACTTACTTCACGGAAAATTCCCGCAGCCCACCACATATCCTGATCTTCAATATAAGTACCGTCTGAATACTGCGCAACTACAACTACCAGAGTGTTTAAGCCGTTGTGCAAATAAGTGCTAATATCAAATTCAGCTGTGAGACGTGAGCCTTTAGAAAAGCCGGCAAAATTTCCGTTTACATAAATTTCAAAATACGATTCCACTCCTTCAAAACGCAGAATGTAATGATTTTCCGTATGAAAATTTTTTACTTCGAGGTTTCGTTGGTAAACGCCAGTTGGATTATTTGAGGGAACAAACGGCGGATCAATCGGGAAAGGATAGCCTTCATCGGTGTATTGAAGTTTCCCATAGCCGTCAAATTGCCACATATGCGGAACAGTTACGGTTGGAAATTCGGGGCATATCGCGGATTTTATTTCATCATTAACGCGCAGCGGACTGTCGAATAGCTGAAATTTCCACGTTCCATTCAGGCATATGTATTTTTCTGCACGCTCACGATTAATTCCAAGATTGCCAAGTCTGAGGTCTTTTTCCACTTCCATCAATGAAGCGTAAGGAATAAAGTGCGCATGCGCGGCGAGTCGGTACTTGGAAAGTTCGTTTTGATTTTCCCATGCATGTTGTTTCGTCATCATCCCTGCACCTTTGCGTGTGATGCCGGCAATAGAAACCGGTTTCTATGATTGTTAGTAATAAATTTAAACCAGATAGAAACCGGTTGTCAAGAGAATATCTGAAAAAGTCGTGTAACTTTTGGAATAGCATTAGCCGAAACATTAATACTTAAACTCAGAACAGGAGCAAAGTGCCCAGGCGAACAACAATAAAAGATGTGGCTGCGATGGCTGGAGTATCGAAAGCTACCGTTTCACGCGTCCTTGCCGGGGACTATCCAGTTTCAGAAGAGACAGCTCAAAAAGTGAACTTCGCAGTCGAAAAACTTCGCTATACGGCATCTTCACGAGCAAAATCTTTAGCAACCGGCAGATCAAATGCGATTGCCGTAGTTATTTCTGAGCCGCTTGATTTATTTTTTGCGGATCCAACTTTTTCCCGGATCCTACACGGCATTTCCCAAAAATTAACTGACACTGAAATAGTGCCGGTTCTACTCTCCTCCGTTACTGCAAAAGAACAGGAAAAAACATACAGGTTAATTTCAAATCAAACCGTAGATGCAGTAATCCATTTATCACCCTGGGCTGACAAAGGACTACTCGACAGACTCTCAGAAAGCGAAGTTCCAGTAGTTCTTTGCGGGCAATACGGAAAACTGAACTTTGCAAACCGCTTTGCTTCAGTCTATTCAGACGATGAGTTAGGCGGAAAACAAGCAGCTGAATACGTATTCCAAAAGAATGTCAGAAATCCTGTAGTAATAATGGGAAACAAAGATCAGCCGGCAGCAGTTGAAAGATTGAACGGATACCGGAAAGTTTATCCCAACCTCTCTCCTGAACGAATCCTTTGGGGTGATTGGTCGGAAGAAACCGGAGTATCCGGCTGTAAAGAAATTTTGCAGCGCGGTATGCAGTTTGACTGCATCCTCGCTGGTTCTGATCGCATTGCACGCGGGGCGATCGCCGTATTGGCACAAAACAACATTATGGTACCTAACCAGTGTTTAGTTATCGGATATGACGATAACCCGCTTGCTAGAACCCTTTCACCCAAACTGACTACTATTTCTCAGCCAATGCATGAGCAAGGAGAAAAAGCGTGTGAGGTAGCATTGGATCTGATTAATGGAGCAGCGGTGCAAATAGTCCAATTACCAACATCCCTTATCATCCGCGAGACTGCCTAGCTTAGCAAGCCGCAAATCTTCCTCATTTATCTTCTTCCGACTTGCCGTCGCGACATTACTACAACAATAGGCAGCATTATGAACAGCTTTACTAGGATGCATATTGGAACTAATTCTTTTCCTCCAAATCAGCACATATTTAAAATGCCAACCTACAGCTTTAATCAAGATAAGAGCGACGGTCAAGCCGAGTATTCCGGCGAAAATATCGGCAATGAGCGTTTTAATGCAGGCGCTCACTAGATTAAAGTCTTCTTTCACTCCGTCCCGCGCAGCCAGAGTAATAACGGCGAAAGTTGTACTTTCTATTTTTATTTCAGGCTTTAACCCCAACTTAAGTACGTTTTTAGCTAGTCGAGAATTCTTTGGGCTTTTAGGCAGTTGAGTCACTCGATTGAATATCAAAACCGAGATATTGGATAGTTTGCCCTTATTGCACTTAAGGATAATCCGCAACTAGAGGTCTTGCCCATAATAACTCTACCGATGCCTGCAAGTTCCAGGTTCCTGCGAGAGAATAACTTTGATCCCACAGTGCAAATACCGAATGCAACAGTGAAACTCTTCTACCAATAAGTTGCACTCTAGAGTTCAAGTATTCATACTCTAGAGTGTGAATTTGACGGCAGAGCGGCTCTCCCGCACCCTTGAAGAGTTTCGCCAGATCAAACTCGCCAAGTAGTAAGGAACGTTATTTCACATCACAGACTCAGAAGTGAAACGCCAGATGAAACCTACCAAGAGTGAGCACCAGGCGAATCAAATTTCTCCGCAACTGTTGAATAGCTGAATAAAATATTCCCATGCACCAATCCCTGTTTTTTGAAATCAGCATCAACTACTTTGAATGGTCAGCCATCTGCACAATACGTTCCCACGCATAATCCCAAGCAATTCGTTCTTGCTCAAGACACACTGCAAAACCATCATTTCCATGCATCTGCAGATACGACAATGTAATGCGTTCATCTCCGGTGAGCCAACTGCATTCATGTGCAAAAGTTGAAACTGCTTCACTCCCCCAAAGCTCTTTGTGTGCTTCCAGCGTCGCAACGTCCATAAGCACTGAACGTACGTTGAATCCGGTTCGTTCACGAAGTTTTGCAAGAATTTGAAATCCATACGAGTCTAAATCGCCCCAATAGATTATTGGATATTGTGATAACCACGGCACGCGTTTTAATTCCACAGCTCGCATCCCTTCTCCGCAGATTCCAATAAGCCCTGCAGCTTCAGGTAATGCCTTTGCTGTTTCCCGATTTTCGACAAT
This sequence comes from Arcanobacterium hippocoleae, assembly GCF_040360365.1. Classification (GTDB taxonomy): domain Bacteria; phylum Actinomycetota; class Actinomycetes; order Actinomycetales; family Actinomycetaceae; genus Arcanobacterium_A; species Arcanobacterium_A hippocoleae_A. Next base: position 1,189,515 of record NZ_CP136412.1, on the reverse strand, counting down.
TACCACAGCTTGCAATTTCATCTCTGGAATCTGCAAAACAGCTAAATCCTCAGCTGCCACAATGGCTGCCCGAAGTCCGCCAGGCCGCAAATCTGGATCCATCCAAGTAACAAAAAACTCTGGTTCAGATGTGAGAAGCCCAAGCCCGTCATCTTTCAAAACACGACTCTCGCGAAGCAATTCCTCATGAGGATTTATACTGTCAATAGTAGTAGATAGATACGGCAAATTTTCAATCCCCTTCGATTCTATCCTGTGTGCATAAAATGGAGCATACCGTTATGTACACACTCCGAGCCGGTTTGAAATAAGGGGCTAATACTCAAAAATCCCGCTCAGATAACCCGATTCCTATGAGCACACCGAGGGTCTCCCTACGCAAGCGAATGACTCAAAAGGTATTCCAGTAGCAGTCAGATACACCCAAACCGAAAAGGGAATTCTCATCTCTGTTGCTCAGCTTTATCAGACACGTAGTGTCTGGAAATGCCTAACAGGTATCAGCGGTGGAGCTGTGACAGGGGGCACGCTCGGACTTGGTGGAGCTGCAGTCGGAACTGTAACCATCCCCCCTTATAGGAAGTGTTTCAGGTAGAATTGCAGGGAATGTTGCTGGAGCTATTGGAGATGGGCGGGTACGAATGCAGCTACTATCGCGAGGAGTAGGGTTTAGAAGCTGCGGTTCCAGTTTTCTGGTATTCCCATACTGGTCGGGGCAACAAGAGGATTTACTAAAAATTCATGATTGATGAGATTCGTGATTTTGTCTGGCCATGTTGTTCCAGGTGATGTGATACGAATAAGGCCGGCCATGACAGTAAGAACCCCGAACATCTGCTCGCTTTGCCCTTCTGGTAGGTTCTGGAATTGAGGAAGTGTTCGCAAAGCTGCAGTAGGCGCAGGGGCGAAGGATTTATTCCACAGTCTTGCGTGGTGTGCGCAAAAATTACGGACAATGGTCAAATGTTCCATCCAGCGCACGAGCGGTGATTGTAGTTTGGCTTTACGCTGCTGATTTTTCGATAAAGCCGCTAGGTCAATGGTAATGCCCATATTCTCAGCAATTGAACGCTGGTCAGATGCAGGTAACCTCTCGTAGAGACGTGAGATGTCAGCAAAATCAAGCACCTCAGCTAGCACCCAAAACGGATACTGCCCATCATAGTTATCGCGATAATGCTTAATAGCTTCATTATTCCTACCTGCACGCGCGATGCGTTTATTGATTACCATAATCCACTGTTGATGGTTAAACGTTAGGCGAAAACGTTGTGAATCCATATAGGCAAAAGGATCAGTGGCGATTAAGGCTTCTCCGAGACGGGTACGCATAGCAATCTCGATACGTTCCATACCGTCATGGACGAGTGCCCGCAGTTTCCGGTCTGCCTCATATAACTCGACCGCGTCACTAAAACGCGTACCCGAACAGAAACTATCATCTCTATTCCCGTCGTGTGTAAGTACTCGGGCAGGATACCAATATGCTGATAGGCGTAGCTGGGCTAGCGGACAAAAGTTATTGATTTTTGGTTAGTAGTCGTTTTGGTAGGGTGTGCTGGTGTGGAGGTCGTTCCAGTCGATTCCGGTGCCCCATCGTTGGTTGTTACGGTCAGCGTGGCGTAAAGCGGCCGCTTGCTGGTAGGCACGGGTGATGTCTGTGTTTGTGGGCATGATGCGTAGAATCTGGGCGGGGCTAGCAGGGTTTTCAGTGTGCAGGTAGCACCACCAGCCGATAGTCCGGATACGGTGATCAATACTCATCCCTCGATGCCGATGTAGTAATTCGCGTAAAGGGGAGTTGATCCCACCTTCTATCTGATTGTTCGTCGCTGGTAGGATACCGATAATTTCGCCGTCATCATACAGGTGAGGGTCAAGGAACGTGAACAAGTACCCACTATTGATGAGTCTAGTTAGACTGTTGCAGGCTTTGACGAGTCGTTCGTGTTTATCTACGAGTTTCCCTTGCTCGTTTTTGGTTTTCTCACTCAAAAATACGCTCCAATGCTCACGCCAAGCATAGAAACTATCAATCCACGCATCCCTTGCTGCAGGGGTTGTTACGTGCAACAGGTCAATACCCAGCCGATATAATTGCCGACCGCACTCGGTGCGTGATTTCGTGGCGGTATAGCGTTTAACTTGGTTAAACGCATGGAACGTGCAGCGTTGAACACGAGTTGTAGGCCAGAGTCGTGCATGAGCTGTTTTAAACCCTGTACCGCCATCAGTTACGACCATCTCTGGTGGTGGAATCTTCACAAGCAAATCCATCCATGCTTGTCTAGATTCACGCCTAGCTACATGCCAAGCAACCGCATATTCACGGCTACAGGCAATGAGTACAACTGCTTCACGTCCTAAATGTATTCCATCTGCATGGATCACCTTGTGTACCTGACCATCAGGCATACAGACTGGCCAGATTTCCCATAACGGGGCAGCCCTGTGCCTAAATGTATGACCCTGACCTGGTAATTCTCGTTGCGTTGTTTTTCCCATGAGTACGTCAAGGAACACGCGCAGATCCCGAGCTATAACATCGTTATCCCAACGCGTTGTTACCCTGCACGAGGTACAAATCCGGCGTTGATACCCGCATTTATCTCTACTGTTTTTCACCATGCCGCCACCACACTTCGGGCAGTGTTTCTTATTCGATCCCATACCCACCAGTATGAGCCGACTTTCACCACGACTTTTCCTTACTATAGCAAGGAAAACCCGCAACAAAATCAATAACAATTGTCCAACCGAAAACTCGAATCGAAACGAGTTTTCACCCAGAAACCCCCACCACACCAACGAAAAACAAGAAAACCATCAATAACAATTGCCCGCTAGCCCAGAAGCTGATATCAGGGCAGGAGGTGAGTACCATGCGCACATCCGCAAGCGGCATTTCGCCTAGTATCAAGCGAAAAGCCCGCCTAGCTCACCATCGCGAGCCAAACGGGCTTTGTATCCAATACGGATAGTTGTGCGAGACTTAGACGTTCATTTTAATACAAAGCGGGTTGCTTGGTGCAAAGGCTTGCTGGGTGATGCAAATTTCTCTAGGCTGGCGCATTTGGGTGCATGCTTGGTGTATTTTCTTCGTGCCTGGTGCAAATGGTGCTTATTACTTCGGCGGGATAGATAAAATGAATGGATCATCGGAGCCAACCTTATCAGTGGTGAGGGTATCTTGTAATGGTGCACCCCAAGTGCCAAAGACAAGGAATACTTTCTGGGTAACACACCTGGCACTTAACCGCTTGAATGATATGTATGATAGTGTAGGTAACATTAATAGCTAGGTCAGACGAAGGAAAATGCATGACTGAAATATACTCCACGGACACAGACTCTGGAACCTTGTCGGTCTTTGAAGACGCGAATGGAACTGTGCGTAAGATTGCAACTATCCGATTGAGCAAATTGAAGTCGCAGGAGGAGTTTCTGTTGAAAACTCTGCACGGGCTGTCGGAAAAAGTCAGGTTTGGACTCGTGGAGACGCAACAATAGCTCTCGATCCCCCGCCATGGTTAAATTCATATGAGTTTGAAAGCGATGCAGGTCGACAATCGATGTTCCTTCCCAATGCTCTTGGCACTATCGAGTGGAGGCAGGGATGGACTGTTGAAAAATGGGATGACGTAGGAGTCCTTATTATCCCTTCACCGCTGATGCCGGATCTTGGAGTTGAGATAGGACTATTATCGCCAGCTACGCTTAAGCGAATTGCGCCTAAAGGCATAAGTATCGCTATCGCTCCAAAACGCCGAGTTGAGATTAAAAGAGGGGATGAGGTTGCGCGTCTGATTCCAATAAGCCGTGAGTGTATGAGACTATGATCGAAGGCCAGCCAGTAAAATATGCTGTGAATATTGATCTGCGGATGGCGCGTAAAGTGGCGGTGTTGGCGCAGGGGTTGGCTCCAGCGCAGCTTGAGTCGGTCAATTCTTTGGACTCGGTGGTGAAGCGGTTGGGCTGCGTACAGGTTGATTCGATTCAGGCGGTGCGGCGTTCGCAAGAAATTGTGCTTCTTTCCCGGGGAGTGCAGCGGTCTGAAGTTGATGGTCTTTACAACGCAGCGGCGGGCTTATATGAAACTTGGGGACATGCACATTCGCTACTCCCTCAGTCTTCGTGGCCTATTTTTCACTGGCGTCGCAGTTTAATTCGTAAAAATGGTCTTACTGGGCCTCCATATAATCGGAAAGTGGGTGCTGAGGTTTTGCAGCGGATTCGCGACGAGGGCCTGCCACCCAGGCGATGTTGAGCAAAACTCACGGCACCGGCTGGGATCGTAGTAGTGAAGTGAAAGTCGCCTGCGAATGGTTATTGAGCTTTGGCGACTTGGCTGTGGTAAGCCGGGATGAACGTTGGCAAAGAATTTACAGCACCCCTGAACAAGCAAATTTGCCAGCTGGTGAGGTTTTGAGCGTTGAGGAAAGTCTACGAAAAACAGTAGATATCGCATTGGATGCTCTGGGCATCGCAACGCTCAAAGATGTTTATGATTACTTTCGATTCCCGAAAGACCCACGAATTGCCGAATACTGCTATGAAAAAGGTTTTATTCCGGTCAGTATTGAAGGGATTAAAGATACCTGGCTGGTTAGTGAACACTTGCTCAATGCAGTTGACGAACTTGATTGGACCAGTTCTCAGATTGTGGTGCTCTCACCTTTTGATTCACTCATTTGGCATCGCCCACGGCAGCTTGCCCTGTTTGGCAAGGACTATCGGCTCGAAGTTTACAAGCCAGCGCATAAACGCGAATTTGGCTACTTTTCCATGCCCCTGCTGAGCAATGAAGACATTATCGGACGGATAGCTGCCAGAGTTTCAAATGGCAACGTAACGGTGGAAAATCTGGAAATTGTCGATAGCGTCAATCCAGGTTTTGTCGAAAGCAAAGTTAGAGATATCCTCCAACTTTGGACAGCTCCTCTTGAAAGCGTAAAGTGAGCAGATAATGTACAAAGAGATTCTTTCCGATCGTGAAGCTTCACCACTGCTTCTAGCGATCAATTTCAGTCGTTTAGCTGCAGGTTTGGTGCCATTCGGTCTAATCGCTTTATATGCCAGCAAACATGAGTACATGTTTGCTGGCATTGCATCATCGCTGCTGATGGCAGCAGGTGCACTCACTGCGCCATATAAAGGCAGGCTGATCATGAGATTTTCACCGCTCAGGACAATTGTTCCTATGTCTGTCGGATATTGTTCATTCATGGCGCTTGGCGCATTTCTTAGTTATGTTGATCAGCCATTTCATATTGCCGTAGTTTTTTGTTTATTGGAACATTGTTAGTCCCGCCAACTCCTGCCCTCGTACGAACGTTATGGACACGCATTGCTCAAAACGACGATTTTAATCGCGCACTTCATGCACTTGATTCTGTGGCTGAAGAACTCGTGTTTGCTATAACTCCGTTGATTACTGCTCTTCTATGGTCTACTGTCGGAGCATTTTGGGCTATTCCGCTCGGTCTATTATGCGGATTCATGGGCACGACAGCGCTGATTATTTTAGCTGGGAGAAAGGAGGTATCTACTCGTGATCTGATAATTAATCAATCAAGAGTCGATACAGCAATGGCTCCCAAATCTCCAAAAGTAATTTCCGCTCGATTTACCTCAATCGAGCTACCTGGAGAATTCTTGGTCCAATTCTTGGTCTTGGCTCTGCGATGGGTGCTTTAAGTATTCTACTCACCAAGTGGTCTGAAGCATCGCTAGGTGAACAATCCGCTTCTGGCATCTTTCTCAGTATAATCAGTTTTTCTGGATTTTTCGCAGGCTTATTCTTCGGAAAAATAAAACCCAGGTCACTTAGCATCAGCTCTCAATACCAAATTGCATCACTTTCTATCGCAGTCGGAGTAGTATTTATATCACTCGGATCCAGGCTACTATTTGTTGTTATTGGCTCAATAGTTTTGGGTTCTGCTATGACGATCATGTTCATCATTTCTTTCGTGCTTATAGGTGAACATTATAGAGAAGCGCAACAAACAGAGATGAATGCCGCTATCGGAGCATCATATGATATTAGTAGTGGTCTTTCGAATCTGTCCGCAGGTTTTTACTGTCACAAGTCGGTTTGACCTCTTCGCTTAATGCCTTAAGTATAATCCTTGTGCTGCTGACAGCAATGTCTTTTCTTATAGAAACTCCGAATAGTCACAGGGAGTGAGATACATGTTTGATTCTGTACTCTCGCCATCTTATATGCTGAATAATTGCTACGATTCCTTTCCTTTGGTTCCATGTTCAGAATTGAACGACATGGTTGAATTAATTAATCTCAACGATGTCTTCTTCTGTTCACGTGAGGAAGAAGCTATTGCTATTGGTGCTGGATTGTATATAGCAAGACGTCGTCCTCTTGTGATGATGCAATCTTCTGGTCTAATGTCTTCTTTGAACACATTAGGCTCTCTTGTTATTGCATACGGTATTCCACTCGTAATCGCTGTAGCGTTGAGAGGTGGTCGCGGTGAGTGCAACCCAACGCAAATTCCTGCGGGTTTTGCGGTTAAGTCAACTCTTGCAACTATGGGTTGTAAAATAGTGACTGCTTCGTCAAGTGAGGGGATCGATGTTTTATGCAAAATATCATCTAAGCCCTTACCTGCACGTTTTGGATCTGCTCCAACTGCTGTTCTCATTGAGGGATAGTAATGAATCAGAAACCAATTGATATAAAATACTTGTTTACTAAGCTAAACACCCACTCCACGACCTTGCAGGTTGTATGTCACCTGGGGCCTACAGCTTTTCTTGCAATGGATCTTTTTCCTGAGGGAGTAGTTTTGCCTTTATATGGTTCTATGGGCATGGTGTTACCTGTCAGCCTTGGTTTGGCCCTTGGGTCAAAATGTAAGATTGTCGCTGTTGAGGGAGACGGTAGTCTGCTAATGAATCTTGGAGCTGTTGCAACAGTCGCGACAGCTTCCCCTCAAATATGCTTTGCCTTATTTTAGATAATGGAGGATATCAGACAACCGGTGGACAGCCTACAGCTTTTTCTGGAACACAAGGCATCTTCAGCGTACTTGAAGCCTCTGGATTTAAGCATTTGAGGGAAGCTACACAAGATAATATTGATGACGCTTTGGCATGGGGACTCGAGCCCGGACTGAGAGCCGTAATTTGTAAAACACTTCCACTAGATTACCCATTTAGGGATCGTCTCATTTCCCCTATTGATTCCATCGTCGCTTTCCAGAACATTAATGAGTTTAACGCCAATGAGAATCTTCACTAATGAGCCATTACGTTTTAAATTGAAAAGTTTGTGAGTCTTATGGTAGCTAGTCTGGGATCGGCTGGCAAGATTGGTGTTGGCTGTTATTGCTCGTGACTGAAGTGGTCTGGGTTTTGTTTTGTTTGAGTGGATGGGAAGATCTGGGTTGTGTTAGAGAAGTTTGATTGAGGTGTGAAGGATTGTGTGGTTCGTTTGGTTGAGGATTGGATCTTTGCTGAGGGGCGTCGATTCAGGTCGCGTGTGAGGTTGTTGTTCCTAAGTTTGGGGTCTGTTGGCATACGGCTAGGTAGTGGGTTCAACAAGCCCGATGTTCAGGTACGTTCAGGATAGTAGAAGAAGATGTGATCGCTGAAAACGCTAGGTTACGACGTGAGAGTCAAGAGTTACGTGACAGTAACGAGATTTTGAAATTGGCGTCGGCTTTTTCGTTTCCGCACTTGACTCGAAACGTCGTAAATGATCGTGTTTATTGATGGATATCGTGATCGTTTTCTGGTCGAGTTCATTTGTGCGACGTTAAACTAGGAGCGTGAGGGAGGTTTCATTACTTCGCGTGGGTATCGCGGGTGAAGGCCTGTCAGTTCTCGGCTCGAGTCAAGCGTGATTGGCAACTCATCGAGTTCGTCTGCAAAACCCCATAAAGAGAACTACGCGGTCTATGGGTTGCTGATATTACGTGCGTTAAAACTCGTGCTGGTTTCGTCTACGCGGTTTTTGTTACCGACGTTCTTTTCAAGGAGAATTGTGGGATGGGTTTTATCGAACTTGATGCGGACCGAAGCTCTGTCCTTGCAGGTGTTGAATCAAGCAATCCGTAATGCTCACTCAACCACTAATCTAATCCATCACAGTGACCATGGCTCTCGGTACGTCTCGTTGGTCTACCATGAGCGTCTCACACGGGCTGGTATTGGTGAGTCAACGGGCAGTGTAGGGGATTCGTGGGATAACGCGTTAGCTGAAAATGTTAACGGCTCGTACAAATAACGAGCTTATCCATGCTTGCTTGTGGGACAATGTCCTTGAGGTCGGGATCGCGACCTTTGAGTGGGTGACCTGGTGGAACACGTGCTCCTACACGAGAACCTTGACTCCCGCACGCCGCAGGAAATCGAGGAAGAGTACTGGTGCCGACATAAATCGCCATCGATAACGGAAAACAAGGTAAACACCTAGAAAGAAAACCCAGACTACTTCAGGCCAAGGGTTTAAGAATGATGCGATTAGCCTTGTGGAGTCGGGTATCGCGGTTAAGTAGGTTGCTAGGGATCTGGGGGTAGGCCGGGGAACATTGTAGGCCTGGTTGCGTTATCATCGTCTATCTGAGCATGGTTTGCCGTTATCATCAGCTTCGGTTGATGGTGGGGATTTAAGTAAGGCTTTGAAGCGGATTCGTGAGTTGGAGATGGGAAACGAGGTGTTGCGTCGGGCGGCGGCGTATTTAAGCCAGGCGAATCTGCCCCAAAATGATTTACCCGCTTGTACGTGAGCTAGCCGCCCAGCGTTTCCTGTTCCATATCCTGGTACGGTTTTCTTGCCGGGTGTTAAAGATTAGCTGGCAGGACTACTACAAGTGGGTTAAACAACCAATATCTAGACTCGAAATGCAAAATCGGGCGCTTATTGAGCGGCTGGCCTATTTCCATGGTGAAGATCCTTATGTCGGGTATCGGATACTTGCCGATGATCTTAACGATGAACACCAATCCCAAGGCCGGCCAATGGTTTGTGAGCGTCGGGTATGGAGATTGTGTAACAAGGCAGGGGTCGCATCACAGATAATTCGCCGTAAGGGAGGCTACCGTAAGGCTGGTATCCGGTTCATGATGACCTACTTAAGCGTGATTTCACAGCTTCTGGTCCGAACCAAGTGTGGGTAACAGATATTACCGAGCATCACACTAGGGAAGGGAAAGATGTATATATGTGCGTTCAAGGATCTGTGGTCGAATCGGATCGTTGGCTTATAGTATCGACAAGCGTATGAAAGCACGTATCGCGGTTAACGCTCTAGAAATGGCGCTCCAGCATCGCGGCTACCCCCCAAGGCGTGATTATTCATTCGGATCGAGGAAGCCAGTTCATCTCTAAATCCTTTACCCGCACGCTGGAAACCAACCAGCTGCAAGGATCTATAGGGTGGGTCGGGGCTTGCGGCGGTAATGCGGCAATGGAATCATTTTGGTACTTACTGCAAAAGAACGTCCTAGACTCTAAGACCTGGCAAACCCGTCAAGAACTACGCCTAGCGATCATTTCCTGGATTGAAGGCAAATACCATCGCAAACGCCGCCAACGCAGACTCGCCAAACTCACACCCATCGAATACGAAACAACATACAATCAAAACGCGAGCAACCAGCTCGCAACATAACCATACAAACCGTCAACCAAACCCGTATTATGAAAATCTGCCTGTAATAGCTAGTTTGTAAAGTGGAACAAAACCTAGCCCACTCCACCTTCACGTTTCGAGACGCGAGCCGTTGTCGCTCGATTCGGAGGTCTAACGAGGCATGATAGTCGCGCTACGTTAGCAATCCATTTGGCCAATGCTTCTCGTGGTTCTTCCGCAGCTTGCGGAGATCCCCAAACACCACCTTGAGATCAGCTGAAGATGGCACATCGTTGTCGTGGTTGCCAGGATTTAGCAGGCTCTTCCAGCGTCTCCAACGTCCGGGCTCATCGGGCGACAAAGCATACGGGCGCACCTCATTTTCTAGTTCTCCAAGTGTTTTCTCCCTGACTTCCGAAACTCGGGTTGGGGCGCCGTCTTCGGTCCGGTTCGTTGCGATGATTTGCTTAGCTAATCGCTCTGCCGCGCAGCGCAGGTGAAGGGAAGCGTTTTTGCGTCCGCCAAGGGTTCTGCTGCCAATCAAGTCCTGTGCAGTGGCCATGTAGTTACCAAAGACGTCGCCCTCGTCCGTTGTCTCTGTCCCCTCGCATGGCTCAGTGAGAGAGAGTCGATAGTGCTGGATGCCCATGTGCGCATACCGTTCCCTCACGGCGACTTGGAGCTTTGGGTTGTGGGTCAGAAGTATCACCTGGATTTCTGAATCGATCAGCTGCCCGAGAGTCAAGTCCGCGAATGTTTCCGTATGGTCTGGGTCAAAACCGGGTAGAGGGTCGTCGAGCATAACAATGGGGATCCCAGCAAGTACTTGACGTGCCAAGAAGGCCGATAGGCCGAGCGCATTCAACTGGCTGTCGCTAAACACGCCGATGGCTGATCGTTCCTCGGGTGCTTCACCTTCTGCAGGAGACATCGTTGCGGATAGGTTAACAAATCGGCGTCCTGACGCCCTGCGCTCCACCCCGCCAAAACCGATCAGCTCGGAAGGTCGAAGTGAAGACCACCACCGCTCGATCTCTGCTCCCATCTGATCGAATCGACGATCGATCAGAGATTTCTCGGCACTGCTTAGCGTTCGCGAGACCTTCGATAGGCGTCGCTTAGCGTCTGTCCTACGCGCTTCGCAGGAAAGCTGGCTCCATAACATGTCCACATTTGCTCCGAGCCGCAGAAGTTCACGCGTTCCTCCCGGCAACTTGACGGCCAGCAACTTATCGCCAAGTTCATCGCGAAGCCGCGAAACAACACCTTCGGATTCAGCGCACATTGCAGCCAGCTTCTCTGCCACCGCGCGCACTTTCAGTAAATCATCGCTCAACGAACGCCCCAGCTGCTTCCTAGCGGCCACGAGGACCAACAAGTCCTCGGCACGGGTCAGCATGTCCTTGCATTCGGTCCTCAGTGACTTCAGAAGGCTCTTGAACGACTGAAAGCGCTCGCGAACACCGTTCGTCCCTAGAAGGGAGACTGAGTGCTGACTTCCAGAAAGGAGCTCACGCAGTCGATTCTCGTTCGCTTCCCACTGTTCGTCGCTCCAGTTCAGGCAGTCGGGCGCTATCCCTGACCACGCATTGGAGTACGCCCTGATGTCGCGTTCAAGAGCACGAATATCTGTGGCCAGATTTTCGGAAGCCTCATTCAGTTCAGATTGTCCCTTGAGGGAGGCTTTGATCTCGTCAATCCGAGAGACCGTGAGTCGGCCATCTTCGCATACAGGGCAAATCGTCGGCTTGGAGATCCCCGAGTACCGCTCGTTGTGAACCAGGGCCTGAAATAGTGTTGCCAGTTCCGCTGTGCTTTCACCAGATTCAGCCAGCCTCGTCTCGTACTCAGTTGCGGCTGCCGAGTATGTGTCTACCGAAGGCAGCTCCGTAAGCTCTTCTACAGGCAAGCTAATGGAACGCAAAGGGAAGACGTCCTCCTCTGCCTTTCTCTTTCGCTCCGCCAGTGTCGCCAAGGAGTCGTCAAGATTTTCAGTCGCGACACCGAGAAACGAGATCGTCGTCTGATGCATCGCCTTTCGGAGAGAGTCTTTCGTCTTTGATTTCAGCGCTACCTTCACATCAGGTGCCAGTTCTGGAGCTATGTTTGCGAGTTCCCTCAACGTCGACGGTAGTTCGAGGGTAGGAAGGTTTTCCAGATGCTGCTTGGCTTCCCGGAGAGCGGTAGACGCGACCTTGAGGTCGTCCAATGAGAGAACTGCACTGAAGTACTCTGCGCGTTTCTGAGGTTCGGTGCTAAGCGCGTATCTCAAGTTGTGCTGAAGCAGAACAGGGGCTTGCATTGGCTGCGGACTCAACAGACTGCCGAATGCGTCGAAGGTTTCGACTGACTCTCCATCGATCGTTATGCGGCTTTCGCAGTCTTTCGATTGGTCAAAGTCCTTCAAGAGAGAGCGCCTCACAGTTCTTACGGAGCCATCGCCATACCTAAAGTCGCCCTCTACCCACACGTCCTCCACTGGATCGAGGTGGACGTTTGTTAGCACTCTGTCGTACTCCGATTTCGCCCCACCGAACATGCTACGACGGCTTATTTGGCCAGAAACCAAGAACTCGAAGGCTTCCGCCGTGGCGGTCTTCCCTTGGCTGTTCTCGGCGCTGATAAGGGTGATTGGCGAATCTGTGTTGATCTCACGAACTTCGGTCCCATACGACCTGAAGCCGTGGATTCTGAGCCGAAGAAGCCAAACAGGAGCGGCTGGGGTTTTGGAAAGCTCAGCCATTTCCTTAGTCTCCATCTACCCAGCCATCAACGACAGCTACTACTCCGGCAACTGCGTCCTCAGGGGTTTTGGCTGCACCGATGGCAGCGAGGACACTGTTGAGGTCATCGGTCCTGTCAGACTCAATGACCTCTGCCTCTAAAGCCTCCAGGTTCGGAACTAGGTCACTCACTCAACAATCACTCTCCTAGCTCGGCTTCCACAAACCTGCCCGCAATGACAAAAGCCCGCGGAGAATATCCGTCGTCCGTAGAAAAGCCACGACCCGGTCTCTTCAGTTGAACCACTACCTCTCATTTTAAACCAGTCAGGCCACAAGCGCAAAGCCAGCGCTGAAATGTATCCAATCCGGTCGGCTAGTTTCCAGCACACGTCCTTCGAATGGTTGCAGCATTTCCACGAGCGTTTGGACGACAGAACGCGGCGTGTAGAAGGCTCCGCCTTCCTTACCTGTTTCTTTTCCTGCAAACTGTCCGAGAAAGTATTCGTAGACCGAGCCGAGCACGTCGTCGGAACCATGATCAGCGTCCGAGCCGAACCCGATTGTGCCGATGAGATCGACTAACCCGCCGAGGCGTTTCTTGTCTAAACCTTCGCGACTGTAGTTGCGTGGGAGGACGCCTCGCAGCGTCGGGTTTTCCCGTTCAATCAGCTGCATCGCTTCATCGATGAGCTGGCCGATCTCTGGTTGCTTGGCTTGATCTTGTAGATGGTGCCAGCGTGCTCCTTCAGGTACCCAGAAAACGTTGTGTCCCGCGTATTCGTCACGGTCTTCGAGGAAGTCTTCGAACTGGGCCTCGTCGATGCCATCTTCGCGTAGTTCATCTTTGAGCGCTGCGCGACGTTCCTAGAAACGGTCAGAGACATACTTGAGGAACACCAGACCCAACACGACGTGCTTGTATTCTGAGGGCTCTTGGTTGCCGCGAAGCTTGTCGGCCGCGTCCCACAGTTTTTGTTCTAGGGTTTTCTTACTTTTAGCGGCCATTCGCTTCTCCTTGTTGTTCAGGTGCTGTTACGTTCTGGATGTTGTTGGTTGGGATGGTTTCGAGGATGTCGAACAGGTCGCAGTCGAGAGCGTTGCAGATCTTGATCAGGACATCGGTGGTGATGTTTTCATCTTTGCCAAGCTTCGCAATGGAACCCGCGCTGATCTTGGCGGCGACTTGCAGGTCTTGCTTCCTCATGCTTTTATCGATGAGGAGCTTCCACAATGGTTTGTAGCTGATCTTCATCGCGCGCCTTCCTCTTGTTTGGGGTTCCTGCTGGGTTTCTTGTTCCATGTCCATCCGTAGAGTGCTTCGTGTTCTTTGCCTAGTTCGATCACTGCTGTTTGGGTGACGATTGTGTTGACTTCGGGCGCTTCTGCATAGTGCTCGTCTTTATCGAAGGCGATGAATATCTGCTTGTTGGTGAAGCGCTGGTAGAGCTCAAGGATTCGACCGACGGTTGCGTCTTCGATGCTTTGGTGCAGCGGGTGATCGTGGATCACGTATGGCAGCGCGGTCAGCTCCAGCATGGCTAGGTCGAACAGGATCAGGTTCTTTCCGGTTGTGCCGGTTCCATCGTCAACTTCGGAGCCGTAGGTGTAGCTCTTGCCGGTGTCGGAGAATGTGAACACTGGCGGGTACCAGTCGCCTGAGCCTTCATGAATGAAGCGGTCGAGGCGTGCGATCTCAGCGTTGAGTTTCGTTTCGATCTCACGGTCGTAGCTCTTACGGGTCTCATTCAGGCGGGCTTCAGCGTCTTTCTTCTCTGATTTGAGGTCTTGGGTTGCTTCCCAGGCTTCTACTTGTTCCTTGACGAGTGCAAGCTGCCCGCCGATTTCGGCGTTGCGGCGCAGTTCTTTCTCTGAGACGTGGATGGGCACATTCAGATCTCGGAGCTGTTGTTCGGCCTCACCGATGAAGGTGGTCAGCGAGCCCAGTTCTTGCTGGTAGGCGGTGATCTGGTCTTCTACTTCGTCGGAGACGATCTCGGTGATAGTTCGGTGGAAGAGTTGGACGTCTTCGATTCGTTCGAGGTCCGCGTCGGGGAAGAATACGTGTAGTTGTGCGAGGTCTGGGTCGGTGATGGTGGGGAAATCTTCGTTTAGGGACTGTGTGAGGCGCTGAATTTTTGCTTTCAGTCTGCCGCGTGCAATTCGTAGCCCGTGCAGATGGCTCTTGATCGTTGCAGCCTGGTCGGAGTGCTCGACGTCGAGTTCAAGCATTGCTTGATCGGTGCCTTTGATGTGTGCGTCGAGTTCTGATTCGAGTTGGTGAACGTGCTTGACCGCTTGCGTGTATTCCCTCTTCAACCGCAGTTTTTGTGATTGGAACACACCAATCTTTTGGGTTCTTTGCACGGCCTTGAGATTTTCCGTTGCCGTGGTGAGAGCTTGTTCGAGTTCTTTGAGGTAGTCATAGACACCGAAAAGCTGGCGCATCACAGCCAGCCCAGTGGCTACTGGTTCACGGCCGGGGCCTTGTAATGGGGTCTCAACGTTGCTCAGTGCTTTTTGCTGGATGCGGGCAAATCTTGTCATGATCTGCCGGAAGGAAGCATCCATGCCTGACAATCCGTATTGGCGTTTGAGCCAGCCTACGTATTCATCGAACTCCCACCGCTCAGCGGGGTTCTTGTATTCGGGATCCTCATAGGTTTGGACGAACCCTGGCACGTTAGTGGTGCGCGAGAAGTAATAGTCCACGTCGTTGAAGCGGAAGGTGAAGTAGATCGTGTGAGCACCTTCAGCTTTCGCGCTGACGGCTTTGGATTTTGCGAATGTTGAACCGCCGAACGCGTAGTCCACGATGAACAGCAAGGTGGACTTACCGATCGAGTTTTGGGCGCTTTGCCCGCCACGCACCGTGTTCAATCCGGGATGGAACACGATCGGTGGACGAACCTGACCGTTATTGCGGAACTTGTCTGACCAGACGCTAACGAGCACGGACAATCACCCCTGTCGTGGAGTCGACGTTGATCTGTTTGAGAGCAAACAAGGCAGTGAGCGCATCGAGAACGTCCTCGATCGCAGGATTATCGAGCCGCACGCGAAGCTCGCTGATGCTGACGGGTTCGGCTTCGAGGATGGTCAGAATTGGCGCGAATAGTGAGAGCGTGGATTCGCCGAACGGGTAGAGCTTGTTAGGAAAGCGCATACTGAGGCTCCTTCCCACTGGTGACAGGCGGATACGGTGCTTCGAACACGTCACATTTTTGGATGAAGTAGGACACCACTGCCTGACACGCGACGAGTTTGCCACCGGTGGTGGTGTGCAACCATTGCGAAAGCTGAGTGAAAACGTCGTCCTGGGGTATTCCAAGGCGTTTGAGTCTGCGGTATTGAGAGTTGATCGAGTGCCGGACTTCGTCGAAATCCCAGCCGTCGTTGTAGTCAAGCTGTTTCAACGTCGATTCGATGAAGACGTACCACGCAGCGACGTGTGCCAATACAGCCTGCTGCAATATGACGTCATCTGGGATTTTTGTTTCGACCGCCAGTGGTTCTGTGATCGGTTGATACAGATCGCCTTGTCCAGCGCCGCCCATCTTCTCCAACACTTGCCGTATCCACTGCTCCATGCCTTCTGGAGACATGGCCAGGCGAGATTTGAACTGCGAAACGAGTCGATCCTTTATTGCCTTGAGCTCTTGGACAGCTTGTGGATTAGCGCCCGTGTGCATCGCATGATGATGGGGACACAGCGCGATCAGATTCGCAGGATCTCGCGGATCGTTTGCGGGGTCGATGACGGTCACCTCAAAGCTCGGGACTGCCACGCCTTGATCATTGACCTGAAGAAGCTGATTCAAGCAGTTCAAGGCTGGGCAGGTCGACCCAGCTTCCATCTGCAAAGCAGGCCCCAAACGCTTGTGCGCTACGACCGTTTGGATACGCCGAACTTTTTCTCGCGCATCCTCCACCAGTTGCTGGTTCGTTGTCGCCGCAGTTAAGACTCGCGTGAAGTAATCAGCACACCATTCAGGGACACGATCCCACGCGATTGACGGTTCAAAGGGGCGGATTGCCTCCGCCATGCGTTCCAGCTGGGGCTGGCTACGCTCCTGCAACGTCACAACAAGTCCATAGGGCTCGAAATTGTGGCGCAAGATCGGCTCTGCAATATCTGAGTTGAAGGGCCTGTTGCCGGAGGCGATGTGGTTCAACGACGCAGCCGGAGGGGCCATCACCGGATCATCCTCAGCGCCTTCAAAACCTGGGTCTGCCTCACACACCAGAGACAACAGGTTACGCATCCGATCTTCCCGGTTGGAGCCAAGGTCAAGGTTCGAGCTCAGCAGCTTAAAGAAGTCTTTGAACTCCACCAGTACCTCCTCGTCTTAGCCCTGTCTCAAATCGTGTCTCAGTTCGTCTCAAGTGGCTCCGTAACGTCATTGGCAGTGGCAGCGAGCTAACTGAGTAGAACAACAACTCTCACTCATTCTACCGAAATTATCTCGCGGTTGCGAAGAATTATTGGCCCGAATCTGTGAGGAGGTGAAGCACATGGGAAGGAACCGTAAGCATACGTCTGCGAAGGTGGCGTCCAAGGCGTCGAAGATTCTGACCGATGGTCGTTCATCGGAACGGACCAAGTCTGTTGCCGCGTCGGCGTTGGCGCAGGCCAGGCCATCTAAGCGGGGCAAGTAGCCGCAACCACTCCTGCTCTGGTGTGAGTGATTCCCGCACCAGAGCAGGTGGAGACGGTAGCGCTGGTGGCCACCGGCACTGACGTTCTCCAAGCCTGAACGTGATTGTTCGGGAGCTCATCTGGCGGGTGGGCGACCTCCACGGCGAGTGCTGGCTGTGGTTGTAGACAACTTTATTCACTAGTGAGACCTGCTCTGGGAGCGCTCGGCGGGTCACCTCACCCAACCCCTCTTTGCTGAGGGACGGGTGGGGTGGCTCGCCTTTGTCGTCTTCCTAGCAGTTCTCACCAGTGATCTGAGCCAAAAACAGATCAGGTCTCCAATTCACCGGGATTCCCGGAGAAATGGAGATCCTTCGATGAAGGTCACCTTCAAGCGCGAAGCCGACAACAACAAGAACGAGTCCATCACTGACACTTTCGACATCGACCCTGGCGAGTTCGCTCTCATGATCGCTACCGACCGGCAGCAACGCGCCGCAGCTACTGGTGTTCCGCTCGATCAGGTCAAGCCCCGCACACCGCAGAAGATTCTCGACGAGTTGTGGAACGCAGAAGAAGCTGCCACACATAAGGCGGTTCGCGCCGATCGCGGCAAGGGTAAGAAGAAATGCACGTGCGGGGCTGGGTGCGCTCCTCGACGTGGATGCCGTCTGCCGAACAACGCACCGTTTTCGTATGAGCAGATGCTCGAGATCGATCTTGACCCTGCTTCGCCGGGTATCAGCGCCGAGGATCAGGTTATTGAACGCGAGGACAGTGTCCAGCGCGCCCGTGAGCTCAAGGTGATGCGTGGCGTCATCGCTGGTTTGGATTCGCAGCATCGTGAGGTGATGACGCGCCTTCTTGCAACCGACAAGTTCAATCAGGCGCAGGTGGCGCGCGATATGGGGTTGACCCGTGCTCGGGTATCGCAGCTGGTGGCAGAGGTGAAACCGCTGATCCGTCAGGCGGTTGAGGATGCCCGATTTAACACTTCGGGCGGTGTCGGCAGTGGGGTGAAGGGAGAAGCCAACCGGGCTACTCCCGCAAATGAGGAAGAAAGGTAAGCCCGATGGCTCGACATAGTCTCAAGCTTCATATCGCCCGGCATATCCCTGACGACCCCGGAATCGTCGCCACCAAGAATGTGACGCTGCGTGAACGGCTCATGCGCCTACTGCTTGGCACCCCGCGCAAAGTCATGATCCTTGTCCCTGGTGATTCGGTCAAGCAGATCGACATCACCGAAAACACCGATGACGACCTCATGGCCCTGGCCTATGCTCTCAAGGCGGGTGAATCCAAATGATTATGCCAGAAATTAACTCCTTTATTCGTGATGGGAACCAGACGATGAGATCGCTCGCTGATTTGCTTGCGCGGGCTCAGCAGATCGTTGAGGAGAGTTTCGAAGACCACGCAGGAATGCCTGGTGAACGCCCAGAGCTTGCCCTGCAGATCAAGGAACCCTTCGAAACCATCCCAGCTGTGCACAGCCAGCCAGAACTACTCGCGGACGAGCCAGAGGTTGAACCTGAACCGGTAGTGACGCTCGATGAAGTACGTGCTTTTCTTTCCGAGCTCTCAGCGCAAGGCCACACCGCGAAGGTTCGTGAGCTGATCGTCGAGGCTGGTGAGGACAAGCTCTCGGCGGTGGATCCGTCGAAGTTCGGCTGGCTTCTGGATCGGGCGAAGGAGATTGCTGATGGCACCGTCTGATCACGCACTCCTCTCAGCTTCTGGTGCTCACAGGTGGCTTAACTGCACGCCCTCCGCCCGCCTGGAATCCGATGAGCCAGAATCCACGTCTGCTGCGGCCGAGCAGGGCACCGCCGCTCACGCACTGGCTGAGCACAAACTCCGCAGGGCTCTCAAGCAGCGCTCGAAACGTCCAGTTTCGACCTGGATCGATACCGAGATGGAACACCTGACCGACGACTACGTAGCTTACGTCCAAGAACACATCTCGTTGGCAGAGCAAACCTGTGGTGATCCGCAGGTGCTGATCGAGCAGCGCCTGGATTTTAGCCACATTGTGCCGGGAGGTTTTGGCACCGGGGACTGCGTCATCATCGCCGAACCCGTACTGCAGATCATTGATCTGAAGTACGGGCAAGGCGTCCTCGTCGAGGCCGCGAACAATCCGCAGTTGATGTTGTATGCGCTCGGAGCGCTTCACGCCTTCGGGAGCCTGTACGACATCGAGCGCGTAGCAGTCACGATCTACCAGCCACGCCGGGCGAACGTCGACACCTGGGAAATTTCTGTTGCCGAGCTCGAACAGTGGGCTGAAGCAGAGGTCAAACCTAAAGCCAAGCTCGCCGCTGCAGGTAAGGGTGAGTTTTGTCCGGGGTCGTGGTGTCAGTTCTGCAAGCTCACTCCCACCTGCCGGGCAAGAGCAGAAGCCAATCTTGCGCTGGCCAAGCTCGAGTTCGCCCCACCAGCAGAACTGAGTGATGCGGAGATCGCTGACGTACTAGCGAAGATTCCGAATCTGAAGTCCTGGGCATCCGACGTGGAAGCCTACGCCCTGTCGAAAGCCGTCAACCAGGGCGTGGTCTTTGAGGGCTTCAAGCTCGTCGCAGGTCGCTCGGTACGCAAATACACCTCCGAAACCGACGTGGCTGCGGCGGCTGAAGCGGCGGGCTATAGGGACATCTATGACCGCAAGCTCATCACTCTTACAGCAATGGAAAAGCTGATGGGTAAACCCGCCTTCAACGAGATTCTTGGCGATCTCGTGACCAAACCTGCAGGCAAACCCACCCTGGTTCCTGCATCCGACAAACGGCCAGCGCTCGACCTGGTGAGCGCGGCCACCGATTTTCAAACAAACAAGTAACAAGTAGAAAGAAGAAAAGATTATGACAACGACTAACACAACTCGTATTGTGACCGGCGAAGTACGCCTCAGCTATGCCCATATTTGGGAGCCGAACTCCATCCAAGGAGGAAAGCCCAAGTACTCCGTCTCCCTGATTATCCCCAAGTCCGACACCGCCACCATCGCAGCCATTGAGAAGGCCGTGGATGCCGCCATCGAGGCCGGGATCGGCAAGTTTGGGGGCAAGCGACCCAACAAGGCCGCCTTGAAGCTGCCGCTGCGCGATGGCGATATTGAGCGTGACGACGAAGCCTACAAGGGCGCCTACTTCCTCAACGCCAACTCGCTGACCGCTCCGCAAATCGTCGACATGAATGTCGCACCGATCCTGGACCGCGCCGAAGTCTACTCGGGCTGCTACGCACGAGTATCCCTGTCGTTCTATGCGTTTAACACGAACGGCAACCGAGGAATCGCCTGCGGACTGGGCAACATTCAAAAGACCCGTGACGGTGAAAGTCTCGGCGGCGGGCGTGTCTCGGCTGAGACCGACTTCGGTGCCTTCGCCGCTGATGAAGACTTCCTGAACTAACCATCCCCACACGTGGAGGGAACCAGCACATGCCGTTGGTTCCCTCCACATTTTCCTCTGACGTGAAAGGAACCCCGTCATGCGAACACTCTTCTGCGATATCGAGACTTTCAGCCCCACCCAACTCGCCAAGACAGGCGTCTACCCGTATTGCGAACACCCCGACTTCGACCTGTTGCTCTTCGGCTATTCGATTGACGGCAGCCCGGTCGAAATAGTGGATCTCGCAGGCGGACAATCCATGCCCGACGAGGTGCTAGCGGCACTGGTGGATCCGGATGTGGTCAAGTGGGCGCATAACGCCGCCTTCGAACGAGTCTGCCTGTCTGCCTGGCTACGCACTCATCATCCCGAGCTTCTCGCTGATGGGTTTCTTGACCCAAGGCAGTGGCGCTGCACTATGGTGTGGAGCGCCTATTTGGGGTTGCCGATGAGCCTCGATGCGGTAGCCACGGTTTTGAAGCTTGACGTGCAGAAGGACAGCGCCGGGCGCAAGTTGATCAAGCAGTTCTGCACACCCGCCACACCCTCAGTCCTGAACGGCGGCAAACACAGGAATCCACCATCAGCTGATCCCGCCGGGTGGGTACGGTTTATTGACTACAACCGCCGCGACGTCGAAGTCGAGCTCGCCATCCATGAGCGGCTCTCATTGTTCCCGATGCTCGATGCCGAGTGGAACACCTACGCCCTCGACCAGGCCATCAACGATGCGGGGATTCTTCTCGACCACACGCTCGTGGACAACGCAGTCGGCGTGGATGAGCACCACCGCAACGCGTCGCTTGCTCGGGCGCAGAAGCTCACGGGGTTGGACAATCCGAACTCGCCCATCCAGCTCAAACAATGGCTTGCCACCAGAGGTTGCGAACTCGAATCGCTAGCGAAAGCCGACGTCCATGCCGCCCACGATACCGCCACGGGCGAGGTGAAAGAAGTCCTCGAACTTCGCGGTGATCTAGCTAAATCTTCGGTGAAGAAATACCAGGCGATGCAAAACGTCGCAGGCAGTGACGGCCGGGCACGCGGACTCATCCAATTCTATGGAGCGGGTCGTACTGGACGCTTCGCCGGACGCCTCGTCCAAGTCCAAAACCTCCCCAGGAACTATCTTCCTGACCTTGACCAAGCACGCACGCTCGTCAGAACAGGCAACCTTGACGCGTTGGAGTTGCTGTATGACTCCGTGCCCGACACGCTCAGCCAACTCATCCGGACCGCCTTCATCCCCAGTACCGGCAATCGGTTTATTGTCGCGGACTTTTCTGCAATCGAAGCGCGCGTTATCGCATGGCTCGCCGGAGAAACAACCACCGTGGCCGCCTTCCGTGAGGGCAAAGACCTCTACTGCGAAACCGCATCACGCATGTTCGGCGTCCCGGTCGAAAAGCACGGCATTAATGGCGAGCTTCGGCAGAAGGGGAAGATCGCTGTGCTCGCCTGTGGCTATGGCGGCTCGGTCGGTGCTCTCAAAGCCATGGGAGCCCTCACCATGGGACTCACCGAACACGAACTCAAACCAATCGTGGACGCATGGCGGCAAGCCAACCCGCACATCGTTGGGCTCTGGGCAGATGTCGAAGAAGCCGCTATCGCCGCGATCTCGTCGCGCCAGCCGATCCGCTTGCGTAACCTGCGATTCTCCGTTGAGTCTGGGATTTTCTTCATCGAACTACCCTCGGGAAGACGGCTTGCCTATGTGCAGCCGCGTCTGGGTGAGAACCAGTGGGGTGGCACGTCCATCACCTACACCGGCACCACCACAGCCAGACGCTGGGGACAGTTAGAAACCTACGGCGGGAAACTCGTCGAGAACATCGTCCAGGCGATCGCTCGCGACCTTCTCGTCACTGGCATGCACGCAGTCGCCGAGGCGGGGCACCAGATTGTGATGCATGTTCACGACGAAATCGTCATCGACGAACCCGAAAATTCCGGCTTCACCGTTGCTGACGCGTGCGAGCTCATGTCCACCCTCCCAGCATGGGCCAAAGGGTTACCGCTGGACGCGGACGGGTACGAATGCGCCTATTACCGTAAGGATTAGCTGTTGATTGTCCAGATGGGATCTTGTTTCCAGCTGGGGCTGGCACCTATGTGCGTTAGATCGACGCCAGGAATTTCGGTGGGGAAACTGTCTAGGACGTCGCTGATGGCCTGTATTTCAGCGGTGAAATTTCCTCGTCGCAAAAGGAATGCGGTGAGCACCAACGCGGTGTACATACGTCCTGAAGAATGTGTCACGGCCGATAGCGTTTGGTCACTGCGGCGGTGTTTGACCAGTGGACGGATAACGAGTTGCCTATTCCAGAGTCTGGCGTGGTGAGCGCATATGTTACGAATGTAATTCACTGTGCGCATCCACGATTCCAACTCGTCGGCACGTGCCAAGTACTTGTCAGCAATGCGACGACGCTGTTCGAAGGGAGCCAACGAAAACAGGGTCACGAGTTGTCCGAATTCGAGGATCTCGGTGGCCACCCACACGGGCAAACGCCCATCGTGGGTCTGGTTGTAATGCTTGACGAAATCTTCTGTAGAGCGCGACTGTGTTTGGGTGAGCTTCTGCGTAAAGAATGCTGCTCTGTGATTCATCGCCCCCGACGGCCAAATCCGTTCGAGGTCGAGGTGAATGAACGGATCGATCTCACCCAGCACGTGCCCCACGTCAACTCGCAGGCACACCTCCAGCTTGCATAGCGCCTGCCACACAGCCAAGCGTAGCCGCTCATCAAACTCGTACAGCTCTACCACATGCCCCATACGTGCACCGAGAACGAAATGGTCCAAACGCCGCTGCGGAGAATCAGATGGAGCGATCTGACGCAACGGGTAGGAGTATCCCGAAAGCCGGTAATAGCCGACAGTAGATAACTCGCGGCGGTAATCACCGGCATCCAATAGGCCGCGACGAGTGAGAATATTAATCTGCTCATCGATACTGGCCCACGGTTTATCGACCACCAGCCCACCTGCTTCCAAAAACATGAAGACCGGCTCTGACCTGTCTCGGAAACCGATACAAGCGAGCCGGTACTAGTGGTAATCACTATACCGCGAAAACAGCGACAGAATCAAGAACTCGGCGAAGTATCACCATCAGAGAAGAAAGCTTATCCAAGACCGCTAAGAAACGAGAACCGACCCTGCGCTCCCACCGAGGCGGGCAGCGGAACCGGTCATGTTGTCTAAAAGACCACCGTGTCGGCACCGCTGTAGCAAGAGAATGATGGTTCTTCCACACAGAGCACTCGAGAAATTTGTCTATGCCCCGGCGAGAATACCTGCCAGATTGCTCTAACAGATAGCGCTCCACCGGGGCTTCAACACCAATCGTGCCAGAACGAGAAGCGATTGAGTACCCGTGATTTAACACTTTCGGGCTCGTCGGCAGTGGGGTGAGGCCCTTAACCCTTGTGCCGACCGGCACGACTTTTCTCGACGGGGTCTCGGGAAGGAACCCCGCCATGGGAAACCAGATTCAAACATTCACCAACGACGTGTTCGGCACCATCCGCACCATCGCCAACGATGGCCAGACGCTGTTTTGTGGGAAGGACGTCGCCACCGCGCTCGGCTACCAGGATCCGACGAACGCGGTGAAGCTGCACTGCAAGGGGTGGCAAATTACCACCCCCTTGAGACCGCTGGCGGAATCCAGCAGGTCCGCTTCATTACCGAGGGCAACCTCTACCGCCTCATCATCTCTTCAAAGCTCCCGGCAGCGCAGAAGTTCGAAGCCTGGGTGTTCGATGAGATGTTGCCGACGATTCGCCGCCACGGCATGTACGCATACGACGAACTGCTCGCTGATGATGAGTTCCTCGAGCATGCCATCGCCACGCTGCGTGCCGAGCGGGCCAAGCGCCTGGCAGCAGAGCAAGCCCTGCTGGAAGCGGCACCGAAAGTCTCGTACTACGACGTCGTGCTGCAGTCCGATTCGTTGTTGACGACGACGGCGATTGCGAAGGACTACGGGATGAGCGCGAAGAAGCTCAACCGGATCCTGCGTGATGCTCACGTGCAGTTCCATCAGTCTGGCCGGTGGTTCCTCTACGCGAAGTACGCCGAGCAGGGATACACCCAGTCCAAGACCCACGAATACGGCGAGGGGCAGACCCGCACCCACATGTACTGGACGCAAAAGGGACGCTTGTTTATTTACGACCTTTTGAAGAACCAGCTCGGCATCCTGCCGGTGATCGAGCGTGAAGGTCAGGTGCACGCATGAGCGCCACGACTCTTGATATTGGGTTTTCGAAGAAGAACACCGAAGGCTACCTGGACCTAACCAGCTACCACGCGCTCAAAAAGCTGCAGCGCGAACAATTCGGTTACCGGCCCTTGGTTTATATCTGCTCGCCCTACTCAGGCGACGTGCAAGCGAACGTTGAGCTCGCCCGCCAGTTCTGTGCCTTCGCAGTGAGCGCGGGCAAAATCCCGTTCGCCCCACACCTGTTGTTCCCGCAGTTCATGGATGACGCCGATCCTGATCAGCGTGAGCTAGCAATGTTTTTCAACAGGGTGCTGCTCGCCAAGTGCGAAGCGCTGTGGGCATATGTCGGTCACGTCAGCCCTGGTATGCGCCTGGAGATCGGGTGGGCACGTGGCCTCGACCTGCCCATTAAGTATTTCGATTCTGATTTCAAGGAGGTCACGCCATGACCACGCCCTTCACTCTGTTTGCTGCCACCGTGAGCGGCGTGCAGAACAATAACCACTACCCGAACCAGCACCTCATCACTGACGTGGCATCGTTGACGGCGGCAGCGGGCTTTGATCACGTGGCTGCCTCCTATGTGAATGATCGCCGCTCAACCGCAGCGTTCATAGCCTCGGATTGCGTGGTGATGGATATCGATAACGATCACACCGAAACCCAAACCGACTGGATCACGCCTGAGAAGCTTGACGAGCTCATGTCCGGGGTGGAGTTTATGACCGCCACGTCTCGTAATCACATGAAGGCGAAGGGTGTGCTCTCCGCCCGGCCGCGTTTCCACGTCTACTTCCCAGTCCGAGAAGTACAAGGCGCAGACGAATACGCAGGATTGAAGCATCGCCTCGCTAGCCGGTTTGGGTTCTTCGATCGTAACGCTCTGGACGCAGGCAGGTTCATTTACGGCACCACCAACCCACAGGTCACGGTGCATGAGGGCGACCAGTTGCTCGATGCGTGGCTCGATGCGGCTGACGAGATCGACGTGTTCGCCGCCTTCGATCAAAGCACTCTCGTGATTGGTGAAGGCTCGCGCAACGCCACCTTGTCGCGCTTCGCTGGGCGGGTCCTCATCCGCTACGGGCAGACCGATCAGGCGCGTGACCTGTTTGACCGGAAGGCGAATCTGTGCGAACCACCGCTCAGCGAGGGTGAACTGCAGACGATCTGGAACTCGGCGTGCAGGTTTGCTTCGAAGGTCGCTGCTGATCCAGGCTATTTACCTCCTGAGGCTTATGAGGCGTTGGCGGGTTTGCGCCCGGATGATTTTTCCGATGTCGGTCAGGCAGACACATTAGCTGGCGAGTATGCGAACAAGATCCGCTACTCGCTCGCCACCAAGTGGCTTGTCTACGACCATGGCGTGTGGGATGAGAACGACCTGTCCGCACAAGGCGTCGTTCAAGAGCTAACTTCCCGCCAGCTCGAAGAAGCCGACCGCCTGATCGCGTCCACGTGGGAGACCATGACGGCAACCGGCGCAGATCTAGTCATGGCATCCGCCTCGTCGAAAGCACGCGGCATCGCCAAGCTCACGCCTGTGCAAGCGACCGCGTTTCGAGCCTGGGATGAGGCAAAGAACTACCACAAGTTCGTTCTCTCCAGGCGTTTGTCACGCAACATCACGGCCACGTTGAAAGAAGCCGGGCCGATCTTGCAGGTACGTATCCGTGACCTTGACGTCGACCCCTACCAGCTCAACACCCCGTCAGGTACCTGGGATCTGCGCGACGGCACAAGCCGTGAGCACAACCCGGCCGATCTGCTGACCAAGCAGACCGCTGTCAGCCCCAGCGATGAGGGCGCACAGATTTGGGCCGATGCGCTCGACGTGTTCTTCCAAGGAGATCCTGAGCTGATTGGTTACGTGCAGCGCATTGTCGGCCTGGCGGCTATCGGTCAGGTTTTCGTCGAAGCGCTCGTCATAGCTTACGGGGACGGCCGCAACGGCAAGTCAACGTTTTGGAACACTATCGCCCGAGTGTTGGGGACGTATTCGGGCACGATTTCAGCCGACGCGCTCACTGTCGGGGTGCGTCGCAACGTCAAACCCGAACTCGCCGAAGCCAGAGGCAAGCGTCTCTTGATCGCGGCTGAAACCGAGGAAGGTATGCGCCTATCAACCTCGAACGTTAAACAGCTTGCCTCGACCGATCAGATCTCGGCAGAGAAAAGTTCAAGGACCCCTTCGCCTTCACCCCTCCCACACCCTCGTGCTCTACACGAACCATCTACCGCGTGTGGGAGCCATGGACGCAGGCATCTGGCGCAGGCTCATCGTCATCCCGTTCAACGCCACCATCGAAGGCGATACGGACGTGAAGAACTACGCCGACCACCTGTTCGAAAAAGCGGGCGGAGCAATCCTTACGTGGATTATGGAGGGCGCGCGTCTCATCCACTCCGAGGGCTACAAGCTCAAAGCCCCGCCTCAGGTGGTTCAAGCCTCGCAAGCATATAAGGAGGACAACGACTGGTTCTCGCAGTTCCTTGAGGACTCATGCGACATCGAGGACGGATTATCGGAGAGGGCTGGCGACCTCTACCAGACGTATCGGGCGTGGGCGCAAAACACCTCAGGATGGGCGCGCCCGATGGTCGACTTCAACGCTGCGGTCGAACAAGCCGGATTCGTGCGGAAAAAGACCAAGCACGGCATGTATGTCTACGGGCTCGCGATTGCATCCGAGTTCGGCAACTAACCCCATGGTGACGAGCTGTGACGAGCCATTCCCTACCTTACGCATGTGAAATTACATGGTGTTTTTCTCTATATAAAAGGTTAGGAACGACTCGTCACATGCCGTCACCCCTGAATTGAATTCAAGGAGTGACCATGAACGAGAAAACAATCGAAGCTCAGCTTAAAAAGCCGTTGAAGAACATGGCGGCTTGTGCTGGAAGCTCGTCTGCCCTGGAACCAGCGGCGTACCTGACCGGATATGCCTGATGAGAAACCGCGTAGTTTTCGTTGAACTCAAAGCACCAGGCAAACAGCCACGCCCAATCCAAGCACGTCGGATGAACCAACTGCGCGACCAGGGATTCCAGACCTTCGTTGTCGATTCGATGGACGGCATACGGGAGGTGCTTGATGCACTATCAGCCGCATAACTACCAGCGGCAGGCGACCCAGTTCATCATCGACCACGACGAGGCCGCGATTCTCCTTGGCATGGGGTTGGGTAAGAGCGTCATCACGTTGACGGCGATCTGGAAGTTGATGCTTGACTACTTCACCATCTCCCGCGTGCTGGTGGTTGCCCCGCTGCGAGTGGCGCGCGATACCTGGCCCGCTGAGGTGAAGAAATGGGATAACCTGCGAGGTTTGACGGTCGCGGTTGCTGTCGGAACCAAGCGAGACCGGCTGGCGGCGTTAGCCAAGTCTGCGATGGTGACCATTATTAACCGTGAAAACATCCCATGGCTCGTGAACCAACTCGGGGGTAGCTGGCCGTTCGACATGGTCGTCATCGACGAACTCTCCAGCTTTAAAAACCATCGAGCCAAAAGGTTCACTGCGCTGGTGAAAATGCGGCCCTTCGTTAAACGCTGGGTCGGGCTCACCGGCACGCCCGCGTCGAATGGGCTGATGGATGTGTGGGCGCAATTCCGTCTCCTCGACGGCGGCGAGCGTTTGGGTAGGTTCATTACCCGTTACCGCGAGCGCTGGTTCGTGCCCGACAAAAGGAACGGGATGCAGGTGTTCACCTATAAGCCCCGTGTGGGTGCTGAGGACGAGATCTATGCGGCGATTGGTGACATGACGTTGTCGATGCGAACCACCGACCACCTGCAACTCCCGGAATTTACGGTGACGACAATGCCCGTGACGTTGGAGCCGAAAGAGCGCAAGGTCTACGAACAGTTGAAAGCCGACCTCGTTCTCCAACTTGGTGACGAGACGATTGATGCCGCGAATGCCGCTGCACTCTCCGGCAAGCTACTCCAACTCGCGAGCGGCGCGATCTACACCGGCGACGATCAGTGGGCTCCCGTGCATGAGCGGAAGCTCGACGCTCTCGAAGACCTCATCGAGGCAGCCAACGGCAACCCACTGCTCGTGGCCTACTGGTTTACCCATGACCGCGAACGCATCACCTCCCGCTTCCCGCAGGCTCGCGAACTCAAAACGAGCGTTGATATCGAGGCTTGGAACCAGGGCGAGATTGCGCTTGGGCTGCTTCACCCCGCATCTGCGGGTCACGGTCTGAACCTCCAGAGCGGTGGGCATCTGCTGGTGTGGTTCTCGTTGACGTGGAGTCTCGAGCTCTATCAACAGACGAACGCCAGGCTTTATCGGCAAGGGCAATCCGAACCTGTGACGATCACGCACCTGATCTCTGAAGGGACGCTCGATGAAGTCGTGCTCAAAGCCCTTGATGCGAAAGACGCTACGCAGGCTGCGTTGATCGACGCGGTCGCACAAGAAATCCACACAACCACTGAAAGGACACGCTCATGCATGTGATGACGAAATACCTCGACACAAGGAAAGCCGCGATCGCCGCTCTGCAGGATTATGCGGTGATGGAACAGATCATCGAGAGTACCGACAGCTCAATCAAGGCGGCTTATGCTGATGCAGCTAGCCCCGCATCCCCACGCATGGACGGCACACCACCATCAGGCGACCTGCACGCTTCGGAGAACCGGATCGTCGCGAGCATTGAGCGAATAGATGCGTACAAGGCTCGCTACCTGCAGGCCCGCCAGTACATGGACTGGTTCTTGCCTGCGTGGGAAGTCATCGCTGAAGACGACCGCTTCATCCTCGAAGGCTTCTTCCTCAGCGAGGGCACGCAAGATGAGAAGGTGTCGATGATAGCCGATCACTTCTACGTCGAACGTGACACGGTCTATCGGCGCAAGAACCGCGCCCTCGACAGGTTCGCCACCGCCTTGTACGGACAGCTCTAGCGTTAGCGGGTATCCGAAACATGCGATAGAAAACCACATATCAGTGTGAGAACATATAAGTGGTTGAAAACTAGAAGAAGCCCCAAGAACCCACACACGGGAATCTTGGGGCTTCACCATGTTCGGGGAAGGAGCCAGCGATGCCAGTCAAACCAGCCCGCCCATGCTCCCACCCTGGTTGCCCCGAGCTCACCCGCGACCGCTACTGCGAGACCCACGCCAAGGAAGAGGACGCACGCTACCGGCGCTACCAAAGGGATCCGAAGATCAACGCCCGCTACGGCGCGCGCTGGCGCAAGATTCGCGCCGCCTACATCGCACAACATCCTTTGTGTGAGGACTGCCTAGAGGCGGGCCGGTATACGCCTGTCCAAGAGGTCCACCACGTTCTCCCACTCGAGCACGGTGGCACCCACGACTTTGATAACCTTCGCTCACTGTGCAAGCCCTGCCACTCCAGGCAGACCGCGCTTGATGATGATCGGTGGAGGCAACAACCTCGGGTCTACTCGTATTGACGAGTCCACACGTTGCCTGCTGTCGCGTCGATCATCTGGAACCTCAAAGATGCCTACCCTCCTGGCGTTTGCCGAACACGGTGCAACGTCGCGGCGATGGTGAGGGGTTGGGGGTCTTGAATCTCTAACGCCTTGTCAGAGGTCAGCGGGCGGGGCCAACCATACACAAAAAGACCGAATCAAACAGGGTATTAACACTTCGGGCTTCGTCGGCAATACCAGTGAGGGGTGAAATACCGCTGAGTGTTGCTCGGTTTTCTTGCGCTTTGTCCGTCCGGATTTGGGTTTCCCAGGGACGTACAGGTGAGGGCAAAAACTCGGAGCTTCTCATCCGGTGTTCTGGATCCCTCCCTGGCAGGTGTTTACCTGTCTTGAATTAACAAACTGGTTTCCAAAAAAGGAGGAATCATGACAGATCAAATGGTACTAAAAACACAGCAATGGTTGAACGCTACCTACAAAAATAAAACGGGATTCGGTTCAGTCGAAGAAACAGGGAAAACAGGATGGGACACGATCAATGCTTTGATTCGTGCCCTGCAAATCGAACTAGGAATCACGGCAACCGCGAACAATTTCGGTTCTGGAACACAATCACGTTTTAAGAACCGCTGGCCGAACGGTATTCGCCAAAACACGGCACAAAGTAACGTGCACGGGATCATCCAAGGAGCGCTCTGGTGCAAAGGTTATCCTGCTGTATATGGCGGTATCACGAACGAATTCACTAACGGCATGGTTTCCTCAATTAAAGTCTTGAAGCAAGACATAGGCATGACAAGCACTGAGGCTACCATTGACCTTGAGCTAATGATGGCACTGCTATCAATGAAGCAGTTCAAACTGTTGTCTGCCTATGGCGGCAAGAGCGAGATCCGCGCTATACAGCAAGAGATTAACCGTCGCTACAAAGCCTACAGTGGTATTGTTCCCACTGACGGCCTATATGGGCGCGAAATGAATAAAGCGCTGATTCAAGTATTGCAGGCTATCGAAGGTTTCACTCCATCCCAGGCTACCGGTAACTTCGGGACAGGAACCAAGGCGCGCCTGAAGACAATTAGCGGAGGCACCAGCGAATGGGTATGGATTGGTACAGCTGCACTCGTATGTAATGGAATTGGGCAGCGTGTAGTTACAGCGTGGGATCCTTCAATCCCCGCTGCGATTAAAAGTTTTCAGAACAGGTACAAGATCCCACAAACCGGCAAGTTTGACCCAACGACTTGGATGAGCCTTTTGACCTCGAAAGGTGATCCCAACCGTCCGTGCGTCGCTTGCGACACGCGCTTCGAGATTACGGCTGAGCGACTCAACCTACTTAAGGCGAACGGCTATGAGATCGTAGGACGTTACCTGACTGAGCCGAATCAGGATTCAAAAGATCCGTCTGACTATTTCAAAGCTATTCGCCCCGGAGAACTTGAACGCATCACCAACGGAGGGATGAAGTTCTTCCCGATTTTCCAGGAGTACTCAACCAAGCTTCGACACTTCACGCGGGAAAACGGCGCTCGGCACGCGACGCTCGCAAGGCAAGCAGCCCAAAGACTTGGCATTCCGGGAACGTATATCTATTTCGCAGTTGATTTCGACGCGACCGACCCCGAGGTCACAAGTCACATTCTTCCGTATTTCCAGGGTGTGCGAGGAAGCCTGGGAGGCGGATACAAAGTAGGCATCTACGCCTCGCGTAACATTTGTAGCCGCATCATTAAAGCCGGCTACGCTGGAAGCGCGTTCGTCTCGGACATGTCTACAGGATTCTCCGGCAACCTCGGCTTCCCTATTCCTGACGATTGGAACTATGACCAGTTCACTGAAATCAGTGACTACAAGGGTGCTGGTTTTGACCTAGACAGGGTCGCCTATTCAGGACAAGCAGCGGCAGTGGATCATGTTGCTCCTTCGAGTGCCGGTGACGCTGCGCCCGACACCAGCATTGACTACAATAAGCTGGCTCCGATTGATCTGATCTGGCATTTAGAAAAACGCTTCGAAGAACTTCGTGCCAGTGGCAAGGTTGGAAAAGACTACGTTGCAGGATCTCATGGTGGAGGAACATGGGTCACTGTTCCAACTTGGCGTTGCATACTCAACTATTTAGCAAAAGCCTACCTGCGTGACGGTGGTAGCGGCTCTGCAGTGAATTGGTCCGTGTCTGCAGAAAGTTTCAGGAGCGCTGACGCAAACGTGCTCGAGAAGGACGCTGTAGGCAAGAAGATTATCGCAGCCTTGAATCGCTATATTGATAAAACTTGGCGGCAATCCATGACCGACAAGACCGGAGAATCGGTTGACCTTGCGCATCTGGCGGCAACAACACTTGGATACACCAACTGGAACCTAATCCCAGACGCGTGGACTGGCTGGGCCGGAGATCTAGCCACAGCGATGGAAAACATTCAGAAAACGCTTGAGTGGAATCCCAGTGCGAACCTGGATCAGGTGGCCACAGCTCTAGTCGGTCAAGGTAACGATTACCGTCAGCATCCTGGCTTGAAGGGGCTAGTACTTGACAAGAAAAATGACAAGGGACAGTGGGATTCGGTAGGAAACAACTGTAACCGTGACGATCTCTGCTGTGATGGAGACGCCATTATCATCGCCAACACGCTAGAAAACGGCAACGACTCCAACGCTCATCTTCTGTCAGCAACATTGCGAGAATACTACAACAATTCCAGCAAACTTGCCAACAGATTCAAGCAGATTGGCTGGAGCTTGGGGGCGAATAATTCCACTGAGGCATATCAGAAAATAAGTGAATATGCCGACTTGGATAGCGCCGTTTTAGGATGGTTCTTGG
The DNA here is from genome assembly GCF_040360365.1 of Arcanobacterium hippocoleae. Taxonomy (GTDB): domain Bacteria; phylum Actinomycetota; class Actinomycetes; order Actinomycetales; family Actinomycetaceae; genus Arcanobacterium_A; species Arcanobacterium_A hippocoleae_A. The sequence goes on along the minus strand of NZ_CP136412.1, from coordinate 1,156,672 downwards.
CTGGATACGTCAAGGAAGAGATTCGTTTGACAGCTTGCCGAAAGCTAGCTGAATTCATCTACTGATAATTGATTTGGTCTTTTCCTTGGTGTGGCGCTTGGGTAAAAACGCTAAACCCAAGCGCTACACCACCAACAACAAGAGCGCCGATGGCGGGAACGGAAAACTGGCTCAGCAGTTGAAAAAAGAATCACTATGAACTAACGAGCCAACACCATCGAGCGAAAACAGAAAAGCTGAGAGTCCGATAAAGGCTCCTGCTGAAAGTTGCAACACGCGGGCAGATTGAATACCGATGATATGCTTATTGAAAAGCAGAAGAAGAATCGTGAAACACACATACATGATTGGCATCAAAAGAAGACCACAAAAAATCTCTGATCCTGATCCTTGCACCGTTGAAAGATGGCGATGAAAAGCCACGCGCCGACAAAATATGCCAGAGCGGATACAAGAAACACAGATATTTTTTGATGACCAGTCCCTTCAACTTTTCGCTACACATTTTGATACGGCAACGGCATCAGGAGTTGTATGCCCCAATAGGTTTTCATTCTACAAGAAGGTTTCCCTGCATTGCTAAGGGTAGTGCTGATCGGGCGGATGTCGCGTGAATGCGGGCACGAGGCCTGGTGCGTTGAACCCGACAGTCATGAAAAGACGCACAGGAGCGCCTATACCAGAGGCTCCCGAGTATCTGTCTGTGGTGTACAGCGTGGTAAGAAGCTACTGGGGGCTTGGTTATGGGGTTGTTCTGGCGGCTTTCTGGTGAATGCACGGAGCTTTTTGATTGCCCATTCGTAGCGGCTTGATGTGGCTGACACGCAGTAGGAGCCGAGCGAGGTTGTGCCCGTCCAAGGGAAATGCGCCTTGGTGAATAGCTCCCCGTTGGTGAACTTGCCAATGAGAGCCACTACTGCGGTGTGGCTGTCGGCGAGGTTTTCGCCGACAGCCACAAGCTCAGTGCCCTGATATTGAGTCCAGATCTTTTGGTTGAGCGTTGGCGTGGTTCGCCACGTGTGAGGAAACGGAAGAAACGGCCGAGGTTGACCGTGGGGGTTGGCGTCGACGAAGCCAAGCAGCATGCGCTGCCACTCGTGCAGGTGGGCTAGTACGTCGCGCAGGTTTTTATCCCGCGCCCAGTGGGCTTCTTTACCGATTTGGGTGATGCTGGGATCAAAATGCGTATGCTGATCGTCGGAACTCATGCCCTCAATGAGGCTGTCCAGTTTCACATACTGCGCCTCGGCGGCATCCAATAGTTCAGTTTTCGTCTTCGGTCTCGGCACGCCACTAATTATCTCAAAGCAGGAAAGCAGATGAAAACCCATGGCCAAAGACGGAACGAACCGTGGCGGACGCCGCGTACGCGCAGGCGCGAAACCTGATCCGCTGAATGAGAAGCTCGCCGCAGGCCGCCCAGCCACGCGGCTTGATGATCCGCTGGGTGAGCCGTTTGACTTCGAAGGCAGCGATATTGGGGACGGTGCGGTGCTCGCTGGTGAGACCATGCCCGAACCATCGGGTTATCTTTCCGACATTCAGCGTGATGGTAAACCACTCGGCGCAGATTTGGTCTACCGAGAAACATGGCAGTGGCTCGACCAACGCGGCTGTTCCCAGTTCGTGGCACCCAGGCTGATTGAATCCTATGCGCAGGCGTTCGCGCGCTATGTGCAATGTGAACAGGCGATCTCCAAGTTTGGCTTGCTCGGCAAGCACCCGACGACTGGGGCTGCGATCGCTAGCCCGTTCGTTGCCATGTCCCAGTCGTTCGGTAAACAAGCGAACGTGTACTGGTACGAGATTTACGAGATCGTCCGCGCCACCTGCACCACCGACTACTCGGGCACATCTCCGGGTGATGACGTGATGGAGCAACTGCTCAAAGCCCGCTCCTAACCCTTTTTCTTGCGCCTGCCTGTGTTTTACGGGTGGGCGTTTTGTTTCGCCCCTTTTGATCTGAAAGTGAGTGTGTGTATGTCTGTTACGAAGACTGCTGAGGCCGTGTGTGTCGGCCATCCCGATAAGCTCTGCGACAGAATCGCTGACACGATCCTTGATGACATCCTCTATGAGGATCCTGCTGCCCGCGTTGCAGTAGAAGTGATGGCCTCTGGCCACAGGATCATTGTGACTGGCGAGATCACTTCGAAGGTTCGTCCGCGTATTCGTGAGTCGGTTCGTTACGCGTTGGTGGAGGCGGGTTATGTGCCGTGGAAGTTCTTCGTCTTCCTCTTCACACGTCGCCAATCCCCAGACATCAATGCCGGAGTCTCCAAGTCCTTAGAGGCACGTTTCGGTGATGACACCGAGTTCGCACTCCAAGGAGCGGGTGATCAGGGCACTGTTTATGGTTATGCCACTCGTGAGACTCCGGAGCGTTTGCCATTGCCGCTTGTGCTCTCTCATGAGATCTGCGCCCGGCTCGACAAAGCCCGCAAGGACGGCACGATCACCGGCATCAAGTCCGATGGTAAGGCGCAGGTGACAGTTCGCTACGACGCTGCTGGTAGACCCGTGGCGGTTGAGACCGTGGTGGTGTCGATCCAACACGAGAAGATCAAGGATCTGGATGAGCTTGCGGCAGAGGTCAAAACCCTCATCGTCGCATCCGCCTGTAAGCCGTACCTGCCGATCAACGCTGACACCGAGATCCTGGTGAATCCCTCGGGCCTGTTTACGGTGGGTGGTCCAAAGGCCGACACGGGACTCACTGGTCGCAAGCTGATGGTCGACACTTACGGCGGTCTCGCCCCACACGGCGGTGGAGCGTTCTCGGGTAAGGACGCCTCGAAGGTTGACCGCTCGGGTGCGTATATGGCGCGCCTGATCGCAAAAACAATCGTCGACTCAGGTCTGGCTCACGAATGCCAAGTGAGCATCTCTTATGCGATTGGGAAGGCTGACCCGCTCGCCTTCACTGTTGACACGCTCGGCAGTGGTGAGCACTCCGACCAGATCCTCGCTAAGGCCGCAGCCGAGGTGTTCCCGCTGCGCCCAGGAGCAATCATCGATGCTTTGAATCTTCGAAAGCCTGGCTTTACACAGTATTCAACCTATGGGCACTTCGGCCATGCCGGTCTGCATTGGGAGAACTCGTTCACTCACGTCGACACGCTACGAGAGGCGGTGAAGAAGCATGCTGATCAAGCAGCTACCGATAGCTGAACTGAAACCTGCCGCATATAACCCGCGTAAGGAACTCAAGCCTGGCGATGCTGAGTTTGAAAAACTCAAGCGCTCCATCGACGAGTTCGGCTACGTCGAGCTAGTGGTGGTTAACGCGGCGAACGACAACACCGTCATCTCTGGTCATCAGCGCTTGAAGGTGCTCGAAGATCTCGGCCACAACACCGTGGATGTAATCGTCGTGGAGCTCGATGAGACCCGCGAGAAAGCACTCAACATCGCGCTCAACAAGATCAGCGGCGACTGGGATCAAGACAAGCTTGCACTTTTGATTGCCGACCTCGACGCTTCGGATTTCGACGCTGAACTCACCGGTTTTGACGATGCTGAGATCGCGCAGCTGATCGGCTCCCTCAATGAGGGCGAAGTTGAAGACGACGAGTTCGACCTCACCGCCGCCCTCGAAGCGGCAGCTTTCGTTGAGCGCGGGGATGTGTGGACGGTTGGCCGCCACCGACTGGTGTGCGGGGATGCCACCAGCGCCGAGGACATCGCCACACTTATGGATGGTAAGCGCGCGAACCTCGTACTCACCGATCCGCCCTATAACGTCGCCTTCGAATCAGGCTCCGGATTGTCGATTAAAAACGACAAAATGGATGGCGATAAGTTCTACGACTTCCTCCTCGCAGCGTTCACCAACATGGCTGGGGTGTGTGAGAAGGGCGCGTCCGCCTACGTCTTCCACGCTGACACTGAAGGCTTAAACTTCCGCCGCGCCTTCGCCGAGGCTGGATTCTATCTTTCGGGGTGTTGCATCTGGGCCAAAGACTCTCTGGTTCTTGGTCGCTCGCCCTATCAGTGGCAGCACGAGCCGGTGCTCTTTGGCTGGGTGAAGACGGGTAAGCATCGCTGGTATGCCGACCGGAAGCAAACCACCATCTGGCGGTTTGACAAGCCGCGTCGTAACGCTGATCACCCGACCAGCAAGCCGTTGGATTTGTTGGCGTATCCGATTCGTAACTCCACTCAGGCGAACGCGATCATACTTGACACCTTCGCCGGCTCAGGCTCCACATTGATGGCGTGCGAGGCCAGCGACCGCATCTGCTATTGCATGGAGCTCGACGAGAAATACGCGAGCGTTATTCTGCGCCGTTATGCCGAACACACCGGGGACGCTGCCGGGATTACTTGCCTGCGAGGCGGCAAAGAGTATGCGTATTTGGATTTGGTGCGCGATGTTGAGAGGGGTGAACCGTGAGTGAGTTGACGTTGGGTTCCTTGTTTGATGGCTCGGGTGGTTTCCCTCTCGCAGGTATTCAGGCGGGTATTCGTCCTGTGTGGGCGAGTGAAATCGAACCATTCCCGATTCTCGTTACGACCCGCCGCCTGCCGCAGCTCACTCATGTGGGTGATGTGACCGGGGTCAACGGGGCTGATGTTGATGCGGTGGATGTGATCACGTTTGGTTCTCCCTGCCAAGACCTATCCGTTGCAGGTAAACAAGCAGGCCTGGCGGGTGAACGCTCGGGCCTGTTCTTTCATGCTGTACGAATTATTGACCAGATGAGGAAAGCAACCCATGGAATGTTTCCACGCTACGCGATCTGGGAGAACGTCCCTGGCGCGTTCTCCTCACACAAAGGAGCCGATTTCGCCACCGTCCTTACCACGCTCACGCGCATCGTCGACCCGAGCACGCCTGATATGCCTGTCCCTGAGGGTGGATGGCCGTACGCGGGATGTGTCATGGGTGAGGGATTCTCACTGGCATGGCGAGTACTCGACGCACAATATTTCGGCGTGGCCCAACGACGCCGCCGCATCTACCTTGTCGCAGATTTTGCAGGCCGATCCGCACCCGAGATTCTATTTGAGCCCGCGAGCAGCTCAGGGCATTCTGAATCGTGCGGCACGCAAGAACAAGACCATGCCCACACCCCTGAAGCAAGCCTTGGAGGCCGTAGCAGCTCGGTGATATTGATGGATCATCATCCGCAGGACTCGAGGTTGACCGTTAACTCCTCGGGGGTGGTGCAGACGCTGACTGCTCGGATGGGCAACTCACCCACTAACGTCCCCATCCTCCTCGACGCCCCAGAGGAACGCAGGGTGTTTGGCCTGAATTCGATCCACCAGTCCCGCAACGGTGGCGGCCACTACGGCTACGAAGCGGAAGTGTCGAAAACCCTCGACCTGAAAGGCGGAGAGCCGACCTGCAACCAGGGCGGCATGGTCATCTTGGAGCCCGTCTATGCCACATCCAAAGCCGACTATTTCACCCGCGCCACCAGGAACCAAGCAGGTGCGCTGCTGGCCACGGATTACACCGACCCGCCCATGGTCGCCAGCTCGTCGCTGCGCCCCAGGCGGTTGACGCCGGTCGAGTGCGCCCGGTTGCAGGGGTTTCCTGACGATTGGTGTGACGGTCTTGCTATCGAGGATCCGACAAGCGAGGACATAGAGTATTGGACGGGCATTTGGGCTACCTGGAACTGGGCGCGCGGCGTGAAACCACGAACCGCACGCCAAGTCACTACTTGGTTGAAGAATCCAACCAGTGATAGTGCCCAATACAAGTTGTGGGGTAACGCGATCGCTTTGCCCGTGGCTCGCCACGTCCTTGAAAGACTGAAGAATTTTGCTCGCGCAGGGACTGGATAAGCGCCCACACCTATGGTTGACGCTTCTATATTTGTCAAGCTGCGAGAGTGACTTGTTTGCGGGTTAGTTCTTTGGTGAGGTGCCGGTAGATTTTGCGGGCGAGGTAACGTTTTATCAGCCGAATAGTCTCGCGTTTGGTTTTTCCTTCGGCTAGTCGTTTTTCCATGTAAGCGCGGGTCTGGTCATCGTTTCTCAGGCGTACGAGAGCCACGGTATGTAGAGCGTTATTGAGTGCTCGGTCTCCGCCTCTGTTGAGCCGGTAGCGTACCTTGTTTCCTGACGATGCTGGTATAGGGCTTGTCCCCGCTAGGGCAGCGAAAGCCGCTTCGCTTTTGATCCTGCCCACGTGGGAGTAAGAGATAATCATTTGCGCGGCGGTGACAGGGCCTACTCCTGGCATTTCCAGTAGCGCTGGCGTCACCAGCTGAACGATCATTGCTAACTGGTTTTGGTTTTCTGCCAGTTGTGTTCGAGCGTCAATGATGGTTTTGGCTAGGCGTTTTGCTTCTTGTTTGGCAACGAGTACGTCGATAGCGTCACCGGGTTGTGCCTCAAGTGCGGCGATTTGGTGGATCTGTTTTACCGACAGTGCTCGTCTGGCATCAATGCCAAGGTCTGTACAGCGGGTCAGAGCTGTCAACGAGTTGATGTTAACGGTTGTGGCACGTGTGAGCTGTTTCCTAGCAGCAACCAGGATACGCAGAGCCTCACGATAATCTCCTTGTTTTGGGATAGTCAGCTCGGTTTCATCTTTACCAAGAGTCCTAGCGGTGATCTGAAAGGCATCAATTACATCGTTTTTAGCGAGTTTCTTACGACCCCTTACTAACAGGCGTGGGGCTTCAACCACGCGGTAACCTGCCTGCTCTAAAGCAACACGTAACCTAGTGCCATAGGAGGCTGTGCCTTCCATAGATACTAAAACCTCACGTAAATCAGCTCTTGTATGTTTGGTGATCCATGCTTGCGCGCGGACGTGTCCTTGAGAAGTGTTGGCGAACGTCTGACAGACGATTTCAGCACCTGTGGCGCACTCTAGGATCGATAACACATGGTTTCTGGCGTGTGTATCGATGCCTACGATGAAACGGTAGAGGTGTGCGACAATTGCCATATGGATTCAACCTCCTCGGTTGTTGAAACGTTGGGTTGTTTCTTACCTTGAGGTCTGATCCGGCATCGTGTTCTTAGAGTCGTGTCTAGGACTTGGTTTGCTGGCAATACTGTGACGAGTCACGCCAACGAAAACTGGCGGACATGCTTCTAATCAAGCCAATACATACCGGCCGGGTCAGACCACAACCCCGGTAGCGGACATGTCAGCCAAAAAGCACCAGAAACTTTGCTCCCCTTACAGGGAGATCAATATCTCTGCGCCGGTATATACACGAGTCACGCCACCAGAGCTATGGTCTAATCCTGCCAGCCGATCCCAGACCAGCCACACCCAAAAGTCTCACAGTATGTACATGACCAAACAAGAGAAGGGGCAAGGTCATGAACAGCTTCGAACGCGACCAGCTAGCAATTCAGAACGGCGATTCAGTTCAGGTGATGAAGCGTCGTAAGGCTGAAATCACCGCCCTAGAAAACAAGCTGGGACGGGAGAAGAACACCTTCCGCGCCTCCATCATCGTCCACCAGCTCGAAGCCCGCCGGGCCGAATACGCCGCGCTCGACGCCCTGATCTAAACCCCAGCACAACGCGCCTGTACCTACATGGTTTGGGCGCTGTGCTCTGAGAACTTTTCGCCCCGCTTGTTGGGGCTTTTCTTATGCCACTGGAGAGGAGGTGGGACACGATGCGTCAACTAGACACCTATACGCCAACCCGGTTCATGGCTGACGGCTCAACCTATGACAAGCGCAAAGCCGACTATGCGGTGGCCTTCATCCAAGCCTTGAAGCACACGAAGGGCCGCTGGTCAGGCAAACCCTTCCAGCTCATTGATTGGCAAGAGCAGATCATCCGTGACCTGTTCGGAACCGTCAAGGCTGACGGGTTTAGGCAGTTCACTACCGCCTATGTTGAGATCCCTAAGAAGATGGGCAAAAGTGAGCTCGCCGCCGCAGTCGCGCTCCTGCTCACCTGCGGGGATGGTGAAGAACGCGCCGAAGTCTATGGGTGCGCTGCAGACCGCCAGCAAGCGAGCATCGTGTTCGAGGTAGCTGCCGACATGATCCGCATGAGCCCAGCCCTCTCGAAGCGAGTAAAGATTCTTTCTTCACAAAAGCGCATTATTTACAAGCCCACCAACTCCTTCTACCAAGTCCTAAGTGCAGAGGCGTATTCGAAGCACGGGTTTAATATCTCCGGTGTTGTCTTCGACGAACTCCACACCCAACCAAACCGCGCCCTCTTCGACGTCATGACCAAAGGTTCTGGTGATGCCCGCACCCAGCCGTTGTACTTCCTCATCACAACAGCGGGTACCGATACACATTCGATTTGTTATGAGCAGCATGAGAAAGCCGAAGACATCCTCGCAGGCAAGAAACATGACCCGACGTTCTATCCAGTGATTTACGGGGCGGAGCGCGAAGACGACTGGACGGACGAAAAGTCTGGGCGAAGGCTAACCCTTCTCTAGGGATCACCGTCCCGATCGAGAAGGTTCGCCAAGCCTGCACGAGCGCGAAACAAAACCCAGCCGAAGAAAACACCTTCCGACAACTTCGCCTCAACCAGTGGGTCAAACAAAGCGTGCGGTGGATGCCCATGCACATCTGGAACGCTAACAACGCACCTGTTGGTCTGTCCGATTTGGAGGGGCATGTGTGTTACGGCGGGCTTGATCTAGCCTCGACGACAGATATCACAGCGTTCGTGCTCGTCTTCCCACCCCAAACTGGTGACGACAAATACGTTATCGCGCCCTGGTTTTGGATCCCCGAGGACAACCTCAAACTCCGCGTCGCGCGCGACCATGTGCCATACGACCTGTGGGAGCAGCAAGGGTTTCTGCAGACCACGGAAGGTAACGTCGTCCACTACGGCGCGATCGAAACCTTCATCGAAGAACTAGGGACTCGGTTCGATATCAGGGAGATTGCTTTCGACCGTTGGGGCGCAGTCCAAATGAGCCAAAACCTCGAAGCCTCAGGTTTCACCGTTGTCCCGTTCGGGCAAGGCTTCAAAGACATGAGCCCGCCCTCGAAGGAGCTGATGAAACTCGCACTCGAAGGACGCCTAGCGCACGGCGGGCACCCGGTGCTGTCATGGATGGTCGACAACATTCACGTGCGTACCGACCCGGCAGGCAACATCAAACCTGACAAACAAAAGAGCACCGAGAAGATCGACGGCGTGGTCGCAACCATCATGGCACTCGACCGCGCCATCCGAAACGGCACCGGACACATCAGCGGAAGTGTTTATGACGAGCGCGGATTGTTAGTATTTTGAATTCCAAATCAATATGCTTGTTGACTGTGCGAATGAAGAGTGTGTTAGAATAACGCTAACACTTTAAGCAACAAGGAAGTTGTGTAATAGTGTGTTGTTCCGTGGCGGACATCAATACTCACTGTGGGGCAGATGTTGCCAGAGCAAAATCATGTAATGAAGCATGCTAAGGAGAAATATTATGACAGCTAAAACAGCGATTATAGCAGCTATCACGAGTGCTACCCTCTCTATGTCAAGCGTAGGAGTCGCAACAGCTGCAGATATAAATACTGTAGGTGGAGGAAATACTGAAGTCTCTGTAATGAACTCCGATATAGCTTCGAGCCAGGAATTAGAGCAACTTGCGCAAGAGCTAGAAAATATTTTTGCTACATATTTGTCTCAGAATGATGCAGGACGTTGGTATGTCACTGAGGCGGGGTATATGTCGCATGTCAATAAAGCGGATCTTGAAGTGATAGCAGCAAGATTGAATGGCGAGCCATTTGTCAATAATACTGCTATTCAAACTAGATCCAGCGATTACACAAAATGCGTAATTGATGTTACAGGGCTTGGAGCTATTGCGGGATTATTTACTGGAGCTTTTACCAAGCTAATCGAAAGACAACTTTGGAAGGAAGCTGCTCTTTATATCGTTAAAATTGTAGGGAAAAATGCAATTAAAGGCGGCGTTGTAGGTCTTGCTGCATCATTGGCTGCATCTGCTATTTGGTGTGCGACTCCGTGGTCGCGGTAGTGAAACGGGAGGGAGGAAGATTCTCATGTCACAGAAGCTCCGATACGTTTTACAGGCGGTTGTATGTACAGCATTGATCGGTCTCTTATTTTTTATTGGTACCTTGACTTCTGAGTTTTTTAACGACATAGTGCACGAGAATATGGCTGCAGTTGTGGTGATCTCGGTGGTATTTCCCGCAGTTACCATGTATTTAAAGTACGACTCCGAGAAACAAAAGTAGTATTTTCTTCCAGTTGCGTTCCTGGTGCGACGCAGGCAAGTTTGGTGAAAACCATCCTCGCTCATAAGACCGTGATTGCACAAGCGCTTAAAATGTTTGGTCTTGGGGCTGCTGCAGGGGCTCTTCTCGAAAGCGATAGTGTGAAATAGGGGAAATATGTTCTGCCAAAGGTCAGAATCAGACGGTGCGGACAATGTGGGTAGTTGGAGAATTTTTCTTACTTCTATCGTCTACACCGTTTGGTTCGCTCTAGCTACGCATCTAGCTCTGGGGTATGCTAAAAATGCGTCAATCACCTTTATTGTTTTCAGTTACAGTTGGCTTTTGGCGCTTGTGATGTGTTTTAAGAGGCAACAGTTTTTGGGGATGAGAACAGCAGCGGTTTTGTTAATCGGCGGGCTTTGCATGTTCCCTTTTTCTATATATGTAAATATAAGATGGGCGCAAATTGTTTCAACAATAGTAACAATTTTAATTATTGTTAGCCTTTCGGTTTTTTCGTCTTGCACAAGATGCTCGATATTTTCCAGATAAAATATCAGTAACGTCTGGTTAATAGATAACGTCCGTATCCTCCAAGATCCGGCAGGCAACATCAAGCCCGACAAGCAAAAGACACTGAGAAGATCGACGGCGTCGTCGCCACAATCATGGCACTCGACCGCGCCATCCGCTGCGGACAAGGAACCGAAACCGGAAGCGTTTACGACCAACGAGGACTACTCGTGCTGTAAAAGAATTTTCTCTTGACAACATAATGTGAGATATATATATACAATATAGATAACAGTATTTAGCCAACAAAGTTGTTGCGCAAATACTGTTTTACCTGCAGTAAGCATCGACACTTACTGCGGAACAGAGGTTGCCGACATGATGCCGACAACGTGACAAATAAGGAGAAAAATGAAAATCCACAATATGATCATTGGAGCCTCTGTAAGTTTGGCACTCGGATTAGCAGGTACAGGTGTAGCTGCTGCTAGCGTGAGTGAAGGGAACGGTAGAGGTGTTTCGATACCAGCAGTCTCGACATCGGTTAACATAAACTCGATTTCACCTTCGCTGAGTGACGCGGAACTTGACCGTCTTATTCAGGCATTAGATAGAGTTCCAGAAAACTTAAGGAATGCAAACCCGAGGACAACGCCGAATTATGAAGCCGAGCTTTCTCGAGCGCTAAACGGAATACGTGTTGGAGGGATAGCTACGCGAGCGTCGTGGTGGCAGTGCGGTGCTGAGGTAGCAAGTGTAATTGTTCAATATGGTCTTCCTGTGGGCAAAATACTCAAATGGTTGAAGGAAGCGCGGAAAATTTGGGGTGGCGTAAGCGGCATTTGGAGAGCCATTAAAAGCGGAGCAGCTTTTGCTGAGATTGGCGAGGAAGGTGTCCAAGCTCTCGAGATGATTCTCGGATTCGATGGGGTGATTTCCGCTTGCTTCGGGTGAAAGCGGAGAAGTGATATGAGTACGACTTGGAAGCCTATCTCGTTTTCTTACGCCTGGTGGGGACACATAATCACTGGTTTTATTATTGGTATATGTGTTTTCATAGCCTCTAACATTGTGTTTTGGCTGATACCCCACAAGGCGACTGTGTATCTATTGATAATTATTGTGGGAGTAAGTGTGGTTGTTTGCGAAACACTATCGACCATATTTGATCAGTATTACGCAAGAAAAAGAAACATAATTCTCCAGGTGGTTGGCGACCCATCTTTGTGAAGCTTTTTCTTTTAGCAATTACTTATTTCGCCTCGTCGTACGCGCTACTTAACTCCCTGTTGTCAGCAGGAATCATGGTAGCGCTCGCAATAGCCGTGGAGCTGGTTTCTGTTACCTTACTGAGGTCTTGGGAACCAGGAATGAACGATGAAGAAGTACGTGAAGCGTGGCGAAATACCGCAGAGGCCGCTAAACGGGTGATAACGGAAGACTGAGATGTGGACGTTATAACAAAAGGTAGAGGAATTGAACCTTGATTGATGGGAAACAGTAATGGACGTATGTGGCATAGGAGATTAAATGCGTGCAACTAACATAGTGGGCTGGTTGCTTTGCGTCGTGGGTATCGTTCTGCTGTGGTTGGATATTTCTCATGCCGAGTTCTTGTGCTTAGCTGGTTTTCTTGTGGCTTTAACTGGATTGATTTACTCGAAAGCAACATCGAAGAACCGTGATGTTTCCTGATAAATGATCTTATTTGTCTAGATTTTTCTATAGGTTCGATTTTGCATATCTGATGGGCATCTGTCTTGTGGCAGGTGCCCATCTTCATGCCTGCTCTTCTAGGAGGTGAGAAATGGGTTTTCTGAATTGGCTGCGTGGCGACACCACCCGCGTTACTGAGGATCGCGCGATTGGCTCGGGTTATAGCTTTTTCTTCGGGGCTGCGTCGTCTGGTCGTCCGGTGACTGAGCGTAGCGCGATGCAGTTGACTGCCGTGTATTCGTGTGTGCGGATTTTGGCTGAGGCGGTCGCGGGTTTGCCGTTGCATGTTTACCGGCAGAGTGCTGATGGGGCGAAGGTGAAGGCGCTCGATCATCCGCTCTATAGGTTGTTGCATGATGAGCCGAATCCGGAGATGACGTCCTTCGTGTTCCGAGAAACGCTCATGACACATCTACTGCTCTGGGGTAATGCGTTTGCTCAGGTGATTCGTAACGGCCGCGATGAGGTTATCGGCTTGTATCCGCTGATGCCAAACAGAATGACCGTGGGCAGGGATGAGGCTGGGCGGCTGTATTACGAGTATCAGCGTACGTGGAATGAACCAAGTGGCAGGTTTGAAACTGTACGCCTGTCACCGCATGAAGTGCTCCATATTCCAGGGTTGGGTTTTGACGGCCTGGTCGGCTACAGCCCGATTGCGATGGCAAAAAACGCTATCGGCTTGGCTCAAGCGACGGAGGATTATGGTGCGAGCTTTTTCGCGAATGGTGCGGCTCCCGGTGGCGTGTTGGAGCATCCAGGAACAATCAAAGACCCAGCTCGCGTCCGCGAATCATGGCAGTCGACGTTCGGCGGAGCGAGGAACGGCAACAAGATCGCCGTGCTGGAAGAGGGCATGAAATACACGCCCATCAGCGTCTCACCTGAGCAGGCCCAGTTTTTGGAGACGAGAAAGTTTCAGATCAACGAAATTGCTCGAATCTTCCGTATTCCGCCGCACATGATTGGCGACCTCGAAAAATCCTCGTTTTCCAATATTGAGCAGCAATCGCTCGAGTTCGTGAAGTACACGCTGGATCCGTGGGTGATCCGCTTCGAACAAGCCATCAGCAAAACCCTCCTTGCTGAGCGTGAGAAACCACAGGTGTATGTGAAGTTTAATCTTGAAGGCTTGCTGCGTGGGGATTATAAGTCGCGGATGGATGGGTATGCGGTGGCGCGGCAGAACGGGTGGATGAGCGCTAACGATATCCGCGAGTTAGAAAACCTCGACCGCATCAGTCCCGAGGCAGGCGGTGACCTCTATTTGGTGAACGGGAACATGCTCCCGCTCAGCCTTGCCGGAGCCTACGCACAAACAGCCGCATCTGAACCGGAGCCTGAACCGCCCCAGGAACCTACGAGTGAATCTTCTGTAAGGAGGAGGATATGAGACGTTTTGGAACTGGCTCACACCCGAGCCACACAACGACCTGGACGTAGATGCAGTCCGGGTTTTGCGTATCAGCGGCACGATCGCTGAAGAATCCTGGTTCGATGACGACATCACACCCAGTATCTTCGCCCAAGAACTGAACGCCGGTTCTGGTCCGGTGACGATCTGGCTCAACAGCCCCGGAGGGGACGTGGTGGCTGCCGCACAGATCTACAACATGCTCATCGACTACCCAGGCACAGTCACCGTCAATATCGACGGCATCGCCGCATCCGCCGCGTCCGTGATCGCGATGGCCGCCACGAAGGTCGCCATGAGCCCCGTGTCGATGTTGATGATTCACAACCCGGCCACCATGGCGGTCGGTGACAAGGACGAACTCGCACGTGCAATGAACATGCTTGATTCGGTTAAAGAATCGATTCTGAATGCATATCAGGAGAAGACGAACCTGAGTCGGGCGAAGCTGTCCAAGCTCATGGACGCTGAGACCTGGATGGATGCTCGGGCCGCGATTGACATGGGTTTCGCCGACGAACTCCTGACCGGCGAACGTAGCCCGGCCTTCAACGCTAAGCCGGACGAAGAACTAGAAGACGATGAGGACGATGTGGAGTCGCCTGACGAGCCTGACAAGGACGACGGCGAGGAGCCGAAGCGCCCTCCGTTCCAACCCAAGAACGTGGGACAAGGCACGGTGTTTTCACGCCGAGCAGCCGAGCAAAAACTCGTCGCGCACCTGACCGCCACATCACCACCGTCGTCGTCGAAGCTTGTGCGACCACCACGCCCCACCACTACACCCGCTGCACCTGTTGGTCGGCGGGTTCTTGATTTGTACGCCGAATTGATCAATCAACCCCACTGAAAGGACCAATATCCATGTCTACTTCACTTTCTGTTTCTGACCTTCGTACCAAGCGCGCAGATGTTTGGGAGAAGGCGAAGGCCTTCCTTGATGAGCGCCGCGACACCAGCACCGGTTGCCTATCTGCTGAAGATGATCAGGCTTACGCGAAGATGGAAGCCGAGATCGACCAACTCACTAACGAGATCGCGCGTTCTGAACGCGCGTTGCGCCGCGACGCCGACCTCGCCAAGGCAACCAACATGCCGCTCACCTCCATGCCCGGTATGAGCCCTGATGATGAAGCCAAGCCGACTGCACCTCGAGCAACCGCCTCGTACAAACGGGCGTTTTGGGATGCGATGCGGCTCAACGCTTCTCCGATGGAGGTGCGCAACGCCCTGTCCGAAGGCGTCGACACTGAAGGCGGATATTTGGTGCCTGATGAGTTTGAACGCACGCTGATCTCCTCACTGGAGGATCAGAACATCATGCGTTCTTTGGCGAAGGTTATCCAAACCACTAGCGGGGACCGTAAAATCCCCGTGGTTTCCACGCACGGCACTGCAGGCTGGTTGGACGAGGGCAAGCCTTATACCGAATCGGACGAAGCCTTCACCCAGGTGACACTGTCGGCGTTTAAGCTCGGCACCTTCCTCAAAATCAGCGAAGAGCTGCTCAACGATGCGGCGTTTAATGTTGAGCAGTATCTGGCTGTGGAGTTTGCTCGCCGTATTGGCGCTGCTGAAGAAGAAGCCTTCCTCACCGGGGATGGCAAGGGTAAGCCCACCGGCATCTTCACTGCATCTGGCGGTGGTGAGAAGGCGGTGACCACAGCTAAAGCAACGGATATTACGGCTGATGAGCTTATCGACCTGCACTATAGCCTGCGCGGCCCGTATCGGAAGAACGCGGTGTGGCTGATGAACGATTCGACCGTCAAGACCGTGCGCAAGCTTAAGGATGGTAATGGCCAGTATTTGTGGCAGCCAGCCCTGACCGCAGGAACCCCTGATCTGGTTCTCGGCCGCCCGGTCCATACGTCCACGTTTGTTCCGGAGATTAAGGCTGGTGCGTCGACGGTGGCCTTCGGTGACTTGTCGTATTACTGGATCGCCGACCGACAGGGCCGCTCGTTTAAGCGGCTCAACGAATTGTTCGCCACCACCGGGCAGGTCGGATTCCTGGCTTCCCAGCGTCTGGACGGCAAGCTCGTCCTACCCGAAGCAGTCAAGCTGCTGACCCAGAAGGCCGGAGCATAACAAACCCCGCACATGGAGAGGAGGTGGCCGCAATGACCACAACAGAGCTTATCGATCAGGTGAAGGCGAATCTGCTCATCGGCTTCGATGATGACGACAGACTGATTGCTGCGTTGATCAATGCGGCCACCTCCTACGCCTGCGCTTTCCAGCACCTGCCTGAAAACCACTACGGAACACACGAGATGTCTGGGGCAACCAGGCAGGGCATTGTCATGCTCGCCTCCCATTTCTATGAGTCGCGTGATGGTTCGACGGCAGGCTTTTGGGCAGATAAACCGGATGCCGCTAAAGCGGTGTGGAACGCGGTGAACAACCTGCTGCGTCTGGATCGAGATTGGAAGGTGTAACCGATGGCTTCTCTTGGATCCATGCGCACCACGATCGACCTCATCACCCCGGTTACGGTGCGTGATAAGGCAGGGTTCACCACCACACGCGATGAAGTGCGGGCAACCGTGCGGGCGCAGGTCGAGGTGCGGCACGCGAGTGCTGCGTGGGTGAACCGGGCAGCGTACTCACAGGCTGACGTCCTCTTCCGCATCCGCAACCTCCCAAACCTGCCCGTCACGACGGATATGCAGATCAGTAGCCCAGACGGGCGGTATGTGATCGACACGGTCGAAGTGATCGGCAGGTATGTTGAGATTCTTGCTCACCACACCAGCCCTGAAGGGAGCAACTAATGGCTCGAGTGCAGATCCGCTTGCCGAACGCGTTCATTGACTCCCTCAACGCCGCCAGCCGTGTACTGGAGTATTCAGCTGATGAGGTACTCAAGGCGGGAGCCGCCGTAGTCGAGCCGCGTATGCGAGCAAACCTCACGAGCGTAATCGGCCGGAACACCAAACAGACATCACGCTCGACAGGGCAACTACTCGCAGCACTGGGCACAACGAGCGTGAAGGTGAACAGTCGAGGTGATCACAATATTAAGGTCGGCTTCGCTGAAAACCGGCGTGACAGCAAAGCGAATGCGTTGATCGCCAACGTCCTCGAACACGGCCGGTCTAATCAGCCTGCACGCCCATTCCTTGCACCCACCAGGGCACAAACCAGGCGTGGTGCGATCGAGGCTATGAAAACGACGCTCACGGCGCGGATCGAGCAGGTGAGACAATGACCGCATTACTAGAACAGCTCACGAATATTGCTGACAAGCTCGACCTACCATTCGAAATCGGCTTGTTTACTACAACACCAGCACCAGATACGTATCTGGTAACAACACCACTGGCTGACGTGTTAGACGTGTTCGCCGACAACCAGCCCAGCGTTGAGATCGAAGAAGTCCGCCTCGCTTTATTCACACGCAGCAATTATCTCGACCTGCGCAACCGGATTACCCGCGCACTGCTCGACGCAGGACTAACCATCACAGCACGCCGGTATGTCGGCTTCGAAACCAACACCGGATTCCACCATTACGCGATAGACGTCGCGGCCCACCACACACTCTGAAAGGAACACACCCATGGCAACGATTGGTTTAGACAAACTCTACTACGCCACCATCACCGAAAACCCCGATACGGGTGAGGAAACCTACGCCAAACCCAAACCGCTGGCCAAAGCTATCTCCGCAGAACTCTCCGTCGAGGTGGCTGAAGCAATCCTCTATGCCGATGACGGGCCAAGTGAGATCGTGAAAGAATTCAAATCCGGCACCCTCACCCTCGGTATTGACGATCTGGGTGGTGAAGCAGCGGCCGCCTTGACGGGTGCGAGCGTGGATTCTAACGGCGTCCTCATCTCCGCCTCCGAAGACGGCGGCAGCCCGGTGGCGATCGGCTTCCGCGCCGCACGCTCCAACGGGAAGTATCAATATTTTTGGCTTTATCGGGTTAAGTTTGCCCTGCCCACCGAAACGCTGGCCACCAAAGCCGACTCGATCACGTTCTCCACACCCTCGATTGAGGGCACGATTCTACGGCGTAACAAACCCGATAGTAAGGGGCGGCATCCGTGGAAAGCTGAAGTGCTCGAGGGTGGGACTGGTGTGAAACAAGAAACGATTACCAACTGGTACAACCAAGTCTACGAGCCTGCCAAAAACTAACAAGCAAGGAACATTAAACGATGACCACCAAAAAGAAAAACTCTGTTGTTGAACCGAGGCGCTCTGCAACCGTCAGCATCGGCGGGGAGGACTACGAGCTTGTGCTTACGACGAAAGCCACTAGGCTGATCGCCGAGCGCTATGGCGGGCTCGAACATTTAGGCGACACCCTCGAAACCTCCGAGGACCTGGGTAAAACATTAGGTGAGGTGATTTGGTTGATCACGCTACTGGCCAACCAATCAGTTCAGATCCACAACCACCATCACCCTGATGATAAACGCCCAGAATTGAGCGAGGACGAGGTCGAACTGCTCACCGTCCCTGCCGATCTGGCAGACTATCGTAGCGCAATCGCTGAGGCTTTACAGCGAGGCACTAGGCGTGATGTGCTCACCGAGCCAGTCCCAAAAGCACCAGTGGCGGACGCATAGTCGAAAACGACCATGCTGTGTTCACACGGCTTACCTATATTGGCATAGCCCACCTCCACATGACACGCGTGGAGGTGGGTCTGACCGTGTTCGGCGAACTTTTGGATCTCGTCGACTGTTGGCGGTTAGAAACCGGCAGAGCGCAGCCGCTGCGTCAATGGTTCATCGACGACGTGATTCCCGCTGGAATCTAGGAAATTTTGATGTCACTTCCGTTATGACACTTGAGGAAAAGACCGTTTTGTTGAACAAGTAGACGTAATGTCTCGAGGAAACTACCACAAGCGTTGTAGAGCGTTACCTGAAGTGCTCCATCAATGCTTAGTAGAACATTTTCATCTGTGAAAAAATTTGTAATGATGATAGATCATTAACGATTACTTCCTTTATAATCTCATCTAACTTTTGATACGGAAGCTCACGTATATTATGGAGCGGTTTAAGATCTGGATGAAGCTTAAAGAAAGTCTCATTCTCAGTAAGGTAAAGCTTTGCCTCATATTCAGCTATCAGAGTCAAAGAAATGAAACAAATTCGACGAGCAAAGTCCTGCACATAGTTACCTGTTTCTAAGAATTGTTCATAGTGAAGAAAATCTGGATTTTTGGGCTGAAAAGGGATGAAGTCCAACACATGCCACGATGAACTTTCTTGGATCTGGTCAATATGACTTAGAAAATCGTTCATCCTATCAGTTTCCTCATTACTAGTCACCAAGTACCTCGCCATTCTCGCCTAGAGATGCAACTCTCTTACCCTGTTTGTTCTTTAACTTCCATTTCCTTCCACCGTGTCCTGCTGTATCTTTGTCAATGCTCCAGCCATTATCAGCCTTCCATTCTTGACGTCCCTTTTGCTTCTTAGTAAATTTCCCAAGATTCACATCACCGTTAGATTTCTTTAGCTGAGAAGGGATAGAAGCCCGAATACGAGCTATAGATTGTGAATGTGAATCAGCTAGCCATGACGTAATAGTATTCCATAACCAACTACCAACTGAAATGGTCACTCCTGCAACAACAATAGCTCCTGTTGCTGCGATGGCTACTTGCCCAATACCTGGAATAAAATAGAGACCTGGAAGAGCAGCAACCGCTGCTCTTGGCATGATCCCAGAGTTATAAGTGGAACACAACATTACTGCCTGATCGAGAGCACTGCGAAACTCTTGTTGTGTGTAGAAAACACCATTTATAGAAACCCCTTGAGCTGTCACAACAACATTGGAATTGTGCGTGTGCATGATTGAACTGAATGCGAAATCCGAATTCGTAAGCGAGGAATTCTCTGCTGCTAATGCTGTTCCTGTGCTAGTAGTAAGAGCGAGAGCCACAGTGAATCCAATACTTCTGATGATTGACTTTTTCATACCTACATCTTTCATTGAGGAAAACTAGATAACTGTTTACTTAACCCAGGATTATAGGAAACCTCCTAAAAGCACATAAATACATTCGTATCCGTCATTGTTTTTATTTATCTATGTAGGGAATACAGACTTATGGCTGATTCCAGTTTTGGTTTGAAGATTGGTTTGGAGGGTGAGCGTGAGTTTAAGCGCGCGATCACCGAGATTAACCGTGAAATGCGGGTGCTTGGCAGCGAGATGAAGCTGGTGGCGTCCTCGTTTGATAAGAACGACAAGTCCGCTGAAGCTCTCACCGCCCGTAACCAAGTGTTGGGTAAAGAGATTGAGGCGCAGAAAGCTAAGATTGAGACTTTGCGTGCGGCGCTTGAAAACAGCGCTTCCTCGTTTGGGGAGAATGATGCTCGGACGAAGAATTGGCAGATCCAGCTTAATAACGCGGGCGCGCAGCTCAACCAGCTCGAGGGTGAACTCAAATCGAATAATGATGCCCTGTCGGATTTTGGGGACGAGGCTGACGATGCGGGCGATGATGCCAAAGGGGCGGCAAAAGATGCGGGCAGGCTCGAAGGGGCGGTCGATGATCTCGGCAACGAGATGGATTCCACTTCCGGTAAGACCCGTGTTTTCGGTGACGTGCTCAAAGCCAACCTTGCTTCTGAAGCGATCATCGCAGGCGTGAAAGGTATTGGGCATGCGATCGCTTCTATTGGGCGTGGCATGGCAGGTGCCCTTAAAGAGGGCGTGGAGTATAACGCTCGCATGGAGCAATACTCCACAAGCTTTACGACGATGCTCGGCGATCAGGCGAAGGCTCAACAGCTGGTTAATGATTTGAAGGTTCAGGCGGCGAAGACTCCGTTTGGTATGCAGGATTTAGCTTCCAACATGCAAACCCTGCTCTCGTTTGGCATGTCGTTGGAGGATGCGAAGAAACACTTGAATGAGATCGGTGATATTTCCCAGGGGATGCAGTGAAGATGGAGTCTTTGACGCTCGCCTTCGCTCAAATGTCTTCGACTGGCAAGCTTACGGGTCAGGACTTGTTGCAGATGATTAACGCTGGATTTAACCCGCTCGAGGAAATCTCGCGTAAGACTGGCAAGTCGATTGGTGAGTTGAAAGAAGAGATGGCCAAGGGTGCTATATTTGCGGATATGGTCGCGGACGCGTTCGCTTCGGCTACGAGCGAGGGTGGCAGGTTTTACGGGGCTATGGACGCCCAATCCAAAACGTTTTCTGGTCAGCTTGCGACAATGCACGACGGGGTGGAAAACCTCAAAGTCGTGCTAGCTGGCGGACTGAGTGATACTCTGGCTGGGTCGGTGTTACCGATGGTGAACGGGTGGATTGATGAACTGACCGCAGCGTTTGAAGAAGGCGGCACACCCGCCCTCATCGACATCCTCGGTCAAGTCTTACAGGAGGCTCTCGGGTTTATTGCTGACCAGTTACCGATGGTGGTTGAAACCGGCATGTCTATCCTCACCGCACTGCTCGAAGGGATTATTGAAGTCCTCCCACAAGTAGCCAAGACGGCGGTGACGTTGATTGTTGCGTTAGTGGAAGCCATTATCGAAGCTCTCCCGTCCTTGTTGGAGGCGGCGATACAGATTATTGCCACTTTGGTTTCTGGGATTGGTGAAGCCTTACCGGAGCTTGTTCCAGCGGCGGTGCAGATGCTTGTGGCGCTCGTGCAGGGTTTGGTGGATAATTTGCCGCTTTTGTTGGACGCGGCACTACAGTTGATTACTGGACTTGCAGAAGGTCTGATCGCAGCGATCCCTGTGATTATTGAAGCATTGCCGCAGATCATCACTGGGATTGTCACGTTTCTTGTGGGTGCGATCCCGCAAATCATCGAAGCAGGAATCCAACTGCTCACTGCGTTGATTGGGGCTATGCCGCAGATTATCACTTCGATTGTGGCTGCTTTGCCGCAGATTATTACCGCTATCGTGTCCGGCGTGGTCGGTGCTATCCCGCAGCTTATCGACGCTGGTATCCAACTGTTGACCGCGTTGATTGACGCACTACCGCAAATCATCACGACGATCGTGGCAGCCTTGCCGCAGATCATTGCCGCGATTGTCTCTGCTATTGGTGGGGCGATCCCGCAACTCGTCCAAGCTGGTATTCATTTACTTACCGCGCTGGTTCGGGCGATGCCTCGAATCATCTCAACCATCGTGTCAAATATTCCAGCAATTATTTCTGGTATCGTCCGCGCGGTCGGGCAGGGTGTTTCAGCGATGGCTGATGCGGGTAAGAACCTGGTTTACGGCCTGTGGAACGGTATCCAAGGCTTGGCGGGCTGGTTGTGGAATCGGGTCTCGAATTGGGCACGCGGGATTTGGGACTCGATCACCGGCTTTTTCGGTATCCACAGTCCTTCTCGGAAGATGGCTTGGGCTGGACGGATGCTCGTCGAAGGCCTAGCAGGCTCCATCAAAACCGATGGGAACAAAGCCATCAGCGCTGCTACTGGTTTGGCTAAGGACACGATGGACGCATTCGCTGACCTTGGAAACGGGCTGAGTGTCCCGATCGACGCGGTTACAGATCTGCAAGTGCCGAGTGTTGATCTTACCCCGCAACCCAAGGCTGTATCTCAGCGAAGCAGTGAGAGCGCGAATGAGCGTGTGGATGTGGCTGGGATTGTGGATGCGACTGCGAAACGTATCCTGTCCTCACTGGACATCAGCGTGACGCTCTCGGATGGGACGCTGGTAGGCAAACTCGCACCCGCTCTCGACAAACAACTTGCACGCCTTGACCGCAGACAGGCCGTGATGGCAGGAGGCTACTAATGTACGGCTTCACCCTGGGCGACCAGACCACTTCGGCTTCGCTTGGGCTGCGGCTTACCGCACCAGTCGCGCTGCCAGTTGCAATAAGAGCTGTTGACGATATTAAGGTCGAAGGCCGTGCAGGCACGTTGACCAGGTTCACGGGCTGGGAGGACGCTGAATTTGAGCTTGAGCTTGCGATTCCTATCCGCGACAGGCTCGAGAACTACAGGAAAGCCGTCTACGAGCTCACGAATGCTTCTACGATCGCGTTCACTGCCGATCCTGGTGTTTACCGCAAGGTTAAGCACTGCGAAGTGAGCGAACTTCGGAGGGAGTTGTCGGGGTGGGGGTTCTTCACTGCGTGGCTCACCTGCCAGCCCTTCAGCTATTTGTCTGAGGGCTTGAAGCCCGTAACGATGTTGGAGTCGGGGACGCTCACCAACCCTAGCCTGTTGGATGCTGATCCGATCATCACCGTTACTGGCACCGGAGCGTTGTCTTTGACGATCAATGCGCGCGTCTATCACGTGAATTCGCCAGCAGGCTCCGTCACGCTCGACAGCGAACGCCTCGTCGCACACGCCCACGGGAAAGTCCAGACCGATGCGTTAACAGGATCGTTCCCAGTGTTAAAACCTGGTTTAAATCAGATCACTCTTGGCGCGGGCATATCAAAAGTGGTCATCATACCGAATTGGCGGGGTCTTTAAAATCATCCTTACTCATGCATTTATCTGTGTTTCGTCAAATTAAACTAAGCCATTTGGGGTACGGAAAAACGTCCGCACCCTATTTGTGCATTTATTTTTGAGCCGTTTGTGCACTGGCTGGCCGTCTTGTCTTGTTTGGAAAGGGGTCTTCAATGATTACAGTTCATGCCCGCACTAGCACTATTTTCACCACCACCGGACTCGGCGTGCTCGACCGGGAGATTATCAACCCGATCGTGAGCGAAGAGCTTGGCGGTGAATTCTCACTGATCTTCACCTATCCGGCAGATGGGCCTGCAGCACAGCACCTCGTACTTGAGAACATTGTGGCAGCGCCCGTGCCAGGGCTGGAGCAACGTCAGGGTTTTCGGATTAGCGAGGTTACTACCACCCTTGACGGCTTGCTCGAGGTGAGCGCGTTTCACGTCTTCTATGATCTGGCTGCGAATTTGGTCGCCGACACCTACGTTGTCAACAAGACTGCGAAAGACGCACTGACCCAGATTCTTGGCGCGGCGAACACCAAACACGGTTTCACTGCGACATCCTCGGATACGGTGACGCGCTCGTCGGCGCGGATGGTGCGCATGCCCGTCGCCCAAGCTTTGATGGATGCGGGTGAGGATAATTCGTTTGCTTCGCGTTGGGGTGGTGAACTGGCCCGCGATAATTGGCTGATCCACCACACCCCACGGCGTGGAGCTGATCATGGGATGGTTATCCGTGAGCGGAAGAATCTCACCGGGTTTGAATCGACTATTGATTTTTCGACGGTGATGACGCGGATTTTGCCAGTCGGTTATGATGGGCTACTTTTGCCTGAACTGTATGTTGATAGCTCGAGACTGGGTGATTATGTGGTGCCACGCATCCGCGTCATCCGCTACGGGCAGGTTAAAGCCATCACCGACACTGACAATCCACGTGAGAGCGAACTTCCACTCGATCAGGCACACGCGCAGCTGCGCCGTCTCGCGGCAGCAGAATTTAGCGTCAAGCATGTGGATGAGCCGTCTGGGTCGTATAAGGTGCGGTTCGTCGACCTCGCCACCATCAAGGAATACGCAGACCTCGCCCAGCTCGAAACCGTCGAAATTGGCGACACCGTGACCGTCCGCCACGGCGATCTTGGGATTGCGCTCACGGCGCGGGTGGTGGCATACGAATACAACCCGCTCACATGTAACTATATTTCGGTCGAACTCGGCTCTGCTGCTCGGAAGTTCACCTCCGTCACCCAGCAAGTGAAGTCTGCGATGAGCACGGCGGTATCGGCATCGGATGTGGCAGGGTTTGCGTTGGCTAGTGCGGATGGGAAAAACACCAACCACTACGGCAGCGCCCAACCTGAGAAAGCTCAACTAGGTGACACATGGTTTAAAAGCAATGGTGAGACAACCGAAATCTGGATCTACCAGCTCACTGACACTGGGCAACCAGGCTGGGTTGCATTGGCGACGGATTTGAATCATGCCCAAATCAGTGCAGAGCTGGATGCGGCGCGCGTGCAAGGAGATCAAGCCCTCGCCGCTGCCCATGAAGCGCAGACCATAGTAGACCAGGTCAGTCAGCGCCTCCGAGGGGCGCAAGATGATATCAACGAAGCGAAGGCGGCTGCAGCGACTGCGGCTGAGCTAGCGCAGGATGCCCACGATATTGCGGTTACCTCGGATGGACGGCTCACGGTTGCGAGCCTCGATCCGACTGTGGCGGACGCGACCAGCAGGCCAGAAGGCGCACTATGGCAAGTGCGTGTAGATGGCGTGATCGCCCGCCAATATATTCTCTCCCACAACCAATGGGAACCAACACCAGTTGGGGCTGCGATGATCGGGTCGAAAGCGATCAGCCAAGCACACATCGCAGATGCCGCAATCGGCACCGCACACATCGCCAACACTTCAATCACAGATGCGAAAATCAGCTCACTGTCCGCCGCGAAAATCACCACCGGCTACCTGGCAGCGGCACGCATTCAGGCTGGATCAATCACCTCCGACAAGCTCACAATCGCCAACGGGTTTATTACGAACGCGATGATCGCGAACGCCGCGATCACCGACGCGAAAATCGGCTCCCTGTCAGCCGGTAAAATCACTAGTGGTACTCTTGCCGCAGCTAGGATCGCTGCAGGAAGTATTACCTCTGATAAGCTCACGATCGCTAACGGGTTTATTACTAATGCGATGATTAAAAACGCTGCGGTCACGAGCGCGAAGATCGCTTCGCTGGATGCTGGCAAGATCACCACCGGCTATCTCAACGCAGGCAGGATCGCCGCTAGGTCGATTACAGGCGACAAGCTTTCTACTAACGCAATCCAAGTAGGGCTGGCAGACTGGAGACAATCTATCAGGATTAGCCCATATCAAATCGCCTGGTATAACGGGGACACGCTGGAAGGCAAGATCACGAGTGCTGGGATGCAGTTTTGGTACGGCACCCGCTATATCGGCGAGTTCGCACGCAGAGCCCATAAGGACAAGCCCAATGTGCAAGGCATCGTAGGCCAGCTCGCCTATAAAGGCGACTACGTTGCCTGGACCTACCAAGACACCGAAGGCGGCACCTACTACACGTGCCTGACCCTTGACCCGAAAGGGTTGTTTTACGGGAAAGCCGGAATCCACCTCGGCTCCGACCTGCGTACTGGTGGGTATAAGTTCTACACCACCGGTTCACGCTACGTCACCTTGCAAGACTGCACGCTCACAGGCAGCGGCACGCACTCGGGCTGGGTGGGACAAAGCGGGCTGTCGAAAATCGTCTTCCACACCTACGACCTGATGGTCGTCACCAACGGTTCGTATTACAACATGACCCGCCTGTTCGATCGCACCAAGGATTTGATGAGCCGAGTGAATTCACTGATCTCGCTCCTTAACCACGGATGGATCACCACCATTTCACGCTCAGGAACAAACATTACTTGGCAGTACTACTCCAACACCGGCCTATCTACCATGTCTACCAACCTCGCATAAGGAAAGGAAACATCCATGGAAATCATGATCGCCAACCAGCATCTACAACCTATCGCAGAGCTACTCACCAGCATGCCCTTGAAGTCCGCGCAGTCTCGTGCCCGCTCGAAACTGCTCACCTTGGTGAAGGAGGCGATTGCCCGGTTCGGGGAAGACGAATACGACCTCGTCACCGCCTACGCCACGCTCGACGAGCACGGCCGCCCAGTATTCGCAGAAGACGGAACCTTCGTCCTCGCCAACCCCGAGAAAGCTGGTGAGTTTCTCGACGCCCGCCAAGCACTACTCGCGTCGGTCGCTGAAGTCTCTGGCCCGACCTACGAAAACCACGAAAAAGACGTGAAAGCACTTCTTGACGGCTATGAGGGTGAACTGTCTGGCGTGGCGGCGGAAGCCTACGACGTTCTCTACGACGCCATCACCAAGGGTGGCCAATGAAGGCCAAGGAAGAAAAGGACACAGAACTGACCGAAGTTTCCGTCGATGAGTCATCACCAGATGAGGTGCAGTTGCCGATCGTCCCAGTCGAATCTGATGCCACGCCCGCACCACCAGCAGATGACGTTCAAACTACTGCGATCCTAGAGCCAGCAAGCGCTTCACTCGACCTAACCATGCCAATTCTGGAAGTGCTCACCGACCCGACCATGTAAGTCGCTGCGACGCCGGATTCTTTGTTGCCTTCACCCGATGTGGGTGTAGGCAATTTTTATGCCCAATAGATAAGGAATAATTCTCATGTCTCTACACGCCATCTGGCACGCCACCCAAACCACAATCGCCGGTATCGGTGCGTGGCTCGCCGCCTACCTTGGAGGCCTCGACGGCCTCGTCTACGCGTTGATCATCTTCACCCTCGTCGGCCTCGCCCACCTGATCGACGTCCACGTCCTCGACACCCCAGGAGTGCTACGGGCGGCGGTCATTTTCTTCTACCTATCCAACGAAGGCATCTCCCTAATCGAAAATGCCACCCGACTCGGCCTGCCTGTCCCGGCGCAGATGCGTGGGGCGCTCGATGCGATCGCTAACCGAGCCGAAACCAGACCCCCACTAACCAAACCCTCAACCGCTAACAACCCAACAGAAAAGGAGAACCAGTCATGAAGAATTGGAACACGCTTGAGGCTGATATCGACCTCATCATGAACAAACACTACACGCCAGGGCGTAACGGGCGGCGGATCGATAAGGTCATCATCCACCACAACGCAGGCAACCTCACCATTAAAGGCTGCTACGACGTGTGGCAAACCCGCCCAGCCTCAGCCCACTACCAAGTCCAAACCGACGGACGCATAGGCCAGCTCGTATGGGATCGCGATACTGCATGGCATGCAGGAAACTGGGACGCTAACACCACCTCCATTGGTATTGAACACGCAGATGTTTCTTCCGATCCTTGGTCTGTATCCGAGGCGTGCCTCGACAATGGAGCACACCTCGTCGCCGCGATCTGCAAGTTCTACGGTCTCGGCCGCCCGGCCTGGGGCAAGAATGTCTTCGGGCACAAAGACTTCTCTGCTACGGCCTGCCCGGCATCGCTTGTTGGTTCCCAGCATGCCGCCTACATGGCACGCGCCCAGTACTGGTACGACCAAATGACAGGCAACACGCCAGCACCAGCTCCGAATCCTGCACCTGCTCCTGCGGCACCGAATATTGACGCGTTGGCTGACGCGGTAATCCGCGGTGAATACGGGAACGGTGACGAGCGCAAGCGCCGCCTCGGAGCCAACTACGCCGCCGTCCAACAGCGAGTCAACGAAAAGCTCGCGGGCCGTGCGCCTGCTGCCAATCCTGCCGCACCCAACATTGACGCCCTCGCCGACGCGGTAATCCGTGGCGACTATGGCAATGGTGAGGAACGTAAGCGCCGCCTGGGCAACCTCTACGCCGCCGTGCAGGCGCGAGTGAACGCCAAGCTCGGCTACTAACACGCGTTACGGCGCAATCTAGCCCCGTCATCACTGTGACTTCCCAATCCTCGGGGAGCTGGTGGTGGCGGGGCTTTTCGTCATTTTACGGGCGGATTTAACAATCGGAGGTTTGTCGGCAGTGGGGTGAAGGGAGTGACCCTACTGTGAATGATCTTGATGAACAACGTATCCGTAACCTGCGCATGGCTGGCTGGGGGTATAAAGCGATTGCCGATTTTTGTGGCCTGACTCGTGACCAGGTGCGCTCGTACTGCACCAGCCGAAACCTTGACGCCGCTCCGGTGATGGCTTGGCAGGTATGCCACTGGTGTGCCAGCCCTATACAGGGAGGTGTTCGGGCTCGGTTTTGCTCGCCCGCCTGCAGACACAAAGCATGGCGGGAACGACAGAAAACCGAGCCTGTGCGCGAGCAGACCTGTACGCACTGCGGACGCCGCTTCGCGATCGTGGATAAGCCAGGTCAAAAGTTTTGCTGTCACGCCTGTTATGTACGTGCTCGCTTCGGCACGAGGGGCGGACGACCATGAACACGCTCGCCGCTCCTGTTGATCAACTGGCCCAACCTGACGTGTTCGCCCGAGAACTCGCCTTCATTACGGACTCTCACACGTTGAGCGTGCTGGCGGGGCGGGGTGTGCTCACACCCGCAGAGTATCAGCGTGCTCACCGGTTGTTATGGAGGGCGTGGACGCCGATCTATCAACCACAGATTGTGGGCGAAACGACTGGATAAACACTTGGTTTAGAGCGTGTATAGACCTAACGCGAAAGGAGAAAACGTGGCACAAGTTAGTGTGGTGACACCGGTGCGGTCGCCTGCCCCGAAGCTGGTCAACGTGGCGGCATACGCGAGGGTCTCGACCAACGGTGCGGAGCAGTTAGCATCCCTATCGGCGCAGGTTTCGTATTATTCGCGCCTGATCCAGTCCACACCCGGATGGGCCTATGCGGGCGTGTTCACCGATGAGGGTATTACGGGTACGTCAACGAAATCCCGGCAAGGCCTGGCAGACTTGATGGACGCAGCCAGGAGTGGGGGTGTCGATATTGTGTTGTGTAAATCGATCTCACGCCTGGCTCGCAACACTGTCGATCTGCTCGCTACGGTCCGTGAGCTCAAAGACCTGGGCGTGGCCGTACGGTTCGAACGCGAACGTATCGACACCCTTAGCGCTGACGGGGAACTGTTGCTGACTTTGTTGGCGTCGTTTGCTCAAGAAGAATCACGCTCGCTATCCCAGAACGTGAAATGGGCGATCCGGAACCGATACAAGAGCGGTGGCACGAACTCCTTCGTTGTCTATGGATACCAATGGGCAGACGGCCAGTTCACGATCGTCGAAGAAGAAGCCAAGATCGTGCGCTTACTGTTTGCCAATTATCTCGATGGGATCAGCCCGGAGAAAACCGCGACGATGCTCAATGCTGAAGGTAAACGCTCTCGAGGAGGGGGACGGTTCTACGGATCCGTGTTTCGTCGCATGCTCGAAAATGAGCGGTACAAGGGCTGCCAAATGCTACAGAAAATGTACCGCCCCACAATCCAAGCACCCACACGCTCCTTCAACGACGGGGAGCTGCCGCGATACTGGGTCGACAATGCGCTACCAGCAATCATCAACGAAGTAACCTTTGACGCGGTGCAGGAAGAAATCGCGCACAGGCGTGAGGCAGGTCCGGCTGCGACCCCGTCAAAAAACACGGGCGTATTCACCGGGCGGATCTGTTGCGGCGCGTGCGGGAAGAATTATCAACGTAAAACCCGCACCTACAAGTCTGGAACTTCGTATAAGTTCTGGCGCTGTTGGAGTGCCTGCACTGGGAACGGAAACCCCTGTAGTGGGCACAACCTGCGAGAAAGCCTCCTCGAACAAGCCTGCACGGACGTGCTCGGCACCCAAGGGTTCGACCCGGCTGTGGTTGGCGAGCAGGTCGTGATGATCGAGGCCTTCGAGCATCAGCTCACCTTCCATCTCGCGGATGGAACCATGGCACCAGTTCAGTTAACAAACGAGGGGAGGTTGGCATGAGTCGCACGGTCACTGCGATACCCGCAACAAAGAAACCCTGGACTGCCGCAACCCTGTCCGGGGTCCCGGCACGCAGAAGGGTGGCGGCCTACGCTCGCGTTTCTACTGAGATGGAAGAACAAACCTCCTCCTATGAGGCACAGATTGACTACTACACCACCTACATTCGCTCCCGTAATGATTGGCAGTTCGCGGGCATGTACTCCGATGAGGGCATCTCTGGTACCTCTATGAAACGTCGCGAAGGTTTCCAAACCATGATCGATGACGCCCTGGCAGGTAAAATTGATCTGATCCTCACCAAGTCCGTCTCCCGGTTTGCTCGCAACACCGTCGACTCGCTCACCACCGTACGCAAGCTCAAGGATGCAGGCGTCGAGGTGTATTTTCAGAAGGAAAATATTTACACCTTTGACGCCAAAGGCGAATTGCTCATCACGATCATGTCGAGCCTGGCGCAAGAAGAATCCCGCTCAATCTCCGAGAACGTGACTTGGGGGCATAGGAAGCGTTTTGCTGATGGGAAGATTATGGTGCCCTACAAGTCGCTGCTCGGATACAAGAAAGGAGCGGACGGCAGCCTCGTGATTGACGAGACCCAGGCACCGACTGTCCGGCTGATCTACCAGCTTTTCCTTGATGGGATGGCGATCAGTGAGATTAAAACCGAACTGGCTGCTCGCAAGATTCTTACCCCGCGTGGGAAAGAAGTGTGGTCGACATCGACGGTGCGCTCGATCTTGTCGAATGAGAAATACAAGGGCGATGCACTGTTGCAAAAGACGTTCACCACGGATTTCTTAACCAAACGCATGAAAGTCAACGAGGGCGAAGTGCCCCAATACTACGTGTCGGGCAACCATGACCCGATTATTGCTCCGCGTATTTGGGATCAAGTCCAATACGAACTAGCTACCCGCCATGGCAACACTTCTTCAGCGAAGGTTGGCTTGTTCTCCACGCGGCTCAAATGCTTTCAGTGTGGGGCGTGGTATGGGCGTAAAACGTGGGCGTCGAACACGAAATACAAGTACACAGTTTGGCAATGCAACCACAAATACGCAGGCGAGCACCCTTGCAGCAGCGCGACGGTAAAAGACGAGCAGATCAAGGATTCTTTCGTGCAAGCGCTCAATCAACTGATCGCCCGCCGTCCGCAGCAAAGCCAGCTACCGCAGATTCTTGGCGACATGTTCGATACGAGCCGTTTGGAAGAACAAGCCGTAGCGTGCCAGGCCACACTCGTGGAGCTGACCGAGCAGATCGAGGCGCTGATTAATGAGAATCAGCAACGCGCGCTCGATCAAGACGCCTACCAAAACAAGTACACAGAGCTCGATACTGCCTACCGTAAGATACTCGCATGCAAAGCGAGCCTAGAAGCGGATATTGCAGCGAACGCTGCCAAGCACGCTGCCATCACCACAACTCTAGGCGATCTGGCAGGGGAGCCAGTGAGCGAGTTTCACCCTGCGCAGTGGAGCGCACTCATCGACCACGCTGTGGTTAGTGAGGATGCGATCCGGTTCGTGTTCCGGGTTGGTGAGGTAGTGAGCATCCAGCTTTAGATCTGAAATGAAGATTCTGGCCCGTTCTTGCATGAGTGCGCGGACACGGGCTTTTCTCATGCCTAGAAAACCTCACAAGGGCGAGGCGCTGGTGATTGGAAAGTATTTCCGCAGGTCAGGGCTAACGCGCTAAACACTCGCTAACGTTTTGACCCCCTTGGGGCATACCCGCTAACGCAACCGGGGACTTATCATTTTCGACGTCATAGTGGAGCGGGTGACGGGAATCGAACCCGCCTCTGCAGCTTGGGAAGCTGCCATTCTACCGATGAACTACACCCGCGAACTCCTCTAGTGTAAACCGAATTGGGCGATTCGGCAAAGCGGTTGAGAAAAAGCGGTTAAGAAAAAGCGGATTGAGAAAAAGCGGGTTGAGAAATAGGCGAAGCTGGGTCGATAAATGGTTGCTGAAAATGCTAAATGTGCCAGAAAATTGGTTGAAAATGGTGAAACTTGGCTAATAATTCTTAGCTAATAATCGTGTGAAGTAATCGGCAATATTTCAAACTAAAGCAGCAGATGAGTGATGGGCGGGTGCGGGTAATATCTGCTGACGTACTGTCTTTCGCAGACGTGCTGTCTTTCCTGGCTGCATTGGTGTATTAGCTGTGCTGGCTGCATTAAATATTACGCAGCGTTAGATGTGTCACAGGGTGTTTTTGTCTCGGCGCATGAACACGAAATGCATGAACACAAAACGGATGAACACAAAAACATGTGACCGCAGAAACGGGTAACCACAGAAACGGGTAACCATGGTAGTGTGCGGCTGGAGGAAAATGTGCATGTAATCATAGGAGTGTGTGTCCGCCGAAGAAAATGCACTCCATGACACATGGGAAAGTGCGAAAGCGAAAACCTGCAAAATTAAAAAACCTGCAAAATTAAAAAACCTGCAAAATTAAAAAAACGTACGAACATGAAAAAGAAGAAAAATAAAACGGATTCATCCCACATCTGAAATTGTCTGCAAAATTTACTGATTCATGCCAGAATCGAATGGTGTTACTTTCAGACAAAGATATTCTCAATGCCGTCGAAAATTCCCGAATCATACTTGATCCGTGGGATCCGCAGATGGTACAGCCTTCATCTGTCGACGTTCATCTTGACCGTTACTTCCGGCTTTTCAACAACCACCGCTATGACGTAATTGATCCGGCCGTTGACCAATCCGACCTGACCACATTAATTGAGGTTTCTGCCGACGGGTCTTTCGTGCTCCACCCGGGCGAGTTTGTACTCGGATCAACCTTTGAACAAGTGACGCTTGCGGATGACGCAGCTGCCCGCCTTGAAGGTAAATCTTCGCTCGGCCGGCTTGGTTTGCTCACGCATTCGACGGCAGGTTTCATTGATCCCGGATTTTCCGGGCACGTTACTCTTGAGCTTTCGAACACTGCTACCATGCCGATTAAGCTCTATCCGGGGATGAAAGTCGGTCAGCTTTGCTTCTTCCAGCTTTCTTCAGCTGCGCAGCGGCCGTATGGGCAAGGTGCGACGCATTCGCGGTATCAAGGTCAGCTTGGTCCAACCGCATCACGTTCGCATTTAAACTTTCACCGTCTCGACACGTCGCGCGAGCTGTAATGTAATCCAGTGTGATTATTCGTTACATTTATTGATGCCGCGTAGTCTTTGTAAATTTTCCGCAAATTTTTCGTAAATTCGACGGTTTTATCTCGTTTGTGGTGCCGTGTTGTCTGTTAACACGGCATTGCCGCACAGCACCGTCTGTTAACGCTCTTAACAGGCGACGGTGCGTTTCGGTACGTGTTATCTGTTGATACTGTGTTGTTTATTAATGCTGTGTTATCCGTTAGTACAGCATTATCTGCTAACGCTGCACTTTGTGCGGTATCTCCAATGAATGCTTCACCGTGAGACGAAACATCTCGCACCGCAATGTGTTTATCAGTTAAAATGAGGGTGCGGCGTGCACGATTTTCCGTATAAATTTAACGCATAAATATAAACTGTGTCTGGTTATGTGTAATCGACGGGGTTGGTTGCGCTGGTTCTGTTTTCGCCGGTTTTCTGCTGGAGTCCGTCGAAAACAGCGCTTTGCTGCCGAGCGGCTGCGCTCGCTGATTATTTTCAGCTCTGTGTGCGTATCTTGGAGATAAATGTGCACTTATCTTGCAGCGAAATAAGTTTACTGTTCTCTGCGGGACGAAGTGTGAAAGGTGAGACGCGGTGTGAGAGTGGAAGAACAGAAGAACGGAAGAGTGAAATTGTTGGTTAATTCGTTTCGAGGAATTGTTTTCGCGGAAATTGCTTTCGTTTCGCGGGAATTGTTTTTGGACGAACTGCTGGCGTTTCGTCCCCGAACATCAGTATGTTTTCGACTGCCATGTTTCACTCTTGAAGTTGCGCCGAAACTTATCTGTGTAAAACCA
Organism: Arcanobacterium hippocoleae; assembly: GCF_040360365.1. Classification (GTDB taxonomy): domain Bacteria; phylum Actinomycetota; class Actinomycetes; order Actinomycetales; family Actinomycetaceae; genus Arcanobacterium_A; species Arcanobacterium_A hippocoleae_A. The sequence continues at coordinate 1,122,504 of NZ_CP136412.1, read as the reverse complement.
ATGCAAATGTATGCAAAGTAATACACACGAATATGTGCAAAGTAATACACGCAAAGTGAATATACGAAATAACGCGCAGAATATTGCGCACTGGTTTTGGAAAACGTTGATCCGATAAGGAGAATGGATGCTCGTCCTGCTGTTGCTGTTCACGCTAGGCGCTTTGGCTGCGCCTGTTCTCCTCAAACGCGGACGTCTCGGATTCTTAATCCTCGCGCTGATTCCAGCAAGTGCTTTCGGCTGCCTTTTCACCTTGCGCAGTTCGGCTCTTGCGGGTGCAAACGGGACATCTGCGGCTGCCGGCTATCATGTTGAAAATTTCCCTTGGGCTCCTGGGATTGGATTCGAAATATCTTTCCGGATTGACCCGCTTTCATGGATGATGGGGTTAATTGTTTCCGGTGTGGGCGCACTCGTTCTAATGTATTGTTCACGTTATTTTTCGGCAAGCGCGCGTGGGCTCGGCCGATTTGCCGGAGTTTTCACCGCGTTTTCCGGAGCAATGCTTGGGCTTGTCACCACAGATAACACTCTCGCTCTTTATCTTTTCTGGGAGCTCACCACTGTTTTTCATTCCTGCTAATTGGCCATTATTCGGAGAAGTCTGCTTCCCGGAGAGCTGCGATGCAGGCGATTATTGTTACGACGGCAGGCGGACTCGCAATGCTTGCCGGAATTATAATTCTTGGGCAAATCCCAGGCGGATCTTATTCAATCAGCGAATTAGTTTCGCACGCGCAAGACGGTTCTCTTGGTGCTGCAGAAATACATGCCGACTTTACCCCGAGAGCTGTAATTACTGCTGCGCTTGTGCTGATTCTTTTCGGCGCATTCAGTAAATCGGCATTAGTGCCGTTTCACTTCTGGCTGCCGGCCGCAATGGCTGCGCCGACACCGGTTTCTTCATACCTCCATGCTGCGGCGATGGTGAAGGCGGGCATATATTTGGTTGCGCGCTTAACTCCTGGATTTGCACCGAGCAACCCATTTTGGACGCTGCTCATTACGATTTTCGGGATTTGCACATTGCTGCTCGGCGGCTACCGTGCGTTGAAACAACATGATTTGAAGCTTGTGCTTGCTTTCGGAACCGTCTCCCAGCTTGGTTTATTAATGATTCTGGTTGGATTCGGTACCCGTGCAATGATGCTTGCCGGTTTAGCGATGCTTACTGCACATGCGATGTTTAAAGCTGCACTTTTCTTGACTGTTGGGATTATTGATTGGGCGACGGGCACGCGGGATTTGCGAAAACTCACCGGTATTGCGCGAAAAATGCCAGTGCTTGCCGTATTTGCCGGGCTTGCTGCTGCGTCGATGGCTGGGATTCCGCCGATGGCTGGATTTGTGGCGAAAGAAGCCGCATTGCATGCGCTTACCGACGCACAGATGCTCACAAACACGGATACGGGCATATCAGCAACACTAACTTGGATTGCGATTGCTCTCGGTTCAGTGCTTACCGTCGGCTATACCCTGCGTTTTATTTGGGGTGCATTCTGGACTAAGCCGGATGTGGAAGAAATAGCAGTTAAGAAAAAGTCGTGGCTGATGTTAATGCCGGTTGTGATTCTCGCTGCGGTGGGATTGATTTTGGGATTAGCTTCCAAACCGCTTACAGCAGTGTTCGAATTGCATGCGCAGACTCTTCCAGGTGCGGCTGGCCATCTCGCAATTTGGGGCGGAATCACTCCGGCTCTTGGGATTACTTGCGGGGTGTTAATTCTCGGGATGCTGCTTTTCGCCGTCACCAATCCGTTCCTGCGGTTCGCTGAACGCTGCAAATTCCCATTCGCTGCTGATGAAGTTTACCGTGCGGCTATTACCAGGCTTGAAACGCTCTCCGGGTATGTTACCGGTTTTACGCAGCGCGGATCACTGCCGGCCTACCTGTCGACCACTTTTATTTTTGCCCTTGCTGCCGGCACGTTTGCCTTACTATTCGGAAATCTTGCGACAGTGCGTACAGTGCGCGTTTATGATTCGCTCGGGCAGTTTACAGTTGTGATTTTGACGGCGGTTGCGGCACTTGTTGGATCTCGGGCGCGCCATCGGATGAAAGCTGTGCTTTTGATGGGGATTTCCGGCTACGGTGTAGCGCTCACCTATGAACTCTACGGAGCACCTGATTTGGCGCTGACACAGGTTTTGTCTGAGACAATGACGCTTGTTGTTTTTATTCTGGTATTACGGCGTTTGCCGGCATATTTTTCGAATCGGCCGATACGTCTCACACGCTGGGTGCGGATTGTGCTGGCTGCAGTGGTCGGTATTTCCGGAGCGGCAATTGCGTGGCTTGCGGCTGGAGTGCGCGTACATGCCCCGATTTCGCTCGCTTTCCCAAAGGAAGCATATTATTACGGCTACGGCACAAATATTGTGAATGTAACCTTGGTAGATATTCGTGCGTGGGATACTTTCGGTGAAATTTCGGTAGTGGTAGCTGCGGCAATCGGAGTATCTTCACTGCTTTTTATTCGTGACAAAAAAGGTCGAATTGATCGGTTCCGGAATCTTGCGGATTCTGATTTACAAAGTGCGGGTATGCGGAAAGATCGTACTGAACAGGAAATGCGCGAGAAAAATTTGAATCGGCGCAGCGCATATCGGTTCGGGAACGCGGTTCGCGCACCGGGGAGAAACTTAGTTTGGCTTGCCGGCACCCACACGCTTGCACAGCAGCGCCGTTCGGTAATTCTTGAGGTCGGTACACGGCTGATTTTCCATACACTCGTGTTGATTTCGCTCTATTTCCTGTTTGCCGGCCACGATTATCCTGGCGGAGGTTTCGCTGCCGGGATGACGGCTGGAGTGGCGCTCGTACTGCGCTATGTGGCTGGCGGCCGTTATGAGTTGGGTGCGGCTGTTCCGCTTCATCCCGGACATTTGCTGGGGAGCGGGCTTGTAATTGCGGCGATGGCGGCAATTATTCCGCTATTTTTCGGCGGCACAATTTTCCAAACTGCGAAGTTTTATTTCACGCTGCCGGCGCTTGGTGAAATAAAGGTAGCGACGGCGATATTTTTCGATATTGGTGTGTATCTCGTGGTGGTCGGGCTTGTGCTGGATATTCTGCGTTCACTTGGTGCAGAAATTGATCGGCATGGTGAGATTGCCGGAATCGAAACGCCGGAAGATTATGAAATTGTGCCGGAGCAAGACGTTCGCCGCATTTCTGCTGAGGTGCTTATTGCCGAGAAAATGTATGCGGCAGAGCTGCGCGGCGAAGCAGATGATTTAACTGTGCTGGATAACTCCGGTCGAGAGAAACTGCAAAAATCTGTACGTACGAGTGAGGAGCGCTAAATAATGCAAAGTTCACTGGCACTCTTAATTCTTGGCGCGGTGCTGCTTGCCGTCGGTGTGTATCTGATTCTTGAACGTTCACTTTCCCGGATTGTGCTCGGGTTGGCGAATATTACGAATGGTGTGAATATTTTGTTCCTTGTGGCGGGCGGACCGTCGGGTGCGCCGCCGATTGTGGGAGAAGGTCAAGTGCAGGCGATGTCGGATCCGCTTGTGCAGGCGATGATGCTTACCGCGATTGTGATTGGGCTTGCCACTACGGCATTTTTGCTTGCGATGGGATACCGTTCGTGGCAATTGCATGGTAACGACGAAGTTCAGGACGATTTGGAAGACAAACGAATTTTGAAACGTGCAGAACGGGAGAAGCTTGCGGCGCGTGCTGAACGCGGCGCAGCAGTGGAAGATGATGCTGCCGATACGCATGATGAAACTGAAGGGCTGCGTGAAGATTGCGAACTGCTTGGAACGATTGATCCGGTTCTTGACCGTCCGCGTGAACAGTATCCGGTCAGTGATTCGTGGGGTGTGCGCCGATGATTTTTTCCGAGATTGCAATCAGTACTTTTCGCAGTGCGCGTTTCCTGATGGAAGGTTCCGCAATTCACGGGCAGAGTACATTTGGGTGGAATATTTTAATCGCACTCCCGATTGTGCTGCCGCTGCTCGGGGCGGGTCTTTCGCTTTCATTTGCTGCATTTCGCCGTTTTCAGGGGATAATCAGCGCAGCAGTGCTTTCGGTTTCGCTTGGCGTGGCAGTTGCGCTTTTGGTGATGTCGATGAATGGACCGGTTGTACTCGATATTGGTTCTTGGGCGGCGCCTGTGGGGATTGTGCTTGTTGCGGATCGTCTTTCCGCGATTATGCTGCTTACTTCGGTTGCGGTTACGCTTATTGTGCTGCTTTATTCGCTTGCCCAAGGCGCTTCCGACGGTGATGAAGCCGCGCCGATTGCCGTCTACCATCCGGCATTTCTGATTCTTTCAGCTGGTGTCTCGAATGCGTTTCTTTCCGGTGATTTGTTTAATATTTATGTCGGTTTTGAAATGCTGCTGATGGCTTCGTTTGTGCTGATTACACTTGGCGGTACTCGTGACCGGATTCGTTCGGGTATCGTGTATGTGGTAGTTTCGTTACTTTCGTCGTTCATTTTCTTGATTGGTATTTCCTTAGTTTATGCCGCAGCGGGAACGGTGAATCTTGCCCAGCTCGCATTGCGTCTGCCGGAAATAGATTCGGGAGTGCGGTTAACGATTCAGGTGCTGCTTCTTGCAGGGTTCGGAGTGAAAGCTGCAATTTTCCCGCTTTCAGCATGGCTGCCGGATTCTTATCCGACGGCTCCTGCGCCGGTAACTGCCGTCTTTGCTGGATTGCTTACAAAAGTTGGTGTTTATGCGATTATCCGGACGCAAGTGCTGCTATTTCCGAGCAATCGGCTAGATTTGATTGTGGGAGTGTTCGCGGCTTTGACGATGCTGATTGGGATTCTTGGTGCCGTCGCGCAGCATGATATTAAACGGCTGCTCTCTTTCACGCTTGTTTCGCATATTGGTTATATGATTTGGGGAATTTCACTTTCGCAGGTGAATGGGCTTGGCGCCGCAATGTATTACGCAGTTCACCATATTGCAGTGCAGACGGCACTCTTTCTGGTGGTGGGGCTGATTGAGCGGCATGGCGGAACAACTTCGCTCACAAAGCTTGGTGCATTGATGCGGACAGCTCCGTTGATTGCGGTACTTTATCTCGTTCCGGCATTGAATTTGGCGGGGATTCCGCCATTTTCCGGATTTTTCGGGAAAGTCGGATTAATTCAGTCATCGGTAGACCGCGGTTTATGGGTGGATTGGGTGCTGATTGCGGTGGGGATGTTAACTTCGCTGCTCACATTGTATGCGGTGATGCGTGCATGGAATATGGCTTTCTGGCAGACTCCGCCTGAGAATCTTCCTGCAAAACGTAATCCGCTTGGGATGACTGCAGCTGCGGGCACACTCGTGCTGATAACCGTGTTTCTTTCGGTGTTTTCTGGTCCGGTCAACAAATATACGCGCGACGGAGCGGTTGAGCTTGAGTTACGTTCCCCTTATATCGTTTCCGTACTTCCTGACGGCGGCCGCGGCAGCGGTATTTCACATGAAGTGACTGAGCAGGAAAGTACCGGAAAGGAGCGTACCGGGAACAGCGGTTCGCATTTGGAGAATTACAAAAACGATTCTGGGATGGAGCGGCACGGACAGGGAAGAGGCGGAAGTGATGGTGAGTAAAACTGTAAATACGGCGGCAGCCGTACCGGAGAGTGTGCCGGGAGCTGCGGCGGTACCGGCAAACGAGCCGGCTGACGTGAAAGATCGCGAGCAGAATTCGCACAAAGAGCGGAGTGTACGGAAAAATTTCGAAAAAAGCTGAAAACGGAAGCGCGCAAGCGTTCGCAGGCGGCACGGCAAATTGCCATTGCGACCCGCCGGCCGGGCCGTTTTCCGCACGCATCAATGGGTGCAATTATCTGGCTTACGATTGTGTGGGTTTTGCTTTGGGGAGATCCAAGTACCGCAAATTTTGTTTCCGGGTTTCTGCTTGCGCTATTTATTACGACGGTAGCGCCATTTCCGGCAACCCCGTTTGACGGACGGTTCCGGCCGCTTGGGGTGCTGCGGCTGTTAGTGATTTTTTCGTCGATATTGTGCGGGCATCAATTTTGCAGGCGAGCTTTATTCTGCGCGGAAAGAAACCAAACGGGGCGATTATTCGGGTGCAGCTGCGTTCGCATTCTGACTTTTATTTAGCGACGGTTTCTGGAATGACTGGTCTTGTTCCAGGTTCCGTCGTAGTGGATGTGCATAACGCAACCGGTACGCTGTATGTACACGTTTTTGATACTGGTCTTGCCGGAGGGATTGCCGGAGTGTACAAGACTGTGCTTGAACAGGAAGAGCGGGTGCTGCGTGCTTTTGCCTCGCACGATGAGTTGGTGGATGCCGGGTATGTTCCCGGTTCGCATCCGAGTGCCGGCCGGCTTCCAACCCCGTATGCTCCAGATACTGGGTCTTCTTCTGTGCAGGATTCAGTGCAGTTATCCGCTGCTTTCAACGGTCAGGCACCGTCGTTTTCGCAGATTGCCGGGAATGAATTGCAAGGAAAATTTGCGGGAAAGCGTGATGCGCACAGTGAACCGGATAAAAAATGTGCCCGTGATATCGGCAGTGAGTCTGAGGACGGCAGCGGGATGAAAGCGCCGCACGCCGGCAGCGGTAAGGGGAAGTGAGATGGTTTTAGAATATCCAATCTTTGGATGCGCGGCGATATTGTTTATCTCGGCATTGATGATCGTGTACCGCACTGCAAAAGGGCCGACCGTGTTGGACCGAATGGTTAGTGTGGATATGTTTACTTCGATTTTGATTGGCGGTTTTGCTTTGCTTGCTGCTGCCGCCAGGCGTGCGGATTTGCTGCCGGTATTTGTGGTGCTTGCAATTATCGGATTCATTGGTTCTACTGCATTAGCGCGTTTTTCGGTGCCGCTGGCGCCGGCGGTGCGGAAAGCAATATCGGATGCGGCAGCGGGTCATGCAGCGGGCCGTGCAGCAGACGATACGGCAGACCGGAAAGTTCAGGACGAAAAAGATGCTGATAACGCTATGCTGCAGAAAATTTCCGACCAGAATCCGATGCCGGCAGCGAATCAGAATCCGAATTGGGACGAATCTGGAGGTAAACAGTGATATTTGCAGCTATTAGCTGGACAGCCGCTGCCGATATACTCGGTGTTTTCTGTTTAGTGCTCGGATCCGGATTCATCTTCATCTCCGCAATTGGAATGCTCCGTTATCAGGATTTACTTTCACGCCAGCATGTTGCCACAAAACCGCAGGTGTTTTCAGTGATAATGTTCCTGCTGGGGGTGATTTTGCTGGTGCGTGAATCAGCTGTCACCTGGACGCTGCTGATTGTGATTGTTTTTCAGCTTGTTTCATCGCCGATTTCCGCACATATGCTCTCCCGCGCCGGATACCGCACCGGCAGGGTGCTTGCCGGAGAGCTTGTGGTTGACGAACTTGGCGTGGATTTGCGTACCGGTACAGATCGGCATCACCGCGGAATAACACCGCAAGCGCAGCCGAATCGAAATAATTCGGCTGCGGCTTCCGAGATATCTGCTGTGCAGAAAGATTTATTTCAAACTGAATTGCAAGAAGTGCAGACTTTTGCGAAAAGTGACGAATTCTCAAGCAAACCGTCGGAGCGCGGAACATAAAACTATGCGGTTTCAAAGTGCGATTTATCTTTAACAGTGGCAATCGTGTGTTTGAACTAGGATAATTAGGCTGGTAGGCCGGATTAACTTTGGAGGAAAAATGAATCTGCTTTGGAAGCTCGTTAGCATTGGTGTGAGTGCAGGTGCTGGTTTTGCAGCGCAGAAAGGTGTTGAAGTTTTCTGGGAAAAAGTGCTGCAGAATCAAAAACCGAAAGGTGATGAAAGCGATGAAGAATTACCGGCACTGCAGATTGCAGCGTTTGCTGCGGTAACTGCCGGAGTTAATTCGGTAGTAACTGCGTTGATTGACCGCAAGCTGAAAGCAAAATACCGGAAAGAAAAGAAGTAAAACTATTTAACAGCCCACTAAGCAGCGTTCTTGCCAATGTTTGCTTCGCGGGTTCGTTATACTTGACTTGACCACAGGGGAGCGCCGGAAGGCGCTGAGAGTGCGAAAGCAGACCCTCGAACCTGATCCGGTTAGTACCGGCGAAGGGAGTTGCGTTCTCTCCGCTTTGCTTGATTCCAGGGCAAAAGCGCATTCGAACCGTTTTCGTTCATGGATCGAATGCTGAGGTGAGTTTCTGTTGAGTGTTAGCAGATTTACTTTCGGCTGTTCAGCCGGAGCTGTTAACGAACTCTTTGCAGAATAAAAACTTCTCTTAAACTGTGAAATCATCCAAAGTCCCCTCCAGACAATTTGTTGGGAGGAAAAATGAAACTAATCAAAAAATCGATGGCAGTGCTTGCCGCTGCAGCACTGTTCACATCGGCAGGATGCTCGTTAGCAGACCAGAAAGCAAAAGATACCGCAAAGGGCGGCGATGCGGGCGCAGTGCAAAAACCGTCACGATTTTAACCCACGATTCTTTCGCACTGGATCAGGCAGATATTGCCGCATTCGAGAAAGAAAGCGGTTATCAGCTGAAAACTATTTCCGCTGGCGACGGAACAGTAATTAACCAGCTGCGGTTGAAGAAAGATGCGCCTGTTGTTGACGGATTTTACGGTATCGACAATTTCACCGTCTCAGAAGTAATCAAAGAAGATCTTGCTGCAAAGCTGGAAACACCTGTTGAACCGGCTTCGCTAATGGTTGACGGCAAACTTGTGGCGATTGATCAAGGTGACGTTTGCCTAAACGTCGATAAAACTTGGTTTGCACAGAAGGGGATTGCGGCTCCAGCAAGCTTCGATGACCTGTTGAAACCAGAATATAAAGACCTGACCGTGCTCACGGATCCGGTCGCATCAACTCCCAGGCTTGCCTTCTTCGTCGGCACAATCGCAAAATATGGTGAGAATGGCTGGAAGGAATATTGGCAGAAGCTGCTTGCTAATGGTGTAAAAATTTCTGCTGGCTGGTCGGATGCGTATTACACAGACTTCTCCGGTTCGGAAGGGAAAGGACCATACCCAATCGTGCTCTCCTATGCTTCCTCGCCTGCAGAATCCAAAGGTGCGACCGCTTCCGTCGACAATACTTGTGTGGAGCAGCTCGAATATGCTGGTGTGGTAAAAAATGCGGAAAATCCGGAGGGCGCGCGGGCGTTCATCGACTTCCTGCTCTCCGAGAAAGTACAGGCTTCGCTCCCAACGCAAATGTATGTATATCCAGTGAAAGCTGATGTATCGCTGCCGGAAGATTGGGCGAAATATGCCAAGCGCGCCGCGAATCCAATCAAGGTGGATGCACAGAAAGTTGCGAAGAATCGGGAAACTTGGCTGAACGAGTTTACTGCACTGTATCAGGCTGCTGGAAAGTAAAAACAGCGCTTTTACACCGCCCCTCCGTCAGGAAACTAAAAAACAGCGGCATGCCCTGAAAGCAGTTGCGGCGGAAACAAAATCGGCGGATGAAATGGCGGAGGGGGATACGGACGCCGAAGTTGCGGATTGAAGTTGCGTATCGAAAGAAAGCACAGTGAATATGAAGCAAATGCGTTGGATTATCTGGGGAATCGCGGCGGCGCTCCCGCTTGCTTTCCTGATATTTTTCTTCGCTTTTCCGGTAGGGGCAATGCTGGCACGCGGGTTTTTCGGATCACCGGAAGCTGCCGGAAACGGTGTCGGGATTTCCGGTACGGGAGCAGCAGGCACGAATTTCTTTGGCGGTCTGTATGCACTTCTGGCCCAAGGTCATACGCGGCAAATTATCTGGCAGACGATTTGGATGGCGCTCGCCGGCACAATACTTTCAGTATTTTTCGGTATCCCGGGCGCTTATGCGCTGTATCGGCTTGATTTCCCAGGCAGACGTCTTATCCGCGGGATTATCACAGTTCCTTTTGTGCTGCCGACGGTGGTGGCGGGTATTGCTTTCACTGCTGTTTTCCGCGGCCCGTTTGCTTTTCTCAAGCTGGAAAACTCGGTGTGGGCCGTCGTTCTGGCAATGCTTTTCTTTAATTTTTCCGTAATTGTGCGCACGCTTGGAAACGTATGGCAAGGGATTGATGAACGGATGAGTCAGGCGGCACGAACACTCGGAGCGCCGCCTTTTCGTGCTTTTATCACGGTGACACTCCCGCAGCTTGGGCCGGCAGCTGCCGCCGGAGCAGGACTTGTGTTTCTTTACTGTTCGACGGCGTACGGGATTGTGACCACGCTCGGAAATCCTGGCTATGGGACGCTCGAAACTGAGATTTACCGTCAGACCGCAATTTTCTTTAATCTGGATAAAGCAGCGATGCTTTCAGTGGTGCAATTTGTGATTGTCGCGATTTCGTTGGTGTTTTCTAACCATTTACGGGTGCGTACTGAGACGGCGCTGAAAATTAAGGCGCGTTCATATCGGCGGGTGCAGGGAGCAGATTGGTGGGCTTTGGGAATCACGCTCAGCATGGCAGCTTTTATTTTATTGCCGCTAGTTACCCTTCTGATTCGTTCACTTCAGGCAGACGGAAAGTGGAGCATACGTAACTACCTGCTGTTAAGTGAACCGGGGGCGGGTTTTGCTGGCGGAACTAGCGTGTGGGAAGCACTCAATCATTCAGTGAAAATTGCTGGTGACGCTACGCTGATCACATTTTTTATCGGTGTGCCTTTGGCATTAGTGCTTTCGCGCCGAGTGCACGGATCTTTAGCATGGGCACAGCAGCTGCTTGATGGATTTGTACTGCTCCCGCTGGGGGTCTCGACGGTAACGGTTGGCTTCGGTTTTCTGATTGCTTTCGGCGGCAGCACGATTGGCAATTCACCATTACTTGTGCCGCTTGCGCAGGCAGTTGCTGCGGTGCCGGTTTTCTCCGTTTCCTGGTGCCGGGTTTGCGGGCGATTGATCCGCGAATGCGTGAGGCTGCCCGGACTCTCGGCGCAACTCCGTGGCAGGTGCTGCGGACGATTGATCTGCCCTATTTGCTGCGCGGGCTTGGTTTAGCGCTTGGCTTTGCTTTCGCGATTTCGCTCGGCGAGTTTGGCGCAACATCGTTTTTGGCAAACCCAGATTATCTTACGCTGCCCGTCGTGATCGTAAAGCTCCTTTCGCGGCCGGGTGCGGATAATTATGGTATGGCATTGGCAGGAGCAGTGATCCTTGCTTTGGCGACGGGAATAGTTATGATGTTGGCAGAGTTCCTTGGTTCACGCGGAAGTACGGAATCTTGTGTGCGGCAGCAGGAAAATCAGTGAAATGGATGAAATGGGTAAAATGATGGATCGGCACGGAGCAGAGCTGGTATTTGATCGTGTCTGCGTGACTTATCCGAACGGATTTACTGCGGTAAAAGATGCGGATTTGCAGGTTTTCGGCGGTGAGATCGCGGCACTGCTCGGAGCTTCCGGCTCGGGAAAGTCTACATTGCTGCGTGCCGTCGCCGGGCTTGAACGTGTGAGCGCTGGGAGGATTCTTATCGACGGGTGCGATATGGCGCGTATCCCAACGCATTTGCGGAATGTGGGGATGGTGTTTCAAGATGGGCAGCTTTTTCCGCATCGAAATGTTTTCCAGAATGTGGCTTACGGACTTGAGATGGCTGGTTTGAAACGCGCCGAAATCAAGAGGCAAGTGACGGGACTGCTGCAGCTTGTGGGGATGGGTGAATATGCTGCCCGCAGTGTGACGACGCTTTCCGGCGGGCAGGCGCAGCGAATTGCTTTAGCCCGCACACTTGCAGCTAAGCCGAAGATTATTCTTTTCGACGAGCCGCTTTCTGCACTCGATAAAGATTTTCGTGCCGGGCTGGGGAAGCAACTGCGGAAGATTTTGAAAGATACCGGTACTACCGCACTTTTTGTTACTCATGATCGTGAAGAAGCTAAGTTGGTAGCTGATCGGATTGTGATGATGCAAGAGATTCAAAAGCGTGTGTCGCCGTAAATCGTAAATAAAGTGCATATTGCTGCAAATAAAGCGTGTGCTGCCGCAAAGAATGCTGCACGCACTTACAGTTGATTCGGCTGATTGAAAGTAGGCAGCGCATCCTGCTGAAAGCAGTTCGTATATCCGCGATCGGATGAATCCATTCGTCGGCATCTGGTGCGAATCTGAAAGTGCAGGGACTGTCAGATGTTATTGAAGAAAATTCTTATCAATCATGTGCGCTTCAATCCATGACGCTAAACTTTGCTGGCTTTCTTTTCCAGATGCAATATCTAAATATAGCTTTACTAATTCCTCGTCGCGATATGAAAGCTCTACTCCATTTACCGATAAAAATACAAGCATGGCGTGGGCTCCAATGCGCTTATTTCCATCAACAAACGGGTGATTGGCTGAAAGTGAATAACCTAAACATGCTGCTTTTTCAATTAAGGTTGGATATAAATCCACACCTCCGAAAGTTTGAAATGGCGCATTTATGGCTGCGTCTAGCAGCATAAATCTCTCAGTTGAGCACTTCCCCAAAATACGAGATTAAAGCTTTGTGCAGCGCGAGAACGTCTTCCCTTGTAAGAACTTTCATTTTGCAAGCTCGTTATATACCTTGGCGTTGCGGGTAATAATTCGCTCAGAAATCTCATTTAGTTCAGCTCTGGACACATTCTCAATCTCGGAATCATTTGCTAAAACCGCAACATCGAAAGGTAAGCCCCGCGCATTAAGCACTGCCGCAGAAACACGTTTACTGCGCTCGACATATCTAGCCCTAGCTTTGAAAAAGTTGGGTTGCCTGAATTTTCACATCTGCATCAATCCGAATTTGAGTTGGTACGGTAGCCATTTGACATCCCTCACTTAAATATTTACATTGCCTGCAATATAGTTTACAACGTAAATCATTTCGGTTTATTATTTTACCTGTTGATTGCGCGGCACAGAGCATGAGATGGTTTTCATTGGCGACGGCGGGCTGTGCATCTAGCTTCCCGTAATCCGTTCTTGATTGGGGTTTGAGCATTCAGATTTAGTCGGTGTTTGCTAAGCTGGCGGATGTTTCTTGGTTCGTTAGTCTGACGGATGTAGCCATGCAGCCCGAACAAAAATGTGCAGCGCCTTTTTGTTTGGGTCTAGTTTAGCTGGTTCCAAGTGGTGTTTTTGCATAGCGGTCAGGCTTGATCTATGCAAAAACACCGCTTTCCACCCGATCAAACATCAGCTTTATTGCCCCAACACAAATAAAACGTGCAGCGCCGATTTATGCTAGATAATTCCATATTCCGCGGCATATTATTACCGCTTTGCGCTACTCTTTCAGCTTTATAGATTCGTTTACAAACACATCGCCATATAGAGCGGCAGATAAGTGACGCCGTTTTCAAAATGCAGATCCTTGGTGTAAAGCACATAGCAGTTTGGGATTTTCATTTGGTATTTTGCGATAAACGAGTCTAAAGATTTGTGTGTTTTGTATGCTGAAGATTTCACTTCGATTGGGCAAATGCGTTTTCCTTGTAAAATCACGAAATCAATTTCGTATGAGTTTTCCTTATCTTTTCCTCCGGTTGGTATTTGAATTCGTGAAAATGCAGCTTATGCCCGTTTGCCGTAAGCATCTGCGCCGCCATGTTTTCATAAATCATGCTCAGATTCGCTCCTGAGGAACCGAAAATTAAAGCTTTATAGAGCGAAGCGTCAAATTTAGGTGATATCTGAGAAATGAGCAGACCGGTGTCTGCCATAAACATTTTAAACGTAGATTGCTGAGCATACAGTTCCATCATTACATCGGGAACCGTCACCTGCGTGCAAAGATTTACAATCATCGATTCTGCTAAAAAGTCGAGTGAATCAAGCAGACGGCGGTAGCGCATACCTTGCCCTAGCAGCGCATATCTAAACTGCCGTTTTTTCGAACTAAGCTGTTCGGGAAGCGTTTTAAATATCGCCTCCACTCGTCCTTTTTCTTCTACGTCAAAACGATGCAGGTCTTCTTCATAGAGATTGAGAATGGACCGTTTGATAAAGTCTATTTCTTCGTAGTCTTTGCCGTTTACATACGCTTCCACGGCTTGCGGCATTCCGCCCACTACAATGTAGGTACGCAGGGTCTTCATTATTTTTCGATGAATTGCTTCGCCGACGGGTGATTTTTAGAAAAAGCTGTGTGAATTGCTGATGCTGTAACACTGTCGCCTAAGGCCCATAAAAATTCTTCAAAATCCATCGGATACATTACGATTTTATATTCCTCGGAGGGGATTAGAATATCGCGAATATTCTTCTTGATGGAAATAAGGGAACCAGTTTCGATGTAGTGGTAGCGTTCGTCTTTTACAAGCGCTTTTATCGCTTGGCGCGCGAGCGGAAAAAGCTGTACTTCATCGAAAATAATGACGGCATCCCCTGCGGGTAAAGATTTTCCTTTCAGAAGGAAAAGCAGCCGAAAAAATTCGTCGAGATTATTGAGATTCGCGCGAAAGTTTTCACGAATCTCTGGGCCTTCCGAAGCGAAATCTATCAGCAGATAGTCTGCATAATTTTTTGCGCAAAAGCTTCGGCTACAGTGCTTTTTCCGATTCGGCGTGCGCCTTCCAGGAAGGCTGCTGTGTTTCCGTTCGAGAGACGCTTCCATTTAACTAGTTGGTCGTATGCTTTACGTTTGAATATAGACTGCATCCGAAAACCTTTCCGTAACAGGCTGAATGACGCAAATTGAAAAATGTTTTCCAATTTCAGCACCTCTTCACTGTAAAAGCGCCCGAGAGCAAGGTGCTGCGGCGCGCGCGTATTTTCGAAAACTTTTGTAATAAATAGCGAAAAATGAGAGGATGAAAAATCTTAAAATGCGCAATTATGAAACGTGAGGAAGTAGGCTGCAGTGGGAATTAAATTAGCTGTACCAACTGAGCATTATGCTCAGCAAGTGATGGATTATAAAGCGCAAATGCTTGCGAACGGGGATAGTCTTGCCGGCTGCGCTGGCCTGGAACGGTGCGAAACTTTTGCGCAGTGGGTCAGGTTTGCAGAACGCGGGCGCGCTGCTTATGGCGATGGTTACGTGCCGCAAAAAGTATTTCTTGGCGTGGCTGAAGATACCGATGAGCTTGTTGGAATGATTGATTTACGGCTCGAACTTAGCGAGTTTTTGCTCAATTTCGGTGGGAATATTGGCTATAGTGTGCTTCCTTCACAGCGCCGCAAAGGGTATGCGAAAGAAATGCTGGCGCAGGTATTGCAAATTGCGAAACAAGAAGGTCTGGAAAAAGTCCTTATTACCTGCAATAAAACTAACGACGGATCGCGCAGAACGATTCTTGCGAACGGCGGAGTACTCGAAAATGAGGTACTCGATACCGTCGGAATATTGGCGGACGAAAAAGACGGCTCCGGCACAGAATGTGCGGAACAAAAGGGCGTGCAGCAGAAAGCGCAGCTGAAATTGCGGAAAACTTCGAAGATCAGGCTGGGAAGAAAACTAAAGTAATCCAACGCTATTGGATTAGCTTAAAATAATCTTTCACCGCAGCTCGCTGCAGTTCGTCCTGATTCGCTGGAATCTGCTGTAGTTCACCTAGGTTCGCGATAATCCGCCAGCTTGCTGCCGATTACTTTCGATTACTTTCATCTGCGGCAAGCTCGCCTTAGTTCGCCTGCATTCACTGCAGGAATGGGTTGTATTTTAGCGAGTTTACCTTGCATGAACATTCGGTGGCGATATTGATATTTTGAGCAATCTTTCCTTCTGCGCGCAGTTCCAGCAGGCGCGGCACCACGCGGTCGCGTAATGCCCACGGGTCGATTGTGTTTACATAAATCTTTGTGCCGCCCTCAAATCCGGCAAGTGTAGATACACGCCACTTGATCAGCACTTTCCAGGGCATTGCTACATCTGCATCGATTGGCTTGCAATACCATTCTTCGTTTGTCGGAACCAGTGTGCCGGTGGCGGCATGCATTGCATGAATTAGATCAGACATTGCGTGCAGCTCCTCTGGCGTGTGCTCCCACGGCTGGCAATGCGGGGAACGCGACCAAATCTCAAGCGTTGGATAGCGATGCCCAAAACCGGCAATTGCGACGGCGTGCTGATTCTCGGCAATTACGAGATTGTGATATCCGGCATAATCTACGCCTGCTTCGTTGAACAGGTTTGGATTTTTCCGTGCTTTCTCCACTTCCAGCTGTGCATTTACCGGCCGCTGGTCAATCGAAACCAGCTGTTTATGCAAATGGTCGAATGAAGCGCCGGCTGGTTTCAGCCAGTTTTGGAATACTTGCACATATTTCACGTAACGGTTCTTCTGATACAAATCTTGCATTGTGTCTACCGTTAAACGGATATACCATTCATGCTCTTGCGGAGTGAGTGTTCCGGCTGAAGCGAGCTGTGAATCGTCGGTGGCGCCGTCGACGAAATGGCGGCGTGCCACAATTAAATCGTGCCCGGACCCGAAAAGACTTTGCGCGTACTGAAACTTTTCAAATTCTGGAAGTTCATCCCATTCTGTATCGGAAAAAGTACCGCGCAGCTTTGCGCGCAGTACACTGAAAATATGCGCTTTCCCGGCAGGGTCGGCGAGGTAAGAATCCATCCGCTGCTGTGTTTCGTGCGGAAGTCGGAAGTCGTAGTTTTTCTCCCAATATTCGAAAGAAACAATTTCGAATAAATTTGGAATTCGCCGAAATTCCCATTCCCGTGTAAGCATGTCTACGCCGGTAGAACGGTAGATTACGGCGTCGTCGCGTTTTTTCACGAGTCTTGATTTTTCGGGCGGGGTTTCCAGGACCCGTTGAGTGCAGAAAGCGCAAGTATTGCCAGACATCTCGTGGTCAATAGGCTGCGGATCTGGGAGTTTCATCGCAAATGGGCGATTTGCTCGCCCGGGTACCGTCCAGACTTCGGTATCCGAAAACGGATTCACCTGTTTAATTGTGCCGTCGGCCATTTTCGTGAGCGGCGGATGAAAAGAACTATTCATGGCTCAAGCATATCGTGCTATCTCTGAAAATTTCGTGTATTTTTACCGAAAGTGCTATTTATGTGAATTGTGCGAATTATGTGAATTATGCGGGTTATTCCGGAAATGTAAAAGGAGTGTGGAGTTTGCCGTGAGAACAACTTGCCGGCAGGCAATCTGCAGGAGATTCTTGCCGGGAGATATCTTGCCGAGAGATATCTTACCGGCGGAGAACCTGTATTTTTTGGAGATGAAGCGGAAAGTATATGTGAATTAATATGTTAAGCCGCCCGATTTAGATACTGAATCAATTAGATGAGATTATTAGGAGCGAAGGTCTGGGGCGAAAGTTTAAAAAGCCGACAGTTTAAAAAGCCGAAAGATTAAAAGTTTAAAGATCAAAAGATCAAAATAGGATTAATTCGAAAACGATGGCGATAATGAAAGCAGGTCAAGCGCGCGTGGTAAAAATAAGAACTGGTCAGAAAGAACATGCTGCAGTACCGCTTCCGAAAGAAATCTGGGTGCTTGTAGCTGCGTCTGTTTCCATTGCGCTCGGTTATGGTATTGTCGCGCCGGTACTTCCGCAATTTGCAAAAAGTTTTGATGTTACGAACTTTGCTGCGACGCTTGTCGTTTCGGTGTTCGCGTTTATGCGTCTTGCATTTGCCCCCGCTGCCGGGTTGTTTTCAAATCGTTTCAATGAGCGCAGTATCTATTTGCTTGGAATTATGATTGTTGCGCTCTCGTCGTTCATTTCGGCTTTTGCTGCCAGCTACTGGCAATTGTTGCTTTACCGCGGACTCGGCGGAATCGGATCGGTAATGTTTTCCGTCTCGGCAATGTCATTAATTTTCCAATGGGCGCCGGAGGGTGCGCGCGGGCGGGCTTCAGCCGCTTATGGTTCAGGATTTTTGATTGGGAATATCGCTGGTCCTGCCGTCGGCGCAGTGCTTGCGCCGTTAGGATACCGTCCGCCGTTCGTGATTTATGCTGTTTTTCTGGCTATCGCTGCCCTGATTGTGATCGTAATGATTCCAAGTGAGAACAAGCATCGGCTGCATTTACTGCGTCGTGTGCGAAATCGGCATGGGGTGAAAAACTATTTGGCATCATCCGATTCGTCGGAAACATCGCAGGTGCCGGAGTTATCGGATTCGCTGAAAATAAATAGCGCCGACGGCAGGACCGTGAAAACAGCCGATCCGAATTCGCTGCCGGCGCGGCAGGAAATAATCACGGTAAAGGAAGCTTGGGCAATCGGGCGTTTTAAAGTCATTTTGCTTACCGCATTTGCGCAAGGTTGGACGAATATGGGAGTACGGCTTTCGGTTGTGCCGTTGTTTGCAGCAACGATTGCGGGCGCTCCGGTTTGGCTTGCGGGCGGTCTGCTCACTGCTTTTGCTGCCGGGAATGCGTTTTCGCTTCTCACTTCCGGACGGTGGTCGGATATCTATGGCCGGCGCCGGCTAGTGGTTATCGGGCTGCTGCTTTCGGGAATTTTTACGATTTTCATGGGTGAAGTGGCGAATGTGTGGATTCTGATTGGAATTAGTGCAGTTGCAGGTTATGGCGCGGGTTTGATTCAACCCTCACAGCAGGGCGCGCTCGCGGATATTGTCGGAAAAAGAAATGGCGGATCCGTTGTTTCGTTATTCCAGCAGGCGGCAGATTTTGGTTCAATTCTTGGTCCGGTAGCGGCGGGACTAATTGTAGATGTTGCCGGTTTTTCCTTCGCATACTTAATTTCAGGCGGAGTGCTGATTGCCGTCGCTCTTGGATGGATATTTTTCACACATGGAAGATAACGGCAGCTGCAAACTGTTGGGGTGAACTTTCATTTTTCGGGTGAGATTTCATTTCTAGCAAAAGTTAACGTGAAAATTTTAATTTCGCGCGATAATAAAAATGTAATGATTCCAAATAAACGCCAAGCTTGGCGTCGTTAGGAGAACGATATGGCAGAGTACGCACATCAATATGATGACAAAGGAAAGCAGCCGTGGGTTGTCGATATTGAGAAAGAAACCGTCGATAATGATACTTTCCGCACTACGATGTGGACTGGTGAAAAGCTGCAGCTTACTGTGATGAGCATTCCGGTTGGCGGTGATATCGGCTTGGAAGTGCATCACGGAATCGATCAATTCCTGCGGATTGAAGCCGGTAAGGGCTTGTGCCAGATGGGGCCGGCTGAGGATGATTTGAATTTCGAAAAGGAAGTTCATGACGACGACGCAATCTTCGTTCCTGCTGATATGTGGCATAACGTAACCAATACTGGCGACGAACCTTTGAAGCTCTACACGATTTATGCTCACCCGGATCATGTGGCTGGTACTGTGCATCAAACACAGGCGGATGCAGAAGCTGATCCAAACGAAGAGGACTAAGAGGTCCTAAGGATAAGAAGAATCCGCAGAAAGCTGATTTGAATGCGGTAAATAGCGAAATAATTACTGCCGGATAGTTAGCTGTATCTCAACTGCGTATAAAGCAGAGGTGAAATAGATGCTCGTCTCCCGCGAATAGCGAGGGGCGGGCATTTATTATTGCGTTTTAACCGGTTCGGCAAATTTTTCTTTGTGCCCCGAGTATCGGCTCGCGTAAGTGGCGGCGAAATAGCTTTAATTACTTTCACGGACAAATCCGGAAGCAAACCCGGAAGCGAGCTCGGAAGCAAACCCGGAAGCAAACCTGGAAGCGAACCTGGGTAAAGCCGGGTAAACCCAAATAAACTCGAAAACAAATCAAGTGTGCCGCAGTTCACAAAAACAGTTTTGCCCGTCCCTGCGGTCAAAAACCCCTCCATGATTAGATGTTGATTTATTAGAACAATACGCATTTATTCCTATTAAACATGTTCAACATGCGGATTTTTGAATCCATCTTCCAGCCTGACTAAACACCCGGATTTTTTGAATCCGCCGCTCAGGCTGCCCCAGTTTAAACAGCCTAATCTAACGGAGGATTAAATTGACTGCACAAACAAATGCGCAGCGCACGGCAATAAAAGAAAAAGCGCATAAGTATGCTACCCGTCTTGCACTCATCGCAACTCTCGGTCCATTGTTTTATGGTTTCGAAGGGATGGTCTTGAACGGTGCAATTGGTGCCGTCGGAAAAACTTTCGAACTGGGCGCTTTTGCACAAGGCGTTGCCGGTTCGGCAGGGATTATCGGCGCAATTATCGGTGCATTCGCTGCAGGGCGGATTTCCGATAAAATCGGCCGCCGCACCACAATGATGTGGGTCGGTCCATTCTTAATGTTCGAAGCAATCTTCGGCGTTATTTCACCGCTTTTCGGGCAAAATGGCGGATACCTTTTCTTGCTCTTCTGCCGGATCGTGGGCGGTATCGGATTTGGTGCGGCAACCACCGTCGCCCCTGGTTATATTGCCGAAATTGCTCCAGCTGCAATTCGCGGGCGGTTAATCGCATTCCGCCAGCTTGCAATCATTGTCGGCTTAACCTCGTCTGCAGTAATTAACGCGGTAATCGTCAGCATTTCGGGCGGCGCTGGAAAAGAGCTTGCTTTCGGAATTATGACCTGGCAGTGGATGTTCCTCTTCCTGATGATCCCAGCACTGTGCTTTATCATTTTTACCGCGACGATTCCAGAATCTCCGCGCTACCTGGTAAGCGTTGGAAAAGATCGTGAAGCAGCGCAAGTTCTGGAAAAAGTTACTGGTGAAGAGCATACCGTGATTGCGGATACGATTAATTCGATTCGCGCTTCAATCGGCGAGGTCGGGATGAAAGGTTGGAGCGTCGGGAAGATTCTCGCTTCGAACTGGCGTCCGCTCGTCCTGGTCGGCGTCGCAATTGCAGCATTCCAGCAGCTCACTGGAACAAATGGAATTTTCTTCTACTCGACAATGATTTTCGAATCTGTCGGTTATGACGAGTCAACGGCGCTCTATCAGACGCTCTTCCTGGGCGCATTCAAGATTGTCGGTGTGACTGCAGGTATTTTGCTTGTTGATCGAGTTGGCCGCAAACGAATGCTGATGGTTGGCGGAGCATTGATTTTCATTGCGCTTGGCGTTATTGCTTCGGTATTCACTTTCGCTCCAACAAACGCCGACGGGCATACGGATATTACTTCAGTACCGTTCCTTGGCTACCTCGTAATTGCTGGCTTCTGCCTGTTCCTTCTCGGCTTCACATCTTCGTGGGGGCCAATTTTCTCGGTTTTGATGGGTGAAATGTTCCCGCAAAAGATTCGCGGCGGCGCAATGAGTTTGGTTTCGGGTGCAGATTTCGTGGTGAACTTGATTGTGGT
The DNA here is from genome assembly GCF_040360365.1 of Arcanobacterium hippocoleae. Taxonomy (GTDB): domain Bacteria; phylum Actinomycetota; class Actinomycetes; order Actinomycetales; family Actinomycetaceae; genus Arcanobacterium_A; species Arcanobacterium_A hippocoleae_A. The sequence goes on along the minus strand of NZ_CP136412.1, from coordinate 1,101,381 downwards.
ACTTTCTTTCCCATACATGGTGGCTTGGTCGCCGGCTGGTGTTTACTGGATTTTCTTCGCTTTCGGCGTTTTGGCAGTGATTTTCACCGGCAAGTATCTGCACGAAACTTCAGGCGTAGAGCTTGAAGACATGGATAAATTAACAAAGTAAACGAAACGGAATGAAGAAATGACATCGCAAACTGGTATGAAAACACCTTTGCAGCGCGATATTCCAGATAATGTCCGGAACGTGCTGGTAATTATGACGGATCAGCATCGGGTGGATACGATTGGCTGCCTCGGAAATCCGCACGCACAAACACCTGTGCTTGATAATTTTGGAAACAACGGCTTTGCTTTCACGCAAGCTTTCACTCCGACGGCAATCTGTACTCCGGCCCGCGCTTCGCTGCTTACCGGGAAACTTCCGCGGAAGCATCAAGTTTTGGCAAATCCAGAATGGAATATCGCATACAATACCGACATTCCGTTAGATTCGTGGACCTATACGCAAGAGCTGCGCGATCACGGTTATAACGTGGGGATCGTCGGCAAGTATCATTGCGGGCATAATCTGCCGGATAAGTTCGGGATGGATGATGACTCTTTCTGGGGTGCAGAGAATCCGGTAGCGAATGAACGCTATGTGGCGTGGCTGGAGGAAAATGGTTTGCCGCCGGTGAAAGCTCACGATTTCTGGCGCGGAAAATTGCCGGGGAATCGCGACGGGCATATTATTGCCGCTCGTCTTGACCAGCCGGAAGAAGCTACGTTTGAACGTTTTATCGCAGATACGGCAATTGCGCGGATGCGGAAATATGCCAGTGAATGGAAAAACGACGGCAAACCGTTCTCGCTTGATGTTCATTTCTATGGACCGCACCTGCCGTATTTCTTGCCGGATGAATGGTTCGATTTGATTGATCCTGATTCTGTAACGCTTCCGGAAAACTTTGGCGATACGCTGATTGGGAAACCGCAGATTCAGCAAAATTATGCTACTTATTGGTCGACATCGTCGTTTACGAATGAGCAGTGGAAAAAGCTGATTGCAGTCTATTGGGGCTACGTGGCAATGATTGATTACGAGATTGGGCGAATCATGGATGTGGCGCGTGAACTTGGAATCCTTGACGATACGGCAGTGTTCTTCTGTGCCGATCACGGTGAATTTACTGGATCGCATCGGATGAACGATAAAGGCCCGGCAATGTATGACGATATCTATAACGTGCCGTTTATTGCGCATATTCCAGGTGTTTCAGCCGTCGGCCAATCAGATGCGTTCGTTTCGCTAATTGATTTGCCGGCAACCGTGCTCGATATTGCGGGGCTTGATCCGGCTTTGGTTGAAGATGGACGGTCGATTGTGGATCTGACCCGCGGCGAGACAGTGCCGGGTTGGCGTGAGGATATTGTCTGTGAATTCCATGGCCATCACTTCCCGCTGCAGCAGCGGATGCTGCGCACCCGTGAATTTAAGCTTGTTGTTTCTCCGGAATCAATTAATGAACTTTACGATTTGCGGTATGACAAGGCGGAGATGAATAACGTTTATGAAGCTCCGGCTTATCGTGAGATTCGCAGCGAGCTGGCAACGAATCTTTACAAGCAGCTGCGTGCGCGCGGCGACCATTCATTTGCAAAGTGGATGGCGGCAATGACGGATTTTGATGTCCCGTTGGTGAATACCGCGCGTTCTGATCTTGACGAAGTTCTCGGTTCTTAATCAAGAGCTGTGATATTTGAAGATGTCACAGCTCTTGATTGGAGTTCTTTGTTTCAGAAATAATAAAGAGTTTCGTAGATGTGAAGAAACTTCGAGAGGAGATTGGGCGGCGGTGCAGGCGCAAATAAACCAATTCGGCAATACACTGCAAGATTTGATTGCATTGGCGCTTGGTGAAAGAAGCTATACTCGCGCACAGCTGACGCGAAAGCTTGGTGTCTCGCGCCCCGTCCTTTCTCGTGCTCTCGATCCGATGATTCACGACGGATTTGTTTTGAGTGAGGTTTCTGCGCGTGAAGGCGGCGCTGGCAGGCCGGTGCAGTATTTGAGTCTTGTTGATGGTGCAGCATATATCGTCGGGTTGAGTATTGGGCGGAATGAGGCTGCTGGGGTACTGATTAATCGTGCTGGTCAGCAGCTGTTTGCAACAAGTTTTGAGTATTTGGCATACCGCGGTTGGGAAAAGCCGCTGCGAAAGTTGCTTTCACTGCTGATGCGCGGAATAGCTGAAAACTCGATTGATACGAAAACGATTGCCGGTACCGGGGTAGCTTTGCCGATGTCTGCTTTTCGCGATAGTGATGCGGCAAAAGCTGCGGCGATGGTGCGTGAAGAGTGGTCGGGCGGATGCGTGTATGACAATATTGTGGCGATGGCGGCTCTGGCGCATTTGCATTCACCGGCGGGAAGTTTAGCGGCTTCGCCGCAGATGTATGTGCGGCTTTCCGGCGGAGTCGGCAGCTGTTTTATGTGGAGTTCTCCGGTGGAAAATATTCCGCAAGTGGTTGCGGGAGAGTTCGGGCATGTTTCGATACCGGGTATTGCGCAGAAGTGTCACTGCGGAAATATTGGATGTCTTGAATTGGCGGCTTCCTATGCGGCGCTCTGCAATGGAGCGGAAGTGGAATCTTTAGCTGATTTCCGGCAGAAATTAGATTCTGGAGATCCGCAGACGGCTGATGTGCTGAATCGCGGGGCAGCTGCGCTTGGTTTTGCCTGTGCGCAAGTTGCAATGGCGGCACATCCGTCGCATATTTATCTTGGCGGTGAAGTCGTGGCGGAATTACCGCAGATTGTTTCGCTTACGCAAGCGCAAATGCGCCGGAATTTTAGTCCGGCGATTCAGTGGGAAGTGCCGATTAGTTCTATCCCGATGGATGGTGCTGCTTGTGCGTGGGGTGCGGTTTGCGCGGTGAAAACTTCCGTCGCGGCTTTACAGATAAAAAACGAGAGTATCGCGACGGTGATGAGGTTATGAAGCGAATTCCGCTTTCTGTGGTTACAAAACCGACTGGTGCTGCATGTAATCTTGACTGTTCGTATTGTTTTTTCTCTCGAAAGAGCTGCTTTACAATGCGAAGCAGCAAAAAATGAGCACAGCGACTTTACGTGTGTATATTCAAGAATTTTTGGCAGCCCATCCTGATGGGCCGGTTACGCTGCTTTGGCAAGGCGGTGAACCAACGTTACGCGGTTTGGATTTTTTCGCTGCGCTGTGGACTATGCAAAGCAGTTTGCGCGTCCCGAGCAGCAGGTTTCGCATGCAATTCAGACTAATGGCACTTTAATTAATGCTGAGTGGGCTGAGTTTTTTCGAGAGAATGATTTTCTGGTCGGGATTTCAATGGATGGGCCGGCGAATATTCACGATTCATATCGGGTAAATCGAGCTGGCCGCGGCACGCACAAACAAGTACTGCGCGGATGGGAAATTCTCCAATCCGCTGGTGTGGAAACGAATATTCTCTGTACGGTACATGCGGCAAATCAAGACCATCCCCGCGAAGTGTACGAATATTTCCGTGACGTGCTTGGCGCACGATTCTTGCAGTTCATTCCAATTGTTGAACGTGTAGAACGGAAAGATTTAGCGAAAGCTGAAGCCGGCTGGGGGCACGGTGCACAGTTAATGTATCAGCAGCATGGTGACGCGGTAACTTCGCGGAGTGTGAATCCGCTCCGGTATGGAAAGTTTTTACGTGAAATCTTTGATATTTGGGTGAAATGCGATGTGGGCACGGTATTTGTGCAGGATTTTGATGCGGCGCTGGCGGCAGTGTTCGGCACGTATTCGGTTTGTGTTCATGCGCCCGGCTGTGGAAATAATTTCGCGATGGAGTTCAATGGCGATGTTTATGCCTGCGATCATTGGGTGGAGCCGGAGTGGAAGCTTGGGAATGTATATCGCAGCGGGTTTGCAGAGCTTGCTGCAGGGCAAAAAATGCAGACATTTCAGAAAAAGAAACTGCAGCAAATAGCTGAAAAGTGCCGTTCGTGCGACGTATTGCGGTTCTGCTGGGGAGGGTGCCCGAAAGATCGTTTTGTTGGCGGAAGTTTTCGGGAAGGTAATGCGGAAAATTATCTCTGCGCCGGATATCAGGATTTTTATCGGCATATCCGCGCTGATGTGCTGCGGATGGCGCGTTTAGTGGCAGCTGGGCGTGAGGCGAGTGAAATTATGAAGATGAAACCGTATCAGGAATCTGATTAACGAAATTTAGTTTGCGGTGTATCGAATTGTGAGGGTGCAGTAGTTTCTGCGTTATTGTGTGTTGTGAGAGTGCGGTAGTTTCTGTGCTGCCGGGTTTTGGGGTGTGAATCCGGCGTTCCGTCGGGTTTGAGATTTGGTTTTTGTGTTTGTTCCCGCGCAGATGGAGATGCGGAGTTTCGCGCGGGCGGGTGTGAGGAGTTGCGTTAAAAATGTTTGGAAACATCGCGATTGCGCTGGCTGTGGGGCTTTTTGTGGGTGTCATCGTCGGGATGCTCGGTGCTGGCGGCGGGATTCTTTCGGTACCGATTTTGGTCTATGTTTTGGGGCAAGACCCGCATGCGGCGGCGGCAGGTTCGCTTGTAATCGTTGGTTTAACAGCTTTGGTTTCACTTTTTGCACAGTACCGTCGGGTTCATTTTCGCGACGGGATTGTTTTTGGAACGCTTTCGATTCTCGGTGCGTGGGGCGGTTCGCGCTTAAATCTTCTTGTTGATCCGGATTTGTTGATGTATTCCTTTGGGATTTTGTTGCTTTGTGTTTCGGCGGCGATGTTTCATAAGGCGGTGCGGCAGTTGCAGAAAGAGCGGGGAGCGGAAGCGGAAGCGGCGGCGGATTCGGCGGGCGCAGCGAGTGCTGCGGATTCGAGAGAATCAAGGGATTCGGAAAGCGCATTGCGCACTGGAGATTTTTCCCGAATTTTTGTTTTGATTTTTGTGCTTCGCTAACCGGGCTGTTGACTGGATTTTTGGAGTTGGCGGCGGGTTTGTGGTGGTGCCAATGCTGCTTTTGGCGTTGCGGATGCCGATGCGGGAAGCTTCGGCGACCTCACTTTTAATTATGGTGATTACTTCGGCTACTGGTTTGCTTTCCCGAATTGGTTCTGATTTAGCAGTTGATTGGGGGATTGTCTTGATTTTTGCGGCGGCTTCAATGCTTGGAGGTTTGCTTGGCGGGCCGGTTTCACGGAAAGCAAAGAACTCGACATTGACGTTTATTTTTGCGGTGTTATTGATTTTTGTTGCGGTTTTTCTTTACTTAGCGTAGCGCTGCAGTAATTTAGATATCTTTAGTGAGCGAAGTGCCGGTTTAGTCAGTGCCAGTGCAGCTTCCTTGTGTGCGTGGGGCGTCCCCAAAAATCAGGGTAATGGAACCCTTGCAGCAGCTTCCTTGTGTGTGGGGGCTTGCGAATTTTCGAAAGTACAAGTGTGCTTTGGGTGCGCAGATGAACTTTGCGGTTGAAAAATTTAATTCGCAATTTTTGTGCGAGAATTTAGGAAAAATACTGAACTGAAAATAGGTATTTTTGTCTTGTTTGTCGAGTTTTCAGATCTAAATTTTTTGAAAACATTCACAGCTGATTACCAAAAAGCAAAATTTGCGTAACTGGTGGCGAAATGCTTGCGGGTTACGTAAGTGGTGGCATAATCCCCGCAAGCACACGTAACTGGCGCTGAGCTTATTCTGCCTGCCGAGCTTATTTTGTCCGCACGCTTTATTAAGCGCAGCGGCGGATTCTCTTTTAAGCTGTGTATTCCGTCTCGAATGCGATATTTGCCGCTCCGATTAGTCCAGCCAGATTGCCGAGTTTTGCAAGGTGAATTTCTGGCAGCGGGCGCAGGCTGCGGGCTGTTACGCGCGTTTCGAAAGCTTCACGGACTGGCTTTAAGAGGAAGTCGCCGGAATTACACACTCCTCCAGAAATCACAAACATTTCCGGATCGAGTGCTGCTGCGAGGTTCGCCATTCCTTGCCCGAGATATTTGCCAACTTCGGCGAAGCAATCGGATGCGGCACTATCACCAGCGGCAACCGCTTGATCGATAATTTTGCCGTCAATCGCATCAATATCGCCTGCTACCAGCTCAAGGAGTTTTGCTGCCGTCGCCGGAGATTTTTCTGCGCGCTCCTTAGCGAGCCGGACTAAAGCGGTGCCGGATGAATACATTTCCCAGCAGCCATATTCCCCGCACGGGCAGAGCGGTCCGTCTGGAACGAGACTCATATGCCCGATTTCGGCTGCGAAACCGTGCGAACCGCGGATCAGTTTGCCGTCGAGAATAATTCCGCCGCCAATACCGGTGCCAACAGTTACAATCACGACGGAGCTGCACTCTTTTGCTGCTCCGAATTTGAATTCGCCCCAGGCGGCTACGTTTGCATCATTTTCCAAGACGACGGGAAGGCCGGTCTTTTCAGCAACTTTTGCAGCTACTGGTTCGTTGCGCCAGTTTACATTCGGGGCAAAAATGACTTCGGAACGGTCGCTATTAATAAAGCCGGGAGCGCCGATGCCGACGGCTGTGACGTGATAACGAGTTTTCAGGTCATTTATGATTTTGATTGCTGCATCAATTGATGCTTGCGAATCTTGAGCCGGTGTTGGAATCTTTACCATTTCAAGAATTTCGCCGTTTTCATCTACCACACCGCCGGCAATTTTTGTTCCGCCAACGTCAATACCAATACTGAGAGCCATAGATATATTTTTGCATGAATTGCTCGTATTTTACAGGGCTTAAGGCTTTTTGTTCAATATTTGGAAGCTAATATTTTCGGAATGTTTTGATTCGCAATTTAAGTGATATTGCTATTTTTATTGAGTTGCTAAATTTTTCTGATTATCATTATCTCTTATACTGCTGGGGGATATTAGGGGCGTAGCTGTTTCTAAAGGCGATTTTCCGGCATAACTAAAGAAACTGAGTGTACTGATGGTGCCGAATTATGCGTCGGCAAAGGCGTTGGCGCTGGAAGTGATTCGCTCGGTGACTTTCGTTCGTGATGAGAAATGTACTAAAGGATAGTAGACGTGAAAGAGAAATTAAAGAAGCCGCTGGTATTGGTTTTAGCCGTTTTCACAATGCTTTCGACGGTTTCTTTCGGGGCAAATGCGGCGTATGGTGCTGGTGAAAAGTATTTAGGGTGGTCAGAGTGGCAGGGAGCTATTCTGCTGCGTTCTATCTCGGCCAAGAAGGCACTAAAGAACGGTATATTGCTTATTGTTATAACAAAAAGCGGGAAGCGCCGGCAAGAAAAGTTGATGACACGATTTACTATGAGAAAACTCAGGGGACTGCTGCCGAGTACGGAAAATCTTTGTCTAAGCCGATTGATGATAAAGCGAAGCAAGATCAGCTTATTAAAGATTTAAGGAGAGTCTTGTATCACGGGTATCCGAATGATGCAAGTAAACTTTCAAATCAGTTTGATGGAAAAGACTTTGTAAAAGACGTCCAAAAAGATGGTTTTTTCCGGGAAGTCACCCAGTGGGTAGTGTGGCACTACACCGATCAGTTTAATCCGGAAGATTATTATGAGAAAGAATTTGCATTAGCCGATCAGGATGCGAAAAAGGCTAATGAGCTTAAAGTTGCCGTTTATAAAAAGCTAATCGAAAATACTCTGCAACAGCCTGGCAACGAATTCGGTATGGACTTATTTACCACTACGCAAACCGCAAAAGAGTCCGGGAACCAGTACCAAAATATCTTGGTAACGAAAGTAAATCATCCAGCTCCTGAACCGCCGAAAGACCAATTCGGTCGAGAAGATCCGATTTACATTACCAAGGTCGGAGTGGAAAACGGAAAAATTGAGCCGAATGCTTTGACTGGCGCTGAGCTGAAAATTTTTGCCGGTGAAGGAATAAGCGGATCTCCTTTGTCTGTAGATTTATCTATGTATCCGGAGACTCCTTTGGCATTTGCGGGTGCAATGTTTGATCTCGGGAAATATGGTAAGAGATTTGGGGATGTGTTTACTCTTGTAGAATCTGAAGCTCCAAACGGATATAAAAAGACGGATCCCATTGTATTTACCGTCGCTGGTGAAGATAAGCTTAACGGGGAAAGTGGATTCTAATTAAGCAAAAAGACGGGAGTTGGGAGAAACAAAAGCTTCCGACAAAGGCACAATTTGCTGATGCGGATCAATTGACCGAAGACACGCTTATTGTATACGACGAAAAACAGAAGCCGGAATATGATCTTACTCTTAAGAAGCAGGACGAAAAGGGCCAATACTTGCCGGAAGCTGATTTTGCATTATATAAGAAAGCTGATCCGGTAAATCCGGTTAAGGAATTTCTTACCGGAACAAAAGATATTAATTTGAAGCTGGAAGCAGGCGAATATATTTTGCGGGAGCTTTCGGCGCCGGATGGGTATGTGAAAGTTGATAGTGACATTGAGTTTACGATCAATGATCAGGAGTGGCCCAAACAGGAAAATCCATTGATGGTGTCAACTTTAGCGGTAGCAAGGTTTCAGTTACTAATAAAAAGAAAGTTGCAGCAGAAACTGTCACTCTCAAGGTGAAGAAGACTTGGGATGGGCAAGAAAAAGCAGGTCATCCTGTAACTAAGTTTGGTTTGTTGAAAAATGGGCAACTTGTAGAAAGTACAGTTAAGACATTAACCGCAGATCAGCATGAACTTACTTGGGACAACATCAAGAAGAGCGAGCTTGAGTCATATAATGTGTATGAAGTTAATGAAAATGGTAAAAAGGCTGGAAAGTATATTACTTTAGCTGGTAATACCTATGAGATTTTCCCGAAAGATAATTCGTGGAAGCATGAGGGCGGGAATGTCTATAGCCGGGCCTTTGACAATTCTTCAATAACAGTTATTACTGTGGATAAAGAATGGAAAGGTAAAGATGGAAAAGCGTTAAAAGACATTCCATCAAAGGCGATTATCTACATAACTGCAACTCACGAACAGGGTCAGAGCCCACGATACAATCATTACTTTGACGCTAAGACTAATCGTAATGATTACTACGTTTCGTCGGGGTTCAAGAAACTTTCTTTCCAAGAAGAAAATGCGGCATTAGAGCTGGGCAAGCAGGTTGAAGTTGCAATTGATGGCAGAACTTTCCTTGCAACTCTTTCGCAGGTGAAGGAAAATCATTATAAGGTTGTGAACCAAGAAAAGCCGGATAAATTTGCTGTGACTTTTAAGAAGTTGGATGAAGCTGGAAAGGCTTTGGCGGACGCGAAGTTTGGTTTATATAAGAAAGCTGATCCGGTAAATCCGGTTAAGGAATTCCTTACTGGAACAAAAGATATTAATTTGAAGCTGGAAGCAGGCGAATATGTTTTGCGGGAGCTTTCGGCGCCGGATGGGTATGTGAAAGTTGCTGAGGATATAAAGTTTGCGGTTGATGATAAAGGTAAAGTCACTCAAACGGGTGAGTCCATTGATGGTGTTGAATTTAAAGGCAATACGGTTTCAGTTACTAATAAAAAGAAAGTTGCAGCAGAAACTGTCACTCTCAAGGTGAAGAAGACTTGGGATGGGCAAGAGAAAGCAGGTCATCCTGTAACTAAGTTCGGTTTGTTCAAAGCCGGCAAGCTTCTGCCAGATACGGTGCAAACGTTAAATGCGGATCAGCATGAACTTACTTGGACTGGGATTAAAAGAGTGAACTTCCGTTATATAAGGTGTATGAGCTTACCGAAAATGACGAAAAAGCTGAAAAGTACATCACTTTAGACGGTAAAACCTATAAAGTTGTTCCAAAGGTTACTGAGTGGCAAGCCGAAGAAAAGAATGTTTACAGCTATGCCTATGACAATTCTCTTGTAACAGTTGTTACCGTAGAAAAGGAATGGAAAGGTAAAGACGGAGCAGAATTAACTGCTGGTTTACCAACTGCAGCAATAGATATAACGGCAGCTAACGAAGCCGGGAAAACTATTAGCGAAAGCCATGACTTTAATGCCGAAACTAAGAGCAACAAGTACTATATTTCAGCTGCATTCAATAAGTATTCTTTTAAAGAAGGGAATGTGGCGCTGCAGCTTGATCAGCAGGTTGAAGTTGCAATTGATGGCAGAACTTTCCTTGCAACTCTTTCTAAAGCGGGCGAGAATCGTTATAAGGTTGTGAATCAAGAAAAGCCGGATAAATTTGCTGTGACTTTTAAGAAGTTGGATGAAGCTGGAAAGGCTTTGGCGGACGCGAAGTTTGGTTTATATAAGAAAGCTGATCCGGTAAATCCGGTTAAGGAATTTCTTACTGGAACAAAAGATATTAATTTGAAGCTGGAAGCAGGCGAATATGTTTTGCGGGAGCTTTCGGCGCCGGATGGGTATGTGAAAGTTGCTGAGGATATCACTTTTAAAATTAATGATCAGGAGTGGCCCAAACAGGCAAATCCATTGATGGTGTTGAATTTAAAGGCAATACGGTTTCAGTTACTAATAAAAAGAAAGTTGCAGCAGAAACTGTCACTCTCAAGGTGAAGAAGACTTGGGATGGGAAAGAGAAAGCAGGTCATCCTGTAACTAAGTTCGGTTTGTTCAAAGCCGGCAAGCTTGTGCCAGATACGGTGCAAACGTTAAATGCGGATCAGCATGAACTTACTTGGACTGGGATTAAAAAGAGTGAACTTGAATCCTATTATGTCTATGAGCTTAACGAAAAGAATGAAAAGCCTATTAAATATATCGTCTTAGGTGATACAACCTATGAAGTAATTCCGCCTGCGAATAAGTGGGTAGAAGATTCGCCAAATGTCTATAGCCGGATCTTTGATAATGTCCGCATGTCGGTGATTACTATCGAAAAGGAATGGAAAGACAAATCTGGTGGGGAGCTGAAAGACGATTCATTGAAATCAATGATATTCCTCGAAGCTTCTGATGATAAAGGGCATAATGTTCGAGAGAATCATGATTTTACTACCACGGTTACGAGTAATGATTACTACATCGCGGCTGCTTTGAATAAGTATTCTTTTAAAGAAGGGAATGTGGCGCTGCAGCTTGATCAGCAGGTTGAAGTTGCAATTGATGGCAGAACTTTCCTTGCAACTCTTTCGCAGGTGAAAGAAAATCATTATAAGGTTGTGAACCAAGAAAAGCCGGATGCCCCAAAAGAGCATAAGGTTAAGGTGAGTAAGCGGGCTTTGGCTGTGGATGGTGTTGAGCTTGCTGGTGCTTCTTTGCAGGTGTTTGCTCGGGTTGCTGGTGAGCAGGTTGGGGATCCGGTTCATGAGTGGGTCTCTGGTAAGGTGCCGCATGAGTTTGTGTTGACTGCTGGTGAGTATCGTCTTGTTGAGAGTGCTGCTCCGCAGGGTTATGAGGTTGCGACGGCGATTGATTTCACTGTTGGTGTGGATGGAAGTGTTAGTGTGGGTGAGACCCGGCTTGATTCTGATGCTCCGATTGTGATGGTTGATGCTTTGGCTGATTATCCGGTTAAGGTGAGTAAGCGGGCTTTGGCTGTGGATGGTGTTGAGCTTGCTGGTGCTTCTTTGCAGGTGTTTGCTCGGGTTGCTGGTGAGCAGGTTGGGGATCCGGTTCATGAGTGGGTCTCTGGTAAGGTGCCGCATGAGTTTGTGTTGACTGCTGGTGAGTATCGTCTTGTTGAGAGTGCTGCTCCGCAGGGTTATGAGGTTGCGACGGCGATTGATTTCACTGTTGGTGTGGATGGAAGTGTTAGTGTGGGTGAGACCCGGCTTGATTCTGATGCTCCGATTGTGATGGTTGATGCTTTGGCTGAAGCGCCTACTCCTGACATCGAACCAGAAACAAATCAAGACCATTCAGCAGGCAGTGAACTTTCCCAAACCGGAAGCGGAAATGCCACAGCCCTGATTCTATATGCTCTGCTTATTGTGCTGTCAGGAAGCGCATTAATCGCACTTGGATTAAAACGCAGAAAATAAGAGAAGCACTGGCGCAAAGTGCATGTGTGCATAACAATCTGTAACAGAATATAAGTGAAAGCTCCCAGGCAGGAATTAATCTGCTTGGGAGCTTTCCGCATATTAAATTTACATATCGAAACCCGGCAAAACATTCGTGCTGCTAAACAAAATAAAAGCTAACACCAGCAGCTGTGAAATATGTGATTTTTATTTCGGGAATAAAACTAACACATAAAAAGTTGAGTGTATTAGACTCAAGAATTACTCAGCCGATTTGACGCAAGTCGATGAAGCGTAGCAAACTTGAGAACGAAGAAATTTTCAAAGCTGCTAGATTGGAAATTTCGCCGACGCAAAAGCTGCGGAAGATAACAGGAAATAAACAAAAGAGTTCTTACGGCTAATGCGGACGGCAGAGCAGACGATTTAGCACAGAAGAAGGAGAATATGACATGGCTCGTGCAGTAGGCATCGATCTTGGTACTACAAACTCAGTAGTTTCTGTACTTGAAGGCGGCGAACCAACCGTTATTGCAAACGCTGAAGGCGCCCGCACCACGCCATCCGTCGTCGGTTTTTCAAAGACGGGTGAAGTTCTCGTCGGTGAAATCGCAAAGCGGCAGGCAGTAACAAATGTTGACCGGACAATTTCCTCGGTAAAACGCTACATGGGCGATTCTGCTTGGAAAGTCGATATTGACGATAAGAGCTATAACGCACAGCAGATTTCCGCATTTATCTTACAGAAACTAAAGAAAGATGCGGAAGCATATCTTGGTGAACCGGTAACAGATGCCGTCATCACTGTTCCGGCATACTTTAACGACGCACAGCGCCAGGCAACAAAAGATGCCGGGCAGATTGCTGGTCTGAATGTGCAGCGGATCGTAAACGAACCGACAGCTGCAGCTCTTGCATACGGACTCGAAAAAGGGAAAGAAGATGAGCTGATTCTCGTCTTTGATCTTGGCGGCGGCACGTTCGATGTTTCACTCCTCGAAGTGGGCAAGGATGAAGACGAATTCTCTACAATTCAGGTGCGCGCAACCTCCGGCGACAACAAACTCGGCGGTGACGATTGGGATCAGCGTATCGTTGATTGGCTTGTTGCCCAGGTGAAGAACAACTACGGTGCAGACCTTTCCAAAGATAAGATTGCACTCCAGCGTTTGAAAGAAGCAGCTGAGCAGGCGAAGAAAGAACTTTCCTCAGCTGCCTCCACAAACATCACCTTGCAATACCTTTCAATGAGTGAAAACGGGCCAATCCACTTGGATGAGAAACTCACCCGTGCAAAATTCGAAGAAATGACAAAAGACCTGCTTGAACGCACAAAGATTCCGTTCAAGAAAGTAATCGAAGATGCAGAAATTAAGCTTTCGGAGATTGATCACGTGGTACTCGTCGGCGGTTCTACCCGAATGCCGGCTGTTACCGAAGTGGTAAAGGAACTCACCGGCGGGCGCGAACCAAACAAGGGTGTGAATCCGGATGAGGTAGTCGCCGTCGGTGCTGCACTCCAGGCCGGTGTGATTACCGGCGACCGCAAAGACGTGCTGCTGATTGACGTCACCCCGCTTTCTCTCGGTATTGAAACCAAAGGCGGCATGATGACCACGCTCATTGAGCGGAACACCGCAATCCCGACCAAGCGCAGCGAAGTCTTCTCCACTGCCGAAGACAACCAACCGTCGGTATTGATTCAGGTCTACCAGGGCGAGCGCTCTTTCGCGCGCGATAATAAGCTCTTGGGTACTTTCGAACTCAGCGGTATCGCTCCGGCTCCGCGCGGTGTGCCGCAGATTGAAGTGACTTTTGATATTGATGCAAACGGCATCGTGCATGTGTCCGCAAAGGATCGCGGCACTGGTCAAGAACAGTCAGTAACAATCACCGGCGGTTCAGCACTTTCGAAAGAAGATATCGACCGGATGGTGAAAGAAGCTGAAGAACACGCTGCAGAAGATGAGAAGCGCAAGGAAGAAGCTGAGGTGCGCAACTCTGCCGAACAGCAGGTTTATGCAATCGAGAAACTGCTCAAGGACAACGCCGACAAGCTTGAAGATTCCGTCGTAACCGAAGTTAAAGAAGCAAACGACGGCTTGCGCAAAGCACTCGAAGGGGAAGATCTTGCAGCGATTAAAGCAGCACAAGAAGTGCTGAACGAAAAGTCGCAGAAGATCGGCGAAGCACTTTACGCGCAGGCACAAGCAGCTGCAGCTGCTGAAAATGCCGGCGGTGCAGCAGAAGCTGGCGCAAACGCAGCTGGTGACGAAAATGTGGTTGACGCTGAAATCGTAGATGACGAGAACGAAAAGAAGTAAACAGTTTTCACGATTTCAAGCTAGAACTGGAAATTAGCGCAAAATGAGGGCTGGCAAGCAAATCTATGGTTGCTGGCCCTCATTGGCAAAATAAGTTTTGAACAGGTTGCTTTTTGCAGTCAGTAAAAAGAACCGAAGGGCAGCAGATTTTCGCAGATGATAGTGCTAACTGCAAGAAAACTGTTAACGATATGGGGTGCAAATATGGCTGATGAAATGAATAACGAAAAACATTTCGACGAGATAGCGCAGGAAACTGCTCCAGGTTCGGCGAAAGAAAAATTAGATGCTGCAGGAAATTCTGAAACTGCGGAAACTGATAAAACTGCGGACACTGCGGAAAATGCTGCCGATTCGCTGCCGTCAGATGCAGATTCAGCAGCAGAATCTGCAGATATCCCCGCGGAAGAAAATACCGGCAAGCTTTCCGAACTGGATCAGGCACTGTTGGAAGCGGCAGACCTGAAAGAACAACTTGCGCGCCGTAATGCTGATTTGTATAACGTACAGCAAGAATATTCGAATTATGTGAAACGGACCCGTCTTGAAGCACAGGCGCATAAAGAAGCCGGTGTGCAGAAAGTACTTGAAACACTCTTCAGCGTGCTTGATAATGCTGCGCTTGCGCGTGAACATGGCGAACTTACCGGACCGGCCGGAAAAGTAGTTGCTGAACTGGAAAATACGCTGCGTACGAATTTCAGTCTTGAACGTTTCGGATCCGTCGGTGATGAATTCGATCCGACGATTCATGAAGCATTAATGCATCAAACTTCTGCAGATGCGGAAAAGGAAGAAGTTTCTGTGCTGATCCAAGCCGGATACAAACAAGGCGAGAAAATACTGCGCCCGGCTCGCGTTGGTGTGATTTCACCCGAGTAAGAGATTTCATCAGATGAAAGTTACGACGGCGGACCGGGAAAGAGCAGCTGCAGTCCGGTGCGGGAGCTACGGTGTGAAATACGGGCACCGGCAGAGAAAAATCTGCCGTGAAAATAAATATAAATACAAGTTTTGGGGGTGAGGTGTGATGGCTAGTCAAGATTGGCTGACGAAAGATTTTTATCGTGATCTCGGCGTGGAAAAACGGCGGCGAAAGCGGAAATAAAAAGGCTTATCGCAAACTCGCACGAAAGTACCATCCGGATCAAAATCCGGGCGATAAAGCTGCGGAAGAAAAGTTTAAGCAAGTTTCGGAAGCATATCAGGTACTTTCGGATGATGAGGACCGGAAACAATACGATGCGATTCGTGCAATGGGCGGATCGGGCGCACGTTTCTCCGCGGGCGGCGCAGGCGGATTTGAAGATATTTTTCTGCCTTTGCCGGCGGTACCGGCGGTGCCGGACGTGCAGCGTATGCAACAGGCGGCGGGCAAACTCCGCCCGGATTTGAAGATATTCTTTCTTCAATGTTTGGTGCCGGTGCTCCGCAGCCTGATGGACGCGGCGGTTTCGGTTTTAACGGTTTTGGTTCACGCAGACGCCCTGAACGCGGCGGAGACATCACGGCATCTGTCTCGATTCCGCTGCATGATGCGGTTTATGGGACGACGGTGAAAGTGAATGCGCCAACCGGCGCGGTAAGCGCACGAGTACCAAAAGGCGTAACAAACGGGCAAAAAATTCGAATTCCGAAAAAGGCAAACCGGGTGTAAATGGTGGAGAACCGGGAGATATCTTAGTGAAAATCACGGTAGAACCACATCCGGTTTATGAACTTCGCGGAAAAGATGTGTATGTAAACGTGCCGATTTCTTTCGACGAAGCTGCGCTTGGAGCGACGATTGAAGTACCGGCGCTTGACGGCGAAATTGTGCGGGTAAAAGTTCCCGCAGGTTCATCAACCGATAAAACAATGCGGGTGCGCGGAAAAGGTATTGAGAATCCGAAAGGCGAACGTTCCGATATGTACGTGCGCTTGAAAGTGGTGGTTCCGAAGTCCCTTTCGGAGGAATCACGAGCTGCGGTGGAAGCATTCCGGGCAGCTGCTGCAGGTGCTGATCCGCGCGCCGAGTTTCGAGCATGGCAAAACTTTAAACGGAAGTTTCAAGTTAGCATCGGATTTTGATTTCTAAGGAGAGGCGATGGCAAAAGTTTCACGCAGTGCGCCGATTTTAACGGTTTCGGTAGCAGCAGAACTTGCGGGAATGCATCCGCAGACGGTTCGCCAATATGACCGGCTCGGGCTTGTGGTGGCAAAACGCACCCGCGGCGGAGGCCGTCGCTACTCCTTGAATGATGTTGATCAGCTTTTGCGGATTCAGGCGCTCTCGCAGGAAGAGGGGATTAATCTTGCAGGAATTGCGCGGATCGTAGAGCTTGAGAACGAGGTTGAAAAACTTCGGTTACGTAACGCAAAGCTGCAGCATAAGATTGAGAAAATGCAGATTCTTGGGGAATTTATGCGTTCGGAGTTGGAGCGGTTTACGTCGCGGGAACATCGGGTTTTTGCGGCTTCAGCGACGGGCGATGTGACGGTGGCGCAGCGTTTTCATCAGCTGCGGGCAGCATTGCATGAAGCTGATTTGCGTGAGGCTGATATGCGCGATGAAGTTTCAGTGCCGGACTCTGCTGGCGGGATGGTGCTGTGGAATCCGCGCAATATCACTATTTTCCAGCGGTAATGTATTTTATGTTGCAGGGATGAACTCAAATCAGCTCACCCCCGCAAGCTTGATATTATCGATTTTAATTTCAGCGGATTATTTACTTGCCAAGATTTTCAATTGCCCACTGTGCTTCTTCCGGAGTGAATTTTTCACCATGTGCAGAAGTTAGTTGATCTTTTATTGCATCCGGAGACATGTTCATTGTCTCTTCGTACGATTTTGCTTTTTCAAGTGCGTTTTTCTTGAAATCAGCT
The DNA here is from genome assembly GCF_040360365.1 of Arcanobacterium hippocoleae. GTDB lineage: Bacteria > Actinomycetota > Actinomycetes > Actinomycetales > Actinomycetaceae > Arcanobacterium_A > Arcanobacterium_A hippocoleae_A. The sequence continues at coordinate 1,084,332 of NZ_CP136412.1, read as the reverse complement.
TTCAAATTATCGACGGCATATTGCGCGGCTTCGGGAGAAAACTTCTCACCGTATTTAGAGGTTAATTGATCGTAAATTCCTTGTTTAGACATGTGCATCATGTCGGAATATGACTCTGCTTTCCTTAGCGCATTTTCATATTCCTTAGGTACATCTGGCGTGGATTTTTCCGCTTTTTCCTGCTGATTTTTCGGAGATTTACTTTCGGTAGATTTTTCTGTAACACTTGTAGATTTTGCGGAAGAAGAACCGGTTTCATCTTTGCCTTGCAGGTATGCGCTGATACCGCCGATTGCTACAATCGCGACAATAATAATGAACCAAATTCGCTGATAGAATGGTTTTTCTGACTTTACGCCTTGGGTTTGTGCCATTTGTGGACTCCTATGCTGATTTTCTTGCGAAATTCGCTAATTAGCTTCGTTTTAGAGGTTTGAAGCTATTATCCCCCCCAATTGGTGTCAAATTTTTATGTATGTGCTGCTTCATTTATGAACAGTGTGGTTTCTGTGGTGTAAGGGGATGATAAAAGAAAAATTTATTCGAGAATTTGATCTAATATCCGTCCGTAACTAATACCGCTTGCATCGTTTAATAAGAACTCTCCGCTCAGCATACAGAAAACGGCATTGGAGGTTAGTGCAGACGGGAATTGCTTAAGTGTAAGATTTCGAATTTGAAAGTCCGAATCTTCAAAAAGTTCAATATTTTTAATTCGGGATACCGAGTATTTTGGTACAGATATCTTGCATTCAAATTTGCCTGGTAAAAATTTATTATCACTTAAATAGTGCAGTCTGGATACACTTGGGTGAAGACTTTGGATCTTCGTAAATCGCGGAAAAGTATGTTTGACTGATATTTTTCAAATGTTTCTACTCCCTGAAACACAAGATCCAAAACATGCAGTGCGGCAGTATTTACTTGCGCTACTTGCGGATTAGATTGCAGGCAAACGATAAAATCGTTTTGCAGCACAACCGAATCCCCAATTGAATAAACACCTCCTAATGCAGCTGCTTGATGGAAACCTAAAAGCGTAGATATATTCCAAAATCACCTAACGGAGTTGTGTCAACGCTTTCTAAGAGATGGCGTTTATGATCCCTGAAACTGCAAGTTATGCGAGTTTCAGTTTGTTTATTACGGGAACGCTTCAACATTTTAATTACCATGGGTAGCAAGCTTTAGAAATTACAGCGTAATATTTGCGAATTTTCCTTGGATTGCTTGCGATAGGTCTTTTGCCGATATCCGCAGTGAAAGTGAACGTTTCCCGCCGGAAACTAGGATCGTATCGCAGCTAAGCGCACTTTCATGAATTATCGTTGGAAACAAGCGCTTTTGCCCGATTGGGGAAATCCCGCCTCTGATATAACCAGTGATTCGTTCAGCTTTCATTGGATCCATCATTGCTGCGCTTTTCGCCCCGAGCGCTTTTGCAATCGACTTCAAATTCAATTTCTCCGAGGCCGGAACCACGCCGACGGCTGCTTTCCCTGAATCCGTCTCTACCATTAACGTCTTAAAAACCGTATGCGGATCGACCCCGAGCACGCCGGCGGTGTCGAGCGCAAAACCCTGATCCATCGTATCGCTATGCTCATACTCGATCAGCTCGTAAGGTATACCGAGATTATTCAATACTTGCAATGCGGGAGTAGCGCCCTGCCCAGCTCCGTCGCCGTCGTGCTTCTTTTTCTTTGCCATGCGCCTATTATAGTTGGCTAATTCCGGCTATGCTGCACATATTATGTTGGACCGATTCCAGCTCGGTGTTTTCCTACGGACGAAACTTTAATCTCGCCCACAGATTTCTTAATATGACTGGCAGTTACTTTGCCTGGAGTTCACAGGTGTATGAAAATGGGGATATGAGTTTTAAGTTTGCGATTCGCTCAGCTAATCTTGCAGAGGCTGAAGATATTTTCCAGCTGCTTGTGAATGCTAATATTTTTGACGGCACACTCGAAGCACTGACGGCAGAGATTATGGGTACTCGAAGTGCTACTTACTGGGTTGCTGCCCGAGATGGTCTGCTTCTTGGTGTGCTTCGTGCGTCTGCACTTGGCGCTGGATTTTCACGGAGTATTGCCGTCGATCAAATCGTATTCGCTCCGGCATTGCAAACTTGCGCAAAAGACATCTCCGCACTTGAAGTAGTAACGATGCTGCTTGCGCGGGCGCTTGGTGATATTCCGGCTTTCGCCGTCGTTAACGAAGCACAGTACCCGCAAGATCTGCAAGAACTGGATGGATTGCAGGAAACTTCAATGCTTGCACCGCTGCCAGCGCTTGCACTTATTTCAAAAGCGCTGCTTGCTGCAGGTTTTGCTCCGGAAATAACAGCGGGAACATCAGGAGAATCTGCGGAATTAGGAGAATCGGCAGAGTTGGCGGAATCTGGGGAACGAGTTGAAAATGGCGGCAGCGTAACGCTCTCGGTGCGGAAACAACTCGCCAATGTGCTTGGGGCGCATGTGCTGGGCGGGCAGGTGTTTGTACGATGATGAAACCAAAAATCGGAGCAGGGCGGTATGCTCCTTCCCCGTCGGGAGATTTACATTTGGGAAATTTGCGTACTGCGCTTTTGGCGTGGGCTTTTGCGCGTTATGACGGCAGGAAGTTTTTTACGGATCGAAGATCTTGATGCGCGTTCGCGGCCAGAGCACGAAGCCAGTCAATTACGCGATTTGGAAGCTTTGGGTATTGATTGGGATGGCACGCCGGTACGTCAGTCTGAACGTCTGGAAATTTATCAGGAAATTTTCCAGACGCTCCAGGCACAGGGTTTGCTTTATGAATGTTACTGCACGCGCAAGGATTTGAACGATGTGGCATCAGCACCGCACCGTCCGCCCGGATCATATCCGGGCACATGCCGGAATCTTTCGCGAGACGAGCGAAAAGAGCGGGCTGCAAGATTGCAAAATCGCGGTCCGGCTTTCCGGATAAAAACAGAGCTCAGCGAAATGACCGTTGTTGACCGAAACTATGGTGCATATCGCGGCGCGATTGATGATCTAGTAATTATGCGCGGCGACGGCGTTTTTCGTATAATTTCGTTTCCGTGGTCGATGACGCGCTCACAGGCGTCGGGCAAATCGTGCGCGGGGATGATTTACTCCCGTCGGTACCGCGGCAAATTTATCTGCAGCAGATGCTCGGTTATCCGCAGCCTGAATATGCGCATGTGCCGCTGGTGCTTAACTCTGCCGGAGTCCGCCTTGCCAAGCGCGACGGCGCAGTAACGTTAAAACAGCTCGCTGCGCAAGGAATTTCGGCGGCAGAAATTGTTGGGATGCTCAGCCTTTCACTCGGGTTGCCGAAAGCAGGGTCGGCGGCGGAGTTTCTTGAAGTTTTTATCCGCAAAAGCTGATTCTCGATCCTTGGCGGTACACCGAAAGCGCAATAGGTAAAGAGAGCCTGTAAAGAGCAGCCGATAAATATTGAGCAAATATTGAATAAATATCTAATCCGCTCGTGGTGAAAAAATTTTAGTTATTCGCTGCCGAGGTTTTTGTCGATAGATTCGCGAACCTGGTCGATTTGTGCGGTTTTGCCGGTGCCGAGTTTGTTTTTGGCGAATTCTGCACCCTTATCGAGCAGCTGATCGGTTAATTCTTCAGCTTTCTGGGTGTGTAAAGCGTCTTTCGCATTGTTTAATGCATCTTTTGCTGTGTCAAAAATTCCCATTGTAGAAAACTCCTTTTGGCTAATTTCATGCAGTTAAATTTTAGATAAATTTTGCAGCCGAATTTGCTGCAGGCAATAAGATTATATTGGCAACTGTAAAAACCCGCATCCGGAAAAGAAGAAGCAAGTTGAGTGGAATAGACTCAACTTTTTATGCGTTGTACTGACTGACAAAAGAATTCCGCTCGCAGACAGCAATATGAAAGCGAGCGCACACAAGAGGTAAAACAATGGACAAACTGACAACAAAATCGCAAGAAGCAATCGCAGCTGCGATTGAAAAAGCGGTGACGGCAGGCAACCCGCACCTTGAACCGACCCACCTGCTCTCTGCGCTGCTCGCGCAAGAAGACGGCGTAGCAAACGCGCTGTTAGAAGCAGCCGGTGCAAATCGCAGCGATATTCAAACCAGGGTAAAAGGTTCACTTGCCGCGCTTCCGGGTGTATCCGGCTCTGCCGTATCGCAGCCGCAGCCTTCGCGGAATCTTTCACTAGTACTCAGCAGCGCCGGTAAGGAAGCGGCAGCACTTGGGGATTCTTATATTTCCACTGAGCACCTTTTACTTGCGCTTTCCGAAAGCCAGCATTCCGCAGGGAAATCCTCCGCGCTGCAGGAGCGGCTCATGATGTTCTTACAGCAGCCTTGCCGAATGTGCGCGGATCGAAGAAAGTGGATAGCCCCGATCCGGAAGGCACTTTCAAAGCGCTTGAAAAGTACGGAAATGATTTAACCGCAATGGCTCGTGCCGGAAAACTCGATCCGGTAATCGGCCGCGATTTTGAGATTCGCCGTGTGGTGCAGGTACTTTCACGGCGAACCAAAAATAATCCGGTACTAATTGGTGAACCGGGTGTGGGAAAGACTGCCGTCGTTGAAGGGCTTGCACAGCGAATCGTCGACGGCGACGTGCCGGATTCGTTAGCCGGAAAACGCCTGATATCTCTCGATATTGCCGGAATGGTTGCTGGGGCAAAGTATCGCGGCGAATTTGAAGAGCGTTTAAAAGCAGTGCTGCAGGAGATTAAAGATGCCGACGGCGAAGTAATTACCTTTATTGATGAGCTGCACACCGTAGTGGGGGCCGGCGGCGGAGCTGACGGCGCGATGGACGCCGGAAATATGCTCAAGCCAATGCTTGCCCGAGGAGAGCTGCGGCTCGTCGGCGCCACCACACTTGATGAATACCGTGAGCACGTGGAAAAGATCCGGCGCTTGAACGCCGATTCCAGCAGGTGTATGTTGGCGAGCCGTCGGTGGAAGATACCGTCGCAATCTTACGCGGAATCGCACCGAAGTACGAGGCGCACCACAAGGTTACAATTTCCGACAGCGCACTGGTAGCGGCAGCTGCGCTTTCAGACCGGTACATTTCCGGGCGGCAGCTTCCGGATAAAGCAATTGACTTAATCGACGAAGCCGCTTCCCGACTGCGGATGGAGCTCGATTCTTCGCCAGAGGAAATTGATGTGCTTCAACGGCAAGTAAACCGGTTGAAAATGGAACAGGCATACCTGAAAGAAACTGAAGGCGATCGCGATGAAGCTGCGGCAGATCGGCTGGAAAAAATTGAAGCCGAACTTGCTGATCGTTCTGAAGAACTTGCGGCGCTGAATGCACGGTGGGAATCTGAAAAAGCCGGGCGGAATCAAGTGGGCGATTTGCGTGTGAAACTTGATGAACTGCGTACCGAACTGGAGAAAGCAATCCGTGAAGGACGTTACGAAGACGCCGGAAGAATTCAAAACGGTGAGATTCCAGCCGTTGAACAGGAAATTACGGCAGCAGAAGCGGCGGAAAGCCAAGCGCGGAATTCAGACACTGGAACCGCAGCGCATGCGCCGATGATCGCCGAAAAAGTTGATGCCGACGGAATCGCGGAAGTAGTTGCGGCATGGACCGGGATTCCACTTGGGCGAATAATGCAGGGCGAGACGGAGAAACTGTTGCGGATGGAGGAATATCTCGGGCAGCGGCTGATTGGCCAGAAACAGGCAGTTTCAGCAGTCTCTGATGCTGTACGGCGCTCAAGGGCGGGTGTTTCTGATCCGAATCGTCCTACCGGCTCATTCCTTTTCCTTGGTCCGACGGGTGTAGGGAAAACTGAGTTAGCAAAGTCTCTCGCGGAACTGCTTTTCGACGATGAACGTTCGATGGTCCGCGTTGACATGTCTGAATACAGTGAGAAACATTCCGTCGCTCGCCTTATCGGCGCTCCGCCAGGATACGTCGGTTATGAAGAGGGAGGGCAGCTGACCGAAGCAGTCCGGCGCCGTCCGTATGGCGTAGTGCTGCTTGATGAGGTTGAAAAAGCGCATCCGGAAGTCTTTGATATTTTACTGCAAGTGCTTGACGATGGAAGACTTACCGACGGGCAGGGGCGGACTGTAGATTTTCGAAATACCATCTTGATTCTCACCTCAAATATTGGATCGCAATTCCTCACTAATCCGGATTTGCCGGCGGAAGAAAAGAATAATGCGGTGATGGCTGCAGTGCATGCGCATTTTAAACCGGAATTCTTGAACCGTTTGGATGATGTGGTGATGTTTGATCCGCTCACGATTGCCGAGATTGGCAAGATTGCGGATTTGCAATTGGCGCAGCTGGCAGTGCGTTTGCAGGAGCGGAGAATTTCTTTCACACTCACTGAAGCTGCGAAAGATGTGTTAACAGTGAATGGTTACGATTCGGCCTACGGTGCTCGTCCGCTGCGCCGCCTGATCCAAAGCGAGATTGGCGACCAGCTTGCGCGGATGCTGCTTAGCGGCAAAGTTCGCGACGGGGATGCGCTGCTCGTGGATGCAGCTGAGCCGGATACTTCGGAGCTTGCGGTGTTTGCGGAAACCGGCAGTAATGGCGGATTCGTGAATCGTCGCCACAGACTCGTTTTGAAAGTGCAGGATTAAAACTTTTTCCGCTGCTGATAATGATTTCAGCAAAACTGAGAGCGGTACTCGGGTGCGGCAGTGCCGCTCTCAGTTAGAACCAGCTGTGGTTAGTGTGTAAGCTGCAGGATTATGATAACGACGGGATTGCCGGCGTTACGTAAAACCGCGGATTTTTCTGCCAGTTGCGTTATCCAAAGCAGATCCTGCCACGCTTATGTAAGCCCGCAAGCATTTTGCCGCTAGTTGCGTGCCTTGGCGCGAACTTCGCCATTACTTGCGTAATTTCACGGGCACTTTGCTACCAGTTACGTAAATCGATACTCGCTGTACAAACAAGAAACAGAAAAATCGTGCTTCCGGCAAAATTAAGATTAAGATAGCCTGCGAAAAATAAGATAGCCTGCCAAAAATGAGATAATCTGCCAAAATTAAGAGAGTCTGCGCCGCGATATGAGAAAGATGTGTGAATGGAAATAGAGGAAAGAAATTCAAGTTCGCAGTTTGCGCGAATCTGGTACTTTACTGCGCAAAATGGAAGCAAATTTGAATTTGTGGAGGCTCCGCTCAAGTATTTTCAAGAACGCGATCCGCAATGGCCGGGAAATCAGAAACACGGCCGGAAACCGGATGAAAATGAAGCAGCCGCTCTTAACCCAGAAGATGCCGGCGGAGAAAATTTCGCTGAACAAATGCTAACCGAATCTGAAGCTGCTGATCCGCCTGAAATTGAATCCGGCGGTGAATCTGCAGAACTCCCCGAAGGTGATAATCCAGATAGTGAATCCCAGGTTAACCGCGAGAAACTCCAGCGTTTAGCAAAAATCCTCAGACGGCTTGCTAATCTGAAAAGGCTTCCGGAAAAGCAGCGTGAGAAGATTTTAGAAACGGCAATACGTGCAGAAAATAATGCGCTGATGCAATTCGGCGTATTTTGCGATGGAAAAACGATTTTTCGTTCCGCCTACCCGGCAGCTGCAAAGCTTGCAATAGATTCTGATTTCCAGATTGATTCTGATCTCCAGCTTGATTCTGATATTGATACCGGCACCGTCGCTCCAGAAGATACAGATACCAACGTGAGTGCAAATTCGGATCAGGATTCCGGCGAAAATTTTGCATCTAATCCTTATAAATATGATGCGCGGCAAATGGTAAGAACGAAACCGCGGTTTGTGATTGAGGCCGGGCCTTTCGGTGAGATTGTGAGTATTTTCTATGAGACGAAAAATGATGTCTACGCACTCACTCCGCCGCCAGGCTCTTTTGCGGCGGAGCGTGATGAAATTCTGCGTGCTTCTATTTGGAAGAAACTTGTTTATCCGATTGCGGGAGGTTTGGGGAAAGTCGGCTGGGCGCTGGCAGTACTCGTAATCAGTCCGGTGATGGCGGCGCTGCTTGCCCCGGTGTTAGAGTTTCTGGGATGGCTTTTCGCCCCAATTATCAGCTTCTTTGCATGGATTTTTGCGCCGATTGGAACATTCTTCGCCTGGATTTGGAACGGTATCGTTTCTATCCTTTCCATTATTTTCACGCCAATTGGCAGATTTTTTGCTTGGATTAAATCTCTTATTCCCGAAATCCGGATTCCATTCCCGCAGATAGATTTACCGCCCTGGCTTGACTGGATAATCGCGCATCCGAAACTTTGGATGCCGATTGTGACGGGGATTGTGATTGGGTTTTTCGGTTACCGCCGTTACCGCAAATCTGAAAAACATCGGAAAAAATCTCGCGGCGGAGATGAATCAGATCCGTCAGACGTTTAGCGCGGTTTCAGCGTTCAACTTCACCGCGGATAAATGCTTCGACGGATTCGCGCGCAATATTATCGCGGCGCTGTTCAGGCGGAGATTTCATTAAGTATGATGCGGCAGAAAGAAGCGGCCCGCCAATTCCGCGGTCGAGTGCAATTTTCGCAGCCCGCAGTGCGTCGATTACGATTCCGGCAGAGTTTGGTGAATCCCAAACTTCAAGCTTATATTCCAGCTGAATCGGGACTTCGCCGAAAGTAGTCCCTTCAATTCGGACAAATGCGAACTTGCGGTCATCAAGCCATGGTACATAATCAGACGGACCGACATGGATGTTGTGTTGGTTGACGTCGCCGGTCATATTAGAAGTGACAGCATTGGTTTTTGAAATTTTCTTCGATTCGAGACGATTCCGCTGCAGCATATTTTTAAAGTCCATATTCCCGCCAACATTTAGCTGATAGGTACGGTCAATCCGGACTCCGCGTTCTTCCATCAGACGCACAATATCACGATGTGAAATAGTAGCTCCATACTGTGATTTAATATCGTCTCCCACAATCGGCACGCCCGCAGCCGTAAATTTTGCAGCCCATTCCGGATTCGAAGCAATAAACACCGGCAGACAGTTTACGAACGCCACGCCCGCGTCAATTGCGCATTGTGCGTAGAATTTGTCTGCTTCTTCTGAACCTACCGGCAGATAGGAAACCATTACATCAACCTGTTTATCGCGCAGTACCTGCACCACGTCTGCTTCCGGAGCGGCAGATTCTGTAATCGTTTCACGATAATAATCGCCAAGACCGTCGAGAGTTTTCCCGCGCAATACTTCTACACCCAATACCGGCACGTCAGTAAATTTAATCGTGTTATTTTGACTTGCCCAAATTGCTGCAGCCAAATCTGTGCCGACCTTTTCGGCATCAACATCGAATGCGGTTACGAATTCAATATCGCGGATGTGATATCCGCCGAAGTCTGCATGCATTATTCCTGGTACCGAAGCAGTATCTGTACTATCGCGATAGAAGTGCACGCCTTGAACCAGTGAGTTTGCGCAGTTTCCGACGCCCACAATCGCCACGCGAATTTTGCTCATAAACAAGTCTCCTTTTAAATAGTCAGCGGAAGCGGCAATGATTCCACCCGGTAATAATTCTGCTACGGAGCGAATGTGTTTTTCAATCAAGAATCATGATAACACCCAAACGGCAGTGAATATGCATATTTTCAGCCGGAAGTTTTGCCGGCTTTGCTGAGATGAATACTCGTTTAATATCTCGAAGTTTAAGTGCGCTGCAAATCATTCATTTCCAGCTCAGGTTAGCTAAGCTGGAAATATGAAGTTTACGCCGCTGCCTGCAGACACATTTCCATTTGAAGTCGCCTACGCTGTGCTGTGTATGAAATCCGAAAATAGCAACAGTGCCGTCGAAAAAGGTTTATCTGAATCCGGAACAGGTTTCGATCCTGAAAGCAATACTCCGGAGCTTGCGCTCCTTGTCGGAGACCCGGATAAAACATTTTCTTTAGCGTCAGTTACAAAACCAATCGCAGCTTATGCAGTGCTTGCGGGGTTGAACGCGGAGATTTCCCGCTTGAAGCTCCTGCTGGGCCGCAAGGTGCAACATTGGCGCATTTACTTTCTCATGCTTCGGGATTGCCGTCGATGCCTGGCGAACCGATTGCACAGCCGGGGAAACGGCGGATTTATTCGAACTATGGTTTTGATGTGCTCAGCTCGTGGGTGCAAGAGCATACCGGAAAGCCGATATCGGCTTATATTCAGCAAAATGTGCTGAATCCTCTGGGTATGGATACCACTGTGATTCCCGGTTCGATTGCTTATTCCGGGCGTTCAACTCTTGATTCTTTGATTCGTTTTGCGGCGGAATTGCTTCAGCCAACACTGGTATCTTCCGAATTATTTACAAAAGCGACGGAAATTGCTTTTAATAATATTCCCGGAGTGCTTCCCGGTTACGGGCGGCAAGAAAACAATGCGTGGGGGCTGGGCTTTGAGATTCGTGCTCAGAAATCTCCGCATTGGCTTGCGCCTGATTTTTCCGCGCACAGTTTTGGGCATTTCGGGCAGTCCGGCTCATTTATCTGGGTTGATCCGCAGGTGCGGAAAGCTGGAGTATTCCTCAGTAATCGTAATTTTGGGCAGGATCATATTATGCGTTGGGGCGATCTCACTGCGCAAATGCGCGCTTTGAATTAGGGCATCGCCGGTCGAAAATTTAGATACGGAATTTATGCAAATTCGATAATCACCGGCACGTGGTCTGAAGCCCCTTTGCCTTTGCGCTCATTGCGGTCAATTTCTCCGCCGACGGCACTCGCAGCGAGCGCGGGTGAAGCATAAACATAGTCGATCCGCATTCCTTCGTTTTTGGAAAACGCAGTTTTTGATAGTCCCAGAAAGTATAGTTTGCGGCAAATTGGCGTGAAACTTCATGCATTCCGGCTTTCTCGAGAGCGAAAAATGCGGTGCGTTCAGGCTGACTCAAGTAGAGTCCGTCTTCCATTTCACGCGGATCCCAGACGTCTGCATCTGTGGGGATAACATTCCAATCTCCGGCAAAAGCAAAGCGTTCCGCAGGATTGGCGGCAAGTTTTGCTGCAGCGAAGTTCTGCAGCTGCGTGAGGAAGTCGAGTTTATAATAGTAGTGCGGATCGCCGACGGCTCGCCCGTTTGGAATGTACAGGCTCCAAATTTCGGCGCCATCGATTTCGGCGCCGATTGCACGTGCTTCTGGTTCGCCAGGGAAATATTTTGCTTCGCTGTCTGGTTCTGGGGTGCCTTTTTTGAAACCGGGCTGATTTGGGAAAGCGGTGCGCACATTTTCGAGCGGCAGGCGCGAAATTAGTGCTACGCCGTTCCATTGATTTAATCCGTGTGCAGCTGCTTGATATCCGTGTGCCTGTAGTTCAGCGGTTGGAAATTGTTCTGGTTTGCACTTTATTTCCTGGAGTGCGAGTACATCTAAATCGTGCCGTTTTAACACATCAATAATGCGCTGGGTTCGGGCGCGGGCAGAGTTAATATTCCAGGTAGCTAGTTTCATGATTTCTATTTTATTTTATGAAAGTTTGATTTTGGGAAAATGTTAATTTGTTTAAGATTATTGTGAGTTAAATTAGGAATTGTGCAAATAGTCGAGACAAAGGAGTTCTGATGATTGATAGTCGTTTGTCGTTTATAAAAACGGGAAAACCTTTACGCGGAACGATCGTAGCTTTTCATGGGGTTACCGATAGTGCCGCGTCGTTGATGGATTTAGCTGAACACTACAACTCTGATTGGGAAGTAATCCTTGTTGATACGCTTGGGCATGGGCTTTCGGAGCGGTTTAGTGAAGCCGATCTAAAAGATCCGTTCGCGGCGATGGTACGCGCAGCAGAACATACATTAATGCAAATTGCATCCGGCACTCCGACTGGGCGGGTTGTGCTTTGCGGGCATTCTCTTGGCGGGGCAATTGCGGCGAAAACAGCATTCGATTTCCCGCATATAGTGCAAGCTTTAGTGTTGGAAGATCCGGCATTGCTTACCGCAGAGCAGTTTGCAATGTATAAGCATAGCGCACGCATGCTTGTTGAAAAGCAAGAAACTGTAAGCCGCTATCCGTCGCAATCTATCGAATCGTTGCGGGAAGCCTATCCAAACTGGCCGCCTATTGAATACCTTGGATGGGCGCAAGGAAAAATGCAGGTAGATTTAGATTTTATCGCTGCAGGCGTTGTTGGAATGAAAGGCCGCGAAATTCTCCAAACACTATCAGTGCCGACACTCTTGGTTACTGGTGATGGGGATGATGTGCTGTTTGGTGAAAGCGGACTTCAGGAAGTGCTGAAATACGGTAATCCGAATATCCAAACGATAAAAATTTCTAATGCTGCACATACTGTGCGTCGTGATCAGAGTGCAGATTTTTATCATGCCGTTGATTCGTTTTTTGATCAAATAATTACTCATTCACAGTTCGCAAATAGCAATTATTATCTAAATCCGGAACTAGTGCCGGTGATTGCGCAAACGCCCGAGCAAACAACATGGAATCCTGCGGCAATACGGGATAAAGGTGATGCGCTTTTTGGAACCGGCGTTCCGCTTCCGGATAATGCAGAAGTTACGGATGTTAAAACGGGTGCGATTTTCAGCAGGATAATTCAAGAGCCCGGCAAAACCCCGGAGAGAGTTGTGTTTGCAATTCATGGAGGAGGATATGTTGCTGGCCGTGCGCGCTTTGATGATTTACGGAATACGGAAATTGTTTCGGAATTGGCGGGCACTGTTGCGGTTTCGCCTGAATATCGTCTCGCTCCGGAAACTCCTTATCCGGGGGCAGTTGAGGATTGTATTTCCGCTTTGAAGTATTGTTTTGAAGTTTATCCAGATTTACCTGTTTATGTGTATGGAGATTCCGCTGGAGCCGGGTTAGCTAATCAAATGCTGCAATTGTGCGATGAAACATTAGTAAATAGTTTAGCTGGTTTAATTCTGCTTGAACCTTGTATTGACTCAAGCATGTCTGCACGCTCTTATACGACTTTTTCTCAAGGTCCAATCTGGACGCGTGATGCTGCCGCGTCTGCATGGGCAGCCTATCTCGGAGATCGGGATAGGGCTGAATTGATAGCTCCAAATGTGCTTCCGCATGGTGTGCCGCCAACGATCATGTTCGTTAACCCCGCAGATCCGCTTCGTGATGAAGCTCTAACTTGGGCAGCGAAGCAAATTGACCAGGGGGCACAGTTATCGATGCATTTGTTTGCCGGTACATTCCATGGAGCATTATCGGTATCAGGTACAAAAACATGGACGAAAGTATTGACGCAAATTAAAGAGTTTGTATCAGAAATTGAAAATAAAAACTAGTTAAACGGGATATAGGCGGTGTTTGCTGCGCGGCGGATGAACATACAATAATGCGCAAAGAGTGCGCGGCAATAAACAAAATAAACATTGCAGCCTGGTAAGCTGCAATGTTTAGTGTTCGTCGATAATTTGGCCGATAACCGCGGATCGGATATTAAATATGTGCAGATTCTGTTAATAACGGAAACATCCACTACTCTTATAGTTATGGGTAGAGCACTTATTACGGGCGCGAGCTCTGGGCTGGGCACTGAATTTGCCTGGATTCTCGCGGCAGAAGGAAATGATCTGGTTTTAGTGGCGCGCAGTGCTGCACGGCTCAAAGACTTGGCTGAAGATATCCGGCAAAAAGCAAATGTGAACGTAGAAGTTTTGCCGGCAGATTTAGCGCGCGCCGACGGAGTAGAGCGTGTGGCGAACCGGTTGAAAGAGTCCGAAAGCCCCGTCACGCTGTTAGTAAATAATGCGGGTATGGGGCTTGGGCAAGAGTTTGTTGGCGGATCTGCAGCAAAAGAACTCGGTGCGGCGAATGTGATGATCAACGCGGTAATGCTGCTAACTCATGCAGCGCTCGGTGCGATGACTGCGCGTGGGCGCGGTACCGTCATCAATATTTCTTCAATTACCGCACTTACTGCGCAAGGTACATATTCTGCAGCGAAAGCGTGGGTGAAGACTTTTACTGAAGGGCTTGCATGCGATTTGGAGGGTACAGGTGTGAATGTGACAGCTGTGCTGCCGGGGCTGATGCATACTGAATTTCATCAACGCGCGAATGTTGATTCGCAGCAGTGGGCTGAATGGATGTTCCTTAACGCGCATGACGTAGCGAATGCTGCGCTCAATGGGGCACGCCGTCGGCAGGTGATTGTAGTGCCGTCTTTACTTTACAAAGCAGCATATTGTGCGTTGAAAATTGCTCCGCGTGCTTTAGTGCGGAAGGTGGCTGGTCCGAAAATGTCGGGCCGGTTGTAAGGTGATCGTGCGCTGATTGTAGACTTAAACGTATGGAAGATGGAAAACAGCGCAGGCAAGAATTACCGTCATTAGAAATCCCGTATGAAAAACTTAAATTAGGCGAACGGAAGAGTAAAAAGACGGTGCTTGACCAAAATAGTCCGGATTATCAAACCCAAATCGACGGCGTTGGCCCTTGGGAAGGCGAATTCCCAGATGATCCCCGATTAGATTTACAGTTGCTGCGCGAGGAGATCATCGCAATGTGGTTGACAAATACCGCTACTGGTCAATTGAAGCAATCCGGGAAGATCTTGCAAAAACACGTTCCGAACTGCAGATTGCAATCGAGAATCTGGAACATGATTTGAACATTGGGTCAATCGTGCGCACCGGAAACGCTTTCAATGTTGGCGGAGTACATATTGTTGGGCGGAATAAGTGGAATCGGCGCGGTACGGTAATGACCGACAGATACATGGAAGTATATTCCCATCCAGATCCGAATCATCTTGCCGCATGGGCGCGTGATAACAACTATGTGCTGGTAGCGGTAGATAATCTGCCGGGATCAACGCAGCTGGAAAAGACGGAACTGCCAAAACGCTGCCTGCTCGTATTTGGGCAGGAGTCAAATGGGCTTACCCCGCATTTGCTGGAGCAATGCGATAAAGCCGTGTATATTCCGCAGTTTGGTTCGACGCGTTCAATGAACGTGGCAGCTGCGGCTGCAATTGCAATGCACTGGTGGGTTGCGCAATATCGCGTCTGAACGAAACTCGGCCGAGATTTATTCGTCTGGTCACATGTTTTCAGCCGATGTTTGAGTTTTAACCTTGGGTATACATTACCCCATATGCACCGCGCGGATAATGCCAGCTGAGTGCGCCCTCGGGAGCGATTTGCCGGCAAGTGCCGCATTCTAAACATGCAGCATATTCGGCTTGGATTGCGCCATGTGAATCACGTGAATACACACCGGCTGGGCAAACTTTGATCAACGTCTCGCCGATACCGGCGAGCTGAACGAGTTGTTGATTTATCTGGATATGCCCAATCTCGTCAGTTTCAAAATTTGTATGTGCCAAATGTTGGTGTGAAGCAGATCGTGCCATCGTAAAAATCCAAATCTTTTGCGAAATTAATACTTGTGTCTGTTGCTGCGTTACTCGTTACGGCATTGATACGGTTAATTGTAACGCGTGTTTTGCGCTCTGGAGCGGGCGTGAATTTTCCGCTCAAAAAGCACGCAGTGCTGCGATTCCATCACGTGCTGCCTGCGTCAACTTTACGCCCGTATTTTGCAGAGCGGTAAACGCAATTTTTCGAAGCGGTTTGCGCGGTTGTAAATCAATGTTGTAAATCCCGTATAACGTATCGGCAAGCATTTGCCCATAATTTTCAAAAATTCGCGGATTTTCGAGAAATTCGGGAAGATGTCTCGCATGATCTAAATCTGCGCCGAGCCAAGAAGCTGAAATTTCTGCGCGATACTGGCTCATTGCTGCTGCCGAAAAATTGTTGGCAGTAAGCGCATTATCGGCTGTTTTGGCTGCACAGAGAGCACTTTGCACAGCCAAATCCATTCCCCGGATTGTGAAACCATTGTTGATTGTAAAACCAGCCGCATCGCCAATGATCAAGAAGCCAGGTGCGCTAATTGGTTGCGCGACCATCGCGGGTCCGTTTTCGATCGTCAAATGGCAGCCGTATTCAATTGGCTGTGCGTCTTTCAAATACGGGATGATTGCAGGATGATTTAGAAAATGGTCGTGAATTTCGGCTGAGCTGAGCCCTTTTGCTTGGAGATCATCAAGCCGAAGCACCACTCCAACTGAAATTGTGTCATGATTCGTGTAAAGGAATCCGCCGCCGGCAACACCTTGTGTCGCATCACCGACAAAAGCGAATGCTGCACCGTCTGCGGGGATGCTGTTGGGAGTATCGGCGCCGTCGTGAGTATTTCGCCCAAGGTTGAATCGTTCCGTAATTTTTTCTGCCGGCAGTTTGTACACTGATTTCACGCCGACGGCAAGATTCTGATCAGGCTGTTTTTCGCGGATTCCTGCTTCTTGGGCAAGAAAGGAATTTACGCCGTCGGCTGCAATCACGATATTCGCGGTAAGCTCCTCTTCGCCTGCAATAATTCCGCAGACTTCCCCGGCTTCAGTGTGAAGCAGCTGATCAACTTTCACGCCGGGCATCAGCATTACGCCGGCTGCTTCAGCTTGATCAGCAAGCCAGGCATCAAGTTTTCCGCGCAGTACACTGACGGCATTAACTGGATTTGCGAGCCGATTATCCCAATAGTCGATATTTACATGTGAATCGTTGTTGAGGAAAGAAATTATATTGCGAGTAATTTTGCGCTCGATTGGAGCTGCTGTGAGAAAATTGGGGAAAATCTGCTCCATGATGCGCGAATAGAAAATTCCGCCTGAAAGATTTTTTCACCCGGCGTCTGCCCGCGTTCAATCAATGCCACATTATGGCCTTTGCGCGCAAGATCGATTGCCGCAACGGAACCAGCTACGCCAGCGCCGACGATGATTACATCAAAATCGGGAGTGAAATCAGCGGGCTTGCTAAAATTTGCAGGTTCGCTGAAAGCGGCAGCGGCAGTAGATGAGCTTGCGGGGATTTTCCAGCGGCGGTTATGGCAAATCTTGTGCCGATTTTCTTAGCGATTTTGCCTAAATTGCAGGACGTTTTGGCTGCGTTGCGCGGAAAATCTGCTGCTTTGGCAGAAATCCGCTGCAAAAAATTGACGTCATGCTTTTCTTTTTGGCATGCACTTTATATCGCCTTTACCTTTCTTTATCAGAAATTCCCGATGAGCATTGCGAGCTGTTCACAAAATATTTGCAAATCGTATTCGTCCTGCTCTTGATAATATCAGGGAGAAAAATTTTCGGTGGTGCCAGGCGTGAAATACGCAAAACACCACCGAAAATAAAATTTGCAATATAGAAATTGCTGAGATTTATTCCTTGAGCAGATACCAGACGGCTGAGTTTGCCGGCAGTACTGTATCGATCGCTGTGGAAGCGAGCAGGATCTGCGCATTTTCCGGAATTGTCACGGGCTCACGAAAAGCTATCAGGATATGTACATCAGATCTCCCGTCAATCCGGGAAACATAATGCAAATGGTTTATTTCGCTTTCATCAGCGGGCGTGAGGGCATAAAACAAAGCAGCCTGCCCGAGTTTTAATTTTTTGCGCAAGGCATACATTTTTGGAAGAAAGAAAGTGCCGAGGCGGAATCGCTATTTTGCTTATCGACAGCTATTTCTGCCCATTCTGCTGGTTGTGGAAGCCAGGAAGTTCCGTTTGGCGAAAAACCGAATGCGGGGAGGCTAGCTTCCCAAGGCATTGGCACACGCTGCCCGTCGCGACCGGCTTCGTTCCCGTTCGTCCGGAAAAATGCGGGATCTTGCCGGTATTCATTTGGAAGAGTGGTATGTTCGGGAAGATTTAGTTCTTCACCCTGATAAATATAGCAAGATCCGGGAAGTGCGCTTTGGAGCATGTGTGCAGCAAGAGCACGCTGTTTTCCGAGAATCAGATTCGGCTGTTCCGCATGAGCAAAAATTCCATTACTACTTTTCCCGGTATCCGATAGACCAAAGCGTGATACGGCACGAACTACGTCATGATTTGAAAGTACCCAGGTAGCAGGTGCGCCAACAAGATCCAGCTCGGTGAATGATTCGGAAATCACTTGATGATATGCGGATGCTGCAAATGGGGCGCAGAGGAATGGGAAATTGAAACTCTGGCTCATTTCGTCTGCACGCACATACTTTGCCATTTCGGAGAGCGGATCAACCCATGCTTCTGCTACAAGCATCCGGTCAGTGCCGTATTCGTCAAGTACTTTGCGCCATTGCCGGTAGATTTCGTGTACGGCAGGCAGATTCCACATTGGCGGGTGCGGCACATTTTCGGCAAGTTCGCTTCCGCCATTGACCATTTCCCAATGGAATTGCCAGTTTGGCAATTCCGGATCTTTCACTAATCCGTGCGCTACATCAACTCGGAATCCTGCTACTCCATGATCGAGCCAGAAACGAAGAATATCGCAGAATTCTTCGCGGACGGCAGGATTTTCCCAATTCAAATCAGGTTGGCTCTCGTCGAAGAGATGCAAATACCATTGCCGGTCATTTTCCCACGGGGATCCGGGCGCATCGGCGCGATCACAAATCCGCGTCCATGCCGAGCCGCCAAAAATTGAGAGCCAGTCATTGGGTGGGTTTTCTCCATCTGCTCCACTGCCGTCACGGAACCAGTAGGATGCCCGTTCGGGGGCGTCTTTTCCGCCGCGTAATGCTGCCTGAAACCATCCATGCTGATCGGAAGTATGGTTTGGCACGAGATCTACAATCACGCGTAAACCGAGTTCATTAGCGCGTGCAATCAAAGCAAAGGCATCTTCGTTTGTGCCAAACATTGGATCTACTTGCCGGTAGTCGGCTACATCGTATCCGCCATCTTTTTGCGGTGAAGTGTAGAACGGGGAAAGCCAGAGAGCATCAACGCCAAGACGGGCAATATGCTCAAGCCGGTTCGTGATCCCGCGCAAATCGCCGACGGGTCCTTTGCTCGATGCGAAGGACTTTGGATAAACCTGATAGATCACTGCGTCTTTCCACCATTCTTGGTGCGGGAGTGAATCGTGAATTAATTGCAATTTGTGTACCTAACGTTTGGAGTGAGTGTCTTTCTTTGGTTTCAAGCTGTGAGAGCTACTATATGGGCTTGATCTAGAAATCCTGCCATGTGAGCTTAATTTACATAATTTTCCCGTAGGGTTGCATGGATGAAATTAGTTTCGTTGGAAACCTGCAAAAACTATTATGAAAATTTGCGTGGAAAAGCGATTTTTCTAATGCGGTGATTGATTTTTGAAAATTTATGCGGACTTCGCTAGTGAACGTGAACTGCATAAGTAATTGTCGTCATCAGAAAAAGCTTCCTAATAATAAATACTCTCTCGCCTATGAAAGCTGACGAAGATATTTTAAGGACGTGTGCTTGAATGTGCTGTGCAGGAAAGATTTCTTGCAAGAATCTTGCAGAATCTGTTTTGCGGTCTCCTGCCTTAAATGCAGTGTTTTGTTGATATTTCAGTATTTGTAAGTGTTTCGTGAAGATTATCTTACAAATTTTTCAGGGATTGTTTCACACAAATCTTGCATAAGTAATTTCTCTAGTTGAATGGCGATAATGCGGTTCTATAATCAATTTCAAGTAGTTTGGTACAAACGTGTATGGACTTAATACTTGCGGCAAAGGAGCCTCAATGAAAAAATGAAAACAACTATTTCCGGAAGCTTTATGGCTGTTGCCGCATTAGCGTTTTCTGGATTTGCGGCAGTTAATAGTGTTCCGCAGGCATTTGCTTCACTGCAGACCTGCAGTTCTTCTTCGGTTGAAAATGTCTCTAATTATGAAGGGGATTTAATCTATGAAGTTCTCGTAGATCGTTTTTATGACGGTGACCCAAATAATAATAATCCGTACGGGAAAAACAATAGTTATGACCCGGAACATAAAGATATAAACCGCTATTTCGGCGGAGATTGGAAAGGGCTCACTGAAAAACTACCTTACTTAGCAAATATGGGAGTAGGGGCAATTTGGATTTCGCCGCCTTATAACAATCTTGATGACCCTTATCTTGAAAACGGGAACTATTACAATGCGTATCATGGTTACTGGGCAAAGGATTATTTTGTGCCGGACGAGCATTGGGGAAGCTGGGCTGATTTTGATGCGTTAGTTTCAGCGGCGCATCAGCAAGGAATTAAGGTTGTAATTGACTTTGCGCCTAATCATACTAACCATACAGATTCAGTTGAAAATGCTGCTCTTTATCGGGAAGGGAAACTGGTTGGGCGTTACAGTGATGATATTGGCGGACAAGGTTTATTTCATCACCTCGGGAATCGCGCAAATAATGATTCGACGCTTTTCGATTACCAATTCAAAGATTTGGCAAATCTAGCAGATCTTTCTACTGAGAATTCTTTTGTGCAAAATTATCTGAACGATGCAATCGATGTTTGGCTTCAGCACGGTGTAGATGGAATCCGAAACGATGCTACGTTACATCAGTCGCAGGCGTTCCGTACTGTATTTTCTGACCATGTAAATGGTGCAAAACCAGTTTTTCATTTTGGTGAATATTTCATTTCTACGCCTGATTCCAAGTATGACGATTATCGTCATTCGCCTGAGGCCACCGGAATCAATATTCTCGACTTTGAATATGCAAATGTGGCGCGTGATGTTTTTGGTCCTTTTACAAAAAATATGCACGATCTTGCTGGCATGCTTGAACGCACCGAAAATGATTACTGGCATGTTAATGATGCAGTGACTTGGCTTGATTCGCACGATAAGGAACGTTTGTACTCGCTGCAGTCAAATAAAGGTATCTTCCATACGGCACTTGCATTTTTAATGACGAGCCGCGGTACTCCGGTAATTTATTACGGAACGGAACAATACATGCCAGGTCCAAACGGAGATGCTGGGAGAACTTGGATGACAAGTTTCAACCAGGAAACTGAGGCATACAAGCTTATTGCAGATTTGGCAAAACTTCGCAAGGAAAATTCTGCTCTTCGATATGGTGATACTGAAGTTCGCTGGAAAAATAATGACGTTCTAATCTTTGAACGGACTTTCGGAGAAAATACTGTCGTTGTTGCCATTAATCGTTCTGGAAGTAATTTCAATATTTCTGGTTTGAAGACATCACTAAGTAATGGAATCTATGAGGATGTTTTGGGCGGACGCCACTCGGGAAATAATATTTCTGTTTCAAA
The DNA here is from genome assembly GCF_040360365.1 of Arcanobacterium hippocoleae. Lineage (GTDB taxonomy): Bacteria > Actinomycetota > Actinomycetes > Actinomycetales > Actinomycetaceae > Arcanobacterium_A > Arcanobacterium_A hippocoleae_A. Next base: position 1,063,313 of record NZ_CP136412.1, on the reverse strand, counting down.
TGGCGACGTTGCTCCATTTGATCTTGGTCCATCAGAAATTGGTGTCTGGAGTTCAGTGAATAAATCTTCTGTTCCGCTGATTGGAGCTGTTGGAAACTCAGTAGCTAAATCGGGTGACATCATCACTATTGACGGTGAGGGGTTTGGTAATGTTTCTGGTTCCGTTTCAGTTCTTGGTAAGAAAGCAAAAATAAGTTGCTGGAGTCCAGAACAGGTGAAAGCGATTGTACCGGAAGGTGTATCTGGAACAGGGGCAGTGAGTGTTTCCGTCGATGGAAGAAACTCAAATAATTTCTCTTTTAAGGCACATTCAGATTCGCAAGTTCAAGTTATTTTCCATGAAAATGTGCAAACCAACTTAGGTGAGCAGGTTTATGTTGTCGGCGACGTGCCTGAACTTGGAAATAATGACCCCTCGAAAGCAATTGGGCCGATGTTTAACCCGGCATACCCTGAATGGTTCCTGCCAATCGCTGTTCCAGCTAACCGTGACATCTCATTTAAGTTCATTAAGAAAGATTCGAGCGGAAACGTAACTTGGGAAGGTGGATCCAGCCATATTCTTCACACTCCCACAGTTAAACAAGGGGCTGTAGATTCACCCCACTATTCTTGGCAATTCTAAAAATTATCACTCACTTTTATTGGAATTCTGAAAGGAGACAAAATTATGAAAACAATGAAACGAGTATCTGCAGTAATGGCTGCAGCGGCACTGATATTTACTGCGGCAGCTTGCTCTGGTGGTGCGGAAAAGAAAACTGATGCAGACGCTCCAAAGGAAGAGCAGCAGAGCGAAAAAGCTGAAGATTTGCAGCGTGCAGATGCCGATTTAGTGATTTGGTGTGATAACGACCGTGCGCCAATTATTCAGAAGTATGCAGAAGAGTTTGCAAAAGAACGCGGATTGAAAGCTGCGATTCAGGTCAGCGGCGATGTGCGCAAACAATTTGAAACCGCCTCGAAAGTTGGGAAAGGTCCAGATATTATTATCGGCGCTCATGATTGGCTTGGCGGATTCGTACAAAATGGTATGGTGAAGCCGCTTTCCGTGGGCGACGGAATACTGAGCAAGTTCTCGGATACCGCAGTTACAGGTGCGAAATATGAAGGAAAAGTTTACGGCCTTCCCTATGCGGTTGAGAATATTGCGTTGATTCGGAATAAAGCATTGGCACCAGAGGCTCCGAAGAGTATTGACGAAATGCTTGCGCATGGTAAAGCTTTGCAAGATCAAGGAAAAACTGATCGGGTACTGATCCAGGAAGTATCAAAGTCAGGAAATGCTTACTATGCATATCCGTACCTTTCTGCATACAAGGGCGGTATTTTCGCAGTTAAAGACGGACAGTTTGATTCAACGCAGGTGATAGTTGATTCACCAGAATCAAAGATGGGTGCTGAACTGCTCGCAAAACTTGGTAAAGAAGGCGTGCTCTCAACAAATATCTCCGGAGACAATGCTAATGCACTCTTTGCTGAGGGCGTACTCCATACATGATTTCTGGCCCGTGGGCTGTGGAAAGCGCGAAGAAGGCTGGAATTGATTACGGCATCAGCTCACTGCCTACCGTCCCGAATGGCGGTGCAATGCAGCCATTCGTAGGTGTCCAGATGTTTTACGTATCTGCTCACGCGGCAAATCCTGGTGTAGCGGAAGAGTTTTTGCTTGAAACGCTTCCAAATGAGCAGCTGCAAGTAGAACTCTTTAACGTTGGGCATCGTGCGCCTGCGCTTAAGTCTGCGCTGGAAAAGGTATCCGCAAGTGATAAGGATATTATCGCTTGGTTCGAAGCCGGGAAAGATGCGCTTCCGATGCCGAATATTCCAGCAATGAATGCTGTGTGGGGTCCTCTCGGGCAAGCCTCGGCAGATGTGATTTCTGGAGCTGCGGAGCCTGGTCCGCGCTTTGATGCAGCAGCAGAAGAAATTCGGAAAGCGATTGCGGAGTCAAAGAAGTAATTCGCAGATTTAACGTGAACCGATATTGCGGGGTGCTGTGCTTGAGGAATGGCACCCCGCAATCGGAAATATGAGGGAAGGCAAATAATGGACGATGTGGTTCAAAAGCCGAGGCGTGCGCATTTAGAACGCAGGCTGGCAAATAAAACTACCGGTGCAGTAATTGCAGCGATTATAAAATGGGTTATTCTTGCACTGATCGCGATCATTGCAGCCGGTGTGATCACGGTGCTATTGCCGCAAGGCAGCTGGATTGGAATCATCATCGTTTCCATCATTGTGCTCTTTGCATTTCTAATTTACGGGTCAAAAAATTCGTGCCTGCAAAATACTTTTATGCAGGAATCGTGTTACTTATTGCGTTTCAAGTGTGGCCCACAGTTTTCACGGTGCTGATTTCATTCACGAATTATGGAGACGGGCATCTACTGACCAAAGAAGAAACGATTGCAAAAATAGAAGCTGATTCGTTTCAGGAATTTCCTAGTTCACGCCGATATGAACTGACGTATCTCAGCTCAAATGATGTAACTGATACAAATATTTATGCACTTTTGAAAGAAGAGCAGACGGCAGAATATTTTCTCGCTACAAAGGATTCGCTGAAGCCGGTAGCAAAAGATCTTGTTGATACGGATAGCTCAGGGAAAGTAACTGAGTTTGCCGGATATAAGATTCTGCAGGCGAAAGATATTGGCGGACGAAAAGATATTCAAACTTTCAGTATTCATATCGAAGATCGGATTATCCGTCCGCTTGGCATCAAATCAGCAATCGAGGGGCGGCCAACGCTGCAATACGACGCACAGGCTGATGTGATAAAAAATCTCGAAACAGGCAAAGTTTATGCTGCAGATGATGGATTCTGGCGAGCTGATGATGGAGAGACGCTAGCTCAAGGCTGGTATAAGCAGGTTGGTTGGGAGAATTTCGCAAGAATCATTGAGAATCCGACGATCCGGAATGGGTTTGTGTCAATTTTTATTTGGAATGTAGTTTTTGCTTTCTTGTCAGTAGTGACTACTTTCTTGCTTGGTCTGCTCTTTGCATTGATTTTTAACTCAAAGCAGCTGCATGGAAAGAAAATCGGCAGAGCACTCTTAATTTTGCCTTATGCAATTCCTGGATTTGTGACGGCATTAGTTTGGCGTTCAATGTTTAATCAGGAATTTGGATTAATTAATACGCTGTTGAATTTGAATATTGATTGGCTTGGAGATCCGACGGCTGCAAAGTTCGCGGTAATCCTTACGAATTTGTGGTTAGGTTTCCCGTATATGTTCCTTGTTTGCACTGGAGCATTGCAGTCAATTCCGCATGATATTCAGGAAGCTGCCACTCTTGACGGAGCTTCAAAGTTCAAACGCGCAGTATATATTACGATGCCGTTGCTGCTCGTGGCGGTCGGACCTTTGCTGGTAGCCAGCTTTGCATTCAATTTCAATAATTTTGGCTTGATTTATCTTTTGACTGACGGTGGTCCGTTCACTGGAAATAATACTTCGGTGGGTGCTACGGATTTGTTGATTACTTATGCGTTCCGGATTGCATTTGGCGGATCTGGAAATGACTATGGACTCGCATCTGCGGTTTCGCTCGTGATCTTCTTTATCGTTGCAGCAATGGGTGCAATTGGATTTGGAAGAACCAAAGCTTGGGAAGAAATGAGATAGAGCAATGAAAACTACTGCTATTGATTCTGCGCGTGATAATGCGCCGCGAAAATTTTCACGCCCTGGAGCGGATGCGGTATCGCAAAAGAAACCGTGGAAGATTTCTTCTCTTGGGCTGCATCTGGCAGCTTTAGCTGCCTTGTTTTGGGCATTGTTCCCGATTATTTTCGTTGTCTCTGCAGCCTTTAACCCTGCCGGCACGCTTTCTACTACTGATCTCATTCCGCGTGCGTTTGGCTTGCACAATTTTCAGGAGCTGCTTGGTTCAAGTTCGCGTCCGTTTGGGATGTGGTTCATTAATTCATTGGTGATTTGTACAGTAAATTCGACAATTGCCGTGTTTATTGGAGCTCTTTCGGCGTTCGCTTTTTCACGCATGCGGTTCAAAGGGCGTCGGCAAGGATTGATGCTTCTGTTGTTGATTCAGCTGTTCCCGGGTACATTGTCATTCGTTGCGCTTTATATGACTTTCGATCAGATCGGTGATGTAATCCCGCAAATCGGCTTAAATACAACTACGGGTTTGATTCTGGCATATTCGGCTGGCTCAATGGGCGCAAATATCTGGCTTTTGAAAGGGTATTTTGATACCGTCCCAAGCGAGATTGATGATGCGGCTGCGATTGATGGAATCTCGCATGTGCGTTTCTTTTTCCAGATTATTGTGCCGCTTACCCGGCCAATATTGGTGACGGTATTTATTCTTTCTTTCGTTTCGTTTTATTCGGAATTCATGTTGGCAGGGCTATTCTTGCAGGATGCTGACAGACAAACTTTGGCAGTTGGATTGAATGCGATGCTCACGGCTGACCGGAATGTTTACTTTGGTCAATTCTGTGCCGGAGCTTTGCTTGCGTCTATTCCGGTCGTTGTCATTTATTTCTTGTTCCAAAATGAACTTACTGGCGGGCTGACTCAGGGAAGTGGAAAATAAAATGAATAAAATTCTGATACATCATGACGCTTCGGATTTATATCTCACAAAAGAATCTGTCGCTAACGGTTGGAATCTTAAAATTAGACTCCGTTGCGGCACAGATTTACCAATTGACCATGTACTCCTCCGGACACTTATCGATGGAGAACCGTCGTTTACACGTGGCGAACGGATTGCGAATGAGGGTATTGGGATGAGCGGTCAATGGTGGGAAGTGAACGTATTTACGAAGCTTCCGCATTTTACGTACCGCTGGCTGATTACCTTTGAAAATAAGGAAATGCTTTGGCTCAATGCTGAAGGGATCTGGAACCGCACGATTCCAGATCATGCAGATTTCAGCGCTCGGCTTACAGGGCTCGCGCCGTTGGCACATTTGCAATCTTCGGTTTATCAAATATTCCCGGATCGGTTTGCGCGTTCAGCACAAACGCAAGTGCGAGGTTTACCTGCGTGGTCGGCTGGGTGGCTGGGTGAAAATCCAAGTGAGTGGGATGAAGACGCGGCGCAAACGAAGCTTTTCGGCGGTGATTTGTGGGGTGTCATTGAGCATTTAGACTATATTCAGGAAATGGGCTTTGACACGATTTACTCTACGCCTTTCTTTGAAGCCAGATCTTCGCATCGCTATGATGCTCATTCGTTTGAGCATGTAGATCCAAATCTGGGTGGAGATGAAGCCCTGATTGCTTTAATTGAAGCATGCCACCAGCGGGGAATGCGGTTTCTGGGTGATTTGACCACGAATCATACGGGGTAACGCATGAATGGTTCAAGAAAGCAGTTGCTGATCCCGATTCAGTTGAACGAGATTTTTATTTCTTTGCAGAAGACGGAAAATATGCTGCTTGGCTTGGTGTCGAGACGCTACCGAAACTTAACTATGATTCGCCGCAATTGCGGGAGCGGATGTTTGGGCCAGATGGCGTGGTGCAAAAATATTTGAAGCCGCCATTTAATATGGACGGATGGCGCATAGACGTTGCAAATATGACTGGACGTTTTGGAACCAGTGAACTGTATGAGAGTGTGGCGGAGGAGTTGCGTGCCGCTGTTGACGCTGCTGGTGAAGATAAAATACTGGTTGCGGAACATGCACATGATTTCGCGCAGGATATTCGCGGCGGAACTTTCCACGGTGCAATGAACTATGCCGGTTTTACCCGTCCGGTATGGGAATGGCTCGTTGGTACGTTGAAAGCGCCGATTTTTATGGGGTCGCCAGTGCCAGTCACTACGCAATCGGGTCTGCAATTCGTGGAGACTACCGCAGATTTTTCGGCACAAATCCCGTGGAACGTGAGAGCTGCCTCTTTCAATTTGATTACGTCACATGATACTGCGCGGCTGATGGATATTGTGCAAGATCCAGTGCGGGCTGCTGTGGCGATGGTACTTTGCTACACGATGCCGGGTGTGCCAATGGTGCTTTATGGAGACGAACTCGGATTGGGAAGCGTAGGAGATTTCAACTGCAGAGTTCCGATTCCTTGGGGTGATCTCGCAGGGCAAGCGATTGATTTGCGTCCGCTTTTGCAGACACTTGGAGATCTGCGCAAGAGCGGACCAGCGATTGCTTTCGGCAGCCTTCGCTGGATTCATATTTCTGAAGATGCAATCGTCTTTATCCGCGAACACTCAGAGCAGACTGTTTTAGTGTGTCTGGCTCGTGATGGGGCGAAGCAAATTGCGTTCAGTGATTCATTCTTCCCCTGCCGTCGCCCAGATGAAGTTCTGATCGGTGCGCTTTCTGCAGGCAGCGAAGGTGAGCAGGTAGTGAATACCGAGAATGGAATCGCTATCGTTACCTGGCAGGGTGCAACATTGTGTGAATAGGTGCATAAACGAAAAACTGAATTAATGAATACGTTTCAGATGAATGGAACCGATTTTTCAAGAAATCTGGCTCGTGTATCTGGGTGTGCTGTGCAGGAGATATTTTGTGGTGGAATCTTTTCTGCACAGCAGATTCATATTTGCGAAATATCCGCAAAATGCTTGTAAATGTACTGTTTTGTGAGTTGTTTTCGGGTGGGAGGAGATTGCAGGTATCTGTACAAAACTGATCGCCGGTTTCCAGATGTGAAAATTCGTGCCGGCACATTGCTTAAGACCTAGAATGAAACGCAAAATAGTGAAATAATTGTACTGTTCTAAAAATCCATTCAAAGGAGTTTTTCCGTGGCTATTGCAACCCCTGAGGTTTATAACGAAATGCTTAATCGCGCCCGCGATGGCAAGTTTGCATACCCAGCAATTAACGTGACGTCTTCCCAGACGCTCACCGCAGCAATTCAAGGCTTTGCAGAAGCAGAGTCCGACGGTATTATTCAGGTTTCCGTAGGCGGCGCTGAATACTGGTCAGGTTCCACCGTGAAGGATCGTGTTGCAGGTTCGCTTGCAATGGCTGCTTACGCGCGTGAAATTGCAAAGAATTACGACGTAACCGTCGCACTTCACACCGATCACTGCACCAAGGATAATCTTCCAACCTGGACCGAAGCACTCATCGATCTGGAAATTGAAGAAGTCAAGGCTGGGCGCAATCCATTCTTCCAGTCTCATATGTTCGACGGCTCTGCAATTCCGCTCGAAGAAAATCTCGAAGTTGCAAAGCGTCTCCTGCCAAAGGCGGCAGCTGCAAAGACGGTTCTCGAAGTTGAAATCGGTGTTGTCGGCGGTGAAGAAGACGGCGTAGTCGGTGAAATCAACGAAAAGCTTTACACCTCCACCGAAGACGGTATTAAGACCGTGGAAGCACTTGGTCTGGGAGAAAACGGCCGCTACATCACCGCTCTTACTTTCGGAAATGTACACGGCGTTTACAAGCCAGGGCATGTGAAGCTGCGTCCGGAAATCCTCGGCACGATTCAGGAAGAAGTTGCAGCTCACTTCGGTCTTGACAAGCGTCCATTCGATCTCGTGATGCACGGCGGCTCTGGTTCTACTGACGAAGAAATCGCAACCGCAGTGGCAAACGGCGTAATCAAGATGAACGTTGATACCGACACGCAGTATGCATTCACCCGTCCGGTAGTTGACTGGATGCTGACCAACTACGAAGGCGTGTTGAAGGTTGACGGCGAAGTTGGCAACAAGAAGAAGTACGATCCGCGCGCATGGGGCAAGGCTGCAGAAGCTGGCATGGCTGCCCGCGTGGTAGAAGCTTGCGAACGTCTCGGTTCCATCGGTAAGAAGATGAAGTAAGGTTTTCTGCGCAGCGTTTTTACGTTCCGCATTCCAGATTTCAGATTCTGCTGAAATAATTTAAAACTATTAGTTGCGGAGTGGATTTAACCCCACTCTGCAGCTAATTTTATTTTTGCCGAAAATACCAAAACTACTGCACAATCCCGAACCCGATCAGAAACCAACGTAACTGGCAGCAGGATTTGCTTTGGCTTACATAAGCAAAAATCGTCAACTTTTTATTCAGCTTTTTCTCTGCTACCATCATTCTCATCCAAAGCGCTTCAGCCTAGGCATGTATGCAATATGCAAATATGCAAATGAATAAATCAAAATACATGCAGAAGAATGTGCATATACTGCACGGCAGGCTAATTTTGCAGCCAGCTGAAGCCCGAATCTTGAAAGGGTATCGAATGGCTATCTTCGCACAGCATGCATCCGCCGCTAACTTCGGCGTATTGATGTGTTGTTGCTGTTTTGATAGCTGTACCATGCCGAGCTTGGCGATCTGAAGCAGCAGCTTCGCCATAATACACTCGCTGCTATTTGCGGAAAGCAGTTAATTGCGCGTCCGAAATCGTGCTCAAACTTATAGCTTTGTAGAAATTACCGCTTTCATCGCGGAAGTATCGAATATTTCGGCTTGATTTTGCAGATTTTAGTTTTCGCGAGTCATGTAAATACATGTCAGGCAAATACGAGTCAAGCAAATACGTCTCAGGCAAATACGTCTCAGGCAAATAACTGTGCGATTAGTGTTTTAAGTGTTTCACTGCAAACTACTTCAGATTCCAGCTCGGCGTAATCATTACAAAATACGGATCCGGCAAATCAGATGCGGCGCGCTGCAGCCGTTATCCGTTTCCTGGCAGATCACAATTCGCAAAATGCATCTCAGTGCATTTTGAAACGTAAATTTCAAAGATTCAAAGGTTAAAAATGTTACTTTCCGGCTTAATTATTGGGCTTATTCTCGGTTTTATTTTCCAGCGCGGACGCTTTTGCGTAACTGGCGCTTTTCGTGACGTCTGGCTTTCCGGTGCAACCCGCTGGCTGAAAGCATTTCTCCTGGCAATTGCAGTGCAAGCAGTAATCGTGCAGATTTTCGTAAGTTTGGATTTAATTCATCCCGCACTGGAAGCTTTCGCCCCGCTCGCAGTAGCAGGCGGTTCACTGATTTTCGGTATTGGAATCGTGGCTGCTGGCGGGTGCGCCACCGGCACCTATTATCGCAGCGGCGAAGGACTTGTTGGCTCTTGGGTGGCACTCGGTTTCTACGCTTTTTCAAGTGCGGTAATGAAACACGGAATCGGGCAGCCTCTTGAGCACTCAGCGCGCAGCTACGAACTTTCCGAAAATACTATTTACGGCACATTCGGAATCTCGCCGTGGGTGCTCGTAATTGCATTCGCTATTTTCGTGAGTTACCTGTTTTACCGCCAACATCAGCAGACGGCGAAAATTGCCGCATTACCAGCAAAAAGAAGCGGTATCGCACATCTGCTTTTTGAAAAGAGATGGAGTCCAAACGCCACTGCGCTCGCGGTTGGAATAATAGCTGCAATAGCTTATCCGCTCTCGGAAGCGACGGGAAGAGCCGCTGGACTCGGGGTCACAACACCGTCGGCAAATATCATTGCATTTCTGACAACAGGAAATACGCAGCTGATTGACTGGGGGATGCTTTTTGTGCTCGGAATAATTCCCGGCTCGTATCTGGCGGCAAAACTTTCGGGCGAATTCAAAATCCGCGTGCCTGATGCGAAAACCGTCGTGCGGGCAATTTGGGGCGGAAGCTTGATGGGAATAGGCGCTGCAATTGCTGGCGGATGCTCGATTGGGAATTCGCTGGTTTACACTGCACTGTTTTCGTGGCAAGGCTGGGCTGCACTGTTGTTTACCTTTATCGGAGTAGGGATTGGCGCAAAATTATTGATTCAGCCGCAGAAAACTGCACAAGTGAAATTAGTAGTGCAAAGTTAGATTTTTACTGCAGTGCGGCTGCGTTTGCAGTTGCATTGACGGCTGCATTTGCGGCTGCCGTCTGAGCACTTATGCGTGTGCGGATACATTTGAAGAAACACGGTTAAGTTATTTGACTGAAAATCGAATTTATTGAAAAGAATCAAAGAATCATTGAAAAATCCAGTGAAAAATAGTGAGGCAGTAATGGGATTTTTAAAATTAAAACGGAAAAAACAAGAAGTAACTCCGATAGCTGCGGGCGGAAATGGTAATACCTATCGGCTTGATACACTCGGGCAGGTTTGCCCATTTCCATTAGTTGAAGCGAAAAATGCGATTGCCGGGCTGAATGCGGGAGATTTACTGCAGATTGATTTTGACTGCACTCAAGCAACGGATTCAATTCCTGCCTGGGCTGCGCAGGCAGGATATCCAGTAGTCGATTTCCGGCAAGTTGGGGAAGCGCAATGGAGTATTACGATCGCGAAAAATTAAACGTCTGCTGTAATGATTGAAACATGATTGAAATGTTTCGCAGCTTTTGCGAAACAAAGCAATTCAAGAGTCATGCAAGCGGGAATTCTTCGGAGCGAAATCTCCGCGGATTCCCGCTTGCGTATTTAGTTCAGATTCGGCGAGCTTTGGGTGATAAAAGCTGCGGTTAAGCCGATTAATGCCGAGCGGTAAAAATGCAGTGAAGATATACCAGTCTGTTACGGATTAACCGTGAAATCTTTCCAGGCGAAAGCAGCAAATAACCCAAGAGCACGGCGAAAATGCCGTCTCCGCTGATAATTTTCCGCGTTGTGCGCTTTGCCAAAGACTTGTGATAAGCTACCGCATCTTCTAGACTTGGAAAGTAAAGCGCCACTTGTTCTTTTCGAGTCCGTTTTACCAATAAAATCGGTTGCTAACCGTAAGGATTTGTAAAAACCTCTGGAAGCAGAAGGGCGTGGATTTAAATGCCAGCAGTAGTTATTGTCGGTGCACAGTGGGGCGACGAAGGCAAAGGTAAAGCTTCGGATCAGCTCGGGACGCAAGTAGATTATGTAGTTAAATTCAACGGCGGAAATAATGCCGGACACACGGTAGTGGTAGATGGAGAGAAATTCGCACTCCACCTGCTTCCTGCCGGTATTCTCACCCCGAATTGCACTCCGGTAATCGGCAACGGTGTAGTTGTAGATTTGGAAGTTCTTTTCGCAGAAATTGCTGATCTTGAATCGCGCGGAATTGATACTTCGCGGCTGCGAATCTCCGGGAACGCGCACGTAATCCCGTCGTACAACAAGAAAATGGACGCAGTAAATGAGCGGATGCTCGGCAAGCGCAAACTCGGCACCACCGGGCGCGGTATTGGGCCAACCTATGCAGATAAAATGAATCGTATCGGGATTCGAATTCAAGATTTATTTGACCCGTCGATTTTGCGGCAAAAAGTGGAAGGCGCCCTCGCACAAAAGAACGTTATGCTTGAATCTTTGCTTGACGAACAATTCGATGTAGCGGCAATTTCTGAAGAGCTGCTTGCTTATGCGGATCGTGTAAGACCAATGTTAATGAATGTCACATCGGAGCTGAATCACGCGCTCGATGCCGGCAAAACGATTGCGTTCGAAGCCGGCCAAGCAACAATGCTCGATATTGACCATGGCACTTACCCGTTCGTCACTTCTTCTTCTTGCTCGGCAGCCGGCGCTTGTACCGGTTCAGGTGTGGGGCCGCGCCGTATTGACCGCGTAGTTGGTGTGGCGAAAGCCTATATTACGCGCGTTGGTGAAGGTCCGTTCCCGACGGAACTTTTTGATGCCGACGGCGAGCGTCTGCGTGAAGTTGGGGGCGAATATGGCGTAACCACGGGGCGGCCGCGTCGCTGCGGTTGGTATGACACAGTGGTCGCACGTTATGCCACGATGGTTAATTCACTCACCGATATTGTGATTACCAAGCTTGACGTGCTCACTGGGCTGGAACAGATTCCAGTTTGTGTCGCTTACGATATCGACGGCGAGCGCGTAGACGATATGCCTGATTCGCAAACCGCGATGCATCACGCGAAGCCGATTTATGAATATTTCCCAGGTTGGAGTGAAGATATTTCTGGATGTGAAACTTTTGCTGATCTGCCTGTGAATGCACAGAATTATATTCTTGAACTGGAAAAACTGTCGGGATGCCGAATTTCTTCAATCGGTGTTGGTCCGGGCCGCAAGCAGACAATCGTCCGCACGGCGCTGCTTGACTAGTTTTGGTTTGCACTGCTGCGGTTTCAACCTGAGTAAACCAACCCCGAGCGACTAAAGTTAATGCAAGTTGCTCGGGGTTAATATTTGATTCGTTTCAAGCTGAACCAGATCAAAGCAAATGCGAAAACAAAGTCGAAAGCAAATGTGAAAGCAGACGTGAAAGCAAACTTTCGATAACAGGAGATTGTGTTCAGTTTAAAAATCCGGTTCAGCTTCAATTCCATGTTTAGCTGGTTCTGCGGAATCAGCTGGGGTGCCGGAAGAAAATTTTGGTTTGATAATCTTCGGTGAACGTTTCGGGTCGAAATCTTCATCGATTACTTCAAGCGAGGAAAGCGGCGCCTGCACAGCTTTTCGGACGAGCGTATTTCCGTTTATGCACTGTACCGTTTCATACTCAGAAGATACTGATAACGGCTTTTCTGAATCTGAATTATTCGGCACAGCCGGATTTGTGCGGGTTGTGCCGGTTTCAGCAGCGTCTTTAAGTGAATCCGGAGTTAGATTTGCAATATCGCGTTCAGCTGTGAACAACGCGGGAGCGGCGGACGTGATTCCGGATTTTCCAGATGCGATTGAACCAGATGCGGCGGAATTCGGAACAGCAGATTCGGGAACGGATTCGCCGTTATTGCGATTTTGATGATTTGTGCTGCTCACAGCTGCAGCGATTTGTATATTCCCGCTTTCCCGTACCTGTACCAGCTCAGCTGTGAGCTGGTCAAGCTCTGCGGTTAAATTTTGGCGGGCAATATTCTCCCAAGAACTGGCTAAAGGAGACATATAAAGTTTTTTCCGCGCAAGGAGACGCTGCACAATCTTAATTCGTGCGGCGAGAAAATGGGTTAGCGGAATGTGTGCGTATTCTTCACGGATTCGCAGAGAATATTTCCGATATCGCTGCGGTTCCACAGCAAGCGCCCCGAGATGAGCATCGCATAATGCGTGTTGATCCATATCGATTGCTTCAAACACGCCGGTTTCAGAAATAGTCATATTGTGTGTATCAGAAGAAAGATGTGTTTCGGTAAGGGGCGGAATTATTTCTGCCGTTTTCCGGTCAATTCCGCGTTTCTTTAAGCCGATGATTAGCTTTTTTACCGCCTGAATAGATTCACGGGGTAAACCGAGCAAAGTCATTTTCTCCTCAGCCATCCGAGCTGAGGCATGTTCGTCTTCACCGCCATTGCGTGTGTACACATTTATATCTGAGGTTGAAAATACTATTCCGTGAAACCATGTCGCAATTCGGACCAAATCAGCATTAGGGGTTTCAGGTGCGAGTGAATCTACACGCGAAAGCATATCAAGCAAATGTTGGAATCCGTGCTCGAATCTGCCGGGAGCGCACCATGCGCGAATCAAATCATCGCAGCAGGCAATAATATTTTCGCGGGAAGCAGCAGCTCCAGCATTCAGCATACTGCGGAGAAAACTTTGTGATACCCACTGCGGGGTGTCTTTCGATTCCATCAATCCTCCAGAGACGAGACGAAACAAATCCTATACCGAAAGCTGCGCGGCAGCTACTTTTCTCGACGCTGCCGGATTTCGCGAATGAAATATTTTAAAAATGTATCGCTGCGGATTTCCGTGGATACTTATATTTCGCAGGAAATCTGCCCTGATTTCAGAATGAATGTGTAAGATGGTACCAAGAATGATACCGTTTCCAATTTCTTTTGGCCGGGAACTGTTTTAAGTTAGTAGAGTGAAGAAAAGCTATCAACTCGGATCTGAGAATTCTATGTCAGCAAACTTTCGCGATATTTTATTGTGTATGAAAAAAGCGGTAATTTATGGTGTGAAAAGAGTTTTGCATCTATTCGGGATATGCTAATCCGGAAGACACCAGCCCGAAATACGGAAAAAACTGCATCGAAAAACGTATTGGAAAATGCGTTGGACGCTGGCCGGGAAAATAATATCGCCGGATCTTCCCGCAAAAGCAGGAGCGTTGAAATTTCCGGACGGGCATTAGTGACGGGCGGTACTTCGGGGATTGGTTATGCTTTCGCCCGGCAGCTTGCTGAACGCGGGCTTGACGTGGTGCTTGTTGCGCGTGATGCAGTGCGGCTTGCAGAAACAGCAGCCCGTCTCAAAACACAATACGGTGTTGATGTTGAATATATTGCCGTCGATTTGCTTGAAAAAGAAGGTTTTTACAGGTGAAGGCACGTCTTCTTGATTCGGCAAAGCCGGTTACGGTCTTTATTAACAATGCCGGGGCAGGCTGCTATGACCGGCTGACATCTACCGACTATTCCGGTATCCGGCGCAGTGCAGAATTGATGGCGCTTACCCCGATGGAACTTGGCGGTGCTGCGGCTGTTGCGATGAAAGAACGCGGATCTGGTTTAATCATTTCGACGGTATCGTTCGCGGCGCTTGTTCCGATGGGAGCTTACTCGGCAATTAAAGCAATGCTCAAGTTCTGGTCAGATTCGCTCTATACCGAACTTGAAGGCACTGGAGTGCATGTGGTCTCTTTTCTTCCAAGCTGGGTGCATACAGAATTTCATTCACGCACCGGTGTATCAAATAGTTCGTTGCCGAATTGGGTTTGGATGGAAGCCGACGAGGTTGTATCCGCAGCATTAGCTGGTGCGGAAGCAGGCAAGCCAACTGTTATTCCCGGCCGGAAAATTCGCTTCATCTCATTATTCGTAAAACATTTACCAGATAGTGTGCTTCGGAAAATTGGGCGTAAACTAAATAAGGGTCGGCGTTAACACTGGGGAGGAATGCAAAGAATGAGCCAGCAGCTTCACCCGCTCGCTGATTACCATAGCGCTGTGAAACGGAATATGCGCAAAGCAGTTCGGGCAATTGTAACCAGACCGACAATCAAAACTTTATTAAAGACAAAAGTTGAAGGTGCAGAAAATGCTGCCGAGCTGAGCGGCGCATTCGTGGTGGTCGGTAATCATACGTCACATCTTGATGCGCCGATGGTTTTTTCGCTGCTCCCAAATAATGTCACGCAGAATCTTGCAACAGGCGCTGCAGCTGATTATTTTTACCGTCGGAGAGGGATTTCAAAGCTTACTTCGCTATTTTTTAACACTTATCCGGTAGAGCGTCCGGGGAAGAAAACACTCAAACCAGGTGCTGCTGCCGGGATGACGGGGCGGCTGCTGCGGGATGGTATTCCGATTTTGCTCTTTCCGGAGGGAACTCGTTCGCGTGATGGCAGCCTTGGAAAATTCAAACCTGGAGCAGCTGCTCTTGCAATCAAATTTGATGTGCCGGTCTTGCCGATCGCAATGGCGGGCGGCAGCGAAGCAATGCCGGTAGGGGCATCTTTTCCGAAACTAAACCATCCTGAGGTGGCGTTATATATCGGTAAGCCAATGCGGGCACTTTCGGGAGAAAATGCTGAAGAATTCACGGAGAGAATCCGCGCACACATCGCCGCAATGCTCACGCAGGAAAGCGCTAATCCTGCGGATTAAACCGGTTCTCTGGCTGCAGCCCGGAGGCCTGCTCCGCTATTCTACTTTGTAATCTCCAGTAATGATTGCCTGTACTTGCGACGGCAGATGAGTTGAAATTGTACCTTCAGACTCGGCAATACAGCGCGCCTTTTCCGTCGCTTTCGTTAATAACGACGGAAATTTCATTTGTACGGTTAAACCGCCGCCGGGAGTTTGCAGAATTCGTGCTGAACCGCCGTGTGCTGCACAAATTGCGGCGACAATTGCTAAACCAAGCCCTGTACCGCCGGAGTCGCGTGACCGTGAAGAATCTGTACGGTAGAAGCGTTCGAAGATTCGTTCGCTATCCTCTGGGTTAATACCCGGTCCGTGATCGCGGACTTCAATCACTGCATAACAGTCTGCAGTTTTTGTAAGATCGGTATGTGGCTCAATATCTTTACCAGATTTATCTTTGACACCAACCGCTACTTCCACGGCAGTGCCGTCGGGTGTATGTGTAATCACATTGGTGAGGAGATTCGTGATTAGTTGTGTGATTCGATCTTGGTCGGCATTGATGACGATTGGTTCGAGTTCGTGCCCCGAAAGTGAAATTACAGATGCTGGACGGTTCGGCGACCGCACGAGGAAATCTGCCACTGAGTTCATCGCAGTTGAGACTAACTCGACTTGCGTGAAGCGCAGTTGCCGGCCTTCGTCGAGCCGCGCAAGCTGCAGGAGATCTTCAACAAGATTCGCCATTCGTGATGCTTCCGATTCAACCCGTTCGAAAGCGTGGCGAACCTGTTCAGCAGGAACACCGCCCAAACGGTAAAGTTCAGCGTATCCGCGAACAGTTGCGAGCGGTGTGCGCAGCTCATGGGAAGCATCGGAAACGAAGCGCCGCATATTTTGTTCGGAAAGTTTCTTTGCCTCAAAAGATTGTTCAATTGCCCGCAGCATTTCATTAATGGAACTGCCGAGAAGCGAGATTTCAGATTCGTCTTGCGTCAGGCTCGGTACTCGTACTGAGTAATCTCCGGCCGCTACTGCGTGAGTTACCTGTTCGATATCGCGCAGCCGGCGGAGCGAAAGCTGGATTGAAATATATGCAGAGAAAGCCCCGAAAAGCACAATAATTGCAGAGAGGAACGCCATAATCCGCACTACGCTGTCGACCATCGCATACACATTCTGCAAGTGGTGTGCAATCAGCAGGGTGCCGATAGTGTTTCCGGTGATTGTGGAAGTGAGCTTAATCGTGATAATTCGCCACGGAATATCGGTATGTGTTCCCATAACAGTACGCGGGTTTGGGTCAACTGTGTGCAGAAGTATCTCGGAGTTAGCCGGAGTGCCATAGTTTTGGATAACAGTTGGATGTGCTAACTGCGCTGAACCAGCTCCATATAAATCGATACGGAAATAGAAATCTGATGGAAGAATCTGGTTTTGGGAACCGGTAATTAGTTGGTCAACAGTTTGGGAAGCGAAAATTTTTCCGGAAGAAGTAAGCGATTTGTCTAGTTCATTCATGAGATATGATTTCAGCGTGACCGCAACCAACGCTAAAAGACCGACTAATACCACGGAAAGCATGCCGATGAAAACCAAAACCAGCTTCCAAGACAGCGTTTGGTAGAATTTTGGGTTTCGATGTGCAGTCGTCTTTGAATTGTTCATATTTCGGGATGCTCAAAACTTCTCAAGTGTATATCAGCAAACTTTGGATTTTCACTGTTGCCTGCCGCAGGCATTTTACTTATTTTCGCGCAGCACATAACCGATTCCGCGTTTGGTATGGATTAATGGAACGATACGTGCAGCTTCCTCCGGATCGGTAATTCCCAGTGATTCTGGGGAATCTATTTTCCGGCGGAGATATGAAATATACGATTCGACGATTGAGACTTCGCCGTTCCACGCATAATCCCAGACGTGATCGAGAATCTGAATTTTTGAGACAACACGTTCCTGGTTTTCCATCAGATAGCGGAGCAGCTTAAACTCTGTCGGGGAGAGGTCAACAGAGCGCCCGGCACGTGTTACCTCATAGGAATCTTCGTTCAATTCAAGATCAAGGTAACGGATAATTGAAGCTTCGTCGGTAACTGGCTGTGTACGGCGGAGCACTGCACGAATCCTAGCAATTACTTCTTCAAGTGAGAATGGTTTAGTGATATAGTCATCCCCGCCCACTGTCAGGCCTTGAATTTTATCTTGGACATCATCTTTTGCGGTTAAGAAAAGTACTGGCAGCTGGTAGTTGCGTTCGCGCAGATGGCGAAGTACTTCAAAACCATCCATATCGGGAAGCATAATGTCCAGTACAACCAGATCTGCGGCAAACTTGCTTTCAATTTCCAGCGCTTGTTTTCCGTCTTGTGCTGTCGCAACTTCGAATCCGGCAAATTTCAGCGAAACCGAGAGAAGTTCACGAATATTCGGTTCGTCGTCAACTACGAGAATCTTCGCTTCAGGTGCTTTTTTCCATCCATGAGGGTCATTTTAAACTCTTTTCTGAAAGTTTCCTGAATCGGAATTTTTATTAGCCGTCCGAAATGATTCGAATCTTTCAAAGGGATAAATCCAGATATTTCAAATTCGGAAGAATAATGAATTCTGAAAAATTACTGTTTCAGAATCCGGTTAAAATACGTTGCTGCATCGCTAACTGCGGATGCTAGATGAATTCGTATGGGTTGTATTCGTCAATATCGATTGTAGATACGCGGGATAGCGGAATCGTGAATGCATCTACATCGTATTCAAGATCGATAATCTTTAGACCGCGTTCTTCGAGTTCTGCAAGTGAGAGTGAAAGATATTCACGGAAGCAAAGTATTGCAACATCATGCCCGGCATCTAGCAGCATTTCGATTTGCGGCAAGTAGTCTACATCGTGTGAAGCGATTACTACCTTTGCTGTCGGTTTTTCCTGCACAATTGCTTCAATGGTTTTTGGATGCCGATGTCGACAATCTTCAGTTCCGGATTTTCGGAAGTGAGCAGGATTGGCTGCCAGCCGATGGCAAGAAGTGCCTGCACGAAACTTTTTGCAACACGCTGGGAGGCGTTTAGGAAGAAAAGCCCGCGGACATCTGGTTTTGCTGCCGGATTTTGTGCGGAATCTGTTTCATACTTTGCGGTTATTTCAGCAGTTTCAGTATTTGCGGCAGTCTCAGCAGTTTCTTGATAATTATCTGAATTCGGATCGAGATAATTTTTCTGCTCGTGATGGATGCTGTTTGTAAAAATCGCCGGAGTTACATGGTGCTGTTCTTGCGAATCGGCAGCTATTGAACTGCTGTTCGCTTCATTTTTGGAAATCTCGGGCAGTTCGATATTTTTGGTTTCACTGTTGTGAGCGTATTCGTTCCACGGGTCATAACGAAGTACCCGATCCCAGCGGGGGCGTTCTTCGCCGCGCGGGAATCTTTTGAGAATATTTACCCCAAGAGTGGCATCAATGTTTTCACCATCAATAAGAAAATAAATCATATTCATAGTTGAATCGTACACTTATTAGCGGCACGATTCGGTTTTCGGAGCTGCTTTTCAACTTTAGCGAAATATAAGCGGTTGGGATGTGCCGGCTATCCCAACCGCTTCAGAGTTAAATCAATTTCAATCACGCAGCAATAGTGCTGAATTATGTGCTGCTATGTGCTGCGGCAATTAAAATTAGTATGATGTGAAATCGCGTCCTTCGATTGTCTTCGGTTCTTCTCCTGCAGTAAGCGCAGCAAGACGCGCTTCTACTTCTGCATCGGCGGTAGAAATTTCAAGTTCGGCAAAAGGATCTTCAAATGCTGCAGCGGAAATTTCTGCCCGCCCTGCAGCGAGGCTTCTTCGCGGCGAATCTTGTCTTCAAAACGGCCAAGTTCGGAAGTCGGATCGAGAACATTAATTGAGGACATAGCTTTCTGAACTTGATTTTGTGCCGCTACAGATTTCTGGCGGGCTACGAGCTGATCGCGTTTATTGCGCAAATCATCAAGCTTGCTCCGCATCTTGGTGAGACCATCCTTGAGCTTTGCGACCACTTCTTCTTGTGATGCGATTAGCGGCTCCGCGGTTTTAGCTTCATTTTCTGCGGAAATTTGGCGTTCGAGTGCAACCTTTGCAAGGTTATTGAACTTTGCGGCACCGTCAGAATTTCCGGCTTCGGTAAGCTCTTTCGCTTTCTTTACGGCAGCAGCAGCTTTCTGACCCCATTCGCGGGCAGACTTGATGTCTTCCTGGTAGTCGGCTTCAGCAAGGCGCAGATTGCCGACGGTGACAGCTACTGCGTCTTCTGCTTCAGCGATTGAGTTGGTGTAATCCCGAACCATTTGGTCGAGCATTTTTTGCGGATCTTCAGCGCGATCAAGCAGGGCGTTGATATTTGCGCGTGCAAGCTGCCCGATACGTCCGAGGATTGATTGCTTTTCAGTCATTAGTTTCCCTTTCGTAATAAAGTGTCATTGGTTAAGCAGTATCCGTGATAGATGTTACCGAAAAAGTGCTTGGTGCCACATTTTATTTTAGTTTTTCGGCGTTTGGCGAATTTACTGAATATGGTGTTTTAGAATCCCTTCCGGAAACTGCCGCCGTCAGAGAAACCGCCTCCGCCGGAGAAACCATCTCCGCCGGAGAAACCGCCGAATCCGCTGCTGCCTCCGCGGTTTCCGCCGTCGAAGATTCCGTCAAGTATGGAACTCACAATCATGCCGGCGAGAAAATCGCCGGTTGAACCGCCGCGGGAGCCGAAATCACGATGCGTGCCGTGGTTATTTATTGCTCGCTCAGCTGCGTTAATGCTTTGCCGGGCAGCAGAATTTGCGTTTTGATACAAAGTGATCTGATTTTCCAATGGAACTGTTCCGGCTTGGTTATAGTACTCTTTGGCGCGAGCCAGTAAAGTGCGGGCGTTTGCACCTATGCCGGAGCGGTATCGGTTAATGAAATCTTCTGCTTCGGAAATTGCAATCTGCGCACTTTGCATTGCGGCATTTGTATTCGCGCTTAAACGTGCCCGTATTTCTTCTGCTTCGCGAACTTGCTCCAGTGCTGCGTCAAGTTTTGCTTCAGTTGCTTGCAGTTCTTCGTTCAGCGCAAGATAATCCGGGCTATTCGCTGATTTTGCACGTGCAATCACTGCTTGGGCTGCCGCTTTTGCGCTTTCAATTTCCGGATTCCCATTGCTCAGGCGGTTTGCGTCGGCAATATCAGAATTCAGGAAGCAATATTTCCGGAAAAGCGTTCCTTCGCGGTTTCTAATTCGGTGGATGCTGAATCTATCCGTGCGAATAGCGCGGCTGCTTGGCTGAGTGTTTCTTCACCCATCTTCGCATATGGCACAGCGCTGTTTCTTTCACCTGCTGCGAGCTGCTCTTGTGCTGTGTTGAGAGATTCCGCAACTGCTTTGAGCAAAGATTCAATTTGATCGGGATAATGGCGTAATGCCTGAAGCATTGATTCTGGATATTTTAGGGCAAGGTGGTCAATCTTTGATGCCGCCAGCGGAATCTGACTGCGAAGTTCGCTGGCGCGGGTTCGCAGCTCGGGAATTTTTGATCCACACGTGCTGCAAGATCCCGCAGTTTATTAAAACCTTTTTGCTGCCGGGTAAGTACGGTTTGCGCTTGACTTACCAAATCTAAAATTTCGTTATTCATTTGGCGCTGCTGTGCCGGCGTTTCCGGATCCGGGTCTTCAAGCAGACGCCGTAATGCGAAGCCACGGTCAAGCGCCTGTTTTGCATTGCGAAGCGCCGACTCGAAATCTTGAGTTGCCTGGATTCCAAATTCTGCACGCGCAAATTCAAGCTCTGCAGCAGCAGAACGGACAGAATCGTCCACAGAAAGCAGCGAACGTGAAGCTTTCTCAGAAAGTTCTTTTAGCGATAGTTCTTCGGCAGCAGCTGCACGTTTTTCTTCCGGCGCGAGAAGAGCCAGATTCCTCCGCCGACAACCGCCGCTCCGCCAACAATTGCGGCGGTTCCGCCAAATCCAAGCGAATTTAGTAATCCTCCTTCGATGAGCGTATTCACATTCTGTGCAAGCAATTTAATGCCGTCGTCCCATTTTTTTCTTTGAAAAGATTCAGTACTTCTTTGTTCGTGGCTTTGTCAAGGAGAGTTTTCGTCATCCCATCTTTTCCGCCGGCAGTAACCCCGAGTTCGCGAGTGCCGGTAGAGATAGCTACCAGCCCGTCGTGTGATTGCAGACCGGAGAGTTTAAAAGTTTTCTTCGTCCAGGCATCGGCTTCTGCTCCTGAAAAATCTTTCACAACAACTACCCAAAGATCTGCTCCGCGCACTTTCATAATCTCATCTTGCACGGCATTTTCGTTAACAATCACATTCGCAGAATCAACAAAATTTTTGTCTAATTCAATCGGATTTTCCGCAAAAGCAGTTTGCGGCAGAAAAAGCAGGGCAAGAGCCGCTGCCGAACTGGCTCCAATTTGCAGGATTCGATTCCGGGCCATTACTTTCTCCTTTATTAAGTCAATACAAGGTACGAATATTGGTTAATTCCAATCGGATATTCTTATTTATATCAATCTATCAAGGGTTACCCCGAAAATTCTCTTGCTTTTTCCGCTCACGCCAGGAGCGTAGCGTGAATCTGAACCGGAAAGATGTGTTTGGTGTAATTTTATTCAGCTGTTTTCCGCTGTACTCCCGTGTTCTGCTGTATTCTTACAGCAGTTTCGGGTTCGCAGGGTGTACAAGGCAATCGAAAGCCCGCGTTCTGCTGTATTCTTACAGCAGTTTCGGGTGCAGCGGATGCGTTTCTCCGCTCACCAAAGTGCAGAAGATTGTGAAAATCGCAAACGGACTAGGGAAGTGCGGAAAAAGATGAGATACTGAGTAAAGACTTAAACTTGCGGAAGCCTTATGTGCTGTCGGAACATATTATAAAGTGCAGAAAATGTATGTAATCGTGCAGATACAGTGTGTGTAGAATTTAAATGGGCGTGAGGTCTGCAAGGCGTGCAAAATAAAAATAAAAAGGTAGAATATGCTTTCATGCGTGCAGCAGCGAGCAAGGTCACGCAGCAAATGCAGGATTTGCCTTTAAAAAACGGAATGGAGATTTGAAGTGCCTACTGGAAAAGTGAAGTTCTTTGACGACGCTAAGGGCTTTGGTTTTATTGCAGGTGACGACGGCAACCAAGTGTACCTCCCGAAGAGTTCTGTGCCGCTTGGTGTGCGTTTGCGCCCGGGGGTGCGGGTTGAATACGGTGTTGGCGATACACGCCGCGGTCCGGCAGCGCTGCAGGTTTCTGTGATTGCAAAGAAAAATCGCTCGCCGAGCAGGCACGGCGGAAGCCGGAAGAGATTCTTCCGCTCATTGAAGACTTAATCAAAATTCTCGACGCATCCTCAGATCAGCTGCGGCGCGGCCGTTATCCTGATCATGGGAGCCGTATTGCGCAGGCACTGCGTGAGTTAGCGAAGGATTTTGATGTCTAATAATCGGATTTTTCTAAAAGCGCGGGTAGCAAAGGAAAAAGTGCTTGCGGAAGCTGTGGATGCGGCTCGTGAAGCATTGTCTGAGACTACGGCGGAGAAAAATATCGGGAAACATGCCGGGATGTGGCAGGAAGCAGACCGCGTGGTTACACACGCGTTCGAATGTTTGCTTCCGGGATATCGCGGCTGGTATTGGACTGTTACTCTTGCCCGTGCTACACGGAAAACCAAGGTTACGGTAAATGAGATTTCGATTCGCCCAGGAGATGAAGCGCTGCTTGCTCCGGAATGGGTTCCGTGGGCGGATCGGCTTACACCGCAGGATGTCGGCCCGTCTGATCGGCTTCCATATAATCCGGATGATTCAAATCTGGACCGCAATGATCCGGACTTAATTCAAGGATATGAAGAAACTGGTGCGGATCTTGACGCGGCAGAACAATGGGAGATTGGTCTCGGCCGTGTACGGGTTCTTTCTGATTCCGGGCGGAAAGCAGCATTTCGCCGCTGGTACCGCTCTGATGCGGGTCCGCGGAATCAGGCAACGCGCGATGCGAAAGCCCCTTGTTCTATGTGCGGATATTTTTGAAGATGGCTGGGAGTGCGCGGCAAATATTTGGGGTGTGCGCAAATGAATGGTCCCCTTTCGACGGGCGTGTAGTTTCGCTTGATCATGGCTGCGGTGCGCATTCAGAGACGGATGTCCGCCACCAGAGCCAGCTTTGGGTTGAATCCGTTCCGGTAGTTGATGAATTGGAAATTGATTATTCGGAATAATTATCTAAATCTTTGAAGATTTTAAAGATTTCGGTTTTCAGCTCTCTGCAGTGATGAATTGATTTATACGGCGTTTTATATGTTTGTTTGTGCTGCAGGTGCCGGCTAATGTAACTGACGGCATTTTCTCTTCCCAGTGTCACGTAACTGGTGGCGGGATCTAGTTTGGCTAACGTAAGTAGCGGCATAATCCGTATTTTTTAACGTAACTGGTGGCGAGATGCCCTGTGTGGTTACGTAAGTGGTGGCGAAATGGGTAGTTTTGATTAACGACGGGATTACCGTCGTTCCTTTACGCCTGTGACCTGCGCAAATATAATCGTTTCCGCCGGTGAAAACCACAGCCCGAGTTCTTGCCACCAGTTGCGTAATGAGAATGAGTTCTTGCTGTTGGTTGTACGGTGCTGCGGATTGATTACTTGGGTTGGTGCAATGTATCTGGTGTTTATTGGGGTGGAAAGCGGTGTTTTTGCATAGATCAAGCTTGACCGCTGTGCAAAAACACCGCTTGGAACCGGCCGAACCAGACCCAGCTAAAAAGAACCTGCACAATTTGTTGCTACCGCGGGCATCAGCTGCCGTAACTGGTAGCAAAATCCCCGCGAGCACCCGCCGCACGATGTTCATTCACTGCCCACCCGGCCGTACGCCATGCCGCAAGATCCGCTAAACCCGCCCGCCTGACTAAACCCGCAGCCTGACTAAAACCACCCGCCTTACTAAAACCCACCGGTTCCGCCCACCCCGCTAAACCCGCAGCCCAACTAAACCCGTCATATCGCAAGACTCACTAAATCCGCCGGCTTTTTCCTCCCCTCCCCGTGCAAACAAACAAAATACGAGAACCCGCTTAATCGTGCCGTGAAAGTAATGCTAAGCACACTGCGCGCCCACAAATCTCACTATATGTACAGTTTACGCTCATAATTTGAGCGTGCCTTGAGGTGTTTTTGCGCTTCGAGCAAACTAGATGCGTGAATACAACAAATGGCACTGCTCATGCAAAGCAGAAAAATCAAAACAACTCATCCGCTAATTTTTTGGAAAAAATTTTTGAACTCACCGCACGCGGTACCAACGTTAGCCGTGAATTACGCGGCGGTTTCGTCACTTTCCTCTCAATGGTGTACATCCTTGTACTCAACCCAATAATCCTTTCCGGTCCGGACTCCACCGGCGCATTTCTTGGCGGCGGTACAGAAGCGAATATCGTCGCAATTGCTGCCGGTACCGCGCTTGTTGCCGGCGTAATGACGCTGCTAATGGGTGCCGTCGCAAACTTCCCGCTCGCTCTTGCGGCCGGACTGGGGTTGAACTCGGTAGTGGCATACATGCTCGTACAAATCCCGGGTATGACTTGGGCAGACGGCATGGGAATTATTGTGATTGAAGGAATTTTCATCGTCGTGCTTGTGCTCACGGGTTTGCGTGAAGCAATTTTCCGCGCAATTCCAAAATTTTTACGTGTCTCAATTTCCGTCGGCATCGGCATGTTTATTGCGCTGATTGGATTTTCCAATGCGGGGCTGGTGAAAGGAAATAATGCCGGTCCGACACTTCTCAACTTCGGAAATGCCGGATCAATCGACACCTGGCCGCTGTTTGTTTTCATTCTGGGTCTCTTCCTGACATTTATTCTGATGGCGCGGCGCGTGCCCGGAGCAATTTTAATTGGGATTGTTTCCACCACAGTGCTTGCTTTTATCCTTGAAGCTGCAGTGCATATCGGTGCAAAAAGTGAAGAAAATCTTGGCGGCTGGGCCAGCTCCGTGCCGACCGTGCAAGACTCACTGATTCAGATTCCGCATTTTGATACGCTCGGGCAATTCTCCATTACTGGTCCGTTCCAAAAACTCGGCGTAGTCACTGTGGCAGTGCTTGCGTTTACCGTAATGCTTGCAGATTTCTTCGACACAATGGGAACAATGGTGGCTGTGGCTTCTGAGGGAAGCTGCTTGATAAAGCCGGAAATCCGCCCCGCACACGTGCAATTCTTTTCGTTGATTCAATTGCGGCAATCGCAGGCGGAATGGGCGGTGTTTCCTCGAACACGTCATTCGTCGAGTCCACTTCCGGTGTTGCCGACGGCGCCCGCAGCGGCCTGGCTTCAGTTTTCACCGGACTTTTCTTTCTGCTTTCAACTTTCCTCGCACCTCTTGCTGCGCTTGTGCCAAGTGAAGCAGCGGCTCCGGCTCTTGTTGCCGTCGGTGTATTGATGATGATGCAGGTTTCCGAAATTAACTGGAATGATTTCTCAATCGCAGTACCGGCATTCCTTACGATTGCGTTCATGCCGTTCGGTTACTCGATTACCGTCGGGATTGGTGTGGGCTTTATTGCGTACGTAATTATGGAAGCTGTGATGGGACGCGGCCGAAAAGTTCATCCGCTGATGTGGGTGGTGGCTTTGCTTTTCGTAATCTATTTTCTGATTGGTCCAATTCAGGCAGCGCTGCTGCAGTGATTTTCCATCCGGAATTGGATGCATTTAGGCATTGGATGCATTGTAGGCATGGAAGGCATTGAAGCTGGCGCCGCCGAAAATTTAGTTTGGCGGGCTTCAGCGAAATAAAATCATTTTTCTTAACGACGGCTGCAGGGTATATTCCCGGGCAGCCGTCGTTAGTTATATTCTCCGGACTTGCAAATGTGCAAAGCGGATTAAATGCTTTCACGAATTTCGAATCTTGCTAGCGCGCAGCTGGGAGGTATGGAATACTTGGAATATCTCGTCGGCGTGGTTTTCTGCTCTCGAAAATAATTGCATAGATGCAAGAATTTTACGGGTATCTGCGTCTGATTGCTGCCGGTATTTCGGATTATCCGGTACAGCGCAGCGGGGTAGTAGAAACTTTTTCCGCCGCGGGCTAATCGTGAAACAGGGAATAAAACACAATGCGCACACGGTTCGAAGGAGCATATGTGAAAAACGTTGATTTTGCATTTCGGAAAAGGATAGTTGCCGGGGTTTCAGCGGCGCTCGTTATTTTGAGCGGAGGTGTGTTCGGCACGGCAGCTGCGCCGGCTGCGCTCGCTGCTCCTGCAGTTGATAAATATATCAGCGGTTCAGATTTGTATATTGCAGGTTTTGATTCTGAACAAACCAGCGGCGAGCCGGAACCGAGCGGTCCGGCAGCAGCGGCAATTGATGGCAATGTGAATAGCTATTGGCATACCAATTATTCAGGCGGGGAAACGCCTGGGCCGCATTTCATTACGGTGGGTGCATATAAAGATGAGAATCTGCAAAGTTGCAGTTTCGCTGGACTGGAATATACTCAACGTCAGGGCAGCAGCGGTGAAGGTGCAAAGAACGGTATCGTCGGTCAGTATGAAATTTATGTTTCGGACGCTGCAATTACGCAAGATTCTGCTTTTACGGAAAATTTGAAAGCTGCCGCCGGCACATTCAAGGATTTAAACGACCCGCAGCTTGTAAAATTCGATGCGGAAAAATCAGGAAAGTTCGTGACTTTGCGGGCGAAGTCTGCATTGGTGAATAGTCAAAAGCTCACTTCCGTCGGCGAAATTCGCTTAGTGGGAAGTTGTAAAACAGCTGAAAATGAAACGATCGTGACCCCGAAAAAACCGGCACAAAGTGAAGACACTGCAAAAATTATAATTCCAACCGTCGAAGGGGTGGAATACAAGATTGGCAATGCGGCTGTAACTGGTGAACAAACTCTGAAAGCGGGCACTACAACCGTAGTAGCTGCCCCGAAGAATGGTTTCAAGTTTTATGGTGCACAGAGCGTAAACTACGAGTACGAATATCATGGCGTTCCGGTACCGGCTACGATTCCATCACTCAAAAACGATTTTGTACGCACAAATGGATCGTGGACTCTCACCCAAGATGCTGCCGTTGTGCGTCCTGAATCGTTTGCAAAGAGTGCGCAGCTGCTGGTTGACGAATTGAATGCTTATACTGAAGGCGCTGCGATTAAGGGTGTTAGTTCAGGTAAAGGTGTTGAAATTGTAATCGACGAATCTCAGAAGAATACTTTCGGTGAAGAAGGTTACAGGATTGAAATTTCCGATACGGGAGTGAAAATCACTGCTGCGGAAAATCGCGGTGCATTTTGGGGTACGCGCACACTTTCGCAGATGCTGCGTCAGAGCTTGACTCTCCCCGGCGGTTCGGTTACAGATGCGCCCGCCTATGCTGAACGCGGTGTTACTCTCTGCGCCTGCCAGATTAATTTCTCTACGGAGTGGATTGAGCGATTCTTAAATGAAATGGCAGATTTGAAGCTTAATTCTGTGTTAATGGAAATGAAGCTAAAGTCTGATGCATACCCGGTAGCAAATACTTTCTCTTACTATTCACGTGATGATGTGAAGAAGTTTGTGCAGAAAGCAGATTCTTACGGAATTGACGTAATTCCAGAAATCAATTCGCCAGGGCATATGAATGTTTGGCTTGAAAACTTGCCCGACTTCCAGCTGAAAGATCAAGCTGGGCGCGGTAACGCTGATCGGCTTGACATCACTAACCCGAAAGCAGTGAAGTTCTACAAGACGCTTATTGATGAGTACGACGGCGTGTTCTCCACCAAATACTGGCATATGGGCGCAGATGAGTATTTGATGGGTGCCAACTATGCTGCGTACCCGCAGCTAGCTGCATATGCAAAGAAGATGACCGGTAATGATGCGGCAACGGGTGCTGATGCGTTTACATACTTCATTAACGACATCAATAAGTATGTGAAAAATAAGGGTAAGAAACTGCGGATTTGGAATGACGGTATCGTGTCTACAAAGGCAGTGACGCTCGATAAAGATATCATCGTAGAGCATTGGCTTGGTTCAGGACGTTCTGCAAATCAACTTGCGAATGATGATTACAAGCTAGTAAACGCAAATTTGAAACTTTATTTTGCTCGTGCAAATCCATATCCGATTCAAGCAAACGGACCTGCGTTTTTATATGACGATCCAAACTTTGGAGTGAATATATTTGCTGGTAACGATGGTGTGGTGAAGAAGACTGAGAATATTCTCGGCGCGAAGCTCTCGATTTGGCCGGATAACGGTGTGAAGCAGACTGAAAATGAAGTTGAAGCGGATATTTATGAAGCGATGCGTTATGTAGCTCAAATTACGTGGAAGGGCGGAAATCCTGCCGACAATCCAACCTATGCTGACTTTAAAGCAAAACGTGTTGCCAAGATTAAGCGTTCCCCAATGTGGGAGAACGTAAATCGGAAGCCGCTTGCTGATGGTTTATATACTATTTCGCAGCCAAATGGTGAATCGCTCAAATTGTTGGATAATGCAAAGCTTGGCGGTAACGACGAATGGACGCTTACTTCCACACCTGATCATTACTACCAGTTAAAGAACATGACAACAAACCAATGCCTCTCGGTTGTCTCTGGATATAAACATCTATCAACAGTTACGCAAGTAGGTGCTCGTCCGGAAGCCCGTCCATGTGCGGATGTCTCGAAGATCTATATCGGAAACCAGGCTGGTAATAGTAACTATAGTGAGCGTAATACGCAGAAGTGGATGCTGCTGCCAGTTGGTAAGGACACTTTCGAAGTGGTGAATGCTGTAACACTGCAGCATCTTGCAGTGGCTGCGGGAACTGAAGAACACGTAGATTTCCGCACTTTTAACGGAACGGATAAGAATACCAAGCCAAGCGCTGGTGAAGTTGTACAGTTCCCGGATGATATGACTGATGATGTTTGGACAATTAAGAGCTCAACCCGTTCCTTTAGCGCAGCGGCAGAAGCTAATCCGTCAAAGGCGTATCCGTCAGCCGATGCTGCCGGTATGGCGGCGATTACTGTAACCGTTACGAATCGTACCGATGTTCCGCTTACGGGGATTAAAGTAGTGCCTCCGAAGAAATCCGGTTGGGAATTTGAATCAGCGCCAAAAACAATTGATTCGATTCCGGCTAATGATTCTGCTGAAGTGACTTTCCCGGCAAAGCCTGAATGGTATCTCGGGGATGCTGAATTTGTGTTTAAAGTTTCTGCAGGCGGTGAAACTTCTGAAGCGCGGGTTAAGGTAATGGCAGTCTGTGGTCTTGCCGCTGCACCGGCAGCGATTGTTGCTGCTGATTCTGAAGAAAAGTCTGGTGAACCAAAGCCTAATGGGTCAAAAGAAAAGGCAGGCGACGGTGATCCGAATACTTATTGGCATACCCGGTGGCAAGGGAGTACGCCAGACTTTCCGCACTATATTGATTTGCAAGTTGGCGGCGAATCAGTAAATCTGTGCGGTTTTGTTTACACTCCGCGTCAAAATAATGTGAATGGCCGCGTGAAAGACTTTAAGATTTATGCTGCTGCAGAGCTGCCGGAAGATGCTGCGGGCTGGGGTGAACCGATCGCAGCTGGTTCCTTTGTTAGCGGTGCTGAGGCGCAAACTGTTGCCTTGAATGTGAAAGCTAAGTACCTTCGTCTTGAAGGTCTGAATGCACAGCCTGGCGTAGGTGATTCAAAGGTGATGTCTGCTGGAGAACTTCAGATTATTAAGGGTACTGCTCCGAAAAAGAAGCTTGTAAATCCAATTGGGCCGGCTTATGAGGGGCTGAAATATACGATTCCAGCAATTGATGGTGTGAACTATCAGGTTGCGGGTAAAAATATCGAACCGGGAGTTTATGAAGCAAAACCGGGTGAAAA
Organism: Arcanobacterium hippocoleae; assembly: GCF_040360365.1. Taxonomy (GTDB): domain Bacteria; phylum Actinomycetota; class Actinomycetes; order Actinomycetales; family Actinomycetaceae; genus Arcanobacterium_A; species Arcanobacterium_A hippocoleae_A. Next base: position 1,033,030 of record NZ_CP136412.1, on the reverse strand, counting down.
GCTCGGCTTTACGGCTGTACCGGCCGACGGGTTCTATTTTGCAGATTCTTTCTTTGACGCTGAGGGTAATTTCATTCCGTGGATTCATACTTTCCGCAAAGTGATAGCTCCGGAAGAACCGATATGGGATGATGCGAAGATGACTTTCACTATACCTGACTCGGAGTATTTCGATTATCTAATCGGTTCGACGCTGCTCAAGCCGGGTGTACAGCCAACTGTAGCGCCGAACTACACCGCTCAGGTAACTGCGCAGCTGAAGGAGGGGGCGGCAGGGGTGCAAGTTGCCCCTAATGCGGTAACTGGCTGGACTCACGATTTCCCGAATAAGGCTGTGAACCCAGGCGGCAGCGATCCTGGTACTAATCCAGGTACTGGCAATCAGGATAACCCAAGCGGAAAACCTGGAGAAAAGCCTGGCGGTAAACCAGTGCAGCCGGAGGTGCCGATTCTCGACACGGACACTGCAGCTGGAGAGAAGGTTGGTGCCGGGCTGGCAAAGACCGGCGCTGGTGTGTTTGGTTTGCTGTTAATTGCGGCATTCCTCAGTGTTTCCGGGATTTCAGTTCGCTTCCGCCGTCGGAATGGCTGAGATCTGCTTCGCAGTGAATTAGCTAAACGGTAGGTTTTGGAAGTGTGCCAGTGTTTATTTTATCGACGCAGAAACTTTCCGGAATTTGCGAATTAGTGCAGCTTTGAGCGTAATAATTGCAGAAAGGAATAGTTCGGCTGGTTTCCTCCTCGTGCAGATGGAGAAAACCAGCCGAACTCGCGCTCTAATTCGCTAATACGAGATTTAAGTGACGGATTTGGTGCGTTTATTTGTGTACGTGCTATCTATAGTGCGCTTAGTTACCATTATCTAAAGAACATGTATTTCGTGATTGTGGAAACTTAGAATATTTCACCTGCTTTTGGATTGGTGTTTTATTCGGATTGGTATTTTGGCGGTTTCAAGTCTGTATTTTCGAATATCTGCAAACGTCTCTGCGGAAAGGGTTGGCAATGAGTGAATTGATTGATACTACCGAGATGTATTTGAAGACGGTATTTGAACTTGAGGAAGAAGGAGTGCCGGCATTACGGGCGCGGATTGTGGAGCGGTTGGGGCAGTCTGGCCCGACCGTTTCGGAGACGGTTGCGCGTTTAGAGCGTGACGGCTTATTGGTGATGCCCGATGGGCGCCATATTGAATTTACGGCACAAGGGCGGATGCGTGCCGTGGATGTGATGCGGCGTCACCGTATTTCTGAGTGTTTTCTCATGGATGTGCTGAAAATGCCGCTTGCGAAGATACATGCTGAGGCATGCCGTTGGGAGCATGCTATTTCGGATGAAGTCGCCGCGCGCATGGCGGAGACTGTTGGTTCTCCAGCAACAGACCCGTTTGGTAATCCGATTCCTGTGCAGGCTAGTTCAGAGCGGGAAAGTGCTTCAGTGGAAGAATTGGGGCTAATCTCGCTTGCTGAAGTAAAGATTCCTGTAGGCGGAATAGAAACTGTTCGGGTTGTTCGTTTTGCGGAAATGCTGCAGCTTGATGAAGAACAGATTGCGCTTTTCGATGCTGCAGGATTGCTTCCGGGAGCGGAAGTGATTGTGCGGGAGATTTCCGGTGATGACGTGTTCGTAGATGTGGGTACAGAAAAACTTGCTGTGCCGACTGCGGTGGCGGCGAGAATTTTCGTAAAGTAAAACGTGCTTTTTCGGTTTTCGGAAAAGGTATATTTTCGATTTTGCAGTGTTGATTTCGGGTCTTACCGGCAGGCGCTGTGATTGGGTGTAAGCGCTGTAATAGTGCACGGCAGATATTTGTGATGTGCTGGAGTGCGGATGAATATACTGAAATCGGCTGTGAACTGCTGTTATGTAAATGTTATAAACCTGTGATGTATTCCATTGTTATATTATTGTGATAATTCGTTGCTCCATTGTTATGATAAATCCAGTTTAAAAGGAAATTCTCGTTTGATTCGTAAATGAGTATTTAGATTCGTTGGAGTATTTTGATGGCAGGTCGTCACCTAAAGGTTGAAGTGCTAAATAGCTTTGCATCGCGTAACGGCGTGAAAGGGCTTGCTACTGCAGCTATTGCGGGTACGTTTGTAGGGTTCGCTTCTCCGATAGCGTTTGCTGCTCCGGAAACTGCAAAGGCTGAGGCAAATGTGCCGGAAAAGGCAGTGGCAGCTACTGTTTCACTTGAAACAGAACAGTCCGTATTTGAAGCTCCTGCCGTTGAGATTGAGACTGGTGTGCAGGCAAGTTCCGGCTGGGATTTTTCGCAGGTGGAAGTTGAAGCGAAAGCAGCTGAAACGGCGGCTGCTCCAGCTGCACGTACCGAAAATCGCAGACGCAGTGATGTTGCCGCAAATACGGCGGCGGCTCCGAAAAAGCAGGTTGCAGCGTATTCAAATGTTCCTGCATCTGGGCGGGGAGCAGCGGTTGTAGCTTTTGCCCGCCAATTTGCTGGTACGCGGTATGTTTATGGGGGACAACTCCTGCTGGTTGGGATTGCTCTGGTTTTGTTGGCTATGTTTATGCCAATGCTGGTGTCGCACTTCCGCGCACAAGTTCTGGTCAGGCTGCAGCAGGCGTGCGTGTGCCGGCTTCGCAGGCACAGCCAGGCGATATTGTTTGGTGGCCGGGGCATGTTGGAATTTATACCGGCAATGGGATGCATATTGCGGCTCAGACCACATCTGCCGGTACCCGTGAAACTCCATTGTATGGAAAACCAACGTTTATTCGGGTTCCGTAATTACGCAGATTAATTTTTCTGCATAATTTATGTTTGAGAGGATGGCTCGCATAGGGCCATCCTCTTTTATTTCGTTCTTATTGCTGCGCCTTACTGGTGGTGCGGTGCGGATTGTGCTGATTTAGCGGAAATCATTAGATTCGTTTTGGTGTTTAGTTCAACTTTGCGGATGTTTTGCCTTGCGGGATTGTGCGGTTGACGGCGGATTGATTCGGATTGACGTAACTGCGGTGAAATGTGCGTGAGTTTACGTAGCTGGTGGCGGAATGGGTATTTTTTAACGTAGCTGGTGGCAAAATAAGCAATTTTGATTAACGACGGGAGAGCCGTCGTTATTGTGAGCCTGTGACCTGCACAAACGAAATCGCTTCCGACGGTAATAATCGCAGCCGAAGTTCTTGCCACTACTTACGTAACGAAATTAAGTTCTTGCCGCCAGTTACGTAAAGTTTTTACTTCCCGCCGTCACTTACGTAACTTTTTCACTTCTTGCCACTACTTACGTAGAATTTTCTGCTTCCCGCCGCTGGTTGCGCAGTGAAAACATGTTAATACCGGCAGTTGCGTGAAAATAGCCGTTTTCCCTGTTAGTGAAGCAAGTCCGTTGTTTTTACTGCTGCTTGCGTGCAGGTGGTTTTGCGTATTCCGCTGTTTAAATATTATTCTGTAACTGGTGTCACAAATTAAAGCTGTGGGAAAATTTACTGAAAGTTTCATTTTCCGAATTGAAAATATATTTGCGATTTTACTGTGAAGTAAATTTGCGAAAAGTTCGGATTGCACAGCCGTCGTTAAACTGTTAACGGCATGTACAAGGAGGTCAATGTGAAACACGAAAATGTAATTGTAGTGGGTGTAGACGGATCCAAGCCTTCGCTGGCGGCGATAGAATGGGGATTTGAGCAGGCAGTAAAGCGCAATGCGAAGCTGTGCCTTGTCTGCGTGTATGAACTTCCCTATTATGCGGCGCATAATTTTCCGATTGGGGCACCGGACGTCTCGCATGAGGGGAACTTCTCCGTGACTCTGCAGCTGCAATGATTTCTGACCTGACCGAAAAGTATTCTGGCCGCGGCGTGGAGGTAACTTCGCGGATTATTGAGGGTGACGCCACTGAGGAGTTGGCGGAGCTTTCGAAGAAAGTCGCACTGATTGCAGTTGGCGGGAGAGTGAATCGAAAAGGCACTATTTCTGATCGGATTCTTCGTACTGTTACAACTACGCTTCCGGCTCATGCCTGCTGTCCGACTGTGGTTGTTGGTGCAGATGTGCTGGCAGAGCATTTGCCGGTGAAAAAATTGCGGTTGGAATAGATGGTTCTGAGGCTGCGAAGATGGCGCTCCAACGAGCATTCTGGGAGGCAGATCGCTGGAACGCGGAATTGTTGGTGGTAAGTACGGTAAATGTGGATGCAGTAAGTTGGGTGCCGCAGTTTACGCTTTCAAAAGAGTTTTATGACGATGTATATGCTGGAATTCAGAGTCAGATTGCCGAGGTTAATGAAGGGCGCGAAGTAAAAGTTACGATTAATTTAACTCAAGGAAATCCGGTTAATATGTTGGCGGAAGTTTCGAAAGAAGTTGATTTATTAGTGCTTGGTACGCGCGGGCGCGGCGGTTTTATCGGGATGCTTCTCGGTTCTACTTCGCAGGCAGTGATTGAATTGGCGCAATGCCCGGTATTTCTTGTGCCGAAACGTGTACGCGAACACGACGATGTGGCGCCGCAATATTTGAATCAGTGGTGATGCGTATTTGCGGTGCGGGTGTGAGCGTGAATGTGAATACGGGTTTGCTGCAGTGAGTGTGAGTGTGAGTGTGCGGCTGCGGCGGGTTAAAGTGCGTGATTTAGCGGAAAGTGCGGGCTTTTCGGTTTGGTGTTTCGGCAGCTGTAACATCTACTCTAACGGAACTATAACATTGTGATAGTTCTGCAAATTTCTTGGATTTGATTAGATTTGATGTGTTTAGGCAGATCAGGCGAGGCAGATATATGCGGCAGATATCTCGGGCAGATTAGGCGCGTTGGGTGTAATTAAATATATTTGGCGAGCGATATTTTTCGGAGACGAAATACTTTCCGGCAGCAGCGCTTATTTTGAATTCACCGTTTTGCATAAAAAGCCGGCGAAGGATATGCGAATAGTTCGCGTGAATGCGCCTGTTTGCGTTAAAGTGGTAGAGCATTGTTTCGTTGTGTATTTCCGGCAGCGGCGTTGCAGCGGTGTTAGCTTTGAAGCTGCGCCCCCGTGTGCTGATGTTTTATTGCCGCCGGAATTCTCATCGCGGTGTACTTGCCCTCGTAGCTCAGTGGATAGAGCACGGCTCTCCTAAAGCCGGTGTCGGAGGTTCGATTCCTCTCGGGGGCACTGTTATGCTGAACCGGAAGAATCTGAACACTTGTAGCAAACTGGAAGAAGCGGCACGGTGTTCCTGGTTTTGGATTTTACCGATATTCTGCTGTTTGATTTGTTTTCATCGCGGAATGCTTCACCTCATGCCGGTGCGGAAGAGCATTCGATATGCGGTGTTTGCGAAAGTTTACAGAAGTTCACAGAAGTTTGCAGAAGTACAACACAGAAGTTCACAGATTTCTGGATATCCGCTGTTTTTTGCAAATAAGTCAGATAAAAAAATCAACTCCGTGCTTTGTATATTCGAAAACAATATTTTTCCAAAAATGCATTAATAGTGCTTGCTGCGGGAAACTAGGCAGTGAATTAATTATTGAAATAATCGATTTGCGGGTGCGGGAAAGCTGGTAATGAAACACGTCGTCAGACGCAAAGCACTCTTGGCAAAGTCGAAGTTAACGGTATAAATACGGGAATGAGAGTTGTATCGGGATGAGGAAAGATATTGCAGGAGCCGGTTCCGTCGCAGAAACTGAAACCAGATTTAAATCCGGCGCCGTCGGAAATAATTCGAGCGCTGCTCCGTGGCTTATCGGGATTTCTACCTATTTGCTCTGGGGATTCTTCCCGCTCTATTTTGTGTTTCTCAAAGATATTGGTTCCCTTGAAGTGATTGTGCACCGCTCGTTCTGGTCATTTCTGACTTGTGTGATTGTGCTGGCGGCAATGCGCAATCTTAAATCCGTTATTCCGCTAATTCGGAATTGGGCAATCCTTATCCGGCTTGCACTCGCGGGAGTATTAATAATTATTAATTGGACTGTATACGTGTATTCAGTCCAAACAGGGCACACTACAGACGCTGCGCTCGGTTATTTCATCAACCCGCTGGTGACGGTGTTTCTTGGCATGCTGCTTTTGCGTGAGCGGCTCACTGTGCTGCAAAAAGCTGCGTTGGGATGCGGGATTGCAGCAGTGAGTTATCTGCTTTTCGCGATGGGGACACTCCCATGGATTTCATTTGTGCTCGCTTTTAGTTTTGGCTTCTATGCGCTTGTGAAAAAGAAAATTTCGCGTCAAGTACCGCCGCTTGCGGGAATGGTGGTAGAAAACGCGGCTATTCTCCCATTTCTTTTGGGTTATCTTGGTTATCTGCTGGTTCGGAAACAAAGCGACGTACAAAAAATCGCTATTACCGGTATCGAAAATAACGACGGGACACAAATCATCCGAATCATGCTTTTACTCATCGGCGCTGGAATTCTGACGGCAATTCCGCTGCTGCTTTTTGCGAAAGCCTCGCAGAATCTTCCGCTTGGTGCGCTCGGTTTTATCCAATATATTACCCCGATTCTGCAGCTGTTAATTGGGGTGGTGATTCTTGGGGAAGTGATGCCGGCAGAGCGTTGGATTGGTACCGGAATTGTTTGGTGCGCGCTGATTTTTCTCATTGCCGACGGAATTATTGCGATGCGTAAATTTGCAAAATTTAAGGCAGGTTTGAAATGTGAAAGCCATGATTAGACGCCGGGGTTACTTTCAGAAAATCGAAAAAATTATGCTGTACGGGAAAATCATCCCGCCTGCAAGGTGCGTGCTCACAGTTTCGCGGACTAAGAAAGCGCACCAGCCGCTGCTTCTGCCGTCTCAGCATATTTTCTGGGTAGGATAATATGCGTGAGTCCTTTATTCCGTCGTAAAAAAATAAGCAAACGCAGCCGGCAGAAAACACCTCGGCAGCTGCGGTCCAAACTGCCGTGCAGAATTCGGGTGAAAATATTCGTGATAATGAATCCGGGAGCACGGTGAAACAGTTTGCAGATCTGAATCAAAGCAGCAGTACAGCAAACAAAAATATCCGCGATACAGCTGCGCAATCCGGTGGCAGTGATATGAGCAGTGAAACCGGGAAAGCGCGAAACTCGGAAAATATGCGGGTTGAAAACGGCAGCGAAGAAAAAATCGCGACGGAAAAAGCGAAAAACCGGTGCGGACTCCTGGGCAGAGTTCTGTTAAACAGAAAACGCCGGAACAAAACCAGGAGGAGCTTGCCGCTGCAGCTTATACCGCATGGGTTCAGGCATTGCAGGAGCAAACCGCTGCGGAGGCTGCGGCGAAAACTACCGCAAGATATTTTGGGCAAATCGATATTACACGCGCCCATCCAACTGGTGCAGCACAGTTCTATGCCCATATGGAAACCCGTTTAAGTTCTTTGATTCGTGAACCGAAAGCTTATGCGCGCGCTAAAGAAAAGCTCGCACAGTTACGTGAACTTACCCGCAATATTGCGGAAGAACATGGATTTGCTCCAATTTCGCTTGCTGCCGGCCGTCTTAGCTGGACCGAACTCCCGCAGTTAGATCCGCAGGAAATCCCGGAATGGACGGGTGAAACTTATGATGCAACTGGTGAACTGCGTCTGGATTTTCCGCAGTTTCAGCAAGGTGTTAGCGGTGCCGGTGCCGAAAGTGCGCAGCAGAAGCAGGATACTGTAATCAATGCTGCAGATTCGTCTGCAGCGGATTTTGCAGATAAAAAATTAGCTGAAAAATCAACAGTCGGAACCGCCGCACCCGCTGCGGAAACTGCAGACGGGCAGACACAGCCGAACGATATTGATAAGGAATATCCGGCTGCGGAATCTGAAACTGTGCCTGCTAATCAGGAAGCGGAAAATCTTCAGAAGTTAAATTCGCAATCTGCAGCTAAAATCGAACCGCAAAACAAAACTCCAATTCGTACAGCAACAGAACGAACGGTACCGGCAATGCTGCGCGGGATTCGGGTTGAATTTCTCCCTGATGGCGATGCAAAGCTGAAACTCTCCACGCAGGCCGCGATTAATCCGGAAGTTATTCACGCTCTGCGTTTGGGCGGGATTGATCCGGAACGTGTAGCGAAACTGCGTGAAATCGCGCAGCGTTCTGCAGGTATCGATGAACCGTTAGCGCAGCTTGCTGCATTAGCCCGTGCATTCCTGCCGGGATTCAAGCTTGAAAATCAAAATATTATCGGTTGCTTTCACACCCCTCGAAAGTGATGCTTTCTGATCTTGAAGCGATGGAACCGTATATTAAAAATTCTGGGATTGCGGCTGCGCTTGCCGGGGATCAAAAGCTGCGGAAGATTACGGGTGCGCCAATTCCTCCTGGGATGAAAGCTGATCGGCTTCCAGAAGTAGAACGCGGCGCCGGAGATTTAGATCCCGCCGAGCTCGATGTGGTCGAAGCAGTGGCTTCCGGGCGTTCGATTGTGATTGATGCGCCTGCGGGAAGCCGGCGGACTGAAACTTTGGCTTCGATTATGGCAGATGCTGCCGCGTCCGGAAAGTCGCTGATTTTTATTCCATCAAGAGGATCTTCAGCTGCTGCTGTGAAAACTGAGCTGGAAAATATTGGTCTTGGGGATATGGTGCTTGATTTTTCCGATATGGAAAGTGTGCCGCAGCGGATTCGGACCGGATTGCGTTTGCCGAAGCCGGAAGTGAATGCAGAAGTTGTTGCAGAGCAGCGGGAAGAACTTTCCCGGACGCGCCGGCAGTTAACAAACTTTGTTGCGGAATTGCATACAGTTAATCCCGATTGGGGTGTAAGCGTATCTGATTTACTTGTGAAGCTGGCGCATCTTACGGCTTCTGATCAGGCGCCGCGCACTCGGATTCGTTTTCGCTCTGCAGCGCTCGCTGCGATTAAGGCGGCGGGAAAAGACGAAGTTATTGCTGATTTGCACCGAGGTGCAGAACTTGGAATTTTTGATCGGGAAACGGAAATCTCTGCCTGGGCTAATTGTAAGATTACCGATCACGAAGCTGCAGCCGGAGCGATTGAACGTGCACGCCGGATCCATGAAACTATTTTGCCGGCGGTTCGTTCGCAGGCAGCCCGTGCTGCCGGTGAGACCGGTTTGTATCAAGCGCAGACTCCTGCGCAATGGTTCGAGCAAATCGAGATGTTTGAAGGAATTTCGCACAGTTTAGATTATTTCCTGCCGCAGATTTTTGAAACTTCGGCTGTAAACCTGATTGCTGTTACGGCAACGAAAGAATGGCGGGCAAAAAACGGATTCAATTTAAGCCATTCTGAGAAACGCATGTACCGTCGAGATCTTACAGACATGCTCCGCCCCGGCGCTGTGCCGTCAGATGTACACAGTGAACTTGTGAAAGTGGAGGAACAGCGGGAAATCTGGAAGCGGTATACGAAAGATGCCGGATGGCCGACTCTTCCCAGCGGTATGACACAGATTCATGATAGCCGCAAGCTGCTCACAGCGGAGCTTTCCGCGCTCGCAGCAGAAGTCGGTGCGCATGATTATTTTGCGCTGAGTTTTGAACAAATTAATGTTTTAACTGCCGCACTTATTGCAGATGCGCCGCATATGGAAACACTTCCAGAGCGGAATTTGATGTTGGAAAAGATTCGGCTTCTCGGCATTGAGAGCTTTGGAGAAGATTTACGTGTCCGCGGTGTTGCGCGGGAAGCAATTGAAGCAGAGTTTTCTCTTGCCTTTACTTCCTCAGTATTTGAACAGCTTTTACGGAAATCGAAGTTGCTTGCTGCGCTTGGGCCGCGGGATATTTCCGCACTGCTTGCACAGTTCCGAACCCTTGACGAGAATCATGTAAACTCACTTGCCGGCCCGGTACAGCTTGCGGCAATCAACAATATGCGAACATATGCGCGAGCACATCGGAATGAAACACTTCGGCTGGATCAGCTGCTTGCAAAGTACGGGGTTGGGGTGCTCCGTGATGTGATTGCAACCTATCCGCGGCTGGTGCAGCTTGCACGGCCAATCTGGATTGTGCCGCCGATTTTGGCGTTGGATTATATTCCGCAAATGCGTTGGGTTGATCTTGTGCTTTGTGATACTACGGAACGTACTGAGCTTGCGGCAGTTATTTCGACGCTTTTGCGCGGACGCCAGCTGGTTATTGCGGGGGATCGCCGTCGGAATGAGATTGTGAATACTGGTGAAAGACTCGCGTCTCGCAATAAGATCCGGAAAATTGGTGAGGTTTCGGATTCTTCCGACGGTAATCCGCAGCGAAGTTTATCGGAAAATACGGTGAAAACTGCTGCGGAGGCGGGAGAATCGGGGGATGATAAAACTGCGGCGGTGAAGAATCCAGATTTTGCTGTATCCGGGAATATCGAGTTTGCCGAGTTGGGATCTGCCGGCGCTTTTCAAAGTTTTGCAGAAATTTTTCCTGTGCTCGAATTGCCGACTTTACGTGCGCAGCATGACGAAATTTCTTCGCGGGCGCTAATTGCACACGGATATGAAGACGTATTTGCACCAATTCCGGCTTGTCCGCAGAAGAATGCTGCACAATTGATTGTAGTTGACGGACGCGGGGTTCCTTCCGCAAGAGGTGATGGAGCGATTGAAGCACCGCAGGCAGAAGTGGACGCTGTTGTCGATGTGATTTTGAATTATGCTCTTGACCGGAATCCGGATTCGTTAGCTGTAATCACGATTTCTGATTTACATGCACGTCAGATTCGAAAAGCGCTGCATAATGCGAAAGCGTCTTCAGTGATTCTGGAACGGTTCATGAAACAAAATACGGTGGAGCCTTTTGTGGTTGCGAATATTTCGCAGGCTTACGGTTTGCGCCGCGATCATGTGATTCTTTCGCCAGGTTTTGGGAAAACAGTGCATGGGCGGGTACTGCATTCTTTCGGGCAGCTGCAGGAATCGCGGGGATTCCTCGATTTAGTGGATTCGCTTGAAGCTGCGCGTAAATCGATGACAGTGGTTTCTTCGCTGGGAGTTGGTGAAATTGATATTGCGCGTGTGGTAACTCCTGGGCCGAAGCTCCTGGCACAGGTGATTTCGGCTGCCGGAAATTCTGTGAATAACGCTTCGAATGTGGAAACTTATACCGATAATCCGCTGCTTGCCGACCTTGGGGAGCGTCTGCGTGAGCAGGGTTTTGCGGTTGGGTATAATTATGGCTTTGCCGGTTCACGCAAACTTCCGCTAGTGGTGGGGAAAGCTGGCGTAAATCCGGATTGGGAGCTGGCAGTGCTGATTGATGACGCGGAATACGTGAAAGAAGAATCGCTGCGGCGGCGTGACCGTTTCTTCCCGACGGCTGTGGCTGAGCGCGGATGGATCGTGTATCAAACCTTATCTACTTCGCTTTTTATTGATCCTGCAGGGCAAGCTGCAGAAATTGCGGAAAAGCTTCGGGCGCTGCATGGTGCGGCAAGTGAAACAAATTTGGTTCCGCCAATTCTTGACGGTGAATATTGGGTTGAAGAGCCGCTTTCCCGAAATTCGCAGAACAGTGCGCACGTTGGAGATAACGGTTTTCACAGCTCGCTTCCGGCAGTAAATTCACCGGAAGGAACACCGGATCGGCCGGGAACATCGGAAGCTGCCCATGAGCGGACGATGCGTCCAATATTCACCCCAGGTTTGCAGTTGTCGGCATATACCGATGATCAGCTTGATGATGTGCTTGCCTGGATTGCAAGCGATCGGATTCCCCGCAGCGAATCCCAGTTAATAGCAGATTTACGTGCTGAACTTGGGATTTTACGTCAGGGTGCGCAGATTGATGCGGTGCTTCGGAACGTAGTTCGGCGTTCAGGGCTGGCGAAGTGAGGTTTGTTGATGGCAGCTGCAAAGAGTGATTTTGATTTTCCTGCTTCTCCGATTTTGCCGCATGAAAATAAAGTTCGCACAGGGAGACGTGCGGTAATGCTTTCACGTGTGGATCAGGAGCGGCTTGCACGGGGTGAAATTTCGGTTCCTGAAGAGGCGGTACATGCTTCGGATGCGCGCGGAGTGCATCCGAAGCTGTATTCCAAGGAGGAACTAGCCGTGCGGGCTGCTGCAGCTGCCCGTGTCCGGAAGCTATCTGCACATGAAAGAGAAATCTTGGCGCAAGTGCCGCCGCATTTCGGTAAATTGTAACTTGCTGCTGTTTATTTCGGCTGTATTTTAGGCGGTCTTTTTGGGGAAGGGCAGCTTTGGGCTGTGCTGCGGATAACCGTGAACCGAAAGCAGGGGTAAATAGTGCATAAGAGCAGTAAAGCGGATTTCTCGGGAGTGGTTCGGATTGCGGTGTGCGTAGCCTGTGTTCCGTCGTAATTTATGCCTAGCGTTTTGTTTCTAGTATTTGTGCTTATTTTGCGGCGAGAAGATCTCGGATTTCGGTAAGCAGTGCAACGTCATCTGCCGGTACTGGTGCGGCTGATTCTGGTTTGCCTTTACGTTTTTCGTTGAGTTTATTCATCGGCATGACGATACAAAAGTAGAGTGCAGCAGCGATGATCAAAAAATTTACCACGGCAGTAATTAAAATTCCGGGTTGAACCAGTGAACCGTTTATGCTGAATTCCAGTACATGATCAAAGCTGGGTTTGCCGAAGATTGCGGCGATAAGCGGCATGAGAATTTTGTCGGTGAGAGCCGAAACGATTGGGGTAAATGCGCCGCCGATAATCACGCCGACGGCGAGATCAATTACATTGCCGCGTGAGATGAAATCTTTGAATCCTTGAAGCATGGTTTTCCTTTCAATGCTTTTTCGTTCGCGTGTTCTGCGCCGCTGCTATCATATTTCGGATTTGCGGAATTTGATAGCGGTGAGGCGAATCTATTTGCAATGCGGATGCAAATTGCATTTGCATTTAAGCCGGCAGAATTTTCCAGATTAGCTTTTCGTAATCACTGCTTGCAGCGGTGTGTTTGTATGCAAACCAAGAATAAGATTAACATCGCTTTTCTTTATTGCAAGATAGAGCACTCTTGGTTTAACTGTTTCTCCGAATAATGTTGAATTGGCAGCTGCTGCAGGTTTCCCAACTACCACCGCATCGCTGGTGAGCAGTTGGGCAGCTGCTCCTGCGGTATGTGCTGGAGCATAAAGCTCCACGTGATTTCCTGGCTTGAGTAATTTTACAGAAATATCATCACGTAAATTTACGGAAGTGATTACGGTGCCGGCGGGAGCGTTAGCTAAATAATTATCGTCGAGAATTTGGGTGAAAGTAATCGGCAGCCCTTTGGAAATTGGGGTGCTGGCAATTTTCCCTGCGATTTCTGCTGCTGTTGGGACGAAGTTTTCCGGCACAACATCTTTGGGGTAGAGCTGAATGCGGGTGTTGCTGTGGTGAAAGCTTTCACCGGCCGCAATATCCGAATTTGCGGTAAGTACTTTGACACTGCCGATTCCGTCGTTTGACTCCAGTGAGAGGAATGTTTGCAGGAGGGAAAAGGTGATTAGGATCAGCGCGGCGTATTTCCATCTCCAGACGAATGCGCGCAGCGGTGAAGAAACTCGGTATTTGCGTAGGTCTGGTGTTTTGCGTGCGCCGACTGTGCCAAATGGGTGAGAATTTTGCCGACGGGACACTCGGTTTTCTTTCCGTGTATCGCGCTTCGGATACTGGTTTTTTCGGCGTTTAATGAACATGCATAGATTCTGATTGAATTTGTCAATATATATCCGGCGGGAAAAGAAACTTGTGGAAAAAGAATTCAGATTATTTAATTGTGGACAAACAATTGCGAATAAACAATTGCGGATAAACTCCGGCGCCGATAAGTCTGCGGCGGAACAGGGGCGGGGCAAAATAAGCAGGAAATAAATACGTAATGAACCTGGAGGGCGGAATTCGGAAATAGTTTCAAATCAGAAAAGTTCAATAATCTGGTTTGGAAGAATCACATTCTGAATATGCATATCATATTCATCTTGCGGCAGGTGAAAATCTACAAATTCTTCCGGGAAAACGAGCGCTCCAATCGGCAGCCCCGGTTTGACTTTCTTCAGTGCGCGGTCATACCAGCCCCCGCCTTGCCCGAGACGTTCCCCGAATTTTGAAACAAGCAGCGCCGGGACAAGCATTACGTCAATATCGCCGAGCACATCGTTATCGAATGCGGCGCCTGACGGTTCCGGCGGCCGGCCGGGAGCCATCTGCTGCAAATCGTCTAAGCCCTTAAAGTATCCCCAGGCGCGGGTGAGCCCCGGACCGAGCTTCGGCAGGAGGAGAGTTTTTCCGGAATCTGCAATCGCTTTGCAAAGTTCATATGTGGGCGGCTCACCGGGAATTGAAATAAAAGCAGCAACTTTCGAGTAATCACGCACATATTCAAGTGCAGTTTCAATCCACTGTTTTCCAGATTCTGCAAGCTCGCGTTCTGAACGGTTTTTGCGGATTTTACGCACTTTCGCCCGAAGCAGCTGTTTTGCATCTTCGGATTCAAGATTTGAGATTTCCTGGAAATTCAGGGAGTTATTCGGCATAATCCAATTCTCTCATGTAAGTTCCAGTGCAAACCGGAGATTTCGCCGATAGGGTATGCGCCGCAGGAAGCCTTTATATCTGCACAATAAACTTAAACTCGAACTTTCATCTGGCTGTATCTGTATTAGAGTTGGATGCGAAAGTATTTCGTTTTGAATATTGGTTATAAGAATATTGGTTATAAATAGATATTCGAGGCAATATGAGCAGCCGCATAATGTGTCCGTCCAAATTGTGTCAGTTTGGAAAACTGGTGCGGCTGCAGATTTTGCGAATTCGGAAAATCTAAAATATTAAAGTATACAGTAAAAGCCGGAAATGATAACCGGATGAAGGAGATTCAATGAAGACGGTGGCAGAGCATAAGAATGAGTGTCTGGCTGCAGCAAAGGTGCTTCCGCCGTTTGAAGTGACGCTTGCCGATTCGGTTGATTGTGTTCTTGCGCAAGATGTTTCTTCACTTGTGGATGTGCCGCAGCTGGATTTAGCCGGGCGCGACGGTTATGCGGTGAATGCTGCAGATACGTTAGGTGCTTCGGAAGTGAATCCGGTGACGTTTCCAGTGCTGGAAGAAGTTTATGCGAACTACACTGATCCGGTTTCGATTGTTGCAAAGACGGCGATTAAAATTTCTTCAGGCGCGCCGCTGCCGGAGGGCGCCAATGCCGTCGTTCCGATTGAATGCACCGACGGCGGGGAAGCGCAGGTGACCTTTAATACTGCGGTTTCAGTTGGAGAAAATGTGCGGGCCCGCGCTGAAGATCTTGCTTCCGGGCAAGTGATTCTCCGGCAAGGAGTGCGGATTGCTTCCCGCCAGATAGCAGTACTTGCCTCAGCCGGACATGCGGCGGTGTTAGTTCGGCCAAAACCTCGCGTGGTGGTTCTCTCCATTGGCGATGAACTCCAGGAGCCGGGCCGTGCGGCAATCCGCGGGAAAGTGTTTGACGCAAATTCGCATGCTCTTGCAAGTGCTGCTAAGGATGCGGGCGGGCAGGTATTCCGGGTCGGGGCGGTGCCGGATGATCCGCGGATTTTGCGCGAGGCAATCGAAGATCAGCTTGTGCGCGCCGATATCATCATCACTACCGGCGGACTTTCGTATGGCGGCGGAGATACGCTGAAAGAAGTTCTCTCTCCGCTTGGGTCGGTGCGGTTTGATAATGTTGGCATTTTTCCAGGGAGACAGCTTGGTGTAGGAAAGATTGGCGATACTACGATTTTCTGTTTGCCGGGTGCGCCTGCTGCGGCGCTTGTAAGTTTTGAAGTTTTTATTCGGCCTGCTTTGCGCCAAATGGCTGGTTATACGCATATTGATCGGCGGGCGGTGAAAGCGCGGATTCTGAAAGGGTGGGAATCTCCGCTTGGAAAACGCGAATATGTGCAAGCCCGGGTAGTTGGGGCTCCCGGGCATGGGTATACTGTCGAGCCAATTGGGAACCCAGGGCGGCCGCTGCTCACCGGGATGGCGCGAGCGAACTGTTTAATTGCGGTGGCGGAAGAAACACGTTTGGTGAGTGTTGGAGAGATGGTTGAGTGTATCGTGATTGACCGCTGACACGGTGAAATTATCTTGCGGTGTTCCGGAGTACCAAAATTTATTTTTCACCCAAACGGTTTTCTATCTTCCAAAAAATGTGACTGATGTTAATAGTGTGAATAGTGGGAAATTCTGCGAAAAAATGTGGTGAAAAACAGCAGCAACACGCCTCACATGCTATCGAAAACCCCAGCATATTTTGCATACGTTAAATAGTATGGGTGGAGAAGGAATTGCTATAGCTATCGCAGTCGCATTTGTGATGCTTTCCGTGATTCCAGCCATAAATCGGAGCCGTGCAATTCTTGTGCGCACTGTGATAGACGAACGCTTCGCGGCAGACTTGCGTATGCTCAATACAACGCCGCGAGCAGAGCGCAATTCACATCTGCGCGGAATTAATCTGCACCATAACGACGGACTCGAACGCGGGAAAATATACTATTCGGAGCGCATAATGGCGAACAATGAAGCTAACGCAAAAGTTAATAATCCGACACTGCAAGTAGAAACAGCTGCGGTGCAGGTAAAACCCGCTGATTTGAAGATGGATTCTGGTGCAAAACAAGATTCGGCACAGCAGCGGAAACCAAAGCAGCGCAGCCAGATTCGCGAGCTCGCTTCCATCCGCGCGATGGCAAAAGTACGAATTCAGAACCGCAATGCGCGGCAGCGAAAAATGTTTTTCGCGCTCTTGCTGCTTGCCGCACTCACCGTCACTGCATGGATTTTAGTACCGGCAATGCAGCTCTCAGTCCTGTATCCGGTAACTGGGACTGTACTTACTACACTCAGCTCTGCCGGATTCAACTACGCGCATCGGCAATATCATGCGGAAAATCTTGCAGACGAGAAGATTATCGCGAAAGCTGCCCAAAAACTTCGCCGAAATCTTGAGCGCCGCGGGCAGAACGCAAAACTGCAGGGAAAAATTCTTCCGCTGCTGCAAAAACCGGTACAGTAAAATCCGCTGCAAGATACGTTCGCACTGCGCCGGAAAATACGCCGATACCTGCAGAAAAATCTTCCGTCGGAACGCCTAACGCGATTGCAGAAAAATCCGGTGACGCTGCCGCAGCACACCCAGATTTACAAGTGCGGATGAACCCGGCCGCTGCTCCGGAAATTCCGAAAACCCACAAACTGCGAAAAACTCACACCGCAGGCAAACAAAAGCCGCTTTCTGAAGAATTGCAAACTAATTTTCCATCCCGGGCCCAAAATGCTCCGAGCTATACTCTAAAGCCGAAAATTCAAAAGCGGAAAGTTGCTCCGTACACCGCTGCAGCTGACGCAAGCGCGGAACTTGCAAAGTTCCCTACCGTCCGGTACGGATCGGTGAGAGAATTGGCGAAGGCCCGTTAGAAACAGCAAATCCGGCGCCAAAGATGACCGGAAAAGAAGAACTGCGCTCGGACGTGCTCGGCGGAGGAACCACACTCGACGCCTTGCTTGACCGTCGGCGTGCATAAACTTTCGATTTTGAAAACTTTGTGCAAATTAGAAACCTTGCCGAAATTGGAAACTTAAAGAAAATGGATTGTTTCAGAAAGCTGGAAATCAATGACCGCTCTCTTAATGCTGCATAATGCGAAAGAAACTGCCCTGGTCTGGCGGCGTGTGGCTGATTCACTTCCAGCACTATGGGCAGTTATTGCTCCGGATTTACATGGCGTGCAGGAGCGCTTTGTGGGTGATTGGGATGCAAACGCAAAAACTAGTGCACTTGCACAGCTGATTAATGCAGATCTGCAAGCCTTAAACATTAACGAGCCGGTAGTAATTGCCGCTGCCGGAAATGCGGCTGCAGCTGCACTGCACTACTATCACGTAAATCCGCAGAAAGTGGCAGCACTTTTCCTCAGCGAACCGCAATTTAAAGTAAGTGCGCGGCAGATTAGTTTGGCGAAAATACGTGCCCGTTTTGCTTTTGCCGGTAAACGCAGAAAACCAACAGCAGCGGATTCTTCCCAAGAGTTTCACTATCTCTCGTGGATTTCGGAATTCGGCACACAATCTCTTGCAAACGTAAATGTGCCGATTCGATTACTCGCGGCAGAAAAAGAGCGGAAAATTGCGCGTGAAACCCGCCAGTTAGCTGCAAAACACGCGAATATCGAATATTTTTCAATTTCCGGAGCGGAATCTGGATGGAATGATTACGCACCCGCACAATATGCGGCAAATATTGCAGAATTTATTAATCAGCTTTAAACTGACTTAACTTTTGCGTGCTCATTATTATTTCCTGCTAAATTTTCCCTCAAACCCAGGTAAGGCGGTTTCCTTGGCAGCAGTGCTGAAAACGAACACAAGTTATGGCTACGGTTCGCTTAGCTTTTTGCTCCTGTTTACATCTTGGGCTATCTGGTGGGGCTTTTTCCAAATTTGGCTCACCTCTGAATCCGGAGGAATTATGCTTAACGGATCGGAAGTGGGGAGTTTCTTTTCGTTTTATTCCGTGGCGACGGTCGTGGTGTTATTTCTTTACGGGGCGATTCAAGACAAACTTGATTTGCGCCGGCAAATTTTGATTTTTACAAGTTTGCTTGCAGCTTGTAATGGTCCTTTTGCAACCTGGATTTTCCGCCCGCTATTACAAACTAATTTTTTGCTTGGGGTAATTCTCGGATCCGCGTTTTTCGCATTCGGTTTCGCAGGTGCAATGGCAATTTTCGAAGCCTATTTTGGGCGGCTCTGTGCCCGTGCCGGAATTGTTTTTGGAAGAATGCGGATGTGGGGATCTTTCGGTTATGCAATTGCGCTGCTCAGTGCAGGATTTTTGTTTACGGTAGAGCCGCTGCTGATTTTTGGGTCTCCTCGATCCTTGGAGTTTTTCTGTTGGGTGTGCAGCTATTTTGGCAAGTTGAAATACCAGTGCCGGCGGAAGCGCAGAAAGCGGGGAATGCGGGCGGCAGCGAAATGCTTCGTGAACCGTCGTTATCAGTATTCGCAGCTACAAAGCTTGTTCTGCGTAACCCGAAACTGTGGGCAGTAATGGGATTTTCACTGCTCACATGGAGTATGTATCAAATCTACGAATCGCAAATGTTTCCGGATTTCTTTACTTCGCATTTTCAAAATCCGGCTCTCGGACAGCGGGTATTTGGAATTTTTGTTGGAATACAAGCTATCTGCGAGACGCTGCTGATGGTCGCGGTTCCGGTTTTGCTGCGGAAGTTTGGGGCGAAACGCATTGTGCTTGCAGCAGCTTTCGTGATGGCATTCATTGTGTTTAGCTCGGCAATTGCAGATTCTATTGTGCTGATTATGCTTACCAAAGTGTTTCATGCGCTGATGGTGCCGCTGCTGGTGCTGGGGATAATGGAATATATTACCGAGCAATTCGACTTACGTTTAACGGCGACGGTCTATTTAATTGGATATTATGTAACCTCTTTTGGCGGGAATATTATCTTTTCAAAACCTTTTGGGATGCTGCGTGATCTGCTCGGTTATCAAAGTGTATTCGCGATTTTCGGCGTGTTGATGCTGCTTGGAATGTGTGTAGTGCATTTTGCTTTTGCTGCTGAAGAGAAATGAAAATTCTTATCCTGATTTATCCTAGTTATCGTTTTATCGTTAACGTTTTTATTTTTGATACATATCTCATGAATACGTGAGATGAATGCAGCGGAAGTGATTTTGCGAATCGAAAGCGGGCGGCGCAAGTAAGGGGTGCGTACAAGACACCTGGTACGAAGCGGCGGCAGCAAATCTGGTAATTTTTACGAAGCTATCGTAAAAAATCAATACTAGATACTTGAACGGTAATACTGATTATCTGGATGGTATATAAAATGCAATACTGGCAATTGGAAACTCGCTGACGGCTAAAGTGTTTGGCGCGTTTGCTGCGAAGATGCAAAGATTAGGGCATGGCTGATTCGCGAATTAACGATATTTATTACCGCCCGGCACCTCACCGCTACGACCAGGCAGTTTATGCGCGCTGCGGCAATACCGGTTTGCAGCTGCCGCGGGTGGCTCTCGGGCTTTGGCATAATTTCGGCGACGACCGTCCTTTCCAGACACAGCGTGAAATCATCCGCCGTGCATTTGATTTGGGGGTATTTCATTTTGATTTAGCAAATAATTACGGGCCGCCGTTTGGTTCAGCTGAAGAAAACTTTGGGCGGATTCTCGCTAAGGATTTTCAGGCGCATCGCTCGGAAATGATTATTTCCACCAAAGCCGGATGGGATATGTGGGACGGTCCGCTCGGATTCGGTGGTTCGCGCCAATATTTGATGCGTTCCCTGGATTGTTCTTTACAGCGGATGGGTTTGGATTATGTTGATATTTTCTATCATCACCGCCCGGATCCAGACACGAATCTTGAAGAGACGATGCTGGCCCTGCATGATATTGTGCAGCAAGGAAAGGCGCATTACATCGGAATTTCTTCCTATTCAGCAAATGCCGCAGCTCAGGCAGCAAAGATTGCACGCGAACTGGGAACGCCGTTAGCAATTCATCAGCCGTCGTATTCGCTGTTGAATCGGTGGATTGAAGGCAGCGAAAGCAACGGAGAAACAGGAAATACGCAAGACTCACTGCTTGATGTTGCGGCACGGGAGAATATGGGTGTAATTGCTTTCGTTCCGCTCGCGCAAGGTTTGCTCACTGACAAATACTTAAATGGGATTCCAGATGGTTCGCGGATAGCTGCAGGGAAGCTGCGGAAAGAACAGCTCACTGCAAAAGTGCTGGAGCGAGTACGTGCCTTGAATGAAATTGCACAAAAGCGCGGGCAGACTTTAGCACAGATGGCGATTGCCTGGATTTTACGCGATCAAGGAAAAAGACGGTAACGACGGCGCTGGTTGGAGCTTCATCGGCAGCACAGCTGGAAAATTCGGTTGCTGCAACGCAAAATCTTGAATTTAGCGCTGCAGAGCTTGCTTTGATTGATCGTTATGCGGTTGAATCCGGCGTAAATCTTTGGGATAACGCTGCGAAGAGCCGCAAGTAATTATCGGAATTTATGCAAATATAATCGGATTGGATGTTACTGATAACGCTGAGATGATACAGATTGCCGCAATATTTAGATTGCTGAAATTACGCAGAATATCCGGGTTATCCAGTAGGGAGAGAATTTAATGCAGACGCTTGATCAGTTAATCTGCGATGTTGCGCGCGCAGAAACTAATGAACTTTCGAAAGTGCGTGATATTGCGGTGTTTTCCGATCCGCACGGATCACTTACTGCTTTTGCGGCAGCACATTTGCGCAAACATGAAGATGCGCGGCTTTTCATTGGTTCACGTGATATTTTGCAGACTTTTGCTGCCCTTGATATTGCTGATGCCGCCGGTGTCGGAGCGCGCGTATTCGCGGCTGGTTACGAAACAGAAATTCAGCTGGATATATTTTTTGATGACGCAAATGCTGGTTTCAACGGGAGGATTGCGCCGGCACAGATTGATTTAGCGCTTACTGAAATGCCGAAATCGCTTGAAGAATTGCGCTATTTTGTGCGCTCGTTAGCCGGAAAAAGAACTATTGCTAATTCTGAAAGCAGCGAAAAACAACCGGGCAGCTTAGTATTTATTGCCGGCGGTAATAATAAGTACCTGACGCGAAACCAAAATGCGGTAATCGGGGAAGTTTTCAGTCAAGTCCATGCTTCACGCGGACGCGGTAAATTCCGGTGTTTGGTCGGATTTGGCGCAAGTGCAGAAGCTGATCCGTATCATCCAGTAATCGGAAAAATGAAATTACCTTGCCAGGAAAAACCTGCCGCGCTTTACGGAGTTGGCGGAGTATTTTCCGGCGGGAAACCCGATCACGGCGGAGAATTCCTTGCCCAGACGGCAATTGCCGATTTTTACGGCTGTGTGAATTAGCGAGTCAGGATCAGCCAGGAAAACGCCAACTGCAGGCGCGCCAGCGCGAGTTCGCAGCTCTTGATTTAGGATGCGGTAACGGATTAGTCTCGCGTGCGCTTGCTGATGTATTTGTGAACGCAAAAATTTTTGATACTGATATTTCGGCAGATGCGGTTACTTCCACGCATTTAACAATGCTGAGTGAGATTCTCGACGGGCGCGTGAAAATCTCATGGGATGATGCGGCACATTCAATTCCCGACGGAGAAATGGATCTTGTGTTCCTGAATCCGCCGTTCCATCAAGGTACCGAAATTGATCCGACAATAGTCCAACACCTGCTCGACGCGGCAGCTGCAAAACTAGCTGCTAATGGGCTGCTCTATTTTGTGCATAATTCACATCTGCGTTACCGGCAAGAATTAGAAAAGCGCTTTGGTGCAGTAATCGAATTGGCGCGTAATCCGAAATTTACAGTGCTGCGGGCGGCGAAGTAAGAATTTTACTTCCACTATTGAGTGAAACTGCGGGGTGGTGCGAGTTCTGGTTTCGAACTCGCAGCACCCCGCAGCCGTCGTTAACTTGAAATTAAAACTGTGCCGGATTTATTTACACTAAATTATGAGCACACTTTAGCGTTTCCAATAAAGCCCTTTCTTTGAGCGCTTTGGCTCAGAAGTTACCAGGCAGCCTAGGTTCCGGAAAATTCCTTCATCAACTGTGCCAAGTACTGTCGTGGTGTGTACATCGCATCCGTGCAGCTCGGAGAGTTTGCCGAGAGCGAGACGTGCATCTGCAGAATTCTCTGCCGAAACGGAAAGTGCAATAAGTACTTCGTCGGTATGCAGACGCGGATTTTGCGATCCGAGATGCTTTGTCTTCAGTGTTTGAATTGGCGCAATCGCATCCGGAGAAAGCAGCTTCACTTCTCGGTCAATTCCGGCAAGATGTTTTAGCGCATTCAACAGCATTGCTGCTGAGCACCCAAGCAGTTCAGAAGTCTTTCCGGTAATAATCGTGCCGTCGGTAAGTTCGATTGCGGAAGCCGGAGCATCGGTGGCTGCTTCTAAATCGAGAGCAGGCTGAATTGTGCGGCGGTATTCCGGCTCAAGCCCCAACTTGCTCATAATCACAGCGATACGTGCAGATTGTACTGGAGCGGCATCGTTTATTTTTTCTTCTACGAGCGCTTTATAATAGCGGCGGATAACTTCCTGTTTTGAAGCTTCACGGCAGACTTGATCGTCGGAAATACACATTCCTGCCATATTTACGCCCATATCCGTCGGGCTTTTGTATGGAGACGAACCGGTGAGCTTGGTAAGCAGCTTTGCAAGGAGCGGGAAAGCTTCCACATCGCGGTTATAGTTCACGCACTTCTTGCCGTAAGCTTCAAGATGGAACGGGTCAATCAGGTTCACATCGTCAAGATCTGCAGTAGCGGCTTCATAGGCGATATTTACCGGATGGTCGAGCGGGAGATTCCAAATCGGGAAAGTTTCAAACTTTGCATACCCCGCGTTTACCCCGCGCTGATGCTCATGATAAACCTGTGAAAGAGCAGTTGCGAGCTTCCCTGAACCGGGACCAGGTGCAGTCACAATCACGAGATTTCGGGAAGTTTCAGCGTATTCATTTTTCCCAAAACCTTCATCTGAGACGATTCGTTTTGTGTCCGTCGGGTAGCCGGAAATCGTGTAATGGAAAGAAACCTTCAAACCGAGTTTTGTGAGACGTTCGCGGAATTCGGCGGCAATCCGCGGATCGGTATCGGCGCGTGTGAGGACAATATTTTCGACGAGGAAGCCGCGTTCGCGGAATACGTCTACCAGGCGGAGCACGTCGTCTTCATATGAAATTCCAAGATCGGCGCGAATTTTTTGACGTTCAAGATCCATCGTGTTTACGGCAATCAGGATTTCAATCTCATCTTTTAGCTGTTCAAGCATCACGATTTTATTGTCGGGGGTGAAGCCTGGAAGAACGCGCGAAGCATGCATATCGTCGAAGAGCTTTCCGCCCATCTCAAGATAGAGTTTTCCGCCGATTTCGTCTCTGCGTGCCATAATGTGCTGAGATTGCATGGAAATATATTTTTCACGGTCAAAACCGATTTTATGCACTGAAGCCTCCAGATTTGTATTGTCTGCTTTGATAGCCTCGGCAGAGGTGCCGCGGCCAGTGTGGAAGCCGGGCACGCGCTGTGCATATTGCGACCGTTTTGCCAGCGATAGCAGTTAATCGAGTTTTCGAAGAACTAAAATCTTTTGCATTGATCGAGCGCATGCTCGCGCTTCATTCCATCTAGTATGCCGGAAAGATTTAGCTTTTCCATAGGGGATGTGCGGAGATGATAATCACCGCTTTTGAGGATATAATACTGCGGAAAATTCTATTAGAATTTTGCACGTGTCACCCCGTTGATGGCTCTGAATATACGGTGCTGCTGCAATTGCTGATGTAATGAAGAGTTAAGCGGATGTAATCGGCTGTTTTTTGTGAGTGTGCTGCGGTTAGTGCAGCTGTTCGGCTTGTTTGATGCGGGCGGATGTACGGAAAAGATTAGTGCTCGCGGCAGTGTATTGTGCGGCTGTTGTGCTGTGCGCCGATATTGTGTTGTTATTGTGCTGTGCGGCCGTGCGGTATGCGGCATACCGCACGGGGAACTTAATTGACTCTTCATGTATTCGTTCTGCCGCGGGTGCCGCGGTTTACGTAACTGGCGGCAGAATCTGCGTTTTTTAACGTAACTGGCGGCAAAGTGCGCAGTTTTTCGTAATGGTAGGAGCGCCGTCGTTATCTCGAGCTTGTGACCTGCATAAACGCAAGCGATTTCGGCGGTGAAAATCCCAGACTAAGTTCTTGCCGCCGCTTGTGTAACGAAATTGACTTCCCGCCATCACTTGCGTAACGAAAACAACTTCTTGCCGCCAGTTACGTGACGAAGCAGTATCGGGCGGATAGTAAGCGGCAGCAATTTCTGCCTAGTACGGTGTGAACGTGCAAACTGCGGGCGTTGGATGCAATATCGTTGCCGGATCGTTGCCGGCAGCAGAAGCGTCAGTAGTGCGTTACTACCACAGTGCCCATCGGCGCCCAGTTGTAGAGCCATTTTGCGTCCGGCGTTGGCGTGTTTACACAGCCGCTGGAACCTTGGAAACCCCATTGATTCGGACCCCACCAGGGTGCCCCGTGAATTGCATAGTCTCCGTGGAAAAACATATTCCACGGTACGTCTTTGCGTGATATTCGGTGCCGTCGGGATGTGTGCCGCGCATATCCTGCACTTTGGTCTTGTGCCAAATCTTGTATTTTCCGGTAATCGTTGGTGTTTCTGATTCGCCTGTAACGACGGTGATTGGGCCGCGGACGCGGGTGGCGCCTTCGTAAGCGGTCATCTTAAAAGTTGAAAGGTTTACGTCAATCCATTTTTCTCCGACGGTCGCTTTATATGTGAGGTTTTCTGCACCCGGAGCGATTATTCGGTCTTTCCATGTTTCTGTGCCGACTTCAACATTTAGGGCAGCTTGTGTGTTTTGCCCTTTTTGCAGGTTGTCTTTGATTGTTTTAAAAACTTCATCAAAATTTGTGACTTTTTCTTCTGCCTGTGCTTTTTGACTATTTCGACGACATTCCCGGAATTGGTTACATTGCGTGTGCCGGCGACAGCTTTTTCGATAGCGGGTTAGCGATATCGGTGAGCCATTTTTCAGCGCAGCTTCATTTAAGACAGCTTTGTTGTTTTCGAATGAAATCCAGTTAACGCGCGTGGGCTTATCTGCGCTGATGGTTCTTTTCCCAGCGGTGATGCTAACTTCGCTGGCGACGTATTTTTCAGCTGCAGCTTTTGTTGTTTTTAGTTCAGCTTCGGAAATTTTTGGTTTAATTTCGGAGAGTTCAATTTTCGCAGCTACTGATTTCTGCTGATTCACGAGTTGTTCTGCAGCATTGGAAAGAATTTTGAGTCAATTCCGAGTCCGGATTGCCCTGACACAATTTTGAATTCTTCTCCTTCAGCAATAATTTTTGGCTCGACGGCAGGTTTTGCGTCAGTAATTTGGGCGGCGAGCTGCGAAGCGTATTTGATGAGCGCATCCTGATTCACGTTTAGCTTTGGTGTGATTTTTTCCCGGTGAATGGCAGCGTGAAGTAATTCCCGAAGCTGCTGTTCGGAGTGAGAGCTGATTTTGCTGCAGCTGCTGTTTCGAGCGTGATTCCAAGATCTGTAAGTTTTGCGGATTTTTTCGCAAGTTTATTGCCGGTAAAGTTAATCTGCTCAGTTTTTACGACGTCGTTTAACTGTGCTTCAATTTCTTTTGCCGTTTTCCCGGTAACGTCAATTTCGCCAATTTTTACACCGGGAAGTGCACGTTCTCCAAGCCCGAAATACAGGAGATATCCTGCGAGGAGTACGATGAGTACTCCTGCTGCGGATGCCAGGGAAATGAACGTGATTTTTCTCTTAGACATTTTTCTCCAGGGATATTAAATGCTTCTGATTACCTACCATTGCTAATTCTGCCCTTTTTCATAGTAATATTCAGCTTTAGTTTTTGTGGTCTTGAACAAGATTTTGGCTTATATTAGCGGTTTTGCAGGTGTGATCTAGTTTTGACCGGGCGGTTTACTCTGCACTATTGTATGAAGATTTTCTTTAAAATTCAACGATTTTTAGGTTGTTTGATCCCTGGATGTGCAAACGCCGGTATTTTCTTTTCCGACGGTTTGCGAATTTAGCGGTTCTTCATATTTATATTCGCGGTGTTTGCGCGGTGAGGTTGATGCTTGTGCGGTGAACCGTTCCAGGTTTTGTTCCGAGGTTTTGAGAGGATTGTTTTATGCCTAGGAAGTATTCAAAAGAGTTTTGGGATTGTGTTGCGGGGCTGGTGTTTGTGCGGTGCCGCGGATAGGTTGGTTTTTGGGAGGAGGTGTGGGTGCTGCGGATTCGATGTTGGTGTTAACGCAATGAAACTGGTGTTTGCTCAGGCGGAAAGCAATGTTTTTGTATAGATCAAGTTTGACCGCTGTGCAAAACACCGCTTGGAACCAGCTAAACTGGACCGGGATAAAAGATGCAGCTTGGATTTGGCTAATTGGATCCGAATAAAAGGGCGTTTCACATTTTTCGGGCTGCAGGACTGTATCCGTCGGCAATGAGACGGGCATGAGCTGACGTAACTGATAACGAAGTGCCCGCGAGGTTACGCAACTGGTGGCAGAATCCTCCTAAGCTAACGCAACTGGTGGCAAAATGCCCGTGAGCGGGAAATGCGGTTGGAAGCGGAAACCTGATTCTGAATTCAGAACTTTCTGTGTTTTGGGAAAGGGTTACGGGCATCTGTGAGGCTTACTTGCTCCAGTACCTGGTTAACTCGCCTGCTACTGACGTTGTGTGCATGCGCCCAAATCATAAGTTCACGTTTGACAGTCGCTGCAGGGATGAATCCCATGCCGTCAATTGAAGTTCCCGCGATGTTTGTCTTGCGACGGGTTTTAAATGGACTGCTGAAAATGAGTGCGTCGCCAGCGTTGGCTTAATAAGACCAAGGAGTCCACATAAACATGTATTCTTACCTGCTCCATTTTCTCCCAAGAGTCCCGCAACTCGACCTGTTTGATGGTAAACGAAACATCTTTAATGGCGGCCGCTGAGCCAAAAGACTTCGAAAATCCTCGAAAGTCAATTGCTGCTTCTGCCATAACTATCTATTTCGACGATTCCGAAAGCCTATATATGCCAGAGCAGCAAGAGTAGCTACTAGTGCAATGTATAGGGCACCAGATTTAAAGTTCTCATTGACAAACTTAACGATGACGAAGATTGCCGCGAGGAGAGCAATGAGAATCCAGGCACTCTGGTAGTACCATCCTGAGGAATGTTCTTCTTATTCATGTGTATCACTTCCTTATTCATACGTATCACTTCTTATAGGAACTCTGTGAACCTGAACGTTCAGGTTCACAGAAGCTCATCAGTATTACTAAGCACTAATGAATCGTAGCGGGATTAGGTTGCGATGATTGACGCCGCAACGAGTGATTTAATACGGTATATGCGGCTCCAGACAGTGCAGAGATTCCGGATACAACACCTGCTGCAGTTGCCCAGAACGGCGCGTCCATAGGCGCGAGCTCCTGCATATCAAGTTCAAATAGCATTCCTAGAAATCAAGACCCGACCTCATCACTAAGTCTGAGAAATCGGCCATGTTAAATTTCATTGCTGAGTAAGTCGTTAGTTGACTACTACTGTTATGTGAATCGTAATAAACGAGACGGATATGGTTCACAACTCAAGCTGTCATCTGTGTCTGGTTGGCAGGTGTATGTGGCGAATGAAGTTGCGCTCGGCAAAGATAGTGATATTTTGAACTTTGCCACCCGTTGATGACATAAAAGCTGCACGCCATCGAACGTCAGAGCATCGATTGTTATCGGAAGAAAACTGCTACTTCGATCCGAGGCTAGACATTTGGTAAATACATAGCGCACTCAATCGCGAAATGCGGCGTGAAAAAGACTAATACTCACCGGAATTTGGCAAACCGTAGACATGGTGAAAATATCTACAGGCGGATTTGTACAGCAGCGATGACAGACTCAAATCTGACCGAAGTTGTGCCATTGAGAGTATTTGGAAAAGGTGATTACGACCGACAGTATCTACCGGTCCGTTCCAAACACCATCTCGTCATGCCGGCTGCTCGCACCTGTGATTGTCAAAGATGAAAATTTGGCGCAAAGCTTACTCATGAAGAGCGAATAAAAATGTTGCAGGAAGAAAGGCTGACCGAGAGTGACATAGTAGTGATAGAAAGATAAGGCGACAATTAGTCTTTTCTGCAATGCTCAAAAAGTATTGGAAGCAATTAGTGCTAAGCTAACCCGATTTAACTTTCTAACTTTGTGTAAGCAGGCTGATAAGATCTTTTGTCGCTTCGGCGGCGAGAGCCGTCTCGGAAACATCGGCGTATTCATCGAAAAGATTTGCTTTTTCGGCAAGGCGTCGGTGAAGGAGCGCATCCAGCCCTTTTTCAGAAAGGAGCCGGTAAACGTGCACCGCAGAAGTTTGCCCCATTCGATAAGATCGGGCAATTGCCTGCCATTCAGTAGTAGGTTTCAGCTGCGGTTCGCAAATAATCACCACGTTCGCTGCTTGAATATTCAGCCCAACCCCGCCTGCGCCAATTTGTGCAAGCAATACTGCGCCTGGATCGGCCGCAGTGAGTTTATCAACCATTGCCTGCCGCTGGTCGGGACTCGCACTCCCGGTCAGCGGACCAATAATCAACGAATTTGCACTCCAGTTCGGTCTGGTATGAACTTTCAAACTGCGAACATTATGCGTATTGCCGACGGCAATATCGTCGTTATCGGCATTTTCGCTATCGGCACTGCGGATAGCAGCAGAATCCGCAGTGGATACCGCTGAGATATTTTCTGCTGCAAGTTCATCGCCATTTTCGATTTCAAGCGCTTTCTGCAGCACCTCAAGCGGACGCAAAAAATACGAGTAAACAATCGCTTTTTTCCCATTCGCTTTCGCTTCAGATAAAAGTTCTTTAATTCGTGCAATTTTCGCAGACTCGCTTGAAATCATCGCAGCTTGACGTATCGCCATAAAGTTTCGATCTTTCACAGCGCCGTCGTAAATTTCTTGATCAGTTTTCGAAAATGGAATCCATTCTTCATTCTCAATCAGGGAGGGAGTTCATCAAGTACATCCGCTTGAGTCCGCCGCAAATATATCGGGGCAACTTTCTTGCGAAAATGCAGCGGACGAAGCGACTGCACCCCAGCGAGATGCGGATGAATATAGCGAATCAAAGTACGAAATTCGTTCGGATTATTTTCCATCGGAGTTCCGGTAAGCAGCACTGCCATTCGTGCGCGCTGCAGCAAATGCGAGGTACGTTGGGAACGTTTCGCATCCTGATTTTTCACATAGTGTGCTTCGTCTGCAATTACATAGGAAAGTGAAAAATTATGCGGAGCCTGCGCGTTTAGCCACGGAACAAACCAGCCCAGACTCTCATAGGTGGTAACTCCAATCCCGCCGATGCGAAGCCAGTCTTTGCGGCCATCTCCCGAGCGCTGCCATGAAGACGATATCCGGGGAGAGTAGTTTTTGACTCTATTTCACGAATCCAGTTAGTAACGACGGCTGCCGGACAGATTACCACGATATGTGCTTTGCTTTGCTCGCAAATATCTGCCGCAACAGCCAGCGCTTCAAGTGTTTTTCCCAGCCCCATCTCGTCACCGAGAATCACTTTCTCTTGTGCTGTGATGAAGCGGGCGCCAAAATTTTGATATCCGCGCAGCGAGACCTTTAAGAGCGATGTGCTGAGTTTGGTATTTTGCACCTGCGATACTACCTGTTCTGGAAGATCGCCGGAAATTCGCTGCGAATCTGAAGTCGGAATACCGATTTCCGCCATTTGCGCATAAAACGAAGCAGCTCGGGATTGAAACTCTTGCCAAACGTTTTGTACCGGCGAATCAAGCAGATTATTTTTTCCGGTTTTAAATCCGTGGAAGTTTTTGGCAAGCTTACGTGCTGCTGAAATGAACTTTACAAAATCGGCGGCGGGGCGTGCACGGCCCACCACAATCACCCGATCTATACCGAGACTCAGCTGATGCACTCGCGGTTTAATTGCTGCGGCAAAAGAAAGCGCGGTGCGGTCTGCTGCAGTGAGCTGTGCTTGGACTTGTTCCCACACAATAAGCGCTTGCAGTAATGCTTCGGCTTTTGGTGAGGGATTATTTGCGTCGATTCGTGTCGGAGTTTCGGCGAGGACATCGCGCTGCAAAGCGTGAGCTGCTCCCAGCACGGCTTGTGCTGTTTTCTCGCCGATTCCGGCAATGGAGCTGATTTTTGCATTTTTGCTAAGCAAATTTGCGACATTCGTGATTCCGGCACTTTTCAGCACCCCGATTTTCAACGGCTGCCAGCTAAAAGGAATCAGTTTGTCAAGATCAGTTTTTTGCAGTGTTTGGGAAGCTAATTCTCGGCGCAATTCGGTAGCGAGTTGAACGCAGTGATTCCGATATTCAGCTAGTTCAGCTGCGAGCAAATCAAGTTTGCTGATAATTTTTGGTAAATCAGCAAACTCGGCGGCAGTGAGGTTCAAAGCATCGAATTTCTTGACTTTCGTGATTTCAGATTCCGCTGCCGCTGCGGTAGATTCCAGTGATTCCGGGTGAGGTTCCGGTATTTTTCGGTTTCCGGGAGAGTTGCGCGGTTATCTTCCAAGCTGCTTTCGACTCGCGAACTTTTTCGGCGCGCGGTTTTCTTTCAACGGATTCGTCAGTATCTGAAATTGAAAGCAGTGCGGCAAGATTGAAACGATCTTCAAGCGCATCCTGCAAATCAGGGATTTCCTCCTGGCGCTGCAGTTCGCGAAGATTAATTGCATCGCTGGTAAATCCAATCCGTTTCCCCTCTGCAGCGAGTTTTACCAGGAACTCGCCGGCAATTTTTGCTTGCCGAAGCGCATGCGGGTGATTTGTGAACTGCGGAGAGCTGAAAGCTTCAACATCGCGGTAAGCACGCGCACCGCCGTCGGATAAGAGCTTCAAGAACGCATCAAATTCAGTGCGCAGTAAATGTGTGCGCGCGTAACGGGCGCGGGCTGCAAGCATCACCCCGGCTTGTGCGGGGAGCGGAAGAATACTCCAGCGCGGTTGCGAATGCGGAAGATTCACGACGGTGGCTGTGAGTTTTCGGCCGGCCACACGGTGTTCCCGCAAGATTTGCGCGGTGAAATTACGGTATTCTTCACTGGCGGCAAGCCATGCGCCTACTGTTTCGCGCGCAGCTTCCGTCGCTGTTGCCGAGAGGTACTTGTGCGAATCCGTAATTTTCTCCATCGGCACCATTGTAATTCATGGTTTTCGACGGGTGAGAGTTGAGTTGGAATTTCGAAAACACATTTTTCGTGAACTTATTTGCGCGAATTGCCTGAATCCATGCGCGTATTTTATGCAAAGTCAGGTATGAAATATGCGGAAGTCTGTGTTTGAAACGATATGTAAACGCAGATTTGCTTTTGTGAATAACGGTGTAAATTTCGGTATATTTACGCGTTTACTGATTATGCTTTTACGTACCCGTATCCTTCACTTTGCAGTTTTGCAATTTCGACGATTCCGGCAGGCACAGTTTCCACATAGTCCGGGATGAGTTCGCGTTTAATTTGGCGTTCATTTAAGGCGACTTCGCAGAGTACGAACCTTACGCCGGCGTCCGCTAACTCCTTAATTTTCGCAAAACGCATTGGTTCTAGCTCAAGCTGGGAAAATGAGCGGACAGCACTGCCGTTTACCACTACGACGGCTTTGCCGTGTTCTGCAGAGTGAACCAAATTGCTGACAGACCGGAGCGTAAACGGCCAGCGGTCATTTTCGTTTACGTGAAATACTAATTTCAGGTTTGATCCCGTTTTCTGACTAGACATCTTTGTCTCCTTTGAACTTAAAATCTGCTGCTCCCAACTCTACCGCAGTTAAGGACTAAAGTCTTGAGGATGAGATAAGCAGTTTTGCTGGTTCGCTGCCGGAGAATATTAGTGTGCATTAATGTGAACAGCTGCAATTTTGTTTGCGTTCCGGGCAGAATTGTTTCATGACTGAAGTGAATCCGCGCGGGCAAGCCGCTAAAACCTTTGACGCTGAAAAAATCGACAGTGAAAAATTAGACGCTGAAAAAATCGACAGTGAAAAATTAGACGCTGAAAAATTAGACAGTGAAAAATTTTATACTGAAAAACATGCGCAAGGTGCCGAAGAGTGTGCGCACGGCGGGTATGTGCGCAGCGGGTATGTGCAAGGTGAGAGTGTTCAGGAAAAATACGCGCAAAAACGCGCCCGTAAATTTGCTGCGATTGATCAGCAAGCACGTGCTTCACTGGCGAAAATCGCGCCCAACCCGAGCAGATTTTGCGCGAAAGGCGCAGCTGGAGAAGCAAATAGTGCAGTTAAGTTTGCGGCGTTAACCGGCAGCGAGATTGGTTCTCTGCCTACGGTAGCTGCAGACGATATCCCGCAGATTTTTGCTGCAGCACGGGAGGCGGGAACGCACTGGCGAAACGTCGGATTTAAAGAACGCAAGCGGATACTTTCGCGCTTCGCGGACGAAGTGCTGAAATTTCGTGAAGAGATACTTGATGTGCTGCAGTGGGAAAATGGGAAGTCGCGAGGTTCAGCATATGAAGAAGTGTATGACGTATTAACAAATACACTTTATTATGCGAAATATGCAGAAAAGTTTCTGCGTCCGCGAAGTGTTTCTGGCGCCGTGCCGATATTGACTCGCGCCTGCGTGCAATACCAGCCAAAAGGCGCGGTTGCGGTTATTTCACCGTGGAACTATCCGCTGACTCTCGCCATATCCGATGCGGCAGCCGCATTGATGGCTGGAAATACCGTCATACTTAAACCTGATTCGCTCACGCCTTACTCAGCAATCGCAGCTGCGGCTTTGCTTGCACGTGCCGGGCTGCCCAGCGGTGTTTTCCAGATTGTGATTGGATCCGGGCGGGAACTTGGGCCGGCAATGATTGCCGAATGTGATTACATGATGTTCACTGGATCAACCGCAACCGGAAAGGAAATTGGTGCGCTCGCCGGTGCGCAGCTAGTCGGTTATTCGGCTGAACTTGGCGGGAAGAATGCGATGATTGTGCGTGCAGATGCTCCGGTGAAGCGCGCCGCAAAAGCTGCCGCAAAGGCAAGTTTCGCTTCGTCTGGGCAGCTATGCGTTTCGATGGAACGGATTTATATCCGCAGCGAAATCTGGGATGAATTCGTCTCCGAATTTGTGCGGGTGACGAACAAGTTGAAAGTAGACGCGGCCCTGGACTGGAAGAGCGATATCGGACCGCTGATTTCTGATACGCAGGTAACGAAAGTGCTTTCGCATGTGCAAGATGCCGTCGCAAAGGGGCGCAGGTACTTGCAG
Organism: Arcanobacterium hippocoleae; assembly: GCF_040360365.1. Classification (GTDB taxonomy): domain Bacteria; phylum Actinomycetota; class Actinomycetes; order Actinomycetales; family Actinomycetaceae; genus Arcanobacterium_A; species Arcanobacterium_A hippocoleae_A. The sequence continues at coordinate 999,314 of NZ_CP136412.1, read as the reverse complement.
GCGGAGAACTGCTGCCGCAGATTTCTCAGCGCGCAGTTGCGCCGACAATTCTCACCGGGGTTACGCCGCAGATGAAAATTTATGCCGAAGAAACTTTCGGACCTGTGGTTTCACTATATCGGGTGGAATCTGACGAAGAAGCACTGCGGCTCGTGAATAATACGCGGTATGGGCTAAACAGTGCAGTGTGGACGGGAGATTTACGGGCGGGAGAAGCACTTGCTGCACGCATAAACGCCGGATCGGTGAATGTGAACGACGGATATGCTGCAGCGTGGGGGTCGATTGCGGCGCCAAGCGGCGGAATGAAAGATTCTGGAGTGGGGCATCGCCACGGGCCGGAAGGGATTTTGAAATATTGTGATGTTCGTACCGTTGCGGTACAAAAGCTAATGCATCTTGCTGCACCGAAATGGCTTGGCGAGAAAACCTGGGCGCGTTTACTTAGCGGATATGTGCAGCTGCGGCGAGGTATGCGGAGATAATCCCTGCAGCTTTGCTGCCGTATGTGCCTAATGCCATAGTGTCTGTTCCGGAAACAGGGTGTAGAATATAAGACGAAAGGCCTGCTGGGTCTTGAAAGAATTTACCGCTTGTTTTTACGGGCGGTAAATACCGAAAATATTTGAAAGGAGTTGATAAAAGGAGGTGAATAGCAGATGCGTTTCTTTAAGAAATCACGTCACCACGAAGTTCGTGGAAGCCAGATGGTAGAAGCGAAAGCTTACCAGGCAATATTGAACGCAGAAATCTTAGGTGATAAGTAATCTGGATTTCAATACAAGTAAATAACAAACAAGGAAAGCGGACAATGGGGTCCGATTTTTTTATGCCTTTTTAGGGTTTGGAGTTCAGCTGAAGCAAGGCTATTAACCATCTCAACCTGAATAACACCAACTTTCCCCGCTAGCCCGTACACCAACGGTGAGGCATCGGAATCGACTGGACAACCTTCACACATCCACCCCATACCAAAACGACTACTAACCCAAAATCAATAACTTTTGTTCGCTAGCCCTATTTTTGTTTACGTCGCGAGTGTCGCCTGACGTAACCGGCGGCGAAGTACTTGCGATTGTACGTGAGCGGCGGCGAAATGTCCTGTGTGATTACGTAACTGGTGGCGGGATCGGCTTTGACGGCTTTTCGCATTTTTGTCCGGCTTAGTGGAATAAAAAGCCGGTGCGTGTTCGGGTGGAAAGCGGTGTTTTTGCATAGATCAAGCCTGACCGCTGTGCAAAAACACCGCTTGGAACCGGCCAAACCAGACCCAACGAAAAAGATCTGCACATTTTCGAGCTGCGGGAGTGTGTCCGTCGGAACTGAGACGGGCACGAGCCTACGCAACTGGTGGCGAAATGCTCTGTATGTTTACGTAAGTGGTGGCGAAATCGGCAGTTTTGATTAACGACGGGAGTGCTGTCGTTATCGCGATCCTGTGACCAGCGCAAACGCAAGTGCTTTCGCCGGTGAAAGATACAGCCCAAGTTCTTGCCACCAGTTACGTAATGAAAATGACTTCTTGCCATTACTTACGTGGTGTTGGTATGTCCGTCGTTAATTTATGTAACGAACCTGACTTCCCGCCATAAGTTGCGCAGCGGAAACGCGCATTGCCGTCCCCGATGCAACAAAAATAAGTTCCTGCTGCGAGTATTGCGAATGCGGTGGAAAATATCCGACAATCTGCAGGATATAAAACTTCTAGTCGGATATGAGACGATAAAAGCATGATTATTCTCGCGGGCACTCCTCTTGGTAACGATTCTGACGCTTCACCGCGCTTACGTGAAGCTCTTACGACGGCAGATATTATCGCGGCTGAAGATACTCGGAGGCTGCTGAATCTGGTTGGCCGCCTTGGTGTAAAGATTCATGCTCCGGTAATTCCTTACCACGACCACAATGAAGCGGAAAAAGCCCCGGAACTCATTGCCGCTTCACAAGCTGGGAAGAGTGTAGTCGTGGTGAGCGACGCTGGCATGCCGTCGGTATCTGATCCCGGATACCGGCTCGCGGCACTTGCTGCCCGGGAAAGTGCCGCTCTCACAGTTATTCCTGGCCCGTCGGCGCCGGTAACTGCTTTGGCGATTTCGGGAATTCCTGCAAATCGTTTTACTTTTGAAGGCTTTTTACCGCGGAAAGACGGAGAGCGGGAAAAATGCTAATGGAACTTGCCGATGAGCGGCGCACAATGATTTTCTTTGAATCACCTCGGCGCCTTGCACAAACTTTGGCTGATATGGCGGAGGCGTTTGGCGCTGAAAGACGTGCGGCTATTTGCCGAGAACTTACGAAAGTGCATGAGGAAGTGATTCGGAATCGGCTCGGCGCACTTCAAGATTGGGCAAACAGCGGGGAAGTGCGCGGTGAAATTGCGGTCGTGGTAGAGGGTGCTCCCGGTTCTGCTGATAATTCGCATTCGCTGCTCACAGCTCTTGTTCCGGACGTGCTTGAACTGTCGCGGCTCGGGCTGCGGTTAAAGGATGCTGCAGGCTATGTGGCGCGCAAACATGGTTTGCGGAAGAATGAACTTTTTCAGGCTGCGCTTGCAGCACAGGAATAAGTTTGGGATAGCACGGCAGCGAGCTTTTACGGGGCGGAGCAGATTGGAAGATGAGAATCTCTGCTTCGCCATGTTTAATATCTGCACCCGCGGAAACGGTTGGCGGAAAATCCGGTAATTCCCGCGAATGTTAAGAATTTTTGGCTTTGCTATAATTACTTTCCGGTAAATAGGTGAGATAGCGCCCCTTTTCTCTTCGGAAGCGTTTTCTTGATAAATGTGCAGGGTAATGTTTACAAAACAAAAGTTGTTTAATTTTTACCGTTTCTCGATTGTTACTGATTGGAATTTGGAGAACTTATGCATACGCGCACAGATCGGATGCTCAACTTTCTGACCTCGAAAAAGCAATTCCGCTGCGGATTCTTTTATTGCTGCTTTGGCTTGCCGCATTAGCTTTTGGCGGAATGGCGCAAGGGAAAATTTCTACCGTGGCGGAAAATAATGCTGCGGTTTTCTTGCCGGCATCGGCTGAATCCACGCTTGCTGACCAGCAGGCAAAAGAATTTAGCGAATCTCAGACTATTCCAGCTTTACTTGCAGCATCTTCGAAAGATGGTGAAGAGCTTTCAGCAGAACAGTTTGCGGCTTTGAAAGAATTTGCCGAAAAGATTCCGAATCTTGAAATTTCCGATGGTGTGAAGTTGGCAGATTTGATTTCCAACCCAATTCCGGTGATTCCTAATGCTGATCGCACTGCGGCGCTAATGCCTGCTGCAATTGACTCGGCAAAGGCAAATGAGCTTGACAGCGACGGTAATAAGCAGCTGAACACGTTAATTTCCGTGCTTCGTGCAGAAGCAGCTGCCGGGGATCTTGCCGCAGCAAATGTGCAAGTGAATGTGAGCGGACCGGCGGGGATTGTTGCAGACCTTACTGCCGCTTTCGCCGGAATCGATTTAACTTTGCTGCTGGTAACGCTGGCGCTGGTCTTTGTGATTTTGGTGGTTGTGTACCGTTACGTGTTAATGCCGGTTGCAGTACTTTTCACTTCAATGGCCGCGTTGTGCGCGGCAGTGTGGGTGGTTTTTGAACTGGCGAAAGCTGACGTGTTTGCGCTTAATTCACAAACTCAAGGTATTCTGGCAATTCTTGTTATTGGTGCGACAACTGACTACTGCTTGCTGATGATTGCGCGGTACCGTGAAGAAATCGGAGCAGCGGATTCGCCGATGCGTGCAATGGCGATTGCGGTGAAAGGTTCGTGGGAGCCAATTCTCGCTTCCGGCGGCACAGTAATTGCCGGCTTGCTGACACTGATGATTTCTGACCTTTCCTCGACGGCTTCACTTGGTCCGATTGCGGCAATTGGGATTGTTTTTGCAATGATTGCGGCGCTGACTTTGCTTCCAGGTATTTTGTTATTGCCGCGCGGACACGAAAAAATCATGTTCTGGCCGGCGAAAATTAAAGTTCATGCGCACGGTGAAGCGGCGCTGTTTGAAAATCATGGTTTTTGGGGGAAAACGGCAAAGTTTGTGGGGAAAAAGGCGCGTCCAGTGTGGGTTAGCGTACTGGCAGTGCTCGTTATTTTTGCGGCGTTTGCCCCAAGTTTCCGGGCTTCCGGTACTTCTACGCTTGATTCTTTTCTGAAGCGGACTGATGCTGTGGCGGGTTTTGAACTGCTTGCAGAGAAGTTTGCAGCAGGATCTTCTCAGCCGACGACGGTGGTTGTGGCGAAAGAAAAGTTTGCGCAGGCAAAGGCAGAGATTGAACAGATTTCCGGAGTTGATTCTGTTGCAGTGCAAAGCGAATCTGCAATGCCGGCAGGAATGCCTGAAGGTGTACAAGGTGCGCAAGGTGCGCAAGGTTCGCAAAGCGCACAAGTCACAGCTCAAGAACAAGCAGCGCACGGGCAGCCAAATCCTGGTTCCAGTGCGCAAGGACTCCCGCCGGAAGCCGCTGCCGCAATGCAGATGCAGGCAGCGGGAGATAAGCTCCCTGAGCCAACCGTTGTGGATGGGAAAGTTCTTTTGAATGTGACCACGGAAATGCCGGCAGAAGATATTGCTTCACGAAAGGTTGTGGCTGATATTCGGGCGGCGGTGCATAAAATGGATCCGGACGCGTTGGTCGGCGGTCCGGCAGCGCAGGCGCTCGACACGCAAAATACTGCAAATAGCGATTTTCAGAAGATTGTGCCCGTCGTACTTGGCGTAATTTTTATTATGCTGATGTTGTTGCTGCGCTCAATCGTCGCGCCGCTGCTGCTGCTTATCGCGAATTTGATTTCGTTCGGGGCAACTCTCGGCATTGCGAAACTGCTTTTTGATTATGTGCTTGATTATCCGGGTGCTGATGCGACTGTGCCGATTTACTCTTTTGTTTTCCTTGTCGCGCTCGGCATCGATTACACGATTTTCTTAATGTCGCGTGTGCGTGAGGAATCGATTAGATCCGATACGCATTCTGGTGTGATTCGCGGGGTGACGGTTACCGGCGGGGTAATCACTTCTGCCGGTATCGTGCTTGCCGCGACGTTTGCGGCGCTTGGAGTAGTACCGCTGCTCTTTATGCTGCAGCTGGCGATTATTGTTGCATTGGGGATTCTGATTGATACTTTTATTGTGCGTTCGCTGCTGATTCCAGGATTGGTTTACGATATCGGGCGTCCGGTCTGGTGGCCGTGGACTTCGCGAAAAGTAGCTGCAAGCGAAAAGGGAAAATAACAGTCAGCAGATAATCTGCGGATGTCTTAGCGGGGTTCTGGAAGTTAAGTACTCAGGAACCCCGCTATTTTTTAACCCGCTATTTTTTAACCCGCTATTTTTCCGGATTATTTCAGATCAAATTAATCGCAGGAACTATTTATCGAACCGAAAGTCAATATCGGAAAAATCGAAATCTTCATCGGTAGCTTCGTCGGAAAAGTCAATATCCTCATCAAAGTCGATATTTAAATCGTCGAAGTCGTCGAGATTAAGATCGAAATCGGCAAAATCTGCAAGTGCGGAAAGGTCTTCGTCCGGCATTGCGTTAATCTTCGGGTGCGGCGCATTTTCCGCGTCGCGTATTTGTTTCGTGCCGACGGCGGCTGCTTTCCCCGGAGAATCCGCACCAGTTTCCTCCGGAATCATTTTTCCGGTAGCTGCCGCAATTTCTGCTTCCACAGAATCAGGCGAGGGATCGTCAGCACTTTCTGATTCGAAACCGGCGCGATAGCCGTCGTTATTAAAATCTTCGCCCCACTCTGAATCGGAATCATCCCAAGCTGCGTCGTCAGAATTCCAGGAATCATCTAAATCCCAGCGCGATCCGCCGTTTTCATCATAATCGCTGCCATAGCTCTCATCATCGGATTCATCGGCAAAATCGTCCCAGGAATCATCCGAATCGTTCCCCCACGAATCTGCACGTCCAAAAGTAAATCCGGAAATTTTTCCGGAAGTCAGGTTAGATTCTGTATCGCTTGGAGCCGAGACGTTTTCTTGCTCCTGATAGAAACCAAAAGCTTCACTTGATGGAATCTGCTCGATACCAGCTTCATCCATTTCTTTCCGGGCTTCCAATCCAAGTTTCTCAGATACGGGAACAGTTAAATCAGAGAAAACACGCACCGGCCAGCCGATACGCAGCGCATCAAGTGCGGTGTATCTCACGCAGAATGATTCAGAAATACCCGCAACGTCAACTGCGGTAATCTGATGATTGCGCAGAATCGTTTCCAGCGGTTCGCCAGAATCATTTTCCCTTCAAAACCGGAATATGCCCCGGTGTATTCGCCTTTCTTCACTGAATCGTGAAAAGGCAGCGCCGCTATCTCCGCATGCAGCTCAGCCTCTGCGGTACCGGCCAAACCGTGCAGCGGCCAGGTGTGTGCAAAATCGGGATTATTGGAAAAATGTTTCCCCGGATCAATATGCCAATCCTGGGTAGTGACAATGAATGAGTATTCGTCGGCATTTTTGTTACGAAATCGGCAATCTTGCGGGCGGTATCGTTTCCGCCGGTCACACCCAGAACTCCGCCTTCACAGAAGGCTAGCTGGACGTCGACAATAATCAGTGCACGATTTTCGCTGCTCATTTCAAACCTCTCAATTCTCCATGCAGATGTTTGTAAATCCTGCCGGAAACCGGAAATATGTTGGCACTATTCTAGCTTTGCCGGCCCTTTGGAATTAAAATCTGGTAAATAAATAAACTATCAGCGAATCCGGAATCGGAAAATATTTTGCTGTTCTGAACAGAAGCAAAAAACTGGAAAATAGGGCTGAATTTAAAGCTGAATTGCTGATAACGCCTGCTCAATTGCGCACAAAATCGCCGAATAATTCGCTTCAAACAAGGTAAACGCCGTAACCTAGAAGTATGTCTAAAATTCTTTCTGCAGTAGCTTGGCCGTACGCAAATGGCCCTCGTCATATTGGTCACGTGGCAGGTTTCGGTGTGCCATCCGATGTGTTCTCGCGGTATATGCGAATGGCTGGGCACGATGTGCTGATGGTATCGGGTACTGATGAGCATGGTACGCCAATCATGGTGGCTGCAGATAAAGAAGGAATGACGCCGCAGGAGCTTGCCGATAAGAACAACCGGATTATTGTTGAAGATCTTGTAAATCTCGGGCTTTCCTATGATTTATTTACCCGTACTACTACGGTAAATCATGAGCAGGTAGTGCAGCAGCTCTTCGCCGGATGCCGCGATAACGGATATATGATTGTGCAGGAAACGCCGGTAGCAATTGACCCAAAGACGGGCAATACCTTGCCGGACCGCTACATTGAAGGCACTTGCCCGCTTTGCGGAACCGACGGTGCGCGCGGCGACCAGTGCGATGCGTGCGGAAATCAGCTTGATCCGCAGGATTTGGTAAATCCGATTTCGAAGATTTCCGGGCTTACCCCGGAATTTAAGACTACGAAACATTATTTTCTCGATTTGCCGGCGCTTGCCGAAGCGCTCAAAGTTTGGCTTGACGAGGTAGAAGAAGCAGGGAAATGGCGTCCGAACGTTATTTCTTTCTCAAAGCATTTGCTTGAAGACGTACGTCCGCGCGCAATGAGCCGCGATATTAGCTGGGGAATTCCAGTTCCAGGATGGGAAGATCAGCCAAATAAGCGCCTTTATGTGTGGTTTGATGCGGTGATTGGTTATCTTTCAGCTTCGATTGAATGGGCGCGGCGGCGCGAACTTACCGGAACTGGTTCCGCGCAAGACTGGAAACAGTGGTGGCAAAATCCGGAAGCACTCACCTATTATTTTATGGGAAAAGATAATATCGTCTTTCATTCCCAAATTTGGCCGGCAGAGCTGCTTGCATATAACGGTAAAGGCGCTCGCGGCGGAGAAGCCGGAGAATTTGGCGAACTAAACTTGCCAACGCAAGTGGTAGCTTCCGAGTTTCTGACAATGGAGGGAAGAAGTTCTCTTCGTCGAAGTCAGTAGTGATTTATGTACGTGATGTGCTTTCGCGCTATCAGCCGGATGCCTTGCGTTATTTTATCTCGATTGCCGGGCCGGAAACTTCCGATTCGGATTTTACGTGGGAAGAATTTGTGCGCCGGAATAACTCTGAGCTGGTAGCAGGGTGGGGGAATCTCGTAAACCGCACTGCAGCAATGATTGCGAAGAACTTTGGTGAGATTCCGGCTGCGGGCGAGCTTGCAGATATCGATCGTGAACTGCTCGATACGATTAATGCCGGATTTGAAACCGTCGGCGGTTTTATTGCGAATCATCAGCAGCGCGCTGCACTTACGGAAATCATGCGGCTCGTTGGTGAAGCAAATGGGTACGTTTCAAAAACGGAGCCGTTCAAGATGAAAGATGAATCGCTGCGGGAACGCCTTGGGACAGTATTAAACACTCTGATCCAGGCGGTGTCTGATTTGAATACGATGATGTGTGTATTCTTGCCGCATTCTTCGAATACGATTGATACGGTTCTTGGCGGCGACGGCACGATTGCGCCAATGCCGCAGCTTGTGGAAACTGAAGATATTGATTCCGGGCACAAGTTCCCGATTATCACTGGGGACTACACGAAAGCTCCGAAATGGGAGCGGCGAATCGTAAAGCCGGGTACGCCAATTTCCAAACCGAAGCCGGCTTTTGTAAAGCTTGACGATTCGATAATCGCCCAAGAGCTTGAACTGCTGGGGCTGTAAGCGGCGCCAGGCGCATAGCGAAAATATACAGGAACGAGATGGGGAAGAAGCATCAGAAACGGTTTCTGCCGGAGATTCCGCTGCAGCCGTTAAACGTGCCGATCGTCGATAATCATACGCATATTAGTGCTGATCCGGATCCTAATCCCGGTGAAGCGGCTGTGCAGCGATACGATGCTGACGGGCGGATTCTAATGCCGCTGCTTGAGCAGACGCTGCTTGATGGAATGGCTCGCGCTGGTTTGCGCGGTGCAATCACATCCGGATGTGAAATTCCGGAATTTCCGCATACTCTTGAGCTTGCGAAACGTGTGCCGAATATTTGGGCGGCAATTGCGATCCATCCAAATGAAGCTGCAATGCATTCCGGTGCGTACGAGAAATCTCCCGACGGTTTAGAACATCAACCTGAGCCGCATCATCTTGAATTTGATTTGGAAAGTGCAATCGCGAATGCGGCGGAACTGGCGCGCGATTCGCAAGTGGTTGCCGTCGGCGAAACAGGGCTTGACTATTTCCGCACTGCGGAGGCGGGAAAGCAGGCGCAAAAGGATTCTTTTCGCGCACATATCCAGCTTGCGAAAGAGTTGGGAAAGCCGCTGCAGATTCATGACCGTGAAGCGCATGAAGATGTGGCGGAGATTTTACGGCGCGACGGCGCACCGGAAAAACCGTATTTCATTGTTTTTCCGGAGATGAAACTCTTGCCCAACTCTGTAAAGAAAATGGCTGGTATGCCTCCTTTGCCGGCCCGCTCACCTATCCGGTAAATGAGTATTTGCAGCGGGCGTTTGATTTGCTTCCCGCCGAACTGATTTTGGTTGAAACTGACGCGCCGTATTTAACCCCGGTTCCGTATCGCGGGCATCCGAATGCTCCCTGGGGATGTGTTTATACGGCGCAATATATGGCAAATCGCCGTGGAGTATCGCTGGAAAGCTGGTGTGAAATCTTAAACCGCACTACGGCCCAAGTGTATGGAATCTGACGCGACTTTAATAAATCGGTTTAACGCAGCTCTTTCGGCTGCCAAGCTTGCTTAGTTTTCCCGACGTAGATTTGGCGCGGACGGTGAATTCGCTGATTTGGGTTCTCCGCGGCCTCTTTCCAATTTGCAATCCAGCCAGGGGTGCGCCCAATTGCGAACATTACTGTAAACATATCTTTCGGGATTCCAAGCGCACGCAAAATAATTCCGGAGTAGAAATCCACATTCGGATAAAGTTTTCGTTCGGTGAAATAATCGTCGGCGAGGGCTGCAGTTTCGATTTCCCGCGCAATATCGAGAAGCGGATCGTTTATGTGCATTTTTTCAAGCAGTTCATCTGCTGCTTTTTCAATACTTGCGCGCGCGGATCAAAATTGCGGTAGACCCGATGTCCGAAGCCCATCAGGCGAATATGTGATTTTTGTCTTTTGCGGTTTCAACATAACGTGCCGGAGTGAGGTTCCCGCGGTGGATCTGTTCAAGCATATCGATTACTGCCATATTTGCACCGCCGTGTTTTTGCCCCCAAAGTGCAGATACTCCGGCAGAGATGGCGGTGTAAAGGTTTGCTCCGCCGGAAGCGACCATCCGCACTGTTGAAGTAGAGCAGTTTTGTTCATGGTCGGCGTGTAAGACCAAAAACATATTTAAAGCGTGCGCAGCTTCGGGAGTGGGTTCGTAGTCGCGGTAAGGCTGTGTGAACATCATGTGCAGGAGGTTTTCGGCGTATGAAAGGTCGTAGCGCGGATATATGATTGGTTCGCCTAAGTGTGATTTGTATGCGGCAGCTGCAATTGTGCGGATTTTTGAAATCAGCAGCGCAGAAGCGCGTCGGAATGCGGAATCGTCTTCAATCCCGATTTGGGGAAGGTCGTAGGCTTGGAGTGCGTTAATTACGGCAGAAAGAATTGCCATCGGGTGCGCGTGTGCTGGAAAACCGTCAAAAGCTTGCGCATATCGCGATGCAGTGAAGAGTTTTCGGTAAGCAGTGAACGGAATTCGGCACGGTCTTGCGGGTCGGGGAGCTGTCCGAAAATTAGCAGTTCAGCTACCTCGATAAAGGATGAATTTTCGGCAAGCTGTTCAATTGGAATACCGCGGTACCGTAAGATTCCTTTTTCTCCGTCGATAAAAGTAATTGCTGATTTGCATGAACCGGTATTTCCGTATCCGTCGTCAAAAGTGATCAGCCCCGATGTTTCGCGGAGCGTCGATATGTCGATTGCGCACTCACCTTCGGTTCCGCGAATTATTGGGAAAGTGTATTCTTTTCCGCGGTAGGTGAGTGCGGCTTTTTCCGTGTGTGCGGCAGCGGTTTCGGTATTGGCGAAAGCGGTTTTTGTGTTCCGGAGAGCAGATTTTATGCTTGCAGCGCTGTTTGTGCTGGTGTTAATCGTGCGGTTCATACTGCTTATTTTAAGTCTGGTTTTTATCTATAAAAGGTTCTTTAGCCCTATGGAAACAGTAAAGAAATTGTAAATTATTCTTTTATGTTGTGATTGCCGGCAGCGGTTCGCGGATTTTGCGGGTGTTAATTGCGGAGGGAGGGCAAGCGCGCCGGAGAAAAATATAATCAGGCGGTTTGCGGAATATTTCTTGAAATGGGCAAATTCTGGCATGAAACAGTTTAGTGTGCGAGCATAGAGACGACGGTACGGATAGTTTGGAATAAAACGTCTTATAAACGACGGGGATAAAATTCAATAGGACAAGCGGAGGGAAGAATCTGATGGCAGGTGCAAAGCGAATTCTTGGACGTGATGAATTTGTGGTTATGCATACTCGCGAACATTTCAAAGCGCTCTTTAAGAATGTGCTGCTGTTATTTATTGTGCTTGCGGCGATGATTTCCGCGCTGATCTTTATGCCGGAAAATGTGCCGCATTATGTAACCTGGATAATTGTCGGGATTGGGATTCTCCTGATTTTGATTTTTTCGGTTGGCCTTGGCTGAAGTGGCATACTTCCACCTATACCGTCACAAATCGGCGGATTATTACCCGCCGCGGAATAATTTCAAAGACAGGTCACGATATTCCGCTTTCGCGGATTTCAAATGTGGCATACGAATATGATTTCATCGACCGTATTTTCGGCTGCGGTACTCTGGTTTTGGAAACTTCTGCAGATGATCCGCTTGAGCTGCGTGATGTGCCGAAAGCGGAAGAATTGCATGTGCAGCTGACGGAACTCCTGTTCAACACTGCGTCTGATCCTGGTGCGGCAGTAAATGAACTGGATTATTAGCCGCTGCCGAAATTTTTTCTTGCCGCTGAATCGTGCGGTGCGGGCGATTTTGGCAAACTTATTTTGCAGCAAGCAAGTGGCGCTTTCGGCAAAAGTAAAGCTGCGGGAAAGTGTGATTCATCTCAGCCGATTAACAGTTATGTAACAATTTGATTACAATGAGTCTAGGAAATGTAACAGGTGCCGATTTCCCAAGCTGAGAAAGCAAAAGTAATCGGCATAGTTGGCTGGAGAAACCTTTGGGAAAACATAGTTTAACCCTGAACACGGATGCACAAAACTTCACACTTGAAAATCTGGAGCGAACCGCTCTGGAGATGTGCAGTACCGCGCCAAAGCCGGGCTCGCGCCGGGCACGCCGTGAAGCAGAGCGCGTTGCGGCAAAAGCTGCAGCGGAAAACCCGCAGCACCCGCAGTCTGAAAAAACTATTCCGGTTCCCGCTTCCGCACCGGAATCGGTTACAGCCGAACCCTCCGCAGCCGAACCGGCGCTTTCTGCTGCCGCAAATAAAACTTTCGCGGAATATATGAACGAACATCTTGTCGTTTCCCAGGTTTCAGAGATGGAAATCTATCCGAAACCCCGTCTTTTCCGGCATGCGCGGTCAGCCGTCGTCGCACTCGTAGCTGTCACATCAATTTTCAGTGTGGGAGCAGGTGCATTCTCTCTTGGAAACACTGCAATCCAAGGGTTGGCGTATGCAGATAATTCGGAAGTAAATGCTGCCAAAGCAGATGCACAGGCGATAGAAAAATCGCTTACACGGTAAACGTCGACGGGAAAACTAAAAACTGCAGTCACTTTCCGGTGTGACCATCGCACAAGCTCTTGAAAACGCTGAAATAAAGCTCGGCGGGCAAGACGAAATTTCCGTACCGCTGAACGCGAAACTCACTGATGGTGCTGAAATCACAATTTCGCGCATTACGTTCTCCACTGCAGCTGAAGAGTTTGTCGATAGCTTCCAAAATAAAGACGAAGAAGATTCAAGCCTGCCAAAAGGTGAAAAGAAAATTTCCACTGCAGGTGTCGACGGAAAAGGAACCCGCACTTTCACTGTGAAATACCGTGACGGAAAAGAAATTAGCCGGCAAATTGTTGCCGAAGCTATTACCACGGCACGTGTAGATCAAATCACAAAGATTGGGACAAAGGAAAATACGAAAAACAGCAGCAGTATTGCCGCACCGCCGGCAGGGCCGGCTCCAAGCCCCGGATCTGCACGGGCGATTGCGCAAGAAATGTTGGCAAGCCGCGGTTGGGGTGCAGAACAGTTCTCTTGCCTTGATGCCCTCTGGCAGCGTGAATCCGGTTGGAACGCACATGCAATGAACCGGTCTTCAGGCGCATATGGGATTCCGCAATCGCTTCCAGGTTCGAAGATGGCAGCTGCCGGTGCTGACTGGCAGACAAATCCGGCAACGCAGATTCGCTGGGGTCTAGGATATATCCAAGGACGTTATGGAAACCCATGCGGCGCTTGGGCACATTCGCAATCCGTCGGTTGGTATTAAGCAATATTTTCACATCAGGTAAGATGTGGCTTATGACGAATCAAGTTTCATCAGGCAGCGGTGATAGTTCGCCGGTGCCTGGTTATTTTTCTGAGCAAAACAATTCTCCCGCCGCCGCGGTTGCGGGCGGAACTGGTGTACGCGAAACAGGCAATGCGCAAGTCGGTAAAGATACAAAAGACACCGCTTCGACGGAATCTGCTTCCGCCCGTTCCCAATCTCATGCCGGAATGCTCCTCGGGCCAACGCAAATTCGTGAAATTGCGGCAGAGCTGGATATTCGCCCCACGAAAACACTCGGCCAAAATTTTGTGCACGACGGATCAACAGTACGAAGAATTGTGCGGGACGCTGGTGTGCAGGCCGGAGATAAAGTCCTCGAAATCGGACCGGGTCTTGGCTCGCTTACGCTTGCACTACTCGAAACCGGAGCTTACGTTTCCGCCGTCGAAATCGATCCGAAACTCGCGAAACAGATTTCAAAGACAGTTGCAGCGAATCTTCCTGACACAGCAGCAAATTTTGCAGTCCAATTACTCGACGCGCTGGAAGTGACCGGAGCAGACAGCCTTGCAGTGCCGCCCTCTTATCGGGAATTACCGGGCAGCGCTGAAACCGGGCCGGTGCAGTTTATTCCCGCAAATCTCGTGGCAAATTTGCCGTATAACGCGGCAGTACCGATTCTGCTCACGCTGCTGGAAGTGATTCCAAGTTTAGAAAAATTTACCGTAATGGTGCAGGCAGAAGTGGCGGATCGGCTCGCTGCGGAACCAGGTTCACGCACTTATGGGGTGCCGTCGGTGAAAGCGAACTGGTATGGGCGGGTTTGGCGCGGAGCAAAAATTTCGCGGAACGTATTTTGGCCGGTGCCGAACGTAGATTCAGCTTTAGTGCATTTTCAGCGTAAACCGCAACCGGAAAGTATCGCTCGCGAAAAAGTGTTTGCTGTGGTAGATGCGGCTTTTGCACAGCGGCGGAAAACATTGCGGGCGGCACTGAGCGGCTGGGCAGGTTCAGGTGCGCGGGCGGAAGAAATCTTGACGGCCGCAAAAATAGATCCGAAGCGCCGCGGTGAAACACTTACAGTTGCCGAGTTTGCAGAGATTGCAAAACATTTCTGAACCTGGATTCAGTATTGGGAAAACAAGATTCGGCAATCAGGATTGCACAGCGAATCAGCCCAAAGAACTGCAATAACTATTTAATAACTATTTAGCGGTAAAGCAATGTCCAAACCGGAATCAAACAACAAAAAATGATGATAAGGCGAAAATGATTCTCAAACAAGATTCGAGTATTAAGGTTTCAGCTCCCGCGAAAGTGAATCTTGCGCTGCGTGTCGGAGCTCCCCGTACCGACGGTTTCCACCCGTTAGATACTGTTTTTGAAGCACTCGATATTTTTGACGATGTGGAAGCGTTTCACACCGAAACCGGTGAAGTGACTATGGAAATCCGCGGTTTCGGCGAATATCTGCCGGTAGATGAAACTAATCTCGTAATCCGTGCAGCTCGGATTTTACAGCGCGAGACTGGCGTGCAGGCGGGAGCACATTTGATAGTTACCAAACGAATCCCGGTCGCCGGCGGAATGGCAGGAGGATCAGCAGACGCGGCAGCTGCGCTAACTGCACTAAATGCACTATGGGGATTAGGTTTAAGCGGAATAAAACTTGCGGAACTCGGCGCGGAACTCGGTTCTGATATCCCTTTGCGTTGCTCGGAGGAATTGCGCGCGGTACCTCGCGCGGTGAAAAGCTCCTGCCGGTAACTTCGAAAATAATGCATGGATGGGTGATTCTCACCAATCCGCAAGGATTAGCAACACCAAGCGTGTTTCGGAAATTCGATGAAATATTTCCGGAAGCGCCTGCGGTTCCGGCGAGCACACAGCCGATACTTGACGCAATTACGGCAGGCAAACTTACTGACCTGGCAGCAGCTTTCGAAAACGATCTCTGGGAGCCGGCAGCGCTGCTCCGCCCGGATCTTGCCGAAATTTTTGCGGAAATCGACGGAGCGGGAATCGGGCGGATTCTTTCCGGATCGGGTCCGTCGATCGCGATTCTGTGTGAAATTTCGCAGGTAGAAAAACTGCAGCAACACTGCGTTTGCGTTTCCCGCAGCTCGGTGTGCTCACAGCAATGGGACCGGCAGCTGGCGCGCATATTAAATAGGGGGCCGCAGATACTGCAGTTTCTGCCGGAAAACATTATCAGATATTAGGAACCGGAGAATCGGGGCAAACGCCCGCAGATCTGAAATGCAGCCGGAATTCACTGCAAAATACTAAAATTTGCAGTATTAAGATGCAGATAAAAGCGTAAACCAAAATAAATGTAAAGAGAATTTAAAAGCAAAGAGAATACAGAGCAAGAAATAAATGGCACACATCTTAAATATTGAAAGTATCGGAATTACGCTCGGATCACGCCCAATTCTCGCAAATGTGAATCTTTCCCTGGAAGATGGCTCACGTATCGGTGTGGTTGGGCCGAACGGCGGCGGAAAATCAACACTGCTGAAGCTGATGATGCGCCGGCTTTCTCCGGAAACCGGGCGGGTAACAATGGCCGGAGGCACTCGTTTTGCATATCTGACACAAACAGATTCGCTAAATCCGGAACACACTGTTGAGCAGGCAATTCATGGTGATATTGAATCTTTCGAATGGGCGTCGCAGGCAAATATTCGTGAGATTCATGCCGGTCTGATTCCAGATGTGCCGCTTGCAGCAAAAGTGGGCGAACTTTCTGGCGGGCAGCGCCGCCGGGTAGCACTCGCGGCAACTTTGAGCACACCGGCTGAGGTGCTTGTGCTTGACGAACCAACAAATCATCTCGATATTGAAGGAGTCACTTATCTTGCACAATATTTAAACCAGCGTTTCGCCCGCGGAATCGGCGCGTTAGTGGCGGTCACGCACGACCGCTGGTTTCTTGACGCTGTTTGTACCCAAATGTGGGAGGTTATTCCCGGTAATGACGGTCCGGGAGGGAAAAGCCGCAGCCGGGGCATGTGGAAGTATATGAAGGCGGATATGCGGCATATATTCTGCAGCGGGCTGAACGGGCACGGTTAGCGCAGCAAGCTGCAGCGAAACGGGAAAATTTACTGCGCAAAGAACTTGCATGGCTGCGCCGCGGTGCTCCGGCACGCACTTCAAAACCGAAATTCCGGATTGAAGCTGCGAACGAGTTAATTGCGGCAGAGCCGCCGCCGCGGGACACAATCGAACTAACAAAAATGGCGTCGGCACGTCTTGGAAAAGATGTAATTGACCTGATTAATGTAGATTTCGGATGGTCGGGATCCGAGCAGCTAACATTGCATGATGTGACACTGCGTCTCGCGCCAGGGGAACGGATTGGAATCCTCGGGCGGAATGGTGCAGGTAAATCATCCCTGCTCGGATTGCTTAACGGCACCCTGCAGCCGCAGCGGGGAAAAGTAAAACACGGAAAAACGGTAGAACTTGCAACACTCTCACAGGAAACGAAAGAACTCGACGAAATCGGGCATCGCCGGGTAGTGGAATCAGTGCAGGATATTGCGCCGCATGTGATTGTCGGGAAACACGAAATAAGTGCCGGACAGCTTGTAGAGCGTCTGGGATTCACCCGTGAACGTGCATGGACTCGTGTTGCTGAACTATCAGGAGGCGAGCGCCGGCGGCTGCAGCTTTTACGTCTGCTGGTGGCAGAGCCGAATGTGCTGCTCCTTGATGAGCCAACAAACGATCTTGACACTGATACGCTTGCAGCTATTGAGGATTTGCTTGATTCCTGGCCGGGAACGTTAATTGCGGTTTCGCATGATCGGTATTTGCTTGAACGAATCACTGATCGGCAGCTGGCGGTAATTGGGGGTACAGTGCGTGATTTACCCCGCGGAGTAGATGAGTATCTTGAACTTTCGCAGAATAGCGCCGCTTTCGAAAATCCGACTGCCGTCGTGAAACGAAATAACGGTGCTGCCGGCGGAGTTAACTGTGAAAGCAGTATTTCGAACGATGTTGAAAATACTAAGGACGCTGCGAAAGAACGTCTTGCACGCAAAGCTCTTGAACGTGCTGAGCGGAAGATTTCCAAACTCAATCGGCAAAAGGAAGAGCTTGGGATACGGCAAGCTGAATTTGCGATGAGCGGAGATTACGGACAACTAGCGCAAATCGGCCGTGAAATTGCGGAAATAGCTGCGGAAATTGAAACGCTTGAGGCTGAGTGGATGGAAGCAGCAGCGGAAATCGAGCGCTGGGGTTAAAATCCGGCTGGTCTGGCCGAATTTGGGAAAAGTATTGTTTTCCGGCGGCAATCCCGATATCTTGATAATCAAGATATATTTCAAAAAGTATTTTGCAGATGAGATAAACAGGGAGTTTAGCAGATGAAAGCGAATCTAACACCTGATTTGGGCGGCGCGAATGAAGCGAATGGTTTGAATGAAATTACAGAAAAATTTGCGTCTGCGGAAAACGCTAAAGTTCAAGAAACAATGGAAGACGAAGTAGACCATATAGTTACTGCCTGGGAGGAGCAGCGTCCAGATTTCGATGCGCGTCCGCTTGCTGTTTTCTCGCGATTACTGCGGTTGGGGCGATATGTGGAGCAGATTCGGCGGGTTACTTTTGCTGCTTATAAACTCGAAACGTGGGAATTTGAAATGCTTGCAGCTTTACGCCGTGCAGGTAAACCGCATCAGCGTACTGCCGGTCAGTTAATGGCAGAAACACTCGTCACATCCGGTACGATTACAAATCGGATTGATCAGATGGAAAAACATGGTTATGTGAAACGTAATCGCGATGAGAAAGATCGCCGTGTAGTCTATGTGAAAGCTACCCGGAAAGGGATTAAAGCCGTTGATAATGCAATGCAGGCGCTGTTGGAAGTGCAGCGGGAATTCCTTGAGAATTTTAGTCAGGAAGCAGAAATCCAACTTCGCGCCGGAATTAAACAGCTTTTAGAAGTTGCTGAACGCCACGAAAACGCAAAGAAGTAAGCTTGGAACCCGGAAAATATTGCTGCGTGCATTTGTAATCGCGCGTAAAACAAGGAGCCGTCGGTTTTTGGAAATTAATCCAAACGCCGACGGCTCCTCGCAATATTTGGGATGTGCGGAAAAATCACTGAAAAGCTGAATCCGAATTATTTTTTGGACAATGCTTCGCGAAGAGATACCCGCTTGCCCATCCGGAGAATCGAGTTTTCATAAATTTTTCCGGAAAGAGCTGCAAGCAGCGGTAAACAAACGATTCCAATGCCGGCTGCGAGGAATAATTCCCAAGTTTCAACCGTGTCGAATGCCTGCCGGGCCGGCATAATAAACGACGAGAATCCGGGAATCATTGAAAGTACTTTTGTCCAAATCGAATCAGGTAACGCCGGAACAAGATACATTCCGAGATAGAACGGAATCATCATGCCAATGGTGATTGGGGTAATGATTCCGCCAAGATCTTCCTGCCGGGAAACCGTAGCTGAGATACCGCCGGAGATGGTGACAAAAATGAAGAAACCAACCAGGATCCAAACAATCATCCACACAATGAGCGCGGAAATCTCAAATCCCATCCAAAGCCCGGAAATCTTCAGTGAAATTACTGCAGCGGAAATATATAATGCAAGCTGCAGGAGCACAAATAAGCCAATACCAAGAATTTTCCCGAGTAAAAGCGTACGCGGACGTACTGACGAAAGCAGAATCTCTACCACGCGCGAACTCTTCTCTTCAACCACACCGATGGAAATGGTTGAAAGACCAGTTATCACCGCGAAGAAAAGCAAAACCTGTGCGGCAACTGCGGTAAAGAATCCGATTGGATTCTCGCCAATCAAATTGCTTGATCCGGTCACAATAGTTACCGGCACATTCATCACAGCTGCAATTTTTGCTGCTTGATCTTGGCTCACTCCGCCGGTAATTTCGTTTACATGATAGAGCGTAAGCGCCTGCTTCACTGCCTGGGCAGTAATTTCATTGCGCTGCTATCCCCATATTGAATTATTTTTGGTGCATCAAGCGTGCCGGCAACCACTGTAGCTGCGGACGGAGTATCTTTTTGGCTTCATCTTTCAACCACTGAGAATAGTCGCTTTGTGCTGTGATTACTTCGGCAGACACTATCCCGGTGCTGTCGAGAATCTGTTCCAGATCTTTCATCTCCGGCGCCAAGGAAACGGCTTCCGCTTTTGATACAGGTGAGTTCGCGGTATCTTCATCGGCATTTTGATCGAGAAAGTACTTTCCGGCTATACCGGCGGCAAGAATCAAAATAACCGTAAAAAGTGTGCCGATAATTTGCGATTTTGTATTTACGAGTACCTTAAACTCACGGAAAATAATGTGTTTCAGCATAGTTCTACTTCCCTCCGAACAGACCTGCAAGACCGCGTGATTTCTTCTTTGCGTTGGATTTCCCGCCGCTGCCTGATTTATCTTCACTGTTTGGTACTGATACTACGTTCGAGAAGAGCTCGTTTAAGTGCGGCCGATAGTGTTCAAAACTGCGTACCGGTGCGATATCCAGCACAGCTCGCAGCACCTGCTGTTCACTCATGCCGACGGGGAGGACTGCACGGATTCTGTTCGATTTTGCTGCGTCAGCTGTAATCTGCGTACCTAAGCTGTTCAAGATACGGCCGACGTTTTCTGCGTCTTGCGGATCTACGGTGATATCGTAAATCAACTCTTCAGTACGGCGAAGTTCGTCAATTGTACCTTCGGAAACAATTGCACCCTGCGAACAGATTCCCACACGGTCACAAATTCGTTCCACTAAATCAAGCTGATGCGAAGAGAAAATCACCGTCGCACCCTGCGCAACTTTTTCTTTCAATACTTCACTCATCGTGGTGACGGCGACGGGATCCAGCCCGGAAAATGGTTCATCTAATACCAGATAGTCCGGATCGTGAATCAAAGCTGCACAGAGCTGCACGCGCTGTTGGTTGCCAAGTGAAAGCGCTTGCACCTGGTCTTTGCGCCGAGCTGCTATGCCGAGCCGTTCAGTCCAATAAAGTGCAGCATTTCGCGCATCTGTTTTGTTCATTCCCTGTAATTTTGCGAGATATTCGAGTTGTTCTTGCACTTTCATCCGCGGATATAGCCCGCGTTCTTCCGGCATGTATCCAAAACGCTTCCGGGCAGCGAAATCGATTTCTTTTCCATTGCAGAGCGCTTTTCCTGAATCAGCTTTCAGCACGCCGAGGATAATCCGCATGGTAGTAGTTTTACCGGCGCCATTTGATCCAACAAAGCCAAACATCTGGTTTGTGTGCGCGGTAAAACTCATTCCGTTTAACGCTTGAGTTTTACCGAAAGCTTTATATAAGGATTCAGCTTGTAAGGTCATTGTGCTCCTCAAAATTTTAGTGGAACGAATCTAAAACTAATCCGTGAACTAATGTTAATTGCTTAAAATTGGTAACTCTTGGGAATCTGGGTGCATCATTTTGTGTCGGTGAGTTCCAGTTTCCATTTTCAGATGAGAGGTAGATTTTCTGTTTTGGTTCACTTCTCCAAATCATCCAAATCAGAAATTGCACCTTTCGGTTTTACTATACACCTGTATCTCAGCTAGCAAGGTATCCCGCCACTTCACTTTGGTCTATGTTTCGGCGCGAAAAATCTTAACTAGCAGAGGGTATCCCGGCTGGTAGCGTGCTATTGGCGGTTGCATCAATTGCTATTGATTAGTTCGATTATTTGTTCTTCTGGACCAGGGCGTGTGTTCTGATGCTGCAGCCGCCAGATTCCGCCTCTCCCAAGCTGAGATGAAACCCAGCTGCTAGATATCTGTCACAAATAAGAATTTTTTCTTCAGCTCCGCGGTCAGCCGTCGTTCTAAACCGCACGGAGCGGTATCGCGCAGAAACCCGATAAAACAGGGAATCACGGAGGATGGCGAGAATATATTTCAGGCATATTTGACTAATTTTTCCAAATGGTGCGAGAAGTCTCACGTGCTGCATTTTTGAATTGATTAGAAATTTGCGGGAAGAAAATGGCACAATAGAGCACGTATTCCCCCATGGTGTAATGGCAACACAGCGGTCTTTGGAACCGTTATTCGAGGTTCGAATCCTTGTGGGGAGCGGAAATGTTTCAGCTTTCCAAGTATTGAAAATATATTTAAAGCTTTAACATTGAGTTTTACGGCGTCTTTCCGTTTGGAGGATAGTGTGTTAATGCCTGAGAATGCTTCACACTCATCAGATTCAAAGCAAAGACGCTATTTTTTTATTCGCGCAGCTGCTCCGCACCGCTTAACTTTTCTTCATTCTCACCGTTCCGGTTTCATTTTGCGAAAGTTAGCTGGCGGATGAAAAATCTGTGTTCACTGTTGAAAAATATTTTTCACACATCACTTTCGCAGGTTACTCTGCAGAATATTCCAAAATTCAAAAAATAATTACTGAAAAATATAAGCGGAATCAGCTATTTTCAAACACGGTTTTCATGGAAACGCTGCGGAAGATACTGTTGCTGCGCAAAACTAAAATTGGAAAACAAATTTCAGTACCGCAGATTGTGCGGATCGGAAAGTATTAGGCTTGAAGGTGGCAGCCAAATACAATCCGAGAATTCATTTTCCAAATCTCCAAATTGTACGCGGCTCTACCGCAAGAAAACACTGTCAATCAGAATCAAAAGAATGGGAAGCGTACGATGACGGGAATCCACACCAGCGGCGAGAAGCATCTTGTATTGGCTTCGGGGCGCGCACATCCGGATCTTGCAAAAGCTGTTGCCAAAGAGCTTGGGATTGAGCTGCTGCCAATCACTGCATACGATTTCGCAAATTCCGAAATCTATGTCCGGTTTGATGAATCTGTGCGTGGTACGGATGTGTTTATCATGCAGGCAATGTCTTGCCCAATTAATAAGTGGATGATGGAAACTCTCATCATGGTTGACGCGGCGAAGCGGGCTTCTGCAAAACGAATCACCGTTGTGGTGCCGTCGTTCCCTTATGCGCGGCAAGACAAGAAACACAAAGGACGCGAACCGATTTCTTCGCGGCTAATGGCAGATTTGTTCAAAGCTGCCGGTGCTGAACGGATTATGTCGGTAGATTTACATGCTGCACAAACCCAGGGGTTCTTCGACGGCCCGGTCGATCACCTTTGGGCAATGCCGACGCTTGTTGACTATGTGCGCACTCGGGTAGATCCGGCTTCCTCGGTAATCGTTTCCCCAGATGCAGGGCGAATTAAAGTTGCTGAACAGTGGGGAAGCGCCTTGGCGGAATTCCGCTCGCATTCGTGCATAAGACTCGTGATATTACCCGTCCGAATCAAGCGGTAGCAAACCGCGTGGTGGGTGATGTTTCCGGACGTACCGCAATCATCGTCGACGATATGATTGATACGGCAGGCACAATCGTGGGCGCCGTAAATGTAGTGCTCGAAGCTGGCGCAAAAGACGTAATCGTTGCCGCTACGCACGGCGTGCTCTCTGATCCTGCCGTGCAGCGCTTGTCTGAATCTGGGCTGCGTGAACTAGTCGTGACCGATACGCTCCCAATCGGTCCGGAAAAACGTTTCAAACAGCTCACAGTACTTTCAATCGCACCGGTAATTGCACATGCGATTGAAGAAGTATTCAACGACGGATCGGTGACTTCACTGTTCGACGGAGCCTACTAAGTTGTGTTGATTCGAAACTAAAGCGCGAACAAAAAATTTTAATCACTATTTATATTCACGACGGCACCCGATCTATTCTGCGGTGCCGTCGTTATTTATCGCGATTTCATGCTGCAGTTAGATTTCTGCCGGATATTAACTATCTCCAGACGGGTATGTGTTTGCGCACAGCTTCTGCAGAAAAGCTTGGTTTTTCGCAAAAAATCGGGATAAAATTAGCGGGTTGCCTCGGCGAGGGAATCGCAGAAAGTGCACATTTGCTTTTTTAAAGATAATCCTGAGAAATGTGCGCAGTGCTGCAAATGACCAACCTGCAAGACGGTTGGCATATTCCGTAATCGACGCGGTTGTCTATATCTTTTCGGATGTAGTCTCCGTTCGAGGCGGTTTCAATAAAATTCGAAAAGGAGATAACCAAAATGGTAGCTACTATTAAAGCGCAAGTACGGAACGAATTTGGAAAAGGGGCTTCCCGTCAGCTGCGCCGGGATGACCGCACCCCGGCAGTGCTTTACGGCGGAGATGAAGCACCGGCGCATATCCACTTTGATGCACACGAGATTTACATGCATGTGCGTTACAATGCGAACGCACTGCTGAAGATTGATGTTGAAGGTAAAATCGAACTCGCGCTTGTGAAAGATATTCAGCGCAACCCGCTTTCGCGCATTATTGAGCATCTTGATTTCCTGCGTGTTGATGCAAAGCAGAAAGTCGAAGTGAATGTGCCGGTGATTCTTGAGGGCGAACCTGTAGGAGGCGCGGTGGCTTCCGTCGAACTCATGACGCTTGACGTGATGGTTCCCGCAATTGAGATTCCGGAAAACATTGTGGTAGATGTGGAAGGTCTTGAAGACGGCACCACAATCCGGGTGGCAGATTTGAAACTTCCGGCAGATGTGGAAGCAATCTCTGATGCGGAAGAACCGGTGGTAGTTGTGGCTGTTCCGCAGCTTGACGTACCGGAAGAAGGCGAAGCAGCCGAAACTGCAGCAGCTGAGTAAAGCAGGCTTGTGAAATGCGGACTGGTTTTCAGCTTAATTTTAGATTGCTGAATTTATGTCAGTTTTGCATTAACTGCGGATATGGTTTCATAATTTAAGAAAAATTTGGGGGCGGACCTGAGATAACTCAAGTCTGCCCCTGAATTAGTTAAACTTTCTGCAGTTTCGGAGTTGTCGGCGCTTCACATTTTTGTTTATGCTACGAGTACCGGCTTACGTAACTGGCGGCAAAATGCGCGGTTTTGATTAACGACGGGAGAGCCGTCGTTACCTTAACCCTGTGAACAGCATAAACACAAAGGCTTCTGCCGGAAATAATTGCATCTTGAGTTCTTGCCGCCGCTTACGTAACATAACTGACTTCCCGCTGCGGCTTACGTAAAATTTTCCGCATCCCGCTGCCAGTTACGTAACGAATCAGCATCCCCGTAAATTAAGCGATTAGACGCACAATTCTCGGCTAATTCTTAACACTGCCCAAACCTTTGGTAGCATAGCTAATTGTTGAATCTTTTTGATTTGGTCAATATGTTTTGGACTTTCTGTTCAAGCAATACAATCGTGGAGGTGAACTTTGGGTTCCGTAATTAAGAAGCGTCGTAAGCGCATGTCAAAGAAGAAGCACCGCAAGCTTTTACGCAAGACACGTCATCAGCGTCGTAACAAGAAGTAAGCGCGCTTTAGCTTTAGCAGCATTTCAAGGCACAGCCATTGAATAGTTTCAAGTTGCGGATCTCGTTGCGGGACCCGCAACTTTTGCTATATTCATTTTTAACAAATCCAGACTAGACTCAGAACCAGGCAGCGGTAATAAGCGGTAATAATATGCTGCTTCCAAGCTGTATCTCGGCTTGTTGGCGGTGCTGATTCCTTTTTCGCAAAGCTGACTGATGCTGTTTGCGATTCATTTTATCGATAACAGTACATACACCGGGCAAACGGAAAATGGTAACGGTTACGCAAGTACTCCCAGCTTCAGCAGCGCGCTTTACCGATAAGCCGCAATACGAATCGGCTCTAAAACAATTTAATAAGATCAGGTATCCGGTAAGTAGAATTTAGGTGAACGATTCATTCCATAGTCTGGTCCTAATTTTGCATTTACCTGCTAAGTTATTATTTATTGAAGCTTATTTACTGAAACTGTTTTCCTGCCGTTCCTGCTTCTTTTAAAAGCGGAGATACACGGGATAAGTTTCGTGACATTTTCTTGCACAGCCGCAACTGAATATTACTGAACACTGTTCGGTCACGCCGAGCAGGATGCGGTAAATGCTGACGTTAGCGGCGATGCAGTACATGAGTACAAGTACATCAGTACGATGTTGGCAGATGATAGAAAGAGGTTTAGCGTGGCAAATAACGAGAATGTTCCGTGGCTCAACAATGCTGAACAGCAGGCGTGGCGGAGCATTTTGCGCGGTACTGCAATAATGTTTGAGCGCATTAGCGCCGATCTTGAATCTGATAATGAACTGCAAATCAATGAGTACGATATTCTGGTGCACCTTAGTGAAACAGAAGACGGGAAGATGCGAATGTCTGATCTCGCGGAAGCTGTCGTGCACTCGCGTTCAAGACTTACGCATACCGTGAAGCGGCTTGAGAATGCAGGTCTTGTTGAACGCTGCCGATGTAATGAAGATCGGCGGGGAATTATTTGCTGTCTGACTGCTGCTGGATTTAAACGTCTTGAAGAAGCTGCGCCGAATCATGTGGTATCGGTTCGCCGGCATCTTTTTGAACGTCTTACACAGAAAGAGGCGCTTGAATTTGGCAGATTGGCAGCGAAGCTGGTTTGATTCAGGTAAGTTAGGAACAGCATGGTTTTGCGTTCTCCGGTATTTATTGCACAGATACGGCGGTATCTGTATTCACGGAGAGCGCATTGGCATGATTCAGGATAAGAAGTTCTCGCAGCCGTCAGGCACTGTTAAATAAGGAAAACTAAATGCAGTCCGGTTTTGAAGATGTAGATTCGCCAATATTAACCACCGTACATCTCGTACGGCACGGTGAAGTAGACAACCCTGACGGGGTGCTCTATGGCCGTCGCGACGGTTTTCACCTCACCAATCTTGGCAGAGAAATGGCGCAGGAACTCGGTAAAGTATTCAAATCGGAAGGGCATGATGTGCGTGCCGTCATCACTTCTCCGCTCGAACGTGCGGTAGAGACGGGCACACCGACAGCGCAGGCTTTCGGACTGAAAATTCAGAAAAACGCAGATTTAATCGAAGCAGATAATAAGTTCGAAGGCTTGCAGGTAAACAACAATCCTTTTCTACTGGCTCATCCGAAGTATTGGTCTTGGTATCGAAACCCATTCCAGCCTTCATGGGGAGAACCATATATTGAAGTTGCGGCGCGAATGAGCCGTGCGATTCGTTTTGCTCTTGAGACTGCGCGCGGCGGCGAAGCAGTACTTGTTTCACACCAGCTGCCGATTTGGACGATACGGCGGTTTATTGAAAGAAAACCGCTTGCACATCATCCAGGGAAACGCGAATGTTCTCTCGCATCATGCACATCTTTAGTTTTTGCAGGAAATCGGCTCACGGCATTGAATTACTGGGAGCCTGCCGCGCACCTGCTGGCAGCCGCAGCCGACATGGTTCCGGGCACTTCAGCTGCCGCGAAGAAAACCTCACGGAACTGAAAGATTTGCGTAAGAAAACAGCTAGTTTAACGATATAGCCATTCTAACGATATAAACCTTGCGGTTTTTCGTCATCGTCAGGATGCTGTTTCTTGCGCTTTGCTTGTTCGGGGTGCTCTTCCGCTTTTTCTGTTCGTATTGGCGGCGGCGGTTTTGCGCTTCAAGGCGGGAGAGAAAATCCGGATCATCATCTGGTGCAAGCGGACCAGACGGTTCGGAATTTCCGTGTTTCCGCAGTTTTCCCGGAATATTTGCCGTACCGAAACCCGAGTCGGTTTTGAGCATTTTCTGTGTTTTA
Source organism: Arcanobacterium hippocoleae (assembly GCF_040360365.1). Classification (GTDB taxonomy): domain Bacteria; phylum Actinomycetota; class Actinomycetes; order Actinomycetales; family Actinomycetaceae; genus Arcanobacterium_A; species Arcanobacterium_A hippocoleae_A. The sequence continues at coordinate 972,276 of NZ_CP136412.1, read as the reverse complement.
AAAATTAGCCACAGCGCCGGTCCGAGAATCGGAACTATGATTATTGCCGCAATCCAGATTGGTTTCTTAATACGCGCCGGCATCGCAGATTCGTCGGTGCGGGCGCAATCAATCAGCGAATAAATCGTCATTGCCAAAAGGATTAAAACTAAAAGAATACGAGGCATAGGGAAATTCTAAGGGAAATCGGCAGCGGAACGCTATTGGCGCAAAGATTTTTCGCCAAGGGCAAGGTATTTTCCGGATTCTGCGGAAGAAAACATGATTAAACCGCGGAGAATATGCGGTGAATACTATTTTCGGCGACGGTTTTGGATTCGTGAAGAACGCGGCCCTTTCTTGAACGGACGTGAATTCCGCGATAATATTTTCCGTAAATTTGCCTGTTTTGCATATTTTTGCCTCCGGTGCGGGCCAACATTTTGCAGGTTACGGCCCCGGAACCGCTTTGTGTGCGAAGTGATTTCGAAAGCGAGCCAGAATACGCTGACCATCAGCGCAACAGCAGTGCCGATTAGCGCTCCGAGCTCTGTTAATTCTTCAATTATAATGCCGACGGCGATTATCAGAGCATACCCGATCTCGTAGAAACCAGTTTGGCGGAGAGCGGAAATCAAATCGCGTCCTTTTGCTCCGCGAATTACCGGCTTCGCGATTTCCGTCGCCCACGGCAGAAGCAGTAAAGCGCCGAGCATAATCGGATATTTCGGGAAGAAACCAATCACAAGCAACAGGAACGGGATTATCAGCAATGCGAAGTAAACAATTCGGGCGCGTTTCGCACCAAGGCGCACAGCGAGCGTACGTTTACCTGAGAGTTCATCGGTTGGAATATCGCGGATATTGTTCACCATCAGCAGCGCGCAGGCAATCAAACCAATTCCAGTGCCGGCAATCCAGGCAAGATACGGCATTGTGAGACTTTGGGTGTAAACAGTGCCGACGGTTGCCGTATAGCCGAAAAAATCAGGACAAAAAGTTCACCCAATCCGCTGTACCCGTAAGGATGTTTGCCGCCAGTATAAAACCATGCTGCGATGATTGCGGCAGCACCGACGGAAATCAGCCACCATGTTCCGGAAACTGCAACGAGAATGACACCGAATCCGGCAGCGAGTGCGAAAGAAATAAGAGCTGCACGGAATACTGTTTTCGGGCTGGCTTTTCCGCCGCCGGTGAGACGCGGCGGACCGGAACGGAATTGGTCAGTGCCGCGGATTCCGTCGGAATAATCGTTTGCGAAGTTGACGCCGATTTGCAGCATTAGCGCGACAGCAGCAGCGAGAATCGTGCGGATTAACGAGAATTTGCCCTCAGAAAATGCGATGCCTGCTCCGGCAATTACTGGCGCGATTGCTGCAGGAAGCGTGCGTACCCGCGCTCCTTCGGCCCAATCATGAAACGTAGCCATATTTCTCCATCTTTTCCGAAAATTGTTTCTTTTAAGTATAGCGGTACTGCAATTGCCCAACTGTTTGCAAGCGTAATCGCGCAGTAATTCGCAGCTGTGATTTCAAGATAGTCAGCTGCCGATTCTTTTCTCTGCAGCTGAAGAATCCAATCGGATAAATATTTCTTTCACAAAAGCATTTTTCGTTTAATTCAGAATTCTGGAAAATCACATTCGGTAAATTATCGGATAGAGCTGCGTTCAAGAAAGTGATTTACAAGTTTTTCCAACTCGCGGCGGTTAATTTTTCCGGATGCAGTTAGCGGAAAAGATAGCTGCCGATTAATATTTTCCCCGGCTGCGGGCTGATTACTTCCGCAAGCGCATAAACCTGCCGCGGTTCCCAGCCGTGTTCGAATCGTGTTTTCACAAATTCCCGCACCCTGCCAGCCGGAATTTTCTGCGCAGTGATTGCAATAACTTCTTCTCCCCAATCTTTGTTTGGAATTCCGACCACAACGCATTGTGTATGAAAATAAGCGGCGATGGCATCTTCAACTAGCTGCGGAATTACAGTTAGTCCGCCGGTAGTGATTGCATCGTCAATTCTGCCGTTCACCTGCAGGATGCCGGCAGGTGTAATCTCGCCCCAATCACGGGTGTGGTGCCAGCGCATGCCGTCGTGATCTTCGGAAAAATCTGGTGCGGCAAGATTTCCCAAATATCCCAGCGAAACCACTTTTGAGCAAATCGAAATTTGCCCGCTCCGAGAAATCGAAAGCCGGACATCGCCGATTGGAAGACCGTCGTACACACATCCGCCGCATGTTTCAGTCATGCCGTAGCTGGTAACAGTGCGCATTCCAATTTTGTTTGCGCGCTGCAGCAAATCTATGTTGATTGAAGATCCGCCAACAAGATTTACGTCAATTCCGCATTTTTCTGCCGAACCGTGCTGTGCGGTTTTATTGGCGCCGCCGGGATTCTCCGGGGAGCCGGCAGGAACAGAAGCAAGCAAGCGTGCAAGCTGCGCCGGTACCTGTGAAAGATAATGTCGCGGGGCAGGACTCGCAGCGGTTGCTGCTTTAAAATCAGCGAAAGTTGTAAAGTCGCCGATTATTGGTTCAAATCCGGAAAAAAGCGAACGGAAAACCGTTTGGAATCCGGCAATATGATAGAGCGGCAGCACATTAATCCAAGCTCCGCCGCCGCCGAAATACTCGTGTGCGGCTGCAGCGGATGCTTCAAGCGCTTCCCACGAAAGCGCCACAATTTTTCCCTGCCCGGAGGTCGATCCGGAAGTGCGCAGAAGTACGCCGGTTCCGGAAGGTACCCCGAGCCTGGCAACCTCTTTCGCACACTCATTCGGATCTGATTCAGGAGAGACCACGAAAATTGGTTTGCGGGACGGCGGCGCAGAATGGCGGCAGGTGTTGATACTGCAGCTGCCGGATCGGAAATCTTGAATCGGTTCATCTGGGTGCCGCTCAAGAAATTCATGCTGTTTCCGCTGGTCACGCCATTCACGCCAGGTATAATAGGCGTGCGCAATTTCAGCTGCAGCCGAATATCGTTCTGCAGTGCTGCGCCCTGCAGTGATTACAGTACAAAGAGAATTTTCAATCATTTCGTGTTTGCCGTTGCTGGTATTTTTTTGGAATTTATCCGCAATTACCTGAATCCTATGCATAATACGGGAAGTCACTCCAGTCCGGGCTGCGCTTTTCCAGGAAAGCATCCCGCCCTTCTTGGGCTTCTGCAGTCATATAGGCGAGCCGGGTGGCTTCACCGGCGAAAACCTGCTGTCCGGCAAGCCCGTCGTCGGCAAGATTGAATGCGAATTTCAGCATTCTGATTGCTTGCGGAGATTTTGTTGCTAAAATCCGTGCATATTCGAGAGCTTTTTCTTCCAATTCTGTGTGCGGTACAGTCTCATTCACCACACCCCATTTTTCTGCGTCTTTTGCGGAATATTCCCGAGCGAGGAAAAAGATTTCCCGGGCGCGTTTATCGCCGATCTGGCGTGCGAGCAGTGCCGAGCCGTAGCCGGCATCAAAAGAACCAACATTCGCATCCACCTGCATAAAACGGGCATGTTCAAGGGAAGCGACGGAAAGATCACAGACCACATTGAGTGAATGCCCGCCGCCGGTTGCCCAACCAGAAATTGCGCCGATAAACACCATCCCGGAAGTGCGCATTAAACGTTGGACCTCGAGAATGTGCAGCCTGCCGGCACGTGCAGGATTTGCGGCGCGGCGCAGCTGGGCATGTTGTGCACGCAACGCTGTTTCATCGGAGCTGATTTCTCCCATGCTGTTTTCTGCATGTTCACCTGCAGCGCCGTTGTAACGGTAGCCATCGCGTCCGCGAATCCGTTGATCTCCGCCTGAGCAGAATGCCCAGCCGCCATCCTTTTCCGACGGTCCGTTTCCGGTGAGAATTACAGCTCCAATTTCGCCGGTCAAGCGGGCATGGTCAATCGCGCGGTAGAGCTGATCTACAGTTTCCGGCCGGAAAGCGTTGCGAACTTCCGGGCGGTTGAATGCGATTCTTGCCACTGGCAGGTCATGCTCCGAAATTATTGTGCCGTCGGCAGCAAATTCGCGGGCTGTGCCGCGATGGTAAGTGATATCGGAATCCGGAAAACCAGGAACGGCACGCCATTTGCGCGGATCGAAAATTTCGGAACATTGCTTTGGGAGCGGAGTAAATACTGCTTTATTCATAGTTCTATTGTGCCAGCTATGCTGGTTTCATGGGCAAAACAATTTTTCAGCCGAGTGTATTTACCAGACTCGCAGCGGAGCAAGGTGAGATTCAGGCATTCATATACGAGCTTGAAATGCGCGTACAATTTCGCGGAATTACCGTGCGTAACGGTGTGCTGCTGCATGGTCCGGCCGGATGGGCCGAATTTTCACCTTTTTGGGGTTACAGTACAAAATATAGTGCGCGCTGGCTGCTGGGAGCATTGGATACGGCAATAAACGGACCTGTGAACGTGCAGCGCAGCGAAATCGCAGTAAATGTAACTGTTCCAGCGGTTGGCGCCGCGGAAGCTGCACAGATTGCGCTTGGTTTGGGAGCGGATACTGCAAAAGTAAAAGTGGCTGAAATCGGGCAAGACCCGAAAGACGATTTAAACCGGCTTGCTGCTGTACGGGACGCGTTGGGGAAGAATGCGAAGATTCGAATTGATGTGAATGGGCGTTGGGATTTGCAAACGGCGCTTGAGCTTTTACCGCAGTATCATCGAGCTGCCGGCGGGCTTGAATACGCCGAACAGCCCTGTATGGAAGTGGTAGATTTAGCGGCAATTCGCCGGCGGTATCCGCAAATTAAAATTGCTGCTGATGAGTCGATTCGCCGCGCAGAAGATCCGTTCCGGGTACGTGCGCAAGAAGCTGCCGACTTAATAATTGTGAAAAACCAACCGTTGGGGGGTGTGCGGGCTGTGCTTGAGCTGCTTCAGGAAATTGAAATGCCGGCTGCGGTTAGTTCGGCGCTTGAAAGTTCTCTCGGTTTGGCAAGCGGCCTGCATCTGGCGGGAGCGCTTCCGAATTTACGCTACGCGTGCGGGCTGGGTACGGCAAAACTTTTTCCGGTGACGTCACCCCGCATCCGTTGATTGCACGCGGGGAAAGCTGATAGTGCGGGAGGTAACCCCGGATTTATTGCTGGCAGCGTATCGCGGCAGGGAATCAAGGGGTGAATATTCTGCCGTTTCAGTTAATGGTGAAAAACTTTCAGCACCGCTGCCGAGTATTGCGACTTGGCGAAAATGGCAGCAGCGGATTACTGAAGTTTGGGAGTATTGCCGCGAACACGGATGGGTCGGGAAAGATTTGCACCTAAAATTGGCGTCGCTGTGATTCGGGTAATTTCATCCAGCTGTAAGCGTGAATGCTGTATGAGCGTGAATATTTTATGAGTGTGAATACCTGATAACGGTAAATAATACTTGGTGCTGAAAACGCTAAGCCGAGTTTTCAAACGCTAAGCCGAGTTTTCGCCGGTTTTTAATGACGGCAGACAAATACCGGCAGATTCAGGTAAAGATAAGATTCAGGTAACAATAAAATTTTAGGTAACTTCGAATCGTTCAGCTGCTGCCTTTCGGCTGTGCAAAAAACACAGCCGGAATTTCCTGGATGTGAGTTCATCTCTGATGGCGTATCGATTAGCCTGAGGGTAAACTTCAATTCGGCGTTAATCGTTATTTATATCTGTGATGATTTTTATGGAAGTGTGCCAATGATCCAAAACCACGCGCAAACTCCTGTCATTGAACTTTCTGCTTCCGTCGCCCGGGAGATTATTGCGACGGCAGTTCGGCTGGGAATTCGCCAATTTATCCTCTGTCCCGGATCGCGCTCTGCACCGCTTGCGATTGCACTTGCGCAGGCTGAAGCGGCGGGGATACTTGATTTATACGTGGAAACTGATGAGCGTGTAGCAGGGTTTATTGCGCTGGGAATGGGGAAAGCAGGCAAGCCTGCTGCCGTCGTCACCACATCCGGTTCGGCAGTGGCGAATCTGCATCCGGCAGTTGAAGAAGCTTGCTGCTCGGCAGTGCCGATGATTGTAATCAGTGCTGATCGGCCGCATGAGCTGCGCGGGGTGCGTGCTACGCAAACCACGGATCAAACACAGATTTTGCGCGGGTCAGTTCGGAAATTGGTTGATTTGCCGGCAGGAATATCCGATATGCGTGCAGTGCGGAATCAGGTTCGGCGCGTTGTACGCAGCGCGCTCGGGATTGGGTTTTCCGGTGCGCAAGGTCCGGGTCCGGTGCAGCTTAATGCTGCTTTTGCCCCGCCGCTGCATACTGCCGCACCATGGAATCTTGCATCCCGCAAGCACAGCAGTTTTCCGCTTCCGGAGGGAAGTAATGATTTTGATAACTGCGGTGCTGCTGATTTTGCGGCTGAAAGGATGACGGCGCAGACGCAATTCGCAGCACCTGTGCAGTGCAAACTAAATCCGAAACTTGCCGGCATCTTAAAACTCACGGTAATTGTTGCCGGCCCCTCGCCGCTTGAAAAAACTGCGGAATTTGTACAGCATTTTCTGCCGCAAATTGGGCAGATTCCAGTACTTGCTGAACCGGGAAGTGCTCTGCGCCGGATTCCGCAGGCGATAATAGCTTATCCGCAGCTGCTTCACAGCAGTCTTGGTTCGCAAATCGAACGGGTAATTATGGTTGGGCATCCAACACTGACACGTGAAGTGAGTGCATTACTTTCCCGTGATGATGTCGAAGTAATTGCGGTAGATGAACCGCCCACTTTCACCGATATCAGCGGTCATGCGGCGCAGATTATTAATCTTGCCGATATTGGTGCATATTTGACGGCAGATTTAGACTGGTACAAAAAGTGGGAGCGTGCTTCTCTCCAGGCGCGGCGGATAATTGCGAAACATCTTGCGCAGCTTCCAGCCGGTGATACGGCGCAGAGGGTGAATGCTGAAAACGCTGCGGCTGTATCTGCTGAAAGCGCTGCGAATCTGCAGGATATGAAACGAAAAGCGGCTGAAAAGCCGCCGCGGCTCGGGCAAACGGAAATCGCCATCGCACTTGCGAACAGCTCGACTCCGACTTTTTACGCTGCATCTTCGATTATTCGCGAAGTAAATCTTTACGGCAGCTGTGCGCGCCAAGAAGTGTATGTAAACCGCGGACTTGCCGGTATCGACGGTAATATCTCAACAGCAATCGGTATTGCATATGCGCGGCGTGAGCCGGTGCGCGCTGCCGTCGGCGATCTTGCTTTTATTCACGATCTTGGTTCGCTTGTGAAAACCAGCGGAGAAAATCGTGAATTAGATTTGCAGGTGGTGGTGCTTGATGACGGCGGAGGATCGATTTTCGCCACGCTCGAATACGGCGATGGTGATGAAGCAGTGTTTGAACGGGTTTTCCGTACCGCAAAAGAATTTGATTTTCGCCGGTATGCCCAGGCACTTGGTGCAAAAGTGAAATTCCGTGAGTTTACCGGAAGTTTTTCCCAATTGGAAGATTTTTTGCGCAGCCGCCGAATGGAGTGGAAATTGTGTATTTCAACTTACGTGGTGAATCTATGCGCCAGATTCGCAGTGCGCGCCGGAGTTTGCGGAATCAAATTCAAAGTGTGCTGAACTAATTCCAGATTTCCGGATAGCGAACCGATTCCTTGACGGTAAGCCGATTTTTTCTGATAGTGAACCGATTTGCGGTGTTATCGTGAATAATGTGCATGCCAAGAATGCAGCTTTCCCGCGCTTACGCTACGTAAGCGACGGCAGGAACTCAGGTTTGTTACGTAAGTGGTGGCGGGAACTCAGGCTGCAATTATTGCCGTTGAAAGTGCTTGCGTTTGTACTGGTCACGAGCTTAAAGTTCCGACGGCTCTCCCGTCGTTACTTAAAAATGCTCATTTTGCCACCAGTTGCGTTAAAAAATACGGATTTTGCCATCGGTTATGTTAGTTGGGTCCGGTTTGGCCGGGTTCCAAGCGGTGTTTTTGCACAGCGGTCAGGCTTGATCTATGCAAAAACACTGCTTTCCACCCGAAGAAACACCGGCTTTTTCATGCCACTAACACAAAGAAAATGTGAAGAGCCGTCAAAGCCGATTCTGCAACCAGTTACGTGAACTCGCGAGGATTTTACCGTCAGTTATGTACGCCGATACCCGCGGTACAAAAATATGCAGCGCCGGATAAATACGCATACCGCGAATGAAGCGAAACAATTCATGAAAAATTACCGAAAACAGTTTAATAGTAAATCAATCACATTCGCGTAATTTTCAGCAAATATTCAGAAAAGCTAGATGTTCTTTGAAGAAAAAGTGTTTATATCTAAGTTTATACCTAGATATAAACCTAGATTAATGCGAAACAAGCTGTGATTGTCCGCTGCTTGTGCTGAAATATTTTGCCGCAATTTAGACTGTTAAAATGGTGTGCAGCGAACGAGGGAAGGCAGGAAAAATGAATTCTGAAGATAATAACTTTGAAAACGAGATTCCGGCAGCGCCAATAAATACGACGCCGCCCAATAGCGGAGGTTTGGCAGATTATCATCGCGATGGGAATCCGAGTGAACAGACCGAACACGTCGGAGAGCAGTTTACGCACCAATTTGGCGCTGCCGACGCTGCTAGCGCGGATGCTGTGAGTGAAATTTCCGCGGATACTCTTACAGATACTCCCACTGATACTCCCGCAGACACTCTCTCGGAAAATGCCCGGCAGCGGCAGGCGCTTCATCCGGAGACTCGTCCGGCACTTCGTCCGGTGATTCGAAACTATCCGGTTAGTGCGCAGCACAATCACGCTGCAGCAGAATTTAATTCGGAAGTGTCGGAAATATCCGAAGTATCTGAAGTGCCGGAAGTCTCTGCAGCTTCCAACTCGGCTGTTAAACCTGCTGAATCTGCTAAATCTACTGAATATGCTGAACCTGCTGAGTTTTCCGGCGGGAAAGATTTTCAAACACAATCGGCAGCCGTTCCGCTTTCAACAGATACGAATCAAACACCGCCTGATTCCAACTTGCGGGAAGAACCGCAGCCGCAGCCGTTATTGCCGCAAAACCAATCGCAGCAAGGAGATTCACACCAGGAACAGCAGGCAGTTAATAATCCGCAAATATGGCCGCAAACTCAGCCGACTGCCGATAATTCTAGATTTGCTGCTGCAAGTGCATCCGGGCAGACTTTCGCTCCGGATAATATCGCAAACCAGAATGGGGCAGATTTGCATTATGCCGGTCTGAATAGTGCTGATAACGCGGCAAGTCTGCCGTACCTGCAGGCGCTTCCGAAGAAGCAGCGGAAACGGCGCGGTCCAAGCTGGTCTGCGTTTGTTGTCGGCATGATTCTTTCTGCACTGCTGGGCACCGTTATGTCAGTGGGGATAATGAGTATTCGCTACGACGGAACACGGCCTTCAACGTTTTCCACCACGGAAGCAAAAGCGGAACCGGTGGTGAAAACTGACGGCAAAACTCCTGACTGGGAAGCAGTTGCAAAAACTGTCGGTCCGACGGTTGTGGCAATTGATGCGCAGTCGAATTCAGGCAGTGCAGCCGGTTCAGGGGTAATTATTGATAAAGAGGGTCATATTCTGACCAATGATCATGTGATTAGCGGTGCAAAAGATATTTGGGTCAAACTTTCCGACGGCCGCTTGTTTGCGGCAAAACTTGACGGAAAGGATCCGGCTACTGATTTGGCGGTAATCTCCTTGGAAAACCCGCCGTCGGATCTTGCGGTAGCGGTTTTAGGAAATTCCAGTGAGTTAAAAGTCGGCGAACCAGTAGCAGCTATCGGAAATCCGCTTGGTTTAAGTTCGACGATGACTTCCGGTATTGTGTCTGCGCTTGACCGTCCAGTGCAGACGCTAAACCGCGAGGCGCAGAATATCAGTGATGCCCGCGTAGTGACGAATGCGATTCAGCTTGATGCTGCTGTGAATCCTGGTAATTCCGGAGGGCCGGTATTTGATGCGCAAGGACGTGTGATTGGGATTGCTTCATCGATTGCAACTACTCAGGCAAGTGAAAGTGCGCAAGGAGGTTCAATTGGGCTGGGGTTTGCAATCCCGATTGATCTTGCGAAAAATATTGCTGACCAGCTGATTGAAAATGGTGTAGCTGAACATGCATATTTGGGTGTGACTATTCGCGACGGCGTGGCACGGTACGGCGCAGAGCAGCGTTTGGGGGCACAGATTGACTCGGTGCAGCCCGGCACTCCGGCTGCAAATGCAAAACTTCGTGAGGGTGATGTGGTTGTTGCCGTAAATGGGCGGAAAGTTGTGTCGGCTGTCTCGCTTACCGGATATGTGCGCCAATATAAGTCGGGTGAACGGGTGACGCTTACGATTGCCCGCAATGGTGAGCTGCAAGATCTTGACGTGGTTCTGGCAACGAAAGTTGATCAGTAAGCCGATCAGCAAGTTGATTAGCAAGCCGATCAGTAAGTCAATCAGGAAGTGACCAGCGGGAACTGGAGCGGTTAGCGTGCTCGCATTAACCGGAATCTGGTTCCCGCTTCTCGCAGTGTGTGCAATTTCCTGTTTCTTTCTGTTCCTATGGTTAACTGATGTCTAAGGACATAGCGAATTGGCGCTTTTCTCCTCCGGCAGCAAAGATAACTAAGTTTAAAAGGGTGAATGCGATGCCTTTGATTATTCCGCAAAATTTACCAGCGTACGACGTGCTCGGCAGAGAGAACGTTTTTGTGATGCATCGTGAACGTGCCGTCGGGCAAGATATTCGCCCAATCGAAATTTTGATTCTGAATCTGATGCCAACGAAGACGCAGACTGAAACACAGCTTGCACGGCTGCTGGCAAATAGTCCGCTGCAGGTTAATTTCACGCTTTTAAAGACGGCTTCACACGACTCGAAAAATACTTCGCAAGCGCATCTTGACGCTTTTTACCGTACTTTTGCGCAGGTGAAGAAGCAGTGTTTTGACGGCATGATTATCACTGGCGCACCAGTGGAACATCTTGATTTCACGGATGTTGATTACTGGGATGAGCTGAAAGAAATTATGGATTTTTCGCTCACGAATGTTTATTCGACGATGCATGTGTGTTGGGGTGCGCAGGCTGGGCTTTACTACCATTACGGGATTGAGAAGAAGCCGCTTGCTGAGAAAATGTTTGGAGTTTTCGAGCATCGCGTGGTCGACCCATTTGTACCGCTGCTGCGCGGATTCGATGAAGTGTTTGCTGCTCCGCATTCACGGCATACCGATATTGATGCGAATGCGGTAGCCAAATGTTCTGATTTGAAAGTACTTGCGAAGAGCGGTGAAGCGGGAATATATCTGTTAAAAACTGATAACGGCAGGCAGATTTTTGTCACCGGGCATCCTGAGTATGATCTTTACACGCTTGATGCCGAATATCGCCGTGATTTAGCTGCGGGAAAGATGATTGCGCCGCCGAAACATTACTACCCGGATGAGAATCCGGAAAACCTGCCGGTATTTCGCTGGCGTTCGCACGCGCATTTGCTTTATGCCAATTGGCTGAATTATTACGTATATCAGGATACGCCATATGATCTTGCGGAACTTACTGCAGTTTAAAAACTTATCTGCCGATTTTCAGCTGCTTCGGGAGGAAGTAAAAGGATTAACGGCAGCAGCAGTTAGTGCGGATTTTGCTCTGGTTTATGGATCCGGCAGCGGAAACTTGAACGCACCTGACTGCGGAAAATCGCATCACGAGTTCTTTCCGCCGCTTAGGTGCGAAAAAGTTTTTCCGCCAGTTGCGTATCGTTATGTATCGCTGCGTATAATTATGTATCGTTACGCAGAATTGACTGTTTCTTTCCGCCGCTGCGGATTAACTTAGAATTTTCAACTGCAGCGGGTAATGGTATACCCGATTATTTGACGCTGCAATTACTGCTCTAATATGGTGCCAAAGAAGCAAAATAAATGTGCTGATCCAAATGAGTATTGCGATTGGAATCAAAATAATTGTGAAAAACAGCACCCATGCCAAAGCGTTTAAGATCCACAAACTTAAGTTGAAATTGAACGACTGCGCAGCCGAATTGCGGACATAAGCACTTGAATCTTTCTTAATGGCCCACACAAGCAGCGGACCAATGAAAGAAAGCCAGCCTGCGGAAATAAATGTTGCGATAATGGCAGAAATATGCGCCAAAATAGCCCAGGTGCGCTCTTCGGAAGTAATTCCGAAGAGTCCCGGCTGGCGGTTCCATTGCTGCTGTTGGCTGTTTGCATGCCAGCTATTTTGCTGCTGCCATGCATTTTGGCTGTTTGTTTGCCAATTAGTTTGTTCGCGACTATTTTGCGGGTCTTGCCAGTTTGGTGCAGACTGCTGCCACTGCGGATTTCCGTTTGTCATATGGCAATTATACTTGTGCAAAGATGGAATCTGAAAAGAAAAAGCGCACAGCGTAGTTGAACAAAATAGCTGATTTCATTTTGAAACTATAATTTTATCAGCCGCGCATTGAATCAATGATTCCATTCAGCGTCCGTGAAGGGCGCATGACTTTTGCGAGCAGCGTAAGGTCTGGATGATAGTATCCGCCGATATCGACGGGATTGCCCTGGACCGCTGCAAGCTCGGCAATAATTTTTTCGGCATTTTCGCTCAATGATTTTGCAAAAGGTGCAAATTTTTCTGCCAGCTGCACATCGCGGGTTTGCGCGGCGAGGTTTTCCGCCCACCGCAAGGCAAGCCATGCATGTGAGCCGCGGTTATCCAGTTCGCCAGTGCTGCGCTGCGGAGACTTCCCTTCGGTTAATAGCTGTTCGGTGGCGGTATCGAGCGTATCGGCGAGAATTTCGGCTTGCAGATTGCCGTCGGTGCGGGCCAGCTGGCGCAGTGATTCAGCAATTGCTAAGAATTCTCCGAGCGAATCCCAACGTAAGTGATTCTCTTGGACAAGCTGTTGGACATGCTTTGGGGCAGAACCGCCCGCTCCTGTCTCGAAAAGTCCTCCGCCAGCCATTAGCGGAACAACAGAAAGCATTTTTGCAGAAGTTCCCAATTCGAGGATTGGGAAAAGGTCAGTGAGGTAATCCCGCAGCACATTCCCGGTAACTGAAATTGTGTCTTTCCCGGCACGGATTCGATCCGCGCTGAACTGGGCGGCAGCTTCCGGTGAAAGAATCTGAATTTCAATTCCGTCGGTATCTTCTTGCGCCAGATATGCGCAGACTTTTTGTTTCAGCAGCGAATCATGCGCGCGCGACGGATCAAGCCAAAAGACTGCCGGGGTTCCGGTTAAGCGTGCACGGCGCACTGCGAGCGATACCCAATCGCGCACTGGAGCGTCTTTTGTCTGGCATCCGCGCACAATATCCCCGGCTGCAGCCGCGATTTTCAGCAGTACCTCTCCGTTGGAGCGGCGCAGTTCTACCTGGCCGGATTTGTGAATTTCGAAAGTCTTATCATGCGAACCGTACTCTTCTGCTTTTTGCGCCATCAAACCGATGTTTGCTACAGACCCCATAGTTGCCGGGTCAAAAGCGCCATGTTTTTTACAATCAGCAATCACAGTCCGGTACACGCCCGCATATGAAGAATCAGGGATTACGGCAAGCGTATCTTGTGCCTCGCCTTCGCGATTCCACATCTTTCCGGAGTTGCGGATCATCGCCGGCATTGAAGCATCGACAATCACATCAGATGGCACATGCAGGTTCGTAATGCCCTTGTCGGAATTTACCATTGCAAGTCCGGCGCCTGCAGAAAGCTCCGTAAGGAAAGCTTCCCGGATCTCGGATCCGTCTGCTAATTTTTCAAGACCGGAGAAAATTGCGGCGAGCCCGTCGCGCGCCTGTAAGCCTGCTTCCGCTAAACGTGCGCCGTATTTTGCAAAGACAGCAGCGAAATATTTTTCGACCACATGTCCGAAGATGATTGGGTCAGAGACTTTCATCATCGTCGCTTTTAGATGTGCTGAGAAAAGCAGGCCCTCCTTCCGGGCAAGAGCAACCTGTTCGGTGAGGAATTGTGCTAAAGCTGAACAGCTCATTTTTGAAAGATCGAAAATCTCGGATGCGGTTACGGGGATATCGGAGCGCAGCACGGTTTCTGTTCCGTCGTCATGTACAAGTACCATCTCGACGGTACCGTCAGAATCGATTGCAACGGACTGCTCAGTGGCGCGGAAATCGCCTGCATGCATTGTTGCAACGCGAGTTTTTGAATCGGCAGACCAGGATCCCATGCGGTGCGGATGTGTTTTGGCAAAGTTTTTCACGGCAAGCGGGGCGCGGCGGTCAGAATTTCCTTCACGCAGCACCGGATTTACGGCGGAACCTTTTACGCTGTCGTAACGCATACGAATATCTTCCGCTTCGGGAGTATGCGGATTATCCGGATAGTCCGGGAGTGCGTATCCGTGAGTCTGCAGTTCAGCGATTGCCGCTTTCAGCTGCGGCAGTGAGGCGGAAATATTGGGGAGTTTGATAATATTTGCTGTCGGATTTTGCGTCATAGCTCCGAGATGGTTTAGGGCGTCAGGGTGCGCTGCTCGCAGGGAGATAATCGTTGAATGCTGCTAATATCCGCCCGGAGAGCGAGATATCGGCAATTTCCACTTTGATTCCGGCTTGTTTGGTGAAGCCTTCGACGATTGGCAGGAGGGATGCTGTTGCCAGCATTGGTGATTCGTCGGTGTGGGTGTAGATAATCTGAGCCATTTTGCGCTGCCCCTTTGCTTGTTTTATCGCGCTAACTGTTTAGTTTGATTCGGTTTCTTTTTCTGCTGGATAGCTGGAACTGACTTTTCAAGTGTATTTTGTTGGTTGCAGTTTTGATGCGGCTGTGCGGCTGTATGCGATTCGGCGGAAATCGAATCGCTGCACGTTTGGGAACAGCTTATTCCCGTTTTCGCCGCGAATTTGGTGTTCGTGCGCTTCGTAAACCCGGTTTGGTGAATTTACGAAACAGCTGCATCGTCTTTGCAGTAAGTATAGCTGATTATTCCGAAAATGTTTTGATATTAAGATATTTCTTTTCTGAGCGGAAATAAATGTAATCCAATGCGGATAACTTTTATCCGGATATTTCCGAACCGCAGCTGAAAATCGGCTGCATAATTATTTTTTGAATGCACTGGAAATTTGCGTGTAACGAAAAATTGAAAGAGGTGCCGCAGAACATATCCGGTCAGGGAAAATCTATGAAGATGATTGCATATATATGTGAACTCGCTCAAGAAAACCGCTAAAAGTGCCATTTGGTTTGGTTCGTCGTTGTTCAGCATGGCTAGAATCGTGGAACAAACAGCTATTGCAATATTGATGCAAGATTGTTGTCGGTGTCATGCGTGTCGCTTTCTTGAAAACTTTCAGTTGAAAATGCGCTGGCGATAACGATTTTGGCAAAGGTGAGGGCGGATAAATGGAAAACTGGAAACTCGACGACGGGCTGGTGCAATTTCCTTCGGGGCGAAGAATCCGCGGGCGCTCATGGAAAAATCCGGTGGCGGAAGAAGCAGATTTTTCACTTGTTCTCACAACTGTTTCCGGAAAAGAATTTGCGAGTTACTCGCTGTTTCCCGGTTCGACGGAAAACATTATGATTGACTGGCCTGATGAACGGCTGCCGCGGCGCGCTTCACATGCGCTTTCACAGCTGCGCCAGGCATGGGAACGTTCAGAAAATGAACGCGTGGAAATAGTTTGCCGGACCGGAGTAGGGCGAGTCGGAACGGCGCTCGCAATTATTGCGGTATTTGAAGGAATGGCTCCGGATGCGGCAATCGAATTCGTGCGTGAAAACTACAACCGGAACTCGGTAAGCTCACCGGCGCAGCGCGGATTTATCCGGGAATACGTAACCCGGCCTGAGGGACTTGACGGTTTCGAAAAATAGTTGAATCTTCGCCTTTCGGCATGAATATCCGCAATAAATGTCTCAATTTGCTAAAGATTTCTTTTTTGATTCGCGGGTTCCAAGGTATGCGCCATATACTCGTTCAAGTGAATAATTCGACGCAAAACTCGCAAATGCAGGAGAAGCAGGTCATGTTTGACCTTGCTTCGCTTGATATTGCGAGCCAGGAAGTCGAAAAGTACGGTGTGCATCCGGATCAGTTTATTGAATGGTACGGTCCGCAGGATGGCCGAGCGGTAGTTGCCGTTCACGGCGGCGGTTTAAACGGGAGCGGAAGATTAAAATACCTGCGTCCGGCTGCGCTTGCCCTCGGAGAAGCCGGATACCGTGTCGCTTTAGTTGAATATCGGCAGGCTGAACGGAATCCGGAAATTACTTTTGAAGATATTTCCACGCTTACCCGGCTTCCGTCTTTTGCGGATGCAATCTGGTTCGGGCATTCATTCGGGGCAATTTTTGTTATTGGGGCATTGCTGGATCCGGAAACACCGGTATCGCGCTGTGTGGCTGCAGCTCCGATTTTGGATTTGCGCCGTGAAGTTGAGGAATCTGCCAACTTCACCGAAAATGCGCTCGCAAAATGGCTTGGAGGTTCCCCATACTATATTCCGGATGTGTATGCGAAATATGATCCGGCAGTGCTTTATGCGCGGATTGGCGGGGCTAACGGCTTCTCTGCCCGCGGATATCATCTCGATTTAATCCACGGTTCAGCCGATATGACTGTGCCGGTGCAGCATACGAAAGATGCGCAGAGCGAACCGTTCAATATTGCGATTGTGCCGGGAGCTAATCATTATGATGTAATCCGCCCCGGGCACGATGCGTGGTTATTTTTGCTTGGTGCGCTTGGGTGATTATTCTCTGGGATTGTCCGGCATCCGCGGATTATCCGGTATTCGCCCCGTAGCGCTGAATTACGGCAGATTCGAAAACGGGAAGCTTACGGTACGGAGAAAAACGGCATCCAATGCACACGATTCTGGATTGCGGGAAACGGTTTAACTCCGGCGGGATGTATGCGGAGCTGAATACAAGGATTGCCGCGATGCGCGTAAAATGACCATATGGCTAATTTGAAAGTACTTACACCAATCGATTTTGCGCAGAGTTTTGCGCAGTTCATTTGCGCTGCTCCAACTTCATATCATGCGGCAGCCTGGGAAGCAGCAGAACTGCGGAAAGCAGGTTTTATTGAACAAGATGAACATGAAAAATGGATCGGGAGCACCCGCGGATTCGTACAGCGTTCCGGAGCGGTGATTGCGTGGCAGCTTCCGTCGAAAATCGGTCCGAATACCGGATTTCGGATCGTCGGATCGCATAACGATTCTCCGTCGTTTAAGATTAAACCTAATCCAGACACTGCCGCGTTCGGATTTTCACAAGTGAATGTCGAAATTTACGGCGGACCGTTGCTTAACTCCTGGCTCAATCGTGATCTTGGAATTGCCGGGCAAATCAGCACGATTGACGGCGAGACACATTTAGTACAGACTCCGCCGATAATGTTTATTCCGCAGCTTGCACCGCACCTTGACCGCACACAAAACACAGATTTGAAACTGTCTTTACAAGTTGATTATCATCCCGTCTGGGCGCTTGGGGAACAAAGCGTATTTGAATACCTAGCTGCATCTGCCGGTGTTGCCGCGAACCGCATTGCCGGAATGGATTTGTACGCCTACGACGCAGAACAGCCGCGGATTTTCGGCGGTGTGAGCGGGGCGGATTTCTTCGCTGCCGGACGGCAAGATAATCTTTCCTCAGTTTTTGCGGCGTTAAATGCTTTTCAGGAAGCTGCTGCGCTTACCGCGGGTGCGGCCGCCGAAATTGCTGATTCGCACGATGAACATGAAGCAAATGCGCATGAAGCAAATGAATACGATGGAGATGTGCTGATTTTTGCGGCTTTCGATCATGAAGAGGTCGGTTCAAGTACTTTTACCGGTGCGGAAGGGCCGCTCCTGGAACATATTTTGCGTCGGATATGTACATCGCTTATATCGCGCCGCAGCTCCGCGAATGCGCAATTTTCCAGCGATAGTGCGGAAGCTTTCCTGCAGATGCTTGCAAACTCATCCTGTATCTCGGCGGATGCTGCGCATTCAATCAATCCAAATAAGGCTGAAAAACATGATCCGGCACACCATCCTGTGCTCGGCGGCGGTGCAATTTTGAAAATCAATTCGCAGCAGCGCTACGCGACGGAAGCGCAGGGGATTGCGCTCTGGCTGCGCGCTTGTGAATCCAGTGCGGCCCCGACCCAGGAATTTGTTTCAAATAACGACGTGCCTTGCGGCTCTACTATTGGTCCCGCAACGGCAGCACGGCTTGGGATTGTTACTGTTGATGTGGGGATTCCGCTGCTTTCGATGCATTCCGTACGCGAAATTAGCGCACCGGCAGATTTGCTTGGGCTTGCAAAAACATTGAAAGAATATTATGCCGGCGCCTAAGCGTATTATTTACGGCGGCGATGGGAACTCCAATATGTATTTTCGTGAAAATTTCGACGGGAAAGATGCTGAGTTTCCCGCAATTCATGGTTCGCATTTCAATCCGGCGCAGAGTCTCGACCGTGCAGCGCTTGCCCATCCGAATCGTGCGAATCTGATTTACGGGGAACAGGTTTGGACGGTTAGCGAGAGCGCAAAAGCTGCACGGCAAATCGCGGAATTGCTGCTTTCGTGCGATGTGCGCAGCGGCGAGCGGGTGGTGCTGATTTCGCGAAATTCACCTTATCATCTGCTGATTCACGCGGCTTGCTGCCGTATCGGCGCCGTGTTTGTGCCGATTTCTTATCGGCTGCAGCGGCGCGAATTGGCGCAGATGCTGCAGATTTGCACGCCGAGCGTCGTAATTACGGATTCAGAGACGGCAAACGAACAAAAGATATTTCGGCAAAGTGAAAAAGCGGAAAATCTGCGAACCGGGATTTGAAAGGGTATTTCTTTATTGACGACGATCCGCAGGCGCCGGCAGATTCTTCGGTAATACTGCAGCAGTTTCCAGCGCAGCCTTTTGCGCAGGCATACCGCAAGTTTCCCGGGAATTTACTTTCGGCTGCGGGCGGAGAAATTTCGCAGTTTGCTGCAAGCAGCCGAGATGATTCGAAACCAGGTTCATTGCTGCTGAGCAGGGTCAAATATGCTGCCGGATTAGCGGCGATTCTTTTTACTTCCGGATCTGCCGGTGTGCCAAAAGCAGTGGGACTTACACATGAGCAGCTTTACTGGGGGAATCAGAATCTGCGTGATGGATTTGAGTATTCTACGGCTGATACTGAGATTGTAGTTGCGCCGCTGACGCATATCGGCGGTTTCAACGGCACTACGCTTGATCTTTTCTCGCATGGCGGCACGGTGGTGATTATGCGGGAGTTCGACCCGCAGAAGCTGCTTGCGCAGATTGAGCGGTATCGCGCGGCGATGATGTTTGGCGTGCCGACGATTTATGCCGCGATGCTGAATCATCCGGATTTTTCAAAACGCGACCTTTCATCCTTTCGCTTGCCGTTGATTGGAGGTGCGCCGGCTGCGGCAAGTTTGCTTAACCGTATGGCTGCAGCTGGGCTGCGCCCGATTAACGTCTGGGGGATGACTGAAACTTCTGCGTCAGGATGCTGCCTTTCAAGCGAAAATGCGCTGCGGGCTGTCGGCTCAATTGGTGTTCCGTTCCCGCGGATTGCTGCGCGTGTGGTAGATCCGGCTACCGGACTTGACGCAGAAAACGGCGTGGGCGAATTGCTGCTTTGCGGGCCGAGTGTGATTACCGAATACTGGAATAATCCGGAAGCAACGGAACGGGCTTTTATCGGGCAATGGCTGCGGACCGGAGATTTGGTGCGGGTGGATTCCGACGGGAATTTCTGGGTAACTGGCAGAATCCACAATCTGATTAATACCGGCGGTGAAAAAGTCGCCCCCGAAGAAGTCGAGCGAATACTTAGTGAATATCCGGGTGTTTCGGAGTGTACCGTCGTCGGAATTCCTGATGAACGTTGGGGCGAAGCGATTGCGGCTGCTTTTGTGATGCAGGCGGGGAAGAAGCTGCCGTCCTTGCCGGAGCTGCGTGATTTTGCTGCCGGAAAGCTGGCTGGATATAAGATTCCGAAATTTGTTTGTGAACTGCCGGAATTTCCAAGTACTCCGAATGGAAAAGTTGACCGTGCAGCTCTCGCGGAAATTTTGGGGAAGAGTTAACGGGCTGACTCGGGATTTCAGCTAATGCGGATTCGTGCAGTTCGGAAAATGAAAGTAACCGCAGGGCATGCAGGCGCTGCGGTTACTTTTGGTTTGGTGTGTTGTTCATCCGGCGGTGCGGATTTTATCCGGCGGGCTGCCTAGTTTTGGATTCGTGCTAAAACCGAGGCGGCTTCTTGGCGCGGTACCGTCGTATCGTTTCCGATTGCGCGTAAATGTGCGGGAATCTCCCATCCTTTCGCTTTCATTGCGCGCGCCCAGAGCGTGCCGGAGCGGTACGAAGATCTTACCAGCGGACCTGCCATAATTCCGGCAAAGCCGATTTCATATCAATCTTGGTTAGTTCTATAAATTCTTGCGGTTTTACCCAGCGGTCGATGGGATGGTGCAGTGCAGAGGGGCGCAAGTATTGGGTAATCGTGAGAATATCGCATCCTGCGTCGTGTAAATCTTGCATCGTTGCAATCACTTCATCGTGTGTTTCGCCCATTCCGAGAATCAGATTCGATTTCGTAATCAGTGAGTTTTCGGAAGCGAATGTGAGTAAATCAAGTGAACGTTCGTAACGGAAAGCCGGACGGATTTTCTTGAAAATCCGCGGTACTGTTTCGAGATTATGTGCGATAACTTCCGGGCGTGCGTCAAAAACTTGCTGCAAAGCCGGTGCGCCGCCGCGCATATCGTCAATTAAAAGTTCTACACCGGTATTTGGGGAAAGCTGGTGAATCTGCCGGCAAGTTTCGGCATACAGCCAGGAAGCGCCATCTTCTAGATCGTCGCGTGTAACTCCGGTAATTGTGGTGTAATTTAGCTCCATTTCGCGGACTTTTTCTGCTACCCGCCGCGGTTCGTCGGTATCGTATTCGGTTGGGCGTCCGGTTTTAATGAAGCAGAAATCGCAGCGCCGGGTGCAAATATCTCCGCCAATTAAGAATGAGGCTTCGCGGTCTTCCCAGCATTCATAAATATTCGGGCAGTTTGCTTCTTCGCAGACTGTGTGCAGGGAAGCGCCATGCACCCGCGAGCGCATATCGCGGTATTCTTTTCCGACGGCAGCTGTTGTTTTAATCCACTTTGGTTTTTGTTCAATTGGGGTTTCCATATTGCGTGTTTCAACGCGCAGGAGTTTGCGTCCATCTGGGTCAACGCGCGGTGCGGGGCTCACTTTTCCTCCTCATTCTTTGGTTTCCATGCTACGCCGGTTTTTTCGGAAGTTGCCGTGATGCAAGATCTTTCCGGGCGCGTTCAAGATAAGTGTTTGGGTCTAATTCGGTGAGTTCGGTGCTGAACCGCTGCGGGAGAATGAATTCTTGATAGGCGGCGTTCAGCTGCGGGGCAAGGCGGTGCAGTGCATTTGTGAGACTGCTTTCCGCGCCTTGTGCTTTGAGGGATGTGACTCCGGCGTCTGAGATTCCGCATGGAACTACTTCCATGAATTTCGTAAGTTCTGTGGTGACATTAAAAGCTATGCCGTGCATTGAGGTTTCGTGTGCGAATTTAATTCCAATCGCGCAGAGTTTTTCGTCTTGGATATTGGGTTTACGAATCCAGACTCCGGAACGTCCCGCAACTTGCTCGCCGTGTATGCCGTATGCTGCAAGTGCGCGGATGATTGCTTTTTCGGTATTGCGTACAAACCGTACGGTATCGTGCGGTGCCTGGACTTTCACGATTGGATATAACACGAGCTGACCGGGACCGTGATAGGTGACGGAACCGCCGCGATCCATTTGAATTACTGGAATGCCGCGGTTCGGGATATCTTCGGGTTTTGTGCGCCGTCCGGCAGTGTATACGTCGTTTGCTTCCCATGCGATGAAAGTGTCTGGGTGCTGCAGTGTACCGACTTCGGTGTTGAGACGGCGTTGGATTGCGTCGACGAGCATATAATCGAGCGGACCGTGATTGAGAAGATTCAAAATGTGCACACGTTCAGCCTAGTACTTTCGCCCTAGGGCTGCGACTTGTGTCTTGTGAGTCAGCTCAAGACGGGAAGTGTTTTTCGTGTTTTCGCTTTGGAATCAGGGAATCGTGATTGTTTTTTTGAGCGGGAATCGTGTTCCGGAATGGGGATTATGCTTCATGCGGGGGTATTTTCAATGTTGGGATTGCGTTCAATGAAACAAGACCGCCAGAATAGAACTATGAGTTTCGAATATTTGCCGCCGATGAAAGAATCCTCCCTGCCTGATGAGCCACGGTATGTTTTGCGGGGGCGAAATCAGTTCTGGAAGTTTGCTGTTTTTGTTGCTTTTTCGGCATTCTTTGCGGTGGTGATTTATCTCGATCGTGCTTCTCATGCCACTGTTGAACCCGTTCTTGTTGCTTTGGGAATCAGCGTTATGGCGTATTACTGGTATTTGGTGCCGTATTTTGAAGTTACTCCGGTTGGTTTGCGGCTGGTGAATGTATTTTCAACGCGTGAGATTCATTGGGAGATTTTCCGAAATGTGGATACGCGCTTCGGGTTGGTTGTTGCAAGTGAAGCGGATGTGTGTACTGATTCGGCTAGTTTTTCGAAGCCGGAAAACTCCGGCGGTGTTCAGGGTAGTGCCGGTGAATCCAGCGGCGGCGGCAAGTTTCGCAAACCGCGTCTGTACCGCGATAGTGTTGGTGCTTTTCCGGCACGGGCAAAGTATGTGCAGGGGAGCGGGCTTCGCTGTGGGATAAAGCTGGTGTGCATGAATTGCAAGTTACCGTCGCTGAGATTCCGGAATTGGTTTATGGAATGCGTGAGCTGCATCGGAAGCACACGAATCCGAAAGATCTTTATCGCGGACCGACGGAGCGGTCAATAATTGCACGGAAAGTGCAGTGGAATACTGTAAATATTGCGATTTGTGCGGCGTGTGCGGCGGCGGTTGCCGGCGGAATCTGGCTGCTGGTTATTTAGAGCGCTTTGTAGTATTTGGGTGCGCGGCTGTTTGAATTTCTGCGGTGCGGGTTCTTTCCGGGTGCGGGCCGCAGATTGCGGGCCATTGATTTGCGGCAAGTTCTTGTTTTTCTTTGTTTTTTGCTGCGGCGGGATTTTCGGTATCTTCGCGCTTGTAATAAAATCTGGAATTGCATCTCAATATGTGAACAATGTTTTTTGTGGTTTAGTTTACATTTCTCCTATTTTGCTGCCTGCAATGCGCGCGAATCTAAAACGAGTAAATGAATATTAAAGCAATCGTAAGTAAAGAAAAAGCGCAGTCAAAAATACTTCGTGTACATATCGATTTAGCAGGTAATAACGTGTCGGAAGCTGTGCTGCAGGCGCTTGCGGCCGAAGCGGATTTTGCATACCTTTCACAGTTTGTGAATAATTATGCAGATTTTGGTTCTGGTTTGCGGGATGCTGAAAACGCTTTGCGGCGGTAATTTGCGAACATTTCCCAATAACGGATTATCCGATTGTGTGTATACTTATTCGCTAAGATGTCCTGATGCATCTCGAATCTCGCATTAAGTGCAGATTCCCTGTCGGTACACACAGGAGGAAAAATGAAAACACGCACGATGAAACTTGTTGGTCTGGCTCTCGCCGGCGCACTTGCACTGAGCGCCTGCGGCAATTCTGACAATGGGGATGCTGCTAAAGGCGGCGACGCGAACGCAGTAATCACCGTCAACGCAACCGAGCCGCAGCATCCGCTGATTCCCGGCATTACCAACGAAGTTGGCGGCGGCAGAATTTTGAACATGATTAACGCCGGCTTGGTTTACTACAAGGCCGACGGCAGCACCGAAAACGAACTTGCAGAATCAATTGAGCCGAACGAAAATAATAGCCTTTTCACTATTAAGCTGAAAAAGATTTGAAGTTCTCTGATGGCTCCCCGCTCACTGCAAAGAACTTTGTGGACTCATGGAACTACATGGCGAACCCGAAGAATGCACAGGCGCAAGGCTACTTCCTTGAAGATGTTAAAGGATACACCTCCGAAGAAAATGCGGACGTGCCGGAACTTACCGGCTTGAAAGTGGTAGACGATCAAACCTTCACTGTTGAACTTTCCAAATCCGTGGCGGATTTCCCGCTGCGCTTAGGATACTCGGCATTTGCTCCGCTTCCGGAAAAAGCATTCGAAAATCTCGAGGCTTTCGGTGAAGCGCCAGTCAGCTCTGGGCCGTATATGGTTGCGGAAAACGGCTGGGAACACAACGTTTCAATCAAGCTCGTAAAGAATCCGGAATACAGCGGCCCCCGTGAAGCAAAGAACGGCGGAATTGATTTTAAAATTTACAATTCGCAAGATGCTGCATATGCCGACCTTCTTGCCGGTAACCTGGACGTACTCGACGCAGTACCGGATTCCGCATTTGAATCTTATGAAGCCGACCTCGGCGACCGTGCAATCAATCAGGCCGCTGCAATCTTCCAGTCATTCTCAATCGATGTGAACGCACCGCATTTCGGGATGAATGAAGAAGGCAAACTCCGTCGTGCCGCGCTTTCAATGGCAATCGACCGCGAAGAAATCACCAAGACAATTTTCCAAGAAACCCGCACTCCGGCTACCGATTTCACCTCCCCGGTTATCGATGGTTATACCGATTCGCTCACCGGAAATGAAGTGCTGAAGTTTGATGCCGCAAAAGCGAAAGAATACTGGGAGAAAGCAAACGCAATTTCTCCGTGGGAAGGTGAATTCTCCATCGCCTATAACTCCGACGGCGGTCACCAGGCATGGGTTGATGCAGTGACCAACCAAATTAAGAACACCCTCGGAATCGAAGCAATCGGAAACCCGTACCCGGATTTCAAGTCTGTACGTGACGATATCAGCAACCACAAGCTGATGTCTGGTTTCCGTACCGGCTGGCAGGCAGATTATCCAGGTTTGTTCAACTTCCTCGGACCGCTATATGCAAAGGGCGCGCCTTCAAACGACGGCCAATACGATAATCCTGAATTCGATCAGCTCCTTGCTGCCGGCAATGCGGCAAGCAGTGTGGAAGAAGCAAACAAGAGCTTCGTAAAAGCTCAGGAGATTTTGCTGCAGGATCTTCCGGCAATTCCGCTCTGGTATTCGAATGTGAACGGCGGTTACGGCGAAGCCGTGAAGAATGTTAAATTCGGCTGGGACAGCCAGCCGCTCTATTACTTGATTGAAAAGTAATCCAGAAGATTCTCTGCAACCAGGTGTGGAGGGCGGCTTTCGGAGCTGCCCTCCGCATACTTGAAAGTAGAAAAATGACAAAGTATATTCTCCGGCGTCTGCTGCAAGCCATTCCGGTATTTCTTGGAGCTACGCTTTTGATTTATGTGATGGTATTTTTGATGCCAGGCGATCCGGTGCAGGCACTCGGCGGCGACCGCGGCTTAAATCCGGCAGTAGCGGAAAAAATTCGCGCCGAATTTAATCTCGATAAACCGGTAATCGTGCAGTACCTGCTCTATCTCAAAGGCGTACTCACACTGGATTTCGGCACGACCTTCTCAAACCGGCCGGTACTTGATGTGCTCCTTGGAGCATTCCCGGTCACGATTCAGCTTGCTTGTATGGCACTCGTTTTTGAAGCAGTGCTTGGGGTAACTTTCGGGTTTATTGCCGGCTTGCGCCGCGGCGGGATTTTTGATTCTTTTGTTCTCGTAATTTCCCTCACCGTAATCTCAGTGCCGACATTCGTAATCGGCTTCCTGTGGCAGTATATTTTCGGCGTGAAACTCGGTATTTTCCCGGTAACAGTGGGCGGAAATGTTTCCGTCGAATCGCTGTTAATGCCGGCAATTGTGCTCGGTTCGGCTTCGTTCGCCTACGTACTGCGGCTTACGCGGCAATCAGTAGCCGAAAATTTGACGGCAGACTATGTGCGCACAGCACGGGCAAAAGGTCTTGGCTCACGGAAAGTCCTCACGCGCCACGTACTGCGGAATTCGCTGATTCCCGTCGTTACATTCCTCGGTGCAGATCTTGGTGCGCTGATGGGCGGAGCAATCGTGACCGAAGGTATTTTCGCAATCAACGGCGTCGGCGGTACGCTCTATCAAGCCATTATTAAAGGTGAAGCAACCACAGTAGTTTCCTTTACGACGGTACTGGTTCTCGTCTATATCGTGATGAACCTGCTGGTTGATTTGCTCTATGCCGCTCTCGATCCAAGGATTCGCTATGTCTGAGATTTATGAAGATCAAACACATTTTGTAGATGAAATAGACGAAACCGGGCTTGGTGCGGTAGATGCAGTAGCTGATGAATCCGCCCCCTCCTCGATGTGGGGAGAAGCCTGGAAATACTTACGCAAACGCCCGCTTTTTTGGGTCTCGGCTGCAATTATCGCAATCGTGTTAGTGATGGCAGCAGTTCCGCAGCTCTTTACCTCCACCGATCCGCGGTTTTGCGAACTTGCAAATTCTTCGCACGGCCCATCTGCCGGGCATCCATTCGGTTTTAATCGGCAAGGCTGCGATATTTATGCACGCTTAATTTACGGTGCCCGCACTTCCGTAGTTGTCGGGGTAATGGCGACGGTGCTCGTCACTATCGTCGGCGTGATTTTCGGCGCACTTGCTGGATACATTGGAAAATGGGCGGATACACTGCTCTCGCGCTTAACCGATATTTTCTTCGCAATCCCGTTTGTCCTCGGTGCAATCGTGATTATGCAGCTCTTCAAAGAAGACCGTACCGTGTGGATGGTGGTGCTCGTACTCGGTATTTTCGGCTGGCCGCAGATTGCGCGAATTACCCGCGGCGCAGTAATGGGAACGAAGAACGAAGAATTTGTGACAGCGGCACGGGCACTTGGCGTGCCGGAATGGAAGATTCTCACCTCGCATATTTTGCCGAATGCGGCAGCTCCGGTGATTGTGTACGCTACCGTCGCTCTTGGAACTTTTATCGTTACCGAAGCAACACTTTCGTTCCTTGGGCTGGGCTTGCCGACTAATGTGGTTTCGTGGGGTGCGGATATTAGCGCAGCGCGAACGTCACTGCGCACGAATCCGATGATTTTGTTCTATCCGTCGATTGCGCTGGCGCTTACCGTGCTCAGTTTTATTATGATGGGCGACGTGGTGCGTGACGCACTTGATCCGAAGGCGAGGAAGAAATGACGGTTAACGATAATTTCGTTCCAACTACGGGCGGTCAAGGCCAGCCGCTGCTGCGGGTTACCGATCTGGAAGTAGCTTTCCAGTCAACCACCGGGATGGTGCCGGCAGTGCGCGGAGCATCGCTGACGATTTATCCGGGGCAATCAGTGGCAATCGTCGGTGAATCTGGTTCCGGAAAATCGACAACGGCAGCTGCAATTATTGGCTTGCTTCCCGGCACTGGCAAGGTGACAGCGGGGCGGATCGAATTCGACGGCGCAGATATTACGAATCTGCCGGAGAAAGAGATGAGCCGAATTCGCGGCCGGAAAATCGGGATGGTGCCGCAAGATCCAATGTCGAACCTCAATCCGGTGTGGCGGATCGGCACGCAGGTGGAAGAGGGGCTGCATGCTACCGGCGCCGTGCCGAAAGAACAGATTGCTGCGCGGGCAATTGCCGCACTCGAAGCAGCCGGACTGCCGGATGCGAAACGCCGTTCGAAGCAGTATCCGCACGAATTTTCGGGCGGAATGCGCCAGCGGGCGTTAATCGCAATGGGACTTGTTTCCAAACCCAAACTGCTGATTGCTGATGAGCCGACTTCAGCGCTTGACGTCACAGTGCAGCGGCGAATCCTCGATAACCTTGCAGAATTGACTCGCTCTACCGGCACGGCAGTGCTTTTATTACGCACGATCTCGGGCTTGCAGCAGAACGCGCCGCACATCTAATCGTGATGCACCGCGGGCGGATTGTGGAATCAGGACCATCGCGCGATATTTTACAAAACCCGCAGCACCCATACACGCAGCGGTTAGTGAAAGCTGCGCCGTCGCTTGCTTCGCACCGGATCCAGTCTGCACACGCAGCCGGGCATAATTCGGAAGAAGAACTGATGGGCGCAAATAAAGGCGCCACCGCCACAGAAGACGTAATCCGAATTGCGAACTTAACGAAGATTTTCGATATTCGCGGGGCGAAAGGCGCAGCCGGAAAACTCACTGCAGTAAATGATGTGTCTTTCGGTTTGCGCAAAGGCACTACACTGGCGGTGGTGGGCGAATCCGGTTCAGGTAAATCTACCGTCGCAAATATGATTCTCGGGCTGCTTCAGCCCACTTCAGGAAAAATCTACTTTGAGGGAACCGATTTAGATACGCTCTCGAAGCAGGAAAAGTTTGCAATGCGCCGGAAAATGCAGGTGGTGTTTCAAAATCCATACGGTTCGCTTGATCCGATGTATTCGGTGTTCCGCTGTATTGAAGAACCGCTGCGTACACACAAGGCGGGAACAAAGAAAGAACGCGAAGACCGCGTGGCGGAACTGCTTGATTTGGTGGCGCTGCCGCGCAGCGCAATGCGCCGATACCCAAACGAACTTTCCGGAGGGCAGCGGCAGCGTGTGGCAATCGCGCGGGCGCTCGCATTACGCCCGGAAGTAGTGGTACTTGATGAGGCCGTATCGGCGTTAGATGTGCTGGTGCAAGACCAGATTCTGCATTTGCTCAATGATTTGCAGGCACGCCTTTCGCTGAGTTATTTGTTTATTACTCACGATTTGGCTGTGGTGCGCGAAAATGCTGACGACATTGCGGTAATGCAGCATGGAAATCTGGTGGAATATGGATCGGCTGATGAAATGTTTGCCAATCCAAAAACTGACTACACACGGGAACTGATTGAAGCTGTGCCCGGCGGGCAGCTGCTTTCGGCTCGTGAAGGATATGCAAACCAGATGCTTGATACATGAAAATAGGGGTAAATATTTTTGCGGGCATTTGAGCTGGATTGCGGATCAAATGCCCGCAGCTGCTGCGCAGCGGATATTTCGGCTGGTTTCCCTGCATATTGTCAGCTATCGATAGCGGTTTCTCGTGTTTGCCGCCGCTGTGGCGCTTGGAAAGATAGCTTACAGTGCGCCGAAGTACAGCGGCGCTGCGGCTGTTTTGGTGATACTTAGCGCATAAGTGCTGCTGACATGTCTTTCATCCCAATGCGTGCGTAAACTTAGACGCGGAAAACTGCCTTGCCGAAACGATTTGATGAGCAGATATAAAACAGACCAACTCGGCAGACAATCGAAATGACTAATCATTAAAGCAGACAAAAGGACTTATATGGCTCAGCGCACGGATTTGCGGAATGTGGCAATTGTGGCTCACGTCGATCATGGAAAAACTACCCTGGTGGATGCAATGCTCTGGCAGGGCGGTGCTTTTGATTCGCATACTACCGTCGAAAAAACTGGTGAGCGGATTATGGATTCGGGTGACCTGGAACGGGAAAAAGGCATTACGATTCTCGCAAAAAACACTGCAATCACATACACCGGGCCGTCGGCTGCAGAATTCGGCGCACCAAATGGGATCACAATTAATGTGATTGATACTCCCGGGCACGCTGATTTTTCCGGCGAAGTCGAACGCGGGCTTTCAATGGTTGACGGTGTTGTGCTGCTTGTGGATGCTTCTGAAGGGCCGCTGCCGCAAACCCGTTTCGTGCTGCGCAAAGCCTTGGAAGCAAATCTGCCGGTGATTCCGGTAATCAATAAGGTGGATCGCCAAGATGCCCGAATTTCGGAAATCATCAGCGAAACCCAAGATTTGCTGCTTTCGCTTGCCGCTGATATTGAAGATACTGCCGGGCTTGATTTAGACCGGATTCTTGAAATCCCAACAATTTTTGCAGCCGCAAAGGCAGGATATGCTGATACCAAACAGCCAGCCGACGGCGGACTGCCTGAGAATCAGAATCTTGAACCGCTTTTCCGGGCAATTCTTGAATACATTCCAGCTCCGGAATATGAAGAAGCTGCTCCGCTGGTAGCGCAAGTGACGAACCTTGATGCTTCCCCGTTTTTAGGGCGGCTCGCGCTTTGCCGAATTTACTCCGGCACGCTTACAGCAAATACTTGGGTTGGGCTAATGGACGGTCCGGAAAGCAATCTTGAACGGGTACATGTAACCGAGCTGCTGCGCACCGAAGGGCTGGAACGGAAGCCGGCAAAATCAGCAGGTGCAGGTGAAATCGTGGCAATTGCCGGTATCCCTAATATTACAATCGGGCAGACGCTCGTAGATCTTGCAGATCCGCGCCCGCGCCCGCGGATTAAAATTGATGACCCGGCAATTTCGATGACAATCGGAATTAACACTTCGCCGCTTGCCGGAAAAGTGAAAGGGCATAAGCTTACAGCGCGGCAAGTGCGTGACCGTTTAACCCAGGAACTCGTCGGCAATGTTTCGATTCGGGTGCTTCCAACTGAACGCCCGGATGCGTGGGAAGTGCAAGACCGCGGAGAACTGGCGCTCGCAATTCTTGTGGAGACCATGCGCCGCGAAGGATTTGAATTAACAGTCGGCAAACCGCAAGTAGTGAAACGGGTAATCGACGGCGAAATTCATGAGCCGTGGGAACGTGCCACAATTGACGTGCCGGAAGAATATTTGGGTGCAGTCACACAGCTGATGGCGGCGCGCAAAGGGCAAATGGCAACAATGACAAATCATGGTACCGGTTGGGTGCGGATGGAGTTTGTGGTGCCGTCGCGCGGAATGATTGGTTTCCGGACACAATTCTTGACCCAAACCCGCGGTACAGGGATTGCCGCTTCTATTTCTGAGGGATATCAGCCTTGGGCGGGGGCGATTGAATCGCGAACTACCGGGTCGCTTGTTTCGGATCGTTCCGGGCAGATTACTTCTTTCTCTTTGCAGCGCCTTGAAGACCGCGGAACGTTTTTGTTAAGCCGGGTGAAGAAACCTATGAGGGGCAGGTTGTCGGTGAAAACCCGCGCAACGAGGATATGGATGTGAACATCGTCAAAGCGAAAGAAATGACGAATATGCGTTCTTCGACAGCGGATGTGTTTGAAAGTCTGCAGGCAGCACGCACACTCACACTTGAAGAATCGATTGAGTTTGCGGCTGAAGACGAATGCATTGAAGTTACTCCCGAAGTGGTGCGGGTGCGGAAAGTTCATCTTTCAGCAATTGACCGCGCACGTGAAGCGGCGCGAAAGAAACGTGAAGCGAAAGGTGCCCAGGCGTGAGCGGGATATCGGAAACCGCAGCAGCTGAAAATCCTGAGGCAGATTCGTTAGTGCAATCTGATTTGTTTAAACCGCTGCCGGCTCAGGAAGATTCCAGCATTCGCCGGAAACGTTTTTCAGATGTTCTCATTCGCGTAATTGCCGGCGTTTTTGTCGGCGGGTGTGCTGCAGTAGGAGCACTCATTGCGCATATTGGTCCGGTTAACTATGAGTGGGTAGGAATGATTCTCGCGGCGTTGCTGATTCTGGCTGGCGGATGGTTCGCCGTCGAATTGGGCGGGAAATTCGGCGCAGTGGGATATTTTGTTGCTGCGGCGGCAGTTACTGCGGGATTTATGCTGTTCCCATTGCAGAATGATGTGACCGCAATCCAGGAACAGCTCGCATCCCGAATTTGGATTTTTGCTGCCCCGATTCTCGCATTTGTGCCAATCGCCACTGCATTTCGGAAGAAATCCCGCTAAGATGTGTATCGAAAAGCGAGTATTCAGGTTTCTGTTCGGCAGTAAATGCGGAACGATTTGCAGCGGATGCTCGTGAGGCGGCTTTAGTTGGGGAAAATTTAGAAATTGCGGACAATCCCGTCGTTTAGAAAAGGAAGTAGAACATGACTTACGTGATTGCTTTGCCTTGCGTGGATATTAAAGATCGTGCATGCGTAGATGAGTGCCCTGTGGATTGTATCTATGAAGGCGAGCGGACTCTTTATATTCATCCGGATGAGTGTGTAGATTGCGGTGCTTGCGAACCAGTTTGCCCAACTGAAGCAATCTATTATGAAGACGATTTACCGGATGAGTGGGCTGAATATTACGATGCGAATGCGGAGTTCTTTAATGAGCTTGGATCTCCGGGCGGTGCGGCAAAGATGGGTGTGATTAAGCATGATCATCCGTTAATTGCGAAGCTTCCGCCGCAAAATAGTTAAATTTTTGCTTGGGTTTAATTACGGCGGTTTCCGGTTTTTCGGCCGGCGGCCGCCGTTTGCTTTTATTTTTGCCGTTTACTTCTGCTTTTGATTTAACCTGCGGCGTTAGCGGTTATTTGCGTTTTTGTTTGTGCGCCGCAAGTATCCGGCTTACGTAACTGGCGGCAAAATCTCTGTGAGGTTACGTAACTGGCGGCAAAATGGATAGTTTTGATTAACGACGGGAGCGCCGTCGTTCCTTTGCCTCTGTGACCAGCACAAACGTAAACGCTTTCGACGGTGAAAAATACAGCCTGAGTTCTTGCCGCCGCTTACGCAACAAAACCGGCTTCCCGCCGCCGCTTACGCAGTGCCGGCATGCCGCCGTTAATTCACGTAACGAATCTGATTTTGCCGTTAGCTGCGCTGCGGAAACTCAATAATGCGATTACTTGTGCAGCGTAAATGCTGTGCTGGCGTCAGTTCGGGAGTGAAATCAGATTTGGTTAAGGCCGATGTGTTCACGCAGAGCAGAGCGAAAAAATCTTAATATTGAGATATTAGGTGCGGGCCGGCTTGCAATAGAGTAGGCTGAAAATAACTTGGTCTTAAGTTCACAAATCTCTCAGCTTTTCCTGGCGGCGAATAGCTTTTCGCAGCAGCAAATAGCTTTCGGCAGTAGGGAAATGCATTTGGGTGCAGTCGTAATGCTGCGAGGTGCGCTCACAATTTGATTCGAATCGACTGGGGTGAAATTCAAAACTGAAAGCAGTGCAGCACGCCCGGTACAGTGCAAATAACGAAAGGCAAACTCATGGCTCCAAGTGCAAAATTAGTAATCGACGGGAACGAGCTTGAACTTGAGCGGATTCATGCAACTGCAGGTAATGATGGTTTCAAAATTAACGGCTTGCTGCAAACTTCCGGTACCGTTACGCTAGATCCGGGTTTTACGAATACGGCATCCTGCGCCTCGGAAATCACATATATCGACGGCGGGAAAGGGATTCTTCGCTATCGCGGCTATCCAATTGAACAGCTCGCGAAGAACTGTTCGTTCCTGGAAGTGGCATATTTGTTAATTTACGGCCGTCTTCCGGACGCTAATTCGCTGGCCGCGTTTATTCATCGCATTAAGCGCCATACTCTGCTGCATGAAGATTTTCGTTCGTTCTTTACAGCTTTCCCGTCACATGGGCATCCAATGTCAATTCTGCAAGCAGGGATTGCCGGTCTTGGTACTTACTATGAAGATACGCTTGATCCGCATGATTCGCATCAGCGTGATCTTGCGTCGGTGCTGCTGCTGGCGAAAGTGCCGACGATGATTGCGTATGCTTCGAAACGGGCGACGGGACTTCCGCTGCTTTATCCGGATGCAGCGAAGTCGTACACTGAGGATTTCTTACGGATGACTTTCGGTTTGCCGTATCAGGCGCACGATGTTGATCCAACTATAGTGAATGCGCTTGACAAACTGTTTATTTTGCACGCGGATCATGAACAGAATTGTTCCACTTCGACGGTGCGCCTGGTTGGGTCTTCACACGCAAGTATCTATGCTTCAGTGGCTGCCGGAGTTGGAGCGCTTTCCGGGCCGCTGCACGGCGGAGCGAATGAAGCAGTGCTGAACATGCTGCATTCGATTCGGGAAGAGGGACTGCAGATTTCGGATTTCGTTGATCAGGTTAAAGATAAGCAGAATTCAGTGAAGCTGATGGGCTTCGGGCATCGTGTGTATAAGAATTATGATCCGCGTGCCACAATCGTGAAAGAGCTGGCGGACGAGATTCTCGATAAACTCGGCGGTGATTCGGAGCTGTTTGATATGGCGCGTGAACTTGAGCAGTTTGCGTTGAATGACGATTATTTCGTTGAACGGCATCTTTACCCGAATGTTGACTTCTACACTGGGTTAATCTATAAGGCAATGGGGTTCCCGACGCAGATGTTCACGCCATTGTTTGCTTTAGGGCGGCTTCCGGGCTGGATTGCGCAATATCACGAGCTGATTTTGGATCCGGAGCAAAAAATTGGACGGCCAAGGCAAGTATATATTGGCGCTCCGGAGCGTGACTGGGTGCCGATGAGTGAACGTGAAACACAAAATCGGCGTTTCTCTGATTTGGAAGACGGTATCGTTTAATTGATTGTTTTATGATTAGCAGCATATCTTCAGGCATTGGCCGAGCGTGATTGCAGCCCGCTGTTCGCGGCTGGTTCGCTCAGCCAGCGCCTGAAGCTGCTGGCCGGTGAAGTTACTTTTTGTATTTTCTGAATGCGTCAATGATTGCGCTGTTATCTGCATACCAACTGTCATCGTCAGAATCGTATTTTCGGCAGATCGTCTCTCCGCCGTAGATCATTTTGAAAATCATGGCGTTTTGATTAATCGCTGCAATATCGATTTCGCCGTATGAGTTATACTGAGCAATTTTTTCCACAGCGGGGCTGGTAGGCGGATAGTCCATTATCACAATGCACCTATGCGGAAGAAACAGATGATCTCTGGCATTGAATGAACTGCGTTCGCTTTCGCTGTCGATTACTTTTTCGTCTTTCGCGATTACTCCTGCGGATTTGAAATATTCAACAATCTCGGCACTGTGAAGTCCGCCGTTTTTGTCATATACCATTTTCAGAAAAATAACACTGAAATATAGCACAATAATCGCTGTAAATGCTATCACTATCCACTTCGTTTTGGCGGGAATTGGCGGATTTTTCACCATGCGGTCATCACCCACCGTTTTTTATTTTTCCGCGCTGCAGCATGTTTCGCCAAGATGATTTTTGCAATTCTCAGCTCCTTTGCTGGATAAGTTTCGGTGCTTCAGCAGCGGCTGAAATTTGCAGTGTCCAGCACGATATGTTTAGCAGTATATGCAAAAATTCATTTGTATGTTTGCATCTGAGTGCGTTCCTGCAAATTGCGGTGTGGAGAAAACTTTGGCTGTTTTTGCTGCTGTTTCGCTTCCTGGACGCTATTGAGACTTTTGGCGGGATAATCTTACTGGCAGTTTGCTAGTATAGGTGTGGCGGAAAGGTGTTGTGCGGTGCGACGGCGCGCTGCGAAGCTTTCAAGAAACCGTTGCAGATTGAATAAATCTGGAAAATAATTTCTTTTATTTTCATTGCGGCAGCACAGCAAAGTTCCCAAACTGCAAACACGTAAATCTCGGACGGTAAAATCTGGTAATCCGGCAAATCCGCCCGCAGATATACGCGGTAAAAGGTTACACGAGGGTGTGTTAAGGAGAAGAAGTATGGGCATAAGCCGAACACGGCAAATCGGGCCGCGGGCGTTAGCATTTGCAGCCGCAGGTGCAGTGGCTGCTATCGGAATGGTTCCCGCAGCTTATGGTGCGATGGACTATGCGGAATTAAACACTTCCACGCAGATGGTATCAAATGCGGAGGATGTAAAGGTGAGTGTGCTTGATTTGCACTCTCGCCTGCAGACGATTAATTCCGGATGGAAGTTTATTCTTGGTGAGCAGAGCGGCGCAGAAAATCCGCAATTTGATGATTCCGCCTGGAAAAACGTTGATTTACCGCATGACTATAGTATTGAGCAGGAATTTACCCAGTCTGGTGAAGCCGAAAGCGGTTACTTGCCTGGCGGTGTCGGCTGGTACCGGAAAGTGCTGCCATTGCCGGAAGAGCTCAAGGGAAGCGGATTAATTTAAATTTCGACGGCATTTATATGGACGCCGCGATTTATTTGAACGGTACACAGCTCGCTAATCATCCTTATGGCTATACTCCGTTCTCAGTGGATGTAACGGAATCAGTGAAGTTTGGGCAGGATAATGTGCTTGCAGTGCGCGTAAATCACCAGCTTCCATCAAGCCGGTGGTATTCCGGTTCGGGAATTTACCGCGATGTAGATCTAGTAATCACTGATCCGGTGCATGTGGCGCATAACGGCGTAAAAGTTACTGCGAAGAATATTGAAAATTACAAGGGTACGGGTACTTTGAATCTCGAAGTAGCGACGGTGCTCGAGAATGAAAGTGCTGCTGCAAAGAGTGTGACGGTGAAGCACACAATTAAGGCAAAGGCAGATGGTGCCGTGCTCGGTACAGTCAGCGCGTCTCAGGAGCTGCAGCCGGGTGCAAAGGCAACGCAAAAGCAAGATCTTGCTGCTAATTCTCCAAAACTGTGGAATCTCGACAATCCGCAGCTCTACGTAGTCACCACTGAAGTGAGTGCGGGAGATAAAGTACTTGACACCGTAGACACTGTTACCGGCTTCCGGCAGACCAAGTTTGATCCGAATACCGGATTCGAACTTAACGGGAAAAAGCTGAAGCTGAAGGGTGTTTCAATGCACCATGATCAAGGTGCGCTCGGTGCGAAAGCGTACCGGCGGGCAATTGAACGTCAGATTGATATTTTGCAGGAGATGGGGGCAAACACGATTCGCGTGACCCATAATCCGGCATCCCGTGACCTGGTGGAACTGGCGAATGAAAAGGGAATGCTGCTGATTGAAGAAATTTTTGATGGGCTGCAGTATCCGAAGAACGGAAATCGGAATGACTACTCGCGTTTCTTTGCACAAACTGTACCTGCTGGGACGAAACTGGAAAATGTTTCCGCCGGCAGTACTTGGGCGCAGTTTGATCTTGAGACGACGCTAAAACGTGATTTTAATGCGCCAAGTGTGATTATGTGGTCGCTCGGAAATGAAATTGGCGAGGGGACGCAAACTCATACAGATATGAGTAACTATGTGCAGCAGCAAGCCAGTTTGATTCAGTGGGCGCAAGCTGTTGATCAGACCCGTCCGGTTACCCGCGGGGATAACCAGCTAAAAGGC
This sequence comes from Arcanobacterium hippocoleae, assembly GCF_040360365.1. Classification (GTDB taxonomy): domain Bacteria; phylum Actinomycetota; class Actinomycetes; order Actinomycetales; family Actinomycetaceae; genus Arcanobacterium_A; species Arcanobacterium_A hippocoleae_A. Next base: position 935,480 of record NZ_CP136412.1, on the reverse strand, counting down.
GGATCAGCTTCGGCAAAGAGCCTGATGAACTCACTGGTTACAGCTGGCGGTACTGCCGGGCTGAATTATGTTGGCGGGGATAAATATGATTCCCTGCATCGAGAATATCCAAAATGGCCCATCTATGGATCAGAAACTGCGTCTTCGGTAAACAGCCGCGGATTCTATCTCCGCACAAGTGACAATCAGCAAACTAGCGATAAGAAACTTACCTCTTATGACGCTTCGAAAGTAAATTGGGGTGCAGAAGCTAGTTCGGCATGGTACGACGTGATTAAGCGGGACTTCGTTGCCGGTGAAATGGTTTGGACCGGGTTTGACTATATCGGCGAGCCAACCCACTGGAACGGTACTAGCCCCGGCGCAAAAGGCGCATGGCCGTCGCCAAAGAATTCCTACTTCGGCATTATTGATACGGCTGGTTTCCCGAAAGATTCCTACTATTTCTATCAGAGCCAATGGAACGATAAAGCGCATACCCTGCATATTCTTCCGGCATGGAACTCTGATGTAGTGAAGAAGAATGGTTCCGAGCAAAAGGTTCCCGTAGTGGTCTACTCAGATGCACGCAAAGTGGAACTTTGGTTCACCCCGAAGAATGGTGAAAAGAAGAAGCTGGGAGAGAAAACATTCGCTGAAAAGACCACCACAGCTGGATACAAGTACCAGATTTACGAAGGTCAAGACAAGAACACAGCAGAACACAAGAATCTTTATCTCACCTGGGAAGTCCCATATCAAGACGGCACCCTGGAAGCTATCGGTTACGATTCTGCCGGCAAGAAGATTGAAAAAGCACTTGGACGCAGCCGTGTACAGACTGCCGGCGCTGCGAAAAAGTTCGATGTGCAAGTTGACCGGAAAGAAATCAAGGCAGATAACGAAGATCTCGCCTACCTTGATGTCACAATCACCGACGAAAATGGTGTGCCGGTACCAAATGCGGAAAATGTAGTTTCGTTCACCGCAAATGGCCGCTGCAGCATCGTTGGCACCGATAACGGTGAACAAGCCGATCACACCTCCTATCTTTCTCCGAAACGAAAGGCGTTTGCCGGGAAAGTCCTGGGGATTGTAAAAGCGGCAACGATTTCCGGTCCGTGTGAAATTACAATCAGCGCCGACGGTCTTGAAACAAAGACGGTTACCGTAACTGCAGTGAAAGCTGGAACGCAAACACAGAATGCAGTGAGCTACTACCACTTCCCGCGGAACTATTACGTACAGGTTGGGCAGCAGCCAAAGCTCCCGGCAAAAATTGATGCTGTAATGCAAGACGGCACTGCGAAGCAAGCCGACGTAACTTGGGAAAAAGCAACTCCGGAACAGATTTCAGCTGACGGCAGCTTCACACTCGCCGGTACCACCTCACTCGGCGATAAAATCAGTGTGAATGTGACAATGCTGAATACCATCGGTGCTGTGCTGAACTATTCGGCAGTTACCGCAATCGGGCAAGCCCCTGCGCTGCCCGCATCCCGCCCTGCAGTTATGCCAGACGGAAAAGTTCTGAACACGAACTTCCCGGTGAAATGGAATTCGCCAGCTGAAAGCGCATACGCCAAAGCCGGCACAGTGAAGATCGACGGGACAGCAAATGTTTTCGGAAAGGAATTAAAGGTCAGCGCGGCAATTCGTGTAGTTGCGGAAAATGTTTCCGTCGGCAAGAATCTTGCTCCGGCTGCTTCCACCCTCACCCAGGACATTCCGGAAAATCAACAGAGTGACACACTTGCCGCAATCAAAGACGGCAAGACCGCTGTTCCTGCGATTAACGAGGGAACAAATCCGAATGTTTGGACCAACTATAAGGCAGCTCAGGCTGGCGATAACAAGGCTGAAATCGTCTTCGGATACGATACGCAGCAGGAATTCTCCGAATTCGGAATTTATTTCTACAAAGACAACTGGTCTGCACGTTATCCGGATGCCGGCACCACAAAGTTCTTTGTGAGTGAATCAGCAAACGGTCCATGGACTGCAGTGGAAACCGCTGAGACGATGGGAGCAGAGAAAACTAACGTTAAACCGTACACATACAAGTTAGTGAAACCGGTGACGGCAACTTACGTGAAGATTGAAGTCACAAATAAAGCTGAAAATCTTGATAAGCGCAAACCTTGCACCGGTATTTCGGAAGTGCTTTTGAAAGGTACAGAGCGCAGCGGAGTCACTGCAAATACCGCAGCTAAACTCGCTTCGCTGCAGGTAAACGGGGCGGAACTCCCAGAATCCACACTTTCCTCCTGGAAATACATGACTCCGGCTGAAAAAATCGCTGCACTCGATTACACTGCAAAAGACAACGCAGCCGTAACACTGCTGCCGGAATATGCGGGTGTAGTCCGGCTGATTGTTGAAGCTGAGGATCACAAGGCACGCAATACTTTCCAAATCTTCCTTGGGCAAGATCAACCGCTTGCCGATGATGATGCATCCCGTGACGTAAAACCTGCAGACACCCGTATTGAAGTGGGAAGCCAGGCAAACACTAGCGGAGATGACTCGAAAGATGCGGCTATTGATGGAAATCCAAGCACCAAATGGCACACTCCGTGGGGTGCAGCTAATCCAATCAACGGCGATTCTGCAAAGTTCGCAGAAAAAGGCTGGGCAGTACTGATTCTGAAAGAGCCAGCGGATATCGAAGCATTACGCTACCTGCCGCGCCCGGCCGGAAATAACAACGGCACCATCACTGCATACGACGTCTTTGTAAGCAGCACGGATAATCCAACCGGAGCGGCACTGCCGGATGGAGTGAAACTGCCGGCAGATGACCAATACACTAAGGCAGCCAGCGGTACATGGAGTGACAATGCTGAATGGAAGATTGCCCAATTCGACAAAGTCTACGCGGCTCGTTATGTGAAGCTTGTGCCAAAGGCGACGGTGAGCGATACTAAGCCGAATATGTTTGTGAGCGCTGCAGAAATCCGCTTGCGTACGGCAAAACCGGTAATTGATCTCAATAATCCAGAGCTTGGATACAAGATTGAAATTTCACCGGCAGAGCTTACCGTTGCCCAGGTTGACGCGGATCATCCTGCACGTCCGGAAAAAGTGACTGTAACCGGTAAGGATGGTAAGCAGCTCACTGCAGGTGTGAACTACCGTGTAACCTACACCGGCGACACGCAAGAGGGAACCGCAATGGTGACGGTCACCGGGATTAACACTCATAAGGGGACGCTCACTGCCGAATATTCGATAAAAGTGCAGCACCCAGATGTACCGGGTACACCGGAAACTCCAGGCACACCGGATACGCCGCATAATCCGGATCTGCCCGGAACCCCAGATGTGCCGGGAACTCCGGGAAATCCAGATACTCCGGAACTGCAGCCTGCAGAACCGAATAGCCCAGAGCTGAATCCGAAAGCGCAGGATTCCCGAAAGGCAGCCAATAACCTTGCAAAGACTGGTGCGGGCGTACTTGGTCTGATTGGTATTGCAACAGTGCTCTGCGGAGCGGGCGCAGTTATTTCCCGCCGCCGCGAAGAGTAATCGCGCGATATCGGCAAAATCAAATGCCGGAAAACTAAATAAAAGTGCGGGCTGGAAATCACTTTCCAGCCCGCACTGCCGTCGTTAGCGAAAACCTGCCAGATTCTATACAGCGCCTAGCACAGCTCCCTAATCGGATTAAGCTTGGCGAATATCCCAAAAGTCAACAATGCTCATCCCAAAATCGCCGAGCAGTTTCCGCAGCAGCGGAAGTGAAATACCGACCACGCCGTGATGGTCGCCTGCAATCCGCTCAACAAAAGGACCGCCGAATCCGTCGATTGTGAAAGAACCAGCAACCCCCAACGGCTCACCGGAAGCAATATAGGCTTCAATCTCGCTATCGCTCATATCGCTGATATGTATGCGGGCGCAAGATACTCCAGTGCTTTCTGCACCAGTTAATGTGTCAATTGCGCAATGCCCCGTATACAGCTCGCCAACATTTCCGCGCATCCGCTGCAGCCGGTTTCGGGCAACTTCTGGAGTGTGCGGCTTGCCAACAACTTCGCCGGCAAAAGAAAACATTGAATCACAGCCAATGACCACCCGCGGAATAAGCGGATTTGCACTGTCTGGAAAATTCTGGAAAATATTTGCATCGTGCAGATTATCTGTATCGGCTTGATTAACGAACTTTCCGGCGACATCACGTGCCTTTGCCGTCGCAAGCAGTTGGACCTGCTCAGCTGGGCTCGGATGGTGAACACGTGTTTTCAGATCCGCAAGCAAGGATTCTTCAGACACATCCGAAACTGCCACAAGCGGAGTGATTCCAGCCGAAATCAATGTTTGCCGGCGGGCAGGAGAAGCCGAAGCAAGCAGGAGTTTCATCGCAGTGCCTCCCGCATAATATCCAAACCAACCGAACCAATCGCGAGCGCCTGCATATGCCAATCTTTCAGGTTAAAATCAGCCCCGGCGCGCTTGCGGGCTTCTGCACGCAGTTCTTTCCAAATCCGATGCCCAATCTTGTACGAAGGTGCCTGCCCTGGCCAGCCGAGGTACCGGTTTAGCTCGAATTTTAAGAAAGCTGAATCCATCGCCACATTTTCCCGAAGAAATTCCCAGGCGACGTCCCGGTTCCAGATAGGGGAAAGATGCTGATACTTCGCCGGCGCATTCTTTTCAAGGTGGACTCCAATATCAAGCAGTACACGAGCTGTGCGGAGACGTTCTGAATCGAGCACGCCCATCCGCTCTCCCGGTTCATCCATAAACCCGAGTTCACTCATTAATTCTTCAGCGTAAAGCGCCCAGCCCTCTCCATGCCCGGAAACCCACGAACCGTGACGGCGCCAGTTATTTAACTGACCTTGCAGATAAGTTGTAAGCCCAATCTGCAGGTGATGGCCGGGAACTCCCTCGTGATACACGGTAGTTTTTCCTGCCAGGTAGTGAAAGTGTCGGTTCCTGCTGGTACAGACCACCACATTCTCCCGCCGCGCGAGAAATCATCCGTCGGCCCGGTATAGTAAATTCCGCCGGAACCTGACGGAGCAATCATACATTCGAGTTTGTGCAGTACATCTGGAATATCGAAATGTTTTCCTGATAAAACATCAAGCGCTGCATCAGAAGTTTCTTGCATCCAAGCCTGCAGCTCAGCGGTTCCGTGAAGTAATCGCGCCGGGTCGTGATTCAGCTTTTCCATTGCTTCGCGGACGCTTACGCCGTCGCCGTAAAGATCGCGCGCAATCTGCTTCTGTTCGGAATCGATTCGCATTAGTTCCGATTCAGCCCATTCATATGTTTCATCGAAGTCTACAGCAGCGCCAAGGAACTGGTAAGAGCGCAATTCATAGCGTTCACGGCCGAAACTATCCTTTTCGGATGCGTGCGGAGCTATCTGATATTCGAGAAAATCGGCAAGCTCAGCGTACCCCTGCCGTGCTGCTTGCGAATTTTCTGAAAGTTGGGATGCAAGCGCCGGATGGACTTTAGCGCCTTTGGCGGCGAGAGCAGTGAATGGGGAATTTTCACCAGCGTAGCGTTTCGCTTGTTCAATGCATATTTCTACTTGCCGGATTGCGAGGGTGCGCCTTTAGCGGCGCGTAGGGAAAGAGTTTCTTCCCAGCCTTGAAGCGCCGGTGCGACCCGCTCCAAACGGGTGCAAATTAATTCCCAATCTTCTTTTGCGGTCTGCGGCATATTATCGAAAATTTCGGCAGTGCTTTGCAGCGGAGTAGCGATATTGTTTAAATCTCCAAATTCACCTAAGTCATACAATTCCAGCTCGGTAGAAAGTGTTTGCCGCAATGAGTTTGCTGTCACAATATCAATATCGTCTTGCGGGAGAATCGTGTAAAGATTGCGCAAACATTCACGTTTTAATTCAGCCTGCGCTGCGAGACCTGCCGGAGAATTGTCGGCAAAATCTGATTCGCTGGCTCCCGGCAGGCCAATTGCGGTTACTAATTCCGGGTTTGTGTTCAAACAATCTTGAAAGTATTTGTTTGCTAACTGATCGATTTGAGTATCTCGGCGTTTTTCATATCTCCAGATTAGCGATTCCGCCAACGATTTCTCTATTTAGCTGTGCATTGAGAGTATTGTAAAAACGAGAATTTCAAATCCGGTTTTCTTGAACAGTATTTACTGCTATATTTATACTTGTGACCGTTACCACAGTGTTGCTTGTGGGGTGGTCAGGAAAAATAAGCCGAATCGGCACTGCCGAGAGTCGGGAAGAACCGCGAGATACTCGCCAAATAGAATGTGAATGAGTGATGTCTGAACTGGATGGGTCTGAAGTGCCGCAGCAAACTCCTGTACCCACTACGGTTGAAAAGCACGTAGCAAGGCTCCTGGGCGGTACTTCAAAGTATAACTTGCTGCAAGCTGCGCAGATACTAAACTGCGGTACAGATGTGATTAGTAGATTTTGGCGGGCAATGGGTTTCCCCGGAGTTGTTAATCCGGAGCAGAAACTTTTACCGATTACGATATCGACGTAATGCGCGCGCATTTACAAATGCGTGAAGCAGGATTAGCTGATTTTGATACGTTAAATTCATTAATTCGGGCGCAATCGCATCTCGCCGATCGGATGGTGCTATGGCAGCACGAAGCGCTTGTTGAAGAATTTGAAGGCCGGTACGGAATTGATGAAATCTCAGCTCGCTATATGCTGTTAGATCAAATTGACCAGTATGAAGAGTTTTTAATATATCAAATGAAATACGCGTGGCGGCGGCATTTGGCAGCGCTTTTGCGCCGCTCTGAAACCGAGCTCGACGGACAGCGCGGCGGCGGAGACGGCGAAATGCCCTTGAAACGGGCACTTGGTTTTGTCGACTTAGTTTCATTTACACACCGCTCGGGTGAACTTTCCCCGCACGCACTCGTGGACTTCATCCAAACTTTCGAATTTACCTGCCGCGATGTGATTTCGACGCATGGAGCGCGTGTAGTAAAAATGGTTGGCGATGCGGTGTTATATATTGCTGACGATTTAGCTACCGGAATTGCTTCCGTCGACGGAATCGTTGAATCGCTGCGGGAAAATCCGCATATGCCGGATGTGCGTGCGTCTTTAGTTTGGGGCGGGGTAGTTTCGCGTTTCGGCGACGTATACGGGCCGAAAGTGAATCTCGCATCGCGTCTTTGCAACGTCGCACCGCTGAACGGAATTCTCGTCGATTATGAAACTGCCCGGAAGCTGCGAACTCTGGACTCTGAGCGCTACACTATCGAACCGTACGAGATTCCAGAGCTGCAGGGAATCGGAAATATTGAAGCTGCCCAGGTGCGTGTGGGGAAACGGTAAGACGGCGGAAACGGGAGACACAACGGGGATCAACGGGAAACACAGCGGGAAATTGAAACGCAAGCAGTGCTGAAACTCTATGAAATAATCCGAAAATAGTTTCCCGCCGGATACATCTGTAATATTTTCCGCCTGCAGTTATTTAGTTCTGATTTGAAAAATCGTCCGAGAGCTTAGATTTCGTTGTTTCTATTGCGACCTTGAACAATTCTTTACTAAAGTGGCAAGTATGACGAAAGTATTGCTTGTTGAAGACGACTCGGCAATTTCCGAGCCGCTTGTTCGTGCGTTAACCCGTGAAGGTTACGATGTTGTGCCTGTTGGGACCGGTGAGGCGGCGCTCGCGCAGATGAATAGCGCGTTTGATCTCGTGGTGCTGGATCTTGGCTTGCCTGATATGGATGGGCTTGATGTTGCGCGGAAAGCTCGGCAAGATGGCAAGAGCTTCCCGATTTTAATTCTTACAGCACGCGCTGAGGAAGTAGACATGGTTGTGGGATTAGACGCCGGCGCGGATGACTATGTTACTAAGCCGTTCCGCCTGGCTGAGCTGCTTGCACGGGTGCGGGCATTACTCCGGCGAAGTGTCGGAGAGGGCGGTGAAAATGGCGAGTTTACAGCGCAGAACGTTCGTGTCGATATTGAAGCACACCGTGCATATGTTGATTCGAAAGAGCTTGCACTAACTGCAAAAGAATTCGATTTGCTCACACAGCTATTGAAACATGCTGGTGCAGTGGTCTCGCGCGAAGATTTAATGCGGGCAGTTTGGGGAAATGAAATCGAAGAATCAACCAAAAAGCTCGATATGCATATTTCTTGGCTGCGGCGAAAGCTTGGAGATGATGTGAATAATCCGCACTATATTTCTACCGTTCGCGGAATGGGATTCCGTTTCGAAGCTTAAGCGCAAGCCGTTTCCAGAAAGCCAGTTCGCTTGCCGAGCTGGCTTTCGTCCGTTTTATAAGTCTGATTTCAGCAATCTAAGATATATGAGGTTTAAAAATGCGGCGGAGAGCAATTCAAATGGTTTCAATTTCGGTTGCTGTTTCGGTGCTTTTTCTTGGAATCCCGGCAATAATTTTTGGAATCTTAAATATTCACGGCAGTGCTCAGCAGCGTGTTACCGCACGCAGCGCCGCAATCGTCACCGTAATTGACCGCCGGCTTGAACTAGAACAGCCGGTCACTGCGCGGCTGCTGGAACATTATCGGTTCTTGAGCGAATCGGAACCGCTTTACCTGGAATACTATGCTCCCGGTAAAGGAAGTTTTACAGTTGGTGAGCAGCCGCAAAACAGTGATTATGCAATCAGAGCAGTCGGGCAGACACAAAATGGCGGCCGTATTACCGTGGTTATGGATTCGCGGCCGGTCGGGAAAAAGATTGCCGTTTTCTTACTTTTTGCGATTTCACTGATAATCGGAGCATTTACCATCGGCGTGCTGATCGCGCTGCGGCAGTCGCGAAAAATTTCCGCACCGCTAATTTACCTTGCTGCTTCTGCGGAACAACTCGGTGCTGCGCAAGTCCGCCCGCAGATTCACCCATCGGGAATCGAAGAAATCGATTTAGTAAATCAGGAGCTGGAACGGACAGCAGACCGGGTGGCTGGCAGAATCGCAGCAGAACGGCAATTTGCGGCTGCAGCGGCGCATCAACTACGAACACCGCTCACCGCATTAAGTATGCGAATTGAAGAGATTCAATATCTCACCGACGATCCCAAAATCATTAGCGAAACTGATATTGCACTTGAACAGATTGAACGTCTTGGCGGAGTAATAAATGAGCTGATGGCTTCAACCAAAAAGGCTGCACATGGAAACATGGAGGCACTTTCAATTGACGACATATTCCATCAGCAGAAAGATGAATGGGAGCGGATTTTCGAACATGCCGGCAGAGAACTGAAGTTTGCAATTGAAACAGATGCGATAGTGCTCGCAACTCCCGGATCGCTTGCACAGATTCTTGCAACATTAATTGAGAACTCGTTGAAATACGGTGCTGGAAAGACGACTGTCCGTGCACTGAAATCAGCTTCAATGATTGTGATTAAAGTAAAAGACCAAGGCGGAGGAATCTCAGAAGAACTGGCGCCGATAATTTTCATGCGCGGGGTATCCGCTGGCGGATCGACCGGAATTGGTTTAGCTGTGGCGAAAGAACTCGCAGAAAATATTGGCGGACGTCTAGAGCTGACGAGCCGTGAATCTGCTGAATTCACTCTGACAATGCGGTCAATGCCGGCTTCACTCGATCCGTCGCGGTTAATGCCGCACGGCGCCGTGTACACTGTTGGTGCAAGGCGCCATCGTCGGTAGCAATAACTTTGCTTTAGCTGTTGCTTGCATGGATAGTTTCATATTTTTCAGGGCTGAGAGTGCCTTGACGTAAATCATTCCAAAACATGTCAATCCGTTTCGGATCAAGCTGGACTGCAGATCCGGCTAATTTTGCTGTGCGGTAATTTAAACTGCTAATTGGGGAGTACCGGTAACTCCGCCGGAACTTGTCGCCTTTTTTAACGAAAGTGCAGCCATCCCCACATCCCAGAGAGAATCTGTTTGATCTACAGTCAGGATACTCGCGCCTGCTTCAACCAGATGCTTTTGCCGAAACGGGTTAAAAATTGTTTCTTTTGAGACGGCTTTTTCCAGAATTTTCGATACTACCTGGCGCTGTCTTTTCGCTCTGCCGATATCTCCTTCCGGATCTTGGTACCGCATCCGCGAAAACGCCAGAGCGGTATGCCCGTCGGCATCATGGCATCCGGCAGTCCATTTCAATTCTGAATACGGATCTTCAACATCGCGATCGAAACACAGGTTAATTCCGCCAACGGCGTCTGTGAGCTGTACTACGCCATCCATACCAATCTCAATATAGTGATCGATTGTTAATCCGGAAAGCAGCTCAACCGTTTGTACCAGTAATTTCGCGCCGCCGATTGAAAATGCCGCATTAATCTTATTTCCGCCGTGCCCGGGAATTTCCGCATAGGTATCGCGCGGAATTGAGATTAATGCCGGAGTGCCGGTGTCTGGAATATGTAAAAGCATAATCGTATCGGAGCGCTGCCCCGGAATATCTTCTGCCGCCGTGCCGTGCCGCTGATCAGAACCGGCAATCAGATAAGTTGTGCCCGGAGTATTCGCAGCTCCTGAGAGTGCTTCGAGAGTGCGCATTTGATTTGCTCCATGCTGATACAGATAAAATCCCCAAGAGCCAACGGCAATAACGCAAACAACAATTAATGTTAGTGCTAACAGCAAAAAACGTTTTACAGTAAACGGTTTGCGGGATTTCATCCCGGTTTGCAGCGGCTGTTTAGCCGGATCGGTTAAACGCGGTGCCTCATTTTGGGTTGAAATATGCGGCATATTTTGTGCAGCCGGTATCGAACGCGCCGGCGATGAACGCGGATAGAACGACGGCGGGAAATTATTCTCGTAATCAGCTTGCGCCGAACGCGGCGCACCTGTTTGCCGCGGCAATGGACTCCGGAGGGAATCTTTATCTCTGTGTAAAATTGGTAAAGCCCCATTGCCGACACGTTTCGCACCCCGCGCACTTGGCCGTTTCACAATACGCCGAGGTTGAAAAGATGGCGGCAATTTCTGATGGTCCATTGGCATTTTCTGAGCTGCTTTCAGTTCGTTCCAGATTTACGGTTCTGAGTTCCTGAGTTCTCGACGGCGGGATTCCCGCTGCCTGATTGTGTTGAATTTTCCGGTTTGGCTGAATCTACTGTTACTTTCTCGTCGTTCGGATTCTTTAACGGGATTGCAGATTCCGGAATCGGAGTATCTGTGCGTAATGCTTCCCAAATCTGCGCAGCTTGCGCGGTTGGCCGGACGCGGTTCCGATCTTTCTTATCTGGAGCATTCGGCATAGTAATAAACTGTATCTCGTTTGTGCTCATTGAACGCATTGAATACATGAGTCCGGCAAGCCAGTCAATATTGCCGATACCTGCAGAAGTGTCGAGATTCCTGGTTACGCTTGCCGTCAGCTGGTATAGCTTCGGAAGATTGGTAAATATATTCATGCTAAAGATCTTCTGCGCAATTTTCCCTACAAGCTCTTGCTGACGGCCAATACGCGACAAATCTGACCCGTCGCCGATAGAATGACGGGCACGGGCAAATCCAAGCGCCTGGTCTCCGTTAAGGTTATGGCATCCAGCCGGAAGCAGCAGCGCTGCATCATAGTCGCTAATCTCGCGGTTAAAGCACATCTCCACGCCGCCGATTGCATTTACAACATCACGGAAAGAATTGAAATTCACTACCACAAAACCGTCGATAAGTACTCCGGTAAGCTGCTCTACAGTTTGCAAAGTGCAAGCGGCAGCAGCAGAAACATCGCCGGTACTCCCGCCAAGCATAAAAGCGGAGTTAAACATCGCGTTATTTTGTGCTCGTGTCTTTTTCCCATTTGGAAGTGCGCAGGAGGGGATATCGACTAAAGTGTCACGCGGGATGGAGATAATTTCGGCGCGCTTCCGATCTGCTGCGATGTGCACAAGCATTGTTGTATCTGAACGCATCCCGCCAATACCTGAATTCTCGTATCCGGCGAGTCCGTCGCGGGTATCTGAACCAAGCACCAGGATATTCAGCGGCTGTCCAGCTTTTTGATCTAGCGGAACTACTGGTTCCGGGCGTTTTGTGGTGAAGTAATTGCTAATATCGTGCTGTTTGATATTACTCTGCAGCTTCACGTAAGCTGTGGCCAAAGCAGAGCCGAAGAACAGGAATAACGAGAGAAATACAGCCAACAGTATCTGCCAAAATGTGCGCATTTTAGATTTCTTCCGTTGATGCACAGCAGCAAGTTTGTGTTGCGGCTTGTTACGGCTCGTTTCCGAAATTTCATTCATTGCTCAAGTGTCCATTTCTGATTTGAGTAAAATCGGTATTTGTCGAGAAAGTATCGAGATTGGTTCAAAATATCTAAGGCATCAATTTGCGTGCATCATTACAAGATTATAAAACAGTTAGGCAAGTAATTTGTGAAGCTGCGGAATGAGTATATCCCTCTTTCGCATCAAGTTTAGTGCAAAATCATGTTCAGAAATACGCATTGGATTCGAATTATCTTTCAAACTAGTGAATTTAGGGCGCGGACAATTTCATTTGCGTAGTATTGCGCGGCGGCTTTCCCGGGATGGATTTGATCTCCTGCAAGTTCAGAACGATGATTCGGGGCAATTTCTGCCCAATCTGCGACGGCAACCTGGTCGGGATTCTTTTTGCGAGATCGTGAATTACAGCATTGGCTTGCGGAACCCAGGTTGCGTATCTTGGAGCATATCCGGTGACGAATACAAACTTCCGATCAGATCCGGCAATATTAAACAACTCGGTAATAGTCTCGGGTTTAATCACTCCATTTGTGGCGAGCGCGATAACAACGTATTTGCGCAGCGTGCCGTTTGCTTTCATTTTTGGGTGATTGCGGGCGCGGAAGCTGCAGCGCGGGAGACTGCGGCGTCAATGATTGTTCCCGGCAGCTGTGTAAGAATTTCGTGTGAAGCTGCGAGGGCGATTGAGTCGCCAATTATTGTCACGTCTGTCCCGTTTACTTGCGGGATAACTCCAAGCTCGCCGATTGGCGGTGCTGCTGATTCAGATTTTTCCGGTTCAGGATGTTCTTGTGTTTTCTTGGATTCTGCTTCCGGAGAGGTTCGGCTCTGATCTGTTTTGTTTTGATCTGTTTCGTTTTCCTTTGGTGCTTGCGGCTGTGTTTGCGCCTGCAAATTTTTTCTCCGGCAGTGACTATCTGCTGCGCGCTTGTGAGATCGCTTGAGGTAAATATGCCGTATGCGGTGAGAGCAGCTGCAGCGAAAGAGAAAGCGGAAACAGCAGCAGTAACCTTAGTTCGTTTGCCGAAAATATTTTTCATCCAAGGGGTGAAAGTACCGCGGCGAATCGGTTCTTCAACGTATTTATAGGAGAGATGGGCGAAGAATACCGAAAATAAAATAACCACAAGTGCAAGAAATGTCCGGTCTATCTCGAAAATATAGTATCCGATTACCCACAGCGGCCAGTGCCAGAGGTAAATGCCGTATGAACGCACACCAAGCCATTTGCATGGTTTAGTTTCTAAAGTTTTACCGAGCAGTGCGCCCGGACCATGCTGATTATCGGGCAGGATACCGCGGATGGTCAGGGCAGAGAAAATAGCTGCAAGTACCATCCCCCACGGATAAAACCATGCTGAATCTTGAGCGAGAATCGCTAATATTGTGAGGGAAATCAGTGCCGAAAATGAAATCCAGCCCCAATAGCGTGCGGCAGGTTTTTGCGGATGTGTCATAATATTTGGAATTGCCAGTGCAAGTGAAGCTCCGATCATCATTCCAAATATGTGTGCGTCGGTACCGACATAAGCGCGGGTGGCGTTTGCAGAATCTTGTACTAATAAAATCTGATGCCAGATTGCGGCGGAGGCAGCTGCAGCAAGCGTGAATGTGAGATGTATTTTCGTGCTTGCAGTAATTCGGGTCAGCAGCATGAGTACTAGCGGCCAGATGATGTAAAACTGCAGTTCGACGGCAAGCGACCACAGGTTAGTGAGCAGCAGGGGATTTGCAGAGTCAAAATATGAGGAGCTGTGAGCAATTTCGAACCAGTTATAGGTCCCAGTCAAAGCTCCGAAAATCTGCCAGCGTAAGCCCGTCGTCGCATCTTTGCTTGAAAGCGGACCGAATATGGATATGAGGACGGCAAGTGCGCCCGCGGTAAGAGTTGTCAGGATTACAACCGGCATAATTCGTCTGATTCGCCGCATCCAGAAAGGGAAAATATCTACCTTGCCTTTCACGCATTTCTCCCGCAAAAGCAAGGCGGTTATCAGAAATCCGGAGATGACAAAGAAAACATCAACTCCGATGAAGCCGGCGGAAACTTTTTGCGGAAAAACATGGTAAAACACCACGAAAATCATTGCGATTGCGCGCAACCCGTCTAGCCCGAGAATTCGCGGAGGAGTCGTGAGTGTTTTTGTGTCTGCGGAATCGGGTACTGTGTTTTCAGTTTTATGCAGGCTTGGAGCTATTTTGGCAGTAAATAACTCCAAGCAGCGATATTTTTGAATGCAGACGCAGTGAAATGGTTTCCGGAATGTGCTGCAGGAATCGGTGCAATAATCTTCGATACTTCAATGCTGTTTTCTTGCGGATAAAGATTTTTCCGTCGCTCCGAAAGCTTTTTTGCAGATTGTGAAAGTAAATCTTTATTAGCCAGAATCCTGGTGATTATCTGTATGAACTGCTGATTCCATCCCATAATCTACCCTCTGCGACTCTTATCTGAAGCCGAGATGCGTGCGAAATATTCGCTGCTCAGCTTTGCTGCTTAGCTCTTTTTCCTTATTAGGCTAGCACCCGCCTAATGGGATTCATTCAGACTGGAGTAGTAAACACGGATAATTTATGGCTGCAGTTTGGTAACTTTCTATATCACTTCAATCTCGGCAATGTGCCACCGGTTTTTCCGAGTTTCAAGCCGGATTGCTGCACCGCGGATACGGCGTCCGTCGAATAAAACCACTCCGGCTTCCGCAATATTGGGAGTTGGGTGGAAGACGCGGATTTTCCTAATTCGCGGTGCAGCGCATTTTGCAGCTCCGCCGTGAATCGCCATTCCTAGGCGGGTACGGCGAATTAAGGCTTGATAAGCTTGCGGTGTCATCCAAGTCTGCAAGTGTTTTGCTGGTCTTTGTCCGTTAAGCACATCAATAATATGCACCATAATAACGTGAATAAAATTCTCGGCAGGCGGAAGTATTCCAATAATTTGTTCCGAAGCAGTTTTCGAATCGACAATTTGGCTGTATTTCCAATTGTGATCTCGATTGTAGTGAAAACTCGTACGGTCAAATTCATTTATTGTTATCTCGTTTTGGAAAAGTTCGTGCTCTTTTGTAAAAGCATATGTTCCGGCTTTTCCTGCCGGTTCTGTTCTGAGAGATAGCGTGATTTTATGCTGCGCGGAGGTCTGCGAAGATACTGGACAGTGCCAAATTCCTGCAGCTTTGCTGTTTCTTCATCGTTTTGTAAGTTCTTTGTTAACGGCAGCTTAGCGGGCAGCGCGGATTCGCTATTATCGGAGTTTAAGGACTGTGTGTTAATCGGTGCTTGTGTCATTTTTGGCCTTTACAAAAAAGATGTGTTTTAGTGCATATTGTGCGGGTGCCTTTACCTGCGCAATATGCGTGAATACAAAATGTGCGGTCGTGTGCAGCTGATAAAGCAAGCGGATATTTGCGGTTGCTTAAGTGTTAATTAGAGAAGTCTATGGTTTAATTTTGAGTTGTGAATACGGGGTAAAACCAGCTGTTGACGCGCTGAAAAATTACATCATTGTGAGTAATTATGCGGTGTTTTCGGTTTTTTCTGTGATTTTGCTCTGACCTTGGAATATTGTGTTTATCAATTCGCATCGCACTATTTGCGGCAGTAGAAGTGAGGAATAACGTCACAATATTGTTACTTATTACCAATGGAGATTTGCTCGCGTAGAATCAGATTATGCGTATATTTGTTCCGTTCAAACTTGCGGATTTAAGTGGTATTGATATTTCATCGCGTTTGGTGCATGGGGTGACTTCCAATTTATGCAAAGCAGTTCCAGACGAAGATGCGGAAGGTCTTGAATATGTGGCGACACTCGCTGCTGCGGATGATTCATTGCGGATGATGAGTCTTGAGGATACTTGCAGCTTTCGGAGAATCGTTGCAGTGGCGGAAGTGGCGAACTCGCTGCTCACTTTGCCGGAAGCTGATGACGAAGTTTTGGAATCAGCAATTTACTTAGCGGAACCAATTCCGATTACAAAGTTCGAATCATTTTTAGTAGATGAACCGGGGAAAGAAATATTGGTGCAAAGCGCTGTCGCCGGTGACGAAAACGCTTTCATTGCAACTGAAGATATCGAATTGCTTTGGTACGACGCGATTGAACGCAAAGCTTTGTATCAAGAGCTTACGAATTGAAAGTCAGAAAATCTGCTCTGGAATTAACGCAGATGCGCCGGCATATCGCTTTCCGCAAATGTATCGACGGCGTTTCGTATTTTTGTGTTGCTGCGATGAAGCTGGTGTTTGTTTGGGTGGAAAGCGGTGTTTTTGCATAAATCAAGCCTGACTGCTGTGCAAAAACAACGCTTGGAACCGGCCAAAATCGACCCGGTTAAAAAGGCGCTGCACATTTTGTTTGCGTTATTGGTATCAGCTGACGTAACTGGCGGCAAGGTACATATCTGGCAGCAAAAGGAGCGAACTTTGAAACAAAAGTTTCGAAATCCGCTCCTGCAGATGCGGGAACCTGATAGTTCCGCGCAATATGCGCCGTAGTTTTCAGATGGCTTATGCGTTTGGACGCTTGCCGTGGTTTGCTCCGCCCTTTTTGCGGGTGCGGCGCTTGTTTGCTCGCTTCGACATATCAATCTCCTTCGTGCTGCGATAAACACACAAGAATTTGTGTGCGGAAAATTTGCACTGCCTACCCATTTAATCAAAAAGCAGCGCAGTTCGCAGCTTTGTAACACTAAATCCGTACAAAGTTCACACTAAATCTCAATTTGATTAGTCTGATTTCTCCTGCGCGGGCTGCAGCGTAAAAGCAGGATTTAGTCTTGCTTGAAACGAGTGATTTGCTGCGTGATTCGGATTCGTAAAGATACCGGTGCATGATCTGACACGGATTTTCGAATCAGTTCGCGGATGCGTTGTTCTTCGCTTAAACATTTAATACAGTCCGGGCAATTAGCTACGTGATGCAACAGCCGATTTAATGCTGCGGACGGCAGCTCGCGATCGATGAATTCGAAAAAGTTTGCATGGAGCTCCGCACAGTTACAATCATCGGTTTTCCAATTTTCCCAGTTTTCCTGATTTTTCCGATTTTCCGGCTTTCTCCGGTCAAAATTAGATCTGGAACCGTCGCTAAAATATTCTTCAATCAAGCGCTGCAATAGCTCCTCTGATTCATAATTCACTTTGCTACTTCCAATCCGTATCCAAGTTCGGCAGCGTAATCACGCAAAATTTCACGTAATTGTTTCCGCCCGCGGTTTAACCGCGACATCACGGTGCCAATCGGTGTTCCCATAATTTCGGCAATCTCTTGATAAGAAAATCCCTCAATATCTGCTAAATGCACAACTTGCCGGCGATCTTCAGGCAGCTTCGCAAAGGCTTGACGAATCTCCTCATTTGGGAGATTCTCTAATGCTTGAACCTCGGCCGATTCAAGACCGATTGGATGATGTGAAGCTGCTTTGTATTCTTGCCAATCCTCAATTTCGGCTCCGGAGGCTTCTTGCGGGCGGCGCTGGGATTTGCGATAGTTCGAAATAAAAGTATTGTGCAGAATCCGATAAAGCCAGGCTTTAATATTTGTGCCGGGCTTGTACTGGTGAAATGCGGCAAAAGCTTTCAAATATGTATCTTGGACTAAATCTTCAGCATCCTGTGGTTTTCGAGTTAGCTGCAGTGCTGCTGAATAAAGTTGATCTAGGTATACAAGTGCTTCAGATTCGAAACGCGCTAATGCGTCTGTTTCACCCGTCGCGATTTTGCTTTCGGCATTGGCAGTATCCGCCAATGAATCTGCAGACTTTGCGTGTGAAGCCGCTGCAGTCTTTAAGATTTTTTATTTCTTCCTGGTGCTGAATTCTTGCCGGGGGATTGATTGTTGACGGTAAGTTCTTCCATAGTACTTCTAAGCTTATCGGATGGCTGCGCCGCTATCTGCCGATATTTATTATTTAGGTTTCGACGGTTCCAGTTTAATGTTTTCCGCAGGCGGCTGCGGTGTTTCGCAGCTGCTGTGTTCCGGTAGATTTTAGCAAATATTTACGAGCGTTTTCCGGAAGTCTGCACTGCATTGTGCATATTTCGCTGGAAAACAGGTATCTGATTTGTGTTATATGCGGCTGTGCCGGCTGCTTTCTGCATTTTTCGGATTGAATCTGGAGATTTTGGGATTTGAATCTGTAGAATATTTAAGCAGGTGTACAAATTTTCTCTGCTTGGAACTAAACTCGTGAAGGATTGATTATGAACCTCATCCGCTCTATTGCCCGTCCAATGCTTGCTGCCCCATTTATTATTTCGGGAATCGATGCTGCTGCTCATCCCGAAACACATCGTGAACGCATTGCGAAGTTGGCGAAAATTTTCGCAAAGATTGGTGTCAATCTCCCAAACGATGAGCGTGCCGATGCGGTTACCCGCGCAACCGGAGCTGCAATGACTCTTGCCGGCGCAGCGCTCGCAGCTTCAAAGTTTCCCCGACTCAGCTCTGCACTGCTTGGAATGCTGCAAGTGCCGGTAGCACTTGCAAATAATCCTTTCTGGGAAAGCCGCGGCGAGCAGCAGCGGAAAGACGTTATTGGTTTTGCTGCCGCCGCCGGTCTTATCGGAGGTGCAGTCATCGCTGCCTATGATCGTGAGGGCCGGCCGTCTGCTGTTTGGCGGGCGAAGAACTGGGCTGGCGATATTCAAACATCAGTGGAAAATAAACTCAATCAGATTGGACAGTAAGAATTGATCTTCTGGCCCGCTCCGGCACTAAAAAACGGTACCGTCGTTAATGCGGAGATCGCGGTTCCCGCTTCAAAATCGCTTACTAATCGGTATTTAATTTTAGCTGCGCTCAGTGCTGATTCTACCGTCATTCACAATCCCCTGGATGCGCGCGATACACTGCTGATGGTGAATGCGCTGCGCGCTTTGGGAGTGCAAATTACGCAGATAGTCCGCGAGCCAGAAAATCCTGCTGCGCATAAAGCAGGTTACGGAAATTGTGCGGCAGTGCAAAAGATTCGGCTGAGACTGCGGATACGGCAGGCAGTGCGGGTCGAAAGAACGTGCCGGTTGTGAAAAGTTTGCGGATAAAGCCGGGGAAACTTCACGGTGCTGAAATTAATGCTGGTCTTGCAGGTACAGTAATGCGCTTCATTCCGCCGATAGCGGCAATTGCAGCAGGCAGAACAATTCTTGATGGCGATTTGCAAGCTCGAAAACGGCCGATGGCAGCAACGATTTCCAGCCTGCGTCAGCTTGGCGTGGAGGTGCGCGCCGGCGGTATCGGCGGAGATACTCTGCCGATACAGATTCTTGGGCAGGGATTCGTTGACGGCGGCGAGATTGAAATTGACGCTGCAAAATCTTCACAGTTCGTTTCGGCATTGCTGCTTGTCGGGGCGTGTTTTAATCGCGGAGTAACCTTGCGTCATCGCGGTGATCGGCTTCCGTCTTTACCGCATATTGAAATGACTATTTCCGTGCTGCGTGAATGCGGAGTGCAGGTAACCGCCGAATACAGTGCGGATGGAGCGACTTGGCAGGTGTCTCCGGGAATCATCCAACTTCCGGAAATTACCGTCGAGAGTGATCTTTCAAATGCCGGACCATTTTTAGCAGCTGCGATGATTACGGGCGGGCAGATAAAAATACCGAATTGGCCAAGGCAAACCACGCAGGCAGGGAATGAATTTGTGCGGATATTTACGGCGCAAGGCGCGCAAACTGCGTATCGGCACGACGGCGGAGTCCTGACTCTTCGGGGTCCGGAAGAGATTTTCCCGCTTGATTTAGACTGCCATGCGATTGGTGAGCTTGTGCCGACTCTTGCTGCTGTTTGCGCTTTTGCAGGCGGTCCTTCTGTGCTGCGGGATATTGGGCAGCTGCGCGGTCACGAGACAGACCGGTTAACTGCACTGGTGTGTGAACTTGAAAAAGTCGGAGTCGGCGCTTGCATTGTCGGCGATGATTTGTTTATCACGCCTCCGGCGGAGAAAATTTCCGGATATAAAGCCGCAAAACTTAGTTCATATGCAGATCATCGGATGGCGGCTTTTGGTGCAATTCTTGGTCTGCGGATTCCGGGTGTGGAAGTGGAAAATATCGAAACTACTTCGAAAACGATGCCGAATTTTGTTGAACTCTGGGAAAAAATGATTGCCGAATCGCAGGCAGTTTCCGTTGCTTCAGCCACTGAGATTTCGCAGGCAGGTGTGTAAGTTGAGCCGCAGAGATATTGGTACTGACGATGATCGGGTGAAAGTCCGTCCGGGAAAAGGTTCGCGTCCCCGCACGAAAATTCGTCCGGATTATTCGGGAAAACCGCGCGGTCAGGTTTACCGTATTGATCGCGGCCGTTATCATGTGCGGATGCTTGATTCCGGAAATAAAGTGATTGCGGTAAAAGCGCGTGAGCTGCCGCATCGTTCTGTGGTTATTGGCGATATTTGTGCGATGACTGGTGATCTTTCCGGGCAAAAGGATACACTTGCGCGGATTGCTGCAGTTGATCAGCGTTCGTCACAGCTTCGGCGTACTTCAGAAGAGGGAGAGGCTGCTGGAAATGAACGTGTGATGGTGGCGAATGCGAGCCAGCTATTTATTGTAACGGCAATGGCGCAGCCTACTCCGCGATTGGGAATGATTGACAGATGTTTGGTGGCTGCCTATGACGGCGGGATGCGTCCGATTCTTGTGTTAACGAAATGCGATTTAGCTGATCCGGAACCGCTGATTGATCACTATGGGGTACTTGATTTAGATATCGTTACTTCACATCTTGCGGGGACAGATCCGCAGACCGGTGATGAATTTCTTGACTCACTGGCAGTTGCAGAAATTAAAGAATTAGCAGCGGGGAGCGTTTCAGTGCTTGTGGGACATTCCGGAGTGGGAAAATCTACATTGATTAATGCGCTGATTCCGAAAGCGGAACGGCTGACGGGTGAAGTGAACGAGGTTACTGGGCGCGGACGGCATACTTCTACTGCTGCAGTGGCATTTGATTTGCCTGACGGCGGGATTGTGATTGACACTCCCGGTGTGCGGACGTTTGGGCTGGCGCATGTTGGAGCAGCGGAACTTCTGCATGGTTTTCCCGATTTAGCGAATCTGGCTCGGGAGTGCCCGCGCGGATGTATGCATCGTGAGAATGATCTTGAATGTATTTTTGATACGTTAACTGATATGCGTTTGCGGGCGCGGGTGAATTCTTTCCGGCGGTTACTCGCAGCGGTAGGGAAGTCTGATTGGGAGTAACAAGCGCAAAATATTGGTTTGCGGACTCTCTTGAAATTTGATTAGAGTTAATTTTCCTTAAGCTGGCTTTGGTTTTATTACTTTTTTCGAAAAAGCACGGAAATTTTCCGGGCGGACGCAGATAAGCTTATTTACATGAAAATCATTCACACTTCAGATTGGCATCTTGGCCGAAAGTTTTACGAAAATGATCTCAGCGAGAGTTTTGCGCGTTGGGGAGATTTTCTTGTGGATTTAGCGCGTGAATCGCAAGCCGATGCGGTGCTTATTTCTGGAGATGTTTATGATCGGGGGATACCTGCGCTGCAAATGATTGAATTGCTGGAGGATATTCTTGCGCGGCTGCTTGATTTTACGCAGGTGTTAATAACTTCCGGAAACCATGATTCTGCGCGCCGGCTCGGTTTTGCAGCGCAGTTTTTACGCGACGGGTTATATATTCAAACTGATTCTTTACGCAGCGGGCAGCCGATTGCGTTGAAAAATATGCAGGGTGAAATTGGTGCGATTGTTTACGGAATCCCATATCTCGATCCGGATACGGAGCGTGCCAGGTTGGCTGCAGGTGAAGAATTGCTTGCACGTTCACATTCGGCAGTGATTCAGCGTGCTTGTGCGCTGATACGTGAAGATATTTCCGGCGGAAAATATTCTGCACTGCAAGTTCCGCGAATCGCGATGGCGCATGCTTTTGTCAGCGGAAGCGAGAAGAGTGAATCGGAACTCGACTTGAGCATTGGCGGGATAGATTCAGTGCCGGCGAAGCTCTTTCGGCTGGGGAAGAAAAACTCGGCCCGTTAGACTATGTTGCTCTTGGGCACCTGCATCGTCCTCAAAAAGTTGGTACTGCTGCCGATCCATTAATGCGTTATGCAGGCTCTCCGATTCCGTTCTCGTTTTCAGAAGAAAATCACCAAAAAGTACGGCTGTAATCGATTTTTCTGAATCTGGCCAAACTCATGTCGAGCTGGTGCCGCATACTTTTTACCGCAAGCTAAAGACTTTGCGCGGCAGTGCTGCGCAGATGCTTAAATCTCCGGAGTTTTCGATTTACAGTGATGATTTTGTGCGAATTGAAGTAACGGATCGGGAACGGCCGCGGGATTTAGTTGCAGTACTTCGCCGCAGATTCCCGCATTTAGTGCAAGTGAGTCACGTTGGATTCAGCGCTGCCGCTGCAGACTATAATTTTGAGATGCTGCGGCAGCAGCCGCGGGCTGTGATTGAAATGTTTTTTGCAGAGTCCGGCGGGCGGGTATTAAATTCTGGAGAAAGAGATTTAATCCGCGAAATATGGGAAGAAATTACTGCCGAAAGTGAGGTGAAATAATGATTATCCGCAGCTTAAAATTTTCCGGAATTGGTCCGTTTAAAGGTGAATATGCGATTGATTTTGATCGGCTTGCTGCTGATGGTTTGTTTCTTTTCGACGGTCCCACCGGGAGCGGTAAATCTACTTTAATCGACGCAGTTACGTTTGCATTATTCGGTTCAGTAGCAGGTAAAGATTCTTCGAATACTCGGATCCGTTCCACACATACAGATCCGACTATCGAATCTTGGGTTGATTTAGTGTTTAGTGTCAGTTCCGGAACTTATCGGGTGCGGCGTTCACCAAGCTGGATGCGGCTGAAGCGGAAAGCGAAGAAAAAATTTCTGAGTCAGATAACAGTGTTTCGGATGTCAGTTATGCGGAATCAGATTTTACGAAAGTAAATGAGACGGCAAAACTGTGGGAAATCAATCCGGACGGAGCAGCTTCCCGGAACTGGGATGACGCGAAAGCAATTGCGGTGCAGGTACGTGAAGTGCGCCCGTTGATTGAAGGGATAATCGGTTTAAGCAAGGATCAGTTCTTACAAACTGTGATTCTGCCGCAAGGGCAGTTTGCTGAATTTTTGCGGCTAAAATCCAGTGAACGTAAACCAATCTTAGAGGCGATTTTTCGGACAAAGAAATACAGCGACTTCACTGCGAAACTGACGATGCGGGCGAAGAAAAGCCGCGAGGAGATTGCGGAGAAAAACAGAACTATCAACATGCAATTCAAACGTGGATGACGATTCAAGGTATTGATGAAGAAGAACTCCGCAGAGTAACGGAGCTGTCAACAGAATTTTTCACGCAGCCTGAATCAGGGGCAGCAGATTTTGAGGAAAAACTGCTTGCCGCAATCGCAGCTGCGCATAATACGCTTGCGGCTAATGCCCGCGATGATCAAAAAATGGCTGAAAAAGCACAGCTAGCTGAGGAAACTTGCCGGAAGCTGCTTGGAGAAGAAGAAACCCTTTTAGCTTTAATTGAAAAACGATTGACTCTCGAATCTGAATTAAAAGATCTTGAACTGTACGCTGAACAGCAGCAAACTGACCTGCAAATGCTGAACTTATCCGAACAGGCAAAACTTCCTGATTCACGAATTGCAGATTATCAGGATGAAGTTAGCAAACTGGCCGCATCCCAAGTTCCTTATCTGCAGCTTTCGGAAAAGTATTCCGCTTCTGCTTCCAGCGCGGCTCAGGATAATCAAGACGAAAATTTGGCGGCGCTATTGCCCGAAGCAGCATCGGAATTAACTGAATTATTATCAGCTGCAGAGCGGGAGCTGCTGCCGCTGGAAGTAATAAATTCAGTTCAGGATAAAAGCAAGAATATAACTTTCGAGTTGGAAAATCGGGAAAAGTTTCTGCGCAAAGAGATCGCGAAGTTTGAAACATTATGCGAACTTGAGTCTGAAATAAAAACAGATGAAAAACGAATCGCTGTTTTACAGCAGCAGCTTGCAAAGCTTGATGTAAAAACAGCGAAGATTGCGGAGAAGATTGCTGCGATTCCGGAAAATATTCGAAAAGCGGAACATCGCCTGGCTCAGTGCTCGGATTTAGCCGCCAATATTACACAGCTCACAGTTGATTTTGAGAAAAAGATCGCACAGCAGGAAGCAATCGATACGATTTTCCAAATTGAAAAAGATCTTGCAGCTGCAGACACGAACTTTTCTACGGCTGCAGCGAATTTGCGTGACGCAAAGTTAGAATATGCTGCAGAATTTAAAAATTGGCAGAACGGATTCGCGGCGCATCTTGCTGCCAAACTTCAGGATGGGGATTCCTGCCCAGTCTGCGGTGCTACTGAACATCCTAATCCTGCCAAAACTACCGATAATTTGCCCAGTGAATCCAAAGTAAAATCAGCACAAGCGAAAGCTGATGCTGCGCAAGCTGCACTAACTGCCATGCTGGGAGTGAAAAATAAATTCGAGATTCAGCTTACCGAGATGAAAAAGAAAGTTTCGAGTTTAGATTCGCAAAGTGCGGCGAATGAAATCGCAAAGGCGAAAGAAGCGCTTGATACGGCTGCGCAAGCGCAAGATAAAATACCGGCAGTTGAAAATGAACTCACAGCTCTCCGAAAAAATCGGAAATACTGCATGAAGAACGCAGTACGATCGTAGCAGATACTCGTGCGATTACAGCTGAGCTGGAAGTGATTACCGCACAACTTTCTGCGAAACAACAAAAACTAAAGCAAAATCAAGGAAAATCTGACACGATTGAAAACTGGCTTAATTTTCTGAATAACGAATGTGCTGCTTTGGAAGAGCTTTTAAAATCGCAGCGGGAATTAACCATAATTCTTGCATCCCTGGCAAAAACAGCACAGCATGCAATCGCTGCGATTAATGAAAGTTCCTTTGCGGATCAAGCGGAAGTGGAAAAAGCACGCCTGACAGCAGCGCAAAAACAGCACTTGAAAGTAAAGTTCATGCTTATGAGAAGAAACTGCAGCGCACCCAGGTGCTGCTAAGCGACCCAAGTCTCGCTGCGGCAGCGGGAAAACCGAAACCAAATGTCGCAGCGCGGAAAGAAACATTAGCGGAACTCGTTTCCGAACGGAAGAAGAGTGCGGATAAAGCTGCTGCTTCACGGCAGTTCAAAACAGATTCAGCGCGTCTTTATCCGTCAATACTCACAGCTGCAAAAGCGTGGCATCTCACAATCGAAAAAAGTGCGAAAATTGTACGGCTAGCTGATCTTGCCAATGCCGCAGATTCGCAAAATAGCCGGATTCCGCTGGATATGTGGGTGCTGCTGCGGCGTTTTGAAATGGTGGTTGCACGTGCTAATTCGCATCTGAGCGAAATTTCGAATGGCAGATACGAATTAATTCGGAGTGAGGAGAGCGGCAGAGTAAAGAAAACAGGCCTCGGTTTAAATATTATTGATCGCGACGGTTCACCTTTAGGAGATACTGCCCGCCCAACTACATCCCTGTCGGGAGGAGAAACATTCTATACTTCACTTGCACTTGCACTTGCTCTTGCCGAAGTAGTGCAAGAAGAAACGGGCGGAGTTCGGATTGAAACCTTAATCATCGATGAAGGTTTTGGAACTTTGTCGGCCGGAATCCGTGAGTTAGTAATGCAAACACTTCGGACGCTCCAGCGCAACGGCAGAAAGATTGGAATCGTCTCCCATGTGCCCGAGTTAAAACAGCTTGTGGCTAATCGGATTGCGATTAGCCCGATGGAGTCGGGTGAATCAATTTTGAAAGTAATTTCGTAGAGGCGGGAGAACCGCGACTGTGTGTGAATGTTGGAAGGTAAAGAAGTCTAATTTCGTAGGGGGCAGCGGGGAGAACCAATATTCGGCCAGGATAAAATGATTCTTCCTCTCTCCTTATGAAACATAAAAGTGCGGCAAATGATAGCTGCTGAACAGTGCGGAAAATCCGGAGAGTTTATTCGCAGAAAGTAACCGAACCGGATTCTCCTTATGCTGCCGAAAGGCCTGCGCTACCGTTCTATATACCCCTATATGCCCGCGGTATTTTGCGGTAAGCCGAGCCATTGATGCCAGCCGCGATGCAGCACCAGCCATGCCATTAAACCGTATCCTGCCTGCCGCGGTGTGTATCTTGCAGAAATAGACATATCGGTATTCCACTGTTCGTGATTTACCAGCGGAGAAAATGTGTCAACATAAATTGTGTTTCGGCGGGCACAGACATCAGCATAAGATTGCGAAAGCAGACTAACTTCGCGGGCGGTGTAATCTGCCGCGGCGGCGGACCAACCACAAACGTTTGAATCTGCAGCCGCTCAGCGTTATCAAGCAAATTTGCAAGATAAAGACGAGAACGGGCAGAGGAAATACCGGCATCAAGATCGTGTGAACCAAGACCAATCACAAGGCGGTTATCGGATTCGCGATCGAGACGCGGCTCTACTTCCCGCTGCCAGCGGTGGGTTAGCTCTGATGTAGCTTCCCAGGGAATGAAAGCACGATTGGAAGAATCGGCGGATCAAAAGCAGTACGGGCAAGCACGCGGCCGACCCAACCGAGTGCACGGTCATCACCGATACCGGAAATAAGTTCATCTCCGACGAAGAAAATCTGTTTATTTCGCACAATCCACCTCCTGTTTACTTCCGAATATACCCGGCAAGCCGCTATCGAATCCCGATTTCTGAAATCTCCGTCGTTAAACAATTCGCACGCCAATCAGAACATTTTGATCGGCAGCAGTTCAATCATACTAGCTGGAGAGTACTTCCGCGTATTCAAATTTTCACAGATTTCGTTGTTTTCCGCCATTTATACTGCAGCAAGATACAGCAAAATGGTGGCATATTCGAAAATAATTGCGAACCGCCGCCGTTTTGCTGTTTATGCCCGAAAGTTATCAGTGCGAAAACACCCGAGAACTCAGCGGTAAAATCTATCGATTTCTACCTTCTACCGCGCAAACGACTGGGCGAGGATATTCGCAATCTGTGCGCGGTGAATTGCAGCAATCCCGGTGGAGGGAGCAGCTGCCCGCGGACGGGAAATCAGCTTCGGAACAATCCCAATTTGCGGGAATACTTCAAGCGCGAAATGGCTCCACGGGCCTTGATTTTGCGGCTCATCCTGAACCCAGAAAAATTCTGCATTTTGATATTTTGCAGCTTCTGCGCCCAGCTCAGCCGTCGGATCAGGATAAAGCCGTTCAACGCGGATAATTGCCGTTTGGGTATCGCCGCGTTTCTCACGTTCTTCCAGCAAATCATAGTAAATCCGACCGGAACAAATCAGAACCCGATTCACATCACGCAGGCTGGAATCAGTCTCGCCAATTACTGGCAAAAACTTTCCGTGCGAAAAGTCTGTAATCGGTGAAACCGCGCTTTTCCGGCGTAATAGCTGCTTTGGTGTGAAAACAATCAAAGGCTTGCGCGGACGGGTAAATGCCTGCGTACGCAGCAAATGGAAATAGTTTGCCGGAGTTGAAGGCTGGGCAACAATCATATTATTTTCTGCACAAAGCTGCAGATAACGCTCAATCCGTGCAGAAGAATGATCTGGACCTTGCCCTTCGTAACCGTGCGGGAGCAGCATTACCAGACCAGAGCTTTGCGCCCATTTTTGTTCTGCCGACGAAATGAACTCATCAATTACTGTTTGAGCGCCGTTAGCGAAATCGCCAAACTGCGCTTCCCAAAGGACGAGTGCGTCCGGACGTTCCACAGAATAGCCATACTCGAATGCGAGCACAGAATATTCGGAGAGTGATGAATCGTAAATGTTAAACTCGGCCTGGTCTGCAGTGAGACATGACAGCGGGGTCCACTCTTTTCCGGTTGCAATACAATGGGCAGTAGCGTGGCGCTGCACAAAAGTTCCGCGGCGTGAATCTTGACCCGAGATACGTACCGGCACGCCATCAATCAGCAGTGAACCGAAAGCGAGAAGTTCGCCAAACCCCCAATCGACTTTCCCTCCGTGCGCCATCTTTGAACGCTTCTCGAAAAGCTGGCCGATCTTTTTATGGAGGACGAAACCTTCCGGCGGATTTATGTGCGTATCACCAATCCGCTCCAGAACTTGCAAACTTGCCGCGGACTCCCAGCCGACTACAGTCGAGCCTTCTTCAACCTGTGCTTTCGGCAAACCAAGCACGGCGGCAGCGGTGTCTGTACCAGTTTCTTTCGTCTTTTCTTCCGCAGCACGAACTTCGGTGAATGCTGCTTCAAGCAAATGCTGGAAATCCTTTTCTAACAGCTCAAATTGTTCAGAAGTAAGTTCGCCGCGGCCAATTAACGCTTCAGTGTAGAGATTGCGGGTAGTCCGTTTCGTGTTCACCAGCGAATACATGATTGGCTGAGTCATTGATGGATCGTCGCCCTCATTATGTCCGCGTTTGCGGTAACAAGTGATGTCAAGAAGCACATCCTTGTGGAATTCCTGCCGGTACTCATATGCAAGCTGCGCCATACGCACGACGGCTTCCGGATCGTCGCCGTTCACGTGGAAAATCGGGCACTGCAGACCTTTCGAAATATCGGTGGTGTAACGTGAAGAACGCGCCAGGGAGGGAGCCGTCGTGAAACCAATCTGGTTGTTGACAATGATATGAATCGTGCCGCCTGTGCGGTATGCCGGAAGCTGTGAGTAATTCAGAACTTCTGCCACAACGCCCTGACCGGCGAATGCCGAATCTCCATGGATTAAGATTGGGAGTATCGGGTAAGATGTGTCGCCTGTATCAAGACGATCTTGCTTTGCGCGCACTGCACCTTCAAGTACGCCGTCGGCTGCTTCAAGATGTGAGGGATTTGCTGCGAGGTAGACTGAAATTTGTTCGCCGTCGAGTGAAGTAAATGTTCCCTCAGTTCCCAGATGGTACTTTACGTCGCCGGAACCTTGCTGCGCTGCAGGATCGAAAATACCGTCAAATTCAGAGAAGATTTGGGTATAAGACTTGCCGGCAATATTGGTGAGTACATTCAGTCTCCCGCGATGCGCCATCCCGATAGCAGCTTCGCTTAGTCCATCATGTGCCGCTCCTTGCAAAATAATATCGAGAGCTGGAATTAATGATTCGCCGCCTTCAAGTGAAAAACGCTTTTGCCCGACATATTTTGTTTGCAGGAACACTTCGAAAGCTTCTGCCTGATTTAAGCGCTGCAAAATATTCAGCTGCATTTTCTTCGAAGTTGGTTGGGCTGGGCATTCGATACGCTCCTGGAACCAGCGGCGCTGAATCGGATCTTGTATATGCATATATTCAATCCCGACAGTCCGGCAGTAGGATTCGCGTAATTGCGAGAGAATCTCACGCAGCGTGGCATGCGTGGTTCCGGCGAAACCTCCGGTGGGGAAAGTGCGGTCAAGATCCCAAAGAGTCAAACCGTAAGATTTCAGTTCAAGATCTGGATGGCGGCGGACATGGAAAGAAAGCGGATCAACATCTGCAATCAGATGGCCGCGGGAGCGGTAGGCGTGAATCAACTCTGCAATCCGCGCCGGTTTACCCATTTCACGTTCCGCATCATATTCCACATCGCGTTCCCAAACAAAAGGTTTGAACGGGATGCGCAATGCCATGTAAATCCGTTCATAGAATCCGTCAAGCCCGAGCAGTTTTTGCTCCATTAAACGCAGAAAACGGCCGGATGCAGCTCCCTGAATCACGCGATGGTCATATGTGGAGGTCAAATGCATTACTTTTGAGACACCAAGCCGCGAAATTGCAGCATTTGATGTTCCCTGAAATTCTGGCGGGTAAGTCATTGAACCAACACCAATAATTAAACCTTGCCCATTCATTAAACGCGGAATTGAATGTACCGTGCCGAATCCGCCAGGGTTAGTTAACGATGCTGTTGTTCCTTGATAGTCCGCAATTGTGAGCTTATTTTTCCGGCCGCGTTCGACAAGATCTTCATATGCAGTAAGAAATTTGCTAAAAGTGAGCCGTTCGGCTTCTTTAATATTTGGGACCACAAGTGTGCGTGTCCCGTCGGATTTAACTACATCAATGGCTAAGCCGAGATTGATATGGGCCGGCTTGACCAGGTTTGGGCGCCCTTTTTCATCAATTTTGTATGAATAATTCATCTCCGGCATCTCTGCCAGCGCTTCCACCATTGCGTATGCAATTAAATGTGTGAACGAAACTTTTCCGCCGCGGGTGGTGGAAAGATATTTATTAATCACGGTGCGGTTATCGAACATAATCCGTGCCGGGAGAGCGCGGACGGAAGTAGCTGTTGGAATTGAAAGCGAGGCGTCCATATTTTTTGCCAAACCGCGTTCAGCGCCTTTTAACGGCAGAATTTCTTCGTTATCTTCGCAAAAATTCGCTGCAAGATTCGGAGCTGAATCATATTTTGCAGTATAGGGAGTAAGTGCGGGGCGGGCTGCTGAACGCGGTGCTGGCGGCAGGTCGGAACGTGTAACATACGCTTCAGAAGTGGCTTCGCGATCTTGTTTAGCGTGGACGGCATGCTGTGCCGCAATATCTTCAGCGGAAAATGATTCGGTGTGTGCTGCTTGGGCCGGATTATCGTCTGCTGCGGGGGCAATACGTGTTTTCGCGGCGACACCGCTGCGCTTCCACTGATGGAACATTTCCCGCCATTGTTCACCGACACTTGAATTATCTTCGAGGTAATTGGCGTATAGTTCAGCTACGAATCCTTCGTTTGGTCCAAAATTCTGATCTACCATTGCTTGTGCTTTCCGAGTCTCGATTTTGATCTGCGTTAATCCCGACATATTTAATAATAGTGACGATAGTCCCAGCGCGCGCGGGATATTGAAAAATTACCTTGATTTGAAGTGAAATTTAGCAAGTTCTGGGTGTAAGTGTAAAGGCGCGTCAGCAGCTGATTAAAGAAACCGTATGAAATTATTTAGCAGATTACCGTTTCGGATTTCCCCTGAAAATGTATTTGTAAACAGTATTCAGGAGTGCCGGATAAATTTGATATCTGGGGTGCGTCACAATTTTTCACGGCAGTAGACGTGATGTTACCAAACCGTTATGATTAAGTGCAGTTGAGAAAAAGTGACTGTATCTCGCAGAGCTGTTACTTTCGGGATTATCGGTAAATTCTGAACTGCAAACACATCAGAAAATTGGCAAAGGGAGATGAAGTGGCACAAGAGTTTCGGAACGGGAAAACTTTACCTTCCCGGAAAGAACTTCGTCTCGCGCGGGAAGCAGCTGAGCGGAAAGCAAAGCCGCATCAAGAAGCAGCAGTGTCAAGAACCGGATTAACCAGAGCAGAAAAAGAAGCACGCTTAGCGCAGATGCTTGCGCGCTGTGAGTCATCTGCTGATATGAATGGCCGTCATTGGGCAGAATCCGCGATTGATAAAACTAAAGCGGTTAAGGCTGCAGGCAGCGCCGCAAGTCCGCTGCAGGTTAGTTTTTCGGCTCCGGATTCAAAGGAAAGCTCTGCAGCTGCGGTATGCACCGGTAATGAAGATGTTACTGAAGCCATTCCAACAGTCCGGGAAAATAAGATTGCATGCGAAAGGGAGCGGCGGAATTTCAACGCAAAATTTGTTGGTGTCGCTTCGAAAAGTTCGTCGTTTCTGAAAAATTTCGTGCAGAAAAGTCCGGCGCTTTCCGCGGTTGCTCTCGCCGGCGTTCTCGTGACAGCATCCGTCGGCGTGATTAAAGTTCAGAATGCGGTTGGCGCTCCCGGTTTTGCCGCAGCAGATTCTGTGCTTGACACCGTTCACACGGTTAATAGCTCGGCCGCTGAAAGCAGCGAAGATGTGTTAAAGCCAACCGCGGGTGCAGCGGAAACCGCCAAGATGATTGAAACGCAGCTTGCTGCAAACCAGGGAAAGATTCGCTGTGCTGCAAAAGGCGGAGCAAACGATCTTGCCAGTGCCTATGAAAACTTCGATAATGCAGTATTCTTTCCGATGCAGGTCGGATCGTATAGAATCAGCTCCCCATTTGGGATGCGCGCCAATCCTTTTGGGCGGGGAACCGAGTTTCACACCGGAGTTGATTTCGCCGCTCCAAAAGGAACGCCGATATATGCGGCAGCTGACGGTGAAGTTGTGATGGATGGTTCCGAAACTCCCGGAAACAACGATATTCGAATAAAACACGAGATTAACGGCAAAGTTTTCTACACTTGGTACTTGCACAGCTACCGTGACGGTATTTTTGTGAAAGTTGGTCAAAAGGTGAAGGCTGGAGAAAAAATTGCCGAAGTCGGCAGCTCCGGGCAGTCCACTGGGAGTCACCTGCATTTTGAAATTCGTCCGTCAAAAGATTATACCCAGGAACCAGTTGAGCCGATTAGTTTCATTAGTGAGCTTGGCGCGATTGATATTACCCAGAAATGCAGCTGATGCAATAAAAACTTTCGAATCATTGTGAAATGGTGAGAAGTGGGAAAGTCTATGAAATTTTGGAAATCACGACGGCGGACTCCTGCGCTTGATGAGCGGATATGGAAAATTGCTGAGAAGCCAATTGTTTTAGCACATCGCGCTGGAGGAAATGAAGCTCCAGAAAACTCACTTTCTGCATTTGCAAAAATGCAGAAACTCGGTTTCCGATATATTGAGACTGATTCGCAAGCGACAAAAGATGGTGTCGTAATTCTTTTCACGATCCGATTCTGGATCGAACCACAAACGGGCATGGAAAAGTTTCCAGCTATACGTGGGAAGAGCTTCGCAAAGTACACGACGAATCCGGAAACACTCCGCTGCGTTTAGCTGAAGTATTTAAGAAATATCCAGATCTTGTGCTGAATATTGACGCAAAAAATTTTCACGTAGTCCGCCCCCTTGCCCGTGCAATTCGGGAAGCAGATGCAGTTGGGCGGGTAAGCCTTTCCTCATTTAATGAAACCCGTTTGAAAATGCTGCGGCGAATGCTTCCCGGCGTGGTCACCTCACTTGGGAAAGGTGCAATGGCGTTGCTTGTGTTGGAATCGAAGCTGCCGAAACGGTTTTGGCCGCTCGTGGATCGATTTGTTCCCGGTGTGGAGCGCGGAGTGCAGGCAATTCAAGTGCCGTGCCTTTTTACAAAGATTCATGTGGTTACGCCGGCGATGATTGAGCTGTGCCACCGTCGCGGTCAGGCAGTGCATGTTTGGACAGTAAATGAAGCCGACGAAATGATACGTTTGCTGAAAATGGGGGTAGACGCGATTATTACGGACGAACCCTCGCTCGCCCGACGGGTAATTAATTATTACTGGGATGGTACTTACTAGGAATTTACTGTACTTTTTCGAATCTCAGAACAACTTGTATTTTCCACTTCTCTTTAGATCGAGATTTTAGCGAATTTAGTGTTTGCAATGTTTTTTGCACCAAGTTCTCAGCTACGATTATTTTGAAAGGTAAACGCGAACACAACTTCTGATATCCGTCTGATGTTGTCTGATATCCGTCGCTAAGCTTAAAGAATCTGCGGTTGATGCTGAAATACATCGTGCACCGCCGCAAAAATGTCAGTGCAATTGCAAAGTGAGAGCATGAAAACAGACAGTACTAGCGGAACGTCTGTCGGAAAGTACTTTTTGTGCAATGATGCTTGAAAGGAAGAAAATGGCTCATCGTATTGAAGAAGATCTCCTTGGTAAACGTGAAGTGCCAGCGGAAGCTTACTACGGGATTCACACCCTTCGTGCAATAGAGAATTTCCAAATTTCCGGCCAAAGAATTTGCGACATGAAAGAGTTCATAACCGCAATGGTGCAGGTGAAGAAAGCCTGTGCGCTAGCAAATGAAGAGCTGCATGTACTGCCGCACGATATTGTGCAGGCAATCGCGGCTGGCTGCGACGAGATTCTCGAAAAGCAGCGATGCTTTGACCAATTTCCGGTAGACCAATTCCAAGGCGGTGCCGGCACATCGGTAAATATGAACACGAACGAAGTGATTGCAAATCTCGCTCTTGAACTGCTTGGATTTGAAAAAGGGCGTTACGATGTGATTAATCCGAACGATCACGTAAATAAGTCGCAATCCACGAACGACGCCTATCCGACGGGATTGCATTTGATGATTTACGCAGCCGTCCGCAAACTGAATTCGTGTGTAGCGCAGCTTGCAGATTCTCTTGATCGAAAAGGTGCAGAATTTGCCGGCATGTTAAAAATGGGGCGAACCCAGCTGCAAGATGCTGTCCCAATGACGCTCGGACAAGAATTTCATGGTTTTGCCACGAATCTGCGCGAAGAAATCGAAGTCCTAGAGTGTGTTTCCAAATATCTGCTGCATGTGAATCTTGGAGCAACTGCGATTGGAACAAAACTGAATACTCCGCCGAATTATGCGGAAACTGCAGCAGCGAAACTCGCTGCAGTAACCGGGCTGGATATTGTCTCTGCGCCTGATTTGATTGAAGCAACTTCAGATAACGGCGACTATGTGAGCGTACATGCTGCGCTGAAGCGTCTTGCCCATAAACTTTCGAAAATTTCAAATGATTTGCGTTTGCTTTCATCAGGTCCGCGGGCTGGTTTAAACGAAATTAACCTGCCGCAAAGGCAAGCCGGATCTTCAATCATGCCGGCGAAGGTAAATCCGGTAATTCCCGAGGTTGTCAATCAGGTTTGCTTCAAAGTCATTGGGAATGACGTGACTGTGACGATGGCAGCAGAAGCCGGACAGCTGCAGCTGAATGTGATGGAACCTGTGATAGCGCAGGCAATTAATGAATCAATATCGCTGCTAATTAGCGCTTGCGATACTTTGCGTGAGAAATGTATCGACGGCATTAGTGCAAATCCTGAGGTGATGCGGGCGCATGTTTATAACTCGATTGGTGTTGTAACATACCTGAACGAAGTTATCGGGCATTATAACGGTGATGTAGTCGGCCGCGCAGCTGCCCGGACGGGGAAGTCGGTGAAGGAAGTAGTGGTGGAGATGGGATTGCTTACCGCTGCGGAAGTAGATGAGATTCTAACTGAAGAAGCTTTTATGAATCCGCGCTACAAAGGGAAAATATATGCGGATGATGAAAAAGGGATTATCGCCCGCCCTTAATCGTGTAATCGCCCTTAACTCTTGCGGCTATTGAGATACGGCATGATTTTGCGGATTTTGCTGCCGGCTGTGTAATCTTGCAGAGCGTTTTGCTGCGGCTGTGTTGCTTTCACTAATAAGAAAAGCCTGATATCTCTTTTCCTTTGAGATACCAGGCTTTTCCGGCAGTGCCCCGAACAGGATTCGAACCTGCGGCCTTCCGCTCCGGAGGCGGACGCTCTATCCCCTGAGCTATCGGGGCTAATCTGCAGCGCTGAAACACAGCAACTGCACCAGCATGTTTGCAAAACGCAAGAATCTTGCAACTCGTACAGTATAGCAATATTTGTGCATCTGCAGAATCTGCGGATACCGTCGGAATAATCACAATTTTCGTCTAGCGCCGGCTAATCTCCAAGCTAAGCAGCGCTGCAATCTTTGAAAAGCATTGCGGCAAATTCTGCGCAATTATCGAAACTGTTGCCGGATTTCACGTTCTGCGCGCTTGGGAGCAAAGCGTTAGCGCCGATAGAATAACTTCATGACTCCAGAGGAATTATCTGCATTTATCCAAAAAACTTTGTCATCCGCTGCGGCAAATGGTGAAATTTCCCTTGCTGCACAAGACATACCATCCGAAGTGAAAGTTGAGCGCCCGCGTTCGCGCGAACACGGTGATTGGGCAACAAATGTCGCTTTGCAGCTGGCAAAGAAAGCCGGCACAAATCCGCGTGCGCTTGCTGAAACTTTGATTGGAAGACTTCTCGAAAATCCGGGAATTGCGAAAGCAGAAGCAGCTGGTCCAGGTTTTATTAATATCACCCTTGATTCACGGGCTGCCGGCGAGCTTGCTCGGACTATCCTCACTCAAGGGACGCAGTATGGCCGGAGCAACGCCGCTCAAGGCAAGAAAGTTAATCTCGAATTTGTGTCAGCGAACCCGACCGGTCCAGTACATATCGGCGGTGCCCGCTGGGCAGCCGTCGGTGATTCGCTCGCCCGGATCCTTGAAGCCGTCGGGCAAAAAGTTACCCGTGAATACTATTTTAATGATCACGGTGCGCAAATAGACAGATTCTCTGCTTCGCTTCTTGCGCGCGCACGGAATCGCGAAGTACCAGCCGACGGATACGGCGGGCAGTATATTACCGACATTGCTGCACGTGTGCTTGCGGAGAATCCGGAAGCTGATCTCACTGCAATGGATGATTCTGCGGCGCAAGAATTTTTCCGTGAACACGGTGTGAATATGATGTTCGGTGAAATCAAGCAGGAATTACGCGATTTCCGAGTAGATTTTGATGTGTTTTTCCATGAGGATTCCCTGCATGAATCTGGTGCGGTAACAGCAGCAATCAAGCGTCTTGAAGATTCCGGCATGATTTATGAGAAAGACGGCGCCAAATGGGTCCGCACCACCGATTTTGGTGATGATAAAGATCGAGTGGTAATTAAAAGCGACGGAGAAGCCGCCTATTTTGCCGGTGACCTTGCCTATTATCTTGATAAGCGCTCGCGCGGAGCCGACTATGCGATTTATATGCTCGGAGCTGACCATCACGGGTACATCGGCAGAATGTATGCGATGGCACGCGCCTTTGGCGACACTGCGGGTAAAGGTGAAAATCTTGAGATTCTCATCGGGCAGCTCGTGAATCTTGTCCAAGACGGTCAGCCGGTGAAAATGTCGAAACGTGCCGGCACGATTGTTGTGCTCTCTGATTTGGTTGATGCGGCTGGAGTGGATGCGGCGCGTTACTCGCTTGTTCGTGCCGCAATGGACACAACTCTCGAAATCGATCTTGCGCTCATCTCATCGCACAGCAACGATAACCCGGTTTATTATGTCCAGTATGCGCATGCGCGCACATGTTCAGTTGACCGCAATGCGGCAGAGCATGGAGTTACTCGTGATGATTTTGATCCGGGTAAGCTTGATACCGCTGCCGACGGAGAACTGCTCGCAGCTCTCGCGAAATATCCGGAAGTAGTGGCGCAAGCAGCAACTTTGCGTGAGCCGCATCGTGTGGCACGCTATCTCGAAGATCTTGCTGCGGCATACCATGCCTGGTATGCGAAGTCTCGTGTCACTCCGCGGGCAGATGAAGAAGTCAATCCGGTGCATCAGGCACGTTTGTGGCTAAATGATGCAGCCGGTCAGGTACTTGCGAATGGCTTAGGTCTGCTTGGCGTGAGCGCACCGGAGAAAATGTAAAAAGCGTTTGTGTGCAAACTTACGGGTTCGGGAGTGTCTTTCCGTGTTTTTCTGCGGCGCTTGGTGCTTGCAGGTGCATCTTTGGAAAATTAATCTCGATTACTTTGGTTTTGTGCAATCACGGAAAAGAGAAGAGTGGTCATGCGGATAGTAGCTGAGCGTGCCAGTGTGCGGGTACCTGCAAGTGCGCTGCTTTATAATTCAGCTTTTTCGGGTCTCGCGCTAAGCCTGGATTTCTGGGATGAAACAGCAGTGACACTGACGACGGGTGCTGCAAAAGCGTTGATTCTGGGGCAAGGAAGTAATGAATTGCCAAAAGATGCGAATCATCTTGTAATCAAAGTAATGATGTATACGCTGGAGCATTTAGGGCTTCCCGCGGCTGGGATTGAACTTGTGGCGCGAAATAATATTCCGCGCGGTCTCGGTCTCGGTGAACGTGAAGCAGAAGTTCTTGCAGGGCTGTTATTGGTTAAGAGCCTACTTGGGAATCCGAATGATTTCACTGCTGCGCAGCTAGCCCGTCTTGCTGCTGATTTCGATGTTGACGGTTCCCGTTTAGCTGCAGCACTTACCGGCGGGGGATAATCTCTTGGCCGGATCGCAATGAGCAGCAAAACGAAAATACTGAGATGAATGTGAGTATTGCAGCACAAACTAATCCTGTTCAAAATACAGCTTCGCTTGTGCTTCATCCGACACTGAAGCTGACCCTAATCACTATCCGGGAAACCAGCAGGCACCGCAATAATTTGGCGCATTCAGTTTTCGGAGTTCCGGACGATGCTGCGGGTTTGCTTTGCTACGCGCTTGAACATCGGCCGCTGCTACTGCGGGAAGTATCGCGGGCAGCCTTTCTGGAATGGGGAAGTGAGCTGTGTAAACTAGCGGAAACAAGCCATATTGCCAATTTGCTTTTCTCGCTGCAAAAAGCAGGCTGGCCGGCGCTCGGAGTGCAAAATGGTTCCGCAATATTAGTTTTTGCTGAACTGCGCGGGAAGATGCCGGAAAATTTAACAGCTGCAGGTTTCACCGTGCAGCCAATCCAAATCGCACCTCCAATCCGGTAAATCGCAGCTTCAATCCGGTAAATATTAATATAAGCCGGAAGAGAAACAGCGAATAAGCCGGCATGTGAAACATACCGTCCGGATTGGAAATTTATTTCGTGCAGCAGCGGATATGCAGAATATTTTGCGTCGGCGTGATAATAGTCATTTTGTTCCGGGCCGATTATTTCCATAAAAGGCAGTTCATTGTGTAGGATAATGTTCAGGCAACCAAGGTCGCTCAGATTTAGACCTACTGGACCGCGAACAGTTTTGCTTGTTATCGCGTGTTGCCAATCCAGAATCAGATGTCTCGCCAAATTTTGTGTGAGCATGTTATCCATTAATCCCGATTGACATAGCAAGCGTCTTATTTGAGACGCCCGGGGAAGGAACCTCGTGAACGAAACTGCCAATTCAGAGCGTAAAGTAAGCGCAATGTTGCTTTCAGAATTGAAGGAGCGCGCAGCTCAACTCGGCATTAAGATGCCGCCGAAATCGCGAAAGGCTGATTATGTGGCGGCAATTAAAGAAAAGCTTAGTGATGGCGCACAGCTGCAGCCGGCTAGTGCAGATACTGCAGAAAAGCCTGCACGTGCCCGTCGCACCAGAAAGGAAAATCTGGATCAGGTAATCGTGCCAGTTTCCGAAAATACTGGCGCTGAAAATCCGGACAAAGCGGCAAGCGGAGAGGATCACAACGAAAATGATTTACGTGAGAATCTGCGCCGCAATCGAAAGAATCTTGAAAATCAGCCAAAAAGCGAGATGACAGCAGCGGAAAAGCAAGCTGCGCTTGACGCTCTCGGCGACGCAGCCGCACGTCGTGCCGGAAGCAAACGGAATAGTGAAAATAGTGATCAAGACAGTGATCATGATGGAGTGCGGAACCGCAATCGGCGCGAACGCAGCGAACGCAATAACCGTCGTGACCGGCGAGATCGGAATAATCGCCGTGACCGGCGCGAACGCAATAATGATCGGCGCAATAACAGCGATGACGGATCTCAATATGAGGACGTCCAAAATAATAACGAACCGCAGAGTACGCATGAGGACGTTTTGATTCCAGTTGCCGGTATTCTCGATACTGCTGGAACAAATTCTTATCTGCGCACTGGCGGATACCTGCCGGGTAAGTCTGATGCTTACGTTTCCCAGCAGACGATTAAAAAATACGGTTTGCGGCGCGGTGACGCTGTTGTCGGTGCAGTACGCAGTGTAACCGAAGGCCAGGCGCGCCGCGGGCAGCGTCAGCATAAATACAACCCGCTGGTGGAAGTGACTTCGATTAACGGGCTTTCTCCGGAAGATGCAGCAAGCCGACCCGAATTTAACAAGCTTACACCGCTTTACCCGCAGGAAATGCTGCGGATGGAGACGACAAAAATGCGCTCACAACTCGAATAATCGATCTTGTTGCCCCAATTGGAAAAGGGCAGCGCGGGCTGATTGTTTCTCCGCCAAAAGCAGGTAAAACGATGATTATGCAGCAAATGGCTGTGGCTATCGCGAATAATAATCCGAATGTGCACTTGATGGTGGTGCTCGTTGATGAACGT
Organism: Arcanobacterium hippocoleae; assembly: GCF_040360365.1. Lineage (GTDB taxonomy): Bacteria > Actinomycetota > Actinomycetes > Actinomycetales > Actinomycetaceae > Arcanobacterium_A > Arcanobacterium_A hippocoleae_A. The sequence goes on along the minus strand of NZ_CP136412.1, from coordinate 895,513 downwards.
CCGGAAGAAGTAACGGATATGCAGCGGCTAGTGAAAGGCGAAGTGATTGCTTCGACTTTTGACCGTCCGGCTTCCGATCACACAATCGTGGCAGAACTTGCTGTTGAACGGGCGAAGCGTTTGGTTGAACTTGGGCAAGATGTGGTAATCCTGCTTGACTCGCTTACACGTCTTTCCCGCGCATACAACCTTGCTGCTCCGGCTTCAGGCAGGATTCTCTCTGGCGGTGTGGATGCAGCTGCACTCTATCCGCCGAAAAAGTTTTTGGTGCGGCCCGGAATATTGAAGACGGCGGATCGCTTACAATCATTGCTTCAGCGCTTGTTGAGACTGGTTCGAAGATGGATGAAGTAATCTTCGAAGAGTTTAAGGGCACCGGCAATATGGAGCTGCGGCTCTCACGTCAGCTTGCTGACCGGCGGATTTTCCCGGCAGTTGACGTGAATGCTTCGGGAACGCGGCGTGAAGAACAGCTCTTCAGCCCGGAAGAGCTGAAGATTGTGTGGCATTTACGGCGCGCACTGGGCACACTTGATGTCCAAGAATCTTCTGACTATCTTCTCGGGCGGCTGCGCAAAACTGAGTCGAATCAGGAATTTTTGGTTTCAATTGTGCGGGGAATGCAAGCCAATGGAGCAGAATAATCGTGATGCTGAGTAATCGCTCACGTATCTAGCTATTCATTGGAAAAAGTGGTTTAATAAAACGTCGGCTGCTGGTTCACCGTTTTATGGCGGCGCAATATTTTCCGGAATGCTGTTTTGGAATATTGTTTCGCAATCTGCCTTCGTCCGTACGAAGAAAGTGTAAATCGGACCCAGAGCACTAAACGATCCAAGGAGAATATTATGAAACAGGGAATCCACCCTGAATACACCCCAGTGCACGTGAGCTGCACTTGCGGTGCTGAGTTTGATACTCGCTCCACTCTTGCTACCGAGCATCTTCGTGTGGACGTCTGCTCAGCATGCCATCCGTTCTATACCGGTAAGCAGAAGATTCTTGATACCGGCGGCCGTGTGGCACGCTTCGAAGCACGTTACGGTAAGCGTAAGAAGTAGCTTTTATGCTGAGCGCCGGCTTTTTGCAATCCGCGGAAGCCGGCGCTCAGTGCATTTACGCCGGGTATCCAGAACTAATCCCTCCGTGATTTCTTACAGCATGCTGCGGTTCCGGCGCTAACTTTGAAAGCTAACTTTGAAAACAGCTTCCGACGGATACCGTGAAGGAGCGAATGAAGGAAAATAATGAGCTTTGAAAATCTCAATTTGTTATCTGAGGTGAAATATCCTGCTGCACAGGCGATGCTTGAAGAATATCGCGAGTTAGAAGTGCAGATGTCAAGCCCGGAAGTGCTGGCTAACCCCGATAAGCTGCGCTCACTTTCACGTCGGTATGCGCAGCTCGGTCCAGTAGTATCGCGGTACCAGAACTGGCTGCAGATTGAGCAAGATCTTCTTGAAACTCAGGAAATTGTAGAACTTGGCGGTGCAGATGGCGAGCTTTTTGCAGCGGAACTGCCGCGTCTGAAAGCTGCGTACGAATCTGCTGCAGAGTCGTTGCGCAATGCACTGATTCCGCGCGATCCGGATGATTTACGCGATGTGATTCTTGAAGTAAAAGCTGGTGAAGGCGGGGAAGAGTCTGCGCTTTTTGCGGCAGATTTATTGCGGATGTATCAGCGTTATGCCGAAACTAAAGGCTGGAATACGCAGATTCTCAATGCGACTGCGACAGATATGGGCGGATATAAGGACGTCCAAATTGCCGTGAAAGCGAAAAGCGTACCAGCAGACCCGGCTGACGGTGTTTGGGCGTGGCTAAAATTTGAAGCCGGTGTACACCGAGTGCAGCGTGTGCCAGTTACCGAATCTCAAGGACGGGTGCACACTTCGGCTGCGGGGGTACTTGTTTTCGCTGAGGTGGAAGATCCGGGGAAATCGAAATTAATGACAACGATTTGCGGATTGATGTTTTTCGTTCATCCGGGCCTGGCGGTCAGAGCGTGAACACCACTGACTCAGCAGTGCGAATTACGCATTTGCCAACTGGAATCACTGTTTCAATGCAAGATGAAAAGTCGCAAATCAAGAATCGTGAATCGGCAATGCGGGTGCTGCGGGCGCGGCTTCGGCAGATGCAGCTGGAAGAGCAAGCAGCGAAAGAGGCAGATCAGCGGCGAAGCCAGGTGCGTACCGTCGATCGCTCTGAACGGGTTCGAACCTATAACTTTCCGGAGAATCGGATTTCTGATCACCGGACTGGATATAAAGCATACAATCTTGATTCAGTAATCAACGGAAATCTTGACGCAGTGATTCAATCGCTGCGTGATCTGGATGAAGCAGAACGGCTGGAACACGCTGCTGGATAACGCTCTTGGGCGGCAGGATCAGCAGTTAAAACTCAAGGGTCTTAGTTCATACGAAAAATCTAAAACAATTGAGATGTCATGAAACCTTATGGGTGGTGGATGGAATTGGAGCAAAAGCAGAAGCTGACGGCAGCGTTAGCCGGCGCTGTACGCGAATTGGCTGCTGCTGGTGTGCCTTCGCCTGCTGTTGATGCGCGTGCACTTGCAGCGCATGTTTTGGGAAAACATCTTGCGTTGGCGCCGTCAGAATTTTCTCCGCAGCAATATGCTAATTTTTCATCTCTCGTTTCGCAGCGTGCGCAGCGAATTCCGCTCCAGCATTTAATTGGGAAAATGTGGTTTCGTTATCTTGAGTTAAAGTCTGTTCCGGGTGTTTTTATTGTTCGTCCGGAGACGGAACTCGTTGCAGGCGAGGCGATTTCGGAGATACAACGGCTGCAGCTTATTGGCGAAAAAGATCCGTTAACTATTGATCTTTGTACAGGGTCCGGGGCGATTGCGCTTGCCGTCGCCACTGAAACGAAGAATCGGAATGTGCATGCTGTGGAGTTAGCAGAGAATGCTTTTATGCTTGCGGAAACAAATAATATTGCGTACGGCTCTCCGGTGACTTTCCGCATTGGTGATGCGTTGACTGAGTTTAGTGAGTTTATCGGGAAAGCGGCTGTCGTGGTTTCGAATCCGCCGTATGTGCCGTTAACTCACGAGTTGTCGCCAGAAGTACTGGCTGATCCGGAGGAAGCACTTTTGGCGGCGGCGCCGACGGGCTTGATTTCCCGCGTAAACTAATTTTCCGTGCAGCACGCCTTTTGCGTGAAAGCGGAATGTTAATTATGGAACATGCTGATGAGCAGGGAGCGGCTGTTTGTGAAATTGCCCGTGCCGCAGGATTTGCGAATGCCCAGACGAAATTGGATCTCGCAGGTAAACCGCGTTACTTGATTGCGCGGAAAGCTTAGATGAAAGCTTAGATTTAGGGCGAAATGGATGGTTTTTATTCCCGACGGGAGAGCCCTCGCAACTTTAAGCCCATGACCTGCAGAAATGCAAACGCTCCCGACGGTAAAAATCTCAACCCAAGTTCTTGCCGCCAGTTACGTAACGAAAATGAGTTCTTGCCGCCAGTTACGGAAAGTTTTCTTCTTCCCGCCGCCAGTTACGTAACTTTTTATGTCTTGCCGCCAGTTACGCAGTGAAAAAGTTCTTGCTGGATTGCTGGACTGCTTGGAGTGCCGAAGTACCGGACTGCTGGAATACCGAAAAGTACCGAGTGTCAAAGTACCGGACTGCTGGAATATCTGGAATATCTGGAATATCTGGAATATTCCGCCGTACAATATTTAGATATTTTATCGCCGCCGACGGACTTTGCAGATCTAAACTTTCTGTGCGTTAAGATTACGGCTTTTTGTGAGAAACACGATGGGAACGGATAGTATTGGAGAGGATGAGAAAAGAGAAGATGATGATTTTTAACATGACTGGCGCAGAATATCAGATTGGGATTTCTGCAGCAATGTCTGCTATTAAAAGTTCCGAAGTGGTTTGCCTGCCGACAGATACGGTTTATGGAATTGGCGCTAATCCTTTCAATTCTGCCGCAATTGACGCATTGCTTGCAGCGAAATCGCGCACACGGCAGATGCCTCCTCCGGTGCTCGTACCCGATTTTTCGACGGCTGAAACGCTTGCTGCATGGATTAACCCAAAAGCGCGTTTGCTTGCCGAAAAGTTTTGGCCCGGTGCGCTTACGTTGATTTTTCCAGCGAAAGAAAATCTCGGATGGGATTTAGGTGAAACTCATGGTACCGTGGCGCTGCGGATGCCGGACGAACATATTGCACTGAAACTGCTTTCCCAGGCTGGTCCGCTTGCAGTAACCAGTGCGAACATTACCGGCCAGCCGCCGGCGCAGACGATTCAGCAAGCGCAAGCGCAGCTTGGCGAATCGGTGAGTGTCTATCTTGACGGCGGGAAAAGCCGCGGGGAGTGCCGTCGACAATTTTGAAATTTAATCTGGAAACTCCGGATATGGTCGAAGTGATTCGCGAAGGCGCGATTCCGTCGGAGCAATTGTGTGCGTTTGCCGGATTAAAATCCGGCGCCGAAGTTTAGAAGTTTAACGGAGGTAATGTGCGAGTCTATTTGCTCTTAATGCTGCTCTCGGGCGTATTTACATACCTGCTTGTGCCGGTCATTTTACATATTGCGCTCGCTGTGGGCGCGATTACGCAGGTTCGCGGACGTGATGTGCATACTGTGCCGATTGCAAGGCTTGGCGGTGTCGCAATGTATCTGGGGATGGCAATTACCTTTATCCTCGCTTCACAAATTCCGTTTGTTGCCAATACATTTGTGAAGGGATCGATCGTGTGGGGAATCCTGCTTGGCGCCGGAGCAATGTGTGTGATTGGGGTGATTGACGATATTTGGGAGTTGCACTGGTATGCGAAGCTTGCTGGTGAGATTCTCTCTGCAGCGATTATGGCATGGTTTGGCGTGCAGCTTCTTTCCGTGCCGCTGCTTGGTTTAACGATCGGATCTGAGCGGTTAACACTTTTAAGCACAATATTTGTGGTGCTTGTAGCGGCGAACGCGGTGAATTTTATCGACGGGCTTGACGGTCTGGCGGCAGGTGTGGTGGCGATTGCGGCACTTGCGTTCTTTGGTTATGCCTACTATTTAGTGCGTGAATCTTCTCCCGGTGATTATGCGTCGATGGGTGCGGCGGCGGTGGCGGTGCTTGTTGGGATTTGTGTTGGATTCTTGCCGCATAATTTTCATCAAGCCCGCATATTTATGGGAGATTCGGGGGCGTTAATGCTTGGAACAGTGATTGCGGGCGCTTCGATTACCGTAACTGGTCAGATTGATCCGGCAAATCTTACCGCGCGCATGGCGGTTCCGGCATTTATGCCGCTTTTTGTACCGGTTCTGGTGCTCTTAATTCCGCTTATTGATATGAGCTGGGCAGTTATTCGCCGAGTTAGCCACGGGAAATCTCCGTTTGAAGCGGATGCAGGGCACTTGCATCATCGGCTGCTTCGCCGCGGGCACTCACATTTGACTGCCGTTTTAATCTTATATATTTGGGCGGCAATTGCTTCGTTTAGCGCAATCGCCTTTGTTATTTTTCCGGCGCGGCTGGTGCTCATTCCGGTGAGTATTGCTTTCGTACTTGCGGTATTCGCGACGGCGCGGGTGCTTTCGCCGCATTTACCTGTAAATAAAGCAGGTTCTGATCCGACGGGTAACAATCTTTCGGCAGGAGAGGCTGCGGCTGCCGGCGGTAAAGAAGATAGAGAAGACAAAGAAAATAAAGAAGATAGCGAGTCGGACAGCCAATCTGCTTGGGAACCGTGCACGGAAATAGAATCCGGTGCGGTAAAAGTACTGAATTAATACCATGTTCGGGAAACGGAAAAATTACACTGCACCTGAAATACTGCGGGCAGCGGAAAGAGAAATCTGTGGGAGAACGGAAAATTAAGAGATTTTGGCGGGATGGGAGATGCAGCAGGTGAGTGCAAAAAACCGGGATACCGGCGCAGTGCCGACGAGTTACTGGCAGCTGTTGCTTTATTGAATCTGCTGATAGTGATTTTATTCGGTGCGGCTGCGGTACTGATTCTTTGGATGAATGGGATGCCGAGAAGTGCAGCCGGTTTTGGGTTAGGCGTGGGGATTGTCGGGATTGCAAGCAGTATTGCCTGGCTTTTTGACTTATTAATTAATCGCTTTCTGCAAGGTTTGCAAAAATATGCGCTGCCTTGTGCGTATTTTTTGAAAATAACGATGCTGTTGGTGTGTATGCCGCTGATTAGTTCGTGGGGATATCCGTCGCTAAAAGCACTGCTAATTGGGTTCGTAGCAGCGGTGATTCTCACTTTGTTAGGCACATCGGCAGTAATTATGCGCGCCGACGGCCCCGACTTTGAAACGTAAAATAGAAATGAAAAATTTACATGCGAATTTGCAAAACAGAATTAGTTAAATGAGATTTAGCTAAAATGTCATAATTCTTTGATGTATTTCGGTTTTCTCATGTAAAGTAAGAAAGGTCAGGCTTTACAAAATTGATTCGCAGCATCCTGGGAAAACTTGTTTGGAGAGTTTTTCCAGGATACGTATGAATCGGTACCAAACGTGAGTGTAGGGATTTTCGAAAGTGATTATTCTGCCCAGTGCTTTAATGATTCCGCTCTTGAACGCTGCAAGTAGTGATTCGGGTTTCAGCGGCCCTACTCTTGATCACGAATTTAATCCGGCACCGCTATTCTTCGCGGGGACCCCATTCGAGATGAACCGCATTATTTTGGTGCGCTTAATTGCCGTGTTGGTTTTGACATTGGTGATGGTGGTGTATGCACAGCGTGCGAAATTGGTGCCGGGGCGGGCACAAGGCGCTGTAGAATCTTTGATTGATTTCTCACGGGTGCAGATTGGTGAAGAAATCCTTGGCGCGGAAAATGCGAAAAAATATCAGCCGTTTTTGCTCACAATATTCCTCGGGATTTTGTTTATGAATCTCACCGGCGTAATCCCGGGATTACAGATTGCCGGTACTTCGCTGATTGGGATGCCGCTTGTGTTTGCACTAGCCGCCTATTTCGGGTTTATCGCAGCAGGATTGAAAGCACGCGGTCTAAAGTTCTTCAAAGAACAGCTTATGCCCCCAGGTGTGCCGTGGCCGCTGTATTTTTTAATGGTGCCGATTGAGTTTTTCTCCACCTTTGTGCTGCGCCCAATAACTCTCACCGTCCGTCTGCTTGCAAACATGGTGGCTGGTCACTTCATTTTGGTTTTGTGTTTCCTCGGCACACACTATCTTTATTTCACGATTTCCGGTGCACTTGGCGCCGGGCTCGGATCCATCACTCTTCTCGTCGGCATCATCTTTGTTGTCTTCGAGCTTTTTGTAGGCGCACTGCAGGCATACATTTTTGCGATGCTCAGCGCTGCTTACATTTCCTATCCATTTCAGCACACTGAAATCTAAACAAAAGGAAAGAATCCAATGATTGGTAACATCGCCACCATCGGTTATGGTATTGCTACTCTCGGTCCAGGTCTTGGCATTGGTTGGATCGGCGCAAAGAATCAAGAAGCAACTGCGCGTCAGCCGGAAATTAAAGGGTACTTGCGTGTGAATATGTTCTTGTCGGTAGCATTCGTAGAGGCCCTCGGTCTTATCGGCTTTGCTGCCGGATTCGTATTTGGAGCATAAGTATGTTTGGAACGGGTGATATTCTCGCAGTGGAAGGCGGCGGCGGATTCTATCATCTGCTCTTACCGTCACTTCCAGATTTGATTTGGGGTACACTCGCTTTCGTTTTCGTCGCAACGGTAATCCACAAGTTTGCATGGCCGACATTCATCCAGACGCTTGATGAGCGCACTGAGAAGATTGAGAATGGTTTAAAGGCAGCTGAGATTGCGCGCGCTGAGATTGCTTCAGAGCGTGAAAATCTTGCTGCAGAAATTGTTGATGCTCAGCGTGAAGCTGCGCTTGTTCGCGAAAAAGCGCAAGATAATGCGAAAGCGATTGTGAGTGAAGCACAGCGTAAAGCACGTCTTGATGCGGTTTCAATCGTTGATGCGGCGAAGAAGCGAATCAGTGCAGATACTGAAGCTGCAAACCGGACACTGAAATCTGATCTTGGCAGTCTGGCGACTGATCTTGCAGGGAAGATTTTAGGGGAAGCAGTTACTGATCAGGCTCTTGCTTCCCGGGTTATCGACCGCTTCCTTGATGAACTGGCTGAGACTCTCCCAGCAAAATCTGTAAGCAATGTGCAGGAGCATTAATGCGGTCAAGTAGTGAAGCTGCACTGCAGCGAATTAGTGAAATGTGGGGCGGGCTGCTCAGATCGTGTCCCGGAAAAGAAATCGAATATGCACGTGTAATATTTGATTCGGCTGATATTATCGGCGGCAGCGGAAGTTTGCGCGGTGCACTTGAAGATCTTTCACGGGACGCACAAGACCGCGCAGAGCTGGCCCGTGCAGTCTTTTCTGGAAAGGTCGAAGGGCCTGTTCTCGATTTAATCCTCGGAATTGTGCGTGAAAGCTGGGCGCAAGAGGGCGACCTCGTGCAGGCGCTTGAACTGATTGGTATCGACACAGTGCTGATCGGTGCGCAGCGGGAAGATCTTCTTTCAAAGACGGAAGAAGAACTTTACCACAGTATGCGGCTTTTGAAACAGCAGCGCGAATTGCGGCTTGTGCTTAACGATACGTACTATGCGCGGGGAAAGCGCTCACGGCTTGTGGAAAAGGTTTTTGCAAACGTGAACCCGTACAGCAGATTCCTTATTTCACATGCAGTGCGCCGAACTACGCATTACTCAATCGCTGCTTCGCTCAGCCGGTATGTGGAGCGCAGCGCAATCCAAGCAAAACATCTGGTCGCTGCGGTGATGAGCGCGATTCCGCTGTCCAGCGGACAAGAGAATCGTTTGGCAAAAATTTTGGAATCCCATTATGGCCAGCCGGTTCGGCTGCATACCACAGTTGAGCCGTCCGTTATCGGCGGCTTGCGAATCCATATCAAAGACGACGTAATCGATGGCACCTTAGCTACACGGCTGGCTGCGGTTAAAGATTCATTGAAAAAATATAACTAAATCTATTGCGAAGTATGTATTCTCGAGATACTCGCCAAAGCCGCTTTAGCGGCAAATATCGAGATCAGCAAGAAAACATACTTTGCTTCGAGCGAAGGAATAGAAGGAATGGCTGAACTAACCATCCAGCCGGACGAGATCCGGGCGGCGCTTGATTCTTTCGTCAGCTCCTACGAGCCAACGAAAGTAGCAAGCGAAGAGGTTGGCCACGTTACCCTTACCGCCGACGGTATTGCCCGTGTATCAGGGCTGCCGGGCGCGATGGCAAACGAGCTTTTGAAATTTGAAGATGGGACTTTAGGTTTGGCGATGAACCTAGAGGAACGCGAAATCGGCGTCGTTGTACTTGGCGATTTTGCCGGCATCGAAGAGGGAATGGAAGTTCGCCGCACGGGTGAAGTACTTTCAGTGCCCGTCGGTGAAGGATATTTGGGACGTGTGGTAGATCCGCTCGGCAACCCAATAGACGGTCTTGGCGAGATTGCCGATATTACAGAACGCCGTGCGCTTGAACTGCAGGCTCCTGGCGTGATGATGCGGAAGTCAGTACATGAGCCATTGCAAACGGGGATTAAAGCAATCGACGCGATGATTCCGATTGGCCGCGGACAGCGGCAGCTGATTATCGGTGACCGAAAGACCGGAAAAACAGCACTTGCAATCGACACAATTCTGAATCAGAAGTCTGCTTGGGAAACTGGCGATCCGCGCAAACAGGTTCGCTGTATATATGTAGCAATCGGCCAGAAAGGTTCAACGATCGCATCGGTGCGCGCAACGCTCGAGCGCGCAGGTGCCCTCGCATATACGACGATTGTTGCCTCCCCGGCTTCCGATTCAGCCGGATATAAGTATTTAGCTCCATACACCGGATCAGCAATCGGCCAGCATTGGATGTATCAGGGCAAGCACGTGCTGATTGTGTTTGATGATCTTTCGAAGCAGGCAGAAGCTTACCGTTCAGTTTCACTGCTGCTGCGCCGTCCCCCAGGGCGTGAAGCATATCCCGGCGATGTGTTCTACTTACATTCACGGCTCCTTGAACGCTGTGCAAAGCTTTCAGATGAACTCGGCGGCGGTTCAATGACAGGTTTGCCGATTATTGAAACCAAAGCAAATGATGTTTCGGCATACATTCCGACCAATGTTATTTCGATTACCGACGGCCAGATTTTCCTGCAGTCTGATTTGTTCAACTCGAATCAGCGTCCGGCAGTAGATGTGGGTATTTCGGTGTCGCGAGTCGGCGGTGATGCCCAAATCAAGGCAATGAAGAAAGTTGCCGGTACGTTGAAGATTACTTTGGCGCAGTATCGGGCACAGGCCGCGTTTGCAATGTTCGCTTCGGATCTTGATGCGGCAACACAGCGGCAGTTAACCCGCGGTGCGCGTTTGATGGAACTGCTGAAGCAGCCGCAATATACTCCGTATCCGATTGAACATCAAGTAGCTTCAGTCTGGATTGGAACCAAAGGCTATCTCGATGCAGTGCCGCTTGAAAAGGTTCATGAATTTGAAGCGCAGTTCCTTGCATACCTTGAGCAAAATACTTCTGTGCTTCACGATTTAAGCGAAACAGGTAAACTTGAAGAATCCACGGAAGCAGCACTAACAACTGCTGCTGAAGATTTTGCAAAGTCTTTTAAAGCCGCATACATGCCGGAACAAGACGAGAGCAAAACAGGCGAGTTGGAAGCTGAAAAGACTCAAGAACAGATTGTTCGCAAGAAGCGAGGCTGAAATTGGCGGGCAAACAGCGTATCTATAAGCAAAAGATCCGAGCCACCGGCACGCTCGAAAAGGTCTTCCGAGCTATGGAGCTGATTGCGGCTTCACGTATCGGCAAGGCGCGCGATGCTGCACTTGGGCAAGATCCTTATACGCGCGCGCTCACTGCTTCAATCGCGACAGTTGCTGCTCACGCACACGCTGACCATCCTCTGGTGAGAGAGCGGAAAGACACTAATCGGGTGATTGTGTTTGTGGTTACTTCCGACCGCGGCATGGCTGGCGCGTATTCTTCATCAGTTTTGCGTGAAGCTGACAAACTGTTAGCAGACCTGCGCGGGCAAGGTAAGGAGCCGGTGCTTTTTGTTTCCGGCCGTCGTGGTGATTCACATTTCCGTTTCCACGGTATACCCGTGGAAAAGAGTTGGGTTGGCGATTCCGATAAGCCGAAAGACGCAACATCACGGGAAATTGCACACCTGTTCTTGGATTTGTTCCTTGCACCGGCAGAAGCGGGCGGTGTAAGTGAATTGCATGTGGTCTCATCGAAATTTGTTTCGATGGTTTCGCAAGTAGTTGAGATTCGTCGGATGCTGCCGTTGGAAGTAGTCGATGCGGGCGCGGAACTCTCCCAGCATCTTGATGACGGAGTTGATGATTCAGCACCGCTCTACGAGTTTGAACCATCGGCACAGGAAGTTTTTGATGCCTTGCTTCCAATGTATATTGGGCAGCGTGTGCATTCGGTAATGCTTATGTCGGCAGCTGCTGAGCTTGCTGCACGGCAGCAGGCAATGCATTCCGCAACCGAAAATGCGCACGAATTGATTGAGAAATATACTCGTTTGGCGAATAACGCTCGTCAGGCTGAAATCACTACAGAAATTACTGAGATTATTTCCGGTGCGGATGCGCTGGGGAAGTAGTCCCGTCAACGAAAACCCGGTTGCCGGGATTGAAATAAGGAAGAGACAATGACCGTCGTAGACGAAACACAGAAAGTTTCCACCGGCCGTATCGTACAGGTCGTGGGTGCAGTTGTGGATATCGAATTTCCACCGGATGCGCTCCCAGATATCAATAACGCGCTGATTACTGAAGTTGATTTAGGTGAAGCCGGCGAAGACAAAAAGCTAAAGATGACGCTTGAAGTGGCACAGCATCTTGGAAATAATATTGTGCGCACTATTGCGATGAAGCCAACCGACGGTCTTGTGCGCGGCGCCACCGTGATTGATACGGGTGCGCCAATTACGGTGCCAGTGGGAGATATTACCAAGGGTCACGTTTTTAATGTGACTGGTGAACCATTGAATCTTGAAGATGGTGAAAAGTTCGAAGTCACCGAACGCTGGCCGATTCACCGGAAAGCTCCGACATTTGACGAGCTTGAACCGGAAACTAAGATGTTTGAGACGGGCATTAAAGTAATCGATTTGCTTACCCCATACGTGCAGGGCGGAAAGATTGGTCTCTTCGGCGGTGCAGGTGTGGGCAAGACAGTGCTGATTCAGGAAATGATTCAGCGTGTAGCACAAGACCATGGCGGCGTATCTGTTTTTGCTGGCGTGGGGGAGCGGACCCGTGAAGGCAACGATCTGATTAATGAAATGGAAGATGCCGGCGTGCTCGATAAGACAGCTCTTGTCTTTGGGCAGATGGATGAACCGCCGGGGGTGCGCCTGCGGATTGCGCTTTCCGGGCTGACTATGGCAGAGTACTTCCGCGATGTACAAAATCAGGATGTGCTGCTCTTCATTGATAATATCTTCCGTTTTACTCAGGCTGGTTCGGAAGTTTCCACGCTGCTTGGGCGGATGCCGTCGGCTGTGGGGTATCAGCCGACTCTTGCCGACGAAATGGGTGCGCTGCAAGAGCGAATCACTTCCACCCGCGGGCATTCGATTACCTCGCTGCAGGCAATTTACGTGCCGGCTGATGATTATACTGATCCGGCTCCTGCCACCACTTTCGCACATTTGGATGCGACTACGGAACTTTCACGCGATATTGCTTCCCGCGGTCTTTATCCGGCAGTGGATCCGCTTTCCTCTACATCGCGGATTCTTGACGCGCAATATGTGGGACAAGCACACTACGATACTGCAACCCATGTGAAAGCAATCCTGCAAAAGAATAAGGAACTCCAGGATATTATCTCGATTCTTGGTGTGGACGAACTTTCGGAAGAAGATAAGGTTACGGTAGCGCGCGCCCGCCGGATTGAGCAGTATCTCTCGCAAAATACTTACACTGCGAAGAAATTCACCGGAGTTGAAGGTTCAACTGTGCCGATTGATGAAACTGTGGAAGCTTTCCGTCGGATTTGTGATGGCGAATACGACCACATTCCAGAGCAGGCATTTTTCAATATTGGCGGGATTGACGATATTGAGCAGGCTTACCGGAAGATTCAGAGCGAAGACTAAGCCGAGGATTTTATGAAGCTCGAAGTAGTAGCACAGTCTGGAGAACTTTTCTCTGGAGAGGTTTCGGAAGTAGTGATAAATGCTTCGGAAGGTGAACTCGGGATTCTTCCCGGGCATACCCCGCTGCTTGCCGTAATTATTCCAGGAAAAGTTCGGTATCGTACTGCTGACGGCGGTGCAGGAGAAATTGTAACGAGTAATGGTTTTGTGACCGTCGATTCCGATTACATTATGGTGGTTGTGGAATCTGGCGGGAAAGATACCGAGGAGTAGACCCCAGTGCGGCTAGTTGTTGCCGATTGTTCTGTTGATTATTCCGGACGTCTTGACGCGCATCTTGAACTTGCGACGCGTTTACTGATGATAAAAGCTGATGGTTCCGTGTTGGTACACACCGACGGCGGTTCCTATAAGCCATTGAATTGGATGAGCGCGCCATGCCAGTTGACGGTGCGCGAGCCGGATTCAGCGGAGCTTTCGGCGGGTGCAGTGCAGGTATGGGATGTTGCGAGCAGAAAAACCAATGATCGGCTGGTTGTGCGAATTTCACAAATTCATCACGATATCGAACAAGCTTTTGGAATTGAGCCGGGGCTGGTAAAAGATGGCGTGGAAGCACATTTGCAGAAGCTGTTGGCAGAACAGGTGGAACTGATCGGCCCGGGGATGCAGCTCGTACGCCGCGAATATCCAACACCGATTGGTCCTGTCGATTTGATGGTGCTCGATGCACTTGGTGGCCATATTGCCGTCGAAGTGAAACGCCGCGGTGAAATCGACGGTGTAGAGCAGCTTACACGCTATCTTGAATATCTTGGGCGGGATTCCACACTTGTGCCGATCCGCGGTATTTTTGCGGCGCAGGAAATCAAACCCCAGGCCCGGGTGCTTGCGGAAGATCGCGGAATTGAATGTCTGGTGCTTGATTACGACGCGATGCGCGGTTTCGACAACCCTGAAGACCGATTATTCTAAAGCTGCGGTTATATCGTGAGTATTGCGGGATTTGCAGCTGCGGTGTAATACGCAGATTTTTCCGGTGCGGCGATTCAGGTCCCAGCACAATAGTGTAATTTTCAGATAAAATTGCAGTTGATTCGGTGCCGGCACGATAATCCCAATTTTGATTCGCTGCAGGGTAATTAATAAATCGGGAGAGCGAGATGCGTAAATCAAAGAAATATCAGCGTGCGGTTCGCCCGCTGAACACCGCAGCGATTATGGGGTATACGCATACAGAATTGGGCGCCGACGGTTTTGAATACAAGGTACATCATATTGTCAGCGGAAAAAAGCAGTACGTCTGTCCGGGATGTAATGGTGTGATTCTCGTTGGGGAGTCGCACGAAGTAGCTTGGACTGAAGCAGGCTGGTTTGGTGTGGAAGCGGGGCAAGCAGATCGACGGCATTGGCATACAAGCTGTTGGAGGGCACGCGGACGAGCACGCAGTTTCGGAAAGTGATAGTGTGAAAGTATGAGTACAAAACTTGCAATGAAACGCAGCGGCGCTCCGTCTTCGTGCCCGCTGGTATTGATTCACGCTCTTCCGCTTGATTCCTCAATGTGGGATCAAGTCCGGGAGAATCTTCAAGAAGTTGATATTATTACCGTAGATGCTCCGGGTTTCGGCGAATCTCCGGCAGGTGAGAATTTTAGTGAAACGCCGAGTATTCCTGCTTATGCAAGCGCGATTAAAGCTGTGCTTGATGACGCTGGTGTTACGCAGATTAAGATTGGCGGACTTTCAATGGGCGGTGCAGTGGCTGCCGAATTCGTGGCGCAATATCCGGAAATGATTGCCGGTCTTGCGCTGATGGATACCGGTATCGGTGCTGACGATGAAGGTAAGCGGGCATTCCGTGAAAACATGGCAGATATGGCGGAAAATGGTCAGGCTTATGAAGCGGTTGCCAATTGGACTACCACGATGGTTTCGCCGAATGTGACTGCAGAAGTGCAGACCTCGCTTGATCAGCGTTTCCGGAAAATTCCAGGCGATGCTTTGGCTTGGATCCAGCGGGCGATGGCGAACCGTTTAGACCGCACAGACGCAGTAGAACTTGTCGACGGGCCAGTGTATTTTGTCCGCGGTTCGGATGATGTTACCTGTTCTCTTGAGTATTTAATGAATCTGGCGTTGCGTGCAGAACGCCCGCGAATTGTTGAAATTGAGAATGCGGGACATTTCAGTGCGGATGAACAGCCTGCGGCGTTGGCGAAAATCCTTGCAGAGTTTGTTTCTGCTTAACACCAAATCCGCAGGCGTATTTTCGATTTTATCCCTCTGATTATTCGGTGCTGGCTGGAGAATTTTCGGTAATCTTGCGGATTGCGAGAGATTCTGTTGAATTTGTGAGAAGCGTGCGCATATCTTCAAGATAGGCACTGAGATTTTTCGTTGTTCTTCCAGTGAGGCAACGTGGGCGCTAGCACTTTGTTTTTCCGCTTCTGCGGCTGCTTCCGCTGCCTGACGCAGCTGGGCGGCTTCTTCCTGCGCGTGCAGCAGAATGTCATGCGCTTCAGCGTGAGCAGCCGCAAGGATTTCCTTTGATTGCGCAAGCGTAGTTTCGTTCATTTCAGTAGCGCGTTTGGCTGCTGCGGCAACCCGCGCTTCCGCCTCATTTACCTGCTCACGGGCGAGTGCGAGCAATTGTGCAGATTGAGTGCGCAGTTCAGTTTCTTTATCAGCTAATGCTTTTGCCGATGCGCTTTCACGTGCAGCAATCTCCTTTGCAGCTTCTTCACGAATTTGCGCCACTTCTACTTGCACGTCTGCACGTAATTTTGCCACTTCGGCTTCGGTTTCGTTCCGCATTTTAGCGACATCGCTTTCTGTTGCCGAACGAAGTTCGGTAACTTCCTGTGCTGCCTGTTTGCGCAGCAGTTCTGATTCATGTTCAGCCTGAGAGTATAATCCAGCTGTTTTTGTCTGCGCTTCTGCTGCAATCATTTTTGCCTCACGTTTTGCCGAAGAAAGCATTTCTTCGCTGATAATTCGGGTATTTTCAGTTTGGGTATGTGCGCTTTGCTGTGCGTCTGCTTTCACGGCAGCAGCTTCTGCACGCGCTTCCCGCAGGATTTCCTGGCTCTCCAACTCGGCGCTTTCCCGTAAGTTATCCGCCTTTTTCTGCGCATTTGCGACAATCTCTGCAGCTTCTTTCCGGGCGCGTGTCATTACATCAAGTGCCTGTTCTTCCGTCGAGCGAAGCAAACGTTCAACGCGGGAGCCAAGCCCTGAATAACTTGGCCGCTCCTGCTCGCGGACAGCTTCATGCGCTTTGGCAAGTTCGCCAGATAGCTGCAGAATTTGCGCGTCAAGGTGCGATACCTGCGCACGGGTAGTTTCGAGAGCCTGCTGCAGCTGCATTATTTTTGCTTCTACTTGTGCTCGATCGTATCCGCGCATTACTACCGGAAACAATTGTTGATTATCGCTCATAATGCCTCCATTAAAATCTGTGTGAAAGATTAAAGAATTTGAATCATCCAAATCAAGCCTATCGGAACTATCCAACGCAAGTAGGATGCGCGCTGGAGCGGAAGATAGTTGTGATACTGGTTTCCTGCCGGATGCGGCGATAGTGTTTAGCTGCACGATACACTACCAGCGAAATGAGTTCAATGCTCTGAGTTAATTCCTGCGGAAAATGTTTGCGGCAGCGGTATTGGGCAATTTTGCGTTAGTCTCCTGATTTGTGCTTATATCAGTTAAATTTGTAATGTTCATGGTTTAGCTCTCGGCGAGAATCTGGATGCGAGAATTGTTGTTAAATCGTTATACTGAGAGCAATGTGTTTGGAAGTGCCGTACACTCAAATCCTTAAGGAATTTTGCAGTGATTTAGCGGCACAGACGCGGTAACGAGCGGTTTTCAGCGGAAAAAATAATGCCAAGACTTTGAAACGTGAGTGTGGAAATTGAAAGATTTGTCGATAAAAAGGATTGCCGGCATTACGTTAAGTGTGCTGGGAATACTCCTGTCGCTTTTCGCCCTTGTATATGGGGCAATACGCAGTACTAGTACATCAGTAGAAGTTAAAGCAGCAGCTGAAAAATCCACATTTATTACCACTGCTCCGGGAGTACTTGGACTTTATAACGGCGCACCCGTGACTATTACCGCCGACATCCCGAAAAATACACCGCCAGGTACACAGCTGCTTTGGGCAATCGGACGCAGTGAAGACGTTTTGGCTTATGTAGGTGAATCGAGTGTAACCCAAGTTGCCGGATTGCAGACGAGCACTGAAGCGAAAGTTTCCGCAAAGCCGGCAAAAGCGCAGGTGCAGCAAACAGATACACAGCTGCTGCGCGACGGCACTCTCGTGATGGAAAAATCAGATTTGTGGGAAAAATCTGGCCGTGAAAGTAAGAAGCTGAAGCTGGAGTACACTGTACCGGCGAATACGCAGCGCTCTTTTATTGCTGCTTCTACTGCAGGAATCGCCCCGGATATTACAATCCGCTGGCAGGTAAAAGCGCAAGGATTTCCCACGGTACAGGTTGTGATTATCGGGATTTTGATTTCGCTCGTTGGTGTTTATCTGCTTTTTGCAGATAGTCAGTCGCGTGCACGTGTGAACTATTTCCGGAAACGTGAAGCTAACCGGAAAGCACATCGTGCAGCACAAGCCGGAGCGTTAACTGAAGTTCTGCCAATTTTCAAAGGTGATTTGGCAGCACCTGAAACAGACCGGAAAATTCAACGCGAACACACTGAAAGTGCCTTTGGTGCAAGTATTTTACCCGGAACTTCGCGGACGAGCGCGCTGCGTGCACGCGAACTTTCTGCTGCAGATCGAATCGTCATTCCGGTTTCATCCGAACCTGACAAAGATACGGGCACAGCGGTGCCCGAACCGGAGAAGCAAGCGGAGAAAATCGAAAACAGGGAAACGGCAGAAGCAGATTCCGCCCCGGAAGCAGATCAAACAATCATGCCGGATAACACTGCGGCGGATCCGGGTACAGAAAACGCAGAAGATTGAAATCGCTCTGGAATTTCACGGCTGCCGACGATGAAATCCCAAATCAGAATCACGGTGAATCCCAAAATGAATCCCTGGAAGAAAAACAGCATCATAAATTTATTGACCCGCAAAGCGAAGAAACATTATCGGAACAAGCTGAACTGCAAAAAGGCGGTGGAAACAATGCGTAAAGCAGCCGAAATCATCCTTGCAGGGATGCTCGCAATTGGGCTTACTGCATGTGCAAACGCAGTTGAAGTCCCAGCCGTGAAAACTACTGGAATCGCTGAACCAATCGTCAGTACGGAGAACTTTGAAACTATTCTCAAACAGGCAAAAGAAAATCTGGAAAAAGCTGACAAAACTCTTGACAGCACCCAACTGGGTGTGCGAATTGGCGGAGTAACGAAGTTTCAGCGGGAAGCACAGTATCGGCTGAAAAAATTCTCGGCGATAACTATCCGCTCGCTGCCGTCGTAATTGATCCAAAAGCAGTGCCGATTTCTGCCGGAACTGAATTTCCGCGTGTCGCGGCGAGTGTGAATCAGCCAACTGAAAAACAGAATTTCCAGACAATGAGCATCTGGGTGCAGGAAAGTGCACGTGCTGCTTATACACTCTGGGGGCAAACCTACCTTTTCCCAGATTTGAAAATTCCAAAGTTGAAGTCAAACCTCACCGATGTAAAGACGATTCGGAAAGCTGAAAAATACCTGACAGATCCGGCGCAGCTGCTGAATTCTTACACTGCATATCTCAATTCTGGCGAGCAAAAAGAACCGAAATTTAACGAAAGCGACCCGATTTTTACCCAGATTAAAGAACAGCGCGAACAGCTCAAAAATGCGCTTGGCCAGCTCGCAGCGGTGCAAACCGGAGCTGCAGTTGGGGATAAAGGATTCCAGCTAGTGCCGGCAGAAGGCGGCGGTGCGATTCTTACCGGCGAGATAAAATATAACGTCGTGGTAGAACGCAGTGATGAAAATGCAACACTGCGTTTAAAAGGCGAAATCGGTGCGCTAGCCTCCGGCAGTGCAGATCAGCCGCAGGTAGATGTGAAGAAAAACTCACCGCAAGCTATACACTGCTTGCAGCATTCTATCTTCCGCCGAAAGATACATCGAAAAAACAGCAGAATCAGACCGTGGAAGTTATTGGTGCGACAGCACCGACACTCGTATCTGTTACCAATGAGTAGCTCTTATCTTTAATCAGGAAAGTTGTCGAAAATATTATTAACCGAGTTGCTGATACAAATTTAGCAACACGTTATAATACAGAAATTGAGTTCCGGATTAGCGAATCGGTCTGGCAGAAAAGAAATAGAGGAGCAGTAAAATGGTGCAAAATTTCCCAGTAAATCTTTCAGGAGCAGTTGATTTAAGTGCTCTTGCCCAGGCTAATGCTGCAAAAACAGCTGCAGCGCCAGCCCGGAAAGCCGGAAACGATAATGCAAATCTCGTTAATGCAGATCACAATGGAAAAATTGCTGGTGCGCTGATACGCAAATTGAATGAAACGAACCTCAAAGATACGCTTGAACTTTCCGCGCAGGTACCATTCGTGCTCGTATTCTATTCTGCGCAATCGCCGAACTCTGAAAAACTGCGGAAAAGTGTAGAAAATTTGGCGGTGCAATACCAAGGCCGCTTTGGTGCGGGAACCGTTTCTACTGATGAACAGCCGGCAGTGGCGCAAGCTTTTGGAGTTAATGCTGTGCCGGCCGCCGCCGCATTGCTCCAGGGGCAGCCGATTCCGCTCTTTCAAGGGCTTCCAAATGAAGAAGATATTATCCAAACAATTGAAAAACTGCTCGCTGCTGCAGCACAATATGGAATCGTCGGCGTACTTGACGGAACCGAAACAGCAGATCAACAAACCCCGCCGGATCCGGAACTTTCACCGCTGCATCAGGAGGGGAATGCAGCGCTCAATGCAGGTGATCTTCCGCGTGCGCAGGCAGCATATGCAAAAGCTTTGAAAGAGAATCCGCATGATCTTGAAGCCAAGACCGCACTTGCGCAAGTAGAGTTACTGCAGCGGATGGATCTGCTGAATCCGAATCGAGATTCACATCTCGCGCAAGAAATCTTAATGAAAGCTGCAAAAGCTGATCTTGCAGATATCGCCCCGCATCTGGACGCAGCTGATATTGAGATGGCGCTTGGGCGTCCAGACGCAGCTTTTCGGCGTTTAATTGATGTGATTGCTGCTGTTGACGGCGAACAGCGGGAGAAAGCACGTGAACGGATATTAAGACTTTTTGAAACGCTCGGTGCAGAGCATGAACTTGTGAAAAGTTCCCGACGTGCACTTGCAAACGTGCTTTTCTAACTGATTTTCGCATATTCGCCAAAATTTGGCGTTACTGCTGCCGCTTCTGTAATGCGCCGGTAGAAGCACGAACCACTAACTCCGGCGGGAATTTCATTGATTCAAATGCTGGTTTTTCGCCGCGAATCATCGAAATCAGTGTCGCAACAGCTGCATCTGCCATTGCTTTTACCGGCTGGTGCAAAGTAGTGAGCGGCGGATTTGTGAATGCGGCAAACTGTGAATCATCAAAACCGATTACCGAAACATCACGCGGTACGTCCAAACCAATATTCTGAAAATAACGAATCGCACCAAGCGCCATCACATCTGAAGCAAAAATCATTGCCGTGCATCCCTTTTTGCGGAGCGCTGCGGCAGCGGCTTGACCTCCTTCAACCGTATAAAGTGTATATTCTTGTTTCGGAACAACATTTGGCAGGAGCCGGCGCATTGTTGCGGTATATGCTTCGCTCTTTGCCCGTGAGACACCAAAACGGATCGGACCTGTAGCCAAACCAATTTGCGTATGTCCCTGCGAAATCAAGTGCCGTACGGCAAGAGCGGCAGCAAAATGGTCATCACAGCTAAAATCAGGATTTTGCAGTGCCGGATTGGCGCCGTTAATCGTCACATATGGAATTCCCTTTTCAATAATCCGCTGATAATGGTCAAGATTCGCAGTTAAATCCGCATGCAGACCGGAGAGGAAGATAATACCGGCAACGTTATGCTCGAGCATTGCGTCTACATAAGTTTGTTCGGTAGTGGAACCAGCATGCTGCGCAGTAAGCAACGGAGTATAACCCTGCATTGACATTGCGGTTTGTAATTGCTGCACAAAAATCGGAAAAATCGGGTTTGTCAGTTCCGGTACAATCATCCCAATCAGCCCGCTGGAACGTTCACGGAGTTTTTCTGGCCGTTCATAACCGAGCAAATCTAATGCTTTAATCACTGCATGACGTGTTTCAGGCGCCACGAGTTTTTATCATTAAGTACGCGTGAAACAGTGGCTGTTGAGACGCCTGCTTGTTTTGCAATATCTTCAAGCCGAATTTTTCCTGCCATAGCTGAGATTTCACTTCCTTGTGCAAAAATTCCCGATGCGAAAATTCCCGTAACCAAACTTTCGGCACAGTGCGCTTCCGGGGAATGGAATACCTGAAAAATTCGAAAATATTTCAGCAGCCTGCAGTGATTCTTCTGTACGGAAATCTGTAATAAACATCTGCAGGCAGCTGAAACAGGCTGCAGTTTGCAGCTGCCTGCAAAAAGCAAACACTGCAAACTGCAATAAATCCTTCCTAACTGTTATTTGCCGGAGCGAGGAACACTACCCCGTAAGGCGGAAGCTGTACCTGTGCGGAGAACGGACGCCCGTTCCAGCCAACCGCTTCTGCCGTTACCTGACCAAGATTACCTACGCCCGATCCGCCGAATTCAGCAGCATCGGAATTAAAAATCTCATCCCAAGCGCCGCCCGCAGACAGCCCGACACGGTAATCGTTGTATGCGACGCCGGAGAAATTACAAAGTACTGCAACTTGTTCGCTGCCGTCACGAGATTTCCGCAGATATGAGAGCACATTGTGATCGCCGTCGGTTACATCAATCCACTCGAAACCGGAATTGCTGAAATCATCCGACCAGAGTGCAGAATGCGTTTTATACACTTCGTTCAGCGCTTTCACACAGCTCATCACACCATCATGCTGCGGATTATCGGTAAGCCACCAGTCAATCGAGCGTGCCTCAGACCACTCATCAATCTGTCCGAACTCTTGCCCCATAAAGAGCAGCTGTTTTCCGGGATGAGACCACTGATATGCGTAGAGCAGCCGCAATCCCGCAAGCTTCTGCCAATGATCTCCAGGCATTTTGTTATATAACGATCCTTTCCCATGCACAACTTCGTCATGCGAAAGCGGAAGGAGGAACTGTTCTGAGAAAGCGTAAACGAGTGAGAAAGTCAGCTCGCCATGATGCCACCGACGGTTAATCGGCTTTTCCTGAAGATACCGGAGCGTATCATTCATCCAACCCATATTCCACTTCAGCCCGTAGCCAAGACCGCCGTTTTCAGTCATTCCCGTAACGCCGCCCCACGAAGTAGACTCCTCAGCAATCATCATGATTCCGGGGAACTTGCGGTAAGCCGTCGCATTAACTTCCTGAATAAAAGAAATTGCTTCAAGATTCTCACGGCCGCCGTAAATATTTGGCTGCCAGCGTCCATTTTCCCGTGAATAGTCAAGATAAAGCATTGAAGCGACGGCATCGACACGAATCCCGTCGATATGGAATTCATCAAACCAGTAAAGCGCGTTTGCAACTAAAAAGTTTCGCACCTGATTCCGGCCGAAGTTGAAAACTAACGTTCCCCAATCTGGATGTTCTCCGCGCAGCGGGTTCGGATCTTCGAAAAGAGCTGAACCGTCAAATTTCGCCAGCGCCCATTCATCTTTCGGAAAATGGGCAGGCACCCAGTCCATAATTACCCCAATTCCCGCCTGATGAAGTTCATTAATCAGATACCGGAAATCATCGGGAGAGCCGAAACGGGCCGTCGGAGCATAATACGAAGTTACCTGATAACCCCAGGAAGGACCGAATGGATGTTCCGCCACCGGCAGGAACTCTACATGCGTAAACCCGAGATATTTAACGTGCCCAATCAGCTGTTCAGCCAGTTCGCGGTAACTCAATCCCTTTCGCCATGAACCGATATGCACTTCGTACACTGAAACCGGACCTGCATGCGGATTAGTGTGCTCACGCTGATTCATCCAATCCTGATCTGACCACACAAAATCTGAATCAGTAATTACTGAAGCCGTCGACGGCGGAACTTCAGTACAACGAGCTAACGGATCAGCTTTCTGATGCCAAGAACCGTCTTGATATTGAATCTCAAACTTGTACCGGTTCCCTGCAGCTGCGTTCGGAATGAAAATCTCCCAAATCCCAGTTTCACCCAGACAGCGCATTGCGGCAGTGATACCATTCCAGCCGTTAAAATCACCGACCACCCGCACACAGCGCGCAGCCGGAGCCCAGACGGAAAAACTTGTTCCATGCACTTCGCCAAGCACCGAATCATAGGTGCGCACATGTGCGCCAAGCATTTTCCAAAGCTCTTCGTGGCGTCCTTCAGCGAAGAGATACTTATCTACTTCACCGATAGTCGGCAAGAACCGGTAGGCGTCGTCTGAAGTGTACTCTGAGTCGCCATAGACTGCACGCACACGATAGTCAGGAATCTGCGTATCCGGCAGCACACACACCCACACGCCATTATGCTCATGCTGTGCTGGAAACTCGCCTGCGGGGGTAACAATATATACCTCTTCAGCGAACTGCCTAATGACACGAATCGTAATATTTTCTCCGTCGCTATGTGCTCCGAGTACATCGTGCGGAGCATGATAAGCGCCATTCGAGACGGCGTTAAGAACATCAGTATCGACGGTAATTGCCTGAGGGCTCATTTCAGCCTTCTTTCCATATGAATGCGATGTGTTTTGCTTTCTGCAGCAAATCAGAATTAGCAATATGCTTTGCAATATGATTCTGAAAAGTTTCATCAGCGAAACGACATATCTGAATATACATCTAGATTACTACGTTTATTGTCTCAGCTCACACTTTTCGCGGATTAAGAAATAATCACGCTGAATCCAACGCTCTAAACAGGTAAATATCTGGAAACTAAAGCTCCGGCTAATAGCGGTGAGAACCGAGAATCTTCCCGACTCCGCGAAGCGGAATTTGCAGCCAACGCGGACGGTAAGTTGCCTCATACACTACCTCGTACAATGCTTTTTCGAGAATCAGAGCGTCAAGAAGCACTGCTTCATCCGGAGACAATACGCCGTATCCGGCAAGAAACAGCTTTATTGCTTCATTCGCCCACGTGAGCGTAGTGCTGCTTGGTTTCCCGCTCAGCTCTGCAGCGCCGGCAGCATAGGAAAAAGAACGAAGCATTCCGGCCACATCGCGCAGCGCCAAACCAGGCTGACTTCGCTCAGCTAAAGATTTTAGCGGTTCTCCTCAAAATCGAGAGCAATCCATCCGCGTTTCGGCACGTTCAGCACTTGCCCAAGATGATAGTCGCCGTGAATCCGCTGTGCCTGCGGCCATTCGACAGCGAGTGCAGCATCAAAAATTGCGTCAATTGTTTCCCGATTCACTGCCAGATTCGGCGCTGCAGCGATTGCCAGTTCGGCTTGATGCGCCCATTTGGCACGAGTCAGATTTTTGCATCGGAATGTATCGGAACGGTCGGAAAAGACTCAGCCAGCACACTATGAATATCGGCAGTAACTGCTCCGAGTGCGAAAATCGCTTCCGGATTCTGCGGTGTTTGCACTCCGGAAGCCAGCTCCTGCTGAAAGACCTGCCACGCATCCTTAGCCCCAGTAAGAAATTCCTGCACCGAAAGTACATCTGCTGTCGGCGCGCTGCCGGCTGCGCCAAGTTCCACCCGTGCACTTCCATACTGTTTCGGTACGGTTGCAGAACCGAATTTATCAAGTGCGGCCTGGAGCTGCACATCAGGATTTTCACCAGGGTGGACAATTCGAAACAGCTTCATAATCAAGCCGGAACTATCGGCTTCATCGGATGTTTCAAATTCGTAAACGATTGAAGTGTTTGACTGTTCAGAGCGGAGCTTATCGATTCGCTTAAACGCGGGAAGCTGTGAAAGCTGACCGCGCAGTGCACTGCCGCTAAGCTGCGGTACCGATAGCTCACCGAGACATGCCTGCAGCAGCGTAATCTGCCCTTTCGGATGCTCAGTTGAATCAATAACAGCCAGATTCTGCCCATTAATATCAAGATAACCCAGTACCGCCTCCGGGTATTCAGAAAGGGCCGAAAGCAGTTCCGGATCAGTGATACTTAAAGTAATCGGCAGAAAGTAATCTGCAGATCCGCTGCGCACGATAAGCAAAGTGGTAGAAGAGGTAAAATCAGAAGCTAGTGTGTACCCGTGCAGAATATGCGCCTGCGGATTTGCCCGGTCGGAAATAAACCACCGTGTTTTCCCAATCCACTCGTTAATCAGTTTTTCAAGATTAGCTACAGACTTTGCTGACAGCTCCTGTGAATTATTACTTTGCAATTCCGTTCTTCCCCTTCGCTAATCTGCAGCTGAAAGGGAAGTGCCGAGATAATCCTCCCCTTCATTTTCCGCTACTACCAGCCAGTAAAACTGCCGTGAACCGAGATTTAAGGTCACGCGGCCGTCGTTATTAAAAGCACCGAAGCTTGCCCCGCCGAAAGCGTCAAAAGATTCGCTCCGGAAAGCTGCGGAATATCGATTATTGTTGTGCGCGGGTTTGCGGCTAAATTCATGACACAGAGAATGGTCTGTTCAGTATTTGCGCGGGTGAAAGCAAGAATCGCCTCATCATTTGACTCCTGCAGCTGAAAATTTCCGTTACCGAGTACTGGGAAAGCGCGGCGGGCTTCTAAAATTCCCCTAGTCCAATGCAGCAATGAACCCGGCTGGGCGAGTTGGGATTCAACATTCACAGCTTGATAATTATAGACAAGTGACTGATTCACCGGAAGATAAAGCTTTCCCGGATCAGCGAGTGAGAAACCGCCATTGCGGTCCGGACTCCATTGCATTGGAGTCCGCACAGAATCCCGATCTGGAAGCCAGATGTTGTCGCCCATCCCGATTTCGTCGCCATAATAAAGACACGGCGAACCCGGTAAAGAGAGCAGCAGCGAATTTGCAAGTTTGATTTCGGAACGGGAATTTCCAAGCAGCGGTGCAAGACGGCGGCGAATTCCAATATTTGCACGCATCCGCTGATCTTCTGCATACCATGAGTACATTTTTTCACGCTCTTCTGTCGAAACCATTTCCAGCGTTAACTCATCATGGTTGCGCAAAAAAGTACCCCATTGACCCGAATTGGGAATCTCAGGCGTGGATTCAAGGATTTCCCGAATTGCGCTTGCACGCTGATCCCGTAATGCGTAAAAAATGCGCGGCATAACGGGAAAATGAAAGCACATATGGCATTCTGGTTCCGCGGCAGTACCGTAATATTCGATAACGTCCTCCGGCCATTGATTTGCTTCCGCAAGCAAAATTCGCCCAGGGAATTCGGCATCGATCAGTGCCCGCAAATCCCGCAGAAACTCGTGTGTTTTCGGCAGATTTTCGCAGTTAGTTCCCTCTTCTTCAAAAAGATACGGAATTGCGTCGAGCCGGAAACCGTCAATACCGAACTTGCACCAGAAACGGACAATCTCAAAAATTGCTTCCCGTACAGCAGGATTTTCATAGTTTAAATCAGGTTGATGCGAAAAGAAACGATGCCAGAAAAATTGGCGCCGCTGCGCGTCAAAAGTCCAATTCGACTCTTCAGTATCAACAAAAATTATGCGTGCATCAGCATATTCTTCGTCGGTATCACGCCACACATAAAAATCTCCGTAGGGACCGTCCGGATCTTCACGTGAAGAAAGAAACCATGGATGCTGATCGGAAGTATGGTTAATAACGAGATCAATGATGACCCGAATTCCGCGAAAATGTGCCGCTGTAACCAATTCCGAGAAGTCCTGTAAGGTTCCATATTTTGGATCGACGGCGGTGTAATCCGAAATATCATATCCGCCGTCGCGCATTGGCGAGGGGAAGAAAGGCGGAATCCAAATACAATCAATACCAAGCCACTGGAGGTAATCTAACCGGTTAATTAGTCCCCGAAAATCCCCAGTACCTGAACCGCGCGAATCATCAAAAGCCCGCAGGAGTACTTCATAGAATACTGCGGTACGAAACCACTCAGGATCATTCGACAATCCTGGTCCTTCACCGGCAAGGCGATAAGCCGGGTTCGTCTGATGACCGGAAAATGCGGGATTTGCAGTCAACATTTAGCTCCTTTAACTTATCCCACTACTTCAACATTGAGAATATGCGCTGCCTGCCCATGCGGATCAAGACGTACGTACGGATGATCGTTCCACAGATACGTCTCGCCGGAGAGCTCGTCAGTAACCTTGAGTACCGGCGCATTATCCCAGCGTGCCTGAGTGCGGAATGCCCGCAAATCAAGATGCAAAATCGCTTCACGTGAAGCATACGGATCAAGGTTTATTACGACAAGCACCAGATCCTGCTTGCCGTTATTTTCTTCTTCACGGGCAAGTTTTGAAAATACGAGAATTTTATCTGAGCTTGAACCGTGAATCCAGACGTTGCGTAAACGCTGCAAAGCTTTATGGCGTTTCCGAATTGCATTCAGCATCGTCAGCAGCGTCTCCATCCCATTGTACTTTGCAAGTGAAAAATCACGCGCCTTAAACTCGTACTTTTCGTTGTCAATCTGCTCGTCAAAACCAGGGCGGGCGATGTTTTCAATCAATTCATATCCAGAGTAAATCCCCCAGGTTGGTGCGCCGGTAGCTGCGAGAATTGCGCGAATTGCAAAAGCGGGGCTTCCGCCGCGCTGCATATACGGCGTGAGAATATCGTGGGTGGTCGGCCAAAACGCCGGACGCATCTGCGGATCAGTAATGTGCGAAAGCTCATGTAAATATTCTTCAAGTTCTTGTTTTTCATTTCGCCACGCAAAATAACAATATGACTGGTGAAATCCGATTTTGCCTAAAGTCTGCATCATCGGCGGCTGGGTGAATGCTTCTGCTAAGAAAATCACCTCCGGATGATGATTCCGGAAATAGCTGAGCAGCCGCTGCCAGAAATTGAGGGGTTTTGTGTGCGGATTGTCTACACGGAAAATCGTTACGCCATGGCGCACCCACTTTTCAAGTACCCGCACGATTTCGTGATAAATTCCCTCAGGATCATTATCGAAGTTTAAGGGGTAAATATCCTGATACTTCTTCGGCGGATTTTCGGCATAAGCGATGGTGCCGTCGGCGCGGGTAGTGAACCATTGCGGATGATCTTTCACCCACGGATGATCCGGAGAACATTGGAGCGCGACGTCAAGCGCAACTTCCAAGCCAAGACTTTTCGCCTGTGAGACGAAATAGTCGAAATCTGCGAACGTTCCAAGCGACGGTTCAATTGCGTCGTGTCCGCCGGCTTTTGAACCAATTGCATAAGGAGAACCGGGATCATCCGGACCGGCAATCAGCGTATTATTCCGTCCCTTACGGTTTGTAGCGCCAATTGGATGAATCGGGGTCAGATAAACTACATCGAAACCCATGCCGGCAATTCGCGGCAAATCTTCGGCGGCAGTGCGCAGCGTACCTGAAATCCATTTCTTTGCTGTTTCGTCATATTTCGCGCCGACGGTACGCGGGAAGATTTCGTACCATGAACCTGTAAGTGCGCGAATCCGATCCACATTTACTTGGTATCGTGCTGATTCGGAGAGACTATCGCGCACAGGATATTTTGTGAGTGCGGCGTTGACTTCCGGTGAGGTGGCGGCTGCAAAACGAACATTTTTGTGTACGCGTTTGTAGGAAATCGCCTTGATTGCTTCCCGCATTGTCTGGCGTTCCTGACTTCCGCGCGGCATCGCTTTCATTGCCCGCTTAAAAAGCGCAATAGCTTCCAGAAAGACGAGCTGGACATCGATATCGGCATTAAGTTTAATCTCAGCATTATGCCGCCAGGTAGCTATCGGATCACTCCATGCCCGAACAAAAATTCCCAGTTACCTGGATAGGTGGGAGTCAGCCAGCCTTCGTGGCGGCGCAAACCCGGAGCGATATCGACCATTGGGCAGACTTGCGCTTCTTTTCCTTTCGGGTCAATTAGGACGCACTCGGCGGCAAACAAATCATGTCCTTCACGGAAGATTGTCGCTTGTACCGGGAACGATTCATTTTCAGTTCCTTTTGCCGGCCACGCACCATTTTCAATACTTGGGGCGACATCAACAATCGGAATCCGGCCGACTGGACTGTATGGTGCTGTCTGCGGGGTTTCGGAAACGGCTTTCGTGCTAATCATATCCGCCACTTTCTTTAAATACTCAAGATAAATCTGCAGTTTTTTCTCAGGTGCAGTTCCGATATCTAGCTTAATCGAAAGCGCCTGTATATGGAGGGAATTTTAATAATCAGCACTGATTTAAAACGGACCTTTCCGCCGCAATTCTCCGCGGAAATATTCCATTGACCACGGGGTTTACCCGGATTGTGAGTTAGATGCAGCCGATTATGCGATTCACTATTTGCTGAAAACTATTTTCCGAAAAGTTTCGGATGAAATTACTTTTTATAATTCCAGCAGTATTCAGCAACAGTTTTTCAGAAAAATTTGGGTGCTTTGCAGCAGAAGTATTTCGCGCAGGAATCTCCAGAGCGGGCAAGGAGGGGTGAGGATCTGCAAAATCAAAAATCGGTGCAGCGCCGGAAAAATTTCAGTGCTGCACCGATTTCAGCTATTTTCATGAACTGCTTCAGCTTGGGATAATCCCGATTCGCTTAAATCCGATGCGGATGAATCTTCCACACTTCTTCGGCATAATCTCGGATCGTCCGGTCAGAGGAGAACCGGCCGGATTCGACGATATTAATCCAGCATTTCTTCGCCCAAGCCTGCCGGTCAGCAAAGAAATCATTTGCCATCCGGTCCCGTGCCTCGCGGTACGCAGCAAAGTCGCCGAGTACGTAGTACACATCCGCTGGTTCCCAGCCATTATTTTCGAGCAGCGAGTTGAGCAAATCGTGGAATAACCCTGTGCCTCCGTCGTCAAGCATGCCGCCGGCAATCGCGTCGATTACACGCTTCAGCCCTGGCGTATTTTCGACGGCTGCATATGGGGTGTAGCTCTTGCGCAGCTCTGGCAGTTCTGCAACTTCAGCACCGAAAATATATGCGTTTTCTGCACCGACAGCATCCACAATTTCCACATTTGCGCCATCCATTGTGCCGAGGGTTAAAGCCCCGTTCATCATAAACTTCATATTGGATGTCCCGGAAGCTTCCTTGCCTGCAGTGGAAATCTGCTCGGAGACATCAGCTGCCGGGATGATATGTTCAGCAGGGGAAACATTGTAGTTTTCAACAAAAACTACCTTGATAATCTTGGAAACTTCTGCGTCATTGTTTACAAGCGCAGCGATTTCATTGATTAACTTGATAATAGCTTTTGCCCGGACATATCCAGGAGCTGCTTTGGCGCCGAAAATAAAGACCCGCTTTGGGAAGTTTTCGTTCGGATTATCTTTAATCCGGAAATACAAGTCGAGAATATAAAGCGCATTCATTAGCTGCCGCTTGTATTCATGCAGACGTTTAATCTGCACATCGAAAATCGCTTCTGGATCGATTTCGATACCTTGCCGATCTTTAATCCATTTCGCAAAAGCAACTTTATTCTCATATTTGATGGTATTTATCCGCTCAAGTACGGATGCGTCGTTAGCAAAATTCTTCAGCTGCTGCAATTCTTCCAGGTTCCGAACCCAGGCATCGGATCCGGCAAGTTCCGTAAGTAAGGCGGCAAGTTTTGGATTGCACTGATTCAGCCAACGGCGCGGAGTTACCCCGTTTGTTTTGTTGTTGAACTTTTCCGGCCAAATATCATGCCAATCGTGGAGTGTGTCGGCCTTAATAATCTCAGTGTGCAGTGCCGCAACACCATTGATTGAAAACGCTGCATAGCACGCAATCCAAGCCATCCGCACACGGTTGCCGTCGATTGGGGCCATGTAGTCAATCTTTCCCGGATGGAAACCTTGCGCAGCAAGTTCTTCCCGGAAGCGGCGGTCAATCTCGCGAATAATTTCCATAATCCGCGGGAACAGGCGTTCAAAAATTGTGATTTCCCAAGTCTCCAGAGCTTCGGCAAGCACGGTGTGGTTTGTATACGCAAAAGTGTGTGAAACAATATTCCATGCTTCATTCCAGCTTAAACCGTGTTCATCGAGGAGAATTCGCATAAGCTCCGGGATTGCGAGTACCGGGTGGGTATCATTGAGTTGGATTGAATTGAACTCGCTAAACTTATTTACACTGCCGCGCTTAGCGATTTCATTTTCGATAATCGCCTGCAATGATGCGGAACAGAAGAAATACTGCTGCCGCACACGCAGCACTTTTCCTTCGAAAGTAGAATCGTTGGGGTAGAGCACACGGCAAATATCGTTTACCCGTTCGCGTTCAACAATTGCATCAGTGAAGCGCTGCGAGTTGAACGCATTATAATCGAAGTCTTCCATCGGTTCAGATTTCCAAAGACGCAGCGTATTTACATTATTCGTGCCATATCCGGTGATTGGCATATCGTAAGGAATTGCCCGCACGGTGAGGTCGGCATACCGGACAAGTTTTTGTTCTTCTTCACGACGGATGACGAATGGATATCCTTCTTCCATCCATGCGTCCGGTTTTTCCTCTTGAAAACCGTCTGCAAAATATTGTTTGAACAAACCGTAACGGTACAAGATGCCGTATCCGCGGACAGGCAAATCGAGAGTAGCGCAAGAATCGAGGAAGCAGGCGGCAAGCCGGCCGAGACCGCCGTTACCGAGTGCTGCATCGTTTTCAGCTTCGAGTACGTCGGAAAGCTCTTGACCGTATTCTTTGAGGGCTGCTGCGGCATCCGCAATCATCCCAAGATTCGAAAGGTTATTGTGCAGCGCGCGCCCCATCAAAAACTCCGCAGAGAAATAATGCTGCATCCGGGTGGCGTTGTAGGTTTCTTCTGTCTTTTCCCAATTATCGGCGAGTTTAGCTACTACGGCGTTTGCGGCAGCTGCCCAGTATTCGAGTGGATTTGCAGACTGCGGATTGCGTCCGGAAACGGTGCGTACCTGCTGTCCAATCGCACGAGTGATATTGGTGTCGCTCATGAATCTCCCTAAAAATAATCAACAAAACGCGCGGACAAAGCGACCGCCGCGCCGTTTCTAAGTCTATCGAAAAGCAGGCAATGACCAAACTTGCACGCTTGCAGTTTGTTCACTATCTGAAACTGTACTTTGGTGATTTCCCGCAGTTTATCCAAATATTTCGGCAAGATTCTTTGCAAATTTCGGGTGCGGGTAAATATTTAATCAGAGCTGCCCCTGTGCCTTTAGTGCAAGGTAGGTGTCAGCTACGCGAACTGGTAAATCTTCCGGACTTGCTGCGACTACTGTAGATCCAAGCATCGCCAGCTGCTGATTTACCGCATTTCGTTCAAGTTCAGAGCGAGCTTTTGCAGCAGCAAAATAAACATCATGTTCTTCTTGATCTGAATCTGAATCTGAATCTGAATCCGGGAAATTAACAAGCTGCGGATTTTGCGGTGCGGCAACTAACACCCGATGATTTTTCGCAAGCTGCGGAATAATACGGAGAAGACCGTCGGAAATACTTGAAAGATTAGCTGCAGTGAGAATTACGACGAGTGCGGCTTGTTTTGAATTGCGGTTAATCTCGTTAAGAGCAAGCTGCCAGTCGGTAAAAGTAAGAATCGGTGCAATATCAGCAAGTGTGTTTGCAATTGTGTGAATTGCGAGTCGGTCTGCGCCTGCACGTATGCGGGCGCGTACGGAGCTGTCGATCACATATGCGTCGAGTGAATCGCCGGCACGCTGCGCCAGCGCGGCAAGCAGGAGTGTTGTCTCAATATAATCGTCAAATGCTGGAAAACTGCCAATACGCATCGCTCCTGCACGTCCGGAATCCAAGAGTACCACTATGCGCCGATCACGCTGCGGACGCCAGGTCCGGACGAGAGTTTGCCCGAGTCTTGCTGAGGATCTCCAATCAATTGCCCGCACATCATCACCGGCAACATATTCACGTAAAGAATCAAACTCTGTGCCTTGACCGCGGACGAGCAGCAGCGAATGACCTTCCATTTCACGCAGCCGTTTGATGCGTGAGGGAAGATGTTTTCGTGATGAAAACGCTGGAAGTATCTGTAAATCCCAGTCGGTTGAGAAAGAGCGCTGCCGGCCGGCTAAGCGCAGCGGTCCGATCGTCCGAATCGCAATAAAATCGGAATGGCGGGTTCCGCGGCGGTGCGGAGTAAACTGTTCGGCAAATCCTTTTCGCTCTCCCGCAGCCAGTGAAAAATCGAAAATATCGGAAGAAATACCGGCGGAAGGCGGCCAGCAATCACGAAACCAGCCGCGCACTTTCCGGTTTGCAGTATTTTCCAGTGTGATTTGCTGTTCGACGGTTTCTCCGAGTTTTAGGCTCTTCGTGCCTGTACGCACAAAATTCAGTGATTTTGGCGAAGGTGCAGCAAGGATATCAATCAGGCAGGCTGCCGCGAGAACACAATGGGCTGCCAGCAGCACTCCGATATTCAGGGTGAGCAGTGCGGCAAGAATTGCGGCAAGTGAGACGATTACGGCGTTTCGCGAGATGAACATCAGCGCGGCACCGGCACAGTGTCAAGAACAGCAGAAATCACATTTTCCGGAGTGAGCCCATCAAGTTCAGCTTCCGGAGCAAGCTTAATCCGGTGTGTGAGCACAGCTGGCGCGAGTACTTTCACATCATCAGGAATTACGTAATTTCTCCCGTTCAGCCACGCCCATGCACGGACAACATTTAACATTGCTACCCCGCCGCGCGGAGATACTCCAAGGACAGTGGCTGGGGAAGTTCGGGTGGCATGCACAACCTGCACAATATAGTGCAAAATATCGTCGTGAATTTCTCCGCGGCTTACTTCTTCCCGTGCCGTGAAGATATCATCTGCGGCTGCGATACCGACGATTCCGGCAGAGTCAAGATTTATCGGATTAAAGTTTTGTGAATGCCGACGGAGAATTTCCAGCTCTGCCGGCGCCGCAGGGAGGTCGAGATTGATTTTTAGCAGAAAACGGTCAAGCTGCGCCTCCGGCAGAGTGTACGTCCCCTCATATTCGATCGGGTTTTGCGTAGCCACTACAAGGAATGGAGATGCAAGCGGACGCGGCTCTCCATCTATCGTGACCTGCTTTTCAGCCATCGCCTCAAGCAGCGCTGATTGTGTTTTTGGCGGAGTACGATTGATTTCATCTGCGAGCAGGATATTGGTGAATATCGGACCGGGACGGAAAGTAAATTCAGCGCTTGCCGAATTGTAGATTAAGGAACCAGTGAGATCTCCCGGCATTAAATCCGGGGTGAACTGAACTCGCTTTGTTTCAAGATTTACGGCTTTGGCGAGCGCTTTTACCAGAAGCGTTTTTGCCGTTCCCGGAACGCCTTCAAGCAGCACATGCCCATCAGTTAATAGCCCGATTAAAATCGCAGTTACCGCAGCTTCCTGCCCGACAACCGCTTTCGCAATCTCAGATCGGATTGCCTGAAATTTTTCGAAAGCGGCAGACTGTGCCGGGACTGCTGCCGGATTCGAGTTCATTGTATTGCTCATTTACAGTTCCTTTGTTAAATCCGCGAGTTCTTTTTGCAGTATTTTCAATTCTGATTTTGTTTTTATTGGACGGGAAAAAGTACGTCAGCGAGATAATCAGGCGATTGCCCGCTGCGTTTGTGCAGCGTGTCAACTATCTTGCTGATAGCTATTGACCGATCATTCTGTTCAGCAGGATTCACCCCATTTAGCTCTGTTTTCGCATATTTCATTAAGAACTCGTTGCGGATGATTCGTGCCAGATATGTAAAGTCTTTCCCTTGCGCATAGAGCTGCGCACGGCCGAAATCTGTCTCGCCGCTTGGTACCACTACCGGCAGCGGTTCGGGGACAAGCTTACCGAATCTTCGCCCCTGATAGAGTACGAACCAGAATCCGGAAAGAAGCGATGCGATCGCAAAAATTGAAATCCATTCCGGCAGTTCCGCACTGTCTGCAGGGTTTGAATTGTCATCGAATTGCTCTGGTGAGCTGTAATTTTCCACCCAGTAAAGCGTCGGTTTTGCACCGAGTAAATTCAGTGCAAAAGCGGCATTTCCTGCGTGTGCTAAAAATGCATTGGTGAATGTGACTGGTGCTGAAAAAGCGTACACATTCGGGTATTTTGCAGAGGAAATCAGCGCAGCCGCAGCTTCTTTTGTTCCGTTTCGCGAATCGGTGCGGAAACATGCCGCTTCACTGAAGTCAAACCCGGTGAAAATATCTTGGACCGGACCAATCTTTTCAGCGCGCACCGCAGGAGCAAAGTTGCACCGGGCAGGTAAAATGGGTGCATCTTTATGACGGTTATAGTACCGCTCCCATTTCGAGCTGAACGGCGAATCTAAAGGCGTATTTTCCGATAGTTGTGCTGAATTTTTTGATTCTGAAAGCTTATGTGAATCGGTTTTCGCTTGCACCGTAGTTGCTTCGATTCCCCATTCTGGAAGAAAATATCCGAACTCATTCACCAGCAGCAGCACAGCGGCACCGGAATCTTGTATTTTTTGATATCTGATTCGTGCAAAAATTCCGGATTAACCAGCACAACTGTGCTCTGATCCGAAATTTGCGATATCTTGTGCTGATCTTCAACATTGATAAACTCAACTCCGGTGCTGCGCAGCAGCGCGGCAAGTGCGCCGGCGCCGTTGGCGGAAGTCGAATCAGCGCTGAGAAAGCGGTTATTTGTTTCCTGCCGCAGAAAAGTATTTGCAACGAGTGCGCCGATAATCGCAATCACTAAAATCGTGACGAGAACGGTTGGGAACTTTCCGTTTTTCTTTCCGCTGCCGGCAGATTTTGCAGCAGAAAATTGGATTCCCGTCGGCAGTGAATTTGATTTTTCGGCGATTGCGGAAGTCATTCGAAAAATCCTCCAATCTGCTGCTGTTCACTGTCTCGGAGGCGTGAATTCACGCCGTTGCGGAAACCTTTTGGGCGGTTTTCGGAAAATTCACGTACATACTGTGCAAGCTGGGAAGTACGTTCAGCAGCAGTAAAATCAGCTTCAGCCGAGCCGTAAAAAATATTGTTGAACCATTGTGCGCAGTCGAAAAATAAGTCATGCGCGCCGCAGGATTCAACTGCCTGTCTTGTTGCTTCGAACGCAGTCATCCCCGGATGAAGCAAGATTAGCTTGCGTTCATCAAGATTTCTGATTACACCGCGGAAACGCTCAATTGCGGCAGTGCTGAAGTCTTCGGCTTGCTCTGCTGAATCGGCTGCAGCAAAGAGTTCCGCAGCAGAGCGCGAGTCATTCAGGAATAAACTTTGATTTTGGGTTTCTTTTCGGTTTTCAGTCTTCTTATTTCGGAGACGAACCCCAATTCGAAATGCGAAAATAATCAACGCGATAATTACAATTCCAATTAGTACCAGTGTGAGAATTTCCGAAATTGAAAGCGACCCTGTCTGCCCCGAAAACAGCCGATCCAGCAGCGATGAAAACCACTCCAATAATCGGTCCCAGAGAGAATCGTTCGTTTGATATTTCACTCGTGAAAGTTCTTCAACTGCGAGTTTGCGTGCCTGTTCCGCATCAGGAGCAGCCGGAGTGTAATCGGATTGGAGAATCAGCGGTGCCGTCGATTTCAAAAAGGCGCCGCTGATTATCATGCCAATAATTCGGAATGGATTTTTCGCAGCAATAACTGCAGCTCCTTTGGGGAAGCTGTGTCTTGGATTGAAAATAACCGGTACATTCATCATCGTGCCTGGTGATGAGAGTGCAGTAGTTGGTTACTCACAGCTGTGAGGAACCATTGTGTGTCTGAAAGGCACTGCCGGTGCTGGTGCCGTATTGTTCGCTTGCTTCATAGAGCAGCTGCTGATGGAAATTCTCTCTTAAAACGCATATTCACGTATATCGTATTCGTGAGAGCTGTGAAGAATGGGTAAATGAAAACTTCCATAAACAATACCGTGAGTGCGGAAATTATAATTCCGACTGCCGCCGCACCTTCGGATATGCCGGCGATAAATAATGCTGCGAATCCGAGGAAGAATGAAATCGTAAAGAAGATTACTGACACGAAGACAAAAGAAAATGCGATTAGCGCGAAGATATGCCAAAAAGATCCGCGAGTGAGACTCCACGAGCGCTTAATTGCGGTAATCGGTCCGCAGTCCTCTGCAACGAGAGCTGAGAACGAAATCATCAGCCGGGTGTAAACAGCGATGATGGCAGTGATAAATAAAAACACGCCCAGAATTATGATGAGAATTAAGCTGCTGTCAGATATGCCGCTCAGCGCAGAAGTGCCCACGAAAATTACCGCTATCGGAATGAGTATGAATAGCGAAAAAATAATAGTGTTTAGGATAACCAGACCGATGATGCGGAAGAAAAGCTTCCAAAAGCGCGGGCGGATAAGCTGCCATGTATCGCGCAGCGAGAGATGATATCCGCGTACGGAAGCAATAGTCACACGGGTGCCGGCAACGTTTAAGATTGCATATTGGACAATTGAAAATACCATCGAAATAAAGAAAGTTACACCAAGGGCACCAAGACTAAAAAGTTCCGGGTAGGAACTGTCGAGAGAATCAGTACTTTCCAGATTAAAGTCGAAAAGTGAAGACATCGGCGAAAGCGAAGTTTCACCAACTGCGGATTCAATCAGCAGCGAGAAGATGCTGAAAGTTACCGAAATAATGAGCGGGAAAATGATAAAAGCTTTTGGATTGAACTTGATTAGGCGGATTACCGAATCAAGCGTATCGCCGACTCCGAGCGGACGCATTGGAATTACTGTGCGGTAGCCGGAAGTAAAAGCCTGCGCATTTGAATCAGCTTTTCCGTACTGACCATACTGCCCGTATTGTCCGTACTGGCTGTAATCATTGTATTGCGGCGGCTGCACCAGATCCTGCTGATCTGAATTGCTTGCATCCGGTTTTTCATATCCAAAACTATCCTGTTGATTAATATTTCCGACAGCATTGGATTGTGACTGGCCGTCCTGATTATCAGGTTTCTTATCGCTATCTTTACCGTCGTAATTTATAGGCGGAATGTTCATCTGCGCTCCTGGTGGCTGAATATTCGTTGATTCGCAGTAAAATTGCGGGAATCTAGGGAAAGTCTAGCTGAAATCAATATGTAAATGTGTTGGTTTCAGCTGGTAGCGAGGTAATTTCAGGTTTATATGAATTTGAAAATTAAATCTGCACTATCCGGGCGGCGAGAATATAATCCGCGGATATGTACAGCATAAACGGAGAAATCGGCTGTGAATCTTACCGTTTATCCGGAATTCCGATACACGGCAGACCGCAGTATCAGCAGCAGATATCGAAAGATATGTAAGATAGATTCATGCAGGTTGCGCAATGCCGTGATTTTCCGGGGCGTTTGTGCTTGCAACGGTGTGTTTGTACAGTGCAGCGGTCTATCGTAAGTGTGTATTGCGGTAAGCTGCTGCTGCGGACCCGAAAAGTTCAATCAGAAGAATACAGGCAGTGCGCGCAGCTGAACGGGAAAAGAGTGCAAATGCAAAACAGATGCAAAATCGAATATTTGAAAATCGCAGCAAAAGTAAAGTAGGGAGAATTCAGAGAAAATGAACCAGCGTATCCTTGTGGTGGACGATGATCCAGGTATTTCCGAGATGGTGGCAATTCTGCTCGAATCGGAAGGATACACGGCTACAGTGTGTGCAAATGGTGCGAAAGTGCTCCCGATTTTCCGTGCGGAACATCCAGATTTAGTATTGCTTGACGTAATGCTTCCCGGATTGGACGGAGTTTCTGTTTGCCGCGGACTGCGTGAAGAATCCGACGTCCCGATTATCATGATGAGCGCAAAAACAGATTCGACGGATGTAATAAAGGGGCTCGAAGCCGGTGCGGATGATTACGTTACGAAACCTTTCGATAATTCTGTCTTACTTGCGCGAATCAAAACTCGTTTCCGCCGCCGCGAACCGGAATCTGAGACGCTGAAAATTGCAGATTTGCAGATTGACCTCACAGCACATGAAGTGCGCCGCAATGATACGGTGCTGCATTTAACGCCGCTTGAGTTTGAGCTGCTGACAGTGCTGGCGCGGAAACCGTTCCAAGTATTTTCCCGTGAAGAACTCCTTGAAATTGTGTGGGGATACAAGCATAGTGCAGATACACGTCTGGTGAATGTGCATATTCAGCGGCTGCGCGCGAAAGTCGAGCGGGATCCGGATAATCCGGAAGTGGTATTGACCGTGCGCGGTGTTGGGTACCGTGCAGGATCCGGCCGAGAGTAAGAACCGGTGTACGGCGCACCTGTTTCATGAAATTGCATCATTCGTTTGTAAACGGTTCGCGTGAATCAGAAAAGGTGAAAATGTATTGACGGCGACTCCGAGACTACAAGAGCTTAATAGCCGGAAAGCTGATTACGGCAGCAGCTTCACAGCCGCTGATGTGCACTCATCGCCCCGCGAAACAATCCCGACGGCGGGAGCTGAAAGCGATGATATTAGCGAGCGCAGTGAGTACAGTGAGCCTTTTTCCGGAGTTGCTGCAGATCCTGATCCGGCAGCCGAGATTTTAAGTCCATTCGAGAAAATCGCTTCGTGGGTTGACGCAGTTACCGAATATTGGGCTTCTTCGCTGCGGATTCGTGTTGCTTCAATAATTCTTGTCGGCGGACTGCTCATTACCGCTCTCGCTGGAATCTTAATTACGAAGCAGCTCAGTGCTTCTATTTTTCACCAGGCGACAACTTCTTATATCCAAGAGTTCAGTGCAGACGCAAATACTGCGCAGTCGAACTTTTTGGCGGCAGCTGTATCCGCATCCGGGCAGACTCAGCAGGTTGCGAACAATCTTGTTTCAAAAATGTACGATCGGAACAGGGGAATGCTCGGGGCATTGCTGGTGCGTTCTCCAGGGCAGCCTGCAAACACGAATCAAATTGTTGAACCGGCAACTGCTCCGGCAGCAAAAATTCATCCGCTGATTTCTGATGAGCTGAAGCGCGCCGTCGTGGAATCGAAAGATATTGCCTGGCAGTCGGTAAAAATCATGCAGCCGGACATCGGAAACGTTCCCGGTGTGCTGATGGGGACATCAATTTACATTCCGAACTCAGGTCAATATGAGTTTTATGCAATCTTTTCGCTGGAAACACAGCAGAAATTATTGCAAACTACTCAGCGGGTGTTAGCCGTCGCTGTTGTAGTATTTGGAATGCTTATTGCGCTGCTTACTTATGCAATTTTGCGGCTTGTACTGCGCCCGGTCCGTGAGGCTTCCCAGAATGCGCGGCAGCTAGCCGAAGGAGAATTCACCGCACGAATGGAAGTCAGCGGCAGCGACGAACTGGCGCAGCTCGCAAAATCCTTTAACTTGATGGCAGCATCGCTTGAAGACCAGTTCGCAAAGCTTGAGCGGATGTCAGCATTGCAAACTAATTTCGTATCTGCGGTATCGCATGAACTGCGTTCTCCGGTGACAACGATGCGAATGGCGGGACAGCTGATTTACGATAAACGCGATGAATTACCGCCAATTTTGAAACGCTCAGCGGAATTACAGCATGATCAGGTAATTAACTTGGAAACAATGCTGACAGATTTACTTGAAATATCACGTTATGATGCCGGTGCAATGGCGTTGGCGACTGAGGAAACTGATCTTGCGGAAATCGTCCGGAATATTGTCGCGATATTAGATCCGCTGGCCGTCGATAACGGTGTGATTGTACGGACAGCCGCTTCCGGGAATACGATTGCGGAAGCTGACCCGCGGCGAATTGAACGCATCGTGCGGAATCTTGTGGTTAACGCGCTTGAACATTCCGACGGAAATCCGGTGCATGTAAATGTAGTTGGAAATGAGACAGCGGTAGGAATAGAGGTGCGTGATGCTGGCATTGGCTTGAGCGATGAACAGGCTGCGCATGTATTTGATCGTTTCTGGCGTGCTGATTCTTCCCGCGTGCGAAAGACGGGCGGTACCGGTTTAGGTTTGACAATTGCCCGCGAAGACGCATTAATTCATGGCGGGAGTTTAGAAGCAGCAGGAGAGCTTGGGGTGGGTGCAGTATTTTTGCTGACGGTCCCGAAAACGCCCGCGGCCACGTATATTAAGCCGATTCAGCTGGTAAAACCGATTCCGGTTACCGGATCTGAGATTAGCGATTTACCTGAGATTAGCGATGTGCCTGATATCGGCGATTCCAGGATTCCGGAATCAGCTGCGGCGGCTGCGCTGCAGCTTTCAGATGAGCGCAATGCGAAGCAGAAAATTTCCTGCGTGACGCGCAAACAGAGCAATCCGCGGACGATAAAAAGGAAACTGCGAAAGCGGAAACTCAGT
Organism: Arcanobacterium hippocoleae; assembly: GCF_040360365.1. Classification (GTDB taxonomy): domain Bacteria; phylum Actinomycetota; class Actinomycetes; order Actinomycetales; family Actinomycetaceae; genus Arcanobacterium_A; species Arcanobacterium_A hippocoleae_A. Next base: position 853,968 of record NZ_CP136412.1, on the reverse strand, counting down.
ATAAAAGCGCCAAAAATTTCGGTAATGAACAAATCAAAGCTGAGTTAGCAGCGGAGTCAGCCGGAACTGACTCGGATGCGGCTGCTCTCCCGCAGGAAAAAATGCAGCAGATAATCTGGATGAGGGTGCGGATGAAGTTGAGTAAAAATATTCGCAATTATCCGCAGCGGGTGTGTTTTGCGGTGCTGGCAATTATGCTCGGGCTGATTCTCACCAGCTGCTCGGGGCTTCCAACCAGCGGTGATGTACAAATCGCTGAACGGGCTGTGCAAAGTGAAGGAAAAGTGGTTCTCGATCCGAAAGGACCGCTGAAAGGCGCAACTGCGGAGCAGGTGATCGCCGGATTTTTGCGGGCATCCTCTGTTGGGATATCTGACGATTTTAAAGCTGCCCGGCAATTCTTAACTCAAGAAATGTCGGCTAATTGGAATCCTTTGACAACAGTGCGGATATATCCTGATAGTCAAACATTTTCTTCTTCCCAAACTCCGTCCGGTGCTTTTCGGGTTTCGGTTCCGGCGCTCGGAACTATCGATGCAGATGGTCTCTATACTTCTGCAAGCCAGGAATCGCAAATTGCTGCTGAGTTTTCCTTAATCCGGAACCCTGATGGAGAATGGCGGATTGCTGTGCTTGACGATGGTTTGATTATGTCTCGTTCACTGTTTGATTCGCTTTATGTTGAAGCTCCATTGTATTTCCCCAGTTCGAGCGGAAGAAGCATGATTGCAGATGTGCGGTGGTATCCGCGCCAGGGGCTTGCGGGATCAATTGCCCGCGGTCTTGCAAAAGGACCGGCAAAATGGCTCGCGGCAGCTGTACGGACTGTGCTTCCGCCGGACGTTGTGGTTGCCGGGACGCAGGTGCGGGCAACCGATTCCGTAGCGGTAGTTGATTTTTCTTCAGGTGCGACGGCGCTTCCGCAAGAAACAATAGCAACTTTGCAAGCACAGTATCGGCTTAGCTTCAGTGCGGCGAATGTCGCGCAAGACGCAGTTTTAACAGCTTCCGGTGTGCAAATATCTGGTGAGACGAGTCAAGAATTCACCACCTATCCGCTTCAGGAATCGCCGGTTATTGCGTTACGAAATGACGCGGTTGTGCGGGTTTCTCGGAAAACTCAAGAATTCACAGAACTGATTTCCGGAACTTTCACTAAGGGACTTGGGCTTGCGGATCTTGCGCTCAGCTATGGCGAAGATTTGCATTATGGCGCTGCACTCGGAAACGATTCCAAAGTGCTTTACCAGCTTAATTTTGGAGACGGTTCTTTACATGATGTGCTTCGCGGGAATAATTTGATCCCGCCAAGTATCGATTCTGCTGGTTGGATTTGGAGCGGGGAAAGAACTTCAGCGGGTGAATTAGCTGTAATTGATAGCGGCAGCGGCCGGGTTGAAAAGGTGCATGTGCCCGAACTTTCCGGTGCAAATATTGATTTTGTAAAAATCTCACGCGAAGGTTCCCGCGCGGTAATTGTTTATAATCGCGACGGAAAGACCGTTATTTGCGCAGCAGCTCTTGTACGCAGTTCGAGTGGGCAGCCGCAGCAGCTGGGCGAGTTTATGCCGTTTGCCCAACGCCTGGCGGATGTGAATGATTTGGTATGGACCGGCGATGCTGAGCTGATGGTGCTTGGCAGATATGCGTTAAATTCGAGTGAGTCTTTAGTGGAGGTGCAGATCGGCGGTCCGGATGAGAGTTTGAATGTCATGGACGGCGCCGTCGAAATTACCGGTGCCCGCGGGGAGAACTCTGTTTTGCTTGCAGATAAAATGGGGGTGCTCTATGAGTATGCTTCGGGTGCATGGCGAAAGTTTGCTGAGGGGGTAAGTTCGCCGGCAATGGCAGGATGATGGCAATGGCAGGATGATTTCGTTATTGCGGTTGTCCACAATTTGCGGGAAATGACTTTCGAATTCACAGCAATGTAAATGAAATGCGGTTTCATTCCCGGCAGCATTAATCTGGCGGGATGAAATGTTTGCAAAAATTAATCGATGATGTGCTTAATTTAATCTTTCCCCGCTCTTGCCTGCTTTGCGGGATACCGGATGCGGATTTATGCGGCAGATGTAAAAGTGAAATTCGTGCTGATTGGCAGCGTGTCGATGGAGGAGCAATTTATCTCACAACTCCGGCTGAACCGGCTGCGGACGTTTCTTTGCCGCAAGATTTACATCCGCAGCTGGGGAAAGTGCGCAATGGAGAAATATTGACTGCAATTTTTCCGGTCTATTCACCGAATCGGTATCGCGGTTCAGTAAAAGAAATTGTGGTGAAGTGGAAACACAGTAATATTGCCGACTTTGAACAGCAGGCGCTCGCGATTTGGTGTACGCAAATTGCAGAGCTGCAGCAAATATTGTGCGCTGCGCAGGCGGATTTGAAATTGCTGTTTCCGAAGCTCAATCCGGCTGGGAGCGAACTGTTAATCGTAAATGCGCCTTCTGGGTTCCGCAGACGTTTCGATAATCAGCTGATTGCATGGAAGCTGAGTTGCGGGCTTGCAAAATTTTTGCTGCGGAACCGGTTGAAGCACTTCGGAAAAAATTCCAGATCAAACTCGTGCTGGAGAAACTGCGGGCACAGATTCCATTTCTGCCTCGGAAAACAGCTGATTTTGCGGCGCGCTATCGGAAAACGCAAGGAGTTAAATCGGTTGTTGACTTGCACGGAAAACAAATAATTTTAGTTGATGATGTATTAACGACGGGAGCGACCCTGCTTGGCAGTGCGCGGGCTGCGGCAGCAGCTGGGGGTGAAGTGATTGGCGCTTTCTGTTTTGCGAATACTGAGGTGCATGTGTGCTGACGCCGTTTAGCGGCATATTGAACCGGAGATTATAATCTGCAGCACATAATACGCCGTCGTGAAAATAAGTGCGCCAAGAGCGGAAAAAATCGTGCCATGGCTCACAGGAAAGACTTTGGTGTTAAAATATTAATTACAAGAAATTCACCAGTTGTTTAAGGCGTAATCTGAATCTGGTTAGATGAATCGCCGGAATAAATAAAACAACAGGAAAGGAAGCCGGCATCGCGGCCGGTGCGGTGAGTTGCTTGTGATTACTGAATATCCATAGCGAAATTTTGGAGGCCATCGTGGAATTTGTAGTAAAAGGGCGGAATGCCGAGATTTCAGAGAGTTTCCGCGAACATGTTGAGGAAAAGCTGGCAAAGATTGCGCTTTTGCTCCGCGAGTACAGCGTGTAGATGTTGAGGTTACGCACGAACCGAATCCGGCGCAGGCTGAGTTCTCGGAAAAGATTGAAATCACCCTACGCGATAAAGGGCCGGTTGTCCGTGCGGAAGCAAAATCTGCTGATCGGATTAGCGCGTTGGATTTGGCTTCGGAAAAGCTGATTGAACAGCTGCGGCGTGCAAATGAACGCCGCAAGGATCATCATCGCAAAGGCGGAAAAGTAGATAACGGCGGCGGGGAACTGGATTTCGATGCACTTTTCGAATCGCTTTCGGCTGTGCAGCATCAGGAATCGGAAGCGGCAGCGGAAGAAGCACTGCAGGTTCCGACAAAGCCGGGAGAAACAGTAGAAACTCAGCTTGGCGATTCTCCAGTTATTGTCCGGCAAAAGCTTTATGAAGCTAAGCCAATGCCTGTTGATCAGGCGCTTTATGAAATGGAACTTGTCGGGCATCCGTTCTATCTCTTCATTGATGCAGAAACGAATCAGCCGTGTGCGGCATACCGGCGGCATGGATGGACTTACGGCGTAATCCGCCTTGACGCAAAAACCAGTGAATTTGGTCCGGGTGAGGAGTAAATACGCGGTGGAAACTGAGATACTCGCAGGATTTGTGATGTTTCCATGATTGTAACTGTTTGAGTTCTGCGGCCGGCGGCAGGTAGTGATTTTTGACGAATTCATCACCTGCCGTCGGCTTTATCTATCCCTATGTGCGGTGCCTTTTGTAAGATAGGGAGAATTAGAAAAGCCTATTGGTGCGTAAAGACGAAAAAGAAGGTAAAAAGTTGACAAATCGCCCGTTGCAAGTTGCTGTTATTGGTGCAGGTCCGGCTGGAATTTATGCGTCGGATATTCTTGCGAAATCTGATATTGATGTGCAGATTGATCTCTATGAAAAGCTTCCGGCTCCTTATGGTCTGGTGCGTTACGGCGTAGCTCCGGACCATCCAAGAATTAAGCAGATTATTAAGGCTCTGTACAATATCTTGCAGCGCGGCGATATCCGCCTTGTTGGGAATGTGGAAGTCGGGAAAGATGTCAGCTTCGCCCAATTGCATGAGCACTATGATGCAGTCATTATTGCCACTGGCGCAGACCGTGACCGCCCTTTTAATATCAAGGGTGCGGATTTGCCGGAAGTTTACGGCGCTGCCGATTTTGTCTACTGGTACGACGGCCATCCGGATGTGCCGCGGACTTGGCCGCTGGAGGCGAAAGAGATTGCAGTGCTTGGGGTGGGGAATGTTGCACTTGATGTGGCACGAATTCTCGCAAAGCATCCGGAAGACCTGATGGTGACAGAGATTCCGGAGAATGTGGAACAGGGATTGCGGAAATCTCCAGTTACGGATGTGCATGTATTCGGGCGGCGCGGTCCGGCGCAAGTTAAGTTTACGCCGATGGAATTGCGGGAGCTTGGCGAAGTTCCGGATGTGGATATTATCGTTTACGAAGAAGATTATGACTACGATGAAGCGTCGGAGAGTGCCGTCGAAAACTCGAAGATGACTCGGCAAGTAGTGAACATTATGACTGACTATCTTCTCGACCAGGAGGAGCCGAAGACTGCTTCACGGAGAATTCATCTGCATTTGCTCCAGCAGCCCGTGGAAATTCTCGGGTCTGAGCATGTGGAAGCGATTCGGATGGAACGCACCGCATTGCAGGGCGACGGCACAGTAAAAGGCACTGGCGAGTATCGTGATTATCCGGTGCAGGCAGTGTATCGTGCAATCGGATATTTCTCTTCACCGATTCCGGGCGCACCGTTCGATGAACGAAAAGGGGTAGTGCCGAATATTGGCGGACGTGTGATTGCGCAGCGCGATGGTGAAGTTGTGAATGGTTTATATGCAACAGGATGGATTAAGCGCGGTCCGGTCGGGTTGATTGGATCAACCAAATCTGATGCTCAGGAAACGATTTCGAATCTGGTAGCTGACTATAAAGCAAATCTGCTGCATGCAGGCACTGAACAAATTGGCTGGGAGGCAATGCGCCAGCTGCTTGAATCACGAGCAGTGCGGTACACCACTTGGCATGGTTGGGAATTGCTTGAATCCTACGAACGCTCGCTTGGTGCAGCGCAGGGCCGTGAGAAAATCAAGGTTGTGGAGCGGGAAACGATGACGGCAATTTCGCGCGGAGAACCGCACGACGGAAAGCTTTATTGATGCTTGCGGTGATTTGCGGTTAGTATTTGCGCATTCACCTGCAGCGAATGAAAATTGCGCAGTGCCGGAGATATAGCTGCTTCGGCACTGTTTTTTGCGGCGGCTGCTTCGGAACGATTAGTGTGTCTGGCTGTTTTCAGTTCAATTTGCAGCTTTAATTGAATCGATTATATTTTCCGAGTGTGCGTACTGCTCTCAAATGTGCGGATGTGTATAGTGTCATATAGTTGTATTTAGTTTGACAACAGCCGGGGTGAAAGTGCTAATCTGGATGCTCGTGAGTGAATGAAAATCGTTTGGAGTTCATTTACGAACTGGCGGGTTTGCAGAGCGGCCAAATGCAGGTGACTGTAAATCATCTCCTTCGGGTTCGGGGTTCGAATCCCTCACCCGCCACAAATCGCAAGGAGTGGTGATTAGTTTCACCGCTGATGTTTGCGAATCAGTTGGAATTTTATCGGCAATGTTTGGTAAGGTTTTCAACGCTGCCCCGATAGCTCAGTCGGCAGAGCGTCTCCATGGTAAGGAGAAGGTCAAGGGTTCGATTCCCTTTCGGGGCTCTATTCATTTTCTGGCTATGTTTATAATTAGAGAATGATGCGGCGGGGTAGCTCAGTTGGTCAGAGCGCACGACTCATAATCGTGAGGTCGCGGGTTCAAACCCCGCCTCCGCTACGACGAGGAGCAATACCGCTTCCCGCACAAACCGAACGTGAGGACTAAAACAGTGGCTAGCAAGTCAACAGACGTTCGCCCCAAGATCACCCTCGCATGCGAGGTTTGCAAGGAGCGCAACTATATTACTAAGAAGAACCGTCGAAACAACCCAGATCGTCTTGAACTAAAGAAGTTCTGCCCGCGTTGTAACGAATCAACTAATCATCGTGAAACACGATAAATAGTGGGTCTGATTAGTTTTTCGCTTTAGTTTTTGAAGTCTCCTGCACAGTGTTTTCTGTGCAGGAGACTTTTGTTTCACCTGTTTCTTTCCAATTGGGCTGAATACTTCGGCTTGCAGCTTGGCGGACATTCCGATAATCTTTCAGTCTGTGCACTTTGCTCACCGCAGGTTTTGAAAAATTTTGCTGCTCTCACCAGCATAAATACTGAAAAACTACGCCGAAAGACGAAAAAATCAATCAGCTGTATTTAAAAGATATAGTAAAAGTTATACTTAAAAGCAGTACTGGAAAGGCAGAACAAGATCCAAACCTCAGCAATGGGAAACTGTAATTGTCCGGAGTAGCTTCCGCGCAGCAACACAGCAACCCCCCCAAAAAAATAACACGTTTTATCCGCTGCCCATCTGCTAAGCCGCCTATCTCAGCATCAGTTGAATCTGCCGGCGATTGTAAGTTATTCATCTATTCATCATTGGAACTTGCAAGGAGAGCTGTTTGCCGTCTTTGCAGAAGCTGTTTGCAAACTTCGCAATAATTTAGCAGCTGTATCCGGCGGTGAATTAATACCGATTCATATTTATAAAATAAGTCCGCAAATCCGGTTTAATTAGTGACAATGACTGATACGATAACACTTGCGAAGTTTCTTGTATTGCGGCAATGAAGACGGTGATATAAGAGCAGAAAATTGCAAGACATGACTGCAACTAAGACGGTTGCTATAAGGAGCACCAATGAAAAAACATTGGCGGATTATCGCCGTACTCGCTGCTGGTCTAACACTCGCCTTGTCTGGCTGTGCCGGATTCGGCGGAATCAAGTTAGATAGTGTTGGGGATGAGGGCAGCGTTACATATTTTAAGATTGCATTGAACCAAACTGAAAAACACCCGTCATTCAAAGCCTTGGCAAAATTCGGTGCAGAAATAAGTGCAAAAACTAATGGCCGCTACAAGGTTGAAGTATTCCCGAATGAGCAGCTTGGATCGCAGCAAGAAGTACTCCAGATGGTGAAATCGGGCGCCATTGAAATGGCGATTGTTTCCGGCACGCAGCTCGAAAATGTGAATCAGGATTTTCGCGTCTTAAATATGCCAACAACATTTACGTCGCTGGAGCAGCAAATTAAAGTGCTCAAAGATCCAAAAATTGTGGGAGATCTTTTTGCTTCGATTGAAGAAAACGAAAATATTACTGTGCTTGGCGGATACACGCAAGGAGCACGCCACATTTACACAACCTACGGTCCGGTGAAAACTCCAGCGGATTTAAAAGGGAAAAAGATTCGTGTGCAGGAATCAGATATGCATATTCGGATGATTGAGCTAATGGGCGGAGCGGCAACTCCGCTGTCCTACGGCGAAGTCTATTCGGCATTGCAGGCAGGTGTGCTTGACGGGGCGGAGAACAATGAAGTTTCTTTTAATACCGCTCGGCACATGGAAGTTGCCCCTTACTATTCATTCACAAATCATCTGGTTGGTTTAGATTACATGATTATGCGTCACGACCTGCTGAAAGCGATGCCGGCAGCCGACCGCGAGCTTTTCTATGCCGCATGGTACGGCTCGATGGACTATCACACGAAACTGTGGATTGACTACACTGCCGAATCAAAGAAAATTGCTGAGAAAAACGGTGCAAAGTTTAACGAAGTCGATTCAGCGGCATTTTTTGCAGCATTAGCTCCGATTGTTGACGAATTCCTGCAAACGGATTATCAGCGCAGTCTCTACGAGAAAATTCGGCGTGCTGACACAACGGAAAGGATGAAGTAATGAAGAAAATTTTTGCCGCAACAGATCGTTTTCTGGGCGTTCTTTGCATTATCCTGTTTTCACTGTTAGTTCTCACTACGACGTGGCAGGTTTTTCCCGTCTCATATTGAACTCGCCTGTAACCTGGTCGGAAGAACTGGCAAAAATTTTATTCGTCTGGCTCTCTTTCCTCGGTCTTGCGTATGTTTACGGCGAACGCGGGCATATGGCTGTTGAATTCCTTGCCCATAAATTCCCTGCACGTCACGAACGTATTTTCGCCCTCTGGACGCACCTTGCTGCGTTGCTTTTGGCAGCCGTCGTCTTTATTTGGGGCGGTGTAAATGCGGCAATTAATGCCTGGTCGCAAAACCTGACGGCGCTGCCGCTTACAATTGGTTTGGTTTATCTGGTGATTCCGATTTCTGGAACAGCAATTGCGCTATACGCAATCTATCACTTGATTGAGATTGGTACCGGAAAAGAAGCAAATTATCCCGTACCGGAAGCGGAAGCAGCTCAGCATCAGCATCAGCAGAAAGGATTAGGACAATGACTCCAACCACTGCCGCAGGTTTAATTCTTTTAATTGGAATAATTTTGCTGATCGCCTCATCAGTTCCGATTGCGATTGCAATCGGTTTGCCGACGGTATTTGCTGCAATGGCAGTGATGGCGCCGGATGTTGCTGCAATGTCAATTGCGCAGCGCATGTTCACTGGTGTGAATTCTTTTACGCTGCTTGCAATTCCATTCTTTATTCTTGCCGGTGTGCTAATGAACCAAGGCGGAATTGCAAGCCGGTTGATTGATGCGGCAAAAGTTTTAGTCGGCCGAACTCCGGCTTCGATGGCGCAGACGAATATCGTTGCAAATGCGATGTTCGGAGCCGTATCGGGCGCCGCCGTCGCAGCTGCATCGGCAATCGGGACGATTATGAATCCGCGAATGGTAAAAGACGGATATTCGCGCCCGTACACGGCAGCAGTAAACGTCGCTTCCGCTCCTTCTGGGATGTTGATTCCGCCGTCGAACACTTTTATCGTCTACTCACTGGTTTCTTCCACATCTATTTCGGCATTGTTCATGGCAGGAGTCGGTCCGGGCTTACTTTGGGTATGCGCCTGTCTCGCTGTCGCCATCTATCTCTATTACCGCTATGAAAAGAAAAATGTGCTCCAGGCAAGTGAACGGCCTCCGGTAAAAGTCGTGTTGCGGACATTATGGCGTGCTGTTCCGTCGCTGCTAATGATTATCATCGTAATCGGCGGGATTTTGGGCGGTTTCTTCACTGCAACTGAATCTTCTGCGATTGCCGTGGTGTATTGTCTGGTGCTCAGCTTCGCATACCGGACGTTGAAACTGTCAGATTTGCCGGGAATTCTCTTAACTGCTACAAAAACGACGGCGGTAGTGATGTTCCTTGTCGCAGTATCATCCGGACTTTCCTGGGTGATGGCTTTCGCGCGGATTCCTGATTTGATTGCAAGCGGACTGCTCGGAATTACAGATTCAAAAACGGGAATTTTAATTATCATTATGCTGATTATGCTCATTGTCGGAACGTTCATGGATCCGACTCCGGCGATTTTGATTTTTGTTCCGATTTTTCTTCCAATCGTTACGGAACTCGGTGTGCATCCAGTGCATTTTGGCGCGATGATTGTTATGAATCTTTCCGTTGGGGTAATCACGCCGCCTGTCGGGAATGTACTTTTCGTCGGGGCAAAAGTAGCAGGATTACGAATTGAACCGGTCGTAGGCAAGCTCTGGCAATTCTTAGTCGGAATCATTCTCATGCTTTTCGTTGTGGTGTTTGTTCCGGCGATTTCACTGTGGCTCCCAACGATTGCGGGCTTAATCTAGAGTTGTCAAAATAACTGCGGAGATTGCATTGATTTCCGTGATGCTGTGATTGCGCCAAGAACATTGATTTCCGCAATGCCGCAATGCTGTGATACCGATGTTTTACCGAGTTCAGGGAGAAAAATCTCCGCGGCTTACTGTGCTGCAGAGATTTTTCCAACTTGGATGAATTCCAATTTAAGTTCGTAAAAAATAAGTTAATGCCGATTGAAATTTCAGGAAAAAACTTGTTTCTCGGCAGCGCCGTTGATAGTTTATGTGTGTCGGCTCTCTTTAATTTCGATGGAGAAAATATGAAAAATAAATTTATGCGCCCGTTAGCGGGCGGCATTTTCGCGCTGTCGCTGGTGCTTGTCCCGGCAGTATCGCAAGCTGCTCCGGAAACTCCGGACTCGCCGCCGCAGCCGGGAGTGGTGAAAATCGATTTATATAAACTGACTGATATTCACGGGCATATTGAATTAGTGGAAAATAAAGGTGCGGTAAAGGAAGCTGGTATTCCCGCAGTCGGATGCTACCTGGCAGACGCACGCGCCGATAATCCGAATGCTACTTTTACCCTCCTTGGCGACAATATCGGTGCTTCACCTTTCACGTCCGGAGCGCAGAAAGACAATCCGACGATTGCTGCGTTAAATTATTTACCGGTTGACGCCTCAACCATTGGAAATCACGAACTGGATTTGGGGCAGGAAGTATTCAAGGCGCGGATTGACGGTTCGCAGCCTGCAGATTTTGTAAAAGTGAAGTTCCCTTATCTCGGCGCGAACGTAAAAGGGATGGGAAATTACCAGGAAAACGGCAAAGATACTCCATACCTGAAAGACATGATTATCGAAGATCTCAATGGAGTGAAAGTTGCATTCATCGGGGCAATTGCACAAGATGTGCCGTATAAGTTAAGTCCGGAAGCTACTAAGGGATTAAAGTTTACGGATCCGATTGCTGAAATCACGAAGCAGGCAAAGGCACTGAAAGCAGAAAAGAAAGCTGACATTGTGGTTGCAATGCTTGACGACGATGTGAAGAACAATTTCGCAAAGATGCCTGCGGAAGTAGATGTGCTGATGGGCGGCGATACTCACGTCCCATATGAATTTGACGCTGTAAATTCCAAAGTGAAGCTGAATAACCAAAATAATCCGCTTTTGGCTGGTATTGCGTCTGGTTCCTATACCGATAATTTAGGTCTGGTGCAAATTTCTTACGATACTAAGCAGAAGAAGATTCTTTCTGCCGATTCAATTCTGATTCCGGCAAAAGATGTGGTGGCGAAAGTGAAGCAAGACCGGCCAGACTGCTTGACTAAATCTGATGCTGCAGTTTCGGTGCAGCAAGCTGCGGAAAAGTCGAAAGAAGCCGGTAAGAAGCCAATCGTTACCAATGTGAAAGCAGAATGGCGCCGCGGCGTGTATCTTGCACCGGAAAATAAGGATCCGAAAGCCGGATCGAACCGCGGTATTGAATCTACACTCGGGAATTTGGTTGCTGATTCGATTTTGGATCAAGTAAAGATTGACGGAACAAATCCAGTTGACATCGGTGTGATCAACGCTGGCGGTCTGCGCACGGATTTGATTCCGGAAAACGGAACAATCACCTATGCGCAAACTTTCCAGGCTCTGCCGTTCTCGAATGAAATGGGTTATGCGCCAGTGACTGGTGCGCAATTCAAACAAGCGCTTGAAAATCAGTGGAAGACTGGTTTGAATTCGCAGAATTCACGTCCAATGCTCCGGATGGGAACTTCGTCGAACCTCACCTATACTTACGACGCAGCTCAGCCGGCTGGCAAGCGAATCACGTCGATTATGCTCAACGGTAAGCCAATGGATATGAACAAAACCTACAATGTTGGTTCAATGACGTTTGTGCTCCAGGGCGGCGACGGCTATTTTGATCCGGGACTGAAAGTCACAACTTTCGGGGTGCTCGACCGGGATGCTTTCAACGCGTACCTGCAGAAAGTGACTGGACCAAAGCTCGCTGCAGCGAATCTTAAGCGCGGAGTCGGTTTGTCTCTGCCGGAAAATCCGCTGCATGCGGGAGATACATTATCGATTCCAATGCGCGGTTTATCGTTCTCAGAAGGCCCTGGAATTACGAAGAATGTGCATGTAACTGTCGGAGATGTAAAGCGAAGTTTCCCAGTGCAGAATTCGCTTCTTGAACCGGATGCTTCGGCTGAAAAATCTATCATCACCACCGACGGTGCAGGCCAAGCCGTTGCAGATTTCAAGCTCGACGGTGTTTGTACCGGGCAGACTGGTGTAGTTAATCTTCCGGTAACAGTTGCTACCGATTTCGGCACAGTTGTATCTGCGGCGAATGGTCTTACGGTAAAGGTAGATTGCACGGCTGCAGGTGCTGCGGCGAAGCCGAATACCGGTAATTCGGGCGCTATGCCGAAGCCGGATAGCAACAAGTCGGGTGCTGCGTCGAAATCAGGCAGTAAGCAGCTGGCAAAGACTGGTTCATCCGATGTTCTTGGTCTTGGATTCTTAGCTTTCGGTGCGGTAGCTGCCGGAACAGTATTCTCCGCAGCTACCCGGAAAAAGTTGCGAAAGTGACGAGTTTTTGCTGAACCTGCAGCGAATATTCAGATTTGGATAGACTCCGGTAATTGTCCCCCGAAAGTTGAATTGACTAACTCAGTTCTTTCTTTCGGGGGACAGCTCATTTGCGCTGAAGTTAGAGTTTCGCTGTGCTGCCAATGCTCATCCCCAATGTTAATGCGCGGCTGCTGTGTTTTTATTATGCTGATTTTCGTGTGCCGCAGGTGAATGCTTTTGTTTGTAAACAGCAGCTAAACAGCGATTAACGAACAGTGAAACACTTCACAATTTTTTACTTTTAAAGAAGAGAAAAGATGTAGCATATGACTGAAAGAAAACAATAATGTTTTCAGGCTGGCGGATTTAAATGATTTGATTTCTAAGAAACACGGAAAATAATTCCCGAGACAGGAGTTGTAATGGGCTTTATACAGGCAGTCGCAGGATCAATCGGCGGGACTTTCGCAGATCAGTGGAAAGATTTTTTCGGACCGCTGCCGGAAGTTTCGCCTACAGCCGGGGTATTCCCGGGATTCTTCTGGGCACTAACAACAAACGCGGGGCAAACTATAAAGGAAACCAAAATGTTATCACCAACGGCACGAAGATTATCGTGCCGGAGGGGACTGCCGTCGTAACAATGCAAGACGGCGGAATTACTGGTCTTATTTCACAGCCAGGCGCTTATATCTACGAAAGTAATGATCCGAATGCACGCTCGATCTTTGCCGGAAATAGTGTGATTGACGCGCTGATAAAGCAGTCGTTTGAAAAGTTCAAGTTCGGCGGAATTCCTGCTGTGCAGCAGCTCCTATTCTATGTGAATTTAAAGGAAATTCCAAACAATCGCTTTGGAACGCAATCTGAGATTTATTGGGACGACGCATTTTTCGGGACGCAGGTTGGAGCGGTGACGCGCGGTACCTATACGCTGCGAATTGTCGATCCGATTCTTTTTATCCGTAACTTCGTCCCCGTGACTTACCTGACTCAAGATGCTCCGGTGTTTGATTTTGCTGATTTCGATAATCCGGCTGGAGAACAACTCTTTAACGAAGTCGTGGGCAGTCTTTCTGCGGCGTTCGCGAATTACACAAACAACCCCGACAAGGGGAACCGTATGGCGCGGATTCAAGGCGATCAACTTGGCTTTGCCGCTTCACTTTCTGCAGCAGTAGAAGCTGCCTATCAATGGAAGACGAGCCGCGGTCTGGAGATTATCAAGACCGCAATTCTTGCGATCGAATATGATGAAGAAACCAGGAAACTGCTGCAAGACGTGAAGAAGGCAGATGCGCTTTCCGGTAATCGCGCAAATACATTCTTCCAGCAAGCTGCTGCCCGCGGGATTCAAGCAGCGGGTGAAAACGGCGGGGAACTGATATGGCTTTCCTCGGATTAGGTATGAACGCCGTCGGTGGGATGATGGGCGGAATGCCGCAGGAAAATAGCGCTTTTGCGGTTAATCAAAACAGCGCTTTTGCGGCAGGAGAAAACGCTCCGCAAATGCCGGGTCAAGCGGCCGCGCAGTCAGCGGAAGAAAATCCGAATCCGGCGAATGAGCCGCAGCCGCAGCAAAGTTTTAGCGATGTCACTGCAAAGCTCTTGGATATGAAGAAACTTTTTGATGCTGGAGTAATCTCGCAAGAGGAATTTGAGGCAGTGAAAAAGCAGTTGCTTGGCTTATAGCTAGATCTGCTAAATGAATGCGGAATTGAATACGTACTGAATTTGCGCAGTGCGGAAAATTCAAATTTGCGTTTTGCAGCAGCCGGGAAAGCGGTCAGACGAAGTGCCTGAAATACGGCACGGCTGATATTACACCGGTTGCGAAACTCAGGAAACTGCGATGCAGGTATTGCGCCGCCAATTGCGTGAAGTTTTCTGCTTCTTGCCGTCAGTTGCGTAAAAGTTTCCTGCTTCTTGTGCGGTGTCGGCTGTTTCCGTAGTTATTTCGTGTGGTGAAAATGCATTATTTCCATCGATGATGTAACGAAAATCCTTTCTGACAGCGGCATAACTGATTTCGAAAATAATGTTGAAGTACTGCGTGAAGATAGAAGTTGATTGCCGAGCTGAGGCGAAAATGCCAGATGTCATGTGCGTTTCTGAACTAGTATTTGTGACCTTAACTTCGATAAATCTTGGATATTACTCAAATTTCAATTACTTCCGTTCACGATATGAAGAATAATCTGCGGCAGTTCGAAGCTATCGTTGCGGGGGTGGACAAGGCATTGCGCTATCACTTATCATTGAAACGGTGTTATGTCTGCGGTTGATTTTTTGAATGCATTGCCGTTTACAAGAAAATGTGCGTTGAATAAACCTAATCTGGACTCTGACTGTGTACAGGTTAATAGTTTCCGACATCAGCTCCAGACATGGCATGTTTCTATGTGGCGCGTTCATAGGCACTATGCCTATGAACAAAATGTGAGTCATAGGTGCAAGTAAGGAAGAATCAGCATGGGCGCTCCTGTCAAGCTTTCCGCTTTCAAACTGAAAAACGGTTTGATGGATTGTGCCATACCGTCTCGCAATGCAGATAAGAACAAACAAATCAGGAAAATATTAGGCAGAGAGTCTGAGAATAAAAAGCTGCGTTCACTGATTTTTCTGTTGCAGCCCAATGTGCACGTTTTGGTGTATTTAATTGTATTTTCATATATTAATGATTTACGGCAGCAAAAAGCAGCAACTGAATGCCGGGAGTTATTTCAAGATATAACTCCAAGTATTTCAATCTTGCTGCTGATTTATCGCGATATTGCGCAAGCCGCCTTGAATAAAAGGGCAGTGCATTTATATCACCGCGCCCCCTGCATAAGACTCGCTGGGGGGGCAGGCTGACGCGGATTATTCCTGCAGTTTGCTCAGAATCTTCATACTTTGCATTATTTGATAATAGCGAATCCTCACATCTGGGTCGCTATTTTTTATCGCAGCATCATGAAACGCTCTTAACTAGATTGAAATGCGCCTGGTTAACCCTGACGGCGCCGTTGGCACATCCTTGCAATGACTACCGAGCTAACTGTACCGCAGATTGCGTAAACAAAATCGAATATCGATACTCTTGTTACCTTATGCAAAAAGATGATTCTTATTCGGAATTTCGGATTTGTGCGGTTAAAACCCAAAAAGAGAAATACATGAAAAGAGATCTGTTTATGCATTGGCGAAAACAGATCTCAAATAGAGAAGATACCGCATGAAAACGAGAAGTATAGCTGTGTGGTTAAACAACCAGATTGAGAAGGTGAAATAATGGTGCGGGAATTTAAGAAACGTGCCTTCGGATATCTAAAAGTACGGGTAACACTATTCGTTTTGATGCTGGCGTTGGCAATGAGTTCTCTGGCTTTGCCGGCATCTGTGAACGCTGCTGTGACTGACTCTGCACAGCCTGTGGAATTTGAAGTTAAATACAATGCTCATCTTACGCAGAATGGACGTAAGCTGAGCAGAATCAGTTGGGATGTGACGCTGAGATCGAGGGGTGAACCTTTTAGTCAGCTGAAGCCTACCGTCACGATTGCTGCTTTGCCTGGATCGGGATTAACTAAGCCGACTGGAAAATCTCTGCAATCTCCGCAAAATTCCGGTTTAGGTACGTATGCTGTTACTTGGCAGCCAAGTGATTCCAACAAAGAAGCCCGCATCTCTTTCTCCACTTCCGTTAATCACGTACAACCTGCATACGCCATCGATCTATTTGTGCAGTTAGGAAACTATCAGAGCAGATTAGGTGCAGATGCGAACCCGGACACCATTGCAAAACGTGTGATTGCAGCTCCGCAGGTTCAGGATGGTTCACAGCTGCCTGACTATGATCCGCATGAAGGGCCGGTAGCAATCCCGATTCTTGAGGAGAATCGTACTATTTTTGGTCGCTATATATCAGAACACACAATTGAATGGACAGTAGTAGATATTAACAATCGACTAGATCAGATTAAAGGTAATAGTCTGGTAAAAGGCGATGATATTCTGCCGAAGCCTTGGCCGGTAGTTGATAAAACACAGGAACTGCAGAGCGGAAAATCTAATGCTGCGCTATATCTCCTAGAACGTCCCAATCCGCAAACCAATAGCTTTGGTCATACTCATACTGAAAAACGGATGGTAAATTTTGCTGCTGCACAACCTGTGCCTCCAGGAAGTGTAGCAATCAGCAAGCTAATTACTACTGTGACTGCTGGCAGTGAAAAAATGTATCATTCTTTGGGTTCGAGTAGTGTCGAAGCGCTGAAAGCAGATATCACCGCCACCCGACTTTGGAATGATGTCGACCCGCAATATCGTTTAGAGCAGAGACTCATTTTAGAATCTGATTTTCCTAAGAAATCCTACTCTGCTCAGATCGCCCCTGAAGTAAGAAATATCGTGATAGCAGATGTGGATAAGTTTTCATCTCAAAATGGTACGTTGCAGCGAATTGAATATACACCTGCATACACGCCTGCAGAAGGTACATGGGCGCAAACAAAAGAATTTGATAGTGTGCAAGGATCAATGCTGCTAAGTTTGAGTAAGCTTGCTCCGACACCTGATCTTCCAGACCCTACAGCTGACCCAGCTAGATATGGCATTGTCTCGATTGATCATATGACTTTTGATTTCTATGAACGTGGAGAAAACCAAGTTGGAAATCCAAACAACGTGGTTGGATATGATAGCTATATTTCAACGCGTTGGAAGCTTCCTGCAAATACCAAAAAAGGCGACGAGTTTTTGCTTGAACTCCCGAAAGAAGTCAGTATTAACGGAAAGATTAGTTATAACGAGCCGTATGGGTATATATACAGCACCAAGTTTCCAAATGATAAAACACAGGCGCTGATGGAGGTTTATCTGATTAATTCTAAGCAACTGGCGTTTGTAGCTACTGATAAGGCTGCCAGTCCGATAGATCTTGCGGGAACATTTGATATTGGGAACTTATTGCCAATCAAAGGATGCTCATACAATGGTGCGGTAGCGAATATCGGGATTGTAGCATATAACCCATATGGAGACGGGAAAAACGAGCTCATTGACACGATTGGTAAAGGGTGTGATATTAAACAGTTCCGTGGAGGTGTGAGTCCAAGTCCAAACTATCTGTTGAATCCTATTGATCCATCGCAAACTTTAGTAGAGAAAGATATTCAATTTACGAATACATGGATTGGGCACGATTATGCAGGTCCGCGGAAGAGCGTGATTCAAACAAGTGCCGCGATTGATTGGGATGCCGATTTTCGGAGGATGAAAGATGGAATCATTACGAAAAGTCTCTACGAAGAAGGACTTGACTACCTTACATGGGAGGTTCTCCTTAACGCCAGCGGGAAGAGTGTCTTAGCGCAAGATTTGTGGCTGCGTGATTCGTTTAATGATAATCCGCAGCTGAATTGGAGCGAGGAACCGAATATTGCAAATTACACTAGTGGGCCAACTATAAGAGACATTATGAAAAAGATGTCGAGATTTATCTTGCTCAAGGATACGGCGCCACGAATGCATATAATCCAGAAACTCTTATTCGGATTTGGCCAGATGATCCTCACAATATGCGTAATTCCATCATGAATGGCGAACCGGATCTGCGGCGCTACAATGATCCGACGGAGTACACCCCTAACGATAAACATCGAGCCTATGGGCTGCGTGTTCATATTAAATCTTTGACTAATCGCAATGGTGCATGGGAAGCTGCAACTCCTGATGGGTATAAAACTATTTTGTTGCGCTATAAGACGAAAAAATTAATTTAAATTCTCCTTTCTACAAGAACACAGCCAGAATTGAATCAACAAACATTTTTCATAACCGAATTGCGGTTAGCCGTGTAGATTCTAGGAAACTTCGTCTGGTATTTATGCGCGGCATTATCCCTCAATGGGGATGGGGGCGGCGCAGATTCCGCCAACTACTAAGGTGACAATCCAAAAGATTGATGCCAACACAAAACAGCTGATTAAGGCAGAAGCTGCACAAACTCCAGCAGTATTAAGCTTATTTGCTGCTGACATAAACGGGGCTAGAGGTGCATTTCTGCGCAATGTCACCTTATCCGACGGCACTTACACCTTTGATAATTTACCTTATCCTTCGACGTATTATATTCAAGAAACAATAGCGCCTAGCGGATACATTGCGGGAAAGAACAATCTCTATAAGTTGGCTGTAGATCGAGATGGTACAGTGACTTTTGGACCTGCGGGAGATAAAACAGGCCAGATTTTCTCCAGCAATACTGCAGGTATACACACTGTGCAATTGCCGAATCTTCCTGCACCAGAGACATATTATCCTTCTTTACGGCTTACGAAAAAGATTTTGCCAGCGGAAAAAAGCTCGTAGGATCTATGTTCAGACTTGAAGGTCCGGATAATAGAGTAGAAACGGTTGGGATGTCGATGCCGGGCGATACTTTCTACTTCCAACAATTATCTCCAGGGAAATATGTACTCAGGGAGATACGTGTGCCAAACGGTTATCCGCAAATGGACTCTTTGATATGGACATTTATGGTAGAATCAAACTCTGCTGATGATTCGAAGCTGGTGGTGAAAAACTTTACAGGATCCAACGTAAACTTAATGCCTGCAGAGAAGTGTGCACATGAAAATATTAAAAATCTCAATTGTGTAGATATAAGTAATAAAAAATTCCAGAGTTGGAGATTCTGAAGAAAGACGTGACGGATAGCAGCGCCGCGAAACAATTTGTGTTGCCGGGAGTTATTTTTGCGTTAGAAAAGCAAACTGCCGATAATACATTCGCCGCCTATCCGACACAAGGTGAAAATAGTATCATCACGAATAGTGAAGGAAAAATCCTTTTCGATAATCTCACCCCAGGTATCTATCGTCTTAAAGAAGAGCAGCCTTTGCCGGAATATAAGCACATAGATCCGATTGAGTTTGAGTTGAGCGAAGAGGGAACATATCAGCTTAGGGGTGCTGATAGCGCCGTGAAAGAGAACAGTTTGGCACATGTGCTGCCTTCTTTGACAATCGGCAATGAAAAGACTTCCGCTCAGCGGGATTTGTATATCCGCAAGATCCAGCCAAATAATGCGTGTAAAGATACTGAGCTGGTGGATGGGAAATGCTTGCTGCTCCCAGCTGGCGGAGCACTTCGAATTCAATTCACGAAAATTGACGATGAAAACTTTTTCTACACCCGCAGCTTCAATTTAACAAAAGATTGGCAGGAATATACGGTAGGGAAATCAAAATTTACCGCACTCAAAGTACCTGATATGAATGAGATTAAAGATGGTCGCTATAAACTTACCGAGATAGAATCACCTAGCGGATATCAGAAGAGTGAGAAAATTTGGTATCTTACCATATCCGCTCATCAGATTGTAGAAACGGATTATACTGGCCAGCAGCAAAGGATACTATTTGGGAAAACGGCGGGGAAAGAAGCTGCCTTTCCGATAGTGGTTCCACTGGATATCGAAAATAAACGCTACGATATGCCGGCTTTGCCTTTGACTGGTAGCACCGGAGTATTCGCGATTCTTGTCATTGGGGCAAGTATCATGATTGCAGGGTTACTGTATTTACGTAATCGAACAAAAGAATAGCAGCCAGGGTGACTACCGGTAATTTCTTATATTGTGTGTGATTCAAATTTGGACATCGTATGTATTGGCTATATATGTTATATGGCTGAAGCGTGGATTAGCAGTAACTCGGATTAACAGCGAAATCTGCATTTTAACGTAAGCGGCGGCAAAATGGGTGGTTTTGGTTTCCGACGGTGTGCTCCGTCGTTCTTGTAACCTTGTGACCAGCGGAAATGTAAGGGGTGGTGGTTGGTGGAAATTTTAGGCGGAGTTCTTGCCGCCGGTTACGTGATAAAAACTAGTTCTTGCCGCCGGTTGCGTGCACATGCTTCAAGTTTTTCACATATTCCGCATATTCCACGTGTTTTGTGTATTTCGCATTCAGCACTGCGGTAGGTTTGAAAAAATCTTGCGGTAGGCTTGAACTATGTATTGTGCAGTTCCAGAAGAAACCGAACCAACCAAAACTATTCCTCCAGTACCTGCAATGCGCTATCGGAGAGATTCATCCGCACTCGCACAGATGACCACAATCCGGGTGGGAGGAAAAGCTGCCGAAGTGGTGAACACGGGCACTCGCGAAGAATTCATCGAAGCGTTGAAAACAGCGGATGCTGATAAAAAGAACTGCTCGTCGTTGGCGGAGGATCAAATATTCTCGCAGGAGATACTGAATTCAACGGGGTAGTGGTGCATGATACTCGTGCCGAGATTACACTGCTTGATGAAGATGCTTGCGGCGGGGCGCGCATTCGCGTATCAGCTGGGACGCCTTGGGATAATGTTGTTGTCTACGCGATTGAACACGGTTGGATGGGCCTGGAATGTCTTTCCGGGATTCCCGGTACGGCCGGTGCAGCGCCAGTACAAAATATCGGCGCCTACGGAGCAGACGTATCTGGAGTAATTGCAAGTGTCCGAACACTTGACCGGAAAACTGGGCAGCAGCGCACTTTTTCCTCAGTGATCTTGATTTTGGCTACCGCTATTCGGTTTTGAAAGAGTCAATCCTGAGCGGAGAGTGGGGCAGCTGCCCGCGGTGGATTGTGCTCGATGTTGATTTTCATCTCCGCAGAGCCACCCTGAGCGAACCGATTCGTTACGCACAGCTTGCAAAACATCTCGGGGTGCAGCTTGGCGAACGCGTGCCGGCGAGTGAAGTCCGTGCGGCGGTGCTCAATCTGCGCACAAGCAAAGGAATGATTCTTGACGATTCCGACCGCGATACCTACTCACTTGGTTCTTTCTTCACGAATCCAGTGATTAGTGCAGAAACAGCAATGCAGCTTCCTGAGGATGCGCCGCGATTCGATGTATTAAACAATGCGGCGAAAAACCAGATTGGTGCAGCTGCCCCGAAAGTTGCCGGACAAATAAAAACCTCTGCAGCTTGGCTGATTACTCATGCCGGTTTCAAACCAGGATTCGGGCTGCCGGGCAGTGCGTCGATTTCAACGAAACACGCCCTTGCGTTAACAAATCGCGGAGACGCAGCTGCTGCTGATATCGTGTCCCTTGCCCGTCAGGTGCGCGACGGGGTATTCGAAAAATTTGGAATCAAGCTTGTTCCTGAACCCGTCACCGTCGGCATTGAAATCTAGTTAGTCGTTTGGAATCCGGGATTTAAGCTGCGTGAGTGCACTGCGCAGTGCACTAATCCCGTCGGCGTGATAGAGCGGACGGAAATGCCCGCTTTGTGAAAGCGGAATATTTACCGCATCTTGTAAAAATGATCCTTCTGGGACGTGAAAATCCCAGCGCGGTGTAATAGAGATAATCTTGCCGGCAATTTCTTTCTCAAGCGCAGCAGACCAAGGGGAAAACGTGTCGCTTCCATTAGGAAGCAGACTCCGCATGGAATGATACGGAGGAAATATCGCGGCACGCGAAGAACCATTCCATGGTGTCGCGAAAGTAACCATACCGTATATATGCGGGAGATTTGCGGCAAGAACAGCGCGTCCGACAAGTCCGCCTTTGGAGTGAGCAAGCAAAATTATTGGCTGCTCGATTTTCTGCAACTGGGAAATTACGATTTTTGCAAGCTGGGCAACAGGCAAATCCATCCGGCGAAGCTGCCCAATCTCAATAATTTCATAATCGTACAGATTCCGCCGCAGTTCGCGAAAATAAGAGATTCCCTCGTATATTCCAGGTAAAAAACGATTAATAGCCGCTGCGGCTGGATCCGGCGCCGGTTGGCAGCTGAAAGATTATCGATACCTGCAAAATTGTTTGTACGACGGGAATAATCTTGCAGTGAATTATGCAAATGCGGGCCGTTTTGACTAATCGCAGAAAAGATTCCCGAAAAGAATGAATCGTGCGAGGTGCTGCCGCTGCGCTTAATTTTTGTTTGCAGTACATGCCGCAGCCAATTCGGAAACGGAAGTGCGTGGCGCAGATACCACCAGTAGTCAAGAAATACCTGCCAAACCCGATGTGAGATAACACGGACAGCGGAGATAATCCGGCGAACTAGTCCTGCTGATTTTGCCGACATTAGTCCGTACCTGCCGGAACAAATTCCGGATTCTCATTCTTTGCACTGCGGGTGAAAGCGTCTTGCGCAAGCCGTGCTTCCTCATGGATAAATTCTGCTTGCGCCTGCGTCTCTTGATGCGTCACCAAACGCGCAATTGCTTTTGCCGCCTCACCGTCGTTTGAGAAAATTGTTGAGTGCGCCGCTCCCGCAATCCTGCCAATCCATGCTGTGCCGGCTGCAGAGTCAGCAAGCTGCTCAAGCCAGTATTCCGGAGCCAGATAATCGTGTTCTCCGCTAAGAATTCCGATTAAACTGTGCGGATTTACCGCACTGATCCGGTTTTCAATCTGATAATCAAGCATCTGCGGAAGAAGTTTCACCAGCCAGGTTTTCACAGAACGCAAATAAGACCAGGTTGCGACCCCGACGAGTCCTGCCTTTTCGTAAAACGCTGACTGGAGATAACGGATAAGTGCCTGCCGCAGCGAGCGCTCAGCGGCATTCACGGGCGGACCAATCAGGCACGCCCGATTAAAAGAATGATTCTGTGCCATCATCTCAACTACGATTTGCGCACCCATCGAATGCCCTACCAAAATCACATTTTGTACTCCAGCCAGTTTCAGACTTTTGCTGACAATTGCAGCGAGACGGGAAATTGTTTGCGGTTTGCCGGATACTGGTAAATCTCCAAAACCAGGTAAATCAAAAAGCAGTACCTGCCCGATTTCGTGCAGCTCTTCAGCAAGCGGAAGCATGTATGCGGAGGACAGTCCAATACCATGAATTAATACAAATGCGGCACGATCATTATCTGCATTATCTGCATTATCTGCATTATCTGCGTCCGGGTTTTGTGCTCTGATTCCCGAATCACGGCTGCCGATCCGGCGCATTCGCACGAACTCGCCGTCGATTTTAAAAAGAGTTGTATAAATTGCATCAATTTTATCTTCGGTTCCAAGCGCAATAACAGCTTCATCAGTGAGATTCATTTGTGTTTTCTGCCTATTTTCGTTTTTATCGTTTTCCTGAAAGCCAAAATCGGCTCACCGGTTTCTAATCATCATGACTTCGATGCAATAAGTCTACCGCCATATTGTGCCGATACGCTTTAGAAGCGAAATGAAATCGCGTGATGCGGAAATGCGCAAATATGAAGATTAATCGCCGATTAAACAGCGCCTAATCAAAAAAACGGCAAATATTTTGCACAGTGAAAATCGCCGCCCGTCGCGGAGAAAAGCTTAAATCGGCAAAACAGCATTTTGTGTAATCCGGCAATAAATTTTCAACCAAAATCTGGTGAATATTCACAAGATGTGCGATGGCTAGACACTTACACTGCTCTCACTTATAAAAGAACTATGGCAAATCCGATACAATCTCTCACCGCAGCGTCTCTCGATTCTGCACGTACAGCTAGTGAAGCAGATGACTTAGCTCTTCTCACATCAAAGCGCGCCGGTGAAATGTTGCGGTTGGCTTTTGCCGATCATGGTATTTTGCGCTCATGGAGTGTGCACCAGATTCACCATCGTCCCGGAGCTGGAATTTCAGTTGGATATTCGGTGATTATTGATGTCCGTAATCCATTTGAACGCCGTGATTTGTACGCCGTCGCATCTACGGCGCAAATCCAAGAAGAAAAAGTGCTTGAGGTGGGCGGGAAACGTCTCCGCCTGGGAAGCACTGCAGTAAATATTTGGGAATTTCCATACGACCCGGAACTGCCGGCACTTGACCTTGCCTGTGATGTCGAAAAAATGAGTCAATATCTTGGTGAATCTGTCGAACTTGAACTTATCGGTTACCGCCCGACACGCAGAGCAGTGGTGCGTGTAATACGTGAAAACAAACCGCCGATTTTTGCGAAAACTATTCGCCCGCAGGTACAAGCTGATTTTGAGTATCGGCTCAAAATAGTCAAAGGAGCCGGCATAAACTGTCCGCAGATTTATGCGCGTGAAGTTGGAATTGTAATGATGACTGCGCTTGAGGGCGTGCCGCTTTCACGAGTACTTGCGGCTAGCTCAAAACATATTCAATCTGAGAAACGTCTTGAAAAATCAGGCGCTCGCGCAGTTTTACGAGACCTGGAAGGAATTATTGAAGCACTTCCGCCCACTGCTATCGGATTAAAACAGCGCCCGGCCTGGGTTGATCGCTGCGAGCATTATGCTGCCGCAGCCGCGCTCACGCTGCCGGAGCATGCACAGCAGTGCGCGAAGATTGCCCGCGATATTCGCCAGTTACTTTCATCCGCTGATCTTGGACCAAAAGTTGCCACGCATGGTGATTTTTATGAAGCAAATATTTATGTAAATTCGGTTACGAGACGTGTCTCAGGTTTACTTGATCTTGATTCGCTTGGACCGGGATATCGGGTTAACGATTGGGGCTGTTTGCTTGGGCACATGAGTGTTTTGCCAACCTTGGCGCCAAAAATTTATGACGGTGTGCAATCTATTACCGACGATTGGTACCAGATACTTGGATCTAGTGTGGATGAAGCTGCGCTCGCGGCTTCAGCTGCCGGCACTGCGCTTTCACTTGTTGCCGGAGCGCGGAAATCACGGGTGAAGTGGAAGGTGGAAGCGCTCAACCGGCTCACCGCAGCTCAAGCCTGGGTAGACCGCGGTTTTGCCGTCCGTTAAATTGTATTCGGCCGGCAGCTATTGCGAATCCGGCGGAGGCATCTGAATCGGTAATTTCATAATGTAAATTTCGCGGGTCGGAAAAGTAAATTTCATCTTTCCAGCAATCGCTGAAATGTATTCTTACACACTTATCAAAAACTTTTTCTCAACCTTCCAGCGGGAATGCCGGCAGCTTGCGAAAAAATTTTCCATAATTCGTCAGATAAGTTTTCAGCGCAGTGTGAAATGTGCTAATTTAATTTTTGTCCGAAAAAAATATGTGCAATGATGCACAGCGATTTCCCAACGGAGGGAACATGAAGAACATCTTCAAAGTGACAGCAGTGATTGCAGCATCTGCACTTCTTGCAGCATGCGGAGGCGGTTCTGCAGATTCAGGTAAATCTGGTGAAGCATCCTCTGGTGTTTCAAACGCGCAGAAGCCGCTTGTCTGGTTTAACCGCCAGCCATCAAACAGCTCCACTGGTGAACTCGATATGCAGGCATTGCAGTTTAATGACAAAACCTACTATGTTGGCTTCGATGCAAACCAAGGTGCTGAACTTCAAGGCAAGATGATTGCTGAATACATCACCGCAAACAAAGACAAGATTGACCGCAACGGTGACGGCACAGTCGGATACGTACTTGCAATTGGCGATGTGGGTCATAACGATTCTATTGCCCGTACCCGCGGTGTGCGTAAGGCACTTGGCACTTCCGTCGAAAACGGGGAAGTATTGATTCGGCAGCCGTCGGTACAAATGTTGACGGATCTCAGAAAGCTGTAAAAGATGGTGAAGTTGCCGGTCTGAAAGTTCGCGAACTTGCTTCGCAGGAAATGAAGAATTCCGCAGGCGCAACATGGGATGCAGCAACCGCTGGAAACGCAATTGCAACCTGGTCAGCTTCTTTCGGCGAACAAATCGATGTAGTTATTTCTAATAACGACGGCATGGGCATGGCGATGTTTAACGGCTGGTCGAAGGGTGAGAAAGTCCCAACCTTCGGTTATGACGCAAACTCTGACGCAGTGGCAGCAATCGCTGAAGGCTATGGCGGCACGATTTCCCAGCACGCTGATGTACAGGCTTACCTCACACTTCGTGTTTTGCGCAACGCTCTCGACGGTGTAGATATCGATACCGGCATCGGCAAGGCTGATGCCGCCGGCAACGTGCTGACCAAAGAAGATTACAAGTACGACGAAGCAACTCGTTCCTACTATGCTTTGAACCTCGCAGTAACTGCAGATAACTATAAAGATTTCTTAGATTCCACAGTTACCTACGAACCTGTTTCGAAGCAGCTTGATGCATCAAAGAGCCCGGAAAAGAAAGTTTGGCTGAACATCTACAACTCTGCTGATAACTTCCTCGGCTCCACCTATCAGCCGCTGCTTCAGAAATACGACAAGCTGTTGAATCTGAAAGTTGAATACATTGCTGGTGACGGACAGACCGAATCTAATATCACCAACCGTCTTGGCAACCCAGACGCATACGATGCATTCGCAATCAATATGGTGAAGACAGATAACGCAGCTTCTTATACCGCGCTCTTGAAGTAAGCAGCAGCTTAGAGAGACGCTAATTTAAAGTGAACGGGGTTGTGAAGCAGTAAGTTCTTCACAGCCCCGAATCACGAAATATCAAGAGGAGACGCAATGTCAGCAGCACAAGATGACGTCGTCCTGTCAATCCGCGGCATGTCGAAATCATTCGGGCGCAATCGGGTGCTCGATAAAATTAATTTCGACGTCAAACGAGGCTCAATCATGGGGCTCATGGGCGAAAACGGTGCAGGAAAATCGACGATGATGAAGTGCCTTTTCGGCACATATCAAAAGATGAAGGAACTATAGTTCTCGACGGGCACGAGGTGGCGTTCTCTGGTCCAAAAGACGCTCTGGAAAATGGCGTTGCGATGGTACACCAAGAACTGAACCAGTGTCTGGAGCGTTCGGTTGTGGATAACCTATTCCTTGGAAGATATCCAACTAACGCCATGGGCGTGATTGATGAAGCCCGAATGAAGAAAGAAGCGGCAATTCTTTTCCGCAGTCTTGGAATGACGGTAAACTTAACGCAGCCAATGCATAATATGTCGGTTTCCGCCCGGCAAATGTGTGAGATTGCCAAGGCGATTTCGTACAACTCAAAAATTATTGTGCTTGATGAGCCGACCTCCTCGCTCACCGAACCGGAAGTGCGCAAACTCTTCCAGATGATGCGCAAGCTGCGTGATCAGGGAATCTCACTCGTCTATATTTCACACAAGATGGACGAAATCTTTGAGATCTGCGATCAGGTTTCAGTTCTGCGCGACGGTAAACTTGTGGCAACTAAAGACACCAAAGACACGAATCTTGATGAACTGATTGCGGCAATGGTCGGACGTTCACTGGAAAATCGTTTTCCGGCCGTCGATAATGTACCGGGCGATACAATCCTTTCGGTGCGGAATATTTCCACGAAGTATGCTCCGCATCTTACAGATATCAGTTTCGATGTGCGCAAAGGTGAAATTTTCGGGCTTTACGGTCTGGTTGGTGCCGGGCGAAGCGAACTGCTGCAGACAATCTTCGGTACAAGGACCCGGGCAGCCGGCCGTGTTTACTACAATGACCGCCTGATGAACTTTGAAAATCCAAAGCAGGCGATGGACTATGGCTTTGCGATGATTACTGAAGAGCGAAAAGCCGACGGCCTGTTCCTAAAAGGCGATTTGACTTTCAATACAACGATTGCAAATCTTTCGCATTACAAGCTCGGTCCGGCCCTTTCGGATAAAAAGATGGTGCGGGCGACGCAAAACGAAATCAAAATCATGCATACCAAATGTATGGGACCAGAAGATATGATTACTTCGCTTTCCGGCGGAAATCAGCAGAAAGTGATTTTCGGAAAGTGGCTTGAGCGCAATCCGCTGGTTTTCATGATGGATGAACCGACCCGCGGTATCGATGTTGGTGCGAAATATGAAATTTATGAACTGATTATCAAGATGGCAAAAGAAGGAAAGACGATTATTCTCGTTTCTTCCGAAATGCCGGAGATTTTAGGGATTACAAATCGTATCGGTGTGATGTCAAATGGTCATCTTGCAGGCATTGTAAACACTAAAGAAACTAACCAAGAAGAACTTTTGCAGCTCAGCGCAAAGTACCTGTAACGGAGGCAGAAGATGAGCGAAACAACTACAGCGAATGCTTCCGGCATTCTCACATATGAAGAAGAAGAAAAGTTACTTGCGCCAATTGACGCACATGTTAGTGAAATTCAGCGGAAAGTAGATGCGCTGCGGGCACAGGGCACCTACAAGATTCAAACTCTGCGGAACCATATCAAGCTTATTAGCGAAGATAAGCATTTGACGAAAGAAGAGCGCACTGCACAGATTAATGCTGACAAAGCGGAACTGGCGGAAGCAAAGAAGATTGAAGCGCAGAATCGGCCGGAAGTGCAGAAGCTCGTCGGCGAAGCTGAAGCGTATCTTGAGCAGAATTATAATCAGCAGTATTACAAACCGGTGGAAGAATCGGTAAAAGCTGAGCAGGTGCAGGCAAAGCTGGACTATGAGCAGCGCTTGGTTGAGTTAAAGCAAGAACACGAGAAATCGCTGGCTGATATTCGGCACAACAACTCGGGCGACTTGAACCAAGAAATCAAGGATGAAAAGTACGTTTATAAGAATAAAGTTTTTGATGCGAAAGTGCGCTACAAGCAGAAGCTTGAAGAGCTGAAGACACGCAAACATGAGGCGTACTCGCACAAATATCATTTGATTGATTTACTTCGTCTTTCACGTTTCTCGTTTGCCCAAAATCAAAAGCAGCGCTGGGAAAACTACAAGTATACCTTTAATACGAAACAGTTCTTACTGAATAAAGGGCTGTTTATCGTGATTGCAATAATCTTCGTAATCCTTGCAATCATCACCCCGATTTTGAAAGATACTTCGCTATTTACGCAGCAAAATATTTTGAATATTTTGCAGCAGGCATCTCCGCGCATGTACCTCGCACTCGGTGTGGCCGGATTGATTTTGCTTACCGGTACTGATCTTTCGATTGGCCGAATGGTTGGTATGGGCATGGTTGCCGCTACTGTCATCATGCACGCCGGTCCGAATACCGGTACCGTATTCGGGGTTGCTTATGATTTCTCCGCTTGGGGTTTGATTACAAAGTCAATCTTTGCCTTAATTGTTTGTATCATCTTATGCGTGATTTTCACATCGATTGCCGGTTTCTTTACGGCAAGATTTAAGATGCATCCATTCATTTCGACAATGGCAAATATGCTGATTATTTTCGGTATTGTCACGTATGCAACTAAGGGTGTTTCTTTCGGCGCAATCGATCAGGCAATTCCGCAGACATTCATTCCGACGCTTGCCGGAATTCCGACAATCATTATTTGGGCACTGATTGCAATCGTTGTTGTCTGGTTCATCTGGAATAAGACGAAGTTCGGTAAGAATCTTTATGCTGTCGGCGGTAATCCGGATGCAGCAGCAGTTTCCGGCATTTCTGTTTTTGGGTGACAATGGGCGCTTTCATTATGGCAGGTGTGCTTTATGGGTTCGGTTCGTGGCTTGAGTGCCTGCGAATGATTGGTTCTGGTTCGGCCGCATACGGACAGGGCTGGGATATGGATGCGATTGCAGCTTGTGTGGTCGGCGGTGTTTCGTTTACCGGCGGTATCGGTAAGATTTCCGGAGTTGTTACCGGTGTGACTATCTTTACTGCACTCACCTATGCACTGACGATTCTTGGCATCGATACGAATCTCCAGTTCGTATTCTCCGGTATTATCATTCTCGCAGCTGTGACCCTTGATTCGATCAAGTATGTTCAGAAGCGGTAAGCATTACTGCCAGTACGTGCTGGGTTATTTATCGAACCGTTGGACGTATTGAATAGACATATTGAATAAAAATGCTGGGCTTGGAATTATTTTCCCGGCCCAGCATTTTATTTTCTGACGATGCATTAACTGCAAGAATTATGCAAGTAAATTATGCAAACAGCTTTTGTAAACGTGTGATGCCTTCTTCAAGAGCATCGTCTGAAAGCGGATAAGAGAAGCGCAGATATCCTGGAGCGCCGAATGCCTCTCCGGGAACTACCGCTACTTCAGCTTCTTCAAGAATCAGCACTGCAAGTTCCGAAGATGTATTCGCAGTCCGGCCGTTAATTTCCGTTCCAAGCAACTGCTCCACATTCGGGAAAACGTAGAATGCGCCCTTCGGCTCGGGAACTTCGAAACCGTCAATTTCGCGAAGCATTTCGACCATCTTTTTCCGACGGCGATTAAATGCCTGCTTCATCTCTTCCACCACGCCCTGGTCGCCGGAAAGCGCGGCAAGAGCTGCCCGCTGTGAAATATTGGCAACATTTGAAGTGAGGTGTGACTGGAAATTGGCGGCTTTCTTAATCACATCCGCCGGACCGTACATCCAGCCGACGCGCCATCCGGTCATGGCATAGGTTTTTGCCACACCGTTTACGATAATCGTCTGATTTGCAAGCTCCGGTACTTCGCGGAGAAGATACGAAACTTCGCCGTCGTACACGAGATGTTCATAGATTTCATCAGAAATCACCCAGATGCCGTTTTCAAGCGCCCACTTACCAATCGCCTTAATCTCTGCAGCAGTGTAAACCGCGCCGGTTGGGTTCGATGGGGAGCAAAGCAGCAGTGCCTTTGTTTTCGCGGTAAGTGCAGCATTTAGCTGTTCGACGGTCACCTTATATTCCTGATCCGCGCCGGCGAAAACTTCAATCGGATTTCCTCCGCAAAGCCGAATCACTTCCGGGTAGGTTGTCCAATATGGAGCTGGAAGAATTACGTCGTCGCCATCGGAAACGATTGCTGCAAAAGCCTGGAAAACTGCCTGTTTACCGCCATTAGTAACGATAATATTTGCTGGATCAACTTCTACGCCAGAGTCGCGTAAAGTTTTCTCCGCAATCACTTTGCGCAGCTCCGGCAGCCCAACCGCCGGAGTGTATTTGTGATTCTTCGGATCTTGTACAGCTGCAAGTGCGGCCGCCACAATCGGAGCCGGAGTAGGGAAATCAGGCTCCCCGGCAGCAAAACCAATTACCGGTTTACCTGCAGCTTTTAGAGCTTTTGCTTTCGCATCGACGGCAAGAGTTGCGGATTCTTGTAATGCGCCGAGACGTACTGAAGCTCGGCTCTGCGGTGTTTTATAAATATTACTCATGAAACAATGTTGACATACTTTTGCGCATATCTGCTGCGGATTTTAGATAGTGGTGTTTTTCTTCCGGCGGTGAGTGTTGAGATTAATATTTCCCGCCGATAAGTTTGTGCCGACGGCAATAAAAATTTGCAGATCAAATCAATCAGCGGAAAATTGCGGCAAAAGTTTATTTTTTAAATTGCTTAGCGCATTGCAGGATAGTTTCTTGCCGTTTCCGCACGAAAAATCATTTAAAATAACGCAGATAATCATAATAAATGAGAGCTTTTGCACTTTTGTCTAAAAGCGGCGGTCGAGATTTGGCTCTGATCTTTATTTACAGCTATAATTTCTAGAGCTGTGCAATTCACATAGAAGATGCTTGATTATCAGGCATAATCTGAACTGCTCGCCGATGCGGTAAGTCGAAATACCGCACTAGGGTAGTGGCGCAATTGGTAGCGCACCGGTCTCCAAAACCGGCGGTTGTGGGTTCGAGTCCCTCCTGCCCTGCGAAGAAAGCGGCCCATACGGGCCGTTTTCCACATTAACCGAGAGGAAAATGAGTTGAACGAAGTCGCAACGGAGAAGCAGAGCTTCTTTGCTCGTATCATCACTTTTTCAAGCAGGTTCTAGCGGAGTTTAAGAAAGTTCGCCGTCCAAGCTGGGAAGAGCTGTGGCAAATGTTTCTTACCGTCATTAGCTTCTTGATTATCGTGATGATCTTCGTCGGAATTCTTGACCTTGTCTTCGGGCAGCTGGTGTTCTGGGTCTTTGGCTAAAGCTGAAGTGTTTGAGCGGCTGTCCGTCGTAATTTTTCGAACTTAATACCGGCTTGTGATTTCAAGCGGGTATCGAAAGTTGGATAAAATACAGGGAAATCCGCATTCGCATGAGTGTGATTCAAGAAGCGATGAATTGCTGAAATAGTAATAAACCAATAACACTTAGAATTCGAATTATCGAAACCGGACAAGGCGGGAAACAGGTAATGGCTGAAGAAACTCAAGATGCACTAACCGAAAACGAAGAGCGCATCACTGCCGATGAAGATACTAGCGCCGATTCGCAATCGGAAGCAGCAGATGTGTTAGGCGATGCTGCAGCTGAAGAAGTCAAAGACGACGATTTGGTTACTGCGGATGAAACTGAAATTGCATCTGAAAGTCCGGCAGCTTCAGATCAGCCAGTCGATGGCATAGTTACTGAAGCGATGGTGCGTGCAAAGCTAAGAGGGCTTCCCGGCCGCTGGTATGTGCTCCACACTTATGCTGGTTACGAAAAGCGCGTGAAGCAAGATATTGAATCACGTATTCATTCGATGAATATGGAAGAGTATATTTTCCAGATTGATGTCCCGATGGAAGAGGTCATCGAAGTTAAGAAGGGGCAGAATAAGCTGGTATCGCGGGTACGGATTCCGGGATACGCTTTGATTCGGATGGATCTGACCGATGATTCGTGGCGTGTGGTTCAAGAAACTAACGGCGTTACCGGTTTTGTCGGAAACGGACGCAATCCAGTCGCGCTGACTTTCGATGAAGCAGTGAAAATGCTCACGCCAACAATCGAACAAGAGGCAGCACATGAAGCTATTGCTGCTGGTAAGCCGGTTAAGTCTGGCGCTCCGACTCTTGAGGTTGAATTCGAGGTTGGTGAAACAGTTACGCTCACCACTGAACCTTGGGTCGGTTTGCCGGCTACAATTTCTCAGGTTGATGCAGTAAACCAACGGCTTACTGTGCTGATGACACTTGTCGGCCAGGAAACCCCGGTCGATTTATCTTTCGGTCAAGTAAAGAAAATGGATTGATTGCGCGAAGTTTCGCTAAATTTTCATTTTCCTGCTTATCGACGGAGCCGTTACTTTTGCCATGTGACGGTAAGAACAACAAAAAGGATCAATAAATGCCACCGAAGAAAAAGAAGAAGGTTGCAGGCCTGATCAAGTTACAGATTCAGGCAGGGGCTGCAAATCCAGCTCCACCAGTCGGCCCAGCATTGGGTCAGCACGGTGTGAACATCATGGAGTTCTGCACCGCGTATAATCAAGCGACCGAATCCATGCGCGGAAACGTTATTCCAGTGGAGATTACAGTTTACGAAGACCGTTCATTCACCTTCGTAACAAAGACTCCTCCGGCTGCTGATTTGCTCAAGAAGGCCGCAGGTATCAAGAAAGGTTCCGGTGTGCCGCAGTCGCAGAAAGTCGGGCATGTGAGCGCCGAGCAGCTTCGCGAAATCGCAAAGCTGAAAGAACCGGATTTGAACGCAAACGACATCGACAATGCAGCTCGCATTATTGCTGGTACTGCTCGCTCGATGGGTATTACCACCGACGCAATCTAAGAATTTCCAATACTTGTTGAAAGTATTGATGTGGTAGAGCCC
Source organism: Arcanobacterium hippocoleae (assembly GCF_040360365.1). Lineage (GTDB taxonomy): Bacteria > Actinomycetota > Actinomycetes > Actinomycetales > Actinomycetaceae > Arcanobacterium_A > Arcanobacterium_A hippocoleae_A. Next base: position 820,208 of record NZ_CP136412.1, on the reverse strand, counting down.
GGAGCTGGCTCGTTATACCACTGCTGCTAAATTTTAAGGAGAAAAGCAGAATGGCAAAGCGCTCAAAGAACTACCGCAAGGCTGCGGAGCTGATTCAAGACGGAGCACTCTACTCCGTGGAAGAAGCCGTTGATCTTGCAATTAAAACTTCAGTTACGAAGTTCCCATCTACCGTGGAAGCTGTTTTCCGCCTTGGCGTAGATCCGCGTAAGGCAGACCAGATGGTTCGCGGTACCGTTTCGCTTCCGCACGGTACGGGCAAGACCGCCCGCGTGATTGTGTTTGCTACCGGTGAGCGGGCGCAGGCTGCATTGGAAGCTGGTGCGGATGAAGTTGGCGACGATGATCTCGTTGCAAAGGTTGCCGGCGGTTGGACCGACTTCGATTCAGCTGTTGCAACCCCAGATATGATGGGCAAAGTTGGTCGTCTTGGTCGGATTCTCGGTCCGCGCGGTTTAATGCCGAACCCAAAGACAGGTACTGTGACTATGGACACCGCAAAGGCTGTTTCTGATATTAAAGGCGGCCGAATTGAATTCCGTGTTGATAAGCATGGCAATCTTCCAATCATTCTCGGTAATACCGAATTTACTTCAGAAAAGCTTGCTGAGAATTTCAAAGCAGCTTTTGCGGAGATTCTCCGTTTGAAGCCGTCCTCGTCGAAAGGCCGCTATATTCTGAAAGGAACCATGGCGACTACGATGGGACCTGGTATTCCGCTTGACGTTGCAAAACTTGTACGTTCCTAAGATGTGCTGATGTGTTTTTCCGCAAGCAAAGTGAGAGCCGCGAATTAACTTAGCACATTGCAATTTATCGGATTGTAACGCAAATGGGGGCAGCTGAATCCAGCTGTCCCCATTTTTGCTGATTTTGCGAAAAGGAAATAACGCGGCGGCGGTTAGCAGGGGATTGAAGCTGCGATGGATAATTTGAGTTCAGCGAGTCTGATTTGGCTGCGGCTGTATCTGAATACCTATTTTGCCCAATAAACCAGAATTTGCGACAATTGGTTAAGAAAGCGTTAGCTGTTTGAATCTTGAAGTAGGCGTTTAATGGCACAGTCACTTGTAATTGGCATTGCTGGAGGTACCGGCAGCGGAAAAAGTACCTTGACTAATGCAATTAAATCCCGGTTTTCCGGCAGCGTTGCCGTGATGTATCACGATAACTACTATTGCGTCCAGGATCATCTCACTTTTGAACAGCGGACCCAAATCAACTACGATGCGCCGGAAGCATTCGACAACCAGCTGTTAATTTCCCAGCTGAAGCAGTTAATCGACGGTGCGGCGATTGAATCTCCAGTATACGATTTTGCTGTTCACAACCGCAGTGCAGAAAAAATGCAAGTCGAACCTGCTCCTGTCATTATCGTCGAGGGAATTCTTATTTTTGCTGAACCAGAGCTGCGTTCGCTCTTTGATTTAAAACTATTTGTCGACACTGATGCAGACGTGCGGATTTTGCGCAGGATGCAGCGTGATGTTGCGGAGCGCGGCCGCTCGATTGAATCGGTACGTGCGCAGTACTTGCGCACAGTCAAACCAATGCATGAACTTTACGTGGAACCGTCAAAGCGTTTTGCCGATGTGATTATTCCAGAGGGCGGGCAGAATCTTGTGGCTGTCGAAATGATTTTCCATCGAATTCAAAATCAACTCGATAATCGGTGTTTCCGATAAAAAGCCCGTGATAGCGGAATGTCTAGTTATTTCTCTCACGAACTCACTGCAGCGCTTGTTACAATGTTTGTGTTCAGATATTCTTAACAATGCCTAAGACCGCAGGTCGCCCGTTGCCAACGGGGTGAATTTCTTTTGGAAGCCAGCGCAGGTACGAACTTAATTCTTGCAGTATTAAATACATCAAGATTTGACCCTCGTGCTTTGTGCGCTGAGGGTTCTTTTTCTAAGTTCACAAATCTGCGGCAAAGATTCGGAAGGAGGTCCCATGGCACGGACCGACAAGTCTGCAGCGATTGTAGAGTTAACGGAAGATTTTCGTAACTCGACGGCAGTTCTTGTAACTGAGTACCGCGGATTGACCGTAGCACAGATGAAGACTCTTCGTCGTGCAATGGGCAGCGAAGCTAAGTACACTGTTGCAAAGAATACGCTTGCACGGATTGCAGCCCGCGAAGCTGGTGTTGAAGGTCTCGATGAAGTTCTTACCGGACCGACCGCGCTTGCATTCGTTACTGGCGACATCGCCACGGCTGCAAAAGCAGTTCGAGAATTCGCAAAAGAAAACGAAGCTCTTGTAGTCAAGGGCGGCGTACTTGAAGGTAATTTCCTTGACGCGAATGAAGTTGGCAAACTCGCCGATCTTGAATCCCGTGAAGTACTTCTTGCCAAGACTGCCGGAGCCGTTAAAGCTTCGCTTTACAAGGCTGCATACGTATTCACCGCTCCGCTCGTAAAGACGGTGCGCACAGTAGACGCCCTGCGCGAGAAGCAGGAAGCTGCATCCTAAGCAGGTAGCAGCGAAAATAATCAGATTAAAATTGCCTCGCGTAGGCACAGGAAGGAAGGCCAATCATGGCTAAGCTTACCGCTGAAGAACTCATTGAAGCTTTCAAGGAGCTCACCCTTGTAGAACTCAACGACTTCGTGAAGAAGTTTGAAGAAGAATTCGACGTTGAAGCTGCTGCTCCAGTTGCTGTTGCTGCTGCTGCTCCAGCTGCAGGCGGCGAAGTTGCTGCTGAAGAAGAAAAAGACGAATTCGACGTTGTGATCGAAGCAGCTGGCGACAAGAAGATTCAGGTCATCAAGGCTGTTCGTGAACTTGATTCGAACCTCGGCTTGAAAGAAGCTAAGGAACTCGTTGAATCTGCTCCAAAGGCAATCTTCGAAGGCGTGAACAAGGAAACTGCTGAAGCTGCAAAGGAAAAGCTTGAAGCTGCAGGCGCAACCGTAACCCTGAAGTAATCTTTGCGGTGTGAAACCGCTGATTATCGTTACAAAACTTGTTATTTTACGAGTAATAATGGGAGGCTGGAACCGTTTGGTTTACAGCCTCCCATTATAATGTATTAAACTGAGAGAGCCGGTAGACTTTGGATTGTACTGTGCTTAATTTGCGCTGGCAGTTTCAGTAACGAAAGAGGAAATAATCTCCATATGATTTCGCAAAGTATCTCTCTCGCTATTGCTATCCAGGTTGTTGGTTCATTTTGCTTTGCACTTGCCGCAAAGTACCAGCATGGCACAATTGATCGGCAGCTCAGCGGGAATCCAGAGAAAGAAGCGCTAAAAGCACGAAGTTTTTAACCGCAATCCGCAGCCCGCAGTGGCTTTTCGGTTTAGGATTGCTTGGAGTCTCTCTTATCTGTCAGATTGTCGCATTAGTTTTCGCACCAGTTTCTATTGTGCAGCCAGTCGGTCTGCTTGCATTCCCCTGGTCAGTACTGATTCAGAATCGTGTAGAGAAAGTTCGGCTGCGGAAAACACTAGTTGCCTGGGTTTGTGCAACAGTATCTGCAACCGCAATCTTTACGATTATTGTCTCGAAATATTCATCTTCTCCGGAAGAGCTCGATTTACTAAAAATCAGTATCGGATCAGCAATCATCTACCTGCTAAGTGCAAGCTTTGGAACACTCGGCTGGCGCGGAACGAAGAAATTACGCGCGCTTTTTTGGGGATCGGGCGGAGCAATGCTTTACGGTCTTGAAGCTGCGCTTGCAAAAACTCTTTTACAATATGCACATCAGGAGAATGTATTAGTATTACCGTCGTTCTGGATTATTCTGCTGGTATTAATATTTGGCAGCATTACTGCAGGGTGGATGGTACAGCAAGGTTATGCTACTGGGAAAGCTGATGTTGTGGTTGCGGCGATGACAATCACTTCCCCTGTTGTGGCAGTACTTTACGGAATCGTAATACTTGGAGAGGGGACTGGAATTTCTGCTTCGCTTGGAATGATAATGCTTGTTTGCGGACTGATTGCACTTGGCGGGGTAGTGGAAATTACACGGCTGCGAAATGCGCAAACTAAAGCAGCTGTTGAGTATCCTGCTCAATCGTAAACGCGGACGAATCTAGCGCTTTAGTTTTTCCGTGGTGGATTGGCGGATGGCTGCTTTGTGCGTAATCGGTTTTGGCAGTGCAGTTGGTGATGTCTTATCGGAGTCAGATTTTATTTTGCAGATTTGTAAATATACGATGAGCCGGTGCTTTGGAGGATTTTCCAAAGCACCGGCTCGGGTTTTACCGGAAAATATTGAAAACTAGCTTATTAATCGGGTTTATGCTAGTTTCCGGCGAGTTATCAGGGATACAGCACCAAGGAGCGTCAGTGCAAGAGCAGCTCCAAGCAGACCGGCTGCGGTGCTGCCGGTTTTGCTCAGCTCAGCGCTCTTTGCAGCTTTCACCGTATCCGGATCTAATACCGGTTTCTCCGGCTGCACCAAAGGATTACCAGAAACACTAATCTCGCCCTTTGGCTTCTCTGGCTGGATTAGTGGATCGCCTGAAATACCAATCTCACCCTTCGGCTTTTCCGGTTGGATTAGTGGATCGCCTGAAATACCAATCTCACCCTTCGGCTTTTCCGGCTGGATCAATGGTGTACCGGAAATCTCCGTCACCTCAGGCTTCTCCGGCTGAACCAACGGTGTACCGGAAATTTCAGTTACTTCCGGCTTCTCCGGCTGAGTCAACGGCTTACCAGACTGATATCCCTTCCGGTAAATCAGATGAATCACAATATCGCCCGCAAAATGACGATCAATCTCACCAGTCAAAGGATTGTTATCATGATCATCAACAAAAGCTTTTGAATCAATCTCAACACCAGTAAATAGATACGGCAGACCCTTATTGTCTTTCACCATCTTATCGGCATAACTAGACGCATCAACTTTCAGATTAGATCCATCAGGATTCAATGCTGGCTGAGAAAGCACAGCAGTTCGTGCTGTACCAGGAATCGGATCGAAACCGCCATCAGCACGCTGCACATTGTAATCAACAGACACTGTCACATTCTGCGATTCCTTAGCTTTAACCGTGACCGTAAGCGGGTCTTTCCATGGCTGAGAAACAATTACGGTTTCCCCAATCTCCAGACCTCGCCCAATAAGAGCAGACCACTGCCCATCCTTACCAACAACAGTGTCGACCAGCTCTTTACCAGGAATCATCACCCGCAATGGAGTGCCAGGCTGCCCTGTACCAGTTACTGCATCTTCTCCTTCGACCGGAGGATTCACGGTTGTTGGTTTACCAACGTTTGCAGAGGTTTGACGGCCTGCAACATCGCTTACAGTCACTGTTTGACCAAGGTCAAGTGCTGTGCCGGCAGGGAGTTTGTACGACCAGTATCCGCCGCCGTTAACTTTGACGGCTTTCTGTTGCCCGTTAGGAAGGATTACTGTGACCTGGGTGGTTGGGATCCCTTCACCCATAATAAGTGTTTCGCCTTTGACAGGTGCATGAATCTTCGGAGCTGCAGGGAAGCTCTTTGGATCATTAATGTTCGTCTTTGCTAGCCCTTCAACGTAGTCTGTATAGCCGTCATCATCTGAATCTTTCGGATTAACGGTGAGTTTCACAATTGCGTTTTCCGTAGAATTATCGTTATAGGTGATAGTTACAGACACATTATGCTGGGCACTGTTTTCCTGCGGAGCTTGCTCATTACCCGGAAGCTGAGAATTGGTTAGGGTAATCTGAGCTGCTTCCTTAGCTTTTTTAATGTCTTCGAATTGTATAGATTTCGGATCATATAGCGCAGCTTGATCCAGCGTAACCGTTACAGCGGACTGAATTTTCTCAGCAGTCACTTCCCCTTGCTCAAGCTCAACTGGCACCACTACTGGCTGAAACAACATGTTTTGCGGACGAATTCTGAGTTTAAAGAACGATGCAGGGAATTTCTCGCCTGCGTCATAATTCGGATAATTCGGAGTCCAGCCGTTACCATTTGATTTGTATACGAAGTACGCTGAAAAAGCTGCTTCTGTATCCTTATGGCTGCTATACTGCGCAGCTGTTCCGCTAATAGTCAGTTTGGCATTATTTGCACCAGTTGTTTGGGGCTTAAAGGTCAGACCTTGGAAAGCTGTAACTTTACTCCCATTTCTACCATTAAAATCTATAATGTTTTTTCCAGATTCAGAACCTCCAGCTGACACGGCGACGTCGCTAATACGCTTGTCTAGTGCGGAAGTAAGCTCAATCTGATTCGCAGCATTTGAATATGGAATCCCGCGATATACATATAGTTGATTTCCCGCCGGAAAAGTCCAAGTGCCATAAAGCTGCTCATAAGGCTGGCTTCCTTGCGGCACGGCTGCAACAGCCGCACCCCCTACTGGAAAGGCAAGCAGGAAGCTAAGCGCGAGGGCGCCGGCAAACCGGATTCGTTTCATAACGAACCAACTCCTTTTAATTTATTGATATGTGTATTTTGCAAAATGAAGCTTTAAATGAACTCGCGATAAATAAATAAATTCCGAAAAGTAATCTCGGAAGATAATTTAAGAACTGTTTCGTCCAAAGAAATCTTCATAAGTTTAAAATGTGCATCATGATGCACCCGTAATAGTGTAATTACCATGCTGGTAGAGGTGAAATTATCCGCGGCAATTTATTTAATTGACATCTAGAGTGTTGTCTGCTCCAAACTTCTTCACCGCAAAAAATTTAGTACTTAACAGCGCCGCCCTTCTCTTTGCATCAGACCGCATCCTTGCAATTGCACTGCCGTCAACAAAACTTGCAAAAAACCAGAAACCAAAATCCGCAAGATAAAAGCCGTCACCAGCACATATTTAGCGCAAATCCAAATCAGCATTTCACAGTGACTATCTCCGACTGCGCCGTCGCGTAAAACATGCATATTAAATGTAGGATGCAAACCCGCCGCGGCGGAAAACTTGCTGCAAGAAAAATTTTCGTATCCGATAGTATCCGCAAACCTGATTTTGTCCCAAAAATCAGGTTTCACCGTATCTCCAGCATTACTTGTACTGCCAGCCGTACCGGCACTAGTATCAGGGCCGGCAAGCAGCTTTCCAAGAAAAAGATGAAAAAGTTTACAAATTTTCTGTCGCAAACTACAAGAAAAACAGGGGGACGCAAAAACGAAGTATGCAGAGATGAAGCGAAGAGAATACAGCGGAAAATGCGGCGCGCTGCGATAGGATAACCGGGCTGAAATGAAAGCAGTTCAGACAGTGAAGTTAAAACACGAAAATACTGCTCCCCCCGAGCAAAGCACTGCTGGGGCGGAAGTAGGTTTATAATCAGCGCAATCACCCCGAACCCTTAAAGTATTCAACACTATCGCCCGTAATCTATCGAATTATTACCGGGGCTGCCACCATTTATTTCAAATGTCACATTTTCAACTAGAAATTGTAAACCAATGTTTAAAACAAAATAACCAAACTCAACCCAAAATCCCGCGCCTGCTCCGCTGTTACTTATCTACTTCAAGGAGCACGGAGGGTGTGCAGCAAAACCCGGCGCCCGCTTCGCCATTATTCACGTGAACTTGCGGCCGTTTTGTGTGCTGATAAGCCGATTCCATATCCCGGTGCCTTCGGCAATCGGGCATATCAAACAGCAAGAGTTATTTCTCGCTGTGCAGCCGGTGAAAATGACTAGAAAACTTCATACAACTACCGCTGGGAAGTTAATTTCGCGATTTGAATTAACAATGTGAATTAACAACGGAAGAATTTGGCGCGATACAAGTGATGTAATACCGTATTCCTGCTGTGTCACTAGCGGTAAGAACCGGGGCACGATTATCTCCGTCGGGGAAGCCTAGGTTTATGCTGGTCACCGGCGCATAATACCGGCAAAGAATGCCGTCGTGAAATAAAACCGCCTATTACGCTGCCGCTTACGTAAGTTTCTGCACATTTGCCGTCGGTTAGATAAACCTGCAGCGATTACACCATAAGTTACTCGAGATTACCGCCGCCTCACTGCCGCCTTACCGCCGCCTGAGCTCCGGCACTCGCCGCAAAAAATCCGAAAAGTCGTAAAGTTAATCGCGGACAGTCTTGCGAAAGCCCAATTAGACGGCTCAAAAAATCTAGACTGCCCAGACTTACACAAAGACTGATGCAAACGCCGAATTACCGAAATTTTCGAAACTAAAACCGCTCCCAGTACCGCTGACAGAAAATAGCCCAGTACCAATCGGAACTGAGCTATTTGATATTTCCGGTGAAAACACCGAGCTTCTCCGGTATCACAGTTAATGAAAGAAAAAGATTAATTAAAACGGTAAAGCTTTTGCGCAATCCGATAAAGACTTATCCCAAGCTTCTTACCGGTACGGGTTTTCAAATTTGCACCAAATACCAGCGGGTTGCGTGAAATCTGCTTTGCCATTTGCACATCGTGCGCGTAAATATCACGCCACATTTGCGCCTTTAATTCCGCAGCGTTATCATGCGGGCTGACATTCGCAAGTGAAGAAGACGCTGCTACAATCAGCGAAAGAAAATGCATCATGTATTTTGCAAGCTTCGGACTCTCAATATCTTTCGGAACATGATACGCACTAACCAGCAGTTTGGTTACACGCATTTGCTGGTCGAGCCGGCCAACCATCACAGATTCGTTGACTGACTGATCTTCTCTGCCAATAAAATAACGATAAAGATCAACAGGTAAATAGAACAAACTCTTTACATGCGGGAGAGTGTGGAATACATAAATGTTATCGACATAGAAAGTGTGCTTTGGAAGTTCGAGACCGGACTCACGGAGTACTTTTGTGCGGAACGTGGAAGCATGCATTAACAGGTGCTGCCCAATAGAAAAATGCCCGATCCCTTGCCAATCAATTAAACGGTTAGTCGGTAAAGCTCCGTGGTACCGAATCACTTTCTGAGTACCGCTTGCGACATGCTCATACACATAGTTTGTAACAACCAAATCGACGTTTTGATCATTTTGGATAAAGCTGCGAAGTTTCAGCAAAAGTAAATCACGGGCATGCGTATCCAGCCAATCATCGGAGTCTACAACCTTGAAATAAGTACCGGTTGCTGCGTGCAGTCCGGCCATTACTGCACCGCCGTGCCCGGAATTTTCCTGATGTACCACACGTATAATATCCGGATACCGTGCAGCCCATTCATCGGCTTTCTGCGCTGTGTTATCTTTTGTGGAACCGTCATCAACAATTATTACTTCCACATCAGGTCCGCCAAGCAGCGACTTGATACAAGCGTCCATATAGGCAGCCGAGTTATAACAAGGCACAACAAAGGAGATAGTCTTTTTCATTATTTTTCTTTCGAAATATACCTGTGATTCATCCGTTCTTTCGAACGGTATCAATTGAATTCGCTGCTTGCAGCTGCCCGTTTTCCGCAGCTGCATCGAAGCGCTGTTTCCAGTCTATTGCATTAAATACCACAATTCGACTATTTCGCTTTAATGGCTCTGCTGATTTTTGGGGACTGTGGATTTAAGTGTGGAATTGGTCAGATTCGCTGACATGTTCAGCAGGAGGGAATAGTTGCATCTGAATGCTGATTTTTGTTTGTTTGTGTATGGGTGTGAGGGCGCGGCGGAAGTGGCGAAGGGGCAGCGGTTATTATTTTATGGAAAGTATTTTTAATTGCTTGTATGGTCTTGTTCTGGTTTTATCCCGGTTTATATTCAATTCCTGCTCGAGGTTTGATTGCTTAGGTTCAGCTTGAGTACGGCGGGATGATATGTGTTTCCCAGTTCACTAATCCGACGGATACGGTCTTGCAGCCCAAAAATATGCAGTGCTTTTTAGTTGGGTCTGGTTTGGCTGGTTCCAAGCGGTGTTTTGCATAGCGGTCAGGCTTGATCTATACAAAAACACCGCTTTCCACCCGAACAGATACGGCTTTTTATTTCACTAACACAAGAAAGTGGCAAGAACTAAGAAAGTTACGTAAGTGGTGGCAAGAAGTCATTTCACTACGTAACTGGTGGCAGGAAGTAGAAAACTTTACGTAACTAGTGGCTGAAACTTATTTTCGTTACGTAAGTGGCGGCAAGAACTTGGGTTGGGATTTTTGCCGGCAGAAGCGTTTGCATTCTCGCAGGTCATAGGCTCGTGATAACGACGGCTTTCCCGTCGGGAATCAAAACCACCGATTTTGCCGTCACTTACGTTAAAAAATACAGATTTCGCCATCACTTACGTGGGCGCACAAGCATTTTGCCGTCAGTTACGGTTTGGGCAGACATCGGAAGCATGAAAATTCGGATACGCAAAAATTCGGATGCACGAAAATATTGGCAGGTAATCAGGCGAAGTTTTGCGCATGGAAAAGTGCATGTTAAGGTATTACCGATTTAAATATTTTCGTATATCGATGAAGATGCGGCATTCACACCAGCTGCAGCGCTTCGAGGGTTACGAAAATCATAGGTGTTGTGACCTCTTCCATAGTGGTTGGGGCTGGATTTGTTTACCCTATTTCGATAAAGTTGAGATTTGTGCAGTGTCTGTACGTTGATACTTGCTATTAATACTTCTGATTGAGTACTTTTGGTTGAAACTTCGCCAGATTGAGTACCTCGGGATTATGCAATAAGCAAGGGAACCAAGATCGACAAGCAGATTCTGGAAAATTTAAGCCTTACCGGACTCAGGGAAGGAAAATCCTTTGGCTGCTTCGCGCACCTCATCAAATATTGAAAAACCGTTAGTAAAAGACGGCAAGCTTGTACCAAACCGCGTATCTTTCGCCAAACTCACCGAACCGTTGGGGGTGCCAGATTTACTCTCGCTCCAAACTGCTTCCTATGGCTGGTTGATTGGATCAGACGAATGGCGAGCTGAGCATCCCGGCGAAAAATCTGGGCTTGAAGAAATCTTTGACGAAGTCTCTCCGATTGAGAACACTGCTCATACGATGGGTCTTGTGCTTTCAAATCCGCACCTTGAAGATGAGAAAGCTTCGATTAACGAGTGCAAAGATAAAGACATGACCTATTCTGCTGCACTTTATGTGACGGCAGAATTCCAAAACTACGAGACTGGAGAAATTAAGTCACAGACCACGTTCATTGGCGATTTCCCAATCATGACTCCGCAGGGAACGTTCATCGTTAACGGAACCGAACGTGTGGTTGTTTCACAGCTTGTACGTTCTCCAGGTGTGTACTTTGAGCGTGCCGTCGATAAGGGCACAGACAAGCTCATTTATGCGACAAAGATTATCCCATCACGCGGTGCATGGCTCGAATTTGAGATTGACAAGAAAGATATTGTCGGCGTTCGTATCGACCGCAAGCGCAAGCAGTCAGTCACTATTTTCCTGAAAGCGCTCGGAATGACCGAATCTGAAATCCGGGAAACTTTCAAGGATTTCCCAGTGATGATTGAAACTCTGGAAAAAGATACAATTGACACCCAAGAGGGCGCGCTTCAAGATCTTTATCGCAAGCTTCGTCCGGGTGAACCGCCAACTGCAGAAGCTGGACGGAATCTGCTGAAGAACTTCTACTTTAATAACAAGCGTTACGATTTGACTAAGGTCGGCCGCTATAAGATTAATAAGAAGCTCGGGCTGGAAATTGACCCAACTGTTCGCCAGCTGAAACTTGACGATATCATCGCAACCCTTCGTTACCTTTTGGCATTGCATGCTGGCGAAGCGAAGTTGGTGAACGTCGAAGGCGGCCGCGAAGTGGTACTCGAAACCGACGATATTGACCACTTCGGAAACCGCCGGATTCGCGCAGTAGGAGAGCTGATTCAAAATCAGGTCCGCACTGGACTTTCCCGGCTTGATCGGATGGTTCGCGAACGCATGACCACGCAGGAAGCTGAAGCGATTACACCGTCGTCCTTAATTAATATTCGTCCAATCGTGGCAGCAATTAAGGAATTCTTCGGAACTTCACAGCTTTCCCAGTTTATGGATCAAAACAATCCGCTTGCTGGTCTCACCCACCGCCGTCGTCTTTCTGCACTTGGCCCGGGCGGTCTTTCCCGTGACCGCGCATCAATGGAAGTGCGTGACGTGCATCCATCCCACTACGGCCGGATGTGCCCGATTGAAACACCTGAAGGTCCGAACATTGGTCTGATTGGTTCGCTCGCGTCTTATGGACGGGTAAACGCATTCGGATTTATCGAAACTCCGTACCGGAAAGTTGTTGACGGCCGTGTTACTGATCAGATTGATTATCTCGATGCAGCCGATGAAGATCGTTACGCAGTAGCACAGGCATCTGCAAAAGTTGACGAAAACGGAAACTTTGTAGACGAGGAAGTTCTTGTCCGTCTCCCCGGCGGCGAACCGGCGCTTGTTCCGCCGGCAGAAGTAGGATACATGGACGTTTCTGCACGTCAGATGTGTTCTGTCGGTACGGCAATGATTCCATTCCTTGAGCACGATGACGCAAACCGCGCACTGATGGGCGCGAACATGCAGCGTCAGGCAGTGCCGCTGATTCGCCCGGTTGCTCCGCTTGTGGGTACCGGTATGGAAGCGCGGGTAGCGGTCGACGGCCGTGATGCCACTGTTGCGGAAGCTGCAGGTGTAGTGACAGAAGTAAGTGCCGATGCGGTACATGTCGCACAAGATGACGGTACTTACAAGATTTACAAACTGACCAAGTTTGAACGGTCAAATCCAGGAAACTGCACCAATCAGCGTGTCGCAGTTTCTGAAGGCGACCGTGTAGAGCGCGGCTCGTTAATCGCCGACGGCCCGGCAACCGCTGGCGGTGAGCTTGCCCTTGGCCAGAATCTGCTTGTCGCGTTTATGGCATGGAACGGATACAACTACGAGGATGCGATTATCCTTTCACAGCGTTGCCAGTCTGAAGATATTCTGACTTCAATTCATATCGAAGAACATGAAGTAGATGCCCGCGATACAAAGCTTGGTCCGGAAGAAATTACGCGCGATATCCCGAACGTGTCGGAAGAAACGCTTTCGCATCTCGACGAACGCGGCATTATCCGAATCGGTGCAGAAGTAAACGCAGGAGACATTCTTGTCGGCAAGATTACACCGAAAGGCGAAACTGAGCTTACCAGCGAAGAACGCCTGCTGCGGGCAATCTTCGGTGAAAAGGCAAAAGAAGTTCGCGACACCTCACTGCGTGTGCCGCACGGTGAGTCCGGCATCGTGATCGGAGTGAAAGAATTCAACTCTGATAATCACGACGAGCTTGCGGCTGATGTGCGCCAAACCGTGCGTGTTTATATCGCACAGCGGCGCAAGATCACAATTGGCGACAAAATGGCCGGCCGGCACGGGAATAAAGGTGTGATTTCACGGATTCTTCCGCTTGAAGATATGCCGTTTATGGAAGACGGTACCCCGGTGGATATTGTTTTGAACCCGCTTGGTGTGCCTTCCCGAATGAATCTCGGTCAGGTTTTCGAACTGCACTTGGGCTGGATTGCCGCACAAGGCTGGGATGCTACCGAAGCTCGCCAGCGCGGTGAAGAATGGGCTTTGCGTTTACCAGAGAATGCAGTAAAAACCGCTGGTCGGCAAAACGTTGCAACACCAGTGTTCGACGGTGTGCTCTCCGACGAATTAAACGGTCTGTTCAAATGTACTTTGCCGAACCGCGACGGTGATCACATGGTTAACGCCGCAGGTAAAGCACGTCTTTTCGACGGCCGTACTGGTGAACCGTTCCCGGAACCAGTTTCAGTCGGATATATGTATATGCTGAAGCTGCACCATCTGGTTGACGACAAGATTCATGCCCGTTCCACCGGTCCTTACTCGATGGTCACCCAGCAGCCGCTTGGCGGTAAAGCCCAGTTCGGCGGGCAGCGTTTTGGTGAAATGGAAGTTTGGGCGCTTGAAGCATACGGTGCTGCTCACACTTTGCAGGAAATGCTCACAATCAAGTCTGACGACACCGTCGGCCGAGTGAAAGTTTATGAAGCAATCGTGAAGGGCGACAACGTCCCAGAGCCCGGTATTCCCGAGTCATTCAAGGTCTTGATTCAAGAAATGCGGTCGCTGTGCTTAAATGTGGAAGCGCTTGACTCCGTCGGTAACTCGATTAATTTGCAGGATACTGACGAGGATGCTTTCAAAGCCCCGCAATCTGCGCAAATTCAGACAGGTCTTGAAGATCTTCAGACAGGTGCGGATTTCTAAACCGCGCATATCGGCTTGCCAAGCGGAAAACGCCTGCCGTTTGGCAAGCTGCAGGATAAGAATTAAAGCCTCGGCGTAAAAACTTCGGAAGTAGGAATCTTGCTCGACGTTAATCTCTTCGATCAGCTCCACATCTCGTTGGCGACGTCTGACGATATTCGTTCCTGGTCGCATGGCACAGTAACGAAGCCTGAAACAATCAACTACCGCACCTTAAAGCCGGAAAAAGACGGTCTTTTTGGTGAACAAATTTTGGTCCGACCCGTGATTGGGAATGTGCCTGCGGTAAATACAAGCGTCCGCGTTATAAGGGGATTGTCTGTGAACGCTGCGGTGTAGAAGTCACCCGCTCGAAAGTGCGCCGTGAACGGATGGGGCATATTGAGCTTGCCGCACCGGTAACCCACATTTGGTATTTCAAGGGTGTGCCAAGCCGTCTCGGTTATCTTTTGGATATTGCTCCGAAAGATCTTGAGAAAGTCATTTATTTCGCTGCATATATGGTCACTGATGTGGATGCCCAGCGCCGTCACGACGATATGCCGACGCTGACCGCTGAATACGAGCTTGAGCGGAAGAATCTTGAACAAGAGCGTGATGCGCAGATTGAAAAGGCGCTCAAAGCCGAAGAAGCTGCTTTGAAAGCAGTGGAAGCTGCCAAGACGCCGGCAGAGCGGAATAAGATTAAACGCGCGGCAGAGGCAGAAACCAAGCGTGTGCGGCGGCAATATGACGAAGATATTGAGCGTCTTGAAGAAGTCTGGAATAAGTTCACCAAGCTTACTGTGGGCGACTTAGAAGGCGACGAAGAAGCTTATCGGGCAATGGAATTGCGTTGGGGTGATTATTTTCACGCTTGCCGCGGTGCAGAGGCTGTGCAGCGGCGGCTGCAGAATTTCGATCTTCAAGCCGAGCATGAATCTTTGCTGGAACAGATTGAAACCGGAACTGCGCAGCGCAAGACCCGCGCATTGAAGCGAATCAAAGTGGTGAATGCGTTCTTGCATTCAGGTACGAAACCGGAGGCGATGGTACTTGATGCGCTTCCAGTGATTCCGCCGGATTTGCGTCCGATGGTGCAGCTCGACGGCGGCCGTTTCGCAACATCTGATCTGAACGATCTTTACCGTCGGGTAATCAATCGAAATAATCGTTTGAAGCGCATGATTGACCTCAATGCGCCGGAAATCATGGTGAATAACGAAAAGCGAATGCTGCAGGAAGCAGTCGATGCGCTTTTCGATAATGGCCGCCGCGGCCGTCCGGTACAAGGTGCCGGAAATCGTCCGCTGAAGTCAATTTCCGACATGCTCAAAGGTAAGCAGGGGCGTTTCCGGCAGAATTTGCTGGGTAAGCGTGTGGATTATTCCGGCCGTTCTGTGATTGTGGTTGGTCCGACGCTGAAATTGCATCAGTGCGGTCTGCCGAAGACGATGGCACTCGAACTCTTCAAGCCGTTTGTTCAAAAGCGGCTTGTGGATCTCGAATTGGCAAAGAATATTAAGGCTGCAAAGCGTCTCATCGAGCGTCAGCATGATGAGGTCTTTGACGTGCTCGAAGAAGTAATTCGCGAGCATCCGGTATTGCTCAACCGTGCACCAACGCTGCACCGTCTCGGGATTCAAGCATTTGAACCGCAGCTGATTGAAGGAAAAGCGATTCGGCTGCACCCGCTCGTCTGCTCGGCATTCAACGCCGACTTCGACGGTGATCAGATGGCAGTGCATCTCCCGCTCTCGGTTGAAGCACAGGCAGAAGCTCGGATTTTGATGCTTTCGGCAAACAATATTTTAAAGCCGTCTGATGGCCGCCCGGTTACTGTCCCGTCGCAGGATATGATTATTGGTCTCTACCATTTGACAATGCTTCGTGAAGACGGAAAAGGTGCAGGCCGGTACTTTACCTCCGTGGCAGAGGCGCAAATGGCAGCTGATCTCGGCGATCTTGATTTGAATTCTTTAGTGCATATTCGGTTCCAAGCCGATGAGATTGTGCCGCCGCGCGGATGGCAAGCTCCGGAAGGATACACCGAAGGCGATGCTGTGATTCTTGAAACCTCGCTGGGCCGCTGTTTATTTAACGACGCATTGCCGACCGCTTTCCCATTCATTAACGAAGTGGTGGGGAAGAAGGTGCTTGGCGCTATTGTGAACGAGCTGGCAGAACGGTATTCAAAGGTCGAAGTTGGCGCTTCACTTGATGCATTGAAGAATACTGGCTTCTACTGGGGCGGGCGTTCCGGCGTGACGATTGCCGTTTCCGATGTGAAGACTCCGGCAAACAAGCCGGAAATTCTGGCAGCTGCCGAAAAGCGCGCCGCAAAGATCGAGCAGGAATACCAAGAGGGCAACATTCGCGATGAAGATCGCCGCCGCGACTTGGTGGAACTGTGGACTGAAGTAACCGACCAAGTGGCTGACGAAATGCGTGACCAGTTCGACGACTGGAACAACGTAAACATCATGGTGACTTCCGGTGCACGCGGTAACTGGATGCAGATTCGTCAGGTGGCAGGGATGCGCGGCCTGGTGGCTGATCCAAAGGGCGATATTATTCCGCGCCCGATTACCTCAAACTATCGTGAAGGTCTTTCCGCTCTCGAATACTTCACTGCGACCCACGGTGCCCGCAAAGGTCTCGCTGATACCGCATTGCGTACCGCAGAATCCGGTTACCTGACCCGTCGTCTTGTAGACGTGGCGCAAGATGTGATTGTGCGTGAAGCTGATTGCGGCACCGCACGCGGTCTGCTGAAGCCAATTATTGTCACTGATGCCGACGGTAATGAAACGCGCTCTGAAGATATTGAAACTTCCGTTTTTGCGCGTACTCTTGCCAAGGATGCTGTTGACGCTGCCGGAAATGTGATAGTTGCAGCAGGAACCGATATTGGTGATGTTGCACTTGAAAAGCTGATTGATGCAGGAATCAAGGAAATTACGGTACGTTCCGTTTTGACCTGTAATTCCCGTGTCGGTACTTGTGCAAAGTGCTACGGCCGTTCACTCGCTACCGGTAAGCTCGTTGATATTGGCGAAGCCGTCGGGATTGTTTCGGCACAGTCCATTGGCGAACCTGGTACTCAGCTGACGATGCGTACCTTCCACACTGGTGGTGCTGCTTCCGCAGAAGATATCACTCAGGGTCTGCCGCGTGTGCAGGAGCTTTTTGAAGCCCGGACACCAAAGGGTGAAGCACCAATTGCGGAAGCTGCTGGCCGGCTTGAGGTTGAAGATCTTGAACGTTCGCGCCGTTTGATTATCAAACGCGACGACGGTGATGAGGATTTGGTTTATCTCGTCGGTAAGCGCGCAAAGATGCTGGTACCAGAAGGATCGCATGTTACTGTTGGAACCCAGATCGTCGAAGGTTTGATTGATCCGAAGAAGGTTTTGCGGATTTCCGGCCGCCGTGCAGCACAGCTGTTCCTCGTTTCGGAAGTGCAGCATGTGTACCGTTCGCAGGGTGTGGAAATCCACGATAAGCATATTGAGGTTATCGTCCGGCAAATGCTGCGGCGCGTCACTGTGCTGGAAGCTGGTTCTACAAAGCTTCTGCCGGGTGAGCTCGTGGATGTTTCGGTGTTTGAAGATGCGAACCGTGCAGCGCTTGCAGAAGGCGGTAAGCCGGCATCTGGGCGTCCGGAACTAATGGGTATTACTAAGGCGTCTTTGGCTACAGATTCCTGGCTTTCGGCAGCATCTTTCCAGGAGACGACAAAGGTGCTCACTGAGGCTGCGCTTAACGCCAAGTCTGATCCGCTTGCAGGTCTGAAAGAAAACGTGATTCTCGGTAAGCTAATTCCAGCCGGCACTGGTTTGGAGACGCTGCGCGGATTGAAAGTCGAGCCGACTCCGGCAGCACGCAGCGAATATGAACAGCTGAACAATATCATTTCGCGCGATTTCGATGCGCTTGATGATATTTACGGTTACGGCGGTTTTGATGACTATGACTCTTCACTCGGTTATGGTTACGGATTAAATTTCTAAAGCTGCGCAGAAAAAGTTAATTATCGGAAGAAGCGGGATTTTGGCGACTAACACGTCACAATCTCGCTTCTTTCTTTGACGGTGAAAGCGAATATTAGTTAACCTTAAACATGGTGCCCGTTTCGGTGTCTTTCACGTTGCTTTTCTAATCGCGCGGCGATAGTTGCATTTTTGGCCGTGTTTCTATTAGAGGAAAGACGCACGGACGCGAGGAAGAACGGTGAATTCCTAAGCACAGGCTGGAAGTAAAACGCTTCAAGCAGCGGGTAAGTTAGCTAATATCGCATAGTTACACAGGAGAAATAGTGCCTACTATTCAGCAGCTGGTTCGTAAGGGCCGCTCAAGCAAGGCGAGTCACTCCAATACGCCGGCGTTGAAGGCAAGCCCTCAGCGCCGCGGAGTTTGCACTCGCGTTTACACCACCACTCCGAAGAAGCCGAACTCAGCTCTTCGGAAAGTCGCTCGTGTGCGTCTGTCTTCCGGAATCGAAGTTTCGGCATACATTCCAGGCGAAGGTCACAACCTCCAAGAGCACTCCATCGTGCTCGTCCGCGGCGGTCGTGTGAAAGATCTTCCTGGTGTTCGTTACCACATCGTCCGCGGCGCTCTTGATACGCAGGGCGTAAAGAACCGTGCTCAGGCACGTTCGAAGTACGGTGCGAAGAAGGAGAAGAAGTAATGCCACGTAAAGGTCCGGCGCGGAAGCGCCCATTGATTGCAGATCCAGTCCACGGATCTACAATCGTTACCCAGCTTATTAACCGAGTCCTCCTTGACGGTAAGAAGTCCACTGCAGAGCGGATTGTTTACGGTGCACTTGATGCAGTGGCTGAAAAGACCGGTCAGGATGCGCTTGCAGTTTTGAAGCGCGCTCTGGATAACATTAAGCCGCAGCTTGAAGTAAAGTCCCGCCGTGTCGGCGGTGCAACATACCAGGTTCCGGTGGAAGTTAAGCCGGGTCGTGCAAACACCCTCGCTCTTCGTTGGCTTGTAGATTTCTCCCGCCAGCGCCGTGAGAACACCATGCTTGAACGGCTCCAGAATGAAATCATGGATGCTGCTAATGGTCTTGGTGCAGCAGTGAAGCGTCGTGAAGACATGCATCGCATGGCTGAATCGAACCGCGCATTCGCACACTACCGCTGGTAATTTCAGCGTAATTCGCAGTGTAAAACGCAGGCTGGGCAAAAATATGCGCAGCCGAGAAAAAGAAAAGAGTTCTCAATGGCACACGAAGTGCTTACTGACCTCACTAAGGTTCGGAATATCGGGATTATGGCGCATATTGATGCGGGTAAAACCACCGTTACCGAACGTATCCTGTTCTACACGGGTATCAACTACAAGATTGGTGAAACTCACGACGGCGCCTCCACTACTGACTGGATGGAGCAGGAGAAAGAACGCGGTATTACGATTACGTCCGCTGCTGTGACTTCTTTCTGGAAGAATCACCAAGTTAATATCATCGACACCCCCGGCCACGTTGACTTCACCGTCGAGGTGGAGCGGTCTCTGCGTGTGCTTGACGGCGCCGTCGCAGTATTCGACGGTAAAGAAGGCGTAGAGCCGCAGTCTGAAACTGTTTGGCGGCAGGCTGATAAATACAATGTGCCGCGTATCTGCTTCATCAATAAGATGGACAAGATGGGGGCTGATTTTTACTTCTCAGTGAAGACGATTGAAGATCGTCTCCATGCAACGCCGCTTGTAATGACCCTGCCAATCGGTGCAGAATCAACACTTTCCGGTGTTATTGACCTGCTCAAGATGAAAGCAATCCGCTTCCCGGCAGAAGACGAAAAAGGCAACAAGACTATGGGCAGTGTTGTTGTTGAAGAAGATATTCCGGAAGATATGCTTGAACAGGCTGAGGAATACCGCGAAAAGCTGATTGAAAAGGTTGCTGAATCTGACGATGCGCTTCTTGAGAAGTTCTTCGGCGGTGAAGAAATTTCCGTTGCTGAATTGAAGCAGCAGATTCGTAAGCTCACTATCGACGGTGAGATTTATCCGGTATTCTGCGGCAGCGCATACAAGAATATCGGGATTCAGCCAGTTCTCGATGCTGTGGTAGATTACCTGCCATCACCGCTTGATATCGGTGCTGTGAAAGGCGTAAACCCGGCAAATGAAGATGAAGAGCTCACTCGCGAACCTTCTGAAAAAGAGCCGTTTGCTGCGCTCGCATTTAAGATTGCGGTTCACCCGTTCTTCGGCCGGCTCACCTTCATCCGCGTGTATTCCGGAAAGATTGATGCAGGTGCGCAGGTACAGAATGCGACCAAGGGAAAGAAAGAACGTATCGGAAAGATTTTCCAAATGCATGCAAATAAGGAAAATCCGGTAGATACTGCTCACGCAGGGCATATTTATGCTGTGGTTGGTTTGAAAGAAACCGGCACCGGAGATTCCTTGTGCGATCAGGCTCATCCAATTTCCTTGGAGTCGATGACTTTCCCGGATCCAGTGATTCATGTCGCAATTGAGCCGAAGTCGAAAGGCGATCAGGAAAAGCTCGGTATTGCGATTCAAAAGCTTGCGGAAGAAGATCCAACCTTCACGGTGAAGCTTGATAACGAGACTGGTCAGACTGTTATTGGCGGTATGGGCGAGCTGCATCTTGATGTGCTTGTAGACCGGATGCGCCGCGAGTTTAAGGTCGAGGCGAATGTCGGTGCGCCAATGGTTGCGTACCGTGAGACAATTCGGAAGGCTGCAAAGGGTATTGAGTACACCCACAAGAAGCAAACCGGTGGTTCCGGTCAGTTCGCAAAGGTGCTTGTAACGTTCGAACCGCTGGAGGAGAACGAAGAAGGCACCACCTACGAATTCGTTGATGCTGTTACCGGCGGTCGTGTTCCGCGCGAATACATTCCGTCAGTTGATGCCGGTATTCAAGCAGCAATGGAGAATGGCGTGCTGGCAGGCTTCCCAATGGTCGGCGTGAAGGCAACTTTGGAAGACGGCGCATATCATGATGTCGATTCTTCGGAAATGGCGTTCAAGATTGCTGGTCAGATGGTATTCCGCGAGGGAGCAAAACGTGCTAACCCGGTCATTCTTGAACCAGTAATGGACGTTGAAGTTCGTACTCCGGAAGAGTACATGGGCGATGTGATTGGCGATCTTAATTCTCGCCGCGGTCAGATTGCTTCAATGGAGGATGCAACGGGCGTGAAGATTGTCCGTGCGCACGTACCACTTTCCGAGATGTTTGGTTATGTCGGCGATTTGCGTTCAAAGACGCAGGGTCGTGCGGTGTACACCATGCAGTTCGCAAAGTACCAAGAGGTTCCGAAGGCTGTTGCCGACGAAATCATCTCTAAGACCCGTGGCGAGTGAGCCAACAGGTTAAATTTACAGAAAACAATTCAACCAGTAGGATTTCACTTAGCCATGTTTTCGCTAAGCCTGCAGAAGTGTTAAACTCAATCCGTTAAGGTTTGAAATCAGCACTTTTGCTTCGGTTTCGAAACTGACAAGCTGAAAGACACTACCCGAGTCCCAGGAGGGCACAAGTGGCCAAGGCCAAGTATGATAAGTCCAAGCCGCATATGAACATCGGCACCATCGGTCACGTGGATCACGGTAAGACCACCACGACCGCTGCAATTACAAAAGTTCTCGCAGAAAAGTACCCAGATCTCAATGAGGTAACAGCTTTCGAGAACATCGATAACGCTCCGGAAGAACGTGAGCGCGGTATTACGATTAACGTTGCTCACGTTGAATACCAGACCGAAAAGCGTCACTACGCACACGTTGACGCTCCAGGCCACGCCGATTACATCAAGAACATGATTACCGGCGCTGCACAGATGGACGGCGCAATCCTCGTGGTTGCTGCTACCGACGGTGCAATGGCTCAGACCCGCGAGCACGTGCTGCTTGCGCGTCAGGTGGGCGTGCCGCAGATCATCGTTGCATTGAACAAGTGCGACATGGTTGACGATCCAGAAATGATTGAACTTGTCGAAATGGAAATCCGCGATCTCCTGACCGACAATGGATACGACGGCGATAACGCTCCAGTTGTACAAATTTCCGGTTACCAGGCGCTTCAGGGTGAAGAGCAGTGGGTTAAGTCAATCGAAGAATTGATGGACGCTGTTGACACCTACTTCGACGATCCGGTTCGCGATCTTGACAAGCCATTCCTGATGCCGATTGAAGACGTCTTCACCATCTCCGGCCGCGGTACTGTGGTTACCGGCCGTGTTGAGCGCGGTATGCTTAACCTCAACGAGGAAGTCGAAATCCTCGGTATTCGTGAGCCGCAGAAGACCACCGTTACCGGTATCGAAATGTTCCACAAGCAGATGGATCACGCAGACGCAGGCGAAAACTGCGGTCTTCTGCTTCGCGGCACCAAGCGTGATGAAGTTGAGCGCGGTCAGGTTGTGGCTAAGCCGGGCACCATCACCCCGCACACCGAATTCGAAGGTCAGGTGTACGTGCTGAAGAAGGAAGAAGGCGGCCGTCACAATCCGTTCTTCTCCAACTACCGTCCGCAGTTCTACTTCCGGACCACGGATGTTACCGGTGTAATCACCCTTCCAGAAGGTACCGAAATGGTTATGCCTGGTGATAACACCACCATCACTGTTGAGCTGATTCAGCCGATCGCAATGGAAGAAGGTCTTGGCTTTGCAATCCGCGAAGGCGGCCGTACCGTTGGTTCAGGTCGTGTGACCAAGGTGATTAAGTAATTATTGATTACTTAAAGAATCAGTAACTGACTAACTTTTAGAGCTCCGAATCAAAAGGTTCGGGGCTCTAAATTTTCTTGTGCAGTGTACCACCTATCATGGTTATATCTTGCAGATGTGTCCATGTTTTGACATACTAGATGAGTTGCTCGGGAACGCCGAGCGAAGCTTGGCCGAAGTTGCAAAAGCACTTCGGTACATTCAAAGGCTACTCAAAACTGCATAGGGCTTTCGTTGTTACTTCCAAATGAGCGCGACACGCCCGAATGCGGGTTTCGGTGTGGCCACGGAATATAAGAGAGGGAGACGACGCCATGGCGGGACAAAAATCCGCATCCGTCTGAAGTCTTATGACCATGAGGTCATCGACAGTGCAGCGAAAAAGCTCGTCGACGAAGTTACCCGGACAGGTGCATCGGTTGTAGGGCCAGTGCCGCTTCCGACTGAAAAGAACGTTTTTACAGTCATTCGCTCGCCCCACAAATATAAGGATAGTCGCGAACAATTTGAAATGCGTACGCATAAGCGACTTATCGACATTGTCGATCCGACCCTGAAGACAATTGACACTCTGCGTCGCCTGGATTTACCGGCTGACGTTAGCGTAGAAATCAAGCTCTGAGGTAACGCATTATGGTAAAGAACATCCAAGCAGCTGCTGCAGCCAAGCCGGTAAAGGCTGTGCTCGGCACCAAGCTCGGCATGACACAAGTTTGGGATGAGAATGCAAAGCTCGTTCCGGTTACTGTTGTGCGAGTTGGAAAAAATGTAGTCACCCAGGTTCGTACCACTGAGGTTGACGGTTATGAAGCGCTCCAGATTGCTTCTGGTGAGCTGAAGAATAAGAACGTGACCAAGCCGCTTGCCGGTCATTTTGCAAAGGCCGGAGTTTCTCCGCGCCGTCACGTTGCTGAAGTTCGTACGTCTGATGCTGGCGAATATACGCTGGGTCAGGAGTTCGGTGTAGAAACTTTCGAAGCAGGTCAGGTTATTGACGCAATTGGTACTTCGAAAGGTAAAGGGTTCGCCGGTGTAATGAAACGTCACGGTTTCGCAGGCGTTTCAGCATCGCACGGTGCACACCGCAATCACCGGAAGCCAGGTTCAATTGGTGCATGTGCTACTCCTTCGCGTGTTTTCCGCGGGATGCGGATGGCAGGCCGAATGGGAAATGCGCGTGTCACCACCCAGAATCTGACAATTCATGCAATTGACACTGAGAATGAGCTAATTCTCGTAAAGGGCGCTCTCCCAGGTCACAAGGGCAGCGTCGTGATGATTCGTACTGCTGTGAAGGGAGCCTGATATATATGGCAGACTTCAAGGTTGATATTCTCGACTACGCTGGCGAAAAAGCTGGCAGTGCGACCCTTCCTGCAGCGCTTTTTGACGTTGACGCAAACACCGCATTGCTGCACCAAGTAGTGAATGCACAGCTTGCTGCTGCACGCCAGGGTACACACAAAACAAAGACCCGCGGCGAAGTGCGCGGCGGCGGTGTTAAGCCGTTCAAGCAAAGGGAACCGGTCGGGCCCGTCAAGGTTCGATTCGTGCTCCGCACTTCACTGGCGGCGGTATTGTCCACGGTCCGACACCGCGTGATTATTCACAGCGGACACCGAAAAAATGATTGCTGCAGCTTTGCGTCAATCACTTTCGGATCGTGCACGCAATGAGCGTCTTCACGTGGTGAAAGGCTTTGTCGACGGAGAAACACCGTCAACAAAAGCTGCTCTTTCACTGCTCGGTAAAGTTAATGCAGGCCGCCGTGCGCTTGTTGTGCTGAACCGCGGAGATGATACTGATGTGCTTTCGCTTCGGAACATTCCAGAAGTTCATTTGCTTTATGTCGACCAGTTGAACACATACGATGTGCTCTGCGCAGACGATGTAATCTTCAGCGAAGTTGCACTCAAACTCTGGATCGGTGCAAACACCAAGGAGGAGACGAAGTGACTTCCGAAATTGCAGCACTAAAAATAAAGATCCTCGCGACGTAATTCTCGCGCCTTTGGCATCTGAGAAAGCTACACGTCTTGAGGACGAAGGCAAATATACGTTCTTCGTTGCAAAAGATGCAAACAAAACTGAAATTAAGCTTGCTATTGAAGCTATTTTCGGTGTCAAGGTTGCTTCTGTAAACACGATGAATCGTGCAGGTAAAACCCGCCGCACCCGCAATGGTATCGGTCGTCGTAAAGACACGAAGCGCGCAATTGTGACGCTTCGCGAGGGTACGATTGATATTTACGGCGATATCGTAGGATAAGCCTCCGAGGATAATTGAGGAATAAGATCTCATGGGAATTCGTAAGTACAAGCCGACCACTCCAGGTCGACGCGGTGCGAGCGTAGCAGATTTCGTTGAAATCACCCGGTCAACTCCGGAAAAATCGCTACTTCGCCCACTTCACAAGACTGGTGGCCGCAACAACAACGGGCGCATTACAACCCGCCACAAGGGCGGCGGACACAAGCGTCAGTATCGTGTAATTGACTTCCGTCGGAATGATAAAGACGGAGTAAATGCACGTGTTGCGCATATCGAGTACGATCCGAACCGTACTGCACGCATTGCTTTGCTGCACTACGTCGACGGTGAAAAGCGCTATATTCTTGCTCCGGAAAATCTAAAGCAAGGGATGATTGTTGAAAACGGTCCAAGTGCTGATATCAAGCCCGGAAATAATCTTCCGCTGCGGAACATCCCAGTTGGTACCGTGATTCACGCTGTTGAGCTTCGTCCTGGCGGCGGTGCGAAAATTGCACGTTCAGCCGGTGCTTCGGTACAGCTCGTTGCAAAGGAAGGCAAGCTTGCACAGCTGCGGATGCCGTCTGGTGAAATCCGCAATGTAGACGCACGCTGCCGCGCAACCGTTGGTGAAGTTGGAAATGCTGAACAATCAAACATCAACTGGGGCAAAGCTGGCCGAATGCGTTGGAAGGGCGTCCGTCCGACCGTTCGCGGTGTGGTAATGAACCCGGTTGACCATCCGCACGGCGGCGGTGAAGGAAAGACTTCCGGCGGCCGTCACCCAGTTTCGCCTTGGGGCCAGAAAGAAGTCCGTACCCGCCATCCAAATAAGCACAGCGACAAGCTCATTGTTCGCCGTCGCAAGACTGGTAAGAAGCGCTGATCAGGAGGATATGAGTAATGCCGCGTAGTTTGAAAAAGGCCCATTCGTTGACGAACACCTTTACAAGAAGGTTGACGAGCAAAACGAAAAGGGTACAAAGAACGTAATCAAGACCTGGTCCCGTCGATCAATGATCACTCCAGACTTCCTCGGTCACACGTTTGCTGTCCATGATGGCCGCAAGCATGTGCCGGTGTTCGTAACGGAGTCCATGGTGGGTCACAAGTTGGGCGAATTCGCACCGACTCGTACTTTCAAGGGACACGTCAAGGAAGATAAAAGGGCCGTCGCCGCTAAGGCGCGCAGCACGAGAAAGAGATAGGCAAAATTATGGAAGCTAAGGCGCAGGCACGATTTGTGCGCGTCACGCCCCAGAAGTCGCGCCGCGTGGTAAACGAAATCCGCGGTAAGCGTGCACTGGATGCCGTCGACATGCTGCAGTATGCACCACAAGCTGTGGCTCTAGACGTAAAGAAAATTGTTGAATCCGCGATTGCGAACGCACGTTATGCTGCTGATCAGGCAGGATCGCGTATTGATGAAGCTGAACTTGTTATTTCAGCTGCATACGTTGACGAAGGACCAACTATGAAGCGAATTCAGCCGCGTGCTCAGGGCCGTGCGAATCGCATCCTCAAGCGCTCAAGCCACATTACAGTGGTTGTCAGCGATGGTAAGAACGAGAAGGAGGCCTGATCGTGGGACAGAAAGTAAACCCAACCGGATTCCGTCTCGGCATCACCACCGAACACCGCTCAAAGTGGTTCGCTGATTCCACCAAAGCGGGGCAGCGTTACGCTGATTACCTTGGTGAAGATATTAAAATTCGCCGGTTGATGGAGAAGAATCTTGAGCGTGCGGGGATTTCACGTGTGAATATCGAACGCCGTACTGAGCGGGTAGTAGTTGATATTCATACTGCTCGTCCGGGTATTGTGATTGGTCGCCGCGGTGCGGAAGCTGACCGTCTCCGACAGGATCTTGAAAAGCTCACCGGTAAATCCGTGCAGCTTAACATCCTCGAGGTGAAGAACGCCGAAGCTGACGCACAGCTTGTTGCACAAGGCGTTGCCGAGCAGCTGTCTGCTCGCGTCTCATTCCGCCGTGCAATGCGCAAAGCAATGCAATCAGCACAGCGCGCAGGAGCAAAGGGAATTCGAATTCAGTGTTCCGGACGTCTCGGCGGTGCCGAAATGTCACGTGCCGAATTCTACCGTGAAGGTCGTGTGCCTTTGCACACCCTTCGTGCAAACATCGATTACGGCTTCTACGAAGCTCGGACCACTTTCGGTCAGATTGGTGTAAAGGTTTGGATTTACCGCGGTGATATTACCGACCAAGAGTATTACCGTCAGCTGACTGAAGGCAATCGCAGTGCTCGCGGGAACCGCGGAGAACGCCGTGGCCGCCGCGGGAACCGTAATTCGCGCGGAGGACAGCGTGGAAACACACAGCAGGCAGCTGCGCAGGAAACTCCAGCTAATGCAACGGCAGCTGAAGCAGCTCCGCAAGGAGCAGCTGCGGCTACTATTGAGAAAACGGAGGCTTAAGTTAAATGCTTATTCCACGTCGTACAAAATACCGGAAGCAGCATCGTCCCGATCGCCACGGTATGTCTAAAGGCGGAAATGAGCTCGCTTTTGGTGAATACGGTCTGCAGGCACTTGAGCCGGCATATGTTACCAATCGCCAAATTGAAGCTGCTCGTATCGCAATGACTCGTCACGTGAAGCGCGGCGGTAAAGTTTGGATTAACATCTTCCCAGACCGTCCGCTCACTAAGAAAGCTCTTGGTTTGCGTATGGGTTCTGGTAAAGGTCCGGTTGAAACCTGGGTCGCTAATGTTAAGCCCGGTCGAGTGCTGTTCGAGTTAAGCGGTGTTTCCGATGAACTCGCACGCGGCGCATTGCTTCGCGCGATGCACAAACTCCCATTGAAAGCACGTATTGTTACTCGAGAGGATGGTGAATAATGGCTAAGGGGATTACCACTGCAGAGCTTGATAAGCTCACTGATGCAGAGCTTGCACAGAAGCTGAAGGAATCGAAAGAAGAATTGTTCAATCTTCGTTTCTCGGCTGTTACTCACCGACTTGAGGACTCCGGCCGATTGCAGGAAGTGCGCCGCAACATTGCACGCATTTACACCATTGCCCGCGAGCGAGAGCTCAATATTCGTACCGCTCCGACTTCTCAGAAGTCGGCTAAGAAGTGAGGCCTAACGTGAGCGAAGAAATGACTCAAACCACAGTGCGTAATCACCGAAAGGTAGAGCGCGGATACGTGGTTAGTGACAAAATGGATAAGACCGTCGTAGTTGAGGTTGAAGACCATCGGAAGCATGCGCTTTACGGCAAGGTTATGAGCCGCACTCGGCGAGTTAAAGCCCATGACGAATCAAATGAGGTTCGTGTAGGCGATTTAGTACGCATCATGGAAACCCGACCGTTATCTGCAACCAAGCACTTCCGCGTGGTTGAGATTATCGAGAAGGCGAAGTGATTAGTAACCATCCGTTCGGCAAGGCTCGTTATTCGAGAACCGGCACGACGACAGGAGATAGTAAATGATCCAGCAGGAGTCTCGGCTTAAGGTCGCTGACAACACAGGTGCAAAGAAATTCTTTGTATTCGTGTTCTTGGCGGTTCAGCCCAGCGCTACGCCGGAATTGGCGACGTAATTGTTGCCACCGTCAAGGATGCAATTCCTGGCGGAAATGTTAAGAAGGGCGACGTCGTGAAAGCGGTTGTCGTCCGTGCGAAGAAAGAAACTCGTCGCAGCGATGGTTCATACATCAGCTTTGACGAAAATGCCGCTGTAATTTTGAAAAACGAAAATGAGCCGCGCGGTACCCGTATTTTCGGGCCAGTCGCCCGCGAGCTTCGTGATAAAAAGTTTATGCGCATTGTTTCCCTGGCACCGGAGGTAATCTAATGGCAAAGATCAAAAAGGGTGATCTTGTGCAGGTGATTGCGGGCCGCGATAAAGGTTTGCAAGGTCATGTGCTCGAAGTTGATACCGCGCGCGATCGTGTCATTGTTGAAGGTGTCCAGCGCGTGAAGCGGCACACTAAGGTCGGACGTAATGATCGCGGTGCTGCTACTGGCGGTATTGAGACGGTGGAAGCTCCAATCCATGTTTCTAATGTTGCTCTCGTCGGTCCAGATAAGAAGCCGATTCGTGTCGGTTTCCGCGAGATCGAGGTAGAGCGCGACGGCAAAAGAAGACTATGCGTGAGCGCATTGGTCGCCGTGCAGGAAAGGAGATTGAGCTGTGAGCACCGCAGAAAAATTCAGCCGCGTCTCAAGACGAAATATCGTGAGGAAATCACTGGTAAACTGCAGGACGAATTCAAGTACACCAATGTTAATCAGATTGCCGGTCTGGTAAAAATCGTGGTTAACATGGGTGTCGGCGATGCAGCCCGCGATTCGAAAGTAATCGAAGGCGCAGTAGCTGACCTCACTGCAATCACTGGTCAAAAACCGCATGTTACTCGTGCGCGCAAGTCCATTGCACAGTTTAAGCTGCGTGAAGGAATGCCGATTGGCGCACATGCTACGCTTCGCGGCGACCGGATGTGGGAGTTTCTTGACCGTCTGCTTTCAACGGCTCTTCCGCGTATCCGCGATTTCCGTGGTCTTTCCGCTAAACAATTCGACGGAAATGGAAACTACACTTTCGGTCTGACCGAGCAATCAGTGTTCCACGAAATCGATCAGGATAAGATTGACCGTGTGCGCGGTATGGATATTACCGTAGTCACTAGCGCTAAGACTGACGAAGAGGGTCGTGCTTTGCTGCGTCACCTCGGATTCCCATTCAAGGAGGACTGACGATGGCGAAGACTGCTCTGAAAGAAAAGGCAAACCGGAAGCCGAAGTTCGCTGTGCGTGCATATACGCGCTGCCAGCGCTGCGGCCGCCCGCATTCGGTGTATCGCAAGTTCGGTTTGTGCCGTATTTGCCTGCGTGAGATGGCCCATCACGGCGAACTCCCAGGTGTCAAGAAGTCCAGCTGGTAAGAATCTACGTCGTAGGTCTGAACAGGAAACCACGACGAGAAAGGGCTAAAGCCCGATGTCAATGACAGACCCAATTGCAGACATGCTTACACGTCTGCGGAATGCAAATTCAGCATTCCACGAGTCGGTTTCGATGCCGTACTCAAAGATGAAGGCGAATATCGCCGTAATCCTCGAACGTGAGGGTTATATTCAGAATTTCGAAGTTGAAGATGCGAAAGTCGGTAAGACTCTCACCCTCAACTTGAAATTCGGACCGAACCGTGAGCGCGCGCTTGCAGGTTTGCGTCGTATTTCAAAGCCAGGTCTTCGCGTTTATGCGAAGTCGACGAATCTTCCTCAGGTACTCGGTGGTCTCGGTGTGGCAATTTTGTCCACTTCGTCCGGGATGCTCACCGATCGCGAGGCTCGGGAAAAGGGCGTAGGCGGGGAAGTCCTCGCCTACATCTGGTAGCGAAAGGAGAGTTTAGACAATGTCACGTATTGGTAAGCTCCCAATCGTAATTCCTGCGGGTGTGGATGTAAAAATCGAAAATGGTGTGGTTACAGTAAAGGGCCCGAAAGGCGAACTTTCTCAATCCGTTCCAGCTCCAATTTCCGTCGCTGTAGAAGGTAATGAAATATTAGTGACGCGGCCTAACGATGAGCGCGAATCTCGCTCATTACATGGTTTAACTCGCACTCTTATCAACAATAATATTGTTGGTGTAACCGACGGCTACGCTAAAGCAATGGAAATTGTTGGCACTGGTTACCGTGTAGTAGCTAAGGGAAAAGATCTCGAATTTTCTCTTGGATATTCGCATACGATTCTTGTGCAGGCTCCTGAAGGAATTTCCTTCCAGGTGGAGGGCCCAACCAAGTTTACGGTTAACGGTATTTCTAAGCAGCAAGTTGGCGAACTGGCTGCACGTATTCGAAAGCTTCGCAAGCCTGAGCCTTATAAGGGCAAGGGTATTAAGTACGCTGACGAAGTTATCCGCCGCAAGGCTGGAAAGGCTGGTAAGTGATGGCTGTATCATTCAAGGGCAAAGGCAAGTTTGTTGCTCGCGCACGTCGTCATGCACGTCTCCGCAAGCGTATTTTCGGTACTGCGGAACGTCCGCGTCTCGTCGTTACTCGTTCCAACCGGCATATGGTTGCGCAGGTAATCGACGATATCGTTGGCAAAACGCTTGTATCCGCCTCTACTATGGAAGCCGATTTTCGCGCACAGGAAGCGGACAAGGTTGCCAAATCACGCGAGGTCGGTAAGCTTGTTGCAAAGCGCGCACTTGATGCTGGTATCAGTTCCGTCGTGTTTGATCGCGGTGGAAATAAATATCATGGCCGCGTAGCTGCTGTTGCTGATGGCGCACGCGAAGCTGGTTTGACGCTTTAAGGCAAAACGAGAGGAATTACAATGGCTGCAGAGCAGCAAGCACAAAATGGCGGCGAGCGCAAAGAGCGTGAAAACCGTCGTGAAGGTCGTCGTAACGACCGTCGCACCGATCGTCGCGCCGAAGAGAAAAATCCATACATCGAGCGCGTTGTGACGATTAATCGTGTAGCTAAGACCGTGAAAGGCGGCCGCCGGATGTCGTTTACTGCCCTTGTGGTAGTTGGTGACGGCAACGGTACCGTTGGTGTTGGTTACGGCAAGGCAAAGGAAGTGCCGGCAGCAATCGCCAAGGGCACCGAAGATGCAAAGAAGAACTTCTTTAAGGTTCCGCGGATTGGCACCACGATTCCGCATCTCGTACAGGGTGAGGATGCTGCAGGCGTAGTTTTGCTTCGTCCGGCTTCTGCAGGTACTGGTGTTATCGCAGGCGGTCCGGTACGTGCGCTAATGGAGTGCGCAGGTATTCATGATGTGCTGAGCAAGTCGCTCGGATCTTCAAATGCAATCAACATCGTGCGCGGCGCAGTGGCAGCACTCAAGCAGCTCGAACAGCCGGAAGCTGTGGCAGCACGCCGCGGTCTCCCAGTTGATCAGGTTGCCCCAGCCGGAATGCTTCGGAAGCGTGCAGAGCACGAAGCCAAGGAACGCGAAGATGCTGAAATCGCTGCCCAGGTTGCAGAGAATGAAGCAGCTGCGGCAGGAGTTGGTGCATAATGTTGAAGATTACTCAAAAGAAGGGCCTTGTAGGCGCTAAACAGAATCAAAAGACACAATGCGTACGCTTGGTTTGCGTAAGATTCATCAGTCGGTGGTTCGCCCAGATGATTCAGCTACTCGCGGCATGATTCGTACTGTGGCACACCTTGTTACTGTGGAGGAGGTTGACTAATGTCAGAAAAGAAGACCGATTCCGTAGAGGTATTGAAGATTCACGATCTTCGTCCGGCTCCGGGTTCGCATAAGGCACGGACCCGCGTTGGCCGCGGTGAAGGATCAAAAGGTAAGACGGCTGGTCGCGGTACGAAGGGAACAAAGGCTCGCTATCAGGTGCCTTTGGGCTTTGAAGGCGGTCAGATGCCGATGCATATGCGTCTGCCGAAGCTTCGTGGTTTTAAGAATCCGGCTCGTGTTGAATACCAGGTCGTAAACTTGAACAAGCTTGGTGAGCTTTTCCCGGAAGGCGGAGAAGTGACCGTAGTCGATCTCATCGCAAAGGGTGCTGTACGCTCCGGTGAGCTTGTGAAAGTGCTCGGTTCGGGTGAAGTGTCGGCTAAGTTTGATCTAAAGGTAGACGCTTGGTCTGCTTCCGCTCAGGAAAAGATTGAAGCTGCTGGCGGTTCGCTTGTAAAGCGCGACGCTGAATAACACGATTTTATTTGCGTTTGGATCGCTCCAAACGCAATAGAATATTGATAGTGCTCCTCCCTAAATATAAGGGAGGAGCACTATTGTATCTCCAGCTGAATAGGATCTGAGCTAGTTAGTGATTCGCACTATGCGATCATTCGTCTTGGATCTCGCAATATTTACAGTGATGCTTATTTCGATAACGAACAGATAGTATTGTTGCTGTTGCTGTTGCTGTTGCTGTTGCTGTTGCTGGGAACATTTCAGCAAATAAGTGAGCTTAGCGGAGATAAAATTACATGCGCTTTCCCAATTTCGGATTTTAGAATTCGCATCACGGCAACAAATCAATTCTTTCCCGTCATTTTGCCAGATGCCACAAAGGCGGTGGGAGAAATATTCTGCAACTCACCACCGCCTTTATGGCTAAACGAACCGAAATTACTCAGTTGAGTCTATTTTTTCTTTCCCGGAACACCGATCAATAAAATCAGCATTGCCAATGAAGCCAAACCATAGAACCAAAACAGATTTGCGAACCCACGATTTAATGCTAATTGGAAAGTACTCTCAAGTTCAGCGCTATTTTCGCGAATATCAGCAGCATAATTCTTTTGTCCTACGGTAAAAGCATCAGGAAGTGCTGCACTGAGTTCTTCCATCCAAATAATTGTTTGTGCCGTTTCATTCCGCGAATTTTCAAGTTGTGCAATTACGGGAGCAGGTGCTCCCGTAGACTTTAGCTGCACGATCCGGGCATCAATTTGCTTTTGCCCGTTACTGATTTCATGAATACCTTTTGCAATTCCAGCTTGGATCTGCGCAATCTGCGTTGGCAGCTGCTGCTCAAAAATATAATCAGAAACCTGTATGCTGCGCGCAACAATATTCGTCACATCAGCTGTTTGCAATAAAGAAATCAGCTGGTCGGGGAGGACGATTCCATTGTCCGTCGCGGCTTTTCCGGCATTAACAGTGCTCATTTTTACCGGAAAAGTTGTCTGGGTGAAATCAGGTATTGCGAAATCTCCAATTACCTCTGCCATGCGTGGGTCTGCTTTCAATGCCGCGAAACGGTTTTGCAATTCTTGCGCATGTGGAAGTTCACCAATAGATACTGTATCTGGGAGCTCGTCCATCAGCGTATTTTGCAATCCGGAAAGCGAGTTTGCGAGTAAGCCTACCAATATTGCAGGAGCGATCGTGGTGCCGAAAGCCCGCACAAGCGAGAGATTAGCGAGACCACTGGTCGCCTGTGATGCAGGCAGTAAATGCAAAATCAGATAATTCAGTGGAGCGCCAATGATAAAACCGAGTCCTAAGCCCATTAAAATCAAGCACACAATTGCCGAGAAGTATCCAGGATTGGGAGAAGCCCAGTAAATCAAGGCGAGTGCAGCAATTACAGATACTAACGCGCCAAAGCCGATCACAAGGCGTGGACCATATTTATCTGTGAGTTTCCCACTCAAAGGGGCACCCACGCCTGATGCAAGTCCGAGGATAATGACCGGATATCCCCCTGCACCGGCAGCTAAACGCATCGAGTTCTCAGCAAATTGCGGCACAAAAATAATCGCCATCATCGTCATCCCCGAGAGCGCTGCGAGCAGCATCGTTAACGCTACCTGGAATTTCGCAAAATAACGAATATCGATCACGGGGTCGTCAGCTTTTAATTCGCAAATTATGAAGATTGGTGTGAAGACTATGACGGCGAGACTTGCAGCCCAGACATTCGGATCTTGGACGGACTTTATCAGATCAAAGAAATCAAGATGCTGGAATACCCAAAGTAAAGCAAGCACTATTGCGACCATCAAGGTAATCCCTGCGTAGTCGATTTTCTTTGCTGCGCTTGGTGCATCTGCTGGCAATGAGCGAATTCCGAAAACAATCACGAACACAGCGATTGGCACGTTGATATAGAAAATCCATTGCCAGTTATCAATACCGACAATATCGAGAATTGCTGAACCAGCAGAAGCGCCAAAAACGTTTGCGACGCCGTAAACTCCGCCGACAAGCCCAAGCGCCATTCCTTGCTTCGATTTTGGCACAATCGTGCCAATTGCGGCTGTTGCGATTGGCACGATTCCGCCGCCGCCGATCGCCTGCACAACTCGCGAGAATAAGAGCAGCGGGAATGATGCGAGGTTTTGTGCTAGCCCGCATCCAAATGAACCGATCCCAAAGAGCACAATGGAAATCACGTAAAGGCGTTTCTTCCCAAATCTATCAGCTAATTTTCCCATTACTGGAATTGCAGCGGCGTAGGAAAGAGTGTAAATGGTAATCATCCAGATGCCGACGGTTTCGCTGATGCCGAGATTATTTTGGATAACGGTACGTGCAGGGGTGACGATTCCAGTATCGATGGCGCCCATAAAAATTCCCAACAGGTAAAGTGCCATCACCATGACCCAGTTTGCAGGATTTTTTGATGTTTTTTCTCGCTGCT
The DNA here is from genome assembly GCF_040360365.1 of Arcanobacterium hippocoleae. Classification (GTDB taxonomy): domain Bacteria; phylum Actinomycetota; class Actinomycetes; order Actinomycetales; family Actinomycetaceae; genus Arcanobacterium_A; species Arcanobacterium_A hippocoleae_A. The sequence goes on along the minus strand of NZ_CP136412.1, from coordinate 785,056 downwards.
CGTCTATCATATTGACGGATGCCTTACTTTGTGCTGAGTTATTTTGAGTTTTGTTTTCTTTTTGAATCATTTTCAATATTTTCTTTGGTGAGTATTTAATTTTGGTGGCAGTTTTTTAGTTTTGGATGTAATGCTGCTGGTTGGTGGGATTGGGGCAAAATACGCGTTAGTTCGCGCACGATTTGTAAAAAGTTGCAACTTGCCCGTCGTCATAAGGTGCAAGGATATCTGCAATTTCGCGATGCGGTTCAACTGTTTTTACAAATTCACTCCCGATATGTGCACCTAGTTCAGAAAGGATCAGGTAGGAGCGACGTCGGTCTTTCGTGTCTGATGTGCGGCTGAGGTAGCCGGCAGCTTCGAGTTTCTCAGTCAGGTAGCTGACGGCTGCTCGTGAGATGCCAAGTTCCAGCGCAAGTTCAGAGGCGGTGATTGGCTGGTCGGTGAGCTGGGCTTGCCAGACTTTGAGAATCGCATCTGTTTCACGTGTGGTTAGCCCAGTGCTGACGGCATAGCCTGTGAGCATTTTTGTGGCGTGAAGCGCAAGTTTATGAAATTCAAAGATGATGTGATCTTCGAGTTTTTGTCGATGTTGTGTGCGTGGCACTGCTTTTGCTGGTGCTATTGGAGGTGTGTGATCTATGGGGGTGTGATCAGAGTATTCGGTAGTGCCGTCAGTTTGCGGGCCCTTCATATGCATCTCCGTTCTGAAAGTAGGCTGGTGTTACTGATGATCGATAAGTTTTCTGTGTCATTGTGTGCAAGATCTGGATTGTTAGGATGCACAATATTTGCACTGCATAGCGCACTGCAGCGAGTGCCAGCCGCCGGTTGATCAGCTAATCGCGCGCAGATCGGGGAAGCGATTAGTAATTTTGCGACGGCAGGAGCGGAGGTTTCACACCTTGACGGTAGTTAAGTTTATTAACAATTAAATATTTTAATCAAATTGAAAGCTGAGGGAAATTATCGGAAAAATTCTCACTATGTAAAACGGGTTGCTTTTGCCTTGGAAGTATCATAGAGTTGCTTGCAACATAAGCATGATAGAGGCGCGTCCGACATCAGTAGCTTTTCGCGAATGGGATATGCGGAAAGTGAAAGGGGAGGTCGCCGAGAGAATTTGGATGTGGCCCACACTCACAAGTTCTCGGGGTAACGGATAAGATCTGTTGCACTGTCGCGGATGCGGAGAGCTGTCATGGCGCATCGTTGCAAGAGTTTACATCTTTGCAAACAGTATGGAGTCATGTCTGGCATGGCTCCAATTTTCTTTCTGGGGCCAGCTTCAGGCTTATGTATGTTTGAAAGAACGTGAACAGAAAGGGAAAACGATGAGACGAGGATTAGCTGCGATGACTGCCGGAATTCTTGCACTCGGTATTAGCGCATGCAGTGCAACTGGCGGAAATTCTGCTTCCAATGCAAAATCTGGCGGTACTCCAAACGCCTCTGGTCTGATTGCAGACGGTAAATTCACGATTGCAATGGAAGCCGCATATGCTCCATACAATTGGGAGCAGCCGGATAATGCAAATGCTGCGGTGAAAATCGATAATAGCACTGGTTATGCAAATGGCTATGATGTCTTGACGGCGAAAGAAATTGCTGCAGCAAATGGCTGGGAGCTGCATATTGTGAAGCAAGATTGGGATTCGCTGATTCCGGCATTGCAAGCAGGTACGATCGATGCGGTGATTGCAGGTCAATCAATGACGGCTCAGCGCATGGAGGAAGTAGATTTCGCTGGTCCGTATCTTTATGCAAATATTGTGGTGCTCACCAAAGCAGGCTCGCAATTTGCTGATGCGAAAGGCATTTCAGAGCTGAGCGGCGGGAAAGTCACCAGCCAAACCGGTACGATCTGGTATGACACCCTGATTCCGCAAATTCCTGGAGCAAACCGTCTTTCACCGGCTGAAAGTGCGCCCGCGATGCTGATGGCACTGCAGACGGGGCAAGTTGACTATGTGGTAACGGATATGCCGACTGCACAAAGCGCCGTAAATGCCTATCCTGAGATGAAGATTCTCGACTTTAGTGATTCTGCAGATAATTTCAAAGTATCTGATGAAGATATAAATATCGGGATTGCTGTGAAAAAGGAAATACAGCATTAAAAGATACGATCAATAAAGTACTTGCCGGCAAGAGCGCAGCTGATTTCGAGAAACTGATGGTGCAGGCGGTATCGATCGCGCCAGCAAACGAGTAAGCGCAACGAAACGAAATAGGGCAGAAGCAGATGTTACTCCAACTTTGGCAAGATATTTTCGAGTTGCTAAATGATTATGGCGGCACATATCTTTCCGGCATGTTAAACACTTTGATCCTCGCGGTGGTAGCCACATTTTTCGGATGCGCGATTGGTTTTGTTTGCGGTATTTTGCAGACGATTCCCAGCTCGGAAAATGATGCTCTCGCCAAGCGCATCTTATTGGCACTGATTCGTGTGATCATTCGGATTTACGTGGAAGTTTTCCGCGGGACTCCAATGATTTTGCAGGCGGTTTTCATTTTCTACGGCCTACCCTATTTCACGAATAACGCGTTCCAGTTTTCCAGCCTTTGGGGAGTGTCGATCTTTGTAGTTTCAATCAACACTGGCGCATATATTTCCGAATCAGTGCGCGGCGGGATCATCTCAGTGGATCCAGGGCAGACGGAGGGTGCGCGTGCCATTGGGATGAACCATTTCCAGACGATGCGATACGTGATATTACCGCAGGCACTTCGCAATCTATTGCCGCAAATCGGGAATAATTTCATCATCAATATCAAAGATACTTCAGTGATGTTTATTATCGGTTTTGCTGATTTCTTCTCCGTCCACAAGATGGTTTCGGGTGCGATTTTTAAATACTTCCCGTCAGCTACGATTGAGATGTTTGGGTATCTTACGCTGACGCTGATCTCGTCGTTCTTATTGCGTGCTTTGGAACGCCGTCTCGACGGTGCTGACGCGTATGAAATCGCACCTGGGAAAGTGAATGCCGGCAGCGGAAACTTACATCAAGATGGTGCGCAAGGATACGATTTGGTAAACCAGGATCAGCTTGTAATGGCAGCAGGGAACTATACCTATCCGAAGCCGCGCAAAGGGCAGAAAGGAGTGCTTTGATGGAAACAATGCAGCCGGTTGGAGAACCTCAGGGAAGTGCAGAAGCGCAGCTGATTGCACCGAATTCACCGATCATTGAAGTACGGCATCTGTCAAAGAGTTTCGGTCGGCATGAGGTGCTGAAGGATATAGATTTTGCCGTTTATCCTGGCGATGTGACGAGTATTATTGGGGCTTCAGGTTCGGGTAAAAGCACTTTGCTGCGCTGCATTAATTTACTGGAATCGGCCACCTCGGGCGAGATTCTTTTCACGGGAAAAATGTGCGTGATCGCGCGGTGAGCCCAAGCAGCTACCGGTCAAAGGTCGGGATGGTTTTCCAGAGCTTTAATCTCTTTAATAATATGACGATTTTGCAAAATTGCATGATTGGGCAAGAGAAGGTTTTGGGCCGGAGCAAAGCTGAGGCAAAAGAAAAAGCATTGCATTATCTTGAAAAAGTTGGCATGCTGCCATACATAAATGCGAAGCCGCGGCAAATTTCCGGCGGGCAGAAGCAACGTGTGGCAATTTCGCGAGCTTTGGCGATGGATCCGGAAGTATTGCTTTTTGACGAACCTACTTCGGCTCTCGATCCGGAAATGGTAGGTGAAGTGATTCAGGTGATGTCACAGCTTGCCGCAGAAGGCATGACGATGCTGGTAGTAACGCATGAGATGGCTTTTGCTCGGACTGTGAGTAAGAATGTGGTCTTTATGGCTGACGGTGTGATTGCCGAACAGGGCTCTCCGGAGCAGATTTTTCGCATCCGCGCCGTGAGCGGACGCGAGAATTTCTTCAGCGTTATCTTTAGGCAGCGCCTAAAACATTTCATATTCGAAAAACAAGGCGAAATTCGATAAAAACCGAATGTTTGATAATTTCTGCAGAATTTGAGACATCTCTCTTTAATTTATGTTGTAATTTTGCCTATACTTGGGGGTATAATCCTTAAATGGTATACACTCTCTCGGTACTGCCATGCAGTTTTCCGGATGTATACAGGCGATTTCTTTTTAATCTTGGAATTTAAATTTTCAGATTTTGGGAAGCAGCGGTTCTGCCGCAATCGCGCAAGCTCTTTGCCCGTCAAAAAGACGGTCACGCACGTCACCACGCTGCAATAACGCCGCGGTGACCTGATTGGGAGGAAAACTCTTGCTGAAAGCACTGGGATCTGCATTCCGCACTCCAGATCTTCGCCGTAAGTTACTCTTCACGATGATGATCATGGCGCTCTACCGTCTCGGTACATACGTGCCAGCTCCATTTGTCTCGTACCAAAATATTCGTACTTGCTTGGATCAGCAAAGCGGCGCAGATTTACTCACGATGATGAATATGTTTGCCGGCGGCGGTTTACTGAAACTCTCAATCTTCGCTTTGGGGATTATGCCGTACATTACCGCGTCAATTATTATCCAATTAATGCGGGTAGTGATTCCGCGGTTTGAAGAGCTGCACAAAGAAGGCCAATCAGGCACTGCAAAACTCACTGAGTACACGCGGTATCTTACGATTTTCCTCGCTATTTTGCAGTCAGCTGTGATTGTCTCGGTAGCAAATAGTCAGCTTTTCCCAGCTTGTACCGTCGATCCGATTCCGCAAGACGGCGTGTTCGTACGAATTTTGACGATTCTGGCGATGACAGCCGGTACCGGTTTAGTGATGTGGCTCGCAGAGCTGATTACTGAGCGCGGTGTAGGTAATGGAATGTCCTTGCTCATCTTTACCGGCATTGCCGCATCTTTCCCAACCTTGTTGGGCACTATTTCACAGTCTGCAGGCGGCTGGGGATATGTGGCAATCACCGTCGTAATGTTCCTTGCAATCACGCTCGTGGTAGTTTTTGTGGAGCAGTCACAGCGCCGGATTCCAGTGCAGTATGCAAAGCGGGTAGTTGGCCGCCGTACTTACGGCGGAACGTCCACGTACATTCCAATCAAGATTAATATGGCAAATGTGATTCCGGTTATTTTTGCTTCGTCGATCCTTTCATTGCCGCAGATGATTTCACGTTTCGGTGATCCAAATGCAGGATGGGTGCAATGGCTGAATACAAACTTCAGCTGGAATTCCATCTGGTATATGCTCGCTTATGCACTGCTGATTGTTTTCTTCGCGTTTTTCTATACTTCGATTACATTTAATCCGGAAGAAATCGCTGACAATATGAAACGCTATGGCGGTTTTATCCCCGGAATCCGTGCCGGGCAGCCTACAGCAGATTATTTACGTTACGTGATTAACCGAATAAATTGGGTTGGCGCGCTGTATCTTGCGATTATTGCGTTGATTCCGCATATTGTGTTCACGCAACTAGGTATTCAGTCCGCTTCCTTCGGCGGAACTTCGATTATCATTCTTGTGGGCGTTGGTCTTCAGACAGTTAAGGATATCGACGCGCAGCTGCAGCAACGTCACTACGAAGGTTTCCTCCGCTAGTCGCTTGGTGCGGTTTAACGGATAACAGGCAACTTTATAGGGGCGAAGAAAAGTGAAAGCACGATTGATTATGGTTGGTCCGCCAGGAGCGGGCAAAGGGACGCAGGCGAAAGTTTTAGCTGAAAAGTTGGGTGTCCCAACAATCTCCACTGGATCAATTTTCCGCACTCACATTTCGGAAGGTACCGAATTAGGGAAGATTGCAGCATCGTATATTGACGGCGGAAATCTTGTTCCGGATGAGGTTACTGATGCGCTGGTAAAAGATCGGCTTTCGCAAGCTGATGTGAAAGCCGGATTTATTCTCGATGGTTATCCGCGTAATGTGCATCAGGTTGCAGCACTAGACAAAATCCTTACCGAATTGGGTGTTTCCCTGGACGGCGTGATTGAACTCGCGATTCCGGATGAAGCGATTGTTGGACGGCTGCTGCATCGTGCAGAGATTGAAAACCGTGTCGATGACACTGAAGAAGTCATTCGGCACCGCATCGAAGTTTATCATCAAGAGACAGCTCCGCTGATTGATATCTACCAAGAACGCGGACTGCTTTTGAACGTCGACGGTACTGGAACAATTGCGGAAGTTCTTGCAAGTCTTGTAAATTCCGTGCATGAATTTCTGAATCGCTAACTATTGTATGGTGGCGTCTTGAAGTAAGAGTCTTCAAGACGCCATTTTTCACATTAAATCCGATTTCGGAAAATTTTGGTGAAATTCGATCACAAATACGAATTGAAATACGAATTGAAAAGTATTGCGGAGCTTAAAGGAGAATCTAAGTAATATGGCAATTTTTAGCCGCGAGCAAATTGAATACAAGAGTGACAGTGAAATTTTAAAAATTCGGCAGGCAGGACTCGTTGTTGCCGAAATTCACAAGGCTTTACGCGCGGCAATTCGGCCGGGAATTACAACTCGGGAACTTGATCAAATAGCGCTTGAAACACTGAAAGCTAATAATGCGAAATCGAATTTTTATGGTTACTATGATTATCCCGGGCAAACCTGTATTTCGGTAAATGAAACAATCGTGCATGGGATTCCGGGGATCGGGTGATTCAACCGGGTGACATCGTATCGCTGGATTGCGGTGCAGTCGTCGACGGCTGGCATGGCGACGCATGTATCACTGTAGTTGTGCCGGGCGGGGATGCCGAAAAGACTGTTGCGCGGGAGCGGCTTTCGGAAATCACCCGCGAATCAATGTGGCGCGGAATTGCGGCGATGGCGGCCGGAAAACGTGTGAGCGATATCGGAAATGCGATTGACGATTATGTGTGTACATTTTCGGAAAATGAGCGTCCAGATATTGTCTTGGATTTTACTGGTCACGGCATTGGATCAAAAATGCATATGGAACCGACAGTCCTGAACTTCCGGACCAACCGGCGCGGACCTAAACTAAAGCCCGGAATGGTGCTTTGTATTGAGCCGATTCTTGTTGCCGGCAATCAGAAAAACCGCACACTGGATGACGGCTGGACGGTTATTACTGCCGACGGCAGTGATGCTTGCCATTGGGAGCATGAAGTTGCGCTGCATTCAAACGGGATTTGGGTGCTTACAGAGCCGGATGGCGGGATAAAAGAACTTGCAAAGTACGGTATTACGCCGGTACCGCTCAGTGTTTGACAGTTTTGATTTGCGGGTTTAAATATTTCACTCAACAATAAGTAGAGTGACTAGTTACACTATATTATATCTTCCGTAATGCTTTTTAATTAGCGTAGACTTGTTGTTTGGTATCATGCGTCTTGACGTGTTTTATCAGCGAAATTCGGCGTTGATGAAAATCAATAAAGAGTTTCAGAAGTTGCAAGAAACCGAAGTAAGCGGGGAAAATGGCTAAAAAAGAAGGCGTCATCGAAGTAGAAGGCACCGTTGTTGAAGCGAAGCCGAACGCAATGTTTACTGTTGAGCTGGATAACGGGCATATGGTGCTCGGATACATCTCGGGGAAAATGCGTCAGCACTACATCAAGATCCTTCCGAACGACCGTGTGGTTGTGGAGCTAACACCTTATGATTTGACGCGCGGTCGAATTACTTATCGCTATAAGTAGCAGTACCAACTTGTTTCATATTTTATGAGATGAGTTAAACGCTGAAAATATTGGGAATCGAAACTTGTTTGTTTCGGCAAAGCAAAAGTAAGAAATTAACTAACGAGAGATGCTGCTTTGGATACGGTAACGAATCCGAGCGGCAGAGGAAAAGACACTATGAAGGTCAAGCCAAGCGTGAAGCGGATTTGCGAAAACTGCAAAATTATCCGTCGGCACGGCCGTGTGATGGTCATTTGTGACTCTAATCCGCGGCACAAGCAGCGCCAGGGCTAATCCTGGAATTCCAGACGCAAGTCTTTCCGGCTAAACACTAGATCGGTAAGTCATCAAGGCGGATGGGATGAAGTAAAAACACTGTTAGCACATGCGTGCAACCCACAGGCCGAGGGCTGTGGCTGAGTAAATGCGGATGTATTGATAACATCGCTCAGAAAACAGTGTTCCACACCTTCGGAATTACTAAATAGGAGCCAATTAGCATGGCACGTCTATCTGGCGTTGATTTGCCCCGTGAAAAGCGGGTCGAAGTCGCGCTTACTTACATTTTTGGAATCGGCCGCACACGCGCTCAGGAAACACTTGCCGCAACTGGTGTAAATCCAGATACGCGCGTGAAAGATCTTACTGAAGACGATTTGGTTAAGCTAAAAGCACATATCGATGAAAACTACAAGGTAGAAGGCGATTTGCGGCGCGAAATTCAAGCTGATATTCGCCGGAAGATTGAAATCGGCAGTTATCAGGGTCTGCGCCACCGTCGCGGTTTGCCAGTACACGGTCAGCGTACGAAGACGAACGCACGCACCCGTAAAGGGCCAAAGCGTACCGTTGCAGGTAAGAAGAAGTAAAATAAGTAGTTTGCGCTGCAAGCGTGAATCGACGATAGATTTCAGGAGATTTAAATGCCACCAAAGACACAGACGCGTCGCCCGCGTCGTACTGTGCGCAAAAATATCGCTGTAGGTCAGGCACATATCAAGTCCACCTTCAATAACACCATCGTTTCAATCACTGATCCGAAAGGTGAAGTGATTGCAGCTTGTTCATCCGGTCAAGTTGGTTTCAAGGGTTCTCGTAAATCCACCCCGTATGCTGCACAGCTTGCTGCGGAAAACGCTGCCCGTCGTGCGATGGATCATGGAATGAAAAAGGTTGATGTCTTCGTGAAAGGTCCGGGTTCGGGCCGCGAGACCGCAATTCGTTCCTTGACAGCTTCCGGTCTGGAAGTCACCTCGATTTCGGATGTGACTCCGCAGGCTCATAATGGCTGCCGTCCGCCGAAGCGCCGCCGCGTTTGATTCTCGGGGCGTCAAGCCCTTTCCGGTGCGGAACTTAGCTGTAACAACAGCACAATCGGTATAACAGCTGAAAATATACAGTAAGGCACAGTATTTAACACCTTGCGGATTTTCGCTTCGATACCGTTCTGTGAGTTTCGCTCAAACTTCCGCTGGCAGATATTATGCCGGCTAGGAATCAAAATGGCGTCATATAGTGGGCGCCAATGAAAGGAAAGAAATAGTGATCATCGAACAGCGTCCTGTTCTTACCGAGGAGAAGCTATCCGATACCCGCTCACGTTTCACTTTAAATCCGCTTGAGCCAGGTTTTGGTTACACTCTTGGAAATTCGCTGCGTCGAACGCTGCTGAGCTCGATTCCCGGATCGGCAGTTACCTCGATCCATATCGACGGTGTGCTTCATGAGTTCTCCACTATTGAAGGCTGCAAAGAAGATGTAGCTGAGATTATTTTGAATCTGAAGGATCTTGTAGTTACTTCAGAACATGACGAACCTGTACTGATGTACTTGCGGAAGCAAGGGCCAGGTGAAGTTCTTGCGTCGGATATTACTCCGCCGTCCGGAGTGGAAATCCACAATCCTGATCTCGTGATTGCAACGCTCAACGAAAAGGGCAAGATTGAGGTTGATTTGACTGTTGAACGCGGCCGCGGCTACGTTTCGGCACAGCAAAACAATTCTCCAGATTACGAGATTGGCCGTATTGCTGTAGATTCAATTTACTCTCCAGTGGTTAAGGTTTCATACAAGGTAGAAGCCACCCGTGTGGGGCAGCGTACGGATTTCGACAAGCTCATTGTTGATGTTGAGACCAAGGAGTCAATGGCTCCGCGTGATGCGTTTGCATCTGCTGGAAAGACTCTTGTTGAGCTCTTTGGTTTATGTACTGAATTAAACGAGGAGGTCGAAGGGCTTGAACTGAAGGAAGCTCCAGTGCAAGAACAGCAGTCATCGGATTTGCAGCGTCCAATTACCGTATTGAATTTGCCGGCACGTTCGCAGAATTGTTTGCAGCGCGAAGGGATTCATACGCTGGGCGAATTAGTACTCCGTTCGGAAGCGGATTTGCTTGATATCCGGAACTTCGGTGCAAAGTCGATTGAAGACGTGAAAGACGAACTTGCAAAGTACGATCTTCGTCTGAAGGATTCGCCAGCCGGTTTTATTTCTGGTTTGGGAGACGACAACTACCCGATGACTTTCAGTGACGACCTGCAGTAACGAATTTCGATTCGAAAGCTGTGTAAAGACTTTTATTAGGAGATAAAAATGCCTAAGCCCACTAAGGGTGCGCGTCTGGGCGGCTCCCCAGCGCATGAGCGTCTAATTATTGCAAACCTTTGCAAACAGCTCATTCTTAACGAGTCTATTGTGACCACCGAAGCTAAGGCGAAGCGTGTTCGTCCTTACGTTGAAAAGCTAATCACGAAGGCAAAGAAGGGCGATACGCACAATCGGCGTCTTGCGCTTTCTGTTTTACGCGATCGGGAAGCAGCATATGTGCTTTTTGAAGAACTCGCTCCAAAATTTGCAGATCGCGACGGCGGATATACCCGTATTGTGAAACTTCCAAACCGCAAGGGCGATAATGCACCGCAGGCAGAGATTTCGCTTGTGCTTGAAGCTGTATCGGCAAAACCGAAGCCAAAGCAGGATGCAGAACCTGCTGCAGCTGTGCAGGAAGAGCCAGCAGCTGCGGAAGAAACAACGCCAGCTGCAGCCGAAACTGAAGTTGAATCCGAGGCAGCCGAAATGGAAGCTGAAGCTGCGGAAGAGGTAAGTGAAGCAGCAGCGAAGTAAAGTTTCGCTTTTAATAACAGCAAATTTTGCGGGAGAGTCCGTTTGGGCACTCCCGCAAAATTTTATTCAGTTTCGAGTTCGATGGGGCAAATTTCCCTTGTGCCGTACCAGCAAATAATTACGTGGGTAAAAATCTAATCCAACTATTACGAGATTTTCACTGTACGGATTTTGCACCGGAAATTGTTTTCAGCTCATGTGCGATATTTGAAATGATTCCGTCGACACCCCAATTTGCAAGCTGATTTGCGCGGTTACGGTCATTTACCGTCCAAGTGTTGATACCGAATCCTGCGCTGTGGCAGAGCGCCACCCGCTGTGCAGTCAAATCAGCTTCATGGGGATGAATATATGCTGCTCCGACAAGTTCAAGCACACTCTTCCAATCAGGTCGGAGCATTCCTTGTTCATAAAGACAACCGACCGGAAGTTTTGGTGCGCGCTGTTTAAATTTTTCTAAAAGCACATGATTAAAAGAGGACACAATTATTTCGCGCTTTGGATCAAGCCTTTCCAGTTCTGTAATCACTGCTTCAATGAGCACCAGTGTTTGTTTTTCCCTTGTTCATTTGACTTGATTTCAATGTTTGCATTGAGCTGATACTTGTTCATGAAATCAATTAAACCGCTTAGCGTCGGCAGCGGTTCGCCGATGAAATCTGCAGAAAACCAGCTGCCGGTATCAATCGTCGGAATATCTGCTGCGGTCAAATCGTAATAGCTGCCGGAGCGGTTTGTTGTCCGATCGAGACTTGAATCATGAATAATAATCGGAGTGCCGTCGCCAAGAATATCGATATCAGTTTCAATCCAGTTAATGCCGTGTTTTACCGCGGCATAAAAAGCAGAAAACGTATTTTCCGGAGCTAATGTGTTTAACCCGCGATGGGCAATGAGCTGGCAGTTTGGCATGTTTTTCCTTATCGAATGGCGATTTGTTTTTTTGGAGGTTGGGAAGATATCTAACGCACTGTGCAGGAAGCATGATGCAGGAAACACGGCGCAGGATTGGAAATCTGATAAGAGTGAAATAAACCAAATTCCGAAGCAGCTAGCAGATGCTGCCGGATTTCCTGATTTGTATCGCAGCAATGTGCGGAACGTTTAAATTCTAGCGCGGTTTTCTACCTGATGATATTGCAAAATTTAAGACGATAAAAAACAACGCCTGCCCGAAAATACAAATCTTTTGCGATATTCAAAAAACGGCGGTGCGTGAACGGATATATCTACCTGCCCACACACCGAAAAGGATTCGTTTTTTCACCGTTATTTATCTCTGCAGTTTCCACCGCCAAATTTAGCGGTGAGATAATCAATCGCCGATATGTTGAAAAACACACAACAAACAAACCAAAATATTTTCAATATAACGACGCAGCGATTAACTGCCGGGAAACAGCACGCCGTCAATCTTCTTCGATTTCTGATCGTGTCTGCCAGTATCAAGTGTAGCGGAGTAAATGCGGTGAAAATCAGCCAAAGGTCATAATAATGTTTTTTGGCGGTGAGTTTTCGAAATTTATTTTCTGCCGGAAGCTATAAAAGTAAAATATCCGGAAACGAATTTTATTTTCGGCAGATAAATCCTGGCGCAAAAAGTGCAAATCTTTCCCGAAAACCGGGACTCAATTATTGAACCGGGAATCAAATACTGATTCTAATTTTTCGGAAGCATTTTAATTGTCTGGCCTATTTCCGATCTGTCCTATTTCCAGACAGCAACGCCGCCAGTGGTGCCGGCAGAATTTTCAATGAAAATGATTGATCCCTGTCCGGCAGTTTCGGCAGCTAAACGGTTAATTTCGGTCTGTGTATTAACCGTAATCAGCGGAGTATTTCCCCGCCGAGATAAAGCTGATCCCAGCGGAATACGGGCCAAAGAGACTGTAAAGCGGCAAGTACCTCGGCTGACCATTTCTCGTCACCCAAAATAACTCGTGATTCTTGACCGATAGCTTCATCAAAAGTTTGATTAGTACGGAACGGGGCATGAGAAAATTCGAGGTGCGGAGCAAGCTCGCCGTCGACGAAAAAGCACACCCAAGCCCGGTACCAAGTGTCAGCACCAGTTCATTTCCGATACCGCGAATTACTGCGTATGCCGCTACTTCAGCATCGTTCAAAACTTTGCATGGAACTGAGAAATGTGCGCCAAATTTGCGGGCTAAATTTAATCCGTTCCAGAGTGCGGCAAGACGGGGATTAATGCTGGTGTGCGGTCCGCCGTCGCGAATATAATGCGGGGTATAAGTTATTACACCTTGGCGAATCACTCCGGGCATCCCGACGGTAATGCGTTGGAACGGCAGCTGGTGATGCGCAGTCTGAGTTTCGATAATCTCACGCAAATCATCCGGGGTAAAAGGGTAATTCACTTCGGTCCGGATTGATTTGCTGATCACGCCTCCTTGCCGGTCAAGGATCGCACTTTTGATGCCGCCGCCGCCGCAGTCTACAGTCAGAGTGTTGCAGGGCTTGCGGAGAGACTCAAGACGAGCCATGCGAATCTTTTTCGTGAAGTGCGGGTAATCCACCGGTGTGAAGCTGCAATCATGAATTCGACATTAGCGCAAAAACGAGAAAAACCGATTCTGCGCTGCGCAAGCAGCTCACAGCAAAATGTTTGCGCACTGAAATCTGCTGCGATTGTATGTGCCGAAATGCTGGGTTGTGGCAGAAAGCATACTGGCTGATTTTATCTTGGCGGCAGTTAACTGCCGGAATTTTCCGCCAGGAAAAATTAAAGATTTTGCCTGAAAATATTGCAATTAACCTGGAAATAATTTCCAACTGAATCGATTTCTCTGCGTAAGCAATTCAGCAGCACGATAAAAGTTTTACGGTTTGTTAATTTTATATTTTGGAACTAGATGTTTTCGGTTCAATTTTAGTATTTAGAGTCGGGAACATGATGTTCCACGCACCTGCGAGCAAAACGAAAAATATCGGAAAACTAAATCAACGTTCGGATCGCCCAGATCGCCACGAGTTGTTTTTAGCGGCTGTTTTACTTATCCCAAATCTTATTTTTCTGGGGGTATTTACTTATCGGCCGTTAGCAGATAATATTCGGCTCTCATTTACTGATTGGAATTTGGCAGCTCCCGAAGCGAATTGGATTGGTTTTGCTAATTATGAAGAGTGGCTGCAGAATCCCAATACGTGGACGATTCTCGGAAATACGCTGATATTCACGCTTGCTGCGGTAATCGGTTCACTTGTGTTAGGGCTTTTTCTTGCGCTTGTGTTGGATCAGCGGCTGCGCGGACGCAATTTTGTTCGTTCGGTAGTTTTTGCGCCGTATGTTATTTCGGGTGCTGCGATTGGTGTGGCTTTTCAGTTTATTTTTGCTCCTGATTTTGGGTTGATTGCCGACGTACTGGAACGTTTCGGAATTCCGGCTCCGGATTTTTATCAGTATCCGAATTGGGCGCTTTTTATGGTTACCGTGACGTACATTTGGAAAAATCTGGGATATACTTTCGTGATTTATTTAGCTGCCTTACAAGGGCGGCGGAAGGATCTCGATGAAGCAGCAGAGATCGACGGTGCTTCGCCATGGACACATTTACGGAAAGTTCTTTTGCCGCAGCTTCGGCCCACAACTTTTTCCTTTCAATTACGGTGCTGCTCAACTCGATTCAAGTATTTGACATTATCAACGTGATGACGCGCGGCGGTCCGCAGGGGACAGGTACTACCACGATGGTCTTCCAGGTGTATCAGGAAACATTTGTGAATAATCGTGCCGGGTATGGGGCGACGGTGGCAACAATCCTGTTTTTGATTTTGCTTATCGTTACTGTGGTGCAGGTGCGGGTTATGCAGCGAGGTGAAAAATGAAAACAGAAAGAATTGCGATCCGCGGGCGAAATAAAATCTGGTCAAAGCGGCAGCGGCGGCAAGATTCCCGCGAAGAAGCGAATGCGGCTGTACAAAGTACTTCGCTGAAAATTATCGGATATATTGCAATGCTGATTGCACTGATGCTGATTTTGATTCCGATTTATTGGATCGTGATTGCGTCTTTTAAAACTCAAGGCGATATTTATACTTCGCCGGCAACGTATTGGCCTAATCCGTGGACATTAGAAAATTATCAGACCGTTCGTGAAGATCTGGCTTTTGGTGCTTACTTGCGCAATTCAATTATTATCACTGTTTTTCTGTCAACTGTGAAAATAATTTTCGGTGTTGCTTCTGCCTATGCACTTGCACTTTTGCGCTTCCCGGGGCGGAATCTGGTGTTTATGCTGATTATCGCATCGCTGATGGTGCCAAACCAGATTACGTTGATTTCGAATTATTCTCTGATTGCGAATCTTGGTTTGCGCAATACTTTTATTGGGATTATTTTGCCGCTTGCCGGCACCGCGTTTGGAACGTTCTTAATGCGGAACCATTTCTTATCGCTGCCGAAGGAAGTGATTGAATCGGCGCGGATGGACGGTGCGGGTCCGTTGAAGCTGCTGTTCCGAATTGTTTTGCCGATGTCGTGGTCTACTCTTTCCGCATTTGCGTTAATCACGATTGTCAATGATTGGAATGAGTACTTGTGGCCATTCTTGATGTCTGATGATGAAACGACGGCACCGCTGCAGATCGGTTTGACTTTCTTACAAAACAACGAAGGTCTTACAAATTGGGGGCCAGTGATGGCTGGCACGGTTCTTGCAGTGATTCCGGTGCTGATTGTCTTCCTGCTTTTGCAGAAGAACATGATCAAAGGCCTTACTTCCGGGGCGGTCAAGGGGTAAATGCGCTGGATCGGGAACTTTTAGCGGTTCTTCTGACAAGTAAATCGAAAATTCTTTCTCGCAATTGAAATGAAAATGTATTTGAAAGGTACATGATGAAAACACACAAAATCGCACTCGCGACTCTTGCGATTGTTTCGCTGGCACTATCTGGCTGTGCTGGGATGGGATCTCAGGGAGCTGCAGAAAAGTCTTCAGATAAAGCTGACGGTCCGGTGACCGTTGATTTTTGGTCAAATCACCCAGGATCTTCAAAAGAAATTGAAAAAAGATTATTGCTGATTTTGAAGCGGCGAATCCAGATATCAAAGTGAAACTCACAGATGCTGGAAAAGATTATGAAGAAGTTGCGCAAAAATTGAATGCGGCGCTCTCTGGCGGGCAAGTTCCAGATGTGGTTGTGGCATCTGATGTGACCTGGTTCAATTTTGCACTAAATAATCAGTTTGAGCCTTTGGATGATCTGCTTACAAAGGCAGATGCAAAGCCGGAAGATTACAACCAGAATCTTTATGATGAGTACAAGTTTAACGGTTCGCATTTTGCTGTTCCGTATGCTCGTTCCACGCCGCTTTTCTACTACAACAAGGATCTTTGGCAGCAAGCTGGTTTGCCTGATCGCGGACCAAAAACCTGGCAAGAATGGAATGACGATTTTGCTCCAAAGCTGAAAGCGAAATTCCCGGATATTTCTCCGCTTTCGATTCCAGATGGTGCAAATTATATGGATTGGTATTTCCAGGGCATGATTTGGTCCTTTGGCGGTTCTTATTCAAAGGACTGGACGATGACGATGTCTGATGAGAAATCAATCGAAGCTGGAAAATTCCTCCAAGATCAGTTTAAGCAGGGTTATTTCAGCGCAGCGAAGGATTCCTCAGTACCGTTTGTTGCAGGTGAGGCAGTATCCATGCTGCAATCCACTGGTTCGCTGCAAACTGTTTCGCAAGATGGAAAGTTTAATGTTGGGACGGCTTTCTTGCCGTCGCCAGAGAATGTTTCTGGAGTTTCCACCGGCGGATCTGGTGTAGCAATTCCAGCGAAGGCAAAGAATAAAGAAGCGGCTGCAAAGTTCGTAGCATTCTTAACCAATCCGGAAAATAATTTCGCATTCTCCCAGGGGACCGGTTATCTCGTCACTCGTACTTCTGCTGCGCAGCTGCCGGAAGCGAAGAAGTATTATGAAGCAAATCCAAACTTCCTTACGGCGGTGAATCAGCTGAAGCTTACGCAAAAGCAGGATGCAGCCCGTGCATTTGTTCCTGGCGGCGGGATGCGGATTGGTGCTGCATTAGACAAGATCTCCCAGGGTGCTGACGTTGCAGAAACCTTTAAAGCTCTTGATGAAGAGCAACAGAAGATTATCGATACTCAAATCAAGCCGAAACTCAAGTAAATCCGAATTTGTTTTTAATACTTGAGTGAATAAAACGGCTTACAAGAGGTGAGAGCAGTGTCTGCGAAATTGCCGATGCTGCTCTCATCCGCGGATTGAAATAAGCAGTATATTTTCCCAAAACCGTCGTGATGTGCGGGAAATAATCTGCAAAGCAGTATTGGCTTTTAGATAAAATTCACGTTTCTTAAAAACGCGATAATAGTAGGATACGGACTTTTAAGTGGCAAGTGTAACTTTTGATTCAGCTACGCGTATTTTTTCGGGCGCGGCAAAACCCGCAGTAGATAATCTCAATCTAGAAATTGCCGACGGCGAGTTTCTGGTCTTAGTTGGCCCCTCTGGATGCGGTAAATCTACATCGTTACGGATGGTTTCCGGCCTTGAACCAACTACGTCCGGAAGAATCTTAATCGGTGCAGAAGATATGACTCGGGTGCGTCCGCGGAAACGTGATGTGGCGATGGTTTTCCAATCCTATGCGTTATATCCGAATATGACTGTGGCGCAGAATATGGCTTTTGCTTTGGAAAATGCAAAAATTGCGAAGTCAGAAATTGAACAGCGAGTTAATTCGGCTTCAAAAATGCTGGAATTGGATGAATTACTTCACCGGAAACCTGCTGAGCTTTCCGGAGGTCAGCGGCAGCGTGTCGCGATGGGGCGGGCCATTGTGCGCAAACCGGCCGTGTATTGTATGGATGAGCCCTTGTCGAATCTTGATGCGAAGCTGCGGGTTTCAATGCGCGGTGAAATCGCGAGCTTACAGCGGCGTTTGGGGGTGACGACGATTTATGTGACTCATGATCAAGTTGAGGCGATGACGATGGGACATCGTGTGGCAGTGATGAAAGACGGGCAATTACAGCAGGTCGATACGCCGAAAATGCTTTATTCTCATCCCGCAAATGCTTTTGTGGCTGGTTTCATCGGGTCGCCGAGTATTAATTTTTTCCATTGCCGTGTTGAAAACGGTAATGCGGTATTTGGTTCGTACCGGCTTCCGTTGCCGCGGGATATTGCGGCAAAAGCGCGGGATGAGATTGTGCTTGGGATTCGCCCGGAATCGTGGGAAATAGTTGGCCGCGAAATGCCGGGAATTGAGATTGCGGCAGATTTAGTGGAGATGCTGGGGGCGCAAACATATCTGTATGGGAAAATGTTTGCACATGCGGAAGCTGAGCTGCATCCAGAGCGGATTGCGGTGCTTTTAACTCGGGGAATTAATTTTCATGTTGGCGAAGTCTTAACGGTGCGCCCGCGGCAGGAGGAAATTCACTATTTTGATGCGGTTACGAAAGCGGCGTTATAAACTTCGGCAGTACTGTAACTTCTGCTGAGACTCGTGAAACGTATCGATATGAATACAGCGGCTGTAAGAGGTGCTCTTGCAGCCGCTGCTCACGTCGGGACTTATTTGGATATTGGTAGTCGTCGGCTGATTATTCCCAGGATTTTCCGGTAAGGCGCTTGTAGGCGTCGCGGTAACGTGCTGCGGTCTTATCGATAACGTCTTGCGGGAGAGCAGGTGCCGGCGGGGTTTTATCCCATTCGAGAGTTTCCAGCCATTCGCGTAAGAATTGTTTATCAAAACTTTCTTGCGCATGCCCTGGTTCCCAAGTTTCACTAGCCCAGAAGCGTGATGAGTCTGGAGTAAATGCCTCATCACCGAGGGTAAGCGTGCCGTCGAGATATCCGAATTCGAATTTTGTATCAGCGAGAATAATTCCATGTTCAGCAGCGTAAGCAGATGCCTCGTTAAACAGCTGTAATGAAGCAGATTCTAATGCCTGTGCGGTTTCAGCACCGACAATATTCTTCAGTTCAGCAACTGAAATATTGATATCGTGCCCGCCTTCTTCCTTTGTGGACGGGGTAAAGATTGGTTCAGGAAGCGCATCGCCCTGCTGCAAACCGGCCGGCATTTTAATGCCGTTAATTGTGCCGTCTTTGCGGTAAGATTTCAGGGCTGAACCTTCAAGATATCCGCGTACGATACATTCGGCATTAACCATTTCAAGTTTGCGGACAAGCATTGAACGGCGTGCGAGACTTTCCGCATAATTCCTAAAAGGTGCGGGATAATCAGCTGGATCTGCCGATATCATATGGTTTGGAATGATATGTGCGAGTTTTTCAAACCAAAAGGCGGAAATTGAGTTGAGAATCCCGCCTTTATCGGGAATTACTTCGTCGAATACGACGTCAAAAGCTGATACGCGGTCAGTGACGACAATCAGCAGGTTTTCATCTAGATCATAGAGGTCGCGAACTTTCCCGCGGGAGAGAAGCGGAACCTCTGTTACTGGGCTGTTTTTCATAAGAGTCACGCTGTTTAGCGTATCTCTTTGATATTTTTTCTGCGCGATGTTCTAAATTATGGAATTCTTGGCGACGAATATTGAGACGATGTGAGATTATTGGCGGATGCCGCGTTGATATGGGAAACTAAACACATGGAAACAGCACTGACGCAAAACTTACGGATTCGACTTGATTTACGTTATCACGGCAGCGCTTTTCATGGCTGGGCGATACAGCCTGGTTTACGGACAGTAGCAGGAGAGCTCGCCGGGGCGCTTGCAAAGATTTGCCGGACAGAAGTGACTCTCACTGTAGCCGGACGCACTGATGCCGGAGTCCATGCCTGCGGGCAAGTTGCACATTTTGATTTGCCGCGCACGGTTTGGGAAAGACTATCAGGCCGTGCAGGTTTGCTGCCAGAGCAAGCGCTGCTCAGGAAAGTAAATGCGCTGCTTTCGCATAACGTTCCCGGTCCGAAAAGCTATTCTGACTGTGTAGTTTATGCTGCGCAGGCGGTTCCGAAAGAATTCGATGCCCGTTTTTCTGCACTTTGGCGCACATACATTTATCGAATCGCCGACGGAATCGATAAATGGGATCCAATGCGTACGGATATACTCTGGGTGCCGAATAAACTTGATTTGACCGCCATGAACGAAGCTGCCGCTCCGCTCCTTGGCGAACATGACTTTCTTTCATATTGCCGACCGCGGGCAGGAGCTTCAACTGTGCGGACACTGCAAGAGCTGAATTTTATCCGTGCTGACGATGGGGTGATTTGTGCAAAGGTGCGGGCTGATGCGTTTTGTCATTCGCAGGTGCGGACACTTATCGGCACACTCATTGAAGTTGGCAGGGGAGCCCGTGATATTGATTGGCCGAAGCGGCGTTTGGCTGCAAAATTGCGTAACGGAGAAGTTATTGTCGCACCTGCTCACGGGTTAACACTTGCCGAAGTTGGTTATCCGGCGCCGGATGAGTACGGAGCACAGGCGCAGCTTGCAAAGCGTTTCCGCGGAGAAACGAAAAATGCGGACTGCGGGTGCGGCTGAATCAAGATTCGGTGGAAGCAGATATTTAAGTTCAAATACAAATATTTCCGCAGTGAAAATCATGAATGAATCGGCTCACAGCAGGGCGAAAAGCTTTGACTGGAGACTGTTATATCGATAGGCTTACTTAATGTTGTGCAGGTTGTGTGCAGATATACTCCCACTCATCTGGCACCGAGAGCCGTGCAACGATTGATATTTTGACCAACGAATTGGCAGTAAATCCGCTGAAAAGCCATTAATTGTGGGGTTTGCCGTGCCGATTCATCGAATAGAAACGAAGGCTACGCAAGTGCGCACGTATACACCGAAGCCCGGCGACGTAGAAAAGAAGTGGTATGTTATTGATGCCGCCGACGTCGTTCTTGGCCGTCTGGCAGCTCAAGTTGCCACCCTGCTCCGTGGGAAGCATAAGCCGAACTTCGCTCCGAACACCGATACCGGTGATTTCGTAGTGATTATCAACGCTGAGAAGGTGGCTCTCACCGGATCAAAACGTGAACAAAAGATTGCTTACCACCATTCAGGTTATCCAGGTGGTTTGAAGGCTACCTCCTACACTGAACTTCTCGCATCAAATCCTGAAAAGGCTGTGATGAAGGCAGTGGCAGGCATGCTTCCAAAGAATACACTAGGTCGCCAGCAGCTTACGAAGCTGAAGGTTTACCGCGGATCTGAGCATCCGCATACTGCTCAGAAACCAGAGCCATATCAGCTCAAGCAGGTCGCACAGTAAATCCGCGATTCTAATCCGGACCAAACTTAAGGAGTACCGTGGCTGAGACCACCGTAGAAACCGAAGAGCTGACCGAAGTTAGCTCATATACTAGCGAGAGCGAAGCTCCGCGTACTGGTCAGGGAGCATCCTTGACCGCCCCCGGCGCAGGCCTTGGACGCCGTAAGGAAGCCATTGCCCGTGTCCGTCTCGTTCCAGGCGCTGGCGATTGGAAGATTAATGGTCGTACTCTCGACGATTACTTCCCGAACAAGCTGCATCAGCAGCTCGTTAATTCCCCGTTTGCACTTCTCGATATTGAAGGCCGCTTTGATGTGATTGCACGCATTAACGGCGGCGGTCCTTCCGGTCAGGCTGGTGCACTCCGCTTGGGCATCTCCCGCGCATTGAACGAAATCGATCGTGAAGCAAACCGTCCTGCATTGAAGAAGGCTGGTTTCCTCACTCGTGATGCGCGTGCAGTAGAACGCAAGAAGGCTGGTTTGAAGAAAGCACGCAAGGCTTCGCAGTTCTCCAAGCGTTAATTCTTTTTCATCAGTATCCCGCAGTTTACACGGGAAAGACTTTGTGAAAGAATTCGGGAAAATGATTCCTTTTACTCGAGTCCGTTCTGGTTTCCAGGCGGGCTCGAGTTTTCTTTTCGGATAAAAGATCCAATCTGCAGCCAAACTAAAATTTCATCTGCGGCATGCTGAAACTGCGAGCGCTGCTTTCCTGCCGGAGAAACGGAAACGATCCGGGAAATTGCATCCCGTTTCCCTGATATTTAAATTTTCGGCAGATATTATCCGCATCTTTCCGCTGTGTTTTTATCACAGCAAAATCGCAGTATTACCCTGCGGTGAGAATTAGAATTAGTATCAGCGAAATGGATTTAAGTATGCTGAGAAAAGACAAGGAAATTTCTCAGGACAATTTCCAAAGAATGAACCAAAAGCATTAACGGACAAATAGAAAGACTTGAAATGGCACGATTATTTGGTACTGACGGTGTTCGCGGGGTGGCGAATCGGGAAATCACTGCAGATTTTGCGCTGAAACTTGGTGAAGCTGCCGCCCGGGTGCTTGCCAGCACAGATCTTGGACATCGTCCCCGCGCAATTATTGGGCGTGATACGCGCCAGTCGTCCGGGATGCTCTCCCACGCAATCGCTGCCGGGCTTGCAAGCGCAGGTGTTGACGTAGAACATGTGCGTGAGATTCCAACCCCGGGAGTTGCCTATCTGACAGCAGAAGAAGACTATGACCTCGGTGTGATGATTTCGGCTTCGCACAATCCAATGGCAGATAACGGCATTAAATTCATTAACGGCGACGGTTTTAAACTTGATGATGCAATCGAAGATCAAGTTGCGGCACTGCTTGGTGAGGAATGGGAACGCCCAATCGGTGCAGGTGTTGGCGCAATTTCCGAAACAGCGCTCGTATCTGACCGTGTTTATATGAATCACCTAATCCGTGCCGGCCGGCCGCTGCACGGGCTGCGCATCGCACTCGACTGTGCAAATGGGGCTGCATCCGATGTTGCTCCGCGTGTTTTTCAAAAGCTCGGTGCCGATGTGGTGGTAATCAATGCCGCTCCCGATGGGAAAAATATTAATGACGAATGCGGTTCTACGCATCCAGAGCAGCTGCAGGCACTGACGATTGCCACCAAAGCGGACTTTGGTTTCGCATTCGACGGTGATGCCGACCGCTGCCTGGCAGTGGACAGCGAGGGCCGGCTTGTTGACGGGGATCAACTTATGGGACTGCTTGCCGTCGCGATGAAAAACGACGGAAGACTGAAGCGGAATACGCTTGTGCTGACAGTAATGTCGAACCTCGGCTTGCATTTGGCAATGCGCGATAAGGGGATTAAAACTGTTTCCACCAAAGTCGGTGATCGTTACGTACTGGAAGAAATGCTCAAACGCGGATATAACCTTGGCGGTGAACAGTCAGGTCACGTGATTAACCTCGATCAAGCCACCACTGGCGACGGAACGCTCACTGCGGTACTGATTGCAAGTGAAATCGCGAAAGCCGGGAAGGGTTTGGCGCAGATGGTTTCATTTGTCCAAAAGCTGCCGCAAACCTTGATTAACGTGTCGAACGTCGATAAGAACCGGGTGGCGGAAGTTGAAAAAGAAGTAAATGAGATTGAAGCTGAACTGGGCAAAACTGGGCGTGTACTGCTGCGTGCTTCGGGTACAGAGCCTTTAATCCGTGTGATGGTTGAAGCAGGTACGCAAGAAGAAGCAGATAAAGCTGCACAATACCTTGCTGATACTGTCCGGGAAAAACTTTCACTCTGAATGCTTTGATTAACGGAAAAGAATTCCGCAATTTTAAATGTTTTTCTGCGCAGGCAGAGTTGTGAAGGGCAGGTGCGGCAGCACCGGCTGCTGCAAGTCAAAGCCTGCGGAGAAGGACATCAGTTACCGTATGATCGCTGCCTTTGACGAGAACTACGGTAGCGCGGGAACGGGTTGGGGCAATATGCTTGCGCAGGTTCGGCAGATTTACCGCACGCCAAACTTCGCGTCCCATCGCCAGCACTTCTGCTTCCGAAAGATTCGCATATTTTCGGAAGAAAGAGCGCGAGTTTGCGAATGCGCCTTTTTCAGCGCAAGCATTCGATTCAAATACCAGGTTTCAAGATTTTCTTCTGCAGCATCAAGGTAAATTGAGAAATCAAAGTAATCCGAAACCGCGCGAAACTCTCCGTCGGCACTCGACATCCGCGGAGGCTGAAGCACATTCAAACCCTCAACAATTAAAATCTGGGGCTGATTCACTGTAATGAATTGATCCGGCACAATATCGTAGGTGACGTGATCATATACTGGAACTTTCAGATTCGGTTTTCCGGATTTTACATCATCTAAGAAATTCAGCAGCGCATAGCGGTCATAAGACTCCGGGAATCCTTTCCGGTGCATGATCCCGAGTGCTTCAAGTTTTGCGTTCGGATAGAGAAAACCGTCGGTGGTGATTAAATCAACATTTGGCGTTTGCGGCCAGCGGCTCATGAGCTCGCGGAGCAAACGCGCAGCTGTAGATTTACCGACGGCTACGGATCCGGCAATCCCAATAATCCATGGCGTGCGCGCCTCAGGGAAACCAATGAACTCAGTTGATTCATGGAGCAGTTTGCGGGTACTTTTTGCATACATTTGCATCAGCGCCGAAAGCGGACGGTATACTGCGTCAGCTTCCGCAATATCGATTGGGTCTCCAAGTGCGGCAAGCCGGCGAACATCTTCATCATTTAGCGGCAGCGCAGTAGCTGCGGCAAGGGAACGCCATTTTTCTGCTGGAATTTGCACATAAGATCCGTGAAATGAAGGGGCTGCAGCGCCGGTGAAATTGATATCAAAACTGTTGCCGGAATTATGCTGCAAACCACTGCGAGTGCCGGCACTGCCGTCGTGAAAAGCATTTTCAGCTATGGAATAACGGGGGTCAGGAGTGTGTTCCATCAGGTTTATTTCGCCGCCAAACTCGTCGAAGCTGTTTTGGTTTAAAAGCAGAAATACAAAATCGCGGATTGCGAATTTGTATTTTCTCTCTGTGGGGAATTGTAAGTGATATCGCTAGTGAAAATACAGTTAAACAGGATAATCGCGCGAATCAGATTCGAAAATCCAGCAAAATCGCTTTCACAAAAATGAAGCAGAAACGTCCTTATTTTTATCCGCAGTTTGCCGTTTTCGAAATGTAAACTGGAAATATGCAATACACATTTAGCGTGAAAGAAGTCCGCCAAGCCGATCAGATTCTGCTTGCAGCCGGAGCACCGCTGATGGAACAAGCCGCCTACGGACTTGCGAACTGTATTATCCGCGAGCTGCGTGAAGCTAATTTCCGGATTCCTGGATCTACAGTGCTGATTCTTGCGGGAAAAGGAAACAACGGAGGAGATGCGCTCTATGCTGGCGCATATCTTGCGCAGCGCGGAATGCACGTGAACGCGGTAGCAGTTTCCGGAGCACACGAAGCCGGAATGCGCGCAGCAAAACGGGCAAATGTGCAAATCATTGAATCACCTTCGGAAGATCAGCTGCGGGAATTAGCCCGCGGCTGCGGTATCTGGGTTGACGGACTATTGGGAATCGGCGCTCGCGGTGAGATTCGTGAACCTTTTTCCAGTTGGATTCGTGTGCTGAACGCGGAGCGATTTTGCTGGCCGCCGTCGCTGAAAATTTTCGCAGTGGATATCCCGTCTGGAATCGCAGCCGATACCGGCAAGCTGCTTGGCGCAGTGCTGCCAGCAGACGTTACCGTCACCATGGGATGCATGAAAACGGGCATGCTGCTGCCGCCTGCCGCAAAATTATGCGGGCGGATTGAAGTAATTAATCTTGGATATGAACGGTTCCTGCTGAATGCTGCGCAGATGCCGCGTGTGTGCCGTATCGGGAGCGGAGATTTGCAGGATGTGCTGTTTTCCCCGCTTCCGCAAGACCACAAATATTCGCGCGGTGTGCTTAGTGTAAACACTGGATCGGCGCAATATCCGGGAGCGGGAGTACTCTCCGTCGGCGCAGCACTCCGTACGGGAATCGGAATGCTGCGTTATTGCGGCGGGATAAAAGATGAAATTTTGCGCGCTTATCCAGAGGTTGTTGCGCATGCCGGAAATAGTGACGCATGGCTGATCGGTTCCGGAATGACTGATTTTGCTTCTGCCCAAAAATCCTATCAGCAAGCAGCGGAACAGAAAGCTGCGGCAGTGCTTGATGCGGGAGCAATTAATTTGCTTGCAGGCAGTGCGGCGC
The DNA here is from genome assembly GCF_040360365.1 of Arcanobacterium hippocoleae. GTDB lineage: Bacteria > Actinomycetota > Actinomycetes > Actinomycetales > Actinomycetaceae > Arcanobacterium_A > Arcanobacterium_A hippocoleae_A. The sequence goes on along the minus strand of NZ_CP136412.1, from coordinate 759,329 downwards.
AAACTCTCACAGTGATTACACCCCATGCGGGTGAATTGGTAAAACTGCTGCGGACTTTTCCGGATTTCGCGCAAGTTGACGTTTCGGAAATAAACGCAAATCCTGCGTATTACGCGAAAACTACAGCTGAATTGACGCAGGCAGCTGTAGTATTAAAAGGATCAGTTACGCTGATTGCAACACCGAAAGGCGATATTTTTACGCAAGGTCCGGCGACGCCGTGGCTTGCAACAGCTGGGTCAGGCGATGTGCTTGCGGGAATTATCGCCGCATTAGCGGCAAATTGGAACGCGGCAGTAATCCGGAGTAATCCCGCAGATTCCCAAACCAGGCAAGATTATTTTGCAATTGCAAAAATTGCTGCGGGCGGAGTGGAGATTCATGCGCGTGCCGCAGCTCTTGCGGCAAAAGCGGTCAGGCAGCAGGAAATAATGACTTTCCAGCCGCGTCGGATAATGTGTTCTGGCAAGCCGATTATTGCCGGAGATATTATTGAGATGATTGCGGACGTGTTGTACGCAGTTTTGAATCCAGTGCAGGACGTGTCGGAATAGATTCGATAGATTATTCCCTAATCGGATTCTAAGGGGTAAAGTAAATCGACGGCGAAAAATAAAGTGTCAAGATTCGAGGAGGCGTGATTTGTGAAAGAAAAACATATCGCAGATTCGCATTTTCCTTCACGTGCACTAATTTCGAAGCAAGCTTTTGTGCATAATTTACGGCAAACAAAAAAGCTTGCCGGAGCAGCTGAAGTAATGGCAGTAGTGAAAGCCGACGCTTATGGGCATGGTGCGTATCAAATCGGGCAGTGGGCTTTGGACGCTGGTATTCGATGGCTTGCTGTTGCACAGCTTGGTGAAGCTATTGAACTGCGGAAAGCGCTTGGACAGCGCGGAAGAATGCTCGCGTTGATTGCTGATCCGAGTGCGCCGTTTGCTGAAGCACTAGAACTTGGGATTGATCTTTCGCTTGGATCTGCATGGGCTTTAGCGGAAATAACTGCGGCTGCTGAGCATACTGGAAAACCGGCGCGAGTGCATATTGAGGTTGATACCGGGATGGCGCGCGGCGGTTTCACACTGCAGGAGTTTCGGGAACTTGTACCGCAAATTATGCGCTGCGTTCGGCAAGGTGTGCTTGAAACTGTTGGGTTATGGAGTCATTTTGCTTGTGCTGATGAACTAAGTTCACCGGCGACTGAAAAACAGATTCAGATTTTTGAGACGGCGAAGCGAATTGCGGCCGAAGCAGGTATGGAGATTGAATACTTTCATATTGCTGCTTCCAGCGCACTCTTATGGCATCCGGAATCGCGTTATTCGATGGTGCGTCCAGGTGCGATTCTCTACGGGATTAGTCCTGAGCCGGAGAATGCGACGGCTGAAGAACTTGGGTTCAAGCCGGTAATGACGCTTGAAGCAAATCTGATTTCAGTGCGTGATGTGCCGGCTGGGACTGGAGTGAGCTACGGTCACACGGCTGTTACGGAGAAAGAAATGCGTCTTGCCACTGTTCCGTTAGGATACGCCGACGGGATTCCGCGTCATGCATCGAATACGGCGCAGGTAATGCTTCATGGCAGACGGCGAAATATCTGCGGCCGTGTATGCATGGATCAGTTTGTGATTGCCGCAGATGGGGCGGATCCAGGCGATACTGTTACACTTTTCGGTTCTGCAGATGCAGGTAATCCGACTGCTGATGAATGGGCAAAACATTGCGATACAATCGGATATGAAATTGTTTGCCGTTTAGGGGTACGTGTACCGCGGTATTATGTTGATTAAAAAATAATTGAATTTCATTTGCGGAATTTCAATAGTTTGTGTTTTGGACAGCTGAAGTAAAGCATTAAATACTGCAGAAATACAAAATCTGCAAGAAACGGGAAACTAATGACGATAAAGATTGAGGTGCCGACTGCAGAGCAGATTCAGGCAGTGGGTGCGGAGTTTGGACGTTGTGCCCGCGGCGGCGATTTACTAATGCTCAACGGGCCGCTGGGTGCAGGAAAGACTACAATGACCCAGGGGATTGCCCGCGGGCTTGGAATCGGAGCAAAAGTTTCTTCTCCGACTTTCGTGATTGCACAAAACTATACGGGTGCGCATGGCGTAGATTTGGTGCATGTGGATGCTTACCGTCTCGAATCGCTGGAAGAACTGGATGCGCTTGATCTTGATACTTCGCTTGACGTCTCACTGACCGTGGTGGAATGGGGCGAAGGGAAAGCGGAAGTACTTTCCGCTGATCGTGTGGAGCTGCAGATTAAACGGCCGGAGGGCAGCGCGGCTGGTCTTGATCCGGAAGATCTTTATGGTGATGCGCCGCGGACACTCATTGCGGAAGCTTACGGTGTGCGCGGTACGGAATATCTCACATCAGTACTTTTAACAGAAACTGTTTCCGCACTGGTTGCGAATAAGCAAACCAGCTAGTGAACTGATGAAAATCCGGCAAAGCTAGTGGTAACGAGGATTAAGGAAATATTTCTGATGAATCACCTCATCCGGAAACTAACCGCAGGAGGAGCAGCCATCTGGATGGCAGCAGGTTTCTTTGCGGCTTCGCCGGCATTTGCGGCACCGAACTTTTTGCTCCAAGAGCGTATTCAAAGGTGCGGAGTGTTAACCGCAGGAGTTTTTGCAGCAGAAAATAAAACCGCAGGCAGTTCTGCTGTTCCGAATGCTGCGGCGTATTTGCAGCTAGATCTGCTCAACGTAGAAATAACGGATTCCACCCTTGAAAAATGGCTTCAAGAATCAGGTTTGGCTGTAATCAAATCTTACGCTCCGACCGTTTTCCCAGACGTGACAGCTGAGGAAATTATCGCTTATAAGATTGGTAAACCGGTAAAAGTATTCCGGTTTGCAGAAAAAAAGGACAAAACGGGGTTCCGGAGATTATTGAATCGGCAATTCGGGTGGCGCCCATTTCAGATAACGACGGGAATGCCGTCGGCGTGATTCAAGTGGAGCTTGATAAAGAAAATCCGAATACCCGGCAAGTAATTGCAGATGTAAAGTTGGGGCAGCGGTTGCTGCCGCCGCCAGCGAGTTCGCAGCAGCGGCCGGATCCGGAGACGCTAATCTATGATCAGCCTTTGAAAGCCTGGTTTGCGGTTAAGGATAAATCGATTGAGGCAGCTTCACAGTCCGGGGAAAGCGTTGTGCTTGGCAGCGTGCCTTTGGATGTCTTTTTCAACAGCGTAAAGGTATTATTTCCGGTGGTGCTACTGCTGCATCAATTGAACAGCAAGCTGAAACTCTGCCGCAGGCAGCAGATTACCGGCATCCATGGTTTATGATTGTCGTTCTTGCATTAATGCTGTTGCTTTTTGTAAGTTCGATTGCCTGGCTGATTTGGGAATCGCGCTTCGAGCATCTTCGAAAGCATAAAAAAGCTAATATGCTCTGGGAATGGGCTACAGGCCACTTGCGGATAGTGCGTTTCGGAGATAAAGACGCGCAGCAGCGGAAAGTAAAATTTAGTGAATCCGGCGGTAAGGTTACGCTCTACGAAAATCGGTAATGACGCGGGTCTCCGGCAGCGGCAGAGAAGAATTCGATGTGAAGAGAAAGAAGGAAAAATGAAGTTTTTGACGATTGATGCTTCCAATATGCTGATTGCGGGCGTATGCGAAAGCGATTTTGGTGCAGTAAAGCAGCTTTCAATTCAGCAGTCTGCTGATGCGCGGCATCATGTTGAAGCGCTTGCGCCGATGGTTCGTGATGTGCTGCATGCGGCAGGAATCGAAAGGCCGGACGCAATTATTGCGGGTACAGGGCCGGCAGCTTTTACTGGTTTGCGTGCCGGATTGGTAACAGCACGGACTCTTGCCCGTGCTTGGAATGTGCCGATTTACGGAATTTCTTCACTTGAGGCACTTGCGCTTGCCGGAGCAGAACAGGGGGCGAATATTGTTGAAGCGCTGATTGATGCGCGCCGGAGGGAAGTTTACGCGCTTCGCGGACGATTAATGGGCGCTGATGATATCGAGGTATTGGAAGATGCGCGTGTGATTAGACCGGTTGATTTGGCAGCTGAACTGGAAAATAATCCCGCAATCGTGGTGTGTGCTAATCCGCTGCTGTATGCTGATGAGTTCCCGGAAAGAATTACGGCACAGTGTACGCCTGAAATATTGACTCGGCTTTATCTTTCCCGACAAAGCCGAAAAGATGCCGGAGCGGAGATTGATTTTCGTACCGATCCGCAATATCTGCGCCGTCCGGATGTGCAGAGCGGGATTCATGCGCAAACTAGTGCGCAGGGAAATCCGTATGAGCTTGGGATGAAATAAGTTAAATCCAAGTGGCAGACGTGAATTTATTTGGAAAGTTTCAGCAGCTTACCCCGGCTTGGGCGAATCACTGTGCCCGCTTTGATATCCGGAACTTCGGGCGTGATGCGTGGCCGGAAACAGTTTGGCGCAGTGAATTAGCCCGCAAAGATTGTGCTTATCTTGCATTGATTGATCCGCCTGCGCCGCATCAGAATTTTGGGAATTTAATTGCTCTTGGCGGAGTTGGATTTGGGATTGAAGCGGAGATTTTAACGATTGCAGTTGATTTTCACTATCGCCGCCGCGGAATTGCGCGCAGCTTGATTTCGCAGTTGATGTATCTTGCAAAAAACCGCGGTGCAGCGGAAATATTTCTCGAAGTGCGTTCCCGTGATACGGGGGCGCAAACACTCTATCGGCATCTTGGGTTCATCGCAGTAGGTTTTCGGAAAAAGTATTATCACGATGATGACGGTGTAATTATGAAATTAAATCTGCATACGTGAATGCATATCTTTTCCAAATTTCCGATTGAAAGGCAGAATTGGAAATTTGCCGGATATACGCAAATAAACTCTCACGCAATTTCATATTTAGATTTGCTGCCGGAAAAACTGCGAAATAACGCCGAATAGTCGCGGTTGAAAACATCTTGATTCAAAGGTTAGTTCCCGATCTCAGGTATTAAACGGGAAAATAGGTCTTGAGCACCGAAAAACCGTGGAATCATCTGGTATTTTCGATATGTGGCTAACTCTAATGTAAAAACAAATCGTGGAAGTAAGACTACCGTGGCACTAAAAGTGCTCATGGCAGCAACCGGTATTATTTTTGTCCTTTTCCTTCTGTTCCACATGTATGGAAATCTGAAGATGTTCCTTGGAGCAGACGCATATAATCATTATGCACACTACCTGCATGATGAGTTACTTTATCCGATTCTGCCTCCCAAGGGCTTTGTGTGGATTATGCGCATCGGACTTTTGCTTGCGATTGTGCTCCACATTTATTCGGCAGTCACTTTGTGGAACCGAGCTGCAAAAGCGCGTGGTGATGCATATAAAGTCAATTCTGGTAAGAAAGTTCGCGCGTCTCAAACCTATACCGCAGTGGTAATGCGTTGGGGCGGCGTACTGATTGCAATTTGGCTGGTTTTCCATTTGCTCCAGTTTACTGCGCTGAAGCTGCAGGTTGGCGGTGCTTATGATGCAAGCAACCCGTACAATAACATGGTTCTTGCTTTCAGCGTTCCATGGGTGTACATCTTCTACTTGGTTGCAATTTTGGCCATTGGATTGCATATCCGGCACGGTGTTTGGTCGGCGCTTGCAACACTTGGTCTTTCCAGCCGCAATCGTGAGAAAGCTTATCGGATTGCAGGCGATATTGTTGCGGGGCTGATTGTAGTAGGTTTTATGCTTCCGCCAACCTTCATCCTCTTCGGAGCAATTTCATAAGGTAGGGGAGAGAAAAGAAAAATGACAGATACTTTAATTCATGGGCTTTACGCCGAAGGCGAGCCAATTGCAGATACTAAGGCTCCGCACGGGCCGCTTTCAGAGCGTTGGGAACAACGTAAGTTCAGTGCAAAGCTGGTAAATCCGGCAAACCGCCGGAAGCGTTCAATCATTGTTGTCGGTACCGGTCTTGCTGGCGGCGCAGGTGCAGCTTCCCTTGGTGAAATGGGATACCATGTGAAAGCGTTCTTCTATCAAGATTCTGCCCGTCGGGCGCACTCAATTGCAGCGCAGGGCGGTATCAACGCGGCGAAGAACTACAAGAACGACAATGATTCCACTTTCCGTCTTTTCTATGACACGATTAAGGGCGGCGATTTCCGCTCCCGCGAATCGAATGTCTACCGTCTTGCTGAGGTTTCGGCAGCAATCATTGATCAGTGTGTGGCGCAAGGCGTGCCGTTTGCTCGCGAGTACGGCGGTCTCCTCGATAACCGTTCCTTTGGCGGAGTGCAGGTTTCCCGTACTTTCTATGCACGCGGTCAGACTGGTCAGCAGCTCTTGATTGGTGCATACCAGGCGCTGATGCGGCAGGCAAAGGCCGGCACCGTCGAACTCTACAACCGTCACGAAATGGTTGATTTGGTAGTGGTTGAAGGCCGTGCGCGCGGCATTATTGCCCGCGATATGGTCACTGGCGAACTCGAGACGCACATTGCAGACGCAGTGGTAATTGCGAGCGGCGGTTACGGTAACGTATTCTTCCTCTCCACCAATGCGATGGGATGTAATGGGTCTGCTGTGTGGCGGGCTCATCGCCGCGGTGCTTACTTTGGAAATCCTTGCTACACTCAGATTCACCCTACCTGTATTCCGCAGCATGGTGAATCACAGTCGAAGCTTACACTGATGTCGGAATCGCTGCGTAATGATGGCCGCATTTGGGTGCCGAAGAAAGCGGAGGATTGTAAGAAAGATCCGCGTGATATTCCGGAAGAAGACCGCGATTACTATCTGGAGCGGATTTATCCGTCGTTCGGTAACTTGGTTCCGCGTGATATCGCTTCCCGCCAGGCAAAGAATATGTGTGACGACGGGCGCGGTGTTGGTCCGGAAATCGGCGGCGTTGCACGCGGCGTTTACCTCGATTTCTCCGAGGCTATCGAGCGGATGGGCAAAGAACAGGTTTCGGCAAAGTACGGCAATCTCTTCGATATGTATAAGCAGATTACTGCTGAAGATCCGTATGAAGTGCCGATGCGGATTTACCCGGCTGTGCACTACACCATGGGCGGTCTGTGGGTAGATTATGATTTGCAGTCTACAATTCCTGGGCTTTACGTGGCAGGAGAAGCAAACTTCTCCGATCACGGTGCAAACCGTCTTGGTGCTTCGGCTCTGATGCAGGGGCTTGCGGATGGGTATTTTGTACTTCCAAATACAATTAATGACTATCTTGCAGGTGCGCCGGCATTCCCAGAAGTGAAACCGGATAACGCAGAAGTTGCCGCAATCGAGAAAGAAAACGCAGAACGTATTGCGTATTTGGTAAATAATGACGGAAACCGTTCAGCAGACTCCTTCCATAAGGAACTTGGGCAAATTATGTGGGAGTACTGCGGTATGGAGCGAACCGAAGCAGGGCTGAAGAAAGCAATCGGAATGATTCGCGAACTCCGTGCCGACTTCTGGAAGAATGTGCGCGTGCCTGGTAAGGACAAAGAGTTGAATCAGTCTCTGGAGAAAGCTACCCGCGTGGCAGATTTCCTTGAGCTTGGTGAACTTATGTGTATCGATGCATTGCATCGCGAAGAATCTTGCGGCGGTCATTTCCGCGCAGAGCACCAAACGGAAGAAGGCGAAGCACTTCGTCACGATGATAAGTTCGCTTATGCTGCCGCTTGGGAGTGGAAGGGTGAAAATGAAGCACCTGTCCTGCACAAGGAAGATTTGAAGTATGAATTTGTCGAGATGAAGCAGCGGAGCTACAAGTGAAAATTAATCTAGAATATTGGCGTCAGGCTGGATCAAAAGCTAAGGGCAGCTTTGAGACGCATACAATTCAAAATATCTCTGAAGATGCATCTTTCCTTGAGATGCTTGATCAGCTCAATGAGGAACTCTTTGCTGAAGGTAAGGAACCGGTCGCATTCGATTCTGACTGCCGTGAAGGGATTTGCGGGCAGTGCGGTCTCGTTGTGAACGGTGATCCGCACGGACCGCTTGTCACCACCACGTGTCAGCTGCACATGCGGACTTTCAAAGACGGCGATACTATCACGATTGAGCCGTGGCGTTCCACAGCATTTCCGGTACTGCGCGATCTTGTAGTTGACCGTACAGCGCTTGATCGAATCGTGCAGGCAGGCGGATATATTTCAGTGAATACCGGTGCTGCTCCAGACGCACACGCAGTGCCGGTGCGGAAAGAAAATGCAGACAAAGCATTTGAAGCTGCAGCCTGTATTGGCTGCGGTGCTTGTGTAGCAGCTTGTCCAAATGGTTCTGCAATGCTCTTTACTTCGGCAAAGGTAGTGCATCTTGGGCTGCTGCCGCAAGGTCAGCCAGAACGCCGGGAACGCGTAGTGAATATGCTTCGCCAGCATGATGATGAAGGCTTCGGCGGCTGCACCAATACTGGTGCTTGTGCTTCTGCTTGTCCGAAGCAGGTGCCGCTTGAGTTTATTTCGATGCTGAATCGCGATTTGATTAAAGCACTCTAAACTTTAGTAGTTAGCCGGTGTGGGGTTGGTTCTGAAAAGGATCAGCCCCACACTTTAGTTTTCTGGAATTCAGGAGAATAATAGCGGAAAAGCGAATCTAATTGGAAAATAAATTATGGTAGTGCAAATCAGATAAGGGCGCGCGCAGATATGAAACATTTCTATCCAAAGCGTAGAAACGATGCTTACAGTAAGGAAACGTTCACTTTTATTATTCCGCCAGATACAACACTATGAAATGGAATCAAAGCGGTGTTTTAATGTCCGTCATAAATATTTCTTAAACCTAAATTATGCTTCGAAATTGCCGGTGAATCTATATTGTGAATAGTGTGTAATTTGCCGTAATAAATCATAGACAGGTGCAAACACACCGCGGTAAGCACCGCGTTCACATCGTTTTCGAAACAAACTGCAAATTCTATTCAGGCACTCTTACTGCTGCATCCGGAAATATTTACCGGCGATAGCTGGGGAGAGCGGAAAAATAACGGAAATCTGTTCTAATGCAGTGAATTCTGCAGATGTTTCACTGGCGGTAGTATTCAGAGCAAAAGCAGTGAAATTGCCATAATCGCCATCCCGGTAATTAAACCGATTATCGCATGATGGTGCTGCCCATATTCTTCAGCCGTCGGCAGCAGTTCATCAAGTGAAATATAGACCATAATTCCGGCGACGGCAGCAAAAGCCCAACCAAATCCGCCTGCACCCATAAAGTTCGAAAGGAGCATCCAACCAATTAGTGCTCCCAAAGGTTCGGAAAGCCCTGATGCAAAGGAAAGCCAGAAAGCTTTTTTCCGCGAACCCGTCGCATAGAAAATCGGAACAGAGACGGCAATTCCTTCCGGAATATTGTGAATGGCAATGGCGATTGCTATTGGTAAGGCAAGATCAGCGCTGTGCATCCCTGCAAGAAAGGTTGCAAATCCTTCCGGAAAGTTGTGAATCGCAAGTGCGGCGGCTGTGAAAAGTCCCATCCGCATGAGCTTTGCACTCTGATCTGGGCCAGGACGGAATATAACGCTATTTTGCCCGGGGACACCTTGGAATTTATCTTCCTTACCCATCTCATGCGGGTTTTCATAGTCGGGAACAAAAAAGTCAATTAACCCAATAATCGCAATTCCGAGAAAGAAAGCAATCACTGTCTGCCATGCACCGGCCGTCTCGCCGCTAATTTGCACGAGTGACTCACGTGCTTTCGGGATAATTTCAATAAACGATACATAAAGCATTACTCCGGCGGAAAAGCCGAGGGAAATTGCTAAAAATCGCGGGCTGGTCCGCTTTGTAAAGAAAGCAAGCGCTGAACCGACACCCGTTGCCAAACCGGCAAGGAGCGTAAGAATAAAAGCGATAGTGAAAGTGTTCATGGTGCGTGTAACCAATACTGCAAATACTATTGTTCGGACATCCAAACTTTAACATTCAAGATAATCGGCATCGCGCTGAAAATATGAAAGGGCGCAAAATCACCAATTGCAGGAAATATTTTCGTGCAAATTAGTTCCCGAAAGCAGTATTTTGCGCATGTGTGAAAATCTAGCAACGCTCAGCTAAAATCAGCCGATGTGCACCCATTACAGGTGCCGCGATCAGCACGGCAGAATTTTTATGTTTCGAATTCAACGAAAGCGCTTTCCGGAAAGCTTCCGGAGAGATATCTGTGCCGCGTTTCTTAATTTCAACAATTCCAATCTCAAGTTCCGCGAGCCGTTTCCGAACCTTTTTAACATTCAAAGGGAGTACTTCGTGTACAGCAAAACGTGTTAACAGCGGCGAATTAACTTTCGCTACTCCGCTTACGTAAGCTATTTTTGCAGAAATTGGGGCGAGCCCAAATTCATCTGCTACGCAGTGTACAAGCCCGGCACGGATAATCGCAGAATTCGGCTCGTAAAGGTATGGTCCTAACTCTGCTGGTTCAAGAAATACCGGCGGTGTTTGCGGGTCAAGATGGTATTGGCTAAGTTCAGTCACAACCGGGGAGCCGTCGTTATTTTCGCAAACCAGCCAGGCGGCTCTGCCAGGCTGCGGAGCCGCTTCGCCAAGCCAGATAACCGCTTCGCATAAATCACCGGCAGTGCTAATCCAAGTTACGTAAGCGTCAGCAGGAAGATTTTCGTAAGGAATCCCAGGTGCGGATTTAATTCCTGCCATTTTGAATTGCCGTGCAAGGGAAACCGCATGTGAAAGGCTTGGCGCCCATTGTTCTGGATTCATAATTCGCTTGCCGTTCTTGCGGCGAGCTGGATCAATCCAGATTGCATCTGCTCCAAGCTCGTGCAGGTTGAGATGATTTCCGTCTGCTGCAATTACTTGTGCATGATGGAAGTGCTTTAGATTATGTGCGGCTGCAACGGCTGTGTCTGCAAGCATTTCTATTGCAGACACAGTTAAGCCGGTCTTTGCAAATGCAAGTGAATCCGCACCAATTCCGCAGCCAAAATCAATGACTGATTGCGCTCCGTGCTTTTTCAGATATTTTGCGTGCTGAAGCGCAATATAATGGCGTGTTGCCTGCTCGATACCGTCGTGCGTAAAAAACATTTCGGAAGCAATCTTGGGAGGGAATTTTGCTGCTGCTTTTGCACGTAATCGTTTTTGTGTGAGTGCTGCAGAGATTAAATCAGGCGCATAGCCATGCTTGCGGAACTCGCTGGTTACTTGGAAAACTGTTTTCTCGCTGTACGGCGGAAGCGCCGCGAGCAGCGCGGTGCCGTCGGCAGTTGTTAAATCCTGAATACTCACTCATCCAGTCTCTCATAAAGCGGCGGCTGTTTTTTGATCGCAGCTTTCAATTGCGGTTTCAATAACTGTTATCGAGTTTCGGAAATGCATGTGCAATATCGGGAAATTCATGTGGGACGTTGCAGGATCCGGAGATTTTTTCTGATACTGATATCGAGCAAATATTTTGCAGCGCATGTTTCGGAATCGATTGTGCTATCTGCTATTTCGCAGATAGCGAGTTTCATAGTTTTAATTGGCACTCTGATTTGCTGAGTGCCAATTTTCGGAATAGTCTTTTTATTGACGGCAGCGCAAGCTGCCACCGCGCAACAGCTCGACCCCCGCGACGGCGAGCCAGCGCAGGTTGTTTCAATAGTTTACGAAAAAAGAAAAGGGGAGCGCCCGTGTCGGTCTCCATTAAGCCGCTCGAAGATCGTATTGTGATTCAGCAGGTTGAAGCAGAAGAAACTACTGCATCCGGTCTTGTATTGCCAGGCAGCGCACAGGAAAAGCCGCAGGAAGGTAAGGTACTGGCAATTGGTCCGGGCCGGATTGATGATAACGGCAACCGTGTACCGCTTGACGTAAAAGTCGGCGATGTAGTGATTTACTCTCGTTACGGCGGTACTGAAGTGAAGTACGGTGCAGACGAGTATATCATCCTCTCTGCCCGCGATATTCTCGCAATTGTAGAGCGCTAATCTGCGATTGCGCTAAAAGATGTCTGCAGCTATTTTCGGCTGTGGCAGACGGGAAAAGCCGGGTTGTTTGTTCCGCTGAGTTATGCGGTATAAACAACCCGGCTTTGTTTTTGTTTCACGTACCGGATTTCGCACAGACTAGTGTGAGCTGCCATATGATATTCGTTCAGAGAAAATATGCAAAGTATGCAGACGATGCGGTTGGTTTTTCATCGCAGCTGTTTTCAATTCGGTTAATTTGTGCGAAATGGCTGGAACTGTTTCAGAGATTAAAAATATCTTGAGACAATCAAGATTAAGCAAAATGAATTAATCATTGCAATCAACATTCAAACTCTGTATGGAGATTGTTGACGGTTCGCAGTGTCATGATTCAAAACCGGATTTTGCCTCCGAAAATTAATGAAAGTCTGCTTTGAGTACCTAAACTAAAGAACTTCGAAAATTAACATTAATACGTTTTTTGAACCGAGACATGCCAACATAAGACGTACAGATCCGTTATTGACCCATAATCTCAGCTTGAAAGATGAAACCATAAACAACGGCAAGATATCCCGGCGAACTGCAGGAAATCTTGCCATTAGTTCAGATCTTTGCTGAGTTTTTGAAATTTTGTCTGCAGCTGTTTGTACATATACGTGTTTGTGCAGATATGTTATGTGCTGCGTTTATATATCCGGCTTGCACGGGGCACTTCTTCTGCTTACACAGCCTTCCCTCTATCCGGCATCTGCTGCACTTCTTCGATACAGTTTGCGCGGAACCGAAACTTCTTCGTGTGCTTGATGTTTATGCGCTGCGGGCTGTCCGCCGGCGCTGCTGCAAAATAGCGGCACGTTCCTCTTCAGAAAGTCCGCCCCAGACACCGTATGGTTCATGATGTACAAGCGCATATTCGCGGCACTGGTCAATCACCGGACAGGCAAAGCAAATCCGTTTTGCGCGTTCAATCCTCCGCCGGCGCGGACCGCCGCGTTCACCCTCCGGATGGAAGAAATACTCTGGATCGAGCGTATTGCATAGACCTTCTTGCTGCCAGTCCCAAAAATCGACTAGTGCGCCCTGCACATCTCTGATGTGTGAAACCAAGGTCTATCCTCTCTGCTATCGTCAAGAAATGAAGTGACTTTTCGCTGCGGATTAAACTTTATGCTCTGCCGAAAACGTGTCGCTTTGAGAACTGTATTCTCAGCTTCTATTCTAACGCCGTTATCGGTAAACACCGTCAAAGTTAAAAATCAATTCTTGAATAATTCAAGTCTCAGAATAGCCGGTTTTATTTTATCAATGCAAGGTTCGCTCACATTCCAAAGCTGATAGCAGAAAATTCAAGTAAAAGTTCTATACTTGGCTGTATGGACTCGGCTATATGAGCTTTTGTTCGGGAAGAAAAACATATTTTCTGAACTGTGTTCAAGAATAAAAACTCACAAATTCGTGTTACACGCGAGATAGACAGGTTGGTTGAAGTGACTGAACATAATCCTTTTGCCCTTACTGGTTTGACCTATGACGATGTGCTTTTGCTTCCGGGAGCTACCGATGTGGTTCCCTCTGAGGTCGATACCAGCTCACAGCTTACACGGGAGATCACACTAAAACTCCCGTTACTTTCTGCAGCAATGGATACGGTTACGGAATCGCGGATGGCAATTGCGATGGCGCGTCAGGGCGGTATTGGAATCCTTCACCGCAACCTTTCGATTGAAGATCAGGCAAACCAGGTGCGGATTGTGAAACGAAGTGAATCTGGGATGGTTTCTGATCCGGTTACGGTTGCGCCGACGGCAACGATTTCACAGCTGGATGCGCTTTGCGGAAAATATCGTGTTTCCGGTTTGCCGGTGGTGGACGAGAAGCAAGTTCTGCTTGGGATTATTACAAACCGAGATTTGCGTTTCATCTCTCCAGATAAATGGGACAAAATCGAAGTGCAGGAAGTAATGACTCGGATGCCGCTGGTTACTGGGCGTGTGGGAATTAGTTCTGCGGAAGCTGCACAGCTCCTTGCAAAGAATAAGATTGAAAAGTTGCCGCTGGTAGATGATGCCGGAAAACTCGCTGGCCTGATTACGGTTAAAGATTTTGTAAAATCTGAAATGTATCCAGATTCAACCAAAGATTCCGACGGGCGTTTGCGTGTAGGCGCAGCAATCGGGTATTGGGGAGATGCCTGGCAGCGTGCGCAGGCACTTGCCGAAGCGGGTGTAGACGTGCTTGTGGTGGATACTGCGAATGGTGAAGCGAAGCTTGCACTTGAAATGATTCGGAAGATTAAAGCGGATTCGGAGTTTGCGAATATTCAAATAATCGGCGGTAACGTAGCTACTACTGAAGGTGCGCAGGCACTGGTAGATGCTGGCGTGGATGCAGTGAAAGTTGGCGTTGGGCCAGGTTCGATTTGTACTACGCGGGTGGTTGCCGGTGTGGGTGTGCCGCAGGTGACTGCAATTTATTTGGCTTCGCTTGCTTGTAAACCAGCTGGTGTTCCGGTAATTGCCGACGGCGGTTTGCAGTACTCAGGCGATATCGGTAAAGCGCTGGTAGCTGGTGCGTCTACGGTAATGCTTGGTTCGCTGCTTGCCGGCTGTGAAGAATCCCCAGGGGATCTTGTTTTCGTCAACGGGAAGCAATATAAGAATTATCGCGGGATGGGTTCGCTGGGTGCGATGAGTTCACGCGGGCGCGTCTCCTATTCAAAGGATCGCTACTTCCAAGCTGATGTAACTACTGACGATAAAATTATTCCGGAAGGGATTGAAGGGCAAGTTCCATACCGCGGCCCGCTTGCTTCGGTGGCTTATCAGCTGATTGGCGGTTTGCATCAAACAATGTTCTATACTGGTGCGCGCACGATTCGCCAGCTGCAGGAGAATGGCCGTTTTGTGCGGATTACTCCTGCGGGTTTGCGTGAATCGCACCCGCATGATGTGCAGATGACGGTGGAAGCACCAAATTATTCCTCACATCGCTGATTTGTGTTCTTCTTGAATGGTTTTTATCCAGAGCTCGTGGCTGCAAAGGCGGGAAGCTCTGGATAAAACTATCCTGTTATTCAATGGCGAAAGGCGGGAAAGTGGATTATACGCCGCAGCTTCACTCAAAGGATGTTCAGGCGATTGACGCTGCGAAGCTGTATTATTCTGGATTGAGTCAAGCCGAAGTCGCCCAGCGTTTGCATGTGGCCCGTCCTACGGTTTCAAAGCTTTTAAGTCATGCGCAGCGCCGCGGTTTTGTGCGAATCCAGGTAATTGATCCGCGTGAACATGATGAAAGATTAGTGGAGACACTGCAAGAACGCTATCGCTTACGTGAGGTCGTATTAGTTAGCCCAGCGCAGAATGATATGCAGACTCTACGCGATAATCTTGGGCGAGCTGGTGCAAAATTATTGCAATCTTTGGTGCGTGATGAAGATTTAATTGGGATTGTGCCGTCGCGGACTATCTCTATGCTTGCAAGCTATCTTGAATACACTCCGCGTAATTGTGTTTCAATTGTGCAAATGTCGAATGGTTTTTCACTGCCGGCTACCAATAAGCAGGAAAGTATTTTATACCGAATTGCTAATGCTTTCGGTGCGTCATGTATCAGCTTGAAGGCTCCCACTTTTTCACATTCGGTGATTGAACAAAATCGATTAATGCGTAATCCGGAATTGCGAAAAGTATTTGAACTGATGAGTACGGCACGGTTTATTGTTTATACTGTTGGTGATACTGAAAGTAATCGTGATTTGATTTTGCGTGCGCAGCTTCGTGAATCGGAAAAAGAGATTCTGTTTTCGCGATCAGTAGGGGATATTTGTTCCCGTTTTATTGATATGCATGGGAGAATTTGTGTTCCGGATTTAAATAATCGCACTTTTGGAATTTCGCTGCCGCAAGTGCGGCATATGGAGCAAAAAATTTTGATTGCCGGGGAGAAGCAAAAGTTTCTGCAGTGAAAGCGGCATTGGAAAATGGGTATGTGAATCGGCTAGTTACCGATATAAATACTGCAAGGCAAATCGTGCAGGAAATACAGTTAAAAAATGCTTAATTTGCATTAACGGGTTATTCTTGCGAAACGCATTAGCATATTGGCACATATGTGCCAATGTTTTTCAAATGTGCTGAATCCTCCTGCCGCACCTGAAAAAATTTATGTTTTCGCTGGTAATTGGCCATTTTTTGCTTTTGTTGCAGGTTTATTTTAGTTTTACGTACTGTTCGGTGTTCATGTTTACTGGTCTTGTTTGCTGGTTTTACACGGAAACAAAGGAGTTTAAGATGAACCGAGCGCAAATAATAGATCACACCTTGCTGAAGGCGGATGCTTCCAAAACGGAAATAACACAATTGTGCATTGAAGCAATTGAGCTTGAAATGGGAGCAGTATGTATAAATCCCAAATGGGTGAAAACTGCAAGTGAGATACTTGCAGATTCACAAGTAAAAGTATGTACCGTAGTGGGATTTCCTCTTGGTGCTGCTACCAGCGAATCGAAAGCCTTTGAAACTAGGCAGGCCGTCGCCAATGGTGCTGCCGAAATTGATATGGTAATCGATCTTGGAGCGGTAAAAGACGGAGACTGGGAGCATGTTGAAGCCGATATTGCAGCTGTGGTTAGGGCTAGTGCAAATAATCTTGTGAAAGTAATTCTCGAAACTTGCCTGCTCACTGATGCAGAAATTGTTAAAGCATGCAAAGTTGCGGTTGCGGCCGGGGCTGATTATGTAAAAACTTCCACTGGATTTTCATCGGCTGGAGCGACTGTGCACGCAGTGCAGTTAATGCGTGAGAGCGTCGGCAGTGATTTTGGTGTAAAGGCAGCAGGCGGAATTAGAACTTATCAGGATTATGACGAAATGGTAGCTGCTGGAGCTTCACGAATCGGATCATCGGCTGGAAAAGTATTGTTAGGAGAATAAAATGCTGCAAAAGATGAACAAGGGTGTTCAAAAGATGCGCGGCGATGCTGGCATGAATCGTAAAACTTTCGGATGCATTAAGAATTCAAGCCGGCAGTTAGAAGATGGGTATCTGGATCGCACCCCGATTATTCAATACATATTGCTTTCGATTTGTTTCCCGATGTGGGGAGCGGCAGCAAGTTTGAACGATATTTTGATTACACAGTTCAAATCAATCTTCGAACTATCTGATTTCGCTTCCGCATTCGTGCAGTCAGCTTTCTATGGCGGATACTTTTTGCTTGCCATCCCAGCTTCACGTTTGATTCGGAAGTGGAGTTATAAAAGTGTAATTCTTATTGGCTTGAGCTTCTATATTCTCGGCTGTACATTATTCTTCCCTGCTTCGCATGTGGCAACATACACCGTATTTTTAGCAGCGCTATTCGCTATTGCGACCGGTCTTTCTTTCCTGGAAACATCTTGTAATACTTACTCTGCGATGATTGGTCCGCGTAAATTAGCAACACTTCGGCTTAATATTTCACAAACTTTCTATCCGCTTGGTTCAATTTTTGGAACGTTGCTTGGCAAGTATTTAATTTTCACCGACGGAGATACTTTAGATAAACAGTTGGAAAACCTGAACGGAATTGAGAAAACAGAGTTCGCAAATGAAATGCTTCAGCGTACGCTCGGACCATACCGATTCATTATCATCGTGCTTGCAATATTGTTAATATTGGTTGCAATCACGCAGTTCCCGCATTGTAAGCCAATGAAACAGGCACAAGAACTGAAAGCTGAAATTGGTGAAACATTAAGCTACTTGGCACACAATATGAAATTTTGCGAAGGGATTTTAACCCAATTTCTATACGTCGGAATGCAAACAGCGGTTTGGTCTTTCACAATCAGACTTGCTCTTAATCTGGACGATTCACTCAATGAACGTTCAGCAGCAAATTATATGATTTGGGCGTTCGCAGCATTCTTTATTGGCAAAATGCTGGCAAATATTTTGATAGCGAAATTCAATGAAGATCTAGTTCTAATTGGATATTCCGTATTCGGTGTGCTTGCACTGATTTACGTAATCATTGTGCCGAACATGACTGCCGTTTATGCCGCAGTTCTTACCTCGGGACTTTTCGGGCCGTGCTGGGCGACGATTTATGCGCGCACGTTAGATTCAATTGAAGATAAACGGCATACTGAAACTGGCGGTGCGGTAATTGTGATGTCGATTGTAGGCGGTGCAGTGATTCCAGTAATTCAAGGTCTTGTTTCGGATGCGTCTGGTTCAATGCAAACTGCATTCATTGTTTCGCTTTTCTGCTTTGCGGCAGTTCTGGTTTATTTTGCGCGGCGATTCTTTTCTGGTGAGAAAAACTCTTTGAAAGCAGGTATCTAGAATGCTTAGGATAAATCTTTATCGTGAACTTTTACGCAGTTCCCGAAATTGGTGATGAAGACCGGTGATTTTGAGGTTATTGCGAAGAAATATCCGAAAGGTATTGAAAGTCTGAGTATTAAAAATTCGCGTGGTTTTGTGGAAGTGCTGCCGTTTTTCGGACAAATTATTTGGGATGCCAATTTCGACGGCCATTCTTTGCGGATGAAAAATATGTTTCGCCAGCCGCAGCCGGCCACCGAAATTTCGGATGTTTACGGTTGCTTTGCTTTCCATTCAGGGTTGTTAGCTGCGGGCTGTCCATCTCCGGAAGACACGCACCCCTTGCACGGAGAATTTCCGACGGCTGTAATGGATTCGGCGTGGATTGAGATAGATTCGGATAATAAATCTGTAAAAGCGGTTAGTTCATATGAGTATGTACGAGGTTTCGGAAACCATTATCGTGCACAGCCGTCGGTGAAATTAACTGCGAATTCAACACTATTTGATATTGATTTAGCAGTTGAGAATCTTTCAGCATCCGCGTCAATGCCATTGCAATATATGTGCCATATGAATTATGCCTTTGTAGAGAATGGGCAGATGAAACAGAACCTTCCGGATGGAGCATTTGAATTGCGTCGTTCTATTCCAGCGCATGTAGTGCCAACTGAACGCTGGACGCAAATTAACAAACAGATTCTTTCAGGCGAAATTGCTGCAGATTCTTTGCAAAGCGCGAAAGAGTTTGATCCGGAAATAGTTTATTTTGCTGATGATTTGCCGGCTTATGGTGAGAATGTAGAATTTGAGTTAGCAGCTCCAGACGGAACCGTATTTATTACGCAGTTTGCAACAGCTGATTTTCCAGTAGCTACAAGATGGATTCTTTTTAATGAGGACCAGCAAGTTGCGGCATTCGTTTTGCCGGGGACTTCGCGTCCTGAAGGATTCTTAGCTGCGAAAGCTGCAGGTACGCTGATTGAGCTGGCTGCTGGTGAGATGCGTAGATTTAGTGTGACTACTGGAATCAAGGAGAAATAATTGTGGATATTGCAGTAATTGGTTCAAATATGGTTGATCTGATCTCCTATATTAATCGGATGCCAAAAGAAGGTGAAACGATTGAAGCTCCAGATTTCAAAATGGGATGCGGCGGTAAAGGGGCGAATCAGGCTGTGGCAGCAGCACGGCTTGGATCGGAAGTTCTGATGCTGACTCGTGTGGGAAATGACATATTTGCACAGAACACTATTCGTAATTTTGCTGAAAACGGGATTGATACGCGGTATGTGCTTCCCACTGAAGCAACATCAGGTGTGGCTCCAATTTTCGTTGATCCAGATTCCCGCAACTCAATTATTATTGTGAAAGGTGCCAATGCGCAGCTGGTTCCGGAAGATATTGATGCTGCTGCCGCTGACATCGCTAAGTGTAAGTTGATTGTGCTCCAGTTGGAGATTCCGCTGGAAACAGTTTATGCAGCGATTCGTTTCGGTAATGCGCATAATATTCCAGTATTGCTTAATCCGGCTCCAGCACAACCCGATTTGATGCTCAATGAGGTTCGCGGATGTGAATTTTTCGTGCCAAATGAGAGTGAACTTTCACTTCTCACAGGTATGCCGGTGGATTCCATTGACGATATTCGAAATGCTGCTTCGGCACTGCTGGAAGCAGGGATGAAGAATGTAATTGTCACATTGGGTTCAAGAGGTGTGCTCTGGATGAGCCGTGAACGGGAGCTGCTAGTACCTGCCGAAGATGTACAAGCATATGATTCTACGGGAGCGGGAGATGCTTTCATTGGATGCTTTAGCCGCTATTTGGTGAAGACACAGGATATCGAGAAGTCATTGCGAATGGCAAATGCATATGCTGCTGATTCCGTTACACGTTTCGGCACGCAAACTTCTTATGCTGCTTTAGCAGAATTTGAACAAACTATTCGAAATATTTAGATGCGGCAGAGCGGATAGGGTTTTGCTTCTGGCAGATGAGTGACGCTTCTATATTGGCTGCGATTAGTCCCGTTAAATTAATCGGGAGTGCTTGTAGGAAAATTCCGATGAGCACTCCCTATTTTCTGCTTTACAGATATTGGATTTCAGTTTGTTTCTATAATTTACCGGCTCGCTATCCAAAGCGGAGTCAAACCGGCCGCAAGGAACGCTATAATCTCGAATGATTGCAATCCATAAATCCATACCTGCAATATGATACGTGCGCTGCGCATACTTCAGCACACGGGATTTCCAAATGTGCGGCTTTTGAACCTCAAAAGCCGCACACCTGATACGATTTATTCCCAAACGCAAACTGAAATGCACTCATAAAATTATCGAAATCTGAACTATTTTACGAGCACAATACCCACTTATTTCCCTAATACAGCTGAGCACGGCTCTGTTCAGGGAAATATTTCCCGCTTGATATGAGTTGATATTCGTGAAATTTTTACAAATTGGATTTTGTTAGTGCGTATCGCTCATTCCTGCATCCGGTGCCTTTGCCGGGCCGGCATACACATAGTAAGAACCGCCGACGATGAGCATCCCGCCGACAAGATTTCCAAGACCTACCCAGAGCAAGTTCCAGGCAAAACCGCCAAGTGCAGCATCAGGGCTGCCGACGAACATCCCGAGGGAAATCGTGGTCATATTTGCTACCACATGCTCAAATCCTGCCGTGATAAAAGTTGCAATTGAAAGCAGCAGAATCAGAATTTTTGCGCAGTCGTTCTTTGTGCGCGCTGCCATCCAGATACCGCCGCAAACCAGGACATTACAGAAAATACCGCGGATAAAGAGGGCAAGGGTTGGTTTGGCGGTCTTAGAATGAACAAGATAATTAAGCATTTCACGTGCTGCAGTGCCGTCGTCAAATACTCCGCTATGTGCCATCAGGTAAGCGAAAACAACTGAACCGATTAGATTCCCAAGGAAAATTAGCAGCAAAGCAAGAGCAGCGCGCTGCCATGAAATCATTTTTCCGGCAGCTGCATGCGGCAGAGCCATCATCGCGGAGGTGAGAAGATTTGCGCCGGCAAATACGACAAGAACTAAACCGATTCCAAAAACGAGACCGGCAACAAGCATTGTAGCGGGCGCGTCGGATACAAAGAACGGGCCGGCTGCCGTCATCATATATACGTCGGCGATACCGATATATAAACCGGCAAGCATTGTGGCAATCAGAAACTTAAACGGAGTTTTCAGTTCATCAGCTTTATGCTTGCCAGCATGCATTTGTTCATAAAGAGTAGTTTGTAAATCAAGCATGGTTTAATTCTTGCGGAAAATTTCCTGTTTGGGCTAACCGGCAGGAAAAATTCAGAGTTACAGCTTTCACATTTCTGCCTATTTTTCAGTATTTGCCGGAAAATACGGCAATTAAGTCCCGGATGTGCGGAAATATTACATGCGCAGAATAATGCCGCGGTGCTGCTTTTCGAAAATTACTGAATTTCGCGTGCCACAGGCCAGCCGGTGACAGGCGAGGGGTTTCGTCCGTTTCTGATTGCAAGATTGCGGAAATATTCCTCAGATTCATTGTGCACTTCGCGCTGCACCCGCATTAGCTCAGTTAAACTCATCTGGGTAATATCTTTTCCCTCAGTATTTCCGGCAAACTTTTCTGCAATTGCGGCGAGCACCCGCAGTGTGGCAAGCACATCGGCTTCAGCATTATGGAAAGCGTCATCTGCCCAGACACCATAGTGCATTGCGACATTTTCCAGCTTGCGTTTTCCTTTCCGCCACTTATCGACGTATTTATCAAGCAAGAACGGGTCAAGAATCGGTGCAATTTCTTGCCCGAGCTGCTCTTCAAGCGTTGGCAGCCCATGCCGGGCAAGCTCATTTTCGAGCAAAGTGATATCGTATCCGGAATTAAAAGCCACAATCGGATGTTTTGCTGCTAAATGTTCAAACAGCAGCGCGGAAACTTCTGTCAGCACTTCGATAATCGGACGGCCCTCAGCGCGTGCTTTTTCCGTCGAAATACCATGTACCGCTGCTGCCCGATCAGGAATTTCAACTCCGGGATCGGCAAGCCAATAGTGTTTGTGAGTGCCGTCGTTATCTACTACGATTACCGATGCTGTAACCAATCGGTCGGTACATGAATCAATACCAGTGGTTTCGGTATCAAAACCAACTACAGGATGCGCACTCCACATAATGCCTCATTTCTAAATTTTATGTAATGAAAACCAAAATTAAACTAAAAATCTGCTGTTATTAGTATAAGGGTGCTTATCCCGAAAATTTCCGTGCTTTTCGGCAAAGATACTTATTGAAATTTTTCCAATAGTGCGCTTGAAGAATGGACCGTTAGTTAAAGCTGGCTGGAAATTTTTCGGCAAAAAGTTCAGCTGTACCCTCTGCCGAATATAAGTTACTCCTGCAAAATATAAAAGAAACAACCAACAACCATATTTTGAAAAACAAAACAAAAAGCGGCTTCTGTAAACCCTGAAAATCTCGGATTCACAAAAACCGCTTTTACAGATTTAGTACTTACCGTTAAGCTCTGATGCGCCGCTGCAGAACGAACATACCGCGCAAATCAGATAAATAAAACGAATCGTACTTAACAATTAAATCCCCGGACGCCTGCCGATAGTTACTGAAACTTCCTGCGAACCAGCGAAAAAATCATTGCCCTTATCATCTACCACAATGAAAGCTGGGAAATCTTCAACTTCAATTTTCCATACAGCTTCCATTCCAAGCTCTGGGTATTCAAGCAGTTCAACATGTTTAATACAGTCTTCTGCAAGCTGCGCAGCCGGACCGCCGATTGATCCAAGATAGAATCCGCCATACTGCTTGCAGGCATCTGTTACTTGCTGTGAACGGTTTCCTTTCGCCAGCATTACCATTGATCCGCCGCGGGCCTGGAATGGGCCGACATACGGATCCATCCGGCCGGCAGTAGTCGGACCGAACGAACCCGACGGTTTGCCTTCCGGAGTCTTTGCCGGGCCGGCATAATAAACCGGATGATCTTTCATGTACTGCGGCATATCTTCACCATTGTCAATGCGCTCGCGAATCTTTGCATGTGCAATATCGCGTGCCACAATAATCGTGCCGGTGAGCGAAAGACGGGTTTTGATTGGATATTTCGAAAGTTCCGCACGCACCTCATCCATCGGACGATTCAGGTCAATCTTAATTACTTCGTCGCCCTCCTGGTGCCCGATTTCGGCATCAGTGGTTGCCGGCAAGAACTGCCCTGGATTAAATTCGAGCTGTTCAATAAAGATTCCCTCTGGAGTAATCTTGCCTTTCGCCTGGCGGTCTGCCGAGCATGAAACAGCGATTGCTACCGGCAGAGAAGCACCGTGACGCGGCAAACGGACTACCCGCACATCATGGCAGAAATATTTTCCGCCAAATTGTGCTCCGATTCCAATCTGCCGAGTCAGTTCCAAAACCTGCGCTTCCATCTCGATATCTCGGAACCCGTACCCCTCTTCACCGCCGTGGGTGGGCAGCTCGTCGAGATACTTCGCTGAAGCATACTTTGCCGTTTTCAAAGCGAACTCGGCAGAAGTACCGCCGATTACAATCGCTAAATGATATGGCGGGCAGGCTGCAGTGCCGAGCGAGCGAATCTTTCCTTCGAGGAACGGCATCATCGAATCTGGGTTCAAAATTGCCTTTGTCTCCTGGTAAAGGTAAGACTTATTTGCTGAACCGCCGCCTTTAGACATGAACAGAAAGTGATATTCAAGTTCGTGCCCTGGATGCGTATCGGCATAAATCTCAATCTGTGCCGGAAGATTTGTTCCAGTATTCTTCTCCTCGTACATTGAGAGCGGGGCATTCTGTGAATAACGCAGATTGTATTTCTCGTAAGTATTTTGTACACCTTGCGAAAGTGCCTTTTCGTCAACTCCGGGAGTCAGCACATGCTGCCCGCGCTCACCCTTAATAATCGCCGTACCTGTATCTTGGCACATCGGCAGGACACCGTCGGCAGCAATATTGGCGTTCCGCAGCAGCGTCTTTGCCACAAAACGATCATTCGGGGAAGCTTCAGGGTCTTCAGTGATTTTCACAAGCTGCTGCAAATGTGCAGTACGCAAGTAGTGGTTGATATCGTGAAATGCAGTTTCAGAAAGCAGCTCAAGCGCACTCTCTGCAACCTGCAGAAACTTCATCCCATTCGGACCTGCAACTACGCTCACGCCTTCTTTGCTCAGCAGGCGGTATTCGGTCTTGTCTGGCCCTACTGGGAGCATATCCTTGTATTTAATCTCAGCCATTCTTCGAATCTCTCCTATAAAGGTTATCTTCCTTTCTAGGATATCTGCCTTGTATTGGGAATGACGGGTCAAGGGGCCCGAAAATTCGCAAGTGTTTCCTTGCTTTTATCGCGGATATGCTGGGTGTGATATTTGGTGCTGTGCTTGGCGGCGCTTTTATTTCTCAACCTTGGAAACGATAAATATTCGTCTCGCGCATTGCGAATCCGCAGCGCTGATAAAGCCGGTTTGCTGCTTCACGTGACGGGCGTGAAGTGAGATCAATCGATTTCGCGCCAATCTTATTTGCTAAATCGACGGCTGCTTCCACCAGTTTCTGCCCGGCGCCTTGCCCGCGGGCAGCTTCGTCTACGACTACATCTTCAATCCAAGCACGCCAGCCGGTTGGAATTTCGAATGTGACGAGCGTGAGCATTCCAAGGAGTTTGCGCGTTTTATCGTGAGTGCCGTCGTTAGAATCGCCAGTATTTTCGGAAAAGTAGCCGAGTAAGTAGATGTTATCTTGTGCAAGGAACGTTTCAAGCTGCTCAATATTCATTGGTGCAGATGATTTTGAAAGCTGCGGAATTAATTTTGCGAATGCGTTTTCCAATTCCGGGCTTGCATTTTCAATCAATTCAACTGCCATGGGTATTCCTTTCGGAGAGTAGATAAAAAGAGCGGGTAAAAGAGCGGATAAAAATAAAAGTGATTCCCATTAACTCTACTAATATTTGCTGCGAAATACATCCGGGTTTAGAAATACGTCCGGGTTTAGAAATACATCCCGCATTTAACAGAGACTTCATGTTTTTATTCGTGCTAGTGGAATGCAATCTGTGTTTGTTTGGGCGGAAAGCGGTGTTTTACATAAATCAAGCTTGACCGCTGTGCAAAACACTGCTTGGAACCAGCTAAACCGGACCCAACTGAAAAGGGCTTTCCGCATTTTCGAGCTGCGGGATCGTATCCGTCGGCTTAGCGAACCGACAAACACGCGCACCCCAGCACAATCCGGATAAACATAACCAATTAAACCCAAGCAGAAACTGAACACAAACTGGAATCGAACCAGAACAAGACTATACAGCGCCCTAAAAATATTCTTCATAAAAACGACAGGCACCGCACAACTACCCGTACGCGCTGTATGCACCGACCGCACACTCACCGCACGCACTGCATACCCCGCACGCCGTCTCCGTCAGACCCGTTACAGACAAACAAAAATACGGAGCACTTTTTAACACAAAATATTTGGGGTTTTGGCGGTAAACTGATGTACCGTCAAAACCCCAAAAATATTTCAGATATCGTACAGCGAAACAGTGTGCTTAAATCAGTTCCATTGCCTGGCGTGCAATAGAAAGCTCTTCATTAGTTGGAATCACCATTACCTGCACTGCAGAGTCTGCAGTGGAAATTGTGCGCGGTTCTTTCGAACGTGTTTCATTCAGCGCAGTATCAATCTTTACCCCGAATGGGGCAAGACGAGCGCAAACATCTGCACGCAGATGCGCGTCATTCTCGCCAACACCGGCAGTAAAGGTAATTACGTCAAGCCCGCCCATTTCCGCAGTATAAGCACCGATGTAACGCAAAATGCGGTGAGTGTAAACTTCGAGTGCTTCAATCGCATTTGTTTCACCGGCTTCAGCACGCATGCGCACCTGACGCATATCGTTATCGCCCGTCAGCCCCTTCAATCCAGACTTCTTATTAAATAAAGTATCTACTTCGTCTACACTCATTCCTGCCACGCGCTGCAAATGGAAGACGACGGCAGGGTCGATATCTCCGGTGCGGGTTCCCATCACAAGACCTTCGAGCGGGGTTAATCCCATTGAAGTATCGAATGCCTGCCCGTTCTTTACAGCAGAAACCGATGCGCCATTGCCAAGATGAAGCACAATCTGCCGCAAATCATCGCGCCCGAGCAGCTCCGAAACTTTTTCCGAGATAAATTTGTGTGAGGTGCCGTGTGCGCCATAACGGCGGATTTCATATTTTTCCGCCACTTCACGGTCGAGCGCGTAGGTGGCAGATTCTGCTGGCAGATGCTGGAAGAAAGCAGTGTCAAATACGGCAACATGCGGTACGTCGAGCAGTTTGCGGGCGACTTCAATTCCTTTCAAATGTGCCGGATTATGTAGTGGAGCGAGCGGACAAAGCTGCTCAATGCGCGCTTGTACTTCGTCGGTGATAATAGCTGCCCGGTCGAAGTATTTTCCGCCTTGCACAATGCGGTGCCCGACGGCTTTAATATTCGCTTCCTGCAAGTTTGGTCCGGCAGAGTCGAAAATTTCGAGCACTTTGCGCAAACCTGCGCCATGATCTGCAATTGGTTCTTCAATGTCGGTAGTTTTGCCATCGTACTTGTGCTCGTAGCGGCCGATTTCTTCACCGATGCGTTCAACCAGCCCGGAAGCTATTGCTTCGCCGCTAGCTGGGTCAATGAGCTGGTATTTAATCGAGGAAGACCCGGAATTAATCACGAGAACGGTCATGAATATTTCTCCTATTATGATGAATTTGATGTAT
Organism: Arcanobacterium hippocoleae; assembly: GCF_040360365.1. Lineage (GTDB taxonomy): Bacteria > Actinomycetota > Actinomycetes > Actinomycetales > Actinomycetaceae > Arcanobacterium_A > Arcanobacterium_A hippocoleae_A. The sequence goes on along the minus strand of NZ_CP136412.1, from coordinate 732,333 downwards.
GAATCGAAAGTGTTCAGCGGACACGCAGCTTTTGAGATTCCCCGGAAACAAGCTCGGCCTGCGAAATCCGTGTCATACTATCTCACTATGCTGGCTGATATGCGTGATACGTTTAAACGTTATTTCTGTGCCTGAATTGCGGTAATCGCTACCGTATTTACAATGTCTTCCACGAGTGCGCCGCGGGAAAGATCGTTTACGGGTTTGTTTAAACCTTGCAGCACTGGTCCGACAGCGACGGCGCCGGCAGAACGCTGTACTGCTTTGTATCCGATGTTTCCAGCCGAAAGATTTGGGAAGATGAACACGGTGGCGCGTCCGGCAACCGGGGAATCCGGAAGCTTGGTCTTTGCTACATCGGCATCGACGGCAGCGTCGTATTGGATTGGGCCTTCAAGCAAAAGCTGCGGATTACGTTCCTTTGCAATTGCTGTTGCTTCTACTACAGCATCGACATCCGGTCCTTTCCCGGATGTGCCGGTGGAGTAGGAAAGCATTGCGACACGCGGATCAACACCGAACTGTTTTGCTGTTTCTGCAGAAGAAAGTGCGATTGAAGCAAGCTGGGTTGGGTCAGGATTTGGTGTTACTGCGCAATCTCCATAGACGTAAACGCGGTCTTCCATCAGCATTAAGAAACAGGAAGAAACAAGATCTGCACCTGGCTTTGTCTTGATAATTTGGAAAGAAGGCACGATTGTATGTGCAGTGGTATGAATTGCACCGGAGACCATGCCGTCGGCATCTCCCATATGAACCATCATTGTGCCGAAGTAAGAAAGATCTTGCACCTTTTCCCGAGCTTGTTCGAGGGTTACACCTTTCTTCTCCCGCAGACGCGCAAATTCTGCAGCGTACTTCTCGAGCAGCTGCGGATCTTGCGGGCTGATTACACGTGCTGCAGAAAGATCAAGACCCAGTTCACCGGCACGATTATTCACTGTTTCGGCATCTCCGAGCAGAATAATATCTGCAACTTCGCGGGAAATTAGTTCGTCAGCTGCTTTTAAGATCCGGTCATCGGTAGATTCTGGGAGCACGATTCGCTTTCGGTCGGCACGCGCTTGTGCAATTAGCGAAGCAGTAAAGCTGAGCGGAGTGACTACTGCGGATTCTTGCTCCATTGCCTGATGAAGAATTTCTGTGTCGGTATCGGTAAGCGATATCGGCTGCCCGGCAGACTTTACGATTGCTGGGTATTCCAGTTCTGCTGCATCTTGCGATGTATATTCTTCACCTGCTTCGGTAACGATTAATGCAGAAATTGGGGCGTGCGACTCAGAAATTTCTTTTGAGCTAAGGTGAGCGATATGAGAAATCTGGTGTGAAGAGCGGAGTGCTCCGGAGATAATCGGCATTACAGTAGTGCCAAGGTGTGCAGCCGCGCGGCCGATACGGGCAAGTAAACCGGGGTAAATTGTATCTCCGTCGCAAACACCGACAATTAGCACAGCATCAAAAGGCTGTGCATAATCGGTGAACCGCTTCACCAGTTGGTTCATTGCATCTTCTTCGTTGAATACGAGCGCCTCACGATTCGTGCCCCAAGCCTGTGCAAGATCATCTTCACGGCCGGCGGCGGTGAGAAGCTCCTGAATGTGTGGTCATCTTCGATTCTGCCGTTGGTGAATGGGCGGAAAATTGCGAAGTTTGGGTAAAGTTGGCGGAGCTTTTCCACGGCTTCGAGGAAAACTTGACGAGTGCCGGCGTTGCCTTCAGTGGCAGTTAGATAAACGCTCTTGGTCACGAAAAATCCTTCCAAAGGTGTTTTATTGCAAATCTGTGCGGATGCTGCGGCGGTGAAAGGTTCTCGGCTTTTTATCTCAGGTGCTGCGACCTTTGGTATTTAGGCGCTTGAACCGCGCTGTTCGCTTTCCGAAGTTTGATTTGAACGTATTAAACAACGTAACTGTTCGGTTCCATTCTTGCACTTATTAGGACTTTTTGCTTAACCGGAGACGGAAAGCTGTTTAATCTCACGCTATTTGTGAACTGGTTAAGCGGTATAAGAAGGATATAAGCAAGGCGGTACTTACGATTTTCATTTTTTATTTTATTTTTAATTCGTGTTTTTACCGGCGATTTATTGACTTCAGTTATCGAAGTATGTAAATTTTCGAGTTTTTGAGTGTGTTTTAGGTACTTATGGTGTGATTTAAGAAAAGATGGTGTGATTTAAGAAAAGATGGTGTGATTTAAGAAAAGCAGGAACCTGAGTGTGCTGGTTATTTCCGGTTATTGCTGGTGATACGCGGAATTTGCACCAGCTGCTGCCGCGTTAGTTTCATATCGGTTTCGCGGCTGTAACAGTAATAGGTATTTTGTGAAATATGCTGTGTGCTGTTTTATCTTTTTTAGAGCATATTCTGGATTTCTGAATCGCGGGCAGCGTTTATAAGTTTGTGATTGGCGGTGTTTATGTATTCGTAATCGGCGGTGTTTATGTATTCGTAATCGGCGGTGTTTATACTTGGCGGTGTTTGCACTCGGCAGGATGCGAAAGTGAAATCAGATAAAGTGCAGTGCCCTGGAATTAAGTGCGGGTAAAAGAGCTGAAAGCTGAAAAGGAGGAGCTAATGCGTCGGAAACGTAGTGAGCGGCGAGCGGCAAAGCGGGCAAATATTGCTCCGCCTTTGCGCGGCAGGATTAACGCTTCGGAAATCAAATTACCAGAATTTTCTGCCGACGGCACTCCAGTATCTTTTAAAACTCTTGGCGAATGGGCGGAAGCCGGTTGGGGCGGGGAAGCGCTCGCAGCTTTTGACCGCGGTGATTATTTTGCCGACGGTAATGTGCGTTTAAGCGCAGCCGATCCTTACCGTGCGGGGAAACGGGTTTGGGTGTTTCGGCCAGTGCTGGATGAACCTGCCGAGCCGATTGAACTTACTGTAGTGGAGCAGACTCAGCGCTATCTTGTGGTAGAAAAACCGCATGGGATGGCGACTATTCCGCGCGGTTCGCATGTGGCGAATACTGTGACGGTGGCTGCCCGTCGGCAATTTCAAAATGATTTACTTGCGGCTGCGCATCGTTTAGATTTAGAAACGGCCGGGTTAGTGCTGCTTACGAAAGCTCCAGAATATCGTGCAAAGTATCAAAGCATTTTTCAGCGCCGCGAGATTCGAAAAACGTATTATGCAGCCGCACCGATTCTTGATGAATTTGCCGACGGCGGTGCGCATGAAGTTAATCTGCCGCTTTTTCGTCCGCACGGGCAGATTTGGGTTTCAGTGTTTGCTCCTGAATCGCAAAACGGGCAAGAGTTTTTGGCTGGCGGCGGAAAGGTATGGAATTCGCGTACTGAGGTGAAACTAGTGCGCGAAATAGGCGATAATAAATTTTCTGCCGTCGAGAGATCGCTTTCAGGGCACCGCGATTTTCAAAATTTGCCTGCACGTTGGGGGATTTATGAACTGCGCCCGCATTCTGGTTATTTACATCAGTTGCGGGTGACAATGCTGCATTTTGGTGCGCCGATTTTTGGTGATCCGCTCTACCCGCGCTGGATGACGAAAGCAGAAGAAGCTGCGCGGGCATTTCCGCTGCAATTACTTGCACGTGAGTTGGAATTTGCAGATCCGTACACTGGGGAACGGCTGCATTTTGTTTCACACCAGCGCCTAGCTTTAGATATCTGCGGCGATGCTTTATCTGGGGAATGATTTGGTGATTTGGTGATTTGGTGATTTTGATAGTTTTGGCATGTCTCGGCAGCTAATATTTTGGCGTGAGCCGGCAAATGTTTCCGTCGTTTGAATCCGTCTGGCGGTAAAGACATATTTTATGACTTAACTGGCGGAGGGAACTCGTTTGCGTTACGTAACTGACGGCAACAAGAAGAAAACTTTACGTAACTGGCGGCGGGAAGTACAAATTTTCACGTAAGTGGCGGCAAGAACTTGGGCTGCGATTATTGCCGTCGGAAGCATTTGCGTTATCACAGGTCACAGGCTTAAAGTAACGACGGTTCTCCCGTCGTTAATCAAAACTGCCGATTTCGCCACCACTTACGTGAGATTGCAAGCACTTTGCCATCAGTTACGGAAACTTGGATAAATCTTGCCGCTAGTTACGTAAGCTCACGCGCATTTTGTCATCACTTACGTAAGCCGCAGAGATTTTGTCATCACTTACGTAAGCCCCCCAGAGATCCTGCTATCAATCGACGCAATAAGCGCGCTTGTTTTTCCGAATCGGCAGAAAGGGAATTGATACGGAAGTGCTGAAATCTAATATTAAGAATGCTGGTTAATCATTTTTTATTAGCGTGTAGATGGTTGCGCACTTGTGGTAACACTAAATTAGTTTGTTTTATGCTGGTTGGGATAGATTGTTCCTGCTTTATTCGCTGCAGTTTTAGTTTTGGCGTGATTTATTTTTCTAGTTCAGGTGTGTATCTAGATATCTGTTCTGATGATGCTGCGGAAGCGGTATCTAGTGATGAGTGCTGAAAACTTTAAATTTACGATTTGTGAAGCAGAATAGCGACGGAGAAGTGACGAATTGGAAACAAGTAATGGAATAATGGAAGGCGCTGCAAAATTGAAGAAACAAATCCATGTAACAGGTGCCGTGTTTTTGCGTGCGGGGAAAGTGCTTGCAGCGCAGCGCGGAGCAGGGCGAAATCTTGCAGGTTTTTGGGAGTTTCCGGGCGGAAAAATTGAAGCGGGGAGAGCGGCCCGCAGGCGCTTGCCCGTGAATTACGCGAAGAACTGCTTACCGAAGCACTAGTAGGAGACTTCATTGCGCGTTCGGTGTATGAATACGACTTTGGTGTGGTTACCTTAGATGCGTATTTTTGTGAGATTATCGGATCCGAGCCGCAGCTAACTGAACACCAAGAAATCCGCTGGCTTGCAGCTGATGAGCTGTTCTCGGTGAAGTGGGCGCCGGCTGATGTGCCGATAATTAAAGAGCTTACAAAGCGGTTGAACGCTGCGGGATAACAAGTTTCCTGCAGCTTTGATTGATGTGAAGGTATTAGAATGACCATTAACCTATCGCCAATTGCGGCTTCGATTGCGTGGGGATTTTTAGATAAGAAATCCTCATACGAACGTGAAATTCTAAATCCGGAGCTAATTTGGAACAGCGAATCACGCTCGATGAATACTGCAATTCGTAATGAATTGCGTAATTGTGAGAGTTTTACGATGTCGGCAGCATTCATCACTGTGGGTGGTTTGGCAATGCTCAAGCAAGACTTGCTGAACTTCAAAGGTCAGGGTCAGATTATTACTTCACGTTATTTGGATTTCAACGAGCCAGAAGTTTTTGAAGAACTACTGCAATTACCGAATATCCAGGTACGAATATTTGAACAAAATGAAGTTGGATTTCATGCGAAAGGATATGTTTTTCGTCATAAAGATTCGGTGACGGCGATAGTTGGTTCATCCAATCTCACCGCAAACGCATTAAAAACAAACCACGAGTGGAATTTTAAGTTCTCTGCAGCTCCTGATGGGCATGTTGTTACTGATCTTGAACGAGCTATAAATTTACAATTTTCACAATCGCTGCCGCTTACGCGCGATTGGATTAATAAATATGAAGCAACTCGATCAAAGCCGCATATCATTAGAAATTCGAATGCTGATAATTCAATTTTTGTGAATGGAAAAATTCAACCAAATGAAATGCAAAAAGAGGCTCTTGAAAGAATTCGCAACTTACGTGAATCCGGTGAAAAACGTGGAATTGTTATCTCTGCAACCGGAACTGGAAAAACTATTCTTGCTGCGCTTGCAATGAAAGACGCAAAGCCGAAACGTGCGCTGTTTATGGTACATCGCGAGCAGATTCTTGTGAAAGCAATTTCAGAATTCCAGCGTGTGCTCGAATATCCACTATCAGAATTCGGCTTGCTTACTGGAAATAAGAAAGAAGTTGATCGTCCATATTTATTTGCAACGGTACAGTCGATGAATTCTGATCTGACGCTGCAGAGCTTTGCGCCAGATTACTTCGATTTAATTATTATCGACGAAGGCCACCATTCAGGTGCAAAAAGTTATCAAAAAATAATCGATTATTTCCAGCCAAAATTTTTGCTTGGTTTGACGGCAACCCCAGAGCGTACAGACGATTTCAATATTTTTGAGCTCTTTGATTTCAACGTACCCTACGAAATTCGCCTGCAGACTGCGCTCGAATCGAAAATGCTTACTCCTTTTCACTATTTCGGAGTCACCGATTATCTTGATAAAAACGAAGAAACGATCACTGACACAGCAACACTCAAAAAATTGGTGGCTCCTGAACGGGTGAAATATATTGTGCAGATGCTTGAACGATACGGCTATTCGCGTGATGTAAAAGGTTTGATGTTCTGCAGCTCTGTGAAAGAAGCAGAAGAACTATCTGCGTTATTTAATCGTGAACGCGTGAACGGTAGATTACTTCGTACAAAAGCTTTATCAGGTGCGAATAATCAAAATGAACGTGAGAATGCTGCGCATATGCTCGAAAAGGGACAGCTTGACTATCTGCTCACAGTTGATATTTTCAATGAAGGTATTGATATTCCGGCTGTAAACCAAATAGTAATGTTGCGAAACACGCAATCAGCGATTATTTTTACGCAACAGCTTGGTCGTGGTTTACGAAAGGTATTGGGAAAAGATCATCTTCGCGTAATCGATTTTATTGGAAACTATACAAATAACTATTTAATTCCAATTGCTCTTTATGGCGATAACTCGCGTAATACGGATAGTATCCGCGGACGCGTGACAAGAAACGTTACAGACAATACTTTGGCGGGAATATCTTCGGTAAATTTCGATGAAATTTCACAGAAACGAATTTTGCGTTCGATTCAATCGGCGACACTTGATCGATTAGTGCAGTTGAAAAGTGAGATTCAAAAGCTCAAGGACCGCTTGAATCGTGTACCGAAACTTTATGACTTTTTAGAACAGGGAACTACGGATCCAATTCTGATGGCAAAGAGTCAAAAGAACTATTGGCGAATGTTGCAGAAGACTAAGTTTGTACAAACTGAGCCAAATGCAAAGCAGGAGCTTTTCTTAAATTTTCTTTCGAATGAGATTTTGCCAGGTAAGCGTCCGCATGAGTTACTGCTAATTGAGCAACTAATTGCAAAGAAACAGATTTCACGTTATGAATACGAAAAGTTCCTCGAAGTAAGAGGTGTTGATTTTACGGAAGAAACTATTGCGAGTGTGGAACGTGTGCTCACGTTAAGTTTCTATAGTGCACAACAGGAAAAGTTATTTGGTACTTCGCCAATTATTGAAGTGTCTGATAATGGTTATAGCTTTGATGGTAATTTTTCTAGAGAATTTGCAGATTCGGAGTTTCGTGCGCATGTGCGAGATATCGTAAAGACGGGTTTGTTTATCGCGCGTCACGTAGAGTCGTGGTCGGCGGAAATGAAAATTGGGAACTTATATTCTCGCCGTGAAGTCTGCAAGATGTTAAACTTCCAGAAAAATGAAGAAAGTACCTTGTACGGATACAAAGTAGACAAGCTATCGAAGACTTGTCCGATTTTCATTACTTACGAAAAAGAAGACAATATTTCCGAATCAACAAAGTATCACGATTCTTTTATTGATACTTCGACGATGCATTGGTTTACGCGCTCGCGGCGTACACTCGAGAGTGACGAGGTGAAACGTCTGCTTAGTGGAGAGTATGAAATTCACGTATTCGTGAAGAAAAACGATGCTACTGGGACAGATTTTTCTATCTCGGTAAGGCTGGCACTAGCGGGGAAATGCAAAGTGAAATGCCTGGTAAAGATAATAAAATACTAGATGTAGTAACGATGAATTTGAATTTCGAATCTCCAATTGATACTCATCTTTACGAATATCTGCAGACAACATTGAAAGAAGAAAAAAGGGAAACGGTATAATCCTTATCTGCGATATCGTATCCCCGTCGGAAAATTCTTTCCAGTGAGCTGCAGTGTGACTTGTAAGTGCGGGCTTACAGTATGCGCTGCCGCGAAAAATACGGCAGGGAGTCAGGTTTATTACGTAAGCGGTGGCGGGAAGTGGAAAATTTTACGTAAGTGGTGTGGCAAGAACTTGGGCTGTATTTTTCACCGTCGAAGGTGCTTGCGTTTGTACTGGTCACGGGCTTACAGGAACGACGGCTTTCCCGTCGTTAATCAAAACCATCCATTTTGCCGCCAGTTACGTTAAAAAATACGGATTATGCCATCAGTTAGGTGAGCCAAGGCAGATTCTGCCATCACTTACGTAAACCTACATCCACTTACGTAAACCGACACCCGCGGCACAAACAAAATGTGAAAAGCAACTTTAATCCGCTTCCTTAACCTCAGCTTTCACCGCGATTTTAACCAAATTTTTTAACCGCATTGTAAACTCATTGAATCTAACACTTGAGACTATTTCCAAAATCGCCGCTTCCTCAGATAATCTTAACTTGTGAATATGAACGAAATTCGTCCGGTAATTGTTGTTGATAATGGTGCGCAGTATGCGCAGCTGATTGCGCGCCGCATTCGTGATGTGGGTTTCTACTCTGAGCTTGTGCCGCATTCTTGGCCGGCAGCAAAAATCCTTGCAAAGAATCCTGCTGCAATCATTCTCTCTGGCGGGCCGGCATCGGTATATGCCGAAGGTTCACCCGAGCTTGATTCAGCTCTCCTCGAAGCGGGTATTCCTGTGCTCGGCATTTGCTACGGCTTCCAGCAGATGGCGCAAGCACTCGGCGGTACGGTAGCGCATACCGGAAAACGCGAGTACGGTGCCACAGAAGCAAAAATTATCGCCGACGGCGTGCTTTGCCTTACCGCTGGAAATACCGAAAATGTCTGGATGAGTCACGGTGATTCTGTTTCCATCGCTCCTGAAGGTTTTACTGTCACAGCTTCCACACCGGGGGCGCCCGTCGCTGCTTTTGAAGACCGTGAACGGAAAATGTTTGGCGTGCAGTGGCATCCAGAAGTGGTGCATTCACAAAACGGAAATCAGCTGCTCAAGAACTTCCTTATCGATGGGGCAGGGCTTAATCCTAACTGGGATTCTTCTGGAATCATTGAAGATCAAATCGCGAAAATCCGTGCACAAGTTGGAGATGCTGGCGTGATTTGCGGGCTTTCCGGCGGGGTAGATTCATCTGTGGCTGCAGCCCTGGTACATCGTGCGATTGGCGACCAGCTCACCTGCGTGTTCGTCGATCACGGTTTGCTCCGGCTTGGTGAATCTGAGCAGGTAATCCGCGATTATGCAGGTGCACGCGGAATGAAAATTCTTGCGGTAGACGAGTCTGCGCGTTTCTTGGATGCGCTTTCTGGCGTGACCGAACCAGAGACCAAACGCAAGATTATTGGACGCGAATTTATCCGTTCCTTTGAAGCTGCACAGCGCAAGCTGATTGCCGAAGCTGGTGAGCAAGGGCGGGAAATTAAATTCCTTGTGCAAGGCACGCTCTACCCTGATGTGGTGGAATCTGGCGGCGGAGACGGAACTGCAAACATTAAGAGCCATCACAACGTGGGAGGTTTGCCCGAAGATCTGAAATTTGAGCTGATTGAGCCGCTGCGTGATTTGTTCAAGGACGAAGTGCGTGCGATTGGCCTGGAACTGGGGCTGCCTGAGAATTTGGTGTGGCGTCAGCCGTTCCCTGGGCCGGGCTTAGGGATTCGCATTATTGGTGAAGTCACTCGTGAACGTCTCGATATTTTACGTGCAGCTGACGCGATTGTGCGGGAAGAACTTACTGCTGCCGGGCTTGACCGAGAAATTTGGCAGTGTCCGGTAGTTTTGCTTGCCGATGTGCGTTCTGTAGGTGTGCAGGGCGACGGGCGAACTTACGGGCATCCGATTGTGCTGCGCCCAGTGAGCAGCGAAGATGCGATGAGTGCCGACTGGAGCCGTTTGCCTTACGATTTGCTGGCGAAAATTTCTAATCGGATTACGAACGAAGTGGCGGAAGTAAACCGAGTCGTGCTCGACTGTACTTCTAAGCCGCCGGGAACGATTGAGTGGGAGTAGTTAAAAACAGGCTCTAAAGCCTTATAAATAGCCGTTTTGTAAGCGTTGTGCTTGCAAAATGCTTGCAGATTTTAGAAATTAGTCACCTGAAGAATAATTCTTTGGGTGATTTTTTTATTTTAAAAAGCTCTATGTCAAATATTGGGGAGCTTTAGAAATACTGCCAGGTGATTTAAAAAATATTAGATTACCTAAAATTAATAATAGGTTAGATTATATTGAAATCTCAAAAAATAGATGAAAAACTTAGAGAAAATCATGAGTTCACAGAAATTGTGAAATGGGTGGATAATTTAATTCAACCATTATCAGGGTTCAATAAATTTGAAATTAATGAAATATATGATGTATGGAATAGTCTAAGGAGGAATAGAGTAGAGTGATATATTTTACTTAAAGGAGTAAGAAGATGGATATAGATATGGATAATCTAAAGAAACAAATCCAAAGTTTCTTTGACCAAAGAACAGTGACAATAGTGGGTTCTGGGCTATCTTGTGCTGAAGGTATTTCAGGAATGAAAGCACTGTCTAAAAAACTGATTGAAGATGTTCCTGATAGGCTAAGTGCCGAAGATATGGAGTATTGGAGAAGTATAGAAGAAACTTTAAATAATGGAACAGATTTAGAATCTACACTACAACAAAATAAAGTAACAAGTAACATTGAAAAAGCAATTATTGAAAGTGCATATGAACTTATTTCCAGCGAAGATATATCTATTTTTAAAGAAATTATAGAAAAAGTAGAAAATTAAGATTTTCTGAGTATTTATCATGCTTTAATGTTGATTTGTATAATTTGGTTGTAATAACAACCAATTATGATTTGTTAATAGAGTATGCTTGTGAAATCAAAGGATTGGTATATTTAGATTCATATAAAGGGAAAATCATTTCTAAATATTCACCCGAAAACGTTGAAAAAGAAATGCTTAAAGGGATGAAAAGAGGTAAGAAACCCAAGCCACATATAAAAATATATAAACCACATGGATCAATTAATTGGAAACTCATCAATGGAAAACTTAATAAGATAAATCATGTAAATTGTGGTACTCCTTGCATAATTACCCCAGGTTCTAATAAATATGAAAAAGGATATGAAGTGCCTTTTGATTATCATATTGGAAAAATGGGGCAGGCGATAGATAAAGCGAAAAGGTTAATATTTATTGGATATGGTTTTAATGATAACCATTTGGAAACTCATTTAAATAAATCAGAAAATATTTCTAAACCTAAACTAATTGTAACTAGAACCTTATATGGTAATGCGAAAAAAATTGTTGATAATTCGCCAAATACTATAGCTATAGAAGAGATGAAAATAAATGATAAGAGTTGTGGAACAAGAATTTACTTTGAAAAACAAATATATGAAATTAAAGATAAAAAATATGGGATATAGCTGAATTGATTAAGGAGGTGTTTTGATGGATAAGTTAGTGTTTCAAGAAAATGAAACAATAGGTTCTGTTATATATGTGGATACTAATCAGGTTTTAATTGAAGTGGAAGATAATGAGAAAATATCATTATTAAATGTTGGTAGTATTGTTGCTATTCAAACCACAAGATCCTTTGAGTTTACAATTGGTATTATAGATAAAGTAAGACGAAAAGCAAATGAATTAATGGAATTAGAAGATTTAACTGATGAATATAATGAAAGCCTTGAAGAAGAAGCCTACATTTCATCAGATGTAATCCAAGTTTCGTTAATTGGGACATACAAAACGGTTGACGGAGATACTAAAAATTGTTTCAAAAGAGGAATTGATACTTTCCCACAAATTACACATCATTGTTATTCGATTAATGGTAATAACTTAAAGTTATTTATGAATATTATTAGTGATGATGTTTCTTTGGAAAAACAATTGGTTATAGGAAAATTTGCAATTGATGACAATGCTACTGCAATTTTAGACGGCGATAAATTTTTTCAAAGACATGCTTCTATTTTGGGAAGTACAGGTTCAGGTAAAAGTTGGTGTGTTGCAAATTTGATAGAGGAAGCCAGCAAACTTAATAATCCTAATATTATTGTTCTTGATATGCATGGTGAATATAAGTCATTATGTGATACAGATAAGAAATATGCTGATTATTATAAGATTGCAGGACCAGGAGACTTAGAAAACGACGATGAAAAATATGTTTTCTTGCCATATTGGTTATTAAATAGAGATGAAATGCTATCTATGATTTTAGATAGATCAGATAATAATGCTCCTAATCAAGCTTCACGTTTTACTTTTCATGTAAGGGAACTAAAAGAGGAAACTTTAAGAGAATTGGGCAAATCTAAAGTTTTAAGTACTTTTACAGTTGATTCACCTATTCCATTTAATATGGAAGCACTGATTACAAGATTGAAAGAGGATGATACAAAAAAGGAATTGGAGCTAATAACAAACCAGTAAAAGGAGAGTGGGAAGGTAAACTTACTCGTTTTATATCAAGGCTAGAAACGAAAATCATGGACAAAAGATACGGATTTTTGTTTCAACCCAATATTAATACATTAAATTATGATTGGCTATCCAAGTTATTGTGTAAGATGATTGGTGCAGATGACGAAAGAAAAGGTATAAAAATTATTGACTTTTCAGAAGTACCTTCCGATGTTTTGCCTATAGTTACGGGAATTATTTCAAGATTACTGTTTGATGTGCAAATATGGATGGATGAGGAAAAAGAACTCCTTTCGCTATTTTGTGTGATGAAGCTCATTTGTATCTTCCAATACAAGAGGATGCTGATAGTGTTCAAAAACAAGCATTGGGAAATTTTGAAAGGATTGCAAAAGAAGGTAGAAAGTATGGAATCTCTTTAGTTGTTATTAGTCAGAGACCTTCAGATGTAAGTAAGACAATTTTAAGCCAATGTAATAACTTTTTGGTACTACGACTGTCGAATGACAAAGATAAGTCTGTAATAAGAAATTTACTACCAGATGCTTTAAAAGGCGTTTTAGATCAACTCCCCTATTAGATGTAGGAGAAGCAATAGCGGTTGGAGATGCAATATTATTACCAAGTAGGATTAGATTAAAAACGCCACAATTAAAACCTATGAGTGCAACTAAAAATTTTTGGATAGAGTGGGAAAATACTAAGGCGGATAATGCTGCAATTATTGAAGCTATAGAAAATATGAGGTGTCAAACTAAAGAATAGAAAAGAGAAGACTTTTGCATAGCAGATAATGATTAAAACAGTTAGAAATGCCGTATCAAAACTAAATGATGAAGAATGTTTAGATTTGTTGGATAAAGAATAATGCTGTGCTTGCAATATGCTTGCAAAAATCCGATAAACAGAAATAAAATGGATAATAAGGCTAAATCCGATAATAAAAACCTTGATTTTATGCCATTTATACAAAATAATATCAATGGATATATTTAGTGGGAATAACCAATCTAGTGGATTTCTTAACATTTAGTCACAGACAATGGTAGGTGACGTGCAAACCGCCAGATATTTTTGGTGAGTAAATATTTTGAGATGCCCCTGAAATCGTCGATTCCAAGGGCATTTTCTTCGCCTGTTCACCTGCGCATTTGCTTTCCAGTCCGTTCTTTTCCGTTCTTTTCCGTGCACGTCAGTGACGGTTTGAGTATCGGCTATTGCGGTCTAGATGTGTTTTTGCTATCGACTGCTAAAATCGAACCATCCCAGGTTTTTCTGTTTGAGTAGATGGGATAATTTGAGTCATGCCGAAGAAATTTACTAACGCCGAAAAGGAAACTCGGAGGCTTTTCACGGCCTGCGGATGATTGACGTGAAAATTCAGATAAAATCCAAATAAAATTCAAATAAAATTTAAATAAAACTAAAGACTGAATTACTAAATACCGCTTGTTAAACTTTAACTAGAGGCTGGAAGCGGGCGTAATGAACGAGCTTAAAAAACAAGCATCATAAGCGGGTGCGGTAAATAGGCGTAATGAGCATGCAGTAATATGCGGGGCAGAAAGTTGGAAAGTCGAATGGTGCGTCCCAAAAGTTAGCGATTTAGAAAAACTCACGTCACGTACAATTATTCGACGTGCAAAAGAATACTTATCCCGAGTGAAGTTGCTTGAGCTCACCGACCTTGCTGCGCGCACTGAGATTCTCGGAACTGAAATTTGTTGGCAAACTCTGCGCTGGGATGAAAACGGTTCGCTTTGGAATGCGGCGTGCACTTGCCCGAGTTTCAGCTCGGGAAAATTTTGTAAGCATTTAGTGGCTGCTGCTTCTGTAGTAAATAATGTGCCGGAGGGAATTTCAGCTCAGGAGTATCAAGCCTCGATAGATGCACAGCAGCTTAAGCCGGAAGATGTTGTGCAGCGGAATAAAAATAAAGCAGATACCGGCGCGGGAGCAGGAGAAGAAAATCTGCAGAGTATTGAGGAATCAGAACTGCAGCATAAAAGAACGCGAAAAGCAGATTTTGCAAATCAGAATAAGCAGGAGAATCCCGCTTTGGCTGCAGGTGCGGATCAGACCGTCGCCAGTGTTTTCCCAAGCGGTTCCAGCGCCGCGAAGTATTTTAATTCGCTTACTGAACCGGAACTAAGAGAACTATTCCAAGTGATTGCGGCGGACTATCCGGAAATCGTAGTCCGTCTGGAGCGATTGGGAAGTTTGAAGTTTGCTTCAACAGATACGATCAAAGATATTCTCGACAGTGAATATAAACGTGTATTCCGTTCGCGTGGCTTTATTGACTGGTATAAGTCGTATGAGGTTTCGGCTGACCTTGATGAATTTATTGTTTTAATGCGGAAATACATGCTTGAAGGGTATGCAAGTGTTGTTGAGCCGTTTGCAAAACGCACTGTAAAAAGAATTACGAATATGCTGCTTCGATCCGATGATTCTTCGGGATATATTGGAAATTTATGCCAGGATTCGCTGGAATTATATGCGGAAGTTGCTGCTCTCGCTCCAGCTAATTCACTAAAACTTGCAAAATGGCTGGTGAAAATGCGTATTGACTCTCCGAGCTGGCCGAATATTACGCTCGCCCCTTTTGTGGAAGCTCTCGGTGAGGAAGGCGTGGCAGCCTACCGTCGAGATTTGGAAAAAGTAATTTCACAAAAAAGGTGATGTGAAAAATGGGTACGTTCGCGATTTTGAAATCGGGCAGATGCTGATTGAATTGGCAGATTACGACGGCGATTTAGATGCGGCAATCTCGTTACTTGCGAATCGGGAAGTTCCGTATTATGCCGAAATTATGCGGCGTTTAGCGGCTGCAGGACGCAAACGCGAGGCGATGCTGTGGATGGAAAAAGCGATTGCGGCAAAGAGATTCAAGTTCTCTTCTTATTTTGGCGGCGGTGAAATTGACGTTTATGGCCCGGATGTATTGGAAATGTATATTGAAGACGGCTTTCCGGAAGAAGCTGAAGAGTTCGTGTGGAAGGCATTTCAGGAAAGTCCGAGTGAAGAAGTGACGCGAATATTTTACGATTTTTGTGTCAAGCAGGGAATATGGGATAAATACGAAACTCGAATTTGGGAAGTTATTGATAGTCAGCCCAGAGTCAGCGGCAGTGATACGGTGAAAATTGCATTGATGTTAAACGATGTTGAACGCGCATGGGTCTGTGCCGAAAAATATGGTGCAGGTTATGCATGGCAAGAATTGGCGGCTGCTTTACAGCCAAAAGATTCAATGCGTTCTTTGCAGCTATATTTTGCTTCGACGGATGAACTTTTTACAAAGACTGGCAGCAAAGGCGCTGCTGTTGTGGTGGGTCACCTGCGAAAGATTTGGGGATTTATTGGCAGTAATGAACTTGCTGTGCAGCCGCTGCTAATGCAGAAATTTAAAGAATTTATTGCGCAGATTCGTCAAGACTACCGGAATCGGCCAAGTTTAATGGCACAGCTTCGGGAAGCTGGATTCTAGACATCGGCAGAGTTTTGCGATTAGGGTTTATCGTCTGCTGTGCGGCGGGCGAGTGGTTTCGGTAATTTCCGCGATTTTCTCCCGCATGTAAACGGTGAAGTTTTGCTGAGCTGCGTTGTTTTCTCAATGCCGGCGTTGTGATTTGTGGAATTTCTAATCCGTATCAGCTGTTGTGCAAAATTATTATCACGTGATAATATCTGGTTTCAAGAGCAATAGCTCGCATTTACAGTTCGTTCAAAGGAGCGTTTGAATGGATTCGAAAATTCTTACTGCGGAAATCTCAGAAAAAGATGCGCGTTTTATTAAGAAACATGCTTCAACGTTAATTGCTTTCGGTGAATTTGTTGACGGATATGACCTCGCCGTTATTGGTGTGGCGATGGTTTTCCTAGCATCGTCTTTCGCACTCACTCCAAGTGCGAAAGGAATGCTCGTTGCAATTTCCTTTCTCGGTACTGCTGCGGGTTTGATTATCTTCGGAGATTTATCTGATCGAATCGGACGCAAGAAAGTCTTCGCTTTTAATCTTTGGATTTTTATCATTACCGCGCTGCTTGCGGCGGCAATCACGCAAGTTTGGATGCTCTGGATGCTGCGTTTTCTAATCGGCGTAGCTATTGGAATGGATTTATCGACTTCTGCTGCGTACCTCGCCGAGATTGCTCCAAAAGTCCGCCGCGGCCGAATAACCGGTTCGTTACTGAACTTGATGATGGTACTCGGTGCAATATTCGCAATCATTCTCGCAATGTTCCTTTATTGGGTGATGCCGGCGAATCATCACGACTGGATTTGGCGTGGAATGTTTGCGTTTGCGGCAGTTCCTGCAGCAATCGTACTATTCTTACGCAAACGTCTTCCAGAGTCTCCGCGCTGGCTGATTCAGAACGGACGGCGCGAAAAAGCATGGACGATTATCCGCGCGCTTGGTCTTGAAAATGAAATATCTCAGGCAAATCCGCGGAGGAGTGCCCGTGAATATCGTCGGCTTTTTAAAGGGAACACTCGTCGCCGGATGCTCGTGTGTACTGGCTTTTTATGTTAAATTCGACTGCAGGACCAGTTGTTTCATTCCTTGGCCCCGTTATCTTTGAGCAGGCAGGTGTTCCGGCATCGGCAAACTTAATGGTTTCCTTGCTTGCAAATATAGTCGCTTTTTTGGCTCTGTTTATTGGAGCGTTTTTCATTGACCGTGTAAACCGCCGCAATCTGGGAATGATTACTGCGCTCATATTGACCGCGGCTGTCGCAATTCTTGGCTTATTTGGTGCGATGGCAAACACGATTCTTTTCACCGCTTTTGTAATCTGGAGCTTCACTGCATATTTTGGTCCGGGGATGCTTGCAGTAGTGTGGGCGGTGGAAGCTTATCCGACTGAGCTTCGCGGATTCGGCGCCGGATTTACACAATCAATGGCGCGGATTATGTCCGCAGCGGTGTCGTTCTTGGTTCCGATTCTCGTTGCACAGTATGGATACTATCCGATTGCCCCGTTTGCAGTGGCCTATATGCTGATGTTTATTCTGGTCTGGGCTAATCCGTGGCTTGCTTCTACCGGAGAAAATCTTGAAGACCTATCTGAAGGCGAACTTACAGCTTTTGAAAAGTGAACCCGCTAATCTTGCCGGATCAGTTGGATAGTTGTTTCCCGCAGCTGCGCTGAAGTCTGCAAAGTTTGATAAACACCTTTTGGTAATTCGCGTTCTCCGGAAAGATGTGAAATCAGTAAATCTACCGCAATTTGCGCAGCTTGCAGCAATGGCGAAACAACGGTTGTGAGCTGCGCAGATTTTTCGGGAAATATTGGGTTCTGTCCGATACCGCCGAGAGCGAAGAGCTGGAACCTCGGGCTGATTTCTGTTCCCAGTTCTTGGAAATAATGTAATAAACCCGCGGCGAACTGCTCGTTTGGGGCAAAGATAAGATTCGAATCCATAGCTGCTGCTTTTGCTCCGGCTGTGTATCCGTCGTGATATGACCAGCCGGCTGCTTCAAGATTCAGAGCTTTCGGAAAATATTCGAGAAACGCCGCTCTGTGTCCGGAAGCGTCTCCCGGTCCGCGCACAATAACTGGTTGCTGTACTTCGCTGATGTCAATACTTGAAAGAATCTGGGCAACTCCCGGACGTTCGTCAATAAATACGGTGGTCAGATTCGGTGAATCCGGTGCGCAAGTGCCGGTGTTAATCAAACTGATGGAATTTCATTTAGTTCAAGGAGCGGTGCAATATCGCGAAGTTCCGGGTCGTCGCGCAGAATCGCTCCCGCAAGATATACTTCACGCAAAGTTGCCTCAACTGTTTCGCGAGGATTTGCAGTAATAGGTACTGGCAAGATGAAGTATCCGGCGCTGAGTGCACGGCCAATAACAGCTGTTAGCAATTCATTAAAGATCGGCGGCTGAAGCGAGGAAGGAGCTTCCGCGGTGAATAACGCAATTACCTGGCTTTTCTGATAACGAAAATTTCGGGCTGATGGATGTGCAATGTATCCTACCTGCTTAGCTGCCGCTTTCACTCTTTTCGCGGTGGATTGTGAAAAACCAAGCTCATCGCCTCTCCCGTTTAAAATATGCGAAACTGTAGCTACTGAAACTCCAGCTAACTGGGCAACGTCTTTGCGGGTGGCTCGCGGCAATTGATTCAATCTCTCTTTTAAATTTAAAACGGATTTGGAAAGGATCCGCGATTTAGATAATAGACAAGGAAAATCAAGATGGCAATGACAACTAATTTTGTGGTCGTAATTACAGATGATCAGGGTCCGTGGGCGACTAGTGAAAATTGGCCGGAACTTCGAACCCCGAATCTTGATGTTTTGTCTGCGCAGTCGGCAGTTTTTCACAATTATTACTGTGCGTCACCAGTTTGTTCGCCTGCTCGGGGATCGTTACTTACCGGAAGAATGCCTTCAGCACACGGAATCCATGACTGGCTAGTGGGCGGGCGGCATCCGGATGATTTTGAAGAAAACTTTCTGAAACAGATGATTACATTTCCAGAAGTACTAAATAATAACGGTTACTCTTGCGGCATGGTCGGTAAGTGGCATGTCGGCACCGCAAAAACGCCGGCAGCTGGATTTGATTACTGGTATGCCCACCGCTATGGAGGCGGACCTTACTATAATGCGCCGATTTGGGATGAAAAAGGTGCAGAAGCCGCCGAGCCAAAATACTTCACTGATGCGGTTGCAGATCGTGCCTGCGAATTTTTAAATACTCGAGATAAGGCGAAACCTTTCTTCCTGCTCGTAAATTTCACTGCCCCGCATTCTCCGTGGATCGATAATCATCCAAAAGAACTTCTTGACCTTTACCAGGACACAGATTTTTCGTCGATTCCGCGTGAAGAACCGCATCCGTGGACAAAAACTTATAATGATTTCGCTGACGCATTTGCCGATCCGATACCGAGTCTGCGCGGATATGCAGCTGCATTGACCGGTGTTGATTGTGCCGTTGGGAAAATCAATACCGCGTTAGCGGCCCAAAATTTAACACAGAACACCGTTTTTATTTATATGTCAGATAACGGTTTCAGCTGCGGTCAGCATGGATTATGGGGAAAAGGCAACGGCACTTATCCATTAAATTTCTGGGAAAATTCAGTGCGGGTACCGTTTATGGTGCATTTGCCGGAACAAACTGTGCGGCGCAATATTTTCGATCATGTTTCTGCATGTTCCTTTTACGAAACCATTTGTGAACTTGCTGGGGTGCAGGCTCCGGAGGATGTGCTGCGTGCTGCTGGTTCGGTTGCTGATTTGATTCGGGGAGAAAAACGCAAAAATAATAATCCGGTAATGGTTTTTGACGAATACGGCGGCGGACGGATGATTCGTTTCGGCAGCTACAAGTTTGTTGATCGGTATGATGGGCCAAAGGAACTTTACAATCTGAATATTGATCCCGGCGAGCGGAATAACCTTGCAGATAATCCTGAATATGAATCAATCCAAAGTGAGTTAGCGGATAAACTTGCGCAGTGGTTTGCAGCGCATGAAACAAAGGTTAATCGCGCCTATCATCGCAATATTCGGGGACGCGGCCAAATTCATCCGCCGAGCAGCGGATATGCTGACGGGCGAATCTATGCTGCAGCAGAAGAACTCCTTGATGGCGATGATTCACATTAACGACGGATGAGTCACGCCAGCATTGCAGTTATCGATAGTGCGGAGTAATCGAGGAGTTGGCGGGGTGTATTTCCGTTCGCGGAAGCCGTCGTACTATGAATATTTATCTCAAATCCTTTAACCGGTCCGCTGCCGTTATTTACGTTATCTAACAGCAGCAGACCGAAAACCTGATGGTGTATTTTATGCTTCAATCCCAATACTTGAAAGGAACTCTACTGTTGTTTCCTTATCCTTAAAGACGGCTGTGTTCTCTAAAATCCGTTCACAAATACTTCCAAGCTCTTTCCGGATTGCACTCTCTGCCGCGCTGCGGTCAGTTTCATCTCCGAGCATTTCCCGCAGCTCATTCCATACCAGTTCGAACTCGGATAAATCTGCAGGCAGCTCTGTTCCTGCTGCTAATGCGTCAGCAATCTGCGCAAGCTGCCAATCAAGACGTCCGGGCAAAACAAATAAACCCTGTGCTTCAATCAAACCAATCGACTCTTGTTTAATTGGGAAATACTCTGGATGGGCATGAAATACGCCTTCCGGGAATTCTGCGGAAGTAATATTTGACCGCAAAATCAGTGACATCTCATATCCGCGTTCAGTGCGGATTACCGTCGGTGATACGGCTGAGAAGTGCTCACTGCCGTTCCCAGATTTGATTCCGAAATCGGGGTTGTTGTAAACTACCCAAGCTTGGCGGATTTTATCACTGATTTCTTCAATCGCATTGCGGTTTTTTGACACCACCCGAATTGCAGTATTATGCCAGTCGAGAATCTCCACTATCGCGTCAGGGAAGTTTTGATCTTGAAGTGTTTTCCATGCGCCTGCACGCTGCATTGGAAGTGCTTCGCCGCCTGCCTGATAGTGATCATGACCAAGTACCGATCCGCCGATTCTTGCCAATGCAGCATTGCAGCCGATAAAGAAATCTGGGTATTGATCCACAAAATCCATCAGTTTTGTAAAAGTTTTGCGGTCAACATGCATCGGGGTGTGCTGCGAGTTAATCGCGATTCCATGGCAGGCGAGATATCCGTAAGGCGAGAACTGCCAGAACCATTTTTCGCCAGCAAGCTGCAATGGTACGGTGCGCAAAGTGTACTTCGTACGTCCGGCAAAACCTTCATTTTCGTGGCAAATTGAGCACTTTGGATACCCGCCCGATACAGAATTTCCGGCAGCGGCTTTCTTTGGATCTTTAAACTCTGGTTTCGCCTTGTTAATCGTAATGATAAGACCATTTGCGTTAAACCGCGGATTGCGGTCCAGCACTGAGCGGCGGACATAGTTATTGGCGACGCAATAGTTGTAGAACCATTCCATTGCCTGCGTGCCGCTAGATTGTGAAATATCGGAAAAACGTGCACTGATTTGCGACGGGGTACGCGTGAGAATTCCCATTACCTGATCACAGCGCGAATCCGCTTCTTCCTGGGCAAACAAATTAGCTGCGATACAAGCTTCCGTAAAAGCTGCGAGCAGCGTATCCGGCCGTTCTGGAGCTATTTCTGAAACTTTGCGGGCTGCGTTTGAAATACCGGCAGACGGGTATGAATTCAAAGCAAAGAGTGCGAATATTTGGTTTCGAACCCAGTCAGTATCGAGTTCGGCAAGTTCCAGACGTGCTTCGGCATAATCAACTAGGGCGTCAATGGCTTCGTATACTGCGTAAAGTTCCTTTTCCATATTTACTTCCATATTCACTTCCATAGTTGCTTCCCAATCTCTCAATTTTTCTCGCATGCTGCCGCGGCAGCGACAATTTCATTCATTTGTGTAAGCTTTGTTTCGATATCTTTTACCAGCGCAATCTGGGTGCGGGTACGGATCAGATTATGTTCTGCATATGCTGTTGCAAAATATACGTCGCCATCAAGGAAATCGGTGAGAAACCGCATTCCGCACTCCAACGTCATCAATTTCACCGAAAAAGCAAGTAATGAGATTTCCGTCGGGGTGAGAGAATCTTTCACTGCCGAGAGGAACCCTTCACAATATGCGCGGAATAGTTCGAGATTCAAATGCATTAATGCGGCGTCTTTTTCATCCTCGTTTGCGGTGGCTCCTCCAGTGCGCAAAGCATCGCCAAAATCGTAAAGTGCCGATCCGGGCATTACTGTATCTAAATCAATAATTGCGCGAGATTTGTGAGTCTTACTGTCGAACAAAATATTATTTATTTTGGTGTCATTATGGGTTACCCGCACTGGAATCTCCGGAGTGCCAAGCAAATCTGCTACCCGGCTGCAATCGTCTTTCCGGGAAAGAAAAATTCGATTTCGGCGGCGGTATCTTTCACTCTGCCGGCCGAATCTTTGAGAATCGACTGCTGTAAATTTTCAAAACGACGCGGAGTATGATGAAAATACGGAATTGTCTCGGCGAGCTTTGCGGCGTCAAACTCTGCCAAATCTTTTGGAATTGCCCGAAAGCTGCACCTGCTGAGCGTACAATTTCCGGATCAGTGACCATTGAGTACGAGATTGTTTCCGTGATGAACTTGTAAAGCCGGTATTTTCCGCCAGTTTCACTTGTGTAGTACAGTTTTCCGTCGATTGTGGGAACGATTTCCAGCGTTTCCTGATTCCGCTGCGCCAAAAATTCTGTGACCAGCTGAATATTTTCCATCAGCCGCGGGATGTCTGAAAATACTGTTTCATTCATTCGTTGGAGCAGATAGGGCTGAGAATCTGTGATTACTTTGTAGGTTTTATTGATGTGCCCGTCGCCCCAAGGGATGATGGACGCAACATTTTCTGCAAAATCGAACTGTGTAACGTGCGGCAGCAGCGTGCGGAAACTTTCCATGAATCGTCCTTGGATTTGTAATTCTTTCACAATAATTTTGAAAGCGTTACGCCTATTTTACCGCTGCCTGCACCGAAGACACAACGTAAATCGGTGCATTATTGCCGGGATAAGCCATTTTCGGCTGAATAAAAATTTATGCTAAGCATCTCATGCTGCGGTTTTGCAGGTTTTATCGGTTTTGCAATATACAATCGTGTCAGCGCCGCGAATCCGGAAGTTTTTATTATCCGGATTTCACCTGAAAAGTATGTTGCGCCTTTGCTGAATTCTGCTGCGATATTTCTGGGGATATGCGGATAATTCCGCCAGGCTGGGAGCAATATTATTGATATTGGCATATTGGTTTATCCGGATGAGGAAATATGGAAATATGATGCAAAGACCGAGAAATGAATTGTGTGCAGTTATCTCCGGCGGAGAGTTTGATACGTTCGCTGGCATTGAAACTGCTGATTTTATAGTGGCCGCTGACCGCGGATACCGCTATGCATGCGAGCAGGGAGTCCGGGTGGATCTTGTGGTCGGCGATTTTGATTCGTGCGATTACATCTGGGATACCGGCAAGAGACCGAAAAGTTCTGCCGCGGATTGTGAAGATAATATTAATTTTGATTCCGCCGGCGAATCCGGCGCTGCTGCAAATTTTGCTTTCCCAAAATTATGCAGCTTCCGCCGGCGAAAGACGATTCCGATACTCTCGCTGCACTCCGGCACTGTCTCGCACTTGGATACCGAAATTTTCGGATTTACTGTGCCCTGGGCGGCCGTCTTGACCATCTTATTTCAAACCTGCAAGCTTTTTCGTTCGTTGCTGAACAGGGAGCTGATATTGAAGTGATTAGTAAAAAGAGCATATTACCTATTTGCACGACGGATCGCGCACTTTTCAGGCACAGCCAGGCCGCTCGCTTTCCGTTTTCTCGCTGAGCGATAAATCGGTCGGGGTATCAATTACAGGTGCGGTTTACGAACTGGAAAATGCGGTTCTGCACCGCACTTTCCCGATTGGTTTGAGCAACGAGTGGGGACGTGCAAGCGAAGTGAAGATTTCCGTAGCAAAGGGAACTCTTATCGTTATCAGCTCCCATCTTGAAAACGAAAATTTAATTTACCAATAATAATCAATCGAAAAGGCAATTCTGATTTTGCGTGCTTAAGTTAGCTGCGCATAACACTGCATAGTATTAGCTATTTTCCCAACAGATTTTCATCTATCGAAATTTTGCGGTGAAGATTTTTTGTTTCCTGCCTGCGGTTTTATATCCGCAGTTCATCTTGCGGACTGGGAATGCGCCGAACTGGAAAAGTTGCTAACCTGTTAAACAATTACACAGTTGAGTTGCTGTATCAGCATTCGTTTCTGAGGAAAGGTGAGGGCAGAGAATGAAATCCCAGCCGGTGCGAGAACTTTTCCCAAGCCTTGCTGAAGTGGAGAATTACGCGAAAGCCGGCGAATACCGTGTTGTCCCAGTGCGCAGCGAAATCCTCTCTGACTTCCTCACACCAATCGAAGCAATGCGGATTCTCCGCGGAATTTCCGCACACACATATCTCCTTGAATCCGTAGCAGAACACGAAAAGTGGGGGCGCTACACTTTCCTCGGATTTAATCCGAAACTTTCGATTACCTGTAAAGACGGCGTACTGCGGATTGACCGGAAAGAGATTCCGACGGCGAACCCATCGGCGTATCTGCGCGAGCTGCTTGCCGAATATTACAGTCCGAAAATAGCAGGAATGCCTCCTTTTACCGGAGGTTTAGTCGGATACTTTGCGTACGATTTCATTAATTACTGCGAGCCGGCAGCAAAAGTTAAAGTGGAGGATAATGAAGGTTTTCAGGATCTTGACCTGATGCTTTTCGATACAGTTATTGCTTTTGATAATTTCGCACAGAAAATCTTTTTAATTCAAAATATTTCACTAAATAACTATGAAGCAGAATATGCGGCTGCGGGTAAAAAGCTGGCAGATCTTGCGAAACTGCTGCACACGGGGAAAAAGCAGCAGATTCCGGCTGGCCGGCTGCTTTCTGAACCCAAACCGCTATATAGCCGGGAAGAGTTTTGCAATATGGTTGAGCATGCCCGCAAGCATATTTTTGCGGGCGACATCTTCCAGATTGTGCTTTCAAATTGTCTTTCTGCTCCTTTTTCGGGGAGCCTTTTCAATACTTACCGTGTATTGCGCACATTAAACCCCTCACCATACATGTTTTATTTTTCTGGTACAGATGTGGAAGTTGCCGGGGCTTCTCCGGAAACTCTTGTGAAGCTTCACGACGGAGTACTCCATACTTTTCCGCTTGCCGGTACGCGCCCGCGCGGAGTGAACGAAGCAGAGGATATTGCACTTGCAGAAGAACTTCTTGCCGATGAGAAAGAATTAGCTGAGCATAATATGCTTGTGGATCTCGGCCGGAATGATTTGGGGAAGATTTCTCGTTTCGGAACTGTGCAGGTAGTGAAACTTCGCGAAATCCAGCGCTACTCGCACGTGATGCATATCGGTTCAACAGTACGCGGGCAAATTCGTAAAGACCGAGATGCGCTCGATGCGATTGCGGCGGTACTTCCAGCTGGCACGCTATCCGGTGCGCCGAAAATTCGTGCCTGCCAAATCATTGGTGAGCTTGAAAATAATAAGCGCGGAATTTACGGCGGGGCAATCGGGTATATTGATTTCTCCGGAAATATGGATACCTGTATCGCTATCCGCACGGCGTACAAGAAAAATGGGCAGGTTTTTGTACGTTCTGGTGCGGGTATTGTGGCTGATTCGGTTGCCGATAAAGAGTTTGCCGAGTGTGTAAATAAAGCGAAAGCGATTGTGCGTGCACTCGAAATTTCCAGCGGGCTTGAACAGGCTGATGCTGCGGGCGCCGCAGTGACTTCGGCTGGAGAGGGGAACAGTGATGATTCTCTTAATCGATAATTATGATTCTTTTTCCTACAATCTTTACCAGTATCTCGGTGAGCTGCATCCGGAACTGAAAGTGGTGCGTAACGATGAACTTACGGTAGCTGAGATTGCAGCTCTCGCACCGGAAAAAATTGTTATTTCTCCGGGTCCGGGCAGGCCGGAAGATGCCGGAGTGATTATTGATCTGATTCGGCAGCTTTCACCGCGAATTCCGACTCTCGGTGTGTGCCTCGGGCATCAGGCAATATGTGCGGCTTTCGGCGCCGTCGTTACTTATGCGAAGCATTTAATGCACGGCAAGCAGTCTGCTGTGAAAATTGATAATGAGGCTGCGATTTTTCGATGGTGTTCTGCATCGGAACTGGTCGCCCGCTATCATTCGCTGGCAGCAGATCCGGCCACTATGCCGAGTTGCCTGAAAGTAACAGCGGTGGCTGCCGACGGTGAAATTATGGCAGTACAGCACGAAATGTATCCAATTCACGGGGTGCAATTTCATCCGGAGTCGATTCTTACCCCCAACGGTAAGTTGATGATAAAAGCATTTTTGGAGAGCTAAATAGGTGCAGTTCTAATGCGGAATTAGCCGCGGATGAACTTCGCATTCTGAAATTAATACCGAAAATGCCGGCATAGCGGGCAGCTGATATGAACTGGCGGATTTACCGGATTTTTCCGAGTGAACTGAATTCTTCCAAGTTACGGAGTTATCTGGTTATTGAAAACTCTTCAGTATCCAAGATAGCGGAGGAATCCGCACTCATCTGCGGTGTTTTCACAGATTCAGCTGATAATTTCTGCTATTTGCTGCTATCTTGCGAAAACTATATTCCGGACAGGTTTCACCATCTGCAGCAGCGGTATCAGAAAATAAAAACACCAATAATTTTAAACTAAGACAACTGCGATAAATAAGATATTTAAGGACAGAAAATGATTAAGGAAGCAATCGTAAAAATTGTAAATAAAGAAGATTTGAGCTTCGATGAGGCATACGCCGTGATGAATGAAATCATGACCGGGCAAACCTCGGCGACACAAAATGCGGCTTTTCTGGCAGCACTTTCGGCGAAAAGTGCGAAAGCTGAAACATCCGCAGAGATTGCCGGCTGTGCAAAAGCAATGCGTGAGGCGGCATTAAAAGTAACCGGACTTGGTGAGGTTTTCGAAATTGTCGGTACCGGCGGCGACGGGGCGCATTCTTTTAATATCTCAACCACTTCAGCATTGGTCGCGGCAGCTGGGGGAATGCGTGTGGCAAAGCACGGCAACCGTGCTTCCTCTTCAAAAAGCGGAGCAGCTGATTGCCTGGAAGCACTCGGGGTGAATATCAATATTCCGCCGGAGAACGCCGGGCAGATTCTCGATGAAGTCGGACTGTGCTTTTTCTTCGCGCAAAAATATCACACTTCGATGCAGTATGTAGGGAAAATCCGTAAAGAACTCGGTTTTAGAACCGTATTCAATATTCTCGGGCCGCTCACTAATCCGGCGCATCCGACCATGCATTTGCTGGGAGTATATGACGAATATCTTGTCGAACCGCTTGCACAAGTACTCATTGAACTCGGAGTAAAACGCGGAATGGCAGTGTACGGCTTAGACAAGCTTGATGAAATTTCCCTTTCCGCACCGACGAAGATCTGTGAATTCAAAGATGGCTGGTACAAAACTTATCAGGTTGCGCCGGAAGATTTTGGTTTTCAACGATGTGCAAAAGCTGATTTGCTCGGTGGTGAGCCTGCGGAAAATGCAAAAATTACCCGTGATATTTTGAATGGGAAGATTAGCGGCCCGAAGCGTGAAGCGGTGCTGCTGAATGCGGGTGCTTCGCTCTATATTGGCGGAAAGGCGCACTCTTTTGCTGACGGTGTGAAACTGGCGGCGGAGTTGATTGACTCCGGCAGAGCGGCGGAACGGCTTGAACAGCTTATTGCGGTATCGAATCAGCTCGGTGACACAAAATAATTCCCGCACACAGACAGCCGGGAATACGTACCGGGTAGATTTTTCCCTGTAAGTTTAAGGAGTTTTGGAACAGTGAGCACAATACTTACTGAAATCGCCGATTTTGCACGTGAACGAGTGGCGCAGGCGAAGAATAAAATGCCGCAGAGTGTCTTAGAGCGGCTGAGCAGTGAGCTTGGTACAGCAAATTTCGGATTCGAAAAGGCGCTTGCCGGCCCGGATTTGGCTTTTATCTGTGAGTGCAAAAGGCATCTCCTTCGAAAGGGGTGATTTCTCCGGACTTTCCATACCGCAAAATTGCCCGCGAATATGAAACTGCCGGCGCTGATGCGATTTCAGTTTTGACTGAGCCGAAATGGTTTCACGGCAGGAACGAATATTTACGTGAAATTGCTGGTGAAATAGCTGTTCCGTGTTTGCGGAAAGATTTCACTGTTGATGAGTATATGATTTACGAGGCACGGATTCTCGGTGCGAGTGCGGTGCTGTTAATCTGCTCGATTCTTGACTCAGTGCAGCTGTATGACTATCACCAGCTTGCTGATGAACTCGGACTTTCCGCACTTGTCGAGGTGCACGACGCGAATGAGGCTGAACAGGCGCTCAATGTTGGAGCACGGATTGTGGGGGTGAACAACCGAAATCTGAAAGATTTCACCGTCGATATTGGAAATTCTGTGAATCTGCGGAAAAATGTGCCGGAAGGCGTGCTTTTGTGGCAGAAAGCGGAATTTCAAGTGCGGCTGATGTGCAGGAAGCCCGCGCAATCGGAGCTGACGCTGTGCTGGTTGGCGAAGCGCTGATGCGTGCTGCGGACAAAGGTGCAAAGCTTGCAGAATTTCGAGATGTGCGATGAACAAAAACGCGAAAGCTAATGAAAAAACTGAATCCGTG
The DNA here is from genome assembly GCF_040360365.1 of Arcanobacterium hippocoleae. GTDB lineage: Bacteria > Actinomycetota > Actinomycetes > Actinomycetales > Actinomycetaceae > Arcanobacterium_A > Arcanobacterium_A hippocoleae_A. The sequence continues at coordinate 703,690 of NZ_CP136412.1, read as the reverse complement.
CTAATAAAATTTTGCGGGATACGCAGTGAATCTGATGTGTATGCAGTGAATCAAGTATTTGCTGAGCGCCGCGGGAATGAACCGAAATATGTTGGTTTCATCTGCGTGCCTGGGCGGCGGCGTTTTGTGGAAGCAGATAAAATTTTGCGGCTGCGGGAGCTTCTTGATTCGCGGGTGCGTACAGTCGGAGTTTTTCAGGACGCACCAATTAGCGCAGCAGCGGCGGTAGTGGAAAGCGGAGCGGTTGATACAGTACAGCTTCACGGGAATGAGTCTGCTAAATATATCCGGCAGCTGCGCGAAACACTTGATTGCTGCGGCGGTGCGGAGATTGTGCAAGCATTTGGAATCCGCACGGAAGCAGATGTGAAAGCAGCAAACGAATCATCAGCTGATATTGTGCTTTGTGATGCATTTGGCGGCGGCACTGGTAAAACTTTCGATTGGCGGTTACTCGCGAAAATTTCTCGGCCCTATATTTTAGCCGGCGGTTTAAATTCACAAAATGTGCGGTCAGCTGTTCAGAAACTGCATCCTTTTGGGGTGGACGTTTCCTCGGGAATCGAAGATGCTGCCGGAGCGAAGAACCTCCAGCTAATGCGGGAGTTTGTGCATGAAGCATTGAACTGTGTGCGGGGTTGAGAATTGACTGAAATATTATTCTTCAAAAGTTCAAAAGTTAAACTCGAAAGCGCCGGTCTGCACGATACTTGCGGCATGATATCCGTCGGAAAAAGACACTGCACAAACATCTGAAAAGAGAATCCGAATCTGCGTTAAAACGAAACCGACACAACTAAACAAAATTACCGATGATTTGAAAGGAGAGTGAGATGACAAATCCAAATGGGCGTTTTGGGATACACGGTGGGCAATATATTCCGGAAACGCTGATGAACGCCGTCATTGAACTCGAAACCGCCTACAACTTTTACAAACAAGACGCCGACTTTCAGGCAGAACTGACACAGCTTTTCAATGAGTATGCGGGGCGTCCTTCGCGGCTTTATTTCGCACAGAAGATGACCGAAAATTTGGGCGGTGCAAAGATTTATCTCAAACGAGAGGATCTAAACCACACTGGCGCGCACAAGATTAACAATGTGCTCGGGCAAACACTGCTTGCAAAGAAAATGGGAAAGACACGGATTATTGCAGAGACGGGTGCAGGGCAGCATGGCGTGGCTGCAGCGACGGCGGCAGCATTACTCGGTCTGGAATGCGTGGTCTACATGGGAAAAGAAGATACGGTTCGGCAGGCGTTAAATGTTTATAAAATGCGGCTCCTTGGAGCGGAAGTAGTGCCAGTGACTTCCGGTACTGCAACCTTGAAAGATGCGGTATCTGAAGCAATGCGTGAATGGACTTCCCGAATTACGGATACGCATTACTGCCTTGGATCGGTGATGGGCCCGCATCCGTTCCCGACAATTGTGCGCGATTTTCAGGCGGTTATTTCGGCAGAAACACGTGCACAGATTCTGGAAGCTGCGGGAAAACTGCCGGATGCGGTGCTTGCATGTGTCGGCGGGGGATCAAATGCGATTGGCTCTTTCTATCATTTCATTAACGATAATAGTGTGCGTCTGATTGGGGTTGAGGCAGCGGGCCGCGGAGTGCGCACCCATGAAACGGCAGCTACAATTTCCACTGGTTCGCTTGGTATTTTTCACGGAATGAAATCTTATTTTTGTCAGGACGAATTTGGGCAGATTGCGCCGGTATACTCGATTTCTGCAGGGCTTGACTATCCGGGAATCGGACCGGAACATGCGTATCTGCACGATATCGGCCGTGCTGAATATGCTGCAATTACTGACGATGAAGCCGTCGGCGCCTTTGAATACCTTTCACAGATGGAAGGTATTATTCCGGCGATAGAATCAGCGCATGCGCTGGCATATGCGATGAAAATTGCGCCGGAGATGCCGAATGATTCGGTGCTTGCAGTAACGCTTTCCGGACGCGGAGATAAAGATTGCGCTGCAATTGCGCGTTACCGTGGGGAGGATATTCATGAGTGAGAAAAACGAAAAGAACCAGCAGCGGCAAAAGTTCAATGGCGCTGCGCAAATCAGTGCCGCATTTGCGGAAAAAAGGTGTTTATCCCATTCTTCACCTGCGGAGACCCGAATATTGAAACTACTGCGCAATGCATTCATGCAGCAGTAAAAGCGGGAGCTGGAATTGTTGAGATTGGGATTCCGTTCTCTGATCCGACGGCTGAAGGGCCGGTAATTCAAGCGGCTTCCCTGCGCGCCTTAAATAACGGAATGACTACGAATCTCGCTTTTGAAACAGTTCGCAAGGTACGCGATACGTACGGAGTAGCGGTACCGATTTGTTTCATGACCTATGCAAATGTGGTGTTTTCTTACGGTGCTGCGAATTTTGCGGCATGCTGCGCAGAAGTTGGGGTGCAGGGTGTGATTTTGCCGGATCTGCCGTTTGAAGAGCGCGAAGAATTTCTTGAAGTATTCGACGCTTACGGGATAGCGCTGATTTCGCTTATCGCTCCGACCTCTGCAGGGCGGATTGCAATGATTGCGCGTGAAGCACGCGGGTTCATCTACTTGGTTTCAAGTCTTGGGGTAACTGGTATTCGGACACAGATTACGACGGATCTTGACGAAATAGTGCGAGTGGTGCGGGAAAATACTGATGTGCCGTGTGCGATTGGTTTTGGAATTTCTACACCGGAACAGGCGCATACAATGAGCCGAAAAGCCGACGGAGTTATTGTCGGTTCGGCAATTGTGAAGCTGATTCAAGAGCATTGTGCAGAAGCGCCAAAATATGTGGGGGAATATGCTGCGCGAATGACGGAAGCGATTTTTAGTGCGAAAGTTATCGTGAAACCGGCCGCTGCTTTTGGTGCATTAATTTTTCGCAATAGTAATTTGGCGGTTTTCGCAATAAATAAATTGGTGTGACAATTACTTCGATTTAATTTTTCCTTGATATTTCGCACTTTTCTGAAAAGGCAAGGAAAAATCCGGAGGAGGGTGAAGTAAAATTTAGGGTGTTATGAACGATAAAAATTCCACAAATGATCCGTTTCTTGAGACGATGGCCCGCCTGCGTGCACGGGTAGCTGCTGCGCAGGAAAGCTCGCAATCCAATATTAATATTGGCGCCGGTGCGAAAACCTCTGCCCGCATACCCCAATCCGGCCGTGAAACACAGCCGGATTTCAGCGGTTCACCAGGCAGGATTCCGGGGAGCGGTACATCAGCTGCTAATAGCGGTCAGCTGAATAATCTTGCTGCGCGTTTGCGCGCTCGCAGCGGATTTGATTCAGATTCGGATGAAAGTACGGAAAAGCTGTCAGCTGTGTCTTGCAATGAATCTGCGGTAAAAAATCTGATTATCTTGAGAATCCGGGAAAGGATTCAGATTCCGCAGCTCAGCTGCTTGCCGGTTTGAATCCGCGCCAGCATGAAGCTGTAGTGCATACGGGCGGGCATTTGCTTGTGGTTGCAGGCGCCGGATCGGGAAAAACTCGAGTGCTTACGACCAGAATTTCCTATTTGATTGCTTCAGGTAAAGCTGCAGCAAGTGAAATTTTGGCAATCACGTTTACGAATAAAGCGGCGAAGGAAATGCGTGAACGTCTTGGCACGATGCTCGGGCCAGTTGCAAATCGGATGTGGATTTCAACTTTCCATTCTGCTTGTGTCCGGATTTTACGGGCGGAGCATGAAGCAATCGGATATCGCTCAACTTTCACGATTTACGATCCAGCCGATTCGCAGCGCTTGCTGAAGATTGTTTGCGCCGAAGAAGGTATCGAATCAAAGCAGCACCCGCCGAAAGTACTTGCGCATCGAATTTCGGACTTAAAAAACGAAATGATTACTCCGTCGCAAGCATCGGAACAGGCTGCAGATCGTGATGCGCAAATCGTGGCAAAAGCATATGCCGGATATCAGCAGCGTTTAACTGCAGCAAATGCGATGGATTTTGATGATTTAATTTTTCAGACGGTGCGTTTGTTCAAAACTAACAGGCAAGTTCGCGAAAATTACCGGCGGCGCTTTCGGCATATTTTGGTAGACGAATATCAAGATACAAATCCGGCGCAATATGAGTTAATCCGAATTCTTGCCGGAGAAGACCGCGATGAACTGCAGGGGCAGCTGACTGTAGTGGGCGACGCCGACCAGTCGATTTATGCCTTCCGCGGCGCTACAATCCGTAATATTGAAAGTTTTGAAAGCGATTTTCCGAGTGCGCATACAGTGCTGCTGGAACAAAATTATCGTTCCACCCAAAATATTCTTTCGGCAGCAAATGCACTAATCTCAAACAACGCAGGGCGCCGCGCGAAGAATCTCTGGACGGATTCGGGTAAAGGGGAAAAACTTGTTGGCTATGTGGCTGATTCGGAACGTGATGAAGCCGCGTTTGTGGTAGAAGAAATCGACAAGCTGCGTGATGAAGGTTTCAAATACGGTGATTTTGCGATTTTTTACCGTGCAAATGCCCAATCGCGTGCGCTTGAAGATTTGCTGATGCGCGCTGGGATTCCGTATAAAGTTGTCGGCGGAACGAAGTTCTACGACCGGAAGGAAATTAAGGATGCGATTGCGTATCTGCAGGCGGCAGCAAATCCGGATGATACCGTATCGCTGCGAAGAATTTTTAACGAGCCGAAGCGCGGGCTGGGGGCAAAAGCTGAAGGAGCAATCGCGCTCTATGCACAGCGCTATGGAATTTCTTTCGGATCCGCAATCGAAGCTGCAATTGGCGCAGATAGTGAAGCAATTGGAATTTCACCGCGCGCAATTAACTCAATTCAAGATTTTTCCGCGTTATTGAAGAATGCGCGCGAGAAAGCTGCGGCGGGAGAAGAACCTGCCGAGATTCTTGATTATTTAATGGATGAATCCGGGTATCTTCACGCATTGCAAACTTCAAATGATCCGCAAGATGATGTGCGCGTAGAAAATATTGCCGAATTGCGTTCTGTTGCTGCCGATTTTCGCAGTGAGAATCCGGAGGGAACACTTGATGATTTTCTAGATCAGATTTCACTTGTTTCTGATACAGATCAGATTCCGGACGGAGAAGATCGTGAAGGCGAAGTTGTTTTGATGACGGTACACACAGCGAAAGGACTCGAATTTCCGGTAGTGTTCGTTACTGGAATGGAAGATGGTACTTTCCCGCATATTCGTGCGATAAATTCAATTCAAGAATTAGCGGAAGAACGCCGTTTAGCGTATGTTGCGCTCACTCGTGCCCGCAAACGGCTCTATGTTACCCGTGCAGCTTGCCGTTCGCAGTGGGGTTCTCCGCAGGAGCTTTCTGCTTCGCGTTTTCTTGAAGAAATTCCGGAAGATGTGATTGATTGGCGCAGGATGCAGCCAAGCGGCGGCGGATATGGCAGCGGTTGGGGAGACAGCTTCGGTGCGAGCTTCGGCCGCAGCTCTGCTGGCAGCCGGTACGGGGTGCGAAACAAGTGGGACGATGAACATGACTTTGCACCAGCATATGGGCGCGGAACTGGCGGTGGAAACCAGCCATTTAAAGCAGGCAAACTTGGAGTGGATACGGATGATACTTTAAACGGTTCTGCTGCGGGCAGTGCGAAAAAATTTGCCGCATCCGGAACTGCGGATTTCGAATCTGCAGATGCTGATTCTCAGAACAACAAGGCATCGGCCGAATTTAAGATTGGCGACACAGTTCGGCATAAGTCTTTCGGAGTAGGAAAAGTAATCGGTTTCGAAGGGCACGGCAAATCTGCAGTAGCGAAAGTTCGTTTCAATTCCGGAACTACGAAGCGTTTAATGCTGCGCTTCGCACCTTTGGAAAAGATTTCCTGAGAGAATTGAAAATGTTCGGGATAATTGTCATCAGAGAAAGAAACTGAGCAGATGCAAGACACACAGCGTCAAACACCAGCGAATCTTGCTGCTGATTGCGGCGGATACATTCCAGGTCTGGATGGTTTGCGTGCGCTTGCAGTTCTCAGCGTAATTGGATATCACATTTTTCCCAATAAAATTCGCGGCGGTTTTCTTGGTGTTGATATTTTTTCGTTCTCTCCGGATTTCTCATCTCGACTTTGCTGCTTCGTGAGCTGCGAAAAAACGGAAAAGTTAGTCTGACAAACTTTTGGCTGCGCCGCGCACGCAGACTGCTTCCAGCTCTGATTACTGTGATTATGCTGGTAGTGCCTGCTGCGTTTCTTTTTGAACGCGATTTGCTTGTGGGAATCCGACGGCAAGTTCTCGGTGCGCTCACTTTCTCCACAAACTGGCTCGAAATTTCCCACGGAAGCTCTTATTTTGACTCAGCCGTACCGCTGCTTTTCAAAAACTTTTGGTCGCTGGCAATCGAAGAACAATTCTATTTGTTCTGGCCGCTCATATTTATTCTGATGTTAGCGCTGCTGCCAGAGCCTGCGGGCCCGGCTGATTGCAGTAGGGCTGCTTGCATTTTCTTCTGCAGGATTAATGGCGTTATTTTATGATTCCGCAAATACTACCAGGGTTTATTACGGGACTGATACGCATCTTTTCGGTCTGGCAATTGGTGTTTTAATCGCATTTTCCTGGGCTGATCGTTCAAGTAAAATCTTCGGACACGAATTTTGGGTGCGGTATGGAAAATACTTTGGATTCGGAGCACTTGCGGCAGTTGTCGGTGCAATCGTTTTTCTGCCGGATTCGGCTGCTTTTACATACCGCATTGGACTATTTCTCATTTCGGGTCTGACAGCCGTCGTTATTTCGGCAATGCTGCAGCCGAATTCTGTACTGGCACGGATTGGGGAGTTATCGGTACTAAAGTGGTTTGGTACCCGTTCGTATGGACTCTACCTCTGGCATTGGCCGGTTCTTGTTATCTTGGCAGCTGCTTTCCCGGCAGCCGTGAATTCTTCCGGATATTGGATCCGCTCGGCTATTGCAATTCTCAGTACTTTGCTGATTTGTGAAATTTCTTTTCGCTATCTTGAGACTCCGATTCGCAAGTTAGGATTTCGAGATTATCTTCGCGCAATATTTTGGAGCGTGCGCCATACACTTTGGGCAAAAATAGCTCTTAGCGGATGTGCGCTGTTTTTAATTCTTACAGTGACTGGTTTAATTTTTGCTCCGGTAAAATCGCAGACGCAGTTAGCAATTGAGACGGCGGAGCGCCTGAATACCGGTCAGGAAGAAGCTGCTTCGGATGCGGGAGGTGCAGCGAAAACAAAGGATAACAGAGCCGAGAAAAATATTTCGGAAGATGAAGCGCGGAAACTGATTGCGCAGAACTCGCAGCAGATTTCCAATCCCGCATTGCTTTCCGCAGCATTAGATACGAGTAATCCGCGCAATGAGGAAATAACGGTTATTGGCGATTCAATGTTTTCAGCTGCAAAGACTGGTTTAGATTGGGCGATGCCGGGAGTGAAGTTTTTAGCGAAGTCGAATCGGCAATGGAAAGACGCGCCGCAGACTGTGCTGAAAGGCTATCGTGACGGAATGGTTGGGAGGGCAGTAATTCTCGGTTTTGGAACCAATGCTGGTGTGGATAATCCGGAACAAGTCGCGCAGGTGATTGAACAGCTTGGTGCAAATCGGTTAATTTTACTTGTAAACCTGTATTCACCCTCGAGCTTTGTAGAATCTTCAAATCAGATTCTTGAATCTGTGGCAGAGAAATATGCAAATGTGGCGATTATTGACTGGAATTCACTAGTACGAGCTAATCCTGATTTGCTGCAGGTGGATCAGACGCACCCATCGATTGCTGGAGCAAATGCGATGGGAAAGCTGATTCGTTCCCGTGTTACTGAATTTGCAGCACAGTTAAACAAGATGAAGCAGGGTGCTGCGCAGAGTGGATAAATTTATCGGCGCGGAGTGTTTTTGGATGCAGTGTGGAAGTAACGTGTGAAATGTGAGTTTTCATCTGAAGTTTGCGGATAAAAGCGGGAAATCAAAATCACAGAAAGGAAAAATTCTGAATAAATACTTTGATTTCAAGATAAGATTATTTTATGGGCGGAAAGTCCCGCAGAGAAATGTGAAACAAAGTAAGCTAAGAAGTAATTGCTTGCGGCTGCAGGTGTACGAATACGAAGATGTATCTCCGAATGCTGTGAGCTGATTAATACACACGAAAGGACACCCGAGTGGATCTCTACGAATATCAAGCCCGCGATCTTTTCGCTGCCTATGAAGTGCCGGTGCTTCCGGGTATTGTGGCAGAAACTCCGGAAGAAGCCTATGAAGCGGCAAAAAAGCTTTGCAAAATCGGCAGTGTGCTAGTGGTAAAAGCCCAAGTGAAAACTGGCGGACGCGGAAAAGCCGGCGGTGTAAAGATTGCTGTCACTCCCGAAGAAGCGAAAGAAAAAGCTGCACAGATTCTCGGTATGGATATTAAAGGCCATACCGTGCACCGCGTGCTGATTGCCGCAGGCGCAGATATTGCTGAAGAGTACTATTTCTCGGTACTCCTAGATCGTTCCAACCGGCGCTATTTGGCAATGTGTTCCAAAGAGGGCGGGATGGAAATCGAACAGTTGGCAAAAGAACGTCCGGAAGCACTGGCAAAAGTGCCGGTAAATCCAACTGTTGGTATCGATACGGTAAAAGCACGGGAAATTGTAACGCAGGCAGGTTTCGCCCCGGAGTTGGGGGCGAAGATTGTGCCGGTTTTGGAAAAATTGTGGAACGTCTATACCGGTGAAGACGCAACACTTGTTGAAGTGAATCCGCTTGTATGCACCCCGGCAGGTGAGATTATTGCACTCGACGGGAAAGTCACGTTAGATGATAACTCCCGTTTCCGGCATGAAGAACATAATGCTCTCATCGATCACCGCACCGAGAACCTGTTGGAAGCGAAAGCAAAGCAGCTCGGATTAAACTATGTGAAGCTTGATAATGGGCAGGTTGGAATTATTGGGAATGGTGCCGGCCTTGTGATGTCTACACTTGATGTAGTGGCATATGCCGGTGAAAAGTATGGAGTAGGTCCGGCAAACTTCCTGGATATCGGCGGCGGCGCAGACGCAGATGTGATGGCGAACGGCTTGGATGTGATTTTACATGATCCGGATGTCCGTTCAGTTTTCGTAAATGTCTTCGGAGGAATCACTGCCTGCGATCAGGTTGCCTCCGGAATTGTGAAAGCACTTGAAATTCTTGGTCCGAAAGCAAATAAGCCAATCGTGGTGCGCTTGGATGGAAACAATGTGGAAGCAGGCCGGCAGATTTTAGCGCAAGCGAATCATCCGCTTGTAATCACCGTCGATACGATGGACGGCGCTGCTGCAAAGGCAGCTGAGCTGGCAGCAAAATGAGAATTTAGTGAGACGAGAAAACAATGGCTATTTTTTGACGGAAAACGATAAAGTAATCGTGCAGGGAATGACCGGTTCCGAAGGGCAAAAGCATACGCGGAGAATGCTGGGAGCCGGTACGAGAATTGTGGCTGGCACTAATCCGCGCAAAGCCGGTACGTCTGTCGATTTTGCGGTAGAGCCAATCGGCTATGGCAAGGAAGAACGCGAAGCGGCTATCGTCTCAGTTCCGGTGTATGGAACTGTGAAAGAGGCAAAAGCGGCTACTGGTGCGCAAGTCTCAGTAATTTTCGTCCCGCCGGCGTTCGCAAAGAGTGCCGTCGTTGAAGCTGTAGATGCGCAAATGCGGCTTGTGGTGGTTATCACTGAAGGGATTCCGGTAAAGGATGCAGCTGAATTTTTCACCTATGCCAACGAACACGGGGTGCGGCTGATTGGTCCGAACTGCCCCGGTATTATTACGCCGGGTCAGGCAAACGTGGGAATTACCCCTCCCGATATTACCGGTCCGGGAAAGATCGGCCTTGTGTCAAAGTCCGGTACGCTGACTTATCAGATGATGTCAGAGCTTTCCGATATTGGTTTCACTACTTGTATCGGTATCGGCGGCGACCCGGTTATTGGTACGACGCATATTGATGCGCTGCAGGCTTTCGAAGAAGATCCGGAGACGGAGCTGATTGTGATGATTGGCGAGATTGGCGGTGACGCGGAAGAACGTGCAGCAGCATACGTGCAAGAGCACCTCACCAAACCGGTTGTTGGATACGTGGCGGGATTTACTGCTCCGGAGGGAAGACGATGGGGCATGCGGGTGCAATTGTTTCCGGATCTGTTGGAACGGCAGCTGCGAAGAAACTTGCGCTCGAAGCTGCCGGAGTGCGTGTGGGGAAGACGCCAACCGAGACGGCAAATATTGCCCGTGAAATTCTTCTTGGAAGATAAGCCGCCGCAATCTTACTGGAGAATTTTTTCCGGTTCGATGAAGGCAGAAATCAAATTTTAATAACCATATTTTAATAAGCATAGGCTGATGCACTCATTGCGTTGGTCTATGCTTATTTTCATGCGCGAGGGTGCGCGGCTGACGGTATTGCCAGCATTTTAGATAACTGGCGGCGAAACAGCGGTTTGTACTGCGACGGTATTATCCGCCGTCATTGCAAGCCTGTGACCAGTGAAAACGCAAGAGATAATCGTGAGTAGAAATTTTATACTAGTTCTTGCCGTCATTATTTTTCTTTATGTATGCGTATCATCCGCGGTTCGGGAAGTAAAGAACCCGTTTCAGTCCAAAAACTCGCAGCTTAATTCACGCAGCTCTGCGATAAACCCATCGTTCTTAGCTATGGAGATGGGAATCTCGGACGGCTGCAAGCTTTTCTAATGATTTTTTGTTTCCGATGCCGAAACGTCCTGAGCGTTTATTCATTTGCGGTGTCTGTAATGTGCCGGCGGAAGAAACTTCGTCCGTGTTGTTAATAAAAAATTCCGGAAAAAGCTGCCGGGCATGGTCGGTGTCGGCAAAAACTGCACGCAGGTGTGTTGAAAGAAGCTGTACAGCATTATCGATATTTCCAGCGCATAATTCCGCAGCTATAGCAGCGTGCTGATGGTAAAAGTCGATTGGCGGTGTTGCCTTTTGGAAACCGAGGTATCTGGCGCGGTCAAGGTGCGGTTTTGCGTCTGTTACCGATTGCCAGATTCTGAAATGACCTGCGAGATTTAAGAGAAGTTCATGAAATTGTTCATCTAGGGAGAAGAACTCTTTGGAGTTTTTGCCGTGGCTGCTGTTTTTGCGCTGCGAGATTGCGCTCGATTTTTTCAAGTATCTCCTTGTTTGCAGCTTTCGGAACTGATTTTAGGGATGAGAGTTCAATTGCTTCCCGTAGAAACTGAGTTTCATGGACGAGTTCTAAATCGATTTTTGTTACAAAAGTGCCGCAGCGGGGAATACTTCAATGAGGTTATCGTTATTCAGTAAAACTAATGCTTCCCGTACTGGTGTGCGGGATGTGTTTAGCTGCTGAGCTAATTCTGTTTCAGAAATTGCAGCTCCTGGCAGGTATTCGAGAGTGATGATTCGGGAACGGATTTCTGTGAATACTTGTGTGCGGGTAGGGGTCTTAATTTTGGTCACGGTTTGTTGTGCTCCGATGGTTTCTGAACTATCGCAAATAATTTTCTGCACCGTTTAAGCGTTTATAAACACTTATTTGCGGCGCAGTTTCAATTATGGTGTAAAGCTTCTTGAAATGACACTTCTGGTTGAAAAATAAATACATGTTGACGGAAGATTGAAAAGAATCTAGTATACAAGTGTTGTATACTAGATTCGATGATGGTGTCGAAACTGCTTAATACAGCGAAAATTGGGCAAAATTTGCAAAGGAGCGGATATGAACACTTCACAACAGGGAAAAGAAACTGTTGAAACAACTATTACGGATAATCCTTACGTTCTTAATCCGAAAAATATCCAAAATCCGCCATCCACTTTCAGGGAATCGTTGAAATTTCTTGGACCCGGAATGGTTACTTCAGCAGCAGTAGTAGGGTCGGGAGAGTTAATCACTGCTACCACGCTCGGGGCGAAAGCGGGATGGATTCTATTCTGGTTGGTTTTTGTTTCGACTTTCGTGAAAGTATTCGTGCAAATTGAGTTAGCACGATTTTCGATTTCGACTGGCAAAGCCGCAATCTCCGGGTTTGATGAAACTGCCCCAAAGATTAAGCAGCATGGCTGGATGGTGTGGCTTGTGCTGCTGATGTTTGTCCAATTTGTGATTGGACAAGCCGGAGTACTATCGGCAGCAGCTTTCGCTTTCTCAGCACTAATGCCAATTGGCGGCGACCCATTCTCACTTATTTCAATCGGAATTTGGGTTGCAATCCTTGCCGCAATCGCGATTGCAGTGCACTGGTTTAACAAATATTCATGGCTTGAAAACATCTCAACAGTTCTTGTGCTGATAGTAACATTTTTCACGGTCCTCGCAGTATTCTTACTAATCGGCACCGACTATGCGTGGAATCTAGATGATTTACTCAACGGCATGAGATTCCAAATTGGTGCCGGCGCAGCGGTATCGCTCTTGCAATGTTCGGGATGACCGGCGTTGGTGCAGGTGAAGTTACTACCTACACTTATTGGGTTGTTGAAAAAGGTTATGCGGCGTGGACTGGTCCGAACGACGGATCTGCGGCATGGGTAAAACGTGCCCGCGGGTGGATTAAAGTAATGAAGATTGATGCCTGGGTTTCCTGGTTCATTTACACTATTTCGACGGCTGCTTTCTATGTGCTTGGTGCAGCTGTGCTGCACCCGCAAAAACTTGAACCTGCCGGAAATGAAGTCATGACTTCCATTTCTGCTATTTTCAGCACAATCTTCGGAGAAGTTGGCGGAGTGTTATTCATGCTTGGCGCAGGTATCGCACTGTTTAAAACAATTCTCGCAAACGTCCCCGGCTTTGCACGCCTAGTTACAAACACGCTTTCAGTGCTGGGGGCGTTCGAATGGAAAGATGCGCTCAAGCGTGATTCCTATATGCGGGCGACAATGGTTATTTTGCCGATTTCCTGGGCGGTTCTCGGTACCATTGCAAAATCTCCGTTAGCACTTGTCGTTCTTGCCGGGATTCTAAATGCCGTGTTCTTGATGGGCGTAGCGATTTGTACCTTACAGCTGCAAAAGAAACAGACTGATTTGCGAGTGAAAGATGGCAGCGTATTCCAAGTGCTTCTCGTGATTTCCGCAATTGCAATTTTTGCTGTGGGGGCCTACTCGCTCTGGAGCCAAATTAGCGGCCTCTGATAACAAAATATTAATTCGACGATAGTCAGAAAGTGTGAAAACTATGAAAGCAGTTGTTGTTCACGCAGCAAACGATTTACGGGTAGCAGAAGTTGCGACCCCGGCTCCCGGTGCGGAGGAAGTTTTGGTAAAGATGGAATGGGGCGGTATTTGCGGTTCGGACATTGCTTATGTCCGATCTGGAATATCGGGTACGGCAGTATTGCGTGAACCGCTCATTCTTGGACACGAGGTTGCCGGGGTGGTAACGGAAGTCGGCAGTGCTGTAAAAGGCGTGGAAATCGGAGCGAAAGCAGCATTGTTTCCAGCCACATGCGTGGGGAAATATCAGCTGCCGGAAGCGCTTGCAGGAAGAAATAACCTTTGGCCGGAAGTCCGCTATTTTGGTTCAGCAGCATTTTTACCGCATGAACAAGGCGGATTTTCAACTTACCGAGTTGTCCGCCCGGATCAGCTGCGTTTTCTCCCAGATAATGTTTCAACAAAAGTTGGTGCAGTGGCGGAACCATTTGCTGTGGCGCTGCACGCTATGAAACGTGCTGGAAATATTACAGGCAAACGGGTGCTGGTAAATGGTGCCGGCCCAATTGGTGCGCTTTCGGCAGCTGCAGCGAAAGCATTTGGAGCAAAGACGGTGTTCGTTTCTGATTTAAGCCGAACCGCGCTGCAAATTGCGAAAAAAATGGGAGCGGATGAGACGATAAATATCCTGCAGAATGAATCATTGCCTGAAGACGTTGAGATTTCGATTGAAGCTTCCGGTGCGCCAAAAGCCCTTGGAACAGTAATTTCTGCTACTCGCCGCGGCGGAACAATCGTACAGGTCGGCAATCTTCCGGCTGGGGAAGTGAGTGCTGCACTTGGCAATATTGTTACCCGTGAAATCGAATATCGCGGTTCGTATCGTTTTGCAGATGAAATGGATTTAGCAATTGAGCTTCTCAATCGGGAAGTGGACATCACCCCGCTCCAGACCCACGTATTCGACTTAAACCAGGCAAAAGAAGCTTTTAGTATTGCTGCTGACCGCACAACTGGCTCGTCGAAAGTGATGCTGAAACTTTCCTGAAGCTGCCGGGAGGTATCGGGAAATACGGGCCTTCACAATATCCGGCGGTAATGTGAAGGCCCGCTGAACTTCGGTATGCTGCTTATTTCTGCTCTCCTCTGCGTTGCGATTTAAGCAGCAAATCACACTCTGTGGGCAACACGCCGGACGAAAGTTCCCATTCGCTGCCGTCGATACGAAAATATATAAGGGATGGAAAAGCAAATAGATTTAACTCGGCAAATGCGATTGTTTAATATCGTCAATATTGCGCTTTCGGTATCCCTGCTAGGCGCAGTTTTGGTCGCTGTTTTTTCTATGTGCTCACGGCTGCTTCGCCGCTGCTGGGAGAAATCACGTGGAGCGAATCGGCACGATTCGGTGCGATGTGGTGGCTTACCGGATTCGGCGGGCAGATCACAATCGGCAGCGGAACTCTTTCAATAGTGCCGCTGCTCTTTACACTTATTGTTGCTGCCGGGATATATTTTCCATTAAAAAAGCCCAAATCTCCACTTGGAAAGAGATTTTATTTACCGCTTTTTCGGGAGTGCCGCTGGTCGTAATCGTTGGACTCTTAGTTCAATTTGCAGGTTCGTGGTGGACGGCAATTATCGGTGTAGTGCTGATGAATCTGTTAATTGCAGTTATCGTTGCCCGCAAACCGCTAATTTCTAATCTTCCGGAACGGTATTTAAAAATCGGGAAACCCGCTGGAATATTAATCAAGCGGATGCTAATCATCTATACCGGTGTTTCTGCGCTTACACTTCTTGGATTTAGTATTTTTCAAGTTCCAAATGTGCTTGCGATTCAGGCTTTGTTTAATCAAGGGATTCTCGGGACTATCGGAATAGTATTTTTGCAGCTGCTTTATTTGCCGGTGCTGCTCATCTGGGCTGGTGCATGGATAACTGGTGCCGGAGTTACTCTCGGCAGCGGTTCGGCAGCAAGCATTCTCGGTTCGCAAATCGGACTTTTACCTGCGATTCCAATGCTGGGGCTGATTCCTGGCCCAAATTTCGGTGCGCCGTGGATGCTGGTTTTTCCGTTAGCTATTTTCATGCTTTCAGGTATTGTGCTGATACGTATCCAAAAAGTTCTGTTTCCAGATTTAAAAACACTCGCAGCTGCCGGTGCAATTGCGGCTCTTATTTCAGTGTTGATAATTGAAATCTTCGGAGCATTGGCCGGCGGATCGATTGGTCCAGGGCGGATGGCAGAATTCGGTCCGGCCCCAACACATCTTGCATTCCATGCGCTGCTGCTTTTTCCTTGCCGTTATTCCTTGGAATGATTCTTGCGCATCCGGATACGCTGATGAAGGCGCGTGAAATAGTGCGGAATACAAAGCCTGCGCTGCAAGACTGGAAACAGACAATACAGAAAAAACAAGAACAGCGAAAAAGTGCAGAAGAAAACATTGAAAACGGTGCTGCGGGTAACTCGGATGTATTGGATATGAGTTCGCAGCTGCAGACTGCTAACGGCACACAAAAACAGACAGATGAAGTGACTGCCGGGAATAATTCACAGCCGGAACTCCCGATTAGTACCGACGGTGATAAAAATACAGCTATTGATACAGATATTGCGGGCGGCAGCGGCGATGACGCATCGGAATTTTCCCGCAGTGAACAGAAATCGAATCTCAACATCCAGAACGATATAGAGGAGCGGAGATAAGTGAAAGGCTTGCCAAATATCGCATATTATTTTGTGCTCGTGCCCTTTATCGTGTTTACCGTGGCAGTCGGGATAATTTGGACACCTCGCGAATCGGCATATCTGCTCGCCGGTTTCCTTGCACTGCAACTTTCATTCCGGCTTAGCCCTTGGGAAAACTTTGTTCCGCATTTGCGGACAAAAACTGTTGATGTTTTAGTGCTTGCCGGAATGATATGCGCGCTACTTTATTTAGCTCAATGGGGAAATGCAAACTAATTTCGGATATATTTACAATTAGTCACTAGAGATTTTGTGCCGTCTCTATTGGCAAGTATTTCAGGCATATTGAGGATTTAATCATCAGTGAGCACGCTACTCATTAACTTACTTTTTGTTGTTCTCTTTACGCTGATTGGTGCTTTTTCGCTGCTTCGGAATTAGCATTGGTTTCTTTGCGTGATACACAGATTGAATCAATGGCTGAACGCTCCAAGGCCGGGAAAAAGATTCAGACTCTCACGCAAGATTCGAATCGGTTTCTCTCTGCTGTACAGGTGGGTGTGACGCTTGCCGGATTTTTCTCTGCTTCTTTTGGTGCGGCACAGATTGCGCCGCTGATTGCGCCGATGCTAACGAATGTGTTCGGTGCAAGTGCAGATACTGCAGCTTTTATTCTCACTACCGTATTCATTTCATACCTGTCAATCGTTTTCGGTGAACTTGTGCCGAAACGGATTGCGATGCAAAGTGCTGAAACTTTCTCCATCATTGTTGCATATCCGCTGAGCTGGATTACGCTGCTGCTTCGTCCAGTGATTTGGTTTCTCGGATTTTCCACTAATATCGTGCTGCGGCTGCTTGGACGTGATCCGAACCTGAAAGGGGAGGAGATGGATGCCGAGGAGCTGCGTTCGTATGTGGCCGGTTATGAAGCCATTCCGGAGACTGAACGCGGGATGGTTGTGGAGCTGCTTTCAGTCGGTAACCGTTCCGTGGAAGAAGTAATGACGCCGCGCACGGAAGTGGAATTTATTGATGCATCAGATTTAATCACTGAGGTTCAAGAGCGTGTTTCGAAGATGGAACATTCGCGTTATCCAGTGCGGGCAAATTCAAATGATGATGACATCATCGGTTTTATTCACATCCGTGATTTAATTAATCCCGACGGGAAACTCCGCCTTGTACGCGAGCTGGTACGGCCAGTACTTTTCTTCCCGGAAGGGAAGCCAGTGCTTGCAGCACTTACTGAAATGCGTGCACAGAATGCGCATTTAGCGATTATTGTTGACGAATATGGCGGTACTGACGGGCTGATTACAATCGAAGACGTGGTGGAAGAGTTTGTGGGAGAAATCCGCGATGAATATGATCGTGAACTGCCAGTAAAGATTGAGATTGCTACCGGCGGGGAAGTTTCCGGCTTACTTGGTCGGGCAGAAGTGCAAAAGTATCTTGATATCGAACTCCCGGACGGGCCGTTTGACACGCTTGCCGGTTTTATCGTGAATGAACTTGGGAAAATGCCGGAAGTTGGTGACCGTATTGAGAAGAACGGTGTCCGATTCACTGTAAAAAGCTCGATTCCCGGCGGATTGACCGGGTGTTTGTGGAAGTTGTGAAACCGGTAGGGAAACCGTAGAGGTTTAAAATTTCCTGCTTCCCGCCGCCGGTTACGTAACGAGGATGAAGTTCTGATCCTCGTTACGCGGTGCTGCGGTGCTTCTTCCGGAACCGGATATTCCTGCCCGATAAAATCTGCGGATGGCGTTATGCTTCTATCTGCTGCACTAAGGTTGGGAGTCTGCCGACATCTTTCCGCGAATGTTTATCTGCTACTATCTGGAGTACTTCTTCCAAACCTTTCCACCATGGGTCATAGGGCAGCCGTTCATACATATCAATCATATCCGGCATATGCGATATCGGATATGTATGCATTTTCCGTTAAGCTGCCCAACATAAAAAGCGTGCTTTCGTTCAGCGGTCTTTACCGAATCTAATGCTGCGGCAAGAGAACTGATTGCTTTATGCACCATCCGCACAGCAAGAGTGCGGTCGAACGGGCTTGGATTTCCGCCCTGCTGCATATGCCCGATAATCGATGCACGGACATCGAATAAGCCGCCGCCTTCTTCTTCAAAAATTCTCCGCAGCAAATCAGTAGTGTAATATTCGGACGCATTCTCATTGCGGACGACAAGGTACAGCTCACGTCCGCGTTTAAATGAGTTAATCATCCGCCGCGTATCTTCAGCAAGCTGGGAAAGAGTGATTCCATTTTCGTAAAGGTAAACTTGTTCTGCACCCGTGCTGATTGCACTCATCAGTGCAAGATAACCATTCTTTCGTCCCATCGTCTCCACTACGAAACAACGCTGTGAAGCAGAGGCAGACTGCCGGATTCGATCAATTACATGCGCATTATTATTTATTGCCGTATCCACTCCAATCGACATTTCCGCACCTGGCAGATTGTTATCGATTGAGGCTGGAACACAGGCAATTGGAATATTGAAAGCGGGATAACGGTCGCGTTCACGAACCATTTCATAGGCTGCCTTGTATCCTTTAAAACCGCCGATTATCAGGAGCGCATCAAGGCGGGCATCTTCAATTGCACGCGAGAGTTTGTAGTACTGGTCAACAGTAGGAATTGTTCGACGGGTGCCAAGTTCAGCTGATCCGTCTTCAGCCCAACCTTCAACATCGCCCCAACGCAGTTCGCGCAAATCGCCGGCGAGCAGACCGGGGAAGCCGCCTTCAATTCCGACCATTTCAAAACCGCGGTCCAAACCGAGTTTTACTGCTGCACGGGCGGCCGGATTCATTCCCGGAGCAAGACCGCCAGCATGAATAATCCCAACTCGCGGATGATTCTCCGCTGCAAGATTCCGAAGCGGTTCGGGGAAGAAATCGTTTCAAAAAGATCAATCATTTCCGCGTAACCGCTGCCGCGTGCTGCCACAGCTGAATCCCAGTCGCCGGATTTCAGATATTTCTTTACTTCACGGGTCGCGGCGATAGTCTCCATCATTGGCAGACGTGTGAGACGATTTGAGCGGGTGCCGATAATCATTGGCTGCACAAATTCATCAGCGTGGATTAATTCCCAAGCGGCTGTATAGCCGAGGAGCGTCGGCATCCAACGGTCATATGCTGAGGGAGTGCCGCCGCGCTGCACGTGACCAAGTGCTGTTACACGCACATCTTCGTTCAGTTCTGATTCAAGAATCTCTTTCACCATCTGGGTAGTGATTGGATTTCCTTGGCGGTCAATTGCCCCTTCGGCCACAATCACCAGTGAATCACGCCGCCCGTTTTTTCTGCCGGTACGCAGTTTTTCGCACATCTCCCGACCCCAGTTTTCGGTTGGCGGCATTTCCGGAATAAACACATAGTCGCATCCGCCGGCAATTGCGCTCATCAATGCGAGGTAACCGCAATTACGGCCCATCACTTCGATAATGAATGTGCGCTGATGTGAAGCCGCTGTTGAGGCGATCGCGTCAATTGCCTCAATAATTCGGTGAAGTGCAGAATCTGTGCCGACGGTCATGTCGGTACCGACAAGATCATTGTCGATTGAACCAACTACACCGGCAAGGTAAAGCTTTTGGTGAACTTCACCCAGCTCGGCGCTGATTTCACCTTCCGCAACAAGCTCCGCCAGCAATTCCGGCCAGAGGGCGCGCAATTCGTCAGCGCCAGTGAGTGTGCCGTCGCCGCCAATAATTACAAGGCGATCGATACCTTTTTCAACAAGATTCTTCACGGCGCGTTTAATTCCGGAGCGTTCGCGAAACTCATCGCAGCGGGCAGTTCCGATTGCAGTGCCGCCGCGATTTAAAATTCCGGATACGTCGCCCCATTCGAGTTTTTGAATTAACTCTCCGCCTTCGACGGCGCCTTTCCATCCTTCGCAGATAGCGTAAGGAACTGCTCCTTCGTGCAGTGCAGTACGCACTGCTGCCCGCAGCGCTGCGTTCATTCCCTGGGCATCGCCGCCGGATGTGAGCACGCCGATTTTCACGGTATTATTCGGGGTTTGATTTTCAATTTCGGTGGAAAATTGTTCAGTTTGTGCGCTCACTTGAACTCCTCTTGTTACAGGTTTGGAATGGGGGACGCAAAATGTCAGCATTCACTGTCCAGTCTACTTGATTTTGCGGCATCCGGCCTAGGAATAAAGAACGGGTTTTAATGCAATTAATTCAATATTCACTTTTCGTACTAAAGACTTAAATTAGTCGGATGAAAGTGGGTAGACTTATGGTGTGTAAACCGGAACAGGATGAGAGCTGCTGCAGCAGCGCTGAAGCTTGTGAGGTTGTACTGCGGCGCGGATTATTACCGCATAAGAAGCATTGAGCCAAGTTAAAACAAAAGATTTCCGAAATAAGACAATAAATAAAGAGAAGAGAAACTGATGAAGGTTTTGGTTGCTGGCGGGGCAGGTTTTATCGGCTCCCATACCGTATTGCTTTTGCTCGAAGCCGGGCATGATGTGCTTGTAATTGACGATCTTTCAAATTCGTCTGAAGAAGCACTGCGTCGTGTTGCTGAACTTACCGGGCGTACTCCCGGATTTTTAAAGGCAAATGTGCGTGACCGAGATGCGCTGGATTCAGCATTCGCGGATTTCCAGCCCGATGCGGTGATTCATTTTGCAGGGAAGAAAGCCGTCGGCGAATCTGTTGCAATTCCAATCGAATATTACCGTGAAAATATCGGTTCGACGGTCACTTTGCTGGAAGCAATGAAAGCGCATGGCTGCCGCAATATTGTCTTTTCTTCTTCAGCTACTGTTTACGGCGACGGGCAGCCGCCGTTCGCAGAAACTGATCCTGCAGGCAGCGCCACTAATCCTTACGGTTGGACGAAAGCAATGAATGAGCAGATTCTGCGCGATGCTGCGATTGCGGATGAGAAACTTGCCGTTGCTGCTTTGCGTTATTTCAACCCGATTGGCGCGCATGAATCTGGCCGGATTGGGGAAGATCCAGCCGATATTCCAAACAATCTTTTGCCGTACGTTGCACAAGTAGCCACTGGAAAACTCGATCATGTATCAGTTTTTGGCGACGATTACGATACTCCCGACGGAACCGGCACCCGCGATTATATTCACGTGATGGATTTGGCTCAGGGGCATCTTGCGGCATTAGCAAAAATTGATGGAAATCCGGGATTCCACACTTGGAATCTCGGCACTGGCAGGCCGTATTCGGTACTGGAGGTAATTGCGGCTTTCTCGAAGGCAGCTGGAAAGCAAGTACCTTATGAAATTGTCGGCCGCCGTCCGGGCGATGTTGCAAGTTCCTATGCTGATCCAAGCAAAGCACGTGCAGATCTAGGCTGGGAAGCAAAGCGCGATATGGATCAAATGTGTGCGGATTCATATCGTTGGCAGTCAAATAATCCAAACGGCTACCGTAGTTGATAATTAAACCTGCTATGTCCGCTTGTGTCCGCAATATTATTTGCGGACACAAGCGGACAAGCGTGAAAAAGAAACATTAATTCGGAAATGCTTTCGGAAGCATTTCGCAATTCAGGAGAAGAAATAAATGGTTCATCCAGTAGATGCCACTACCACGCAGGCTTGGAGACGAATCAGCGAAATTCGTGACCGTCTTGATGTAAATTTTCGGCAGTGGTTTGCTGCCGATCCGCATCGTACTGAAAAGCTGAGCTACACTGCTGGGGATTTATATGTAGATCTTTCAAAGTCGTACCTTACCGAAGATTTGAAGAATGCCCTGATTGATCTTGCCCGCGAAGTGAATTTTGCAGAGCGGAAAGACGCAATGTTTAACGGCGAGAAAATCAATGTAACCGAAGACCGTGCAGTACTGCATACAGCACTGCGCCTCCCAGCTGGCGGCGAGCTGCTGCTTGCCGGGAAGAATGTCGCAGCAGACGTGCACGAAGTTCT
This sequence comes from Arcanobacterium hippocoleae, assembly GCF_040360365.1. Classification (GTDB taxonomy): domain Bacteria; phylum Actinomycetota; class Actinomycetes; order Actinomycetales; family Actinomycetaceae; genus Arcanobacterium_A; species Arcanobacterium_A hippocoleae_A. The sequence goes on along the minus strand of NZ_CP136412.1, from coordinate 681,915 downwards.
GGAACGGATTTATGCTTTCGCCGATCGGGTGCGTTCAGGGGAATGGACTGGTGTAACAGGTAAACCGATTACCACTGTCGTGAATATCGGTATCGGCGGATCTGATCTTGGTCCGGTGATGGCATACGAAGCATTAAAGCCTTTTGTAAAGCCGGGGATTGAATGCCGCTTTATTTCAAATATCGATCCGACGGATTTAGGGAAACTCTGAAAGACGTAGATCCGGAAACAGTGCTGTTCATTGTGGCTTCAAAGACGTTTACCACACTTGAAACGCTAACTAATGCGCGGCAAGCACGCACCTGGCTGCTGAATAAGCTTGAAGCAGCGCATATTTCTGCGACCGGAGCGGTTGCAAAGCACTTCGTGGCAGTATCGACGAATCTTGAAAAAGTGGCAGAATTCGGGATTGATCCCGAAAACGCTTTCGGATTTTGGAATTGGGTTGGCGGCAGATATTCGGTAGATTCTGCGGTTGGTACCGTGCTGGCAATTGCAATTGGTCCGCAGGCATTTAAGAACTTCCTTGGCGGTTTCCATGCGATGGATGTACATTTCCGTACTTCTCCGGCAGAACGGAATATTCCATTGCTGATGGGGCTGCTGAATGTGTTCTATGTAAACTTCCTCGGGGCAGCAACACATGCAGTGCTCCCTTATTCGCAATTCTTACATCGCTTCCCGGCTTACTTACAGCAGCTGACGATGGAATCGAATGGGAAGCGTGTGCGTTGGGACGGATCGCCAGTAACATCGGCTACAGGGGAAGTATTCTGGGGAGAGCCGGGTACGAATGGGCAGCATGCTTTCTATCAGTTGATTCATCAAGGTACACAGCTTATCCCAGCTGATTTTATTGCTTTTGCTACTCCTGCCTATCCGTTAAAAGACGGCGAAAATGATCAGCATGAGCTGTTCCTCGGTAATTTCTTCGCACAAACGAAAGCGCTTGCTTTTGGGAAAACGGAAGAAGAAGTTCGGGCGGAAGGAACTCGTGAAGAGATTGTCAGCGCGCGGGTCTTCCCTGGAAATAAGCCGACTGTTTCAATCATGGCTCCTGCGCTTACACCGTCGGTGCTGGGGCAATTGATTGCACTTTATGAACATATTACCTTTGTGCAGGGTGTTGTCTGGGGAATTGATTCTTTTGACCAGTGGGGAGTAGAGCTGGGGAAGCAAATGGCACTGCAGCTTACTGATGCCGTCGCCGGAGATCAGGAAGCAATCGCAGCGCAGGATCAGTCTACTCGCGCGCTGATTGAGTATTATCGTAATTTCCGTCGCGATATTTAATAATACGTATCGCAGTTCGGATTATTTAGTGTTGATATTTCTGCGGAAACTGCATGAGAATTTTCCTGAATAATTCGAATTTAATCGCTGAGCAAAAAACGCACTAAAGTCTCGGGTATTTTCCGATTTAGCGCGGTACTCTTAATACTGTAAGCGGGAAACCGCAAATATATCACATAGGAGTTAACTAATATGGCATGCAATTGCAAGACACCAGTTACAGTCACCGTCACCGGTGCGGCAGGCAACATTGGCTACGCGCTTCTTTTCCGAATCGCTTCTGGTGCAATGCTTGGTGCGGATACCCCAATCCGTTTGAATATGCTCGAAATTCCGCAGGCTGTAAAAGCAGCAGAGGGAACTGCAATGGAGCTTGATGATTGCGCATTCCCGCTGCTTGATTCAATTAACATCTACGATGATGTGAATCAGGCATTTGAAGGGACGAATTACGGCCTGCTTGTCGGAGCACGGCCGCGTTCAAAGGGAATGGAACGTGCAGATCTTCTCGGCGCGAACGGCGGTATTTTTGTTCCGCAGGGCAAAGCAATTAATGATCATGCGGCAGATGATGTGCGCATCCTGGTTGTCGGCAATCCGGCAAATACGAATGCAGTGATTGCAATGAATTCGGCTCCGGATGTGCCGAAGTCACGGTTTACGGCAATGATGCGTCTTGATCATAACCGTGCCGTTTCGCAGCTCGCTGCAAAGACCGGTGCAAAGGTTACGGATATTAAGAAAATGATTGTCTGGGGTAATCACTCCGCAGATCAGTATCCAGATGTGGCATTTGCTGAGGTGAATGGAAAAGCAGCTTCTGAACTTGTCACAGAAGAATGGCTTGATGATTATTTTGTCCCGACCGTTGCGAAGCGCGGTGCGGCAATTATTGAAGCACGCGGAGCTTCTTCGGCAGCTTCGGCAGCTTCAGCAGCTATTGATCATATGCATGACTGGGCACTTGGTACAAAGCCGGGCGATTGGACCACGGCAGCGGTTTACGCAGATGGTGAGCATTACGGTGTTCCAGAGGGTCTCGTTTATGGTGTGCCGGTAACTTCTGAAGATGGTGAATGGCATATTGTTGAAGGTCTTGAACTTTCTGAAAAGACGCAGGCACAGATTCTGAAGAATGCACAGGCTTCTCAGGCTGAACTTGATACTGTGAAAGAACTTGGAATTCTCTAATTTCTTTTAACAGGTAAGCATCTGCGGATGAGAAATCATCGCTGAATATATTGATTCGGAAAGTGAGCGGTGCGGCAGAAAGGTGATATTTTCTGCTGTGCTGCTCGCTTTTTAATATCCGCTCGGAATTTTCATAAAATATACACCCGGAAATGAATCTCGCCTTGCTGTAATAAACGTGCAGCAATTTTCTGCTTCTGATTTTCCGGAGCAATTTCAAATAACGGAATATCAGAGCTAAACATCCCGTTGCTTACAGCATTCGCAAATCCAATAATTTTCCGTCGTGTACAGAAATTACGCGCAGATTGGTTTTACGGAGAAATTCGCGGCGCGGATCCTTACTGGGATGTTTTCGCCGGTCTCCCAAAAAACGGCGGCAATTTTGCGAGAAAATCAGAGTCTTGAAAGCTTGAATGCCTGCTGCTGCGTTATCGCTGCAGCTTATCGTGTTTAATTCTCAACTGTTTGACTTTCTGATTTCGGCTGAGCGGATTCGTTGCGTTTTTGCGGAACCAGGGCAGCTGCAGCAATAACAATCGCAAGTAAAATTAGTGTCCCAACGATTACTTTGCGTCCATCAATATAGCCGCCAATTCCGGCGTAGATACATACGAGTCCGAGGATGAAACTTAAGATTCCAAGAATCGTGGTGCTAATTCGCATTTCTTGTCCTTTTCGAGCGGCAGTGGATTATTTTTCGTTAGTTTCGGGAGGAAGCGGAGCAGCGGGCGGATTCGGAACATTAGAATTATTTGATTCCGCTGTATCGTTGCCATTCGAAACTTTTGCGTCAGATGAGGATGCTAATTTTCCATCCGGAGTGATTGGAGTAACTTTCAAAACTTTAGTCACATATTCGACGCGGTCGGTATCTTTTGGAGATTTGGCTCCAATTGCAACATTGCCGAAACCAAAGTCGATTTCGATTATTCGGCTTTTATTCGGATTCGTTTGGGCTGCAGGAGAAAAGAGCGTAATTTCTTCACCATTTCGTAAATTAAAAAATTGACTGTTTTGATTTAGATACTCGATTCCCTGTGTGTCATCTATGATTACTTCTGGAGGTATGGTCATTGTGATTTCACCGTGATGGATAACTTTCCATTCTTTTAACGGGTTTATCGTAACTGCACCGCGGCCGGTGATTTTGAAAATTACTGCTTGATCGTCCGGAACTTTGAAGTCAATATTGCTCGCTATTCCAGCGGAGATAGTCAGATTTTTCTGCGGATACTTCGCCGTAATTTCACGAGTGGATCTTTCAATCAGCGATACTGATTCGTCTTCGTCGGCATTAAATGTAATTCCGGAGTATTGTGAAGTTAAAAATTGTGTATGTTCACTCATAACCACCTTATTGGGGAGGAATAGTGCAAGGAAAATTGCGCAAATAGTCGGGAAAGCTGCAATCCATGTGCAGAAAGTTAACCATGTTGCACGTTTTCCTTGTGCACCGGCAATGGCGACGGCAACACCGAGAGCGCCGCTGATAACACCGGCAGTAACCGCCCAGGATCCGTAAGACTTTGGCATAAAAGCCAGTGTAAGTGCGGCAGCAGCAAAGATTATTGCAAGTGCGATGAGTACGAAACGCCCGGAAACGTGCGGACTCGGATTCGAATTCTGCGGATTCGTATTGATTGGGGAAACATAATAATTTTCTGTGTTCATCAACGGTTCCTGATATTGATAACCGGATGCGGACGGATTTGTGTAAGGCGGGACATGGGAACTAAACTGCGGGCTCTGCGCAAAATGGTTAAAAGGCGAATCTGCAGGTGCTGAAAGGTAAGGTTCAGCCGGCGGATTTTGTTTTTCCGCTTCGAACAGCGGATTCATATTTTCATTGCCGGCGTCTGCTGATTCTGTTCCGTCGTTCCGGTGCTGCGGTGCTGCGGTATTTTGCGGGAAAAAATTTCCAAAATCTGCTGAACCCGCGGAGTTCTCATCGGCTGTGCGGTAATTCAGGTAATCCTGGTGCGGATAGTTTTTCCAATATTCTGCAGTCTTCGATTGCACTTTACTTCGATTTTTTTCCGCGAATTTTGGATAAGAAGCACAGCGGCAGCAATAAATGCGGTTGGGAATACAATTAATCCAACTAAGAAAAGTACTTCCGACGGAGCTCCGAGGAAGAATAAGATTCCAGTGCTCACGGTAGACAGTGAAAAAATACCGATAATTATAAAAGAAAGTGCACCTGCAGTGGCTGCCCCAGGATTCCCATGAGCGGCTTGCTCAAGTTCAATTCGATTCTCGGGAAAACTTGGAATCAGCAGCCAGGCAGCGCCATAGATTAAAAATGCGGCTCCGCCGAAAAAGAGCAAGAAAAGAAAACTAAGCCGAATAATAATCGGTGCAATATTCCAGCGATGCGCAAGACCGGCGCATACACCGCCAAGTAAGGCGTCATCAGTGCGGCGGATTCCGGAATTGCGTAAATCTGAAAATAGTTTGTTCATGTTTCTCATCTTTCCTGATATGAAATTGAAAAACCACCATGAGTGACCCTGAAATTACCCTGAAAAGCTTTGAATATCCCCGAAAAAGATATTTAATACTTTTCATTAGCGATGAAATTTGCCAATATCGAATTGTGAATAAAAAGCAAGAATGGATGGATTGGAAGCGGATTGGATCTGCACCGCCTGCATCTGCACCGCAAAACCTGGTAATCCCAATCGGCGCAGACCGGTTTTGGAAAGAAAACAGCGGTGCAAATAGCGATGCGTTTGTCTTTGAAAAACCGCTGCAATATTTCAGCAATGCAGATAACCAGCAGCAATCTGCCGCTGAATCTTCCGACAAGTACGCAGTATTGCATGTTTCGGGAGTGAAGAACCGTCCGCCTTTCTACCGCCGCCAGCCGCGGGTAATTGCTGGTGTCTGCCGCGGACTCAGCGTCCATCTTGGCGGGCAAGTAAACTTATGGCGGTTAGCGGCAGTGCTTCTTTCGCTTACCGGTATTGCGCCTTTCGTTTATCTGCTTTTTGGCTTTTCGTACCGTGGTACCGCCGCGAATATGAAATAGCGGCGCAAAATCAACGGCTTGCACGCGGTTTAACGCAGCTGCCGCCGCATCCGAAAAGTCAGGACGATTTCCGCCGTTGGCTGCTGATTGTTGCAATATGCCTTGCTGCAAGTGCTTTATTCTTCATCGCTACTGTTGCGGTGCCATCCGCCAGCGGTTTTAATCTGCTTTTACCGCTCTTAATTCTACTTATCGGTGCTGGAATTATCTGGTCTGTTCCCTTAGATAAAGATCAGCAAGCAGAGGAATCCGACAATGGAGAATTATCTGCAGTACGAAAAGTTATTGCCGCAATCGGCGGTGGGATTAGTGTAATTGGCGGGGTACTTCTTGTGTCGGAAATTGCTCCGAGAAATCCGCTATTTCTCGGTTTAACTACTGCTTTTGTCACAATCCTGACGCTTTCCGTAGTACTTTATCCAATCTATCTGCGGTTAAAATTTTCACTGCGGCAAACTGCTGTGCACAGCGCCCGCGAATCAGTGCGTGCCGACATGGCGGCACATCTGCACGACTCTGTGCTGCAAAGCCTGGCGCTGATCCGCTCACGCGCAAATGATCCGGAAGCAGTGCGCACACTCGCGCGAATGCAGGAACAAGACCTGCGCAAATACCTCTATTCTGAACGCACCAATGACGATACCTCCACAGCTGAGCTGCTGCGTTCTATCGCTTCGGAAATAGAACGGCGCTATCAGAAAGAAATCAGCTGTGTGGTCAGCGGGGACTGCACACCCGATTCAAGTGCGCGTTCAGTAATTGCTGCTGCTCGGGAAGCGCTTACAAATGCCTGCAAACATGGCGGCGGAGCAGAAATTTCGCTTTATGCCGAGCTTCGCGGCCGGGATGAAAATTCAGATCAGAAAAATAACAAAAACAGGCAGTCAATTGATGTGTGGATTCGTGACCGCGGACCAGGTTTTGACCCGTCGCAAGTACCGGCAGACCGTGCCGGAATTCGCGATTCAATAATCGGACGGATGGAACGGATCGGCGGGAAAGCCGCATTACGTTCACCGCTTCCCAGCGGCGGCACGGAGATCCATCTCGAATATCACGAATAATATTTTCAGGTCGGAGATAAATCTTTCCTGCAAAATTCCGGATAAACTTAGCTGCAAGATCAGCTTAATAAAGATGAAGCAAAGTTGAAAGAAACGAAAATGAAAGTAATCATTATTGACGATCATGACCTTGTTCGTACCGGGATTCGGATGCAGCTTGAACAGCTTTCACGAGATGTTTCGCAAAAGTATGCTGCACAAACACAATATCCGGCAGATCAGAAAGATCGAAAAACAGATATGCGCACCTATGAAGTTGTCGGCGAAGCAGCAGATGTGGATGCTGCCGTCGCCATAATTACGCATATCAAATGCGATCTTGTACTGCTTGATGTGCATCTCCCGGGCGGAACTGGCGGCGGCGGAGCAGAAGTCGTCCGCCGGGTACATGCGGCAATGAAAAATCGGATTCCTGTGAGTGAACAACCGAAATTTCTTGCGCTTTCGGTATCTGACGCTGCTGACGATGTTGTTTCCGTGATTCGTGCAGGCGCTCGCGGATATGTAACAAAATCTATTTCCGGAAATGAACTGATTGCAGCAATGAATCGTGTTGCAAGCGGTGATGCGGCTTTTCCCCGCGGCTGGCAGGATTCGTGCTTGATGCCTTTGGTTCTGGCTCTGCAGAGATTGCACAGACCGATGAAGAGTTAGATCGGCTCTCCGCACGTGAGCAAGAAGTAATGCGCTATATCGCTCGCGGTTACACTTACCGTGAAGTAGCTTCGGAACTCTATATTTCAATCAAAACTGTTGAAAGTCATGTATCTGCTGTGCTGCGCAAACTGCAGCTTTCGAATCGGCGCGAACTTACGCGTTGGGCTGCTGCCCGCGGAATTGAATAAAAATAAATGCGTGAATGAAACCTGTTTTGCACAGATTTCTTGTTTCAACAGTTTCCAATATGTTTCTCACGGAAACAGTTTTGGAGATTGAGATTTGTGCCCAACTATCGAGAAATATGGCGGAGAAAATTTAGATTGCGCTATCCTTTGTAGTATCGACGACGGTATTTTTCCACCGTCGCCGTCTTTTTACTCGCCACAACTGCAAGGAGCGGATGTTCATGGTGAATTCAGATTTGCTAAACCAGCCACTTTTCGAACTGGATCCTGAAATTGCTGAAGTGCTTGAGCTTGAACTTGCCCGTCAGCAAAACACTCTCGAAATGATTGCATCGGAAAATTTTGTCCCGCGCGCAGTTTTGCAAGCACAAGGATCAGTGCTGACTAATAAATATGCAGAAGGTTATCCAGGACGCCGTTACTATGGCGGATGTGAATTTGTCGATGTGGCTGAAAATCTTGCCCGTGAGCGTGCAGCAAAAGTCTTCGGTGCGGAATATGTAAATGTCCAGCCGCACTCGGGGGCGCAAGCGAATGCGGCAATCTATCACGCTTTACTTCAGCCAGGCGACACCGTGCTCGGTTTAGAATTAGCGCATGGCGGTCATTTAACCCACGGAATGAAACTAAATTTCTCAGGAAAAAATTATAATTGTGTTTCCTACGGTGTAGATCCGAAAACTTATCTTATTGACCTGAATCAGGTGCGGGATAAAGCACTTGAATTTCATCCGAAGCTGATTATTGCCGGATGGAGTGCTTATCCGCGAATTGAAGATTTTGCCGGTTTCCGGAAAATTGCTGATGAAGTAGGTGCTTATCTGTGGGTGGATATGGCGCATTTTGCCGGTCTTGTGGCTGCAGGACTGCATCCGAATCCAGTTGAATATGCCGACGTAGTGACAACCACAATCCATAAGACCCTCGGCGGGCCGCGTTCGGGAATGATTTTAGCGAAGCACAAAGAACCCCTTGGGAAGAAACTAAATTCGGCAGTATTTCCCGGGCAGCAAGGCGGGCCGCTAATGCACGTGGTAGCAGCAAAAGCGATTGCGATGAAAGTGGCGATGAGTGCAGAATTCAAAGACCGCCAGCAGCGCACAGTCGCAGGAGCAAAGATTATCGCACAGCGTCTGCTGCAGCCAGATATTGCGGAAGCTGGGATTTCGGTACTTACCGGCGGTACGGATGTGCATCTTGTGCTCGTAGATCTGCAAAACAGTAATTTGAACGGTCAAAATGCGGAAGATTTGCTCCACGAAATTAACATCACCGTGAACCGAAATGCGATTCCGTTTGATCCGCGCCCGCCGGCAATTACGTCCGGGCTGCGAATCGGCACTCCGGCTTTAGCAACCCGCGGATTTGGTGCAGCTGAGTTTAGTGAAGTAGCTGATATTATTGCTTCCGCATTACGTGAAGGAAAAAATGCAGATAAAACGGCTTTAGCGGCCCGTGCAGCGAAACTTGCCGCTGATTTTCCGCTTTATCCCGCTCTCGACCAAGTGCATTAAGCACAAAATGCGCATTAAGCGCAAAGACTTGCCGGCGCTGTTTTTCGCGCTTTGCAGAAAACAGCAATATGGAAATACGGCAGATTATAGTTTTTCATCCGAATAAAGTTAATTTACAAATTTACAGATTGAAACTGCAGCTGCTGGTATTTTAAACAGAAATTTTCGGCAAAATAGGACGAGAGAGTAAAGGTTGGCGATATTCATGACGGCACAGATTCTTGATGGAAAATTTACTGCCGCACAGATTAAAGCTGAACTGCGTGAACGTGTCGAACGCTTGCACAGGCAAGGAATAACACCTGGGCTGGGAACAATTCTGGTAGGTGAAGATCCGGGTTCACAGATATATGTTCGGGGAAAACATCGCGATTGCGCGGAAGTAGGAATCGAATCGATTCGAATCGATTTGCCGGAAACTGCCGCTGAATCTGATGTACTTGCTGCGGTCGGTGATTTGAATCGTGCCGAAGAATGTACCGGTTTTATCGTGCAGCTTCCGCTTCCGCGCGGAATTGATCAAGATCGAGTGCTTTCGGCAATATCCCCGGAAAAAGATGCCGACGGATTACACCCAGTGAATTTAGGAAAGCTCGTTTTGAGTGTGAAAGGTGCGTTGAACTCTCCGCTGCCTTGTACTCCGCGCGGGGTAATTGAGCTTGGGAGGCGCTGCGGATTTGATTGGGCGGGAAAAACCGTCTGTGTTGTCGGACGCGGAATCACCGTGGGACGCCCGCTTTCGCTATTGCTGACCCGCGCGGATGTAAACGCAACAGTAGACATTTGCCACAGCGCCACCGCCGATTTAGCGATGCACACTAAGCGTGCTGATGCCGTCGTAATGGCAGTTGGGCAGCCGTATCTGCTCCAACCGGAGATGATTCAGCCGGGAGCAGCCGTATTTGATGTTGGCGTTACCCGCGGTACGAACCCTGATACCGGCAAGATAAAAATATATGGCGATATCGATCCGAAAGTGCGGGCAGCAGCCGGTTTTTTCACGCCGAACCCGGGCGGTGTCGGTCCGATGACACGTGCATTGCTGTTGGCAAATGTGGTTGAATCAGCGGAGCGTATTGCGGAGAGATAATCAGTGCGCTGAAAACTATTGCAAAATTAACTCAATGCCGGATGCGGAAATAAAGCGGCTGTGCAGCCAGTTTTCCGCAAGTTTGGTGTGTCTCCCGCGGCTCTTTATTTGTGAATAATTGAATCGGTACAGACAAAAAGATTAGAGTAATTTGGTGAACCGATAACGACGATGGGAGGTGGCGCGAATGCGTATTGCCACTTGCAATGTAAACGGAATCCGTGCTGCAGCACGCAAAGGAATGGGCAGTTGGATTTCTGATGTGAAACCGGATGTGCTGCTGTTGCAGGAAGTGCGCGCTCCGGAAGCGCTTGTGGCTGATTTAGTGAATCAGCCAGATATTAACTACCAAATATTTCAGCAAGCTGCACTTTTGAAAGGGCGTGCGGGTGTGGCAATTGCTGTACGTGACGGAATTGCAGCAGGGCAAGTCCGTCTCGGACTTACCGCTGGTCTGACGGCAGGGGAGAGCGAAGCAGCCGTCGATACCGGCCGCTGGATTGAGGTAGACATTCCAGCTTTTGAAACCACTTTTATTAGTGCCTACCTCCATTCGGGAGCAGCTGATAATGCCGAAAAGATGGATGCGAAATATGCGCATCTGCAGCGGGTTACGAAACGTTTGACAGATCTTCGCGAAAACCGCTCCTCCGGCATGTACTGGTAGCTGGAGATTTTAATATTGTGCATACTGCTGCTGATATTAAGAATTGGAAATCAAACCATAATCGGACCGCTGGTGTGCTCGATTCGGAAATAGCTTATCTCGACGGCTGGATTACGGAACTTGACTATGTAGATGTACAGCGCCATCTTTCTCCGGAAACCCAGGGGCCATACACGTGGTGGTCGCAGCGGGGAAAAGCTTTTGATAATGATGCTGGTTGGCGAATCGATTATCAGCTTGCAACTCCGGAGCTTGCCGAATCTGCACAGAGTTTTTCAATTGACCGCGCCAGTGAATATGCCGCCCGGTGGTCTGACCATGCTCCGCTCATAGTTGAATATAACTTATAACTAATCATTAAATTTGCTGCTTACCCTGCAGGAAGAAATTGCGGATCTTCCGGTAACGAATTTGCGGCAGCTGCTTTCGCAGAATATCGAACAGTGAAGACTGCAAGCGGAAACTCGGATGCAAGGAAACACACAATGGCTGAAAATACGGAAAAAGAAACAAAAAACTTGCGGCAGATAAAGATCCTCATGATCGAAGCCCGAAAGATTTACGGAAAGCACAAAAACGCCAGCGAAAAATGACTTTCGCACAGGTGAATACAGAACTTGATGGAGCACTCGACGGCAGTGCGACATGGGAAAATGAACGGAAGAAAGCACAAAACGCAGATACTTTACTGCAAAAATTTTCAAACTCCTCGCCTATTTGAATGGCACACGGCTAATGCGTGCTGTTAACCGGTATAACACTGCCCGCGGTTATCTGCTTGCCGGCGGTATCGCCTATTCGGCACTTTTTCGATTGCCGGCGCACTCACGATTGTGTTTACTTTCCTTTCGGCAGCCATCGGGAAGAACAGCGAACTTTTTGAGTCATTAATTCTGCAAATTAATGATGTGCTGCCGGGAATTATGCGGACATCGGAAAATCCGGACGGTTTGCTTAACCCTACGGATCTGATAGTCAAAAATCCATTCAATATCGTCACGTTGATTTCGCTGCTTGTAGTGCTTTGGTCGGCGCTTTCCTTAATGGCCGGTCTGCGGATGGCAATCTGGACAGTATTCGGTATTGCACAGCTGCCGATTCCTTTCGCTTCACAAAAACTCCGGGATTTGTTAGCATTTATCGTTCTTGGTGTGAGCGTCGTGCTTTCGACGGCAATCGCCGCCGGTGCAAGCCTTTTTGCTGAGCCGATTTTTGAATTCTTAAATTTCCCTGGACGCTGGTCAGGGGTGATAGTAACATCAATCTTGCTGCTAAGCGGTTTGCTTCTCGATACACTGATGTTTGTTTTTATTTTTGCGGTGCTTTCCGGAATCAAAGCTCCCCGCACAGATCTTTGGCTCGGATCGCTGCTTGCCGGAATACTTTCAACAATTGTCCGTGCACTTGGAACAACCGCTGTTTCATCCGTTGCCGATAACCCGCTGCTGGCACCTTTTGCCGCGATTGTAACAATTCTGCTCTGGGTTAATTTGATTGCCCGAATTACACTAAATGCCGCCGCATTTATTGCAAATCCGCCGGAAGCACTAGTGTTAAATGAAGCATATTTTCCGCATGCAAAAGAAGCGCCGAATTATGTAACAAAGTCTGATTTACGCACCCTTACCTGGGATCATGATCCAATCAGCGGAGTGGTGCTTCCAGATTTACGTGCTGGATTCATGGAGAAAGTTAACCAAGAAGTTGCGGTTGGCGCTTTGGCTCTTGAGCGTGAACGCGAACAAATCTTTAGCGATACAGCTAGTCATTCGGGAAAAGCAGCGGCGGCGGAAAAGGAGCGGCCATCGGCAAAGCTGCCGCAGTGAAAACGGAATGCAGAATTGGGAAGCGCGTAAGGCAAGGCGATGTAGCGCAAACTGCTTGGATTAGATTTTCTTTATCTGTGAATCCGAAGTAAACGGATTGGAACAAGCAGGAGAAGAAAATAAAAACAGAAAGTGAAAACAAAATCTGAAATCGCGTAGCCATTAGAGCCGCTTTGCGTTATGTTAGTAAATGACATTTGCTTCGGCTGATATCTCAGCTTGAGCAGTCCACAATAATCAGGAGAATACACGTGAAGAAGTTTAATTCGCTGCTCGCAATTGCGGCAGCTTCCACGCTTGCACTCACCGCTTGCGGCGGTGGCGATTCGAAGAGTGCTTCGAAAGATTCAACCGAATCCAAGGGAACTGAGTACAAGGCTTGTATCGTTTCAGATGCAGGCGGTTGGGATGATAAGTCCTTTAATGAATCGGCAAAGATTGGTCTTGAAAAGGCGATTAAAGAGCTTGGCGTTGCACACAATACGGCTGAATCTAACGGTGATGCTGATTTCCAGCCAAATGTTGAATCAATGATTCAAGACGGATGCAATCTTGTGATTGGCGTCGGCTTCCTGCTTGCTCCGGCTACCACCAAGGCAGCACAGGATAATACCGATCTTTCATTCGCACTGATTGATTCCGGATTCAGCGATTCAAACGGCAAGCCAGTTAATGTCGAAAATGGCCGTGCGCTGCTGTTTAACACTCATGAAGCTGCTTACCTTGCAGGTTATGCGGCAGCTGCTACCACCAAGACCGGCACCGTCGCCACTTTCGGTGGAAACCCAATTCCATCAGTAACCATCTTCATGGACGGTTTCGCTGATGGTGTGAAAGCATATAACGAAGCTAAGGGCGCTAGTGTGAAACTGCTCGGCTGGGACAAAGAAGCTCAGTCCGGTGCGTTCACCAACTCCTTTGACGATCAGGCCCTCGGCAAGACTCAGGCTCAGCAGTTCATTGATCAGGGTGCAGATATTATTATGCCAGTGGCTGGTCCGGTTGGTCTCGGCGCTGCCGCAGCGGCTAAGGCAGCCGGCAATGTGATGATTATCGGGGTGGATTCTGATTGGTATGAAGCAAACCCAGATTACAAGGACATCACGCTTACTTCAGTAATGAAGGGAATTTCTGCTTCCGTATTTGATACTGTAAAGGCCGGTGTTGACGGCAAGTTTGATGCAAAGCCATATGTCGGCACCCTTGCTAATGGCGGTGTAAGCATTGCTCCGTTCCATGATTTCGAAAGCAAAGTATCGGATGAATTGAAGGCAGATCTTGAAAAGCTTACGGAACAGATTAAATCTGGCAAGCTGAAGGTCGAAAGCCCAAGCGCAAACTAATGTACATCTTCCTCGCGGCAGCAGCAGAGAATATTGCTTTTTGAAAGCAAATTTGCTGTGTGAACTGGCGCGGAGATAAATTTTACTTTGGTTGTTATTTCAAATAGGAAACCTTAGTAAAAGTATGTATAATATGTTGAGGTTCAGTTTTCTTGAAAAGCTGAACCTCAACTTTTATTTATGCATTCGATAACCGTAAATAAGAGGAATAGCCTTTTCTGATTTTATTTGTTTTTGAAAGGGGTATGGTGTGAAGCTTGAACTCAAGGGGATAACAAAGAGGTTTGGTCCCCTGGTGGCAAACGACCATATTGATTTAATCGTTGAAGAAGGACAGATTCATGCGCTGCTGGGAGAAAACGGTGCCGGAAAATCTACTTTGATGAATGTGCTTTATGGTTTATATGACCCTGACGAAGGTGAAATCCTGCTCGACGGAAAAGCTGTAAAGTTCAAAGGTCCAGGAGATGCAGTCGCAGCCGGAATCGGGATGGTGCATCAGCACTTCATGCTGATTCCAGTTTTCACCGTTGCGGAATCGATTGCCCTTGGATACGAGCCAACGAAGAAATCCGGCTTGATTGATATCAAACGTGCCCGGCAAACTGTGATTGATGTTTCGCAGCGTTTCGGATTTAATCTTGATCCGGATGCGTATATTGAAGATCTTCCTGTGGGTGCGCAGCAGCGCGTCGAAATTGTAAAAGCGCTTTCACGTGATGCGAAAGTATTAATTCTCGATGAGCCGACGGCTGTGCTTACCCCGCAAGAAACTGATGAACTAATGGGAATCATGAAGCAGCTTGCTGCTGCCGGAACTTCAATTGTATTCATTACGCACAAACTGCGCGAAGTGCGGGCAGTTTCTGATGAAATCACTGTGATTCGCCGCGGAAAAGTAGTCGGGAAAGCAAGCCCAGCCGCTTCTGAATCCGAGCTTGCCACAAAGATGGTTGGCCGCCCAGTGATGATGAAAGTTGATAAGCAGCCGGCACAGCTTGGAGAAATCGGGCTTGCATTGGAAAATCTTTCAGTACTGGATGAATCTGGTGCCGTCGCTGTAAATAATGTTTCATTTACAATTAACCGCGGGGAAGTGCTCGCAATTGCCGGGGTGCAAGGGAATGGGCAAACCGAACTTGCGCAGGCGGTGATTGGAATTGAATCAGTTGCTGCAGGCGCAATTAAGCTCGACGGAAAAAATATCACCAGCCAGAGCGTGAAAGCAAATCTTGAACACGGGATTGGGTATGTACCGGAAGACCGTTCAAAAGATGGCATAGTAGCGTCTTTTTCGATTGCACAGAATCTAATTCTTGACCAATATCGAAAAGCTCCTTTTCGAAGGCGTTTTCGCTTAATTCCGGGGCGATGGTGCGCAATGCGAACGAAAAAGTGGAAGAGTTTGATATTCGGATCACCTCGATTTCTGATCCGATTTCGACGCTTTCCGGCGGAAACCAGCAAAAAGTAGTTGTGGCTCGTGAAATTGGACGGGATTTGCGGTTGCTGGTGGTGAATCAGCCGACCCGCGGCGTAGATGTCGGGTCGATTGAGTTTATTCATAAGCGGATTATTGAAGAGCGTGATTCAGGGACTCCAGTGCTGCTGGTGTCTTCGGAATTAGATGAAGTAGTGGCGCTTGCTGACCGGATTGCAGTGATGTACCGCGGTGCAGTAATGGGCATTGTACCGGCAGACACTTCACGCGAAGTGCTTGGATTAATGATGGCAGGCGTGCCGCAGGATGAAGCTTTCGCCCAGGCAGCAGGCGGAGAAGTTCCTGCAAAGAGCATAACTGGCGAAGAAGGGAAGTGAGTGGAAATGGCTGAAAAGAATCGTGCTGCTTCCTTAAAACCAGGTGCAGGTACCTGGTGTAAAGGTTTTATTCACACAGGGTTGCGTTCCGGCTGGATTGTGGCAGTTCTTGCAGTGCTCTTTGCATTTCTTATTGGCGCAATTCTGATTGTGATTGCGGGAGCGAATGTTGGTGAGGCGTATTATGCAATGTTCCGCGGTGCAATTTTCGATCCGGAAGCACGCAATTTTACCCGTTCGATTATGCCGATTACCAACACATTAATTTATGCTGCCCCGCTGATTATTGCCGGATTGGGGCTTGGGTTTGGTTTCAAAGCCGGACTGTTTAATATCGGCGGTACCGGACAGCTGATATTCGGTGCGCTGGGTGCAATTTGGGTTGGTACGAAGCTTTCGCTCCCAATGGGGCTGCACCTGATTGTTGCCCTGCTAGTTGCAATGATTGCCGGCGGAATATATGCCGGAATTGCCGGCGTACTGAAAGCGAAAACCGGTGCAAACGAAGTAATTATCACGATTATGCTGAATTCGATTGCTTCCCTTGCAATCGCCTATTTGCTTTCGCTGAAGTATTGGCAATCTGCTGGTTCGATTAATCCGCAAACTTCGGAAGCTGCAGCCACAGCAAGGCTACCGCTCTTACTGCCAGCTCCATTCAAACTGCATTTAGGAATTGTGATTGCAGTGCTGGCAACGATTGCTTACTGGTGGATCTTGAAGCGTTCAACATTCGGATTTGAACTGCAAGCCGTCGGTGCTAATCCGCATGCAGCTAACACTGCTGGTATGTCGATTGCGCGTGTAACCACTTTGACGATGGTCGGGTCTGGCGTATTTCTCGGATTAGCTGGTGCAAACCAAGCTTTGGGAACAATCGGATACGTGACGGCAGGTGTGGCAGGTTCAATTGGTTTTGACGCAATTACTGTTGCGCTGCTTGGAAGAAACACACCGATTGGAATTTTCTGTTCCGGATTGCTTTTTGGTGCATTCCAGGCAGGCGGTTATGCGATGCAGACCAAAGGCGTGCCGATTGATATGATTCTGATTTTACAATCGCTGATTGTGCTCTTTATTGCTGCTCCGGCATTGGTGCGTTTCATCGTACGTTTGCCGAAACCAGATGGGAAGTCACTGCGCGAATATGTAGCAACGATGGCAGATAACTCCGCCGCAACGAAAGGAGAAGCAGCATGAACATGCAAGTACAGGTAAATGCACAAACGACGGCTGCCAGTGCTTCTTTGCGCAAGATCTCGTGGAAGCTGCCGATTACTTTCACTTTTGCGACGCTGCTCCTTGGGCTCTTTGCAATTAAAGCAAATGGAGATACGCTGCTGCGCTTGAATGATGCAAAGCAGAAAATCACGATTCCCGATTTTTCACTTCCGGCGAGTATGGTGCTCTGGGTATTCTTCGCATTGGCGGGACTAATCACTATTTACGCCTATTTTTCGGCTGTTTCAAAAGGAAAGTTTGGGAAACTCGAAAAACGTCTCGATACTGCGGGAGCGATTATCGTCGCTCTTCTGACCGTACTTGGTTTCATGATTTTCGCCGGTGCAGGTTCTGCTGGTGCGGTAACTATTACTTCGACACTGGTTTCGACAATTGCGATTTCGACACCATTAATTTTCGGTGCGCTTTCCGGTGTAATCTGTGAGCATGTCGGAGTTGTGAATATTGCGATTGAAGGGCAGCTGCTTGTGGGGGCATTTGCTGGAGCAATGGCTGCATCTTTCTTCCAGAATCCGTTTGCGGGTCTTCTTCTTGCTCCGATTATGGGGGCTTTGCTCGGCGTATTGCTTGCACTTTTCTCTGTCGTCTACGGTGTGGACCAAATTATTGTCGGCGTGGTGTTAAATGTGCTTGCACTCGGTTTAACCACATTTTTTGCGGGCACTTTGATGAGTGATAATGCAGCTCTTTTCAATACGAATAAGTATTCGCTGCAAGCACTGCCAATTCCGGGGCTTTCACAGATTCCGGTGATCGGTCCGGCGCTTTTCAATCAAACAATTTTGGTTTACAGCATGTATATAACCGTGATTGTGCTGACCATCTTCCTTTACCGCTCGCGGTGGGGATTGCGGATGCGTGCCTGCGGTGAGCATCCGCGTGCAGCAGATACTGTCGGGATTAATGTGAACCGGACCCGCTTCCTGAATACGATTCTCGGTTCGGCAGTTGCCGGATTGGGCGGAGCATTCTTCACTATCGGCTCGGGATTAATTTTCACTGACAATATGGCTGCAGGAAATGGTTATATTGCACTTGCGGCAATGATTCTTGGAAAATGGCATCCGATCGGCGCAGTTGGGGCAGCGTTGATGTTCGGATTTGCGAAAGCGCTTGCTTTGCTCGTGCCGAATTTGACTACTGCGATTCCGTCGCAATTAGTGAATATGATTCCATATGTTGTCACAATTATTGCTGTCGCCGGATTTGTTGGGAAGTCACGTCCGCCGGCTGCGGAAAATATTCCGTATTTGAAGTAAAGGGAAGCGAATCCAGGAGTATTTGCTGCAATTTAGGTTGGGCATTTTCGCAATTTCTGGTCCTGAAGTATTTTCGGCTAGCTGTGCCGTACGGATTCAGCTAGCCGAAACACTTTTACTTCTCTAATTTTAGTGTTGAAAATTAGCGTTTCAATAAAAGAAACACAATTTTTCAGCTCTCATAAATCAATGATGATTTAAATGAATGGATAAAACTGATGGATTTTGATTGGGCAGAACTTTTTCAAAAGGCGCATGAAGCGATGAAATGCGCCTATGCGCCTTATTCACATTACCCGGTCGGAGCGGCAGGAATCACTACCGACGGAAGAATTTTTACTGGCTGCAATGTTGAAAATGCTTCAACAGGGCTCGGGCTATGTGCCGAATGCGGTATGATTTCAGCGCTAATACTCGCAGGCGGCGGGAAGCTTGCAGCAGTGGCGTGTGTAAATCAGCTTGGCGAACTGATTACGCCATGCGGCAGGTGCAGACAGTTAATTTATGAACATGGCAGCGGATCCTGCCTTGTGGCAATGCCGAATGGGGAAGTGACGATTGACGATTTACTTCCGGGAGCATTCGGTCCAGACGATTTAAGTAAGGTTTCTCCAGTGCGGGAAATGTCTGCAAACTAGATTTTGGAAGTGTAAATATCGGCAGAAGATAGTCAGCGCAGAACGAACAGATTTTTACAAGACAAGGATGAAAATAATGGCAGAGAAATTTGATGTTGTTGATGTGATTCGCACTAAGCGCGACGGCGGAGTGCTATCGCTTGCGCAAATTAACTGGACAATCGACGCTTATACGCGCGGGGTAGTTGCCGATGATCAGATGGCAGCGCTTGCGATGGCAATCTTTATTCGCGGAATGAACCGTGAAGAAATCGCACAGTGGACAGCCGCAATGATTGCAAGCGGCGAAAGAATGGACTTTTCCCGTCTCGGGAGAAAAACTGCCGATAAGCATTCGACTGGCGGCGTAGGTGATAAGATTACGCTTCCGCTTGCACCGCTCGTTGCTGTTTATGGGATTGCTGTTCCGCAGCTTTCCGGACGCGGGCTTGGGCACACTGGCGGTACGCTTGATAAGCTTGAAGCAATTAAAGGGTGGCGGGCAAATCTTTCAAATGAAGAAATAATGCGCCAGCTTGGTTTAACCGGCCCAGGAGCGGTAATTTGCGCCGCGGGCAGCGGGCTTGCTCCCGCAGATAAGAAACTTTATGCACTGCGTGACGTAACTTCAACAGTTGATTGTATTCCGTTGATTGCTTCTTCAATTATGTCGAAGAAGATTGCTGAAGGTACAGACTCTCTCGTACTTGATGTGAAGGTCGGATCCGGAGCATTTATGAAAGAACAGCCAATGGCACGGGAACTTGCCCGCACAATGGTTGATTTAGGTACGGACGCGGGTGTGGACACAGTTGCACTTCTCACTGATATGTCTACACCGCTCGGGTTGAAAATCGGCAATGCACTCGAAGTTGAAGAATCGGTTGAAGTACTCGCAGGCGGCGGACCGGCAGATGTGGTTGAGCTGACGCTGGCTCTTGCACGGGAAATGGTGCGCGCTGCAGGAAAACCCGACGCTGATCTGGAGACAGCGCTGAAAGACGGACGGGCAATGGACAAATGGCGTGAAATGATTACAGCGCAGGGCGGAGATCCGGACGCTGAAATGCCGAAAGCACAGCACAGCCAGGATATTCTCGCTGCAGAAAGCGGTGTGATTTCAAAAATGGATGCGCTTGGCGTGGGTGTGGCTTCGTGGCGGCTTGGCGCAGGCAGAGCAAAGCAGGGTGAACCGGTACAGCTTGGTGCAGGGATTGAACTTTTGCAAAACCGGGAGATTACGTAGAAAAAGGACAGAAGTTGATGACGCTGTATACCGATGACGAGTCACGTTTTGCACGTGCGTTTGAATCGCTCGACGGCGCTATCGAATACGGCGAAAGTGCGCAGCTGCCGCAGTCCGTCGTACTGGAACGAATCAGCTGAAGAGGCTGAAGTGTTCACCCTATTATGCTGATTCGCGAAAAAACCGGCATGATAGCGAAATACTCGCAAACTCAGGTGAGAACTGGCAGAATTACAAGTGGTTCGCACCTGGATGAGCCAAGAAATTTTTAAACTTTTAGTTTTGCAGATGCAAAAATTCGCAACATTTAAGGAGAAAAACTATGACAGTGCGTGATGAAGTTGCTGCAATTATTGACCATACTCTGCTCAAACCAGAAGCAACCTATGATGATGTGCGGGCACTGATTGAAGAAGCAAAAGCCATTGGAGCATATTCAGTCTGTATTTCACCATCAATGCTTCCGCTTCCAGAAGATATTGATCTTGGGGAATTGCATCTTGCAGCGGTGTGCGGTTTCCCCTCAGGTGCTGTAGCGTCATCTGTAAAAGCTGCAGAAGCAGCACTTGCCGTAGCATCGGGTGCCGACGAAGTAGATATGGTTGTAAATATTGGATTGGTGAAAGAGCATGATTGGGACGGTGTTGCGCTGGATATTGCATCCGTACGCGACGCAATTCCGTTTGCAGTATTGAAAGTGATTATTGAATCAGCTGCCCTTACTGATGAGGAAATCGTGAAAGTCTGTGAGATTTCCCGTGAAGTTGATGCGGACTTTGTGAAGACTTCAACCGGTTTCCATCCGGCCGGAGGCGCTTCAGTACATGCGGTTGAGCTGATGAAAAAGACCGTCGGTGAAGAACTTGAGGTGAAAGCATCCGGCGGGATTCGCGACGGAAAGTTTGCAGCAGAACTGATTAATGCTGGTGCAACTCGTCTTGGGCTTTCTTCCTCCCGGAAGGTACTTGATACGCTTGCATAATTTAACTCAGCCGTGCAAGAACCGGACAGTTGGATAAATAAATAAGCACAGCAAGTTAAATTGGCGGTTTGAATCTAGGCTTTCATTCGAAAGTCGATTCAAACCGCCGATTTGTGTTTGCGATATGACTTCGCCTTGTGTTAGAGCTTCAGCTCCTGGTCTATATCTGCTTTGAATTGTGCAATCCGTTTTGCAGCTTCTGCTTTTGCCTGATCGAGCTGCAGCTCTGCCGCTACCGGCACGATTACTTCAAGGTAGCATTTCACTTTTGGTTCAGTACCAGATGGGCGAATGATTACGCGGTCATTTGCCTGATTGTGAATCATCACTGCGTCAGTCGGCGGAAGCGTATCTGTGCCTTTGGAAAGATCTGCAATCGAGGTAACCGGAGCACCGGCAAGAGTCTGCGGCGGATTGCTGCGGATTTTTGCCATTGTTGCCGGAATAATCGCAAGATCTTCGACACGCACGGTCACTGGAGCTGAAAGATAAACTCCGTGCCGCACTGCCAGACGGTCAAGTTCATCCAGCAGTGTTTTACCTGCGGATTTTAATCGGGCGGCAATCGTCACCAGAAGCAGCGCAGCAGAAATTCCGTCCTTATCTTTTACTGCAGTTGGATTTACACAAAAGCCGATTGCTTCTTCATATCCAAAGATGATGCGTTCAGCACGGGAAATCCATTTAAACCCGGTAAGGGTAGCTTCATAGTGTAAGCCGTGATGTTTTGCAATCTGCGCAAGCAAACGGGAAGAGACAATGGAAGACGCAAGAGTACCGTCGGTGTTTTCGGTTTCTCCGGCTGCGGAAGCTACCGCTTCACCGAGAATTGCACCAATTTCATCCCCGGAAAGCTGCCGCCAGGTGCCGTCGCCTGCCGGCACGGCGGCAGAGCACCGATCAGCATCAGGATCGGAAGCAATCACAATATCGGCATTTGTTTCTGTTGCAAGTGCGATTGCTAAATCTAAAGCGCCGGCTTCTTCCGGATTTGGGAAAGACACGGTTGGGAAATCTGGATTAGGATGAATCTGTTCCGGAACGCCAGTTACGTCATCGAAACCAGCAGCTGCGAACACTTTACTCATAGTTTCAAACCCGACACCATGCATTGCGGTGTAAACAATCTTTAAGTTACGCGGACTGTGCGGATCAATTGTGCTCACAGCAGCGGTATTGTATGCTTCCATCACCGATTCGGGCACGGTTTCCCAGCCATCTTCTGCCAGCGGAATTTCATCTGCTGGGGCGAAGGCACTAATTTTTGCTGCAATTTCCGTGTCAACTGGCGGCACAATCTGTGCTCCGCGCCCATTTTCATCTATTGCCCGTCCGCCAAGGTAAACTTTATATCCGTTGTCTTGCGGCGGATTATGTGATGCTGTGACCATAACTCCGGCATCCGCATTTAAGTGGCGTACGGCAAATGCGAGCATCGGCGTGGGGAGCAGGCGCGGCATGAGGAGTGCTTTCATCCCTGCAGCTGTAACGATTGCAGCAGTGTCTTGCGCGAAGTCTGCTGAATTGTGGCGTCCGTCGTACCCGATAACCACCACGGCGTCTTTGCCGACTTTTTCTGCCAACCATGCAGTTAGCCCAGCGGCAGCTCGGCGGACGACGGCACGATTCATCCGGAACGGACCTGCTCCCATTTTTCCGCGCAGTCCGGCAGTGCCAAATTGCAGTGTGCCTTGGAAGCGGTCGGCGATGTCAGCTTGGGCAGCAGTATCGCCGTTTTTGGCTGCGGCAAGTACCGCTGAAAGTTCCTCACGGGCTGCTGCTTCCGGATCGTGTTTTATCCATTCTGCTACGGTCTGAAAATCGATACTCATTGCGTTTAATCCTGAACTTTCTTTTGAGTTTTGTTTACTTTTCGTCTTTGAAAATTTCGGTGTTGAAAATATGGGAAACAATTTCTGCAAGCAGCTTTGAAATTCGCGGACCGGCAGCTTTTCCTGCGGCAAGCACTTCCTGGTGATTCAGATTTCCCGGTGCGAATCCTGCTGCATGGTTCGTAACCAGAGAAATTCCAAGAATTTCCATTCCAGCTTCGCGTGCTGCAATAGCTTCAAGTGCGGTCGACATTCCAACGAGATCTGCGCCAATTAAACGTGCCATTTTTACTTCTGCCGGTGTTTCGTAATGCGGACCGGGAATTGCGCATACACACCTTCTGGGAGTGCAGAATCTACTTCGCGGGCGAGCGTGCGCAGGCGGGAGGAGTAAAGATCAGTGAGGTCAACAAAGTTTGCTCCCTCGATTGGAGAGGCCGCAGTGAGGTTAATATGGTCTTTAATTAGCACTGGTGAGCCAGGATTCCATTCGGTAACTGTAGAACCGCAGCCATTAGTGAGAATGCAAATCTTTGCTCCAGCCGCTGCTGCAGTGCGTACACCATGAGCGACGGCTCTCACGCCTTTGCCTTCGTAGTAGTGGGTCCGCGCGCCTAAAACAAGTGCATATTTTTCGTTCGGCAGCTTGATAGCTGTGATTTTTCCGCCATGCCCTGCTACTGCTGATGCTGAAAATCCGGGGATTTCTTCAGCTGGGATTTCTGCAACCTGCTCCCCAATGAGCTGTGCAGCTTCGCCCCAGCCGGAACCAAGCGTCAGTGCAAGGTCAAAACTTGCGATACCAGTTTTTCGCTAATTACTTTTGCTGCTGTGATGGCAGCTTCTTTCGGAGTATTAATTGTCATGCGTTTATTTTACTCGTAGTTTCCGCAAATTTCTTGAAGTTATCCCCACTGCAGCCGAAATTTTTTATTTCGGCAGTGTAAGCAATATTGAAAATATGAAGAATCAGATTCGAATTACCGCAATGTCTAGACATAACCTATTGCTTTTTATCCGTGTGATTTCTGTTTTGAATAAGATGATGTCTGATAATGCGGAAAAGATCATTGCCATGTTGGAGGTAAAATCTATGTTATTTAACGTAAACGGCGGAAAATGCCCGCCGCCGGGGAAAAATTATGATAATTCCGGTTTTACTGCAAGATAGTGAATATTAAGAATCTGCAACAATCTAATTCTTCACTATATAAATCATAAAAGTACTTGTATTTCCACAGAATATTTTATATATTCCTGAATCTCCCGTCTGCCTGAACATAAGAAACTGCCTTTCCGGAAATTGGTGACAGCTATATTAGATAACAACTTCATCATAATTTCTGCAGTATGTAACATTTCCGCAGGATCATTCATTAACGGCAGTGCGCTTGCAGCGCAAAAATTCAGCGAAAACATGTTTATTAAACTATTGGTAAACTCTGTGCGCTATTTTTAGAAGCATGAAAAATAATCGCGAAAAATATCAAACCGGGCCGCTAATTCTGCGCGGAACACAGATTCCTGAAGAGACTTTTGATGCGGCGCTGCTGAGTCCGAAACTTAAACGGAAACAATCGAAAAAGATCGAATTTCCGATAGCTGGCGGATTATGCGAATCCAATCTGAAATATTTGAAGGTTTCGACGCGATGCATGATGTGGGACCAGCAATTTCAATGTTCGGATCGGCACGTACCAAGCCGGGGAGAAATATTACGAACTTGCAGCCAAAATTGCCGGTGAGCTGGTGAATCGAGACTTTGCAGTAATTACCGGCGGCGGGCACGGAATCATGGAAGCGGCAAACAAAGGCGCTGCCGAAGCCGGGGAACATCCGTTGGACTCGGGATTGAATTACCGTTTGAACAGGGAATCAACGAATACGTAAATCTCGGTATTAACTTTCGCTACTTTTTTGTACGCAAACTGATGTTTGTAAAATACGCACTCGGATTCGTAGTACTTCCAGGCGGATTCGGCACACTCGACGAGCTGTTTGAAGCTGTGACGTTGGTGCAAACAAACAAGATTTCCAGCTTTCCAATTGTGTTGGTCGGCAAAGAATTTTGGGGCGGACTCGTAGACTGGATTCAAGATACGCTTGTGCGTGAAAGAATGATTACCTCGGATAATCTTGAACTGATCAAAGTTGTAGACACAGCAGAAGAAGCTGTTGCAGCAGTATCTGCTGGATTAAAACGTTTGCTTGCAGAAAAATAAAATACAGAGAATACACAATACTTCCTTGTAATGCTGAAAACAATAATGCGGATCACATCCAAAGAAATTTGTAAGAAAAAGCAATTTACCTGACTTGCTGGCAAACTTTGCGTAGAATGAAACTATATTGCAGCTTGCCGCAATGCGGCGCGCAGGCTGGCAGTCTTTGCAGGTGAAATTGTGGCGGACAGTTACATGATTATATTTCGTGCAAAATGTTCGTTGAGCGAAGGAGTTCAAAATGGCAGCAATGAAACCACGCACCGGCGATGGTCCGCTCGAAGCAGAGCGCGATAATCACGGAGTCACGGTGAAAATCCCGCTTGAAGGCGGCGGACGGATGGTGCTCCTATTCAAAGACGCTGAATTAAACGAGCTGGCAAAAGTAGTAACCGACCATTTAAAAGAAGTTAAATAACAAGTAAAATGCCAGTATATACAGTTCAATAATTCAGAGAGAAAACCAATCGCACTGCGAAAGCTGGGAAAATTAAGCAATCACGATAAAATATCCCAGCTTTCGTTACAGATACGGATTTAAGTGAAGTTACCGCAGGAAATTAATAGTGCTTACTTCTTCACTGCGAAAATAATTCCATCACTGAGCGGAAGCAGCGTCGCAGTCACATCTTCAGATGAAATCAAATCCAGCCCCAGATTTCGCAGTGCGACGGTCGCTTCGTCACGCTTTGCCGGATCCGCTACAAGATCGTTGCGCAATGCATGCAAAATTACAAGCATCCCGCCTTGGCGGAGCATCCGCACAGCTTCCATTGCATCTCCTGCGGCTTCAAGCGGATCGCCGTCGAGAAGAACCAAATCATAAGAATCTTTTGCTAGCCGCGGCAGCAAGTCAACAGAACGGCCGTTTATTAACCGGTAACGTGAGGGGCGCAGCCCGGCATTAGTGAAAAATTCGCGAGCATAATTTTGCGCCTCCGATTCAATATCGATTGAAGTGATTACCACATCGCGTTTTGATTCAAACATATAAAGTGCGGAAACACCTGTGCCGGTGCCGACTTCAGCGATTGATTTCACCTGCGGCAGGCTTGCCAAACTGGTCAGGAAATTCCCGGCAGCAGCAGTAACCGGAGTAATTCCAAGCTCTTCAGCCTCAAATCTTGCTTTTGCAATAAGTAATGAAGTCTCGTTGATTACCTGTTCGCAATAGGACCAGGAGGCTGCTTTATTCGCGGTCATGTTTTCCCTTTATATGTGATGTGTGCAGTGTTTTCGTGTGCGTATCAATCGCTGATTGCACAGTTCACGGCACACAAGTGATGATTACAATAAAAATATCTCAGAAATCAAAACCTGAGTGCTGTGCAGGCCAGTGCTGTGAAAACCGAAATCTGAAAACAAAAATCGGCAACAGTAACCAGCGGCACTAATAACTTTAGCTGATATCGGCAGTTTTAGACTGGTGAAACAGAAAGTGCGCGTCCGGAAAGACCGCGTGCCCGGTTTGCAAGTTTCTTTGCAACTGCACGAATTGCTTCCTGTGCTTCAGACGAACCCGAACTGACCGCAAAAGGAACCCCAGCATCTCCGCCTTCGCGCAATGGCTGTTCAAGCGGTACTTTTGCCAGCAGCGGAACCTCAGATTCGAGTAAATCTGAAAGCTGAGCAGCAAGAGTTTCGCCGCCGCCATTTCCAAAAATCTCCATTCTTGTGCCGTCAGGAGCAAGAAGATAACTCATATTTTCGATTACGCCAACCACTTTTTGTTCTGTTTGCTTCGCCATCATCCCTGCGCGTTCGGCAACTTCAGCGGCAGCAGACTGCGGTGTAGTAACAACAATAATTTCCGCATTTGGAATCAGCTGTGCAACAGAAATCGCAATATCCCCAGTTCCTGGTGGAAGATCAATTAAAAGCACATCAATATCGCCCCAGAAAACATCTGCGAAAAATTGTTCGAGTGCACGATGCAGCATTGGACCGCGCCAAACCACCGGCGTATTCTCTTCCAAAAACATCCCGATGGAAATGACTTTCACACCATGCGCCACCGGCGGAATAATCATATTATCCAAAATTTGCGGCGGAGTTGTTACTCCCATCATTTGCGGAATTGAAAAGCCGTAAATATCTGCATCGACCACACCTACTTTTAGACCGTCTTTCGCCATTGCAGCAGCAAGATTTACGGTCATGGAAGACTTTCCGACTCCGCCTTTGCCCGAAGAAATTGCATAGACCCGAGTGAGACTATTCGGCTTTGCGAAAGGAATCTCCCGCTCAGGAACTCCGCCGCGCAAGGTCTGCTTCAACTTTATCCGCTGTTCCTCATTCATCACGCCAACTTTTACTTCGACTGCGGAAACACCTTCCACCTGCAAAAGAACCTGTTCGATATCAGCGGTAATCGAATCGCGCAGCGGGCAGCCTGCCGTCGTTAAATTAATTGCTACCGCCGCTTTGCCTGCTTCGGTAATTTCAACGCTTTCAACCATCCCGAGTTCGGTGATCGGGCGGCGAATCTCCGGATCAAGTACTTCTGCTAATTTCGCTGTCAGTTCTGCTGTGGTAGGTAAACTCATGATTTTAATCTTAACCTATATTTTGTTAGTTCCTCCATGAGGAAACAAAGACTTAGCTGATTTTTCGGAATGTTATGGCGAATATTACTGAATAATATTACTGAAAATCACTGTGCGGATTGTTCGCGGTGCGGAAATTTTCACTGCCGATATTTTCGCTGTTTTCACTGTTTTTACTGTTAATTTGCGCATTACTTTTCTCAAGCTGTGCAATCCGAGCCGTAAGTTCCTTAATCGCAATATCGCGTTTTGTAAGCTCCTCTTTTGTTTCTTCAAACCTTTCGAGGACATCGCGCAGCTCCGACCGAATGAAATCACGTGTTGCAACCTCACCGAGTCCAAGACGAAGCGCAGCAATTTCGCGTGTCAAATATTCGGTATCCGCAAGATTCTGCGCAGCAAGAAGCCGATCGCGCTGTGCCGTTACCCGATCGCGATCATCTTGCCGGTTTTGCGCAAGCAAAATCAGCGGAGCAGAATAAGAAGCCTGTAAAGATAACATTAAGGTGAGCGCAGTAAAGCCGAGAGCTGCTGAATCGAACTGTAAATATTCCGGTGCAAGCGTATTCCACGCAATCCAAATCACCACGAAAACAGTCAAATAAATCAAGAACTGGGGGTGCCGGTAAATCTGGCAATCCGCTCAGCTGCGATTCCAGAGACTTCAGAATCGAAGCGGGATTTCCGCATTTTCCGGGCGCTCTTATCAAGCGGTTTATCGAAAGACTCTGGCATTTGCCTACCTCCTCATTTCAGCTTTGGTTACTTTCCCAATCAGTATTTTCCGAATACGTAGTTTCATCGGCAATACCGGGTTGAATGTCTCAAATTTTTCTTGATAATCTGCTGCGCTGAGTTCGGTTTGCTGTTCTTCCCATTCTTCACTTTCAGCTCCGTAACTTTCATTAATTGCCTGATCTAAAATCAGCTCATCGTAATCACGCCAATGTTTCGGCAAGAGATGATCAAGTACATCGTCTACAGACACAGCGCCAACCAATAATTTTTCATCCACCACAGGCATTGCGGTGATATTGTAGGTTGCAAATACGCGGGTAATCGTTCCAATCTCGACATCCGGGGTGAAAGGTTCCAAATCGGAATCAATAAGTGAACCGAGCAGTGTCGCCGGAGGTTCACGAAGTGCACGCTGCAGATGAACAACACCGAGAAAGCGTCCCGTTGGAGTCTCAAGCGGCGGCCGGCAGACAAAAATCATTGTTGCCAGCGCCGGCGGAATATCAATTCGGCGCGCGTGTGCAAGCGCCGTAGCGACAGTGGCGTCAGGCGGAAGGACAATCGGTTCCGTCGTCATTAAACCGCCGGCGGAGCGGCCTTCATAAGACATCAAACGCCGCACATCATTCGCTTCATCCGGTTCCATCCGGCTCAGAAGTATTTCTGCCTGTGTCTTCGGCAGTGTCGAAATCAAATCCGCTGCGTCATCAGGCTGCATCACGTCAAGCACATCTGCTGCGCGTTCAACGTCCAAGCCGCCCATAATTGTTACCCGGTCTTCTTCGCCGAGTTCTTCGATAATGTCTGCAAGGCGTTCATCGCCGAGAGCATTTGCGACGGAAAGGATTCGTTCATCCGGCAAATCTCGGAGTAAATCTGCAACATCGGGCGCTTTCATTCCTTCAAGCTGAGCGAGAATCGAACTCGCCCCTTGATTTGCGAGCTTTGTATTTAATCCGGTCACTTCACTGATTTCGACCACTCGGGTATTTCCCGCATCTTGGGAATCCTTGTTCATTCTTACGTAAAGCTGCGTAAGCCGCCATTCACGTCCTTTCGTCTGTTCCATAGCGACATCTTCAAGTAACGCGGTTCCTGATCCGTCTTTGAATTTCACCACCCGGTCAAACATTTCCGAAACCACGAGCGTTTCCGCAGGACGCTGGGAAAAACGGCGAATATTCAAGATTCCGTTTGTAATCACTTGGCCATTCTCAATTGCCGTCACCCGGGTGAGAGGGAGAAAGACCCGGCGTTTACCAGCTACTTCCACCACTAACCCCACTGCCAGCGGCGCACCTTTTAAACGAAATACGGCGACTACATCTTTTACTGACCCGACACGATCCCCAATCGGATCGAACACGTCAGTACCAGCGAGACGACCGATAAACACGCGCCGATTCGCGATTACGCTCATATTTTCTCCTTGTTGAATTTAGGCGGCTGATTTTTACAATTCAGTTTCAGACTGGATTAGCTTTGCTGACGCCTGTTTTATCTTTCGTCCTGGGCAGATTTAATCCATGCTTCTACAGCTTCGACGGTACGCGGAATATCTTCAGAAAGGCGGATTGCCCCAGTTGGAGTCATCAGGATGTCATCTTCAATACGCACGCCGATACCGCGGAAACGTTCAGGCACCTTTAAATCATCTGCACGGAAATAAATCCCGGGTTCGATTGTGAAAATCATTCCTGGTTCCAGCTCGGCAAGATCATAGAGTTCACGTTTTGCCTGAGCGCAATCGTGTACGTCAAGACCAAGATGATGAGAGGTGCCGTGCGGCATCCAGCGTCGATGATACTGCCCTTCCGGATTGAGGGATTCTTCCGCAGATACTGGAAGTACTCCCCATTCTTCAAGATATTTGGCAATAACTTCCATCGCGGCAGTATGAACATCGCGGAAACGTACGCCTGGTTCATTTGCCTTTTGCAGAGCAGCTTCACACGCTGCAAGCACTGCTTCATAAACTTCACGCTGTGTGTCGTTAAATTTTCCGTTTACCGGAAGTGTGCGGGTGATGTCTGCAGTATAAAGTGAATCCACCTCCACACCGGCATCTACAAGGATTAAATCACCTTCACGAACTGGGCCGTCGTTAGCAATCCAGTGCAATGTGTTTGCATGATTTCCGGAAGCGGCAATGGTGTCGTAACCCAAGCCGTTACCTTCTTCACGAGCTTTCGCTCCGAAAGCGCCTTCAACTACCCGTTCACCCCGCCAATGCCCAACTGCACGCGGAAGACTGCGCAGAATTTCAGTAAAGCCCGCATGGGTGGCGGCTACCGCTTTCTGCATTTCTGAAATTTCGTATTCGTCTTTAATCAGCCGAAGTTCAGAAGCGGCTTCGGCAAGTTCGAAATCGGCTGCTGCGCTTCTCTCGGCAATCGCATTTTGCTGGCGCAATTCCTGTACTAACGCGTCAATTTTCGCATCGACATTTGTAATCATCCGCAACTGGGTTTGACCAGCACCGAGATCCTTTGCCAGCGCATCGCGCAGCCCATCAATGTGTGCCGTCTTTATCCCGGTAAGTGTGCTCATTTCGGAGGCAGAAAGACGTGCTCCAACCCAGAATTCACCGTGACGCGAGTCAGCCCAGAATTCTTCGGCAGTACGCGAAGCGCGGGGGTGAAAATAAAGTGTAGCTTCGTGGGTGGGGGTAGCATTTTCTCCGTCCGCATCGAAAATTGGTTCAAGCACGAGCACCGCACCCGGTTCATCTTCCTGACCGAGTCCGGTAAGGTGAGAAAATGCCGAGTGTGCACGGAAACGGTAGTCGGTATCGTTCGAGCGCACCTGTAAATCTCCAGCCGGGAAAACCAGCCGCTCGCCAAGAAACTGTTTGCCAAGTTTCGCATGGCGTGCAGGCAGATAGTCAGCGGCTGCGCTACGCGCCGGACCAGCCGGGCGCGGACCCCAATCTTCACCGATGAACTTCCGGAAAGCGGCAGCGCCTGGTCGTTTGGTTCGATTGTGTGCGCGATTTTCGATTTCTTTTGCGATTTCAAATTCACTATTTTTTTCGGCATTATTTTTTAACTCACTCATGCAACCCATTATTCCATGCTTTCTGTTTTGATAACGTGCCGTTTTGCTCTTAGCAGGAGCAAATTAAAGCGTGAATTAAAGCGTGTTACTCGAATCAATGCGCTTTAATTACGTCAATGTTGGCTGTTGACTGCTGGCTGTTGGTTGTTGCCGGAAAATGTATTTTCCGAAGTTATTGAATAATGCGGCCTTGAATCATCCGATTTGCGGAATTTCCCCAGCATAAACTGTACGGTGTAGAAATTTTGCAGTATCTGATGAAAATCAGCCGTCGATTTCAAAAAAATCGTGCTGCGCTTGGGTTTGCAATTAATTTGTGCTGATGAAATTTCGTTCAATGGTAGAACAAACGTGCAGCGGCGGAATAAATTTGGAAGACGCAACGGTGATGAATATCCGAACGAAAGTCCGCTCAGGAAAGTACTGGAAAGAAGTAAAGCTATGCCACATTCTTCAACTTTCAAAAACACGAGTCTGCGAGTGATAATTAAAACTGTATTTAACGAAATATTATTAATAATAAATTTTATAAGCTTTATGTTGTATAAGTATGCATTCTGATTGAGCTGCGGGGAGAGTTGAGATGCGAATTGATTTGCACACGCATTCGCTTGTTTCCGACGGGACAGACTCTCCGGCGCAGCTTGTACAAAAAGCGAAAGCTGCAGGTCTTGACGCAGTTGCAATCACTGATCACGATACTATCGGCGGCTGGGAGGAAGCCGCCAGTGCGGCTGTTTCAGCTCGGATTGCGCTTGTGCGGGGAATGGAGACAACCACTTCCTACTGCGGAGTGATTGTGCATTTATTAGCCTACTTATTCAATCCTGAACATCCGAAACTGCTGGAACATTTCTTTCGAATGCGGCATGGCCGCAATGAACGGGTAAAAGAAATGGCATTGCGTGTCGCGCAAGATTATCCGATAAATTTGGAACGAATTATGGAAAATGCCGGAGCAAACGGTACGCTTGGCCGCCCGCATATTGCCGATGAGCTGGTGCGGATCGGAGCGGCAAAAACCGTTCTGCAGCGTTTGCGCAAATTATTACACCTGGATCAAAATACTATGTGCGCAACGAATCTCCGAATCTGCTTGATATGATTTCTTGGGTTGCAGACGCCGGCGGGAAAACTGTGATTGCCCATCCGAAAGCAAAATCCCGCGGAAAAATTTTAAGTGACGACGGAATTCGCCAAAGTGCGGAAGCAGGGCTTTTCGGTATTGAGATTAAACATCGGGACAATCCGGAAAATGAACGCGAAAAATTGGTCTCGCTGGCAGCAGAACTAAATCTGGAACAATTCGGGTCAAGTGACTATCACGGCAAAGGGAAACCGAATTTAATTGGTGAAAACACCACAGCGGAGAGTGTATATCGAAAGCTGATTGCAGGAACATTCCTGCCGGTAATTGAAGGGAAAATGCATGGGATTTGATTTGGCGCTTTTTGGATCGGCGTTGACAACATTAGTAGTTATCGTAGATCCGCCCGGAAATTTACCAATTTTTATGGCGCTTACCGCGAGAACCTCGGAAAAGCAGCGCCGTCGGACCGCGTTACTCTCAAACCTGATTGCACTGACAATACTGCTGATTTTTGGTTTTTTCGGCGCCCAAATGTTTAACGCAATGGGAATCAGCACACAAGCACTGCAGATTTCAGGCGGTTTGCTGCTTTTAATTATTTCTTTGCAGCTGCTTACTGGCGAAGAATCAAATCCTGGTGATGAAACCGGAGCAATCAACGCGGCTGTAGTTCCGCTTGGCACCCCATTAATTGCCGGACCAGGCGGCATTGTTGCGTTTATGCTGCTTGTTGAAAGATCGCAAGGATCCATCGGTGAACTGCTTACAGTAACTCTTGGGCTGATTGCGGTGCTCACGATTTCATGGGCGTCAATGTTCTTCGCCACTCCAATTATGAAAGTGCTTGGAGATTCTGGATTAATGCTGTTGACCAAACTTTCCGGAATGCTCCTCGCAGCGATTGCAGTACAGCTGATGATTGAAGGCGTACTGGGAGTTATGAAGAACTTCCTCTGATTTTTCCTATTTTATTTAACCGGTTAAATAAAATATTTACCGGTTAAATAAAATTTTGCGGCGAAAGCCTGATTTGCAGATTTTCGCAGTTTCGGACTAATCCTTTTTTATTCGACGGCGAGTGCGCGGTTTGCGCTGCCGATTTTCGTCTTTGCTGCGGTTGTGATTATTTTCGGTATTATGTTCAGTTCCGGCAGCTGTAAAATTGCCGTCGTTGGAAGATAAATGCTTCCGGATTCGTTTTCGGCTGCGGCGTCCGGAATCGGTTCGATCATGGTGCCGATTGCGGGTCCGGCGTCCTGTCTCGCCGAGATCTTCAACTTTTTCTGCAGCAAGACCGGCGCGTACTTGTTTATCTCGGGGAAGTTTCCCTGTTGTACCGCTTGGAATATCGAGATCTGTGTAGAGATGTTCCGACGTATGATACGTTTCCTCGGGAGCGGGGAAACTGAGATTCAAAGCTTTATTTATCATCAGCCATCGCGGGGTATCCTCCCAATCAACGAAAGTTACTGCAGTCCCCTTATTTCCGGCACGTCCGGTGCGGCCAATACGGTGCAAATAGATTTTTTCGTCTTCCGGACATTGATAGTTTATAACGTGTGTCACATTGTCTACATCAATGCCGCGGGCGGCTACATCCGTTGCGACAAGCACATCAATTTTGCTTTTGCGGAATGCTCTTAATGCACGTTCGCGCGCACCTTGACCGAGGTTTCCATGAAGTGCTCCTGCCGCAAATCCGCGGGTTGCTAACTCATCTGCAAGCTGACCGGCCTGGCGTTTCGTCTTGGTGAAGATGATTGCAAGACCGCGATTACGCGCTTGCAGAATCCGTGAAATCACCTCTGCTTTATTCATTTCATGGCATCGATAAACAACCTGCTTGACTGTTTTTACAGTGGAGGAAGAATCGTTCGGTTCTTGTGCGCGAATATGAGTGGGATGGTTCATGTACCGGCGTGCCATCGCAATTACAGCTCCCGGTATGGTGGCAGAAAAAGCATTGTATGCCGATTAGCTGGAGTTGCGGCCAGGATTGTTTCTACATCTTCGAGAAAACCAAGATCAAGCATCTCATCGGCTTCATCGAGCACCACTATTTTGATACTTGAAAGATTCAGTACATGATGTTTTTTAAATCAATGATTCGGCCCGGCGTACCAACGACGATTTCTGCGCCGCGCTGAAGTTCCTCCCGCTGCGGTTCGTAAGCGACACCGCCATAAACTTCCGCGATACGTATTGAAAGATATTTTGCTGCATCCCGTAAATCTCCCGCTACCTGTTTTGCAAGTTCGCGGGTTGGCAGAATAATAAGTCCTTGCGGTGCGCCCGGGTTTTCCAGTTCAGCGTATTCAGCATCTTGCGGACCAATAATATTTTCGAGCATCGGCAGACCGAAACCGAGAGTTTTGCCGGTGCCTGTTTTTGCCTGACCGATAATGTCGGAATGTTTCAGCGCAATCGGCAAAGTCAGAGCTTGGATTGGGAAAGGGTGCGTGATTCCTTTTTCGGTAAGTGCATTCACGATTTCTGCGGAGAGACCAAATTCGGAAAAGCTTTTTTCCATCAGATTCGGTTCGTTAACAGAGCTGGCAGCATCGGTTTTCGGATGTTTTGTTTTCGGTGCCTCAGCCTGGGCGGAATTTACAATTCCAGATATGTTTGTCATTAGTCTCTCTTTTTAATTTTCTTTATTTTCAACGCGGCAGATGTGATTCTGGCAGGAGTCGGGAAACTTCTCCTGGGAAAGTTAATCGCTTCGATTTTCCAATAGCAGCGATACTGGTGGTATGCGGAAAAGTATCGTTAATGCGGATAATCCGCAGAATTTCGGATACTGCCGTGATTAATGAATCCGACGGTATCCGAAACACGCAGGTTAAAATTTTCGGGCGGTTTAGAGTTTACGGAATTTGTGCTTCCGGAAAAGAAAATCGCTTTTTGTCTTCCGAAAATTCTGGATGATTTTAGATGAATCCAAAGCCTACGCGGCGTTGTTCTTCTTGTGTTAGGCGGATATATCCCAGCGATCGGGCTGGAATTATTATTGAAGCACCATCGGATCCAGTAAGCTCAAGTACGGTGCCTGATGTGAGCGCAGCAACGATTTGTGATTTCAGCGCTTCCTTGGTGATGTCTACTTCAATTGTCAGCGGCGCCGCGCCGTCGCGAATTCCAATAGTTAGTTCCATTATTCTCCTCTCACTTCGCGCAATCGTCTTTTGTACTTGCTGTGAGAACAGACAGAAGCGCGGTGAGTACTCCAAGCACGTTCCCTTTCTTTCCAGATGTGTTTTCTGCAGATGCTTCTCATCTGTGCTGAAACGTGCGGGGTTATTAATCATTCGCTGCTATTATACCTGGTAGCAATGCGATAGATTCTTTTTGCGTCAGATATCGCTTCTAGGTGAATGAAATTTGTGAGTCCGGCGGATAATGAATAAATGCGCAGAATTTACTTTTATCAAGAGTCACTTGTGTTTTTCGGAAGTGATTTTGTGTATTTTACCTGCGGTTTTGCTGCCGAAATTGAAAAAGCAGGAAAATTTTCGGGAAGGGATGTTTTATAGTTGAAGAAAAGAAACACGGATTACTTCTTTCCTTTCTGCATTGCATGGGATTATTTTTACGTGTTCGGGTGATATTTATTAAGTATCGCTGGTGATGTCCGGTGTATGCGAAAGGGATTAGATGGCAGAGTTTCCTCTTGATGAATCGCAGAATTCTGTGCTCAGAGCATTAGCTCAGCACGACGCAATAAGTGTGTTCGGCGCTCCCGGTACAGGTAAAAGTTTTACGCTGCGTGCAATAGTGAAAAATGCACTTTCACTCAATCCTGCTGCACAAATCGCCGTGCTCACTACGAGTCGGCGCAGCGCTTCCGCGACACGGAATCAGCTTTCGCTTGAGCTGGGCGGTTTAAATAAGGGAGTTCAAGTGCGTTCAATCAGTGCATTTGCTTTCGAAATTGTGGCGCGGTATGCACAGCTCTCTGGCCGGCGTCCTCCGGAATTAATCACCGGTCCGGATCAGGATGCGATTTTGAAAGAAGCTTTTGAGATTGCGCTTAGTAATTTACCTTCGAAACTTGATTTGTCGCTTGCGCAGATTCCAAATCTTTCACCGGAAACGGTTAATCTTCCTGCGTTTCGTGCAGATTTTCGTGATTTGATTACTCGCGCGGCAGAGCTGCAGCTTTCACCAGCAGATTTGACGGCTCTTTCGCGGCAGCACCGAATCCCTGTTTGGGAGCTGGGTGCACAGCTAATGGAAACTTATGAGAAGATGCTTGCTTCTTCCGCTGGTATTGAACATGCGCATGCAGATCAGGTGGATCATGCACGGCTCGCTGCACTTGCTGCACGCGATATTCAGCTTTGGCGTGCGGATCAGGAAAAAGATTCGCACTTTTTGAATTCATTGCAGATTCCGCGGTGGGATTTAATACTCGTCGATGATGTGCAAAATGCGCCGTTATCATTACTGGAGTTACTGCGTCAGCTCCAAGCGAGCGGGGCAAAGATTGTTACTTTTGGTGATCCAGACTCGGCTGTGGAAGGATACCGCGGCGGTGTGGCGTATCTGCCGATGCTGCTGACTCGCTCACGCGCAGCGAAAGGTCTTGGCGCAGTGCGCTTGAATTTGCAGATAAGCTACCGGACTTGCGGTGATATTGCGCTTATTGCAGCTCAAATTCAGCAGGCAATCCACACAGCCGGCGGCGGTTCGCATCGCAATGTTGTGTGCAGACTTCGGAAAGATGCCGATCCGGAACAAAACGATTCTAATGTGTTGGCACGGACTTTCGTCAATGAGCGTGCGCAGATTGCTTTTATCGCGAATGAATTCAAGCGGTTGCATCTTGAGCAGGGAATCGGTTACGGGGAAATGGCAGTGATTACGCGCTCGGCATCTGAACATCTGCGGTTGCGCCGTCTTTTCGAAGAATTTCAAATTTCCGTGGAACCGGCAGTATCCACGCTTCCGCTGCGTGAAGCACCGCTTGTACACGAAATTCTTTCCTTAATTGCATCGGTTATTGGATTCAAATCTGCGCAGCTTGCTGCGAATGTCAGCGAGATTCTCGGTGGGCGGTTATTTGGGTATCCGCCCGCTGTAATTCGGAGAATTACCCGCGAACTGCACGGATGGGAGTTACTTGCCGCAGGCACTCGCAGCGGAAGCGAATTGCTGGAATCGCTGACGAAAAATCCTGATGCTGAAATTTATGCAAAGATACCCGAACTGGTAAAGATTGCGGCTGCAGCTTCCGCAATTAAAAAAGCAGAATCAGAACAGATAAATGTGCAGGAAGCACTGTGGCAAATCTGGGATACTTTACAGATTGCGCAAGATTTGCAGGAGCAAGCGCTTAACGGCGGAGAGCTTGGAACACTTGCAGATGAAAACCTCGACTCGGTAATGCAGCTATTCCGTTTCGCGCAGCGGGCGGCTGAACGTGAAAACGGAGCAGTTTCGTTGCAGCGTCTGCTTTCCTTGCTTGAAGTACAGGATTTGCCTGAGGATTCGATTGCGAAGTCCGGAAACAATATAAATCAGGTCGCATTGATTACTGCCGCATCTGCAATGGGGCAGAACTGGAAATATGCAGCAGTTGTTAATATTAACGATGGAAGCTGGCCGAATACTCAGCTGCGCAACCCGCTCACACAAGTTCCGCAGCTCAGCTCAATGGTGATTCATTCTCTGGTGGCTGGTGAAAATTTACCGCCGCGTGCTTTACTTAGCGAAGTAATTGATGACGAACTGCGAATGTTTCTGGTTGCAGTCACCCGAGCTGCGAATCGGCTTTATCTATGCGCAGTCGAATCCGATGCTGCGAACGCATCTGCATTCTTGAAATTGGTAGCTGCTGAAGTGCCAAAAGAGATGCCTGCTGCAGCGGAAAACAAAATGGATGAATCAGCTGCCGCAGCAAAACAGAAAGTTGGAAATACACCCAAGCCGTTCCGAGTGCCGCTGCTTCATTGCACAAGTGAAATAAAAGTGATTAACTATCAAAATGAGCTGGGTAAGCTCCGTATAGTTGCCCGTTACGGATCTGATTCAATGCGGTTACAAGCAAAAAATATGATTGCTGCGTTACTGAAATCCCGCAGTGAACAGCAGGGAAGCAGGCATTTAGATACTTGGGTTGATGAACTTCCAATTTCTATTGATGCGGAAATCCCAGGTAAACCTACAGTTAGCCCTTCAAGTGCAGAACGGTATCTTGAATGCCCGCTTTCGGCTTTTTATAATCAAATCGGTGCGCGTGCTGACGACGGAACGTCGCTTTCTCTTGAAATTGGTTCATTGCTTCACAAGATTTTTGAGCTGCATCCGGACGGCGGAGTTACGGAAATGATTACTTCGCTTGATTCGCTTTGGCAAAACTATTTCCCGGCTTTGGAAGAAGCTGATTTTGCAGACATCCGCACTGAATTGCTTGAAATGATTCAAAATTACGACCACTACGCGCAGCAGACAGCTGGTTTACATAAATACACCGAGCTTTCTGCGAAATATATTGGTGCGGAGTTTGATGTGCATGCGCGGATTGACCGCCTTGAAGCTAATCCGGATAATCCGCAAGAAGCTGCTGTTGTTGATTTTAAGACAAGTAAATCTTACCCAACCTCCTCTGAAGTACGAGTGAATCCGCAGCTGCGCATATATCAATGGCTGATTGATCAGGGATGTTTAGAATCTGCAGATAGCGGGGATAAGATTACACGCAGCTCTGGAGCAAGTTTATTTTTCTTACGAAAACCGTTGAAAAGAGCGTTTTACCGACAGGAAAAACTTTCTGCAGAACAGTTACAAGAAGTTGAAACAGACTTAATGCAGGTCGCAAGTGATATAAAGGGGCCGCAATTCTTGGCACAGGCAGAAAGTAAGCTCTGTGCAAACAGGTGCGCTTTTAAAACACTCTGCCCGGGATATGAAGGAAAGCGGGTGTTTTCATGAATAATGCAATCACTTACGAGGATTTTGCAGGCACGCTCGAATTTCGTCCCACTGACGAGCAAGCAGCGGTAATTACTTCAAATGCTCCGGCAATGCTCGTAATCGCAGGTGCAGGTTCCGGCAAGACTACGACAATGAGTCAGCGGATTGCTTGGAAGATAGTCTCCGGGCAAGTACGCCCGGATCAGGTACTCGGTCTTACTTTCACACATAAAGCTGCTGGTGAACTGGCACAGAGCGCATATAAAGAAATTGAAAACGCGAAGCGTGAACTTTCTGCGCAGCTTTCAGCTCAGAAATCACCTCTTTCGCGGCGCAATAGCACAGTAACGGGCATCGTTGCGGGAAAAGATACTGGTGTGCAGAAAAAACGGAAGCCTCTCGTTCGGAGGAAATACAAGGCGAGCTGAATTTAAAAGCGAACTCAGCTTCCGAGAACATTACTGAAACAGCAGAAACAGATTCCATAAATCAGCTCAATATTCAGGCAAACGCATTTCACACAGATTTGATTCGTCCAACGATTAGCACTTACAACTCCTTTGCGGCTGAACTTGCGTCCTCCTACGCCATGCTAATCGGTGAAGATCCGCGCGCGCGGCTCATTACCGACGCAGAACGTTGGCAAATTATGAATGATATTGTGATAAATGCAGATATTCCCCTTGAAAATGCTGAAATCTTACGTGAAAGCAGCATTGATGTAACTGTGGAATCTGCACTGAAACTTGCAGCTGCAATTATCGATAATGATGTGGCAGCCGCAGATTTAAAAGTTTATTTACAACATGAAATTGATGTGGTAAAAGAACTTAATGCGGCAGGAGCTCTTAACACGAAGCCATTCCGCGGGACCGAAGCAAGCAAAGGTTTTCAGGTCTTAAAAGACGGACTCCCGACTATGGAATTCCGCCTTGCAATACTGCCGTATGTTGAAGCATATTTTGCCTATAAAAAAGAAAACAGCTTAATTGAATTTGCTGACCAAATCTCGTGGGCAACAAAGATTCTCCAGACAGTTCCAGCGGTGGGAAAGAAATTACGCGAACAATATAAACTTGTACTTCTGGACGAATACCAAGACACCTCTGTGAATCAAGCTCGATTCCTTGCACAAGCATTTAAAGGAGTCGATTCTGTATGCGCAGTGGGTGATCCAAATCAGGCAATTTACGGCTGGCGGGGAGCCAGCGCAAACGCACTCGCTGATTTTATTGACTTCTTTGAAGTAGCTGTACAAGACCAACTCACACTGTACACATCTTTCCGAAACCCGATTTCCGTATTGAATGCTGCCAACAAAATCACTCACGGGTTTAAACAAGAAATAAATCTGACCGAGCTTTATGAAAAATTCGCAGATCTTGGAGAATCTGGACGTCCATGGATTGATGAACCAATTATCCAAACAGGGAAGAGCGGATTAAAACTGCCAGTCCTCCGTCCGAGAACAGATGCTCAGTTGGGTAAGGTAATACATGTGCACCGCCATCTGCGCCAAGATTCATATACAGCCATGGCAG
Source organism: Arcanobacterium hippocoleae (assembly GCF_040360365.1). Lineage (GTDB taxonomy): Bacteria > Actinomycetota > Actinomycetes > Actinomycetales > Actinomycetaceae > Arcanobacterium_A > Arcanobacterium_A hippocoleae_A. The sequence continues at coordinate 640,943 of NZ_CP136412.1, read as the reverse complement.
CTCAGATTGCTGCTGATTTTGCAGAACTTTCACACTCCGCTGCAGCAGGCAAAACAGTGAAAGCACCGACAGGAGCGGTTCTTATCCGCACTCATTCGATTGCGGAAGAAATTGGGAAAGCACTCAAAACACAAAATTTAGAATATGAAATAGTTGGGGAACCCCGGTAATTACAATGCCGGAAATTCGCGCGCTGCGTTCGCTCCTTCAGCTTAGCGTAAGCACCACCCGTAATGACTGTCTCGTATACCTTTTCAACTATTTCGCGCTTGGCAGTGCGGATATCCATGCTTTTGCTAGTCTGCGCAAGCAGATTGCGCGTGCGGATCGCGATAAAAACGAATCAGATTTTCCAGTGCAGGTGAATTTGCTGCAGGTACTTGAGTTATTTGTGCAAACGCAAAATCCTGATGGCATACAGCTCCAATCTGAGCAGGAGGCAGCCGGAGAACTAACTGCCGCACACAAAATACGCGCCGCGGCAGAGCAAAGTCTGAGTGCGGAAAGTATCCGCCGAATTGAATATATCGCTGAGGCGGTTCTCCAGCTTCGAAATAATACATATTTGCCGCTGCCGGTATTAATTCGGAAAGCCGCAGCATTTTTACAGCTGCCGGTACTAATTGCCTCACGCCCGACGGGACAGGCAAAAGTGCTTGGAGCGTTGAACTTATTTACGCAAATGAGTGTGGAATACTCTGCAGCCGGACGCGGAAAAGACCTAAATGGATTTCTAAAATGGATTGATGAAGTCGAAGCTCGCGAACGTGTCGGGCAAGAAAATCCCGGCGATGATTTGGCACTTGTCGAAATACTCGACGAAAAAGCGGAGATCCCGGGTAAGGTCACCATCTTGACAGTACATGCAGCAAAAGGTTTGCAATGGGATGTGGTGGCAATTCCGGAAATGGTGGAAAACAAGTTTGATGATAAAACAAGCCGCGGTTTGCAGCCATGGCACAAAAATAACAGCAAACTTCCTGACACGCTGCGAGCTGATGCTGAACACATCCCGTTTATTTCCATCCAAGATATTGAATTTCAAAGCGACGATTTGAAATTATGCAAAGGTGAAGCAGGATGCCGATACTATGACTATCTCAACCGGAAGCTCGTCAAATATTACAGCGACGAACAACGCCGGCTTGCTTATGTGGCATTCACCCGACCAAAGTATTCACTGATTCTTGGATCTTATGATTGTGCAAGCGTGAAACGGGCAAAACAGCTCCTCGAGAAGAATGCTGCCGGAAATAAAGGCCGGAGATGGGCGCCGCTGCAATTGAGTACTTTCCTGGCTGAACTGCTTCCGCCCAAAAAAGATAAAAACACAACTGATACCCAAAAAGTAAAGTATTGTGTGCCAGATCCTGACAATGACCCGCTGCTGACCGACGAAACCAAGTTCAAAAGATGGGCAGAACAGTTTCAAAATTCACAGACAGAAGCAGAGCAGGTAAATACCAGTCAATATTGGCCGCGTGACTTAGACCGCACATTAGCGGAACCGGACATGGGTGATTTTCAAATTTCAGATAAACACAGTGAACAAATTCTTACAGAAGTTCGCGAAAATCTCGCATTGCTCCAAAAAACAGCATTGGAAAATACCGAGCAAAAAATGAAATTACATATTTCACTGCATCTGGAATCGTTGCGCTAATGAAAAATCCGGAGCAATATTTACGGAACCAAATGCGTCCGATTCCAGTCCGGCCGCTTGCAGCAGCACGCCGCGGCACAATAGTTCATGCGCAAATCGCAAACTTTTTTGAATATCCGCAGCATTTCAATATCGACGAAATAACAGATTCGGAAGAGATGAAAATCGATGCCGGATTAATGCAAAACGATGCACAGGTGAAACAGCTCTATCAGCGTTTTGAAGAGTCAAGATTCGCTGCGCTCAAACCAATAGCAATTGAACAAAGCCTCGAACTGACGATTGCTGATAAACCAGTGCGCTGCGTTGTTGATGCCGTTTTCGATACTGCAAAAATTACTGGCGCCCGCCCAATCACAATCGTCGATTGGAAGACCAGCCGGCGCCCAACTGATACCGATATTGAATCCAGACGGTTCCAGCTTGCGTTATATCGGCATGCGTGGGCGCATTCTACCGGAACTCCGATTGAATGCATTGACGCGTGCTTCTACTATCTTGGAGAAAAAATCCGGAAAAACGCGAACTGCACATCGAACCGCTCAGCTTTGAACTAATGGAAGAACATATTCGACGCAAAATAGATGCAGGAATTTCCCATCATAAACAAAAATAAAAAATACTGCACAGCCCGGATAGTACTGCCCCCCTCCGGACAGTACTATCCGGCTTGTGCCGCCTGGCTAGACCTGCTCTTCCGATGAAATATCTTTCGCGCTTTCGCGGAAATTGATTTCAGCAGCCGGCTCAGCGGAAAACGCAGAATTTTCTAAATCGACCTCCCAGCCCGGTCCGGGAACAAGTTCCGGATCAAGCTCAATATCAAAAGCTAAAGTTCTCAGCATATCTTCGGCTTGATCAATCACTTCCGTATTTCCATGACGGATTCCATGCATTAACCATCGCAGTAAGGAAAACTCACTCAGCAAAGTAACACGTTCAATGAAATCTTCGGAAACATCAGCACCAATTGCGTTTTGATAAGACTCAAGAACAGCAGCAAAATTCTCGTCGCTCAAATCTGTAATCAGCAAACTGAAATCGGCTGCCGGATCTCCCACATGCGCCTCCCCAAAACCAACAACACAAGAAACTGTATGTTCAGACCAAAGCACATTCTCATCAGCAAAATCGCCATGCACCACACACGGAGTAAAATTCCAAAGCCGCTGGTTTTCGAGCATATCACGCCAACGGTGGCAAAGAACTGCAGGGATTTCGGCTTGCGCATCAGCGTCAGAAAGCTCCGCAAGTAACCGTTGACGGCATATGTCTGCAGAATAAACCGGCATTCCGGCACGTTCAATCACGTCTGCGGAAAGCGAATGAATTGCGGCAAGTGTCCGCCCCAACTCATGTGCATAAGCAGAATCCAAAGCTGCAAAACTTTTTCTTTTCCAATCGGTGTTCGGTAAACCATCGCCCGCCCGACTTTCACCTTTGCAAATCCAGCTGGACGAAGAACATCAAATGGTAAATTTCCTTGCCGCAGCTCCTGCAGCAAAGAATCAGCAATTCCAGCTTCTGCTTCCAACACAGTGCCGGCAGATACGGTACGCGGAAACTTTACAACCCAACTATTCCCGTCGGAGTCAAGCACACCTGTAAAAGAAAAATCTGGGGTGCGCCCAATCGGTGCCTGTGTGCCAACCACATGTAATCCGTCTATTGCCGCCACTGCGAGTGCTGCCAAATGCAAAGAATAATTATTCACCATTCAAAACTAGCGGTGACTGGAAGCAAATTGGGAATCACACTCCGAAGAAATATAAAAACGTGAGCAGATGAAATGTAAATATCTGCAAATATGCGATATGTGCAAATATGATTATCCGCAAATACGGGTATTACGGAAACTGCTGAAAAGCGGAGCTTGTTCACGCTCACTTTCCGCAATGCCGAAAAGCGAAAGGTAATAGCGTAGACTAAAGGACTGTGGCACGAGATTATAATGCAGAGATTTCCCAATTGCGGCACACATACGAACAGATTGCTGCCGTTAGCGATATTGATAAGCTTCATTTGCAGGTAGAAAAGCTGACTGCAGAATCGGCAGCACCCGATTTGTGGAATGACCCTGAAGCAGCACAGGCGGTAACATCGAAGCTGTCTCACGCAAAAGCGCAGATTGACAAGCTTACAGCTTTGCATGGAAAGATTGAAGATCTCGACGCGCTGCGTGAAATGGCCGAAGAAGAAGCTGTTACTGATCACGACAGCTCTCAGCTGCTTTATGAGGAACTTGATACCGAATTGAAACAGCTTGATATTGAACTTTCCGATTTGCAGGTAAAAACACTTCTTTCAGGCGAATATGATGAACGCAATGCCGTCGTTACGATTCGTTCCGGTGCTGGCGGTACAGAAGCGGCTGACTGGGCGCAAATGCTGCAGCGGATGTACCTGCGCTGGGCAGAACGAAACGGATACACTACCAAGGTGCTTGATACTTCATATTCGGAAGAAGCCGGAATCAAATCCACAACATTTGAAGTATCTGCTCCATACGCCTACGGCACCCTTTCGGTTGAAGCCGGCACCCACCGTTTAGTTCGAATTTCACCATTCGATAATCAAGGTCGGCGGCAGACCTCTTTCGCAGCGGTTGAAGTAATTCCGCTGATTGAAACAACCGATCATATTGAGATTCCCGAAACCGATTTGAAAATCGACGTATTCCGGTCCTCCGGTCCAGGCGGGCAGAGTGTGAACACCACAGATTCTGCGGTCCGGATGACCCATCTTCCCACGGGAATTGTGGTTTCAATGCAAGATGAAAAATCACAAATTCAAAATCGTGCTGCAGCATTGCGTGTGCTGCAGTCACGGTTACTCCAACTGCGCCGTGAAGAAGAAAACGCGAAGAAAAAGAACTCGCAGGCGATGTGAAAGCAGCTTGGGGAGATCAGATGCGCTCCTACGTTTTGCATCCATACCAGATGGTGAAAGATTTACGTACCGGATACGAAGTAGGAAACGCCGAAGGTGTGTTCGACGGAGATATCAACGGCTTTATTGAAGCAGGAATTCGGTGGCGTAACGCACAAGAACATGAAAATGAGTAATCCAAAGTTAAAACACATCGCGCGTGATAAGAACTACGTATAATTTAATACCTTAACCGGCGCGCCTATGATTTTCGTGATTTATTCTTCAATAGGGTAGATAACGATTTGGTATACCTCCGATTGCAATTGAAGAACATGATTACATTCGAAAACGTAACAAAACTTTACGAAAAAGGCGCGCTGCCGGCACTAAATGATGTCAGTATAAATATTGACCGCGGAGAATTCACATTCCTCGTCGGTGCTTCCGGCTCTGGAAAATCAACAATGCTCTCATTGATTTCGGCTGAAGTGCGCCCAACCGCTGGAAAAGTCTTTGTACTTGGGAAAAATTTGAATAAAGTTTCCGCACGGAGAGTTCCGCTCTTAAGACGGCAAATCGGCACAGTCTTTCAAGATTTCCGACTCCTTCCCGATGCGAACGTATCGGAAAATATTGCGCTCGCAATGCAAGTAATCGGCAGGCCGAAACATCATATTAAGAAAGAACTCCCTTACGTGCTGGAATTGGTCGGGCTTGACGGGAAAGAAAAACGGCGAATGAACGAACTTTCCGGCGGTGAAAAACAGCGTGTGGCAATCGCACGCGCAATGATTAACCGACCTGATTTATTGCTCGCAGATGAACCGACAGGAAACTTGGATTTCCAGACAGCCCTTGGAATTATGAAGCTGCTTGATCGGATTAACCGGCAGGGCACAACCGTCGTCATGGCAACTCACGACCGCGAAATTGTGAATCAGATGCGGAAGCGCGTGATTGAACTTGTCGATGGGAGAGTGGTGCGCGATCAGGAGCGCGGCGTGTATGGAGGTACCCACTAATGAGACTTCGCTTCATCCTCGGACAAACAATAAAGGGCTTACGGCGAAATATGGCGATGGCATTTTCTGTAACACTCGTCACTTTTGTTTCGCTGCTTTTTGTGGGGGCAGCTGTACTTTTGCAAACCCAAATCGGAAACTTGAAAAATGACTGGTATGACAAGGTTGAAGTTTCCGCATTCATGTGTCCAGCAGACTCTTCACGTCCGCAATGCGCCGGCGGAGAAGCTAATGCAGAGCAGATTGCGGCAATAGAAACTTATCTTAAGTCCGCTGATATGAAACCGTACGTGCAAGAGGTGTACTACGAGAACAAGAGCGATGCGCTAAAAGCTTTCAAGGAACAGATGGCTGACACCGCTTGGGCGGATACGATGACTGAAGAGCAGATGCAAGCTTCATTCCGCGTAAAATTGATTAACCCGCAGGAATACCAGGTTGTGGCAGACGCTTTGCAAGGACGCGACGGCGTGGAATCTGTAGTTGATCAGCGTGCGCAGCTTGAACCGCTTTTTAATGTGCTGAATCGTTTCACGCTGATTGCCGGAGGGCTTGCGGCGGTAATGATTGTTACGGCGATGCTTTTAATTCCTTCCACAATCAGGCTTTCGGCAATGTTCCGTCGGAATGAGACGGAGATTATGCGTTATGTTGGAGCAACTAATCGCATGATTCAAACCCCGTTTATTCTTGAGGGAGTAATTGCATCAGTTTTCGGTGCATTGCTGGCAATTATTACTCTCTGGTCAATTGTCGAGTTCTTTATTCAAGATTGGTTCTCCGGCACATGGGTGCAGGTAGTGAACGTAAAAATGTGCTCCTGCTGGCGCCGATTTTGATAATCGCCGCAATTGTGATTGCATCATTTGCATCTTTCCTCGCCTTACGCAGATATACGCGCGTATAACATCTTGGCCGATTCTGATTCAGAATATTCCAACCAATATGTTGAAGAAAAAATATTTTTAATTGCGGCAGCAGACTCAAGGAAGTTTGGAGTATCCATGAAAGTTATTAATCAGAAGAAATTTATCTCGGTTATTTCTGTATGCGCGCTGATTACGGCAGGAATTGCAGTGACTTTCAACAGCGGTGCTGCAATTGCTGCAGATCGTGATGATCTGGTTGCACAGGAAAAAGCACAAGAGAACGAAATCGCAAAGTTGAAATCAGAAATAACCGGTCTCGATGTGCATGTGCAAGAAACTTTTTGAAGCTAACCGAAACTAAAAATAAAATTCCAGAAGCCGAGTCGGAGCTTGCAAAAGCACAAGCAGAACTTTCGGCAGCTGAGCGGGAATCGCAAAAGAATACGGCGTTACTTCACTCTGCGCAAGAAGAACTAGAAACAATTAAACAAGACAAGCAGACGGCCCTCACTGCACAGAATGCTTCCCTAAAGTCACTTGGTGAACTTGCGCGTGCAACTTACCGCGGCGATATTGCTCCGTCATCAGTGGAGCTAATTATCGGCACCCGCTCAGCTGAAGACTTTATAAATGCGTATCGGGCAAATAGTGCGATTACTCGGACGCAGACGAATATGCTTGATAAGCAGGCAAAAGCAAGCGCTGCAGCTGCAAACCGTGAAGCTCGGCAGGATGCCGTCGAAGATGTGATTTCTGATTTAAAACGTGTCGCTGATGAGATTGTGGAAAAACGTGCGCAAATCAAGAATGAAGCGCAAAAAAGCGTGAAAAGCTTGACGCTTTACAAGCCGAATATGAGAATTTTGTAGCTGAATTACAAGGTCAGAAAGGTGAGATTCAGGATTCAATCCGCAAACATGAAAAAGAACAGGCTGAGATTAAAGCACAGATTGCGGCTATTGACGCTGAAAATCGGCGGCGGGCAGCCGCAGCAGCAGCGGCAGCTGGAAAAGCTAATTCCGGCGGAGCGAACAGCGGCTCGATTGTGGCAACAGACGGGTGGATTCAGCCGCCATTGCCGCGTCCGTTATATGTGACGTCTCCGTTTGGATATCGGATAAATCCGGTCTCGCATCGGCCCGAGCTGCATCGCGGCGTTGATTTTCGCTCTCGCTGCGGTGATGTGCAGCGTGCAGCGATGTCTGGAACAGTATGGAAGATTTATTCAGCTGCTTCCGGCTTTACTGGAGGGAATGCCGTTTACATGAATCACGGCATGGTTAACGGTTCATCGTGGGTGACTGTGCATATGCATCTTTCACGTGTGGATGTACATGTGGGGCAGAAGATCCAAAAAGGGCAGCAGATTGGGCTAACCGGCACTACCGGCTGGTCTACTGGATGCCATCTGCATTTTGAACTGTGGCGCAATGGTACGCCAATTAACGCGATGTCGATTATTGGATGATGGTGATTTCTTCCGCGCTGTAACACAAGCCGGATTTTAATTGATGCTGCGGTACAAAATACCTGGTATACGTGCGGTAAATGCGGCAGATGCGGTTCTTGGACTTTTATTTTGTCCGTGTTTTGCGGTGCTTCGCCGGCGCATTGCGTCATTATGTAATCCGCCTATTGCCGACGGGTATATTTCGTGCTGTTTGCGGTGAATTAGTTAGTTTAAGTATATTCGTATGTATCGTGATTTGTCGGTACTGTGTTTTGCAGGCAGTGTGAGTTGTAAGCAGTGTGTTTTGCGGGAAGTTTGTTGCCGCTGGTTGCGATTCGGTATTAAAGATACCGGAGATAAAGCATATTGGAGATAATCGGAGGATGAGATGGCTGGAAAATTGAACCGGGCTAACGGAAAGCTCACTCCGGCACAGAAAGCAAAGGCTGAAGCCGATGCAAAGAAAATCGTTGCCCGCAACAAGAAAGCACGTCATGATTACCATCTTGACAAAATCTATGAGGCGGGCCTGGTACTTTCCGGTACCGAAGTAAAGGCGCTGCGGATGGGGCGTGCCTCACTGACGGAATCATGGATCGAGTTCGACCGTCGGGGAGAAGCCTGGCTAGTTGGCTGTAATATTCCGATATATGCGATGGGATCATGGACGAATCATGCTCCGACGCAAAAGCGGAAGCTTTTATTACATCAGTACGAGATCGATAATTTGCGTTTGAAAGTGCGTGATAAAGGCACGACGGTAGTACCACTTGAGCTGTATTTTGTACGCGGCAGAGTGAAAATCGAGATTGCTCTTGCACGCGGTAAAAAGATTGGGATAAGCGCGAGACATTGCGGCGAAAGCAAGATGAACGAGATACTGCGCGCGCAATGTCTGATGCGCATAAGCGTGGGCGTATTTAGCTTTGATTTTGTGAATGTGGTGCGTGAGAGCCGAACTTAGTTGTAGTTTCGCTCTGTGCTGCGGGGAATTGGAAGCGGTATCTGCAGATAACTGCATTTTTAGTAGATGGCTTTGTCATGTTTTTGTTTTGCTGCATATTGCGGCGCGCTAGATTTTATCGAGGTATGGGCTAGACTGGCTTGCAGGTTAATGCGTTTGCTGAATTAGCTGTTTTCATTGTTGGTGATTTTTTAATGCTGATAATGGCATGAAGATTCAGCTGGACGAATTGATAACTGAATATGGGGATGATCGGTTTCGACGGTAATGAAGGCCGAAGAGAAGCGGGTAGAGGATGTACAGTCATCTCTTTAACGATTCTGTACGAAAATTAGTTGCAAACAAGCAGCATAACGACTTCGCCCTCGCTGCCTAAGCGCGAGCGCATTTAAAGGAGTCCGTCAGCCTTACGTAGCTTTCGCGTAAGTGAACTGGCGTCGTTTTTATGGAAGCCACTGCGCTGCAGATTTGTTCGTGATTTGCAGTGAACTTTTAGCGAACTAGGTTTGTCAGCAACTTGTTTGCGTGAGTGCTGGAGCCAAAAACAACGTTTAGCAGACTGCACCCGGAGAAGTCTTGGGTATTGCATTATCGGACCAGGGTTCGATTCCCTGCATCTCCACCATTAGGACGCTCATTTTGATACAAAGTGGGCGTCCTATTTTTCTACCCTTGGGTGGGTGAAATGCCTTGTCAGGGCGTTATTGGCGGTTTGCTTGATGGTTCGTGGTGCTCTTGGCTGGGGTAGTAGAGTACCTGCAAAGTCTGGTTTTGGTGGCGTTAGGGCGGCTGAATGGGGTAGCCGCTAAAAAGTGTGGGTTCTGCTAAAAAGTATGGCTTGGCGCTAAAAGGTTTGGGTGGGTGTTAAAAGGTTTGAAGTTGAAGCCGAAACGCAGTTTTTGCTGGGATGGCTGAGTGTCGGTGAAAAGGGGCTGAGTGCTCGGTGAAAGATGCTCTGTTCATCTCATTTCGTGGTTGTATGTTATACAAGCAACTAGGTTAGGCAAAGGAGTGCGGGTGGGTGAGTCGCAGTTACGTAAAGGTGCCATTGAGTTGATTGCGCTCGGGCTGCTGGCGTCTTGTCCTTCGTATGGGGGTCAGCTTGTGGAGCGTTTTCGTGATGAGGCGGGGTTGGAGGTTTCTGCGGGGACGCTATATCCGCTGCTTGCGTGCCTACGTAAATCGGGGTTGGTTGTCACGGTTTGGGAGGAGTCTCCGGTGGGGCCGCCGAGGAAAATCTACGAGCTGGCAGAAGCGGGCAAGACTCGCCTGTTGCAGATGCGATCCGAGTGGGAGGTACTTAATGCGGCAGTTGAACGGACAGCGAAGAAAGGGGTGGGCAGTAATGTAACTGCCGAAGATGATACAACGCTGGTAGCGTGACAGCGATGGATTGAATGGGCTTTTTCGCTTGATAACAAGCCAAAACAGCGCCCAAGGTGCAGGACGATGAGGTGAACGGGTCAGATTCGCTTGGCAGGTCTCGCCGTCACGCCGACAGCGCCCAGGCAAAAGTGGCGAAAATTCCCAAGCACACTACTCTGTCGCGTAAAAGTTAGCTCTGGCGCATATAAGTTGTATCGATGTGTGTGGCGCACCTGTATTCGTATTATTTTTCATCTCTGAACTGCCAGTAGAACTGTCACAGGTTCGCACAGCCCTTATGGGCAGCTTAGCTTCCATCTGTAACATGCCCTTAGTAAGCATGATATGGAGGAGCAGTTAATCTCCTAGGTTTAGTTCTTGCATTTTGACGGCTATTTCTCCGCGTCTGGCCTCTAGTATATTTATGGTGTCACGCACGTAGCTTCCTACTGTGTGTTCAGATAAACCTGTGGCTCGGGCGATTTCTCGATTTGTGTACGACTTAGCGAGATACTGTGCAATTTTATATAAACGGTCAGGTAGGGTTTTTACTCGTTTAGCAAAATCTTCATCAATACGTGTCTGGTTGCCTTGGATATAATAATTCAGCAGTATGTCTGTTGGGCGTTGATCAAGCACAGTTTTCCCGTTATAGGCATTGTGTAGTGCCGACACAATTTCTTCAGTTGATGTTTCTTTGGTGATAAAACCTTTCGCTCCGGCAGCTAATGCTTCACGAAGCGTGTGTGGACGCTCAAAAGCAGTAAGCATCAAAACTATAGCCTCAGGGCGAATATCTATTATCCGTTTCAGAGTTTCAATTCCGTCTAATGTCGGCATAGCGATATCGAGCAATGCCACATCCCACTCTACAGATTGTGCAATATTTAAAAGCTTAATCCCAGAGCTGGCAACTCCAACGAGTTCTATACTGGGGAAGTTTCGCAACAAATCGCTTTGCTGCTCACGATACATGTGAGAATCGTCCGCAAAAATTACCCGCAAAATATCCGCTTTAGGTTCCGGTACTATCAGTCTTGGTTTTTTGTGTTGTTAAGACTGTTGGAGAGCATTTATATTGCCTTTCTCGAGTGGAAGTTCGCCGTGCACATGCCACCAGTTATCTACGCTCCATATGTCTAACTCGCCTCCAGCGAATTCAAACTTTTCTCGAAGATTGTTGAGTCCCCTGCCTGAACTAATCACTGAATCGCGCAGTGCTGTGTGATACTGATTCTTCACCATCACTTCAATCGTGTCTGTGCTATAGAAAATACTCAAAACAGCATCTGTTGACGGCGCAGCATATTTGACTAAGTTGGTTGACACTTCCCGGACAAATGCTAGTAACACGCTCTTTATTTCCAGTGGAAGCTGCTCCAAATCCTTAGCCCTATAGTCCAGTTCGAGATTAATTCCTGCGGCTGAAGCGATACTTTCCATTCGTGCCAGTGTAGAAATAAAGCTAATTCCTTGATCGTTAGATTGGTTTGTGTCATCTAGTAGTTGAATAATTTCTCGAAGCTCTTTCAGCGACACGCGAGTTTGTTTCTCTAAAAACTAGCTTTCTCCCTAATGAGGTGTGGTCAATTATTCCTGCTTCTTGTCGCACTGATTCAGCAAGCTTGCTTATCACAGATAAAGTTCCAGCTAAAGAGTCATGCAACTGCATAGCTAGATTAGCTTTCAGCCGTTGTGCTTCTTCTAAGCTCTGCAATTTCGCTTTCCACAATTGTGCTACCGCAGCATCTCGTTCCTCTGCAGAACGACGCATAATACGCCCCAGGATAAATCCAGTGCCGAGCATAAGTAGCAACATCAAAGTAGCTGGAAGCTGAAACGAAACCGAAAACCAAAAGCCTCCAAGCAAAGGCAACGCCCCTAAAATGGCGTCAATCTTGTAGCTATGCCAACCCCAAAGAAAAAGACCACAACGCATACATAACCAAGGATGCCTACAGAGGTAGCTGGAGTAATGATGAACGCAGTATCAAGCAGGAGAAAAATCCATCCGTACAGCCGAGGATGTAAAGGAATCAGCGTAGAGGTAACAAGCAAGAGTAGCACGCCTGCTCCACTTATGAAAGAATCCGCCCCGCCCAGGAAATACAAATCTACAACAGCAATGAAAACCAGAAGAAACCAGAAGATGAGACAGAAAAGCCCGTTGCTTTTGAGCTTCTTGCCTATGCTGGAGATTAGGTTTACAGCACTATTTATCAGCGTATCCATGGGAAGATTTTACACCCGAGTTGCACAATCTTAGTGCCCCAATGAGTCGAGGATTTTTGGGCTTTTGGGGTGATTGGGGCGCTGGATTGGATTTCGAAGCCGAGGTATTGGATGGTTTGTTCCTGGAAAGGCCGCAGGCTTTGCACTAGTTTTTTCGTTTTTATCCCGGTCTTTTGGTAGAGGCAGCGTGATATGGCTAGGGCTGTGGTGACTATGGTGAGGTGGGCTTGGGTGGCGTCTCGCTGGTGGCGGAATATTGGTCGGGTTCTCAGGTCTGTTTTGCTCATGCGGAAGGATTGCTCCACGTGCCACAGGTCGTGGTATAAACTGATGACTTCGTTTAGGGGCATGAGGGTGGCGGGGATGTTGGTGACGTAGCCTTTCAACCCCGCGGCCGGTAGGGTGCGGTCAAAAGCTGCCTGGTCAAAACAAGCCCCGGTCTTACCTTGTTTCACGAACCGTGGTTTACGCGTTGGCTTCGTGCCTTCTATAGCGGCTAGGGCGCGGCGACGCTGCGCTTCTAGGGTGCGTTCATCCCAGTGGGCACGCTTAGCCGAGTATGCCCATACTGCCCGCCAAGATGACTCCATGGCCTCGTCCCATACGGATTCGGCCTTGAGCCGCTTACTGTTCACTTTCGAGTTGACGTGCCTTGGGGTAACAGTATCGATTACTTGTCCTTCTTGGAGGTCGTCCCCATGCCAGTAGAAATGCGATTCCAAATCGTGAGGCGCTTTGGTCTGGCGGGTTCCCACAATAAACCGGAAACCAGCCCCGTCCAGAGCCGTAAGGTTGGCGGCGGAAAGCATGTCCGCGTCCGCCACCACAACTAGGCCTTCAATGTTGTGCCGTGCTTGGAAGCCCTGGATTATTGGCAAAATAGTATTAGTTTCCGCTTTATTTCCTTCGAAGCACCGAACCTTACGTAGGCCTTGGTTCTCGTCCCAGTCCTCGTCCTCGCCCTCAGCCTCAAATACAGCGTAGTCACGTCATACAACACGAGGGACAGGTCACCGGATTTAGTGGCGTGAGCAAAACACGCCCCGGCGACTTTAGGACGGTAATCTGCGCTCCCGCAGCGGCGTAGACAGTTATTGAACGTATTACGATGTGCTGGTCTAACGCCAAGCTCGTCCAATACTCTAACCGTGTCCGCCTTCGACGCAGGCTCCACAATCCGCGCCAACACCAACTGCTCAAACGCTACATCTTCAATAACAGCATCGACGCCTAGGGCACGGTAAGCATCACGGAGCACAGACCACAGCAGGGTACTGCGTTTACTGCTGGTTACGGCTCTGCGACTGCCAGTGTTATCTTGGGCGAATAAGTATAATTCGCCTTGCTCGGGGCGTAATCTTTTGCGTCCCTCTTCCAATAAAACCGCCAACTCGGCCTCGTTGTGCGCTAAACCAATATGCTCCAACACACGGTTTGCTCGGCCTTCCTTGGCTACAAGCTGGACCGCTGTCGCACCAGAAGCAGTACGCACTCTACGCAAAAACGGGGACACACCTCCATCCTACCCACACACTTAGTGACCCAAAACCACCAACTAAAACCCTCTGACCAGCACAAACAAACAACAAAACCTTAAAAAATGGTGCAACTTAGGTTCTTGCCTCTACTAGAGATTAGGTTTATAGCACTATTTATCGGCATAGCCATGGGAAGATTTTGCACACTGGATGAGCGGTAACAACCACATGAGTCATGTAGTTCTCTCCATGATGCGAAAGATCTACACCTACACTCCCATCAGCTCCTGCACTCGGTAAGAAAAACACAAGAATACACAACAGAAGAACCCGCATGATATCTCCTATGACAGCCTGACCATCTTCACATTCAGTGTATCTATGCTCCAGAATCGAAGCTATACCCCAATTCTGGGGTATTCCGTCTCATATAGAGACACATTAAAGTGGGATACGCGGGAACTTTCCAGCATACCCTACACCCAAGGAGATGAATCATGTCACTTAGGAAACGAATCTTCGCAGCAACTGCTACGATTGCAATGCTCGCAGGCGGTACTGGCATTGCCTATGCAGACAATTCTTATGTCTCAGGCGAGCTCAATACTTCTGGATCTCTTGTTCAATACGATTACACTCGCACACATACCTTCAATGGGCCGATCAGCTTGAGTATTAACGATATGCCTAGCGGACACCTTCGTTTAGGGCTGCGAAACATGAAACAGTCAGGTGGTCCACAGTTTACAGACACACTGCAATGGAATACCAAAGGCGCAAAATCTTGGGACAACATTCTGCAAGGCACTCGCTTCGCGTTCCAAGGTCGGATGAAAGCATGTAGCTGGTTCTGCGATAGAACATGGGGTGGTGACCTTACTTACTAAGCATAAGAAATCATGAAAATTTCAGTTACGAGAGCTGTCTTTGCGTGTCTGGCGTCAATGGTTTTGCTTCTGTGTGGATGCACTGCTGGTGACCCAGACACGCATAAGGCAGAAGATACTAGTGACGTTCAGGGTACCTCAACAGTTTCTGTGGAAAAACGCCAGATTGCGCCAACGTATTCCTCGAACGCGACTGTAGAACAAGCGACATCTTTTGTCCTTTCGACGTCTCAGCGTGGCACTTACCGATCCGTGGTTAAAGAAAACGACTCTGTAAAAGCTGATCAAGCGTTGGGGTGGAACAATGGCGTGGAGATTAAATCGCCTGTAGATGCCATTGTACGCAGAGTTGGAGAGGCATCTGAAGATATTCCAGCGTATTACCCCGTTTTCGAGTTGGAATATCAGGGTTTGCTTTCGCTGTGGATGCTTCTATGCTTTTATCGGTTGCTCCTATTGAGTCATTGACTGGGAAGTTTCAGATTAAAAATGGGCTTGGTCCCACTGAGGTGAAAGCTATTCTTGCTTCACCTGGAGATCAGGAGCCAGTAGACAACGCTTCAACCGCAGCAGTATCGCGAAATACAGAATTTCAAATCTCTGATGCTGCAATTATTACTAATGCTAACGTTCAAGATGCTTCGTCTATGTTCGAGGAGTATTCGCCTAGACAAGTTCAGCTTTCCGAATCTGATTCAGAGCAAAGATTAAGGCCGCGAGTTGCTTCGCAAACCGTGTTATGTCTAATTGGGAAAGATCAGCCAGTGCGTCCTGGGCAACTGGCAACGGTGGTGCTTACTGGGCAAGCTAGAGCTGATGTTCTGGCAGTACCAGTGAGTGCTGTTGCAGGCAGAACAGGAAAAGGCTCTGTCACTTTAGTAAAAGACGGGCATAGTTCCCTCGTGGAAGTTGGTTTGGGTGTAACGGACGGAGCCTATATTGAAATCACTTCTGGGCTAAGCGATGGCGATACGATTAGTGCTGTTGCTCCTAATCTTGATCCGCGAAAGAAATAGTCCATGTGTGAAAGGCTGCTTGAGCTTGAAGATGTCACTGCAAGGGTAAACCTTGGACGTCGCCAGGTTTTAACAACAGTAGATAATGTTTCTTTGAGTATTATTCGCGGCACGTCGAACGCGATCGTTGGGAAATCAGGATCAGGAAAGACTAGTCTTATCTCTATTCTGGGCTTGTTGAACTCAGAATTTACTGGTCGCTATATGTATGGAGACTGTGATGTTTCTGGTTTGAGTGATCGGAAGCGTTCAAAGCTGCGTGGCAGTAAAATTGGTTTCGTATTCCAGAATTATTCTCTTATCCGTCACCTCAATGTAGCCCAAAACGTAGATTTGAGCTTGCACTATTCGCGCGAGAACCTTTCACGTAAGCAGGGATTTGATCGTATTCGACAGGCTCTTGAAGATGTTGGTTTGGCAGAACGCAGTAAGGAGTATCCTGGAAGTCTTTCTGGTGGCGAACAACAGCGAGTAGCTATTGCGCGCGCGTTAGTGCTACGCCCTGAATTATTGATATGTGATGAGCCTACAGGAGCGCTCGATACGGATACGGGGATACAAGTTTTGAACGTGTTGATGGAACTGGTGAAATCCTCGCGTACCACGCTTGTGCTCGTCACTCACGATACCGACGTGGCGGCACGTTGTGAAAACCTGATGTATATGGATTCTGGAAGGCTTACCCATGCTTAAAATGATTATCCAGGATCTGCGAATTTCTCCAGGACGAGCGTTCCTCACTGGATTTTCGATGCTCATCGGAATTATTGCTGTGATTGTTTCCGTGCTAGCTGGAACTATCGGAAAAGAATACCTTGCCTCAACTGTTGAACAGCTTCATGGGCGAGCGCCCACTTATTCGATGTCGATTAGTTCTCCGAACTTCACCGATTCATCTGCCTTGTCTAACCTAATCGGCGCGCTCGAGCAGCATAATTTACACGTAGCGTTGGCTTTTACTCCAGATGAAGAACATTCCTATGTTACTAACCGCAGTTTAGACAATCCGCCTAGAAGGGAAGACCTCTCCAACGGGCTGAGTATTGATACGGTTTACACAACGGCGAACTATGCGCAGGTGTACAATTTACCAATCGTGCAGGGGCATTGGTTAACACCAGCCAATCAAATGCCTCGTTTGGAAATAGTGGCAAACAAGCCTGCCGCCCAGAATTTCCCTCTCCGTTCCTATGCCTATATCACAACTAAATCAACAGTTACACCGACCCCGCTTGAAGTTAGGGGAATCGTCAACGACGGATTGAGCTTTCCACGAATATACGTGAATGTGGAAGCTCTGGCGACGCTAGCTCCTCACTTATGGAGCAGTACGAATGCCGTTTTCTATTGGCACGATACCTCTTCTCGGACGAATGAACAGCGTTCCACTCTTATCGCAGATTTACTACACGACTATGCCCCTGGCACGACTAACACGATTAGCCGCACCGACTCTCAAGACTACGAGGGAGTATTGCGCATCATTTCCCTAGGTTTTATCCTCACCTCAGTATTGCTGCTTGTTGTTGCTGCTATCGGGCTGATAAATATAGGTCTTGCTAGTATTGAACAACGCGCACATGAACTGCTAATCCGACGCGCTTTGGGAGCAACACGAGGATCTGTTGCCATGCAAGTCATAGGCTCATCTATCCTACTTGCTGCCATAGTTTCCAGCGTAGCCATTGCGCTCTCAATCACAATTGTGGAAAGTATCCCCACGTTCCTTCCAGCAGACAGCCCAAGCCCCAAACCAGAATACCCATATTTTGCGGCGATAGCAGCAGTAGGAGCTGCCATCATCACTGCTCTTATCGGCTCAATCGCGCCAGCTATACGCGCGGCACGACTCCAACCCGCTCTAGCTTTACGATAATCGAAACAATAAAAGAAAGGAACACTACACACTATGAACAGCAAAAATAAGCGAACAAGAACTATTGGAATGCTACTTGTGTGTACATCTGCATTGTCAATAACTGCTTGTGCTCAAAAAGAAGAACTGCAGAGTTCCAAAGAGCGCAGCATTGTTTCCTACGAGGTCATAAACAAAGAATATAAAGAATCCGTTGCCCGACTAGACTGGCCAGATTCATACATTCCACCAGCAGATCTCGAAGGTGAGGATACAGAACTATCATTCCAAACCGGCTATGGAGACACACGCGCTTCTCTTCTGTTTGAATGCGCATGGGAACGAGAATGGCTCAAGAACTACGCCACAGACACAGACAAAGCTAATGAAGCGATCGAGCAGCTCAGCAAAGTACCTGAGATGGGCTACATGAGCCCCGAACGCGCCGACGATGCCACACGTAGATTCTTCAAAGACTATCTTGACCGCGCCAAACTCGGAGACCCTTCAGGATTCCAAGAAAACATCGACAACAACTGCCCTACAAATTGACAACATTCACACAAGGCAATGCAAGTTCATAGTTCGCTGGAAACTGCTGTTTGTAGCGATACTCATGCTGTCCTCTGTCGATATATGATTGATGATGGTTGCATGGTCACTGAAGGGGCAGCATGACATTCTAATGAAACAGTATGATGTTTATCGCGAACTAGTTAAGAATCAAGCAATAACAGGCTAGTTTTCGATGATTTTATTCGGCAATTTCATCGAACATCTCACAAGTCTACTTTTTATGTAAATAGATTAGATTACATAAAAATGGGCAGACTCGACCAGTTTCTCATAATAACCAATTGTCTCGATAAGCCACAGGCGATTATCGCCCTTCTTGAGTGAGCCGCGAGGTTCAAGGATTCGTACTTTGCTGCCACGTTTGGGTTTGATACCGGGCAGTTCTACGGCTTCTGGCTGGTGGCGTTCAAATACCAGACCAAAGCTACGTCGCTTGGTGAGTGCTCTGATCTCGGATTCTAGGTCTGCACCGAGTTGCGGGTCTGTGGCGTGGAGTTGACGCATCAGGTCAGTCAATCTCGACATGTTAAGCCTCCTTCTCGGCTGCTTCGTGTGGCAACGGTTGTTCGGTGGGCACGGCTTCGCAGATGTCGTTGATGTCGCATTCTAGGGTGGTGCAGATCCTGGCGAGGACGTCTGTGGTGACGTTGCCGTCGCGTCCTAGTTTGGCGATGGTTGCTGGTGATAGGCCGGTGGCTAGGCGTAGTTCTTCGCGGGTCATGTCGCGGTCGATGAGGAGTTTCCATAAGGGTTTGAAGGTGATGGTCATTTCGTTTCGTCTCCTTCTTCTTCGGTGTTCCATGTGAATCCGTAGAGTGCTTCGGTGTCTTCACCGAGGTGGATGATTTGGTTTTCTGCGACGGTTTGTTCTGCTCCTGTGCCGTATGCTTTGGCGGCATCGAAGGAGAAGAATACTTGTTTGGGTTCGTGTGCTCCGCTGGTCAGGGTGCGGGTGTGGGCGTAGATGTTGAGTAGTTCACGTACCGGCGCGAAGGCTACGGGTTTGATGATTGCTGAGTCGTGAATGACAAACGGCAGCGGTGTGGTGGTGAGCACGGCAAGGTCGAAAACGATGAGGTTTTTGCTTTAGCTCCGGATCCTGTGTCGCCGTTGTGGTCGAACGTGTATGACACGCCTTTGGCGGCTGCTTTGAATGCAAATAACGGGCTTTTACGATGTTTTGCCGGGTAGAGCGCGTCGTTGATGGCTTTCATTTCAGCGTTGATTGTGTCGGTTAAGTTCCCGAGCAGCTTCGGGATTGCTTCGTCTATCGCCTGTTTGAGTTGTTTGCGTTCGGCTTTGAGTTCTTGATTGTGGTCATAGGTGCGAATTTGCTCATCGAGGCGATCTATCTGCGCTTGCAGTTGGGCGGACTGGTCATAGGTTTCATCGTCGAGAGATACTGATTCTCCCAATGTCAAGATTTGTGCTTTGAGATTGTTGATGGCGAGGTTCAGCTGTGCGGCTTGCACACGGTAGTGGTGTTGTTGTTCGAGGAGTTGTTCTTCGAGGATGCCGGTGAGCTGGTGGTGGTAGTACTCGATTGTTTCGAGTGATTCTCGGTTAGCGTTTGGGAAGAATTCGTAGAACTCTTCTAGGTCGCGGGTTGTGATACGAGTCTGACCTGAAAGTGTGGCTTCAACGATTGTAAGACGGCTATTGATCGCGTCTAGTTCCTGAACTAATGGACGCATTTCTGCGCGTTTGAGTGCTTGTTCTTGGCGTGCTTGTTGTTCGGCTTTGAATAGGTCGAGGTCTGCGTGGGTGCGTAGCTGTTTGGCTTTGCTTCTGGTTTCGATGAGTTCTCGTTGTGCCGCGGCGCGTTCTTTTTCGTGGTGAGTTTGATGTAGTTGGAGTATTTACCTTTGGCCATTGCGTTGAGCGCGTCGACTTCTTTGCGTACCTGGTCGTAGCGGGATTGGATCTTGTCTATCTCCTCGTATGCACCGAAGAGCCGAAGTAGTGCTTTAGAGCCGTCAATGTCGTTGGCGCGTGCAGCTGCGGCTAGTGGCCTGTCGAGTAGGGCCATGTCGCGTTCGTCGACGCGGCTGAACCGCCCAACCAGTTCACGCCATGTGCCGCCGGTATCCCCGAGACCGTATTCGTCGAGCAAGAACTGTTGGTATTCAGAAAGCTCGTAGTCCCGATCCAACTCCTGCCAGTTTGGGTCGTGGTAGCGAGTCACGAACCCAGGCCTGTCGGTAGCACGGACGAAGTGATGGTCTTTATTGTTCAGTCTGAGGGAGAAGTGTATTGCGTGATGGCCGACGGCTTGCGGGAGTCGCACAGCGTCGGAGTCCAGGAAATCTTTCCCAGCGTAGACGAAGTCGATGATTTGCAGCAGTGTTGACTTGCCGATGGAGTTTTGTGCTTCGTCAGCGCCTTCAATGATGTTCAATCCGGTATGCAGATTGATGACGGGGCGGGGTTTTCCTTCCTGTGTGAATGCAGGTGACCAGAGTCTAGTGAGCACGAAGAATCACTCCTTTGCTGGCATCTAAGTGAATCGCACCTAACGTAAGCAACAACGCAAGAGCATCTATGAGGTCTTCGGTGTGTAGCTTGTCGGCCAGCCTGCGTTGTAGGTCAAGAACCGGCACAGGCTCACTACCGAGAGTTTTGAGGATGGTGACGAAGTCTGCGAGCACTGATTCATTGAAGCGGTATAGCTTGTTGGGTAGGCGGATCACAGTATCTGCCTCCTTGGTTTGAATAGCTCGCAGATTTGCGTCAGGAACGACACCACAACGCCGCATGCATATTCATCAACATTTGTGTGCCGGTGAATCCACTCGGTTAGGCGTGACCATATCTCATCTTGGCTCAACCCTGCATCGACGAGAACTCGCCACGCGCCCCAAATGTCGTCTCGCATCCGCTCAAAATCAAGTTTTCCTACTTCTTCGAGAGATTTAGCTTTTTCACGAACAACTGATTCGTAGATACTCATGTGGTCTCGCACGCGTCGAACAAGCCTTGTGTCATCGAGTTTTTCCTGCATCGGCATCACGTCGTAGGTGATGTTTGGGGCAAGATTCTCCACCGGCAGGTTGTATATCGCTATCAGTAGGTCGGCAATTTTCTGGTCTAAGCCAAGTGGAACAAGGTGCTCATCGACATGATCGTTCAAGGACAGAAATCTGTTAGCTCTACGCAGTTCGGCGATGTCTTGTGGCGTGTGGCTTAGCTCGTATCTTTCTGCACACGGTTTACATAGTGCGGCAAAGTCCTCTGCGGTGTATTCATCTTGATCAGCATCAAGGAAAACTATCGTGTAGGAGTCGGTTTGCTGCCCGTGGGAAGAAATACCTAGCGGCCTGCTGCATTTAGTGCAACCTCGTGAGCGGGCGAGAACGAGTTTTTCGTATCGAACACGAGCTGTTTGAATAGCGATCTCTTCAAGCACTGCCTCCTTGCCCTTATCGATGCCGGCCTTGTCGTGAATGATCTCGACAAGTAGTCGCGCAACATCATCTGGGAAATGATCGAGCCGAACCTGCTCACCGTATGCGGCGATGTTATCGGTAATCAATTGCTGAGTTTCCAGCTCCAGCCCGTCAAGAATGTTTACAAAATTCTTGATTCCCCAACGTGCGGTTATCGCTTTTGCGAGCTTCTTAGTGAAAGCGCTGTCAGTTGAGGCCATTCTTTCTAAGGTCGCGTCGCTCGGTAGAAACGAGGGGTCAGCCCGCGTAGTCCACTCAGTCTCAGTAACAGTTGTAAACATTGAGATCAGTTCTCGCAGATACGGTGCGCGAGCGAGCCCGCCAGGCACGAGCGGATGAAGAGCGTCGGCCAGTTCAAAGAACTTCATCACCCTCCTGCCATCGAAAATCTCACGACTCCTCACGAAAGCCCATCACGTTTTCTCACGGTTCCAAACAGCTGTGTTCGTAGCCTGAAAACAGATCTCCGGGCACACCATTCGGGATCGCGTTTGTGTAGAACTTCTTCACATTTTACTGCATTAGCAGAAGAAGACAGATACGACACGGTCTCGACGCGATGTCTGGAGGAAAGGGCTCAGGCAGTCGACGGCATGAGCCCCATGAGGTGAATCGGCCACATTCCGTGGCAGGTGCTCCTACATAGTGCCGCGTGCTGATCACACGAGGCGGTCAACCGTCAGGGAGACACGCAAGAGAAGCAAGTGGCAGGAACCCATGTGTTGGGTTCCTGCCTTCTCGTTTCTCTGCCCAAAACCCTCTGACTAGTTGACACCGAGCTTGCTTACTCAAGCGGGTCTCCCTTCCACAAGAAGGGAAAACCCGAATGCAGCCACAACCAAATATTGAGCCTGACGTCCCGTACTCGGTTAGAACCAACCGTTCGGCTGGTGTCGTTCATGTTCAGATTCTGGTGCCGTCTACAGTGTCGAAAACTGGGAGGCAGCAGTATGCCTGGATCGAGCTAGTCGACCCACCCACAGATGAGGCGGTGCTCGCGCAATTGTACGACCCAGCCTGTGTACAGCCGTGGAAGGTTGCGTATCTGAAGGCTGCTTACCGACAGTTTCGTGAGGCAGAAAATGCTAGAAAGCGGCGTATCCAGGTCATTTCATTCAGCAACTGGGATGTAGAAATCCAGGATAACCACCGCTACACCACTATCTCGTTAGGCCAGGAACAAGTCGATGACGCTATGGCAGTAGACGACATACTGTCCCATGTTTCACCAGATCAGCAACGCTACATCCGGCTACATGTCCTAGATCATTACTCGTTTGTGGAGATAGCCCGAATGGAAACCCCGCTGGTAGCGGGGAGGAGATTAGTCGCCGGGCGAACAGTATCGGACGTTCAGTCAAACGCGGCCTGGAAAAGCTACGAGAAATTCTTCAACCCACCCGTCCGGTTTCCACCCCGCCCAGGGGCGTATAGGTGCAAGCCCGAACAATCCAGGGTTTGCACAACTACGAACACAAGGAGGACTTGTGATGGGAAAACCAAAACTGAAAGTCAGGCTAACTGGTGAGGCAGAGCCGGACTCGCTGGTTTCTGCCCGCACTGTCGGGCTGCGCGAACGCCTGGTCGCCCGACTACTGGGTCGTAAACACCGGTTGACGGTACTTGTACCAGGCAACCAGGTTGGCAGCATTGAAATCATCCAACCCGACGACGACCTGACCGTTTTAGCGAACGCGGTTGGCGTGTTGAAACAACCGGCAGGTGATTGCGAATGAATATCACTGATGCGAACCGGTTTATCCGGGCGATTAACACGATAGTCGAGGGCTACACCGCTCTAGCCGCCGCAATTGAGGATACCGCCTGGGAATCCGTGGAGGATCATGCCGGGATGCCCGGCGCGCGGCCTATCTCTGCTGCCCAACTAGCACAACCTGCATTAGAGGAAGCGGTCGCCGACTACGAAGCCCAGCACCCAACCCCCCCACACTAACCCCGCAACCTGCTTCTGTGCCGGAGTCGGTGGTGTCGTTGGAGCAGGTGCGCGGCAAGCTCGCAGAACTGTCCGCAGCAGGGTTGACGGCCAAGGTTCGGGAGTTGATTGTCCAGGCGGGTGCGGATCGGCTTTCTGAGGTTGATCCGGCCAGGTATGGGTGGTTGTTGACTCAGGCTGAGGATCTTGGCCATGCCTGATCAACACGCTTTGTTGTCGGCCTCGGGTGCTCACCGTTGGCTTAATTGTCCACGCTCGGCGCTACTCGAAGCCAAGCTACCAGGCACCACGAGTCAAGCGGCGGAGCAGGGCACCGTTGCGCACGCCCGTGGGGAGTGGAAGTTACGCCGCGCCTTGCATGAAGCGCCAACGGTTAAACCTGTCTCGGACTGGGTTGATGAGGAGATGGAGCACCTGACTGATGATTATGTGTTGTTTGTTCTTGAGCAGTTCAGACAAGCCCGGCAGGGGTGTGTGGATGCGAGGGTGTTGATTGAGCAGCGCCTTGACTTCTCCCACATTGTGCCGGACGGTTTCGGTACCGGCGATGCGGTGATTATTGCTGAACCGACCTTGCAGATCATCGACCTGAAATACGGCCAAGGCGTTTTAGTAAGTGCTGAGAATAATCCGCAGCTAATGCTCTACGCCCTGGGTGCAATCCACGCTTTTGGTGATTTGTACAAGTTCGAGCAAGTGCGTTTGACGATTTTCCAGCCCCGCCGCGATAACGTCGACACCTGGAAAATACCCGTTACTGACCTACTGGCGTGGGCCGAAAGCGAAGTGAAACCGAAGGCTGAGCTAGCCGCTACAGGTCAGGGGAATTTCAGGCAGGGTCGTGGTGTCAGTTCTGCAAGATCGCGCCCACCTGTCGGGCACGTGCTGAGGCCAACTTGGCGTTTGCCAGGCTGGAGTTCACACCACCGGCAGAACTGTCCGACGTGGAGATTGCCGATGTGCTTACACGTATCCCACAACTTAAGTCTTGGGCATCCGACGTGGAGGCATACGCCCTATCGAAAGCCGTGAATCAGGGTAAGACGTGGGAGGGGTTCAAGCTCGTCGCCGGACGATCAATCCGTAAATACAGTGACGAAACCAAGGTTGCCGAAGCGGCTCTGGCTGCTGGCTATGCCGATATCTATGATCGCAGGCTTATCACGCTCACGGCGATGGAAAAGCTGATGGGCAAACCCACCTTCAACGAGGTTCTCGGTGACTTGGTGGTCAAGCCGGTCGGGAAGCCGACGCTCGTGCCTGATACCGATAAACGCCCTGCGCTCGAAATCTGGAGCGCACAAACCGAATTCACGAAAAACAAGTAACTAGATAGAAAGAAGAACAAATCATGTCTACTCAGAATCCGACCCGTGTGGTCACTGGAGAAGTGCGTCTGTCCTACGCCCATGTGTGGGAACCAAACTCGATCCAGGGCGGCAAACCCAAATACTCCGTCTCTTTGATCATCCCGAAGTCCGATAAAGCCACGATTACTGCGATTGAGAAGGCTGTGGACGCGGCTATCGAAGCAGGGATAGCGAAGTTTGGTGGCAAACGTCCGAATAAGGCAGCGCTCAAGTTGCCGCTTCGTGACGGTAACGTGGAGCGCGATGACGAGGCGTATAAGAATGCTTATTTTGTTAACGCTAATTCCGTGACGGCTCCGCAGATTGTGGATGAGTATGTTCAGCCGATCCTGGATCGCTCCGAGGTGTATTCCGGCTGCTACGCCCGCGTGAGCCTCAGTTTCTATGCGTTCAATACCAACGGTAACCGTGGTATCGCGTGTGGGTTGGGCAATATTCAAAAACTGCGCGATGGTGAACCGTTGGGTGGTGGCCGGGTTTCGGCTGAATCCGATTTTGGCGATTTCAGCAGCGGCGATGATTTCCTGAACTAGCCAGACCATTTTGTGGAGGGAGCTGCCAAGCGTGGTGGTTCCCTCCATGTGTTTCTATGAGAAAGAACCATCCTCATGTACTCCATTGCAATCGATATTGAAACCTACAGTCCCGTCAACCTGTCTAAAAGCGGCGTGTACCCGTATGCCGAACACTTAGACTTCGACATCCTATTGTTCGGCTACTCCATTGACAGCAACCCCGTTAAGGTCATCGATTTGGCATCGGGAGAGACGCTGCCGGGTGAGGTGGTGGAGGCGTTGGTGGATCCGGAGGTGACCAAGTGGGCGCATAATGCTTCTTTCGAGCGTGTCTGCATATCTGCTTGGCTTACCCGCCACCACCCTGAGATACTGCCGCGGGGGTTTCTTGACCCAAGCCAGTGGCGGTGCACCATGATCTGGAGCGCTTACCTGGGTTTGCCGATGAGTCTGGAAGCCGTCGCTACCGTGCTTGACCTTGATGTGCAAAAAGACACTGCCGGGAAGCGCCTCATCCGCCAGTTTTGCACACCCGCCGCACCCTCCGTGCTCAACGGCGGGAAAAGCAGGAATCTGCCATCTGTTGATCCGAAAGGCTGGAAGGATTTCATCGCATATAACGCCCGTGATGTCGAAGTAGAACTTGCTATCCATGACCGGCTCTCAGCGTTTCCGATGCCCGAGAGTGAGTGGGACGCTTATGCACTCGATCAGCGTATTAACGACACTGGGATTGTCCTTGACCACACGCTTGCAGATGCCGCTGTCGCGTTAGATGACAAGCATCGCACAGCAACATTGGCGAGGGCGCAGGCGTTGACGGGGTTGGCCAATCCGAACTCGCCCATCCAGCTCAAACAATGGCTTTGGGATCATGGTTGCGAGTTGGAGTCGTTGTCGAAAGCCGAGGTTGATACAGCGCTCGATACGGCCACAGGCGAAGTGAAAGAAGTCTTGGAGCTGCGCGGTGACCTGGCAAAGTCTTCGGTGAGGAAGTATCAGGCGATGCAAAACGTCCAAGGCAGTGATGGGCGCGGACGCGGACTGTTGCAGTTTTACGGCGCAGGCCGTACTGGACGCTTCGCAGGCCGTCTCGTGCAAGTCCAAAACCTACCCCGCAACTATCTACCAGATCTCGACCAGGCCCGAGCACTGGTCAAAGCTGGCGACCTTCAAGCATTGGAGTTGCTCTACGACTCCGTGCCCGACACGCTCAGCCAGCTAATCCGTACCGCGTTCATTCCTAGCCCTGGCAACCGGTTTATCGTGGCGGACTTTTCTGCAATCGAGGCGCGCGTTATCGCGTGGCTGGCAGGCGAAACCACCACCCTGGAAGCCTTCCGTAACGGTAAGGATTTGTATTGCGAAACCGCGTCACGCATGTTCGGTGTACCAGTCGAGAAACACGGGGCCAATAGTGGGCTTCGTCAAAAAGGGAAAATCGCAGTTTTAGCTTGTGGTTATCAAGGCGGGGTAGGTGCGCTTAAAGCCATGGGTGCGCTGCGCATGGGGCTGGAAGAAGCCGAGTTGCAGCCGTTGGTAGACGCATGGCGGGCAGCAAACCCCAACATCGTCCAGCTATGGGCCGACGTCAATGCCGCCGCTATCGAGACAATCTCTACTCAACAGCCCACTCACGTTGGCTCATTGACGTTCACTGTGGAAGCCGGGATCATGTTCATCAAGCTGCTGTCTGGCCGCAGGTTGGCATATGTGAAACCCAGGCTGGGTGAGAACAGGTTCGGTGGCACGTCCATCACCTACGAAGGCGTAACCACAGGACGTAAGTGGGGCCAACTTGAAACCTATGGTGGGAAGCTGACAGAGAATATCGTCCAAGCCGTCGCCCGCGACCTACTCGTTCACGCAATGCAAACCGTGGCTAATGCCGGGCATCGGATTGTGATGCATGTTCACGACGAAATCGTCATCGACGAACCCGTGGCTTCCGGTTTCACCGTCACTGATGCCTGCAAGCTGATGTCCACGCTCCCATCTTGGGCAGCAGGTCTACCACTATCTGCGGACGGGTATGAGTGTGGGTTTTATATGAAAGCGTGACGTAATGTGTCTGCTGGTATATCGCCATACTTGGCAGGTTGCGCGATACCTTGTGCTATGAGCGGATGGGTAGCAAGGATGGGTTCAATACTGGTTTCTAACCATTGCTCGCGTAGGCCGCAGCGGTTGGAAATATCGTCAAGGGCGATGAGGATTTTATAAATTGAGTGGTCGGTGAAGTTCCGGTAGCGCTGTTTGGCACGTCTGGTTGTGTTGGGTTGGAGGCCAGGCACATCTAGTACGGAGTGGTTCCATAATCGTGCGCAGTGCGCGATCCTGTTGCGTAGATAAACGAAAGATCGTATCTGCCCTGGTAAGAGCTTGCGAGACGTGTTCATCGAGTTGGCAATGTGATCGAGCACACCGGATTGGCCTGAGGCTTCGATTAAGCGAGACAAACTGCCGAAGGAAAAGCCTCAACCGCAACCCAGATAGGCATGCGGTCATAGGCTTGCGGTTTGTACCGGTTACCTTGTTTGACTTCATCACGGTAGTGCGTGATGAAAGTTTCCTTGCTGCGATCCAGGTTAGCCAGCGCGTGTTCTTCTACCCGTTCAGCGCCCGGCAGTGGCGACTGTGTGAAGCCTTCACCGTGTGCAAACACGCCTGTTGAGCCGACAATCTCGCCGTAGGCGTTAGCAAATCTTGTTCTGAGCAGGACTTCTAGTGGGTGGAGCACTTCATCAAGAGTGGTCACGAGGATTTCTTCTGCTTCGTAGAGCGCCTTTACTTTTTCAAAGGAAGCGCCTTCAATGAAACGGTTATCCCCGTTGCGTGGATCGCGCTGCCAGTAGCGGAAATACCCAGAGAACCGGTAGTAACCCACCCGTGACAAAAATACGATAGCCGCAGGCACGTCCTCAATATGTAGGCCTCGTTGGATCAGCAGTGCTACTTGCGCTTCGCAGCTGATCCAGTTTTTGGGCATGGGAATCCTTAGTCGAGAAAAGAAAGGCCCCGGTCATTTGTGCATCGCCCTCAAGGGGCTAGAGGCCTGACCGGGGATCTATCACCGTCAATTGTACGCCACAGGGACAAACGAGACAAGCAAGCAACACTATTGAAAATAAGAACCGACCCTGGACTGCCACCAAGGCGGGTATTGGAACCAGTATTGATAGGTGACTTGGCTGCTACTTCAGACTCCATATTAGGAGTTTTTGGATAGCCCGTCCGGATTTGATGGTGCCCAGGGGCGTATGTGCGAGAGCCTTACATGCTCAGTGACCGTAAACCCTATTGAGGGGGGTAACTCCTTTCGGGTTTGTGGCTTTCTACTGAGAGCTTCTCGCGCCAACCGGTGCACCTTTCGTCTATTTGGCTCTCAGAACAGGAGCCTTAGTATGGGCAACACGATCCAAACATTCAACAATGATGCCTTTGGGATGATTCGCACTATCGAACAAGAGGGCAATGTGTATTTCTGTGGCCGGGATGTCGCCACCGCCCTCGGATATACCAACACCAACAAGGTGATTCAGGATCATTGCAAGGGTGTTCCGTTTCGTTACCCCCTTGAAACCACGGGTGGTATCCAGCAGGTCAGGTTCATTACCGAAGGTGACCTTTACCGCCTCATCATGTCTTCCAAGCTCCCAGCAGCGCAAGCCTTCGAGTCTTGGGTGGTCGACGAGGTGTTGCCGTCGATTCGCCGGACCGGCATGTACGCCATCGATGAACTACTCGATAACGATGAGCTTTTGGAACGGGCGCTCGTGCAGTTGCGCAGCGAACGTGTTAAACGGCTTGCTGCTGAGCAAGCCCTTTTGGAGGCCGCGCCGAAAGTGTCCTACTACGACATTGTGTTGCAGTCGGACTCGCTGCTAACTACAACCGAAATCGCTAAAGACTACGGGCTAAGCGCGAAGCGGATGAACCAGATTCTGCACGATGCCGGTGTGCAGTTTAAGCAGTCGGGTCGTTGGTTCTGCTACGCCCGCTACGCCGAGCAGGGCTACACCCAGTCCAAGACCCACGAATACGACGAAGGCAAAACCAAAACCCACATGTATTGGACACAAAAAGGACGCCTGTTTATCTACGACCTGCTCAAAAACCAGCTTGGCATTCTTCCCGTCATTGAGCATGAAGGCCAGGTGGGGGCATGAGTACCGCGACACTCGATATCGGTTTTTCGAAGAAGAACACTGAGGGGTACCTGGATTTGACGAGCTACCAAGCGTTGAAAAACATCCAGCGCGGCGAATATGGCTACCGGCCCTTGGTGTATATCTGCTCACCTTATTCCGGGGATGTGGCAGCCAATGTTGAACTTGCCAGGGCGTTTTGTGCTCACGCGGTCACCTGCCACAAGATTCCGCTCGCTCCGCACCTGTTGTTTCCGCAGTTTATGGATGATAGCGACCCGTTCGAGCGTGAGTTGGCGATGTTTTTCAACCGGATTCTGTTGTCGAAGTGTGAGGCGGTGTGGGTGTATACCCCGCGTGTGAGTCCTGGCATGAAAATCGAGATCGGCTGGGCACACCAACTCGATCTGCCCATCAAATATTTCGACGCTGATTTTGGGCAGGTGTGTCTTGATGCGTGAGTTGAAGATTGCTTATGGCCGGTCACGGTTTGATACGGCATGGAAGAACACCACTATCAGGTGGGCAGAGTTTTGTGACCGTGTCGCTACCACTGTGACTACGACGGAGACATTGGCTGAGTTTTTGCGATGCGTCGGGGTCAGCAAGACAGTATTAAGGATATTGGCGGGTTTGTTGCAGGTCATGTGGCGGGTGGCCGACGTAAACGCGGTAACGTGCTGGCTCGTTCGATGATCACCCTTGATATGGATATTCCTCCTGCTGATGCGTGGGAACAGATCAGGCACAGTTTGGATTGTGCGTGTTTGGTGTATTCGACGCATAAGCACCGCCCAGAGGCTCCACGGTTGCGTCTGGTGATCCCACTAGGACGGGACGTGTCGGCTGAGGAGTATGTGCCGGTAGCGCGGATGGTGGCTAAATGGATAGGGATTGATTGGTGTGATGATTCCACCTATGACCCCGAGCGGTTGATGTATTGGCCCTCTACCTCAATGGGTGCGGTGTTTTTCCACGATACCCAGGATGGTGCGTGGTTGGATCCTGACCGGGTGTTGGGTTCTTATGATGATTGGCGTGATGCCACGACGTGGCCTACTTCCAGTAGGCAAAGCACGGTCACACCCTATTCGCGGCGAAAACTGTCTGACCCAAGAAGTAAGAAGGGGCTGGTGGGGGTGTTTTGCCGTACCTACACCATCAGTGATGCGATAGAGACATTCCTACCCCAGATTTATGACCCGACTGGGTGTGAGGGACGCTACACGTATAAACGTGGCGAGTCCACTGGCGGGCTAGTCGTCTTCGATGACTTGTTCGCCTACTCTTTCCACGGTACCGATCCTGCTGGTGGGCGGGCACTAAACGCCTTCGACCTGGTTCGAACCCATCTGTATGGTCATCTTGACGAGCAGGTCACAGCTGACACGCCATTGGGAAGGTTGCCTTCGTTTGGGGTGATGAGCGAGCGTGCAGCTAGTGACGAGCAAGTCCGGCTCGTGTTGGGTCGAGAAAAGCAAGCCCAAGCTCAAAAGATTTTACCTCCACAACCACTGGCGGGGATCAGTCGGGAGGTGATGGGTGGATGGGTCGGTTGGAGTATGAGAAACGCTCGGGGGTGTTGAAAAATAATCTGCATAACCTCACGCTGATTTTGCAACACGACCCGCAGCTTTCAGCGATTGTGTTTAACCAGCAGGCCGATTCCATGGAGATTACAGGTAGTGTGCCCTGGGCGCATCCTTCTAGGTTTTGGCGTGATCAAGATGATGCCCAGCTGGTGTGCTATATCGATGCTCATTACGGTACGTTTTCCCAACGTAACTACGACATTGCTATCACGAAAGTTGCCGATGACAGGTCGTATCATCCGATTCGTGATTATCTCGGCTCACTACCGGCGTGGGATGGTCTGGCGCGTGTCGATACGCTTCTGGTGGACTATTTGGGTGCTGAGGATAGTGCCTATACCAGGGCGGTGACCCGCAAAACTTTGTGTGCGGCAGTGATGCGGGTGTTCGAGCCTGGCTGCAAATTCGACTCCATGCTGGTGCTCAACGGGCCGCAAGGTATCGGCAAATCTACCCTGATTGCTCGCCTGGCTGGCCAGTGGTTTTCTGACTCGCTCAACCTGTCCGACACTAGGGACAAGACTGCGGCTGAAAAACTCCAAGGCTACTGGATCTTAGAGATTGGTGAACTTGCCGGGCTGCGCAAAACCGAGGTGGAAACCCTACGCTCGTTC
The DNA here is from genome assembly GCF_040360365.1 of Arcanobacterium hippocoleae. Lineage (GTDB taxonomy): Bacteria > Actinomycetota > Actinomycetes > Actinomycetales > Actinomycetaceae > Arcanobacterium_A > Arcanobacterium_A hippocoleae_A. Next base: position 609,056 of record NZ_CP136412.1, on the reverse strand, counting down.
CTTAGCCGGCAGAATGATATTTATCGTGCCGCGTTTGGTAGGCGCGCAACCCCACACCCTAGGCAGTGCGTGTTTTTGGCACCACGAACGCTGAGAGCGGCTACCTACGCGATACCACAGGTAATCGCAGGTTCTGGCCGGTGGTCACCCCTGGCAATGGTGTGAAGGCCTCGTGGGATCTAACTGGCGCGCAGATTGACCAGATTTGGGCAGAGACCCTGGTCTACGTTAATCGTGGCGAGCCGCTCTACCTTGAGGCGAGCTTGTTGGCCCAGGCAGTGGTCCAGCAACACCAGGCGATGGAAACCGATGAGCGTGAAGGACTCATCCAGGCCTATCTCGATACTCTCCTGCCCGAGGACTGGGAGGAGATGGACTTGTATGCCCGCCGTAACTATCTCGATGGGGCAAGCGAGTTCGGGACAGTATCCCAGGCTGGGAATGTTGTGCGCAAGGTCGTGTCGAACCTGGAGATCTGGTGTGAATGCCTGGGCAAAAACCGGGCAGATCTCACCGCGATGGACTCCACACGTATCCGGCAAGTATTGATCAAACTCGGCTGGAATCGTCACCAGAGTAAGAAACGGTTGGCCCTGTATGGGCCGCAATGGGTCTATACCCGTCAAGTGGACCCTGCCGCGGTGTTCCACCACAACCAGTCGATACCTGGAACTACTGATCCGGATACTGGTTCACACCCGTACCGTTCCACCGCTACCGATCTTGGAATGGCAGTGCCGGAACCAGTCGAAATCCCTATCTAGAAAGCGTTTGACCTGTCTAGTGTTCCGTTGTTCCACCCATATCTCTAAATCTTAAAAATATAGAGAAATAAGGAAATCCTGTGTGTATACACGCATATACGCGCGCGTAAGGGATTTTCGGGTACAACGGAACACTTTGGCAGGCCATCCGCCACAAAAACTTAAGGATGGCATCATGATCACCACCAAACAACCCCAACGAAACGACGACGCCTACCTGGCTCGCTGCCACGCCACCCTCAAAACGTGGAAAGCACCCCTGGAAGGTTGGCAGTGCATCAACCTGATCGACTACTCCGAACCCAACAGTGGGCTGACCACGTGTGAGCTGTGCGGGTGTAGCAAAGTCCGGTTCATCCACGTCATGACCCACCACGACTATTTCGACCCGGTCGAGGTCGGCTGCGTGTGCGCCGGTGTCATGGAAGGTGACCAGCTTGCCGCCAGGGAGCGTGAATGCAAAGCCCGCAACCGGGCTAAACGCCGAGCCACATTCCTGAAAAACCCTGGCGCACCCTGACAAACGGCAACCAGATGCTACGCCACAAAGGACAAACCATCTTCATCAACCACACCACCAGTGGCTACTACAACACCCGGTGCGGCAACCAGATCATCTGGCGCTACAAAGGCAAACCCATCACCAACCCGCTCACTGCGATCTATGCCGCCTTCGACCTCATCGACCCGATAAAGGACTAACACATGAACGAACACGCAATTGAACAAGCCCTCAAGACTGCGGTTGAAGCATCTGGCGGCTTGTGCTGGAAACTTGTCAGCCCCAGCACTGCAGGTGTCCCAGACCGCATCTGTTTACGACATGGACGAGTTGTTTTCGTTGAACTGAAAACCCCAGGCAAAAACCACGTCCGATCCAACAGCATCGGATCAACCAACTACACGCCCAAGGCTTCCAGGCCCTTGTCGTCGATAACCGTGAGGGAATCAAGGAGGTGTGTGATGCACTATCAGCCGCATAACTACCAGCAACTCGCAACCCAATACATCATCGACCATGACCAGGCCGCGATCTTCCTCGGAATGGGTCTTGGCAAAAGTGTGATCACACTAACCGCGATCTGGGAATTGATGCTCGACTACTTTGAGGTGTCCCGCGTGCTGGTCATAGCGCCACTGCGAGTTGCCCGCGATACGTGGCCAGCAGAAGTAGCGAAGTGGGATCACCTCGACGGACTCACAGTGGCGGTGGCTGTTGGCACCAAGACCAACCGGCTAGGCGCATTAACCATGAACGCGATGGTGACGGTGATCAACCGGGAAAACATCCCCTGGCTGGTCAAGCAGCTGGGGTCAACATGGCCGTTTGACATGGTCATCATCGACGAGTTGTCGTCGTTTAAGAATCATCGAGCCAAGAGGTTTACGGCGTTGGTGAAAACCCGTCCCTACGTCAAACGCTGGGTCGGACTCACGGGAACACCAGCCGCTAATGGGCTAATGGATCTGTGGGCACCTTTCCGACTCCTCGACGGCGGCCAGCGCCTAGGCCGGTTTATCACCCGCTATCGGGAACGCTGGTTTATACCGGATAAACGAAACGGCCAGCAGGTATTCACCTACAAACTCCGTGCGGGTGCTGAGGACGAAATCTATGCCGCGATTTCGGATATGACGTTGTCGATGCGAACTACCGATCACCTTCAACTACCGCCACTGACACTAACAACCACGCCCGTCACTTTGGAGGCGAAAGAACGCAAAGTCTACGAGCGGTTAAAGTCCGATCTGGTTGTTGAATTAGATGGAGCCACGATTGATGCTGGGAACGCAGCTGCCTTGTCGGGCAAACTCTTGCAGCTAGCGTCCGGCGCAATCTACACGGCAGGCGGCGACTGGGTTTCGGTGCATGAGCGCAAACTCGATGCACTCGAAGACCTTGTCGAGGCAGCAAACGGTTCTCCGCTGTTGGTGGCGTATTGGTTCGCCCACGACCGTGAACGCATCGTCTCTCGCTTTTCACAGGCACGCGAGCTGAAAACCTCGGCCGATATCGAGGCATGGAACACCGGCAAAATCCCGCTCGGCTTGATTCACCCGGCCAGCGCTGGTCACGGGCTGAACCTACAGGCTGGCGGGCACCTGCTGGTGTGGTTTTCGCTGACCTGGAGTTTGGAGTTGTATCAGCAGACCAACGCGAGACTGTATCGGCAAGGACAATCTGAGCCGGTCACAATCACCCACCTCGTCGCGGCGAACACACTTGACGAAGCAGTCCTTGTCGCACTCGAAAGCAAGGACACGACCCAGGGCGCGTTGATCGACGCGGTCAAAACCCAATTCGATAAAGGAGACACCTCGTGCATGTGATGACTAAATACCTTGATATTCGCAAAGCTGCTATCGCTGCGTTGCAGGACTACCCGGCAATGGACGAACTAGCCAACCAGACCAGCAACCTAGAGATTGAACAAATCCGCCAAGACCTCGAATCACCTGGGTCGCCACGCTTGGATGGGATGCCGAAAACCAGCAACCCGCACGCAGGTGAGACCAGGATTGCTGCTGGGCTGGATGAAATCGACCTTATCCAAGCCCGTACAGTGCAGGCGAAACAGTACCTGGAATGGTTCGATGCCGCCTGGGCCAGGCTCACTGATGATGACCGTTACGTCCTTGAAGGGTTCTTCCTCAGCCAAGGTAGCCAAGAAGAAGCCGTACAAGAACTGGCTGACCACTACTACGTTGAACGTGATTCCATCTACCGGAAAAAGAACCGTGCCCTCGACCGGCTCGCCACACTACTGTACTGGCGCTGACTGCACCCTTTCGCCAAAAGGTATCCGAATCTTGCGATGGATTTGTAGTTTTTGGCCTGCAATACTGTAAGTAGTCAAAAATCTCCATTGAACCCCGAAACCCCAAACGGTATCGGGGTTCTCGCATATCCAAGGCGGTGAAACTGGTGCCAGTAAAACCTGCCACCCCGTGTTCCCAGCCTGGCTGTCCCGAGCTTACCCACAACCAGTTCTGCCCAGCCCACGCCAAGACAGAAGACCAGCGCTACCGACGCTACCAACGCGATGCGAAAATCAACCGGCGTTACGGTAGCGCATGGCGCAAGATCCGCAACCGCTACATCACCGCACACCCGCTGTGCGAGGACTGCCTGAACACTGGCCGGGTGACACCAGCTCAAGAAGTCCACCACATCCTCCCGTTAGAGCATGGTGGTAGCCACGACGAGACGAACCTGCGGGCATTGTGTAAGCCGTGTCACTCACGCCAGTCAGCTCTGGATGGTGACAGGTGGCGGCAAGCCCCGAGGGTTTACATGTATTAGGCGACGGAGTCGATGGCGTTCTTCGCGGTCAAGAGGTCTGCTCCGGTTCGTTGACGGTATGCCTTGATGGCTTCGACCTTACGGCCGGATGTGACAAGTTCACGTTCGTCAACTGACACGCCGAAGACATCGACAGTGCTTGCTTTATCGCCGAGGCGTGTCTTCAATTGCGTGGCGAGTGTTAATAGTCGCTGATTCTCGCGCCGTAAACGCTCGATTTCCCGAGCTTGATCGAACCATTTGCCCATCGTTCATCCCTTTTTGAAGGAGCCGTCTTTACGGTTCTTATTTTCTCACAGACGGGTTGGGGGTATCGAATCTCTACGCTCTCATGGATGGTTAGCGGGCCGGACCCTTCGTGTGCAAAAACGCCGATTCAAACAAGGTATTAACCCCTGGCTCTCGTTTTGCCTGCCCTTTGGTTAGGCGTTTCACCTAGCCAAAGGAAGGAGGCAAAGCATTCATGGCTCGTGATGGTACGAATCGGGGCGGGCGCAGGGTGCGTGCTGGTGCGAAGCCTGATGCGCTTAATGAAAAGCTGGCTAAAGGCATGTCCGCGACCAGGCTTGAGGAACTGGCTCCGTTTGATTTTCAGGGTGTTGATATTGGTGAGGGCGCGGTGTTGTCTGGCGAAACCATGCCGGAGCCGTCTGAGTATTTGTCTGCGGTGCAAAGGACGGCCGCCCGCTTGGCGCTGACCTGGTGTATCGGGAAACGTGGGAGTGGTTGGATGAGCGTGGTTGTGCCCAGTTCGTCTCGAAACGTTTGATTGAGGCTTATGCGCAGGCTTTTGCCCGGTATGTGCAGTGTGAGCAGGCGATTAGCAAGTTTGGTTTGTTGGGTAAGCATCCGACGACGGGTGCGGCGATTGCTTCGCCGTTTGTGGCTATGTCGCAGTCGTTTGGTAAGCAGGCGAACGTGTATTGGTATGAGATTTACGACATTGTCCGCGCTAACTGCACCACCGACTACACGGGCGTGGCTCCAGGCGATGAGGTGATGGAGCGGCTACTGCAAATCCAAGGCTAAAAAATGGAAGGTGGTTGGGTGTGGGTTGGGCAAGGGTGACTGGCCGGGTGTGCTTACCTGTCAGACGTGATGGCGGCCTGGTGGGGGTTGATTCGGCGATGGTGACGTTTACCCCGACAGCGTCATTGATTATCGACCCCTTGGAGCCGGCTGTGATAATGCCAGCCCCGGTGGTGGTTGAGGCTCCGGCAGGTGTGTTGCCTGTGGTGGAGTTAGTGACCGCTGAGGCGGCTGGTTGGGTGTGGACGGTACGGATCACTGCCCAGTTTGAGGGCAGCCGGTTTTCGTTTGGGCCTGCGGTGTTGGAGCTTGTTGATGGGCAGGTTTTCGATTTATCGCAGATCGCGGTTGCTGATCCTGCCACGCCTGGGGTGTTTCATTCGCACCCGTGAAGTATCTGGTCTTAACGCTGCTGACTTGGTGGAATTGAAGAACCGTTTGCCGCTGCAAGGCTCAGGCCGCCCAGACAAACCCGAAACCACTAACGGCGTGATTACTGGTGGTGAGTCGTCTGGGACAATGTTTTACTCCACCGATGGCGGGCATGTTGGGGCTTGGGGTTGGCAAAAACAAGCCGATGTGTGGGTGCCGGTGATTTCGGATACCGGCTGGTGTCGGATTGCCCGGCCTGCCAATACTGCTGATTACAGTTTTAACCGGTGGTCTGATTGGGGTGATTGGTGGATTCGCCGCCAAGCCAGCACCGTGTCAATATTTATCCGCGCCTACTGTGTGCAAGCAACGAGCGGGTTGAAAAGGTTTGCCACGCTACCGGAGGGTTCCATCCTGCTAGAACCACCATGTTGTATGCCTCAACCTTCCAACTGCAAGCCCACCAGAGCCAGGCCGCGTTGTATTGCATGAAAGCCACCCAGGCAGGTGACTTTATTCAAACCAGCCTCACCTGGGACACCAACCAGCCCTGGCCAAATACTCTGCCTAAATAACCAGGAAAAACCTTTTTGTATCTGTTTTTTGCAGCGTCCATCCCAGACACGGGTGGGCGTTTTTCGTTGTTCTCAAAAGTTTTAGAAAGTGAGGTTTTGTTGTGATTAGAACTGCTGAGGCTGTTTGTATTGGTCACCCCGACAAACTGTGTGACCTGATTGCTGATCAGGTGTTGGACGATATTTTGTGTGATGATTCTGCTGCCCGTGTCGCGGTCGAAGTGTTGGCTGCTGGTAGGCGGATTGTGGTTGCTGGCCAAATCACCACCAACGCCGGTAAACCCAATATTCGCCAAAGCGTGCATACCGCTCTAGGCAAAGCGGGTTATGACCCAGCCAAGTTTAGGGTTAAGACCTGGCTGACGCTTCTATATTTGTCAAGCTGCGAGAGTGACTTGTTTGCGGGTTAGTTCTTTGGTGAGGAGCCGGTAGATTTTGCGTGCGAGGTAACGTTTTATCAGCCGAATAGTCTCGCGTTTGGTTTTTCCTTCGGCTAGTCGTTTTTCCATGTAAGCGCGGGTCTGGTCATCGTTTCTCAGGCGTACGAGAGCCACGGTATGTAGAGCGTTATTGAGTGCTCGGTCTCCGCCTCTGTTGAGCCGGTAGCGTACCTTGTTTCCTGACGATGCTGGTATAGGGCTTGTCCCCGCTAGGGCAGCGAAAGCCGCTTCGCTTTTGATCCTGCCCACGTGGGAGTAAGAGATAATCATTTGCGCGGCGGTGACAGGGCCTACTCCTGGCATTTCCAGTAGCGCTGGCGTCACCAGCTGAACGATCATTGCTAACTGGTTTTGGTTTTCTGCCAGTTGTGTTCGAGCGTCAATGATGGTTTTGGCTAGGCGTTTTGCTTCTTGTTTGGCAACGAGTACGTCGATAGCGTCACCGGGTTGTGCCTCAAGTGCGGCGATTTGGTGGATCTGTTTTACCGACAGTGCTCGTCTGGCATCAATGCCAAGGTCTGTACAGCGGGTCAGAGCTGTCAACGAGTTGATGTTAACGGTTGTGGCACGTGTGAGCTGTTTCCTAGCAGCAACCAGGATACGCAGAGCCTCACGATAATCTCCTTGTTTTGGGATAGTCAGCTCGGTTTCATCTTTACCAAGAGTCCTAGCGGCGATCTGAAAGGCATCAATTACATCGTTTTTAGCGAGTTTCTTACGACCCCTTACTAACAGGCGTGGGGCTTCAACCACGCGGTAACCTGCCTGCTCTAAAGCAACACGGAACCTAGTGCCATAGGAGGCTGTGCCTTCCATAGATACTAAAACCTCACGTAAATCAGCTCTTGTATGTTTGGTGATCCATGCTTGCGCGCGGACGTGTCCTTGAGAAGTGTTGGCGAACGTCTGACAGACGATTTCAGCACCTGTGGCGCACTCTAGGATCGATAACACATGGTTTCTGGCGTGTGTATCGACGCCTACGATGAAACGGTAGAGGTGTGCGACAATTGCCATATGGATTCAACCTCCTCGGTTGTTGAAACGTTGGGTTGTTTCTTACCTTGAGGTCTGATCCGGCATCGTGTTCTTAGAGTCGTGTCTAGGACTTGGTTTGCTGGCAATACTGTGACGAGTCACGCCAACGAAAACTGGCGGACATGCTTCTAATCAAGCCAATACATACCGGCCGGGTCAGACCACAACCCTCGCAGCGGACATGTCAGCCAAAAAGCACCAGAAACTTTGCTCCCCTTACAGGGAGATCAATATCTCTGCGCCGGTATATACACGAGTCACGCCACCAGAGCTATGGTCTAATCCTGCCAGCCGATCCCAGACCAGCCACATCAAAAAGTCTCACAGTATCGTGCCAAGCTGGAGGTGGCCTCGGGATTGCTCGCCAACACTGCTCAGTCAGTCCAGGCCGTCGCCAACCAAGTGAATGCTGAGGCTGCAGAAAGAACAAATTCATTTCTGACCTACGCTTCTGCCGTGTTCTTCATTCCTACCCTCATCATTTCTTTCTTCTCAATGTCCATTATTGGGCTCAACGACTCAAACTCTGTACCTTCGACCCTATTTGTCTTTTTGTTGTGTCTGATCAGTGTGATCGTGGCTCTGGTTTTGCTTCTTCTGTTCAGAATGTTGCTTACTAGATCTCGTAAAAGGGAAATAAATCAGGTAGGTGAATTAGTGTTTGTCAAACTCGATGCTAAGGAAATTGAGCACTCTTTGAACGATGCCACCCGGCAGTACTTGGTCGGTCATCTAAGTAGACCACAGGAACTAGAACATCTTGATACTGAAGATTTAGAGATAGGAATTACCAGTTATCGGGATTTCAGTAGTGAAGAACCTCATGTGCATGCCACTTCCGTCGAATACCAATATGTGTTGTCAGGCTGGACACAGTATTTAGACGTAGAGTCTGGAGAAGAGTTTAACTTCAAAACGGGAGATTTTTATGTAATCTACCCAGGCACATCCTATGCTCAGAAGTCGAAACCTGGTACCCGTATATTATTTATCAAAGTGCCTTCAATCAACGATAAAGAGAGAATCGCCCCATCGAAAGTGGTAGCGAAGTGGATGGGTGAACGGCTAAAGACTGTACGAACTGACTATTATTACGACCCAAACGCTCCAATGCCCAATTCAATCCATCCTGCGGTCGCTGTAGCCGTCGAACACGACGGGTCGATTCTAATGGTGCGCAGGGGAGACAGTGGCAAATGGACATTGCCTGGTGGCACATTGGACTTTGGTGAAAGTCTTCCTGAATGTGCTGTCCGAGAAATGCGCGAGGAGACACATTTGGAAGTCTCTTTAAAGGAAGTAGTGGGCACCTACACGGATGCCAACATTCGCGTGGCTTATACGGATGGTGAGGTGCGCCAGGAATTCACGATTGTGTATTTCGGTGAGGCGAAGAGTCACGATGTCGTGATCGACTCGGAGTCAAGCGAATATAGGTGGGTACCGTTTGCTGAACTCAATGATTTAGAAATGGCGGATTCCCAACGCAGGCGTATCAAAGATTTGCTCAATTATTTGACCACTGGCGAGAAAAAGATCGGATGAGTCGCATGCCTGACAACTACATCGGTATCGATGAAGATCGACTAAAGCATGTTCGAGCAGTCGGAGCGAGAGCATCGGAACTGGCTGCAGAGCTTTTTGGTTGGGATGAACAGAAGTGTCGTGACATGTTCGTTCTCGGCTATCTTCATGATGTTGGCTATCAGTATGCGCCTGATCAGCTTCAACATGAAGCAATAGGCGGGGAAATTCTAAAACATGCTGGGTACAGATATTGGGCGGAAGTATATTATCACGGTGTCCCTAATTCTCCTTATCGCTCGGATGAGCTATTTATTCTTAACGTAGCTGATATGGAGACGTCTAAAGACGGTCAGCGCGTTACAATGAACGATCGTCTCAATGATATAAAGCAACGTTATGGCGATACTTCAGAGCAGTTTATAAAAGCAGATACCTTAATGCGGGAGCTCCAAGAGCGAATCCGACAGCTTCTCGAAGCTGGCAACTAATCACTCCCTGCATGGCTTTTAGGAGCCTCATTTCAGGGTCGGTCATTCATAGATCTCGGTGCCGTCTTTAAACATCACGGCTGCGTGCCCGTCAGGGGTGATGTTGATTCGCTGGCATAGGGCGTGGAATGTGGCGGGGTTGAATTCTCCTGCTGTATCTAGGTCGGTGAGGGTGCGGCGGTAGTTGGCGAGTTGGGCTTTGATTCCTTTGCGGCGTTCGATTTCTGCTTGTGCGGTGTTGTAGGCATCAATGGCTTGCTGTTGCCGTGCTTCGAGTTCTTCGAATCGTGCCTGGTATTCGCTCTGGTCTTGCGCCTGGGTGGCGTTGGCGCTGATGGCTTGCCGGATGAGTTTGGTGCAGGCCTCGATCTCAGCTGCTTGTGTGATAGTGGTCGCCTTTGGGAAGATTTGTCAAGGACATAAACAAAATTTCTTTGACAAATTTATATCTTCTCTGTTTCTCTCTTAATTAGCTTCAGTATTTTGTCCTTGTATGTTTCTCCTGTACCTTGCTTAAAATGTAGGTTTACAGTATATTTTGTCTTCCCCATATCCATAATTAACTGTTTATGTGGTGGTGCTTGTATTTTCCTTTTTTCTTCTTCCATAAATTCTCCTTTCCATTTTTAAACAATAAAAAAACAGTAAACCTTTTTGATTTACTGTTCTGTGAATTGTATATTATATTTTCCTAAATTAAATTGTGTATCTCAATCATCTGTAAATTCAAATAAATCTTCTACACTAACATTAAATACTTTTGCAATATCCATAGCTAATTTTAATGACGGATTATATTTCCCATTTTCAAGATGTACAATAGTTTCTCTTCTGGCATTTACCATTTCAGCAAGTTCAGATTGCTTATATTTTGCCTTTTCTCTATATTCTTTCACCTTCGTTATAAATGCCATAATTATACCCCTTTAGAATCCATAATTAAAAATATAATCGTACGGAGTATTGTAATTGCAATTACGCTTCCGATAATAAGCCATCCCATAACTGCTGTTGAAATTGCGTTTACATGACCTAAAATTCCTCCTAAATATGCTATAATGACCATCAAAAGACAAAAAACTTTCAAGCATATCGCATCACATCTTAATAGATTTTTTCTGCAAATTCATCAAAGTATTCTTTCTTATATTTTTTACTCTAAAATAATGTACTATCAGTATCAAAAATAAAAGAAAACCCCAATAGCTTGAAAATTGTCGATATTCAGGCTGATAGTCGCTTCTACTCCACAACCAATAATACCCTGCAATTAAAATTGCAATAATAATTTTGTTGCAACAACTTCTCGTATAGATACTTTGTTTTTCATTTCAAGTTCTCCTTACATATAATTTCAAGTGATATATTTCTAACTCGATGTTATAAATATATCACATAACAATTTTAATGTCAATGGTAAAGTTATAAATATTTCACTTTTTTGTTTTTATAACTCTAACTCATTCTTCTTTACCTGTGATAGTCGCTTTTCTTGTTCCTGTAACTGCTCTATACAGGTTTTAACTTTTTCTGCTTGTCCTACTTCCTCTCGTATCTCCAATATTTGATTATATAGACTCTTTTTTCTTTCTTCAAAGTATCAACTTCCGATTTCCATTTGCTAATGGCTAAGTTCTTGCTTTCTCCTAAATGTTCTTTCAGATATTTTTCGCACTCTCAAATAAAATAATCTCTGCCGTATGCTCATTATAAAAATATTCCTGTTTGTTTTTCTTTAACTTGGTATAAGCTTTGTATGTGTCTTTATGTTTCAAATATTTCTCTGCTTGGTCGATAAGCTGTACTCTGTCATTGATTTTCTTCTCGGTATCTTTTAAGGCTCTTGTGGTCTTATAACTTTTATCTCTTAATGATGATATACTTTCTTTCAATTCAGATATTGATGTAATATTTTTCTCTTTCAAGAATTGATAACTTTCAATATATTTTTCTAAGTCTATATTACTATTATCTGCATTTTCTTTTATGAGATGAGAGAGCATATCTGTTAAATCATTTTGTTTTGGTAGGGTGGTGGATTGTATAGCCATATCGTCCTGTTTATCTTTTGATGTATCATTATTTTTATCTTTCGTTAAACTCCTTATCCATCTCATTAAGGCTTTTATTCGGATTGAGATTTCTCTCAAAATCGCATTTTGGTGTTTGATTTCTCGGTTGATATTTCCTCTATCTGTGGCTATGCCTTTCCTCTCCATTTGGGTTGCTGATACTCCTAAATGAATGGTCGGTATTTGTTCTATACCTTGCCTTTGATAAGAACGATGGTCTACTTTTTCTTGTATGCTATTTTCTTCAAGATATTTGTTTGTGATGTCTGCCCATGATTTTCTCCATTCTTCTGCTTTGTCTTGTTCATTCCAATCTACTGTATCTATTTTTTTGTTTTGTAATTGCCGTTTTTGAGTTTTATCTTTTCTCCATTTTCATCAAGGATATATTCCTTTTTGATTTTGCTCCCCATGTTTTATCTTCGTTTAATGGTCGCATAGTCAAAAGTATATGGGCGTGTGGGTTTCCGTCATTTTTATCGTGTAAAGCAATGTCGGCACACATACCGACTTTTACAAAATTTTCTTTTACATATTTTCGTACAAGCTCTATCTGTTTTTCTCGATTTAGTTCTTTGGGTAAGGCAATTTCTATTTCTCTTGCAAGCTGTGAGTTTTTACTTTTTCTATTTTCTCGACGCTGTTCCATAAGACAGAACGGTTTGAAAATTCTTCAGGTGCATTTTGCGGTAATAGAATTTCGGTATAGGCTATTCCGCCTTTTCTTGTAAAGTCGTGGACTATTCCGTCATACTCATTTTTTATCTTTTCGCCACTACGATAGGCAGAAGCTGCTACTGCACTTTTGCCTTTTCCTCTTGAGATAATCTTTATACTAAGATGATATATCGCCATAAGTAAAACCTCCTCTCTTTTCTGATGTGGGTATGGTGGCGATGATAAAGACTTCCTAAAAAAATCGGATAGCTTTTATCCGATTTCTTTTGGGAAGTACACAAGGGGTAGGAAATTTATTTCCGTAGGGGAGTGTAGCTCCCCTGTATCAGCTTTAGCTGATATGCTCTCTGCAAGAGCCTTCGGAGAACGCACACACCCTTTAGGGTGTATAAGTGCGCCCTTGTAAACAAGGGACTATTCCTCTGTGTTCATTTCTTCCTCTTGTGTTTCTATAATTTTGTTTTCGCTTTGTTCTCGCTTTTCTATGATTTTTAGAATTTTTTGATTAACTGCTTCTTTGATATTTTGGAATGTGATTAGCTGATAGAATTCATCTTTGGTAAAATCCTTGCTTTCAATAAAGATACTTTCAAAGACTGCTCCTTTTTCATAAAGCCGTCTATCTCTTTTCTTTCGTTCTTCCTGCTTCTGTTGACTAATGAGCTTTTTTCTTTTGTTTTGTAACTGCTTAATTTCTTCTTCTGCCATTAAAATTTTTTCATCTATATTTTTCATTTTGATTTCCTCTCTTTCTGTTTTTGTGCATAGAAAAAACAGTAAACCTTTTTGATTTACTGTTTCTGTGCTAGTCTTTTTCTAAACTTTGATTGTTTATTTCATTTATAATTGTATGATTTTATTGGCTATATCTTCTACAAATCGCTTATCGTGTTCCACAAATATGAGTGTAGGCTTTGCTTCTTTTATAATTTCCTCAATCTGTATTCTTGATATTACATCTATATAATTCAGTGGTTCGTCCCAAACAAATATATGAGCTGGCTTTGATAAACTTACAGCAATTAAAACTTTCTTTTTTGTCCATCGCTATAGTTCTTCATATCCATTTCAAATAATTCTCTTACAAAATCTAATTTCCTAAGAATTGTTTTGCACAATGTTTCATCAACATCTTGCTTATGAATATACTCATTTAGGCTACCTGTTAAATTAGATGTATCTTGAGGAATATACGATATTTTTAAATTACTTGCCGATTTTATTTCACCAATATACTCATGATGTAACCCTAATAAAATTTTAATCAAGGTTGATTTTCCACTACCATTTTGACCATATATAGCCACTATATCGCCTTGTTTTATCTCGAAACTTACATTGCTTAATATCTGTCTCTCTCCATAGCATGATGATAAATTGCTAACCGATATTAGAGGATTTTTATGATGATGTAATGGATGCAATAATAAACTTTCCTTTGTTTCAATATCTTTTAGTAAACTCTGTTTTTCTTCTATTGCCTTGTTTTGTCTATTCTCCAAATTCTTAGATTTTTTCATCATCTTGGCTGATTGATGACCTATATGTCCTTTGTCTGGTTTTACACCTGATACTTTCACACCATTTTTAGTATTTTCAATTTTATCAGACCAAATTTGACTTTGTCTTGCAGCCTCTTTTAATCGTTTAATATCTTTTCTTAATCTCTCATTTTGACTAATTTCAAATTGGTCTTTCATCACTTTGTTTTCATACCATGATGTAAAATTTCCTGATTGGACATCAATAGAATTCCTGTTAATAGAAATAACATGATTGATACAACCATCTAAAAATCTCTATCATGAGATATAAGCAAAAATCCTTTTTACTTTTCAGATATTCACTTACAATTTTTCTTCCGTCCATATCTAAATGGTTTGTTGGTTCATCAATAAGTAAAAGCCATCTTCTCTTGTAAACAAAATAGCTAAAAGGATTTTTGTTTGTTCTCCTTTAGAAAGCGTTTCAAACTCTCTGTAAACAAGGTTCTCATCTACATTTAGCAAATTAAGTTCTCTAAATAATTTCCATTCTTCCTCATCTGATATTAGTTCTTTATATAACTCAATTCCTAATTTTGAAGTATCAATTATATTTGGTGGAAATTTAATAAATTCAACATCCTTGCTTATTTTACCTTGATAAGTTTCTTGATTTAAAAGTAACTTAAATAGAGTTGATTTACCAATTCCATTTCTTCCTATCAATCCTATTTTCCAGTTCGTATCAAAGGAAAACGATACATTTTCAAATATAGGTTTTACATATCCATAATATGAGAAAGTGAGGTTTTCAATTTTAATTGCCGACATAGAAACACCCCCTCGCAATCCTATTTTGTTTAATATTATACCATTTTTAAGCCATTTTTTCTATATCAGCTTTCTGTGGTACTTGACAGTTGCCTATAAAATTAAAGTAAACATCAACTTGTTGTTTTCTGTCTTTTCCTTTTCTTCCCCTGTTGCTTCATGGACTACTACTTTTTCTATATACTCATTTATCATTGGCACTGTAAGTTCCTCAATGTCGGTATATTTTTCTATCATCTTTAGGAATTTATCGGTGTCCACTTTTCTCTGATGATAACTTTCTATTTCATCTTCAAAATACTGTATTTGCTTTTCTAAGTCTTGTTGCTCCGTATCATAGGTATTAAATAATCTATCAAAGTGTTTTACAGGGATTTTGCCAAGTGCATGGTCTTCATATAGCTTTGTAATGAGGGTGGTTAGTTCTGCGTTTCTTGATGACAACTTTTCTAATTTCGTTGTATCTTCTTGATACTTTTCTTCTCTTTTTCATCGGATAACTTGTTCATCACTTTTAGAAATTCTTGCTTTTCTTCTTTTGCAAAGTCTGTGATTTCTTTAATTGATTTTAATAGAATTTCATTCACTGTTTTTACTTTGATGTAGTGCATACTGCAAGTACCTTTTCTATGCCTATAATGTTGGCATACAAAACAATAATCACAATCGTATTTCTTTTCTTTATGTTCTGCCGGCTCTCTGTAACTTAACTTTCCTCCACAATCTGAACAGATTAAAAGTCCTGTAAATGGGTGGGATGTTGTCCCGTACTTCGGACTTCTTCTTACTGTCTTTCTTAACCTTTGGGCGTTATTCCATGTTTCTTCATCTATGATAGCTTCATGGGTATTTTTGAATATAATGAGTTCATCTTCTTTCGCCTTTCTTCGTTTCTTGGTCTTATAATCAAGGCATATTGTTTTACCAAGTACAGTATGTCCCATATATTCTTGCTTTTCTAAGATATAGCTTACTGTGGTTGGTGTCCAAAAATACGGGTCTTCTATTCCTCTTTTCTTGGAACTGTGGTTATTTTCAGGATAGTGTATTTCTGCATAGGCTGATGGGATAAGGACTTTATCTTTGGTTAGTATATCTGCTATCTGTGTTACGCCATATCCCTCTATTACAAGCCTATAAATGCGTTTTACGACCTTTGCACTCTCTTTATCGACAAGTAGCTCCTGTTTATTCTTAGGGTTTCTATAATAGCCGTATGGTACGCTTGGTGATACTCTTTTGCCCTCTTCCATTCTTGCTCTGAAGATGGATTGTATTTTTCTTGAGGTATCTCTTGCATACCATTCATTCATAATATTTAGAAATGGGGTAAAGTCGCTTTCTGCTTGTTTTTCGCTGTCTATTCCGTTATTGATGGCGATAAATCTTACTCCCTTTTCTTTGAAAAGTATTTCGGTGTAAAATCCTACTTTGAGGTAATCTCTGCCAAACCTACTCATATCTTTTACTATCACAGTAGATACTTTGTTTTCTTCTACTGCTTTTATCATTTTTTGAAATCCATCTCTATCAAAGGTTGTTCCGCTAACTCCATCATCAGTATAGTGATAGATATTTACAAAGCCGTTTCTTTTGGCATAGCTTTCAAGTAGTTGCTTTTGATTGGTGATAGAATTGCTCTCTCCTTGCATTTCATCATCACGACTTAAACGCTCATAAAGGGCTGTTTGTCCTGTTCTTTTCGTATTTGACATGAGAATTACCTCCTTTCCAAGTTTTATTATTTTCTCTGTCCTTAAAGGTTAATCCTTTTAGCTCGGTGGTGTCGGTGAGCGTGGTTTCGAGCAAGTCCCAGTCGATGAGGTTGCGGCGTTTAAGCAAGGTGGCAAGCGCGGTTAGAAAGATATGTTCGAGTTGCTCATCACGCAGGATGGGCATTTGGGCGGGATGTGGGCTGCGGTATTTGTGGTTGCATTGCCAGATCACGGTTTTGTAGGCATCGGTGGAATGCCATGTTTTAGACCCATAAGTATGGGCGCAGTGGGTGCAGAAGATCTTGCCGGTAAAGACGCGTTCGCGTCTGCCGCTACCGCGTGCAGCGAATTCGGCTTGGGCAAGCTCCCACGTTTCGGGACCAATGATCGCTTCGTGTGAGCCGGTCACATAGTATTGCGGGACTTCACCCTCGTTGATCTTCTTGGTCTTGGTGAGGAAGTCAACGGTGAACGTCTTTTGCAGGAGCGCGTCACCTTTGTATTTTTCGTTGGTGAGGATGGACTGGATGGTGGTGTGGCTCCAGCGGGTTTTGCCACGCGGAGTGAGCACACCGTCAGTATCGAGCGCGGCGGCGATTTGTGGAATGCTCATGCCTTCAAGGTAGTGGCGGTAGATGCGCCTGACTGTTTCGGCTTGCTCAGGGTTGATGATCGGCTGGCCGTTGGGGCCGCGGTCATAGCCGAGGAAGTTTTTGAAGGGCATGTTGACTTTGCCATCGGAGAAGCGTTTGCGCTGTCCCCAGGTGACGTTCTCGCTAATAGAGCGTGATTCTTCTTGGGCAAGGCTGGACATGATGGTGATTAAGAGTTCGCCTTTAGAATCGAGCGTCCAGATGTTTTCTTTTTCGAAGAACACCTCCACACCCTTATCCTTGAGCGCGCGGACGGTGGTGAGGGAGTCGACGGTGTTGCGAGCAAACCGGCTGACGCTTTTTGTGACGATCAAGTCAATCTTGCCGCTCAGGGCGTCGGTGATCATGTGGTTGAAGCCGTCACGGTGTTTGATGCTCGTGCCGCTGATGCCTTCGTCAGTGTAGATGCCTGCATACTGCCAGCCGTCGTGGGAGCGAATATAGTGCTCGTAGTAATCCACCTGGGCGGCATAAGAGTTGGCTTGGTCAGCATCATCTGTGGAGACGCGGGCATAGCCTGCGACCCGGCGAATGTTGGGCAGGGCGTGGTTGCCAGAGTGTAGGGGTTGGTTGCTGGGATCGCGGTGATTTTTGGCATCAGTGGTTCACCTCCAATCCAGTGCGGTAATCAATTGTCGTGCTTCTCCCGTCGGTGTGGTGGATGGTGAGGAGCCAATCGGGCGTAGCTTCAATGCGCTCAACCTGTTCAATGACGGTTTTGTCATCCCAATCGGCTAGATCCAAGGCGGTGCAGATGATGGCGCGTATCTTTTCCTCGCGGAGTTGGTGGGCTTTGCATGGATTGCCGCGACCTTTGGTGGCGGTTTCGCACCACCAGTACTTGTATTCTCCATGGGCTTGTTTCCTGGTGCGGCGCTGGTAGTGCTTGCCACATTGGGTGCAGGTGATCCTGTGGGTGAGCGCGCCGGTGCCTCCCGTGGGGGTCAGGCCACGCCCGCCGGATGCTCTACGTTTTGCCAGTTCTGTCTGTACCGCGTCAAAAGTAGCGCGGTCGATGATTGCGGGGTGGGAGTCCTCAACGAGGTATTTGGTGAGTTGGCCTGTGTTGGGGCTGCTGGTGCTTTTGCCGACGTGTGCTCGATAGTGTTTTTGGCAGATTGCATCGCCTGTATAGGTTTCGTTTTCTAGCCATTGACGGGTAACGGATGCTCTAAACTTGCCGCCGCCACGCGAGCGTAGCCCCTCAGCATTGAGCGTGTCGACGGTTTTCTCAGGGCTAATGCCTTTGAGGAATTCATCGAATACGCGGCGCACGATCACAGCTTCTTCCTCAATGATGTCGAGGTGGCCGTGGTGGTAGTGGTAGCCGTAGGGGTGGCGGGAATGCAGGTGCCCGTCAGCGTACTTTTTGCGGATACCCCATTTCGCATTCGCCGATATGGATTCGGATTCTGCTTGCGCGAATGACGCGAGCAGGGTGAGGAGGATTTCTCCCTCAGCGGTTGCGGTGTCGAGGTGCTCGCGTTCGAAACGCACCGATACACCAGCAGCAGATAGTTCACGCACGGTTTCGAGGAGGTCGACGGTGTTGCGGGCGAAGCGGGAGATCGATTTCGTCAGGATAATGTCAATACCACCATTAAGCGCGGTAGTAATCATGTCCTTAAACTCATCACGACGCGTCGTGCTCGTCCCGCTAGTGGCGTAGTCGCTGTAGACGCCGGCGTATTCCCAGCCAGGTGTGGAGCTAATTAACTGGTTGTAGTAGGACACTTGCGCGGAAAAAGAATGAGTCAGCCGCTCGCTTTCGCGTGAGACCCGCACATAGGCCGCCACCCGCAGGCGTTTGGTGAGTGCGGGGCGTGGGGGTAGTTTGTGGATCTCCATTCTTGCTCCCTTTTGGATCAATGTCGGTGTGTTTCCCTGCTTCTATACATCACTCTGTTCGCGCCATTTATCCAGTCGCTGTGGCAGTAACAGCGCCATAATCGCAGGCTGATACGAACCGATGAGAGCCTCTCGTACCCGCTGATAATCAGCCTGACAGATAGCACCAGCTACGCGGAGTTTTTCGGCACGTGCGAGCGTGACCCTGCAGACTGCCTCATGGTTCATCTGAATCGCTTTCATGCCGTGCTCCTGTGGGTCACGTAGCAGACATGGGAGCAATACTTGCGTTTCTTGTTGCCGTAGGCAGTGAATGTGGTTGCGCAGCCAGCGCAGGTAAAGGTGTAGATAGCAGTGCGCCTTTTCGCGCCTCAGGGTGTGCTTTCCACCAGGCACGCCGATGCTCCTCACTACAAAAACACGGTTTCTCATCAGCCGAGAGCAGAGTTTTGTGATGGCTTGTTCCTGCCTGATGACCCACGGGTCGAGCGTGTACTTCACAAACTCCAAGCTCTGCTGCTCAATATTGGAAAAGGACGATTTTTCGAGGTCGCCAACCATGTGCGGAGGGATACGGAAAATCCGGGCAATCTCGTTGATCTGAAACTTCCGTGTCTCGAGAAACTGTGCCTGCTCAGGCGAAATCCCTATCGGGGTGTATGTCATGCCTTCTTCGAGCACCGCGATCTTGTTCGAGTTACGAGAACCACCGAAAGTGGATTGCCAGGATTCGCGCACACGCGCTGGGTCTTTGATCGTGCCCGGATGCTCCAACACGCCGCCAGGAGCCGCACCATTAGCAAAAAACGAAGCACCGTATTCTTCGGTCGCAATAGCCAGCCCGATAGCGTTTTTCGCCATCGCAATCGGCGAATATCCCACCAAACCATCAAAACCAAGCCCTGGAATATGGAGCACATCAGCAGCGGTAAGCGTTACCTTCCGAGGCGCATCCACATTGGGTTCGTCGCCGGTGCGGGTATAGACGTACTCAAGCTCACCGTTATCGTTCCTGCCTACTTGCATCCGGTTCGGCATCAACGGATACAACCCCACTACGTCGCCGCGCCCGTTACGGATTACCTGCGCGTAAGCATTACCCCACAGCAGCAGATGCGTCATCAACGTTTCCCGAAACACGAAGCTGGTCATTTCAGGGTTCGGCTCATCATGCAAGAGCACATACAACGGATGCGAGAGTGCTTTACTTCGTCTGCCGTCCTCTTCGTAGTGGTAGACGTGTAGCGGCAAACCAGCAATCGCCTCGGAAAGAATGCGTACGCACGCATAGACCGCCGTCATTTGCATAGCCGAGCGTTCCGTCACCGGCTTACCAGATGACGTGGGGCCGAAAAAGAAGCTATAGCCACCGCTGGTGAGGGCTTTGTTCTCGGTGGGACGTTTCTTGAAAGGATTTATGAAACCCATAATTACGTCTTTCTGTAAACAAAATGGGAACCGGTTTTCACCAGTTCCCATTAAGGTGCACTAGAAAGTGCAATCAGTGCTTACTTGCTACTAGTCCAAGTGTGCAAGCTGTTTTTCTAACTTTCGACGTTGTCGATTCAGTTTCCATAGAGGAAATAAGCTGGCTGCCGTGTTCTTGCCAACCTGATCAACACTTGGAAGAGTATGTTGAGCCAACTCGACATTGATTTCTTCTATCGAAACGCCATCAGCCTTTAAGCGCTCAATAATTTCTTGCGCACGCATATTCTCTTCCGTTTGGCTTGGAAGAGCAGCAATCTCCGCTTTCACCGCATCCAACTCGCAGCGAAGCTGTGTTGCGTCTTTTCTCCCGAACAACATCATCGAGCTTGTTTACTTTCTTGACGTTGGGATCGTGCCTCCTTGAAACCAAGCACAATCGACAGAATCAATGGAACTGGCAATGCTATGAGCCACACGCGTGGATTATCAGAAACTAGCGTGCGAAACTCAACCAAGGAAATCACCACTACCAACAGCAAGTATCCAATGACAAATGTAGGAATAAACGTTTTTGTGAAATGTATCATGATAGTTTCTCCTTTTCGTCATTACTGCAAAACCGAGGTTTTACTGAAATGCACACCAAGCGGCTGCTGACGCAAGCGCTGCGGCGACTACAACAGGACCTCCGAGAGCTTTACCAGCTCCCGTCACGAAAGCTGGACCGAGTGCTCGAACGACAGTGGAAGCAGCCAGCCCCCAATTCCATGCCTTTACTGCCGTGACAATTGCCGTCCATGTTCCAGCGCCAAATGCCGTGGTAGGAATGCCCAAAGCTCCATAAATAACGCATTTCGCGTAAGAGGCTGCATCGCGATTCTCTATATCGCTAGAACCAGCATCCTGCATAGACGATGCTCTATTTAGCTGAATGGCTAGATCCTCGAAAACGAACAGGTGTTGTCCATAACCATCGGCAATAATAGCTTCCGAATTAACTGTGAATGTACCATCGGTTTGAGGAACATACCGTGTAAAAGGTTTTCTAGATCATCGGCAACCGTATCAATGGCTTCTTGCATCTGAGTGCCGTCATTCTGCTCGCTAGAACTCAAAAAGCTGTCATCGTAGGAAACAGCTGTTGTTTCTGGAGTTGCCTGAGCTGGCGCAGCTTGTGCTACGCCTGTTCCGCTGACAACGAGCAGACCTGACATTGCCAACGCGCTGATAGTGTTAATCAAGTTGTTTTTCATGATTTTGACTCCTTATGTTTCTAGCAGGAGTCCAGTGGGGCTCCCATTTTGTGTTTGAGTGTGATACCTCAGTGGCGACACAGATCCAGCCGTGCCAATAAACAGCGCTAATGCTGTAATTGCTCCTACAGCTGATTTTAAATGGTATGTGTTAACCATTAATTGTTCCTTTCGTCGTGCCGCCGCTGGTGATGGGCTGTGCAGCTTGGAATATGGGCTGCGATCTCTTCTTAGAGATACTACTAGTTAAGCATTTCTTCCTAGCACTACAACACCGACAAATGTCAGGGTGCAACCCTGACATTTGTCGGTGTTGTAGTGCTAGATGAATAACAGCCCGCGCTCGTCATACACCGATTCTGATGGCTCGTTGTTGCCGCCTCGGATGGCGCGGTCGAGTGCCATGATGAGTGCGACGATGCCGTCGATTTTCTCGGTGGACTTGGCTTTATCGGGCTTGATGTTGCCTGCCGGGTTTTGCCGCACCGTAATGTTGTCTGCCATCCACGCCAATACTGGGTGACCGCCGTGCGTGATCCTGCCTTCTAATAGTATTAGAACTAGCTAGTGGGTGACCCCAAGTTATTCGCTGGGGTCACCCACTAGCTATAAATAATAGTTAAGTGCACGGGGAGCTGCTTGACTACGCAGGGTCTCTAGGCCGCAAAAGCACCATTGCAGCAATGCATGTTAGAGAAACCAACGCCCACCCCCGTCCATAAAGAAAAGTAAGCGGGACAGACACAGTAGCAACGGTTCCAAGAACGGTGATCGCTATAACTTTCCAAACCCTATAGAAAGATCGCTTCAGATTAGTAGTAATCAGCTTCATTTCCAATCCTCTACAGCTGAAAACATCCAACTACTGCCGCCATGCCGCCAGCGCCGAGGGCGGCATAACCGCCAATACACGCTGCGCAGACGACTTTAGACGCTGTGGATTCTGGAAATGCACAAGCGCCTGCGCACGCAGCAGCAATGGCCCATACCGCTACCCCACCAACGCCCGTTGCCGCAGCCAAACATGCCGCGATTTTCCCTATAGACCGCTCCTGACTCAGGCTTGCTGCAGCCTCATCTGCCTTAGCCTTTAGATTCTGCATTTCCAGTTTCATTGCATCGTTATCAATGAATTTAACTCCAAGATCTTTGGATCGGATAAACTTCCCATCCACCCACTGCTCCATCCACAGGTTGCCGTTTTCCCCTTCAAAGTAGAGCGTCTCGGCGTAGTTGGAAATAGCACCGTTTTCTTCATAGACAACAGTAAAATTACTAATTGGGCTATAACCTTCAACAGGGATAGCAACAGTCGTGAACACTCTACCTTGTTTTTGCATTTTCAAAGCCACTGCAGCGTCGAAGTTTAGCTGCTCCACTGTCGAGGAGATTTCAATCTTTTTCAAGGAAGCATCCTGCTTAACGCGATTAAGCGCGACCTCCCGCTGAGTTCCAATAAGTTCGCTTGATCTGTCTGGTGCGTTTTCAGTGATTGAGCATTGGGGACTTTGGGGGTCACGTTGCTCCGTAGTTCCTATGTGCATCGCAGAAACTGCATACCCATCTCGAGACATATGCGAAGAATAGTTAGTATCGAAAGTCCGGTTTAACACGCGACCTATAGATTCAGCCACCTCCGCATGAGCGGGTTTCGCAGGTATGGTTTCCGCACCGGAAGCAAAACCAGTGGCACCCAGAACAAGAGCCCCAGTAGTGATCAACGTTACGCTTGCATAAAAGAATTGTTTCGTGGATCTCATCTTTGTTTCCTTTTGTCATACCACCGTTGGTGGCGGGTTACGCAGCTTGGGAATATGGGCTGCGATCTCCTCTTAGGATACTAATAGGTAACCATTTCTTGCTAGTGCTACAACACCGATAAATGTCAGGGTGCGACCCTGACACATATCGGTGTCGAAAAGCCATAGCAGGCTAGTAAGTTCGAAGAGTACAAGAAAAAGCGGACGATGTAGAAAGGGTGCGGTGACAGAAATGGTAGGATTGACGCGGAGAGCTAGTTCTCGTTTGATGGCTCTAGTAGTTGCTGGGCTGTTGGGTTTAGGGGTGGCTATCCCACCGAGCACGGTTGTGCTTGCTAGTGAACTAGAAACCACCACAACAAGCGTTGCAACAGTCAAAGCATACTATGGTAACCTGTTGTGTACGTTACTTCCTAAACTGCCTGGTTGCAAGAAAAACTAGTGATGTTCAAAGTCATTAAGCGCCATCTATACCCGCGCGCAAGCAGCTATAAGCTAGCCTATTTACTAACTGCTGCACTTATTATGATTTTTGAACTCATTATTCATCTCTCACCTCCCTTTTTCGACACTTCAACTATCTGGGTTTTAGCTTTCCTCTGTATAGCACTAGCTGCAGCCCCTTGGCTAGGAACTATTGGCGATTTATTTTTTCCCTTGCTTATATCGCGATAGGGTTGGCTGAATTTGATTCATCGCTGTCATTTCCGACATTCGGCATTACCTTGATCGCGGCCGTATGGATCATAAATCACCATACGATCAGAGCCTCCATACTCCTTGGCGGTGTGGCACTGCTGTCCTTGTGGCAAAATGATGACCTCCCATTCCAGCTAGTTAGTGAAATCCTCGTGGCAGTGTTGGTTTTTACTATTGCTTTACTGCTCCGATCCTCATTCGACAAGGCCAGCGAATCTGAGCGCGAGATTTCCAATGCACGTCGAGCATCACGCGAAGCAGTAGCCTCAATCCGAACCGAATTGGCTGCCCAGTTACATGACACAATCGCGAAGGATCTTGCTCAAGTGGCCATATTGGTGCAGAACATGGCTGCAGCGCATCCTGAGCTTGCTGACGAGATTGATCCGATCACAAATATTACCCAGGGTGCTTCTCGCCGGTTACGTCCAATGATCATGGACTTGAACCAAACCGTGGCTGCGCCGAGTTTTCGGGCAGCGGTGAAAGAATCCGCAGTGATGTTACGCTCCCGCAGCATGGTGTTGAAGGTGGAGATGGCGGCTGATATTGACCATTTGCTTTCTCGCCAGGCTTTGCTCACAGCGTCACTGTTTGTGCGTGAGACCGCCACGAACGTGTTGAAATATGGGCAATCCTCGACCAGTGTCGAGCTTTATGTGGATCTTGAGGGGAGCGAGCTGGCGTTAATGATGAGGAACCAGATTAGCACCGAGCCGATTGATCGCACGCTCACTGGTGGGTTTGGGTTAGCCAATTTGCAATCCCGGATTGAGAGCGAGGGCGGGCGTATGAGTTTCACTTCTAGCGGTGCCCACTGGATTATTAACGCTGCTATTCCTAACCTCAATCCTAGCATTACAGGAGGTAGCGATGAGTGAGGATATTCGCATCCTGCTAGCCGATGATGATCAGATCATTCGTGATGGTCTAGCTAATTTGTTGAACCTACAAGATGGAATTACGGTGGTAACAGCCGTGGAAAACGGGCGCGCGGCACTACACGTCTTAGCTGAACATCGAGTAGACGTGGCACTGCTGGATGTGGATATGCCTGTTCTTGACGGTATTAGGACCGCGAAAGAAATCGGGCGAATGTACCCCAATATTGCTGTGGTGATGCTGACCGCATTCGAGCACGAAGACTCACTCGCACAATCCTTAGCAAGTAATGTGCGCGGGTTTCTCACCAAAGACATTCTAGCCCCTGAGCTTGCCCAGTTAATTAAACAAGCCCACAGTGGTCAGCGTGTGTTCGGACCGCGCCCCACACAGCTACTCACAGAATCTTATATGGCATCCAGTAAAAACGATCCTACCTATGACGATTTCCGCCAAAAAGTAGATCAACTCCCAAACTATCTACGCTCCGTATTCGATCTGCTCATCCAAGCCCTACCCAACAAGATCATCGCCCGAGAGCTTGGAATCACTGAAGCTACCGCACGTTCGTACATTTCTGAACTCTTCACAGCTACCGGCTTTACCAATCGAGGTGAACTCACCATCACTGCCGTCAAAGCTGGAT
Organism: Arcanobacterium hippocoleae; assembly: GCF_040360365.1. Classification (GTDB taxonomy): domain Bacteria; phylum Actinomycetota; class Actinomycetes; order Actinomycetales; family Actinomycetaceae; genus Arcanobacterium_A; species Arcanobacterium_A hippocoleae_A. Next base: position 583,567 of record NZ_CP136412.1, on the reverse strand, counting down.
ACTAATCTGCTCAAGCACGAGCTGGCGGGTACAAGCCTTAAACCCGCCAGCCGAAGAAGAAACAAAACAGTATTAATTACGATCGTTATTCCGTTTCCTTACGAAGGATCAATGTTTTCGGAATAGCCAGTACCGCTGCTGCGAGCATGATGAACTCGGCATAAGCTTATAGAGAAGAGTCCCTCAGAATTGTGCGATCCTGAGGGACTCTAGGGTATAGGAGATGCCTACATTACATTTCTAGATTGCGTTCCAATTTGATCCGTTTCTGTTTAACCGAGATAGGCAAACGTACACAGTAAGACGTAGATCTTACCAGTGTAATGATTTTGGAATATAAACTTAGTTAAACTCGTTATTGATACTTACACCCCTCTTTGTTTTTCGCGATAGTTTCGCCCGTAAATATATGCCACCATGATGATGAGTATTGTAAACCGAGTCCAAGAGGAATTTTGAATGGTAATCAAACCAATTGTGGAAGCCATATACAGTAGTGACCAGAAAACCTCAGAGAGACTTTCTTGAAAACGTCTGTAGATACTCCACACCGCAGCAACCGTAAGAATTGCGATCTCTACCAGATTTACAACGTCATTCCACGCAGAGAAAGTCAAGTTGGTCGCAAGAATGGTTAGAAACCCACCCCAGAAAATCTCAGGAACTATTGCAACGACACCAATGTTATCCTTATTAATTGGAATACACCTCCATTGAATTATTTGCCTTCGATTTTCACAGTAATTGGTGGGATTGCCCAATCAGAGTAGAAGGTAATACCTTTACCTTGATGAAGAGCCCCAACTACTTTCACGGCAAGATCTGCAAAAAAGCTCCACCTAAAATACTCGTTGCAATTCCTGCTGCCGTTCCGAGCGGACCAGCAAGCGATGTTAAAAGCGGCCATACAGCAGCAACAGCTGCAGGTCCTGCTTCAGCTGCGGTTGCCAAGAATGCAAATGTTCCAGCTTGTAAATCAGCATTGGAAATGTGAAAGAGACGAGCTGCGCGATTACTAGTAGAAGTTGAAGTTCTTTCAATGATGTTTATTACTGGCACTTGTCCAGCTGCAAAATTACAAAGCAGTTTTACTTCGTCAGAGGTAAAGTGGTACTTATCTTGGAGTTCTGCATCGGTTGCAGCGATGGAGAACTTTCCTGGTGCGGTAATGCTGCTTTTCAGCACAGGATTTGCTTGTGCTATTTTTGCTGCAAATTCTACTGCTTGCGCTTCTGTGAGTGTGATTGGTTCAGTTGGAGCTTTTTGTTCGCTATGCTTTGGTGATGAAGTAGCATGAATCGTATTTAAACTATTTGATGAACTGGTAGCATTTGCAATGCCTGTTGTTGAAATTGACAATGCGATTGTGCATAAGCTAGCAGCTGTAAATTGTGCAATTCTGTGTAGTTTCAATAATAATGCCCCCTCATAATGCCAAATTCTTTGGCATGGATTCGCAACTGGGGAATGGAAGTTGCTATCTCTGTATTAGAGATAATATAAGCTTAGTGTTCGGTAATGGCTCTCCAATACCGACAAATGTCGGTATATTTTCACCGTACACCAAGTTGTCGAGGCTGGACATCAGATTGTGATGTACGTTCACGATGAAATCATCGTCGGAACCTACGGTGCCACTGTCATTGAAGTCTGCCAGCTAATGTCCACCACGCCAGGCTCGGTGGACGGCTTCGAGTGGGAGTGCTACTGGAAGGATTAATATTTCCAGAGTTCTTGGGTTAGCCAGTCTTGTGGTATTCCCATGCGTCTAAATGGGACTAGGTTGTTGTGCGGGTAGCTGTCTAGTGCCTCACCTAAAATGTGCTGGTTTTCAATGCGGTCAAGTTTATGGGCAATGAAGCGCCCGTAAGGCTAATTCAAGCTCACCGAGACAAGGAAATATTGCGTTTCGTAGCTTGGAATCGAAATTGTAAAGTTCAATCACTAGCTTGAACGATGTGCCGTCATGGAAAACATCGAGACTTTTACCAGTGGCAGGATCCTTGAGTTGCATCGAATGCCAATAACCAGTCAGGCGGTAATAATTTCTTAAACGGAGCATCTGCACACCCCAAACGGGATCCGAAAACGTCATGCCGCGAGAATGCAAGAGTTTCTACCTGCTGATCGTAACTCTTGAACGGTTTGACCTCTAAAGCGGCATCTCTGCACCCAAAAGTGTATCTTTGCACCCACAATCCGGCTTGTATCAAAATGAACGTCTAAGTAACTAACTGCACTCTGGTGTTGATACATTTACGCACCGGAGTGCTTTTTCATGCCTAGAGGGAAATCGGGATAGGGGAGGGAAACCTGTTTTTCCGCAGAAAATCAACAAAGTCAAATCCCCTATTGGGCGGATAACAAAATAGCACCCGGAGGTGCTGCCGAGTGCTATTGGCAGCTGATCCTCAACCTGGGGTTACGCGATGCTGCGGAAATTTGGAATATTTGACTCTGACGCAACGTCAGTAAGCACAATGAATTACATGGATATGAATGAAACTCTCTATACGGTTGGCGAGGTAGCTCAGATGCTTGACATAACGGTACGCACTTTGCATCATTGGGAGAGCCAAGGGCTGGTAAACCCTGTGGAACGAAGTTGGTCGAACTACCGCCTTTACGCACCTAAAGACGTGCAGCGTCTTCAACAGATACTGATTTATCGTGCCACTGGCATGAGACTCTCCGATATTAAAAATCTATTGAATTTTGATTCATCAAGCCTTGAACATTTACGCAGACAGCGTGAAATCCTGGTTGACCAGCAGGCCCAGATTTCCGCAATGGTCGAGGCGATTGACAAACTAATGGAGAAAGAAATGAACAACGAAACACTCACTCATGACCAAATTGGTGAAATTCTCGGTGACGCAAAGTTTTCTGAATACCAAGCTGAAGCCGAAGAACTGTATGGTGGCACTGACGATTGGAAGCTCAGCAAACAACGAATCTCTAGCTGGGGATCAACGGACTGGGCAGGAAACAAACAGCGCTTTGAAGATATTAATGCCCGTCTGGCAGAAGCAATACAAAACGGTGTCAAGCCTGATAGCCAAGAAGCATCTGGGTTAGTTTTGGTACATCGTGAAGTACTTAGCGAGTTCTTCCCAGTCACCCCTGCTAAGCATTACCTGATTTCCCGAAGTTACATTGCTGATGAGCGATTCAGAAACTACTACGATAATTACCAAGAGGGTCTTGCCCGATGGCTAGCAGACGCCATCGCGTATGTTGCTGCTCAATCTGGCGTTGACTTGAATAATCCTGTCTGGGAATAGAGACAACAACCTGGTGGTGTTACCTAATTTCATGCTGAAGCATTAACCTGCCAATCCCTATCTACTAATGCTTCAAAGCATTCGAAAGTAAAATGATGGAGAATATAGTCAATGAACTAATTGAGTCGACTGTGTCATGCGATGAGAATGAAGCACAACAAATCAATTTTGTATCTCGATTTTAATCACGAAACAGCGCACGGCTCAGTTAATTGGTTCAGAATTACCATCATCTCGGAATAGGAGCAGGATTGTGGAGGACCTATCAGGAAAGATTTCTTCAAGTGGCTCCGACTGGAACTTGATTTCACTTACTCCCGAGTATCTCGAAACTGAGCATGGTGGCTACGTCTCGGCACTTGAGGCTGCACTTGAGACTGATCGAATTCGCAACATTGCGCTGTCGGGTAGCTACGGCGTCGGTAAAAGTAGCATCTTGAGAGAGCTAGGGAAGCGGCTTGATAACCGTGTTGTCGAACTCTCGCTGTCAACGCTTGCCCCAGTTGAGGTATCAAAGCTTGATGAGTCAGTACCTATCCAAGCTACAACTCCGACCAATAGAATCCAGCAGGAGATTGTCAAACAACTGCTTTACCGAGAAGAGCCCAGTAAGACTCCAGCGTCTCGGTTCCGCCGGATTGAGCGTTTTCAGCGGGGGCGAGAAATTCTAACGGCTGTCCTGTTGGGTCTGTTGCTTGCTATCATATTTCTGCTAACTGGGTGGACTGCACAGATAGAAGCGACCTTCGCGCTGCTGAGCGATCTTCGAGTGTGGTTGCATCTAATCATCTGGAGCCTTGCAGCAGTTATCGTGTTCATCATCCGCTGGCTGCTGTATGGGAAGCTACGTATCAAGCAATTCTCTGCGGGAGCGGCGACTGTCACTCTAGATGACAACTCCGTCTCCTACTTTGACCAGTATCTCGATGAAATTGTATATTTTTTCGAAGTTTCGAACTGTGACGTGGTGATTTTCGAGGATATTGATCGCTTCAATGACTCGCACATCTTTGAAACCCTTCGTGCGCTAAATACCTTACTCAATGCCTCGCCGCAGATTGAGAAGCCAATACGCTTTATTTACGCAATTAAGGACAGCATTTTTGACCGGATTGGGTTAGAAGATGAAGGACGTAAACTCGAAACAGATATAATTGAAGTTGAAGATCCTGCGCAAGCCGAAGTGATGCGCGCAAATCGAACTAAGTTCTTTGATCTTGTGATTCCGGTAGTTCCCTTCATTACACATCGCAGTGCCCGAAATCATGCTACTAAGCTGTTGAAACAGATTGAGCACACGATAGTGCCAGAACTACTTGATCTGGCCGTGAAATACGTTCCAGATATGCGACTACTAAAGAACATCCGGAACGAATTCGTTGTTTTCCGTGATCGGATCTTTGCAGGTGACGGCGAATATCTTGACTTGAGTGAAACAGACCTATTTGCGATGATGCTCTACAAGAGCACACATCTCACCGACTTTGAGAAAATACGGCTTGGCAATAGTAAGCTAGATACCCTTTATAATCTGAGTCGGGTGCTGGTAGCAGAAAACATTAAACGGATTGATAGCGAGTGTCGAGCGTTGCAAAAGCGGCTCACGCAAATTGACGGAGTGGAGACTCGCAGCGTTCAGCTAGGTGAACGTCTATTGGAACATGTTAACAGGGTTGCGATTGCTGCCGGTTACCATAGTCAGAACGGAACGATTTCATTCGAATTTAATGGAAAATCCATCAGTGATCTCAAGAGTGCGCAATTCTGGAAAAGTATTATTACAGCTCCCGATGACGCCAAACTCATATGGAGAAACGACGGTTATTATCGGGAAACTCTGTCATTCACGCGAAGCCATATCGAGACCGAATTAGGGGAAGTATTAGACACAGATAGCTGGAACGCCGCAGATCGAACTTTACTGAACGAACAGATCAACAAGGCTACTGCGGAACTCAAGTACCTGCGCGGTGCCGATTTTAAAGACCTCATAGAGCATCCTGAGTTCCTCGTCAATTATGAAGGAACACCACAATCATTTGCTTCTGTGTCTGAGAAACTGCTGAGCTCTGGGCTCGCATACCAGTTGGTGCGGACAGGATATATCAATCACAACTTCACACTATATACATCCACTTTCCACGGTGATCGAGTTAGTCCCACAGCGACAAACTTCATCATCCACCACGTAGAACGAGACCAGATGGACGAGTACTTTCAGCTAGAAGCAGAGGACGTGAGCGCCATCGTTCGAGAATGTGGCACGAACATGCTGAAAGAGCCAGCCCTGTACAATGTGGCAATTCTTGAATATCTCCTTGAAAAGGATGTTGATACAGCCGACATCATGATCCGCTCGCTCAATACTCTGGGCGAGCGGCAGAAACAGTTCCTACAGGCTTACTTAACCGTCGGTGACAAAACCTCTCAATTTATTCAGAGGTTTACTGATCTATCCCCAAACGTACTTTTCTACCTCGTAAACCAAGCAGAAATAGACGATAGCTTGCTACTGACGTTGGTCAACACTGCACTAATAAATCTCCCAACGACCTTACAAAACATGGATAGAAACCTCGCAGACTATTTGCAAACACACTACACACAGTTTTCAGTCCTCACGAAAGACGGAACGTCCGCCCAGGCAGAAAAAATTGGAGAACTCTTCGCCAGAGGAAATATTGTGGTGCCGAACCTAAAGCCATTATCAGCAACCGCTCGTTCATCATTCGTTTCACATAGTCTGTATGACATCACATTCGAAAACCTCACCATCGCAATCGGCGATGAGGAGAGTGTCGCACTCGACATCATCCGAGAAACTAACAAGACGGTTTATAACTACGTCCTCGAACACCTCGATACTTATCTGAAAGTAGTCGACGTTTCTTCCGCTACGGTCGATAGCTGTGAGGAATTCATTAGTGTGCTTGAGGAGCTGCTTAAGCACGCGACACCTTATCTGGCTGATGTGATTAAGAATGCTTCACCACAGTGTCGGGTCATCGATCTTAGTGCTATTTCCAACAGTATCTGGCCAGAATTAGCATCGCACCAGCGGTTCTCGCAACATTCAACAACGTATATCAGTACGTAGTTGAATATGGAATCGATGCGCGCCTTGCTCTATTGCTGGCTGAAGCAGGAAGGATCACTGAAGTAGAAGCCGCTGAAGAAGACCAGAAGGTTATGTTAGCGAATACGATTCTTGAGGCGCGAGAACAACTGCCTGCTGCGACGCTGCGTACAAATCTTATTGCAAGTTTAGATCTGGAGTACTACCTTGATGTTAGTAAAATTAATGTTGAGAAAGGTGAACTATTTGCGCTGCTACTCAAGCAGAACGTCATCGAGGACAATGTCAAGTCATACCAGTGTCTTGTTGCAACAGACTGGTCAACACGAAAATTATACATTCGCAACTCAACGAAGTTTATAAGCTATATGAGGCCAGAATTGTTGCAAGATGATTTGCCAGAGATTCTCTCTGATGAAGAAATTGACGATGCAATCAAACGAAAGATTGTTGAACAGTATGAAGCATATGCTGCGGAAGCTGATTTACGTGGGCTAAGTGAATTGGCGCGACTTGCTGTGCAGTATGAAGTCGTAGTTCTTCCTGAAGTCATAGCGATGATGGCAGATAATGGTGTTTCATCGCAACACATCGTAATCCTTCTCGAACCACATCTTAACGTTCTCGACTCTGAAGATCTCTTCAAAATTATGAATGAGATGGGCGGTGACTACCCGAAACTGACATCCCTGGGACGAAGCGCCGTGCACATACCAAATACCCCAGCGGACTGTGCGCTTCTAGAATCATTGAAAACACGCGGAATTGTCAGCTCATACCGTAAAAATAATTCGTATATCAATGTATATAGGAAACGTAAGTGAATGCACCCCACTTTCACTTCGCAAACGTGTGCATAGCGACAAATAGAGTCTGTGGAAAATCCCAAGATAATCCAGTCGATGAGAATCCCTGTCCCGTAACGGCTTGTTTGAACTGGCTGTTAGTTCTCTGACGGGAAGTTGATGGTCACAATATATAACAGAGACCTTATACGCTGCGAGTATTTATGATGTGCTTAGGAGGTGTCGAAATTTTTTATTTCTGCACTATTGGGAAAGATGTGGATTACATGTTAAATAACGTTGTTTGTCACGAGACAAGGAGCAGGAGGTGTTCACGCAGCGCTACGAGTTCGACACAGACATCCTGAGCTCCACAACAACCTCGCTGAATCGTTGATTTGGCGGGGTTTTCCTTTATTTAAGCCAAAAACCAAGTTCCCGCTTTTCCCTCTCTTTACCTGTTTTTACCCCTCTTGTCCCCCTCAAGGGGTACGCTAAGGGGGACAGAAAACCCCCAAAAAAGGAATCGAACCCGATGCCTAAACGCCTCTTCGGAACAATCAAAAACGCGGCAAAAACTACTACGGCCGCTACCGCAAAGACGGAAAAGAATACTACACACCAACCGTGAGAACAAAACGCGAAGCCCAAACCCTCCTCGACCTCGCACACGTAGACATCATCCACGGACAATGGAACCCACGCAAAAATTCACACCCAACGGAGATCTACAAGAACCAACCCACACAATGCGAGAAGCAGTAAACAGCTTCATCACAAACCTCACACGCAACGGCGCATCCCCAAACACAATACGCAGCTACACATCAATCCTCACCAAAAACATAGTCAAAGAACACAGCGACATAAAGATTGAAGATTTCTCTAAACTGGAAGTGACTGCGATACTCGCAAGGCTACGCGAGGCAGGGAAGAGCTCTTACACGCAAATCAACACGCTTCGCGCTATCTCCGCACTATTCACCTACGCTATCGAGCAAGAATGGATAGAATCCAACCCGGTAAAAGGCGTGAAACTGCCGACAAAGACAAACGCCCGACTACACCAGCCCGTAGCACTCACCGCCCCACAACTACGTGCTTTAATCGAGACGATCCCTGAAAACGTGCGGGGAATATTTGCTTTAGCATCATGGGGAGCGCTGCGATACAGCGAGGTAGTAGCGCTGAACAAGACAGACGTGGATGCGCGCCTGTGGACGGTGCGTGTTAGTCGGGCATTGAAGCGGGATGCGCATGGCGGGCTAATTCTCGGGAACCCTAAATCAAGCGCGGGCTACCGGACAATCACAATTCCGCCTGCGTGCCAAGACATCGTTGCAGGGGCGGTCGCGGCGGCTCCTGCAGGTGATCCGTGCCTGTTCGTTAACCCTGCGCATCCGGAAGGTTGGTGGACAGACCGTGTGCTGCGCACTATCCTCCATGCGGCGTGTGTGGAGTTGGGTTATCCGCGTATGCGGTTTCATGACTTGCGTCATACGGGGTTGACGTTGTATGGGCAGGCGGGGGCGACGCTGGCTGACCTTATGGCGCGTGCCGGGCATACGAATGCGGATACGGTGATGATTTATCAGCAGTCTTCGATTATTCGTGACCGTGAGCTTTCGGCGCGGATGGGATAGTAGAGGGTTTTATTTCAGGTCGGTTCTTGCTCCGCGTCCTGGACGGTTTATTTGCCACGCGTCTACCGTTTCGGGGAGCCAGCCGTATGTTTGGGCGTTGCCTTCCCCGATAATGGCATCTGGTGGCGCTAGACGTTTTTGTCTTTGGTAGGCGCGGATGGTTGAGTAGGCTATTCCAACGCGTTTAGCATAGCCATGTAGGGATAAATAACGGGTAGTCATTGCTGCTCTTTTCTGCTTGCGTATAGGCTTACGGCTTTCACGGTGAAGATTCCAACCAGTGCCAGCCCTGCCAGAAAGAGCCCAATGTTTCCTAGCAGGTTGTGGGGGCGGGTAAGATAGCCGGCTATAAGTGTGGCTGTGGCTAGTGTTCCTGTAGTTTTCATTGCGTGGTCCTGTGTATGGGACTCGTAGGGACGCGGGCGGGGATGGTAACCGTTATCATTCGGATTGTGACTGTGTTCCTGTGCCGGTTAAGGGTAGGTGGGTGGCTGGTAGGTGGGTTGGTGAGACACCTGGTTATGATTTTGAGAAACTGCATGAGGAAGAATATAAGCCGTATTGGCGTGGGAATGATGATATTCGGGATGTGATAAAGCGTAGGCGTGGGGTGCTTGCGCGGACACGTCCAGAAAAGAAACAAGGCAGACCACGGAAAGGCACGGTCGATACTTCTAAAGTAAGTAATTTGCGCGATCATGAATTTAACGCTGCTAATTTATTGGCACAATCGGGCTTAAATGTAGTTTTCAGAAGTGTTAATCGTGTTCAGGGAGCTAAGAATCCAGATATTGAAATAGATGGGGTTGTGTGGGAAATTAAGTCACCTCAGGGAAGCGGGAAGAATACAATAGCAAATCAGTTCAGTAAGGCTAGAAAACAAGCTAATAGGCTTGTTCTTGATTTGTCTAGATGTGCATTATCTGAAGAAATGGCTGTTAGTCAGGCTGAACATCGTTTTTTCGGGCAGTCTAAGATTGTAGAAATGATTATTATTGGCAAGCAAGGGAAAGTTAATAGATATTCGCTTCTGAAAAGTGTAAAATGAGTTTAGGAGATAGTCCACCGGTCCACCGTAGCTGTAAAAGCCGGACTGGTCAGCTATCTCCTTTCGACTATGTAAACGAATACCAAGGTGCTCAGATGAATGGGAGGATATAGGGCCATGAGTGTTGTTGAACGGCTCTTGGAATTTGCTGTGTCAATTTCTGCTATCTCAACTCAGGAAGAACAAGATTTGCGCACCTTGTTAAAAGAAGACGGCGCTACTGCTCCTTTTAGTGCTCTTGCTGATCTTGTCGAAGAATCGCGTCTACAGTTGCCGAAAGATTTACTGCGAGATATAGAGGTTCTTAATTTTGACGAAGAATTTGAAAAGCAAATTTTGAGTGTCCAGGTATCACGGTAATCCTGCTTGGGAGGCGTCTGTTAGGTAGAAAGACGCTTTCTTCAAAACTTGAGAACCAACTTTCTAAATACAATTCGCGTGTTAAAGATGGGCATATCCGTCGCTTATGGGTTATGAGTAATGACGGTCAAATATTTAAGGAAATAAAGTTAGAATAACGGGAGACGCCAAGCCTGCACGTTCTGGCGGTCTATTATTTCAAGACTGGCGCAGGGAGCGTCTCCCACAGTCAGCATATCAAATTTGGGATAGTAAAGCTACGAGGCTGATGCTTTTTCTGTTAAGGGGTGTGTTGCGGGTGTTTTAGAATCGGTATCCGAGTTCTCCGTCAGCGCCGATGACGAGGTCGAGTCCGTCGGCTTGGATAAGCCCAAGGTTTGGGTTGAGCCTGTCGTGGAAGTACATGATCCCGTCTTTTTGGATTATCTCAATCGTGCCTATTGCGAGTCGCAGTTGAAGTTCGAGTTGTTGGATCACGCTGAGAAGCTCGTCGATTTGGTTGGTGTGCTCGGTAAGGAGCTGGCTGATAGTTATAGGGTTATCAGCTTGTTGTTGGGTTCGGGTATTTCGGGTGTTGATGGCTTGGGCGGTGACCGGAGTTAGGCGTCGATCGATTTTCATTAGTTTTCTCCCTGTAAGTGGTGGGTAGTGTTTGTGTGCTTACAGGGAGTTATTTTCCCACTTATTCTGACGAGAAACTGACTATTCTGCTCTTGAATTACTTGATAAGCATTTGGCTCGCGTGAGGGTAGCGCGTTAAATCCACCAGTTTTGTTCGTCTACGGCTTGGCAAAAGTTGGGGAGATTAGCCCGTAGGTGGTTTATTAAGACGCTTTCTGTTACTGGCGGACGGGTTCTGGAATGGTGTCGTAGAGTCCTAGGTCTTCGGCTTCTTTGGTTATTTGTGTCAGGATTTGTTCTCGCGTTTGCGCTTGTTGATTCTTGTGGTCGGTTGGTTCGGTTTGGGTTGTAGTTGTCATGTTTTAAGACTATCGTTATTCGAAATATTCGCAATGGTTTTGTTTTGCTTGCCATGTTTTGGCGTGTTTGTTGCTTGTGGGGTTAGGGTTTTGTTATCCTGTGGGTAAGCGATTGAAAACCACTCTTTCAGGAACTAGAGGCTGATTCCTCTGATGGGATTGTTTCTTATGGCTTTTGCTGGGGAGACCTCGGAATATAGGGTTATAGGACAAATCGTGTTGGTGAGGTTTAGTAGTTGTTGTGCCATTTGGTGGGCGGTGTGGAAGTCGTTCCAGTTCACTCCTGTACCCCATTGATTGAGTTCTTGCTGTGCTGCGAATCTGTTGGCGGATTGCTGGTAGAAGGTATTGATCTGCTCGTCTGTGAACGTGGCAGCGAGAATCTGTGCAGGGGACAGAACTGTCTCGGTATGCAGGTAGCACCACCAAGCCACTGCTTTGATCCGTCGATCTATACGCATTCTTCGGTGCCGGCGCAGCATCTCACGCAGTTGGGCGTTAATCCCGCCCTCGATCTGGTTCGAGGTAGCCGGTATCGGTCCTTCCCCTCACGCTGCAAGACTGGGTCAAGGAAGGTAAACATCGTCCCAGCACGGGTAATGTATCTTTGGCTTGTACGAGCCGTTTATGTGTGAAATCAACACCTCCATCCGGGTAGCGGGTACGCTCGCTTAACATGAGCTGCCAGCGAGCATTCCACTGCGTTAGGCTTGTCAGCCACTGGCTGGCCTGCTGTAGTGTGTTCACTCTCAGCAGCGCTTTAGCCAGACCGTAAAGCTCTACACCCGCATTCGTTCTCGGTCTAGTAGTGGTTTTCTGTTTCACTGAGCAAAACACGTGAAACACACACCTTTGAATCCGGGTTCGGCTCCACTCTCGTTTGACTGCTTTGTGTATTCCTTGCCCACCATCACAGACCACTACATCTGGTGGGGCAATACGTGAGAATAATGCTTGCCACGCGCTAGTATGCTCACTACGCGCTATATGCCAACCCAACACGTGTTTATCCGTACACGCGATCAGCATTACCACTCCCTTAGCTAGGTAAATACCATCAACAAACACAACATGATGAACCTCGTCAACAAGCGGAGCAATAGGCCATAAATGCCAAAACTGTTCAAACCGACGCCTAGCGTTACGCCCTTTACCTGGAAGATCGTTATAAGTAGAACGACCAGTAATAAATCTCAAAAACGCAGCAAAGTCCCGAGCACGAATATCATTCGTCCGAGTCTGCGTGCCTAAACACGTGCCACACCTGAATCGTTGTTTTCCAGCCCCAGTCTTCCCATATTTGATCATCGACCGGCCACACATTTTGCATCGAGGATTTCCCATTCCTCAATTCAACCCAGTCCAACAACAACTTTCGCCCGCCACGCCAAGCAAAACCCAGCACAAAACCAACACGAAATGTCCAACCAAGAACTCAAGTCAAAACGAGTTCAAAACCCACTTTCCCGCACCACAACAACAAAAAATACCCCAAAAAACAACACGAGCTGTCCTATAGCCCCCTAATCCGTGTATGACGAGCGCGGACTCCTGTTTATTTAGCTCACCCTGACATATGCCGGTGTCGCAGCACCGACTAATTACGATGATAATATACCGACATTTGTCAGTGTTGGAGAGCCAGTAACAAATACTAAACTTGCGGTATCTCGAAATAGAGATTGCAGCCAAAACACCAAGCTGCGCAACCTGCAATCAACAACGGTGGCCTCGTGAAAGGAGTACAGCTTATGAGATCTGTTGCTAAGAGAGTATCTGGCATATTCGCGACACTAATTTCTGCGCTAGTTCTAGTTTTTGCTGGAACAGGGATAGCGCTCGCCGATGAGGGTAATGCATCAAATGAAACCGCTATGGCGGAACCTCAATTCTCTATTAACAAAGACGATAATGGCAATGTTCTTGTGACACTCGAAAAAGCAACGGTATCGTTTGATAACTCTTATAAGAGTCCTTCTATATTCGATGCTAATGGTGATTCATTGGGCAGCTTACCGACTAATGCGTCAGTTGGCGAAGTAAATGCGATAATCAGCTACGTCCCCGTAGATGACAATCATTTTATAGTCAACTATTTCACCGATAGATTTGACTGGGGTTGCTACGGTAAAGGAATAGTTGCAGGAACTGTTGGAGGGGCTGCTGGAGGTGCTGCGTTAGGTGCTGTATCTGGTCTGCCCTTTGTGCCTGTTGAACCAGTTACTATTACCGGTGGCATTACTGGTCTGGTTGGAGGAATTGTAGGTGGGGTAATTGCTTGTTGGTAAAAATAACCATAAGGACAATGAGAATAACGGTAATAACCGCAAGAACCTGAACAGCACAATGGCGATTATTGTGGTGGCGGTGTTTTGTAGCATTGTAGCTGTACTAATATTTACGTAGCACCTTTTCCATTCAACTAATTCAACAATCCTCATCCCGTCACAAGCTGATTAGTGGCGGGATGGCTTTGTTATGCGGAAGAATCAAAATGAGCTTACGAACTCTTTTCAATAAACACACTGCTGAGGATAAGGCGCTTACGCACTCGGGTTATAGCTTTTTCTTTGGATCCATGAGTGCGGAGCGGACCGAAAAAAGAAACTATAACCGCCCGAAGTGAAAGAATGATTCTCCAGCTTCCTAGTTTTCGGGCGCAGCCAATCCATGAAACCCATTTTCGAACTTCAAATTAGAAAGACTCCCCGAATAGAGAGTCCTTAAAATCGCTGTGTATTACCTACCAAATTGATATCTATGAGAGTAGTAATCCAATATAGGAACCTTTTTCTCGATTAAATAGTTACCTATACCAGTCTCAATATCGCTTCGTGTCAGGTCCTTGGGAATATTGTGTAATGGAAACACTAAAACAAAACTTCGATCCCAATCCTGTCCAAGTTTCTGGACTATAATCCCAGATGTGTTCCTCTTACAGAGGTGGGTATCTTCTGGTTTGGGGATATCAAAGTTGATGTCATTACTCACTGCTACAACACCCAAAAACCCTTTATCCGTAAACTTCATCCATACGATGTCTTTGCAGGTAATATCCTTGCATGCGCGAATAGGAGCGTAGATTTCCTTGTCAATGTGTTCCTCTAGTTTTACAGCATCGTCAGAACCTGTATCTGGTAGCGTATGCTTCGGATTCTCACATTTCTTCATGCCTAATGAAAGCAAAAACTCATTAACGTAGTTAATAATTTCTTCCACCGGCGTGGGAGACAGTCTCGCTTGTTCTTGAGCTTTATCTAGCCGTGCTGTATTACCGTACCTGACTGACGAACGAGGGCCACGAGGTGTTTTAGTGTCGTTGATGTATTTCAGTGGATCAAGAGTAGAGTTTTTCATCTGAAGAACCTCCATTTCAAAATTAGCAGGTATCCTTCCCATCAGATTATCAGTAGCCCGCGCTCGTCATACACGGATTCGGTGCTCTCTGCGCCGCCGTTTCTGATTGCCTAGTCTAGTGCCATGATCAATGCGACGATGCCGTCGATTTTCTCGGTGGATTTTTGTTTGTCGGGTTTAATGTTGCCTGCCGGGTCGGTTTGGACGTGGATGTTGTCTACCATCTACGCGAGTATTGGGTAACCATCGTGAGCCAGCTTGCGTTCGAGGGCGAGTTTCATCAGTTCCTTCGAGAGGTGCTCATATATTTGAAGTCCTGCCCGAAGGGAACGACGGTGAAACCTATACCTTCCAAATTCTGGATATTTGGACGGCTCCCCGCCGGCCGTAAGTAATCTCTCGGATGTTGTATTTGAGGTCGGGTTGTTCAATCTTATGCTCGATATGTTCATAGTATACAACGTTGCCCTCGATGGTTTGCAGGAAATCTTGTCAGCTCTACAGGCAGTAGGGTGCGTAATCGCGGGCTAGTCGCAGGTTGAGCGTGTCTTTCGGAACCGAAAGCGCGGAAGTATCCAGTAGGGTTCATCTGGCTCGATGGGCGGGAAGACGGGCATGAACGCCGTGATAATGGCGAGTCGATGTATGACGAGCGAAGGCTACTAGTTTTGCGAAAACCATTGACACTAAGGGTTGCCTAAGTTTACGCTTTTTATGTCTTTAAAAAGAGTCCACGGCCCAGATTCCCAAGCTACACTACCCGCCGTCAAAGAAGACGGCACGACGAAAGGAACTTCTCAAATGAAGCTCTCGAAGTACCTTACATCTTCAATCGTAGCAATTGCCATAACCCTGACTACAGCTGGTGTAGTTCACGCAGACGAATCAAATAGTGGCAATACCGAGTCAGCGATAACTGATGCTCAAACCGTTACCAATGTTGAGGAGTTTATGGGAGAGCAGTTTAGTATTCTTGACACCTATGAAAATGCTGAGGATGTCAAAGATGAATATATGCTCGCCTACTCGACTTATGTTGAATCTTTACAGAAAGAGTTTTCGCTAGCAGAACTGACTGTTAATACTGCTAGCGACTATAAGAATGCTGCACTATCCAGTAACAGTAGCGCACAAATCGACGTTCAGCCCTTGCTGCAGTTTTTGGATATTTACGAAAACGAACAAGAAAACACGGAGATTATTAGTCACTTTGAAGAAATGAGCCGCAAAGTTAATGAGGGCATCCTGCATGAAGAAGAAGCTATTGAACAGGCTCGCATGTTGGTTCCGACAAAACCAGAAAACGGTAATGATAGACCTGTTTACCAACCTCGTAATTCAGGAATAAACCTAGCTGCGGCTCGCAATTATGCAAGAAAATATGCTGTGAATCCCAATCCAAAATATGAGGTAGAAAAGACAAAGATCTTCTGGGATGCAGATTGCACTAATTTCGCCTCACAGATTCTTCTTGCTGGTGGAGTTGGCATGGACACCTACAACGATGTTTACAAGGGTTGGTGGTGGAAAGGTAAAGGCAACCGATCCGTGTCATGGATTAATGCCAATACTTTCAAAAACTATATGGGAAGCGGATACAGCACGCGATCATGGCGCTCATTTGTGTCAAACGTCCGGTCAGGAGATTTCATAGGTGTCGATTTTGGCAACGATGGATCGGTGGATCATATCGGGTTCGTTTATTCAAAGAGTGGAAGCAGACTGCGAATCGCGCAGCACACGCGAAATTACCTTGACTGGAACGGTGATTGGCCAGATTCCGACAATGAAGGGAAGTACTATCGTGTGCGGCGATAACGGCTTTATGCGGCGCTTGCCTAGAATCCAACTGTGGACCATCGGCACGTTAAGCGCCGCAGGAATTATCGCTCTTGCATACGGCTGGTCTCTGCAGTCTGATCCTTACGTGTTGGCAATTCTACTGTTACTTTATGGCGGATTTCTGCCCTTAATCGTTATTGCTTTCACCTTCGTGAAGAAGATGGGAATTAAGCAGCGGGTTACAGTTTTCGGGTGTTGCTTGTTGATGTGCGTTACTGCGTTGCTGTTCGGATTTTTCGGGGAAGAGATTGTAGCTTCTGCCGGTATTGGTATGGTTAGTTATATGTTTTGGCCGGGACGGGAAATCAATCTTGGCCTCAGCCTTGTGTCTATAGTTTTGTGCATGGGAATCACACTGTGGCAGTACTTGCGCGAACATAGCTAATCCGACAAAGCAAACGAATGCAGCCGATTTTCAATACAGGCTGAACTTATGTTTGCTTTAAAGATCCGGAGGTTAAATGATTAAATTCTTTAAAGCGTTTGCACCAATTTTTATCATTAGCTATCTCCTGCTGGTCGCTGTTATATCTTTACTTGAATATTACATGCTAGTACTCACCGACGGGCGTATCTGGCTAATGGCATTACCCGTTCCGCTAATTCTATCTATCGGGTTTGGGCTTCGAGAAAGAAATGGTAAATAATTCGGCTATTCCCGAGACTGTGCTGCTTCGGCTAGACAGGGAGGAATAACAATTACTACACACAGGGCGCGGCTGTCACTGATGCTGGAGTAAGCATTAACGGCACTTTTACACTCAGGAAGATTTAGCGAAGCGTTTGAACATGCAATTTTATTGGCAGGTGAGCAGCATTCCGGAGTGATTACTCGAGCGGTTATTGCTGCTGCGGGTATCTATTTCATTCCGGGTATTGGAGAAATCGCAATTACAGTCACGGAGGCTATTTTAATAGCTGGCGGAACCGTCGCGGTGGGTACATGGCAGTGGAGCATAATATCTTCATGGTTTGCTGATTATCACTCTCAAAAGATAGCTAGAATCAGAGTATCTGTTCCATCATCGCTGCGCAAAGCTAACGGAGACGTAGATTTGAGTAAGTTCACCATTAAACTGAAAAAACGCGTAAGGGAAGAAAGCCTTAAATGGCTGGAAAATTGACAAGGCACTGTAGGATACGGTGATGAGAAATGGAAGTTAAAGAACAAATAAGGCAAGCGGATTGTTTCGTTAGAGGAGCACGATGAGATGCTAGGTGACTAACATGACTCAGGATCAATTTTCTGGAATACCAAAAGAATTTGCGAGTCGCATGGAAGTGCTCATAGAAGCAGATTCTTGGCATGTGCTGGATTTCATCCCGTTTCAGCCGCAAGGCGCTGATTTCCTCAAATACGAGCGGTTTCTTGAAACAAGCGACTACGTGAAGGATTTTGCAGAGCGGATTTGTTTTATCACTTTAACGCTCGTGTCTGAATATGAAGCAGAGGCAATATGTCTCACCGAGAGTGAAGCATTCTTCGAGATATCCCCCGAGCTGAAGCCATTTGCGAATCTTCGCCACTTGCTTTATGAGCAGCTCTACGCGATTATTCGTGACGTGATTGTACATGAGCTTTCATCTGTGCAGATTTTTTCGCTAAGCAAGATGTGCTGGTGAGCATTGATGGTGCACTGCAGGTAGCGCTCTACAATGCCAGAGGCGAATTCCTGCACACAGTGAATCTGCTCGCGCAGCGCAACGGTTTGTTCGTCAAACATCACGGCAGCGATGGAAAAGTCACGCTGCTCTAAATCCCGACCGGAATGATTTCATCGATAGTGACGATTCGGCGGGGTTTGGTGGTGAATTTTTCTTCATAGTGTTCAGCGGCTTATTTGCAGTGAAAATGGGGATATGGCGCACTTGTGTTGTTAAGGGGTAATGATGGCGGCAAGATTCTTGTGGCGCTTTTAAGGCTATTGTGTGATACCGGCTTTGATGGCGGTGATGGCGAGTTCGCCTCTGGTTGCACAGCCGGTATGGGTGAGGATATCAGAGACGTAGGAGCGCACTGTTGCTTCTCTAAGCCCAGTCTGCCGGGCAATGTTTTTGTTCGCGAGGGCTTTCAGCAGCAGGCGGAACGTGGGGCGCAGGTGCTCCGGCAGAGTGTCTACTGCGGTAATAAAGTTTGCGTATTGTTCTCGGTTTTGTTGGTTTTGTGCGTAGGAGGCAGTGAGAATTTCGGTGGGTCTGGGTGCCATCACCTGCTGGCCGGAATTGGCTTTCCGGATTAGCTGGGCGAGTTCGGGGGCGGGAATGTCTTTGGTGAGGAATCCGCGCACGCCAGCTCCGATGGCTTGCCCAAGGGATTCTTCGTGTTCAAACGCGGTGAGCATAATCATCGTAATGCCTGGTTGTTCGCGGCTGATTCGGCGGGCAGCTTCAATCCCGCTCATTACCGGCATATCCACATCTAGCAGTGCCACGTCCACTCGGTGCAATGCCAGCTGATCGAACACCTCGGCACCGTTGACGGCTGTTGCCATCACCCGCAGGCCTTCCTGAGCGTCCAGCAGGCGGGCGAGTCCGTCACGAATAATCTGATCATCGTCAGCAATCAGGAGACGTATTTCTTGTTCATTACTCATTGCTTTGCTCTTTCGTATCTTGATTGTTGGCAGGGATAGTAATGTAAATCAGCCACTGGTCTCCCAGATTGCTTGCGTCCATGGTGCCGCCCTCGCCGCGGATCCTGCTCCCAAGGTTTGCTAGACCGTAGCCGCTGCTCATTCCGGGAGTTACCGGGGTGTCTGCGACTTCGTTGCTTAGCGAAATCGCGAGTACTCCTGGTTCGGCATCAGTGTCGATTACGAGGTTTGCTACAGAATCGGCGGGCGCGTATTTCAAAATGTTCGCAGCGCACTCTCGTACTGCTAGTGCCCCAGTGAGGTGTTGTTGGCGTGTTAGAGCATTATCGAGATCGTCTGGAATAACAGTGTCGAGTGTGATACGGCGGGTTTTCAACATCTGTGCCGCCTGCCATACAACCTGGGATAGGGGTGCCTTGCTAGCTGCGGTATCAATTGAGATGATTATCGGGCGGATTCGCCGCGAGGCTTCCGTGGCTGCTGCTACCAGCGGGCTGAGCTCACCGCTCAGTTCTGGGTGATGGGTAGCCACGTCTTGGGCGAGTATGGCTACGTGGGCCAAGTCTTTTGCTGTCGTATCATGCAATTGGTGCGCCAGCTCACGCCGCGTCTGCATGGCGGCCTCAGCTGCTGCCTGGCGTTCCTGTTCTGCTATCAGGCGTAGAGCCAGGATCCAACGAAGTGTGAGCCCCACAAGCAATACTACGAGAGTGGTGATGAGAGAGTTGAATATTTGTAGCGGAGGCACAGGACTCAGCGTTGTAGATACTGTCCAATCGAGGATAATCACCAAAGTGGCAGGAACAATCCATGAGCGCATCAGCCACATCACGAGCACTGCTAAAAGCCCGAAATTGAACGGGCCATAACTATCGATAAGGCCGACCCAGGTGAAAGCGAGAATGCAGCTGAGATAAACAAATTCGAAGAGTTGAAACCAACTGGCCAATACGAGCATCAACGTCACGATTAACTCGCCAGCGAGAAAACTGCCAGTGATCCCTGTCTCGTCAATAAACGCCTTTCCCACATCGAGCACGAGCGATATCAAAGCTGTCACGCAATAGACGGCTGGCTGCATTACCGCAGAACGAGTGTAGCTCGGAAACAAAAACTTAATCATCGCTAAAATTTTATTATATCCAGCGCGTACCGAGACGCTGGTACCGACGAATGTCGGTATATCTGACCGACATTCGTCGGTACCAGAAGCTCTAGCGCTGTAGATAACTTAAAAGGGTCCACTCAGGTACCAACTAGCCAATGAAGGAGAAAAATGAGAAATTTTAGCAATTGGGCTGAAAACCATGTGTGGAGTTTTGCGCTTGTATTAACGGTTGTCTTTTCCCCGGTGATTATCTGGGGAGCATGGGACACGATTGACAATTTTGAATCAATCTTGATTCGTATCGTCATGGGTGCCGGAATCGTCGCCGTAACGTATATCGGTGCAGGTTTGCTGCTCATGTGGAACCGTTGGACACAGCGCAAATATCGCGAAAAGGGAATTATCAAGTAACTAAGTTATGTGAGAAGCAGTGAGAGTTGGAATCGCCATTCCAGCTCCCGCTGCTTTGTTATCCTGTTATTTCCGCGCTAAATTCCCCTCTAGCCGCTTAAGCAGGAGACGCCGGAGGTCTTATGTTTCTCCCCGCTAAGCCCGAGCCGATATAAAAGTATCTGTATTACTTATTTTCCATTTACCGCTGGCTCGCCCGAAACCCAGACCATTTCAGTGTAAGCTGCGCGGCGAAAGGTATCCGGTAGAACCATTCTCATTTTTGACAGTTCTGCTTAAAACATCGGCCAGTTCTATATACGGTAGGGGTATAGAGGTATTTTTGACAAGTCCGATGTAACTCAGAACATTGAACAAAAGCTGAACAGAATTTAGCTTAATCAACTTATTTATCAAAACCGGTTGGTACTGTCGAAAAATACGGTACCAACCATTCGGATTAGCGGATAAAGTCTGGAGTGTTATTTCGGCTGATCCGATTCGCTATGTGATGATGCCCCGGCGGAGATTAACAGGGAATTTAAATCCGGCACACTCATCCTCGGTATTGACTACCTCGGAGTGTGTGCCGATGAAAATGTGTGCGGATAGGTGTCGGATGCGGTTGATAGAAGTCGTTGATGTCTCCCCGTGAAACGGCTGCACATTGTGCTGGAAAGGTATTGCGGCGAGAACGTTTTCGGGGAGCAAGAAAAGCGACGGTATTATCCGTTCTGTGAATGGGCCGTCTTTTCACGCCAAAATACAATAGAAATTACCAAAGCAATTACGGTAATTATGGCAATTACTCCGAACGCAGCGTAAATTCCGAAATACCATCCGTCCGGTGAAGTGCCGTAGGTGCTTTGCACGCTGAAGAAAACAGCTGTTACGAGTGCATTCCCAATTGCAGTTGCCATCCGCTGCCCGGTTTGTAAAATACCGCCGGCGGTACCGCCATGTGCTTTGGGTACGTCGAGCATTGCCTGGGTTTGGTTGGCTGGGCCCATCGTGCCCTGCCCTGCGCCCATAATTATCATTGGAACAGTAATCCACCAATATGAAACTCCATATAGCGTTATCCAGATTGCGCCGGCGGTGCCAAGTATTCCAAGTATGATCAGTACCAGTGCAAAAACCTGCATTCCTCGGCCATGCTGGTAGGAGTATCTTCCTGCGAGCACAGAGGCGATACCTGATGCAGCCGCATCGAAAAAAGTGATTAGCCCAACATGTAACGCGTCTATTTCAAGTGCTCCGTGCAGGAAGATTGCAAGAATCGCAAAAATTGATGTCGTACCAAGAAATTGGATTGTCACAATTGAAGCGGAATAGGCGTAGGTGCGAATTTTGAATAGCTTCAAATTTACCATTGGGAATCTGCCGCGTTTCGCATAGTTTTTCTCCCAGCTCACCCAGAGTGCGGCAAGTCCGAACCCTGCCCCGACGACAGCCCATTTCCATACTGGTGCTTCCGTGACGAATGGAAGCATGATTCCGAGTACGGAAAATGCAAGCAGCAGCATTCCCACTGGATCTATATCAATTTTTTCTTTCTTTTTCCGTAAATATGGGTGTGTGCCGGATTCGGTTTCCTGTGCTTCGTATGCAAGCTGATTTTCAGATTTATGTTTTCCAACTGTGCGTCGTTCTTTTCCGAATGGAAGCCAACGAAAGGCAAGAATAATCGCAACTAAACCGATTGGCATGTTGATTGCGAAAGATAAACGCCAGCCAAGTTCGGCTCCGAAACTTGAGATTAAAGCGCCGGAGAGAATTGGCCCAATCGCGACGGAAATCGAAATTACCAGACCAATTAGCGAAAATGCTTTCGCACGTGCATTGCCGGAAAAATATTCAAGAATCAGTCCGGTGGTTTGCGGGGAGAGAAGACCGGAACCGAGACCTTGAATTAACCGCATAATATTCAGCATGAGCGCATTTGTCGAAAGACCGACTAAGAGGGAGGCAAGGGTAAAAATCGATAATCCAACTACAAATAGTGTGGAGCGTCCGTAGATATCGCCGAGTCTGCCAGACGGTACAAGAAAGATCCCAATCGACAGTGAGTACCCGGCAAGCACCCATTGAATATCTGAATTTGAAGCGCCAATCGCCCCTGAATGATTGAAAGAATGTTATTTACCGACGAAACTTGCATCAACGTCATAAGAAGCGGCACAAGAAGAACTGCAAGGAGTTTGTTCCGGTCATAGATGCGTTCAGATCCCGGAACGTGAATATAACGCGGATTTTTCAGATCATTTCCGTGCGGACTGGTTTCAACGTTCGCCGTTGAAAGTGCTGTGTCCGATTTTGCTTGCAATGATTTCTCGTTCGTCATATTTTCGCTAACCGTTCTTAACTTCTCTTCTTAACTTCTCTGGAAAAATTAAACCGCACAGGCACTAAGAAAATCTTATGCGCTGTACGGAGGATGATACAGTCGATAATTTATTTAGTTTAATCTTAAAGAATTTGAAAAGGTTGGCGTTAGCTAATCAACTTTCAAATATGTCACATATTTATTTTTATCAGGGAGTGAGAACGGCTGTGAGTTTTCTTAATTTATCTTCCGCCGAATGCTGATTTGCGGCTTCAATTTCACAATAAAATATTTACAGATAGCACAGCAATGCAATAAAAAGCGCGAGCGAAATTGCAAATTCACCGAAGCCAATAGTTTTTGCACTTAAATAACAACGGCGACGGCTATAAATCGGCACACAAATTGCACGGAAAAGAATTAATAACCAAATTAGAATCAGTACCGTCGAAAATATTGTGACCGAATCAAACGCGATTAAAAGCGTACAAGTAAGCGTGAAAGACAGTGCGTGGAAAACTATTGAAGCGGCAAGCCACCCATTCGATTTTCGTTCCCGAATGTTCGTTTTCACATAGAAAACAGTGCCGAGAAAATATCCGGTTACAATCGCAGCGGAAATCCATATCTGGGCTGAAAGACTGCCAGGATTGGAAGAATTCACGCCCAGCTGCGCAGAAACAGGAAGCATGAGACATGCTGCTGTAACCGTCGCTAAATCATTGGCAATTCCGCGCTCGCGCCGATTCCATGCAGCCCAAATTGTGATTCCGATTAAAGGTGCGAAAACCGGCACCCAAATCAGCAGGTAGAGATGTGCAGACAAAACAAGCAATCCGCTGCCGGCAGAAATCACTCCATAGATAATCAGCGGCTTTTTCCCGCGTCGGAACCGAGTTTTTAAACATAACATTCCAGCAAAGAAAGCGAAATATCCTGCCCACCAGAAAATCCACAATGCGAAGTGCTGCCAACGAAATCCGGCAAGACCGTCATAAAAAGTTCCAAGTAAAATCGGAATAGTAATCATTGCCCAAGCGCCATGATAATTTGGAAACCAACCAAGCGCACTAAGCGAACGAAGTGATTTACGGCGTTTCTTCGGCATTGAACTCGGCATAAGCCTGAGTTTATTGGAAATATTCATGCGCTACAATTTCAATGGAAGTCAGGTTTGCTCTTGACCTGTTTTCGCCAGAGTTGTTTTGCTCCTCTGGGAGGGCAACCATAAACATGGCAAACCGGAAAAATGAAATCAAATAAAAAGCTTATACGACGGAGGAACAAAATGGCCGACAGCTTGGTTCTTGGAGATTTTAATCGCGATAATCGGCGCCGAGTACTGCTAAAACTTTCGGGAGAGGTATTTGGAGGCGGATCCGTCGGGCTTGATACACAGGTACTTACGCGCACAGCAGCAGAAATCGCTGCGGCAGTAAAAGAGGGCGTGCAAGTCGGAATTGTTGTCGGCGGGGAAATTTTTCCGCGGTGCAACACTCCAGGAAAACGGGATGGATCGGGCACGTGCGGACTATATGGGAATGCTCGGTACTGTTATTAATTCCGTTGCGCTTCAAGATTTTCTTGAACGTGCCGGTGTCCCTACTCGTGTCCAGACGGCAATCGCTATGGGGCAAGTTGCTGAGGCATATATTCCGCTTCGTGCAATCCGTCACTTTGAAAAAGGACGTGTGGTTATTTTGGTGCCGGCGCCGGTATGCCCTTCTTCTCCACAGACACAGTTTCCGCTCAGCGGGCGCTTGAACTTCACTGTGATGAACTGCTTGTGGGGAAGAACGGTGTTGATGGTGTGTACACTGCAGATCCGCGCCAGGATCCTGCAGCGGTAAAACTTGATTCACTCACCTATGATGAAGCGCTGCAAAACGGTTTGCGGGTAGTTGACGCTGCAGCATTCTCTCTATGCAAAGACAATGGTATGACGATGCGCGTCTTTGGAATGACGCAGCAAGGGAATATCACTAGCGCTTTGCGCGGCGAAAAAATCGGCACATTAGTGACAAACTAAGCAATTTGGTTCAATTTCAGCTTCAAGCAAGCTAACTTAATCTGCTTTCTTGCACTAGACTAGAGAGTAATTGCATTTGTGAGCTGGGTACGTTCTCATGTCGCTGCACGTACACATTTGCGCAAGTGAAACTGAATACATCAAGAAACTGCGAACGAAAAGAGAAAGATAATGATTGATGACGTAATGCTGGAAGCAGAAGCGAAAATGGAAAAGGCGATTGGCGTAGCACGCAATGAATTTTCGAAGATTCGCTCCGGCCGTGCAAATCCTGAGCTTTTCACCTCCCTGTTAGTTGATTACTATGGCGCTCCAACACCGCTCCAACAGCTTGCCACAGTTTCGATTCCCGAAGCACGAACAGTTTTAATTTCCCCTTATGACCGCAGCGCGATGAAAGATATTCAGCGTGCAATTCAAGAATCTGATCTTGGTGTGAATCCAACTGATGATGGTCAAGTGCTGCGAATCAATATGCCGGTGCTCACCGAAGAACGCCGTCGCGATTATGTGAAGCTCGCAAAAACGAAAGCGGAAGAAGCCCGTATTTCTGTCCGCGGTGTGCGCCGGAAAGCAAAAGATGAACTGGATAAAATTAAGAAAGACGGCGCAGCTGGTGAGGATGAAGTCGATCGTGCGGAAAAAGATCTTGAATCTTTGACGAAGAAGCATACCGATTTGATTGATTCGATTCTTGAATCAAAGGAAAAAGAACTCCTCGAGATGTGAGACGCAATACTTCGGGTATAATTGCCGTGCGTATTGAATGTTCACATACCAAATCGTTTTAGAGAAGACTAATGACGCCGTCTGATAACGCGAATAAAGTACCATTTATTTCGAGTCGGTTTGCCCCGCATCCGCCGGTACCGCCGGTCGATTCAAAGTCACGGGCAGGAAGAAACCTCCCGGCAGCGTTAATAACAGCAGCTATCTTGCTTGTGATTGTAGCGCTCTCAGTGATTTTTATATCGAAATTTTTGCGGTGCTTGCTGCAGTTGCGCTTGTAATTGCAATTTGGGAATTTGCTGGGGCAGTGCTTGCACGCAATATCCGAATCCCGTTTGTCACTTTAAGTGTTTCCATAATTGTGATGGTCGTAATGACGTGGGAATTTGGAATTGGCGCTGGTTTTTGGTGTATCTGCTTGCAAGTGCGCTTGCCCTCGGAGTTACGAAATACTACCTGGGCGAGAATTTGAAATCCGGAATAGTTGGTGCTTTCGGTCTTGCCTGGATTGGTTTATCTGGAATATTTGCAATCAGTATGGCGTGTCTTCCGGAAGCTCCGCAGCTGATTACAGCACTCATTATGCTTCCGGTAGCAAATGATACTGGCGGTTGGTGCGCCGGAATTCTTTTCGGTAAGCATTCGATGGCTCCCAAGATTTCACCGAAGAAATCATGGGAAGGGTTTGCAGGTTCAATGTTTCTCACCTTGGTTACCGCGTATTTTACCGTTGGATTGCTGAGCGGATTGAGCTGGCATTGGGTGCTGCTTGCTGGCGTACTGACCCCGTTCCTTGCCACGGCAGGCGATTTTGCTGAATCAATGATAAAACGTGACTTGGGAATTAAAGATATGGGTTCGATTTTTCCTGGGCATGGGGGATGCTTGACCGGCTCGATTCAATCATTTTTTGCGCGCCGACCTTCTATTTCCTCTTTGGACTAGCTACAGGGGCAATCTAAGTTAGCTGTGCAAAGCTGAGTGTTTTGTTTAATTTTCAACTTGGATTACACTTTCCACATCTACTTTCTTGGAGAGGATTTAGATATCAATGAAAAAGCAGGTGCGTCCGCGCGTTGAGTCTGGTTCGCGTCCGGTTCTGAGCTTTACGGAAAAACGTACGGGAAAAGCTCCGAATCATTTAATCGATCTAGATTTACCAGCCCGCAAGGAACTGCTGCAAAGCTTTGGATATCCTGCGTTTCGTGCTGACCAGCTATCACGGCATTATTTTGAGCATCTGACGGTAGATGCGAGCCAGATGACTGACCTTCCCGCGGGGCAGCGTGCAGATATTTGCGAAAAAGTTTTCCCCGGCTTGTAACGAAAGTACGGGATCAAATTGCCGACGGCGGGAAAACGATTAAAACACTCTGGCGTTTGTTTGATGGCGTAGTTGTGGAATCAGTGTTGATGAAGTATCCAGACCGCGCTACGCTCTGTATTTCTTCACAGGCTGGCTGCGGTATGGCATGCCCGTTTTGTGCGACAGGGCAAGGCGGGCTTACGCGGAATCTTTCAACTGCCGAAATTATTGAGCAGCTGCGGAAAAGTATGATTAGTGCCGCCGCGGGAGATTTGGGTGAACCAGTGCGGATTTCGAACGTCGTCTTTATGGGGATGGGAGAACCGATGGCAAATTACAAATCCGTTATTGGTGCGCTGCATCGGATGATTGATCCTGCTCCGGCGGGTTTCGGAATGTCAGCACGAAATATCACAGTTTCCACTGTTGGTTTAGTACCGGCGATTGATCAGCTTGCTGCTGAAAGATTACCGGTAACCTTAGCTGTATCATTGCATACACCGGATGATGCGCTGCGTGATGATTTAATTCCAATCAATTCACGGTTTAAAGTTCAGGAATTGCTGGATGCGGCACGGCGTTATTTTGTGCAAACCGGCAGACGCGTATCGATTGAATATGCCTTGATTAAGGATATGAATGATCATAAATGGCGTGCCCAGCTGCTTGCGCATGAACTGAATTCGCGCGGCCGCGGATGGGCGCATGTGAATCCGATTCCGCTCAATCCGACTCCCGGATCAATTTGGACGGCAGCTACAAAGTCCGCTTCGGATACGTTCGTGCAGACACTGCTGGATGCAGGGATTTCGACGACGGTTCGCGATACCCGCGGATCCGATATTGATGGTGCCTGCGGGCAGCTTGCCGCTGAAGCGGTAGACCGGCAGCGTGTAGCGAAACGTGCTGCGAAAGCACAGGCAGCGGTTGAAGCAGCAATCGCGAGCCATCGGAAAGAGCCCGAAAATTTGAGTAAACTTTTAGCAGAAGAATCACTAAAAACCGCAAACCAAAAGGAGACGCGATGAGCGCACATACTTTTTCCGGTGCTGGGACGTTCAAATCTGGATATCACCGCAAGCAGGTTGATGCTTTTTTCGACCGGGCGAAACAAGCCTACCGAGATAATGCGCAAGAATTCGACGGAAATGTATTGTCTGAAGAAGATATTCGTTCAATAGCTTTCAAATGGGTGCGCAACGGTTATAAGGCGAGTGAGGTTGACGGTGCGCTTGACCGTCTTGAACGTGCTTTTTACAGCGTGAACGCGCACAAGTAATGTCCGGGGCAGGCGAAGCTGCCTGGCTTGACCGCACATATGCGCAGGCGGCATCGCTTTATCCGCGAATGCTTCGCCCAAATGGTGAGCGTTTTCAGGATGCGAAATCTGCAGGTTATTCGAAAGCAGAAGTAGACGCATTTCTTGACCGTATCGCCGGCTATTTCGATGGGAAAGTGCAGCTTACTTCGAAAGAAGTACGTGACGTTGTATTTAAAAATGCTGCAAAAGAAAAAGCTTATGATGAAGCTGTGGTTGATGTTTACCTCGACCGTGTAATTTCAGTGCTTATTGCAGTGGAGTGATTAGATATGAGAGAAGTTATTATTCTCGGCTCTACGGGTTCTATCGGTACGCAGGCATTAGAGGTAATCGCTGCCAATCGTGATAGATATAAAGTGAAAGCGCTGGCTGCAGGCGGTGCACAGTTAAAATTGCTTGCACAGCAAGCTGCAGCGTTTGGGGCTGAAGTTGTATCAATTTCCCGGATGGGGTGTGAGGATGAATTTCTCGAAATCTGGCAGGCGCTTTTTCCTGCCATGAACCCGCCGCAAATATTGGCAGGTGCCGAATCGGCTGCAGCAACGGCAGCGCTTGGCGGCAGTGCGTCGATAGTGCTGAATGGGATTACTGGATCAGTCGGTCTCGGACCGACGCTTAGTGCGCTCAAATCCGGATCCGCACTGGCATTAGCTAATAAAGAATCTTTAGTTGCCGGCGGAGTCTTAGTTAAAAATGCAATGCGCAGGCCGGGGCAAATTGTGCCGGTGGATTCGGAGCATTCAGCGATTGCGCAGGTGCTGTGCGCCGGGCGTCATCATCGCGGGCTTACTGTGCCGCAAATCGATGGTACGAGTGAAGTTGCGAAGATTATTTTGACTGCATCGGGCGGGCCGTTCCGCGGGAAGAAACGCGGTGATCTTGCTCAGGTTACATTACAGCAGGCGCTGAATCATCCGACTTGGGAGATGGGGCCCGTCGTAACAATAAATTCTGCAACTCTTTTTAACAAAGCGCTTGAGCTAATTGAGGCCGTCTATCTTTTTGAAATTGATCCGGAAGATATTGTTCCTGTTGTTCACCCGCAATCAGTTGTGCATTCGATGGTTCAATTTTGTGATGGATCGACGATTGCGCAGGCATCTCCGCCTGATATGAAGCTGCCAATTGCACTTGGCCTTTCGTGGCCGGAGCGGTTAACTGAAGTTTCCCGGCCCTGTGATTGGAGTACTGCTGCAAGCTGGGAATTTATGCCGCTTGATCACCAAACTTTCCCGGCGATTAAGCTTGCACGCGCAGCACTGCAAGCCTCTCCGCTGCATCCGGCGGTGATGAATGCAGCGAATGAAGAATGTGTGTCTGCTTTCTTAAAGCAAAATTTGCGTTATCTTGAAATTATGGAAATCGTTGAAAGAGTGCTTGAGAATTTTACTTATGCGGGTGAAGTCTCGCTGCAGAGCGTGGCAGCAGCTGAAGCTTGGGCACGCGCTTATACTCACGAACTTATCGGAGAAAACTCTTGAGCATTCTTGGAATTTTATTTTTTATTGTTGGTTTGCTGATATCTGTTGCGCTGCATGAATTGGGACATTTGATTCCGGCAAAAAGATTCGGTGTGAAAGTTTCGCAGTATTTTGTCGGATTTGGTCCGACGATTTTTTCGCGGATTTACCGCGGTACGGAATACGGAATGAAATGGATTTTGCTTGGCGGTTATGTGCGTTTATGCGGCATGCTGGCTCCGGCGAAATCCGGTACTCAAATATTTAAAAAGATGGTTCGCTGACAACCGCTGAAGAAGCCCGGCGTGAATCTGCTGCAGAGCTCAATCCGGGAGAAGAACAAAAAGCTTTTTGGAGGTTGACTCCAGGAAAAAGCTTGTGGTGATGTTTGGCGGGCCGTTTGTGAATCTGCTGCTTGCGGTGTTTTGTTTTGCAATCGTCTGGATTGGAATTGGGATGCCGGTGTTGAGCAACAAGGTTGGAGTGATTTCTCCTTGTATGAATCCCCAGATGACTGAATGCAGTTCTGCGCAGGAAACTCCGGCGATGAAATCTGAACTTCGGAAAGCAGACGAGATTCTCACTTGGGACGGTGAAAATGTCTCCGATTGGCAGCAGCTTCAGAAAGCAATTAATGAACATGGGATTGGTCTGAAGACTGTTGAAGTAATGCGCGGCGGCAAAATTGAGACTTTAACTATCGAGGTAATTGAAGTTGAACGGCAAAAAGTTCAAGACGGAGTTTTCGTAACGGATGCGCAAGGTAAACCGGTTACTGCTCCGCAGCCGTATGTGGGGATTAGCCCGGAGATTATCCGTGAACGGCAAAATCCGGTATACCTTCCAGCCCAGATTGGAAATCTTTTGCTCGGGACAGCGAAAATTGTAATCTCGCTGCCAGTACAGCTTTGGAATATTGGAGTGAGTTTATTTAGCGATACACCGCGTGACCAGACAGGCGTGGTTGGCTTGGTTGGAATTGCGCAGATAGCAGGCAATATTACCAGTGCTGACGTGAATCAGTATCCTTTCGCTTCACGCCTTGCTGATATGCTGCTGCTTTTTGCTTCGCTGAATATGTCGCTTTTCGTTTTTAATTTAATTCCTTTGCTGCCGCTCGACGGCGGGCATATTTTGGGAGCGATTATCGAATGGTGCCAAAAGTTAGCTGCGAAACGCCGCGGAAAAGAAAATCCGGGAGCTTTTGATACGGCACGTCTGCTTCCACTGAGCCAGACAGTGATTTTATTTTTGCTGCAATGACGATATTTCTAATTATTGCGGATATCGTGAAACCGGCAATATAGAGGATATAACTGAATTTCTGCTATTTTGCGTGCACGTTATTTCACATGATGAAAGCGCAATTCGCGCCAGCGTGAATTAAACTATTAATGCAGCGGCAGTCGGCGTTTGATATTGCGGCGGCTGGAACAAATGGAATGAGAGAAGTGTGAATAATAAAGTATCGCTCGGAATACCGGTTGTGAAAGAAGCTCCGCAGGTACTCAGCCCACGAAAGAAAACCCGCCAAATTCGTGTCGGGAATGTGGCTGTGGGCGGTGAAGCGCCAATCAGTGTACAGTCGATGACTACAACAAAAACTCACGATATTGGTGCGACACTGCAGCAAATTGCCGAACTGACAGCTGCGGGATGTGATATTGTGCGTGTCGCCTGCCCGACTGATAAGGATGCTGAAGCGCTCGCGATTATTAACGATAAATCAAATATTCCTGTGGTTGCCGATATTCATTTCCAGCCGCGCTATGTTTTTCCGCAATTGAAGCAGGATGCGGTGTACGTGTGAACCCGGGGAATATTAAACGTTTTGACGATAAGATTCCGGAAATTGCGGCTGCTGCTAAGGCGAATGGCACCGCAATGCGGATTGGAATTAACGCTGGTTCGCTTGATCCGCGTTTGCTGAAGAAATACGGAAAAGCTACGCCGGAAGCACTTGTTGAATCTGCCGTAATGGAAGCAGCGCTTTTTGAGGACGCAGGTTTTTTGATTTCGCAATTTCAGTGAAGCACCATGATCCGGTGGTAATGGTACGTGCCTATGAACTGCTTTCTGAAGCCGGAGATTGGCCATTGCATCTTGGTGTTACCGAAGCCGGACCGCAATTTCAGGGAACGATTAAATCAGCTGTCGCTTTTGGTGCGCTGCTTTCTGAAGGTATTGGTGATACGATTCGGGTTTCGCTTTCAGCTCCGCCGGTTGAAGAGGTAAAAGTTGGCGAGGCAATTTTGCAGAGTTTGAATTTGCGGCCGAAACAGCTGGAAATTGTTTCCTGTCCGTCTTGCGGGCGCTGCCAGGTGGATGTTTATGATTTGGCTGAGCGTGTGAGTGATGGTTTAAAGGATATTACTTTCCCGCTGCGTGTTGCGGTGATGGGGTGTGTGGTAAATGGTCCGGGGAAGCCCGCGAAGCTGATCTTGGCGTTGCATCAGGCAATGGTAAAGGGCAGATTTTTGTGCAAGGAAAAGTTGTTGAGACGGTTCTTGAATCAGAGATTGTTCCGACGCTGATTCGACGGGCACGAATTGTGGCCGAAGAACTGGGGCTTACTGCAGATGAGAATTCACACCCGGAAATTATTGCATAAACGGGTGCGGCAGCGAACTTAATTTTCGCTGCTCAACTAGAAACCGGAATACAATACCGGAAATTTTGGATTTGCGGGAAATCTAAATTCTCATATTTCGTACCGAAATATGGCATCTGCGATGCGAGCGGGTAGACTTGAGCACATGCAAAGAATGTCTGAACTATTTGTCCGCACGCTGCGTGAGAACCCTGCCGATGCGGAAGTTGAGTCCCACAAACTCCTTGTGCGCGGCGGCTATGTGCGCCGCGTTTCTCCGGGAATCTATACTTGGCTGCCGCTTGGTTTAAAAGTATTGCGGAAAGTGGAGGCCGTCGTTCGTGAAGAAATGGACGCCGCAGGTGCGCAGGAAGTTTTGCTCCCGGCACTGCTCCCGCGTGAACCTTATGAGGCAACGAACCGTTGGGAAGAATATGGTCCCAATCTTTTCCGGTTGCAAGATCGCCGGGGTAATGATTATCTTCTCGCGCCAACGCATGAGGAAATGTTTACTCTTGCAGTGAAAGATATGTACTCTTCGTACAAGGATCTGCCTTTAACGATTTATCAGATTCAGACCAAATACCGCGATGAAGCACGGCCGCGTGCTGGGCTGATTCGTACCCGTGAATTTTTAATGAAGGATGCGTATTCTTTTGATATTGATGATGCCGGATTAGATAAATCATATGAAGCGATGCGCACTGCGTACCAGAAAGTATTTACCCGTCTTGGTTTGCCGTTTGTAATTTGTTCGGCAACTTCTGGTGCGATGGGCGGTTCACGTTCGGAAGAATTTCTTTTCCCATGCGAGATTGGTGAGGATACTTTTGTTTCCTCCCTGGCGGTTATGCTGCGAATACAGAAGCAGTTACCACGCCGCAGCTGCCGGAACTAGATTTTGCTGATGCGCCGGAGCCGAAGGTTATCCCCACACCGGGTGCAGTCACGATTGATGCGCTTGTCGAAATGGCGAATGAGCTTCATCCGCGTGAAGATCGTCCGTGGGAAGCAGCTGATACGTTAAAGAACGTGGTTGTGGCTCTCGCTTATCCTGACGGCAGCCGTGAGGTTGCCGTGCTCGGTGTTCCAGGTGACCGCGAAGTTGATTTGAAACGGGTAGCAGCGAATCTTTCCCCGGCAGAAGTAGATTTAGCAACATCGGAAGATCTTGCAAAACATCCGGAACTGGTGCCGGGATATATTGGTCCGCAAGTGCTTGGACCAAATGGCGGAGAAAACTCGGTCCGCTATCTGCTTGATCCGCATGTAGCGCACGGATCGCGTTGGATTACTGGTGCAAACTCCGTTGATAATCATGTGTTCAATTTGGTCTATGGGCGTGATTTTACAGCTGACGGCAGAATTGAAGCTGTGGAGGTACGGGCCGGAGACGTAGCTCCTGATGGTTCCGGTGAGCTTTCAATTGAGCGCGGTATCGAGATTGGGCATATCTTCCAGCTTGGCCGAAAATATGCTGAAGCACTCGAGCTGAAAGTGCTTGACCAAAATGGCAAATCGCAAGTAGTGACGATGGGTTCTTACGGCATTGGTGTTTCACGTGTGCTTGCGGCGCTTGCCGAGTTGAATCACGATGAGAAAGGGCTAGTATGGCCTGCTGAAATTGCGCCGGCGCAGGTGCAAGTGCTTGTTACCGGAAAAGGCGAGGAGCTTTTCGCGATGGGAGAGAGACTTTCCGCTGAGCTTACTGCAGCTGGTTTCGAGGTAATTTACGACGATCGGAAGAAAGTTTCTGCAGGCGTGAAGTTTGCTGACTTTGAACTGCTCGGTGTGCCTTATGCGATTGTGGTTGGCCGTGGTTTGCAGTCGGGTGTTGTTGAATTACGGAATCGTGCAACCGGTGAGAGTGAAAACTATGCTCCGGAAGATGTTGCTGCAGTGCTGAAATCGTTGCTTAACTGCTGAGATTTTCATACAGCTGCACTTTTCGTTATCGGGAATAAGTGCAGCTGTATCGGTGATTCACTTTTGATTTACGAGATTAGCAGCAGAAAACAGCATCAGCGAAAACGGCATATGCGCAAACTGAGCTGTGAACAAACTGAGATGTGCACAAACTGAAATCAATAAAATAGCTCAGAACGAGTTAGTAAAATGGAACGGCAGAACCTGTTTGCCGTTCCATTTTTCATCCGTTTCGGCTCTGCGTATGTTTGCATGTATATAGGCGTGCGGTATGCAGGGGCCCTGCGGTAGTTGTGCAGTGCGAATGGAGTCTATGGTGGTTGTGCGGTGATTATTGTTTTGGCGGAAGTATTTTAATCGCGCTGCGTGGTTTTGTTCTGGTTTGATTCCGGTTTATATTCAATCCCTGCTCGGGGTGTGATTGGTTCGTTTCCATCTCAGTGCCGACGGATGTAGTCATGCAGTCAGAGAATGTGCAGGACCTTTTTGGTTGGGTCTGGTTTGGCTGGTTCCAAGCGGTTTTTGGATAGCGGTCAGGCTTGATTTATGTAAAAACACCGCTTTCCACCTGAACAAACACAAACTTCATTTCGCTACCACAAGCAAAAAATGCGAAGAGCCCGTTTTTCATGAATTCGGCACGCAGATATCAAGCGCGGACGTTCTGGAAATTCGCAGCAGCCGTGCGTATTTCCAGGATAAAGTGTGCGCAGCTAAAAACATTCCGGTATTTTAAAAACTGCGTGAAAGTGCTGCGATTAGGCTTGCGAGCATTTCATTTACCGACGGCTGGGCATTCTTTGCAGCTGCTTTGTTTTCGCTTTGTTTCCCGGCAGTATTTTTCAATATTGTGCTTTGCTGTTCATTTTGGGCAAGATTGCTGAGCGTATTCAAGAAAACCGGTTTAATTGCTGCTAACTTTGTTGTTGGGGGAACGAAACCGGTTCTTTCATCTGCTGTTCCGCTTTCCAGCGCGTCGTTAATTAATGCATCAAGGAGTGCAATATTTTTCCGGTTAATTTTGCGCTGCAGATTTTGTGCAGCTGGCAGCTGCGCCGTATGTGCTTCCAGTACTTGTTTAACGGTGTCTAACGCAATAACTGTGTGCGGATCATTGATTTGTGCCGCGATGGAAAACGTATTTATCGGCGGGAGTACACTGGGAAGATTGTTTTTCAACGCAAGATTTTCTGCTGTTTGCAGCACATTTCCGGCAAGGTTTACCATTTCGGATCCGGCGGCAAATCCGGGTCCGAGATTTGCGGTATTTTTCGCGAAAATCTGTAATTCAGCAGTTAATTCGGAGAAGTTTTTACTCTTTGCAGATAAATCGAGCGGCGGATTTTCATATCCGTTTGGTGCGCCTTCCGGCCAGGGAATCCAGACGCCGCCAAGCTGTTTTGTCCAGCTATCTGCTGCCGCTGCTAAATCGCTGAGTTTTAGCGCTGCAGCACCAGCAGCAATCCGCGCACTTTCGACGGCTAGTTCTTGCCGGATATTTTCTTGCGGTGTTGGCGCAGCTGGAGATAAATCAGGGTTTTCGAGGCGTGTTCCGATGAAAAACATGAATAGCGTGAACAGCGAGACGCCAAGAAAGATTGCTGCGCTGAAGCGGGCACGCGAAAGCCAGAGTTTACTATTTATGCGTATTTTTCGCATTTGTGTTCGCTGCTTCCTAGTTTGCGTATCCGGAAAGTTATGCCGTTACCGAATCAAGCCATTGAAAATTATTATCTTTGCAATCGATACGATGCTGTTTCCGGTTGATCGCTGAAATCAGACAAAACAGAATATGAAAGATTGTGCTTGCACAGGTAGGCTAAAACTATGGTACAAAATAATGCTTTAGAGACTAAATTGGCTGAGTTAATTGCGCCGATAGCTGCTGCAGATAACCTTTTTCTAGAAGAGCTGCGTCTGCTGCGTGCCGGAAAACATACTACGCTGCGTATTACCGTCGATTTGCCGGATGGGCCAGGCGGGATAACTTCTGACCAGCTTGATGTGATTACCCGCGCAATCTCGGATGTGCTCGACGAAGCTGACCCGATTCAGAGTGAATACAATTTGGAAGTTTCCACACCAGGAATAGACCGTAAGCTTACAAGTGCGCGGCATTTTTCGCGTGCAATCGGGCATCTTGCTGAGTTGAAAACTGTAACAGGTGAAAAGTTTGTGGCGCGGATTCAAACGGTTGATGCTGAGAGTGCCGTCGTTATTCCCGAGAAAAAGTACCAAAAAGTAACAAAGTTATTCATGAGAGCGCTCGTGAGTTAAAATTTGAAGAAGTAAAGACGGCACGCGTACTAGCGGAACTATCGAAGTCTGAAAGTGTGAGCGACGAAGGAGAATAACCGTGGATATTTCGATGAACGAACTTCGGGTGGTTGAGTCCGAGCTGGGAATCAACCTCACCGTATTGATTGAGACAATTGAGGATGCTCTTCTTCACGCATACAACCGTGTGCCCGGTGCAATAAAGGGTGCGCGTGTGGATTTGGACCGGTCTACCGGTAAAGTTTCAGTGATTGCTCCTGAATACGATGAAGAGAACAACATTATCGGCGAATTTGACGATACGCCAAACGATTTTGGCCGGATTGCTACCGCGACTGCACGTTCGATTATTGCGCAGCGTCTGCGTGATGCGGAAAGTGCGCGTGTGCTTGGATCTTTCCAAGGGAAGCAAGGGCAAATTGTGACCGGTACAGTTGAAGGCAATGCTGGGAGCAAACCTGAATCGCGTGATCTTTTTGTTGAACTTGGTGAAAACCGCGGAATTTTGCGTTCCGAAGAGCAGGTACCTACTGAACATTACCGGCATGGTGATTTAATTCGTGCGCTGATTCTCGATATTTCAGTTGGCGTGCGCGGTGCTTCGATTCGTCTGAGCCGATCCCATCCTGATTTTGTCCGGCAGCTTTTTGAAACTGAGGTTCCGGAAATCGCCGACGGGATTGTCGAAATCGTCGCTTTAGCACGTGAAGCAGGGCATCGCTCGAAAGTAGCTGTCTGGTCTTCAGATGAGAATGTGGCTGCGAAGGGTGCTGCGATTGGGCATAATGCGCAGCGAGTCCGCGCGGTTACACAGGAGCTCAATGGCGAGAAAATTGATGTGGTGGAATATGATGATGATCCGGCAAAGTTCATTGCAGCTGCACTTTCTCCAGCTAAAGTCCTGCGTGTAGATATTTTGAATAAAGATTTACGGCAGGCGCTTGCGGTAGTGCCAGATGATCAGGCTTCGCTTGCAATCGGGAAAGAAGCGCAGAACGTGCGTTTAGCAGCAAAGCTTACTGGCTGGTCAATTGACATTCGCAAGGCTGGTGAAGATCAGGGTACTGCCGAGTTAGCATAAGCAGACGCGAACAAAGCCTGGGAGCAGCCGGAGAAAACTATCAGGATGAAAAGCTGCCGATACAATCTGGATCGGCACACAATTAATTCCAGTGGATGGTTGTGAATAAGTATTCGTGCGCGCATTTGAAGAAAAAATCTAGATTCCAGTGAGCGCTTTCACGGTCAAAACTCCGCCCGCAATAACCAGAGCCATCTTAAATCAGGTAGACTGTACGGCGGATTTGTGTGTAAAACACGCTGTAAATCAAGCAAGATTTACCTCACCTCGGATTTTACTTATCAACGGTTAGCGGGCGTTTGCGCCTTCCGGTAAATAAGCCTTTCGATAAAGTAAAACAATACTAATTGCAAACCAAGAAAGAAAGCGGGTAGAAAGCGATGGGCACCCGATGAGTACCCAGCGATGAGCTGCCGATAGAAGAGGTCTTGCGCAAAATGCGCGGACCGCTAAAGAAGGAGAACTGTGGCCAAGGTCCGCGTCCATGAGCTCGCAAAAGAGCTCGGAGTTGCGAGTAAAGATTTACTTGCAACTTTGAAAGAAAACGGTGAATTTGTAAAGTCAGCGTCTTCAAGTATTGAAGCACCGGTGGTTCGCCGTGCTCGTGAATATTATGCAAAACATCCAGAATTGCTTTCGCAGGAGAAGAAAGAAACAGCGAAAGCTGCCGAGCCAAGTGCGGAAAAGATTGCAAAATCGGAAAAGGCAGTTCAGCCAGCGAAACTGGAAACGGAACAGCACACTGCTCCGAAACCGGCTGCACCGGCTGTATCGGCTGCGGAATCAGCGCCGATGCAAGAAGTGCGGGAAAAGAAAATTCCTGCTGCGCCAAAGCCGGCAGATCGGAAGCCGGCTGCTCCGAAACCTGGGGCGCAGCCTGGAGGGAAGCGCGGATTGAAGCATGCTCCGGCACTGACTCCAGTATTTTCAGATTCACAAGATTCATCTGCTGACGCTGCTAATTCGCAGAAGCCTTCTTCCAAGCCGGAACGTAAGGCGAAACCGGCGGTAACTCCAGGTGAAGCCCGCCGTAGTGCAGAAGCTGCTCGGGAAGCTGCTCCGCCGCGTCCGATGGGCCGCAAGCCGGGCGCTCCGCGTCCAGGTAATTCACCATTTTCATCTCGGCAGGGGATGGGGAAACCTGGCGGGCGTGGTCCGCGTCCAGGTAATTCACCATTTGCTTCCAAGCAAGGGATGAACAAGACCGAAGGACAGCAGGGCGGATAGCGCCGCGGCGGCGGGCATAGTAATGAGAACCGTGCTCCGCGCCCGGAAAATCGGGGCCCTCGCAGCGGAAGCCCGCGTCCGAATCCGTCGATTATGCCGGAACAGGTCCAGATGCCTGCCGATCACCGCAGCAGCAGCCGCAGCGGGCGCGGCAGCGGGCGCGGAGCGAATCCGGCTGGAAACAACTCCGGTCCGGGATTCCGCGGCGGGTTTACCCGTTCGGGCGGGAAAGCTCGCGGCGGTTCCACTGCAGGTGCGTTTGGGCGCCGCGGCGGGAAGAAGCACGGCAATACCCGCAGCCGTCACCAGGAAGTTGAAGAGCAGTTATCGCCAATGCTTGCCGGGGTGCAGGTGCCGCGCGGCGACGGATCCACCATAGTTCGGGTACGTCAGGGAGCGTCACTTGCAGACTTTGCGGAGAAGATTAAAGCCGATGCGGCAGCATTGGTCACAGTTCTTTTCCGGATGGGTGAAATGGCAACAGCAAACCAGTCGCTTGATGAAGATACTTTCCAGCTCCTTGGTGCAGAACTTGGTTATGACATCAAAATCATGAGCGCCGAAGATGAAGATCGCGAGATTCTTGAAGCTTTTGATATCAATCTTGCAGCTGAACGTGAAGCGGAAAGTGAAGCAAATCTGTTAGCGCGTCCGCCGGTTGTGACTGTGATGGGGCATGTGGATCATGGTAAAACGAAGCTTCTTGACGCAATTCGCAATGCGGATGTAGTTGAGGGAGAAGCTGGCGGTATTACGCAGAATATTGGTGCATATCAGACGAAAGTTAAAGTCGCAGACGAATATCGGAAGATTACTTTCATTGATACGCCAGGTCACGAAGCATTCACGCAGATGCGTGCCCGCGGTGCGGATGTTACTGATGTGGCGGTGCTTGTGGTTGCAGCAAATGATGGTGTGATGCCGCAGACTGTTGAAGCAATAAATCATGTGAAAGCTGCAGATGTGCCGATTGTGGTGGCGGTAAACAAGATTGATGTTGATGGTGCAAACCCGCAAAGGTGCGCGCGCAGCTCACAGAATACGGACTCGTGGCTGAAGAGTATGGCGGTGACGTGCCGTTCGTGGATATTTCGGCAAAACAGCGGATAAATATCGGCGAATTGCTGGAACAGATTGTTGCTACCTCGGACATTTTGGTTGAACCGAAAGCGAATCCGGATAAATCTGCACGCGGAGTGGCAATCGAAGCAAAGCTTGATCAGGGGCGCGGTTCGCTGATTACCGCACTGATTCAAGACGGTACACTTCGGATTGGCGATTCAATTGTTGTCGGTACCGCCTATGGCCGAGTGCGGGCAATGATTGATGAGTATGGTAACCGTGTGACAGAAGCTGAACCGTCACGTCCGGTGCAGGTGCTTGGTCTTACCTCTGTGCCGGGTGCAGGAGACCAATTAATCGTGGCAGACGATGATCGGACTTCGCGGCAGATTGCAGAACGCCGCGAAGCAGCGAAGCGTGCCGCAACTCTTGCAAAGCGGCGGAAGCGGATTTCGCTTGAAGATCTCAATGCGGCAATTGAAGAAGGGAAGATTGAGAATCTCAATCTTATTATCAAGGGCGACTCTTCCGGCTCTGTGGAAGCGCTCGAATCTTCACTGCTCGAAATTGAAGTCGGCGGAGACGAAGTCCAGCTCAATGTGATTCATCGCGGTGTGGGTGCGATTACGCAGTCTGATGTGGATTTGGCAACCGTCGATAGTGCAATCATTATTGGATACAATGTTCGTCCAGCTGAGCGCGTGACCGAGATGGCAGACCGTGAAGGCGTTGAGATGAAGTTCTACTCAGTAATCTACGACGCAATTGGCGATGTTGAAGCTGCTTTGAAGGGTAAGCTGAAGCCGATTTACGAAGAGGTCGCACTGGGAACCGCCGAAATTCGTCAAGTTTTCAAATCTGGCAAGTTTGGCAATATCGCCGGTTCAATTGTGCGTTCAGGTACGATTAAACGCGGTACAAAGGCACGATTAGTGCGCGACGGAGCTGTGGTTGCTCCGGATCTCGAAATCATGTCTTTGCGCCACGAAAAAGATGATGTTACTGAGATGCGCGAAGGATACGAATGCGGTATTACTCTTGGGTTTAAAGATATCCGTGAGGGAGATATGATTGAAACTTGGGAGATGCGCGAGAAGCCGCGTGACTGATTGTAAATAGTATCTAATGCCGGGGTTGGCTCTGAAGCTCACCCCGGCATTATGTTAAAGAATACGAAAATTTACTTTCGCTGAAATTGGGGAGGAATAATAATGGCAAATCCACGGGCTGCTCGTGTTGCAGACCAAATTAAGCAAGTGGCTGCACGGATGATTGATACAAAGCTGAAAGATCCGCGCCTCGGAATGGTGACCGTTACTGATGTGCGGGTAAGCGGAGATTTGCAGCATGCCACGATTTTCTACACTGTTTACGGAAATAACGAACAGCTGAAACAGTCTGGATATGCGCTGGAATCGGCAAAGGGGATGATTCGTTCCGCCGTCGGAGCAGCTCTTGGACTGCGGCTCACTCCAAGTCTTGAATTTGTTCCGGATGCGCTGCCGCAGACTGCGGCTTCGATTGAAGATGCGCTTGTGGCCGCGCGTTTTAAAGATGAACAGATTCGCAAGTTAGCGGCAGGAGCGAAACCTGCTGGGGAAGCTAATCCGTATAAGGTTAAAGAAAGCGCTTCGCAGGAGAAGATACTGCTGCAGCTGCGGAAGCGAATGATTCCTTTAGCGACTGAGTGCGGAGTGTATTTGCAGATAGATATGGCAGTCAATAGTACGGTAAAAATCTGTAAACTCAGCGATCGATAAACTCAGCAGATAGTAACAGATAGCAAGTTGTGTCGTTTTAATCGGATTTGAGAATATAGCGGAAATATGAGCAGCTCTCAGGGCAGAAAAGAATTATCTGAACATCGACCCCGCCGGGAAATGCCATGGGGTGATTTGCCGCGTGCATCGGCTGCAGCGGATTCTGGTCTGCTGCTTGTTGATAAAGATCAAGGCGTTACTTCACATGATGTGGTGGGGGCAATCCGCCGGCTTGCTGGGACCCGGAAGGTTGGGCATGGCGGCACTTTAGATCCCATGGCGACGGGTCTGCTGACAATCGGGATCGGGAGAGCAACAAAACTGCTAACCTACTTAAGCGGGTGTGAAAAGGCGTATCGCGCAACAATTTGCCTTGGAGCCGGTACGAACACCGAAGACGCCGACGGGGAAATCATCATTCCAAGTGCGGCTGAATCGGCACGCACACTTGCACTTACCGCGGCGGATATCGATCGCGGAATCTCGGCTCTGACCGGGGAAATAATGCAGGTTCCGTCGCGCTTTTCGGCATTAAAAGTAGCTGGAAAACGTGCGCATGAACTGGCGCGTGCCGGGGAGGATGTTCAGCTTGCTGCACGGCCGGTGCGGATTACCCGGTTTGTCCGGTTGAGTGAGCCAGTATTTAATCGGGAACTATTTGATTTTCCTGTGATTACGTTTGATGTCGAAGTTGGCTGTTCTGCTGGAACCTATATTCGTGCGCTTGGACGCGATCTCGGTGCGGTTTTCGGAATCGGGGCGCATTTGCGGATGCTGCGCAGAATCGGTGTGCGTACTTGGAATGCGGAAGATGCGAGAAGTGTTGCTTTCTATCGTGATATTGCTGCTGCCGGAAAGCAGCTTCCGGTGATTCCAATCAGTGTGATTTGCCGCAGCCTTTTTCCGGCGGTGGAAATTACTGCTGATGAAGTGCGGCTGCTGCAAAATGGTCAGTTTATTAAATATCGTAAGCCGATGTTTGTGTGTGATTTTTTCGGCAGTGATTCGGATTTGCCGGAATTTCAAGAGTGCGGTACGGCGGCAGCGTTTGATCCGGCTGGGAAAGCGGTGGCTTTACTTACAAAAAGAGGGCGTTTTTACAAGCCTGATTTACAGCTCACTGAAATTTAGTTACTGCTGCCGAAGATATTTTGCGGCTGGATAAAGCTGCGCTATTTTAGCGACACTATATCTTAAAATTATTTTGTTTCTTTCTTTTTCGCTTGAGCAGAGAGATATAATCGATTTAATTCCGCAAAGTTAGCGACGCATTAATATTTTTGCGGTTTTTGCTGCTACGATACAAGGAGTATTCTTCATACTCAAAGATAGGGCAGGTAATAATGGCAAAACGCGGCTGCTTACTCGTAGCACTTGGCACTCCAGCTTCACCCGAACCAAATGATATTCGTGAGTTTCTTCGCGCTTTTTTGAGTGACCCAGCCGTCGTTGATTTTCCGCGGTGGCTTTGGAAACCGATTTTGCACCATATTGTTTTACGTGTTCGCCCGGAGAAAGTTGCTCCGACCTATAGCGCGATTTGGACTGCAGATGGTTCGCCGCTTGAGGTGCATACTAAAGCGCAATGGAAAGCACTCGCAGCTGAACTTCCGGAAATTGAAGTGCGGTATGCGATGACTTACACTAAGCCGTCAATTGCTGAAGCAATTTCGCAGTTTACAGCAGAAGAAGTTGTGGTGATTCCGCTATTTCCGCATTATGCTCCATCTACTGTTGCAGATAT
Organism: Arcanobacterium hippocoleae; assembly: GCF_040360365.1. Taxonomy (GTDB): domain Bacteria; phylum Actinomycetota; class Actinomycetes; order Actinomycetales; family Actinomycetaceae; genus Arcanobacterium_A; species Arcanobacterium_A hippocoleae_A. The sequence continues at coordinate 540,262 of NZ_CP136412.1, read as the reverse complement.
TCGCCGGCAAGTATCTGAAATAGCGAAGCTGCCGGGTGCGCCGCAGCTGAGTATCGCCGCCCAATGGCCGGAGAATTCAGAATATATCTCGTGGTATCAGGGGCAGATTCGAACTGCGCTGCAAGATTGCCGGCCGGATAAAATCGTATTCTCGTATCATGGCGTTCCGCAGCGGAAAGTGCATAATCCAGATTCTTATCGTCAGCAGTGTCTGCATACCACTGCTGGGATTATGCGTGCATTCACCGGAGTTGCTTTTGAAACTACTTTCCAATCCAAATTCGGCCCAGGTAAATGGCTGCAGCCTGCTACAATTGAGCGGATTGCTCAGCTGCCTCATGAGGGGATAAAAAGTGTGCTGCTGGCAACGCCGGGTTTCACCGCGGACTGCATCGAAACAATTGACGAGTTGGATGTGTTGAATCAATCAGCGTTTAAAGAAGCCGGCGGAGAGAATTATGCGCGCTTAGCACCGGTGAATGGAGATGCAGCGGTTGGGAAAATCCTTGCTTCCATTTATCGGCAGCATTTTTCTGAATCGCTGCCGGAATAGTTAGAATACGGTAATTTCGCTGTGGATTTCACGCTAATTTCGAAGTGAAAATTTTCCCTTTCGGCGCGCTGAATATTTTCGGAGAGGAACGGAAAGGTATCCGCTGGTTACGAAGTAAGAAATTTTACAGCGCCGGCAGGCGATCATTTTTTAATATATTCGGCGGGAATTAATTTTTGATCTTTTACCCCGTGCAGTATTTGCGGATCAATCTGCGTATTATTTTGCAGCACGGCGAGTTTTCCTGTTGGTTCGATAATCACGACGGCAATCTGGTCGAGTGAATGAATTCCGCGTTCGCGAAGTGCGCTCATTAACTCGGTAGATGTAGTGTTTGTTGCTTTCATATTCTTTTCAATAAGCTGATTTCCGGCGATAAGAATCATCGGGTCGCGGTTTAAGAAACGATCTCCTGCTGCGGTATTTGCAAAACGTCCGAGTGAAAAGTGCAGTCCGATTAATGTGGCGAATGTGACGATTCCGGTAGTGAGGGTTGGGACCGGACCAAGTGCGGTGCGGGCAACGATTGATCCGAAGAGGAGCACCATTAAAGTATCAAACGTGGTGAGCGAAGTGAGCAGGCGCTGCCCGAAAATCCGTACCGCGAATAGAAATAACAGATAAATGGCGACGGTGCCGAGAACCGTAGCGAAAATGCCGTATAGGGGAAGACTAAGCCATTGTGCAATCGAGTCGGGATAACTCATCAAAGCTCCTTGAAGTACATTTTATTATCGTGCCGTATCTAGTAAAGACGTGTTGTTCTCTATTAAATACCTTTGAACTCGTGTAATGAAAAACCGGATAATAATGGTTAGTAACCTCTCAAGTCTTGGCTTTGCGTTCTCAGAATTATCAGGCGATGGCATATGCTTGTAAATATGAGTAATTGTGGTTGTGCGGATACGGGTATGAAAAATTTCGAAACAGAATCAGCCGTAATGCCGGGTAGTGAAACACATAACGGGTGCGGATGCAACGGTAATAAGCATCAGCAGAGTATTGACGGGCAGGCTGGGAATAACCGCGGGAGCTGCGGCTGCGGCGGTCATGGAAAGAAACATGGCGTGCGGACAGCTAATACTCCCAGAGATATTGCAGACGATTTCTCAGGCGGCCGCCATCAGCTCGGCTTACGCGGGAAATGATGCGGAACTTGGCGAAATTTGGCATCGGCAAATCATTGCAGGTAATCCATGATGAAAAGTAAATTTAATCAGTAATTCAATTTTTTAAACTTATGCAACTTTGGTATAAAAACTCAGATGTGCCCTCCGATTTTGGAGATACTGCCGTAACGATTGGTATTTTCGACGGCATGCATAAAGGGCACAGCGAAATTCTCGCACAGACAGTAGCCGCCGCCCGAAAGCGCGGAATTAAGGCAGTTGCCCTCACTTTCGAACCGCACCCGCGGATTGTGCACAATCCGGAAACTAATTTGAAACTGGTGATTTCGCTTGCGGATCGGCTTGCCCGGCTTGAAGCTGCTGGAATAGATGCCGTTTTTGTGCAGAAATATAATCTCGAATTTGCCGCCACGGAACCGCTTGATTTCATTGAAAATATTCTTATCAGAGTACTTCATGCGAAGGCGGTAGTTGTCGGGGAGGATGTCCGTTTCGGCCGGGGAAACTCCGGCGATGGAAAATTGCTTGCCGAGTACGGGAAAGAGTTTGGGATTCAAGTTAAAATTATCAGTGATCTTTGTGATGAATCTGGACGGCGGTGGTCATCGACATGGGTTCGGGAATTACTTGCCGATGGTGATGTAGCGGGGGCAGCGAAAGTGCTTGGCCGTCCGCATCGAATCCGCGGGGTGGTGGAGCATGGTTTCAAACGGGGGCGGGAGCTTGGTTTTCCGACAGCAAACCTCTCTGGAGACGGTCTGGGTGAAGTTCCGGCACAGGGGGTTTACGCTGGTTGGTTAGTGCAGGATGTCCCAGGGGCGAAAGCGGTGATAAATCTTCCGGCAGCAATCTCAATTGGGATGAATCCGCAGTTCGGAGGGGAACGAATGACGGTTGAAGCCCATGTGCTTGGGCGTTCTGATTTGAATCTTTATGGGAAAGAAATTGCGATTGATTTCATTGATTATTTACGTCCGATGATGAAGTTCGATTCAGTTACAGCGCTTTTGACGCAGATGGATCAGGATTTACGCAATTGTGCGCTCATTTTGGGCGTTCCTGTTGCGTGTCGGGTAAATCCGAAAGATGTGACAGCTCAGTAGCCGGCAAATGCAGGTATGTGCCGCAATTAGCAAGTACAGAAATCATGAGGGAGAGTTCACCTTTATCTATTAGGAATAGTTTCGTTCCTGGTGGTAGAATAGGGTAGCCGTTTATACCGGCCACGGAGCGTCATCGCTTGGGAGAACAAGCCCCAGGCTCCGTGCAGCGAGAAAAAGGAGAATCATATGGCTCTCAGCAAAGAGACCAAGGATGCAATCATCAAAGAATATGCAACCCATGAGGGCGATACTGGTTCGCCTGAAGTTCAGGTTGCGCTGCTTTCTGCGCGAATCAAGGAACTTACGGAGCATTTTCGAACACATCATCACGATCACCACTCGCGTCGTGGTCTGATGCTGCTTATCGGTAAGCGTCGTCGCCTTCTCGACTATCTTGTAAAGAAGATATTGAACGTTACCGTTCCCTGATTTCCCGTCTCGGTATTCGCCGATAACGGAAGCGAATCGGCCCTGCCAAGTACGGTACGGGCCGATTTCTCATAATTAGAAACAAATTCTCAGCACCTGAAATTAATTTCAAAATTTGAATTAATTTCAGGTGAATCAGCTGAAACATAGCGGAAGTCCTGGCCCAAGGTTCGATCCTCGGTGATGGTGTGCGAAGCCGGAAGAAAATCCTTGATTAATCGATTTTCGATTAAAGTTTCGAAAAATCGCGCATGATTATCGATGATCGGCTCTGAGCAGGCAGATTAGAAAAATAGGAGGGACCATGGAAGGTCCAGATATTAAACATGCCGAAGCTATTATTGATAATGGCAAGTTCGGTACACGCAAGATTCGTTTCGAAACAGGTTTGCTTGCACGGCAGGCAGCCGGATGTGCGCTGGCATATCTTGATGATGAAACGGTTGTGCTCTCGGCAACAGCAGTTTCATCCCAGCCGCGGGAAGGTTTTGATTTTTCCCGCTCACAGTTGATGTGGAAGAACGCTCATATGCGGCCGGCCGGATTCCAGGTTCGTTCTTCCGGCGGGAAGGCCGTCCAGGAACTGACGCAATTCTCGCAGCGCGGCTAATCGATCGTCCGCTTCGTCCGGCATTTGTGAAAGGCCTGCGCAACGAAGTCCAAGTCGTGGCTACTGTGCTCGCAATCCACCCGGATGACGCATACGACGTCGTCGCAATTAATGCTGCTTCAATGTCTACCCAGCTTTCCGGTCTGCCGTTCTCCGGCCCAATCGGCGGCGTCCGGGTATCCCTAATCGACGGGCAGTGGGTTGCTTTCCCGCGTTGGTCTGAAGAACCGCGTGCAACTTTTACAATGGTTGTTGCAGGCCGAATCGTCGGTGATGATATTGCAATTATGATGGTTGAAGCTGAAGGCGGCGAACATCTAGTTGAAAATGTGGAAAAAGGCGGAGTAGCACCAACTGAAGAAGTTGTGGCAGAAGGTCTTGAAGCTGCAAAGAAATTCATTCGGGTGCTTTGTGAAGCACAGGCAGAACTTGCTGCACAGGCAGCAAAACCAACCGAAGAATACCCGCTGTTCCCGCAGTACGAAGAAGAAGAGTTTGCGGCAGTAGGCGCACAGGTCGGAGACCGCTTTGAATCTCTTTGGGGGATTATCGACAAACATGAGCGTGATGATGCGCTTAATGATCTCACCGATACAATTGTGGATGAACTTATTGACCGCTTCCCGGAGCGTGAACAGCCGCTTGCGCTTGCAGTAAACTCGCATTGGAAGCAGGCAATGCGGAACCGCGTGCTTACCACCGGCGAGCGGATGGACGGCCGGACTCCGGTAGAAATCCGGACTATTACGGCGGAATCCGGGATTCTGCCGCGGGTTCATGGTTCGGCACTCTTCCAGCGAGGCGAAACACAAATTATGGGTGTGACCACGCTGAACATGCTGAAGATGGAACAGCAGATTGACAATCTCACTCCGATTAGCGCAAAACGTTATATCCACCACTACAATTTCCCGCCGTATTCGACTGGTGAGACTGGCCGTGTTGGTTCGCCGAAGCGCCGCGAGATCGGGCATGGAATGCTTGCAGAACGCGCACTAGTGCCGGTACTCCCGACACGCAGCGAATTCCCGTATGCGATTCGGCAAGTATCTGAAGCCTTAGGTTCAAATGGTTCAACCTCAATGGGATCTGTTTGTGCATCGACAATTTCGCTGCTCAACGCCGGTGTGCCGCTAAAAGCTCCAGTAGCGGGGATTGCGATGGGTCTTGTCTCTGGTGAAATCGCAGGTGAACAGCGCTACGTGGCGCTCACTGATATTCTTGGTGCAGAAGATGCGCTTGGAGACATGGATTTCAAAGTTGCAGGTACCCGTGAGTTCGTGACAGCGCTGCAGCTCGATACAAAGCTTGATGGGATTCCGGCTCAGGTTCTTGCCGGTGCGCTGGCACAAGCACGCGAAGCACGTTTTGCAATTCTCGATTTGATTGAGCAAGCTGTGCCGGAAGTTGAAGAAATGGCTGAGACTGCTCCGCGGATTATTTCCGTGCAGATTCCAACCGATAAGATTGGGGAAGTTATTGGGCCGAAAGGCAAAATAATCAATCAGATTCAGGAAGATACCGGTGCGGAAATCACAATCGAAGAAGATGGTACTGTGTTCATCGGAGCGATGAACGGTACTTCGGCAGAAGCTGCACGTCAAATGATTAACGGTATTGCAAATCCGCAAATGCCGGAAGTTGGTGAGAGATTTGTCGGCACAGTTGTAAAAACCACTACTTTCGGGGCATTTGTTTCGCTCGCTCCAGGTAAGGACGGTCTGCTGCATATCTCGCAAATCCGCCGTCTTGTTGGCGGAAAACGTGTTGAATCAGTTGAAGACGTGCTCAATGTCGGCGATAAAATCGAGGTTGAATTAGCCGAGATTGATCCGCGCGGAAAACTTTCACTCCATGCAGTGCTTACCGCAGAACAGCTTGCAGCAGAGGCAGAAGCCGAGTCAGAGTCGAAAGAACATAAAGGAAAAGCTAACCGTGAACGCGGAGAACGCCGTGAGCGCCGTCCGCGGGAACGCCGTCGGACTCGTGCTGCTGAATCTTCAGATGCGGAAGCAGCTGAAAGTACTGAGTCTGCGGAATAATTCCGCATTGAGAAATTGGCGTTAGAAACTTTGCGGATATCTGCTGAAATATAATTTCAGCCTGAGAATCTCCAGTTATAAAATGCGCTGCAGGTCATGCCGAGTGAAAACTATTTTCTCGGCATGACCTGCGTCTTGATTCTCAATAGCGATTTGCCAGGTTTCACAAATCCCGCTAAATTCGAAAAAGAATTCAAAACTGACAATGACGTTATACCCTTTCAGATTATTTCAGGAGCATATCGCGTATGGCATATGAAAATCTCTCGCTTCCGTTAGCCGACTTTACCGAAATGGAATTTAACGAAAACGGGATTCTCGGAAGACGCTCAATTCTCCCCGGCGGGGTGCGCGTGCTTAGTGAGAAAGTTCCCGGACAGCGTTCAGCATCTATTTCTTTCTGGATTGGCGCAGGCTCTCGAGATGAAGCTGCCGGGCATGAAGGATCGACACATTTTCTTGAGCACATGCTTTTTAAAGGCACCAAAACCCGCACATCTGCCGATATTTCACGACTTTCCGACTTTCTTGGCGGCGCGATTAACGCCGCAACATCACGGCAATACACCTGTTACTACGGGCGGGTTTTTCTACCGATGTGCCGCAATTGCTTGAACTTCTTGTTGACATGGTTACCGATTCAACTCTCGAATATGAGCAAATGGAAACAGAACGCGGTGTGATTCTTGAAGAATTAGCTGCTGCCGAAGATGATGTGAGTGAATCAGTTGAAACCGCACTTTTACCGCTGGTAATGGGGGCACATCCGCTTGCACGGCCAGTCGGAGGAACCAAAGAAACAGTAGCCGCGTTATCACACGATTCAATGATGAATCACTATCAGCACAACTATCACGGACGTGAGTTGGTAGTGAGTGCTGCCGGAGATATCGACCATGATGAACTTTGCAAAATACTGCTGGCTTTATTGGAACAGCACGGATGGAATCTTCACGACGGTGTACTCCCAAATCCGCGCCGTCGGGTTACAGACATCCAATATTCCGCAGGAGCAGAACTGATTCTTCCGCATCCCAGCCGGCAGAGCGCCGTCGTAATTGGAATGCCGGGGATTAAAATTGGAAGTAAAGATGAGGCTGCATCCAGTATGCTCGATATTATTCTTGGCGGAGGTACGTCTTCGCGCCTTTTCCAGGAAATCCGCGAAAAACATGGGCTGGCATATTCGGTTTATTCTTGGAGTTTGGGATGGAATGAAGGCGGAGTTTTCGCTATGGAAGCCTCTTGTGCTGAAGAAAGCAGTGAAAAAGTTGCCGAACTGATGCGTAAATGTCTGGTTGAAATCGCGCAGGATGGTGTAAGCGAAGCAGAACTTGATACGGCATTCAACCAAAAACGCGCACAACTTATTTTTGCTTCGGAAACGAATGGTTTTCGGAAGAACCGTCTTGGATACGCCGAACTATTCCGCGGAGAACTCATCTCGATTGAGGAAAATCTGCGCCGCTCCCGTGAAGTTACTGTACAGATGGTGCAAGATTTAGCACAGCGATTTGCAGCGAGTCCGCAATCAATAGTGCGATCTGTGAATGCTGCCAAATAACAGTGTTTAACTGAGTTTTAGAAAGTTGTCCACCAAAGATGCTGATATACAGAGCGGCCGTCAATCTGAAGCTCACGTTGAAAACCGAGAGGCGCAAAGCCGCTTTCACTTAAAAATTGGATTAGCTTTTCTGAGCTTGGGAAAACCCAGATGTACAGTTCTGTGCCTGATTCGCCAACGATATCAGTGATTGCGGCAAGCATTCTCGCTTCATGGTTTTCGCCGTAATGTCTGGAATCTACATCAAAATTACTGATTTCGAAGGCACGGCGGTTTTCGGGAAGTTCAGCAGCTGCGGGGTGAGCTGCAGGGAAGTCAAATGGTTGTGTCGGGGCGGCGGCAGCCAGACCGAGTATTTTCCCGTCGTGAATTGCCAGCAGCACATGGTGCTCAGCAGAAAGCGGTGCGGTTAGCGTTTCCTGCCAGCTTTCCGCGAAGCGGGCAGAATCAAAGAGTGTGCGCGATTCTTTACTTAATGGTGCTTCAATTGCGGCAACAACTGTTTCATGCATTGAATGTGCTGTCAGGATGCCGATTTGCTGCGCATCTGCGGGGGTAGCTGGACGTACAAAGGTTGGACCCGGATTAGCGGTTTGCGTTAGTTTATTTAATGACTTTTGCATCTTGAACCGTCCTTAAATATAGTTCCCAAAGATGATTATTTGCTTCCTCGTCATACTAGTATTGCAAAAATAAAGTCTATTGACGAAAACAAATACCCTGCAGTTTTCCACCAATAGCGCATTGCTTAATAAAGCATTGCAAAACGTGCCAGAATAGAGGAGTGAATGCGACAAATTTACCTAATGAACTTGCAAAAGACACCGTGAGAATTGTGCCGCTGGGCGGAATTGGAAATATCGGCCGGAATATGACCACTTTCGAATGCAACGGCCGGATCTTGATTGTTGACTGCGGCGTACTTTTTCCAGAAGAAAGCCAGCCGGGTGTAGATTTGATTCTCCCGGATTTTTCTTATCTTGAGAATCGTCTTGCAGATATTGATGCGATTATCCTTACGCATGGTCACGAAGACCATATTGGTGCAGTGCCGTACCTGTTAAAACTACGTAATGATATCCCCTAATCGGATCGCAATTTACGATTGCTTTGGTCGAAGCAAAGTTGGCTGAGCATCGGATTAAACCGTATTCCATGGTAGTCAAAGAAGGCGACGTGGAACGGATTGGCAACTTTGAATGTGAATTTATTGCCGTGAACCACTCGATTCCGGACGCACTCGCGGTATTTATGCGTTCTGCAGGCGGAAATATCCTGATTACCGGCGATTTTAAGATGGATCAGCTGCCGCTTGACGGCAGAATTACAGATTTACGTGCATTCGCCCGTGCAGGAGAAGAAGGCGTTGATCTTTTTATGGCCGATTCGACAAATGCGGAAGTGCCGGGATTTGTACGTTCGGAAGGTGAAATCGGACCGGTTCTTGAAAATATTTTTTCCCAAACTAAAGGGCAGATTGTTGTGGCATCTTTCGCTTCGCACGTTCACCGTGTACAGCAAGTTCTTGATGCGGCGCATAAATATCAGCGGAAAGTTTGTTTCGTCGGCCGTTCAATGGTGAAAAATATGGGAATTGCGGCGGAACTCGGACTGCTCACCGTACCGGAGAACACCCTTGTCGATTTACGTGAAGTGGATAATTTACCGGATGAAAAACGAGTATTTATGTCAACAGGATCACAGGGCGAGCCAATGGCGGTGCTTTCGCGAATTGCATCCGGAACGCATAAGCGGATCGGCGTCGGACCAGGAGATACAGTTGTTTTTGCTTCATCACTGATTCCTGGTAACGAGAATTCGGTCTTCCGGCTGATTAATGGGCTAACGAAGCTCGGGGCAAAAGTCGTACATCAAGGTAATGCTGCAGTACACGTTTCAGGTCATTCCGCGCAAGGTGAGCTGCTCTATGCTTATAACATTATTGAACCGCTGAATGCGATGCCGATTCACGGAGAACCGCGGCATCTTGTGGCAAACGGCTCGCTTGCGGTAAAAACGGGTGTACCGGCTGAAAATGTGCTGCTTTGCGAAGACGGAACCGTAGTGGATTTGCATGATGGAATCGCAAAAATCGTCGGTGAAGTGCCATGCGGATACGTTTTCGTTGACGGATCCTCCGTCGGTGAGATTGGGGAAGCAGAACTTACTGACCGCCGCACACTCGGGCAGGAAGGGTTTATTGCAGTGTTTGCTGTGGTGGATTCACAGAAACGGGAGATTCTTGCCGGTCCGCACATCCAAGCCCGCGGTATGGCTGAAGACGAGGAAATATTTGGCGAAATCCTGCCTGACGTGCATGCAGCACTGCAAAGCTCGCTTGCGAAAGGGACGGCTGATACTTACCAAATGCAGCAGGCGATGCGGCGCGTAATTGGACGTTGGGCGGCGAAAAGTTTGCGGCGCGCACCAATGATTATTCCAACAGTGATGGAAGCCTGATTTGTGTTTCGTTCGGCGCGCCAGCCCTCTACACTAGGATGAGAACACTTAGTGTAGAGATACTCAGGAATAGAATAAGTATGCCGAAAACTTTCTGCAGATGGGAGCGATTTTGGCTCGGGAAAAGTTGAGCTCAAATCAAAATAATTCAGCCGGACGCCGCAAAACCAGCGCCGTCAATACGAACGGTGCCGGAGACGCAAAGCAGCAAAAACGCACACGTCTCGTTCGCAAGATGCTGCATATGCAGCAGAAATAGATAACCGGCAGCATCACGACGGACTTGCCATTACTTTGCTTGCTTTTGCAATCGTCATCGCGATTGGGGAATGGTTCGGACTGAAAGCGCCTGCAATAAACTTCCTGCACCATATTGCGGCTGGTATTTTTGGTGTCCTTGCCGTCGTAGTGCCGCTGCTTCTGACAGTACTTTCAATAAAGTTTTTCTGCGGAAACATCAGGAGACGAATTCTCGCTGGGCGGTTTCCGCGATAGTTTTGACAGCTGCAATCACCGGTATCCTGCATATTGTGCTGGGAGCGCCAGATCCGCTGCAGAACTTTTTGCCGTTGAAGCTGCCGGCGGTTTGGTTGGCTGGATTATCGGCGGAGCACTCAATGTTTTGCTTACGCCCTGGGGTGCTGTGCCGATACTAGTCTTAATAATTTTCTACGCATTTTTGTATGCTGCCAATGCACAGGTGAGTGATATTCTCGCGGTATTGAAAACGCGGTTCCCTAACCGGAAGGAAACCGGAAAAGAAAAGTATCCTCACCAGCAGGAACGAGCGGCTGAAAATACACTTCCGGCAAGTGCTGAATTTACATCTGATTATGCAAATAACGCTGCAGAAACAAACAAAAAATCAAGGTTTAACTTTTTCCGGAAGAAATCGGAGAAAATTAACTTGCCTGCGGGAGAATCTGCCGAAACCCAAATTCTGCATCCGGATGCTCAATTGCCAACACAGGCATATGATTCGGCGGTTAAGCCGCGAAATTTAGTAACTGCGGCAAGTTCTGAGTTAATTGAGAATCCCGCAAATAACAGCGATACCGCAAAAACTGAGTCAGCTAATCTAAATTTGCAGAATGAAGCCGCGCACTTACGGCGAAAATCTGCTACGAAGCCGCTGCGGGCACCGAAACCAAATACGGAAAATACAGCAAATACCGGCAAACAGCTCGAGCTTGCAGCAAATATTACCTACACGCTGCCCGCATTAAAGATACTCGAAGCAGGTGCACCGCATCTTGAACGCTCAGCTGTGAACGATGAAGTCGTTGCCGCATTGACGCGCGTATTTTCTGAATTTCACGTGGACGCTGTCGTTACTGGGTTTTCCCGCGGACCGACAGTTACACAATATGAAGTAGAGCTTGGACCTGGCGTAAAGGTAGATCGAATCACCCAGCTTTCAAAAAATATCGCCTACTCTGTCGCCTCTGCAGATGTGCGGATTATTTCTCCGATTCCAGGTAAATCTGCGATTGGAATTGAAATCCCAAATGCTGACCGTGAGGTAGTAATGATTGGCGATGTGCTGCGTTCTGCAGCGGCAAAGAAAGAAACACATCCGCTTGTTGTCGGCGTGGGGAAGAATGTCGGCGGGCAATATGTGCTCGCAAATCTCGCTAAAATGCCGCATCTTCTGGTAGCCGGTGCAACTGGTGCCGGTAAATCATCTTTCATTAACTCGATGATCACCTCAGTTATGATGCGGGCTACGCCTGAGCAGGTGCGGATGATTCTTGTTGATCCAAAACGAGTGGAATTAACGATTTATGCAGGTATTCCGCATCTCATCACTCCAATTATCACAAATCCAAAGAAAGCAGCGGACGCACTTGAATGGGTTGTGCGCGAAATGGATCAGCGCTACGACGATTTAGCTGCTTATGGATATAAACATATCGACTCATTCAATGAGGCGGTACGCTCAGGAAACTCCAGGCACTTCCTGGATCTGAACGGAAATTAACACCTTACCCGTATCTGCTGGTTGTAGTTGATGAGCTTGCTGATTTGATGATGGTAGCCCCGCGTGATGTGGAAGCGTCGATTCAACGCATTACACAGCTTGCGCGCGCAGCTGGAATCCATCTTGTTCTTGCGACGCAGCGGCCGTCGGTGGACGTCGTAACCGGATTAATCAAAGCCAATATTCCGTCGCGCCTGGCATTCATGACGTCTTCGCTTGCTGATTCGCGGGTGATTCTTGATTCCTCTGGAGCGGAAAAGCTTATCGGTAAAGGCGATGCGCTTTTCCAGCCTTCCGGCGCATCAAAACCGATGCGTGTGCAGGGCGCATGGGTAAACGAATTCGAAATTGAAGAAATTGTGAATCATGTAAAGGCGCAAATGCAGCCGGTTTATCGTGAGGATGTGATTCCAAAGGCAGAGAAGAAAGCCGTCGAAGATGAGATTGGTGACGATCTTGAAACTTTGCTGCAAGCAGCTGAGCTCGTGGTGAACAACCAGTTCGGATCAACTTCAATGCTGCAGCGAAAACTGCGGATTGGTTTTGCAAAAGCCGGTCGAATGATGGATTTACTTGAGTCGCGTGAGATTGTTGGACCTTCTGAAGGATCTAAAGCACGCGAGGTACTTGTAACCCCAGATCAGCTTGATGATGTACTCGCCCTGATCCGCGGTGAAGATATTCAGTTGCATTCTGCTGAATCGGCTGATGAAAGCAGTGATGAGCTGCGCTCTTATCCGCATAATGGCGATGATCGTTATGCGGATGCGAATTTCGGTGATGTCGCGGTTACCCGTGAGTCAGATCCGGATAAGCGCCCGTTTGAAGGCGGAGAAGAAAGCGTTGGAATAGCTGATATCGGAGAAACGGCAGAAAATGCGGCTGCAGCCAGAGGCGGGGATACTGCGCGCACTGTTACGTATCAAATAGATAATCGCTATGCAAACGACCCGCTCGGAAGCGAAGCGGCATTTGCAGAAAAAACCGTCGCAATTAACTATTATGATTCCGACGGGGAGAAGGTGAAACTGGTGAAGACGCATGGCAGCTTACCGGGAGAGATTAGATTTCTGCAATGATCGATTTTTACTTCCAAAAATCAGATTTGCAGAATACTGGACCGGGTTAGTGCCCACGAATTGTGCTGATGAAACTATAATTGTTTTGTGATCTTAAATTTTGCTGAAGTTTTACAAAAACTTGCTGTTACGCAATGCGGGAAGAGATGAGTGCTGGTATGGAAATGAAAAAACAAAAAGCGCCGCTGTTAAACATTGCAAATGTTTTAACAATGCTGCGGTTGGTGCTGGTTCCCGTTTTTATTGCAGTTTTCTGGATTAACGGTATTACTGACTCCTGGCTGCCTGTCGGAATTTTTTCATCGCGGCAGTTACGGACAAGCTTGATGGTCACTTTGCCCGATCCTGGAATTTGATTACAGATTTTGGAAAACTCGCAGATTCGATAGCGGATAAAGCGCTAATTATTTCTGCGCTCGTTTTACTTTCATGGCATGGTTATCTTTGGTGGTGGGTCGCGGTAATATTCATCGTGCGTGAGCTGGGAATTACTTTGATGCGGATGCACTTGCGAAAAGTAAAAGTGATGGCTGCAGGCTGGCACGGCAAAATTAAGATGGCTGCACAGTCTTTTGGAATTGGCGGGCTGCTATTGCCATGGCATCTTTTCTTAAATCCCGAATTTACTAATTTTATGGTTTGGGCGAGTTATGCTTTGATTGCAGTTGCCTTATTTTATGCGGTACTTTCTGCATACGAATATGTACGTGAAGCAATTTTGCTCAGCAAAAAATGAGCAGCAGATTCACCGCTTGACCATTCTCAGCAGATGATTATGATGGATAACTCGTTAATACAAAATTCAGTACTTGAAAAAATATTTGCGAAAATTAGCCGCTTGGGTGCAACTTTGAGCGTGGCTGAATCATTAACCGGTGGTTTACTGGCGGCGAGTTTCGTTTCCTATCCTGGGATTTCCGCAATTTTTCGCGGGGAGTAGTTTCGTACACCAACGATATTAAGGTGCGCGTACTGGGAGTGGATTCGAGATTGTTAGCAAGCGGCGGAGCAGTGCAAGCAAAAGTGGCTGAGCAGATGGCAAAAGGTGTTTCCGATCTCTACGGCACACAATATGCCCTTGCAACGACGGGCGTGGCTGGCCCTGGTCCTGCTGACGGGAAAAAGCAAGGCACTGTTTTCATCGCGGTTAAAACTCCAGATAGCTTAAAGGCCGTTCAATATCAGTTTCATGGAAATCGGGAACAGATTCGGATGCAGAGCGCAGAAGCTGCGATTTTGCTGCTTTTAAGCGAAATAACGGCAATTAAACAGGAACTATAAAGTAAACTTGAAGTAAAGTCTGAGACCATTTTCAGGTAATTTTCAGCTTTGCGTGGAAATATTGAACACGTTGGAGGCGTTGAAAGATACGAAAGGCAAGATGTTCTTGCCGCTCCTCCCAAGAAGAAAGAGTGAACTAGATGAATATGAACACCGAACTTCGTACTGAAACTGTCTTACTTCGTCGCGAGTTAGGTGATGTGCTGCGTGAATACCGTCAACGCCAGGGGCGGACATTACGTGAGGTTTCTTCCGACGCGCGTGTGTCACTCGGATACCTCTCAGAAGTTGAACGCGGTCAGAAAGAAGCATCATCTGAACTCCTAGATTCGATTTGCCGTGCATTGAATGTTCCGCTTTCGCATGTACTGCGGCTTGTTGCTGATCGGATGGATCGTGCGGAAGGCCGTATGACCCCGGCGATGCGCCGCATTGCTCAGGTGCAGATTCCGGATGCGATTCCAGAATCTGTGTTCGCGGCTGAACTGGCATCGATGAACCGCTAAATTATTCTGATTTTAATTTAGCTAATTTTACCTAGCTTCCGGACCTGCTGAATGGCGTGATTGGCAGGTCCGGTCTTTTCATAGTTCCGCTATCGGAAAATAACAGTTACGATAGCAGTTATTGCAGTAGTTTTTACTGGTTTACTGGTTTACTGGTTTACTGGTTTACTGGTTTACTGGCATGATAGAACACGATAGAAGCAGAAAGCGGAAAGCAAATGACACATACAGAGTTTTGGGATGTGTTACGGCGCGTATTCCCTGATGGTCAAGCCGAATCTATTGCGAAAGATTTCGTCCTTCCTCAGGTCGGCTCACGCACTTGCGAAGAAGCGCTTGCTGCTGGGGTGAAACCGTTGGATGTGTGGAAAGCTTTGATTGGTGAAATGGGTTTGCCTGCCAGCTATGAATATCTGCATCGGAAGCGGAGTCGCCGCGAAAGCTAATTGCAGCGCAGAATACAGTATGAGTTTAACGGGCTTTCCGTATTTTCGTGTACGTGCAGAGGCGCAGCCTGCGGTGGTTATTGTTTTTGCCGAAAGTATTTTTAATGGCGCTGTATGGTCTTGTTCTAGTTTTATCTCAGTTTGGGTTCATTCTCTGCCTGGGTTTAATCGGTTATGTTTAGCCGGAGTAAGTTAGGGTGCGAGTATTTCCCGTTTCGCTAAACCGACGGATGCAGTCCTGCAGCTCGAAAATGCGGAAAGCCTTTTAGTTGGGTCTAATTATCTGGGTCCAATTTAGTTGGGTCCAGTTTTGCCGGGTTCTAAGCGGTGTTTTTGCACAGCGGTCAGGCTTGATCTATGCAAAAACACCGCTTTCCGCCCGAACAGATGCCAGTTTCATTGCACTAAGACGAAGAAAAATATGAAGAGCCGATTTAGATAAACTTTGCTGCCAGTTGCGTGGGTTCATGGTGATTTTGCTGTCAGTTACATACACTGATACTCGCGGCACGCAAAATGCGAAGCGCTGCTTAACAATTCAAATTCGCAAAGTTAAATCACAAATTTAATTCTTGCCGCCGGATTATCCGGCGAAAACTGTTTCCAACTGTTAGCTGTGCATACTTAAAAATAATGCTGGGATTACTGAATCAGATGCGCATCTTAAATGGGAGACGGCTCGAAAAATATATCTAACTTAAACTAATCTGAGACACATGAAACCTTTTGTCTTTTTTGAATGCCGTCCGCAGAATGCTGTTGCGGAAGATGAATACGCGGCGTTATTACGGATTACTGGATTTACCGCGCTGGAAATAGAGCGAATTTGGCTTAGTGAATGGCAGGGAGAATTTGATTTTTCTCAATACAGCGGCGTAATAGTTTCCGGTTCACCCTACGGATATCATACGGAACAGGCTGCGAAATCTCCGGAGCAAATCAAAATTGAAGCAAATATTGCGAAGATTGCTGATTACTGCCTGGATAATGATTTTCCATACTTTGGCATTTGCTTTGGGCTGCAGGCATTGGCAGTCCGCGAAGGTCTGCCGCTTACCGGAGAATATGCAGAAGATATTGACGCTGTGCAGATTCAGCAGACTGCGGCCGGTTTAGCCGATGCGATTTTTCGGAAAATTCCGGCTGAATTTTTCTGCTATACCGGACATAGTGAAGCTGTTTGCGCACCTCTCGAAAGCGGCGTACTGCTTGCCTGGTCGCCAAGCTGCCCAATTCAGGCGGTACGATTCGGGAACAATGTATATGGCGTACAATTTCACCCAGAGATTAACCGGGATTCTCTTGAAGTGCGTTTAGCTGCTTATGCGGGAAAATACTTTGATCTCGATGGTGCTGATAAAGTGCGTGCGCGAGTTCACGGTAAAGATGTTTCTTCTGGAGAAATATTGATTCGGGCTTTTGTCGAAACATATCAGGAAAGCTGAATGAAATGTTAAATTTTGCGTCTTCTGCACGCTCAACACTGGGAATTGAGTGGGAGCTGCAATTAATCGATCAGGATTCATTCGATCTACGGCAAACAGGCGATATTGTGCTTGCGAAGCTGCGCGAATCTGCCGCGGCATGTGATCCGAAATCAGCTGAATTTATTGCAAATATTCATGGCGAAATGCTGCTTAATACCGTCGAACTTGTGTCTCATCCGCATCGGACGGTGAAAGAGTGCGTGCAAGATATTTCTGCTGAGCTGAAAGCGGTACGGCAGGTAGTCGCCCCAATGCGGATTGAACTTGCGGGTGCTGGCACACATCCTTTTGCAAACCCGGCTTACCAGCGGGTGACGGATAAGGAGCGGTACAGCAAAATTGTGAATCGGACCCAGTATTGGGGGCGGCAAATGCTGCTTTTCGGAACTCACGTGCACGTGGGTGTTGAGCAGCGTGAATTAGTGCTTCCAGTGATAAACGCACTGCTTACGCGGTTTGCACAGCTGCAGGCATTAACAGCAGCTTCGCCTTACTGGAACGGGGTGAATACCGGATATGCTGATAACCGGGCAATGGTTTTCCAGCAGCTGCCAACGGCAGGTGTGCCGCATCAGTTTTCGCGTTGGGAAGAGCTTACGGGATATTACACTGATATGAAAAAGACCGGTGTGATTGACGGTTTTAGTGAGATTCGTTGGGATATTCGGCCTTCGCCGAAGTTTGGCACAATTGAGCTGCGGATGTGTGATGCGGCTTCGAATATTGCGGAGCTTGCGATGGCAGCGGCGGTTTCACAATGTTTAGTTGAGTATTTTGTGCGGAAAGCTGAAGCGGGGAGGAACTTCCAACAATGCAGCCGTGGTTTGTTGATGAAAACAAGTGGCGTGCAGCTCGTTACGGTACAGATGCCGTCTTAATTCTCGACAGTGCTGGTAATGAAGAGCTGGTGACGGATACATTAACAAAAATGGTTCAAGAGCTGCTGCCCATTGCTGCAGAACTCGCGTGTGAAGAAGAGCTCATGTATGTTCATACAGTGATGAAGAAGGGGGCTCCGTACAAGCGGATGCTTCGCGCTGCGCAGACTGGTGACAATAGCCGTGAGGCAGTAGTGGCGCATTTACTTGCGGAAATGCATGCGGGACGGCCGATTGCCTAAACGTGTTTAAAATGGGGTGGATTTCGTAGTTTTTGTTTTTAGCTCATGAATATTTAATGTTTTTACGACGGCGGAGAAATATTTGCCGCTGATTCGCGGGTCGATTTTTATTCGAACTAATGTTCGGGATAAGCTTGTCCACGTGCAATCAGATGCGCTTGCCTTATCCACATTCGGAAAAGGCAAGTAAATTTTGGCAGAGGTCGGCTTTATGGTTGTGCTAGATGGTATCCCGGAGAGGGCAGTACCATTAATGACCTGTTCTGTAAACCCCTAAATGCAAGAAAAGGAAAAGCTGTGGCAGTAAATAAAGATGACAACCGGGCAAAAGCGCTTGAAGTGGCGCTAGGGCAAATTGATAAAGCTTTTGGTAAGGGTTCGGCAATGCGGTTAGGAGATAAGCCGCCAGCGGAGGTAAAAGTTATTCCTACCGGCTCGCTTTCCTTGGATGTAGCTTTAGGAATTGGCGGTCTGCCGCGCGGCCGCATTATTGAAATTTATGGTCCGGAATCTTCCGGAAAAACAACTGTCGCACTGCACGCCGTCGCAAATGCGCAGAAAGCCGGAGGAATTGCGGCATTTGTTGATGCTGAGCACGCATTAGACCCGGAATACGCAAAGAAACTCGGTGTTGACACCGACTCGCTGATTGTTTCACAGCCGGATACCGGTGAACAGGCGCTGGAAATTGCAGATATGCTAATCCGTTCAGGAGCCTTGGATATTATCGTGATTGACTCTGTAGCCGCGCTTGTACCGAAAGCGGAAATTGACGGTGAAATGGGTGACTCCCATGTTGGTTTGCAGGCGCGTTTGATGTCGCAGGCATTGCGCAAACTCACGGGGGCGCTCTCAGCTTCCGGTACCACCGCAATTTTTATTAATCAGCTTCGTGAGAAGATTGGCGTATTTTATGGCAACCCAGAGACAACAACTGGCGGTAAAGCGTTGAAGTTTTACGCTTCAGTTCGTTTAGATGTACGCCGCGGCGAAACACTGAAAGAAGGTGCGAACCCGGTGGGTAATCGCACGAAAGTAAAAATTGTAAAAATAAGATGGCTCCGCCTTTTAAGCAGGCAGAATTCGACATTCTCTACGGTGAAGGGATTTCACGCGAAGGCGGAATTATTGATATGGCTGTGGATACAGGTGTGGCGCGCCGTTCCGGAGCATGGTACACCTATGAAGGCGATCAGCTTGGTCAGGGTAAGGAAAAAGCACGCCAATTCTTAAAAGATAATCCGGAAATCGCTGAAGAAATTGAAGTTAAGGTAAAGCGCAAACTTGGTGTGGTTGGATTCCGTGAAGATGAGGAAAATAACCAGATTAAAACTGAAATCCAAGATCAGGCATAATCTTAGTTTGCTGGTTTTCCGGAAATGTAAATCCAAATTCTGGTTTATCAGTATCTAAACTATATTCACGATTAGCACTTTCACACTCGGACAAAGTTAGAAATTAGTTAAAGGAGAAGCTCGCCAGAGAAATTTTTGATAATAAAATTTCTCTGGCGAGTATTGACAGATGGTTGATTATTCAGAAGATGCAGATTTTTCACGGCAAAAGAAGCCGAAGAAATATCTTTCATGGGATGAACAGCAGCAACAGCGCAGAAAGCGAAATTCCCAGCGCACTGATGAACAGTGGCGGGCATTTGCACGTGACGTCGTATATCGCCAGCTGGGAATAGCCGAACGCAGTGAATATCAGTTATTGCAGACTCTGCAGCAGCGAGATGTGCCGACGGAAATTGCCCGGGAAACTCTTGCGAAATTCATTTCAGCTGGTTTAGTTGATGATTCGCGATTCGCGCAAATGTATGTTCGTTCAGTATTTCACGCAAAGAGTATCTCGGTGCGGAATCTTAAACTTGAACTAAAGAAACGCGGTATTAGCGATGAGATTATTGAAAAGGCTTTGCAGCAGATTGATGCAGACTGCGAACTGCAATCCGCAATTGACTATGCCGCGCGGAAAATTCAGCGAATGCAGGGGATGGAACAAGAGGTAATCCGGCGAAGACTCTATGGGCAATTGGCACGGCGCGGATTCGCACCGGGGCAAGTGCGGAAAGCTCTGAATACTGCCTTTGCTGAGATTGCTCCAGATCGCGATTAGGATACGGCATGCGAACAAATATCGCAAAGTACTGCTGTTTTCGTGCAGTTATCGGCTTTCTATCAGCCGTAACTGAGAAATGCACCTGGAATGTGATGAATTAAAATCATTGTGATTTCGATGAAATAGCAGCTGCAAAAAGCGTTTTCCAATGTCATAAAGTTAGACTTACGAAGATGGATACTCGAAAATTACCAAAAACATACGCTGTTAAGACTCTCGGCTGCCAGATGAACGCGCACGATTCAGAGCGCCTTGCTGGACTGCTTGATGCAGCAGGTTATCTGCCGGTAGAACTTGTTCCTGCAGCTGAGCTGCGCGCTACTGATGCTGGAGATCAAGGTGCTGATGTGCTAGTGGTAAATACGTGTTCAGTGCGTGAAAATGCGGCAACAAAGCTTTTTGGAAACCTCGGGCAGCTTGCTGAAGTTAAACGTGAACGCCCGAATTTTCAAATCGCTGTTGCTGGTTGTCTCGCACAGCAATTGCGTGAAGGGATCGTCGAAAAAGCTCCTTGGGTTGATGTAGTGCTCGGCACGCATAATCTCGATGTGCTTCCAACACTTCTTGAGCGTGCACGTCACAATAAAAAAGCCGCAGTTGAAATTGAAGAATCCCTAAAAGTTTTTCCATCCACACTTCCGACACATCGTGAATCTACTTACGCTGCCTGGGTATCGATTGCAGTTGGATGCAATAACACCTGTACTTTCTGCATTGTTCCGCATTTACGCGGAAAAGAAGAAGACCGTCGGCCTGGGGAAATTCTTCAGGAAATCGAAGCTGTTGTCGCACAGGGCGCAATCGAAGTGACATTGCTTGGTCAAAACGTAAACTCATATGGCGTATCATTCGGGGACCGCGGAGCATTCGCAAAGCTCCTGCGGGCTGCCGGTGAAATTAACGGCCTTGAGAGAGTCCGTTTTACATCCCCGCACCCAGCCGCATTCACTGACGATGTAATTGATGCAATGGCACAGACACCCAATGCGATGCCGTCTTTGCATATGCCGCTGCAGTCGGGTTCCGACACTATTTTGAAAGCAATGCGCCGATCATATCGGTCGAAGAAATTCCTTGGTATTTTACAGCGTGTGCGCGAACAGATTCCGCATGCTGCAATTACCACCGATATTATTGTTGGATTCCCTGGCGAAACAGAAGAAGATTTCCAAGCAACACTTGATGTAGTAGAAGCTTCCCGTTTTTCATCGGCGTTTACATTTTTATACTCACCGCGCCCCGGCACACCGGCTGCAATGATGGAAAACCAAATTCCGGCAGAGGTTGCGAGTGAACGTTTTAACCGGTTAATTGAACTGCAAAAACGGATTTCGACTGAAGAAAATCAAAAACTTATTGGTTCGACGGTGGAAGTACTGGTTGCCGCAGGCGAAGGCCGAAAAGACGATATTACTGAGCGAATATCCGGGCGCGCAGAAGACAACCGTCTGGTGCATGCGGCGCTTCCAGCTAATCTCAAAGACCGGCCGCGCCCTGGAGATATCGTCACCTGTGAAGTTACGCATGGAGCTCCATCCTATCTGCTTGCAGATTCCGGTATTCAAGGCGGCAAGTTTGCAATTCGCCGCACCCGTGCCGGTGATGCTTGGGAAAATGCGCAAAATCGGAAAGCCGAACTTTTACGTGAAGCAAACGGTGAAGCGCCGGTAAAACTTGGAATGCCTACTATTGCAAAACGTCCTGGAATCTAAGGATAAATTTGGCTGAGTACAATTCACCGATTTATTGCATTGTTGGAGCGACTGCAAGCGGAAAAACTGCACTTTCGATTGCGCTCGCCCAAGCATTAGGCGGTCCGTCAGCAGCGGAAATAATCTCTGCTGATGCGATGCAGCTTTACCGCGGTATGGATATCGGTACCGCAAAAATTACCAATGCAGAAAAATGCGGAATTCTCCACCATCAAATTGATGTACTTGACATTAAAGATGAAGCTTCCGTCGCCAAATATCAAGAGCTCGCCCGCAATGATTTAGAAAAAATCTGCGAGCGCGGCAAGACGCCAATTATCGTCGGCGGATCAGGGCTGTATATTTCAGCGCTCATCGATAAGTTAGACTTTCCCGGCACCGACGAAACAATTCGCAGCGAACTAAATCAGATTTGGGAAACATCCGGACTTGAACCGCTAATTGCTGAGCTTTTCAGAAAAGATCCAATTACTGCTGAAACGATTAACCTTGCAAATCCGCGGCGCGTGATTCGTGCACTTGAAGTTGTTCGGCTCACGGGAAAATCTTATACGCCAGTATTCCCGCGGCATACTTCACATTATTCAAACGTGGTGCAAATCGGTGTAAATACAGCGAAAGAAATTCTGCATCAGCGTATCTTTGCACGTGCGCAGAAAATGTTTGCAAATGGTTTACTTGAAGAAACACAGACACTGATTACGCAAGGACTGCGCGATGCGGCAACCGCAAAAAAGCTACCGGATATGCGCAAAGCATTGCAGTTATCGACGGTGAATTGAGCTGCGAAGAAGCGATTGCGAATACTGCATTTTCCACCCGGAGATTGGCAAAGAAACAGCGGACTTGGTTTGGAGCAGATCCGCGAATTACCTGGTATGAATTATCTGGTTTAACCGCAGAAAGTAATCGTACGCAAATAAATCAGATTATTGAACAGGTAATTGCGAAATAAAATTCCGGATCCAGCCGCAGCAGTTTGTTTTGTATCTGCCGAAGAGAAAAATCTCTTAATCCGCAGCACTGGAACTGTTTGCGATCCGGTCCAGCCGGATAACTTTTCCCCAGCAGGCGGCAAACGCGGGCTGGGGTTTTCACCGGCGGAAACTCTCGTGTTTGCACCGGTCACGGGCTTGCAGTAACGACGGAATCTCCGTCGGAAAACAAAACCTGATTTTACCGCCGGCTGTGTAACCTGTGCAGATTCGGCTGCTAGTTACGTAAATGGGTGCCGAAATCTGCAAACATGTTTTCTGCCGACAGCCATTCGGTGCGTTTAGCAGCAGCGGACTTCAATTACACGGAAACCTTTTGCTGATCCGATTTTTTCGGCGATGTATCCTTGACTTTTTAACCATTTGCTTAGCGAATCAGCACCAAGATTCTTCTGGACAACAAAATATGCTGTTCCATTCGGTGCAAGCAGCGAGAGCCATCGCAGCAGCAGCTGATGCAGTTCTGCTTTCCCGATACGAATGGGCGGATTTGACCAAATCAGATCGAGTCTCGTTCCATCCTGCATAAAACGTGCCGCAAGTTCCGGCTCGCAAACCACTTCGCCTTTTAAACCGGCAGCTGCGAGATTCATTTTACAAAGTTCTAAGGCCCGTTCGTTCACATCTACAGCAAAAAGGTCTGCTTGGGGGTAAGCGGTTCCTAACGCGAGAGAAATTGGTCCCCAGCCGCACCCAAGATCAAGTACTTTTGGAAACTCCGGGAGCGTCGTAAGCGGAACTTTCCGTAAAAATACAGCTGTTCCTTTGTCGATACCGTCATGTGAAAACACACCAGGCATCGTTGTGACCTGATATTCGCGGTCGCGAATTAAAATATTGACAGACTTCTCGATTGCTGGAGATTGTGTTTCAGCTGAAAAATAGTGTTCGCTCATAACACAAAGAATACCTGCTGAAATAAATTTCATGCGAACTAAAATCCGAATCCGGACTAACTCCGATTTAAATTCATTCAGATTTTAAACTCACCGCAGCGGACGGAAATTTGCGCTGCGAAATCGGATTTAGTTTTGCTGCAGGAATAATATTAGACAAAAACTCTTCCTGCCGCGTTGGGAATACCGCCGATAACATGAGATAATTTCGGAAGACATAAGGAGCCGTAATTATTAACGAAAACGAAAAATTTCCCAAAAACTTTCAGCAAAAAGAAGGGTTGGAAGCTGCAGCTGCGCCGGAACAAGCTCTGCTTGCATCAAATGAGTTTTCTGAAACTCCCGCACAGATGCAAATCCATCATCCTGAGGTGCACAGCCGCCGCGGAACTGCGCTGCAAGCTGATCCAACCTATGACGGTTCGTGGGCAGGAGATTCATTCGAGCGTGATGTGCGCTCATCGATGCGGCGCGTGGTTGATATCGCCTCCCGCCGTGATGAGCAAGTGGATGTCGAGTACCGCCAGCTGCGTCTTGAAAAAGTAGTACTTGCCGGTCTCTGGACCGACGGAACCTACGCGGCTGCAGCTGATTCTTTGCGTGAACTTTCCGCACTTGCGCAAACTGCCGGATCACAGGTAATGGACGGTGTAATTCAGCATCGCCAATTACCTGACCGCGCAACATATTTAGGTAAAGGAAAAGCAAAAGAGCTTGCCGAAATTGTGCAAAATACCGGTGCAGATACTGTGATTGTTGATTCTGAACTTGCTCCTTCGCAGCGGCGTGCGCTTGAAGATATCGTTAATGTGAAAGTGATTGATCGCACCGCGCTGATTCTCGATATTTTCGCCCAGCATGCAAAATCACGGGAAGGTAAAGCACAAGTTGAACTGGCACAGCTTGAATACTTGCTTCCGCGTTTACGAGGTTGGGGCGAATCAATGTCGCGGCAAGCCGGCGGACGTGTTGCTGGCGGTGCTGGTATTGGCTCGCGAGGTCCGGGTGAAACGAAGATTGAACTTGATCGCCGTCGGATTCGAACACGGATGGCGAAACTGCGCAATGATATTGCAAAAATGGCTCCGGCACGCGAAACGCAGCGTTCATCGCGCAAACGGCATCAGATTCCATCAGTAGTGGTGGTCGGATACACGAATGCCGGGAAATCTTCGCTGCTGAACGTGCTTACAGATGCGGGAGTCCTAGTGGAAAACGCACTATTTGCAACTCTTGACCCGACGGTTCGCCGTGCAAAAACCAGTGATGACCGTGAATATACAATCACAGATACCGTCGGTTTTGTGCGTCTGCTGCCAACGCAGCTGGTAGAAGCATTTCGTTCTACACTGGAAGAAGCGGGTGCGGCAGATTTACTTTTGCATGTTGTGGATGCTTCGCACCATGATCCGGTCGGGCAGGTGAAAGCAGTCCGCGAAGTACTGCGTGATGTTCCAGGCGCTTTGGAAGTTCCGGAACTGATTGTGCTTTCAAAACTTGATCTTGCAGATCCGGTAGATACAGCGGTATTGCGTACACGTTATCCAAACTCGGTCGGTGTATCTGCGGTAACTGGTGAAGGAATCGATCTGCTGCGGGAACGGATTGCGCAATTGCTGCCGCATCCGAATATTCGAATTGATGTGCTGCTTCCGTATCGCCGCGGAGATTTAGTCTCGAAGATTCATGCGGAAGGCGAGGTATTAAGCGAAGAATTTACTGCCGACGGAACACGGCTTGTTGCGCTCGTACCGGAGCATTTGCAAAAGCTAGTGTCTGCTGCTTTAGGAAACAGCAGACATGAATGAATCCAGCGACTTGCAGGAAACAAATTCCCAGGGTGCCCCGGCTGCGGAATCCGATGCGGATTCAGATGCTGTTGCGAGCGAAATAGCTGGCGGGAAGAATGGATTTAGTTCGAACTCAGAGATTGCGAAGCTGCTGGAAAAGGTTGTTTCGCAAATCGGCGGGAGTGCACGCACCGGTCAAATTGAGATGGCGCAGCGGGTGAGCAGCGCCATTGAAAATATGGGACATCTAATGGTGCAGGCTGGTACCGGTACCGGTAAGTCTTTCGGATATCTTGTGCCGGCGATGCTTTATGCGGCAAAAACCGGCGGAAGAGTGATTATCTCAACAGCCACCATTGCATTGCAGCGGCAAATCATTATGCAGGATGCCCCATTAGTAGCGGCACAAGTGAAAAAGAAACAGGCCGAAAGCCGAAAACGGCATTGCTGAAAGGCTGGAACAATTACGCTTGTTTACGAAAAGTTACCGGCGGTTATCCGGAAGAAGACGCATTAATTTCACGTGCCGAAGGTGAATTTGGGGCGACGGCAACTGGCGAAGACGTGCTGCGTGCACGTCAATGGGCATTAGAATCAGATACTGGCGATCGTGACGACTTATTACCCGGGGTTAGCGAACGCGCGTGGCGGCAAGTTTCTTTACCGAAAAACGAATGCATTGGGGAGAAATGCCCGCTGCGGAGTTCATGTTTTCCGCTTCTTGCCCGGAATCGAGCGTTGGAAGCCGATATTGTGGTGACTAATCATGCAATGATCGGTGTGGAAGCAGGAGCGAATTCAGTTCTGCCGGAAGCCGATGTCTATATTATTGATGAAGCGCATGAACTTGTGGGGCGGGTTACCAGTCAGCTTTCTGTATCGTTTAATAAATTTGATCTTGTTTCTTTAGCCCGGCAAATCCGTCGTGCTGGGCTTGACGATGCAGAGTTTGATGAAAGCGCTGCTGAATTTGCCGATGTAATGAATCTGTTGGGGGAACGGCGGATTACGGAGCTGCCTGAAGAACTTGCACAGGCTTTTGTTCGCTTGCTTGGCCGTACGCAGCAAGCAGCACAGCAGATTCGCGATCTGAGTCCGCGCGATACAGAAATTGCGGTGACAAAACAAATTTTGCGCTCGCGGGTAAATGAAATTCAGGATTTATGCCAGCTGGTTTTAGGTGATGCAATCAGTACCGGCCGGCTTGTCGCATGGATTTCGCTTTCATATGACGGAGTTGCTTCGTTTAACGGTGCGCCATTAGATGTTGCGGGTGATATTGCGAACCGCGTATTTGCACAGCGCTGCGTGGTACTTACTTCGGCAACACTCAAACTCGGCGGTACTTTTGATTCGATGGCGCACAGTGTGGGATTTATGTTCCCGGATCAACCGAAATGGGAGGGAGTTGATGTTGGGTCTCCATTTTCTCCGCAGCAGCAGGGGATTCTTTATCTCCCGAGGTATCTTCCGCCGCCGAGACGCGACGGTTATGGAACGGAGCAGCTTGCGGAAATGGTGCAGCTGCTTCAAGCTTCCAGAGGAGGCGCGTTATGTTTGTTTACTTCGCGTGCAGGAGTTGAAAGAGCTGCTGAGTATCTAAGAAAGCATGTAGATGTGCCAATTCTGTGTCAGGGAGATGATCCGCTGCCGGCGTTGATTCGGGAATTTAGTGCAGATTCTGCTGCCTGTTTACTTGGCACGCTTTCACTTTGGCAAGGTGTGGATGTGCCGGGTTTGACTAATCGGCTGGTGATTATTGACCGGATTCCGTTTCCGCGTCCAGATGATCCGCTTTCTGCGGCGAGAGCTGAAGCTGTAACAAGACGCGGCGGGAATGGTTTTATGGAGGTTTCTGCTGCACATGCCGGCTTGCTGCTAGCGCAAGGAGCTGGCCGATTATTGCGGCGGGTTACTGACCGCGGAGTGGTTGCGGTGCTTGATAGCCGGCTGCTTACAAAAAGTTACGGCAGATTTTTATTACGGTCAATGCCGCGGCTGTGGATGACAGATGATTCGCAGATCGTGTGTGCGGCATTGAGCCGTCTTGCAGCACAAGCAGAAACGGCGGAATGAGTTTATAGAGTTTTGATAGCGGTTGGTTAGAGCGAACGGAGAACTGTGACAACTTTTCCGAGAATCTTCGATTCGTCACCTGGGATTGGCTGGTACATCGTATTTTGCGGGAGCAGCCAGACATGGCCGTTTAGCTTCTGGAAAGTTTTTACGGTAGCTTCACCATCAATCATTGCGGCTACTATTTCCCCATTTTCGGCAATATTTTGCTGCCGTATTACTACCCAATCACCATCGCAGATTGCTGCGTCAATCATTGAATCTCCTTGAACTTGGAGCATGAAGAGGACGCCATTGCCGGTGAGCCGGCGCGGAAGCGGGAAGATATCTTCGATTTGCTGTTCGGCGGTGATCGGCATGCCGGCAGCAATTTTTCCAACTAGGGGAACATCTATTGTGTTCTCTGAATCGCTGAAGTATTTATCGTGCAATAGGTGTGCTGCGTTGTTTTCGTTGTGTGCGGCTGTTTTCGGTTCGGAAAAAGAATCCGCGCCGATACTTTTGCAGTTTTGCTTTCGGGAATGTATTCTTTTGCGAAATCAGTACCGGCCTGAGTGATTTCAATGGTGCGCGGGCGGCGTGGGTCGCGTGCAATTAATCCGGCTTTTTCAATCGCATCAAGTTGATATTTTACTGATGAAGGTGAAGCGAGTCCGACTGCTGCACCGATTTCACGAATTGTAGGCGGGAATCCATGAGAGTCGATACCCAGCATGATTACGCAAAATATTTTCAGCTGCCGTTCGGTAAGCGCATGTTGTTTTGATGGGCTGTTTATCGGATTCTCATTCATCTCGGATAGCTCGTTCCTTCGGAAAAAATTTTGCGGAATTGCTGCAACACGCCGTAAGAGAGATTTTTCGCTGATATTGTGCTGTTTTTATCGAAAAGCAAGAAAATTTCGCTGGTGGGGCATGTTTTACTTTCTTCGTAATAAGAATAACGGGATTTGAAAAAACTTCCAAACGTTTGTTCGAGTTGTTTTAGAACACATGTTCTTTACAAACGGATCTGCGGTAAGTATACTTAGAACAGATGTTCGAGATAGGAGATTGAGATGGATACGTTTAATCCGGTTCAGGTAGTTGGGAATACAGCTGTTAAATTGAACCATTCTCGTTTTCATGCGCACAGTGATTCCGGAGCGGTTTCTGAGTCGAATGGTGCTGTCAAAAAGGCGCGTTATAACCATTTGCGTGCTGTCGATTCGCAAAGACTCGTTGGAAATGCGAATCGGAATTTTCAAATTGTGCGCCCGGATCGGCCGAATTCTCAAGAAAATCGCTCGAAAATCCGGATGCGTGAGAATGTATCGGCGCAGCTTCGTCTCGTACCGAATTCTCGTGATGAAGTCACAAAGAATATTGCAGGTGCAGTGAAAAAACCGGCAGTTTCTTCGGTAATAGTGCATGGCGGAAGTTCTTTCCGTCCGCATTACGGTTCTAAAAATGTCGGAATTTCTCCTGTACGAATGCGGCAAAAGGGTATTTTATCGGCACCGCGGCAGATTTCAGCAGCGGCGGCTTTTCCAAATTCTTTTGGTGAAGTTCTCACTAAAGCCATTTTTCTGGCGTTTTCACTTGTTTTTTATTTATCGCTTTCGGTATTGGAGTGTCAATTGTGAGTATGGTTGATTCAACTAGTGCCGATATCGCTGTAATTGGCGGAATGAGCGCAAAAGAAATGCTGATTTTGTAAAAAATATTGAAATTTTCATTTTTCGATGGGAAGGAAAATGAGTATTTCCGCTTTGCAACTTGCACTCTGCGCTTCGCATCGGTATTTTGAGCGTATGCATTGCCCATTTTGTCATCACCCAGATTCGCGCGTAGTTGATACGCGGTCAAGCGACGACGGCACTACAATTCGCCGTCGTCGGGAGTGTCCCGAATGTAAACGGCGTTTCACAACATCAGAGACAGCCTCATTGACAGTTGTGAAACGTTCCGGAGCAACAGAACCTTTTAGTCGGGAAAAATTATTGTCGGAGTCGGAAAGGCGTGTCAAGGGCGTCCAGTCACCGCAGACCAGCTTGCAATCTTGGCGCAAAAAGTAGAGGAGCGGATTCGTGCTACTGGTCAATCTCAGATAGACGCATACGATGTTGGTATGGCAATTCTGAATCCGTTACGAGAACTCGATCAGATTGCTTACCTGCGGTTCGCCTCGGTTTACTCCAATTTCGAAACTCTCGAGGATTTTGAAGCAGAAATTGCACGTTTACGGAACAATCTTGACTAATCGTAGTTCCGCACGTTACTGCTCTCAGCTGTCCTGTGCATAAAACAAGTGCGCGGAGAGATAGCAGCGAAGCAGTATCCGCTGTTTTGTTTATCCGCTTTCAGGTTATGCGCCGGCGTGAAATAGTGTGCAATAATGCAGCAGCGAGTTATTCCGATTCAGGCTCTTCAGCTAGTTCTGCTGGGCTATGGTCGAAATGGACTTCATTTCTGGAGGGATTTTGTTCAGTTGCTTCCGGTTCAGCCGTCCGCAGCGGTGTATTTTCTTTCAGCCAGCTAACGAAACCTTCAACTGAAATCCCTTTATGCTGTGCTTCGCGTTCAGTGTCGATTTCGGTTGAGTCTGGTTTCCGTTCACTGTTCCACCAGTTCTTAAAAGTTCTAATTGCGGAGCATTGCTTTCAGTCCATGCACGCCATTCTTCCGCAGTGCTATTTGTTTTTTCTTTCAGTGCTTGGAGGTATGCTTCAAAATTTTGTGCAGCATTATTTGACGCTGCGCTAATCTTTTTCCGCCACTGGCCGGAAACGAGTTCAAAATTTTCGAGCTGTTCTTTTACACTCTTCCGAAGAACTTTACCGATTTGCGAGCGCGGTAATTCGTCAAGAATTGCAATTGACTTCGGCATTGCGTAATGAGAGAGGCGTGATTCGGTCCATTGGCGAACTTGTTCAAGTGTTACATTTGCACCCGGTTCGAGGACAAGTGCAGCCACTACAGTTTCTCCCAGCGTGTCATTCGGCATCCCGATAACTGCGACGTCAGTAACACCTTCAATCTCACGTACTACTTTTTCCACTTCCGACGGGTAAACATTAAAACCGCCGTTGATAATCATTTCTTTCCGACGGTCTGCCATTACCAGGAAACCGTCGTCCCACTTTGCTAAATCGCCAGTGCGGAGCCAGCCGTCGTAAAATGCGGCAGCAGTTTCTGATTCGTTTTCGTAGTATCCCTGAAATACTTGCGGTCCGCGCACAAGAATTTCACCAACTTCCCCTCATCCAATTCCTGACTTGGGTCTTCCGGGTTTACGACTTTTATCTCGGTTGATGGAATCGGCAGACCAAGTGTTGAGGGGCGCCGTGAAGGGGAAAGCGGGGAACCGGCGATAAGCGGACTCGCTTCGGTCATACCATATCCTTCGATAAGGTAGCCTCCAGTTAATTTTTCCCATTCTGCAGCCAATTTGGGATCGAGCGGCATTGCGCCGCTGCAGCTGTAACGCATTGAACTCATATCGATTCCGCTGCGTTTTTTAACTGTATCTAGGATTCGCTGGAACATGGGCGGTACTCCGGCAAAAAATGTGATCGGATGCCGTTTATGGCCCGCAAGAATAATGTCTACGTCAAAAGTTGGCGCCATTACTTGGGTTGCGGCAAAATCGACGCACACTACCAGTGATAATTCAAAACCGAATGCGTGGAAGAAAGGTAAAACTGCACCAACTGTTTCTCCTCCGCGCGTAAAATCGCGTAACCATGCTTTCACCTGCGCTGAGTTTGTGGTGAGATTGCGGTGCGTAAGCGCTACTGATTTCGGGGTGCCGGTGGTGCCCCTGTCTGGATTAAGATTGCAATATCGTCAGCGGTGCCGTGATTGATTGAGCTGAGGTTCATTGGGACAGCGTGGGAAACCTGGTTATCCCACGAGTGTACGCCTGGCGGAACTTTTCCGCGCAGTTTCGCGCGTTGGGTTTTTGCTGCTTTGAATGGCAGCTTCAGCAGTATTTGTGATTTTTTGGGCAGAGCTTTTGTGAGATTTACGGCAAGATATGTGTGCCCGTGCAGTGATCCGTCTTTTGTGATTCGTTCAATTGTCTGTTCCCAAGCGATTATGACGGTTGAACCGACGCGGGTAATTTGCTCATGGAGCTGTGCGGCCGGAGCCAGCGGGTTGTGTTCTGAGGCGATTGCACCCAGAGCAGTGATTGCATAGACTGCCACATAGTGCTGCGGACAGTTGGGCAAAACGACGGAAACGACGTCTCCTTTTCTTACACCGCACATAGTTAATGCGGTGGCGGCACGTTTAATATCGAGCAGTACTTCAGAATATGTGAATTCACGCCCGAGAAAGTCAATTGCCACATGGTTGGGAAAATCGGCAGCAGCTTTTTCAAAAACTTCACCAAGTGTTGCATTGACGGGATCAATCGTCTTCGGCACACCTGGAACATAGTGTTTATACGCGCGATCCATCATTTTGCTCAAGGGAATCTCCAAACTC
This sequence comes from Arcanobacterium hippocoleae, assembly GCF_040360365.1. Classification (GTDB taxonomy): domain Bacteria; phylum Actinomycetota; class Actinomycetes; order Actinomycetales; family Actinomycetaceae; genus Arcanobacterium_A; species Arcanobacterium_A hippocoleae_A. Next base: position 508,409 of record NZ_CP136412.1, on the reverse strand, counting down.
GATTTTGGGATACTATTTTTATTTCGCGGTTGTACCGAATCGGGCACGAACTCTGCGAATAAAACGTAAGTAAATACTAGCAGCGGAACTTACGGACGCGAAATAAATTGCGAATTATTGCGGCGGGAAATTCCAACTTTGCTGCGGCGGCATCTAGCCGCGAGATACTTAAGATGTTTACATTGTTTTATCTTATCGCCAATCTTTTCATCCGATCTTTAATCTGGATGTGTTCTGCATAATTTACTGATTCCGGTCTGCTGCGCGATTGCAGAGCACAGTATTTGCGGCCGGTGTATCAGATGTAAAACGAATTACATGCATTGATTTTGTGGCGCGAGTCATCGCTACATACAGGTCGCCATTACCGCTTTGTGAAATTTGTTCCGGATTAATTAAAATGACGGAATCAAATTCGAGACCTTTGAATCTCGTGCATCAATTACATTGATCTGATTTTTTCGAATGAATCGCACAAGGCGGTTTCGCTTTGGATGAGCTGCTGGATTGACTCAATGGACGCAGTTGGTGCGATTATCGCCAATGTGCCGTATCCCTTACCGTAATCTGCGGTTAATGCATTGATTTTTGTGCAGTTAATGTGATGATTTCGCGGGAAAATTCTTTTATATCTACTGTGTTTTCCTGATATGAACCTGCGATATCGCGGACAGCTTTTACACCGGAAACTGTTACGCCAAGACGTTTCATTGTTTCTGCCGCAGTGTCGAGAATTGAACGCGGTGTGCGGTAGCTGATTGTTAGGTGCTCGATACGCATATCGGCAGCGAGTTTTCCGAGAGCTTTTTCCCATCCGCCGTGAGGTGCGCCGGTACGGCGCTGATCTAAATCACCGACGATTGTCATTGATCGGCGCGGATTGCGCCGCGATATCATTCTCCACTGCATCGGGGTGAGCTCTTGGGCTTCATCAATAACAATATGTGCATATGTCCATGTCCGGTCATTAATTGCGCGTTCTGCAAGCGGAACAGAAATTCCTGAATTATTTAACCGATTTTGGATCAGGTCGGTATTTACAATTCCTGCTCCGAGATTCATGGCATTCATTGTCTGTGAAACATATGTATTCAGATTTGTCGAGCTTGACTCATTTTCCAGCCGAATCGCGCGCTGTAAATCACTTTCGAACGGACCGAGGTGTTCTGCAAGTTCATCCAGCAATGCGATATCTGCTTCGCTGAAACCGGATCCTTTTTCCCGCCAGAGTGTTTCTCGTTCTGTCGGAGTTAATTCCGGTGCAACGGAAGCGAGTATTTCTTTCCATTTGAAAATGTGTTCGAGCAGCCATTGCGGGGAAGCAGGGAGCCAATGCAGGTTTATCGCACGGCGAATTTCCGGATGGGAAGCAATATCATGCACAATCCAGTCGTCGCTGGATAAGTCGACTTCGCGTGCTGCGGCAAGTCGGGATGCAAGTAAATCTACAAGCTGGCGTGCGTATTTTTCACGGGCTTCGTTATGTGTTTTTCCAAGGCGGCGGGCACGGGTTTGTGCTGCCGATACGTCTGCTGGAGTGAGTTGAATCTTTTTCCGGAAATGTGGAATGTGATTGGATTGTGAAGCGGTTTTTCAAGGATTTGCCGCACTGCGCGTTTGGCAATCTTTTCCCAGATTAGCCGGCTCTTAATTTCGGCTGCTTCTGCGTTATCTTTAACTGTTGGGGTTACGCCGGGAAAAAGTTCGTGAATTGTGCAGGCAACTACTTCAGATTCTCCTAGTGAAGGAAGTACTTGGTCGATATATTGTAAAAATCTTTTTGATGGCCCAATTATTAGTACGCCGCTGTGTGCGAAATTCTTGCGGTAAGTGTAAAGCAAATATGCGGCGCGGTGCAGTGCGACGGCAGTTTTGCCAGTTCCTGGACCGCCTTGCACTACGAGTACCCCTTTTGCCTGGTCGCGGATGATTCGATCCTGCTCGGCTTGAATAGTAGCAACGATATCGCTCATTTTTCCGTCACGCGCTTTGTTCATTGCGGCAAAAGCGCACCTTCACCCGTGAGGTTGAGGTCTGAATCTTTGATTTCACTGGCTGCAAGGAATTCGTCTTCAACATTTGTCACTTTTCGGAAACGAGTTTGAATGTGGCGGCGGCGGATTACCCCGAGACGGTGTGAGGATGTAGCTTGATAGAATGGTTCGGATTGCGGAGCGCGCCAATCGGTGAGCATGATTTTTTGATTGGCGTCACGCAGAGTTATCCGTCCGACATGAATTGTATTTTCGGTATCAAAATCGAGCCGGCCGAGAACGAGTCGGGTTTCAACGTTTTTAGGCGGGCTAAGTTATCTTCATAGTGCGTGGCGAAAGAATCGCGCTCAGAACGTGCTCCGGGAGTTCCGCTTGCTCCGATACTGCGGGTGCTGCGAAGTTTTTCTTCGTAATAGGCAGTTTGCTGATCGAGATTTTGATATGCGCAATCGAGAAATTCTTGCTCTGCGGAGAGTGCATTTTGATATGCACTGTTATTTTCAACCGGATTTTTTCCATCGATTTTCTCCTTGCTCCGCGCATGTAAATGCATTTTTGGGTGCAAATAAATTCCTTAAAAAGCCGACTTACCATTATTCCGTATTATTGCCAGGATGTCAGTACTCTTTTTGCTTGAGAAGTTTCACATCCGCGAGTATGGCAGACTGTGCGATAGTTTTTGTTTCTCTGAGCAAGGTAAATGCGTTGAAAAGTGCAGTTTCTTATTGCTGCAGCTGCAGAAAATGCTTTTGTTAACGTTCAATTTTCCTTTCTGGTCTGGAAGAAACGGATAGACTGAGAGGTACGCGTTATAATTTAGACGCAGTTTTAATGAAATGAGTGCAGCAGATTCGCGAGAGCGGAAGGGGCGGGAATGATTCAATATGAGAATACGCGCGATAATTTATCGGCAAAATATCTCCTGGTTAACCCGCTGGATATGCTTACTTCTGCTGGGAATGTAACGCAAGCAATTGATGCGGCTATCGTTGATTTAGATTCCGTTCGGATTGCTTCGTTCCCGGCAGATGAGCTTTTGATTTTCGTGCGCAAAGGCCAATTGTGACGTATCAGGACGGGGTGATTGAGTCTTTAGTTCAGCCGGAGCTGCGTTTGAGTTTGGTGACAGATATTGTGGGTGAAAACTTTCTCTATCTTTCCGGTCAAGAACCGGATTACCGGTGGGAGACTATCACCGCAGATTTGCTTGATGTTGTGCAAAGATTCCATGTGGATGAAGTGATTACTTTTTCGGCGATGCCGGCTGCAATTCCGCATACCCGCCAGGCTGATATGCTGATGCGTTCGACTAAGCTGAAAGATGGCGTAAAATATGTGCACGGCCGTGCTGTTCATCCCGGTGCGCTTACTGATTTATTTGAATATTATGCAGCTAAGCAGGAAGTTTCGGTGACTAATATTCGGGTGCGTGTTCCTTTTTATCTTGCGCAGCTTGGGGAACCGTTTCTTGCCGGAGCGCTTGCGGCAATTCGGATGACGGCAAATCTTGGCGGACCGCGGCTTCCGCTTGGTGATTTGGAACAGCATGAGGATCGTGTTAATTCTGCATATCGTGAACTTCTCGAAAAGAGTCCAGATTTGGCAGAGCTGATTACGGCGCTTGAAAATGAGTACGACGTAAATCCGAGTGAGCAAGCTTTTGCTACTACCACAGATGAATTGCTGCAGGTTCCAAGTGTGGATGAGATTGGTCTGGCGGCAGAGAAATTTCTGGCGGCGCACGGCGGAAATTCGCTTGCAGGCGTGATAGAACCTGCCGGTGATGATGCGCATTCGAAGCAGAAGCGTTGGCGCGGCGGGAAACTTTTTGGACGTGATTTCCCGTTGCTTGGTGCGAAACGAAGTGAAGAGCCGGTCTCGAGTGAAGCTGATCAAAATCAGCAGCATGATGGTCGGGTTAAAGAAACAGGCGATAGTAATCCGGCCGAGAAAAAGACGGAAATTCAAAAGAATCTGCGGCAAGCGCTGCGGCGGAGCTGCGGATGAAAAATCGGCGTGGCCGGCATCATTTCTAAAAGTGTGCATATTTGGAGAGTTTTCGGTTTGCAGCTGCAGAAACGAACATATTCCAGTCTGGATATAGCTTGAAACTGTTGCAGCAGGAACTGAATTTAAGATATGTGAAAATCCTGGCGGTTTATTTGGTGAAGGCGGTGGCGGGTGTCGCGTGGGCTGCGGGTTTCGAGTGTGAAACGAGATTGGGGCAGTGATGATTCCGCTGCGCCGATTTTGCATGTTGATATGGATGCATTTTTTGTCTCGGTGGAATTGCTTGAACGCCCTGATTTGCGCGGAAAGCCGGTGGCGGTAGGCGGAGTGGAGCACGGGGTTTTGTCTGCTGCTTCTTATGAGGCTCGGGCATTTGGGGTTAATTCTGCGATGCCGGTAGCTGCGGCGAAAAGGCTTTGTCCGGAGCTGATTTTGCTTCCTGTTGATATGCAGAAGTATCGGTGTGTTTCGCGAAAAATTATGGATATTTTTGCGGAAGTTACGCCGTGTGTCGAACAAATTTCAGTCGATGAAGCGTTTCTTGATGTGGGCGGTGCGCGAAAACTTTTTGGTTCGCCAACTGAAATTGCCCGTCTTTTACGACGGCGGATTCGTGATGAAGTGGGTGTGCCGGCTTCGATTGGGATTGCAAATACAAAGCATCTTGCGAAGCTTGCTTCAACTCATGCGAAACCAGATGGAATATTGCTTGTTCCGGCTGATAAATCTCAAGATTTTCTCAATATGCTGCCGATTGGTGCGCTTTGGGGAGTGGGGGAGAAAATTGCGCGGCGGTTACAAGACCGCGGTGTGGATACGGTGCGTGATGTGCTTGTGCTTGGTTTATCTCGGCTGCAGTCGCTTGTCGGTTCGGCGATGGGAGAGAAGATTTATGCTTTAGCCACAAATCAAGATTCGCGGAGTGTGCAGAGTCCGGCTGCGGAAAAGTCGATTAGCCGGGAGCAGACCTTTTTGATTTTCTTGTATCTCCGGTGCAAGCTCATCAGGTGCTTCTTTCGCAATCGCATGAGATTGCTCAGCGGCTGCGTTTTGCGGGTTTTCGTGCACGGACGATTGCGGTTAAGATTCGTACTGGAAAGTTTGAAACAATTACTCGTTCGCGCACGCTTAGTGTGCCGACTGAACTTGGCAGTGAGATATATCGGGAAGCATTGCGGCTTTTCAGCAAGGGGAGTTTTCCAGATAGCGGGATTCGGCTTTTGGGTGTGCGGGCGGATAATTTACAAAGTGCCCAAGGTGAAGTTCAGGGAGTGCTTGGTGCGGATCAGCGCAGTGAAAATGCAGAGCGTGCAATTGATGCAGTGAAGCAAAGATATGGAGCGCAGGCGCTTAGTTTTGCTGCGCTGTGCCGTGCTGATGATGTCCGGGAGAATTATTCTTCAAGCTAGTCTGCGGGTGAACTATCTGAAATAAACTGGATAGGATATCCTGAAGATATCCTTTACCCCGAATGAGGAGAGATTTATGGCTCTTTCAGATTATGAACGTCAAATGCTTGCGGATCTCGAGTCGCAGCTGAACGGTGAAGATGTGAGATTTACTGAGACTCTAGCTGCGGAGAGCGGTGCGCCGATGCGTTGGGCCGTTTCTGCAAAGAATCTTATCTTTGGATTGATTATGGCTGTGGTTGGTCTTGCTGTAGTGATGGGCGGGGTAGCTTTAGAAATTGTTCCCGTCGGTGTGCTTGGCGTGATTGTGGTGTTTGCCGGATTCTGGTATATCAGTGCCGGTATTGTGAAAAAACCCGGCGGGGGCGGCTCGCTGCATCTTAACTCGAAACCCAAGGGCGGAGGGCAGGGCGACTTTATGCAGCGCCAAGCGGAAGAATGGCTGAAGCGAATGCGGGAAGGCAATCGGCATTGATTTCCGATTTTTGGAATTGCTGATTGTGCGGAGTGCCTTTGGGATTTTTCGTGTGAAACACTGTTTTTGTCCATAACTTTTGAACTGAAGCTAAAAATAGGTTCGGATTGAGTATTTTCTTTCTCAATCCGAGCCTATTTTGCGTTTAGGGAAAAAGTCTCATAATTTCCTCCACCAGCTTTTTGGCTGTAATTCAGGAAAATAAGCGTTTAATAAAGTGATTTTAGCTTGCAAGTGGCGCAAAGTGGAGTAAAGTGGGGTATATCGGTTATGAAAGGGGAGTGCTGTGTTTCTTGGTACGTATGAGCCAAAGCTCGACGAGAAAGGACGCATCATTCTTCCTGCCAAATTTCGTGATCAATTAGCTGGTGGTTTGGTTATCACCCGCGGTCAAGAACGGTGTTTATACGTGTTTCCGACGGCAGCATTCGCGGATGTACTGGCGAAGCTGCAGCAGGCTCCAATGACCTCGAAAGAAGCACGTGCATACACGCGAATTTTCCTCTCGGGTGCTAATGATCAAATTCCAGATAAGCAGGGTCGGGTTACTGTACCGGCTTTGCTCCGTTCTTATGCGGATTTGCACAAAGATTTGGTTGTAATCGGTACAGGTGATCGCGTTGAAATTTGGGATCAGGCAGCATGGAATACATACCTGAGTTCGAATGAAGATGAGTTTGCCGATCGCGAAGACGAACTAGTGCCCGGAGTGTTCTAGAGCTGAACTCGAATCAGCATATTAATGCGTGTGTTGTCTGCCGCTGACTTGCGGTGATTCCCCGACTGCAAGTCAGCGGCGGAGAACAGGCGTACTGATTGCGGATAATTTGTAATCTTCAGCCAGTGAAGCTAGTTCAGACTTGCGTTTACAGCTTTTGTTATCAGTGCGTTCACGAAAGGTGAAAAATGCAGAATCCACAGGTCTCGGCAGCAAATAATGCGTTGCATTTACCTGTGCTTTTGCGTACCTGCGTGGAGCTGCTTTCTCCGGCGATTTCCAGCCCAGAATCACTATTGATTGACTGTACTCTCGGAATGGGCGGGCATACTGAAGCAATCTTAAAAAGCAATCCGAATGTGCAGGTAATTGGAATTGATCGCGACGGTGAAGCAATCCGGCTTGCTGCTTCCCGTCTGGCAAAATTTGGTGATCGGTTCCGTGCCGTCCAGACTACTTATGATCACGTTGATGAGGTTGCGGCTGAATTTGGTGCAAACCGCAAAGTAAACGCAATTTTAATGGATCTTGGGGTTTCATCATTACAGCTCGATACTGCAGGGCGCGGTTTTTCTTATGCGCATGACGCACCGCTCGATATGCGGATGGATGCGAGCAAAGGTATTAGTGCAAAGGAGCTTCTTGCAGCGGCTGGCCGTGATGAACTTGCACGAATTCTTCGTGTATATGGGGAAGAAAAATTTGCCGGAAAGATTGCGAATAAAATCGTTGCAGCCCGCGCAGTTAAACCATTAGAAACAACTGCTGAATTAGTTGCCTTAATTCGGGAATCACTTCCGGAAAAAGCGAAACGCACTGGCGGAAACCCGGCAAAACGAACTTTTCAAGCCCTGCGCATTGCGGTGAATAACGAGCTGGAAATTCTGGAAACAGCACTCCCGCGGGCAATTGAATCTTTGTCAATCGGCGGACGTCTTGTGGTTGAGTCATATCAATCGCTTGAAGATCGGATTGTGAAAGAAGCAATGAGTCAAGGGCTGAAATCTACTACGCCGCCGGGATTGCCGGTAGAGCTGGCAGATCACAAACCGTATCTAAAAGCCCTTGTCCGCGGATCAATAAAAGCCGATACAGCAGAGCTGGCTCAAAACTCGCGCTCGCAGTCGGTGCGGTTAAGAGCTGTTGAGAGAATCCGGCAAACACCGGCGCATGTACTGAAAAATCTCGAACCACTAATAGAATCCAACTTTCGCTTTCACAAAGGAGAGACCCGATGAGCGCAAATTCTTCCGTATTGGCCCGTCGTAATCCGGCTCGCGCCTCGCGTCCGATAATTTCCGCACCTGGTCTTTCAGTTGTGCCGAGTCCGCTTCCCTCGCGCGGTTACTTTCGTACAGCTATTTTGTGCGGTTTGATATTTGCTGGAGCGATTGCAGGTGCATTCGGCTTGAATACGGCAATGATTCAAGGTGCATTCGAGATTAAATCCGCAACTATTGAACTGAATGAAGTTAAATCTGGTCTTGAAACCTTACGTGAAGATGTGGCGCGGTTAGAGACTCCCGTAGTGCTTAATGAACGTGCGCAGAAATATCAAATGGTGCCGGCAACGCAAATTCGTTATGTTGATCTGGGAGACGGAACTGTGACTGGCGAGGCAAAGGCGCAAAAGTAATTACTTGTTTAGGAGTATTTGTGTGAGTACAGTTCTGAACAATCAGGGCAGCAGCGGGATACGGAAAGCGGATTCGATGCGTTTGGCGCGGGCTGCTACCAATAAACGTCTCCGGGCAGTTGTTGTTATTTTTCTTGCAATGGCCGTACTGATTGCAGGGCGTCTTACTGTGCTGCAAGTAGTGCAGGCGGATACGCTGGCGCAGACTGCGCATGATTTTCGTGCACGTAATTACAAACAGCAGGCGCTGCGCGGAAAAATAGTTGATAATACCGGCGCAGTACTTGCAAGTTCGGTTCCGCACTACAACCTGCGGGTAGATCAGAAAGCAATCCAGGATTTCAAAACTACTGATGCGAAAAATAATATTACCGGCACGGGGGCGGCAGCTGCCGCAAAAATCCTCGCTCCGGTGCTTGAGCGGGATGAAGCTGAACTTGCGGGTGAATTACTTGGCGGAAGCAAAAAAATCAGTTTAAAATGCTGCAGGCAGGTATTTCGGCAAAAGAAATGGAACAGATTAACCAGCTGAATATTCATGGAATTTTCGGCGAACGTTATATGGAACGAGTCTATCCAAACGGTTCGCTCGCCGGGGCGGTACTCGGTTTTGTCGGACGTACTGATAAAAGCGATCAGCTTGTCGGACGAGCTGGTATTGAGCAGCAGTTTGACAGTGTTCTTGCTGGCACTGACGGCTATCTGCAAGTGGAGGTCGGGCCGGACGGCACTATTTTTCCGAATGCGGAAAAAGTAGAAATTGCTCCGCAGGATGGGCGAATTGTAAAGCTTACTCTTGACCGTGATTTGCAGCAGGCAGCTGAGCAAATATTGAAAGAGCAGGTAGAAAAAATTGGAGCAGATTGGGGCAGTGCGGTTGTATTGGAAACCAATACCGGCAGGGTGCTGGCAATGGCTGATTCGCAATCTTATGATCCGGCAAAAGTCGCGCAGGAGAAGCCGAAGTCGTTTACTTCGAACTCTGTAGGATTAGTTCTTGAACCTGGTTCAACGGGTAAGGCAATTACGGTCGCTGCAGCAATTAATGAAGGTAAAGTAACTCCGTATAGCGCTTTTTTACTCCCTACCAGTTCACCACTCCCGATGGTGAGACTTTTAAAGATTATGCTCCGCATGCTGCTGAAAAGTCTACGCTTGCAGCCATTATTGCGCATTCTTATAACACTGGTACGGTGCAGATTGGAGCATTGCTGAGTAAAGAAGCGCGGTATAACTACCTGAAAGCTTTTGGAATCGGTGAGAAGACGGGCATAGAGCTGCCTTTTGAAGAGAAAGGTTTGCTTCGCGACTATCGGCAATGGGATCGCCGCACAAATTACACTACGATGTTCGGGCAGGGGTATGCAGTTACTCCGCTGCAGCTGGCTGTGGTTGCGAATATCTTTGGAAGCAGAGGCGTGAAGCATCCGCCATATATTGTTGACGGAATTTACGATGCCGACGGCAGCTACAAGCCGACTATTGCTCCGAAACCAACAGCGGTGATTGATCCGGAAACGGCAAAAACTGTAGTAAACGTGATGCATGAAACCACTAAAGACGGTGCGACTGGAAAAGCGGCGCGTGTTCCGAATTATAATGTTGCCGGCAAAACCGGTACGGCAGAAGTTATTAATAGTGCCGGCGGATTGGAAGCACTGAATGTGACTTATATTGGTTTAATCCCTGCAGAAAATCCGCGGATTGCAGTTGCAATCATGGCTCGGACGCACGGAAATAATGAGGGAGTTTCGGCAGCGTTTTCAAAGATTGCACAGTTCGCAATGCGTAAGATGGGAGTACCTCCATCAACCGAGCCGATGATTGACTATCCTTGGACTGGAAAATAATTTAGTAGGATGGGGCATATAATCAGTTGTTTCAGAATCAGGGAAACAAAATTTTCGAAGATTAAATAGTTTGCACCGATTCGTTTAATTAATTTGTGCAAGCGAACAATATTAAAAAATATGCAGAGGAAAGGCGTAAAAGTAGATTATGAATCTCTCGTTCGCTGAAGTTACGGCGGCCGTCGGCGGAAAAGCTGCAGCTGAGGATGTGCAGACTGCGTTTCTGCGATTCACTGGTGTGGCTATTGATAACCGCAAAATCGAGGGCGGTGAGTTGTTCGTTGCGATTGCAGGTGAGAACTCCGACGGAAACCGTTTTGCCAAAGCTGCACTTGACGCCGGTGCTGTTGCTGTTTTAACAAGTAATGCCCAGATTGCAATTGAAAACGGAGCTGCTCCAGAGCGGCTGATTGTAGTTGCAGATTCGGTGCTCGCATTGGGCAAGCTTGCGAAATATTGGTTGTCATATCTTCGGCAAAATTCGAAAGCTAACCTGAAAGTCATCGGAATAACCGGATCCGTTGGAAAGACGACAACAAAAGATCTTCTTGCCCGGATTTTAACTCATCGCGGGCCGGTAGTGGCTCCGCCAAATTCCTTTAACAATGAGATTGGTTTGCCTTTGACTGTGCTGCGGGCAAATTTGCAGACAGCTAATCTCATACTCGAAATGGGTGCGGATCGGGTTGGCAATATCGCTTATTTAACTGATATTGCCCCACTTGACGTTAGCACTGTACTGATTGTGGCAAAGGCGCATCTTGGATCTTTCGGCTCAATCGAAAATACGATTTGTGAAAAAGCGCAGATTATTGCCGGGACGCAATCTGATGGCGTGGCTGTGCTGAATGCTGATGATCCGAACGTAGTACAGATGGCGGCAACGGCTGAATGTAAAGTGGAATTCTTTTCGGTAAATTCTGCGCAAGCGGAAGAAGCCCGCAAGAACCAAGATGTATTTGCGGCTGCTTCTGAAATCGATGCTGCGAATGGATATCCGCAATTTACATTATTTCTTGGCGGACAGCATGAAAAGCTGGTTCTTGGTCTGGCCGGAAAACACAATATTGCGAATGCGGTTGCAGCCGCAGCAATTGCGCGGATTCTCGGGGTAAGTTTTGCTGATATTATTCGTGAAATCGCAAATTCAAAGCCAGGCAGCCCGCATCGAATGGATGTGCGTGAAATTGGGAAAATATTAGTAATTGATGATGCATACAACGCTAATCCGACTTCAATGCGTGCTGGAATCGCTGCACTTGGATTGCTCGGTGTAAAATATGCACGCCGGATTGCGGTGCTTGGGCAGATGCTGGAGCTTGGTCCAGATAGCGAAAAGGAACACCAGGAATTGCTCAGTGCTTTGCTCCAAGCGGATGTTTCAGAGCTTTACTTGGTGGGCAAAGGCGCTTTTGCGCTCACCGCTTTTGCCAGAGAAGCCGGAATAAAGGTAGTAGAGTATTTAACTGTGGAACCGCTTATTGCTGAGCTGAATCAGGTTCTGCAGCCAGATTCTGCAGTTCTCTTTAAGGGGTCTAACGGCACGAAAATCTGGCAGGCAGCAGACAGTGTTTTCTCCAAGGGGTTCAATAGATGATTTCAGTAATTGTTGCAGCAGCAGTAGCACTCTTTGTTACGCTTTTTCTGACCCCAGTTTTTATTAAGCTTCTCGAGCGCCGGCAGTATGGTCAATTTATCCGTGAGGATGGTCCGACTTCGCATTTAGTAAAACGCGGAACTCCGACAATGGGCGGTGTAATTATTATTGGCGCTGCCGTGCTTGGTTTTTGTGCGGAAATATTGCGACGCTGCGCGCTCCAAGCATTTCCGGATGGTTGATTATTTTCTTACTTTCCGGTTTGGGATTAATCGGATTTCTTGACGACTTTACGAAAATTAGTAAAGAGCGCTCACTTGGTTTAAGTCCGCGCGCAAAAATGCTTGGGCAAGGACTTGTTGGGATTCTATTTGCAGTCGGATCCCTGCAATTTGCCAATAAGCACGGTCAGACACCGGCGACGCTCAATATCTCGATTGTTCGTGATACCCCAATCACACTTGGTTTCGCTGGTGTTGCAATCGGCATTATTCTATTCATCTTCTGGACCAATTTTTTGATTACTGCATGGTCGAATGCGGTCAACTTAACCGACGGTTTAGACGGATTAGCTGCAGGTGCTTCCGCAATTGCGTTTGGATCCTATGCGGTGATTAATATTTGGCAGTCTTATCAACGCTGCGGTTCGGCCTTACAACTCCTCCCAGGCTGTTATGATGCACGAGATCCGCGCGATTTAGCAATATTCTGCGCGGCAATCGTCGGTGCTTGCCTCGGATTTATCTGGCATAACACGTCTCCTGCGAAGATTTTCATGGGAGATACCGGATCTCTTGCGTTAGGCGGCGCATTTGCCGGAGTTTCGATTCTGAGCCAGACTGAAATTCTTGCAATTTTCATTGGCGGGCTTTTCGTGATTATTGTTATCTCTGATGTGATTCAGATTGGTTTCTTTAAGGCTACCGGAAAGCGAGTTTTCCGGATGGCTCCGCTGCATCATCACTTCGAGCTGAAAGGTTGGAAAGAAGTGACGATTGTAGTTCGTTTTTGGCTGATTCAAATTTTTCTCGCAGCAATCGGAATTGGTCTTTTCTATGCAGAATGGTTGTTATATCAATGAGATATGTAATTCCTGGAAGTAGTGCTTTCGCAGACAAACGTATCGCTGTGCTTGGTCTTGGCGTGTCTGGAAAAGCTTGTGTTACGGCTCTTACTTCGGTAACGCAAGCCGTCGTAAGCGTGTGGGATGCGAAAGAAACCGCAATCAATCCATACCTTGATGATGTACGTGTTGATTTGGCTATTTCCGCTGCCAAACCGGAAATTTTAATGCAAATGCTGCTTGACTGGCAGCCGGATATTGTGATTATTGCGCCGGGATTCCCGCAAATGGGGTATGAATGGACTGTGCTTCGGGAAGCTGGCGTACCAGTATGGTCGGAAATTGAATTAGCATGGCATCTGCGTGCTGCGGATGAACAGAATACCGTCGCTCCGTGGCTTTGTGTGACTGGAACAAACGGTAAGACAACTACAGTTTCAATACTCGCAAAAATTTTAGCGGCTGCCGGATGCGGGACAGTGGCGACGGGAAATATTGGAAAACCATTAATTACAGAAGTGATTCGCACTGATGAAAATGCTCCGCAAGCATTTGCGATTGAACTTTCATCCTTTCAGCTCGCTGCCACTTACTCAATGGCTCCGACTGCTGCAGTATGTCTCAATATTGATGATGATCACTTGGAGTGGCATGGAAACCGTGCGGAATATTGGGCGGCAAAGGCAAAGATCTATGAACATGTACAGACTGCGTGTCTCTACCCGGTAGGTGACCGCGAAGTACAGCGAATGGTTGACGAAGCTGATGTCCAAGAAGGCGCACGGGCGATTGGTCTGAACATCGGGACGCCTAGCGTTGGAGAATTCGGTTTGGTCGAAGATATTATTGTGGATCGGGCTTTTCACAAAAACCGTTTTTCTGCGGCACAAGAGGTATTTACTGTTGCCGACATTGCGCATCTTGCGCCGCGGGAAAGCTCGTTACCGCTGCATTTATTGAAAGACGCAATCGCTGCAGCAGCTCTTGCACGGGCGGTAGGTGTGGCGCCGCAGTTTATTCGCTCCGCATTGCGGGATTTTACGTCCGGAAAACACCGAATTGAGTTTGTCGGCAGCTATGCCGGAATGAATTGGATTGATGATTCGAAAGCAACAAATGCGCATGCGGCAAAGTCTTCAATACTTGCGCAGGAAAAAACAATACAATTTGGATTGTCGGCGGGCTTGCGAAAGGGGCAAGATTTGAAAAGCTTGCCGCGGCAGTCAAAGACCGAATCCATCATGCCATTGTTATTGGGACCGACCAAACGCCATGGATTGATGCTTTTGAACAAAGCAAGATTCGCTATAGTCTGATTGACAGTGAATCTGCAAACCCGATGCACGAAGCTGTAAAAAGAGCTGCGGAGGTGGCGAAATCCGGTGCCGTGGTGCTTCTTGCTCCGGCATGTGCGTCATTCGATCAATTTTCTTCCTACGCTGACCGCGGTTTGAAATTTCAAGACGCTGCCCGATTGACTGCAGCAGACGGCGCTTTGGAATTTGTGAATACTGACAGGAAAAATGTGCAGAGCACAGCGGGTGAATAATATGCGTGAGCAAGATTTTCATCATTTCAAAAACCGTATCGGCGATTCTTGGCAGCGGCGGGAACAGAAGCAGTTTCCGGTTTTTGCAAGCCTGTCTGAGGAGCGATTCCCGCGTGCGGCGGAAATGGATCAGGTGCAGCCGACACGCCGTGATGCAGTAAATAGCGCCCTGATTTTAATGCTTGCGTGTACATCTATTTTGCTTGCACTTGGTATTTTGATGGTATTTTCGGCAACCTCCGCTGCGTCAATCCGTGCGCTGGATATTCACGGCAGCAGCGTGCCGTTATTTTCGGTGGCAATTAGGCATTTGATATTTGCGATTGCCGGGATTTTATTTGCACTGGTGCTTTCACGCTTCGAATATGTGGCTCTTGAACGGCTCTCATATTGGTTCTTCGGGCTGGGACTGCTGCTGCAGTTTGCGGTAATTATTGCCGGTAAGGAAGTTGCAGGTAACCGGAACTGGATCGGAATTGGTGCAGTACAAATTCAGCCTTCCGAGTTTTTGAAATTAGCGATGATTGTTTGGCTTGCGCACATGTTTGCGTTAATTTCCGGGCGTGAAAGCCGCGATTTTCGGTCCTTTTTTCCAGCAATCACCGGAATAATATTCGCTGTCGGTACAGTTATTTTACCGGGAGATATGGGTACTGCGCTGATTATGCTGATGATTGGTGCGGGTTTGGCTTGGCTTGCTGGATTAGGAGCAGCTGTTTTTGGGATCGGCGCATTATTTGCGACGGTACTTGCCGGAATTTTTGTTGCGATTGCACCTTCGCGTCTCGCCCGTGTCGCATCGTACCTAAATAACCTCTGGAATCTTCCCGATACGCATGCGCCAACACAATCTGATTTTGCACAATTTGCTTTCGGCAGCGGCGGGATAACTGGTCTTGGTGTGGGAGCTGGTAAAGAAAAGTGGCTTTCCTTAAGTGAAGCACACACAGACTTTATTTTTGCCGTCATCGGTGAAGAGATTGGTTTTATTGGGACGATGATTGTGCTGCTGCTTTTCCTCGCCTTAGCGTGGAGCTTTCTGCAGCTTACATTGAATATCCCATCTCGTTTCGGACAGCTGCTGACTGCTGGAGCTGGATTGTGGATTTGCGGCCAGGCTTTTCTAAACATGATGGTGGTGGTTGGGCTGCTTCCGGTATTTGGTGTGCCGCTGCCTTTTATCTCGCAAGGCGGTTCAGCGATTATGGCAAACTTGATGATGATTGGCGTGGTAGTAAGTGCAGCCCGCGGAGTGCCGGGGTAAAGAGAATTTTCAGATCAGCCCGCGTCTCGTATCACGTTCCAAGGCACTCCTGAAAACTACCGAAGAATAAGGATAATTATGAATGTAAACTACACACAGCATCGTTCAATTGTATTAGCCGGCGGCGGGACGGCCGGGCATGTGAATCCGCTTCTTGCAACAGCAGATGCGATTTCTCGGAATGATTCAGCAGCTGCGGTGACAATAGTCGGTACAGAAAAGGTTTGGAACAAGAACTTGTTCCGGCTGCAGGATTCGAGCTGCGTACTATTGAGCGGGTCCCGTTTCCGCGCCGCCCAAACATGGCGGCATTGAAATTTTTCTTCCGATTTCGGAAAGCAGTAAAACAAGCCGGTGAGATTCTTGCGCAGGTTCAAGCAGATACTGTTGTTGGTTTTGGAGGTTATGTTTCCACACCAGTTTATGCAGCAGCAAAAAACGGAATCTGAAAATCGTGGTGCACGAGGGTAATGCGCTTCCAGGTATGGCAAACAAATTCGGGGCGCGGATGGCAAATACCGTCGCGCTTTCTTTCAAAAATACTCCATTGCGGGCAAAGCACGGAGAGACGGTTGTGACAGGTCTGCCGCTGCGCAAACAGATCAGCGAGCTTGCCCTTATGAAAAAGAATCCGCAAATCCGGAACCAAAATGCGCAAAAGTATGGTTTAGATTCGGATCTGCCGATTCTGGTAGTTACCGGCGGTTCGCTTGGCGCGCAGCACATTAATGAAGTGGTTGCACAATGTGCTCAGGAAATTCTCGATTCTGGTTTTCAGGTGCTGCACATTTGCGGAAAGGGCAAAATTGATGAAGTTCAAGCACAGACAGCGCAGGTGCGGGGAACGTATCAAGTGCTTGAGTACGCTGCAAATATCGATGAAATTTATTCATTCGCAGATTTGGTGATTACCCGTGCAGGTGCAGGTATGGTCTGCGAAGTTTCTGCATTAGGGATTCCGGCTGTGTTTGTGCCGCTGGCGGTTGGCAATGGCGAGCAGGCGCTAAATGCAAAAGATTTGGTTGAAGCCGGCGGGGCAATTCTGATTCCAGACAACGAGTTCAATACTGATGTTTTGCGGGAAAAAGTGCTTCCGCTGTTAGCTTTGGAAAAGTTAACAGCGATGGCGTCGAAAGCGCGTGCAGCGGCACGAATCGATGCAGCAGCTCAACTTGCTGCGGTTATTTTGCAGTAGCATTATTCTTTTATCCGAAGCCAGTTTTGATTCTTGCCGGTAAAGTATTTTCTTCCGGCTGCGGTTAATGATTATTTCGGCAGTTTACTAACTATTTTATGGAGAAGTATTGAGATGAAGTTTCATTTGATTGGAATCGGCGGAGCTGGGATGTCAGTGGTAGCCGAACTGTTGTTTGCTGAAGGGCACCAGATTACCGGATCTGATCGCAGCAGCTCCGAATACACTGCGCATCTTTCTGCTCTCGGAATTAAAACATATCTCGGACATGCAGCAGAAAATGTTCCAGCTGATTCGGTAATTGTGTATTCGTCGGCAATCAAACCAGATAATCCGGAATTGCTGATTGCCCAGGAGCGGGGACAAAAAATTATTCACCGTTCACAAGCGCTTACATTAGCATCTGGTACGAAAGATTTTATTGCCGTCGCTGGTGCTCACGGAAAGACTTCCGCCAGTGCGATGATTGCGGTGGCGTTTGATTATTTGGGTCTTGATCCGTCGCGCGCAATTGGCGGAGGGCTTGCAGACGGATCTTCAGGCGGACACTTTGGTAATGGGAAAATGATTGTGGCAGAGGCGGATGAATCCGACGGTTCATTCTTGAATTATCGTCCGCGGATCGCTTTGGTCACTAATGTGGAACCCGACCACCTGGATCATTATGGGAGCAAAGAAAATTTTATGCAGGCATTCTTGGATTTTGCACACTGTATAATTCCCGGAGGGCTGCTGATTTGCTGTGCTGATCATCCTGGTTCGCTGCTTCTCGCTGAAAATGCAGCAAATGCGGGGATTCGTGTGCATACTTACGGCACTGGTGAGAAACCGGACTTTAGTGAATGCCATGCGAAACTGACGCATTCCGCTGCGAACCGCAGTTCCGAAAACTGCGGTGACGTTGAGATTATTGGGGAGCAGCAAAATCAGAAAATAAAACTTTCATTGCAGGTTCCAGGAAAACATATGCTTTTAAATAGCGTTGGCGCACTGCTTGCGGGGATTGAATCGGGGGCAGACGGAGAAAATATGGCCAAAGGACTGGCAGAATTCCGCGGCACTGCACGCCGTTTTGAAGTACGTGCAGCAGTGGATGGAATTACCGTAATTGACGACTATGCGCATCATCCAACCGAAGTTTTCGCTGCGCTTACTACAGCAAAGGAACTTTGCGCAGGAAAAGTTCATGTGCTTTTCCAGCCGCACCTCTATTCGCGGACGACGAATTTTAAACGCGAATTTGCGCAGGCACTTTCACTTGCTGACCGCGTGATAATTACTTCGGCATATGCTGCACGTGAGACGCCTGATGACGGTGATGATGGTGACGTGATTGCCGAACTCCTGCCAGGTTCATTATTCATTGCGGATATGGAAGAGTCTGCTCAGAAAATTGTGCAGGGAACTCATTGCGGTGATTTTATCATTACTATGGGCGCAGGTGATGTGACAAAACTTGGAACTATTATCGCGCAAGAACTTGAGCGAGGAGCATACTGAATGCGCGAACCCAAGCAGCCGCGAAAACCTCATCCGCGCAGATTAGAGCAGTCGGTTGAGATAAGCCCGGAAGAATTTTCCGCCGGAGGTGAGATTTCTGCACGGCGATTTTTTCCGCACTCTGAAGATTCTGTGCCGACGGCAGAGTTTTCGGGCAGTCAACGGAGTCTGAAAGCTGATGAATCTGCTGCGTTAACTGCAGGAACTGCTGATTTAGCAGCTGATTCGGATCAGCCGAAACCGGGACATACTTTTTGGCGAAGCTTCGGGCGGTGAATCCACGCAAATTCGGTAAATCTGAAGCTGCGGAAAATAAGCCAATTTCGGGTGAATCTGATTCTTTGGAAGCATCCCCAACTGCAGTTGCTTCACAGCTGACAAATGAAATGCAGCAGCTCGCAGATAATGCCAATGATTCCCGGCTTGCTGGTTTCCGCGGTGCAAAACTGAAAAATGGGTTAGTGAGCTTCATACAAAAAAGATTCTCACCCGGAAACCAGAATTTAATAAATCTCACCGCGCTTTAAAAAAGCAAAAATACCGTGAGACAGCAGGAGAATCAGCAATTTCACTTGCGGCGCGTCTTGCAGAGAAGAAAAGTGAACGGCGCCGGGTTGTATTACGGCGTTATGCGATTGGGGCGGGAGTTATCGCTGCGCTTTGCGGACTTGTTTGGCTGATTCTTTTTGCTCCATTCGCCCGTTTTAATGCAGCGAAAGTGAATATTACGGGAACTCAGGCACCGTCGATTATTAGTGAATCACAGGTTAAAAAAGTGCTTGCAAAATATGATGGCGAACCATTGCTGTTTTTACGCCATTCTGGTTTGCCGGCAGAAATTTCGCAGATTCCGGAAGTGGCTGCAGCAAACCTTGAAATTTCATTTTTGCTCCGGTAAACGTGGTTTTACAGCCCGCAAAACCAATTTTCTGTGTTCCCCAGGGAGATACCTGCACGGCGCTGAATTTTCGCGGACAAGTCATGAAAGCTGATCCGAAAGATCTTACCGAAATAGTGCGGTTGGGTGCGATTCCAGCGGGAAAGAAACAAGAAAAGGTTGTAGAGCTGACACTCGCCCTGCTGAAAGCGATTGATGCTGAGGTAAAAAATCAGATTGCGCAGGTGGATTATAGTGCTTCTGGGCAATTCATGTTTCATTTAAAAAACGGTATTACTGTAAACTGGGGCATTTCCGAGAAAAATGAGATGAAAGCCAAAATTCTCAAGGTGCTGATGATGGAAAAAGACAAGAAACATTTTGATATCTCAATGCCTGAGGCACCAGTTGCGAGTTGAAATCGTTATCTGCTGCACGCTGCTGCAGATTTTCCGGATATAAGCTTATCTGCTGCCTGATTTCCGGTGGAAATAGTGCTGCGGAATCATATTTTCGAAGTGTGTTTGCGGTATTCGCACCAAATTATTTTTCTGAAAATTCTGAAAATTAATTTTACTTGCGAAGATTTTTTCAACACGCCGTCGAAATCCTCGAAATTTAGCTCAATACACATTACCTTTTGCCCGAGATTAAAGCCGAAAAACTTCAAGTTCTGCTTGAGGTTTTTGAAAATTAAAAGGGTAGTTTTATGGAAGCTTTCAATAATGCAGCTGACATTAAGGTAATTGGAGTTGGCGGCGGCGGTGTTAATGCTGTCGATCGAATGATTGAAGATGGTCTTGCCGGTGTGGAATTCATTGCAGTGAATACTGATAACCAGTCGCTTGCAAAGTCTGAAGCTGATACGAAACTTGATATTGGTCGGGATGTGTCGAATGGTCTCGGAGCAGGTGCTGACCCGACGGTCGGCCGTCGTGCTGCGGAAGAAAACCTCGAATTGATTCGAGATGCAATCGGCGCAGCAGATATGGTTTTTGTAACAGCAGGTGAAGGCGGCGGCACTGGTACGGGAGCAGCTCCGGTAGTTGCAAGAATTGCCCGCGAATCTGGTGCGTTAACTGTCGGTGTGGTCACACGTCCGTTTGGTTTCGAAGGTCCGCAGCGAACCCGCAATGCAAATTCTGGTATCGCAGAACTTCGTGCAGCAGTTGATACACTCATTGTGATTCCAAATGATCGGTTACTTGAAATTTCAAATGCGGAACTAGGCGTAATTGAAGCCTTTCGGATGGCCGATGAAGTGCTTCATTCCGGAGTGAAAGGCATTTCCGATTTAATTACGAAGCCGGGAGAAGTAAATCTCGATTTCGCTGATGTGAAAGCGATTATGAAAGACGCCGGTACCGCGCTAATGGGTATCGGGACGGCAACAGGTCCGGAACGTTCACTGAAAGCGACCGAGAATGCGATTTCTTCGCCGCTGTTGGAAGCACGGATTAATGGGGCGCACGGTGTATTGCTTGCATTTACTGCTTCCACCGATTTGAGTTTGCGCGAGTTTGCAGAAGCCTCCCAGATGGTGAAAGAAGCTGTCGATCCGAATGCAAATATTATTGTCGGTTTGGTTATTGATGAATCTCTTGGCGACGAATTGCGGGTAACAGTGATTGCAGCTGGCTTTGACGAATCTGAAGATTATCTTGCTCCGGAAGATGCAAAACATTCAATGCCGGCTGTACCAGCTGCAGCAAACACACATGGAACAATCCCGACATTAGATGAATCTGATTTAGCTGGAGGAGTGCCGGAACGTGTTGCAGCACGGCCAATAGTAAATGGTTCCGTCGCTACTCCGGTAGCTCCATATGCGAAAAATATTGAAACGGAAGCAGCTGCTGAATACCCGGCGCACAGCGAGCGGCGGTATGAGAAACCGGCTCGTCCGTCGATTGATATTCCAGATTTTTGCTTTCTTATGAGGAATGAACCTGTTGCGAAATAGAAAACAAGTTTATTTCTCCGAAGGATAGAATCTGCCGAATTTGATATCTGCGGCTCTGATTTTCAGTTGCTGAGCTAATCAGAGCCGCGGGTCTTCGGATTTTGATAATCCGTAACTGTGAATTTCAGTTCCGGATTTACGTGACTTGTGTTCAGAGAAAATAAGACACACCAAGAAAATCACTCTACAAATACCAAACCTTCGCTAGCGTGGTAGAAGCAATAAATTAAGGAGTTCTTATGGGTTTTCTAGACCGCTTGAACCAGAAAGCAGCAGCTTTCGAAGACGAATATGAATATGACGAGTCTGAGTTTGACGGCTACACTGAGAATCAAGAGATTGCGGAATATGAAGAAGCGCCGGTCGGTCAGCTGCATTCAGTAGCTGCCGCGGAAATTTCGCGTATTGTCACATTGTGGGTCGGATCTTACCGTGATATTCGTGATTTCGCTGAAGAATTCCGTTCGGGTACACCAGTGATTCTGAATCTGAGTGAAGCAGATAATGTTGAGCGGGCACGAATTGTTGATTTCGCACTTGGGTTATGTTTCGGGCTTGAGGGTGCATTTTCACGGATTTCTGAAGACGTGTTTTTGCTCACTCCGCATCATGTGAAGCTTGAATCGCAGGGAAAGGATACGGATCACGATTTCACCCGCTGATTAATTCTGCTGCTGCGGAGTACTAGTTTTTACTTCGCGAATTTGCGGTATTTTCTGCATTAATCTGTGGTATCTATGGTATCTGTGTGTTTGCAGCAGCTGCGGTTCGGCTTGCGAAAGCGCTATTGCGCTGCGTGCATTCTTCGCGTCAGATGCTGTAGTTTGTCTATTATGTGTTATCGTTGGTCTTTCTGCTTTCGTAAAACTAATCGGGTGGTGGATCTGGAGTTATGAGTTCGTTTTTTTGATTTTTTATTGGATTCTCGAGCTTTATACTTTTGTGCTCTTTTCCCGGATAATTTTCGACTTGGTGCAAGTTTTTCCCGCAGCTGGGAGCCGAAAGGCATGATTTTGGTGCTCGCCAACTTTGTGTACCGTGCGACAGATCCTCCGCTGCGCTTTTAGGAAGATACATTCCGCCGATACGTATTGGCGCAATCGCTTTTGATGTAGGATTCTTAGTACTTTTCTTTGGAATAAAGCTTTTGCAGCGGATTATAACTTTCGGAATTTTTCTTAAATTTTTTGCTCGTATCGGGCGGAAGTGCTGATTGATTTAACTGAAAATTGGATATTTGTTAGATTTAAGCGCGAAATCTCTCCTAATAATAACGATTATGTAGCGATGAGAAGCTTGAATATGGTAAGAAAGAGCATGTAAACATTTTGTACTGGAGTGGCAAATGTGAAAGTGCGCTTCAGAGCAAGTCATCATAGTAAATGAGGAACAGATATGGCATTGCTGACGGAACACGATGTTGTAAATATGCGCTTTAAAGAACCGAAGCGTGTCGAAGAAGGATACGACCAAGATGAAGTCGATTTCTTCCTAGACCAGGTTGCTGAGACTATTGCGCAGCTTACTAAGGATAAGGCGGATCTTGAATCGCAGCTTAAAGGTGCTCAGGTGCGCGTTCTTGAGCTTGAACATGCAGCTGGTGAAGCAATTCCGGCACCAGTACACCAAGAACCAACTGCCGCAGATCAGACCGCTACATTCACTTCTATGCCGAATGAAGGTGTTAGCGATGAGGCAAAGAGTGCTGCGGGCGTGCTTGCGCTTGCACAGCGTCTCCACGACGAATACATCGCAAATGGTAAGAGTGAGTCTGATCGGATGATTTCCGAAGCTGAGTCTGAGCGCACGAGAATCATCACTGAAGCTGAGGAAGTGCATAATCGTACTCTTACTAAGTTGGAGGAAGAGCGTTCAGTTATGGAACGTAAGATTTCCGAGCTGCGTGAATTTGAGCGGGATTACCGTTCTCGTTTGAAGCACTATTTAGAGTCGTTGCTGCAGAATGTAGAGACTTCAAACAACCAGATTTAAGGTCTTTCTTTGACTCATTAAGGGGCATTAGCGTTTTGGCAAATGCCCCTTTTTGTTTTTCTGCAGCCGGATTCAAAGTTATCAGTAATATTGTTTTCGATGCGGGTTATTCGGGTTTGATAATCGAAAATGGATTTTAACGGCTTTCGCCTTTTCGTTTGTATTTACCGCAATGAAACTGGGGTTTGTTTGGGCAGAAAGCGGCGTTTTTGCATAGATCAACCCTGAGCATTATGCAAAAAACACCGCTTGGAACCGGATAAACTGGATCCAGCTAAGAGGACGCTTCACATTCTCGTTTTATTCAGCAAGTGTTGGATGACGTAACCGACAGCAGAATCTGCTTTGACTTACGCAACTGATGGAAAAGTTCGCGCGAGCGCACGTAACTAGCGGCAAAATGCTTGTTAGTCCACGTAAGTGATGGCGTAATGCCCGCTGCCTTACGTAACTGGTGGCGAAATTCGTATTTTTAACGTAACTGGTGGCAAAATGCGTGCTTTTGATTAACGACGGGAGAGCCGTCGTTATCTCAAGCTTGTGACCTGCAAACGTAAACGCTTCCGCCGATGAAAAATATAGCTTGAGTTCTTGCCATCACTTACGCAGCGAAAATGAGTTCCTGCCACTAGTTACGTGAAATTTCCTACTTCCTGCCACTAGTTACGTAAGAAAAATCTTGTCACCGGTTGCGTAATGAAAAATGAGTTCTTTCCAGCAGCTACGCGGTATTGGCATGCCCGTCGTTAATTTGCGTAGCGAACCTGACTTCCCGCTACCAGTTACTTAATACAGAGATAATTTTGCCGACAGCTGCATAATGAAATCTGTTTCCAGCAGAGATATTGACGTAATATCGATTTAATTTTTCTCGTGCGGTTAAATAAAGACGTGCACCGCTGGTATCCTAAAGACGTGAAAATTAATCAAAAATCATGGCTTATCTCCGTCGTTATTGTGATGTTTTTGACGGCTGCTGATCAGCTTACAAAACAACTGGCATTGGTTTATCTTGGGACTGGGAGAACAATTGATATTCTCGGCGGTCTGCTGGGTTTTAAGCTGATTTTCAATTCCGGAGCCGCTTTTTCACTTGGTGCGGCAAGTACTTGGGTTTTACGCTTTTTGCCGCTGTAGTTACGATTGCGATGCCTTACTTTATGTATCGGATGGGGAAAGTAAAGTATCAATACGTACTGGCAGTAATCTGGTCCGGTGCACTTGGGAATCTGCTTGACCGCCTTTTTCGTGATCCCGGCTTTGGGGTAGGGCATGTGATAGATTTCATTCGCTACGGGAATCTGTTTATCGGCAATATTGCGGATATTGCACTCGTGCTGGGCGTCATTACGCTGATTGTGATGCAATTTTTTGAGAGCGATGCGGACGATAAGAACGAGACCGCTGTGCTGTCTGCGGAAAAAGTTGGTGCGAACAGCTGAGAGGCGAATAAATGGCGATAAAGGGATACCCGGTACCCGAAGATTTTATTGGCACTCGGATTGATACAGTTCTGTCCCGTTTCACCGGGATTTCACGAACTAAATGCGGTGAGTTAATTGATAGCGGAAAAGTCCGGATTGACGGCAGTACGGTAACTAAAGCCGCACAGCGGATTACTGCGCAATGCGTATTGGAAGCAGATCTTCCGCAGCCGCCATTGCCGCAGCCGCAGGAAACTCCGGTTCCGGGAATGAAAGTGATTTTTGAAGACGCAGACATTATCGTCGTCGATAAACCTGTGGGAGTGGCTGCCCATGCGTCGGTTAATTTTGAGGGGCCGAATGTTCTCGGTGCATTATTGGCTGCGGGAGTGCGTCTTACCACTTCCGGACCGCCAGAGCGGAAAGGGATTGTCCATCGGCTCGATGTGGGAACAACCGGATGTATGGTTGTTGCGAAGTCCGAGCAAGCATATTCGCTGCTGAAGCGGGCGTTCAAAGAGCGCACTGTGTCGAAGATTTATCATGCTTTAGTGCAAGGATTGCCTGATCCTTTGAGCGGCACGATTGACGCGCCAATTGGGCGGGATAATCGGCACGAGTGGAAGATGGGCGTACGTGAGGGCGGAAAACATGCGATTACACATTACGACGTAATTGAAGTTATGCCGCGGGCTGCGCTCTGTGAAATACATCTTGAGACTGGAAGAACACATCAGATTCGGGTGCATATGGCTGCGATTAAGCATCCATGCGTCGGAGATGAAATGTATGGTGCAGATTCGCTGCAGGCGCGCCGGCTTGGCCTTGCACGGCAGTGGCTGCACGCAGTTCGGCTCGGCTTTGCGCATCCAATAACCGGGAAATATGTGGAATTCAGCTCAGAATATCCTGCAGATTTGCAGCACGCTTTAACGAGTTTGCGTGAAGGAATCGCTTAAATAGTTTGAATCAGCTGAATTTTCCGTTTTACATCGCAATATTGGGAGATATGAAATCTTTGATTTCAGATTTCGAATCTACTTTGCTGCTTTATGCGGGATGTTTTGTTTGAGTTTGCTGCTTTGATGTAAAAGCAGAATTGGATGGAAGCAGAATCATGGTTGAAGTTTTTGAAGTGCACACACCTTCGCAATTGCAGCACTGCTTTGAGATTCGGAAAGCGGTGTTTGTTGCTGAACAGCAGGTACCTGCGGACTTAGAGATTGACGCATTAGATTCAGCACCAACTACGGTGCATTTGCTGGCTGCAGCGGATGAAAAACCAGTGGGAACAATTCGGTTGCTTCCCGCAGCTCCAGGGCAGGTGCATATCGGGAGAGTAGCCGTTGCGAACCTGGCTCGGGGAGAGGTATCGGACGTTTATTAATGCAGCGCGGGCATGAGATTGCCGTCGCGAGATTTGCAAGTGCAGCGGGGAAAGTGGAGATAGAAATTTCTGCACAGGTACAGGCAGTTCCGTTCTATAAAAGTTTAGGATACGAATTACGCAGCTGCGAAGTGTATCTCGATGCCGGAATTGCACATCAGGATATGTACTGGCGCGGAGAAAAGTGATTTAAATTTAGTGTCCTGCTAATTTTCCTTGATTTTATTACGTTCTAAGAAAATGGAAGAAAATTTTTCGGGTGCAGTGGTTTAAAGTAGATGCATGGCTAATCAAGATTCATTTGCGCATCTGCACGTACATACCGATTATTCGCTGCTTGACGGTGCAGCGAAAATCGCAAAGCTCGTGAATGAGGTATCTGCACAGCACCAACCTGCTGTGGCAATTACCGATCATGGTTATCTTTTCGGTGCTTTTGAGTTTTGGAAAGCAGCACAGAAAGCTGGAGTGAAGCCGATTATCGGGATTGAAGCATATATGACTCCCGGTACATCGCGTTTTGATAAAACCCGTGTCACATGGGGCAGTGAAGATCAGCGCGGAGATGACGTTTCTGCTCGCGGAGCATACACACACATGACGCTCTTGAGCGAAAATAATACTGGGATGCATAATCTTTTCCGCATGGGATCATTTGCTTCTGTAGAAGGGCAAATGGGTAAATGGCCGCGGATGGACCGTGATTTGCTTGAGCGCTACCACGATGGATTGATTGGAACTGCAGGTTGTCCTTCCGGAGAAGTCCAGACACGTCTGCGTCTTGGCCAGCATGAAGCAGCATTGCGTGCTGCCGGTGAGCTGCAGGATATTTTTGGAAAAGATAACTTTTTCGTTGAGCTGATGGATCATGGGATTGATATTGAGCGGCGAGTGCAAAAAGATTTAGTAGCATTAGCAAAAAGATTGGTGCTCCGCTTATTGCCACGAATGATTCGCATTATGTGAAACGTGAAGATGCACGAATTCAAGATGCAATGCTCTGTATCAATTCAGGTTCAACTTTGATGGATCCAGATCGTTTTAAGTTCGACGGTGAAGGATATTATCTGCGCTCCACGCAAGAGATGCGGAATCTTTTTGCTGATTTTCCAGAAGCCTGCAATAACACTTTATTAATTGCTGAACGCTGCAATGTGAGTTTTCAGACTACGGCAGATGGAATTAACTATATGCCGTCTTTCCCAGTACCTGCCGGTGAAGATGAGACTTCGTGGTTTATTCGTGAAGTACAAGTTGGTTTGCACCGCCGATTCGGTGAACAAATTCCGGATCATGTGCAAAAACGAGCAAATTATGAAGTCGAAATTATTGTGAAAATGGGCTTTCCCGGATATTTCCTGGTTGTCTCCGATTATATTTCTTGGGCACGTGAAAACGGGATTCGAGTTGGACCAGGGCGCGGTTCCGGCGCTGGATCCATGGTGGCGTATGCACTTGGAATCACCCAGCTTGATCCGATTAAGCACGAGCTGCTTTTCGAACGATTTTTGAATCCGGAACGTGTTTCAATGCCTGATATTGACGTTGACTTCGATGATCGCCGCCGCGGTGAGGTAATCAAATATGTTGAAGAAAAGTACGGCAAGGATAAAGTGTCGCAAGTGGTCACTTTCGGCACGATTAAGGCAAAGCAGGCACTGAAAGATTCGGCACGGGTACAAGGATTCCCATTCGAACTGGGTGATCGCCTGACAAAGGCAATGCCGCCGGCAGTGATGGGGAAAGATATCCCGGTTAATTCGATTTACGATACATCGCATGGGAGATACAATGAGGCCGTCGAATTTCGAAATCTTGTCGATAATGATCCGGAAGCACGAAAAGCTTTCGATTTGGCTTTAGGGCTTGAAGGTCTTGTACGGCAGACCGGGATACATGCCTGCGCCGTGATTATGTCATCTGTACCGCTTACTGATGTGATTCCGGTGATGAAGAATCAGAAAGATGAAGCTATTCTGACACAGTTTGAATATCCGCAGTGTGAAGAATTGGGCTTAATCAAGATGGATTTCCTGGGTTTGTCCAATTTGACGATGATTAATGACGCACTTGCAAATATTGCTGAGAACGGCAAAGAAGTACCGGATATTGATAATGTGCCGTTAGATGATAAAAAGACGTTTGAACTGCTTGGCCGAGGCGAAACCTTGGGCGTATTCCAGCTTGATGGCGGCGGAATGCGGACTTTATTAAAGCAGATGAAAGCTGATTCTTTTGATGATATTTCTGCTGTTTCAGCACTCTATCGGCCCGGTCCGATGGGTGCAAATTCGCACACAAACTATGCATTACGGAAAAATGGGCTGCAGGAAAAAACTCCGATTCATCCGGAGCTTGCGCAGGCACTCGAAGAGATTTTAGGCAATACGCATGGTTTAATTGTGTTCCAAGAACAGGTGATGCGAATCGCGCAGAAGCTGGCTGGATTTACACTCGGCCAGGCAGATGTATTGCGGAAAGCGATGGGAAAGAAGAAAGCTGAAGTGCTGCAGCAGCAGTTTGCTTCTTTTGAAGCTGGCATGCTGAAAAATGGTTACTCAAAAGATTCAATTGATACTCTTTGGGAAATCTTGGTGCCGTTTTCATCGTACGCATTCAATAAGTCACATTCGGAAGCGTATGCACTTGTTTCGTATCAGACTGCGTATCTCAAAGCGCACTTCCCATCTGAATTCATGTCAGGTCTCCTCGCTTCGAACAATGGTAAGAAAGATAAGATTGCGGCTTATTTGGGTGAATGCCGCCGGATGGATATTCCGGTTCTTGTGCCGGATGTGAATGAATCGCGGGCTAATTATTGGGCTGTTGGCGACGAAATCAGAATCGGACTTTCAGCAGTACGCAGTGTTGGATCCAATGTGGTAGACGGAATCATTCTGGCACGTGAAGAAAAAGGCGCTTACACGTCATTCCAGGACTTCCTCAACAAGGTGCCGTTACAAGTATTAAATAAGCGTTCAATTGAATGTCTGATTAAAGCCGGAGCATTTGATTCTTTCGGTCATACCCGCCGCTCTTTGCTTGCAGTATATGAAGAAGCAATCGATGGTGTGATTTCGTTGAAAAAGAATGAAGCAATCGGGCAATTCGATTTATTTGGGGGTGCCGGCAATGCAAGTTCCGGCGGTTTCGATGTTACTGTTCCGGAAATTGCAGAATGGGACAAAAAACAAAAATTAAATATTGAACGTGAAATGATTGGTTTGTATGTTTCTGATCATCCGCTTTCCGGACTTGAACATGTGCTTGATTTGAATTCAGATATTTCGATTCTCTCCGTAATTTCCGATGAAGAGCAGCAAATCGACGGCCGTGAAGTAACAGTTTGCGGGCTGCTCAGCTCTTTAACTACCCGGCTTTCAAAGAAAAACGGCCGCCCATGGGCACAGGCAGTGATTGAAGACATGACTGGATCAATTGAAGTTAATGTATTCCCTGCTACTTATCAGAATGTACATGAATTACTTATTCCCGATTCAGTAGTGGCAATCAAGGCGCGAATGTCGGTACGCGACGGTGCAGTGCAGCTAAATGCGCGCGAGATAAGTCTTCCTCCGACGGATATTGATGAAACATCGCCAATTAGTATTCAGCTTCCGGAGCGGATTTGCACTGCGAATTTAATCCGGCAGTTAGCAGGTCTGCTCAGCCAGTACCGCGGCCCGGCTCCAGTGCGTTTGCATGTACAGCAGGCAGGGAAAACTTCAATTATTGAACTTTCCAGCGAATATAGCGTGGAGAAATCAGGTGGTCTGGTATCTGATTTGAAAGTGCTTCTTGGGCGGGATTGTATTGTGGGGCACTGAAAATACTGCCGCGCAGCCGGTGAATCAATGAATGCTACATAAATTGAATGAGGCGGAGAATAATCACCGCCTCATTCAGCACCAATAAAATCACTTTAGAACAAGTTATTAGATACGTGGAGATTCCAGCGTCGAGCTGACCCCATTTGTAAATCTAGGTTTAAGTTAGCTCCCATGTTACCGTAAATTTGGGTAACGTAGTTTGAAAAGCCTGTAGAATAATAGAAGTTATTGGATACATTTCTCGTTTTAATTTGTGTTGTAGGAAATGGTGTGGCTCCAGAACAACCATAAGTCAACTCAGCATTTGTAACACTAACACGTTGATCCAGTATGTTCCAATGACCAGAAACACTAGTCAACAGATATTCGGTAGGAGTCTTTTGAGTTTTATAATTGATTGTTAAAAATGCTTCAACAGACCTAGAGCCATCATACTCTGAAGCGGTGAGAGAATTGGACTGATTTGAGTATAGTGTAAATTTATACGTTGCGCTTTCATCTTCATCGTATAAATTTGCATTATAAAGGGTGGTTAAAGTATTGATTTTTTCTCCTGTAACATTAAAAGTCTCACCGGTATCTGAAACCAATACGGCTTCCAATTTTTGAGGTGCTGAAGATATCAAATGTTCAGTAGCAGAAACATTTATCGGAATCATACAAAACAACAGTGTCAACGTGAGTAACAACAACTTTTTAAACATGATAAAACCTCCTACTTAAGGTTGTAGAAAATGTGATAAGACTAACTTCCTGTATTCGTGTAGAGATGTAGGGATTACATTCTTTCTTTGGTAGTTGTTATATATTTAGTGTATTACTAGATTTATTTAATGTAAATGGAAAATCAAAACATGTTTGACATTTAGGTTATCTTGATATACTGCACTTATTAGTCAACAAGAGGGGCGACACTAATGGATTTTTTGATGATACTACATATACGTTAAATTATGGAGTGCTGTATACATTCATTTGTATACTGGTTGCCGCATTAGCATTAGCTATTGGGATGTGGGTAATTTTAGCTAAAAAGGCGATGAAAGAAGAAAAATCATCGTAAAAGATACCTGCTATAAAACATTCATTATTACCACAATAATTATGTTTATTAATTTTTTGTTGATTTGCTATATAGTTTCCTCGTTGGAGCGAAACTGCTTGATTCAATTCTTTCATCTGCAATAGTGCTTGGCAGTGTATCAATAATATTTATAATAATATTCTTTATTACAAAAAATAAGCATCGAAATTAAATTAGATACAGTCGAAAATAAATGAATTTCGACGGACAAATATCGCAAGAAGATTTAGTTAGCTAAACTCCCGGAAGCAGCTTCAATTCACGGAATAATTTGGTGATTACTCCGATACCACACGAAGTGTTACCGGATTATTCCTGCCGTCGTAAATCGTAACTTTATCTCCATGATTCAGCGGGTGCGCCGCACGAGTTTCAACTTCACCATTCACTTGCACAAACTCACTATGAATCAGTTCTTTCGCATGTGCGCCGTTTTCTGCCAAGTTTGCAAGTTTTAAGAATTGACTCAGTTTGATTGGGAGCCGCAGTACGAAATCATGCATGATTTTCCTCTTTTCTGCTGTATCGGAAGTTATAGAAGTTATATTTGAAAGCTGCTGTGTTTTGCGGAATTTATTTTCGGCTGGCAGCACCGGAAAATATATTTGGATACGGAATTTTTGCACTAACACTTATGGTCGGCACGCGAATCATGATTGACACACTCTTTGCATTGACCGTACAATTCCAAGGAATGAGACACGCGCGTAAAGCCGTACTTGGCGGCAGTTTCATTTGCCCAATCTTCAAACTCGTTTCCCACTAAGTCTACGGTTTTCCCGCAGCAGCGGCAGACCAGATGGTGATGATGTGCATCTTCGGCGCAATACCGAAAAAGTTGTGTATCTGTGTCTCCTGGGCGCAGGACATCTACGGTATGATTCTCCGCCATCGCCTGTAAATTGCGGTAAACGGTTGCCAGCCCCACTTCGTTTCCGGAATCGCGAAGCTGTTCAAAAACATCTTGCGCAGAGAGGAAACCATTATTGTTTCGCATTAATTCGATAATCGAAGCGCGCTGCCTTGTCATTCTCTGCATTCAAATCGTCTCATTTCTAAAAACTGGGCTTACCGCGATAAAGTATGCCGAAAGTTTGTGTTTATCCGCTCTGGTACAATTTCGATAATGTTCATTTTACCGTGTAATTTCGTTTGATATGCGATGCGGATGAAAACGCTGCCGGATGTGTCGAATAATCGGAGTGCAGACCGCGAAGATTAAGTATCCGGCAAGTGCAAGAATCACGATTGTTGCACCAGGCGCCCACGGCTTGAAATATGTGATACTTAGCCCGGTTACGCTCACGGCAGCGCCAAATAAGATTCCGGCAAACATTGTACTTCTAAAAGATTTTGTGAATGTTTGCGCAGCAGCGATCGGGATAATCATTAACGCTGATACAAGCAGTACGCCGACTACCCGCATTGCAACGGAAACAGTTAAGGCAGCCGTTACTGAAATCAGGATTGAAAGCATCCGTACCGGTAATCCGGCTGCACGGGCATATTGCGGATCATGGCAAAGAGTAAACAGCGCCGTCTTTAATCCGAAACCGGTGAGGAGAATAAAAATCGTCAGGAATACTGTTAACCAAATATCTTTCAGCGAAACTGTTGAAATTGAACCGAAAAGATAGCCGTTGAGATTGGTAGTAGACCCGCCGGCAATTCCGATTAAAAGTACGCCGCCGGCAATACCGCCATAAAAAATTAATGCTAACGCAACTTCTCCTGATGCTTTTCCGCGTTCGCGCATCCATTCGATTATTA
The DNA here is from genome assembly GCF_040360365.1 of Arcanobacterium hippocoleae. Classification (GTDB taxonomy): domain Bacteria; phylum Actinomycetota; class Actinomycetes; order Actinomycetales; family Actinomycetaceae; genus Arcanobacterium_A; species Arcanobacterium_A hippocoleae_A. The sequence continues at coordinate 475,822 of NZ_CP136412.1, read as the reverse complement.
ATGCTCCCAGAACCGACGCGAAAACCGCTCCCGGCACAGCCCATGATTCTTTATCTGCCGCACCGGCAGCATTTCCCGCCAGCCAGCCAAGAGCTACACCGGTCAAAGCAATGTGTCCGATACCGTCGCCAAGCAGTGTTAATCCGCGCTGTACAAGGTATGTGCCAATAATTGGTGCGGAAATACCAACCAGCAGTGAGATAATTAGTGCACGCTGCATTAGTGCTGAGGAAAACATTTCGGCAAGCATTACGTTGCATCCTTTATTTTCTATTCTGTTTATTTGCGAGTTTAATCCGGGCGATAAATCTTTCCGGAAAGGTGTGCTCTGATTTCCGTCTATATTGAAAAGTGTATTTGCTTGGAGGCTTATCACAGAGAGCTTTTTAAACTTGCCCGGTAGTTTTATCCGTGCAAACAATCGGATCGAATTTAGTTTCGGTAATTTTTTCGATATTTCCGTTTTTTAAGTAGAATGTGGTGTCAATAAGCGGTTCCAAATCATAGATATCGTGGAGCACAGCAATCACAGTAGTGTTGTTTTCACGCATTTTTGCGAGGATTTCCACAATTTTATTTCGTGATTCGGTATCGACTCCGGCGAATGGTTCGTCGAGAATCAGCAGCTGCGGCTGCCGTACTATTGCGCGGGCGATTAAAATGCGCTGCTGCTGCCCGCCGGAAAAAGTTTGGAAAGATTCGTGAGCGCGATAGGCAAGTCCAACTTGTTCGAGAGCGAACATTGTGCGGGCTTTCCAATCACGGGGTTTCCAGAGATGGTTTCCGAAAAGCAATCCGGAAGCGACTGTTTCGAGCGCGGTAGCCGGCACAGCTGAAGCTGCGGTTACGTACTGCGGTGAATACCCGATTTTTTCCAGTCATGTGAGTTCAGCTGCGCCGCATTTTTCCCAAATATTTCAAGTTTTCCAGAGCTTACTGGAAGCATATTCAAGATTGCACGCAGCAGTGTGGTTTTCCCTGATCCGTTTGCGCCGCGAATAGCCAGGAATTGTCCGCTGGAGATTGAAAAATTCAGGCGGTGCAGAATTTCGGTGGAATCGATTGCAATACAGAGGTTCTGCGCCTGTAAAAGCGGTTTGATTTGTTTATCTGAAGCCATAATTTAACTTTACTTTTCGGTTGCGTTATCTGCGGTTATCTGCAGCTGTCTGCGGTTATCTGTGTGAAACTGTATTTGCGGGTAAATCTGTGCGGGATAGCAGAACTTTCGAAACGAATTCAAATCTCGGGATAGCGGAATCGATAGCGGAATCGGTGTGCTGTGCTTTAGATGTTAAAGAAACAACACACCGATTTTTTAAAAGATATCAGTTTTTGCTGAATTTCCAGTGAAAATTCATTTTCGTATTATTCGTTGCCGGAAAAGGTTTGGGATTTTGATTTGCCGGAAAATTATTTGCAGCCGAGGGACTCTTGGAGCAGTTTGAAGTTTTCCGTCATCACTTCGATGTAATCCTTTTCGGAATCGCGTTGTGTTGCTGCTGGGTCAAGGATTTCAACTTTTGTTCCGGTTTCGTTCGCAACAGCATTCGCTACGGTTTTTTCTGCATCTGAAGTCGCGAAAATAGTATCAATATTGTATTTTTCAGCAGCTTGCTTAATCTGGTTAATCCGGGCCGGTGAAGGTTCAATATCCGGGTCGAAGCTGGCGATACCAATCTGACGCAAATTGTTCTGTGCTGCGAGATAGCCGTATGCCAGATGTGTAACGACGAAAGCGTTTGTGCGGCATTGTTTTGCTGAAAGGGTGTTCTTGAATTCGTTTGCGATTCTGTTTAGTTTATCAGCTGCAGCCGTTGCATTTTCTTCGTATACGGACTTATTGGCGCTGTCGATTTTCGCGAGAGTTTTGCGATTACCGGAGCTGCGAGAGCGAGACGGGTCGGATCTGTCCAGAAGTGCGGATCATAAATTCCGTGATTGTGTTCGTGAGCATCGTCGTCATCATTATGATTGTGATCGGCATCGTCGTGATCAGCGTGATCATGGCCGGTATGCGTCTCACCTTCGTGATGGTCATCGTGCAGATCTGTATGTTTATGATCTTGTGTGCGCTTATTTTCGTGATCATATTTCAGGTCATCTTCGTGGCTAATATCGCGGTCATGATCATCTTCATGACCATCGTGATTATGATTGTCTGCATCTTCGTGATCGTTGCCGTCGTGATTGCCGTGATCGTGATCGTCATGTTCGCGGCTGTCGTCTGAATCTGTATCCACTGCCGGCAGTGATTCAGAGAAAGCGGCAATATCAGTCTGTTTAATCAGGTTCACGCTATCGCCGATATTCACCGCGTTTTTCACAGCGGTGTTTTCTACTGCCTTATCAATTGCTGCAGAAAGATTTGCAAGATAAAACACTGCATCTGATTTCTCCATTTTTGCAATTTGTGCGGGAGAAATTTCGGCGTCATGTGCGGAACCGGTTGGCGGAGTGAGATCGGTAATCTCGACGTGCTTACCGCCGATTTCTTTTACAAGGTAGGTGAGCGGATAGAAAGAGGTAGTCACATTAAGTTTTTCAGCATCGTCACCTGATTTTGTGCTGCTGTTTGTGGTGCTGCAAGCACCTAGGGCGTAAGCGGCTGCAATTGTTACTGCGATGAGTCGGGAAAAATTATTCTTCATGAGAACCATTCTCGAATAGGGTTGGGTATATTTCAACACGATTACACCTTTTGAATGCTTTGTGATGTATCTCTACTGGCAATAATTGTTCGATCCCAGTAGAAACTTCGGAAAAGTCAATCCTCTTTCGTAGAATGAGAGGTGAAATAAACTGCTACAGCCAGTAGCGGAAAATCTTTGCGTTTTGCGGCAAATGGATTCATTCAAAGCTGGATGCCGTATCTGACGCGACAGTTAAGAGGAGTACAACTATGGGCAAGCCAGCCCCATCCCGTCTTGATAACGTTATTTCGCTTGCAAAGCGCCGCGGATTTGTGTTTCCGTGCGGTGAGATTTACGGCGGTACTCGCTCGGCATGGGATTACGGCCCGCTCGGAGTCGAGCTGAAAGAAAATATTAAACGTCAATGGTGGCGGACAAACGTGACTGCGCGTGAAGACATGGTTGGGCTTGATTCCTCCGTTATCCTCCCGCGTGATGTTTGGGTGGCTTCCGGGCATGTTTCCACGTTCTCTGATCCGCTCACGGAATGTACCGCATGCCATAAACGGCTGCGTGAAGATCAGCTCATCGAAGAATATGCTGCCAAAAAGAAATTTCCGAAGCAGAAGTAGATTTAGCGCAAGTACCCTGCCCGAACTGCGGCAATCGCGGGCAATGGACTGAATCTAAACCGTTTTCAGGCTTGTTAAAGACTTTCCTCGGCCCTGTTGACGACGAAGCCGGACTGCACTATCTGCGTCCGGAAACGGCGCAAGGTATTTTCATCAACTTCCTGAACGTGCTTACCACCTCACGGAAGAAACCGCCGTTCGGAATTGGGCAGGTTGGGAAATCATTCCGGAACGAGATTACGCCTGGTAATTTTATTTTCCGGACCCGCGAATTTGAGCAGATGGAAATTGAATTCTTTGTTCAGCCCGGCGAAGATGAACAATGGCATCAAAAATGGATTGATGCGCGTTTGGCATGGTACGAAGATCTTGGTATTAGCCGTGATAATCTGCGCATTTATGAACATCCGCAAGAAAAGCTTTCCCACTATTCGAAGCGGACCGTCGATATCGAATACCGTTTTGGTTTCCAGAACTCTGAATTTGGTGAGCTGGAAGGAATTGCAAACCGAACCGATTTTGATCTTTCTTCACACTCTGCAGCTTCAGGCAGGAAACTCGAATACTTTGCACAGGCAACTGGTGAACGTTACATCCCGTATGTGATTGAACCTTCCGCCGGGTTAACCCGCTCCATGATGGCATTTTTAGTTGAAGCATACTGTGAAGATGAAGCTCCGAACACTAAAGGCGGTGTAGATAAACGCGTTGTGCTGAAGCTTGATCCACGCCTGGCGCCGGTAAAAGCAGCAGTGCTCCCGCTTTCGCGTTCCGAAAATCTTTCCCCGTTGGCACGTGAACTCGCAGCAAAGCTGCGTCAGAATTGGAATATCGACTTCGACGACGCCGGTGCAGTTGGACGCCGTTACCGCCGGCAAGATGAAATCGGCACTCCGTTCTGCATCACGGTTGATTTTGATTCGCTTACAGATCACGCCGTCACCGTCCGTGATCGTGACACGATGGAACAAGTGCGGATTCCGATTGCCGAAGTTGAATCCTATCTTGCAGGGAAACTGGTAGGCTGTTAAACGATTTCTTGATAGCGGCGGCTGTCTGGCAGCGGTGTCCGTAAGTATTTTGGGCAAAGCTCAGCAGCCGTCGTTATTTTCAGAGCAGAGTTTTCGATTCGCAATTTCGTGAAGCAAATCTTGCCGTAAGTTTGGCTTAGAAACAGCAGCGGCTGCTTAATTAATGCAGATTTACTTAATGCGGGTTTACTTAATGCGGATGCGGATGCGGATAACGATTATTGAAATATCTAAACGACGCTATTCACAGATATCTATAAGTATCGATAACGACGGAGATTCATGACACAAATTGGCGGTATTTCGCTGGCGACCCCGATAGTACTAGCGCCGATGGCCGGGGTAACTAATCCGCCTTTTCGGCAGCTTTGCCGGGAATTTGCGGAAGCTGGAGGAAAAGCTGCAGGCGTAGATTTAACGCTCCCGCACACTGACGGTACTCGTGCGCCTGCCGGTCTCTATACTTGCGAAATGATCACCACTCGTGCACTGGTAGAGCGGATTCCAGAAACGATGAATATGGTGAAACCGGATTTAGGTGATCCGGTGCGTTCGGTACAGCTTTATGGGGTACAGCCGAAAGTGGCAGGTGCAGCCGTCGAAATTCTTGTACGGGAAAATCTGGCAGATCATATTGATTTAAACTTCGGCTGTCCTGTTCCAAAAGTTACCCGCAAAGGCGGCGGATCAGCACTCCCGTGGAAACATGATTTATTTCAAGCGGTCGTTGAAAATGCGGTACTGGCAGCACGAAAGGCAAGCGAAAAAGCAGGGCGAATTACGGCTGTTCCGGTGACGGCAAAAATTCGGATTGGTATCGATGCTGAGCATGAAACATATCGCGATGCCGCAAAGATTGCCCATGCAGCAGGGATTGCCGCATTAACGCTGCATGCCCGCACAACTGCGCAGCACTATTCCGGATTTGCACAATGGGACGCAATCTCAATTTTGCGGAACGAATCTGAGATTCCGGTATTTGGGAATGGAGATATTTTTGAGGTAAAAGATGCGAAAGCGATGCTTGCGCAAACTGGTGCAGACGGCGTAGTGATTGGCCGCGGATGCCAGGGGCGCCCATGGATTTTTTACGATTTAGCAGCAGCTTTCCATGGCAGTGATGCCCGTTATCAGCCGAGTTTAGCTGAAGTAGCTGCTGTGATTGTAAAACATGCAGAACTTTCAATCGCGCATTTTAACGGTGATGAGCATCGTGCTTTACGTGAGATGCGCAAACATCTGGCATGGTATCTGCGCGGGTTCGCAGTTGGCGGTGAACAACGTCAAGCACTCGGCTTAGTATCTACACTCGCAGAGCTGCAGGAGCGTTTGGGAGTGCTTGATCTTGACCAAGAATACCCGAAAGCCGCGCATGGGCCGCGTGGGCGGGCTGGGAATCCTAAACGGCCGCATCTGCCAGAGAATTGGCTTGAGAGCCACACACTTAATTCTGCGCAGCGCGCTAAAATTCAAGAAGCAGAGCTTGGAATTAGCGGCGGGTAATCTCTTTGCATCCTGCCGATATTGGATAGCTGCAGTTGTAAAAGATTCGTGGAATACGCCGGCTTTTAGAAAGCGGAGAGTTGAAGAGGGAAACTTAATGTTAATCAGCGTTATTTGGCTGAAGAATTCGGATGGTAGGCGTTTATGGGGTATCTAGATAATTACACAGCAGAAGATCAGCAGCGTTTTGTGGATGAGGGACGGAAAAATGTCTCCCGCACAGATTTTGAACGTGATCGGGCGCGAGTTCTGCATTCATCGGCACTGCGCCGGCTTGGGGCAAAAACTCAAGTGCTTGGTCCGGAACAAGACGATTTTATTCGCACCCGCCTGACACATTCCCTTGAAGTGGCGCAAATTGGGCGTTCCCTTGCGAAAAATCTTGGTGCGAATCCGGATATTGTTGAGACGGCATGTCTTGCACACGATATCGGGCATCCGCCGTTTGGGCATAATGGGGAATATGCACTTGATGAACTTGCCCGCAGTTACGGCGGGTTTGAAGGAAATGCGCAAACACTGCGGGTGCTTTCGAAACTTGAACAAAAACGCTTTGATTCACAAGGCAATCCCGTCGGTTTGAATCTCACTCGCGCTGCACTTGATGCGGTGCTGAAGTATCCGTGGAAACGCGGTGCGGGACCGCAGGGGAGTGATGCGAAAAAGTTTGGTGCATATGATGATGATTTTGCGGTCTTCAACTGGGCACATTTCAATCGCGGAAGTACACGCTGCATTGAAGCACAGATTATGGATCTTTCCGACGATATCGCATACTCGGTTCATGATGTTGAAGATGCAATAGTTCACCATTCATTAAAGACGGCAAATCTTGCCGAAATGCTTGATGCACGTTATATGACGCGGCTGCGGGATGAAATCATTGCGGTGACGATTGATTGGTATCAAGGATGCGACGCCGAAAAACTATCTGCGGCTTTTAACCGAATCAGTCAAATGAATACTTGGCCGCAAAGTTTTAGCGGTTCGGGCCGGGATTTAGCACAGCTAAAGGATTTTACTTCAGATTTAATCGGCCGTTTCGTTTTTGAAGTTACCCAAGCGACGACGGATGAGTTTGGTGACGATTCGCTCACACGTTATCATGCAAGTGTGGTGGTTCCAGAAGACACCAATTATGAAATATTGCTATTAAAGGGTTTGGCAGTGTATTTCGTGATGGGGCCGCGTGAAAGTGAACCTGTCTACTATGATCAGCGGACGATTCTTTTTGATTTATACGACGTAATATCTGAAGCTCCTGCAGATCGGCTCGAACCGGTGTTTCTTGATTTTTGGCACCGTGCAGAAGATGAGAACGGGCAGCAGCGCGTGGTAATAGATCAGATTGCTTCGCTTACGGATCAGTCGGCGCGCTTATGGCATGCACGTTATTGCGGAATGCTGCGGAATTGATTGTTTTGCGGCTGCTCTGTTTCGGAATTAAATGCAAGAATGCAGGGGCAGGGCAGCTGAAAAAGAACTTTCGGGAAAGGTTTTCGGTTCGTCTTCTGATTCATGTTTCGGCAGTGCGTGAGTTGCGATAAAGATTGTGGTGAATTAAACAATGGCAGGGAAGATTAAGCAGTCAGTGATTGATGAGGTGCGCGAGCGTGCCCGCATTGACGAAATAATAGGTGAATATGTTGCCTTGAAACCTGCTGGTACCGGAGCATTGAAAGGTCTTTGCCCGATTCATGGTGAAAAAACACCGTCTTTCAGTGTGAGCGTGCACTCTGGATTATGGTACTGCTTTGGCTGCGGAGCAGGCGGAGACGTTTTCAAATTCATCGAAGAGTTAGAGACGATTGGTTTCGGTGAAGCAGTTGAGTTTCTTGCACGAAAAACAGGTGTGCAGATTGAGTATGAAGAGGGAACAGGACGCAGCGAAAATAAGAGTGAGGTTACTCGCGGCAGATTAATTGATGCACATCGGATTGCCGTAGATTTTTTCCAGGCACAGTTGGCTGCTGATGATGGAACTGCGGCAAGGGATTTTCTGAATCACCGCGGGTTTCATCCGGATGCGATTACGTATTTTCAAATCGGTTATTCTCCAAATTCGTGGGACGCACTGTTGAAAGAGCTGCGGCGGAAAGGATTTACGGAGAAAGAAATATTGGCTTCTGGTTTGGTTTCGAGCGGAAGCCGTGGGGTATATGACCGTTTTCGCGGCCGTGTGATGTGGCCGATTTTTTCAATCACTGGGGAACCGATTGGTTTTGGTGCGCGCAAGCTGGATGAAGATGAAGACGGGCCAAAATATCTTAATACTCCGGAGACTTTAATTTACAAGAAATCGCAAGTGCTTTACGGGCTAAATTTGGCAAAGAAAACTATTTCTGCCGAACGGAAAATAGTGATTGTGGAGGGGTATACTGATGTGATGGCTGCGCATCTCAGCGGAATCACGAATGCGGTAGCTACCTGCGGGACTGCATTTGGGGATGAACATGCAAAGATTGCCCGGCGGTTGATTGGCGACTCGAATGCGCCAGCTTCCGGCGTGATTCTGCAAAACGGTCATGGTTTCGGCGGGGAAGTGATTTTTACTTTCGACGGCGATAGCGCTGGTAAAAAGGCTGCGATGCGCGCTTTTAAGCAGGATTCAAGTTTCGGTGCGCAAACTTTCGTTGCTGTTGCACCGAATAATCTTGATCCGGCAGATATCTGGCATACGTTGGGGGCGCAAGCTCTGCGTGAGATGATTGCAAAGCGCCGGCCGCTTTTTGAATTTGTACTGCGGAATTTAGTTGGGCAGTACGCGTTGAATAGTGCCGAGGGCCGGGTTGCGGCAATGCGGGCTTGTATTCCCGTCATTATAAATATTAAAGACAACGTGCTGCGTGAAGAATATGCAGTTCGGCTGGCTGGGTGGCTTGGGTTAGCTGTGGAAACCGTACAGGCGGAAGTGCAGACTTTGCTGCAGACTGGTGGGCGCGGTGTTCCGGAAATCACTGCAAATGGTGAAGATGGCGCAGATATTGTGCCGGTTGAGACTGTGCTGCGTTTGCTTGGTGAAATTACTGATCCGGTGGAGCGGATTGAGCACTCGGTGCTGCAAATAATGCTGCAGCTGCCGCGTCTGGCAAGTTTAGCTAATGCCGGTGAGCTTTCCGGGCAGGTGTTCACCACACCAATTTATCGCTCGGTGCATGATGCGATTATGCTTGTGGGCGGAATTCCGGCTTTTACCGCGTATTATGAGAGTCTGATTGCGCAAGGATATAGCGAAGAGCAGGGTGAGCTGCGTGCAGCGAGATGGTTTGTCGGGCAGATTACTGCGCAGGCTTTTGAACCGGTGCGTTCGGCAGTAACTCAGTTGAGTGTGGAACCGATTCGAGAAAATCGCAGTGACCATCTTTGGGCTTATGTGCGCGGGGTGATGATGGCGCTAATTCGGCAAGGTTTGGTACGGCAAATTGTGGAAGTTCGTGCGGATTTGAATCGGCTTCCGGAAGACGATCCGCGGCGGGAGGAACTTTTGCGATTTTGATGCAGCTTGAAGAGCGCCGGCGGATGTTTTCTGAGGCGGACTGAAATTGGTGTTTTCGTTTTTAATTGGGTTTGATTTTGAGTTTAGGTCTGGTTTTTGGGTTTTGAGTTTAGGTCTGGTTTTTGGGTTTGCTTTGATTTAGTTTTAGTTTTAGTTTTAGTTTTATCCGCGTCTTGATTTTGCTTCGACTTTGATTTTTTGCTTCGATTCGGATTTGTTTTTGTTTCGATTCGGAAAATTTCGTTTCTGCAGTTATCCTTGATAGAGGTGTTTCGCAATTCCGTATTGCGTGATGTTATTGCCCCTGTAGCTCAGATGGTTAGAGCAGGGAACTCATAATTCTTTGGTCGCGGGTTCAAGTCCTGCCGGGGGCACTGAAAAATATCCCTAAAATATCCTGCTGAACTGATAAAACAGTCGGCAGGGATATTTTTCAGATGAGAACTGGTGTTATTTTTATTCAGCGATATGTTTAGAAATTTTGCAAATTAACCGTTTGTGATCGAAAGCAGATTTGCGGATTTTACGTTGGGGTTAAGCGGCGGATTTGATGTTTTTATTTTCCGGGCTCTGCCGCGGTTGGATTAATAACTGAAATTTACTGCTTATGCGGGCGTGTTGTGCTTGGGGCTAATGGGCTTTGTGCTGCTGATTTTGAGGCAAAGCGGCGTAACTGGGCGTAATCATTGCGAGCTTACTTAAGTGATGGAAGTCCCCGCATTCTTACAAAAAATTCCCGTGAGCGCACGTAAGCGGTGGCGTAATGGGTGTGGGGTTACGTAGCTGGTGGCAAAGTTTTCGGGAGCATACGTAACTGGTGGCAAAATGCCCTGTATGGTGACGTACCTGGTGGCAAAACGGGTGGTCTTAAGGTAACGACGGGAGTGCCGTCGTTTCTGTAAGCCTGTGACCAGCATAAATACAAACTCTTCCGCCGGTGATAATCCCAGCCCGAGTTCTTGCCATCAGTTACGTGATTGGGGATTATTTTTTGCCACTAGTTGCGTAACTTTTTACGTCTTGCCACTAGTTACGTGATGAAACTGAGTTCTTGCTACTAGTTATGTAAAGAATCTGAGTTTTGTCACTGGCTATGTGATGAAACTGAGTTCTTGCTGCTGGTTGCGTGGAGGGAAGAGTTGGGTCTTGCTGTTGGTTGCGGGTTTGCTGGTTTCTGTTTTTCTTCGTGTTGTGTGGTGTTTGTCATGTTTTGTGTGGTGTGGGGTGTGGTGGGTGTTGGTGTTTGTGCTGGTGGTGGTTGTATTTTCAATTATTTTTGGTTGGTTTTGTGTCGTGTTTTTGGGTGGAAAACGTGCGGGGGGGTAGTAGATTGATGTTTGCGTGCCTTGGATACCCGCTTGTCTTTTGTGGTGAGGGGTTTGGGCGTGAGTAAGCATTAATACTTAGGAGTTGTTTTTCATGTTTGGTAAGAGTAGTGATGGGAAAGATGCGTTGGGTCGGGCGCGTCATAAGGTTGTAGTTGGTCCGAAGTATTCAAAGTTTGGGATCAAGTCTGCAATGGTTAGCAGCTTGTTTGCTTTGGGGATACCGGCAGGTTCGGCTAACGCGGTTGATGATTCTAATTCAGTGCTGACAGAAGAATCAATCAACATCGTTGCAAACTCGCTCGAAAACACACCAAACACCACCACTGCTGCTGATACTAGTGCTGCACCGAAATCTGATAGCACACCTGATAGCGCCACACCGAAAAAACGCGCAAAAAGACAAACAGATTCCAGTACTACAGTGGGTGAAGAGCTTCCGCCATCACGAAAAGATAGTACTAAAAGAATTTCGTCAATGTTGATGATTACACTTTAGAGTGGGATGAAGGTATTTATCTTAACAGTAGTCCTGTTGGTCCGCTGTCTGGTAGGGGAACTGATCCTGGGTTTAAGAAAAATGAGGATGGTTCTTACACGTATTACTATGATTTCAATACTCCTTTCAATCTTAATATGGGTGAGGTGATGAAGCGAGTCAAAGCTGTACCGACGAGCGGGTCTGGGGAAACTTATTACGGACGTGATATTTTCAAAGTGCAGAAAAAGTGGTCATCTTATTCTGGTATTGGTACAAATGAGTATCAAAATGATCGTGGTGAGGCTATTGATGTGGTGTATCATGCGGCACAAGGATTCACCAATAGGAATTATGATTCAGTAGTTGGGACGGATAAGAACGGAAGAAATTTTTCAACGATATCGCAGACGGTTACTACTGAAGATGGTACTGTTCTCAAGCTTGTGAATGGTGCTGTTTATAAAGGTGATATAGTAATTCGTCCTTATGAAATGAAGAGTCAGTTAATGAATCTTGCAGGTAAATTTACTTTTACTATTCAGGGTGTTGATGTTCGTGAACCTATCGTGAAGGTTGAGGAAACGCAAAAGGCTCTCGGGTTGGCAGATGTGTCTATAGCGACGGTTGATTCACTTGATACACAGTTTGCGAAGAATAAGATTGATGTTACGGATAATGTGACACCGAAAAACAAGCTGCAGCAGCAGGCTGAGTTTAAGTTTATTGATCCGCAAAACCCGGGCAAGGAGCTTTCACTAGAAGATGTGAAAGAACAGGCGAAGAAGTCTGGTTCTCCGAAGCATTATGGTGTGCGGGTGAAAGTTAGTGATGATGCTGGTTATCAGGCTGGTGGAGTTAATGGTGTTAAGATTCCTGGGACGGTGATTGTTGCCCCAGCAACCATTGCAACGCCAGATGAGACTGAGAAAGTAGTTGTACTGAATTCGGGCGATTTGAGTAAATCAGATAAGGCGCGAATTATTGACGCAGTCAAGAAAGCTAATCCGCAAAACGTACTGCTTAACTTTCCAGACACGGATATACAGGTTACCGGGGATACTGTAGGTAATGCGATGGTTAACATTACTTACCCGCATGGAAGTGAATCTGTGCAAGTTAGTGTTGATAAGGTTGCTTCGGACAAAAAGACTGACAAGAGCGAGAATTTGCCGACTGATTTAGATGATTTGTCGGATACGACTGGTTATAACGGGACTCCGGCTGAAGCTACTTTCGAGGATATTGAGAAGTCTGGTTCTGAGTCTGGTGCTGTTACTGTTATTGGTAATGTGAATCCGGTGGGTGATGTTGATCGGGTTTTGAGTTCTTTTGATGGTAGTGCGGGTTTGCCGACTGATTTAGATGATTTGTCGGATACGACTGGTTATAACGGGACTCCGGCTGAAGCTACTTTCGAGGATATTGAGAAGTCTGGTTCTGAGTCTGGTGCTGTTACTGTTATTGGTAATGTGAATCCGGTGGGTGATGTTGATCGGGTTTTGAGTTCTTTTGATGGTAGTGCGGGTTTGCCGACTGATTTAGATGATTTGTCGGATACGACTGGTTATAACGGGACTCCGGCTGAAGCTACTTTCGAGGATATTGAGAAGTCTGGTTCTGAGTCTGGTGCTGTTACTGTTATTGGTAATGTGAATCCGGTGGGTGATGTTGATCGGGTTTTGAGTTCTTTTGATGGTAGTGCGGGTTTGCCGACTGATTTAGATGATTTGTCGGATACGACTGGTTATAACGGGACTCCGGCTGAAGCTGTGTTCGATAACGTTAAGGATTCTGAAGAAGATGAAGTTAATTCTGTTACGGTGATTGGTAATGCTAATCCGGTGGTAGATGGCAGTAATATTGTTGTTGGTCATGTTGATGAAACTGATGCTGCTGATTTATCTGATTTAGATGATTTGAATCCGTTGGGTTTGGGGCATCCGGAAGAAGAAACTAATATTAATGATCTTGCCGATGGTGGTTCGTTTGTGACTGGTGATGGCGGGACTAGTGACATTATTGTGTCTGATGTTCCGGGTGCGGCGTCTGTGTTGCCTGAGGGTGAATCTGGTTCGTCGTTTACGGGTGTTGATTATCCAGAAGTTTCAGAGCTTGCGGGTTTGTCTGATTTTGGTGTTCCGGTGAGTGGTGCTGATACTGCGGATCGGCCGGGTGTGGCGTCTGTGTTGCCTGAGGGTGAATCTGGTTCGTCGTTTACGGGTGTGCTTGAGTATCCGGAGTTGGATGGTTTGTCTGATTTTGGTTTTCCGGTGAGTGGTGCTGATACTGCGGATCGGCCGGGTGTGGCGTCTGTGTTGCCTGAGGGTGAATCTGGTTCGTCGTTTACGGGTGTGCTTGAGTATCCGGAGTTGGATGGTTTGTCTGATTTTGGTGTTCCGGTGAGTGGTGCTGATACTGCGGATCGGCCGGGTGTGGCGTCTGTGTTGCCTGAGGGTGAATCTGGTTCGTCGTTTACGGGTGTGCTTGAGTATCCGGAGTTGGATGGTTTGTCTGATTTTGGTGTTCCGGTGAGTGGTGCTGATACTGCGGATCGGCCGGGTGTGGCTTCAACGCTTCCGGAAACTGAAACTGGTTCTTCTTTTACAGGTGTGCTTGAGTATCCGGAGTTGGATGGTTTGTCTGATTTTGGTGTTCCGGTGAGTGGTGCTGATACTGCGGATCGGCCGGGTGTGGCTTCAGCGCTTCCGGAAACTGAATCTGGTTCGTCGTTTACGGGTGTGCTTGAGTATCCGGAGTTGGATGGTTTGTCTGATTTTGGTGTTCCGGTGAGTGGTGCTGATACTGCGGATCGGCCGGGTGTGGCTTCAACGCTTCCGGTAACTGAGACGGGTTCGGTGTTTGCGGGGATGTTGCTTGAGTATCCGGAGTTGGATGGTTTGTCTGATTTTGGTGTTCCGGTGAGTGGTGCTGATACTGCGGATCGGCCGGGTGTGGCTTCAACGCTTCCGGTAACTGAGACGGGTTCGGTGTTTGCGGGGATGTTGCTTGAGTATCCGGAGATTGCGGGTGTGAGAGATTTTGGTCTTTCCGCTGATAGTGCTGATAGTGCTGATGGTGCGGATAGTGCGGATAGTGCGGATACCGTGGGTCTGGGTCAGCCGATTGTGCCGGTGCTTGATAATGGTGGTGTTTCTTCGGCGGAGGTTGAGAAGTTGCCGCAAACTGGTGCGGATTCGCGGGCTGGTTTGCTTGGTGCGGCTGGTCTTGGTTTGGCTGGTGTGCTCTCAGTTTTCGGAGCGCGCAAACGCCGCGAAGACTAAACGCCGGGAAGACTAGAAACACTGAGAACAATCGAGAAACGCCCGGGAAGCCTAAATCAGGGCTAACCAGTACTAATAACAAGAATTCAAGTGTTTAATTCTTGAATAAGTTCCCGTGCACATTAAATTAAAGAGATGGAGCATTTAACTTTGCTCCATCTCTTTTTAATTAGTGGCATTATGATTGTTATGAATTTAATAAAGCGGCAATGTTAAATGCTTTCAGATTGCCGCGTAGTTTTTCAGTCAATTCCGATGAGTCTTTAATCAATTTTCCATTTGCAGAGTCTCCCTATTTGCTAGAGTAAACGTTATGAATGAATCTGAAATAAATCCGCAAAATCTGAAAAACAGCATGCAGCAAGACCCTGAAATTAGCATGCAGCAAGACCTTGAAACCAGCGTGCAGTTAGATGAATTAGTTGAATCCGGGAAAACAAAATCTGGTTTGTCTGCTGAAGATCAGGAGCGCCTGCGGAAAGCCCAGAAACGAAATTTAATTATCGCCGTCGTACTTGGAATACTTTTGGCAACCCTTGGCTATTTTGCCGGTGCAAATATGCGTGCACAAAAGCAGGAATCACATGCGTCGCAGATAATTCTGGTTCATTGTGCGGAATACGCAATTACTGAAAATAATATAAATTACTGGAAATAATCTAGTTGTGTAATTGGTTGTAAACCGCGATTCCGTCGGCGGAATGTGAATTTTATGAATGTAATGTAAAGATTTTAAATACAGGTAAGGATTTGGTTTGTGTTTGGTAGATTGAAGAATAAGTTTCGCGACGATAAATCTGCGAATGTTCGTCGCGCTAATAAAATGCTTGCAGAGACGGATTACCTCGACGCTGCCGGAGAGGTAAAAGGCTTGTTGCGTGCATATCCGGACCGGTTTGAGATTTTCAGTAACGACGGTGTGCGTGAAGCGATTGAATGGTCGGATTTGCTGAATGGGCGATGGAGCGGGCAAGATTTGCGGTTGTGTTTGGTTTTCGTTGATCCGCAGCTGCCTGAGGTTGTGCTGCAGTTGAGTGAAAACTATAACGAACTTTTCGTTACTGCGGTGCGCGAGCGAATCGAGTATTCTTTGGTCTATCAGCTTTCCGATATCCTGCCTTCTGGTGTGGTTGTACGCGGGCAGGTCCGCCGTAATGCCGACGGGTCACTATTCACGCAGGTTCTTACTGACTCGACGCCTGAAGTTGCGGATTATGAAGCGATGATTTCATTTGAGGGCGAGCTGCGCCAAGCCGTTGGGTTGTGATTTGTTCGGATACTGATTCTGATTTGAATCCGCGTTTAATTTTGATTATTTGTGCATCAGGATTCTGTTTCGATTTAGCTTATTCCTGCCAAAATCTCTGTCCAAAGTTTCTGTGCTAAGAATTTTCTGTGTGAAATATCCGCAGTATCGAGATATCTGCTTTGCTGGTGAAGCCACTGTTTGTTTTGTTAGAGATTTCATAGCGGGAAGAAGCGCGGATTTGGGACGGATTTTTCAACGAATCAGGAATAGTGCCGGCATGATTTACACTGTTATCTGTGGCGATACGCACAAACAGCTATTTTTCCGTTTCCGAAATTTGACCTTGGGTGAAAATTTGCTAAAGTAATTGAGTCAATCCCGCGTAGCTCAGTGGCAGAGCATCCGACTGTTAATCGGACGGTCGTTGGTTCGAATCCAACCGCGGGAGCTGCAATACAGAAGCCAAGCCTTGAGCTTGGCTTTTTCATAATCACGCGACGGCGTAACCAAATCCCAAGGCGTAATACCGAAAATAGATGCAACTTTCGCAAGGTCAACTAAACCCCACTCGCGACGTGAATTGAGATAATGCGACACGGCTGCTGGTGTCACACCGATAGCATCTGCTAATTTTCTTTGATTGAAGCCGAAGCGCACCATGAGCACTTTAATATTTTCATTAATAATCGCCTGAAAATCATACAATGGCGACTGCTCAATTTTCCTAGCTAAATTATTCATATCTAAAATATATACCAACCTACACAAAATGTATAGGTTATCTATTAATGTGAAGTCAAAGTAACACTCTGGAAATATTATTACTTGCAATCGATACAAAATGTATCCATAATGAGCGTATGGACGATTTTAGTAAACGAATACGAAATTCCATTGAAAGATACAAGACTGAAGAAAATCTTGATTATGCAACTTTAGGCAATTTGTTATCGCTTTCTTTAGCCTCTGTAACTTCAAAAATGAATGGTTCGCGGCGTTGGACTTTGCGGGATTTGCGGAAGTTAGCGGCTCTTGGTGTGGATTTACCGCCGCTTAGTGGAAAGGATGATGCGTGATGGATGAGTTTTCGCGGCGGGTTACGCATAGGGTGCGGTGTTTCAAGCTTGAGTCTGGTCTTTCGTCTAAAGAGCTTGCTGAGTTGTTGGTTATGGCTCCATCGACGCTTAATTCAAAAATGTGTGGGGCTAGGCGGTGGACGGTTAGTGATATTCGCTTGCTTAGGTCTATTGGTGTGTATCTACCGGAAGCGGAGACAAAGTGAAATCTATGCTTAGTAGTACTCAGCTTGGTGAGTTAGCGGATTTTCTTGGTGAAATGAGTGGCGTGCTTACTACCGGACGGGCTTTCCCAAGCGAGAAGGAAGATGACTTCGCTCGGCTCGTCAAGCTGAAAGACATGAAGTTTAGCCATTTCAAAGCTTCGCGCTCTTGCGTCGATACAATCTTGCGCAAGTTCTACTATCTCGAATTGTCTTATCTCGCCTGCGGTGAATTCTTGGTTTTCAAACCGTCGTATTTTGAAACCTTTTACTGTGACAAAAATGGTGACGTTCAGGGCCGGAAGGTGCGAGTAGTTAACGACACTCAAGAGTCCTTTCTCGCGTTCGAATTCGAATTGCCAAAAATAGCAGGACTCATCTTCGGTGAAACTGAGTGCACGCAGCGAGAGCGTGTTTGCCTCGCGTGCTATTTCGTTAGCGCCCTTACTGGTCTCGCTCGCGACGAGAGCGATTTCATTCCCGTGCTGCGCGATTGTGTTGGCTTTATGCGCTTGGCGTACCGCGATTATTGCGATAGTTCCAGAGATTACAGCTATGGCGGTGGAGATGATTTCGTAAATACCCATGAAAAGAATTCTAGGAGCTAAAGATCATGCGTGGATATAAGTTTAATTGGTTTCTATTATCGTTTATTGGTTTTATCGCTTTTTTAACTTTTTCGCTTGGGATTATTGTTGGTGCTTATCTGAATTGTGCTGAGTGGGTCTTGATTGTGCTTTTGGCGAGTTTTGTTGCTTTGGCTTCCGGTGGGCTGACTTATATCGCGGTGAGGGGTAATGAAGATGGGGTCTAAGCCGTCAGCTGCGTGGTCGCTTAAAAGTCTTTTGCGTTCTCTAGCCTTATCGGGTTGGGGGGCGCTAGCTGGTGCGAAGATGCGGCATTGCCGGAGTGTTCTTAATGCTTTCGGTGACATTTTGCCTTCTGGTTCTGCTGAGGGAATCAGCACGGCTTGGCAGCTTTCTATTGTATCTGGCTATTCGGAGCGGCATACACGCAAGGCTCTGCAGACTTTGGAAGAGCTTGGGTTGATTACGTGGGTGCGTGGCGGGATTCAAGAGGGTAAGCCTGCGCCTTCTTTCTTTCGTGTTGTGAAGCGCAAGCTTGTTGAGATTATTATGCGCGCGAAAGAGGTTTTGCGGGGAAGCGGTTTGATCATGAGTCTAAGACACGGACGCGGATTGCTGATTTTGAAAAGAAGCGTAAATGTTTTCGCAGGTCAAATCATGCGGACATGGTTTCTAGCCTTATCTCCCTTATAAGGGGAGGCACTATGGTGCCTCGCCCTGATAAAGAATCTTTTGAGGAAAAAATGGCAAGAGTAGAAGTTTCGCGAATCGAGCGTGAGCGAGAAGAAAAGATTAAGGCGGAAAAGAATACTAGCAAGATACAAGCAGAAACCGGGCTTACGGGCGGTGCTTTAGCACTTGAAGTATTGAGAAGAAAGAGGCTGTTAAATGCATGAGCATGATTTAGAAATTTTGAAGCGACGGCTTAAGCAAGACCGGCTTGGACGACCAGTGAGCTTGCGGGGAAGTGTTATAAGGGCAAAGCAAATGGAAATGCTGAGCGTGTTAAAGCAGTTACGCTGTTTGTGTGCTCACACACCGATACAGAATAAAGCTTTTAAGCTGATTAATAGTATTGGCGAGATTCAGCAGGATGTGAATGCCATCGTGATGGAGATAGAGTTAGCTCAATGAGTGGGCGGTACTTGAGTGGGGATAGAGCCAGGAAGATGAAGCTGCTAGTGCTTTCTACTTACGGGTCGCGGTGTGCAAAGTGTGGGCATGTAATTGATTTGAATGTTTCGTATCCTGACCCGATGAGCTTTAGCCTTGGGCATCAGCTGCCATTGAGTAAGGGTGGTAGTGATGAGCTTGCTAATCTTCGTCCAGAGCATAGGGTGTGCAACATTAAGGCCGGTAACCGTGGAATTAAAGCAGCTCGGCGCCTTGAGGGTGAAGCGCGTTTTTCTGACCCCACCCCCGATCTACTCTCCGCCCCCTGGTAGAGATTTCCCCCGAAACGTAGGAAAACGGGGTGAGAACAGCCTGAAAAGGTATTATTTGGATGGAAGTGAACACGCAATGCCAGAAAAAAATTAGAAAAGCAGGCCGTTCTTTTTGAACCACCTAAAAGAGAATCGTCTATTGGTGAGAATGAGGAAACGGTTATCGCTTTACTTTCTGAACTTGATGCTTCTGGTTTGCTTTCAGGAGTTTACAAGGCTAAGGGGAATGTTCTGATCTCGATTGCGCGTGCGGTAGATCAAGGCTTGCAAGAATATAAAATTACTGTGGCGACTTCTAATTTAGTGAAGCAGCTTTATGAGGGACTTGCGGAAATGCCAGAACCGCCGCGTGAGAATAGTGCTGATTCTTACGATACTCTACGCCAGTTGATTGAGTGTATGACTGAGCAGGCGGTTAAAAACCCTGAAGATGGTAGTGAAGAGTATGAGCCAACCTATGATTAAGCCGGGCGCGCCTAAATATTACACGCATCGAAACCCGGCGCGTCCAACTCTCGGTCATGTCGTTGGGGCTATCTCGGAAGTTGTGCGTGGGCATAAACTCATGCCCTGGCAGCAATATGTGGCTAATGTAGCGTGGGAGCTAGATCCGGAACACCCTGGCGAGCTTTATTATAAAGAGGGTGATGTGACTGTTCCGCGTCAAGCGGGTAAGTCTGATTTGATTGAGGCCATGCATACAGCAGGCGTGATAATGTTCAAAGACTGGATTTCCGCGATGACTGCGCAAACCGGTAAAGACGCTGGCAAGCGCTGGCGTGCGTTGATTAATAACCTGCATCTTGATAAGGGCCGGCGCGGTGATGAGTGGAAAATAAACAGGGGTAAAGGTGGTGAAACCGCGATTTATCTTCCGCAAAACGGCTCTATTGTTCCTTTCACGCCAAAGCCTGATGCGCTGCACGGTGATCACATGAATTTCGCAACTATTGACGAAGAATGGGTTTTCGCTCTTGAAGATGGCGTTTTACTTGAGACGGCGATTAAACCAACTTTTTTGACTGTGCCTTTTAGTCAGATTTTCCGTGCTTCGACCAAAGGTACAGCGAATTCGACTTATATGAATCATAATCTAGATCTTGGCCGTGCAGCGGTCACTAATCCCGAATCTAGGCGGTTTTATTTCGAGTGGAGCGCAGATACCGCGCTTGCTGAGCAAGATCCTTACTCTGATGAGACACTCTCTTTTCATCCTGCTATTGGGTATACACAAACCGCGCGGCGTATGCGTGAACTTGGTAAAGATATGCCACTTGGTGAATGGCGTAGGTCTTTCCTGAATTTAGAGACGCAAACTACTGAAACGATTATTAATCTTGCTTTGTGGGATTCTTTGAGATGGAATTATGACCCTGATACCGCTCCAGCAGAGCGTGTGCTACCTGACCCGCCTGAAACGGTTATTGCTTGGGATTGCGCACTCGACTCGTCGGCTGCGACTATCTATGCAGCATGGCTCGCCAAAGATACGCATAATCCTTGCGTGCATTTGGTAGCGACCAGAGAGGGGACAGACTGGCTACCAGACGCACTCGAAAAGCTAGAGCGGCGCGGTTACCGTGAAATCTTGCATGATGATACTGGCGCTAACCGTACTATCTCGCAAAAGCTAGAACAGCAAACTATTCATTCACAGCAAATCAGTTTCGGTGAATACGCTACCGCTTGCCAGACCCTGCTTGACCGGATCGCAACCGGAAATATTGAACATGACGGTGCTTCCGTGGTGATTGATGCTATAAACTGCGCGGTATTGAAGCAAACAGCCCGCGCGCAGCTTTTCGATGCTCGTAATTCAGCGGGTAATATCGACGCTTTGCGGGCACTTGCTATAGCACAAGATGGCGCAGCGCGCATCCTCGCCAAGCCGATATTCCAGCTATTTTGAAAAATGTAAAAGATTTAATACAAAATTAATACAAAACCGGTCAAAACCTAGGCTATCGGCTAGTGTACGTTTTATTCTCAAGGTATGAAATTTGAACGAGCACTAGAACACCTCGGACTAATCACCCGCGCCGAGACCACCGAGCCAGTCACATCAACTAGCTCGGAATTCGTGCCGAAAATTCCATCACGTCAAGACGCTTCGCGTGACTATCGCGCACTAGACGCGGTTTACCGCTCGCTACAAATCCTTGAAACCTCAACCCGGCAGCTCTCTATTGATGTCTGGCGCTCTGGTGTGCAGCTTACTGAAAGTGATATCCCGCTTTGGCTGCGCCGTCCATCGTTTTTGTGTAATAGTTTTGGACAATTTACAGCCGAAACGGTTTCAAGTCTCGCGCAGCGCGGTAATGCGTACTGGAAAATTATCCGTAATCCTAGCGGCGAGATAGTCACGCTAGATGTGCTTAACCCGTTGCGTGTAGGCGTTATGATGAATCAAAACGGTTATCGCGAATACGCGCTAGACGGACGCAAGTTAAAAGCGTCGGAGATTATGCACCTTAGACTGACGCATGTTCCAGGCGAACCCCTTGGACTCTCACCCCTAGAAGCCTGCTCTGGAATATTGTCCGGCGCTTTGGAGACGCAAGATTACGCCTCACAATGGACACGTAAATCAGGCACACCCACAGGCATTTTGACTACTGACCAGACGCTTTCAAAAGCTCAAGCAAAAGAATATAAAGAGCAAGCTAACCGAGATTTGCAATATCAAAACGGGATCGCTGTCATGGGCTCAGGCTTGACCTATAAAAAGCTACTTTTCACCCCTGCAGAGCTCCAATATTTGGATTCGCAAAAAGACGCTGTAACTAAAATCGCGCGAATGTTTGGAATACCAGCGAAAATGCTACTCGCCGCAGTAGACGGAAGTTCAGATACTTACTCGAACGTGGAAAGCGAAAACCAGCAATTCGCGCGTCAAACGTTGATGACTTATCTTTCCGAAATTGAAGACGCTTTGACCGCTCTTGCACCGCGCGGGCAGCGTGTGAGATTCAATCTTGATGGCCTATTACGAGCCGATACTAAAACCCGCTATGAAGCACATCAAATCGCGATTAATTCAGGATTTCTAACCGTTGATGAAGTCCGCAAAATAGAAGGATTACAGCCAATGCCAGAACCTGAAAAGAACGGAGAAAAATCTGATGAAGACCCGCAACCGGCAAATAAATAATCTTGAGATACGTGAAACGAACGGAGCTAAAGGTTGGGAATTTGACGCGCTAGCTGTCCCGTGGGAAACAATCGACAATATTGGCGGTGGAGTATTTGAGCAGTTCGAGCGCGGCTCACTTTCGCCCGTACCACAGGGAGTGAAACTTAGGCTTGAACATGCTGAAACAATCGGGCTTATCACCGACTGTCGGAACGAAGAAGACGGTCTGTATATCACCGCGCGAATCTCTGATACCGCAGCAGGAAGAGACGCACGCACACTGCTGCTCGATGGTGCACTAACAGGCCTTTCAGTCGGCTTTAACCAGTGCAAACCCGCAAAGCAAGAAGAACGCGACGGTAAAACAGTTTTTACACAAACAGCTGGCGAGCTTTTAGAAGTATCTCTCGTGAGTTTCCCAGCCTATCGTGAAACCAATATTCAAGAAATTAGAACCAACCAAGAAAAGGACAATGCTATGAGTACTAAAACTATTGCTGATATTGATGAGTTACGCACGTCTATCAGCGAAATCTCTCGCGAACTGACTGCGATCAAAGAAAACACAAGCGGAGACAATTCCCACCCGCTTGCGCAATTCCGCTCTGCAGGCGATTTCATGAAAGCCTATGCAGCTAACAAGCTCAACGCCCGCGATTTCGCTGATGACGCTACACTGGTTAATAACCTCACGGTAAAGCCGGGATGGTTTGACCGGGAATTAAAACTCATGCAGGCAAAGCAGCCGGTCACAAACATTTTCACCCACGCAGCCGACCTGCCGCGCGAGGGGATGAGCTTTGATTATCCGATTATCGGAACCAATACGATTCAAATAGCAGAACAAGAAAAAGAGGGTGACACTCTTGTACACGGCAAGATAACTCTCGATAGCGGAAATGTTAAAGTCAAGACTTTCGGCGGTTATGCGCCACTATCACGCCAAGCAATTGACCGTGCTTCAGCAACCTACCTTTCGACTATCTGGAAAGCACAAGGAATCCAGTACGCTACCGCCATCGAATCCGAAACCCGCAGTGTACTTGTCGATACGATTACAAATAATCTAAAGAGCACAAGCATTGATTCAACTCTGACCGCGACCACGCTGACCGTCGATGAGATTCTCTCACTCACCTTAGAGATTATTGATCATTTTGATGATGAAGTACTCTGGCCGTTCACCGGAATCGCTGTTTCTGCTGACGTCTTCGCCTATTTGACAACTTTGGGTGAGGATAAAAAGCTTTCCAGCTTACCGGCGCACCTACCGATAAAGTTGGCTATCTTTCGATTTCCTCGCGTAAGGGTGAAATCGAAGGCCTGCAAATCGTGCGGCTCCCGGCTGAAGCAGGTGCAGGGCATTTCCTCGGGTATTCAAGTGAAGCAATCGTAGTACACGAAGCGCCAAACGCACCTATCCGCCTATCAGATGAGCGCGACGACACAAACTTAACTAACGTTTACACGGTCTACGGTTATGCAGCACACGAAGTACAGTCTGCAGGTATCGTACCAGTCAAATTCGCTGGAACCGATATCGAATGATTACTGTTACGAAAGAGCAAGTAGGAAACGCGCTTTTCAATGAAATTGGCTCTGCCACAACGCTACGACTAGAGAGCGCGAAAACTATCGGTAATCAGGCTATAGAGCTTGTCTCGCGCTTTGTCGGAAGCTCGGAAGTACCGGAAACTGTGCAGCTGGCAGCTTGCTTAACCGTCGCCCGCGATTTACACACAGCAAGCCAAGCTCCCGGAGGTGTCTACTCACCTTTCGGCGACGGCGGAGCCGTGAGGCTAGCTCGTGACCCAATGAAAGGCGCATACCCTATGCTAGCCCCGTTCGTGGAAGGTGGATTCGCGTGAGTATCTATCAAAACAGAACGGAAATCTATACGGCTTTAACGAATTTAACGGAGGTAGAAGGTCAAGCAATAAGCGTCTACCCAAGCCCGCCACAAAACCCGGCTGCTTTTATTGCTTACATTGAGCTTTCTAACGCCACGCAAGGCAAAGCATTCGGCAGCCTCGATACCATATGGGAGATTACGGCCACCGGCTCGGCAAAACAATCAACCCCGGCAGCTACAGCGTTTCTTGACCAGCTCACCGACGCAATCATTACCGTAATCATCAGCACTGGCGTGGGCAATGTTGATGATGTGCAGCCTTATTTCGTGCTAACCGATAACTCAAGCGGAGGCACAGTCCCCGCCACAAGAATCACTATTACATCTCGCACAAACCTTTAAGGAGAAGAAAAAATGGCAGCAATAGCGCGCCTTACCGGCGCTTCACTATCTTTCAAGCTTGACTCGCAAGAATACATGGCCGAAATCAGCTCTTGGGAACTATCAGAAGAAGAAGCAGACAAAGATATTCAAACTTTCGCTGATGAATCCTCAGCCAAGCAAAAACTCAAAATCGCTTTCCTGCAATCCTTGCAAGCCACCTCGCTTCATCAAGTACTTTTCGATAATCCAGGACGGAAAAACGTGCAATTCAAGCTTATCCCGTCCGGAAATATCGAGCTATCGACTGATAATCCAGCCTATCAAGGTACTTTGAATTTCCCGAAGCTTCGCCCAACTGTCAGCGCTGAAGCAAAATCTGAGGGCTCAACAACAGAAGTCGAATTCGATATCGTAACATTTCAGAAAGTAACAAGCGAAGTATGAGCACATGGGCGACAAGCGGCGGAATAGGCGGAGCTGGTGCAACAATAGAAATTGACGATATTCAGGCAACATTAAAAGCGTTAAATGATTTCGGGGTAGCAGCTAAAGATTTACGTGCGGGTTTCCGTCCTGCATCGCAACTACTTGCCCGCAAAATCCGCGCCACTGTGCCAGTACGTGATAAATATTTGCGTAAATCAATCCGCGCCCGCGCCCGCATAGACCGTGCAGACGTCACTATTGGCGGGCGCAGCGCATATTACGCTCCAGTAATCCATTTCGGTTGGCACGCTCACAATATCCAGCCCAATCAGTTTATGTTCCGAGCACTCGACCAATCACAAAACGAGATTGTTAAAACACTTCAAGAATCATTAATGCAAATAGCCCACGCAAACGGCCTAGAAACAGTATAAAGAAAGGATTTTAGTCATGGACGAAAATCAGATTAACGACTCAGTACAAGAAGAGTTTCTAAATACTCTCACGATGGTAGAAATTGCCAAGCTGGAAGCTAATTTTGGCATCCAGATTGATAATGTCACGAATTTACAGTTTGGCCCGATGTTTTCCGCGTTAGCGTCTATCGCGCTTGACCGCCTAGGAATTCATGCAAATCAGCCAACAATTGAAGCGATGACGCTTGACGAAGTAACAGAAATCTTCGCAGCTGCTCAGAAACACGCGCCAGATCGTCCAGCAGAAGTTTACGAGATTCTTCGGCAGGTGCGGGGAAAATTCCAAAGCGACTCTACCGACTCTTCGGAGCAGTCGCCTGCAGCCTAAAATACACGCCTTTTGAATTCTGGTCTATGAATTATCGCGAATTAGATGCGATTTTCGAGCAAATGCAAGAAATATCAAACATTATGAAACACCGTTAGGAGGATACATGGCTAGTCGTTCTACCGTAAAAGTTCATGTAAAAGCTGATATTCAACATTTTCAGCGCGCAATGCGCAAACTCGGCGATACTACCGGAATCACCAAGCTAACCAGCGGGGTAAAACACCTTGGAACGCACATGCTCAGCATCGCACAATATGCTGCTACCGCCAGTGCAGCTTTAGGCGGTGTAGCAGTAAAAGCAGCAGCAGACCTCGAACAATCCACCGGAGCAGTCAAAGACGTATTCAAACAATACGCTACAACGGTTGAAACCTATTCAAGAAAAGCTTCGAGTGCCGTGGGACTATCGGCGAACTCTTATAACGAACTCGCCACCCTGCTTGGTACACAACTGAAAAACGGCGGTACCGCGATAGACCAGATAGCAGGAAAAACAGACCAGCTAATAAAGCTTGGTGCAGACCTTGCAGCAGGGTTTGGAGGCTCGACCGCTGAAGCAGTCCAAGCACTGTCTTCAGCCTTGAAAGGCGAGCGCGACCCGATAGAGCGCTACGGTGTAAGCCTGACCCAAGCAACGATAGACGCACAGGCGGCAGCGTTAGGTTTCCACAAAGTCGGCGGAAGCCTATCAACAGAAGCTCAGCAGGTGGCGACCCTATCTCTAATCATGCAGCAAACAAGTGATTTTCACGGTAAATTCGCTGCAGAAAACGACACGCTCGCACATAAAGCGCAAGTAGTGAAAGCAAAACTAACTAACATGGCAGCAACGCTCGGGAAGCTGCTTTTGCCAATCGTCTCGCGCGTAGTTGACTATTTCGACGCAAATCTAATGCCTATCATGCAAAAATTCTTCGCATGGCTTTCAGATAATGCGATACCGAAAATCAAAGAACTAGCAGGCAACTTTCAAGCTAACTGGCTACCAGCCTTACAAAACATTGGCAGCACAATCATTTCCGTGCTGATACCCGCTATAACTTCGCTAGTGGGCTGGATATCAAATAATTCTAGCGTGCTTTTACCACTCGCCGCAGGAATCACATCTGGTGTTGCAGCATGGAAAGCCTTCAGCCAAGCCATGAAAATAGTACAATCAGCCAGTGCTGTAATCAATCTTATCAAGATTGGAACTGACGCTTGGAAAACCTCGACCGAGGGAATGACGCTAGCGCAAAAAGCTTTGAACCTAGCTCAAAAAGCATCTCCAATCGGGATTATCATCACCGCTATAACCGCTCTTGTCGGAGTAGTTATAACGCTGTGGAACACAAATGAAAACTTTCGCACAGCTATTCTCAACGCTTGGAACTCGATTAAAACAGGATTTTCTGGCATTGTTAACTGGTTCCGCACTCTTCCCAGTCTTTTCGTGCAGATAGTGGCAAATATCGGTAACGGGATACGCAACGGCTTTAACTCAGTAGTCAGCTTCATGCGCTCTATTCCATCAAAAATTCTTAACGCTCTAGGAAATCTCGGCTCACTACTATTAAACGCCGGTAAAAACGTGATTCAAGGCTTCCTCGATGGAATCAAATCGATGTGGAACACCGTAAAAATAGCCTTTCCGCGCTTACCGACTGGCTCCCAGAATGGAAAGGCCCTGCTAAAAAAGATGCAAAAATATTACGCGGTAGCGGACGTTTAGTAATCGGTGGATTCATTGACGGGCTTGAAGACAAATACGCACAAGCCCGCCGCTCACTGAGTGATTTTACTGATAGTCTTTCCGGCTCTGTCACTATCGGGCAGCTCGCGCGTGACCTCGGCACGTCAAACCGAGGCGGTAGACAAGTCATTTATCAAATATATATTCATGCGCTAGCGCCATCGCCTGAAATCGGCAGGCAAGTAGTGCAAGCAATAAAAGACTACGAAAACGCGGGAGGACGCCGATAAAATGCCATACAGTACACGCATCTATGAAGACGAAATCAGCACACTCGCACGCTACGAGCAGCTAAACGGCTACACAATGCTAGAAGACGTTTTCCACGCGCAGCTTGAAAATCTTGACCCAAGCAAACAATGGACAATAAGTGTTTCTATCAATCTATCTAGTGGGCAAACCGCGCCGGTATCAGTACAAAATCAAATAGTTACATTAACCAAAACAGTAAAATCTCATGACTTCAAAATCAACCCGCTAGAGCCGGTAACAATCAACATCGAAGCAACCAACGGCACGCAAATATCAATCGCAGTGCAATCGCTAGACTCATTCTATGCAAGTAAACGCTTTGCTCTGCTCGCATATCTACCCCGCCAAGAATATCAAAGCGCTGTGCTTGGTAAAGCCGTCCTCGGCTCATTCAAGCTTGCCAGTACTTCCAAGCCAACTAACGGCTTCATACTTGGCACGTCAGTGCTTGGCACCGCAGCCCTCGCTGCTGAGGTAAACTTGAAAGCCTGGCAAAATATCATCGGCCCCGGCACGTCAATTAGCGTCTCGCGCGGCGTAGAATTCAACGGATTCACCTCAAAAGCCGACATCGGCACACTAAGCTTTACCGCTTATAACGCGCTGATCCCAGCGGTATCGAATCTAGTGCGCGGAGTAGAAATAAAACTCATAGACGCTGCTGCTCGTCGCCCGCTCTACACCGGAATAATCCAATCATCGAAAATCACGCCAGCGAAAGACGGCACCTACACAATGAAATTTCAGTGTGCCGACATACTCTCAAAACTCTCAGCCGTGAATAAATACCAAAACACGCGAGAAGTTGGCGCAACCTGGACACAAGTCATCAACGAGCTACTAAAAGACAACTACTACTATTCCATTAGCGCGCCAAAGTCTGGACGCACCCCGCTAATCGGCTCAATCGTCAAAGAATCCAGCCTAACGGATTATCTAGATATATATTGCGCCACCGTCGGCGCTTCATGGTACGCAAACCGAGCCGGAAAACTCGTCTTCACCGACACCCCCGAACACATGCCAAAACTTTGCGTATCTGACGTCCAGAACAAAATAACATCAATCGCCACAGTTTACCCCGTGCAAATAGACGCCGAACACGATACCAGCTCGGTAATCTCAAATCTTGAAGCTACCAACAACGACGCTATTAAAGACGAAACCGGCGAATGGAAATCCATCACCAAGACGGCACGAGTCGAAAACCAGACACTCAAACAAAACTACGGTGAGAACAAACTGTCAATTGAAACATGTGCAGTATCGACCAGCGCCCTAACCAACTATCTTGCAAGCCTACTTAGCCAATATGTGTCTAGTCAGTCCGTGAAGCAAGCAGAATTCACACTCATAAACGACTCAGAAGAACAGCCTGAACTGCATCCACTGCTCGCTATAGAAATTCTCGACCCGGTACTAATCCACTACCGCAACACCACGAACCTCGCGCACGTACAGCGAATCAGCTACGAAATCACACCGCGCAAAACCACCTGCAAACTCGACTTCATCAACCACAAGGAGAAATATTAATGTACAAATTCCAAGATGGCGAAGTACTAACTTCCGAAAAACTTAACGAAGCACTAGCAGCAGCCGATGACGAAATAAGTAAAATCGTAGCACCTCTCCGCTCGGGAACCGCAGGTGTTTTCGGCTCTTTCAAGCGCAGCAGCGAAATATCGGGATTCTACACTAGCAGCTGGTATCAAACCAGCGGGCTTTCACCAATATCAACTCTCACAGGTGTTTCGCTTAATCAAGGGCGTAATATCCGCATCCAGAAAACCGGCTGGTACCGCGTAAGCGCTAGCGGAAAATTCTATAACTCTTATAAAAATCAGGGTATCGGAGTCTCTCTATATATCAATAATTCCCAGCGTACGGATTGCGAAATCACGGGCGCGCAAACATGGGACTACGTCACATTGCAAGGGTCTTGGTACCTACAACTCGAAGCAGGACAAGAACTAGGACTCGGGTATATGGCGCAATCCTCAAACACCCGCGTAGTCGGCTCGATAACTCTCACTATAGAAGGTGTCACACAATTCTCATAAAAACACACATAGGAAAGGAAAAAATTAGGATGAGCTATGCATACATTACAAAACATTCTTCCCCGAATTTTTGGAAAGGACGCCCCAAGGAGCGCCTAATCACATCACCATACATCATTGGGGAGACCCTGCAGCCGGTGCCACATTCCAAGGCGTAATCAACTATCTTTGCCGGGAAAACGGCAGCACCAGCGCACACTACGTTGCAGAAGCCGGACGTGTAGCGTGTATCGTAGACCCTGACAACCGCGCATGGCACGCCCGCGACTTGTCCAACCCTCGCGGTATCGGAATCGAATGTAACCCCGCTGTAGTATCCAAGACCGCGAAACCGTAGCGGAACTAATCGCAGATTTACGTAAAACCTACGGTAATCTGCCCTTATACCCTCACAAAAATTTGTTAATACTTCCTGCCCGGGAATATGGGAGAGATATCTTGCGTGGCTAGACACCCGCGCAAACCAAATCCTGACTGGACAAAACCCCACCGCGCCCGCGCCACAAGCTTTTGATATCGAGCAAGCAGCCCGCGCCGTTATCGCCGGGAAATACGGCAACGGGGAGCAGCGTAAATCGGCGCTCGGGGCGAATTATCAAGCCGTGCAAGCGCGCGTGAATGAGATTCTAAGCGGAAAACCAACACCAAACATAGACGCGCTGGCGCGTGAAGTGCTCGCTGGTAAATACGGCAACGGCGCTGAGCGCAGGCAAGCCTTGGGAGCGAATTATGAAGCAGTGCAAGCGCGCGTCAATGAGATTCTAGGGGTGTGAAAAAATGAGTCTAGAATTATCGCAAGTCTTATTGACTATTCCAGCTATTACCGCCACTGTGCAGTGGTTGAAAACTCTCGGAATATCTGGCAGAGCCAGCCAACTATCAGCCGTTATTGTTGGCGTATTGTTCGCCCTTGTCACGCTCATAACAACTTATAGTGAACAGATCAGCAATATTCCGCTCTCGCTATGGCTACAAACAAGCGCGCAAGGCTTCATGCATGGTCTAGCATCGGCAGGCTTCTATGATTTAGCTAATGGGAATTTTAAACAAACACCGCGCACGACCACGGGCAAGCACGCTTTAAACACTGGAGAATAAAAAAGTATGAGTGATTTTATTTATATTGTCAGAGATTTAGGCGGTTTCGCTGGAATAGCAGCAGTACTTGCCGTGATACCACAGCTAATAACGATCAAGAAAAATACTGATAGAACCGCGATCAAAGTCGGAAGTTACGCGGGAGACTTAAAAGAACAAATAGACCGACTAGAAAACTATATAGAAAGCGAAAGAGAATTTTCAATTATTTTAAGAAAAGAGCTAGTAAAACGGCTCGATTCTCACGATAGGGAATTCAAAGACATTAAGGAGAATTTAAAAAGTTTGATTTCCTCACGTAAAAGTGATTTATCTCATGCAAGCAGTAATACCTACTCATTTGATACGTGTCTAGTGAGTAGGTATTATTATTTATGTAAACGAAAGGAGGTGAAAATGTGGAATACTTAGGCGAAATACTTGCCGGACTTGGCGCGACTCTTGCAGGAGTCGCAAAGCTGATTGAAGTGCTCAAGTCCGACAAGAAGAAGTAACAACAAACGGGTTTCCCCTTAGACAACAGTCTAAGGGGAGGCCCGCCTAAGTGCAACATGGACATTATGAAAACGTTAGAAAGCTATTTCGCTTTAGCTCTCGGCCTGACAGTGGTATTTGTCGATATGCCTGCTCCAGTAAAGCTAATCGGTGGAGCAGTAGCGCTAAGCCTTGGGGCGTATGCGCTAGTGCAAGCTATTAGAAAGCAGTATAAATAATGCCTACACATTATTTGACTTTACACGGCTTTGCTGTGCGAATCGGCATCGCCTATTCAAGCATTAGGAAATACCAAGCAGACGGGCGGTTACCAGAGCCAGATGCGATTTTAGGGGAAGGTAAAGCCGTCAAATACGGCTGGCTACCCGAAACCATCGACAAATGGCAATCCGCCCGCCCCGGACGCGGAAGATCATGGAATAAGGACTAGGCAGCAGCAGCGCTGATAGCCACTGCTCGCAATCGGTCGTTTTGTAGCGCTACATAGCGCTGTGTGGTATTCAAATTCGAGTGCCCAAGCAGTTCTTGCACTGCACGAATATCGTAAGTATTCGCATAAGCGATAGTAGCAAATCTGTGCCTTAGTGAGTGCATAGACCACTGAGGTGGAAGATATGCGCGTACCCGCTTTGCGAGATAATCCTCGGTAATATGCCCGCTTGAAGATCGTGCAGGATAGAGCCAGAAATTACGGCGGAAATGTACACGCAATTCAAGCGCTAAAGAATCGTTTAACGGCACTACTCGCTCTTTTCCACCTTTTCCGTGTACTAGAATTGTCCACCCAAGCAGGTCTTGGAAAATATCATTACGGCTTACGCGCGCTATCTCGGCGCGTCTAAGCCCCGCTTCACCAGCAAGACGCACCGCTAATCGCCACCTATCGGGAATAATCTGCAAAAGCTTCACATATTCAGATTCCGGCAGCGGGTGCGGGCGCGCCGGTTTTTCGCGTATAGTCGGCAATTTAGCAGCAGGATTATCCGCAATCTGCTCAGTGTCATAAAGCCAAGCGTAAAAAGTTGTCAGTGTGGAGCGTACAGAGCGCGCCGTCTCATTAGCCCAGTCGTGCGCACTCATAAATCTCTCTAAATCCTGCACCGTTGCAGTGAGTAAATCCACGCTTTGCGAGATTCTATTCAGATAATATCGGCGGGTTTTAATCGTGGCATTTGACGCACCGCCCGCGCGTAAATGGCTTAAAAAATCGCTAATTATTTCCATTTATTCATCATGCGACGCGCCTGCTATCCAGCTCAATCACTGGCGCTAAATAGCCCACATCAGGCAAAAGCCGTATATCGGACGGTCGTTGGTTCGAATCCAACCGCGGGAGCTGCAATACAGAAGCCAAGCCTTGAGCTTGGCTTTTTGCATAATCACGCGACGGCGTAACCAGGGTTAAGTAGCAAAAGTGTGGGCTAAGTGCCAAAAATCGTTGCTTATGGCGGTGTGTGGTATCAATGAAGGATTCGATGGCGCGGCGGGCAGTGCTGCGGGTGTAGAGCCAGTAGTTGGGCGCAGTGAGGATGTGATTTTCTGTCCAGCCGCGGTAGAGCGTATCGGAGATAATCCGGCTTTATAACTACGTTGTTTCGCTCCATGTGCAGAACTTAAGGAAAAGTTAAGTATGCAGCGCAATAAAGGCAAGGAACCTAAAAGACTGCCGCTTTCCCGCACTACCGCAATGAAAAACTAAATGAAGCTTAGTCCGTAGGTATTGTTTTGTGGAGAGTGTTTTTGGCGGCGCTGCGTGGTCATGTGATGGTTTTATCGTAGTTTGTGTTCAATTTCTGTTTCGGATTGCTAGCCGGGTTTAGTTGGAGTGTTTTAAGTTGGCGTGTGTTTTTTGGTTTGTTGCCGCGTTACTGCGGACATCGCCTGCTGTCGTCGAAATTATGAGAATTGTATCTGGTTTATTTAATAAGCTGGCGAAAGCTCATCTGTATCTTGGCAGGAACTTATTTCACTGCCTAACATGCAGTGCCATCATGTTTACGTTACGTAACTGGTGGCAAGAACTCATTTCACTACGTAACTGGTGGCGGGAAGCGGAAAATTTTACGTAAGTGGTGGCAAGAACGTGTGCTGCGATTATTACCGTCGAAAGTACTTGCGTTTATGCTGGTTACTGGCTTACCGGAACGACGGCTTTCCCGTCGGAAATCAAAACCGCGCATTTTGCCATCAGTTACGTAAGCCTGCAAGCATTTTGCCACCAGTTACGTTAAAATCTGCGATCAGGTTTCAGCCTGCATAACTTCTGCAACACCTTCGGGAGGGAAAAGCAAGTTTGGCGTACCGGGAATTTCAGGCGTTGCAAACGGAGCGGATTACCGCTTGAAAAATGGCAGTGCGTGTTCGTGAAGTGTAGGGGCGGTTATTTCAGTATTGATATATTGGCGCCAATATATCAGCGCCAAACAGATATTTCATAACGTCACGCCGAATATCTCTCTCGGAGATGGATATCTCGATAAATTAACCAGACAAGGTACGTTGCTCATATGATTCTTAATTCCGGCAGGTTAAGATGAACTATGGCTTATTTTACGGATAATTCGAAAGTTGCAGATAAAGAGATCCTCACTTGGGAAATGTTCGGAGATGCTTCTCGTGAACTTGCACAAAATATTGTCGATTCTGATTTCAAACCGGATATTGTTGTCGCTATCGCCCGCGGCGGTCTTGTACTTGCAGGCGCGCTCACGTATGCGCTTGGTGTGAAACTTTCCGACGCAGTGAATATCGAATTCTATACGGATGTACATGAGACTCTGCCTGATCCGGTGCTCCTCGCCCCAATGCTGGATATTGATTCAATCCGCGGAAAGAATGTGCTTCTCGTGGACGATGTGGCTGATTCTGGGCGAACTTTGAAAATGACCGTCGATTTACTATCGCAGTATGAAACAAATGTGCGCTCCGTCGTGCTCTTCACAAAGCCGCGGACGATTATTCACCCAGAATACTCATGGAAAGATACTGAAAAGTGGATTTCGTTCCCGTGGTCAGATAAACCGCCTGTTGTGAAGAGTCCGTGTGTGCAGGCGTGATACAGCGGAAAATAGTTTTTAACATCCCAAATTGACTTAAAACAGCTTAAAAAATCTTGCGCATATCCATAACATTACAATCTGTGAAAGAATAACCCTATGACTTATCGTGAAATTCGGATTATTGGTGACCCAATTCTGCGTACTGTGTGCACCCCGATTACTGAAATTACTCCCGGGATTCGGGCATTAGTAGATGATTTGATGGAGACTGTGGATGAACCTGGACGTGCCGGGCTTGCCGCAAACCAAATCGGCCAGTCTTGGCGCGCATTTTCTTACAATATCGACGGAAAGAAAGGGTACATTTTAAACCCGGAAATCGTTGATTTGTCTGCAGAAGAATATCAAGACGGCGACGAAGGCTGCCTTTCCGTGCCGGAACTTTGGTATCCGTGCGAACGCGCATGGTATGCAAAATGCGAAGGCATGGATCTCGACGGAAATAAGGTGACGCTTGAGGGTGAGGAAATTTGGGCGCGGCTGATTCAGCATGAAACTGACCATTTGAACGGGCATATTTATATCGACCGTTTGCAGCGCAGTGACCGCAAGAAAGCACTGCGTGAAATCCGTGAACGCGGTTTCTAACCAGATTTCTGCATAATGTGAAAAATTATGTTATGCAGAAATATAAACAATTATTATCCGGATAAAGATGCATTCGCAGAATTTTCACGCTATCTTATAGATAACTGCTTTTCTCAGTTTGTTGAGTGTTACGGGGAATTTCACTCAAACAGGAGGCAGCAGTGAATACACAATACACAGCGCGTGGAGTTTTGTTCATCCACTCGGTTACACCGGCTGTTCAACCGCATGTTGAATGGGCGGTTTCGAGTGTACTTGGATATCCGGTCCACATCGACTGGACAAAACAGCCGGCATTACCGCAAATGAACCGCGGAGAAATGGCATGGACCGGCGAAGTCGGTACCGGAGCAATGATTGCTTCCGCACTTGGCGGATGGGAACATCTCCGGTTTGAAGTAACCGAAGAATCCACACCAGTATCTGACGGCGGGCGTTGGTCGTGCACGCCAGGGCTGGGAATTTTCTATGCACAGACGGATTCCGTCGGAAATGTGGTAGTGCCGGAAAATCGGATTCGCGCAGCGCTTGAACAATCAAACGGTGATGCGGCAGAGCTGAAGCGGTTGCTTGACGTAGCTCTCGGACAGGCGTGGGATGATGAGCTGGAAGTGTTCCGCTATGCAGGTGCAGGCGCCCCAGTGCGCTGGCTGCACCGCGTCGGATAAATATCAGCAGCCAGCTCCAGTTTCACAGCGTATTAAGTGTGCAGCGTATTAAGCGTGTAACCCCTGTTTGAACTGCGGATTTTCGCTCCGGTTCACGAATGCGGCCGTATTGGAAGCCGACACGGGTTTACTCCGAAATTTTGCTGCGTAATTTCTGGATTTAATTATGCTGCGCAGGCAAATCTAAGTTAAACGGCGCATGTAACTGAATCATGTTTCCGGGCTCCGGGCGGTACTCCTCCAAATCCGCCCGCCCTGTTCGCATTGAAACGTTTTATCTTAAAAGTTTCGGCTAACAGTTTGCTATGTGATAAAGAACAATATTGTTGTGATTTTAAGAATTGGGAACATTCAGCCAAGAAGTGCAGCCAAATCTGCAGCAGTCGCAAGTTTTGTACTGCTTTCGCCATCAGCAGCATCCGGAATTTTTTCGCGCATTATTTTCGCGTCTGTACTGTGAGTTTTCTTCGCATCCGTATTGTTCGCAATTTGATTATTTTGCTGCGCAAGCTTTTGTGTTACCGCGGAGCTGGAAATCAGCCCCATAAAATCGGCGACGGTTACGGCAGCAGTAATTTGTTTATCAAGCAATTCGCTTTTGGTAATTTTTTCTAATTCGACGGCGAGCGCCCACTTTGATACAAGATCTAATCCGAGATCCTGAAACAAATTTGCTGCTGGAAGAATCTCATTTTCCGGAATTTCCGGAGCGATTTCCGAAAGGACCACGCGGATTTGGGCGAGAGCTGTTTGGGAGACAGAATCGAGTTGTGAAACATCCATGCCACCAGTTTACTGATTAAAACTGCAAATAAGGAAGTGCTGCTGCCCGCGGCGGCGGATTCCGCACACAGTTAAGTTTCAGTTCATGCTTATTGCGAACTTTCTAACTTGTATTGCCAAATTTCACACTTGCAGGCATAAGGACCACTAAAATGGGGAAGCGAAGGAGATACGAAAATGGCACGTTATATTGAACTGCATCCGCAAAATCCGCAGGCGCGTTTGATTGAAAAAATTATTGAACGTTTGCGGGCAGGGCAGATTGGTGCGGTACCTACAGACTCAGGATATGCGATTGTCTGTTCAGTCGGAAATAAAGATGGTCTGGAGAGAATTCGCCAAATTCGAAAAGTCGGAGCGAAACACCATTTTACGTTGCTTTGTCATGATTTTGCACAGCTTGGCAGACTCGTGATTATTGATAATGCATTCTTCCGGATGGTTAAATCTCTCACTCCCGGGCCTTACACTTTCATTTTGAAAGGTACAAAAGAAGTACCGCGGATGATGCTGAACCCAAAAAATCCACCGTCGGCGTGCGGATTCCGCAAAATATTATCACGCAGGCAATTGTGGAAGCTCTCGGTGAGCCGCTGCTTTCATCCACTTTGATTCTGCCTGGAAAGAGCGAACCGATGAGCGAGGGCTGGCTGGTGCAAGACGAGCTGGATTACGTACTAGATTTTATTGTTGATGCTCCCGTGGAATCTACTGCACCAACTACCGTACTGGATTTAAGCGGCGGCAGCGTGGAAATAGCGCGCGAAGGCGCAGGGGATATTTCGATGTTTGCGTAACTAAAGTTTTCCTGAAATTGATGATATGTATTGGAATATGCAGCGTCTTTCCGGAGAGAAAAACATGCTTTAGTTTTCTGAATCAGCTAGAGTGCAGATTGAAACCGTGTTCTGAAATTTTAATGAAAGTGAATAAATGAAAACACTGAAAGCAGTTCTTTTTGATCTCGACGGTACCGTCACTGACTCAGCGGAGATTGTTTCTGAAGCAATGCAGGCGATGCTGTATTCACGTACCGGCATCATGCGTCCAATTGACAGTTTTTATAAATACCTTGGTCCGCCGCTCTCCGAGAGCTTTCAAGACATGGGAGCGAAACCAGAAGAAACAGCGGCATGGTTGGAAGACTATCGCACACGCTATTTGAAAAAGATGCCTTTAACTCCGCTTTTTCCTGGAATTAAAGAGCTGTTGGCGCAGCTGCAGAGTTACGGCTTCGCACTTGGAGTAGCGACTTCAAAGAATACAAAATATGCAAAAGAAGTCTGCGATTATACGGATGTGTCGCAATATTTCACTGAAATTTATGGGGCAAGCGAAGACGATAAACGCTCTACAAAAGCACTTGTAGTGGAAAGTGCGCTTGCAGGTTTTACCCAAAAGGAGATTCTGCAGCCAGAAGCACTTTTATCTCCCGACGGATTCCGTGATGACGTGGTGATGGTTGGAGACCGAATCCACGATATTGAAGGGGCTGGCGCACATCATTTACGGACGATTCTCGTCGGCTGGGGGAAAGCACCGCAAACGGAACGAAATCTTGCCTGGAAAGTAGTCGAAACACCTGCAGAACTTCAAGAATTGCTATTTAAGATGTGAATGGCTGCGAAAGTATTTTTTCTGCATAAATAATTGCCTCGGACGGCAATTTTAAAAACCGATAAGCTGTGCAGCAGCGCAGCCGGCTTTATCGCACAACTTCGGTTAATAAATACAACGTCTGATTAATACATTGTCTGGTCAATACCGCATATTTGAATCTGCAATACGCTCCCCTTGAAACTGCCGCAAAGCAAAATATTTTTTCCAAATTTTGCAACCGGAACCCGCAAGGGGAGCAAACCGCAGAAAAGCTAACCAGAAATTCATTTGGCCGCTGAATCAAAATCAGCTTCAGCACCAGAGCCGTCGGCAGTAAATTGCGACTGATACAGCTTTGCATAAGTTCCGCCCAATTCAAGCAGCGAATTATGATTTCCTTGCTCCGCCACATCGCCGTCAACCATCACAATAATCAAATCAGCGTCGCGAATCGTGGAAAGCCGGTGCGCAATAATGAATGACGTCCGCCCGATTCGCAGCTGGTTCATTGCGTTTTGCACAAGCATTTCAGTGCGTGTATCAACCGAAGAAGTAGCTTCGTCAAGAATTAGAATATCCGGCTGGGAAATATAAGCTCGGGCAATCGTCAGCAGCTGCTTCTCACCAGCCGAAAGCGAAGTACCGTTTTCGTCAAGCAGCGTTTCATATCCGTCAGGGAGCTGGCGAATTAACCGATCTACCCCGGTAGCCTTTGCAGCTGCGATAATCTGCGCTTCGCTTGGATTATCACCGCCGAATGCAAGATTTTCACGAATCGAACCTTCGAAAAGCCAGGTATCTTGCAGTACGATTCCGATTCTCGAACGCAGTGCATCTTTTGTCATCTCACGGGTACTAATCCCGTCCAAGCGAATTTCGCCGGAATCAATTTCATAGAAACGCAGCAATAGGTTAATCAGTGTGGTTTTTCCAGCTCCTGTTGGGCCGACGATTGCCACCTGCTGCCCAGGAGATACATTTAAAGAAAGATTCTTGATAATCGGTTTCTCAGGTTCGTATCCGAAGTTTACACAATCAAAAGTTACCGCACCGCCGACGGTATTTTGTTTTATTGTCCTGCCGGCAGAATCATCTGAACTAGTACAAGTTTCTGAGCCGCTCTGTTCAGATTCCATTTCTTCCGAATCAAGAAATTCAAAAATCCGTTCGGATGAAGCTGCACCGGATTGGATTAGATTTGCAACTTGTGCAATCGTTGAAATTGGTTGATTTAACTGCCGTGAATAGTGGATAAATGCTTGAATCCCGCCAATCGAAATCCGGCCTGATACTGCCTGATATCCGCCGTAAACCGCAATGATTATGAACGAAATATTTGAAATGAAGCCCATAATCGGCATAGCGAGCTGTGAATAAAAATTTCCTTTAAAACCTGATTCGAAGAGTTTCTGATTCGAATCTGCAAAAACTTCGGCAAAATTATTTTCCAGCCCGTAAGCTGCAACTACCTCATGTCCGGTAAAGCTCTCCTCGACGATAGTTGAAACCTCACCGGTCATCTTCCATTGTGCGCGGAACTGCGGCTTTGATAATTTCAAAATCTTTACCAAAGCAGCCATCCCCAAAGGGAATACGGCAAGGGAAAGCAATGCTAAGCTCCATGATAGCCAAAACATCATGCCTAATACG
Source organism: Arcanobacterium hippocoleae (assembly GCF_040360365.1). Taxonomy (GTDB): domain Bacteria; phylum Actinomycetota; class Actinomycetes; order Actinomycetales; family Actinomycetaceae; genus Arcanobacterium_A; species Arcanobacterium_A hippocoleae_A. The sequence continues at coordinate 436,291 of NZ_CP136412.1, read as the reverse complement.
CCGCAAATCATAAACACAGCGTAAAGTACATTGTTTAGCGTCTGCAGCAAAGTTTGCGTCATATTATCAATATCGTTAGTGACACGCGAAATCAAATCGCCGCGTTGATGCGAATCGATATATCCCAAGGAAAGCCGATCGATTTTCGCTTGTGCTTTCTGCCGCAGCCTGTATCCGAGATCTTGCACCACAATACGGATATAGATTCCGGAAACGAAATCGGCGATTGCTGCAAGCACATGCAATGCAATCACCGCAAGCAGAATTGATCCCAGCAGCTGAAAATCAATTCCTTTTCCGCTCATAGCACCGTTGGCGATCACATTCGTGGCTGTGCCGAGAAGCATTGGGGCAGCGGTGTTAAATGCGGTAAAAATCAGGATTAAAACAACAATAAAAATAATTCTGCCGCGGTCTTGGCGGAGCATTCGTGCCAGACGTTTAATCGCGCCTTTCAAATCTTTCGACTTCGCGGTTGGATCATACGAGTGATGGTGAGCCATTATTGCGCCTCCGATCCTTGCAGCTGGGATTTTACAATTTCCTGATATACCGCGTTTGTGCGGGAAAGTTCGGTGTGCGTGCCGCGGCCGTTTATTTTTCCGTGTTCGAGCACGATAATTTCGTCTGCATTGCGGATTGTGGCAATGCGCTGCCCAATAATCAGCACCGCTGTATTGCCTAAATATTTGCGCAGATTACTGCGCAAACGAGCGTCTGTGGCAAAATCAAGAGCGGAAAAGGAATCATCGAAAATGATTAAGTCGGCTGCAGATTTTCCGTGCGCATCTGGCAGACACCGGTAGATTGCCCGCGCGATAGTTAAGCGCTGGCGCTGCCCGCCAGAGAAATTTTGCCCGCCAGATTCTACTGGAGAAAAATTCCGTCCGCAAGCTTATCTACAAACTCACTCGCCGCAGCAGCTTCGAGTGCAAGCTTTACGCGCTGAATATCGATGTGTTGATTCAGTTCTTCCTGCCGTTGTGCTTTTTTGGCGGGAGCTTCGTCGATATCTTCGGGAGCTGCAATAATCCCAGCCACATTGCCGGCAATAGTTCCGCGGAAAAGGAATGCTTTTTGCGGAACAAGCGCAATTCTCTTCCGCAAATCGCTGAGATTAACATCAGCTACCGGGATTCCGCCGGCAAGTACTTTCCCGTCGGTAGCATCGATTAACCGCGGGAAAAGCTTAACCAGCGAAGACTTACCTGAACCCGTTGATCCGATTATCCCGAGTGTTTTTCCTGGTGTGAGCTGAAGACTAATATTTTCCAGTACGGGTTCCTGCGCACCGGGATACCGCAGTGATGCGTGATCTAGGCAGAATGTAAGCGGTGTTTCCGGAAGCGGGCGCGCATTAGCCGGATTTGTGATTTTCGGTATTGTTTTGCGGATATCTTCCAGACGTTTAGCTGAGATTTCACCGCGCGGATAAAACATTACAATCATTCCCGCCATGATTGCCGAAAAACTGATCATCATCAGATAAGAGATATATGCGGTGAGTGTCCCTACTTGCATTTGCCCAGCTTCAATCCGGAAACCGCCGAACCAAATCACAGCTGCAGAAGCAATACCAATAATCATCATCGAAGCTGGGAAAAGGAACGCCCAGAGCCAGCCGATTTTTAGCCAGATACTGCGAAGTAAATTATTTGCGTCAGCAAATTTTTCACGGCTGTCCTTTTGTTTCACAAACGCACGAATCACACGGACACCGGTTAATTGCTCACGCAGCAGCGTGTTAATGCGGTCAATTCGCGTTTGGGTTACTTCATAAGTTGGGATGAGCTTCACGGCTACAACCGCAATTATTGCAGCGAGCAGCGGTACAACCACTAAGAGTAATGCTGAAAGTTTCACGTCTTGCGAAAGTGCCATAAAAATACCGCCAATTCCCATCAGCGGAGCTGAAAGCAGCATCGCAAAGCACATCATCACGACCATTTGTACCTGTGTCACATCATTTGTCGTGCGCGTAATCAACGTTGGTGCGCCGAAAAAATGCTGATCTGCTGCTGCAAAATTCTGTACTCTTCCGAAAATGTCGCGGCGTAAATCCCGACCTAGTTCCATCGCAATCCGTGAAGTATAGTAGCTGGCACTAATCATAAATATAATCTGCAAGGTAGAAGCAAGCAGCATCAGCAGTCCCTGCTGCCAAATTAAATTCGGGTTTCTTGCAATGATCCCGTCGTCAATAATTTTGGCATTGATTGCCGGCAGTACTAGATTCATAATCACCTGCATTAATTGGAAAAACAGCAGCAGGGCAAGCGGAAATTTTTGTGTTTCAGGGAATCCCAGGCGATTCGGAATAAGGTCATGCGTGTTTCTTTTTCTTTCGTGCTTTTATCGAAGATGAAAATATTGTTTGTTTTATTATTTAGAAGTTATTACTGCGAACAATTCTATCTTTCTGCTTGGCACACTTCGCTCTATCGGAAAATTTGTGAGAAATATATTCTGCAGCTGCAAATCCGGATTTGCAGCAGTCAGAAAACAAAAGACTCGGCCAGGGACGTGTACGGCACGTTTCCCAGCCGAGTCTGTGATTGAAATAGTTACGGAATTAAGCTACTTCGTTTGGATCCGAAACTCCAGACTGCCCTGCATTCGGATTGAACAAATCGTATTTATCGATTGCCTGCTTCACCACTGCGCGGTCCAGCTTTCCCTGATCTGCAAGTGCTTGCAGGGCACGCACCACCATCGAAGCTGCATCTATCTTGAAATGCCGACGGGCAGCAGCGCGGGTATCAGAGAGACCGAAACCGTTTGCCCCGAGCACATAGTAATCTCCCGGAACCCACGGACGAATCGCATCATGCACTTGTGCTTCCCAATCTGAAGTTGCGATGAACGGACCTTCCTCGCCTTTCAGTTTGGCAGTTAAATATGCCTCGCGCGGAGTTTCTTCCGGATGAAGGAAATTGTGCTGGTCTGCTTCCCGGCCATCCTTACGCAGCTCATACCAGGAGGTAACCGACCAAACTCCGGCAGCAACACCCCAGTCATTGCGGAGCATTTCACGCGCTTCACGCGCCCACGGAACGCCCACACCCGAAGCGAGAAGCTGGACTTTCGGTCCGTTGCCTTCCGGAGCGTCGAGACGATATATTCCCCGCAAGATTCCATCTACATCTACGCCTTCAGGCTCTGCCGGCTGATGAATCGGCTCGTTGTAAACAGTAATGTAATACATTACGTTTTGGTCGCGTCCGTCGCTCCCATCACCGTACATGCGGGTAATACCGTCTTTCATAATATGCCGAATTTCATAAGCATATGCGGGATCATATTGCACTATCGCCGGATTCGTGGATGCAATCACCTGCGACTGCCCATCCAAATGCTGCAAACCTTCACCGGTAAGCGTGGTCCGGCCAGCAGTTGCACCAATAATAAACCCGCGTGCCATCTGATCTGCCGCATGCCAGAATTGATCGCCAGTGCGCTGGAAACCAAACATCGAGTAGAAGATGTAAATCGGTACCATCGGAATCCCGTGCGTTGCATAAGATGTGCCGACGGCAGTGAATGCGGCATTAGAACCAGCTTCAGTAATACCTGTGTGCAGAATCTGCCCTTGTGCGGATTCCTTATAGGAAAGCAGCATATCGGAATCTACCGCAGTGTAGTGCTGTCCGTGAATATTAAAGATTTTTGCTGTTGGGAACAGTGCGTCAAGACCGAATGTTCGGGCCTCATCCGGGATGATTGGCACAATTCGCTTGCCGAACTCTTTATCACGTACAAGATCTTTAATCAGACGCACAAGCGCCATCGTGGTGGCAACTTTCTGCTTGCCTGATCCGCCCTTGAGCATTTCGAAAGGTTTTGCTTCCGGCAATGCAACACCGTTTTCCATCACACGCCGCTCTGGGAGATATCCGCCAAGTTCACGACGGCGCTCCAGCATATATTCCATCGCCGGATGGTTCTGATCCGGTTTAATGTATGGGGCATTGTACGGGTCTGCAAGCTGATCATCAGTGATATCCAGGTGCAGAGTATCGCGAAGCAGTTTCAAATCATCGGAATTTAGCTTCTTCATCTGGTGGGTGGCATTTCGGCCGGCAAAGTTTGATCCGAGTGAATAACCTTTAATCGTGTGGGCGAGAATCACAGTCGGCTGATCTTTATGCTCGACTGCAGCCTTATATGCGGCATAAACTTTCCGGTAATCGTGACCGCCGCGCTTCAGTCTCCAAATCTTTTCGTCAGACCAATCGGCGACCATTGCTTTCGTGCGCGGATCACGGCCGAAGAAATGCTCGCGGACGTATGCGCCGTCGTTCGCTTTGAACGTCTGATAATCGCCGTCAAGCGTGGTATCCATAATATTGACCAGCGCCCGATCTTTGTCGGCTAACAGGAGTTCATCCCATTCGCGTCCCCAAATTACTTTAATCACATTCCAGCCGGCGCCTTTGAATGAAGCCTCAAGCTCCTGAATGATTTGCCCGTTGCCGCGCACCGGACCATCGAGACGCTGCAGGTTACAGTTCACCACAAATGTAAGATTGTCGAGATTTTGGGAAGCTGCCAGGTGCAGCACACCGCGCGATTCAACTTCGTCCATTTCGCCGTCGCCCATAAAAGCCCACGTATGCTGCTGCGAGGTATCTTTCAACCCGCGCTCATGGAGGTAGCGGTCAAACCATGCTTGATAGATTGCGGAAATCGGGCCAAGACCGAGAGAGACAGTTGGGAACTCCCAAAAGTCGGAGAGCTGCCGCGGATGCGGATATGAAGGAAGACCTTTTCCGCCTGATTGCCGTGATACTTGCTGGCGGAATGAGTCCAAATCAGCTTCGCTTAAACGGCCTTCAAGATAGGCGCGCGCATAGTTACCTGGTGATGAGTGACCTTGGAAGAAGACGTGGTCGCCGCCGCCGGGTGCATCCTTGCCGCGGAAGAACCAGTTTTGACCAACTTCATAAAGTGTTGCTTGCGCTGCAAAGGATGAAATATGGCCGCCGACGGAAATTCCCGGACGCTGCGCACGAGTAACTTGTACAGCTGCATTCCAGCGAACCCAACGCCGGAATTCGCGCTCGAGACGTTCATCACCGGGATAATACGGCTCATCTTCAACACCGATCGTGTTTACGTATGGCGTCACAAGATTACCTGGCAGTTGTACGCCGCGTTCACGCATCCGGCGCTCCATTGCAAGCATCAAATAACGTGCGCGTTGGGTGCCCTGCGCATCAATCAAGCTGTCGATAGATTCGAGCCATTCGCCGGTTTCTTCTTTGTCAATATCCGGAATTTGGCTCAAAAGCCCGTTAATTAGCGGACGAATTGGAACTTCACTCACAATTTTCCCCTTCTGTTTGACGTACTAGCGTCATTTCGAAAACAGTTAGTTCAGTCGAGAACCACAAAACAACCATTGTTGAGAATTCTACTAACTGGATGTATTCTAATTTACCCGACATAAGCCCTTAGACCCACATTTAAAACTGGTTCACCGTGGGAGAGAGGTCACATGAAAAGCAAATAGTTTTGCAGGAATAAATAATCACACATTTGTAATGCGGCTTTTGCAGTAAAACAGGTAAATGCTTGCAGCAGATAGCTGCTGAGAATCAGCTGCAGCATTTTCGGAAAGGCAGTATTCAAATATTGCAGCGCAACATTGCGGAATATCGTGCAAATCTATCGAACTTCCCTTTAAGATTATGACGTATCGAATTTGCTTTGCACATCGATCGGATGTCGGTTCGATAGCTCAGCCTAGCTGAGGTTACGCGCGAAAGGCGGAAAGATTACATTGGCATTAGCTCTTGCCGGAAATCCTTTTGGATTTAAGAAGGGTGACGTAATTCAAGAATTTGGTTACGATGACGACGTTGATTTTGCTCTGCGGGAAGAGCTTTCACAACTAGTTGCGACTGAGCTGGAAGACGAAGAATATCGCGGCATCGCCGATGGTGTATTGGCTTGGTGGCGCAGTGACGACGGCGGGGTAGACGATCTCTCCGACTACCTGATGGATTGTGCGCAGTCCTTTGCAGATGGTTCCGGTGTGATTTGGCTGATGGTCCCAGAATCGCATAGCGAGTTCGCTGTCTCAGCTACAGATGTGAATGAGGCTGCTGAAACTGCCGGACAGTCAGTTACTACTTCAAAACACTTGAGCGATTCCTGGACAGCTTTCCGGGTTACAGCACGCGGCCGCTGAGTATTCGGCGCATTTATTCCGTTCTGTAATTTCCGGATGCCGGGAGTGAATACGGATCGGCAGTGAAAGTATTAGCGGTTTCGGAATTAATCTTTTTTCAGAAATTGCGGCGGATTCAAAGACCATGAATCCGCCGCAATTCTTATTCAGTTGTTACGCAGATACTTTTCCTACCTGGAATTAATAGTCAGCAGTTACTTCACGATAATTACTGTGAGTTTGCGCGGACCGTGTACGCCGTCAACGCGTTTCAGCTCAATATCGGAAGTTGCTGACGGACCGGCAATCCATGTGGTTGGGCGAGTCGGATGCTGTGCAAGTACGGCGACAGCTTCTGGAACTACTTCGTAAATGTCTTGCGCGCGCAGAATCAACACGTGTTTGTCCGGGACGAGCGTGATTGCGCGCCGGCCTTGATCAGGTTCACCATCGAGCATAATCGTGCCGGAAAGTGAAACACCGCACCGTGAAGCAGTAAGCACAGCTTCCGTCTGATCTAACTCACGGTGTGAAAGCATTTTCCCGTCATGCGGATTATCTACCCGGATTTCAGCGCCAGTATCGCGTGCAGCATCAATCCATGCCGAATCCAGCCCATTCGGCACAACCACACTTTTCACACCGGCAAGAGCTGCTGTAATCGCATCGAGCAAATCGTCTTCATTGGTCTCAATTACAGTTGCTTTATAATCCTCAAGTTTTTGCTTCATATCAGCAACTACTTCCGGTGACCCTGGTGCGAACTCGCCATGCTGACGGTACTCGCGTAAAACTTCAGGAGCCGGACCATCTTGTGAAAGGTCTAAAGCGGCGCGAATCCGTCGGAAAATTTCTGTTTTTGCATCCATTATTTCGCTCCTTTCGAGTTTTTCCCATGAGCGGCAGCTTTACTGCCGCCGCCGCAGCTGCAGTGCCCGCAAACGCCGCGCATCCCGGCATTTGCGCCGGCAGCAGTGTCGGATGCTGCTTTTATTGACCCGTCGGCATTGTGCGTAGCTTTATACCAATCACGGTATGTTTGTGCTGGCGGAGCCGGCAGATTTCGAGTGGTCGTCCATGCGGAGGCAGCCGGTGCTGGAATATGTCCGAGGAATCCTTTCTTGCCGGCAAGTAATCGTCCAGCTTTTGCCGAGCGTGCAGCAGCTGCGAATATTTTCCCTGATCCCATCACTTTTGAAGCTGCTCCCATTGCCAAATCCCATGGACTTGGAATCCCGCCCTTATTGGCATCCTGGTAATGCTTGCGCCGATCTACGAGGACCGATGGAATGTCAATTTTCACTGGACAAGCTTCGAAACATGCACCGCAAAGTGAGGAAGCAAACGGAAGCTGCGATGCCGGATCTTTATGATCTACCGCGCCGAGCAGCTGCGGAGTAAGAATAGCGCCGATTGGCCCTGGATAAACCGATCCGTATGCGTGCCCGCCGACATGTTCATAAACTGGGCAGACGTTCATACACGCACCGCAGCGAATGCAGTGCAGTGCTTGCCGTCCAATCTTATCTTTGAGCACATTAGTGCGCCCGTTATCCAGCAAAATCAAATGAAACTCCTGCGGTCCATCTCCTGGAGTAACACCAGTCCAGAAAGAAGTATAGGGGTTCATCCGCTCACCGGTTGCTGAACGCGGCAACAGTTGGCTGAACACTTCGACATCCTGGTATGTCGGCACAATTTTTTCAATACCAACCAGAGAAATCAGTGTGTCAGGGAGTGTCAGGCACATTCTGCCATTTCCCTCGGATTCGAAAATAGAGACAGTACCTGATTCGGCGACAATCATATTTGAACCAGAAATCGCCACTGGAGAAGAAAGGAACTTCTTGCGCAGGTGTTCACGTGCTGCCATTGCCAGTACACGCGGTTCCTCGGTTAAATTCTTTCCGGCCTCGCCCATCTTTTTTCAAAGATTGCTTTTACCTCTGCGCGATTACGGTGAATTGCCGGTACCACAATATGCGATGGCATATCTTCTGAAAGCTGTACAATCAGCTCAGCAAGATCGGTTTCCCAAGCTGCAATACCGCGTTCCTTTAAATATTCATTCAGATTTGTTTCCTGGGTAGCCATCGATTTAACTTTGATGACTTCATCCACACCCTTTTGCACAATAATTTCGTGAATAATCCGGTTTGCTTCTGCAGCGTCGCGTGCCCAGTGCACAATACCGCCGTGCGCTGTTACATTTCGTTCAACCTGCGTAAGATATTCCGGAAGATTGCTCATTACCTTGTGCTTTATTGCTGAAGCTGCATCGCGCAGCTCCTGCCAATCCGGCATTTCCGCAACGCGCAGATTCCGCTTATTCCGAATTGTGGTGGTGGCGTACTTCAGATTACGGCGCAGTTGTGTGTTCTTCAGCATATCGTGTGCGCCGTCTGGGAATTTCTTTCCCCAACGAAGCGGATCATTTGGAATCGGTACTCCTGGGTTCCAGCCAAGATTTTGTTCAGTCATTTCTTATACTCCCAACTTCGTTGTAGCAGCAGGTGCCTGCCAGGGTTCGCTTTCAGTGCCGGCAAGTACTTCTGCAAGGTGCATTGCGCGGATCCCAGCGCGCAGCCGGGAAAGTCCGCCGCCGATATTCATCAGGCATGAGTAATCACCTGCAACGATTACTTCGGCTTTTGTTGACATAATATTTGCAATCTTGTCTGCAACCATCGAGTAGGATGTTTCGGCGTTCTTAATCGAGAACGTTCCGCCAAAGCCGCAGCAAGATTCTTTTTCCGGCAGTTCAATCAAATCAATACCGCGCACATTTTTCAGCAGCTCCCATGGCCGGTCGCCGACTTTCAGCATACGCATCGAGTGGCAGGTAGGATGATAAGTTACCCGATGTGCGAAATATGCTCCCACATCGTATGTGCCCATTACGTCTGTCAAAAACAATGGTAAATCGTAGGTTTTTGCGGCAATCGCATCAGCTTCGTCTGCGAGCCGGTCGAATCCGCGGTCACGTAACACCACGCTTTGCTGATGTTTAATTGAACCGGTACATGAAGATGAAGGGGAAACAATATAGTCCCATTCGCCATCGAGTACTGGGCGGAAAGTTTCCACATGATTGCGGATCACCGGCACTGCTTCGCTGTAGTATCCAGTGTTTACATGCATTTGCCCGCAGCAGGCTTGATCTTTTGGAAATACGACCGTGTGCCCTAAGCGTTCAAGCAAATGCGTAGTTGCCTGAGCTGCTTGGGGAACATCGCATCCACGATACAGGTTGAAAACATTGCTATTTTCATATTCAATCCTTTGTTTTGCACTGTTTAGTGAAGATTCGAGACGTTTAGTGTATTTTTACCGACGGTTTTATTATTTGCTTTCATCTCTGCCGGTAAAGAGAAATAATTACGAGCTTGCAATCAAAAATCCGAGCGGACCGAGTGAAGCCAGAAGAACCAGCAATCCGAGGGCGATGAGCAATCCGAGTGACCACGGAAGAGCTTTCCGGAGTAACTCAGATTCTGATCCGGGCTTTTTAATTGCAGTTGCTGCAATTGCCAGATTTTGCGGGGAGATAATCTTCCCGATACCGCCTCCGATTTCATTTGCTCCAAGTAAGAGCTGAGTACTTAAACCGGCATTTGCAGCTGCAGTAGATTGCAGGTTGCCAAAAAGTGCACCTGCTGAAGTCGCTGATCCGGTTACAGCTGTACCAATCCAGCCAAGTGCTGGAGATACTAACGCAAAAGCAGTTCCGGTCTGGGCGAGCCAAGTACCGATTGCTACGGTTTGTCCGGAGAAATTCATTACATAAGCAAGCGCCATCACTGCCATGATTGTGAGAATTGTTAACCGCAAATCGTAGATTGTTTTTGCAAGAACTTTGAAACCGCTGCTAATCGTGGCATTAAATTGCGGAGCGGAGCATATCGCGTAAACTACGGTTACAATAATTCCAGTTATCAGCAGCATTGTTCCGGGGCTTGAGAGCCACTGGAAGCTGAAGATGGTTGAAGATGATGGATTTCCAGCTGCATCAAGCAGTTTGCCGTCAAGTCCGGGCCACGGAAACTTGATATCAGTTGCGGTGAGCATTTTCGGGATATCAACCCCGATTTTCCATAGCTTCGCAATTGCAAAAATTATCACTACCAGCCAATACGGGAGCAGCCCGAGCATAACCCGTGAGCCGGAGAGTTTTTCTGCTGAAGCTGCAGAGCGGAATTCTGCAGGAGTGTTCGGAGTCCAAAAACGCATGAATGCTGCAAGTACTGCGAAAGAAAGCAGCGAAGCAAAAACTGCTGTCAGCTCGTATGAAAGGAAATTTGCAGCAATAAATTGCCCGAGAGCCATTGCTGAACCTGCAGCGAAAGCTGCCTGCCACGCTTGCTTTAATCCGCGCAATCCGTCGAGAATCAAAAGCATTACGATTGGAACAAAGACAATCAAAATCGGTGCTACACGGCCCATCGTCGCGCCGACAACCGCAGGTTCGGCACCGCCAAGACCGGCAACAGTGGTAGTTGGGATTGCCATTGCCCCAAAACCAACATTTAATGCATTCCCAACCATTACGGCGAGAGCTGCTTTAATCGGCGGAAGACCGAGAGCAAAAAGCATTGCACAAGCGATCGCGACTGGAGCGCCGAAACCAGCCAGCCCTTCAAGCAGACCGCAGAAAGCGTATCCGATCAGCAGTGCTTGAATCCGCTGATCTCCCTTTCCGACGAGGGAGAATACTGCTTGCACGTCTTTCTCGCGGCCAGTTGCTTGTGTCAGATTGTAAAGCCAGACTGCCATAATCACGATGTAAAGAATCGGGAAGAGACCGAAAAAGCTCCTTGTGTTGCCGCTAGCAGCGTAAAAGCAAACGGCATTTTGAATCCGAAAATCGCAATGAGGATTGCCACCAGCAAAGAGCCGAGAGCGCACCAATGCGTCTTAATTTTAAATACCCCAAGCATTACGAAAAAGACAATCAGCGGAATAAAGCCGACGATTGCTGAAGCTGTAAGCGAGCCGGTGATTGCGTCTACTTGCGGGGTGAATGTGCCCATCTAGTTCTCCTGCGCCTTTGCATTTTGGTTCTTGAGTAATGGTGCTTACATTTGCTGCTGGTTTCTTCCGGAAAATATCAGGGAGAAAGCTATTCGCAAGAGAACTGAAAAGTATCAGCCCGGAAGCACACACTACCGCGTTTAATACCAACTATGTTAAGTGGAAAAATACGCCTCGCCAAACAAATTAACGGCATAATTTGCTTGCTAAAATAAGGTCCAAACTGCTGAAACTGCAAAATGACAGTTCTTGCGCCGGAATTGCAAGGATAATCGCATTCGCTGCGGTTTCCGGTGCTGCTGTTAGAGCACTTTCTCAAGGAAGCTGATTAGGCGCGGACTGGTTGGTTCGGCAAACAGCTCATGTGATGGTTTGTCTTCGCCAATCTTACCGTCGTCCAAAAAATTGTGCGGTCAGAGACTTCGCGTGCGAAGCGCATTTCGTGTGTAACTACAATCATCGTCATCCCGTCGTTTGCCAAATCTTGCATTACGCCGAGCACTTCGCCGATCATTTCTGGGTCGAGTGCGGAAGTCGGCTCGTCAAAAGCATCACTTCCGGTTCCATCATCAGCGAACGGACGATTGCGACCCGCTGTTTTTGCCCGCCGGAAAGTTCCTGCGGATAGAAAAGCTCACGCCCTTTCAGCCCGACACGTTCGAGCAGTTCAAGCGCTTTACTCTCCGCAGCTTCCGGTTTCAATCCTTTAATCGTGCAGGGCGCCATTGTGAGATTTCGCAGCACATTCATATTGTTGAACAGGTTAAATTGCTGGAAAACCATGCCGATTTTTGGCGGTGCACGTTGATATTGGTGTCTTTTGCGAGTAAATCTACGCCGTCGAATAAAATCTGACCGGAAGTTGGGGTTTCAAGTAAATTCAGGCAGCGTAAAAATGTGGACTTACCTGAACCGGAAGGACCGATGATTGATACCAAATCTCCGCGGTAGAAGTTTGTGCTGATACCTTTGATTACCTGGGTATCAGCAAAATTTTTTACAAGATTCTTCACTTCCAGGAACGCTTCGCCGTGCTGCTGCGGCTGCTGCGCCGGGAAATCGCTGAATTCCATTGTCATCTTAAATTGGCTCTCTCGTAGATTCTGGCTGCTATTGAATGATTTTCTAAATTTTCGCTGTTTCAGCGTACGCGTGTTTTTGATCGTGATCTTGATTTTGCTTTCGCACGTGAATCGTATTTGAGTTTCTTTTCGGTGTAATTAACAAGTCTTGAGAAAGTGAATGTGAGCAGGAAATAAATCAGCAGGGCGACGGCAAGCGCCGGCAGTGTCTTGTAGGTTACAGCGATTACATCGTTAGTGCGGAACATGATGTCTCCGATTCCAATCACTGAAACAATTGAAGATTCTTTAATAACTGTAACGAATTCGTTGCCGAGAGCTGGAAGAATATTGCGTATTGCCTGCGGTAAAATCACAATCCGCATTGCCTGCTTGTTTGTTAAACCGATTGAGCGCGCCGCTTCAAGCTGGCCTTTATCAACTGCCTGAATCCCAGCACGAACGATTTCGGAGACATAGGCGGCTGAGTTTAGACTCATTGCGACAATTCCGGCAGCGAAGCGTTCAAAGTCAGGAATGAACGGTATCTGCGGGAACTGGATTCCAAGCATCGGCAGTCCGTAGAAAATGAACATTAACTGGACGAGCAGCGGGGTGCCGCGGAAAAATTCGACAAATATATTTGCCGGCCACCTGAAAAGTTTCCAATTACTCATGCGCATCAGTGTGAGCAGCGTGCCGAAAATAAAGCCAAGCAATACTGAAAAGAGTGCGATGATGAGCGTTGAGCGAATTCCGTCGGCGAAAAACGGATAGTACTTGACTGTCAATTCCCACATGCTGCTAAAAAAGCTCATCGTATTTTCCTAATCGTTAATTTCTGATAGTTGATATGTGCGAAACTGAGAAAACTTACTCTCGTCTAGACTTTGAAAGCTTTTCACCCAGACATAAATAACATAAATAATCGGCGGCAGTATCTGCAGCGTTAATTTTAGCTTGTTGATTCGCTGCATGCTGCAGATATTGCCAGCCGGTTTTGCGTTATTGGTTACGTTAAATACTTGTTATGAATCTAGGCCGAGAGTTTTTGCAAGAGCGACGGCTTCATCGTATGCTTTCTGCCACGAACCATCGGCAATCATTTTCTTGACGGTCTTATTTACTTCAGCTTTCAAAGCGTCGTTTCCTTTCGCCATGAGTGCTGCTTTGCCGACATTTGCAGCTGCAGAGGTAAATTTGTAATCTGACAGGGCAAGCTTTCCGCCGGAATTTTCAACAATGGACTTTGCCACGGCTTCGTCGGCAACGAGACCGGCGATATTCCCATTTTGGATTTCCAGTGCGAGTGCCGGATATTTATCCAGCTCGAATAATACGGATTCTTTGAGCTCCTCTTTTACCACTCCGGATTGAATTGAACCTTTTTGTGCGCCAATCTTTTTCCTTTGAGCGCTGCAATGCTGTTGTAAGTTTCCGCCTTATCTGCAGCAACTACCAGCTTCTGCACTGAAGATTCGTAGTTATCAGAGAAATCTACGACGGCTGCACGCTCCGGAGTATTTGAGAATGCCGCAATGCCAAGCTGTACTTGCCCTGCTTGTACGGCGGGGATAATGCCGTCGAACTTCATATCGACTATTTCGAGCTTTACGCCAAGATCTTTTGCGATTTGTGCGGCAAGTGCGATATCTGCTCCGGCAAATTTTGCGTTTGCGTCTTTGAACTCGTACGGCGCATATTGGGCTTCGGTACCGACTTTGAGTACGCCGTCGGATTTAATTTTTGCGAGTGCATCATTGCTGCTTGATTGCTCTGGTTTGTCGGTATTGCTGCTGTTTTCTGCATTTCCGCAAGCTGTGAGCAGTGAAAGAGAAACGAGAGCGGCAATTGCGGCGGCGAGATTAGTGAATGCGTGTTTTTTCATGGTGATAGTCCTTTGCGTGTTTTCGGCTTTTAATTTTAAATTATTTAGTTGCTTTTTAAGTTTGGATGGCTTGAATTTTATGGGCTCAAGCAACCCTAAATTCGCAGTCGGGCAAGCCGGCGGCAGGCGGTTTCGAGGACTTGCATTGATTCAGTACATGCGATTCTGATATGTCCGGCGCCGGCAGTACCGAAAGCTTCACCGGCAGATACGAGGATGTGTGTTTGTTCGAAGATTTCTTTTGCGAGTTCACTTCCGGTTAAATTTGCGGTATTTCCTGGGAAAAGGTAGAACGTGCCTGCGGGCTGAATTAGCGTAAAGTGTGCCAGTTTCGTAATCTCACTTGCCAGATATTTCATCCGTTTTCCGTATTCGGAAATATATTTTGCGCGTATTTTTTGCGAATCTGCAGCGCTTTTAGTGCTGCGCGCTGCGAAATAGCGGGGGTGGAATAGGCGAGTGAATCGTTTACGGCGCCGATTGCTTTGATATATTCTGGTGCAGCAACTGCATATCCGACGCGCCATCCTGCCATCATGAAATTCTTTGAAAAGGAATTCAGTGTGATTGTGCGTTCAGCCATATTGGGTAAAGAGCGCAGCGGAATAAAAGGAGTTGTGCCGAAAATGAAGTCTGTGTAGATTTCATCGGCGATTACCAGCAAGTCGTATTTGATTGCAATCTCTGCAAGTGCTGCGAGCTGTGTTTTGCTGTATACGACGCCAGTTGGATTGGTTGGATTGTTGAAGATAATCGCCTTAGTGTTTTTGGTAATGCTGTTTTCGAGACGCGAGATTGCGTCGGGGGTGAGGGCATATCCGTCGGCGGGCCGGAGCGGAACTTCAACTGTTTTGCCGCCGGCGAGAAAATTTGTTGGGTATAGATTGGGAAGTAGGGGAGAAAACTATTACTTCTTCGCCGGGATTAAGCAATGCGATTAGTGTCTGTGCCATGCCGATTGCGGAAGATGGGGTGATGTGCACTTCTGCTGGTGTGAGGGTAATGCCGAAATCTTCTTGCCAGTATTTAATAATCTCGGTAATTAGTGCGGTATCGCCTTTCGGGTCGCCGTAGTGAGTGTAGCCGGCTTTTGCATCTTTGAATGCGGCGTCAATAATTTCGGAGTCTGTGGTGTAATCGGCATCGCCAATGGAAAGATTGATTACATCAGGGTATTTGTTTAAAGCGTTCACATCGAGGCCGAAAGTGCGGGATGCAGCCCATTTTTTCGCAATTTTACTCATAAAAACTCCTTTCGGCGGCTTGTGCGGCGCAGATGCGGATTTGCTGATTTGTGTATCTGCAGTCTGGAAGGGCTGCCGAATATCTCTGTATAATTATGCGCTTATGAGTATAATTAGTCAATTAAGGTTTGAAGATTTTTGAAATTGAGTGCGACGTTACAGTGCAGCGCGTGTTTTGTGAACCGCAGATTTGTTTTGCGTAGATTTCCGGTAGGAAACTCGTCACATTGTTGAGAACGATTCCCAAAAAGTAAATATTTCTTCGTAAACTTAAAAGTGCGCTGAGTGCTTACGGTTTCGCTCTGGAATATCCGCACAATACGAAATAACGTCAATCATCCGCGGGAAACTGCGGCGGCTATTGCGCAGCGTCTTGGAAACGAACAAAAATCATGAATAACGAACTATCGGATCTACGGGAGAAGGGCTTGCAAAGTTTCCGAAAATATCTGGGGCTAACTCTCAGTGCAATGCTGCTGCTCAGTGCATGCGCTGCAGCAGCCGACGCAGGCGAATTTACGGCAGAATCAGCAAATCGGAACCAGAATCCGGCTGTCTTCGAAAAGACAATAAACGTCGTAGCAAGTACTCCGATTATTGCGGATTTAGTACGCCAAATAGCGCCAGCCGCACATTTGGCTACACTCGTACCGCCCGGCGCGGATCCGCATACTTACGAGCCGTCACTTGCGGCAATCAGAGATGTGGCGCGTGCAGATATTGCTTTCTCAAACCAACTCCTGCTTGAAGAACAATCATTGCTAAAAACAATCGATGCAAACCTGCCGGATCATGCAAAGCATGTCGGGCTTGGGAACGACGCAGTAAAATACGGTGCGACGCATATTCAGCTCATTGAAGACGCATCCTTATCTACCGTCTGGCTCGGCTTCCGTGTGGATGGCAGCGGCGGATCAAATGCCACCGTCGAAATAACCGCAGTGAATATGGAAGGCCCAGGCGTGCTTGCGGCTTTCACTACCGGTACTTTCGGGCAGCCAACTGCGTGGATTTCAAGCAGCGACGGAATCGACCCGGAAAACGACCGCGTTGAACTGCCGACTAATGCGCACACACACATGTCTTGGGGTTTTTCCAAACCAGGTGAATATCGGCTGCAAGTAAAAGCAGCACTCAAAGACGGGGAAAAGCGCCGCGATCTCGGTTCCAGTGAAATACATTTTATTGTCGGAAAAATCCGGAAGCCAAAGCACAGCAGATTATCGACTCCGGCCACGTCGACATTACCGCGCACTTAGCGGGCGGTATCACCCTATTAGCTGATCAAAAGACGGGAAACGAGAAAATCTCGATCCAAGTACCGCAGCATTTGCAGTTCCCTACAGCGCGGTTACTACAATTCCGAGCCAGGAATGGGATTTTCTGGCACGGCCGGGCAGTGAAGCTTTTATCCTTGCACAAGCAGTTGCCGGGCGGCACGTGCACGGCGAAATCGATCCGCACCTTTGGCATGATGTAAAAACACAATCGCCTATGTTGAAACTATCCGCGATGAACTAAGTGCAGTAAATCCGCAGGAAGCAAAGATATACCGGCAAAATGCTGCAAAATATATTTCCCAGCTCAAAAAACTCGACGCATGGATGAGTTCGGTAATCGCATCGATTCCGCAAAAACAACGCACACTCGTAACTACACACGATTCTTTCGGCTACCTTGCAAAAGCATACGGGATAAAAGTTGCTGGTTTCGTCGCTCCTAATCCGTCGCTTGAACCTTCGGTCCAGCAACTGGCAAACCTTTCGCGAACCCTGCAAAATCTTGGCGGCAAAGCAGTCTTTATTGAACCGAATGCGCGTACACATGTGAACGAGCTGCTTTCGGTAGCGCATCAGGCAGGGGCAAAAGTTTGTGAAATCTATTCCGACACATTCGTTAAAAATGTTGATAGCTATATTGAACTGATGACCGCGAACGGAAAATCATTAAAAAGCTGTTTAGATCCGGGTTCGCTTCCGGCATGGGATTTTATCTCCGACGGCGTTGAACACGACGGCGACTAAACGAGAATAATCAAAATATGTGCTGCAGCAATGGTCCCAAAGCTGAAACAAAATATTTTGTTTCCCGATACTGCCGAAAGAAATGAGATTAAGGATAAAAATGAAAGTACGGAAAAAATTATCGTGATGTCCATGCTGCTGTTCGGATTAATGCCGGCAAGCGGAGCGGCAGCAGCAGACTCGGGCAGCAGTGAACAAAAAATGTAGATCCCGCTCTCACCCAGACTGTTACCAGCGACGAACAGGTTGCACCTGCCGGAAATCCAGTTGAATTGTACGCAGGGCACATTGATATGGGACCGCTTTTAACCGATGGGAAATGGGGACTTTTGCGCGCGACGATACCGGCAAAACTCCAATCTGGCGCAATCCGGATGAGATCGTCTACCGAGTTTCAGATGCTGCCAAACAACAAATTCCGGCAAATGAAGAATATAAATTCATTAAAGCGGAAGCCCCTGTGTGGGTGATTCCGCAGCAAGAACTGCGCGGAGCTGTTTGGCTTGGCTGGAATACACAATCTCCGGAAGTAGTCAATCAAGTAAACGGCGGTGTAGACCTGATTTTTGAAGGACACCAAGGTCCGGGTGACTTCCATGTTTTTATCCAAGCCGGTAATTTTGCCGGTCCGCAGCAGCTCTGGAATTCAACACAGAAAAAGCCCAGCCAATACATGTGGAACTAAATACGCACACCCACGCAAACTGGGTTTTCACCGAACCGGGAGTACATCTAGTGCGGGTAACTGCACAAGCACAATTAAAGAATGGCGAAACCGTATCGGATACGAAGATTCTGCGCTTTGCAGTTTCTGATACCGCAAATGCACAGCAGGCGCTTAATGAAACCTGGAATATCGAGAATTTTTCCGCGAGTGAAATTAAAGATTCGCATCCGAGTGCATTGGATCAAAATACGGCGCTGCCGTTTATCGTGGGAGGCATAATTATTGCCGCCGCGATTCTCGTGCTCGGAACGGTTTTCGTACTCCGAAAAAACAGTGAAAAAGCAAAATCTGCAGGTGAGAGTCTCGCTGCAGCTGCTTCAGGAAAAACCGTTGATGTAACGACGGAAACAGCAGGAGAATCGAATCGTAATGAGTAAAAGTGCACAGCATGCGCAGCAGCTTGCGAATCAAGTATTGCGTGTAGCTGAACTGCACGTAAAACTAGGCGGAAATAAAATTCTCCACGATATTAATTTCGGAATCGCCAGCGGTGAACTTGTTGGTTTGATCGGTCCGAATGGGGCTGGAAAAACCACGCTGATGCGCTCAATCATGCAGTTAATTCCAGTTTCAAACGGTACTGTGCAGACTGTTGGGAAGCTTGGGTATGTTCCGCAGCGTCAAGATCTTGACTGGCATTATCCAATCAGTGTCGAACAGTTAGTGCGAATGACTTTTGTGAAACACTCACGCCTGTTTTTCCGCCGTGAAAAAGCTCGGGATAGCGCGAAGCTGAAACCGGCAGCAATATGGGCTGCTGTGTATAAAGCACTGCGCCAAGTCGACTTGTATGAACTGCGGGGACGCACAATTGACGAACTCTCCGGCGGGCAGAAGCAACGCGTTTTAATTGCCCGCGCACTGGCAGCAAATCCCACGCTTTTACTGCTCGATGAACCTTTTACCGGATTAGACCATCCAAACCAAGATGCGCTCGCTGATTTATTTCTGCAGCTCCGTAATTCCGGAGTAGCAATTTTGATGTCTACTCACGATTTAACACAGGCGGTAGATATTTGCGACCGTCTCGTGATGATTAACCGCAGCGTGCGTGCCGTCGGCGCGCCTGCAGATTTACTCGATCGTGATTTGTGGATGAAAACTTACGAAGTACAAGAAAATTCGGCACTTTTACGAATGCTTGGAATGGGAGTGAAACTGTGAGTCTCGTCGAATTTATTTCAGATCTTTCGAATCCAACTCTCGCATTCTTGCCAAAAGCACTGCTTATTGCGTTAATGTCGGCGATTATTTGCGGGGCAGTAGGGGTACATGTGGTGCTGCGCGGGCTTTCCTTTGTCGGTGATGCGCTTGCACATGCAGTTTTCCCAGGTGTTGCGATTGCGTTCGTTTTGCAGGGATCAATTCTGCTTGGCGGTGCGGTTGCAGGCGGGGTTGTGACGATTCTAATTGCCGGTTTTTCACAGAATCGACGGCTGCGCGAAGATTCTATAATAGGAATTTTCTTCGCTGCAGCTTTTGCGCTCGGTCTGGTGATAATGAGTCGGGTACCAGGATACACCGGTTCGCTTGAATCGTTTCTTTTTGGTTCACTCACTGGCGTGAGCAATACCGATATTTTAACTGTAGCCGGAATCGGGGCATTGATTCTCGGAGTGCTTGCACTGGCGCACGAAAAACTGGTTCTTGTCAGTGTTGATCGAGATTTTGCCCGCTCAATCGGAATGCGTGTGGTGCTTGTAGATTTAGTACTCTATCTGACGATTGCAGCAGCCGTTGTGATTTCTGTACAGACCATTGGAAATATCTTGGTACTGGCACTTCTCATTGCCCCAGCTGCTGCTGCACGATTCCTGTCTGACCGGGTAATTCCAATGATGTTAATCGCTCCAGCAATTGGCGGTGCAGCAGCTTTTCTTGGGATTTGGGCATCTTGGGCCTGGGATTTGCCGACGGGTGCTTCCGTCGTATTGGCGGCGGCGCTGATTTTTATTTTAATTTGGTTCTTTGCTCCAAAACGCGGGCTGATTGCCGGAATTATTCGGCGTTAAGCTGAGTGTTCGCTAAAATTCGGCAGATTGTTTGTAATGGCAGCGGCAAGATTGGCAAGATGAGATATCGATTCGGATCTTGCCAAATTTGCATTACCCCAGATTTTTGCGAAAAAGATTCTGCACATTTTGTTCGTGTTGGTGCAAGCGGTGGTTGTTTGGGTGGAAAGCGGTGTTTTGCATAGATCAAGCCTGACCGCTATGCAAAAACACCGTTTGGAACCCGGCTAAAATCGACCCAAGTAAAAAGGCGATGCATATTTTGTTTCTACCGCGGGTATCGGCTGACGTATCTGCCAGCAAAGTTCTCATGTGAAACGTCCCAAGTTTTGGTCCGAGGCTTTTATGAGCGGATTTTGTTCTGCCTAGGAATTATTCATAAGAGTTTTGTGCTCGTGCTGTCGGTTTGGTGCAAGATCGGCTGAGGAACAATCCTGCACAATCGTAATCACATATTGTTACTGATATTGCGCTCAAGCTTGGTGCAGGCAAGGAAAGTCTGTGCCGTTGGGTGATGCAAGACGAGATCGACGCTGGTCGGAAAATCCAAAAAGATATCGCAAATTCTGCTAACTATGATGTAGTGCATAATAATCGCTTTTGATAGAATTGGTTTGTAGCGTGAATATTTGCGGAAAAGCGATATTCCAAAATAGGCAAGGAGGCCGGCATTGAAAAAGTTGATTAACAACCCGCATGAAGTGGTGGAAGAATCTGTTGCAGGATTCGTACTTGCGTATTCAGATATTGTAAAAAGCATGACGATCCGCTTTTCATAAGTCGCGCGGCGGAAAAATCTGCAGGGAAAGTCGGTATTATCTCGGGCGGAGGGTCTGGGCATGAACCGCTTTATGCAGGTTTCGTTGGGTACGGAATGCTTGACGCAGCTGTACCCGGTGCAGTATTCACTTCG
Source organism: Arcanobacterium hippocoleae (assembly GCF_040360365.1). Classification (GTDB taxonomy): domain Bacteria; phylum Actinomycetota; class Actinomycetes; order Actinomycetales; family Actinomycetaceae; genus Arcanobacterium_A; species Arcanobacterium_A hippocoleae_A. The sequence continues at coordinate 415,219 of NZ_CP136412.1, read as the reverse complement.
CCTACTCCTGACCCGATTCTTGCCGCAACAAAGGCTGCAGATCATGGTGCCGGGGTGCTGCACATTATCAAAAATTACACTGGCGATGTACTTAATTTTGAAACTGCTGCAGAACTGGCAGAAATGGAAGACATCGAAGTTAAATCAGTGATTGTAAACGATGATGTTGCAGTGGAAGATTCGCTTTATACGGCCGGCCGGCGAGGTGTGGCTGGAACCTTGCTTGTTGAAAAAATCGCCGGCGCTAGTGCGGAACGCGGAGACAATCTCGAAAAGGTTACAGAAATTGCACAGCGTGTAATTGATAACGTGCGTTCGATGGGTGTAGCACTAACTGCATGTACCGTTCCCCATGCAGGGAAGCCTTCATTCGAGTTGACTGATGCCGAGATTGAAATCGGTATTGGGATTCACGGTGAACCGGGACGGCGGCGGATTGAAATGACGAACGCCGACGACATCACCGATCAGTTACTTGACCCAATATTGAAAGATCTTGCACTGGAAGCAGGGCAGCAAGTAATCGTGCTGATAAACGGGATGGGCGGAACGCCGCTTTCTGAACAATACATCGTTTATCGCCGCGTCGCGCAGCGTTTGGCGGAAGCAAATATTAAGATTGCGCGCTCACTCGTCGGCTCTTATATCACCAGCCTGGAAATGCAGGGAGTTTCGATTTCGCTCCTGCGCGCAGATGCGGAAATGTTGGATCTTTTCGATGCGCCGGCAGCTACAGCCGCATATCGAAAGGGGATGTAATTAAAATGGCATTAGATGTGAAATGGGCACTGGCCTGGATGCGTCAGTCTGCAGCTATGATTGCGGAAAAGCGCGAATATCTGGTAGATCTTGATCGTGAAATTGGCGACGGAGATCACGGTGAAAACCTTGATCGCGGATTCACGGCTTTAATAAAAGAGCTGGATACGCTCGAAGCAGCCACACCTGCAGATGTATTAAAACAGACAGCAAAGACGCTAATGTCTACCGTCGGCGGTGCATCTGGTCCGTTGCTTGGAACCGCATTTTTACGCGCGGCAAAAGCAGTTCCCGCAGCTGAACTCGATGCCGACGGAGTAGCAGATTTACTTGCGGGCGGTTTGGAAGGAATCCAAGTGCGCGGTAAAGCTGCTGAAGGTGAAAAGACGATGGTGGATGCTTGGGCTCGTGCCCTCGCTGCTGCAAAAGAAGCTGCGGTAAACGGATTAACTGCACAAGCCGCGCTTGCGGCGGCGGCAAGTGCAGCAGAAGCTGGAGCTGCTGCGACAAAAGAAATGTTGGCAACAAAGGGAAGAGCCTCATATCTGGGTGAACGTTCTCGCGGACACCTGGATCCGGGAGCGGTATCTTCCGCCTATATTTTGCGTGCTGCGGTAAAGGCGGCCGGATAATGCCAGTATCTTTAGTGTTAGTGTCGCATTCGCAGCAACTCGCTGCCGGATTGCGTGAACTTGCCGCGCAAATGGCACATGATGTAAAAATAGTCGCGGCTGGCGGGCTTGATGATGGCGGAATCGGCACATCATTCGACAAAATCAATACTGCGGTTGGAGATTTGCGGCGGGAAGGCAGTGAGGTCCTGATACTGACAGATCTTGGTTCAGCAACAATGACCGTCGAGTCAGTGCTTGATTTCCTTGACGATGAACGGGTGATATTTGTAAACGCACCTTTTGTGGAGGCTGCTGTTGCTGCTTCAGCTGCAGCGCAAGGCGGAAAGAATTTGCCGGAATGTGCGCAAGCTGCGCGAGATTCGGTAAATATTTTCATTGCGGATACTTCTGCTGATATCGAAAATATCAATGCGACTTCAGATTACAAAAAGTCAAATACACACGTACAGTGCGCGTAGCTGATGCCGTCGGATTGCACGCGCGCCCTGCAGCAAAAGTGGCGCAGATGGCTGCAAACACTGGCGGACACGTATTGCTTAACGGTGAACCTGCTGATTCATTGCTTTCGATTATGACACTTGGTATTGAATCCGGTGCGGAAGTCACTTTAAGCTCTGATGATGTCGAATACAACGATATCGTTGATCAGATTGCTGCCGCAATTGCTGCTGGGCTTGATAATTAACTGCACGGAGCTAATAAAATAATCGGTTTGCAGTGCAGCCTGTAATATAACGAAATAACGCCTGCAAATTCATATCTGCAAAATCGGGATTTTCCGTATTTTTGTTTATGGAGTGGGGGCAGCGTGTGCGGGTGTGCGGATGATGAGTGTGCGGGCGGTGTGGCGTGCGAGGCGGATGGTCATTGTTGTTTTTGCGGAAAGTGTTTTTAAAAGTATTTTTAACTGCACTGCGTGGTCTTATTCTGGTTTTCTCCCGGCTTGTGTTCAGTGTCTGCGCGGGCGGTTGGTTGGTTAGGTTTAGTCGGAGTGTGCCAGGCTGGCGCGTGTTTCCCGGTTTGTTAAGCCGGTGTATCTTCCCGGTTTGCTAATCCGACGGATATTTCCTGGTTCGTTACGTAGCTGGTGGTGGGAACTCAGGCTGTGTTTTTCGCCGGCGGAAGCGATTATATTTGTGCTGGTCACAAGCTCATGATAACGACGGCTCTCCCGTCGTTATACAAAACCACGCATTTCGCCACCAGTTACGTAACGCTGCGCGAACTTTGCCATCAGTTACGTAATCCCGCAGTCATTTTGCTATCAGTTACGTAATCCCGAATCGATTATGCCGTTTGTTACGTCAGCCAAAGCAGATTTCGTTACTAGTTACGTCAACCGGCACCCGCAGCGCAAACGAAATGTAAAGAGCCAATAGGAGAGGAGGCAGGTTCAAAAACCTGCCCCCAAGATTTATTGTGCGAACTTCGCAATCCAAACGCTATTAGAAAGCTGGAATCACGTTCTTATCCGGATACTTGTTTTCGATAAATTTCTTGACTTCCTCGCTGTGGAGAAGATCATCAAGCTTCTTAATCGCAGCAATCTTTTCGCTATCGCCTTTCCAAACAAGAATATTGGTATATGGGCTGTCTTCAGATAGCTCAATAAACAGTGAATCAGCCGGCTTCAACCCAGCTTCAAGGGCAAAATTACCGTTAATCACGGCAGCGTCTACATCTGGAAGCTGCACGGGAATTGCTGCGCCTTCAGCCTCGACAATATTTAAATTCTTTGAATTTTCAGTAATATCGATAATTGCCGGAAGTTTTTTGACGTATCAAGTTTAATTAACCCGGCAGCTTCAAGCAGCTTTAAACCGCGGGTTTGATTTGCCGGATCATTATTTACCACGATAGTTCCGCCGTCGGGAATCTCATCAACTTTTTTGAAATTTGCAGAATAAAGTGCAAGCGGTTCGATATGAACACCCTTACCTTTTTCAAACTTGTATCCTTTCTCTGCAATTTCACTTTCAAGATAGTTTGGTGTCTGGAAAAAGTTTGCGTCGAGCTCACCAGAATCGAGTGCTGCATTTGGCTGCACATAATCGGTGTACGGCCTAATATCGAGCGTAATTCCGGCGTCCTTTGCCAGCTCTTTCTGCACGAATTCAAGAATTTCGACGTGCGGAACCGGGGAAGCACCCACGGTAAGCGTTACCTCTCCTGCAGTACTCGTATTATCTGCAGCTTTCTTATCGGCGTTGGCAGTGCAGGCTGTGAGCGCCAGGAGTGCGGCTGTAAGCAGCGCAGAAAACTTTTGTAGTTTTTTCATTTTTATTTCCTTTTCGTTGTGTGCTTTCAATACTATTTGTGTACGAAATTTTGGTTTATTTGCTTGCAAAATTCAGTTTTTCTCTGCTAAGGCGTGTGCAAGAAAATGCTGAAAGCGTATCAGTCAGTGAAAACGATACCAGTGAAAATATCTGTTGTTTCAGACTTTTTGGAAACCCGAAACCGTAAATACAGCAAAAATCCAGCTGTTAATTACATATTCAAAGCAGGAGACTATCCAAAGATGATCCGCAAGCTTCAGCTTGCCGTTACCGGTTGGAGATGCCTTAGCGGTGGTCTGCCAACCGGCTAAACATGTCGCCAATCATCTGGACGATTTGTACAAAAATCAGCACAATAACCACGACGATAATGATTACATCGAAATCATATCTTTGATATCCATAGTTAATTGCCAAAGCACCGAGACCGCCGGCGCCTACTGCCGGTGCCATTGCGGAGTATCCGATAATCGTGATTGCAAGAATTGTAATCGACTGAATAATCGACGGCAGTGCTTCACGGACGAGCACGTCAGTCATAATCCGTAATCGACTCGCGCCCATCATCTGAGCCGCTTCAACCTTACCGTGTTCTACGGATAACAGATTCGATTCAACAAGGCGCGCAAAATACGGCACTGCAGAAACTATCAGCGCTAAAGTGAAAGCTGGCCAGCCAATTGCTTTCAGCCAAGGCAAACTAAGCGCACGAATCAAAAAGAGCACAATAATTGCGAGGATAATAAACGGAATTGCACGGCCGAGATTTATTAAAATCCCAATCATCCGATTTACCGTCGGTGATTCAATCACTCCGCCTTTGCGTGTTTCAGAAAGAAAAATGCCAAGCGGGAGACCAATAATTACCGTCGCTAATGTGGAGACGAACACCATCACAATGGTTTCCCATATCGCCGGCAGCAGCAGCTGCTGAATAGCAGGATTTGCAAACCAAGTGCCCTCAGCGGTGAAAATTGGAAGCAGCGTTTGACTAACATTAATAAGCGAACTATTCAGCATGATCACGCTCCTGTGCAAAGATTCCGTTTGCACGCAATTTTGCAATTGTTTCCCGTCCATGTGCTTTTGGCACAGTCACAGCTAGGCGTGAAACTTGGACATCGCCAATCGTCTCAAAAAATCCGGAAGCAATATCTGCGTTCAAATGTGAAACAAGACTAATTACCTTTGAACCGGCAGGCTCGCCCGGATGCGCAGTAAAAAATAAATCAATTACAGTTTGTCCGGAAAGGTGAGTGTAATCTACTTCCGGAAGCGGTACGAGTTTCAAACTAAGCGGAGAATCAGGGTTTGCCACCGCTGCCGAAATTTTATCCGACGCCACAATTTTGCCGGACTCCAGTAAAGTAACTGAGTCGCAAATTTTACGCACAACAGACATTTCATGCGTAATTACAACCACTGTGACTCCGAGCCGGTCCCGCACGTCTTTCAGCAGCGTCAAAATCTGATCTGTGGTTTCCATATCAAGCGCGGATGTTGGTTCATCAGCAAGAATTACCGCTGGTTCATCTGCAAGTGCCCGCGCAATTCCAACACGCTGCCGCTGACCGCCGGAAAGCTGTGCCGGATAAGAAGACTCGCGTCCGGAAAGACCAATTAGTTCGAACAAATCTTTCACGCGGGCTTTCCGCTCAGCAGCATCAACACCAGAAATTTTCAACGGGTAGGCCACATTTTCGCCGGCAGTGCGCGAATCAAGGAGATTTGCTCCTTGAAAGACCATACCGATATTGCGGCGTGCGCGGCGCAATTCTTTCCGAAAGCTTTGTAAAATCTTTCCCGTCAAGCAAAATAGCGCCGGATGTGGGACGTTCAAGTGCTGTAAGACAACGAATCAAAGTCGACTTACCTGCACCGGATTCCCCGACAATACCGTGTATTTCACCTTGTGTAATGTTTAAAGTCAAATGGTCAAGTGCAGTAACGTCCTGCGCACCTTTTCTTGGATAAATCTTTGTAACTTCTTTGAGTTCAATCATTTTTCCCCCATCGTTCTTGGCATTAGCACCCGGCCACCCGGGTTGCTGCAGTTTCTTTGAGCCAAGTCTCTCTACTGCTCTTGATGTCTACTTAAAGATTGCACTACTTTTTTAAAAAGTACAAATTAGAAAAATATATTTCACAATTCGGAGGATATTTTGAATTCTAAATTTTGGCTGCAGCCTGCCGATTAAAAAGAAAATACATTATAAAAATTGGAGCAGTGAGGGGTTGGTCACGCTGCTTGCTGAGTACATATTTCCCGCAAATTATCATCCAGCCAAATTAGCGTTTACCGTATCAAACCCCATCAATCTGCAGCAACCCAAATATGTTTTGCAACCGGAAAAGTAATCTGTAAATCAGATGCAGGCTGCCGGGGATGCGTGTTGGTATAGGGCGTGAGCGTAATTGATCCAAGAGTCTGGGAAATAGATTTGATTTCGCATCTAGTTCCGGGGAGAAGTTTCGCTTCCGCAAGATAAGCCAAAACTTCAGAATCTTCATCAGATACCCGCTGAATCTTCACAACACCGATTTTGTCAATTTCGCTTAAGAGTTTGAGCGGAATATGAGAAATCTTGCCGTCGGCATTGGGAATTGGATCACCATGCGGATCAGTTTCGGGATATCCGAGAATTTCATCAATTCGTGCGACAAATTGATTCGAAACGGCATGCTCAAGCGCCTCCGCCTCATCATGTACTTCATCCCAGCCGTAATTAAGCTGCCGGACCAGATAGGTTTCGATTAGCCGGTGTTTACGCGCCATTTGGATTGCAATTTTGCGGCCGGTTTCGGTCAGTGTAATTCCCGCATAACGGTGATGGTCAACATACCCGTGCTCGGTGAGCTTCTTCATCGCTTCTGAAACCGTCGACGGACTTAAACGCATCCGTCTCGCCAGTGCGCGGACTCCGACTGCTTTCCCAATCTGCTCTCCAAGCAGCCAAATATTCTTCAAGTAATCTTCATTTGATTGGCTCAGTTGTGTTTCTTGCATTTGAACTCGCTCCAGGAAGATGCACGCGGCTGCGCAATAAAGAATATTTGGCTGCCCGAGTTTGATTAAAAATCGATTATATCAGCTAAATTTGCTCAGCAGTGTGCTGCAGCTAATGCCAGTTTGAGAGCTTTCTGGAAGTTTGATTCGCGTTCTTCGGCCGTCATATCCGGAGCGGAATCAAATAAATGATCAGAAACTGTTAATACTGCAAGAGCTTGTTTTCCATAGCGGGATGCTAACCCGTACAGAGCACCGGCTTCCATTTCAATTCCCATTGTTCCTGCGGCTGCCAATGCTCTGTTTTCATCCGGGTCAACTCCGTAGAAGCGGTCACGGGAAACAATTGGCGCTACAACCACGTCTGCATCGTCACCTGCAGCGTCTGCAGCTGCGCGTACGAGTTCAAAGTCGGCGATAGCGGAATAATGAATATTCGGCGCCCAGTAGGTATTCATCACGCCCTCATAGTGTGCGCCATTAGCAATTATTACGTCGCCGGTTTTGACGCGGGGTGAAATTCCGCCGCATGTACCGACACGAATAATACGCTCCACACCGTATTCCATGAAAAGCTCATTCACATAAATTGAAAGCGAGGGCTGCCCCATGCCTGATGCCATAATCGAAAGCGGCTTCCCGTTCACTTCGCCAGTAAATCCGAGTATTCCGCGCACATCTGTTACCAGCTTTGCTTCCGGCATCAGCTGCTGCGCCATTCGCTGGGCGCGTTTCGGATCGCCCGGCATCAGAACTGCAGGAGCGAAATCACCCTTTTCTGCGTTAATATGCGGAGTTGCCATAAATCAAACCTTTCCAAATATGATTGCCAAAAGTGAAATACTTATCTAAGTATTATAGCGGCAGCACTGCGGCAGCCAGTATTATTTCGCAGCCTGCCGTTTTGCTTTCTTCTCCATTTTCTTTAACCGCTTGCGGACTTTCGGGCTTTCATGCTGGACAACTTTTTCGTTGAACTTTTCCCAGTGCTCTTTGGAATATTCGGCAAACGGCTTCTTCGGACCTCCAGGACGGTTCGGATCACTGTCAAGATACGGGTAGATATCGTGACCGTTTAGATAGAGCACGACGGAGTTGAAAGCTGCAGCAATTGGAACAACGAAAAGCGCACCAACGATACCAGCTATCCCTGATCCAGCCATCACGAGAAGCAAAATTGCCAGCGGATGTAAGTTTAATGCGTTTCCTTGGAGAATTGGCTGTAAGATATTACCTTCAATCTGCTGGATAAACAGTACGCCGCCGACCATTGCTGCAGCCATCCAGATGTTTCCTGTGTTCACAAGCACTACCAATACGGCGGCGGAACCGGAAACTAAAGAACCAACAATTGGAATGAATGCGCCGATAAATACGAGCACTGCAATTGGCAGAGCCAGCGAAATCGGAGTTCCAAGAATCATTGCGATTGCCGCAATGCCGATTGCATCAACGATGGCAACGATTGCTTGGGTCCGAGTGTAATTACCGACCGTGACCCAAATTCGGATGCCGGATTCATTTGCTGCATCACGGTATTTGGTAGGGAAAAGGCGCACGCACCATTGCCACAGACCGCGTCCGTCTTTCAAAAAGAAAAACAGCGAAAAGAACGTGACCATCGCACCAGTGAGAAAAGTGGTTACAGAGTTGGAGAAAGCGAGGAAACCGCCGAGAATCTGACTGGAATTAGTAGTTAAAAATGACTGTGCTTGTTCCCAAAACCTGGTTAGCTGCTGTTCGTAGTCGGGGAACTCGTCGCCAATCCAGTTGATGAGCGTGTCAATGCCGGTTTGCACATTATCTTTTAAATCATAAAAACCTTGATAAAGTCCGGTACCTGATCCGCCAATCATTGCGGCCAAGATTACGACGGCGGCGAATAATGTGATTGCGGCAGCGACTACCGGGGAAATCCCCATGCATTCCGCATTTTTGCGGCAACAGGTTCCGCAACCACTGCAATTAGCAGCGCTACCATTAACGCGATAATAATTGTGGAGAATTGACCTGAAATCCAAACCAATCCGGAAAGAGCAACCGCAATGACGATTACCCGCCAGCTCCATGCTCCAGCTGTGCGCAGCGGCTGCGGAAGTCCGGATTCGATATGCTTATCGGCCTGTGATTGATTTTGCGTGTTTTTGCTTAGGTACTGCAAAATAGTACTCCTTACGACTCTTAACTTTCGCCATAATCCTAGACACTTGGGCAATCTAATGCACCTTTCGGGAGTGCCGGGGTAATCGGCATTAAGCAGGACACCACCAATGTAGCTATTTTTCACTGCGTTCATGTTACTTGGGATATTACTGGTTTCCAGTATCCAAGTTATAATTTCTGGTTTCCGGAGATAAAATCCTAATCTCTGGGCGAAAATTTCAGAGACAAATTGTTTATCTAAATAAAGAAAACTGTAGAATGCGGTAGATTTAAGCAGGCATAATATGTTGCTGTTCGGTATCTTGCAGCGCAGGCAAAAGAACTAGCATAAGTACGAATTAGTAAACTATGGGGGTTCCAGTGGCGATAAGGCGAATTAGTACTGACTATCTGGAAATAAACGCGGAAAGTGCAGATTTTCAAGCTGAATCTGAGCTTAATTCCCGACTTGCGTCTCTCCGCGGAGACCCCAGTGCGCATCAGCTTTCCGGCGGTGCAACTCGCACAGCATCGATAACACTTTTGCTTTGTTCGTTAATCGGTTTATCTGCTTCACTCGCGCTGATTATGACCGAAAAACAGTATTTAATGAACCCGGACACGGCTCTCGTGTGCGATGTAAACCCGTTGATTGGCTGCAGTGACTGGTTTAGTGTTTGGCAAAACCAGGTGTTCTTTGGAGTATCTAATTCAGTGGTCGGATTTGGTGCTTTCAGTGCCTTAGCGCTGCTTTCACTGGTGCTGCTCGGCGGGTCGGCACTGCCAAGATTCCTTTGGCGGATTCTCGCGATTAGCTCAGGTTTCGCTGCAATCTGGCTGGTTTGGTTTATGTATCAGTCATTTTTCGTGAAAGCTGCACTTTGTCCGTACTGCGTTTGTGTATGGATTGCGGCAATTCCGACGCTCTATCTGTTTATTTCACGTGCACTGCAAGCAGAGCATTTCGGCAGCGGCAAAGCAAAAGATGCCGGTCGATTCCTGGTACGCAACCAAAGCGTTGCGCTTACTGCAATTTATCTCACGGTAGTAGTAACCGGTGTGTTCGCGCTTTGGGATATTATTATGCGGCTATTTTAACCGCATAACGAGTTTCTTCTGCTTTTTCCTGCGCACAGACCGAATCTGCCGGATTTTGTTGCCTCGCTTCAGATTTTCTGCACGCGCTGCCGTAGACGGCGGAGAATTTAGCTAACGGTTAGGAAAGTTTATGCATACTTACGGGCACATTTGATTCATAACCAAGCTTACACAGAGCTGTGCGGAGTTTTTCCATCGCAGCATCAAGCGCAGCTCCGGCGGCAATCTGCTCTTTACCCAATTTTGCGACGGTTTCCGCAGTAGCAGGAATCACGTGAATATGAGTATGCGGTACGTCAAAACCGAGGATCGAAATAATCGCACGCGGTACACCGAAAGCGTTTTCTTGGGCACGCCCGATTATTTGGGAAACATTTGCCAGATGTGCAAAAGTCTGCGGATCTAAATCGCTGTATTTATCAACTTCTTTACGCGGAACCACAAGCACATGACCAGGTTCTGCCGGTTCAATTGTGGCAAATGCTGCACAAACTTCGTCTTCCCAAACGAACCGTCCTGGAACTTCACCGGCGATAATCTTTGAAAAAATACTCATAGTTTCAGTTTAGTGAAAAGTCTGGTGAAAAACATACGATTAGTGAGCTTTCCGTCATCAGATAAGACAAATCTGAGTGAAAACGCTTGCCTGCGATAAGATTGAGCGAAACAAGCGAAACCTGGCGCTGCTCTCGATTTGATAGATTTCGATGTGCGAGCCGAGGGGAAACTAAAAGCGAAAATTTTGGAGTAAATATCTCTATTCGGAATTTTGGTTATTTATTCAAAAATTTTGTGAAGTTCAGAGAAAAATCAAGGAGTAAAAGATGAGTAACGAAACGATGGAAGCGTCTTTCCCGTATCGCTACACAGCTGATTTTGCCAACAAAATTGAAGTAAAATGGCAGGATCGCTGGGATAAGGAAGGTACTTTTAACGCGCCGAATCCGGTAGGAGAGCTTGCGGATCCGGATAAAGAGCTTCCGAAAGAATCATATTTTCTCCTCGATATGTTCCCATATCCTTCCGGTAAAGGTTTACATGTCGGACACCCGCTTGGCTATATTGCTACCGATACGGTTGCGCGTTACCAGCGAATGCAGGAAAAAATGTGCTTTACACAATGGGATTTGATGCGTTTGGTTTGCCGGCTGAGCAATATGCGGTACAAACCGGGCGGCACCCGCGTGCAACCACCGAAGAAAACATTGAAAATATGCGTCAGCAGCTGCGTCGGCTCGGACTTTCGCACGAACGCCGTCGTTCGTTTGCAACTACCGATATTTCCTATGTGAAGTGGACCCAGTGGATTTTCCTGCAGATTTTCAACTCCTGGTATGATCCGGAAGCCGCAGGGAGAACTCCGGGGACGAAAGGGCGGGCGCGTCCGATTTCGGATCTGATTGCCGGGTATCAGAACGGTGAAATCATGCTCCCCGGCGGAGCAAAGTGGGATGATCTCAGTTCTGAAGAACAGCGCGCAGCAGTGGATTCACGCCGTCTTGCATATATTGATTATGCTCCTGTGAATTGGTGTCCAGGGCTTGGAACTGTGCTTGCAAATGAAGAGGTAACTAACGAAGGGCGCTCTGAGCGCGGAAACTTCCCAGTTTTTAAGCGGAAACTCCGGCAGTGGATGATGCGCATTACCGAATATTCAGACCGCCTTGCTTCTGATCTTGATCTTGTGAATTGGCCGGAAAAAGTACGTTTAATGCAGCGCAACTGGATTGGAAAGTCGCATGGTGCAAACGTAAACTTCAAAGCACATGGAGAACTTGGGACAGAAATCTTAACTGTTTTCACAACACGCCCAGACACGCTTTTCGGTGCATCGTTTATGGTGGTTTCCCAGAACACCCAATGCTTGTTTCGGAAAATATTCCTTCGCAGTGGCCGGAAGGAACGCGGGAAGCGTGGAAATGCGGCGCAAATACCCCGCAGGAAGCTGTTTTTGCCTACCAGGAAGCAGCTGCCCGCAAGTCTGATGCGGATCGCGCAGATACCGCAAAGCAGAAGACGGGCGTATTTACGGGAATCTATGCTGAAAATCCAGTAAACGGTAAGGAAATCCCAGTATTTACTGCAGACTATGTGATGATGGGTTACGGCACGGGTGCAATTATGGCTGTGCCGGCACATGATCAGCGCGATTTTGATTTTGCAAAGAAGTTCAATCTTGACATCATTCCAACAATGCAGCCGGCTGAAGGTTTCGATTGGGAAACTGCGTGGGTGGAAGACGGGAAAATCATCAATTCTGAGAATAGCGAAATATCACTCAATGGCTTATTTAAGGAAGAAGGCAAGGCGAAGATTAGTGCATGGCTTTCTGAGCGGGGTCTGGGAGAGGCGACGGTTACGTACCGGCTGCGGGATTGGCTGTTCAGCCGGCAGCGGTATTGGGGCGAACCATTTCCGGTTGTTTACGACGAAAATGGCGGTGTGCACGCACTTCCAGAAAGTATGCTTCCGGTTGATTTGCCTGATACTCCAGATTACTCACCGCGTTCTTTCGATCCGGATGATTCAGATTCGAATCCGGAGCCGCCGCTTGGAAGGCTGCAGGATTGGGTGAATGTTGAGCTGGATTTGGGCGATGGGGTAAAAACCTATCAGCGTGATACAAATACAATGCCGAATTGGGCGGGTTCTTGCTGGTATGAGCTGCGTTATCTCGATCCGCTGAATGACAGCGTTTTCTGTGCTCCGGAAAACGAAGCATACTGGATGGGGCCAAAGTTAGATACCAGTGAAAATTCCGCTAAAGACAGCGGAACTGTGAAGAAATCAGGCGGTGCCGATCTTTATGTCGGCGGTGTGGAACATGCAGTATTGCACTTGCTTTATGCACGATTCTGGCACAAGATTCTTTTCGATCTTGGTTTTGTTTCTTCTTGTGAACCTTTCCACGAGTTGTTTAATCAAGGGTACGTGCAGGCGTATGCATACACCGATTCACGCGGGCAATATGTTCCCGCTGATGAAGTTGCCGAAGTTCCAGCTGCTGACGGCTCGGGAGAAGTCAAGTATGTTTGGAACGGCGAAGAAGTAAACCGTGAATATGGAAAAATGGGGAAGTCGCTGAAAAATATTGTTACCCCGGATGAAATGTGCGCACTCTATGGCGCCGATACTTTCCGTGTTTATGAAATGTCGATGGGGCCGCTGGATATTTCCCGTCCGTGGGAAACTCGGGCAGTTATTGGTTCGCAACGTTTCTTACAGCGTTTGTGGCGGAATATTATCGACGAAACTACCGGTGAGCTTGTAATCACAGATGAACCGCTGGATGAGAAGACGGAAAAGATTCTTGCGCGGACGATTCATGAGGTGGGGCAGGATTATGCAGCTATGCGTGTGAATACCGCCGTCGCAAAGATGATTATGCTGAATAATCATCTCACTGGTCAGGCTGTGCCGCGTGCGGCTGCGGAGGCATTGGTGAAGATGGCAGCTCCGGTAGCGCCGCATATTGCGGAGGAGCTTTGGGAGCGCCTGGGGCATGCTGAATCTATTGCCCGAGAGCCATTCCCAGTGGTTGCAGACAAGTCGCTGCTTGAAGATGATGCAGTAACTTGCGTGGTGCAGGTGCAGGGGAAGGTTCGTGATCGGCTTGAGGTTGCACCGAATATTTCAGAAGATGAGCTGCGCGAGTTGGCTTTGGCTTCGGAAAAAGTGGCGCAGTACCTTGACGGGGAACCGCGAAAGGTGATTGTGCGGGCACCGAAACTTGTGAATATCGTTCCGTAGGAAAACGGATACAGTGCAGCTGTTTCGCGGTACTGCTGTACGGCGGCAGATCCGAGAATTCGGCAGCTGCCTGATATTTGGAATATTAAAATTGAATGCTGGCAAAAATGTTTCAGTTACTGGACATTTTTGCCAGTATTTTCGTGCTACATTAGGGTAAGTTCTAAGTCTTTTAGAGTGCTGTTAAGCGCAATATAATCGGGTGGAAGTCCGATAAAATATCGAGAATTTTAATTTTGAAAGGTCGCAAATGGCTGGATCTAGTTTCGCGCATATTGAAGCCGCTGAATTTGATGGGTTGCCGGCATGGCAGATTACCGCTGATTCTGGTGCTAAAGCTTTGATAACTGAACTTGGCGCCACTCTCATTTCATGGGAACCGAAGCCTGGGAAAAATGTAATTGCCGGATATGAAAGTGCGGAAGAGCTACGTGCTTGCGTTGCCTCCCGCAGCCGTGTGCTTGCACCGTGGCCGGGACGGGTAAAAGCAGGAAAATATTCTTTCGACGGGCAGCAGTATCAGTTAGCATTTGATGAACACGGTGAAGCAATTCACGGGCTTGTGCAAGATTTGAATTTTTCCGTTATTACCGCTGATACGGCGCTTGTGCTCGGTGCAGATTTTTCCGGCGGTGAAGGTTATCCGTGGCCGTTCCATTTAGAAGTTACTTTTTCGCTCGAAAATGGTGCCGACGGTGTTGAACATCTTTCCGTCGTTATTGAAGCAACCAATACCGGTACAACAGATATTCCGCTTTCTCTTGGATGGCATCCATATGTGAAGATTCCGGGGCAGACCACGATTTCGAATTGTGAACTTGAAATTTCTGCAAGAACGAAGATTTTAGTGGATGCGAAGAAGATTCCGCTTGCCGGGGAAGCTGCCTATGCCGGTGTGCAAGCGCCAGTAAAGTATGAATATGTCGGTGCGGTGCAAATTGATGATTCTTTCCGCGGGCTAATTCCAGACAATGACGGGGTTGCAACCACAGTTCTGCGCAGTCTTGCATCTCCTGCCCGGATAAAGGTGAGTCAGGAACCGATTTCCACTCCGGTAATGCATGTATTTACTGCTGATGATTTACCGCGCGGTACTCGTGAATCGTTTGCATTAGAGCCGCTTTCGAACTTGCCGGATGCGTTTAATCGTGCAGATTCAATGGCGAGTGTGCGTGTTCATCCGGGTGCGTCCAAGTCGATTTCTGCCACACTCAGTTATATTGAATAGTTTGCTGCCGGCAATACAGAATATTTTTGGTGCAGTCATTTCCAAATTTCGCTGATTCGGAAATGACTGCATTTATATTTGACGCTGTTAATGGTTTTCGGGTTGTCCACAAAATGCAAAAAATGTCTGAATAGTCCACATAATATTTCACTGCTTTCACAGCGATTACTGTTTCTGGATAAAACGGATGCTATGAAACATCCACCACCAAATCGAAACTCACAGGGGACAATGCGCTATTTTCAGCAGGCAGCATTGTCGGCGGCGCTTGGCGATGAAACGCATTTGCACTCACAAACTTTGAAACGCGCACGTATTGGACTAGATAAGAACGCTTTAATTAGTCTCGCAGTTATTTTCCTCGTGGTATTAATTTCGGTGCTGATAGTTGGAATCTACAATTCAGAATTCTCGGCAAAAGCCCTGCCGGCCGGTGAGACTTCGAATACTGAAACAAAAAATAACGAAAATGTTAACGGAATTGAAAGCGATAATGCTTTACCCGAAATGAAAAGTGATTCGGGAAATACTGAAAGTGCAAAAATCATTGTTTATGTTTCCGGGGCAGTTAAACAGCCGGGGGTAGTAGAAATAGCGGGAAAGTCACGGATAAACGATGCGGTGAAGGCGGCTGGCGGACCTACAGAAGAAGCTGATTTAGCACATGTGAATCTTGCGCAAATCGTTAACGACGGAGAACAAATCTATGTACCGAAATTAGCGGAAACCAAAGCTGCGAATTTAGTACCAGGAATACAAGGGCAAAACAACGGCGGAGGCGGCGGCGCCGAAAAATACAGCGAAAGCGGGGCTGATCCGGGAACGGCCGCAACAGTGAGTAAGGTGAATCTAAATACTGCAACTCTTGCGCAGCTTGACCAAATTCCAGGAGTCGGGCCGGTTACTGCAAAGGAAATACTGGCTTGGCGGGAAGAAAACGGTTCATTTAAAAGTATTGAAGACCTGCTGCAGATTTCCGGAATCGGCGAAAAAACTCTCGAAAAATTCGAATCTACCTCACCATTTAACATGGACGGTATGAGATGAATGATTTTCGGCTTTTAATACCGGCGCTCGTATTTTGGATTATTAGAGTCGGTTGGATTAATCCAAAATATACAGCAGTGATCTTGGCTTTTTTGTTAATCCTGATTGCTTATCTTATTAAGACACGGCATCAGAAAAATATTCTCACAACTACTATTGCAGGTGCAATGCTGGGCGCCATTGTTGGGATTGCAGTAAGTCTCATCTTGCCGGCTCCGCAAGATATTTACTATCCCAAAAGGCCGGGAGCGGAAAATAGATTCGCTTCGCATCATCTGCCCGCCGCAGCGGAAAACTCGTTTCAGCTTAACGGTGATATTTTCGCTGGAATACGGGAAAATTTCCGGCAAGCCGCTGGAAGTTTCGCCCCCGATACTGCAGGTATTTTGCAGGGGATAGTACTTGGAGATGCGAGCCTGCTTTCAGATACTTTAAAGACGCAAGTAAAGCTTGCAGGGCTGGCACATCTGGTTGCAATTTCCGGTGCGCATATTTCCTTATTAATCGGTATGGCGGTTTTCTTTCTTGGGCGGCGAAAGCCGAAACTTACTGCGGTGCTTGCAGGGATTTTCTTATTCTTTTTGGTTTTATTAGTCGGATTGAGCGCATCGGTGCTGCGTGCTGCAATGATGGGCGCCATAGTGCTCATCGCTTTAGCATTCGGCCGGGGAAGCGGTGCAATTGCGGCGTTAAGTTTGGGGATAATCATTGCTGCAGCTTTCTGGCCAGATCTTGCGCAGGGAATCGGCTTTCAAATGTCTGCAGTAACCACCGCGGGGATAGTGATTTTCAGTCCGCGAATTACTGCTATTCCGGCGATAAAAAATCGTCCTTGGCTGCAGCTGGCGATAGTGCCGCTAGTTGCCGGCACAGTTGTGATTCCAATGTCAGCGCAGCTGCAAACCGAGCTTTCAATATTTTCAGTGCTTGCAAATATTGCTGTTGCACCAGTGATTCCGATAATCACAGTAGGCGGATTAATTTGTGCTGTCTTAAGCCCAATTTTTCCAATGCTTGCTTCCGTACTGCTTTTTCCATGTGCTCTCGGTGCGCAATGGGTTGAACAGGTTGCATTCTTTGCGGCATTTATGCCGGCTTTTTGTGTTTCACCATGGATTGTTGCCGGGATTCAGTTGATTATTTTAACTGCAGTTGTTGTTTGGGGAATGCGGCAGAGCCGCAGTGATTGCAAACAAGTGATATTTGCAGTAAAAAAGCACAGTTTTTGGAATAGGCGGCGGATAGTGCTGGCAAGCGCATTTTGCGGATTGGTATTGAGTATTTTCCTTGTTCCGCGGATTTTCCCGTGCAGCAGAAATTTGACTGGGAATTGATTCAATGCGATGTTGGGCAAGGATCCGGATTGCTTGCGCGGAATAATGGCAAAACAATTCTCATCGATACCGGCCCGGAAAAGAGCAATGCTGCAGCCTGTTTGCGCCGGAATAGTGTCAAAAATTTAGATCTGTTAGTGATTTCGCATCTTGATGCGGATCATGTCGGCGGTTTTGCAGCAGTGCTAAAACACGCACAGGTACGGGAAATTTGGGTGAGTGAGAATAAAAATCCGAAATATCGTTTTGCGTGGTTAAAAAACTTGCTGATGAATTCAAAATAAAGGTAGCGGAAGTACGGACAGGAGCGAAATATGATACGTGGATTGATATTTTAAGTCCGAATCACGCACTTGGCGGAGAAAATGATACAAACACTGATTCACTTGTACTGGAATTACGATTAAAAACTCAGCGTGTGCTGGTGTTATCAGATGTGCCGGCAGAAATTCAAAATCGGTTGGCGCATCCGGAGATTGGTGAATTTTCGTGCGTGATTGTAGCCCATCATGGAGCACGGAGTCAGTCTGAAAAGCTGGCGAGTATTGTGAAACCGCAAATTTCACTGATTTCTGTAGGAAAAAATAACTATGGACATCCGCATCCGAATGCATTTCGGGTTTGGAATGCTCCGTTAATTAAGACAACACAAAATTGCGGGGATATTCGAATTGGAGCGAAGCAGTATGCCACACAAAAGAAATGTTAGCGGAAAACTTGCAGAAACAATCCGTGCGGTAGTAGTGAGCACAAACAGCGAATGTAAATTCAGGAAGCTTGGAAACAATGTGGAATACTAGGAGTATGGCAGAAAAATACGCACTAAATCCGGCACCTGTTGTTCTAATTCAAAGCGATGAACCAGTGTATGCAGACCGCGTATATGAAAATCTTCGTGCAAAGCTTCGCGAAAAAATCCGAATGTGGAGATTACACAGATTGATGCAGCGAGTTATCACTCGGGAGAACTCGCAATGCTCACCACGCCCTCCCTGTTTGGCGAACCGCGTGCAATCTATGTGCCGCATCTTGAGCAAACAAATACCCAGCTTAGTGATGAGATAACTACTTACATTCGGAATCCCGAACCTGATGTTTGCCTGATTCTCCGTCATAACGGCGGGCAGCGCGGAAAAAATGATTGCTGCACTGAAAAAGAAAAAGTGCCGCGAGTTGAAATTTTAAAAGTAAAAAGCGCAGCGGATAAAGCACGGGCAGTGCAAGATGACGTGAATCGGAAGAAACGGGTTATCGATCCGCAAGCGGTAAACGCGTTAGTGGACGCACTCGGATCAGATTTACGGGAACTGCTTGCGGCAGCAAATCAACTTCTCGCAGATATTCCCGGAAAAATTTCCGAAGCTGATGTGAATCGGTATTTCGCGGGGAGAATCGAAGCTACTGGATACAATGTCGCAGATTCAGTAGTGATTGGTGATATTGCGAAGGCTGTGCAGATGAGCCGTCATGCAATGGCTACTGGTGTAAGCGGTCCGGCGATCGTGGCAGCGCTTGCTTTTAAGTTCCGCACGCTTGCTTGTGTATTGGGAATGCGTTCGGCCCGCCTTGACTACAAGATTTCCCTTGCTCCGTGGCAGATTGATCGGGCAAAGCGTGAATTACGCGGTTGGCAGGCAGCTGGCTTAGGCAGAGCAATCCAGGAAATTGCACGCGCAGATGCTGATGTGAAAGGCGGGTCGCGGGATCCTGCTTATGCTGTTGAGCGCGCGATTCTTGCAATTGGGCGGGCGCGTCGGATGAAATAGCTTTCGCCGCTTAATCTGTGAAGCTGATGATAATTGTGAAAATTTCAAATCAGTTTCGGAAAATATATCGCTCTTTCGCTGTGAAATAGACTACTCTGAGAGTGTTTAGTAGGCTTATTGCGAGGTCAGAATATTGTGACTTTTTGTGAATCAAAGCATAGGCTAGATTGAAACTAAACCAGATAACGGCGAATTAAGGAGCAAAGGTGCGAATAGGGGTACCTCGTGAACGCATTGACGGGCAGACGCTCGTTGCCGCAACTCCAGATACCGTCGAGAAACTGATTAAACTCGGATATGAAGTTGCCGTAGAACATGGTGCCGGAGAACGAGCCAGTTTCCTCGATGTGCAGTATGAAGCTGCGGGTGCGGAAATAGTGGATGAACAGGTTTGGGAAGCGGATATTGTATTTGCGCTTGATACTCCGCCGCTTGATTGCCTTGATCGGATGAGTGCTGGCGCAACATTGATTTGCCGGATGGCTCCCGGGCGGAACCAACAGACGCTGGAAGCTTTGCGCGAACGCAGAATTATTGGATTAGCAATGGATATGGTGCCGCGAATTTCGCGGGCGCAATCAATGGATGTCCTCTCTTCGATGGCAAATATCGGCGGATATCGTGCGGTAATCGAAGCAGCTAATCATTTCGGGCGGCTTTTCACGGGGCAAGTAACTGCAGCAGGTAAAATGCCGCCGGCCACTGTCTATGTAATTGGGGCAGGAGTAGCTGGGCTGGCAGCAATCGGCACTGCAAATTCGATGGGTGCGATTGTTAATGCTACTGATGTCCGCAGTGAAACGGCTGAACAGGTTGAATCAATGGGTGCAAATTTTGTGGCAATCCCAGCTCCGGCGCAAGAATCTGCTGATGGGTACGCGACGGAGATGAGCACCGACCAGGCAGCTATTGCTGCGAAGCTGTATGCGCAGCAGGCTGCAAAATCTGATGTTGTGATTACGACGGCAAATATTCCGGGCCGTAAGTCGCCGGTATTGCTTGATAGTGCTGCCGTCGCCAATATGAATCCCGGTACGGTAATCGTGGATATGGCGGCGGCAAACGGAGGGAATTGTGAACTGACTATTCCGGGTCAGGTTGTCACAACTGATAACGGTGTGAAAATTATTGGCTATACTGATTTAGCCAGGCGGCTTCCAGCGCAGGCTTCGCAGCTTTACGGCCAGAATTTGGTAAACTTCTTCAAGCTTGTCACTCCGGAAAAAGATGGGCTGCTGACTCTCGATTTCAATGATGAAATCGTCCGCCAGATGGTTGCAACTTTTGATGGCGAGATTCTTTTCCCTCCGCCGCCGGTAAAAGTCTCAGCGGTGCAAAAGCGGCAGGAGCCGGATTCGCTGAAAGAAAATAAAGTTGCCGAAGCAGCACAGGCAGCGCCAAAACCGTGGATTGTGCGTAACTGGTGGAAACTTCTTGCTGGTTTTATTTTTGCAATTTTGATTATGACGGCGCCTCCTGCGATGGCTTCACATTTTATTGTTTTCGCGCTTGCAGTAATTGTCGGCTTCTACGTGATTACGAATGTAACGCATTCGCTGCACACTCCGTTGATGTCGGTAACGAACGCTATTTCCGGCATTATCGTTGTGGGCGCATTAGTGCAGCTGCCAATCAATTCTCCCGCAATTAAGATTTTTGCTTTTATCGCAATTGTGATTGCTTCAATTAATATATTCGGCGGATTTGCTGTGACAAATCGAATGCTGAAGATGTTCCAGAGGAGTGAATAGGAATGGGATATTTTACCGGTTTTCAAGCGTTTGCGCACTCATTCTCAACTCTTGCTTATATTGTTGCGGCATTACTTTTTATTGCAGCGCTTGCTGGGCTTTCGAAGCAGGAGAGTGCGCGGGGCGGGAACTATGCGGGAATTGCCGGCATGGGGATGGCGGTGTTTGCCGCGATTCTGTTCGTAATTGCTTTTGATGCGCAGTGGTCGCTTTCATTGTTCCTGATTATTGTAGCGATGGCTATTGGCGGTGCGATTGGTGTTTATAAAGCACTGAAAGTTGAAATGACGGGGATGCCGGAACTGATTGCGCTGCTGCATTCTTTTGTTGGTCTTGCTGCAGTTTTTGTTGGGTATAACTCGTTTATCAGTGTGCCTGGGTCTAATTCGCCTGATAATGCTTTTCATATGGGAGAAGTTGGTTTGGCGGTGTTTATCGGCGGAGTTACTTTCACCGGTTCGATTGTGGCTTTCTTAAAACTTTCCGGGAAAATTAGCGGAAAGCCGCTTACTTTGCCGTACCGTAACTGGATGAATCTCGGCGCAATTGTGATGGCAATTTTGCTGATTATTTGGTTTGCATCCACACGGTCGATTGGAATGGGACTTTTCCCATTGATTTTATTGACGTTGATTTCCCTTGCGCTTGGTCTGCATTTGGTGGCGGCAATCGGCGGCGGAGATATGCCGGTGGTGGTTTCGATGCTGAATTCTTATTCGGGTTGGGCTGCTGCGATGGCTGGATTCACAATGGGTGATGATCTGCTGATTATTACGGGTGCCTTGGTTGGTTCTTCCGGTGCATATCTAAGTTATATTATGTGCAAAGCGATGAATCGTTCGTTTGTTTCGGTGATTCTTGGCGGTTTCGGTAATGATGCGGTCAGCGGCGGGGAGGAACATGACTACGGTGAGCATCGTGAAACGAATGCGGCAGAAGTTGCACAGATGCTTAAAGGCGCGCGCAAAGTGATGATTACTCCCGGGTATGGCCTGGCGGTGGCGCAGGCGCAGTATCCGGTTGCTGCTTTAACTTCACGGCTGCGTGAATCAGGGGTGGAAGTTACTTTCGGAATTCATCCGGTTGCGGGGCGTCTGCCTGGGCATATGAATGTGCTGCTGGCAGAAGCAAAGGTGCCGTATGACATTGTGCTTGAAATGGATGAAGTGAATGATGATTTCGCCGATATTGATGTTGTGCTGGTAATTGGTGCAAATGACACAGTTAATCCGGCTGCAGAAGAACCGGGATCGCCAATAGCGGGAATGCCGGTGCTGAAAGTTTGGGAAGCACAAAATGTGGTGGTTTTTAAACGGTCAATGGGGAATGCCGGCTATGCCGGTGTGCAAAATCCGCTCTTTTTCACGAGAACACGCAGATGCTGCTGGGGGATGCGAAAGATTCGGTAACGGAGATCCTGCAAGCGCTTTAGTTTGGAAAATATTTTGCTTTTTGTTCCGTTTTCTGCATTTGATATTTGCGTATTTGGTACGGGAAGCTTTGCGGAACAATTGAATTCTTGCGATTAGCTGAGGCTTGGTTTTTGATAAATCAAGCCTCAGCTGGTTTTCTGGTTTCGGGATTTTCGGTTTCGCGATGCGGGTGCTGCGGCCGTGATTTGCAGCTGCGGCTGGATGCGGGACCGCTTTATTTTCTTGAATGTATTTCAAAGCGAAAAAGTTTTTCAAAATGCTTGAAATAATTTATCTACTCGTATAGACTCTATTTATCTACACGAGTAGATAGGGTGTTTGGCACGAAACACCCTATCTACGAAATCGCGAAAACAGCCAAATAGAATCCAGAAAATCAATGTGGATTGAGGAGTATTTATGGCAATGATTCCATCCGTCGTACACGTTTGTACCAGCCGAATATCAATTGTTTTTGATTTATCCCTTCCCGGATTGCCGCGCATCGCATACTGGGGAAAGCCGCTGGCTGCTTCAAAACAGGAAGATATTACAGCACTTGTTGCTGCTAACCGCGAAGCAGCAGATGGGAACCAGCCTAACGGGATTGAACGTTATGGAATCACTCCGCTTGAGAGCAGCTGGTGGCCGGGGCATACAGCTTTCAGCGGTTTTCGCGGTGCGGGAGCTGATTGGAGCCCGCGGTTTCAGCTTACTGACTTTGGACACACGTCTAATGATGTAAATACCGCTAATGATGGAACTTTCCTGCAGATTTCAACCGGGAAAATCGTAATAACTGCACAATCTGCACAATCTGCACTCGAACTTCGCTACGAAATTGAGATATTTTCCGAAGGTCCATGGCGGATTCGCTGCTGCCTGAAAAATCTTGCTGCTTCGCAATATCATCTCCAGGAACTGGGTGTTGCGCTTCCGCTGCCATTGACGGCAAACGAAATTCTTGACACTGCCGGGCGCTGGGGAAAAGAACGTACTGAACAGCGGACACCGGTAAATATTGGATGCAGAATGCGTGAAGGACGGCATGGACGCACTGGATTTGATGCTCCGGGATTCACATTCGTCGGGGAAAAAGGATTCGATTATCAAAAAGGTGAAATTTGGGGCTTGCATAATGCATGGTCCGGGAATCATCGCGTCTGGGTTGAAAAAATGCTCAACGGAATCCAGGTGATTGGCGCCGCTGAAATTCTTGCACCAGGAGAAATCATCCTAAATAAAAACGAGTCCTATAACACTCCGTGGTTTTATGCGTGTTACGCGAACGGTCTTGATGATGCGGCGCAGCAAGTACAAAGCTGGTTTCGTGCACGGGAAAATCATCCGCAAAAACCGCGCCCGGTTACGCTTAATGTTTGGGAAGCAGTTTATTTCAATCACGATTTGCAGAAGCTGCAGGAGCTGGCAAAAGCCGCAGCAGCACTCGGAGTTGAACGATTTGTCCTTGACGATGGATGGTTTCTTGGCCGGCGTAATGATTCTGCTGGGCTTGGCGATTGGTATCCTGATCCAGACATTTGGCCGAACGGACTCACCCCGCTGGTTGATTATGTGCATAAATTGGGGATGGAATTCGGTTTATGGCTGGAACCGGAAATGATAAATGAGGATTCTGAACTCGCGCGTGCTCACCCAGAGTGGATTCTTGCTGCACAAGGTGCGGCAAATAGTACAGATTTACCTGTGCAATGGCGCAATCAGCAAGTGCTGAATTTAACTGTTCCGCAAGCATATTCCTACGTGCTTGCGCGTATTGATGCACTGATATCTGAATATCGAATTGCTTTTATTAAATGGGATCATAACCGTGATCTGATTGAAGCCGGGAGTATGCTGCGTGATGGTGCAGCGGCAATACATGCGCAAACATTAGCTCTCTATCGGTTGCTTGATGAGTTAAAAAGCCGTCATCCGCATCTTGAAATCGAATCGTGTTCTTCTGGAGGTGCGCGCGTAGATCTTGAAATCTTGCAGCATACTGATCGTTTCTGGGCGTCAGATTGTATTGATCCGGTGGAGCGGCTTCCAATGATGCGCGCCTATGCACAGATTGCTCCGCCCGAATTGCTTGGCGCGCATGTCGCCTCACCTTTTTCACATACCACTGGGCGTTATTCGCCGCTTTCAATGCGGGCAGGCACAGCTATTTTCGGCAGTTTCGGAATTGAATGGGATATTCTTTCTGCTTCGGAAAAAGAGCGCTGCGAGTTAGCCGAATGGATTGATTTTTACAAAAAGAATCGCGCTTTTTTGCATCGAGGTACGGTAGTTCGCTGCAATACGCCAGATCCGACATTGAGCTTACATGGAGTAGTTGCTGCAGACGGTAATCGCGGAATTTTCCAGCTCACTACCTGCGGCCGCGCTCCGGTCTCTCCGCGCGGAAGAATCCGTTTTGCGGGATTAAATCCGCAGAAGCATTATCGGCTGCGGCCAATCATTATTGGTATTCCTCCAGCAGGTCTGGCTGCACCGCCATGGTTTGGTGCTGCCGACGGGAAAAACTATTCCGGAATCGTGACAACTGGTGAGATTCTTGGATCTGCCGGAGTGCAGGTGCCGCGAATATATCCGGAGCAGTCGCTGATATTTGAAGTCAGAGCAGAAGAAAACTGAATCCAAATAAAACAAAACTGAATAATAACCAAAATAAAAACACGAATGACAAAGGAGTCGGAAATGAATATACAGAAAATCAGCTCAGCGATAGCTGTTTTGCAGCTGCTGCGTTCGCGCTTGCAGGCTGTACAAATACAGCAGGTTCGGGCAATTCAGAAAAGGGCGCTGGCAAAGAACTCGATGTTTTCCTTTCGATGGCGAGCGGTTCACCGCAAGAAGCTGCGATGAAGAAAATCGTGGCTGATTTCGAAGAAAAGAATCGGCGAAAATTAACTTGGTTACAGCAACCGCAACTTTCGAAGACGATATGAAAGTGAAAATGGCATCCGAATCAGTTCCAGACGTGTTCTCAACGCACGGATGGTCGGTAATGCGTTACGCACCATTCCTTGAACCGTTGGATTCACAACCGTGGGTGAAAGAAGTCAAACCGGGATTGAAAGACATCATGTTTGATCAAGATGGGCATATCTATGCGCTGCCGCTTGAATATTCAGCTACAGGTTTCCTTGTAAACCACAAAGTTTTGAAAGAAGCAGGAGTTGATCCTGCTGCACTTTCCACTTGGGAAGGATTCGATCAGGCTCTTGCAGCGGTAAAGGAAATCGGGAAGATTCCGCTTGCCGTCGCTGGGAAAGAACAAGGATCAGGAAATCTTGCAAACTTCATTGCTTCAGGGCAATTCACAGCCGCGGAAAATGAAAAGTTCCAGAAGGCCGAATTCGATACTGCATTATGGCAGAAAGGTGTAAGCGACCGGCTTGAAAAATGGCAGAAGCGGCACTGGTTTAATCCGGATTATTCCTCTGCAAGCGTTGATGATGTGGCGCGGCAGCTTGCCGACGGCTCGGCGGCTTTCGGTGCAGAAAACACTTCAGTACTTGCCACTGCTTTGGAATACAATTCCGAAGCAGATTTAGGGTTTATTCCGATTCCTGGTGTTGATCCGTTCGTCGTTGGCGGTGAAGGGAATAATACCTACGGTGTTTCCAAAACATCAGCGAACAAAGAGCTTGCGATTAAGTTCGTAAACTTTATTGCCGAGCCGAAAAATGCAGTGAAAATGCTGCAGGCGCTTGCAGCTGATTCCGGACTTGCTAATGCGAAAGTTGATTTGGGCAAGATTCAGCCCTCGATTGATAAATATGTAACTTCTGGCAAATTCCCAACCAAGCCGTTCTTTGATCGCGTATATCTGCCCGGCGGAATGTGGGACACAATCGTGAAAAGTTCAGATGGGGTTATTACGGGACAGCTATCTTCGGCTGATGCGGCAAAACAGTTATTTGATCATTATCAAGCTCTTTCCGAACAGCAGAAATAGCTATTAGTAAAGTATCCAGCGCTGGCAGCAAACTCGTTCTGCGGAAAAATGTTCCAAGTAAGAAATGACTTCCGAGTTTAGCTGCCGGGAAAAGTTACACAAATTAATCCTGATGCGGTATCTGCAAATTCGCGCTGCAGATACCGCGAAGGAAATTAAATTCGCAGCCGGCGAAGATTTTTCAGTTTTGTTCTGCCGTGAACTGTTCCGTTGTGAACTGTTCTGCCATGAACTGTTCCTGCCGTTCTGCGGTATAACAAATTTTTTAAGGTCTGAAGATGAAGAAAAGTGCAGTCAGCTTTCGGAAAAGATTTCAGGGTGCATCAATTAACTTAATGTATTTGCCTGCTTTAACGGTTTTTGCAGTATTTCTCGTTTGGCCGGTAGTGCAAGGCGTGCTGCTCTCAACTACGAACTGGGACGGGTATTCTCCTGCCTATGGAAATGTCGGTTTCAGCAACTATCTGCTGCTATTTGCAGATGCAAATTTTCGTAAAGCTGTAATCAACACTTTTATTTTCGGTGTTGGTTCGACGGTAATCCAACAAATAATGGGTCTTTTTCTGGCGATTTTGCTTGACCGTTCAGGGAAAGCAGCAAATTTAATCCGCGCAGTAGTCTATCTTCCAGTGCTTATTTCACCAGTTGTAATGGGCACGTTTTATTACTTAATTTTCCGCTATCGGCAAGGCGGATTAAATGGCGTTTTGGAATTCTTTGGGGAGAGCCGGCAGCTTTTCTTTCAAATTCCTCAGCGGCAATCGCGGTGATTGTATTTATTAATTCGTTTCAATTCATGGGTGTATCAATGATTATTTATCTTGCGGGATTACAGGCAATTCCGCAGGAAATATACGAAGCTGCTCAGCTTGACGGTGTAAATTCGTGGCAGCGGTTTACGAATATTACCTGGCCGATGCTGCACCCGGCTTTTGCCGCTTCCGTGGTGATTAATCTGATTGGCGGATTGAAACTTTACGACATTATCAAAGTTCTTACCGACGGCGGACCGGGTTACGATACGAACTCTGTTTCAACTCTTATTGGGAAGACCTATTTTGGTTCACAAGCTGCCGGATATGCGGCAGCACAAGGCGCGGCACTTTTCTTAATCATTATTACTTTTACCGTAATTACTAATATCTGGCTGAATCGGCGTGCACGACGGATTGGAATGTAGCCATGCAAAAATCGGAATATATCGAAGCAGCAGAACATATTGAAATAACGGAAGACGCCGAAGCTGCCGTGAATAATCGAATCAAGAAACGTATCGCAAATCCAAAACGGATCAGCACATCAAAACGTGTTGGAACATCGAAACTTGCCGTCGTAATTTTACTTTTCGTCTGTTTAATACAGTTGATTCCATTCTATTTGGGTTTGGTTGCTTCTTTTAAGGGTGCGCGTGATCTTTCGACAGCATGGGCAGTTCCTTTCGGCAGTGTTACTATTGAAAATTATCAGATTGCAATTGAACGCGGAGGAATTTGGCAAGCAGTACTGAATACGGCAATTGTGACGGTAATTGCAACTGTTCTTGTCGTGATTTTGGGTGCGCTTGCTTCCTATCCGTTGGCACGCAGGCAAACTCGTTTCAACAAGCTGATTTTGCTCGGCACGCTTGCAGTGATGATGATTCCGTCGCTTGCAATTCTTGTGCCGTTAATTCGCTTGTTAAAGAGTTTCGGTTTAATGAACACGTACTTTGGTTTGATTTTCCCGCTGGTTGCCGGTGCGCTGCCGCAAGCAATTTTCCTTTATACGCAGTCGCTGCGCGGGATTCCGAAAAGTCTTGAGGAAGCGGCGATGATTGATGGTGCCGGAACACTGCGCACATTCATTTCGATTGTGCTGCCGCTGTTGAAACCGGTGACGATTACCGTCGTTATTTTGACTGGAACTACGGTTTGGAATGAGTTTGCCCTCTCTGGTTATATTATGACGCAAAATGATTTGCGTACTCTTGCGCCGGCAATCGCCGCATTCTTTGGAGCGGCGGGAGCAAATGTGAACGCGGCAATTGCAGCTTCGTTCCTCGGAGTGATTCCAGTGTTAGCGGCGTATCTTTTCCTGCAAAAATATTTCATCAAAGGAATGCTTGCAGGAGCAGTAAAATAGCTGTTTATCGGAAGCTGCGCCGAAGCGGTGCAAGTGCATGTTTGCGGGTTTCCGGCAGCGGTATTTTATCGTGCTGTTTCTCTATTAAGATAGAAACCGGGTGTTTTGCGCTGCAGGATTATTTGCAAAAACGTTAATCCTGATGTGCGCGATTTGTAAAGGTCGAACATAGGAGATGCTGTGGCAGCCGAACAAAGCGGAAGAGTTACCCGCAAAGATGTGGCGCACCTTGCGGGTGTTTCAACCGCGGTCGTTAGTTATGTGATTAACGACGGTCCGCGTCCGGTGGCTGAGCAGACCCGCAAACGAGTGTTGGCTGCGATTGAAAAGCTCGGGTATCGTCCGAATGCGCTTGCGCGGGCAGTGAAACTTGGGAAGACTTCCACAGTCGGGATTTTGGTTCCGGATGTTGTTGAGCCGTTTCATTCCTGGGTGGTTCGTGATCTGGATCAGCGTTTTCAACGTGAGGGTTTTCCACCTTGCTGGCAAATGTTCACGATTCGGCAGCACAAGAGTGGAATGCGGCAAATGAATTAGTTTCGCGCGGGATTGATTTTCTGGTGGTGCTGATGTCTTCAATTCCTGATTCACAGTGGCGCGAGGCAAAATTTCCAGTTCCAGTGGCGATGATGGACCGACAGCGGGAGCTTCCAGGATTTTTGACGGTGGGGGCAGATTTTATCGACGGCGGTGTAAAATGCACTCAGCATCTTATTGCACATGGGCGGCGGCAGATTGTTCCAGTGTTTGGCGAATTCACCCGCGGCGATGAGAATAATCGCTACACTGGTTATTTGCAGGCGGTGAAAGATGCATCTTTACCGGCAGTAACACCAATTATTTGCGAGTGGAATATGGATGGCGGATATCAGGCTGGGATTGAATATCTTTCCCGCGGCGGCGTAGATTATGCCGACGGCATTTTTTGCTTTTCTGATTCGATTGCTTTTGGGTTTTTGCGTGCGTTGCGGGAAAATAATGTGCACATTCCAGAGCAGGCAGCTTTAATTGGTTTCGACGGGATTGGATTAGGGAAATATGCGGCTCCGGCGCTTGCAACTTTGGCGCAGCCAATTCACGAAATGGTCGATTTTATTGTGCGGATATTGGTTGCGGAATCTGGTGCAGAATTACCGTCGGGATTGCAGAAATTTCCGGTGAAGCTTGTTCCCGCTGCTTCGTGTGGGTGTATTTAGGTACTGTATTTAGGTGTATTTGTTATGTCCATGGACATTTTGGACACGGAGTCCTATCACTTCACTTATTGGGCAGGGAGTCTAGTGGCTTTTTGGATAGGGATTCCACGGTGTTTTTGGATAGGTTCTAGTGCGGCTATGTCTTAACGGATTTTATCCTTGTGGTTATGGTTGTTTGCGTTGTGATTGGTAAAGAACTCGGCGCAGTTTTCAGTGACGTATCTGTAGATGCATCGGTTTTGAATCGAATTCCTACATATAATCCGCGGCCTAGGATGCGTACAACATCGCTTTTGTTAATTCACAACTAATCCGGGATTCCTCATGTGCTGCTTGATTCTGAGGGTATAGCATCTGCGGTGTGGGTATCGGTCTGGGATGGTTTTTGCTGATTGGAACCGGTTAAACTGGACCTAAGTAAAAGGCGATGCAGATTTTGTTTGTACCGCGGGCATCGGCTGACGTAACTGACGGCAAAGTACTTGTGCGACCACGTAAGTGGTGGCAGGATTTACCTGAACTAACGCAAGTGATGGAAAGATTGGCATTTTTTAACGTAACTGGTGGCGAAATAGACTGTTTTGATTAGCGCCGGCAATCCCGTCGTTATCGCGAGCTTTTGACCTGCGCAAACGCAAGTATTTTCGACGGTGATAATTACAGCCTGAGTTCTTGCCATCAGTTACGTAAAATTTTCCATTTCCTGCCACTAGTTACGTAGTGAAGTGAGTTCTTGCCATCAGTTACGTAAAATTTTCCATTTCCTGCCACTAGTTACGTAGTGAAGTGAGTTCTTGCCACTAGTTACGTAATAAACCTGACTTTTTGCCATCACTTACGTGATGAGAATGAGTCCTCGCTATCTGATTGCGCGGTGCCGCGGATTGATTGCTTGGGTTGGTGCAATGAAGCTGGTTTTTGTTTGGGTGGAAAGCGGTATTTTTGCATAGATCAAGCTTGACCGCTGTGCAAAAACACCGCTTGGACCCAGCTAAACTGGATCTGGCTAAATTGGAATCGGCTAAACTCGATTCGGCTAAATTAGACCCAACTGAAAAGAGCGGTGCACATTATTAATTCATGCAGCTAATATCGGCTGGAGCAACGCAAATAAAAATGTGAAAATCCCGGGATAAGCGCCAAAAATCCTTTAATCAGATAAGAAATAGATGCAAAACTGGGTTGAAACAAAAGTTTCAACCCAGTGAGTTTGTGTCAATATGTTTCGATAGAACGCAGATACGCGGTAACTAAAAAGTTACTTTGCGAGTGCAGCCACCTGCTTCGCAAGCTTCGACTTGCGGTTAGCAGCCTGGTTCTTGTGAATTACGCCTTTCGAAACTGCCTTGTCGAGCTTGCGAGCTGCTGCGCGAAGTTCCTTTTCAGCAACTTCTGCGTCACCTGCTGCGATAGCTTCGCGTGTCTTACGAACGAGGGTCTTTAGCTCAGACTTGTAAGCCTTATTGCGGATCCGACGCTTCTCGTTGGTCTTGATACGCTTCTTTTGCGACTTGATGTTTGCCACTTTATAACTCTTTC
Source organism: Arcanobacterium hippocoleae (assembly GCF_040360365.1). Taxonomy (GTDB): domain Bacteria; phylum Actinomycetota; class Actinomycetes; order Actinomycetales; family Actinomycetaceae; genus Arcanobacterium_A; species Arcanobacterium_A hippocoleae_A. Next base: position 384,188 of record NZ_CP136412.1, on the reverse strand, counting down.
ATTTGCTTCTGCACCCTGGCTAGAGTGAAGAATGCGGAATACGGTCGGTGAGGGGTTGCTCAATCCGGACTGCCAGGCGTGGGGACACCCGTGGTTATGGTATTGAGCCGAATCAGTGCGCCCGACCAGGCGCGCTAATTCAAGGAACCATGATACCAGTGCAGTGAATCCGGAACCAAGCTTTAAAAGTGTTTTCCGACGGTGGAACTGCTCACGCTTCGCGCTGACTTTCCGTATTCGCGGCTCAGTTCTCGCAGGTTAATTTATGCTGTAACGATTTCGCAATCGGTTAACCATGAATCTGCTGCAATGCTTGCGCTAATTTGCGGTACCGTGCCGCATCTAATTTTCCACCTTGCCGGCGCACTTGCGAAGCGTGCACAATCCAAAGTAAATCAAGCCGCACTTCGGAAGCTCTCCCAGCTTTGTCCCATTCGCCGCTGCCAATATCAATCCACCAGCGCCCGTGTTCGTCTTTGTAGAGTTTCCCGCTGGCGTGGTCTTTTGAAGTCATTTGCAAAAAGAAAATATAATCTTTTTCCATTGCGACTACGAGCACCGGACGGTCTTTCCCGCGCCCATCTAGTTCTTCATAGGGAACCCAAGTCCACACAACTTCTCCTGGATCGGGAAGATTATCATTATCCGGAGTGTAAGTTAGCTGCGGCAGTCCGTACTTTGCAAGATCCCATTTTACCGGGTGTGCATTCGTATTTGGCATCTCCGGCGAGTAAAGATTTCTAACAGGTTTCTGCCTATTGCTATTGGGTGCACGGTTCGCATTTGCTGCAAAGCTGGGGTTGTGCGGTTTTTGCTCCGAACTGGTGCCCTGATTCCAGCGGTAATCTTTCTGATCCGCAATTCGCCGGCGGAGTTCTTTTTCCGCTTTTCGAAGTGCACTGCGGAAAATTGATTTTCCATAGCGCCGCGAGAAATTCATCAGGGTTTCTTTCAACCCCATATTTGCTCCTTAACCGCGTAATATTAACTGGATAATCGCAATCTGCGCTGTGCAGATTGCGATTACCGGGATGCTGGTTTTAATCTGTTTCCGAAATTCTGCGTGCGCCCGCTCCAGCCGTCGTATGAAGAAAATGCGGTTCGTTGAAACCGGCAGCAGCAAATGCTTTTTCGATAGCTGAAATAATTTTCGCAGTGTCTGCAGTACGTACAATTGCAATCGCTGAGCCGCCAAAACCGCCGCCCGTCATCCGTGCGCCGAGCGCACCAGTTTCGACAGCAGCAGCTACTGCCAAATCGAGTTCCGGGCAAGAAACCTTGTAATCGTCGCGCAATGAATTATGCGAGGCGATAAAAAGTTTTCCGACGGCAGCGAAATCCGCTGCCTGCAGGGCAGCGACAGTATCCTTCACCCGTTGAATTTCGTCAATCACGTGTTTTGCAAAAGGCTGTAATTCGGGGCTGAGACGCGCGACGTCAGCAGCGGCAGCGTCGCGAAGTACTTCAATCCCAAGTTCTGCGCAAGCTTTTTCACAAGCTGCGCGGCGTTTTGCATATTGCCCGTCGTTTAGGCTGTGCGGAGCACGGGTATCAATCACAAGTAATTCCAGCCCGTGTGAAGCGAGTTCAAACGGTACCTGCTGCGTTTCCCAGGTCTTGCAGTCAAGTAAGAGTGCATTTCCGGCACTGCACAGCAATGATGCAGATTGATCAAGTCCGCCCGTCGGCGCACCTGCAACTTCATTTTCCGCGCGCACACAGGCCGCAGCGAGTTCGGTGCGTTCAGCTTGGGTCTGCGGTTCCGCCAAGGCCATTCCGATTGCACATTCGATTGCTGCGGAAGAAGAAAGACCGGCACCAGCAGGAACACAGGTAACATCAGCAGCATCAAAACCCTGCTCTATTCCAAGAATATAAGCTGCACCGGCAGCATACTTTACCCAATTCGGAGTTTCCGGCAGGATCACATCGGAAATAGTGCCTTCCCAGGGTTTGTCTGGCTGATGTGCAGACACTAAACGGACCCGGCCGTCACTGCGGGCTGAATATGCGGCAAATGTGCAATGGTTGAGTGCAATTGGTAAGCAGATTCCGGCGCTGTAGTCAATATGCTCGCCGATCAAATTTACTCTGCCCGGAGCAGCCCAAATACTTTCAGGTTTTTTCCCGAAACTTGAATTGAAAAAATCGCTGACGCGCTTTGCACCGGATTCATCTGAAAGTGCCTCAATAACCGTTGTCACAATTGCTCCTTGCATCGTTGCTGTTTTGGAGAGTCTGTTGTTAGCGGTACCCGCTTGAATTAGACCTACGTAGGTATTGTATCCTGTGTTCGTGCAAACTCTGAAGTATTTTGCCGGGTTTAATATTTTTTGAGTTTAATTTTAACGTTCTGTGGATATTTCGATTTCCGAAAATCTCAATAAAATTAATTTTGTAAATGTGAGTCAGCCCGTTGATAGCCGGCTGCCGGCAGCCGGGAAACGGATTCGGATCAAGAATTGTGAAACTTGTTTTTAGGGTTAACTTTTATTGCAATTTTCGATATTTTCGATATTTTCGATATCGCCATTTTGTAACCGCGGGATTTTGAAAAATAATCTTTGCTGCGAGAAAAGTCACTTATATTTTTAATTAGGGAGCGGCTTTCACGCCAAAAGAACGGAATCAAATATTTTTTCCGGATTAAATCTCCCGTGAAATGCACTGTTTTTCGTTGAAATTACTGGCATTTTATTTGCAGAAACGTAAATTTATGTGAAAGTAAATCCAGCCGGATTAACAGTATTCTATTTCCGCATTTCGGTTCAGTGCCCATAATGCGAGACTATTTCTGGAATCATTTAGATAATTTCACAGAAAGTTGTAAGGTTTGAGAACTGGTTGTTTTTCATCGCCGCTATTTTCGAATACGGCAGATGCTGCGGATATCTGGTTATACAAACACATCGCAGTATCCGTTCGCAAACTCGATGTAAGGCAGTCAGCTTTCAAAAGTCCATTTCCATAAATACGAGCAGAAGAAAAGGAGAGGAAGATGGGTTTGAAGAAAATTATCGCCGCGACGGCTGCAATCCTGTTGGCAGCTGCGCTTGGCGCATGTAATTCTACGGACGGCAAGAGCGCTGGAAAAGGTGCACAATCACATGCTGAAAAATCCGCAGGCGACACTTTTACCGTTGGTTTCGACGCAAGCTTCCCTCCATTTGGATACAAAGATGAGAAGACCGGAGAATATACCGGATTCGATATTGAGCTTGCTGCTGAAGTAGCGAAACGAAACGACTGGAAATTTGTTCCGCAGCCAATCGACTGGGATACAAAGGATGCTGAACTGAACGCGGGCACAATTGATGCTATCTGGAACGGTTTTACGATGAACGGCCGTGAGGATAAGTACGCTTTCTCCGATCCGTATGTAGATAATTCAATCGTTTTTGTAACCAAAAAGATACTGATATTAAAGACCAAAAAGCACTTGCCGGAAAAGTAGTGCTGGTACAGGCAGATTCTTCAGGTCTTACTGCACTGGAAGATCCGGCAAATGCTGAACTGGCAGCGAGCTTCGCACAGCTGCAGCAAGTACCTGATTATAACAATGCGTTCATGACGCTTGAATCCGGGGCTGCGGATGCAATCGCCGTCGATCTTGGGGTAGCGAAATTCCAAATTGAGCAGCGCGGCGCAGATAAGTTCGAAATCATGGATCCGCCGTTCCAAACTGAAAAATACGGAATCGGTTTTAAACTTGGGAATGAACAGCTCCGCGATCAGGTGCAAAACACGCTGAACGAGATGAAGAAAGACGGAACTTTCTTGAAGATTGCCGAGAAATATCAGCTTGAAAACGCCGTAATTCTGAAGTAAGGCTGCGCTGAAAATAAAATCGGATTTCACCTTGCTCCTGCCGGAATCGTTTCCCGGCGGGAGCAAGGTTTCTTGGAGTAAGTTTTCTCTTTCTCACACTTATCGTAATTGTGAGCGGCTTCGCGGCAATTGCAAGGTAACGTGTGACTATTGGCGATAATATTGAGAATTGAAGGATTTCATGGACATAGCTAGTCTGCTTGAGCTTAGCTCCGGCATGTTGAAATCGATTGTGATTTTTGCATTAACCTTGGTGCTGTCGCTTCCGCTTGGACTCGTAGTTTACGGCGGACGTGCGGCAAAGTTCGCTCCGTTAAGATTGCTGGTGCAGTTCTATATTTCGGTAATGCGCGGTACTCCGCTAATCTTGCAGCTGATGGTGGTTTATTTCGGTCCGTACTATATTTTTGGACTGCAGATTTCTGCTGATTATCGTTTCTACGCCGTCGTTATTGCTTTCGCAATTAACTATGCCGCCTATTTTGCCGAAATCTACCGCGGCGGTTTCCAAGCAATCCCAGTCGGGCAGAAAGAAGCAGCTTTTGTACTCGGGTATTCACGCCCGCGCACATTCTTTACTATCGAGCTTCCGCAAATGTTCCGTACAGTGCTGCCATCGATTACGAACGAAGTTATTACGTTGGTAAAAGATACATCTCTGGCATTCGGTATTGCGTACATGGAAATGTTTACGATTGCGAAGCAAATGGCTTCGGCACAGGCTTCGATGATGCCGTTCATTGCTGCCGGTATTTTCTATTATATTTTCAACATGATCGTAGCGCTTGTAATGGATCATTTTGAGAAGCGTGTGAGCGCATACAAAATTTAGACACAAATAACGACGGATATCTTGACGGTTCAAAAGCAGTAATCGTCGTGAAAATCAGATCGAATTTGAGAGAGTTTTACGCATAGTAGATTGGTGAGCAGTGCGATGAACAAAACAAAGACGCTCGAACTTGTGGGAATTGAAAAATCTTTTGGCGCAAATCATGTTCTAAAAGGAGTGAATCTGGAAGTACATGAGGGTGAAGTACTCGCTGTGCTTGGACCTTCAGGTTCCGGGAAATCTACACTCTTGCGCTGCGCAACTTTTCTTGAACAGATGGATACCGGGGTGATTCGTTACAACGGTGAAACTGCATTGGAAATGAAAAACGGCGTGAAAATTTCTGCCGGGGATGCACGGCAGTTTCGGAAAGACTTCGGGCTGGTTTTTCAAAACTTTAACCTCTTTCCGCACTGGACGGTAATGCGGAATCTTTGTGACGCACCAATTAAGGTGCAGGGCCGGCCGGCTGCGGAAGTGCGGGCGCAAGCACAGATGCTTCTTGAACGGATGAATCTTGGCGATAAAGGCAATGCGCACCCCGCAGAACTTTCCGGCGGGCAGCAGCAGCGGGTAGCGATTGCCCGAGCTCTTGCGCTAAAACCGAAAATGCTTTACTTTGACGAGCCAACTTCAGCGCTTGATCCTGAACTGACAGGTGAAATTTTAAGCATTATCCGTTCACTTGCATCCGAAAAAATGACGATGGTAATCGTAACGCATGAGATGGAGTTTGCAGCGCAGGTCGCTGACCGTGCCGTTTTTATGGACGGCGGAATGGTGCTTGAAGAAGGAGCAGCTCAGGAACTGATTTATCATCCGGAACAAGATCGGACACGCCAATTTTTACATAAGCTTCGCGATAAGCGCTAAACACTTTACTGCGATCCAAATACCGGCTCCGTCAGCAATTTCTCAGATTTTGGTGCCGGAGTTTTGTGCTGCTGCTGGTAGCCTTGAGATAGATAATGTCAAAATGGCAGCCGTCGTTAGTTTTTAACCGCAAGCGGATAAAACAACGCCGCCTTGAAGAACCATCGGTTTGCGATAGTGCAGTTTTCGAGAATATAGCTGCACTGCGTGATTGGAAACTGAGCAAATAGAAATAAGGAGCAACGTGCCCGCTACCACCGCGCAAGAGCTGAAAACAATTCAACCGGCTCACACGCCAGCTGCAAAGATTCGCAACTTTTGTATTATCGCCCATATCGATCATGGCAAGTCCACGCTGGCGGATCGGATGCTGCAATCTACCGGAGTGATTGCTGAGCGCGATATGCGCGCACAATATCTTGACCGGATGGATATTGAACGCGAGCGCGGAATCACGATTAAATCCCAGGCTGTGCGGATGCCATGGACGGTAAACGGCGAACCGTTCGTGCTGAATATGATTGATACTCCGGGGCACGTCGATTTTTCCTATGAAGTTTCCCGTTCGCTTGCCGCCTGCGAGGGCGCAATTTTGCTGGTAGATGCAGCACAGGGGATTGAAGCGCAGACGCTTGCAAATCTTTATCTGGCGCTGGAAAATGATCTCGCAATTATCCCGGTGCTGAACAAAATCGATTTGCCGGCTGCGAACCCGGAGAAATACGCGCAAGAACTTGCAGATTTGATTGGATGTGATCCAGAAGAAGTCCTGCGGGTATCCGGAAAAACTGGTGAAGGCGTAGAAGCACTGCTTGACCGAATCGTTGCAGAAGTTCCGGCTCCCGTCGGGGATGCGAATGCACAAACGCGGGCAATGATTTTCGATTCAGTATACGATACGTATCGCGGTGTGGTGACATATGTGCGCGTGGTTGACGGCAAGCTTACCCCGCGGCAGCGCGTGCAGATGATGTCCACCAAACAGGCTCATGAACTGCTCGAAATCGGTGTAATTTCGCCGGAGCCGATTCCGGCTAACGGGATTAGCGTCGGGGAAGTGGGCTATCTGATTACGGGGGTAAAAGATGTGCGCCAGTCGCGTGTGGGGGATACGGTTACGGATTTTCGTGAACCTGCTTCTGACCCGCTTTCCGGATACAAGGATCCAAAACCGATGGTATTCTCCGGGCTTTATCCAATCGACGGATCCGATTATCCGGCATTGCGCGACGCACTCGATAAACTAAAACTTAATGATGCTGCACTCACTTACGAGCCGGAAACTTCTGTCGCTCTCGGATTCGGATTCCGCTGCGGATTTCTCGGGCTGCTGCATCTGGAAATTGTAACCGAGCGCCTTGCGCGCGAATTTGATCTCGATTTGATTGCGACGGCGCCGTCGGTGAACTATGAAGTGATTACCGAATCGAATGAGCTGGTGAAAGTGGATAATCCGAGCGATTTTCCCGAAGGGAAAGTGAAAGAAATCCGCGAGCCGGTAGTTGATGCTACTGTGCTTACGCCAACGGAATTTGTCGGTACGGTGATGGAACTGTGCCAGAGCCGGCGCGGCACAATGCAGGGAATGGATTATCTTTCGCAAGACCGCGTCGAACTGCGGTATGTGCTGCCGTTGGCGGAAATTGTAACGGACTTCTTTGACCAGCTCAAATCCCGGACTAAGGGTTACGCTTCGCTGGATTATAAAGAAAACGGACAGCAGCCCGCAGATTTAGTAAAAGTAAATATTTTGCTAAACCATGAGACCGTGGATGCTTTCTCAGCGATTGTGCACCGAGATTTCGCCTACAGTTACGGGCTGGAAATGACAGAGAAACTAAAGGCATTGATTCCGCGGCAAAACTTTGAGATTCCAGTGCAGGCTGCCGTCGGTACGCGCGTGATTGCACGCCAAACTATTAAAGCGCTGCGCAAAGACGTGCTTGCCAAATGTTATGGCGGCGATGTTTCCCGAAAACGGAAACTGCTTGAGAAACAAAAAGAAGGCAAGAAACGGATGAAAGCAATTGGGCGTGTGGAAGTACCGCAAGAAGCTTTTGTGGCGGCACTCAGCTCCGAAATGCCAGAGGGCAAGAAAAAGTGAGTGCTGTGAGTGAAGCGGAATTTCATAATGCAAGCGGCGGCAATACGCGAATTGGCGCCGCGAATCCGAATCCGGCTGCTGCTGCGGGTAAAGCAGCAGCTGCGCTGCAGGAAGCATGCGGTAATGTGCGCAATCCGCAGCAGAACCCGCACTATGGGCGGATTACTTCATTTTCATTGCGCGGTTCGCGGCTTGGCGATAAATACGCGCAGCTGATGGCGCAGCGCGGAGCTGAGTTTACGCTTGATTTTCCGCGCGGTTTTGCTGTATCGACAATTTCTCCAGATGCCGTAATTGATTTGGATCAGGTTTTTGGCCGTGCAGCTCCGCTTGTGGTGGAGATTGGGCCAGGCTCTGGAGAGCAGTTAGTACATGGCGCACTTACGCATCCTGATTGGAATTTTTGGCTTTTGAGGCTTGGGCTCCGGGCGTGGCAAGATGTGTGCATAATGCCGTCGGCGCGGATGTGAAAAATGTGCGGATTGCTGAGCTGGATGCAGCGCAGGCGCTGCCGATTGTGTTCGGATCAGAACTTGCTCCGCAGATGCGGGTGAATCCGGGCGATAGCGTTGGTGCGGGCAGCGCTGAATCATGTGATAACGATTTATCTTCACGGCAGCGACGGCAGCAATATGCTGCTGAAGTCTGGACTTTTTTCCTGATCCGTGGCGAAAGAAAAAACATCGCAAACGCCGAATCGTCTCGCCTGGCTTCACCCAGACTGTGGCAAGCGTGTTAAAACCGGGCGGCGTGTGGAGAATGGCTACGGATTGGGCAAACTATGCATGGCAGATGCGTGATGTGATTGCACAGTCGCCATGGTTTGATTTGCGTTATGCTGGTGAAAATATTGATCCGGCAGATGAAGGACTGTATGCAGGCGGTTTTGCTCCGCGTTTTTCCGGGCGGGTATATACGCGGTTTGAAGAACGCGGGATTGAAGCTGGCAGAATTACCCGCGATATTGTTGCGGTGCGGAACTCGCTCCCAGTTTTCGCTGCAAAAGTTCCGCAAGATCCGTGGGCGGATGCGGCTGCACGCGGGATTGAAGTGCTTGCAGACCGCGGGGAGAGCGTGAACCCAGCTCGCGCAGCGGCTTCTTAAAAGCACAGCGTGCGAAAAGGAAGTTAGATTTGCAAAACTTTGAATCGGATTCGAGCGCCTGATGGCAAGTCTTCCTGCAGGTGCTCCGCTTCCGGTAAACGGAGAAATTCCAAACCCGAATGCGGGCGCCGGATTTTCGGCATATATACATGTCCCTTTTTGCCAGATTCGCTGCGGGTACTGTGACTTCAATACTTATACCAATCCGAATTTTGGAGCAGGGGCAGGACGGGCAGATTATGCTGATTCCGTTGTAAAAGAAATCGAATTTTCAAAGGAAGTTCTTCAGCGCGGCGGAACACCAGGTCTGCTGCAATCTGTGTTTTTCGGCGGCGGCACGCCCACGCTGTTAGCTGCACAAAGTTTAACGCAGATTCTTCACGCACTGCGTAATGTTTTCGGATTTGCACCAAACGCTGAAATTACGACGGAAGCTAATCCGGAGACGATTACTTATCCGAAGCTGCGCGCGTTAAAAGAAGCTGGATTTAACCGGATTTCTTTTGGCATGCAGTCTGCCGTCGAAAACGTATTGCATACCCTTGATCGGGCACACACTCCAGGGCAAGCTGCGCGCGCAGCACAGTGGGCACAAGAGCTTGAACTGAATTTTTCGCTTGATTTAATTTACGGTACGCCCGGTGAAAGTGATACTGACTGGGAAGAATCTTTGCATACGGCAATTGCGCTTGCACCAAACCATATTTCGGCGTATGCGCTCACAATCGAACCGGGTACGAAAATGGGCAGGCAGCTTGCGCACGGAAAAATTCCGGCGCCTGATGAAGAAGCACTTGCCCGCCGTTATGAAAAAGCAAATGACTTTCTGGAAGCTGCTGGATACCGCTGGTATGAAGTCTCAAATTGGGCAAAACCGGGTTTTGAATGTAAACACAACCTGTATTATTGGAAAAATGCAAACTGGTGGGGATACGGGCCGGGGGCGCATTCACATTTCAACGGAACCCGCTTTTGGAATGTGAAGCATCCGGTTGCGTACGCCGCGCGGCTTGCAGGAAATCCGATGCAAACCCCAGCGCAAGGGCATGAAAATTTGTGCGAAACAGAGCAGTTGGAAGAAGCAATTATGCTTGGGATTCGGCTTCGTGACGGGATTAAAGTGCCTGCTGGTGTGCGCCGTGAGACTATTTCTGGTTTTATTGCTGACGGGCTGATTGATCCGCAAGCTGTTTTGCGTGAAGATCGGCTGGTACTTACGGTGCGCGGAAGATTGCTGGCTGATTCGGTTATCCGCGGGATTTGGATGGATTTATAGCGGAATAAAATTGTGCATGTTCGTGCGGGATTTTGCAGAAAAGAGCAAAATTTTCGGTAAGGGCTGGGAAAAGCTGGAGGGAAAATAAATGAACATTGGTGATTACTATATTGCGCTTGTGATCGGGGTGCTGCTCGGCGGAGCGCTGCTTTATGGTTTGTCTGCACTATTTTCCAGGAATAATAACGGATATTGGGATTCACGGGCGCAGCTGCTGGGCAAACTGAAAGCACAGAAATACGCGTATCGGGAATATGACGATAGTGCTGTGCAATTTTTGCTGCAGAATCCTGCCGGTACCGAGCTATTTTTCATTCCTGCCGGTTTTGAAGCTTCCAGCGATACTGCTAACGCCAATGGCGGCGGCAGCGGTGCTGTTTCGGATTATGGATTGGCGGCGCAGGATTTAATCTCCAGCACCCGCGGTTTGCACTGGCGTTCGTGCGGAGTGCAAAGCGTATCCGGCAGGGATTTGTATTTTACTTTTGATGTTCCGCAGCGTGCCGACGGGAAGCTTTTTTCCAGCCCGGAGATTCTTTTTACTGTGCGAAGTGCGGAAAACTCTCCAGCGGCTGCAGCAGCGGTATCTGATACTGACAGTGCGGAAGTGTGGGATCGGATCAATATTTCCGGCGGAGCAGGCACTGCGGCAAATACTGCAAAGGCAGTGCAATATCAGGATTTTCCGGCAGTTAATGGGGGACCTGAGTGGAATGTGACTGCGCCGCTTGCTGCAATTTCGGCATCCTATCAAGAATCAGATTTTCGCCAGTGGATTGCGAAAATGCGCGGATTTAAAGCTGTACATATCACAGGTGCGCACATTACTTTAATTGCGGCAAATCCGGGATTTGATTCGCAGCTGCTGGAAATTTATCGGCAACTTGAATCGGCTGGCAGCGCCGTCGAAAATTTTCTTCCAGAAACGTATTGGAAATAATTATCTGCGGATCCGATAATTGGCGCAGCTAATGCCGCGGCGCGGCCTGCAGTGTTTGATGCTATTAACTCGGTATCCGTTCGGCGGAGGCCGTTTTGCTGTGAATTAGAAATTAGATGCTGTCGGTACGCTTTAATACTTCAGTCAAGCGGTTTGCGGCTGCAATTACTGCTGCGGCGTGCAGACGGCCTGGCTGGCGTCCCATTCTTTCAATCGGGCCGGAAATGGATACTGCTGCAATTACATGCCCGGAAGGTCCGCGTACGGGAGCGGAAATAGAAGCTACTCCTGCTTCGCGTTCCCCTACAGATTGCGACCATCCGCGCCGGCGGACAGCAGAGAGAACTGTTGCGGTGAATTTTGCTCCATGCAGTCCGCGGTGTAAACGTTCGGGTTCTTCCCATGCAAGAAGTACTTGCGCTGCAGATCCGGCAAGCATTGACAAGGTGGCGCCGACAGGAATTGAATCGCGCAGCCCCATTGTGCGTTCTGCGGCGGCAACGCAAATTCTTTGATCTCCTTGACGGCGGTATAACTGTGCAGACTCTCCAGTGTGATCACGCAAAGCAATCAGTACCGGGTTGGCTGCTGCCAGCAGGCGGTCTTCTCCGGCTGCCGACGCAAGTTCTGTGAGCCGCGGGCCGAGAATGAAATGTCCTTGCATGTCCCGTGTCACAAGGCGGTGGTATTCGAGTGCAACCGCTAGGCGATGAGCTGTTGGGCGTGCCAAATTTGTTGCTGTTACCAATTGTGCGAGCGTAAGCGGACCTGCTTCAAGCGCACTAAGTACATGTGCGGCTTTATCTAATACGCCAACGCCGCTTCCTTGTTCTGAACCGTCCATGAAACAATACTGGCATATCACTTAGTGAGACACAAATGTGGAGAAAAATATTTTACGACAGCATTTTTATAGCGGTTGTTTCGCTGCGGTAATTATGAGACCTAATTGCTTGCACCGCTGGGACTTCCATTGGCTTCAACGTTTGCCTGCTGCAGAATTTGCGGGCAGAGCGTAAAAGAAGAACATACCGGAACAGGAATCTGAAAGCACGGGACGTGAAGCAGAATACAAAACTACTGGCACGAAAACATAATTGCAGAAATTTAATTTAGTCAAAGGTGAAATGAGGAGCTCATGGCAAGAACATTAGCGGAAAAAGTTTGGGCGGATCATATTGTGAAGCAGGGTGAGAATGGCGCTCCGGATTTGCTTTTCATTGATTTGCATCTGTGTCATGAGGTTACGAGCCCGCAGGCTTTCGAAGGGCTGCGTCTGGCTGGCCGGAAAGTGCGCCGCCCAGATTTAACTATCGCAACAGAAGATCACAATACACCAACAGTTAATATTGATCTTCCGATTGCTGATATTACATCGCGGATGCAGATTGAGACTTTGCGGAAGAACGCTGCTGAATTCGGGATTCGTTTGCATTCTCTCGGTGATTTGGAACAGGGGATTGTGCATGTGGTTGGTCCGCAGCTTGGATTAACTCAACCCGGAATGACAATAGTTTGTGGTGATTCTCATACTTCCACACATGGTGCTTTCGGTGCGCTCGCATTCGGGATTGGCACCTCGGAAGTTGAGCATGTGCTTGCTACCCAGACGCTTCCGCTGAAACCTTTTAAAACAATGGCAGTGAATATTGATGGCACTCTCAAATCGGGCACTGTTTCCAAAGACATTATTTTGGCAATTATTGCACAGATCGGTACGAATGGCGCACAAGGATACGTGCTCGAGTACCGTGGAGAAGCCATCCGCAAGCTTTCAATGGAAGCTCGAATGACGATTTGCAATATGTCAATCGAGGCAGGGGCCCGCGCCGGCATGATTGCCCCGGACGAGGTTACATTCGAATACTTGAAAGCACGTCCGCACGCTCCGAAAGGTGAAGATTGGGATGCTGCCGTCGAATACTGGAATAGCTTACAAACAGATGAAGATGCTGTGTTTGATAAGGAAATCTATCTCAATGCAGATTTGCTTGAACCGTTTGTCACTTGGGGCACAAATCCGGGGCAGGGTGTGCCGATTTCCGGATGCGTACCGGATCCGGCAGATATTGCCGATGAAACACAGCGGGCTTCCGCGCTGCGGGCACTTGAATATATGGATTTGCAGCCGAATATGCAGATTCGAGATATTGCTGTCGACACAGTTTTTATCGGTTCTTGTACAAATGGCCGTATTGAGGATCTTCGGGCAGCAGCGAATATCGTGAAAGGCAAGCGCAAAGCAGACGGGGTGCGGGTAATGGTAGTGCCTGGATCTGCTCGGGTCCGTTTGCAAGCTCAGGCTGAAGGTTTAGACAAAATTTTCACTGCTTTTGGTGCCGAATGGCGAAATGCCGGCTGCTCGATGTGCTTGGGAATGAATCCAGACCAATTGGCTCCCGGCGAGCGTTGTGTTTCGACATCAAATCGCAACTTTGAAGGGCGGCAGGGGGCTGGAGGGCGGACGCATCTCGTATCTCCGCTTGTAGCTGCAGCGACGGCTGTGCGCGGCAATATCAGCTCGTTAACAGATTTAAGCTGACATTCAATTCGGAATAACGTTTTGCAGCGCTGATGTGCTGTTTTCGCGTGGAAATAGTATTAAAAATTATGTGTAAGAAAGTAGTTTTATGGAAAAGTTCATTTCACATACGGGAATTGGTGTTCCGCTTCGCCGGTCAAACATTGATACGGATCAAATCATTCCGGCTGTTTATCTAAAACGGGTAGCGCGTACTGGTTTTGCGGATGCATTATTTGCCGCATGGCGTTCAAACCAGGATTTTGTATTGAATCGGGAGGAATACCGACGGGGGTCAGTATTAGTTGCCGGATCTGATTTCGGTACTGGTTCATCGCGTGAACATGCTGTCTGGGCGCTGATGGACTATGGTTTCAAAGTTGTACTTGCACCGCGATTTGCTGATATTTTCCGCGGAAATGCAGGAAAATCCGGTCTGGTGGCAGGTGTGGTTGCTGAATCTGATATTGTGCAGCTTTGGAAAATTCTCGAGACGCAGCCGGGGATTGAAGTTACCGTCGATTTAGAAAATCAAAGTGTGCAGGCAGGCGGATTTACGTGCAGTTTTGAGATAGATAGTTATATTAAGTGGCGTTTACTGGAAGGGCTGGACGATATTAGTCTTACGCTGCGTGACGAAACGGCAATTAAGCAATACGAAGCGCAGCGGCCGGCATTTAAGCCGGCGACTCTGCCGGCAAAGTAATTTCCATCGGAAAAAGATTGTATCTGCCGGCAAATTAGCTGCCTGAATATTGGCGCTGCAGCAGAAAAAGCAGAAAATGGGAAATAGCGCAGAAAAATCATTGCCGAAAATTTTGCGGGAAAAGTTCTTTCTGCTTCAGGGCAGTATTTAGTGTATCGTGCGTTAGACTGTCTAGGTAAATTAGTATTGGTGTCCGACGAGGAGAGAGTTGATGAGTGGAACAAAGTTGCGGGTAATGGGCGGTAAGCCGCTTGAAGGCACTATTTCTGTGCGCGGCGCGAAGAACTTTGTTTCCAAGGCGATGGTCGCTGCTTTATTAACGGAAGAGACTTCAGTTTTACGGAATGTGCCGTTGATTCGTGATGTTGATGTGGTTTCGCAGCTGCTGCGGGCTCACGGTGCCGAAGTTGAATACGACCAGGCTGCCGGAGAGATTACGATTACTCCTGGTGAGCTGCATCTTCCTGATCCGATTGAGGTTGAACGGCTTGCCGGATCTTCACGGATTCCAATTCTTTTCTGCGGTCCGCTGCTCCACGCTCTCGGAGAAGCGTTTATTCCGGATCTTGGCGGATGCCATATTGGGGATCGTCCGGTAGATTTTCATCTTGCGGTGCTTGAAGATTTTGGTGCGCAGCGCACTCCCACAGATTTCGGTCTGCATCTTTCAGCGCCGAGAGGTCTTACTGCACGCAAGGTATTTTTGCCGTATCCATCCGTCGGCGCTACTGAGCAGACGCTGCTTGCTGCGGTGCGCGCACGGGGTGTAACTGAGTTAAACGGTGCGGCAATCGAACCGGAGATTATGGATTTAATTGCTGTGCTGCAGAAAATGGGAGCGCTGATTACTGTTGATACTGATCGGACAATCTATATCGAAGGTGTAAAGAAACTGCACGGATTTCGGCACCGCGCATTGGGTGACCGAATCGAGGCCGGCTCGTGGGCATGTGCGGCGCTTGCCACCAAAGGCGATATTACGATTATTGGTGCGCAGCAAGAACCGATGATGAATTTTTTGAATATCTTCCGCAAAATTGGCGGCAAGTTTGATGTTTTCGACGACGGGATTCGCTTCTGGCATCCCGGCGGAAGCTTACGGTCTATTCCGCTTGAGACTGACGTGCACCCGGGATTTATGACTGATTGGCAGCAGCCGATGGTTGTGGCATTAACTCAGGCTGAAGGGGTGTCGATTGTACATGAGACGGTGTATGAAAATCGTTTTGGATTTGTGGAAGCGTTAAATAAAATGGGTGCGCACATCCAAGTTTATAGTGAATGTCTTGGTTCGAAGCGCTGCCGATTCGGCCGTGAAAATTATTTCCACTCGGCAGTGATTCAGGGTTCGACCAGTTTGCATGGGACCCAGATTGAGGTTCCGGATTTGCGCGGCGGTTTTTCGCATTTAATTGCGGCGCTCACTGCAGAAGGTGAGTCTATTGTGGCTGGGATTGATATTATCAACCGCGGATATGAGCATTTTATGCAGAAATTAAAAGCTTTGGGTGCAGAGGCGGAAAAGATTATTTAAGTGCAGCAGAGATTAGCGCAGCAGATTATTCTCGCAGATTAATACCGAAACAGGTTGGGTTTTGCTGTTCGCATTTGGTTGCGGAGGATTGCCTGGTAAGAATATCTGCCTTGCGGTTTTTATGTCTGCGGTCTTTATTCACAGTCCGGGGTTCAGTGTCGTTTCCGAAAATAAGTATAGAATTTCAGATATGGATAATGAGAAAAACAGTAAAGTGCGCGTGGCGTTAATTTACGGCGGGCGTTCTGGAGAGCATTCGATTTCCTGTGCTACAGCTGGCGCTGTAATGTCTGTGCTGAATCCGGAAAAGTTTGAAGTGCTTTCAATTGCAATCCGCAAAGACGGTACGTGGGTGCCTGGTGAGACTGACCCGGAAAAGTTGAAACTAAACGGTGCGACTACAGTGGTTGCGGAAAATCCGGATCGGATTGTGCTTGCTGCCGGCGACGGAAGTCAAGATGTACTGCGGGTGCATGACGCACTTGGAGTTAATGGGGAACCGCAGGTTGAACTGTTGGGAAAGATTGACGTGGCATTCCCGCTTTTACATGGTCCGTTTGGAGAAGATGGAACGGTTCAAGGCTTGCTTGAAATGGCGAATATTCCTTATGTTGGCTGCGGTGTGTTTGCTTCTGCAGCGGGAATGGATAAAGATTTCATGAAACTTGTGCTGCGCAGCCGGGGGATTGAAGTTAGCCCGTGGGTTGCGATTACGAAGAAGAACTGGGAGCGCGGCCGGGAAGAAGTACTGCGGCAAGTTTCGAATCTGGAATTTCCGGTATACGTAAAACCTGCGCGTGCGGGTTCGTCGCTTGGTATTACCCGGGTTGATTCTATTTCCGGGGTAGCTGCAGCAGTGGAAAAAGCGCAGCAGCATGATCCGAAAGTTCTGGTTGAGCAGGGGTTGCTGGCCGTGAAATTGAGTGTGCGGTGCTTGGCGGCCGTGGTCTCGGGCATTCGCGTGCAGCTATTCCGGGTGAAGTTACCTTTGAGAAAGCCAGTGATGGGTTTTATGATTTCCAACATAAGTATTTAGCGACGGAAACTTTGGTGATGAATATTCCGCCGCAAAATCTTTCCGCAAATGATCTTGCACGTGTGCAGCAGCTTGCAGTGAAAGCATTTGATGCTTTTGAATGTGAAGGTCTCACACGGGTTGATATGTTTTTGTGCGCCGACGGAACTTTACTTGTAAACGAGATTAATACAATGCCCGGATTCACGCCGTTTTCGATGTATCCTGTAATGTGGGAAAAATCTGGGATGCAGTATCGTGAGCTGATTGAGGAGCTAATCGGGCTTGCTTTCGAACGTGGAACCGGTTTGCATTAAATAATTAAATATCGGCAGGTATATGCGGGCGGATTTCCGCTTTTTCGGAGCGCAGCAAATACGCTAGTATTCGGTAGTTGTTGTGTTATTTGCAGTGAAATGGATTGAGAAATTGATTGACCGGCGGAAATTGGGATTTGCTTCTTACAGGTTAAATATTTCTGCAAAGTTGAATATCACACGCGGAAAATAGTTGACGATTAAACAAAAACTGATAAAGTCATTATCGGGAAATATGGGTACGCAAATTTTGATTCCCATATTGGACAGACCGACTAATTCTCGAAAAGGATTGAATATGAAGATTGTTTATATCGTTGGCTCGCTTTCCAAAGACTCACTGAATCGTCGGCTTGCAGAAACTCTGGTCGCTAATGCACCTGCAGATGTTGAGATGGTGGAAGCAAAGATTTCAGAACTTCCATTGTACAACCGGGATTTTGATAATGATTTCCCGCAGGCTGCACGTGAATTTAAAGAAACCGTAGCTTCGGCAGACGGTGTAATTTTAATTACTCCAGAGCATAACCGGGCATATTCTGCAGCACTGCATAACGCTATTGAATGGACTTCGCGTCCATACGGCGACTGGGCTCTTGCAGGTAAGCCGGTAGCTACCATCGGTACTTCACCATCCGGTATTGGTACTGCAGCAGCGCAGCAATCATTGCGTGCTTCATTACTTTTCTTCGGAACTAAAGTCATGGGGCAGCCGGAAGGATATATCAATGCACTCACCACCGGCATCGCTGAGGGCGAAGTTCATGCCGATACCCAAGAGTTCCTCAAGGGCTGGGTTGAAGCTTTTGTAAACTTCGTGCAGGCAGAGCAAAACTGAATATTCACTGAGTTGTAACTGTGAAGCTGAATTATCGAAACTTGTGAGATTTTCTGATGAGATTTTCGCGTGAAATTCTTGCGGACGTAATTGGAGATTAATTTTCTGGTATCGGCATTTGCCGATATGCGGAAGCTGTCCCAATTTTCAGTTCAAATCACAGCAGCGTAATCGGTTCAGGGAGCGGAACGAATCTCAGATTCATCCCGCTCCCTGAACTTTAATTTATTCAAGCTGATACAAGCTATTTATTCATATTTTGAAACTCGCGAATTTTTAACAGCGGAAATTTTAACGGAGCTTCATATTTTGTTTGTGTGAGCAGCGGGGGCGTGCCGTGGGGTGGGTGGTTTCGTTTTTGCAGAAAGCTTTTTGGTTTGGTCTTTTGGTTGGGTTTAATTGGTGTTTTCCGCAGCGGTCAGGCTTGATTTACGCAAAACACCGTTTCCGCCCAAACAAACACCAGCTTTATTGCAGTAACATAACTAAAATTTGAAGAGCCATTTTAATGTGTTAATTCGTCGGTATTTGCTGCAAATTCAAGTTTCGTCGGCTGCGGCAGCTTACGAATTTTGTTGAGAATAAAATAAGACCCAATCAGAATAATCAGGTATGGAACACCGGCATAAAACGCAATCGGCAGCAAATTACATGCGTACAGTGCAATGAAAATTGCGATGGAAGCCATAATTACGAGCCAGTTTGTTACCGGTGCACCCCATAAGCGAACGCGAAGCTTCGGAAGTTTTCGCACATTCCAATCTTTACGGAACTTTAGATGCGTCACCATAACCAGCACCCACGTGAGAAGAATCCCAACTGTAGCACAGCCGTAGAGAATCATAAATGCGTGATCTGGGCTCCAGATTGAAAGGGCAGAAGCAACAAAGAAACACGCGGTAGCGAGCAGAACAGCTCCGCGCGGAGAGCCGGAATCTGAAGTATGGGATGCGAAATTCGGCGCCATTTTATCGAGTGCCAGCGAATGAATCATCCGCGATCCAGAGTAGAGACAGCCGTTTGCGGCAGAAAGTGCAGCGATAATCAAAATCGCATTCATAATATGCCCTGCGCCGGCGATTCCGACTTCATCAAGTACAAGCACGAATGGGGAAGCGTCCGCATTACCTGAGTTCGCCACGGTAGTAGTCCACGGCTGGAGCGCTGCAATCACGAGAATTGCAAATACATAGAAAATCAGCAAACGCCAAATCATCGTACCGGCTGCGCGGGGAATATCGCGCTGCGGATGTTCGCTTTCAGCTGCGGATACGGAAACATTTTCAATTCCTCCGAATGAAAATACTGCCATGCAGGCGGCAAGCAAAATTCCGGAAATACCATATGGTGCGAACCCGCTGAGACCGTCCGAGGTAGTCACATTGCTGAGATAATTCAGTCCAATCGGGTTCGAGTCAGCGGGCCAGCCAAAAAGAATCACCGAGAGCCCAAGCAAAATGAAAACTATGATTGCCGTAACTTTAATCATTGAGAACCAATATTCTGCCGTTCCGTATAGCCGCACAGTTGCAAGGTTTAAGGAAATAATAAATACCGAGCAAAGTACCGTACCTAAACCGAGATTCAGATCAGGGAACCAATGCTGAAAGTACGTAGCTGTGGCAGTTACTTCGGCGCCGACGGCAGTGAGCATCGTAATTGCAAAGTTCCAACGGGTCACGTAACCGCCAAGCTTTCCAAGATGGAAAGCTGCAATCGCACCATGACCGCCAGGTACTGGATGTGCACAGACAAGTTCAGCAAGCGCGCAGACAACAGCCAATGCAAGCGAACCAGCAAGCATATAGGAAATTACGGTAGCTGGACCGGCAAAGCTAATTGTGGATCCAGCGCCAAGGAATAAGCCGGTTCCGAGTGCGCCTGAGAGTGCAATCATTGAAATCTGGGCACTCGTAAGACGCCGTTCAAGATGGGTGCGTGGTTCCTTTGCGGTACATTGCTGTTTAAATGTAGCTGCCATATGTGTCTCCGTAAAATACAATTCCGCCAGTGAGTGTAAACCGGCAGTGTATAGTTCTTTTATTTTTCCGGCTGTGAAACATGCAGATATGCGGATTTCACAGCCGCTTTGCTGACGTGGAAATAATCTTAATCGAAATTCTTTTTGCAGTGCAGAAGTCCATTTTATGAAGCACTGCAGATTCCATGCTGTTTGAGCAGACGGAAAAATTGCGGTTAGCGCAGAAAAGTTATTGACTTTGGATTAGTGGCAGATTTTCAGGTTGAATAATCGTGTTATTTGTTGCTGAATGGCTCTTCATATTTTGTTTCTGCGGCAAGTATGCCGGCATGCGTAAGTGGCGGCGGGATTTCTGCGGGCTGATGTAAGTGGTGGCAAAGTGTTTATGAGTTCACGTAACTGGTGGCAAAGTTTGCGCGAGGATACGTAACTGCTGGCGGAATCGGGTTTGACGGCTTTTCGTATTTTTGTTCGGATTAGTGGGATAAAAAGCTGGTGGATATTTGGGTGGAAAGCGGTGTTTTTGCATAGATCAAGCTTGACCGCTGTGCAAAAACACCGCTTGGAACCGGCAAAACTAGACCCAAAATAAAAGAACTTTTCGCATTTTTCGGACTGCAGGACTACACCCGTCGGCGCTGAGAGGGGCACGAACTGACGTAACTGGTGGCAAAGTTCGCGCGAGGATACGCAACTGCTGGCGGAATCGGGTTTGACGGCTTTTCGCATTTTTGGGGTTAATAGACAAAATGTGGGGCTAATGACCGGATTTTTCGTTGGTGTGCCGGGGGGAAAAAAGTTGGTGTTATTCAGGCCGAGATGATTAATATGCTTGCTTCATTAGTGCGAATAAAAAAGTCCTGCATAAGAGAAAAACAACTCTTACGCAGGACATTCGCGATTTATGCGGCTGCCAGTTACAGCTCAATTAGATAAGCGCAAGCCAGCAGATCGGCACGCAATCAGATATTTCGCGTTACCTTGCCGGCCTTGAGGCAGGAAGTGCAGACGTTCAAGCGCTTTGGTGCACCTTTAACGAGCGCGCGCACACGCTGAATATTTGGGTTCCAGCGGCGGGAAGTACGCACATGGGAGTGCGAAACACTCTTGCCGAAGCTCGGGCCCTTGCCGCAGACGTCACATACAGAGGCCACGGTTATCTCCTTCGTTTTCGTTAAAACGAGACCGCACTAGGCGCATCTCGAGATTGCAACTTAAGCAGTTTATCGAAAAACTACCGCCGAAGCCAGTCTTTAGTTGTGCCGGGCTTAGTGGTATTGGGCACTATTATTGCTGAAAAAATGAAAAATTTCGATTCTGCCCGGGAATACGCATGAAATAATTTAGCAATGAAATATTTTAGCAATGAAATATTTTAGCAATGAAGTAGCCTGCAGATATCGTAAATAACCTAATGCACCGCGCAGATATGAGATAAACAGAAGATAAGCATAAATAGTACCAACAAGTTAGTAAATCCAACTAGGCTAGGAATATGACCGAAAAAATTGTGCCGGCACTCAGCGGAGAACAGCGCTCAATCGTCGATAATCCATTAGAAAAACACGTTTCGAAACGCTCAGCGAATGCGCTTGCGAAACTGGGCTTGCATACCGTGAACGATCTGCTGGAACATGTGCCCTTTCGGCTTGCCAAACGCGGAGAACTAATGCCAATCGAACGGGTCAGTATCGGTCAAGCCGTGACAGTAGTTGCACGAGTAACAGATACAAATATTCGGCAAATGCATCTGCGGAACGGATACATTCTGCATGTATTAATCACCGACGGCACCCACGATTTGTCTCTAACCTTTTTCGCGAGAAATATGCGTCCGCTGCAGTTTCATGTACAAAAGCTGAAAGTCGGCACAGTTGCGACCTTTTCCGGAACAATTAGCGAATACCGCGGGCAGCTCCAACTCTCCCATCCGGATTATGAAGTCCTGCAAGCCGAATCGGAAATTAACACCGCAGCGATTACTGCACCGGTGCCGATTTACCATGCGAGCGCAAAGCTGCCATCCTGGCAGCTTGCCCGTGCGGTGCAAGCAGTGCTTCCGCTGGTAAACGAGCACACTTTCCCCGAAATTTTACCTGCCGAATATTTGGAGGCGCACGGGCTGCCGGCGCGCGCGCCGGCTTTGCGCTCGCTCCATCTGCCGCAAACTGAAACAGAATGGGTGCAGGCACGGAAGCGAATGGCGCATGAGGAAGCTTTCGTGCTGCAGACTCTTCTCGCAACCCGCGCAGTGCAGGCTGCCAGTTTTAGTGCTCCCGCGGCGCCGAAACAGGAAAATAAGGCGCTGCAGATTTTCGATGCGCGGCTGCCGTTTGCGCTCACTGCGGGGCAGAAAACCGTCGGAGCTGAAATTGATTCAGATCTTGCCAAGGCGACTCCAATGCGCCGGCTGCTTCAAGGCGATGTCGGCACCGGAAAAACAATCGTTGCGCTGCGGGCAATGCTGCAGGTAATTGATAACGGCAGGCAGGCGGTGCTGCTTGCGCCGACAGAAGTACTTGCTGAACAGCATTATGCTTCAATTACTGCGCTCCTTGGCGATCTTGCGTTCGGCGGTACTATTGGCGCCCCGTCGGAGGCTATTACTGTTGAACTGCTTACCGGATCGGTGACGCCTTCACAGAAGAAACAGGCATATTTCCGGATGGCTTCTGGGCAGGCGCAGCTGATTATTGGGACGCATGCACTTTTGGAAGATCGGGTGCAGCTGCCGTTTCTTGGTCTTGTCGTGATTGATGAGCAGCATCGGTTTGGGGTAGATCAGCGGAATAAGCTGGCGCAGGGGGTACATCTGCTTGTGATGACGGCGACGCCGATCCCGCGGACGATTGCAATGACGGTTTTTGGTGATTTGGAAGTTTCCACGCTGAAAGAGCTTCCAAAGGGGCGGAAACCAATTTCGACAATGTTGGTTCCGGCATGGAATGAGGCATGGATGCGGCGAGTTTGGCAGCGTGCCAGTGAAGAGATTGCAAAAGGCGGGAGAGTCTATGCTGTTTGCCCGCGGATTTCTGAAGATTCAGCGGAAAATGTCGGATCTGATGAAGCAGATAATATTGCAGATTTTGCAAATTCGGTGCAGCGAGGGAAATTACCCAGGCGATTCCGTTTGCGCAATTTGGTACGGATCCTGACCGCGAGCTGGTTTCCGTCGAAAAATTACGCAAAGAGCTGTTGGCGAACAGTGATTTGCAGAATGCGAAAATCTCGGTGCTTCATGGGAAAATGCCGGCTGCTGAGAAGTCGCAGGCACTAGTTGATTTTCAAAGCGGGAAAACAAACTTATTAATTGCCACGACGGTGATTGAGGTTGGTGTAGATGTGCCGGAAGCGGCGATGATGGTGATTTTAGATGCGGACCGGTTTGGGATCTCACAGCTGCATCAGCTGCGCGGAAGAATTGGACGAGGTGCGCGCGAGTCGCTTTGTCTTGCAGTCCACCATGCTCCGGAGGGGACTGCTGCATTTGAGCGGCTCAGCGCATTTGCTGCCACTAACGACGGTTTTGCTCTCGCGGAAGCGGATGTCCGCCTGCGCAATGCCGGAAATGTGTTGGGAAAAGAACAATCCGGAGTTCAAAGTGCACTGCGATTTCTCGATGTTGTTCGTGATGTTGAAATAATTGCGGCAGCGAAAGAAAGTGCGTTTGTTTTAGTGATGCAAGATCCGGTTCTCGCGGAACATCCGGCATTAGCCCAGGCAGCTGCGAAGCGGGCTGCGCAAAATGAAACTGAATATCTGGAACGGGATTAAGCAGGTGCTGTTTGCTTGCTGTTTTCTCTCTCTGGTTCATTTCTGTGCAAAATTATCTATGGTCAAAATTATCTATGTTTAAAATTATCTATGGTAAATATTTAAAATACGGCAGTTGCATGAGTGTTTTCGCAATATCCCAGTAATTTGATTTCCTGATAAGCGTGCATCCTTTTATTTTTTATGCAGTTTTTGAAACAGTGCCGATTACGCACACCGCTGCGGAAATAGCTAACCGAAAATAATTGCACAAAATAATTAAACAGAAATCCTGAAGCGTTTAAATTCCGCAAATGTTTAAGTTCTGCAAACATTTAAGTTCCGCGGCGGGAATGCTGAAACACTATTGCCCGGCGAAAAACAAAATCAGCTGCAAATAATAAATAAATAATAAATAACTGTCCGAATCTGAACTCGCATAAAATTACCTGAGATTGAAATAATCTAAAACTGGTAACCATCTAAAACCGCTGGGCGGATAAAATATTTAGCGGCGAAAATAGAGACAAATAACGAGATACAGACAAATAACAAGGCGGAACACAAATGACTCGAATCGTGGCAGGAAAAGCAAAGGGAAGAATTTTGCATGTTCCAAAGTCAGGCACACGTCCGACTTCAGAACGTGTGCGCGAGGCACTTTTTTCCCGTTTAGAACATTATGGATATCTTGCAGACTGCGCCGTACTAGACCTCTTCGCCGGTTCAGGCGCGCTCGCATTTGAAGCACTCTCACGCGGCGCACAGAGTGCAGTATGCGTGGAGATGAATTCAGCCGCAGCAAAAGTTATTAACGATAATGCCCGCACACTCGGATTTAATACAACTGTGATAAATCAAAAAGTGCAGACTTATTTGGAAAGCCGTATCGTGAATCAAAAATACGACCTAGTATTTATTGATCCGCCTTATGATTTGGCTGAGACGGCGCTCGCGAAGGTTTTAACAGCTTTAATTCCATTTCTATCGCAAAATGCGATGGTGATTGTGGAGCGGGCAAAACGTGCCCCGGAACCGATTTGGCCTGCAGAACTTGTTCTCGACGATGTGCGAAAATGGGGCGACACACGGGTTTGGAGCGCTATTTACGGAGAAAATATCGACAAGTGAAATAGAGAAGCAATCGGAAAGTGCCGATTTCATCGCGTTAATGCAAAAATGGGAAGTTGTTTGCAAAAAGATATGCCAGCTGGAATAGAATCGGAATAGAAAATAAATCAACAGTAAAAATATCCAGTGCCGCGATAAATCAGCACTATTTCGCAAAACAGATTAGAATCGAGTCATGAAGCTTGCAATCTGCCCCGGGTCATTTGATCCGATCACATTTGGTCACATTGATGTGATTGAGCGTGCAGCGAACCTTTTTGATGAAGTGATCGTTGCCGTCGCAATGAATTCGCAGAAGAATTATCTGTTTCAAAATAACGAACGAGTGCAGCTGGCACGCGAAGCACTCATGCATCTTCCGAATGTGCAGGTGGAATTAGTTTCAGGTTTAATTGCAGATTTTGCGAAAGCGCGGAATGCGGGTGCAATTGTGAAAGGGCTGCGCGGTTCCGCAGATTTTTCCAATGAAGAAACTATGGCATTATTGAATCGGAATTTAAGCGGTATCGAGACGATTTTTTTGCTCAGTGATTCTGCGCTGTCGCATGTAGCTTCCTCATATGTGAAAGAAATTGCAGCATACAATGGGCCGATTGATAAACTTGTGCCGAAGAATGTGGCAGCAGCAATCCAGAAAAAGATTGGGTAAATTACGGTATTTTGCGTCCGGCAAGAAAGTAGGAAATCATGAGTGAATACGAACAGTTCGACGAAACAGAGACGGGTGAATCCCTCCTCGCCGTACTCGACGAGATTACCGTGATGGTGGAGAATGCGAAATCTGTGCCGCTTTCATCTTCCGTTTTGATTAACCGCCGCGAAATGCTTGATTTACTTGATACTGCGCATAGTATTCTTCCGGCACAGATTGTTGAAGCTGATAATGTGCTGCAGGACGCGGCTAAAGTTTCCGATACTGCCCGCGATAATGCAGACCGCGTAGTTGCAGCGGCGCGTGAAAAAGCAAAACAGATTATTTCGCAGGCGAAAGCGCAGGCAAAAACCTGGTTTCACATGATTCAGTTACGGTGAAAGCACGCCAGCAGGCAGCGAAAATTTTAGATGAAGCGAAGTCTAAAGCTGCCCGAATTACTGCAGGGGCGAACCAATATTCAGATGCAACTTTAGCGGAAGTTGCAGCGCAGCTTGGCGGAGTACAAGAGTACTTGCATCAAATCCAAGTGCAGATTGACGCTGGGCGGGATGTACTTGCACAGCGCCGCGAAGCACAGACCGAATATGCTGCAGAATCAGGATCAGCTGATTTTTCGAAGCAAACAACAGTGCACACTCCGCGGCGTGAATCTGGAAAACATATGCAAAATCGGCAGACAGCGGCAGAAAATCAGGAAGCAGAAATTCATATCCGAGATCACAAAGCAGAATCTGGTGACGCTGAGATAGATTTTGCAGCGGTGCAGGCAAAATATGCGCAGATTGCGGATTTAGCATCCGGATCAGCAGATTTCGTCCAAGGAGGAGAAATACAAGGAGGAGAAATATCTGCACCGAATGCGCAGCAAGAATCTCCGGAACAATTCTTCACAGCGCCGACGGCAGAATCCGTTCCTGAACAAGCTGCTGCACCGGATAATGCAAATTTGCATTCTGTGAAAAAACTGCGTGCGAACATGCCCGGCGCAGTTCCGCCGCTTGAATCAGAAACACTGCCGGATAAGCTTCCCGACGATTTTGATGATTTTGTACCAGAACTGGAATTTACAGAATACCGCGGGGATTAATCAGGAATAGCGGCGTAATCGCCGGTATTTACGCATTCGCTTCCCAAGGGCATTCACCGCCCAAACAATATTTTCGGATTAAAAAGTTCGGAAAATATTTTCGACTCATAAGTCCGTGCACATTGCAGACTTCCCTTTGAACATAGTGAACATTTAGGAGATAAAAAATGGACTTGCGTTCCCCGTATGTTATATCGATTGCTGATTTGCCGCGCCAAGAAGGTGCAGCGCGTGATTTTATTTTTGTTTTCATTGCTCCAGAGAATTTTGGAGTGCAGCTTTCGAGGTCCGTGCGGGAACCCCAATGCAGACGACTTTGAACCTGCAATCTGTCTCGGAAGGGGTATTAGTACAGGGGAATGTGGAAGCTGCTGCAGTTGGACGCTGTTCGCGCTGTTTACGCGACATTCATGTGCAAATGAATGAGCGTGTTGCGGAATTGGTGTTTTATCCCGAGAAAAAACAGATTCTCTTGGATGACGGCGACGAAGAAGCAGAAGATTTCCCGATAATTGAAGATAACCGAATCGATCTCGAACCGATTTTGCGTGATGCCTTAGTTTTAGCAATGCCTTTTACACCGTTATGTGAACCAGACTGTGCCGGTCTTTGTGCAGAATGCGGCGAGCCGTGGCGTGATCTTCCCGCCGATCATTATCATAAACATCCTGATTTGCGCTTTGCTGCACTAGATGAACTGCGGATGAAATTAGCGCAAGCTGAAGGCAAGTAAAAACTGATATATACGTATGGACACCGGCAGATACCAACCAGAGCAGCGAATCAAAAATGAAAATTGGTGAATAGTTCAATGACTTACCGTAGTGAATCTGATACTGTGCAGGATTACTCGCAACTGCTTAGCGACTGGGGGATTGAACTTTCAATCGAAAATCTAGCACATGCATTGACACATCGATCTTGGGCGTATGAGCACGATGAACCGCACAATGAACGTCTCGAATTTCTTGGTGATTCAGTACTTGGAATTATTGCAGTAGACGAAATTTACCATTCTTTTCCGCAGGAAGACGAAGGGATAATGAGTAAATACAAGGCTGCAAGTGTCTCGGAACCCGCATTGGCAAAAGTTGCCCGGGAGCTGAATCTTGGAAAATATATTCGATTGGGTAAAGGTGAGGCCGCCTCAGGCGGGGCTAATAAGGATTCAATTCTTTCTGATACGGTTGAAGCCCTAATCGCTGTTACATACTTACAATATGGGCTTGAGCGGACACGTGAAATTGTACTCGGTTTTATCCGCCCCATAATTTTCGAAGCAGCTGCCCGCGGTCCAGCGCTTGACTGGCGCACTTCATTTGAAGAATCTGCCCGCAGGAAAGGAATCGTTGGTGATTTGACTTATCAGATACATGGGGAGGGGCCTGATCATGCGCGTGTTTATACAGCTCAGGTTTTTCTTGCCGGAAAACCCTATGGGATTGGAACGGCTTCATCGCAGAAACATGCAAAACTAGCGGCTTGTAAAGCCGCTTATCAGGCGCTGCAGGAACAAAAAGATTTGCCGTGTCTGCTTTCAGCTAAGGAGAATAATGCCTGAATTACCCGAAGTTGAAACGATTCGTGCCGGTCTTGATCCATTTGTGCGCGGCAAACAGATTCAAAATATTGAGACGTACCATCCGCGCGTTGCCCGGCATGATTCAGCAGGATTTCAGAAGTTTGCAGGGCAGACAGTCACTGAAGTTGCCAGACGCGGAAAATATCTTTGGTTTTGTGTTGGAGAACAGCAAGCGATTGTGGCACATTTACGAATGTCCGGTCAGTTTCGAGTTAACTCCGGAGAACACCCGCACCGGCGTGCATCTTTTTCTTTACCAACGGTTTACGGCTCGATTTTATTGATCAGCGAACATTCGGATATCTTCACGGCGATGATTTGATTCCAACGGAGGACGAATATTCTGCTTGGAATAATGCTGCAAAAGAGCTTATTCCAAGTTCGATTAGACATATTGCCCGTGATGTACTCGACCCAAATTTCAATGCTGCAAAAATTGCGGTGCAAGCGCAGCAGAAAAAGACCCGAATTAAAACGCTGCTGCTGAATCAAAGTTTTGTCTCCGGAATCGGAAACATTTATGCTGACGAAGCATTGTGGGAAGCAAAAATTAACGGCATGACACCGGCAAACAAAATTTCAGCTGAAAAACTGGAAGCTCTTTTTCTTGCCGTACAAAATGTAATGCGGCGTTCAATCAAAGCCGGCGGAACTTCCTTTGATTCGCTTTATGTGAATGTGAACGGCAGTTCGGGATATTTTTCACGTGAATTGAACGCCTACGGCCGGGCAGGGCAGCCGTGCAAACGCTGTACAACTTTGCTGGTGCGCGAACCTTTTATGGGACGGTCTTCATGTTTTTGTCCAAAATGTCAATCACCGGAAATAATTCAGCAATAACTCGTGAAAAATAATTATTTGAAAGCAGAAAGTATATTTGAAACTTCGATTTCTGATATGAAAAACTTACTTTCCCAGCTACTATTAGAGATGTCTATGTTCGGTTCAGTTTTCGCAGCGGCAGTTCCGCACAGAGACAAATTTTCGACGGATAAAACAATTCCAACGCAATAAAGTAAGCCCCCGCTCGGGGATATTCCCGAGATATTCGAAAACGATTAAGCAAGGATAAAAATGAGCGAAAACGCGATTAATGTGATGATTATCGACGATCATGAAGTAGTTCGCCGAGGCATTTCGGAAGTGGTTGATCGCTGTGCAGGTCTGAAAGTAATTGCTGAAGCTGGCTCTGTTGCGGAAGCTGTACGCCGCGGAGAATTAATGATGCCGCAGGTGGCGCTGGTAGATTTACGGCTGCCCGACGGAACTGGAATTGATATTATTAACCAATTGCGTGAACGTTCTCCGGAAACAAAATGTGTGGTACTTACATCGTTCGACGATGACGATGCATTATCTGAAGCTCTTGACGCGGGAGCAAAAGCATATTTGCTGAAATCTGTGCGCGGTGCAGAGATTACTGAAGTAATCAAAGCAGTCGCTGGCGGAAGAATCCTCCTGGATGAACGAACGATTACACGGCGGCGCGCTGACCATAACGATCCGACCGCTGACCTGACTCCGTCGGAGCGCAAAGTGCTTGATTTAATTGGAGATGGTTTGTCAAACCGTGAAATCGGTGAGAAGCTCGGCGTGGCGGAAAAAACAGTGAAGAATCATATTACTTCTTTGCTTTCAAAGATGGGGATGCAGCGCCGCACTCAGGTGGCGGCATGGGTGGCAGGTCAACGCGCATCAGGCTGGCGGAATCAAGGAAACTAAATCGGCTATTTTCTGCTGCTAATGCTGATAAAACGCTGAAGCCAGACTGTACAGTCTGGCTTCAGCCCATATTTTAACGCAGCGGTACTTCCCAGCATACTTCGGTACCTGATGTTCCGTCGCTGCGCGGTCTAATCCGGAATATTCCATGATGCCTTTGCGCTCGTGCTGAAAGGTTTGCTATTCCAGATCTCCGCGAGTTCGCAGGAGTGATTCCGATTCCGTCATCAATTACAAGAATTTTAATCTTTTCAAGGCTGGCGTTGATTTGGACAGCAACGGATGAGGCATGGGCGTGGCGTGCGGCATTACTTAAACATTCACGCACGACTGCCACTACATCGTCAGAGATATCTGATCCAATTGCATCATCAATGGTACTCATGTTGAAATCTGAATCGACCTCTGCACCGTTCCATAAAACTACAAGAGATGGGGCAAAACCAAGTGACTGCATTGCAACCGAAGTTTCATTACCGAGACGTTCAACAACAACAGCCGGATCAGAATCTTCACGTAATGACTGCACAATCTTGCGAATCTGACCGACAGATTCATCAATCGCCCCAATCGCGCTGTCAAGAGCTTTCTTGGCCTGCAAATCAAGATTTGCACCTAGGTCTTCTTTCACCGCGGTAATATGCATTCCCGAAGCAAAAAGCTGCTGAATTGCAAGATCATGTAAATCACGTGAAATCCGCGCACGTTCGTCAAGCTCGGCAGCTAGTTCTTTAGTGCGCCGTGCTTCGGAAAGCTCAAGGGCGATAGCTGCCTGCTGCGCAACATTCTCAGCCATTGAAAGGTCATGCAAATCAAATTCCGGCTCTTTCGGGTAGCGGAAAAGAATAATTACCCCGCGTCCCATTCCTTGTGAAACAAGCGGAGCATAAATCGCTGGACCGAATCTTCGTAACTGTTCTACACGGACTGTTGCAAGACGCTGCATCGAGTCGATTACTACGCCTGCCTGTTCGTGGATTACCGAACGGGCGCGCCCTGCTTTGGGAAACTCGATTCCAAGAAGATCCATTGCACCTTCGCCGGAGCCGATTTCAGCCATCCAGATATCATTAATCGACGGGAGAATCATCAAGGCCGCATCTGCTCGGGCAGCAGTACGCA
Organism: Arcanobacterium hippocoleae; assembly: GCF_040360365.1. Lineage (GTDB taxonomy): Bacteria > Actinomycetota > Actinomycetes > Actinomycetales > Actinomycetaceae > Arcanobacterium_A > Arcanobacterium_A hippocoleae_A. The sequence continues at coordinate 353,267 of NZ_CP136412.1, read as the reverse complement.
TTTCATTTGCAATTACCTGCAGTGCTTCTTCTTCATCCGATCCCTCCAACAACGAGGAAACAATATTTTGCGATGCAGTGAGCCATCTGGCACGACTTTGGGACTGGGCATACTGTTTCGCATTCTGAATCGCAATTTGCGCCCCTCTTGCCAGCAGCTCCATATTTTCTGCATCCGTTTTGGTGAAACCGCCAGGCTTATCGGCCATATAAAGCCGGCCCCATACTTGATCATTGGCGGGGAGAATCACCCCGAGAAAGTTGTGCATCACTGGATGCGGAGCCGGAAATCCAGCTGTGTGTGCATAACGTTTAAGATCATTAACAATCAGTGCACCGCGTTCTGGAATATCAGCGAATACGCCGTGCCCGACTGGAGGAGAACCAATTTTCGAACCGATTTCTTTTGATAATCCTGAATAATGAAATTCGATTGTATCTCCGTGAGTATCAAGCACTCCGAGGGCAGCATAGCGCGCACCAGTAAGTTCACATGCAGAGTCAACAAAGTACTGCAGGGCAGTATCGCGGTCGAGAGTGGTGGTGAGCTCAAGTGCTTTTGAAAGCACAGCTTTGACAGTACTCTCATTAATATTTATCGATTCTGAACCTGCCGATTCTGCATCCGGTGCCGCAGTGCCGGCAAGCGGAACGCTGCCGTTATTAGTATGAAACGGAAAGCTTGCACCGTGATCAAAACTTTGGATATGTTCGGAGTAGGTTTTTGCAATCTGCCCGGAAACCTCGTGGAAAGGACACTTACGATCCGATTTATTAACCATGAAACTTACTCCTGATATTATTCTTCGAAACTTGGTGTTTCCTGCTCAAGCAGCCAACGATAAGTGTTATTTGCCGCAACGAGTTCTGCATGAGTTCCGCGGGCAATTATCTGCGTCGGATTGTTTCCAAGCATAATCACTTCGTCAGCAGCATCAAGCGGACTAAGACGATGAGTCACAAGGATGATTCCGCGTTTTCGCTGCAGACGGGAAAAATCACTCTGTTCTGAATCGGTTTGCGGATTGCTGAATTCTTTTGCGGGCAGCTTACCTGAATTCAATAAATCACGTATTAACTGATCCGCAGTATTTGCGTCGAGATGTTCACCCGGTTCATCAAGCAGGAGAAAATCAGCCGGAGAAGCAAGTGCGCGTGCGAGTAGGAGCCGACGGCGTTCACCTCCGGAAATTGTTGCCGCGTTAGCTCCAAGCATCGTCTCAACACCATCTGGAAGCTGTGTAAGCCATTTTCCGAGGCCGGCGCGTTTGAGGAGTTCCTGGGCTTCGGCGGGAGTTAAATCCGCACGAACTACACGCAAATTTTCCAACACTGAAGTTTCGAATATATGCGCGTCTTCTGCGGTCAAAATAAGATGCTTTGAAATTTCGGTACGTTCAATTAAGCCGACTTCTTTGCCGCCGATAAGCACATTCCCGCTGTGCGGCTGAATCATTCCGGCAAGCGTATAGAGGAGAGTTGATTTGCCGATTCCAGACTTCCCGACAATTGCAATCGTCTTGCCTGGGGTGAGGTTTAAGCTAATTCCGGTACCGATATTGGGGCCGCCTGGCCAGCCGATTGCAAGATTTTCTGCGGTTAAACTCAACGATTGTGTATTTGGAAAAAGCGGTGCGGATGAAACTTGATCTGTGTTTCGTGTGTTTTGTGCTGCATTGCGGATCTGGATATCAAGAGACTGCGCACTGCCAATCAGTTCCGTAATCCGGATGGCAGCACGTGCGGAGCGGATAAGCTGCACGCCGGCGCCTTTCAAACGTTGAGTTGATTCAAAGGCGGCAAGCGGAGTGAGTGTAACGACCACAAGGTTCACTGTGCTCAAGGTTCCTGCAGATACTTGCAAAGAGCCAATAATGATTGCAGAAACTACGCTGACTGCTAAAGAAAATAAATCAATGGCAGCTGCGGTTGCTGTTGGGATTGCTGCACGATCGTGATTCTTCCAGATTTGTTTTTCGGTGCGCTCCTGTGCAGCTTCCATTTCTGCCAGATTACCTGATATCCGCAATTCTTCCGCATTTTCGAGAAGTGTAAGCGCTTGGATATTCAGTTCTGCACGGTCGTGAACTTGATTGATTTCCGCAATGCGTGCACCGCGCATTGCAAGATAAGGTCCAACCGCGCCGGCAAAAAGCAAAGAAATTGCGAAGATAAGTCCAATCAAAGGCGAAAGAATCGTTACGATAGTGATTGAAATGAGGGCAGTTACAATCGCGACTGCTGTTGGAAGCAGCGATTTAACCACTACATCGCCAAGTTCATCTACGTCTGCGCCTGTACGGGCAAGCAAATCGCCGCGTTTGATTGCGGTAACTGTATCAATGGAAGAACTTGCAAGCCGCTGATAAACCTGTGTGCGGATAGCCGCCATACCGTACAGCGCAATCCAATGTGAAGAAATTCGTTCAAGGTAGCGAAAAATTGCTTTTCCGACTCCGAAAGTACGCACAGCGGTGGCTGCAATCGAAAGATCGAGAACTGGCGGAAGCTGCGCTGCACGGGCAATCAGCCAGGCGGAAACAGCACCGAGCCCAACACCGGATCCGATTGCTCCGGAACCGAAAAGTGTTGCGAGAAAAAACGTTTCCGATCTATTTCAAGAAGATTTAGACATTCCCGTAACGCTTTGCGTTCTTCTTTCAGCAGCGGATTGCAGGGGAGCTTTGGCTTAGGTGCTGGAGAAACTTGTGCTGCAGCTGCAGATAATGGCTGTTTCGGGATTTCGTTTGCACTTGTGTTGCTTTTGAAATCAGTCATTTTCTTCACTCTCTCTTTGTCCCCAAGAAGCAGGCAGGGCATAATCCAAATTTTCCTGCGCTTGACGTTCCTGTGCTGCTTTTGCATCGCGGCGGTTGTCGCGGAAAGCAATTTCGGCGCTGATATCGCGTGAACTTGCATGGATATCAATTATTTGATCTGCAAGTTTTGTTAATGCGGCTCGGTGTGCCACAACTATTACAGTGTGCTGGTTTTTTTCAATTCTTGAATAACCATTTTTACGTTCTCTTCGGCAGCAGCATCTAAATGTGCTGATGGTTCATCAAGAATTACCAGCTGCCGTTTTGAAAGCAGCGCGCGTGTGAGTGAGAGCCGTTGTCTTTGCCCGACCGATAAGCCTACGCCGCCTTGCCCAATCAAAGTTTGCCATCCTTGCGGAAGCGCCGCCGCTATTGTGTCAAATCCGGTTAATTTTGCGGCGGCAATAAGCTGCGGATCATTTTCCGGATTCTTGACTCCAAGATTCATTGCGACGGTTCCGGGAATCAGCACCGGACGCTGCGGTACCCAAGTTATCTGTTTCCACCAATCTTCAGGTTTTATTTGCGCAAGCGGAGTATCACCGACCAGCACTTGTCCCGCTGAAGGCGCCAGCAGATGCATTAGAATCTGCACAGTAGTGGATTTACCGGCGCCGGAAGCCCCGCGCAGCACCGTCACTTTGCCCGGATAAATCTCTGCATTTAAATCAGCAGGCGCCACGGTTGCGCGTTCGGATACATACATGCTGATGTTTTCAAGCCGAATCTTTGTCTGGCGTAAATCTGGCACTGGTGTAAATGTGCCCGTCGGACTAACTGTTTCGGAATCTGCAGTAAATTTTCCATTCTGATCTTTTTGGTTTTTCGGCAGCGGCGTTTCGATAATTTCAAATGCTTTATTTGCGGCAGCCACACCGTTTGCAGAGGCATGAAATTGCGTTCCAACTTCACGTAATGGTTTAAATACTTCCGGTGTGAGCATGATGATTACCAGGCCGTTGAAAAGCAGAATATTTCCGGATATCATCCGGAATCCGACTTCTACAGCTACAATTGCTGTGGAAAGCGTGGCAAGAAATTCAAGTACAGCTCCGGAAAGAAAAGCGACATACAGAGTTTGCATCGTTTTTTGCGCGAATGACGCACCCAGTGCACGCACACGTTTCTCTGGTCCTTTTTCGCGTCCGACGGCTTTCAAAGTGGCAATGCCTGCGAGTAAGTCCAGCAGCTGTGTTCCGAGATGCTGCATTGATTGCAATCTCTGCGCAGAATAGTGCGCAGTCATTTTGCCAATAAGAATCATAAAAAGCGGAATTAGCGGGATACACAGGATGATTGCGGCTGCTGAAATCCAATCCAGATAAAAAATGACTGCGATTAAAATCGGTGCGGCGGTAACTGTTAAGAAAAGCTGCGGGAGAAATGAGACAAAATATGCTTTGAGGTCATCAAGACCGCGCGTGGCAAGCGTGACAGTTCGCGCCGTATTTCCATCGCTGAGCCAACGGGAGCCGAGATCTCCGGCATGCCGCAGTACTTTGGTGCGCAATGTCGAAATCACTCGCAGCGCAGCCCGGTGTGCGATCGATTCTTGTAAATAGACAAGAACACAGCGGAGCAGAAAAATCGCGATAAGCCACAGGATTAACACGATTGTGTCTGAGATTGTGCCTTTATCGTAAAAATCGGTGTGATTGCGCCGGCAATCAGCACAGTTTGCACAGTGATAAGCAAAGTTGTTAACAGCCCGATTAACACTAAAAACGCAATATAATTTCGGGCGCTTTTTGCATATTTCAATAAGCGCGGATCAAAAGGTCTCATGCTTCTCCTTGCAGCAATGCGGGATTCAACGGCGCACACGACGGCGGGTGAAATACTCGCCAGTCTCTCAATTTTAGCTATTTGACTGCGGAAAGTACATACAAATGCAGTAATTTATTATCATATTTCAGCAAATGTAAGTGCCGAAATATTGCAAGCAAAAGTTGTGGGATGAAGCCAATTGCCTCATCCCACAACTTATTTGTGTCTGAAAAAGTGAAGATTAAAACTTTCGATGCGTGGAAGTTTTATTCGTTTACCTTTTCAAATTTGCGAATCTGCTGCATATCAAGGCCAACGAATGTGTCTGGAATATTTTCCCGCCCGATACGCTGCGCAAATATCCAGTATGACCAGACCGTATACACCAGCACGATTGGAACAAAAATGAGTGCTGCGATCAGCATCACTGTGTGTGTCGGAGCTGTGGCAGAAGCCTGCACAAGCGTCAGATTGTAGGCGGCGTCGACCGTCGACTTGATTGCGTTCGCACCAAGTGTCATAAAAATGAACACTACTGCCATCGCAAGTGCTCCAGCATGTACAAACATTGCGCCTTTTTCATTCTCTTTAATTACCAGGAGGAATGAAACAATCAACAGCACTGCTGCAAGGAGCAGCGGAATCCAAGAGAAGAAGTTCGCCTGGTATGCGAGCTGCCCCCAAATTGCCCAAACAGCGGTAAGTGCAGTTGAGACAATGCCGGTTTTCTTCGCTTGCGTAATTGCCCGCGCCCGGAATTCACCGCGAGTCTTCAATGCTAACCACAAAGTTCCGTAATTGAAGAAAAGCGCGGCAACCGTGAGACCGCCAAGAATTGTAAACGGTGTGAGCAGGGAGAAGAAACCGCCGGTAAGGAAGTGGTTTGCTCCGTCTGCAAGTGCACCGGGAACATCCGCTGTATCGGCTGCTTGGAATACTCCGTCTTTGTAGTTTCCGACTTCAATCTGCATTCCCTGGACAAAGTTTGCCAATGCAACACCCCAAAGAATTGAGACCACCCACGAAGCGCCGCAGTGCAGATTATCCCAAGTATTACGCCATTTTGGTGAGTCAATCTTGCCGCGCCATTCGATTGCGCTAATCCGGATAATCAGCAGCAGCAGCACCACAACAAGGGCAAGGTACATTCCCGAAAACATTGTTGCATACCATTCAGGGAAAGCAGCAAATGTGGCTCCGCCGGCGGTAAGCAGGAAAACTTCGTTACCGTCCCAGTGCGGGCCGATAGTATTCAAAATCAATCGTCGGTCTTTTTCGTCTTTGGCAAGAACGCGCAGATTCATACCGGCACCGAAACCGAAACCTTCAAGGCCGACATATCCAATCCAGAGCACGACGATTAGCACGAACCAAATAATCTGTAGAGCTGTAAGTTCCATTATTTTTCCTCACTTTACTCTCAGTAAGCAAAGCTAAGCTTGGTATCGACGGTAACTTCCTTACGGACTTTCATGTCGATTTTCTTTGCTGGGTTGATGCCTTCAACTGCGTAGCGCTTCACCAGAATAAACCAAACTATACCGAGTAAGGCGTAAAGCAAGGTAAAGGCGACGAGTGAGATAATGATTTCCACTGCGGTGACGTTTTGTGAAACACCAAGATTGGTCAGCTGTGCAATCATTTCCGACGGAGCTGTTTCATTCATCGGCTGCGCCTGGAAATTTGGATACACGACCCATGGCTGACGTCCCATTTCGGTAAGAATCCAGCCGACACTTGATGCGATAAACGGAAGCGGAATAGTCCACACGAAAAGCGAACCAATCCATTTCGCAGCAGGAAGCTCTTTGCGCCGAATTAATACCAAACCGAGAATTGACAGCGCGAGCGAGACAAAACCGAGCACCATCATTACACGGAATGAATAGAAGCTGACCAGCGGATTTGGTAAGTAGTTCTGATCTGCTCCATAAACATCAGCGAAATACTTTTGGAATTTCTCGTTGATTTCTTTTGCACCGATCAGCTTTGATTCCGGCCCCGAAAGATGGTTTGTGACCATTAAGGATTCGAGACCGGGGATTGGCAAAGACACGATATTTTCTTCGGTTAATTCAGAACCGGTCATCAGCAATGCCAAAGGAGCAGCTTCTTCAGTATTCGCAATACCCATTGCTGCAATCATCTTCGTTGGCTGTTCCTTGTAAATGTGCTGTCCCATAAAGTGACCGGTTGTGATTACAAGCAACGATGCAATCAGCATCGTAACCAATCCAAAATTAGCGGCCGGCTTCCAGAAATCACGAGCTTCCGAGCTGCCGCTTTGCTTTGCAGTACGAACTAGCCACCAGAGTGCAATACCGCTGATAAAAGAACCTGCAACAAGCAGCGACGCTGAAATCGTATGTGCAAACGCATACATCGAAGTCGGGGAGAAAATTACTTTCAGGAATCCAATACCGCCGTCGAGTTCGGCTCGGCCGGTAGCCGGATTAAATAATGCACCTACCGGATTTTGCATAAAGGAGTTCGCAGCCAAAATGAAAAGCGCTGAAATGTTTGTTCCCAGAGCGAAAAGCCAGATAGCTGCGGTGTGCATTTTCGGGGAGATACGCCCGCGTCCGAAAATCCAGACACCGAGGAAAGTTGATTCCAAGAAGAAAGCAAGCAGCGCTTCGAAAGCAAGCGGTGCGCCAAAGATATCTCCAACGAAACGAGAATACTCAGACCAGTTCATGCCGAATTGGAATTCTTGGACGATACCTGTTGCCACTCCGAGTGCGAAGTTAATAATTAATAGTTTTCCAAAGAACTCCGAAAGTTTTAGCCAGCGGGTGTCGCCGCTGCGGAGCCACTTTGTTTGCATAATTGCGACGAGTGGGGAGAGTCCGATCGTGAGCGGTACCAGAATGAAATGGTACACAGTCGTGATTGCGAACTGCCACCGTGCGAGGTCTAGGGCTTCCACCTATCCACCTTTCATATGACAATCGATAAAAATAGTGCAAACGAGCTGTTTGAAGAGCACCTTGCGGCAAGTGAAAATCTGCTGCCGGCCGACTTGAAAATATGCCGAAAGACCTAAATCTCGGAGCGAAGATATTTCCTCACCACTTTGCGCGGTTGAAGCTTGTTTAAACGAAATTGGCACAAAGCCAAGTATCATGAAATAAGGACTTAGGTTCCAATTGCGTCTTCCCCCTTATTCTTGCGCATTTTCACAGCTAATTTCCAGCTAAACACGCAAGATATTAGCGGTGATTTTATATTTCGTTATATTTTCGGCTTAAAAGCGCGGATTCATGCCCTTTTTCAGGTGCTGCCCGGCTTGAATAAATACGCGATATTTTTGTTTCATAAATCGATTTTTAATCTCCGCATCAAATCTGCAGCAAGTAGATAAAATCGGCAGTAAATCAGTGGGACACTTCGCACGCTTGATGATATAGGAAATGTCAGGTGCAGAAGTGTAGAATAGTCAGCGGATATCGGTTCGCATCAATCCGATTGATTAGTTTTATCCTGTGCGCCTTAAATGTGCTGCCGGATAAAATTGTTCATATTTTAAAAGAGCTTTTCAGCGGGATGAGTTTGAAATCCGTGCAAGATGCTGCAGGGATTTCAAACGGTATGCCTGCGGCAGAATTTAATATTTCGCAGTTCTTGTGAACACTGGTGCATGTTTGCAAGGCTGCTGGAGGAGTATCTTATGGCTGATGAAAATCCATCAGTAGATTTGGCGACAGAAAATTCAGTTGCCGAAAAACCTGCAGCTAAACGTCGTACGCGGAAAACCGCTGCTGGAACAACAGCTGCAAGCAGGCGCACGCGAAATGAGAAAAACTTAAGTCCGGCGGAACAGGATTCAGCTGCGGCAGATTCCGAGATTGAAGTTCCGCGCAAGAAAGCTGCAAAAACTGATTCGAAGTCCCGCAGCCGTCGTGCGAAAAATAGTGAAACCCGCGATAAAGACGAAGTTGCAGCAAGCGTAGCGCAGTCGCTTGCAGAACTTCATGCGCATGAATCTGCCGGGCTGACTTTCTCTGCAAAGAAACAGTCAAAAGCAGTGCAGCGAATGTGGAATTGAAAATGGCGCCGATGACGGCACTGCTTTTCCAGGCACCCGACGTTACACGTGCGGTTCGCGCGCGTCTGGCTGCCCATAAGGAAGCGAAACAAAGTCAGGCGCCCGAAGATTCGGTGCCTGAAGAAGCAAATGATGTGCTCAATCAGCAAGAAACCGCTGATCTTCCAAAGAAGTCTCGTCGGGGCAGCCGCGGCGGAAAACGGCAAGACGCGCAAGATTTAACGAAACAAAATCAAGAAGCGAATCAGGATGAGCAGAAAGATGAGCACCAGCAAGGAGCCGGAAAAGAAGAGCTGAATACGGAAAATGTATCTTCTGAACACGGCGCGAAACGTACCCGGAAGCGTTTGCATTCAAATGTGAATTCCGAAGATTCTGCGAACGATTCAGGAAACCAGAACAGTGCGCAAACTCAAGAAGAATCGGGGACAACGGTTCGCCGGCGCCGCCGCCGAAGTGACAGCAGCGCTGCAGACGAAGTGTCTGCACCGAAAGGATCCACCCGGCTGGAAGCGAAGCGTCAGCGTCGAAAGGAAGGCCGTGAAGCAGGCCGGCGGCGGCACTCAATCACTGAATCAGAATTTTTAGCACGCCGCGAAGCGGTAAACCGCCAGATGCTTGTGCGTGAACACGACGGTTTAAACCAAATTGCTGTGATTGAAGATAGTGTGCTTGTTGAGCACTATGTTGCGCGCCATACACAAACTTCGATGGTTGGCAATGTGTATCTGGGACGAGTGCAGAATGTGCTTCCCTCAATGGAGGCGGCTTTTGTTGATATCGGCAAAGGACGAAACGCAGTGCTGTATTCCGGCGAAGTCAATTGGGAAGCTGCGGGGTTGGAGGGCAAGCCGCGGAAGATTGAGGATGCCTTAAAATCTGGCGATACCGTACTGGTGCAGGTAACAAAGGACCCAATCGGACATAAGGGTGCGCGGTTAACTGGGCAGATTACACTCGCCGGCAGACATCTTGTGCTTGTGCCGAACGGGACAATGATGGGAATTTCCCGCAAGCTTCCAGAAACGGAACGTTCACGCCTAAAGAAGATTTTGAAACAGGTTGTTCCCTCCGAGCACGGAGTAATCGTGCGCACAGCCGCTGAAGGCGCTACGGAAGAACAGATTAAGGGCGATGTAAAGCGTTTGATTAAATCCTGGAAAGATATCGACGCAAAATCGAAGAGTTCGAAAAATGCGCCATCTCTTTTGAAAGGTGAACCAGAGCTCGCGGTACGGGTGGTTCGCGACGTATTTAATGAAGATTTCAACTCACTGCAGGTGCAGGGTGAGAACGCCTGGAACACTATTTGGGAATATGTTCATGAGTTGTCTCCGGAACTCGAAGAACGTGTCACAAAATGGGAGGATAACCGCGATATTTTCATCCAATACCGCGTCGATGAACAGCTGCAAAAAGCTTTTGACCGCAAGGTGTTCCTTCCGTCGGGAGGTTCCTTAGTTATTGATCGTACCGAAGCTATGACCGTAATTGACGTGAACACCGGGAAGTTCACTGGTGCGACGGGCGGTACGCTTGAAGAAACTGTTACGAAAAACAATCTTGAAGCAGCCGAGGAAATTGTCCGGCAATTGCGGCTGCGTGATATTGGCGGAATCGTCGTTATCGATTTTATTGATATGGTACTTGAAGCTAATCGTGATTTGGTGCTGCGGCGCTTAATTGAATGTCTTGGCCGTGACCGCACTCGGCATCAGGTTGCTGAAGTAACCTCACTCGGTTTGGTGCAGATGACCCGCAAACGGGTTGGGCAGGGGCTGGTTGAAGCTTTTTCAACTACATGTGAAGCTTGTGAAGGACGCGGATATATCAGTCATGATCATCCGGTAGAAAAGGATGAGATTTTTGACGAATCTGATTCGAAACAGCTTCCGAAGCGGCGTAATGAGAATTTGCACCCCCAAACTTTTGATTCTGAAGCTGAAGAAAAACACGCGGAGGTAAAGGCAGCGCTGGCAAATATTGCGGCAGCTGCTGCGCATAAGCATGAAGAAACGCATGGTGTGAATCATGGTGCGGGTGCGGATGAGACAGAAAATTTCCGCAAAGCTGCGAAACAAAATAGCGGCGCCGGAACTGATGATGCGGCAAAGCGTCCGAAACGGCAAAAGAAGCGCAGCCGAAAATCTGTGCACAGTGATTCAGATGACGCAAATTCGCTGCTGACTCGGCAGATGAATTCTGATAGCGGCGAAAGTGCGGAAAAGGCGGTATCGTCTGCGGCGGATTCAGCTGATTCTCGTGTTTTGGAAGCTGCTTCGCAAACTGCTTTCACAGTTCCGGAACAGAGAGAATCCGGAGATCAAGATCCAGAATCAGTACCGAAACGCAGACGGGTTAGTTCTACCGGAACAATCACTCCGGCAAGCTCATCAGCATTCACGATTATGAGCTTTCCGTTATCCGGGAAATCGGATGAGTGAGTATCGGCAGTAATTCGCATTGGTTTGGATTATCTTACAATGCGCCAATTTGTGAATATTGTGAATAATGTGAATATTGGGGCTGCGCAACACGCGAAGTTTTTAAAATCTCGGGTGTTGCGCTAAGCTAAACGAGTTATAAACTGATACTGCGAATGAAATTCGTGAATTTGCTGATATGTGGCGCTAATCGCGTCGTATGAGCTTGTTTCGAGACTTTTATTTGAAGTAAGGTTAATTTTCGGTGCGTTGTTACGTACCGCAGTTTTCAGTGTAAATGTGATTATGCATTTGCAACCGTATCGACAGAGATGAGCAGAACGTGGTTTACGCGATTGTTAAGGTAGGCGGACGCCAGGAAAAGGTTTCCGTCGACTCCGTCATCGTTGTGAATAAGATGGCAGGCGAAGCAGGCGATCAGGTCGAGCTAGAGCCAATCATGCTCGTCGACGGTGACAAGGTCACCACTGCCGCCGATGGTATTTCCGCTAAGGTCACCGCTGAGATTGTTCGCGATGAAAAAGGTCCGAAGATCAACATCGTAAAGTATAAGAACAAGACCGGCTACCGTAAGCGCCAGGGTCATCGCCAGAAGCTGACCCGTCTAAAGGTCACCGGCATTAAGTGATCTGGAATCCGTAAGGATTATCCGTTCAACGAGCTTCTAAGATATTTTCAAGAGAGCAGGTCAAGGAAAATGGCACATAAGAAGGGCGCCAGCTCCACCAGCAATGGTCGCGATTCTAATGCGCAGCGACTCGGTGTGAAACGCTTTGGCGGTCAGTTCGTAAACGCAGGCGAGATTCTCGTTCGTCAGCGCGGTACGCACTTCCATCCAGGCGAGAATGTGGGTCGCGGAAAAGACGATACCCTCTTTGCCCTCGCAGAAGGCACCGTAGAATTCGGTGTTCGGCGCGATCGCAAGGTTGTAAACATCGTACTGGCAGACGCATAAGCGAATATTCGCAAAGGTAAATGCTTCCGGGGTGGAGAGTGATACTCTCCACCCCGCAGTTTTACTAATGCTTCCGCTATTTTAAAATCGGTAAACAGCTGATTCTGATCAGGATTTAATTTTTATCTTCCTAATTGGGATATTTGCCGCAAAGTAAGTTTTATTTATCCAAAAGAGACGGTTATGGCAACTTTCGTAGATCGGGTAACGATTCATCTCCAAGCTGGAAACGGCGGAAATGGTGTAGCTTCGGTGCGCCGGGAGAAGTTTAAGCCGCTGGGCGGTCCGGATGGCGCGAATGGCGGTCATGGCGGCGATATTATTTTGCGCGTCGATGGTCAAGAAACTACTCTTTTACACCTGCATCATTCGCCGCATCTGCGTGCCGAAAACGGCGGTCAGGGAGCGGGAGATTTACGGCACGGCAAACGCGGCGAGAATCTTGTGGTGAGTGTGCCTTCTGGCACGGTAGTAAAAGATTTAACCGGCAACGTTGTGGCAGATTTAGTCGGTATCGGGGCAGAATATCTTGCAGCTGAAGGCGGTCAGGGCGGTCTTGGAAATGCTGCTCTCGCCACGCCGAAACGCCGCGCACCCGGGTTTGCACTCCTCGGAGACATTGGGGAACAGCGAGATTTGATTCTTGAACTTAAATCTGTGGCTGATGTGGCGCTCGTCGGATTTCCGTCGGCTGGTAAATCTTCTTTGATTGCGGCAATGAGTGCGGCTCGTCCGAAGATTGCCGATTATCCTTTACCACTCTCGTGCCGAATCTTGGTGTGGTAGAAGCGCAGCAGTTTCGTTTCACGATGGCTGATGTTCCAGGTTTGATTCCGGGAGCGTCGAAAGGAAAGGGGCTCGGTCTTGAATTCCTGCGCCATATTGAGCGCTGTGCAACTATTGTGCATGTGATTGATTGTGCTACTTTAGAACCTAATCGCGATCCGATCACTGATCTCGATACGATTGAAGCCGAGCTTGCTGCCTATGCGCAGCAGATTCCGCCAATCGAAGGGCAGATACCGTTGATGGAACGTCCGCGGGTGGTGGTCTTAAATAAAACTGATGTGCCGGAAGCGCTTGAGCTTGCACAATTTGTCGCTGCTGAGATCAAGACGCGGCGTCTTCCGGTATTCATCGTCTCAGCTGTAAGCCGCGAAGGGCTGCGCGAGTTTGCTTTCGGTCTGGGGAAAATCGTGCAAACAGTTCGCGAACGCGAAGAGGTACTTTTAAAGGATCGCAGCGGAAGATTATTCGTCCGCTTGATCTTCGTGATTCGGGTGCATTTACGGTTACCAGACGGCAGCGCGGCGGAGAATTTTTCTTCCAGATTCGTGGGGTGAAAGCTGAACGCTGGGTGCGGCAGACTGATTTCGCAAATGACGAGGCTGTCGGATATCTTGCAGATAAGCTGAATAGCCTTGGAATTGAAAAAGAGCTTTTGAAATCCGGCGCCCGCGCCGGAGATATGGTTGTGATTGGTCCGGAAGACGGCGGGATGATTTTTGATTGGGAGCCGGCTATGGCTGCCGGTGCTGAATTACTTGGTCCGCGCGGAAGTGATTTGCGGATTAATCAGCCGTCGCGTTCTACACGCAAGGAACGAAAAGCTGCATACCATGAAACTATGGATGCGAAAGAAGCGGCGCGGCAGGAGCTTTGGCAAGAGCGTGAAGCAGGGCATTGGGTGGATCCGCAGAATTAATTGCAAATCGGCAGATTCGGCTGTGGAAGTTATTACAGCAATTATCGCGGCTGGGAAATTCTGCACCGAAAATCAGCTTCCGCAGCAGCCGTGCAAACTTCAATATCTGAAGTAATACTTACTGTTTCTTTACTTATTGCACTAGTGAAATGCGGAATTTACGCGAAAACAAGTATCGAAATATAAAGTATTTGCCCTTTTCTCCGTTTTGCATCCGAATCTGTCTTGACATACGGTTAATACCAAGTTTAGTGGTTTGCGGCTAATAATACGTAGGTGAGCGAAGGGAACAGCTGTTATGGTGATTGAAATTGCGGCATCGTATAAAGCTTTAACCAATTCTGGTCCGTTTGATTTTGATGATTCCGTGCAGCTGCCAGATGTCTATACAACGGCTTCACTTGGTTTTAATCTCACCGGTTTAGGTGCACGCGGAATGGAAGTTCCGGGAGAGTATGGTCCGGAAATTGCAGTCAGTACGTTAAATTTTCCGCTGCTGCTTGCATCAGTAAATGCCGCATTCCACGGCGGGATTGATTTTATCCAGCTGAATCGCAATTTTCAGCTGCATGGAGGAGAATCATCTGCTTTGCGTTATCATTCGGCTTTGCTTGACGGAGTGCGGACTGCAGCGAAGATTGCGGATGTGATTAGCGGCGGCGGTCTGAATATTGAGATTCCATTCGATGAAGAGATTGGATTGCCGGCTGTTTCAGGGTTTTTACGCAATTATAAAGGGCGGAAATCTGTTTCTGTGGCAGTTAAAAAATCTGAAGATTTCCGGCTGCTTGAAAAATTTTCGGCGGCTGCAGCAGCGAACAATTTAAATGTAGTGGCGCTTTGTACAAATCCGGATTTGTTATCTGATAATGCTGTCCGACTTGCGGAACTTGTTGATGCGGTGCAGCTTCGTTCCGGGAATATTGAGCAGGCGCGCCGACTGCGATTTTTGTTTCACGAATTAAGCGAAAAAACAGGCCGAAATGTGAAGTTGATTATTGAGCTGGGCATCGTGATTTCAGCGACATTACAGTCCGCGAATGAACGTGCTGCACTTATTTCCGAGCTTTCGCATCGGCAAATTTTCGACGGCATGCCGCATGCCGTCGGGACCGTGTACGATGTGGCTGATTGTGTTGAAAAATGGATTGGCATGGGAGGTGCCGACGGCATTCTTTTTACTCCAGCTTCGCTGCCAACGGATTTAGCTTCGGTGCTGAAAGGAGTAGTTCCGCTGCTCAATGAACGTGCCAAGAGTGCGTGATTTGTTCATTTTGCTTAACCGAAGTTGATGTGAATTAATTTTCTTGCAGCAGAAAATAAGCGGGGCAGGTCAGAAAAAATTCGCTAACCTGCCCCGAAGCTTTATCTATACAGATTATTTTTCCTGTTTTGCAGCTTCTGCGCGCACCTGATCCATATCAATCTCCTGTGATTGTTTGATGAGATCTTCGAGAGCATTCTTATCAAGCGCACCCGCACCTTCAAAAAGCTTAATTCCGTCGCGGAAAATCATCAGGGTTGGGATTGACATGATTCCGTGGTCCTGCGCTAATCTTGCCTGAGATTCTGTGTTTACTTTTCCAAAGGTAATATCTGGGTGGCGCTCAGACGCATCTTCAAATACTGGGCTGAACATCCGGCACGGACCGCACCATGCTGCCCAGAAGTCAAGCAATACAGTGCCTTCGCTAATTGTTTCTGCAAAGTTTTCCCTGGTGATTTCAATAGTTGCCATTAGGAGGGGTCCTTTCAATAATATTTCCTTGCTGTGACTTAAACGTAGCAACCCTTTTCACTATTCCAGGTATGGTTGAGCTGATAACGAAATTTATTTTTGTAACACATATATATTGCGGATTATATTTTCGTCAGCGTCCAGAGTCGGTACGATAGGCGCATAGCTACAGTGTTTATTACAGTTTATTTGCTGTATTGTGACCGATTTTCTGCTGAACGGCAAGTACGATTCGCATCCGGATATCGGCGGATACAGCTGGTTAGATATATAAAGGTGAATATGGCAAGCACACAATCAACCAAGCACGATTCCCAGCATCGCCGGATTGGAATTATGGGCGGCACTTTCGATCCAATACATCACGGTCATTTGGTAGCTGCATCTGAAGTTCAGGCTCATTTCAATCTTGATGAAGTAATCTTCGTGCCGACTGCAACACAGCCTTTTAAGAAAGGAAGACGTGTATCTTTCGCGGAACACCGCTATCTGATGACGGTTATTGCGACAGCGAATAATCCGCGTTTTTCAGTCTCGCGTGTTGATATTGATCGCGGCGGAATTACTTACACTATTGATACGCTGCGTGATTTACATCAGCAATATCCGAACGCGGAATTATTTTTCATCACTGGTGCTGATGTGCTCCCGCAGATTCTTTCCTGGAAAGAGCACGATGAACTTTGGAATCTTGCGCATTTCGTCGGAGTTAATCGTCCTGATCATCAACTTGATACAACCGGTCTGCCAACTGAAAAATTTATCGTGATTGAGGTGCCGGCAATGGCGATTTCATCTACCGATATTCGGCAGCGTGCGCAAAGCGAACGGCCAGTGTGGTATCTCGTACCTGATGGCGTGGTGCAATACATTAATAAATATAATCTTTACAACTCTGACCAGAGCAAGAGTGTATCAATCGCACCTGACTCTGATTAATCGGGTACTGCTTAATCTGGTGCTACGAAAAATTTGTGAAATCAGGTTAATATTGCATAAATCGGTCTGAATTCAGGTTTGGGAAGTTCATCTGCGGCAGATATTCCGCGTGTATTTTTCAAGTGCAAAAGTGCCGACGGCGCTGTGATCCCATTTCCGGCTGGTTTTAGTTTCGATTACTGTGCCTGAATACGGTAGAATGGTGCACATCTGTCCGTCTTGGAAGGAATTGTAATGAGTGAAACCCCGCGCCTGACACGTAGACAACTGCGCGAGATGGGAAAGCTGGTCGCAAAGCCTGAAGATGCACCAGCGCTCACCGACACCCAAGAACTTCGGCTGCGCCGTCCTTCGCGAAAAGAATTACGCGAGGCGGAGCGAGTTGAACGCGAGCGTAATGAAGCGCTTATTCTTCAGGGTGCTGCAGAAAAGGAAGCCCGTGAAAACGGGGAATTGCCGCAGGTACCGGAAAATCTGATGAAAAGCCGGAGCGTAAATCAGTATTTGATCGTTTCGAGTCTGAATTTGATTCGGAAACAGATAAAGATACTGGAGCTGATACTGCTGCGGGAAATTCTGGATTAAGATTTTCCTATTCAAAGCACTCAGATTTGAAACAGCCGGAAAATATTGCAGCTGCAGATAGTGCAGTGCGCGATACCGGAAACCACTTAGCTTCTGCTGCGAATCCGCATTCGCATTCGGCTCGGCAAAGTGAAACAGATATATCTGCAAAAAGCGGTGAAGCTAATTCTAATCTGCATGCGATAAATGAAAGTTCAGCAGAAGCACTTGAGCAAGGATCATTGCGCGAACAGTTATTTGCACGGATGCGTTATTCAGAAAAACGCGATTCAGCTGCCGGCGCATTGGGGCAGAGCACTGTTGAAACAGACTCCGCAGCGCTGCAGGCAGATACAAATAAAGAAATCACAGCTGCTGCTAATCTGAGTGCAGGCACTGCAAACCATGCTGCAGAGGAGTTTAGTGCGAACTCAGCTGATATCGCGGAAAAAACATTTCGAATAAATCTGCAGAAGCAGAATCAAATCTGATTAGCCGTACAGCCGGAACATTGCATGCGGAGGATTTTCCGCAAACCGCACCGCAGACGGAAGCAGCTCTTGAGGCAGAGATTGTTAATGATACAAAGGTTGCCGAGACTGAAGTTAATGCTGAGCGCGCCGGAAACTCGAAGCGCTCTTGGTTTATTTTCTTAATTCTCGCAATTATTTTTGCCCTGATTGGATATCTGATTGGCTCATGGCTTAATTCAACTTTTTCGCGGCAGGTATTGATTCTGTGCATTTTGCGATTGCAAGCAGTGTGATTTTGTATTAAACGGATTACAGCCGATATTGAATATATGCTCAGTATCTGCCGCGGAACATGATAACGTTGCAGTGCGGCCGAAGCAGCCGCAGGTTTATCAATTCAAATAATCAATGATGGAAGGTTTTCAGTGAGCGCAACTCGCACCGCAATTGAGATCACAATCACCGCAGCCCGAGCTGCTTCCGAGATGAAAGCAACTTCGATTACTGCGATAGATGTTTCGGAACGGCTTGTGCTTACAGATACGTTCCTGGTACTTTCAGGTTCCAGTGAACGGCAGGTGCGGGCAATTGTTGATGCCGTCGAAGAAGCAGTAGAAAAGAGCGGGCAGAAACGAATCCGTCGTGAAGGGCTTGAAGGCGAGGCGCATTGGGTGCTCCTTGACTTTGGTGATTTGATGGTGCATGTGCAGCAAGATGAAGACCGTGAATATTATGCGCTCGAAAAACTTTGGGGAGATTGTCCGATAATTCCGCTTCCGGACGATATCACTGCTGATCCGGAATATAAAGAATCTGCGCTGAGCTCTTATTTCGACTTTTCAGATCTTGGAAATAGCTGAGAATTTTTCACCTGCACATCTGCGCAGCGGCGGCAAAATTACGGATAAGAGGAGAGAAAATAGAATGTCGGTGAAGAATATCGTATTTTGGCGGCACGGGCAGACGGATCAAAATCTTGCCGCACGGATTCAAGGTTCGACGGATAATCCATTGAATCAGACTGGGATTGCGCAAGCCAGACGGGTCGCGCCGGAATTGATGAAACTTGGAATTACGAAAGTTATTTGTTCGGATTTAATCCGCGCCCGGCAGACTGCGCAAACTTTTTAGATTTGTCTGGGCTGGAAATGCGGATTGATTCGCGGCTGCGTGAACGTTCGTACGGCCTTTGGGAAAATAAAACAGCTGCCGAGATTCAAGCTGGATGGCCTGCAGAATATCAACAATGGCGGGAAGGCAGTTCTCCGGAAAATATCGGCGTGGAGCGGCGCTCGTTAGTTGCCAGGCGGGTAATCGAATGCGTGAATGAAGCGGCTGCGCAAAGCTGTGCGGACGACGTAATACTTTTTGTGGCCCATGGCGGTTCAATCGTTAATGGAGTCATGGGTTTGCTGGAGATGAATCCTGACGAGTGGACAGGTTTGCAAGGATTAGATAATTGCCACTGGGCACTGCTGCAGCCTCGTCCGGAACAGCGTCCAGGGTGGCGGATTCGTTCTTATAATCGAATTAACGGCGATGTTGACTCGTTATCGCATGTATGGCGCTAATTATCACTGATAATCGTGTTCGCAATCGATTAGCTGATGCGCCGAGTTTTGTAATTCGAGATAAATTGCGGAGAAAACATTGATTATTATGCGGTTATAGAATTAAATATAGACATGGGTGCTATGATTTCAATTCGCAGCTAGTTCATTCCAATGGAGGAATGCGGATTTATTCTTCATCAGAGCCGATTATTCTAGTGTTTCACTAACTGTTAATTTCAAGTTAATTTTTTCCTTTAACCTAGATAGCGGTAGCCCCATTGTGACATTGGAACTATCGGAAGGAATAAGATGAAAAAACGTATTGCGGCTCTCGCAGCGCTCGCACCGCTGGCATTTGTCTCGATTGAGCCGCTTGCTTTTGCCGCACCGGCTGGAGACAACGTTGTAATCAACGAAGTCTATGTTCATGGTGTAAGTAAAGGCAATCAATTTTTAGATTATGTTGAGCTGTTTAATCCGACGGATAAAGATATTAAGCTCGACGGCTGGTCACTGCAGTATTTCTCTGCGAAAGGGAAAAAGGGGAGCGGAAACACTCCGCTTTCTGGTGTGATTCAGGCCGGCGGTTACTTCTTAGTTACCGGGCAGGAAAAAGGCGCAGACACGAGTGTGCCTGGATTTACCGCACTCAATGCGGACGCGACTGGCGGCTTTAATATGAGCGGCAGCAATGGGTCGATTGTGCTTTTTAATGTTGCGAAGCAGCAGACATTACAGAATCCGGTTAATACCGCTGATCTCAAAACAGTAGTTGATGCGTTTGGGTGGGGGACTGCAGGTATTGCCGAAACCAAGGCGGCAACGAAAAAGGCTTCTTCGGCAAAATCTTTTAATCGCGCTGAAAACGGGAAGGACACCAATAATAACGACGCTGATTTTTCGATAGCAGTGCCGTCGCCGACCAATAGCGGAAAAAATACGGCAGGCAGCACTCCGGCAGCGGATGAAATTAAACCGGAAAATCCAAAACCAGCTTCTCCGGAGCCAGATTCTCCAGAAACTTCTACAGCTGCGGTGCAGGAAGCTGCAATTAAAGATATTCAGGGAACAGGAGCAGTATCGCCGCTTGTCGGGAAGAAAGTGAAGACTTTCGGTATTGTTACCGCTGCATATCCAACCGGCGGTTTCAATGGCGTTTATATTCAGACACCGAATACGCAGGCAGCTATTCCGGAAGCTTCTGAAGGTCTGTTTATTTATGGGCCGAAGATGGCTCAGCAAGTACAGATTGGTGATTATGTGCAAGTTACCGGCACAGTAAAAGAATATGCGCCGAATAAGAATCTTGCCGATCAGACCATTACGCAGATTACTGATCCGGAATGGAAAATTCTTGATAAGGGTGACAAAAAGTTATTCCGCTTACACTGCAGCAGGTTCCAGCAGGCGATACCGCTCGTGAAAAGCTTGAGGGGATGCTTGTTAAAATTACCGGCGACTATACCGTCACCAATAACTATGCAACAAACCGCTATGGTCAGGTTGGTCTTGCCGCAGGAAAGAAGCCGTTAATCCAGCCTTCTGAGGTTGTAAACCCGACTGCTGATCCTGAAAAGGCAGCAAAGATTGCAGCTGAGAATGAGGCAAAACTTATTACTCTCGACGATGGGGTATCGCGTGATTTGACTAATCCGAAATACCAGAATATTCCGGTGCCGTACCTTGATGTAAAAATCCGATTCGTGTTGGGGCGCAGGTAAAAATTAATTATCCAGTGATTATCGAACATCGTTTTCAATGGAATCTG
Organism: Arcanobacterium hippocoleae; assembly: GCF_040360365.1. Lineage (GTDB taxonomy): Bacteria > Actinomycetota > Actinomycetes > Actinomycetales > Actinomycetaceae > Arcanobacterium_A > Arcanobacterium_A hippocoleae_A. The sequence continues at coordinate 332,495 of NZ_CP136412.1, read as the reverse complement.
CAGCCAACCGCACCGGTAGTTGCTGCAGCTGAGAAAGGCAAAGCTGCTTATAACCGCTCGCTGGAGTATATTACGCTGGAAAACAATCAGCGTCCGGAAGCTCCGGGTAAGCTTGGCGGCGAACTTAGCTTGGCGAGCTTTAATGTTTTGAACTACTTCACTGATCTTGGTGCAGATGAAGCTAAATGTAAATTCTATAAAGACCGCGAAGGCAACGGGGTTACTGCGAATAACTGCAAGGTGCGCGGTGCATATTCAGCAGCTGCTTTTGAACGTCAGGAAGGGAAGATTGTAGCTGCAATTAATGCGCTTGATGCTTCGGTGCTGGGGCTTGAAGAAATCGAGAATTCTGCGGGGTTCGGGCATGATCGCGATGCTTCGCTGCAGCAGCTTGTGACAGCGCTGAATAAAGATGCCGGCTTTGCGAAGTGGGCTGCGGCGCCATCTCCGAAAGTAACTCCGAAAAATGAAGATGTTATTCGGCTCGCGTTCATCTATCAGCCGGCACTGCTTGAACTGGCAGGCACTTCACAGATTCTTGATAATGACTGGTTTACGAAAACGGCTCGGCAGCCTCTCGCCCAGAAGTTCCGGGTAAAAGGGGCAGCCGAGGGGAATAAAGAGTTTGTTGTAATCGTGAATCATCTAAAGTCCAAGGGCTCGCTTTCGAAAAAGATTCCGCAAGATACTGACGAATATCAAGGTAACAACAATAAGCTGCGAACTGAGCAGGTGAAAGCACTTACGGCCTGGGCTGCGGAGAAGTTTGCAGACGATGCAGTCTTTATTATCGGCGATTTAAATTCTTATTCGCAGGAAGATTCCGTAATCGAACTTGAAAAAGCTGGTTATACTAATTTAGCTGCAAAGTTTGGACCGCTTGCTCCGTCATATCAATTTGATGGTCTGGTGGGTTCGCTTGACCATGCCTTGGCAAATGCAAAAGCTGCTGCATTGACAACTGGGGCGCAAGTTTGGGGCGTGAATGCGATGGAACCGATTGCCTTCGAATACTCTCGCTACAACTACAACATTTCCTATGAGCAGCTGTTTGATAATACTGCGTTCCGTTCATCGGATCATGACCCAATCAAGGTTGGATTTAAATTCAGCTCCGCAGATCTAAAGCCGGATATGCCAACGCCGGATGTGCCGGGGGCTGATAAGCCGGATATGCCAACGCCGGATGTGCCGGGGGCTGATAAGCCGGATATGCCGAAGCCAGGTTCGGATCCGGTTCCGAATATTCCAGCAAATCCGCCAACGCCGACACTCAATTCTGATACACAGCGTGATGAAAATGCTGCCAAGCCGAACAGCGGCAGCGTAAATAAATCTCGTCTTGCACAAACCGGCGCAGGAGTGCTGGGCATGATTTTCGCTGCTGCAATGCTGGGTACAGCCGGGATAATGCTGGCGAATCGCCGTCGTGAAAAATAATCTGATTCGAAATTTGCAAAGTTCACAGATACTGCAAACTCGCGACGATACATAAAAATCAGCAAAAGCGGGATGGATGCTTTAAATCAGCTGCCCATCCCGCTTCCTGTTTCTTATTTTCTTATTAGAATAGAAAATTATGTTCACAGCGACGGGTTGATTACGGGAAGAGTTTTCCTGGTACGCGCGTATGCCACCCGTGATTCTCGATTTTTTGCCCAAGGTACCGCGATCTCGTGCATTAATTGCGGAATCGGGTTGTGCGGATCGGAATTTGTGAGCTTTTCTGCAAGGTCGCTGATTTGCGGCGAGTCAAGCTGCTGGTGCAGCTTTGCTTTTCCGACGATTTCACGGATTTGCATTCTAATCCCTACCAGCGCCGGGAGAGCATGATTTAACCGCTCATAATTTGAGTGGGATTCTGCACGCCACACTGGTTCAAAATGGTGCACGAAGCGTGAAAGGTGCGCTAATTTCCAGTCAGAATCGTGAATTGCTTCGAAAGAACCGCGAATATGCACGGTTAGATAATTCCACGTTGGTGCCTGCGGGAGCCGATCAAATTCGCGTTCTGCAGGCAGAAAATGCCCCGGCACATGTTGGTCTGCAATATTTACCACAAGCAGCGCTTCGCTTTCTCCTGCACCGCGCCATTGCGGATTTACTTGGGAAAGGTGAGTTTCAAGATGAAATGCCGCGGTATTGTTATTAGCTGTTTGCGCGGCAATATCCGTACGGTTATTTCTGCCGTCGTTCATAATATCGTTTGGGCCGTCGGAATTTTTGACGATAATAAACGGCACATGGGTGGATTGAATCTTTCCCTCGTAGATTGAGATTAGCTCGCCATTGCCGTTGCGGCGGGCAAACTCAAGCGCCTCAGCTTCTGGAATCCGGTGTTGATTAGCTACGTACATGCCTAAAGTCTACGTAAACAGTTATTGCTGCTGTCAATTAGGGAATGTGTGAGTTCAGAAGCTGCGCAGCAGCTGGTAATTTTCTAAACCTGTGATACTGCAGTTTTGCAGTAATTAGCTGTAATTAAACCGCCAAGGGCAGTATTAAGGCGAATTCCCGCGATTTTTACTGGGGAAAGTGTTTTTGCAGTGATGTTTTTCTAATTCCAAAAGCTGCAGTTTAATCTCTGATCCGCCGCGGTAGTTTCCGAGAGTTCCATTGGCGTGAATCACGCGGTGGCAGGGAAGAAGAATTGGAAGCGGATTTGCAGCGCAGGCTGTACCGGCTGCACGTGATGCGCGGCTGTTTCCGGCGATACGTGCAAGTTCGGTGTAAGAAATTGTTTTGCCGTAGGGGATATTTGCTAATGCTATCTGGGCGCGGTGAATAAAAGAATCCGGATGAATTGCGAGCGGAAGTGAAAATTTTTTCCGCTGACCGGTAAAATATTCATGAATTTGTATCCGGCATTCTTTCAATAACGGGGTGTCGCGATAAGTAGCTGTGAAAAAGTTGGAATTTGGGAGATTGATAGATACAATCGCGCAATATGTCGCTAAAATATTTAATGTGCCGATCGGTGTTTTGACAGTACGTGAAAATAACTCCGGCATATGATTGAGTGTATGTTTTGTGATGCAGCGCTGCAAATTAAGCTGTTTGTTTTGCGCTGGATACAAAACTGGTGAAGATCAAAATTGGCAAAATTCGAAACTCGCAAAGGAATAAAATGCTTGTTACTACTACAAATAGCGTCGAGGGCACCAAATTACCGGATATTACGGGATTGTGAATGGTGAAACAATTGCCGGGATAAATATTCTAAAAGATATTGGGGCCGGTTTTCGAAATATTTTTGGCGGCCGTTCGCAAGGATATGAAGAGGAACTGGTTCAAGCGCGTGATTTTGCGATGCAGGAAATGGTTGCACGGGCAGAGCAGATGGGTGCCCATGCGGTAATTGGCTTCCGGTTTGACTATGAGTCCCTCGGGCAGGGGAATATGCTGATGGTAGTGGCGACGGGAACGGCTGTTACTTTGAACTGATTGCACATTGCATCGCCGCAGAAATATGGCGATATGGCCGGTCGAGTTTTATACCTGAAACAGATTGGAAGCTGCACAGGGGTTCAATTTGTTTTGATGTGAAAATCACGATAAATATTTCCGGCGTGCATTTTTTAATGTGTGATTGTTTTAACAACGCGGAATGAAGATTCTTGATTCCGCTGTTAACTCGAAACTCATGTATCGCGAGTGTGTGAATTTCGTGCTGGTTGTTGTGTTTTACTGCATGGATACCTGGATACCGCCCGTATTGCAAAGTGTTATTTCGTCTTTTGCGATTAATGGCTGATGCAGTGAATCTAACGGGTTTTTATTAAGTTTTTTGCGTTTCCGGAGAACTTTTTCTGGAACGATTACAAAATGCGAGAAATAATACTTCCAATTTTTCAACGTAAGCGATAAGTTACTTAGGGAACCTAATTTTGGTTTTCTGAAGCAGTTTGAGTGATGTAATCACGCTTACTTTGATTCGATTCCAATATTTAAACTATTGCAAAGAAAGAAACAAATTCAGTGACTTCAACTTCTTTTCTTCGCGGCAAGTTAAGCCGATGCTCATTGGCAATGTTAACGGCATTTGGATTTGTCGTAGCTAATGCTAATACTGCGGCAGCAGATTCACCTGTACCGGATACAAATTCCGGTACGAATGTTGATGTTGCATCACTTCCGGTGAAAGGCGGCCAGCTGAACTGGTCACTGCGCAGATCATTCACCAAATATGCGGGAGGATCACGAGGATTTATCGACGGCGCCACTGAGAGCGCTCCAGATAAAGGATATCGTTTTCCGCTAACATCAGTTAAGACTGAAGCTGGGAGAACCGTAGCTTCATACCGCGGCGGAACAAAGTTTCGTGCGCACTGCAGCGGAGACTCAGAAGAATCTTGTATCTTGAAAACTGATATGTGGAATCTGAGTGTAGTAATCAATGCAGGTAACGGTCTCGCAGATCAAAACTGTAAGCATCAAAAGTTTGATAAAGACACGCAGAAGTGGTCCACTATTGACGAACCAAACTGTGCGTACATCCAAGGCGAATTTATCTCTGGAATGGGCGCGCCGCCTTACACTCCATTTGCTTCCCAGAATCGTCCGGAAACGTCGCTGGTAAATAATTGGGCGCCGGAAGGCAAGCTGGTTTCAAAAGGCGCCGAACCTCTTGTCCGGCTCGATTTATCCGGAATTAAACCAGAAAAAGCAGCAGACGGTACCGTCGTTTATCGTGATGTTCCAACCTATCTTCTCGAAGGCGGGAATGCGATGATGGGCTGGCAGTATGGGTATGATCAGCCCATGGAGAAAGTCACTTTCTCATATAATCCTGGCGGGGTTGTTGAAAAAGAAGCAGATCTTTCCGCAAAGGATAAAAAGTTCGCATCGGCTGAGTCATATTCAGGTAAAGCTCCCTTGGCGATGACGAAGATACTGCCGCGGAGAATCGGACAAATCGGATCAGACATTATTGTCGCTGCACCTTATGAAGGCTTCACACTGCTTGACACTGAACTTCGCGAACGCGGCGCAAAGCCGAAACACGCGGCGCTGCTTTCATATAATCCGGTATTCACCGTTGCCGAAGGGTATGTTTACTATGCGAAAGCAGGTAAACAGCCGAAAAACAATGATCCAGTGTATGATTTCACGAAAGCATCCGGTTCTGATGTTTATCGTGTATCGGTAGATGCTGCAGGCTTCGGTGCAGAAGAGCTGGTAAAGAAAGTCCCGGGGTAATTACCGGTCTTTCGTATAACCCGAAAACGAAACTGGTAGGTGTAGTTTCGGTCGAAAAAGCCGCCAAGAATGATAAAGACGGTCAAAAGAGTTACGGGTATTTCACTGCAATTAAAGCGGCAGATAAGACCGCGGCAGTAGAAAAGCGGCTCCCGCTAAATACTGAAGTTTTAACAAAATTCCCGTACAAAATGAAAGATACGGTTTTTGGAAAGACGAGTTATGTCGGGAACGCAGTTTTGCTTGCTGCTGCTGACGGTTCATGGCTTTACTATCCGGCGCAAAATGTGAAAGATACTGATCCGAATTCGAAGTACACTGTAGTCGGCAGACCCGACGCATATTTGAATCATAACCATAACAATTTGATGTATCGGATTACCGCCAACGGAAATGCAGCTTATCTTGAAGGATCCGATACCCCGCGCAGCTATGCCGATCAGGCAATGCCGTTCTTTGCTTTTGATGGTGTAAATCTGGTTCGATACAACACTGAAAAAGCCGGATTATCACGGATGCAGGTTTTGCAGTATCGCGACGGGAAGCTGATTACCGTGATTCCGGAAAGCCGTTTCGGTAACGCTATCGGTACTGCAACTGCCGCAATTGATCCGGCAAGCTGGGGAGTCGGCGTGATTACGCTCGATACGAGACGCGGAAAACTCGTACAGATTGCGCCTTCCGGGCGTGTTGTGGCTGAACAGGATATTCCGGGCGGAACACTTTCTTCTACATACATCCAGCATCAGGGAAATTCAATCTTTGATTCAAAGAGCGGTATGCTGTATGTTCCGATGTTGCGAAAGAACGGCGAGTTCACAATTCAGAAATTCCAACGATCTGCAGACTATGTTGAACCAGTTGCAGAGCAGGTGCTCGGCACTGAGCTGGATCCATATACGGATCGCGGAAATCCGAATGCGCAGCCGCCAAATTCTGAACAGCCGGCAGCAGAAGTCCCGGCACCCGAAGATGGAAAGCCGCAGAGTTTGCCAAACTCCAGCGCAGTGCAAAATAACAATAACGCCGCCGATTCTGCTGATAAGCAAAATGTGACTGCGAAAGTTAATCAAGATTTGCCGGCAAACAATGTATCTGCTGGTGCTAATGCAAAAACCGCGCAGCTTTCAAAGACGGGCAGTTCAGCTGCGATTGCCGGCGGAATCGCACTTTTCCTCCTCGCAATTGGCGGAATTTGCGTGACCTGGCTGTCTGCGCGGAATCGTGCTGCGCTGAAATCAGAGTGAGATACAGCTTTATGCTGGCGTCTTTCGCGAAAAACTTCAGCTGCCTTTCCTCCGCCGCTTTCAGGCGGAGGAAAGGTGCGGAGGAAAGGCAGCATTAAATAGTTATTTACAATTTTAAAAGTTTTTCAAAGATGTGCGTGAAAAACTGAAAACATTATCCTTACACGCCGATTAACGGTAGAAACCGGTCACGGTATAAAACGCGTAAATCGGGAAACTGAAAACAAATTAAATCAACACGTAAAAGTGAATCAACGGAAAGGATAGCCAAATGGCATCCACGCTTCGAAAATCATACTCAGCTCTGCTGGCTTTAGCAATGCTGTGCTGCGCAATATTTATTGCACAGCCGGCAGCAAATGCAGCAGAACCGCAGCGCAATATTAAATCTTCCACTCTCGATTGGGGAGTGAAGAATAGTTTTCTAAATTACATCGTTAACTTCAAAATGTTTGGCGGATATTACAAGGCAGAAAACGGTGTAACAGATAACGGCGGAAAAGCCGGCACAGACCTGAGCTTCAAATGGCCCGGGATTTCTACTGGGGTTCTTGATCCGGAAAATCTCGGTACGCTGAAGTTCTCCGGATCGCTTTACTTCAACTCCCATGAAAGCATTTTGGAAATGACTTTCGCTAATCCGCAGATTACAATCGAAGGTTCTGCTGCGAAGCTTTCCGTCGATGTGAAAGGCCGTCCATACAAAGACACTGTCACAAAGATGGACATGAAAGACTACGGGCGCCTGACTATTGCGGAATATTCTGACGTGAAAGTAAAGCAAGACGGCGATAAAGTAACTATCAGCACCGGACAAGGCGAAATTACAGCTGAAGGAAAGACAGCTTTCGGTGAGGAATTTTACCAGGTCGGACAAGAAATTAACGGCTTCACAATAAACCTGACTACGCAGGCGGCAGATGAAAAACCAGCGCCGAGTACCCCGGAGAATCCTGCAGCCCCGAGTAATCCGCAGCCTGGAAAAGATGATCCAAAATCTGAAACAACCGGAAAACCGGAATTAACAGCCCAAGTTACGAGTGCAACTAAAGAGGGTTTGAACGTAAAAGCAGCAGTTACCAATGTAACTTTACGGGCAGCTGCTGACGTACCGGACACAAAGAAAGATGATGCCGGCGTATATCTCGCAGTAATCGCGAAAAACGATATTGATTCTTTGCGGAGCAATCCAAAGGCCGCAGCCGGTGTCGCTTTCGTATATAAGAAGATGATGAAAGGGACTACCGCAGAAGCTACGATTAAAGTTCCGGCAGCGAAAATTGATTCAGCGAAAGAATATACCGTCGTAGCATGGAGAGCACACGGAATGCTGAATGATGCGCGTCTGCTTGCGGCAGCTCCGCTGGCCGTCAGCGCAGAACAGTTCGCAGCTGTTTTCCCGGAAAAAGCAGTGCAGCCGGGAGAAACTTCCGCACCAGCTCCGGCGCCTGCTCTGGTGAAAACACAAGCCGAAATTAATGCAGAGCAGTGCCGGGAACTGGAAGCACAGGTAGCACAGCGTTCTACCGAGAAGATCATTACGAGCGGTTCACTTAATTGGGGAGTGCGTGATTCTTTCACGGCATATATCCGCGGTGCAATTGCGAAAGGGAAGATTGAAAGCTCAATTTGGAACGGATCTACGTTTATCTGGCCAGGCAATGGGGGAACTTATAACAGTGCTTCCAAGAGCGGTACTTTCCGGTATGGCGGCACTGCACACTTTACCGGGCATAGCGGAAAGCTTGATGTAACTATTTCTGCTCCGACCGTTACCATCAATGGTAATACCGGCATGCTCTCCGCCTATTTAAAGGCAACTAATGTCGACGGAAAAGTAGTGCAAAATGGGCGCGTAAATCTTGCGAAGCTCAGCGGGATTTCGGTAACTGCGTCAGGCAAGTCTTTCTCCTTTACTGCCAAGAATGTTTCACTCACAAGTGCCGGCACTGCCGGATTCGGCGGATTCTACCCAGTGGGTGAACCGTTGAACGGACTCAGCGGAAAGGGAACTTTGAGCGCACAGTACCAGATTCAGAAGGATGCGAACGGTGCTTGCAGCATCGTGCAGTATGGCGCCGACGGTTCCGTAGTTGCCAAGGGACAAGACGTGACAACCTTGAGTCAAACCGGTGCTGCAGTATGGAATGCTGCAGTTATCGCGCTGCTTCTTGCCGGTCTTGGCGCATTGGTGCTATTGGGTAAAAAGCGCACATACATCAGCTAATTAAATCTGAAGTTTAATTTAAAGGTAGGTGTGCAGCAACTGATATTTATCGCTGCTGCGCACCTACCGAAATTATGTTAATAAACAATCCGTTCGGAGAATATAGTGAAACGATTCGCGGTGCTCCTCGCAGCAATTATTACTTTCGCCAGTGCATGTGCTGCTCCAATTGAAACTTCAAAAAACACGCCGGAAAATACGGATAAATCGGTTAGTGCTGAAAAAAGACAGCTTCACTTCCTGATCCGCGTGATATCACCGGTTTGTCCGTTGTTGAAGGAATTCCTGATCCGTCGGTAATTGCCGGAAAGTTTCCGCAAAAACTGCCGGCTACAGTTACTGATACTGAGGGAACTTCCGTAACGATCACGGACACATCCCGAATTTTAGCGCTTGACATTACGGCAACTCTTTCACGCACAGTCATCGCACTTGGTTTTGGCGAATCAATTGTTGGACGTTCCGTGTCATCTACAGAAAAAATGCTGGCAGATTTACCGGTAGTAAGCTCTGACGGGATTGCATTAAATGCGGAAGCGATTCTGAATTTGCATCCGACGGTTGTGTTTACTGACCGAACTCTTGGACCTCCGGAAGTGATTTCGCAAATTCAAGCTGCCGGGATTCCGGTAGTTATTACTGAATCGGATCATTCGGTTGAGACAGTTGGAGCTGAAATTGAAGCAGTAGCAGCTGCACTTGGCGTGCCGGAAGCCGGTAAAGCACTTGCAAAACGCGCATCGGCGGAAATCACTGCGGCAAAAGAACAGATTGCACAATGGACTCCGAAAGATCCGCTGAAAATTGCGTTCCTTTATGTGCGCGGTACAGCGGGAGTGTTCTTTATTTTCGGCGGTGAGGAATATGGCGCAATTGACTTAATTGAAGGTGTGGGCGGAGTCGATATTGCGGCGAAAACCGGAATTAAGGGGCTCACTCCGGCAAGCGCTGAATCTTTGCTCACAATTAACCCTGAAGTTATTTTCACTATGACCGGAGGTCTGGAATCAACAAAGGGGATGGAAGGGCTTTTAGCAAGACCCGGGGTTTCCTCCACGATTGCCGGTAAGAAGCAGCGAGTTGTCGCGATTCCGGACGGACTCTCATTGGCTTTCGGCCCGCAGACAGGCGATGTGCTGCTTGCAGTTGCACGCGCACTGTATGGGGTGAAATAAGTGAATCAGCTTACTTCGGGTAATAAGTACGGAAAAAATACGGCAAAGCTGCAAAGAAACATGGGAAAACTGCAAACAAATACTGAGAATTCCGCCGTTGCTGCACAAACCTCCGCAAGCGGTTTATATCGGCGGAAATGCCGTCGGACCATCACTTTCGTTACTCTTACCGTCTCACTTGTGCTACTCGTATTTCTTTCGGCTGGGATTGGGCAGTTTGCGATTTCTCCAAGCAATGCGCTGCGCGGATTCTTTGCATATTTCGGACTTGTAAAACCGCCGGAAGATCCGCTGATTATGGCGACGTTATGGAATATTCGGCTGCCGCGAATCGCGCTGTCAATTTTAGTTGGTGCAGCATTAGCAGTGGCAGGTGCGGTAATGCAGGCAATTTTCTCTAATCCGCTTGCCGAGCCGGGAGTAATTGGAGTTTCGGCGGGCAGTGCCGTCGGTGCTTCAATGGCAATAGTGTTTGCTCCCTACGCTTTTGGTGGGTTTTCTGTGCCGGGAGCAGCATTTTTGACCGGACTCCTTGCTGCTTTTACCGTCTACATACTTTCTTTCTCAGCCGGAAAAACCGAGCCGCTGACACTAATCCTGACCGGAATTGCCGTCACTGCAGTTGCGACGGCGCTAACTTCTATCGCCACATATATTGCTCCCGCCACTGCACGCGACCAAATTGTGTTTTGGCAAATGGGATCTTTCGGCGCTGCAAGCTGGATGCAAGTAGGCATAGTTGGAGTAGTGGTGTTTATTGGGATTGTCTGGAGTATGCTGATTTCACGCAAGCTGGATTTGCTTGCGCTTGGTGAGCGTGCAGCAGGGCATGTTGGTGTGAATGTGCAAGGTTTACGTACCTGTGCAATTGTCCTTACTGCTCTGCTCACTTCTGCTGCGGTCAGCTATGCGGGAGTGATTGCTTTTGTGGGGCTGATTGTGCCGCATGTATTGCGGCTTGCAATGGGCCCGTTAAATAGTTATCTCTTACCGGCTGCTTTACTTGGCGGGGCAGTGCTGCTTACTGGGGCAGATCTTTTAGCGCGGACAATTATTCCTTTTTCGGATTTACCAATTGGAATTTTCACTGCCCTGGTCGGAGGTCCGGTATTCTTCATATTGCTTCGGAGGAATCTGCGCGGAGCGAGGAAAGTAAACTGATGAATCGTAATTTTAATAGCCGAGAATCTTCTGCGTCTGCGGTTGATGAACATATCGCAAATACGCCGGTACTGTGTGCAGATAACGTTTCTTTTTCTTACGGCGCCCGCGAAATTCTGCATCAGGTTTCGCTAGATGTTTATTCTGGAGAAATGATTGGTGTGCTTGGGCCGAATGGTACAGGCAAATCTACTTTGCTGGGAGTGCTTACGGGTGATCTTCCAGTGCAGCACGGTACGGTTCAGCTTGCTGGAAAATTGTTGCAGGATTATTCACGCCAAGAGCTTGCACAGACACGTTCGGCAATGCCGCAGGCCAGTGAATTTCCATTTTCTTATTTAGTCTACGATGTGGTGTCGATGGGACGCTCTGCCTGGGGAACCTCAGAAGCAGAGAATGCGCAGATCGTCCGAAAAGCAATGCAATGTACTGATGTGGCGCGAATGGAAGATCGGGATATTACGAGTCTTTCCGGCGGTGAATCTGCGCGCGTAACATTAGCGCGGGTAGTAGCGCAGGAAGCGCGAGTAGTCTTTCTTGATGAACCGACAGCCGCACTGGATATCGCACATCAAGAACGTACAATGCAGCTATGTCGGGGGATGGCAAAAAATGGCGACGCAGTGATTGCGATTATGCATGATATTCAGCTTGCGGCTGCATACTGCGATCGGATTGCACTGCTGAAATCCGGCAGTGTAGTTGCTTTTGGGAAGCCGCGTGAAGTACTGACGAGCGAGCAGCTGAGTTTTGTCTACGATTGGCCGATTCGGGTGATTCCGCATGGAAGCGGGGAAATTGCGGTTGTTCCGGAAAGATTATAATTTTCCACTTATTTTGCGCTGTTTCTTCCGCTGTTTACTCCTTTTTCGCAAATACTGTTTTTGTTTTTGCAAGCGGTAAAATTCAGATATTTTCCGGCAGATGTAAACGGTTTTATTTCGAGAGTTATTGCTGAAATTTAAAGCAAACTGCAAAACAAACTATTGTTTCCTGCCGGAGTAGCAGAGTTTTCAAAAGCAGCAGTATGATTCGTCCGCGAAGCTGAACTTGCGGCAGCAGAAAAGCATGAAATATTTTGGGGTGCGTTCTCATCTGAAAACGCACCCCCAAAAATTTAGAGCGGATTTAACTGTGAAAGCAATAATCAAATACCAAGCTCTGCAGCAAAGTCAGCTTCTTCCAAACGGAGCTTCACATCACGCAGATAACGCGACGCATCGGCTCCGTCAATCACCCGGTGATCATAGGATATTGCAAGGTAGCACTTCGAACGAATTGAGATTGTCTCATTGCCGTCCATGTCCTTTACTACAGCCGGCGCTTTGAAAATTGCACCAGTACCAAGGATTGCTACGTTTGGCTGATTAATAATCGGCGTATCGAAAAGCGCCCCAATCGATCCGGTATTTGTAATTGTGAAAGTGGAACCGGAAAGTTCATCAGCGCCAATCTTTCCGTCGCGGGTACGGGATGCAAGATCTGCTACTGCTTTCGAAATTCCGGCGATATTCAAATTTCCGCAGTTGCGGATTACGGGAACGAAAAGTCCCTTTGGCGTATCTACCGCGATACCAACATGTTCTTCATTATGGTAAACGATTTCGTTCTCTTCGATAGAACAATTGATCTTCGGATGTGCTTTCAGCGCTTCAGTAGCTGCCTGGATAAAGAATGGCAGATAGGTGAGCTTTACACCTTCGCGGGCATTGAAAGATTCCTTTGCTTGTGCCCGCAGCTTCACGATCTTCGTTACATCAACTTCCATTACCGTGGTAAGCTGAGCGGAAGTTTGCAGCGATTCAACCATTCGCTTTGCAATAGTCTTGCGCAGACCGGTCATCTTCTGGCGGGTACTGCGCAGCGTTGCAGCTTCCGCAGCTTTCTTTGCAATCTCCGACTTTACCGATCCGGAAGCTGGCTGCGCAGCTGATGGGCCGGATCCGGCTGGATTCGGGGCAGCTGCAGCGGCCTGAGCAGCTTTAGCTGCTTCGGCAGCAGCTGCTACATCCTGACGCCGGATTCGCCCGCCTACGCCAGTGCCTTTCACTGTGCTGAGGTCAATATTTAAATCTTTGGCAAGTTTCCGCACTATTGGAGTGATGTATGCCGAGCTGTCTGCAGCTGCCGGAATAGATCCTTCTGGTGCAGACACAGCCGGATTCTGTGCAGCCGGCTTTTCGGCTGCATGCTTCGGTGCTGCTTTCGGGGCTTCTGCAGCTGCCGGCGCAGCTGTATCGGAAGGAGCTTGCACAGATCCGCCGATAATTGCAAGCACAGTGCCCACTTCCACAGTTTCATCTTCATTCACGATAATCTTGGTGATTACGCCCGCACCAGGTGACGGCACCTCGGTATCAACTTTGTCTGTAGAAACTTCAAGCAGCGGTTCGTCTGCTGCAACTTCGTCGCCAACCTGCTTCAGCCAGGTGGTCACGGTACCTTCGGTGACGGATTCGCCAAGTGCCGGCATCTTTACTTCGACACCTGCGCCGTCGTTTTCGGATGCGGGCGCGGCAGCAGAAGCTTCTGGTTCGGCCGGGGCAGGAGCAGAAGCTTCTGCAGGAACGTCTGCTGCTGCAGCTGGAGCGGCACCGGATCCGTCGCCAATATACCCGAGAATTGTGCCGACATCGACGGTTTCATCTTCGCCAACTTCAATCTTTTCGAGTACGCCAGCTGCCGGAGCGGGTACTTCAGTATCAACTTTGTCGGTGGAAACCTCAAGAATAGGTTCGTCAAGTTCGATAGTGTCGCCCACTTCTTTCAACCAGGTGGTCACGGTACCTTCGGTTACGGATTCGCCAAGCGCTGGCATCTTAATAGGTTCTGACATGTTTTCTTCCAATTCTTAATTGTGGGTGTGTAATGGCTTACCGGCGAGTGCGAGCACTGCTTCGCCGACGGATTCATTTTGCGTTGGGTGTGCATGAATTGTGCCTGCGAAATCCTCTGGGAATGCTTCCCAGGTGACCATCAGCTGCCCTTCGCCAACCTGTTCGCCCATGCGGGCGCCAATCGCATGGAATCCGACAATTGGTCCGTTCTTTTCCCGCACAAGCTTCACAAATCCCGCGGTGCCGAGCATTTGCGACTTACCATTACCGGCAAGGTTAAATTCCACAGCTTCCACATTTTCTTTTCCGTATTTTGCTTCGGCTTTCTGCTGTGTAAGCCCGACGGAAGCAATTTCCGGATTACAGAAAGTTACTTTCGGAATATTATTTTCGTCGATTAGCTTTGGATTCATGCCGGCGATTTCTTCCGCTACAAAGATACCTTGCAGGAAACCGCGGTGCGCCAGCTGCACACCCGGAACGATGTCTCCGACAGCATAAATATTGCCGATTCCCGTGTGAAGACGCTCATTGGTCAGAACAAAACCGCGATCAATCTTAATCCCTTGTTCTTCGTAACCGAGATTCGCGGTCGACGGACCGCGGCCAATTGCGATTAGCAGATACTCGGCATCATACTGCTTTCCATCCTGGGTAAATACATGTACGCCGTTTTCGTCTTCTTCAACCCGGTCAAACATCGTTTTTGTCTTGAACGCAATCTTGCGCTTGCGGAATGCGCGTTCCAAGTTCTTTGAAATAGCTTCATCTTCATTTGGGACAAGATGATCGAGACCTTCGATAATAGTTACGTCAGCACCGTAGGAAGCCCAGATAGAAGCAAACTCTACGCCGATCACGCCGCCGCCGAGCACAATCACCGAATTTGGGACAGTGTCCATATTAAGTGCCTGCTCGGATGTGATAACGCGATTTGTAATCTTTTGCCCAATCGTCTTGGAGAAAGAACCGGATGCGAGTACGATATTTTTCCCTTAATCCGGCTGCCGTTTACTTCGACAGTATCTTGGGCGGCAAGACGGCCCCAGCCGTGGATTGTCTCAACGCCGCGCGAATCCACCAAACCGGTGAGACCTTTATACATTTTTTCGATTACACCGTTTTTATATGCATTCAGTGCATTCATATCGATGCCGGTGAAAGATCCCCGCACGCCGATTGAATCACCTTCACGCATTTCATCCGCTACTTCTGCCGCGTGAAGAAGTGCCTTAGTTGGGATACAGCCGCGGTGCAAACAAGTTCCGCCGACCTTATCTCCTTCAACCAGTGCGACTTTCATCCCGAGTTGCCCCGCGCGCATTGCACAAGCATAACCGCCCGAACCGGCGCCAAGTACTACGATGTCGTATTCTTGAGTTTCTGACACGTATCTTTCTCCCTTGAAACCTAGAAATAAAACTTATTTTTCTGAAATAAGTACTCGGTTACAATTCAACCACTTTTAACCGGAAAATGCAGTCTGAATTGCTTAGGACTTAAGTAATTGTTTTAACAGAATTATTTTTATGTGCCGGTCTTTCCGGATTTAGCACAGTCTGATGCGAATTTCTGCTGCACGGTTATCATAAATATTAGTTTTCATGAGCTGCACCTAATTTATCTGTGCCTTTGCTAAGCTTGCGATATGGGATTTTTTGGAAGACTTTTTAGAACTGATGTTCCGCAGAAGACGGCTCGCGCAACCACGCATGAAAATACCGAATATTTTTCGGAATTTGTTACTTCCCGCCAGGGAGTCCGCGCATTTTATGAAGATGGTACTTCGCGGGAACCGGCGGCGATTCTTTTGATTGCCGGAGACGGAGAATGGACGCGGCGTACGGTATCAGACTATTCACAGGCAGAAAAAGTTGCGGAGAAATTAGAAATTGAATTATTTAAGGTAGCGGTAACGGGATATCCGCGTGAAATGCGCGAATGGAATATTAAAAATGCGAAGAAGCGCAGTCATTAAAATATAAGCGTTGGCAGTTTTGAAAAACGGCAGCAGGAGAGGCGGAGCAAAGCTGCCTAGTGCCCAGCTGCTTGGGTGCTTAGGATCTGAACAGAATCCGGATCTCAGATATTTTGCGGTGAAACCGGTGCGGGTTCACGTAACCGGCGGTATTATCCGCATTTTTACACAGCCGGCGGCGAAACGCCCGCGAGTTTACGTAACTGGCGGCGAAGCGGGAGGTTTTGGTTTCCGACGGGGAGTGCCGTCGTTCTTATAACGCTGTGACCAGCGGAAACGTGGTGGATTTCGAAGATGAAAATCACAGTGCGTGTTTTGCCGTCAGTTGCGTAAAAATATCTGCTTCCTGCCGTCGCTTCGGTAATACCGGTAACTTATTCGCTCGTTTATAAACCGGAAATAACTGGCAAAATCTGCTGGGAGCGGACATCTTCTTCAGCTCTAAACTCCAAGATACGTAAACATTTCTAACTGTTATTTCGAATCGCTTTCATTGAACCGGCAAGCGGAATCAGATATGTATCAGCTCTTCCAGGCACAGTTCAGGAAGATCCGCATTTTCCGCAATTCTCGTTTTCTAGTGGGTGAATCAACAGCACCCGCATTGCGGTATTTATGTGAGCAGCAGGTAGAATTGCCGCTATCGGGAATAACAGGTTCGGTGCAGTGCGCTCCGTTTGCCTGGGCTGATTAATTTGTTCTTTTATAACTGAAACTTGAGGAAAATATGTCTGAAAATACACGTGGCAATGGTGAACACTTTAAACGAGGCAAATCCTCAAGCTGGAAACCTGCCGGGAAACGCGGGTTCGGTGCGCGTGCTGAGCGCAGTAATTTCGATGGGCGGAGAAAATGGCAGAGTTCAGAACGTTCTGAGCATTCGCAGCGTTCGCGTGGTTTTGATCAGTCAGATGGTTTTGAACGCGACGGTGAAAAACGTTTTGAACGCCGCTGGGAAAAACGAGATCGCGGATATGATCGCGGATATGAAGGAAAGAAACGCTGGGAAAATCACGACGGTGAACGTGACGGAAAGCGTTGGAACAGCCGTGAAAACAGTTTTGGCGGACGCGGCGGCGAACGTCGGGAAAATGGACGCCGTTGGGAGCGGCGTGATGATTTCCGCGGCGGACATGATCAGCGTGATGATTTCCGCGGTTCCCAGAAAGGCGGACGCCGATGGAACTCCGATAACGATAACCAGATTCGTCGGGAAAACCGCAAATCATGGGAATCTCGAGACGACCGGAAACAGCACGATTGGAAACGCCGCGATGACGGGCGTGCCGGAAAAGAGCGGTTTGAACGCCGCGGTGAACAGCGCTTTAAAGATAATCGCGGTGCTAACGGGCGGGAAGATTATCGCCGTGATGAAAAGCGCAGCTATCCCGGCAAGGAAGATTGGCGTGAAGAACGCGGTACCCGGCATACCGGCAAGTTCGAGCGGGAACGCGGACATCGCGGCGGCGAGCGTTTTGGAGAAAATAGCCGTGATTTGCGCGGCAAACGCCATGAGCTGATCAGCGAGATTCCGCCGTCAATTTCCGCAGAGTCTCTTGACCCCGGAACACGTGCGCATTTACGGAATTTGAATCGGGAAAACGCGGAAATCGTGGCGCGGCACCTTGCTTATGCGGGTGAAATGCTCGATATTGATCCGGAAGTTGCGTACCGCCATGCAAAGGCGGCATTCGAGCGGGCAGCACGTGTTGATGTAGTCCGCGAAGCACTTGGGATTACTGCGTATGT
Source organism: Arcanobacterium hippocoleae (assembly GCF_040360365.1). Lineage (GTDB taxonomy): Bacteria > Actinomycetota > Actinomycetes > Actinomycetales > Actinomycetaceae > Arcanobacterium_A > Arcanobacterium_A hippocoleae_A. The sequence goes on along the minus strand of NZ_CP136412.1, from coordinate 314,922 downwards.
TACTGGGCGGTATCAGGAAGCGCTTTCTGAATTGCGCACATACCGCCGGATGAGTAATGACTTTACGCATGTGCCGATGGAAGCAGATGCGGAGCGCGGAATGGGACGATCGGAGAAAGCTTTACGTTTCATTTCAGAAATTCCGCTCGCACAGCTCAGCCCGGAAGCGAAGATTGAACTTGCGTTAGTGACTTCCGGGGCGCGGGCTGACTTGGGAGACAGTGCAGGCGGCTTGGCAGTAGTGGAGAAGATTATCGTCGCTAATTTGAGTGCTGAATTAGCTGCACGTGTTGAACTTGTGCGCGCTGATCGGCTTGCTGAACTCGGACGGGACGAAGAAGCAGATATCTTGCGCGAGAAATGGAATTCAGTGCTTGCCGGAGAAGATGATTCCGCATTGATGGTGGTCGATTTGCATGATGTCCTGGATGACGAAATACCCGTGAGTGAAAATATTGCCATTCCGGAAGACGGCAGTAATGCGGAGAACGATTCGGAGGAAAACAGTACCGCGGATGAAATTGACGCGGCAGATTTTAACGAGCTGTTTGACGGATTAGAAGCTGGATTAGAATCCGAGACTGCAGCTGCCGGCTTTTCCGAAGTTGAAATTGCGGAAACTGATAGTACAGATGAAGCAGATAGCGCAGATAATGCAAATAATGCCGATAATCCAGAAACGAATCTGAATGCGGATAGTAATATAATTGACGTTTCGGATGCGGAAAGTGAAATCGGTTTCGACGATGACGATATCGATTGGGAAGCTGAACTCGCTGTGAATCCGGAAGAAGAATTCGCAGAATCTGATTCAAACCAAGACGAAGAACTGTTTCCGCTTGCGGATGAAACCGAATTTTCCAGCGAAAACGAGAAAAACTGAGAAAGAATGTTCAGGATTGCGGACATCCGATATCCATACAATGGGATGTGCGCATCCCGTTGTACAGTGTAATTTTGGCGGAAACGATTCGAGGAGAAAGTAAAAGTGAAAACTCTCGTCGAGAATTTTGCAGGTTTATTTCTGGATTTGGACGGCGTATGCTACCTGGGCGACGCTCCGGCGCCGAATGCGCCTGAAGGGTTGGAAAAGGCGCGCAAACTTGGTGTGAAGCAAGCATTTATCACGAACAATTCTGGGAGAACTCCGGAAGTTGTGGCTGAACATCTAACACGAATTGGAATTCCAGCTTCACCGGATACCGTCGTTAATTCTGCAATGTCAACGGCTGATCAGATGCTGGCCTATCTGCAGCCTGGAACACGCGTACTATGCGTCGGCGGTGAAGGCCTGCGCAAAGCCCTTAGCGATGTTGGATTCGAAATAGTGACATCTGCCGATGCCGCTCCCAGCGCGGCAGTACAAGGGCTGAGCCAGGATGTTGGCTGGCAGGAACTTTCTGAAGTATGTCTTGCAGTGAAAGCCGGCGCAAAATATTTTGCAACTAATATTGATGCCACCATCCCGAAAGAACGCGGTGAAATGCTTGGAAATGGCTCGCTGGTCGCAGCGGTAAAAAATGCTGCCGGAGTAACGCCGATTTCTTCCGGTAAACCAGATCGATATATTTATGAATATGCGGCTAAACATACCGGATTGAAGCAGGTACTTGCGGTTGGAGATCGGTTGAATACCGATATTGCCGGTGCGGTAAATGCGCGGATTCCGAGCCTGCACGTGCTTACCGGTGTGAATAGTGCCCGTGATGTGGTGCTTGCCCCGGAAAGTGAGCGCCCAACCTACCTTGGTATCGATATGCTTGATTTGAGTAAACCTTATCCGGAGGTTGCATTGGACCATGATGGCACAGCGCGAGTCGGAAATGCACAAGCTGCAGTAAAAACGGTCGTTTACTTCTTAATGGGGCAGAGATTGGCGCGCATCTCACTTTGAACCAGTATCGTGCGGCTGCCGCGGCAGTCTGGAATTTTGTCGGCAGTTCCGGAGCGGTTGATTGTGCTGCAGAACTAGGCATACCGGAATTTAGTGTTACTCGGTGAGCCAGCATGAAATATTAACCATCTACGGTAATCCGTAATTTGGATGCGGGAGGATAATAGTGCTCAGAGTTAAATTTAAGATTTGTGAAGCAGCTGGGGAGATATTGGTTCAGATTCCGTTTCCGAATAAAGCGGATAAAATATCAGCAAAATTAACTTCAACCGAAAGAAAACCGAAACCGGGGCAAGGGATTGACTCGCGGCGGGCATTATCCGATCTCAGCGATCTCAGCCAAGATTCGCAAATCGAAGTGCTTGAGCAAATTTATGCCGACTTATCGAAAGAACTCGGGCGCATTCGGCAGTGATTTCGGCAGAGCAGCTGCTATTCAAGATTCAGCAATTTCGCTGATATGATTTTACGGCGAAAAGTAAAACCTATAATACTGCGGAGAAACATCGAGTGGGAAACTTAATTCGTGTAGACGCGGAGCTTGTACGGCGAAATCTGGCACGTTCACGGGCAGAAGCAGCGGAATTGATTCGCAGCGGATGCGTATTTCTTGACGGCGCAGCCGTAACTAAACCCGCTCGTCAAATGAACCGTGCGAGTGCACTATTAGTAAAAACAATGTGCATGACAATTATGCCTCACGCGGCGCATATAAACTTATCGGAGCCTTAGACTATCTAGGTTCTGCCGGCCCGCAGATTAAAGGCGTGCATGCGCTTGATGCGGGTGCTTCGACCGGCGGTTTTACGGATGTATTATTGCGGCGCGGAGCTGCGCATGTGGCTGCGGTCGATGTTGGTTATGGGCAGATACTGTGGCGTTTACGGGAAGATAGCCGGGTAAGCGTAATTGAGCGGACGAATGTGCGCACACTCGATCCGGAACTTGTCGCTCCTGCACCTGAATTAGTGGTAGGTGATTTATCTTTTATCTCATTGACTCTCGTACTGCCGGCACTTGTTCGTGCCGCTGCCGAAAAGGCTGATTTCTTGTTGATGGTGAAGCCGCAGTTTGAAGTTGGTAAAGAGCATCTTGGTGCGGGCGGGGTAGTGCGTGACCTGAAATTACATTTCCAATCCGTCGCGAAAGTCGCGTGCGCCGCACGCAGCAATGGGCTCACCATCCGTGCCGCAGCTCCCTCACCGTTACCTGGTCCGGCGGGTAATGTGGAATACTTTTGTATATGCGTAAGGATTCTCATCCCGAAACATCCGAAGCTGCGGATACAGCGGCGGAAAGCAGTACAAAAATTAAATCCGACCAAATGCAAGATATGTTTTCACACTCCGGAGCTGAGTTTTCCAAACAACTTGGTACGGAGCTTACTGCGAAGATTGCTGCAGCTATTTTGGCTGGTCCGGCAGCAAAAAGTGCAGATGCTTTCAATACGCTTGGACTTCCGGAAATATTGCGTCCGCTGGTGATGAATGAACTTCTGCAGCATCAGCAAGCCAGACTATCTTCCGAATTTCACGCAGTTAGCAAGAGCGGTAAACTCCTCTGGGAGGGAGAAAAATAATGGCCCGGAAAATTGCGCTAATGAATCACGCCTGGCGTGATGATGTTGCGGAGTCAGCTGCGGAGTTTCGCCGGCAAATTGAAGCAGCCGGGATTCAGGTACTTGATGCGCGGAAAGAAAAAATTGACAGCACAGTTGAATTGATTGTCGTTTTTGGCGGCGATGGAACAATTTTACATGCGGCTGAAATTGCCCGCGGCCAGCAGACTCCGATTCTGGGAATCAACTACGGACATGTAGGTTTTCTTGCGGAAGTGGACAGTGATTCTTTTGATGAGGTGGTGCGGGTAATCAAAGAGCACGCCTGGACTGTTGATTCACGAATGACTATTGATGTTTCCGTTACAACAAAAGAAGGACACACCAGTTACGGCTGGGCGCTTAACGAAATTTCAATTGAAAAGACTCCGCCCGCAAAAATGATTGAAACTGGTGTTGCCGTCGACGGACGTGCCGTTTCTACTTTCAAAACCGACGGCATCGTCTTCTCTACGCCGACCGGATCCACCGCATACAATTTCTCTGCAGGAGGTCCGATTGTGTGGCCGGATGTAGAGGCAATGACGCTGGTTCCGATTGCTGCACACGCGCTTTTTACCCGTCCAATGGTGGTTGCGCCGGATTCCGAGATTGAGGTTTACATTCTTTCTGATCAGGCGCAGGTAAGCTGTGATGGACGCCGAATAATCGAAGCTCCGGAAGGAGCAAGTATTATTGCTACTAAGGGCAATGAGCGAGTGAATTTAGTGCGGATTGACGACGCCCCATTTTCTGAGCGTCTTGTTGCAAAATTTCGGCTTCCAGTGGATGGCTGGCGGGCAACTCCAGGTACGGGAGGTACACCGTGATTGAAGAAATCTCGATTCAAAATTTGGGAGTAATCTCTGCGGCGCAAATTAACTTTCAGCAGGGAATGAATGCGCTCACAGGTGAGACTGGCGCGGGCAAGACAATGGCGCTTACTTCATTGATGCTGTTAATGGGTGCAAAAGCGGCAGCAGCGAAAGTTCGGCATGGAGAAGACCGAGCTACGGTAACTGGCGTGTTCAGTGTGCCGGCAGACTCACCGGCAGTGAAGATTGTTGAAACAGCCGGCGGGAAAATTGATACTGATGATTCACGGGCAGAGATTATCGTCTCACGGCAAGTGCTTGCTTCCGGACGCTCGCGGGCTTTTCTCGGCGGGGTAAATGTACCGGTTTCCGCACTGCGTGAAATTGCTGCCGAACTTTTTACGGTTCACGGTCAGCAAGATCAAATTCGTCTTGTTTCGAAATCGGAACACCGGCAGGCGCTTGACGAATTCGCCAATTTGCAGAAAACTCAAGCTTTCCATGAATACTATGCGAAATGGATTGAATACCGCGAACTTTCAAACAAACTGGAAACAGAGCGGGAAAACGCCGCCGCAATCGGGACTGAACGTCTTGCACTTGAAGCGTTAGTGAAACGTGTTGAAAGTGTTGCGCCGCAGCCTGGTGAAGACGATGAACTTCGGGCGCAGGCTGTGCGTCTCGATAATGTTGAAGTATTGCGGGAGGCTCTGGCGCGAAGCGTGCAGCTCCTTGAAGGAGATGAGTATCAGCCCGGAGCGCTGAGCATGATTGACACTGCAGAGCGTGAACTCGTGCAATCACACGATAAAGATCTTGCGAAGTATGCGCAGACTCTCGGAGATGGAGCTGCTCTTATCTCCGATGTGTTAAATAATCTTGCAAGTACTTTGCAGAATTTAGATGCAGATCCGGCACGCTTGGCCGCAATTCATGAACGACGTGCCGAACTGACTGCGCTAACACGTGAGCTGGGAATGGATATCCCAACTATACTTGCCCGGCATGAAGCAGCCCAGACCCGGCTGCAGGAAATTGCTAATCCGGAAAAATATCTTGCAGAATTAACGCAAAAGCTGCAGCGGACTGAAGCAAAATTAAAGATATATGCTGCAAAACTCACTGCAGTACGGAGAAAAGCTGCAAAACAGCTTTCAGAATCTGTAACCAGTGAACTGCAGAATCTGGCAATGAAAGGGGCAAAATTTGCAGTGAAACTTGATCCGCTGCCTGCCCCTGGGAAAGACGGAATAGACGATATCGAATTTTTACTTGCTCCGCATTCAGGGGCGGTACTTTCGAAACTTAATGCCACTGCATCTGGCGGTGAAATGTCGCGGATTATGCTGGCAATTGAAGTCACTCTTGCCGCAAAAAATGCAAAACTGCAGCATACTTTTATTTTTGATGAAGTTGATGCCGGAATTGGCGGAGAAACAGCGTTAAGCGTTGGCCGGCGGCTGGGGAAGCTTGCAGAAAGCGCGCAAGTAATCGTGGTGACCCATTTAGCCCAAGTGGCAGCTGCTGCAGGGACGCATCATTTGGTGGAGAAAGAAAGCGGAAAAGACGCAGCAAAAACGACAGTCCGCACGCTTAAACCTGCGGAACGGGAAATCGAATTAGCGCGAATGCTTTCCGGACAGGCAGATTCTGCGGCGGCACGCGCACACGCTGCTGAACTCATTAACGCTATTTCTGTGGCACCATTAGAAAGTGGTGTTTAGTAATTTATTCAAAAGTGCTTCCCAGGATGCAGCAGATAACTGGGCGGGTAGTGCGAAAGTTGACCGTCGTACAAAAATCTCACGAAACGGCTGCAAACTGGTGATATCGCAATTATCAATCATGAAGACCTTGACCGGGTATCGGCTGAGGCGCTTGTTGAATGCAAGCCGAAAATAGTTTTGAATGCCGCAAAATCGACTTCCGGACGATATCCGAATCTTGGTCCGGGAATCCTGATTGCAGCCGGAGTTCCGCTTGTAGATGATTTGGGCAGTGCAGTTATGGATATCGCTGAGGGAAGTCAAATTCGGGTCGATTCAGACGGATCTGTGTATCAGGAAGAGATGCTGATTACCCGCGGAGTTGTGCAGACAGCAGAGACTAACAAAGCTAATCTTGAAGCGGCAAAAGTGGGGATGAGTGCGCAATTGAAAGCATTCGCCTCAAATACGATGGAATATGTTGAGCGGGAACAGGATTTGATTCTCGACGGAATCGGCGTGCCGGATATCGACACTAATTTTAAAGGCCGGCATGCGTTAGTAGTGGTTCGCGGATATCGGTATAAAGAAGATTTAGAAGCGCTTTCACATTATATTCGTGAATATCATCCGGTGATTATTGGTGTTGATGGCGGTGCGGATGCGGTTCTGGAAGCAGGATACAAGCTTGATATGATTGTCGGAGATATGGATTCTGTGTCTGACAAAGCTTTGTGCAGCGGCGCAGAAATCGTAGTTCACGCCTATCGTGACGGCCGTGCGCCGGGAAAGAAACGGGTAGAAGACTTAGGCGTTCCGCATGCAGTATTTCCCGCAACCGGTACGTCGGAAGATATTGCAATGCTGCTTGCCGATGCAAAAGGCGCAGAATTGATTGTTGCCGTCGGTACGCATTCAACTTTGATCGAATATCTGGATAAAGGCCGGCGCGGAATGGCATCGACATTTCTTACACGCCTGCAGGTAGGTTCGAAGCTGATTGATGCAAAGGGCGTATCGGAACTTTACCGTTCGCAAATTTCGAATTGGCTCATTATTCTGCTGCTCCTGTCCGGATTTTTCGCGCTTGGGGCAGCGATATATTCCACACCGGCCGGGCAGATTGCGCTTGGTCTGGTTCAGGTTTGGTTTTCTGATATTGTTCATTGGTTTAAAGGACTTTAGGTGATTATTGATGGTTGATTTTCGGTACCATATTGTGTCTCTGGTTGCAGTGTTTCTTGCGTTAGCCGTCGGTATTATTCTCGGCGCCGGACCGCTGCAGAACTCGATTGGCGATACGCTTTCCGGAGAAGTGGATTCGCTTCGTGAAGCTAACGGCGAGTTAAAACAGGTTAATGAACAGCTGAATAATGAGCAAAAGCAGTATACGGCAGCATTTGAACAGCTTGCTCCGTCGCTCCTTGCCGGGACTTTAAATGAGCAGTCGGTAGCATTGATTACTTTTGCAGATACCTCTGCTGGCGATATTGAAAAATTCCAGCACCAGCTTGCACTCTCCGGAGCAAAGATTAACGGTGTATTTGAAATTCAAAAAGACTGGACTGATTCGCAGAGTACCGCATATCGTTCCTCTTTTGCGGAACAGATAAAAGCGTATGTGCCTGATGCGAAAGATGTGAGTGATACAAATACGATTATGGCGCTCGCTTTAAACCAGCTGGTGCGCGGCGGTTTGAGCACGGAAGCAAATAAAACTCTCGGTGAGCTGATGACGGCTGCTGATACGGTGATGCTGAAAGTGCGGGAAGGCGGGAATGAAGCAAGTACGGCAGTGGTTTTCCTCAGTCCGGATACACCGGATTTGACGCCGAAAAAGGACACTACCCAAGATCCGGATAAAGTGGCGCAGGCAGATTATGATGCGAAAACTTACGGAGCGCTTGTGGGAACGGTTAGTGCAAAAAGTCCCGTGGTGCTTTCCGGATATGCAAACTCGCAAAATGATTTGGTAACACTTGCTCGGACTTCCGGTATTGCTGTTTCCACAGTAGATTCACTGGGCGGACCGCTTGGCGCAACCAATACGGTGCTGGCAATTGCGGCTGAACTGAACGAGAAAAAGGTTGCATACGGTTTTGCCGACGGGGTTGACGCAGTTGTCGGATCACGAATAGTTGTTGCAGTCCCCGCTCCGGCACCGGCGGAGTCTGCTCCGGCACCGGCAGCTTAAAGCGAATCGATTTTAACTTTGCCGGTGTCTATTGGCAGTGCAGATACCGGATAAGGTTGGGAGAAACAAATGCGGAAAAAATACTTAGTGTCGCTGGCGCCGGTACCGGAATAGCGCTTGCGCGTTTGGCAAAAAATTTTCTCGACGCCCAAAAATGGGAGCGGAAGCACCGTGATGGGACTGCGGTGTCTTTGCTTGGCGGTTTGGAGACGGCTGCTGGGGTGCTGGCGGCCAGTGCAGTTTTTGCAAAATCGCGACTTGGCAGCGCAAGTTTCTGTGCGGGTTTAGCTGGCGGTGTTGCCGGATGGATTGATGACCATTTTGAAGCGGCGTTTTCCTCTGTCGGAAAAGGTTTTCACGGGCATATCGGTGCACTCCGGAAAGGGAACTTAACTTCAGGAATGCTGAAGATTGTGCTTATCGGAGCTGGCGCAGCAGTGAGTTCGCTAATTTTGGAAACCGACGGAAAAAAATTGCCGCGCTTCCGCAAAGTAAATTTGAACAAATGCTGCAAACACTAATGCACACTGGAATTGATACTGTGATTATTGCCGGAAGTGCAAATTTGCTGAATCTTTTAGATCTCCGGCCGGGGCGGGCATTAAAAGCCGGAGTTATTTTTGTCCTTCCGGCAATGTTATTGGGCAGAAGTAATGCGGGTAATGCGAATCATGCGCCGGAATTGAGTCTGGGACTGATTGCAGTAAGTGCGGCCGGATTGCCGAAAGATCTCAAGGGTGAAACAATGCTTGGAGATCTGGGGGCTAATGCTCTTGGCGGAGCAATTGGCGTGCTGATTGCAGATGCATGCAATGTTTCAAAGACCGCAAAGCTTGGTGCTGCCGCGGTATTGGTTGGGCTTACTGCGCTGTCAGAGAAAATTTCTTTTTCGCAGATTATTGAAAACACACCTGTTCTTCGGGAATTTGACCAACTTGGCCGTGCTGCAAATTAAGATAAATCACCGGAAAATCACATTAAACAGTATTAAACGAAGAATTGACCGTTAAATGCCTCGAAATGTTGCAAAAAATCTTGCTGGAGCTGCTGGAGTAATTGCTGTTTTGACAGTGTTTTCGCGCCTTGCCGGATTATTGCGGAAGCTCGCCCAGTCTTGGGCGATGTCTGACGGCAGTGTTGCAAGTGCGTATGATACGGCGAATACTGTGCCGAATGTGCTTTTTGAAGTAACTGCCGGCGGAGCGCTTGCCGGAGCAGTGATTCCGCTGATTGCCGGCTATGCGGCAAATAAACAGCGTGCAGAGCTGAACCAGACTGTTTCGGCGTTGATTTCTTGGATTTTGGTGATCGGTGTGCCGGCAGCGGGAATTGTTGCTGTTGCTGCTCACCCAATCACCGTCTTTCTTTTCGGAGCGGAAACAGATTCTGCAGTGATTGCACTCGCCGCAGTTTTACTTCAGCTTTTTGCACTGCAGATACCGCTCTACGGATTGTCTGTAGTATTCACTGGTGTATTGCAGGCACACGGACGATTCGTGCTGCCGGCTCTTTCTCCGTTTCTTTCTTCACTTGCGGTAATCAGCGTATTTTCTTTTTATGCGAAAAATATCGGCCATCAGGTTCCGGCAGACCAATTAAGTATGCCGGGAGTGCTGCTGCTTGGCGCCGGCACTACATTGGGGGTCGTGATATTCTCGCTTCCGCAGATGATTCCATTACGGAAGAATATTAGATTCAAGTTCACTTTGCGTTTTCCGCAGGGAACGGGCAGACGCGCAGCTGCTCTTGCTGGAGCTGGTTTGGCGGCGCTTTTGGCCCAGCAAATCACAATTGTTGTGATTATGATTGTTGCGAATTTAACGGGCGGTATTGGTGCATACACTACGTTTAGTTATGCGTATACGGTGTTTATGGTGCCGTATGGGGTGCTTGCGGTGCCGGTGGCGACGGCTGTATTCCCGAAAATTTCAGCTGCGGTGGAGTTAAATAATCGGGAGCAAACAGTTAGATTAGTGTGTCAGTCTACGAAAATTGTGTTTCTGATGGGAGCAGCTGCAGCGAGTTTGCTGATTGCGCTTGCGCATCCGGCAAAGATTGTGCTTGAGGTGGGCCGTGATATTCAAAATCTTGATTTTGCAATGCAAATGATGGCTGGCGGTTTGGTTGGATTCTCGCTTTTATACCATGTAGCTCGGGTACTTTATGCGCTTGGATACGGGAAAAAGGTTGTAATCCAAAATAGTATCGCGTGGGGAAGCGGATGTATTTCACTGTTAATCTGGCTTGGCAGCGGAATCAGCGGACGTGAATCAGCTTTGCGGGCAATTGGTTTTTCGCTGACGCTTGGTTTGAGTATTGGCGCACTGCTTTCGCTTTATTCGATTGTGCAGGTATTAGGAAGAAAATCTTTAACCGGTATTGGAAAATTAATTTTTGCGGCGGCGCTTATCTTTGCTCCGCTCACCTGGATGGCGTTACAGCTTGTGGAAGTAATTATTGCTTCTTTGAATGCGACGGTCTTGGCTGCATTCGCAGCAGCGCTTGCCGGCAGTATCCTGATTTTATTTGGGGCAGCATTGGTGTTTGTTTTTACAAATCGCAAGGAGCTGCAATTGCTGAAGAATAGCCCGCGTGATTAAGGAAAATCAAAATCTGTTTTCAGTGCTGTTCTGGAAGGAGGACCGTCGTTTTTCGAAATCATTTTTTGAACCAGTAAAATACAAAATAGCTAAATCAGGCTGGAAAACGAAACCGTACATATAAGGTACCGAAATGGAATATGAATTAAAAGATCAGGAAACTGCGGCGCATGTAGTGTTGTTGGAAACAAAAACTGAATACAGCGGCGCAATTTTTCAGGTGAAAAATGATCAAGTGCGTTTCCAAAACGGAGATATTGCATGGCGGCAGTACATTGTGCATGATAATGCCGTCGCTATTGTTCCGCTGCGGTTAGTGCAGGGAAAGCTGCAGGTTTTGCTGATCCGCCAATACCGGCATCCTACGCGAAATATTTTTGGGAAATTCCGGCTGGCTTGCGTGATATTGCAGGGGAAACACCGGTTAGCGCCGCGCAGCGTGAACTGCTTGAGGAAACGGGTCTGGAGGCTGAAGTTTGGGAGCCGCTTGTTTCTTATTTTCCGTCTCCCGGATGTTCGGACGAGAAGGTGCAATTATATGCGGCGCTTAATCCGCGAGAATCAGCAGAAGCAATCGACTTTCAAAGAGAAGCAGAAGAAGCTGAATTAGCGGCGCAGTGGTGGGATCTTGCAGAAGTTTGCTCCGCGATTTTCCGCGGAAGTTTATGCAGTTCAGTAGTTGTTGCGGGAATTTTGGCTGTTTCTGCTAATTCTCAGGAATGGATTGCAAAACTGCAGTAGTTCCTGGCGGTTTAAACAGCATGATCTGAAATATTCGTTATTTGTGTTCATTCCAATGTGAAACCACCTACTTGCAACTAAATTTGGTTGATTGAACTTGCAAAAATCGATTTTTGCAACAAGAATGTTGTTTAATGATTCAAAGTTTTTGCAAGCTAAGGAGGCTTCATGGATCGTAACGATTTAGGCACATGTGAGCAAATCCTGAGGCTGATTGTCGAACGCGGACCAATCACATCCGGTGAGCTTGCACGAATTCTGGTGTTAACACCCGCTGCGGTGCGCCGCCACATTTCAACACTGATTGAGGATGAATATATTCAGCCTTATGAAGCAACGCCGCGTGCCCCGCTCAAGCGCGGGCGTCCCTCCCGCCGCTATGTAGCGACAAATCAAGGACATTCACAACTCAGTGAAGCATATGCCGACATTGCAACGCATGCGCTTTCATTTGTACGGGAAAATCTTGGTAACAGCGGTGTCGAAGAATTTGCAAAACGGCGTACAGCTGCGCTAGAAACACGCTATAAAGGCATTGTGGACGGTGCCGGATCCAACCCGACTGATCGAATTGCAGCCTTGGCGCAAGCTCTTGATCGGGATGGATTCATGACGACGCTCCGCCGCGGCGGAGCACACGCAATTTCCTTACAACTTTGTCAAGGACACTGCCCGGTACAAGATGTCGCCGGAGCTTTCCCGGAATTATGCGAAGCGGAAACACGCGCTTTCGCAAAACTTCTTGGCGTGCCGATACAGCGTCTTTCAACACTGGCGAACGGCGGGCACGTCTGTACAACCAACATTCCGATTGTTAAGCCAAGCTCCCGTCTTGCAAATATGACGAATCGGAGAGCACAATCAGGCTCAGGAAAATAAGCGATACGTTTGTAACGCTGAAAGGAAACAAGTAACTAATGACGCAAACCGCACCGGGTGCAAAGGAAACTTTGACCCAGGAAGAGACGATTGCACTAATCGGTCATGAAAATTATGCATATGGCTGGCATGATTCTGATACCGCCGGTGAGATAGCTCAACGGGGGTTGAATGAAGAAGTTGTTCGCAATATTTCAGCAATGAAAAGCGAACCAGAGTGGATGCTGAAACTGAGATTGAAATCGCTGAAACTTTTTGAACGCCGCCCAATGCCGATGTGGGGTGCAGATCTTTCAAATGTCGATTTCGATTCAATCAAATACTATGTGAAATCTACTGAAAAAATCGCTGATTCGTGGGAAGACCTGCCGCAGGATATTAAGGAAACATACGATCGGCTCGGCATCCCGGAAGCGGAAAAAGCCCGTCTCGTTGCGGGTGTAGCGGCCCAGTATGAATCGGAAGTGGTTTATCACCAGATTCGGGAGGATCTGGAACGTCAAGGAGTTATCTTTCTCGATACCGACACCGGATTACGTGAACATCCGGAACTTTTCAAAGAGTATTTTTGTAAAGCGGTACCAGCAGGAGACAACAAGTTCGCTTCTTTGAATACGGCCGTCTGGTCAGGCGGATCATTTATTTATGTTCCCAAAGGTGTGCATGTAGAAATCCCATTGCAGGCATATTTCCGGATGAATACTGAGAATCTCGGCCAATTTGAACGCACGCTGATTATTGCTGATGAAGATTCTTATGTTCATTACGTTGAAGGCTGTACGGCTCCGATTTATAAGTCTGATTCGCTTCATGCCGCCGTCGTTGAAATTTTTGTGAAAAAGGTGCCCGTGTGCGCTACACAACGATTCAAAACTGGTCAAATAATGTGCTGAACCTGGTTACGCAGCGCGCAATCGTTGAAGAAGGCGGCGTGATGGAATGGATTGACGGAAATATCGGTTCGAAACTGAATATGAAATATCCGGCTTGCTATCTTACCGGCGAACACGCCCGCGGTGAAGCGCTGTCAATCGCGTTTGCCGGAAAAGGTCAGCATCAAGATACCGGTGCGAAGATGGTGCATATGGCTCCGCGCACTTCATCGTCAATTGTGTCAAAGTCGGTTTCGCGCGGCGGCGGAAGATCATCTTATCGCGGCTTAGTGCAAGTGAATGAAAATGCGCACCACTCGAAATCAAATGTGCTCTGCGATGCGCTTTTGGTCGATACGATTTCGCGCACCGACACCTATCCGTATGTTGATGTGCGCGTCGACGATGTGGAAATGGGGCACGAGGCTACTGTGACGAAAGTTTCCGAAGATCAGCTTTTTTATCTGATGAGCCGCGGAATGGAAGAAACAGAGGCAATGGCAATGATTGTGCGCGGTTTCGTTGAACCGATTGCCCGCGAGCTGCCGATGGAATATGCGCTTGAGTTAAATCGCCTGATTGAATTGCAAATGGAAGGATCCGTAGGATAAAAATGAGTGAACTTTTAGGAAAGAAAGTAACTTCCCGCTCGGATCGGCTGGTTTCATTTCATTTGGCAGACTTTGCTGTACCGCAAGGAAATGAAGAAGAGTGGCGTTTTACCCCGCTTGAACGAATTACAGATTTTTTGCGCAGTCTGCTGCCGGAAAGTTTTACACCATCGAAGCTGCGGGAGAAATAAAGCATGAAGAAGTTTCCCGTGACGATTCACGGCTTGGCAAAGTTCTTCCTCCGGATGATCGGGTAAGTGCGCTTGCTTGGGAAAGCTTTGAAACGGCACATGTTTTCACTCTCGAAAAAAATGTGAAGCTTGAGTCAGAAGCCGTTGTAAAGATTCACGGTACTGCCGATACCGAGATTTCTCCATGCCATCTCGTAATTGACGCAAAAGACTTTTCGGAAGGTACCGTCGTTATTGAACATTCCGGTTCGGCACGTTTCGCTGAAGGGATTGAAGTTATTGTCGGCGACGGCGCGCACCTGACCCTGGTAACAGTCCAGGATTGGGACGATAAATCCGCACACACACTTTCAAACCGGATCCGAGTCGGGAAAGATGCCGCTTTTAAACATATCGTGGTCAGCCTTGGCGGGGATATTGTACGTGTGACAACAAATGTTGATTTCACTGCTCCCGGCGCAGATGTGAACCTGCTTGGTGCATATTTCGTAGACGCAAAGCAGCACCTCGAACATCGGCTGTTAGTGGAGCATAATCATCCGCATTGCCGTTCAAATGTTACCTACAAGGGTGCTTTGCAGGGAGCGGATGCACATTCAGTATGGGTCGGCGATGTACTCATTAAACCGGAAGCCGAGGGAACTGACTCATATGAACTGAATCGGAACCTTGTATTAACTGAAGGTGCGAAAGCCGATTCGGTTCCAAATCTGGAAATTGAAACTGGTGAGATTGAAGGTGCCGGTCATGCCTCAGCAACTGGCCGATTTGATGATGAACAGCTCTTCTACCTTAAATCTCGCGGTATCCCGGAGCAGGAAGCCCGCCGGCTTGTAGTCCGAGGTTTCTTTGCTGAACTTATTACGCAGATTGGTGTGCCGTCGGTACAGGAAAAGCTAATGGCCGCAATCGAGAACGAGCTTTCGATGACGATGGGGAATATCAGTGAAAGCTGAAGATGTTTGTGCGGTAACTGATGTTGCGGCTGGAGAAGCAGCAGGATTTATTGTGCGCGATGATCTTGGTGCAGAGCTGAAAATTGCGCTTGTACATACCGAAAGCGGCAACTGGTATGCCGTAACTGACCGCTGCTCACACGGGCGGGTACAGCTTTCAGAAGGATTTGTAGAAGATGAATGTATTGAATGTCCGCGCCACGGCGCAATATTTGATCTTTCTTCAGGGAATCCGCTCAGTCCGCCAGCTTCTGTTCCGATTCGCACATACCCAGTAAAATTGATTGCAGGCCGCGTTTACGTCGAAGTGTAGGGCAGCAGCCGCAGCTGATTCGCGAAATGCATTCATAAATATAAATAGTTTTCAAAGTCCAATAAATATCAAGAGAAAAGAAGATAACGTGTCAAATCTCGAAATTAAGAACCTTCACGTTTCCGTGGAAACTCCAGAGGGAGACAAGCCAATTCTGCGCGGCGTTGATTTGAAGATTAACGACGGCGAAATTCATGCAATCATGGGGCCGAATGGTTCAGGAAAATCCACGCTTGCTTATTCGATTGCCGGTCATCCAAAGTACACGATTACCGAGGGAGAAGTGCTTCTTGACGGTGAGAATCTTGTAGAAATGTCGGCTGATGAGCGGGCTCGCGCCGGACTTTTCCTTGCAATGCAGTATCCGGTAGAAGTTCCGGGAGTGTCTGTTTCGAACTTTTTGCGCTCTGCAAAGACGGCAATCAGCGGGGAAGCTCCAAAGCTGCGCGAATGGCTGAAAGAGATGAAAGAAGCCATGGCGAATCTGAAAGTCGGCGATGATTTTGCGCAGCGTGATGTGAATTTCGGTTTTTCCGGCGGCGAAAAGAAGCGTCTCGAAATCTTACAAATGGAGTTGCTGAAACCGAAGTTTGCAGTGCTTGACGAAACAGATTCCGGACTTGATGTTGATGCGCTCCGTCTCGTTTCCGAGGGGTAAACCGGGTACATGAAAAGGAAGGGTCCGGGATTCTGCTAATCACGCACTACACTCGGATTTTGAAATACATTCAACCTGATTTTGTGCACGTATTTGTAGATGGCCGTGTGGCTGAATCCGGCGGGCGCGAACTTGCTGACAAACTGGAAGAAGAGGGATACGCAGCATACGAGAACTGAGAAACCAGACATATTCCGTCTGGTTTTCCGAATGCGGGAAATTCCTGCATAGTTCGATTATCGAATGCAGAAGCAGTATTTAATTTTTATCGGTATCTGGATAATTGCAGATTCCTGAATCTGACGAAGTAGATGAACAATATGGCTGTTGAATCAAGTACACAATCACTTTTTCCGCGTGCAGATTTTCCGATTCTCGGGCGGGAAATCGCCGCCGGGGTTCCGCTCGTCTATCTTGATTCGGGTGCGACGGCACAGCTTCCGAGTGCCGTCGTAAATGCGGTTGTAGCACAGGAATTACAGCGAAATGGTGCGGTGAATCGGGGTTCGCACCGGCTTGCGGCAGAAGCAACTGACGCATACGAGAATGCGCGGGAAAAAATCGCCGGTTTTGTAGGTGTGCTGCCAGATGAAATCATCTGGACTCGAAGTACCACTGAATCATTGAATTTGCTTGCCTACGCAATCGGTAATTACACGCTGGGGCGCCGCGGGCGGAAAAATGCGTTTGATTTCAATCTGGGACCAAATGATTCGATTGTTGTTACTCGTGCAGAGCATCATGCGAATCTGCTTCCATGGCAGGAACTTTGTTTGCGTACAGGCGCCCAGCTGCGGTGGATTGATCTTCATCCCGACGGCACGCTTGATTTGAATACTGCTGCCGTAATTGATCATTCAACGAAGATTGTGGCTTTTGCACATATTTCGAATGTGACCGGAGCGGTGGCGCCAGTGCGTGAACTTGTTGCGATTGCACATTCTCATGGTGCATTGGCGGTACTTGATGCCTGCCAGTCACTGCCGCATATTCCAGTTAATTTTGCTGATCTTGATGTGGATTTTGCCGCATTTTCTGCGCATAAAATGTTTGGTCCGGCTGGAATCGGAGCGCTCTATGGGCGCAGCGAACTGCTTGAGACGCTTCCGCCGTTTCAATACGGCGGATCGATGATTGAGCTTGTGCAGATGGAGAAAACAACTTACGCCCGTTCTCCGATGAAATTTGAGGCGGGTACGCAGCCTGTTCCGCAGATTGTTGGTTTTGCAGCGGCAGTTGATTATCTGCAGCAGTATGGGATGGATCAGATTGAAAAATATGAGGCGGATCTTACTGCGTATTTGCTTACAAAACTGCAAACGGTGCCGCAGATTCAGATTCTCGGACCGCGCACTAATACCGGCAGAATCGGAGTTGCCGCATTCGAAGTACCGGATGTGCATCCGCATGATGTTGGGCAGATTCTTGATTCTTTCGGAGTGGCAGCACGTGTCGGGCATCATTGTGCGCAGCCGATTCATCAGCATTTCGGGGTGCGGGCTTCGAGCCGGGTTTCGATTGCGCCTTATAATACAAAGGCAGACATTGATGTATTTATTGCAGCTTTGGGAAAAGTGCGGGCCTTTTTCGGTTTGGAGGATTGAGAAATGAATGATTTAGAGCAGCTTTATCAGCAGATAATCTTGGATGCTTCGCGTGAACGGCATGGTGAAGGTTTACTGGAAATTTCACAAGGCGAATCTTTTCAAGTGAATCCGACTTGCGGAGATCAGGTAAAGATTCAAGTAAAACTGAGCGCGGATGGTTCGCATTTTGAACAGATTGGTTGGGAAGGCAGCGGATGTTCAATCTCGCAAGCTTCAATTTCGATTATGACGGATTTGCTGCAAGGAGCTTCCTATCAGCAGTTTAGTGAGCTTTATGAAGCTTTTCGGAAAATGATGGATGGGCGCGGGCAGGAGATTGACGATGAAGCTGCTGATTTGCTGCAGGACGCTGCAGCTTTCCATGGGGTTTCGAAGTTTCCGGCAAGAATCAAATGTGCTTTGCTTGGTTGGATGGCACTGCGTGAAGCCGCCGATGAAGCTCTGGAAACCGGCAGCGGCAGCGGTTCGCAGAAAGTGAAAGATCACTGTTGAAATGAAAATAACCGGAACAGCGGAAAACTGCAGAAATCAGGCATAATATGCAAGTTAGTTCCTTTGCGCTGGAGTGAATACCGAATATTTTGCAACAATTAAGAGACGAATAAAACGAATTTTGAAATGGGTGAAAACTTGGATAATCCAATAACTGTCGCTGATATTGAAGAAGCATTGCGCGATGTCATTGATCCGGAACTTGGAGTCAATATTGTTGATTTAGGCTTAGTTTACGGGGTCACTCTTGAGGGGATTCGGCAATTGCGGATATGACTCTCACTTCTGCTGCCTGCCCGCTCACCGATATGATTGAGGAACAGTCACGGATGGCTGTGGCGAATCTGGTGAACGATTTTCGGATTAACTGGGTTTGGCTTCCGCCGTGGGGGCCGGAAAAAATCACTGCTGAAGGGCGGGAACAATTGCGCGCACTCGGTTTCAATGTTTAAACTTTGAAACTGGTTTTATTTATCACGACGGCTGGAAAAGAGCTGGCAGCGGCTGCAGATAGCCGTCGTGTTTTTTGTTTTGCTTCGTATCCTGGGCTTTAGGATACAGGCTGCAGCAAGATATTTGCGGCAGCAATGCGGGTAAAACAGCGAATCCTGCGGGTTTAGCTGCAAAGTAAAACGCAGATTCACCAATTTTTTCAACGTAAGGAAATAACATTTAGCTGTGATTAACGTTTCAAACTTGACCATGCAGATTGGCGTGCGCATCTTGATGAAAGAAGCGAATTTGCATGTAGATAAGGGACAGAAGATTGGCCTTGTCGGAAGGAATGGTGCCGGGAAGACGACCCTGCTCAAGCTGCTTTCCGGGCAAGCGGTGCAGTCGGAAGTAATTGACCATTCCGGAACAATTTCGCGGCGCGGTATGATTGGATATTTAGCACAAGATCCGCGGATCGGAGATTTACATCAGTTAGCGCAAGACCGGATTCTATCCGTACGCGGAATTGCGGAAAATCTGCGGCGGATTCAGAAAGCTGAATGGGAGATGAGTAATCTCGACGGTGCGAAGCAAGCGAAAGCAATGGAACGGTATGTTCGGCTTGACGCTGAGTTTCGTGCCGCCGGCGGTTGGGCGGCTCAGGCGGAAGCTGCGAAGATTACGGCAGCGTTAGGTTTGCCGCCGCGGGTGCTTGCCCAGGAGCTTGGAACACTTTCCGGCGGGCAGCGCCGCCGTGTAGAGCTGGCGCGGGTGCTTTTTCGAATGCGGATATTCTCCTGCTTGATGAACCAACAAATCATTTAGACCATGATTCGGTGATTTGGCTGCGTGACTGGATTAAAGCTTATAGCGGGGGTGTGATTCTAATTTCACACTCGGTTGATTTACTTGATGAAACGGTAAACCAAATTTGGTATTTAGATGCGAACCGAAGCGTAATCGATCAGTATGCGATGGGCTGGAACGCATATTTGCGGCAGCGCGAGAGCGATGAAAAACGCCGTCGGCGTGAACGGCAAAATGCGCAGAAGAAAGCGGAGCAGCTTCTTGCGCAGGCAAATAAGCTGCGTTATAAGGCGACGAAAGCTGTGGCTGCGCAAAATATGGAGGCGCGTGCGAATGAGCTTTTGGCGGGTGTTGAAGCAGAACGAAAAGATGAAAAAGTTGCAGCTTTTCGTTTTCCGCAGCCGGCGCATTGCGGAAAAACTCCGCTTGAACTGCGGAGCCTGGTAAAATCTTACGGTTCGCTTGAGATTTTTACTGGTTTAGATTTGGCTGTTGATCGTAATTCCCGGATTGTGGTGCTTGGTGAAAACGGTTCTGGTAAGACGACGCTGCTGCGGATTATTGCCGGTATTGAACAGGCAGATTTCGGTTCTGTGATTGCCGGAAATGGTTTGCGTCTTGGATATTATGCGCAGGAGCATGAAACTATTGACACTGCAAAAACTGTGTATGAGAATATGCAGACGGCGGCTGATAATCTTGACGAGACACAAATGCGTTCCGTGCTTGGTTCTTTTCTTTTTCCGGTGCGGATGCGGATAAGTCTGCAGCTGTACTCTCCGGGGTGAGAAGACCCGTCTTGCGCTTGCAATGCTCGTAGTGTCGCAGGCAAATGTGCTGTTGCTTGATGAGCCGACAAATAATCTGGATCCGGCTTCGCGCGGCGAAATTTTGCGTGCGCTTGGCGCTTACACGGGGCGGTAATTCTGGTAACACACGATGCGGGGGCAGTTCGGGCGCTTAACCCTGACCGTGTTTTGATTCTTCCCGACGGTGATGAAGATTTGTGGAGCGACGATTATCTCGAGTTGCTGGCAATCGCCTAGCCGCGTTTTGCGTATTTTCTGCGGTTTGCGGTGCGGGGTTCGCCGGAATTTCGGCAGCGCAGTCCGGCTGCACTGCCGTCGAACAGATATCGAGTGTTGTCGAACAGGCACTGCGCGTCGTAGAGTAAATTTTATCCATTGTAAAATCAATGAATAACTTTCAAGAGTGCAAGTTTTCAGATTGTAAGTGTTTAAGGTCAGCAGATGGTACAAGCCGGTTTGTCAGTTTCTCAGCAGCATAATTTTGCGGAATTCCAGCGGGTACTAAGCAGCGCGCAGCTGCTTGTTCCGCAAGGCGGCAGCGGCAGCAATCAGGTGTTTACCGGTTTTGCAGAATCGCAAAAAATCACTGATATCACTTTTGATTCCCGGAAAGTGCAGCAAGGCACTTTATTCATCTGCAAAGGGGCGGGATTTAAAGAAGCGTATTTGCATGCTGCAATTGAATCAGGTGCAGTTGGATATCTTGCTGAGAAGCCATATGACGTGGAAATTCCGGGCTTGATTGTGAGTGATATCCGCAAGGCGATGGCAGTTGCGGCACGGCATTTTTTGATTACCCAGATCAAAAGCTGCATTTAATCGGTGTAACAGCGACTAAGGGTAAATCTACTACGGTGTACATGATTAAGGCAGTATTTGATGCGGCCTTAGTATCTGCCGGGGAGAGCCGTGCGGGATGCTTTCGGGAATTGAAATTTTCGACGGTGTTCAAAGGCGGGAAGCACATTTAACCACTGATGAATCGGTAGAACTAATCCGCAATCTTGCACGGTGTGTTGAAAATGGGTTAACACATTGTGTGGTGGAGGTTTCTTCGCAAGCATTGAAATACGGCCGTGTTGCTGGAATTGAATTTGATACCTGCAGCTTTACAAATATTGGATACGACCATATCAGCCCGCAGGAACATCCGGATTTTGCAGACTATTTCAACGCAAAATTGCGAATTATTGAGCAGACAAAAGATTTTATTTATTCTGCTGCAATGGAGCATGTGTCTGAAGTGATTGCAAAATCGGAGAGTGAAAAATTCGGGCACACGCAATTTCATTTTCCGGAGTAGATTCCGCCGATTTTATAGTTACCGATGTGTCTGATGATGCTGCAGGTTCGCATTTCAAGGTAAATGGATTCGAATATACGATTGCAATGCCCGGATTGTTTAATATCGAAAATGCGGCAGCAGCAATTGCATGCGGTCTGCTTGCTGGTTTTGCTCCGGAACAGATTGCTCTCGGATTACGTGATGTGCGTGTTCCGGGGCGTTCTGAGCTTATTTCTACAGCGGATGAAAAGATTCATTTCTTTGTTGACTATGCGCATAATATGCTGAGTTTTGAAAAGGCGCTGGAAGCGCTGCGCAAGCTTTACCGCGGCGCAAAAATAGTTACTTTGTTTGGGGCTCCAGGAAACAAAGCATACAACCGCCGCCGTGATTTACCGGAAGTTGCTGCCAGATTCTCTGATGAAATATATGTGGTTCCGGAAGATACCGATACCGAAGATCCGGCGGAAATTTCACGTGAGATTGCACAATATATTCCAGATAACATTCCGTGTACTATTTTTGCTGACCGCGAGAGCGGAATTAACGCTGCGTTTGAAAAAGCTGTTTCAGATTTGCAAAGCGGCAGCACTGTTGAATACGTGTTCTTTGCAGCAGGTAAAGGCCGAGAAGCTTTTCTGAAATTAAACGGAGGATATCTTCCCTATATTGGGGATTACGAAGTTGTGAAAAAGCTGATTGCGCGGTACGACACAGAAACAGCTGTGTGAAAAAGATGAAAAAGAAAAAGTAATTTCCTTGATTCGGCGCAGTTTTCAGCCGATTATTCGGGCAGGAATTGCCGAGTAAAAATTAGCAGGGTTTAAGCCTTGGAATCTGCTGCCAGTGTGAGCTAGGCTAATGGTATGGCTACAGATATCAACAGCACATTCACTCGGCTCCAGAACGCATTCGAAGAGTTCCACAGCGCAGTTATCCAATTCCAGGATTCGGAAGCTCCGGCAGTTCTCCGTGCAATTGAACAATTGTCCGACGCATACACCGTCTACGATGATGCAATTTTTACCGAATATGGGGTCGAAGCGCCTTTTGACACTTTCACTGAAGATGATTATGACGACGATGATTTTGACGATGACGAATTTGATGACATCGACGAGATAGACGACGCGGACGATACTGACGACGAGTTCGACTATCTTGACGATGAATACGACGAGTTTACAGCAGCAGAATACGAATCTGCAGACGAATGATACGGTGATGATTGATACGGTAATACAGTTTATTCAGCGAAAGAGTTTTCGAAAATCAGCACGCTGATTCATGAGAAATATAATCAATCATGAGTCAGTGTGCTGTTTAGCTGTTTTCAGATTGCGGTATTGCAAGATGCGAACCTGTTTGGTACACCCCGCAGTTCCGAATCTGTTTAGTTTGCTGATACTTCGCTGAGTACATCTTGGACTTGTGCCGGAAGCGGGCTGAAATCAAGTTTGAAAAGCTGTTCTGCCTGGTTCGCTGTCCGCGGTCCGCATACTAAAGCCGCAACATTCGGCCGGGCTAAAAGCCACGCCAACGCAACATCTGCGGGAGTGCGGCCGAGTCCGTCGGCAGCTTTACAACTGCTTGGGTAATCTGCCGCGGACGATCTTCGAGATAATCTTCTACAGTATGCGCCAAGTGCGAAGTCGCTGCACGTGAGGTTGGCGGAATTGTATTCCGATACTTTCCGGTGAGTACTCCGCCGGCGAGCGGCGCAAATCCGATTATCCCGAGTCCGCTGTATCCGCAAAAAGCTGAATGCGTCTGCTCGATATCATGATTTAAAAGCGAATACGGCTCTCCGAAAGCAATTGGCAGTGTCTGATGAGTATCACGCATCAACTGCCAAGCAATTGCAGCTTTCCACACTTGATATCCGGAAAACGCATAGTATCGAATCTTCCCTTGCGCGGCGAGATAATTCACTGCGGCAAGTGTTTCACTGA
Source organism: Arcanobacterium hippocoleae (assembly GCF_040360365.1). GTDB lineage: Bacteria > Actinomycetota > Actinomycetes > Actinomycetales > Actinomycetaceae > Arcanobacterium_A > Arcanobacterium_A hippocoleae_A. The sequence continues at coordinate 291,508 of NZ_CP136412.1, read as the reverse complement.
GCGGAATTAGCGAATCTCCTTGCGCAAGCGGAATTTCGTCAATCATCAGTAAATCAATATAGTCAGTGTCCAGTGCGGTCAGCTGCCGTTCAACCGTCGTAATAATTGATGACCGTCCAGAATCGGAAATATAACGCTCACCGTCAAAAAGCCATCCGGCATGTGCGCAAATTACGAATTCGTTTCGGCTGTAATTTTTTCGCAGCAGCTCACCAAGTGTGCTCGGAGCGTTACCTTCTCCGTATATTGGCGAAAGATCAATTAAATTTCCGCCTGCATCCAGCAAAGAATTAAGAATTGCGCCGGCATCTTCAATATCTGTATCGCGCCCCCAAGTGAGTGTACCGATTCCAATTTCACCGATACGCAAACCGCTGTTACCTAAAAAATGATGTTTCACACTATAGAGCCTAACGCAACTTTTCCCTACTTTGGAGCTAGGCTTGCCTCGTGAATATTTTTGAAGCAATTATTTTAGGACTGGTTCAAGGTTTAACCGAATTTTTACCGATTTCTTCTTCGGCACATTTGCGTATCGTCGGCGGGCTTTTTCCGCATCTTGGCGATCCAGGCGCGACTTTCACCGCAGTAACCCAAATCGGTACGGAAGCTGCCGTCGTTATTTTCTTTTGGAAACAGATTGTTCAAATTATTAAAAAATGGTTTCAGTCACTTCCAATCGGACCATGGAAAAAACAAGTTCCGGTTTCTGATCCGGATGTGCGTATGGGCTGGATTGTAATCGTCGGCACTTTCCCAATCGTGATTCTCGGTTTGCTGCTTGAAGACGCAATTGATTCTGTTTTTCGAAATCTTTATGTGATTGCAGCGATGCTCGCTGTTTTTGCAATCTTTCTTGGATTTGCTGATCATTACGGGAAACGGAAAATTCATCTTACGCAGATGAGTATGCGCGACGGCTTACTGCTTGGACTTGCGCAATCGCTTGCATTAATTCCCGGAGTGTCACGCTCCGGCGGCACAATCACTTTCGGATTATTGCTTGGATACACGCGAAGTGCTGCTGCCCGTGTGAGCTTTTTGCTCGCGATTCCAGCGGTACTTGGTTCCGGATTCTATCGGCTGCTTTCTGACGATGGAACTGGTCCGCAAGTTGGCTCTGTGCCATTGCTTGCAGCGACAGTCACGGCTTTCATTGTTGGATATGCGGTGATTGTGTGGTTTTTGAAATTGATTGAGACGAAGTCTTTTTTGCCTTTTGTGATTTATCGGATGATTCTCGCGATTGCGGTAGTGTCAATGGTTGCAGGCGGCGTACTTGAGGTGTAATAAGATGCAGCTGTGCTTTCGCGCCAATCCTTTTGGATATTATTCGTGATGCAAATCAAATCTGCTGCGGAGCATACGGCAAGAAGCCGCATCGAAAGTTTATTTGCTGCGTTTCGCTGTGAGCAGCTGTTCTGCTCCGTCGGCATCCATCTCAGGTGCAATTCCCGCAAAAGCCGGACAAATATTTTGAAAATGACACCAATTGCAAAGCGGACCGGTTCGCGGTTCAAAGTTTGCGGAAATCAGACGTTCATGAATTTGGTTCCAGGCAGAATCAAGTTCAAAAGTGACGGTGTCCACATCTTGTTCGGTTGGGTCGAATGTGAGAATACGTTGATTCCCAAGATAAACAAGCTGGGTGCGTTTGGGAAGGATTCCCTGTTCGTAATATATCGCTGCCGCATAAAACTTCATCTGAAAATGAGCCTGATTGGCATACTCCGGGCGGGGAGACTTGCCTGTTTTATAATCTACGATTCGTAAATCGCCATTTGGGGCTGCGTCGAGACGGTCAATGACTCCGCGTATTGCAAGACCTGACGGAAGAACCGCGTTCACAAATTGTTCGCGTCCCTTTGGCTGAAGCCGTTTCGGATTTTCCATTTTGAAATATGCGGTCAGCAGTGGGCGGGCACTTTCGAACCATTCCTGAAAATCGGCTTCCGCGGCAAATATCGACGGCAGCTGCTGGTCTTTTGCGGCAAGCTCTTCCCAGCGGGTACTGAGGGCAGCCTGCGCATTAGCTTCGGTTCGTTCATAATAAGGAAGATCAAATAAATGCTCCAGCACGGAATGTACAAGCGTGCCGCGTAAAGCAGCCGCGGAGGGCGGTTCCGCAATTTTATCGATTACCCGAAAACGAAACTTTAACGGGCACTGGCGGAAATCGTTCACACGTGAAGGGAAAGTGCAGCATGATATGTGTTCATGCTCCTACCGTACCTTGCTGCCTTATTGAAATGCGAGGTGACCGATAGAATAAACGTATGAATGAAGCTTATCCACACCCACTCGGCGCAGATCGGCGGCGCGGACCGTTTCGTGCCGGAGAACGTGTACAACTAACCGACACGAAAGGACGCAAGTACACTACAACTTTGCGTCGCGGCGGATTTTTCCAGTCACAGCGCGGAAACTTTCGGCACGATGTTTTAATCGGCAAGCCGGAAGGTTACGTTTTTGAAGCGGAAAACGGACATCGTCTGCAGGCAATGCGTCCGCTGATCAGTGATTATGTGCTTTCAATGCCGCGCGGAGCCACAGTAGTTTACCCGAAAGATGCCGGGCAAATTATCCACCAGGCAGATGTTTTCCCCGGTGCGCGTGTTGTGGAAGCCGGACTTGGTTCAGGTGCTTTGGCAATTTCGCTGCTCGCTGCCGTCGGCATGAACGGACACCTTATTTCGGTGGAGCGGCGGCCGGAATTTGCAGAGATTGCGCAAGGAAATGTGGAATCGTGGTATGGGCCGCAACTACCGCCGTGGGAGATAAAACTTGGTGAACTTCAGTCAGTTTTATTTGATTTATCGGAGCAAAGTGCTGACCGGATAATACTTGATATGCTTGCGCCTTGGGAAAATATTTCCGCTGCTGCCCATGCGCTTGCCGACGGCGGTGTGATTTTGGCGTATGTTGCCACCACCACTCAAATGTCGCGTTTTGTTGAAGAACTGCGCGATTCGCTGTGTTTTACCGAACCGGAAGCAAACGAGACGATGCTCCGGACATGGCATTTGGACGGGCTTGCGGTACGTCCAGATCATCGAATGGTTGCGCATACCGGATTCCTGGTTACAGCGCGCAGGATTGCCCGCGGATGCGAACCGCTTGTTCCCAAACGCCGACCGGCTCCGCTTGCACATAGCGAAGCCTTGGACTGGGAAAAATCAGAGCTGGCTGAACGTCCGATTGCGGCAAAGAAACTTCGCAAAGTCCGCCGTGATGTGGCGCAGCGCGCAGACATTGAAGCAACTGGGGAGTCTGGCAAGGGGGAGGTTAGTGCGCGAATCCAAGCACAGATTACAGCCGAATTAGCGGCGCGGGATGAAGCGCGTTATCGCGCACGTAAAGAAATCCGCGAAGCAAAAGCTGCTAATCTTTCCGGAGCGGCTGAAGGAGATACTGATGCCTGAAACTAATCAGGGAGACACATTCGAGATACAAAGTTTAGTGCTGCAGCTCGAAGCGAAAAATGCAAAACTTGCAAAAGGCTTGCAGGAAGCGCAGAAAAAATTCAAGAGATGGGAACCCAGCTTGATTTGCTGACGCGCCCGCCTGGATCTTTCGGTATTTTCATTTCCGCAAATCAACTCAAACGCACCGTAGTAGCGATGGTTGGCGGGCGAAAAATGTCACTCAATGTTTCGGAACTTGTGCCGATTGGAAATCTCAAGCCCGGTCAGGAACTATTGCTGAATGAACAGCTTGTAGTGGTGGGGGCGGGCGCCTATGAACGTGTTGGACAAACCGCAGCGGTAAAGCTTTTACTAGGAAAAGATCGGGTGCTGGCTGCGCTGCATCCTGATGATGAACGGGTAATTCGCCTTGCCGGGCGGCTGCGTGACCAGAATGTGCGTGTGGGAGATTTACTTCTGGTTGATGCTGCAAATGGTTTCGGATACGAGCTTCTTGAACGTCCGGATATCGAACATTTGCTGCTTGAACAGGTACCGGATGTTTCATACAGTGATATCGGCGGTTTGCAAACACAAATTGAACAGATTAAAGATACTGTGGAACTTCCGTTTGAACAGCCGGAACTTTATCGTGAATACGGATTGCGTCCGCCAAAGGGAGTGCTTCTTTACGGACCTCCCGGCTGCGGAAAAACACTGATTGCGAAAGCAATTGCGACTTCGCTCGCGCAAAAAGCTTTAGCGCAAATTCGCAGAAAAATAAGCGAAATGAAAGCAGCCCCGCCGGCACAGGGAAAGAATCGGCAGCGGCTTCCCGCCAGCGTGCATACTTTCTGAATATTAAAGGTCCGCAGCTGCTTGACAAATATGTTGGCGAGACCGAACGGCAGATTCGGGAAATATTCGCACGTGCACGCGACCGTGCAGCTTTGGGAATTCCCGTCGTAATTTTCTTTGACGAAATGGAAGCACTTTTCCGTACTCGCGGCTCCGGTGTGTCTTCCGATGTGGAAACCACAGTAGTTCCGCAGCTGCTTGCTGAAATTGACGGCGTGGAAGCATTAAATAATGTAATCGTAATCGGGGCTTCAAACCGCGAAGATATGATTGACCCGGCAATTTTACGGGCAGGAAGACTTGATGTGAAGATTCGGATTGAGCGCCCGAATAAAGCGGACGCACTCGATATTATGCGCAAATATCTCACTCCGGATTTGCCGATTCATGCTGCAGAGATTGGCGGAGGCACACGCGAAGCAGCAGTTTCCCGGATTGCGGAAAATGCGGTTGAACAGCTGTTTGCCCGCAGCGAGGAGAATCGGTTTTTGAATTTGCGGTACGAAAATGGGTATCAGGAAACGCTCTATGCGGCAGATTTAGTTTCCGGCGCAATGATTGCCGCAATCGTGGATCGGGCAAAAAAGTTTGCGATTAAAGATTTCTTGAAAAACGGTGCGTCCGGTATTACAAGTAAACAGATGAATGCGGCGATTGCTGAAGAAATTTCACAAAATGAAGATATTGCACAGATTTCGAATCCGGATGAGTGGGCGCGGGTGAATGGCCGGCTGAGCTCAGGAAGAATTGTTTCAGTAGAGCGGATTGCGCATGTTTAAATTGTGCTTCCGAAACGCAGATATGTAATGTCGGAACACGCCTGCTGCAATGAGAATGCGGAAACCTCAGGAAGCTGAAAATATTGGCGCAGGTATTGCTGGGAATAGCTGAAGTAAAGGGATTCAAGAAATATGGATATTAAATCCCGTATTATCGGGTTAGAGACTGAATGGGGAATTCTTGATATAGATAATCCCAAAACCAGTCCGCTGGATTTATCATCTGATTTCGTTACTGCCTATGCGCAAGCAGGAAGTGCGGCTTTCACAAATCGGAAAATCCGCTGGGATTATGCGGGTGAAGATCCGTTAAATGATGCGCGCGGCTACCGAATCGAACGTCACGCTGCACATCCGTCGCAGCTGACCGATAATCCTAATATTCCGGCGCCTTCTGGAGATTCCGTCAAGATTCCTGCCAATCCCAACATTCACGGGATTCCAAATCTGGTCGCAATCCGCCGTTCAGCTGCCGCCGAGCTGCAAAATACTGCCACTACCAATACAGTATTAACAAATGGCGCGCGGCTTTATGTAGATCATGCACATCCGGAGTATTCTGCTCCGGAAGCTGCGAATCCGCGCGAAGCGGTACTTTGGGATCGTGCCGGCGATTTTATTGCCCGCGAAGCAATGGAACTTCTTGCACAAAAAGGGCAGAATTACGCAATCTACAAGAACAATACAGACGGGAAAGGAGCGGCATACGGTACCCACGAAAATTATTTGCTTTCACGGCGGGTCGATTTCACAGATATAGTTCGCTATCTCACTCCGTTTTTTGTTACCCGCCCAATTCTTTGCGGCGCTGGACGGGTTGGGCTTGGGCAGCAGTCACAATATCCCGGATTTCAAATTTCACAGCGGGCAGACTATGTCGAAAACACAGTCGGGATTGAAACTACCTTTAACCGTCCGATTATCAATACTCGCGATGAACCGCACACATTCGCACATAAATATCGGCGGCTGCATGTGATTGGCGGTGATGCGAACCAGTTTGATTACTCGAACCTGCTCAAAGTCGGCACTACTTCACTGGTACTTTGGCTGCTTGAATCGGCAGAAATTCCGCTCGAACTCGATTCGCTGCTTTTATATGATGCCGTCGCTGCAACTTGGGAAGTCTCCCATGATGTTTCGCTGCGTAAAGGTTTGGATATGCACGACGGTTCAGTGCTGACAGCGATTGATATTCAGCAGGTTTACCTTGATGTTGTCCGTGAAGCAATTAATTGCCGCGGCGAACCAGATTTTGACACCCAGGAAATTTTAACGGTCTGGCAGGAAGTGCTCGATGCACTCCGCTCAGATTTATCACGAGCTGCGCGGAAAGTTGAATGGGCGGCAAAATATTTGACGTTGGAAACTCTGCGTGAACGCGGAAATTTCGCTTGGGATGATGCGCATTTGCGGGCTTTCGATTTACAATGGCACGATTTGCGTCCAGAGCGTTCGCTTGCGCAAAAGCTGATCTCACTTGGGCAAGTTGAGACACTTTTTGACGATAATACAGTGCAGTGGGCGGTTACGAATCCGCCTGAATCTACACGTGCCTATCTGCGGGGAAAGCTGATTCAAAAGTTCGGGGATGAGATTGCAAGTGCCGCTTGGACCAGCGTGGTATTTGACTTATCTGAAGCAAAAATCTGCTGCGGCTGCCGCTGCGCGATCCGTTTGCGGGAACAAAAGCACAAGTAAGTGCGCTGCTGGAAAAAGTAAAACAGCTGCAGAATTTCTGCACTCGTATTTGCCGGATTCACAGCGAGAAATTTCCCGGTACACCTGCCAGGCAGATTACGAAAATGAAAGATAGTAGATTTAGATACACATTGGTTTTAGATAAATTAAACACGATGCGTTATTTCAAGTAATGAAAAACAAAAGGAGAAGACAGACTGTTATGGCTGATCAGATTTTCAAACAACCGCAGCGACCGCTGCAAGAGCAGCCGCAAACTCAAGAACTCCCGCAAGCACAGAACCAAAAGCAGACTTTTAATGTTGCAGGCCTACTTGCAGATATTGACTCTTTGCTCGAAACGAATGCGCAGTCATTTGTCCAAGGGTTCGTGCAGAAGGGCGGACAGTGAGCACGCCGCTGCCGAAACGGATTTTTGGAATTGAGACGGAATACGGAATCACCTGTGCTTCTACGCAGGGGAAGATTCCGCCGCTTGATGCGGAAGACGCGGCACAATTTCTGTTCGAACCGATAGTTAAAACGCATCGTTCTACTAATGCGTTTCTTCCCAATGGGGCACGGCTCTATCTTGACGTGGGGGCGCACCCTGAATACGCTACCGCAGAATGTGACGCTCTTTCTGATCTGCTGGTCAATGACCGCGCCGGAGATGAGATATTTGCACAGATGGCAGCACACACAAACCAGCAGCTTGCCGAAAAGGGAATTCCAGGAGAAATTCATCTTTTTAAAAAGAACCACGATTATGCCGGTAACTCGTTCGGATGTCACGAGAACTATTTGCTTCGCCGCCGCCGTGATTATCGGGCACGGGCAGAATCACTGATTCCGTTCTTTGTTACCCGGCAAATTCTGGTTGGAGCCGGATATTTATTTCCAGGCCGGGAGCAGATTCGCGCGGCGCGTTTTGAAATCTCACAGCGTGCCGCACATACTTTCGACGCGGTTTCGAATTCTTCCACCCGTTCGCGTCCGATGGTAAATACCCGCGATGAACCGCATGGCGATGCTGAACTCTACCGTCGGATGCATGTGATTGTTGGTGATAGCAATATGTGCGAAGCAACTGCTGCACTGAAAATCACAATGACCGAAGCAGTGCTGAATGTGCTGGAAAGCGGCGCCCGTTTTCCGGATTTCACACTCGCATACCCAATTAGTGCAATTCGCCAAACAGCGCGTGATTTGAAAGGGAAAGCCAATATTGAGCTGAGTGCGGGCGGAAAAATTTCGTCGCTGCAAATTCAGCAGGCATATTATGAGAAAGTTTGTGAAGTATATGCTGCGGAAGGCTGGTTCGCCCAACTTGACGAAACCCGTCGTTATGCTTTTGAACTTTGGGAACGTGCATTGCGGGCGCTTGAAACTGAAACGTACAAAATAATCGAAACAGAAATCGAGTGGATTGCAAAATATCAGCTGCTCGAAAAATATCGAGAGCGTCTCAGCTGCGGTTGGGATGATTTACGGCTGGCTCGGATTGATTTAGCGTGGCACGATATAACTGCCGGAGGTTTACGTCCGTCGCTTGAAACAAACGGGATATTGAAACGTTTTCTCGACCCGAAATTGATTCAGGTCGCGCAGGCAATTCCGCCGCAAACGACACGAGCGAAAATACGCGGCGATTTTATTGCTGCTGCGATGGATGCGCGGAAAGATTATTTTGCTGACTGGCAGAATCTGAAACTGATAAATAGTGAAAGTACACAGAGTGTGACTTTGAAAGATCCTTTTGCTGCCGAGAACGCGGAAGTGCTTTCACTGATTGCGGAAATGGAGGGAATGTGAATAGTGCAAAAAATTTGAAATACGGCAGCCGCAAACAGTATTTCACTGTTATCACCGCGGCGCTTTTTCTCGGTTTTTTCTGAGTATTATCTTTGGGCTATTCGGAAATTTCCGAACTGAACGTCAGCACTTTTCAATAGAAACTTTCGGCGCCTTAGGGGCGCCGGTCACACTCAATGTGCAGGGTACGTTGCCGAAGAAAGATGGGGTGCAGGTACTTATTTCCGGTTTTGGTCCGAAGATTGCGGCCGGCAGCCAGGTTTTGTACCGCGCTTCTTCTTTTAACTATTCTCCGGGAGAGTCCTGGAGGATAATAATCTTTCACAGGTGGTTGCGCTTACTGCTGCGGAGAAAGATTTGGGTGATTTAGCGCCCGCAATCATTGGGCAAAAGATTGGTTCGCGAACTGCCTATCTGAAAACATCTCCGGAGCAGAATACTGCTGAAATTGTAGTTGTAGATTTGCTTCCAACAAAGATTGCCGGAGTGCATATTCAGCCGCGCGGTTGGCCCGGAAATCCGATTGTAAATAACAGTTCGGAACTTTTGCCGCAAATCGTAACTCGCGGTGAGCCGCCGGCGATTGTAAAAACTCACAATTTGATTTCCGGAAAGGGCGATCAAATTGCCGACGGGAATTCAGTTTATGCGAACTATCTTTTGATAGATTATGACGGTAATATCGTCGAAAACACATATCTCGAAAAAAGCCGGCTATTATCAATACGAAAGAAATTTTTTCCGGGATGCGGCAGGGAATTGTTGATCAGCGGATTGGTTCGCGTGTGCTGATTGGGATTCCTGCCAGTTCGGCACATGGAGATAAAGATTTGCTGGCAGTAGTGGACTTACTTGCAAAAATTGCAGAATGAGTTAAGAAGCCGGAATGACTGACGAATAATATACATAATATAACCGGGTAAAAAGTAACGAGTAAGCAAAATAGGCGAACAGCTAAACGGCCAAGATACAGAAAAGCGCAGAAGCGCAGAAAAATACAGCGAATATTTTCGAACGGAACTTTCGAAGCTGAGAGCGGCGATTCGAATCCGGGAGCAGTGAATTAAAGTTCAGCATGAATGAATCGGAAAACGAGAGGATATGTTACTCTCAATTGGTGATTAGTGCTGACGCCGCGGTATCCGGCATGTGTAAAGTATGGAATGAAGTCTGGAATATAAAATCTGGAATGGAAAGAAAATCAATTTAGGGCAGATTTAAGGCAGAAATATGTCTATTAGTTTTAATTCGGTGAACATGATTTTACCGATTTCAATTCCGTCGCCAGCGGTGAATTCGGTTCATCTCGGACCGCTGCAGATTCGTTTTTATGCGCTTGCAATTCTCCTTGGAATTATTGCGGCGCTCTGGTGGACTGATCGGCGTTATCGGCGTGCAGGCGGGCCGGCGGAAATTACGATTGATGCTGGTACTTGGGCAGTTTTGATTGGCATTATTGGTGCACGGATTTATCATGTGGTGACTTCGCCGGATCCTTATTTTGGTGAAAATGGAGATTTGAGCAAAATTCTGCGGATTTGGGAAGGCGGACTTGGAATTTGGGGCGGTATTGCTTTCGGTGCAGCTGCGGCCGCTATCGTACTGCATAAACGGAATTTGCGTGTCGGTGCGTTTGCCGATGCTGTTGCACCTGCACTTCTTGTTGCACAGGGGATTGGCCGTTTTGGAAACTACTTCAATCAAGAGCTGTATGGGATGCCGACGAATCTGCCGTGGGCGCTTGAAATTTCTCCGGAGAATATTGTTGGCGGTTATCCGGCAGGTACTACTTTCCATCCGACTTTCCTCTATGAGGCGCTTTGGTGTTTTGCCGGAGCGGTGATTTTGGTTTTCCTGCAGCGCAGATTTAAGCTCGACGGCGGCCGGTTAATGCTGGTTTATATCATGTATTACACACTTGGGCGGGTCTGGATTGAAGCACTGCGGATTGATGATGCCCAGATTATTGCCGGATTACGCTTAAACGTGTGGACTTCAATAATCGTGTTTGCGGCGGCTGCAGTGGTATATGCGGTTTATGCGAAGCGCGTTGCGCTGAATCCGGAATTGGCGGGAATATATATTCAGCCAATTGAGGAAAATACGGAAGTTTCTGCAGAAAAAACAGCGGCAGCATTGGCTGAGGCTGAGAAACGTTACTCGATAGGTTAAGATAAAACTATGCGCAGAGCAAAGATTGTATGTACTTTAGGTCCGGCGGTAAGCACTAAGGAAGATATTCTTAGTCTTGTGCGCGCTGGAATGAACGTGGCACGAATAAACGCTTCACATGGCACACATGCTGAGCATGAGGAGCGGATTGATTGGGTTCGGGAAGCTGCAGCAGAGCTTGATACTCCAGTGGCGGTTCTTGTTGATTTGCAAGGTCCGAAGATTCGTTTAGGGAAATTTGCGAATGGTCCGGTACTGCTTGAAACCGGCGACCGTTTCGCAATCACTACTGATGATGTTCCCGGCGATAAGGAACTGGTTTCAACTACGCACAAAGCGTTGCCGCAAGATTGTCATCCTGGAGATACGATTCTCATTGACGACGGTAAGGTGCAGGTGCGTGTAGTTTCCGTTGAGGGCAGCACGGTAAATACGGAAGTGATTATCGGCGGTACTGTTTCTGATCATAAAGGTGTGAATCTGCCCGGCGTGGCAGTATCGGTTCCCGCTCTTTCGGAAAAAGATAAGATTGATCTTGAGTGGGGTCTTGATTACGGATGTGATTTGGTTGCATTGTCTTTTGTCCGCTCTCCGGAAGATGCAAACGACGTGCATGAAATTATGGATAAGGTCGGCAGACGTATTCCGGTAATCGCGAAGATTGAGAAGCCGCAGGCTGTGGAAGTGCTTGAGGATTTGATTCAAGAATTCGACGGTTTTATGGTTGCCCGCGGTGATTTGGGTGTGGAGCTTCCGCTGGAACAGGTGCCGATGGTGCAAAAGCGGGCAATCAATATTGCACGCCGCTATGCAAAGCCGGTGATTGTGGCAACTCAGGTCCTTGAGTCGATGATTAATTCCCCGACGCCGACCCGTGCTGAAACTTCCGATTGTGCGAACGCAATTTTGGATGGCGCTGATGCAGTGATGCTTTCCGGGAGACTTCCGTCGGTAAATATCCGGTGCGCTGTGTTCAGACAATGGCTTCAATTATTGAATTTACTGAGGAACGCGGACTTGAGTCCATTCCGAAACTCGCGAACTTACATCGAACCCGCAATGGGGTGATTACCCGCTCGGCAATGGATATCGGCGAAGCGCTCGGTGTGAAGTATTTGAGTGTGTTTACGCAATCTGGTCAGACGGCACGCCGGATGGCGCGTTTGCGGGCACGGATTCCGCTTTTGGTATTTACTCCTTCGGAAGATGTGCGTGAGCAGCTTGCGCTGACTTGGGGTGTGCAGTCTTTACTTGTTCCTGAGGTGAAACATACCGATGATATGGTTGATCAGGTCGATCATATTTTGCGGGAGAAAAATATGGCTGTGGAAGGTGACCGAGTGGTGATTATCTGCGGTATGCCGCCAGGGAAAGTGGGTTCCACAAACACGATTCGAATTCACAAAATGGGTGAAACAGTAATTCATCATGATTAATTATGATAGGGCAGCTGTAAAATAGCTGGGTCGAAAATAGAATTCGAGTTGGAATTGCAGGTTTCAGTTGCGGTTTTTCGCTGATATTTTCAGCTGAGAACCGCAGCGGTAATTCATAAATTCGGAAATCATGAGATTATACGTGGAATATGTGAATGTGAATATGAGTGAATCCGGAATATGTGAGCTATAACTCGCACTAGTACGAAAATTGCTCCTGGCTTTCACAAATTGTATACTTTGAAAGTCAGGTATGCTCCTGTGGTGAAATCGGTAGACACACAGCACTCAAAATGCTGCGCTGAAAAGCATGAGGGTTCGAGTCCCTCCGGGAGCACTAAGAAATATTAACGCGGCAACTTTTCGCAGGTTTGTACCTCAGAGGCTTGTCCGCGTTAAAATTATTTCTAATAATATTTTTTATTAGAACGGTGTACGTAACAGGTAGATATCTATCAGTCATTGTTCCATTGTTCGAAGGAGAAATGATGGCAGCGAAAGATGAAGAATTCGAAATTGCCGGCGAGCAAGTCGAGAAAATTGAAGATCAAAGTAGCCATAGCGAAATCCGCTGTCTTGTAGTGGAGGATGAGACGCTGATTCGTCTCGATATTGCTGAGACTCTCCGCGAAGCCGGTTATACGGTAGTCGGTGAAGCGACCAACGGTGATGAAGCAATTGAGCGTGCTGCCGAGCTGGATCCTGATTTAATTGTGATGGATGTAAAGATGCCCGGTACCGACGGAATTACTGCTGCGGAAAATATTCTTTCCGTGCAAAGTCCGGCAATCGTGATGCTTACTGCTTTTTCGCAGCGTGATTTAGTGGAGCGTGCTCGTGATGCGGGAGCGATGGCATATGTGGTTAAGCCGTTTACGCCGGCAGATTTGATTCCGGCGATTGAAATCGCAATCTCGCGGCGCCAACAGATTAACTCACTTGAGAACGAAGTAGCGACACTTACGGAACAGTTTGAGACTCGGAAACGTGTTGACCGTGCTAAAGGGCTGCTGCAAGAAAAGATGGGATTGAGTGAGCCGGAAGCGTTCCGCTGGATTCAAAAGACTTCGATGAATCGCCGTCTGACGATGCGTGAAGTGGCTGATGCAGTGATTGAACAGGTTGGGTAAAGCTCCTTATCTTTCAAAATTTCTCGGATGCGTGGCAGAAGCACCGCGCGGGCAGGGTGTTTTTATCCGGTGTGTTGTTGTCGGATTTTTAAGTTTTAATCCTTTGGCCTGTGTAATTGCGGAAGTCCGCAGCGATTGAAACCGCGGGTTTTGTTTCTGGTGCTGCTTGCGGTTTCAAAGCGGAATTGCGCAACTGATAGTGAAACACACGCGAGATTACGTAGCTGGCTGCGAAGTGCCCGCGAGATTACGTAATATATAGCGAAATACCCGTGAGATTACGCAAGTGATAGCAAAATCTACCCAAACTAACGTAAGTGATGGCAAAGTGCTTGTGTGCTCACGTAACTGGCGGCGAAATCCGTATTTTTTAATGTAACTGGCGGCGAAATGAGCATTTTTGTGCAGCGACGGGCGAACCGTCGTTATCACGAGCTTTTGACCTGCGGAAACGCAAGTACTTTCGACGGGTAAAATTTCACCATGAGTTCCCGCCACCACTTACGTAAAGTTTTCTAGTTCCCGCCGCCAGTTACGTAGAGTTTTCTGTTTTCTGCCACCACTTAGGTAAGAAAAGAAGTTCTTGCTGCCAGTTATGTAGTGAGAACGAGTTCTCACTGTCAGTTGTACAGTGCTGCGGATTAACTGGTTGGGTTATCGCAATAAAATCGGTAGTTGTTCGGGTGGAAAGCGCTGTTTTTGCAGAGATTAATCCTGACCGCTGTGCAAAAACACCGCTTGGAACCGGATAAAATCGACCCAATCAACGCAAGTGATGGCAAAGTGCTTGTGCGTTTACGTAACTGGCGGCGTAATGGGTGGTTTTGGTTTCCGACGGGAGCACTGTCTCTCCGGTGAGGCTGTGAGCATTATAAACGTAAGTATTTTCGACGGTAATAATTTCAGCTGGAGTTCTTGCTGTTGGTTGCGTGGAGGGAAGAGTTGGGTCTTGCTGTTGGTTGCGGGTTTGCTGGTTTCTGTTTTCTTTATGCTGTGTGGTGTTTGTCATGTTTTGTGTGGTGTGGGGTGTGGTGGGTGTTGGTGTTTGTGCTGGTGGTGGTTGTATTTTCAATTATTTTTGGTTGGTTTTGTGTCGTGTTTTTTGGGTGGAAAACGTGCGGGGGGGTAGTAGATTGATGTTTGCGTGCCTTGGATACCTGCTTGTCTTTTGTGGTGAGGGGTTTGGGCGTGAGTAGGCATTAATACTTAGGAGTTGTTTTTCATGTTTGGTAAGAGTAGTGGGGATGCGTATCGAGCGCGTCATAAGGTTGTAGTTGGTCCGAAGTATTCAAAGTTTGGGATCAAGTCTGCAATGGTTAGCAGCTTGTTTGCTTTGGGGATACCGGCAGGTTCGGCTAACGCGGTTGATGATTCTAATTCAGTGCTGACAGAAGAATCAATCAACATCGTTGCAAACTCGCTCGAAAACACACCAAACACCACCACTGCTGCTGATACTGGTGTTACACCGAAATCTGATAGCACACCTGATAGCGCCACACCGAAAAAACGCGCGAAAAGAGCAGCAGCGGATGATCGAAAGATGAGTGAAAAATTACCTGCGGGAAAATCTAGTATTGTAAAAAATGAATATGTTGATATTAATGATTATGAACTAAAATGGGACGAAGAGATTTATCTTAACGGTAGGCCTGTTGGTCCGTTGCCCGGTAGGGAGAGTGATCCTGGGTTTAAGAAAAATACGGATGGATCTTATACATACTATTATGATTTTGCTAAGCCATTTGATTTTGATTATGGCGAAATGATGAAGCGAATCAAAGCAGTACCGACGAGCGGGTCTGGAGAAACGTATTATGGACGCGATTATTTCAATACCCGAAAAGTGAATACTCCAAGAATAGATGGTGCTGTTTGGAGTAATATTCAAGGATTTCAAAATGATAATGGCGAGTTTATCGATGTGCCTTATGTTGAAACACAAGGGTTTACGAATAAAATAAATCGTAATACAGTTGGGACTCAGGATAGGTTTTCTAAAATATCTTCTATAGTCACTGCAGATGGTGCTACTCTAAAGCTTGTAGATGGTGCTAAATATGGTGGTCAGATAGCCATACGTCCTTACACTATGATTAATGAGCTTAAAGATGCTGCGAAAAACTGGAATTTTACGTTGCAGGGTGTTGATGTTCGTGAACCTATCGTGAAGGTTGAGGAAACGCAAAAGGCTCTCGGGTTGGCAGATGTGTCTATAGCGACGGTTGATTCACTTGATACACAGTTTGCGAAGAATAAGATTGATGTTACGGATAATGTGACACCGAAAAACAAGCTGCAAGATAATGCTGAGTTTAAGTTTATTGATCCGCAGAACCCGACTGTAGAGCTTACACTACAGCAGGTGAAAGAGGCTGCTGAGCGGGGTGGTTTCCGAAGCATTATCGTGTGCGGATTAAAGTAAGTGATGATGCTGGTTATACGGCGGTAGATAAGCAGGGGAATGAGTATCCGAATGGGATTACTCTTGAGAATGCTTTGATTGTTGCGCCAAAGAGTATTAATACTCCTGCAGAGACTGATAAAGTGGTCGTGATGGATTCGGGCAGTTTGAGTGAATCAGATAAGGCGCGGATTGTTGCTGCGGTGAAAAAGGCGAATCCAGAAAACACTTTGCTGAACCTGCCAGACACAAAGATAACTGTCGAGGGATCAACTGTAAAAGACGCGAAAGTTAAAATCACTTACCCGCATGGAAGTGAATCTGTGCAGGTTAGTGTTACCAAGTTTGCTGGGGATATTCGGCAGATAAACAGTGCTGATGGGGATGCTTCTGGTGTGGATGATATTACTTCTACAGCTCCGGTTGGTGGGAGAAGTTTGGGTAATCCTGAAGCTGCTCGTTCGTTTCTTGATTTGGCAGCTGAAGAAGATGGCATAGTTTATCTTGCTAATGGTGATGTCGTTAGTGGGAATTTAGTTGGTGGTGATGGTGGTGTTCGTGGGGATATTGTTGATGCGCCGTCTGTCCCTAATGATGCGTTAGATAAGAGTGAGTTGAGTGATTTCACGGTTGGGGCGTATCCATTTGGGAATGTTGGTGAAGCGAACAACATTGATGAGTTAGATTCAAAGCAAAGTCCAGAGTTTGTGGTTAGCGATGATGGTACGAATGATGTTGTGGATGTGCCAAATACGCCTGTGAATACCCGATATGATGCCAAAGTTTTTGCGGATTTGGGTAAGACGGATGATGCTGAAGGCGTTACGGTTGGTAATTTGACGGAAGCGTCTTTTGCTGATGTGGAGGGTCGAGTTTCACCAGTATTTGTTAAGAGTGATGGCGGAAGTCGTGGGGAGATTTTCAGTGCGCCGGAAGCCTTGAATGATGCGACAGATTTTGGTGATTTGAAGAAGACGGATACGGTTGATGGTCAGCCGTTGGGTAACTTTGGTATTGCTGAAGAATTAAGTTGGTTTGAAGAGCCGGTATTCGTGACAGGAACTAGTGGTGAGACTGGTGATTATCATGAGACGGTAACGACAAAAGCTGATGGTAATGATGCGAAAACGGAAGATGATTTAGCAAAAGTTAACACGGTTGATGGTTTCCCGGTTGGTAATCCGGATGAGGCAAGAAGTTTAGGTGATTTGGACACTACTCCAACAGATGTCGATGATCCGTACTATCCGTTAGGTTATGAGTTTGTGACTGGTGATGGTGGTGTTCGTGGGGATATTGTTGATGCGCCGTCTGTCCCTAATGATGCGTTAGATAAGAGTGAGTTGAGTGATTTCACGGTTGGGGCGTATCCATTTGGGAATGTTGGTGAAGCGAACAACATTGATGAGTTAGATTCAAAGCAAAGTCCAGAGTTTGTGGTTAGCGATGATGGTACGAATGATGTTGTGGATGTGCCAAATACGCCTGTGAATACCCGATATGATGCCAAAGTTTTTGCGGATTTGGGTAAGACGGATGATGTTGAAGGCGTTACGGTTGGTAATTTGACGGAAGCGTCTTTTGCTGATGTGGAGGGTCGAGTTTCACCAGTATTTGTTAAGAGTGATGGCGGAAGTCGTGGGGAGATTTTCAGTGCGCCGGAAGCCTTGAATGATGCGACAGATTTTGGTGATTTGAAGAAGACGGATACGGTTGATGGTCAGCCGTTGGGTAACTTTGGTATTGCTGAAGAATTAAGTTGGTTTGAAGAGCCGGTATTCGTGACAGGAACTAGTGGTGAGACTGGTGATTATCATGAGACGGTAACGACAAAAGCTGATGGTAATGATGCGAAAACGGAAGATGATTTAGCAAAAGTTAACACGGTTGATGGTTTCCCGGTTGGTAATCCGGATGAGGCAAGAAGTTTAGGTGATTTGGACACTACTCCAACAGATGTCGATGATCCGTACTATCCGTTAGGTTATGAGTTTGTGACTGGTGATGGTGGTGTTCGTGGGGATATTGTTGATGCGCCGTCTGTCCCTAATGATGCGTTAGATAAGAGTGAGTTGAGTGATTTCACGGTTGGGGCGTATCCATTTGGGAATGTTGGTGAAGCGAACAACATTGATGAGTTAGATTCAAAGCAAAGTCCAGAGTTTGTGGTTAGCGATGATGGTACGAATGATGTTGTGGTTTCTGCTATGTCAGATGGTATGGATGCGAAGAGTGTTGATGATTTGGATGATTTGAATCCGTTGAATCTGGGGCATCTGGAAGAAGAAGCAAACATTAATAATCTTGCCGATGGTGAATCGTTTGTGACTGGTGATGGCGGGACTGTAGATGTTGTAGTGACAGATGTTCCGGGTGCGGCAGTAGATTTTCCAACAACTGAGAACGGTTCGTTATTTGCGGGTGTGCTTGAGTATCCGGAGCTTGCTGGCTTTAAGGATTTCGGTACTCCAGTGAATGCTGCTGATACTACTGATCGGCCGGGTAGTGCTTCGGTGCTTCCAGCTACTGATTCAGGTTCATCGTTCACGGGTGTGCTTGAGTATCCGGAGCTTGCTGGCTTTAAGGATTTCGGTACTCCAGTGAATGCTGCTGATACTACTGATCGGCCGGGTAATGCTTCGGTGCTTCCAGCTACTGATTTAGGTTCATCGTTCACGGGTGTGCTTGAGTATCCGGAGCTTGCTGGCTTTAAGGATTTCGGTACTCCAGTGAATGCTGCTGATACTACTGATCGGCCGGGTAGTGCTTCGGTGCTTCCAGCTACTGATTCAGGTTCATCGTTTGCGGGTGTGCTTGAGTATCCGGAGCTTGCTGGCTTTAAGGATTTCGGTACTCCAGTGAATGCTGCTGATACTACTGATCGGCCGGGTAGTGCTTCGGTGCTTCCAGCTACTGATTCAGGTTCATCGTTTGCGGGTGTGCTTGAGTATCCGGAGCTTGCGGGTGTGAGAGATTTTGGTCTTTCTGCAGATGGCTCGGTAGACAATGCTGATGTTTCTGATAAGCCGGAACAGCCAGGTATGCCGGTGCTTGATGATAGTGAGGGTGTTTTGGCAGAAAATGCAGGGAAGCTGGCGCAAACTGGTGCGGATTCGCGTTCTGGTTTGCTTGGGGCTGCTGGTCTTGGTTTGGCTGGTGTGCTCTCAGTTTTCGGCGCACGCAAACGCCGCGAAGACTAATCGCTCAAGAATGCTAAACACTTGAGAAGACTGGAAATCCAGCGAACGCTAATCGCTTGCAAGGGCTAGAAGTGCTAAAAAGTCTGATAGTCTTGTAAATCATTTTAAGGTGGCTGGGAACACTGCAAAAGTGTTCCCAGCTATCTTTGTATTTGTGGGGAATTTATGGGTGTAGTTGCTGTGTTAATTGTTAACAAGGAGTAATCGCTGCGCCGTCTTGTGGAATGCATCTGCTGGAGATAAAACCTGCTGAACGCGCGGGGTTAGTGTCCGTATCTTTTTGTGCTTCGGCTTTTCTTAATCGGTTCTTCATATTCTTGTTTGTGTTAGTTGCAATGCGTTGGTGCTTTGTTTTGGGTAGAAGCGGTGTTGCGGCAAAGTGCTTCTGAGTTCACGTAACTGATGGCAAAATCGCTGCAATCTCACGTAACTGGTGGCATAATGGGTGGTTTTGTGTAACGACGGGAGCATCGTCGTTCCTGTAAGCCTGTGAGCTGCATAAATGCAAGCACTTTTGACAACGAAATTCCGCCCCGAGTTTTTGCCGCCTGTTACGTAATAAAACCGTGTTTTTGCTGCCACTTACGTAACGAAAATAAGCTCTTGCCGCCAGTTACGTAAAGGGAAGCCGTGTCGTGCTGTTGAATGTGCGGTGCGGTTGGGTGTTCGGAGCTATCGGTATTTCAAGATTCCGATTTCGAAACTAAGGATGCTTGCTGGAAGTATGCTTGAGAATATGATTGGGAATACGCTTACTGGGAGGATGCTTGCTGCGGTGTGCTCACTGGCCGGACTTACTGAGCATGTTCTTAACTAAGAATGCTTGCAATGATGCTTACTGGGTATGCTTATAGGGTGAGTGAAAAAACTTTATTACTAATCGACGGCCATTCGATGGCATTTCGTTCTTTTTATGCGTTGCAGGCGGAATCTTTCCGGACAGAGTCAGGAATCTATACCAACGCTGTACACGGTTTCATAAAAACTCTTTTACGTTTAATGAAAGATCACAATCCGACACATGTTGCCGTGGCTTTCGATCTTCCCGGAGGCACGTTCCGGACCCGAATGTACAGTGAATATAAAGGCGGGCGGAAAGCTACTCCGGAAGAGTTTAAAGGGCAGATTGACCTGATTCAACGTCTGCTTGAGGCGATTGGAATAAAATGGCTCACTTACGAAGACTACGAAGCTGATGATATTGTTGCCACTCTCGCAAATCGCGGGAAAGAAAACGGCTTGTCTGTAGTGATTGCTTCGGGTGATAAAGATTCCTACCAGCTTGTAGATGATGCAGTTTCAGTCGCATATCCGATGCCGCGTTCACAGATGATTCTGCTTGATCCGGCCGGAGTAAAACAACGCTCAGGCGTATCCCCTGAAATATATGGAGATTATGCGGCGCTTGTGGGTGAAGGTGCAGACAATATTCCCGGTGTGCCTGGTGTCGGGCCGAAAACTGCTGCAAAGTGGTTGAATGAGTATGGCTCACTTGAGAAGATAATTGCAGCTGCAGACACGATTAAGGGAAAAGTCGGGCAGTCACTGCGCGAAAATATTGAACAAGTGAAGCTAAACCGAAAGCTGAACCAGCTTGTACGGGATTTGCCGATTGGCGCGGATTTTTCTGATTTTGTTCCAAATGGAATTAATTTCCGCAAGTTCAGCGAAATCTGTGATTTACTCGATTTTAACAGCGTCCGGAAAAGTGTTCTTGCCGTATTCCCGATACAGGAAGGGACAGAATCGGAGACTGCTGATTCGTTGAATATTGCGCTGCAAAATACAGATAATTCCAAAATTGAGCTGCGTGAAATGCAGATATTAGCTTCCAATACGGATCTTGCTAAATTCCTCGGAACTGCTGCAGAACCGGATAATAGTGCAACGCGCTGGGGAATTGCCGTAGAGGGATCAAAACGGCCGGGGATGGGAAAAGTTTACCGAATTGCAATTGCGAATAATCAAGGGGAAGTAATTAGTTTTGATCCGGGTCAGCTCAGCTCGCACCAGCATGAACTGCTTGAATCGTGGATGAATAATCCGCACGCTGAAAAGGTTGGCCATGGGATTAAAGAAATAATGCATGCGCTAAACGGCAGCGAATTGTATTGTGAAACTTTTGCTTGCTGTACGGAACTGCAGGCTTATTTGCTGAATCCGGAAGATCGCTCTTATGATTTTGAGACGCTGATTGAGCGTTTTCTCGGACTCAATATTCCGCATAATGAGAGTTCTGATACGCTCGGGATTAATCTCGACGGTACACTCACCCAAGATCAGACACTCGAATTTTCTGCAGTGCAGGTGCTGAATTTAGCAGATGTGCTTGCCGTGAAACTTTCAGAAGCGGGGCAGTCTGACGATTTAATTTCGCTGGAAGTCGCTGTCGCAGTTGCGCTTTTTAAGATGGAAAATCGGGGGATTGCTGTTGATTTAAAGCGGCTTGATGCTTTGCATAAAGAATTCGGAGAAGAAGTAGAGCTTGCGCAATGTCTTGCATATAACGCAATCGGCGACGATACTGTAAATCTCTCCAGCCCGAAACAGCTGCAAACTGTGCTTTTTGAACAGCTGGGTTTGCCGAAAACCAAAAAGACAAAATCTGGTTATACTACCAATGCGCAAGCGCTTGCAGATTTGCTTGAAAAGATTTCCATGCGTGAAGATTCCCAGAGCGTGCGCGGTCAAGAATTTCTTGCAGCATTATTGAAGCATCGGGATGCAATTAAACTTTTGCAATCAGTTGAAGGATTGCAAAAGGCAGTACAGCCAGACGGCAGAATCCGCACTACCTATCAACAGACTGTAGCTGCTACTGGCAGGCTTTCCTCTACTGAACCGAATTTGCAGAATATTCATGCCCGCACGGAAGAGGGGCTGCAAATTCGTGAAGTATTCGTGCCGGGTGCAGGGTACGATTTGCTGATGACGGCTGATTATTCACAGATTGAGATGCGCTTGATGGCATATCTTTCCGGCGATAGCGAAATTATTCAGGCTTTCAACGCCGGTGCCGATTTGCATAACTATGTGGCAAGCCGAGTTTTTGGAATTGCTGAGGATAGTGTTACTCCGGCACAGCGTTCAAAGATTAAAGCGATGAGTTATGGGCTGGTTTACGGTCTTTCCGCATACGGTTTGTCTGCGCAGCTGCATATTTCCGTCAGTGAGGCGCAAAAACTAATGGATGGGTATTTTTGCGCTTTGGGAGAGTAAAAGATTATCTTGACTCACTTGTTGAAAACGCACGGAAAAGCGGATATACACAGACGGTTCTCGGGCGCCGTCGTTATCTTGAAGATCTCACATCTGGAAATCGGCAGATTCGGCAGGCTGCTGAACGTGCGGCATTAAACGCGCCGATTCAAGGTTCGGCGGCAGATGTAATTAAGCTGGCGATGGTTGCTACTGAATCTGCTTTAGCGCAAGCAGGTTTGAAATCGCGAGTGCTTTTGCAGGTACATGATGAACTTGTACTGGAAGTGGCGGCTGCAGAAATCGCGCAAGTGCGCGAAATTGTGGAACGCGAGATGGGAAGTGCTTATGAGCTTTCAGTTCCGCTTACTGTCGGGATTGGAGTTGGAGAAAATTGGCGCACGGCCGCACATTGATAAGCTGGCGCTAACTAAATGCTTAACTAAATGCGGAAAATGAAATGGTGCGGAGAAAATCTTTGGTTCTCTTCGCACCATTTATCTTTTTATCTTTCCTGAGCTGAGCGGTAACAGCGGAACGATGGTTTTCGAAAATAATTCCGAAACAGTTTCTGAAAAGGCGAAACGATAATTAGAAACCGATTCGCCCGCGATCAATATCGCGCTGAATTTTATGCAGTTCACTGCGGTCAAATTCGTCTGCTTGCGCTTCTGTGTGATCTTCGAGCCGGCGGCGGATATCAAATTTTATGGGAAATGAGAAACAGTGCGGCGGCAACTGCAAGGAACAGGATAATCCAGAAAAGATTCGGCATATTCATCCTTTCGATTTATTTAACTAACTGTTATCGAACGTATTTATTTATTATCCGCGTGATATTTATCCGCGTGATCCTAAAGCCGACCGCATAATACATGCCCGCAGCTGCCAGTATTCATGGTTTCGTTGAAGTATATCTTTACAGGTATATTCGTTTGGGTACCATCCTCTGCAATGTGCTCCATCTTCGTATTCGCATATTTTTTGCGGAAAGATAGTTGAAGTATCTATAGAATCTTGCAGATTGCAGCATCGACTGATGCGGGAATCAGCATTGGAGATAATAGAAATGCAGAAGCAGAAGCAATGTAGGAAATAGTTTTCTGACGAATTGTTTTTCCAATGTTTGCTGTTGGTGTATTGCTTCACACCCAATACAGCACGGCGTGGGGAAAATAACTTTTGAGTTTCATCTCTGCAGCTTGTGAAACTTGCAGAAAGTGGCGGATTCCCAATAGGATTAACGAGTGGCTCGCGTACACAAAGTTCGCCGGCCAGTGTCCATTATCCGAAACTATAAGTAAATCTGGAGTCACCAACTCTATGACCATTAACAACAATACCTCCTACCCAGAGGTTGCAATCAACGATATCGGCACCGAAGAAGAACTCATTGCTGCCGTAGATGAAACTATCAAGTACTTTAACGACGGCGATATCGTCGAGGGTATCGTAGTCAAAGTCGATCATGACGAAGTCCTGCTCGACATCGGCTACAAGACTGAAGGTGTGATTCCTTCGAAAGAACTTTCCATCAAGCATGATGTCGATCCGGATGAGGTCGTCGAAGTTGGTGACAAGGTAGAAGCACTCGTTACGCAGAAAGAAGACAAAGAAGGCCGCCTGATGCTTTCGAAGAAGCGCGCACAGTATGAGCGTGCTTGGACCGAAGTTGAAGGTGTCAAAGATGCCGACGGCGTGGTTACCGGTACGGTTATCGAAGTTGTCAAGGGCGGTTTGATTCTTGATATTGGTCTGCGCGGCTTCCTCCCGGCTTCTCTCGTTGAAATGCGCCGAGTACGCGACTTGCAGCCATATATCGGTAAACAAATTGAAGCAAAGATTATTGAACTCGATAAGAACCGCAATAATGTGGTGCTTTCCCGTCGGGCATATCTTGAACAAACCCAATCTGAAGTCCGTTCGAACTTCCTCAATACTCTTCAAAAGGGTCAGGTTCGTGAGGGCGTTATCTCCTCGATTGTTAACTTCGGTGCATTCGTGGATCTTGGCGGCGTAGACGGTCTTGTACACGTTTCTGAGCTTTCCTGGAAGCATATCGATCACCCGTCAGAGGTTGTCGAAGTCGGAACACCGGTTACGGTTGAAGTTCTTGACGTTGATTTCGACCGTGAACGCGTATCGCTCTCACTCAAGGCAACTCAGGAAGATCCATGGCAGACATTTGCGCGCGAACACGCAATCGGCAACGTTGTTCCGGGTAAGGTTACGAAGCTGGTTCCGTTCGGTGCATTCGTCCGTGTTGAAGACGGAATTGAAGGTTTGGTGCACATTTCCGAACTTGCACAGCGTCACATTGATTTGCCGGAGCAGGTTGCAAAGGTTGGCGACGAAGTATTCGTAAAGGTTATCGATATCGATCTCGATCGCCGTCGAATCTCGCTCTCTTTGAAGCAGGCTAACGAAGGCGTGGATCCGAACTCTGAAGATTTCGATCCTTCACTTTACGGCATGAAAGCTGAATACGACGAAGAAGGCAACTACAAGTACCCAGAAGGATTCGATCCGGAAACTAACGAGTGGATGGAAGGATACGAAGATAACCAGGCTGCTTGGGAAGATGATTACGCAAAGGCTGAAGCCCGTTGGAAGGCTCACAAGGCACAGGTTGCTCGTGAAGCGGAAGCTGATGCCGCAGCAACGGCAGCAGCTCCAGCTCCGGAAGCTCCAGAGGCAGCTCCGGCGAATTATTCTTCCGGTAAGGATGCAAATGGCACCCTTGCTGAAGATGAGGCACTTGCCGCGCTGCGTGAACAGCTGACTGGAAACTAAGCTGGAGCGTTCAAATAGTTTTAATTCAGATAATTGAATGAAATGAAGCTATTTGCGTCAACTAAATATTGTAATGGTGCGGGTTGGATTCTTCTGACCCGCACCATTTGCTGTTTCCCGGATTTCCGAGTTATTTGTTTTCAGAATAGTTTTCTCTGCACTAACCTTCTGATACTAATACCAGCCTTTCCGGCATTCTGATGAAACTCGGTATTGAATCTAATGCTGGGAAGTGGATTTTCCCATTCCGGATATTTTAGAAAGAAGATCTTCATTTCTCTTGGTAAGGTGGAATGCGTGAAAAGAATTGCGGTAACTGGCGGGATTGCAAGCGGAAAGTCCGCTTTTGCGCAAATACTCGGTGAATGCGGAGCAGAAATTATTGATTATGACCAAATTGCACGCGATATTTTGCGGAAAGATTCTGCAGGATTAGCCGCAGTTGCGAAAGAATTTGGTACGCACATGATAAATAATCATGGCGAATTAGACCGAAAGGCTTTAGCAAAAATCGTTTTTTCCAACAGTGAATCCCGTGAAAAGTTGAATCGGATTACGCATCCCCTGATTGCACAGCAGGCACGCAGAATCGAAACACAAATATTGCACACTGCTCCGGACGTTATTGTCATTCATGATATTCCGCTTTTTGCAGGTTCGTGGCTTGAAGGTAATACTGATTGGAGTGTGTTGGTTGCTGCACCTGAAGAAAAGCGGATTTTCCGAATGATACATGACCGCGGAATGAGCGAAACAGATGCGAAAGCTCGGATTAGGGCGCAAGCTGCAGATACTGAAACAGCAAAACATGTTGATTGTGTAATTGAAAATACCGGTTCACTGGAAGAACTTCGCAGAAAAGCACGGCGCTTTTGGAAGCAAATTGGCGGGAAAAACTGAGCATGGATATCGAACAATTAAAACGTTTAGAAAAGCGGATTGAGGTAGTTTCGCAATATACCCCTTCGGGTGATCAGCCGCAGGCAATAAAAGAGCTTGCACGCAGAATTAACGACGGTGAGAAAGATATTGTTCTGCTGGGTGCTACTGGAACGGGAAAATCAGCTACTACTGCCTGGCTGATTGAGCAAGTACAGCGCCCGACGTTGATTCTGGAACCGAATAAGACGCTGGCAGCGCAAATGGCTGCTGAATTCCGCGGGTTAATGCCGAATAATGCGGTTGAATATTTCGTCTCTTACTATGATTACTACCAGCCGGAAGCATATGTGCCGCAGACGGATACTTTTATCGAGAAAGATTCTTCGATTAACGACGAGGTGGAGCGTTTACGCCATTCTGCCACAAATTCTTTACTTACCCGCCGTGATACCGTGGTAGTGGCATCCGTTTCGTGTATTTACGGGCTTGGAACGCCGCAAGAATACGTTAATCGAATGATTCAGCTTCACCTTGGGCAAGAAATTAACCGTGATGAACTGCTGAAACGTTTTGTGCAAATGCAGTACCTGCGCAATGATTTCGAGTTCACCCGCGGGACTTTCCGAGTGCGCGGAGACACTGTAGAAATCATTCCAGTGTATGAAGAACTAGCTGTACGGATTGAATTTTTCGGCGACGAAATTGACGAAATTGCAATGCTGCATCCGCTTACTGGAGATGTGATTGAAAGCGTCGATCATGCGCACATTTTCCCTGCTTCACACTATGTGGCAGGACCGGAGCGGATGGCGAAAGCGATTAAATCAATTGAAACAGAGCTGCAAGAACGGTTAAAAGTTTTGCAGCGGCAAAATAAACTCCTCGAAGCACAGCGTTTGGAAATGCGGACAACTTTCGATCTTGAAATGATGCGCAATATCGGCTCATGTGCAGGTATCGAAAACTATTCGCGGCATATCGACGGGCGTGCGGCAGGCACAGCTCCGCACACTTTACTTGATTATTTTCCGGATGATTTCCTGCTCATTATCGATGAATCGCATGTGACTGTGCCGCAAATCGGGGCAATGTATGAGGGAGATATGTCACGCAAGCGCACACTTGTCGAATATGGATTCCGATTGCCGTCGGCGATGGATAATCGTCCGCTGAAATGGGATGAGTTTCTTACACGGATTGGTCAGACAGTTTACCTTTCAGCTACTCCTGGGAAATACGAAATTGAAAAGTCCGACGGATATGTGGAGCAGATTATCCGCCCAACAGGACTCGTAGATCCGGAGATTCTTGTCAAGCCGACCAAAGGGCAAATTGATGATTTGCTTGAGGAAGTGCGCTTACGAACCGAACGTGATGAGCGGGTGCTGATTACCACTTTGACGAAAAAATGGCAGAAGACCTTACTGCATATCTTGCTGAACGCGGGGTGCGTGTCGAATATTTACATTCAGATGTGGATACGCTGCGCCGTGTAGAGCTGCTGCGGGAGCTGCGGATGGGGAAATTTGATGTGCTTGTCGGCATTAATTTGCTGCGTGAAGGTCTCGATCTTCCGGAAGTTTCGTTAGTTGCGATTCTCGACGCGGATAAACAAGGATTTTTACGTTCGACTACATCGCTGATTCAGACTATTGGCCGCGCGGCGCGAAACGTATCTGGGCAGGTGCATATGTATGCAGACAAGATTACACCGAATATGCAGGAAGCGATTGATGAGACGAATCGCCGTCGGGAAAAGCAGCTTGCCTACAATGAAGAACATGGTATCAATCCGCAGCCGCTGCGGAAGAAAATCGCTGACGTCACAGATATGCTTGCCCGTGCAGATATTGATACCCAAAGTCTGCTTGCAGGCGGATACCGCAAGGAACAGAATCCGAATGGGCGTACTGAAAAAGGATTGCCGAATCAACGCAGCACAACGGCATTAAAAGGCGGCGGGAAAGAAATTGAGATACTGCTTTCTGAACTTACTGCACAAATGCATGCGGCAGCGGAGCAGCTTCAGTTTGAGCTTGCCGCACGGCTGCGTGATGAGATTAATGATGTGAAACGTGAATTGCGTGTGATACAAAATAAGTAGCAGCTTTCCGCAGCTGGTTTCAGTTTCGTTCTTTGATTTTGCACATAGTTAAAGTAATCATCCGTAACGTGTTAATTCCCACGCTTCCGAGCGGGAAGTGCAGGGAACCATATCGGTAGAATAGGGGAACGAGGGGAGTATTCCGAAAATATCGACTCGTCAGTACGGTGTGCCTGCATCTGGTTGCGTTTACTAGCACGGTGCGGATGAAATCTGATAAATATTGGATTTTGTTTGGCGGAAAGCATCCGGGTCGGTGGCCTTGCCGAACTTATGAATTACGGTTTTAAGGCGGGAAGAGACCTCAAATGTTCTCTGCATCTTACATTATCTAGAGTTACAGAAAAGGTCACTTCTTTTGAATACTATTCTTAGTTACGCCTGCGGGCGTTTATTGCCGTTTGCACCTGCAGCTTCCGAAGATCCAATGATGCACGTTTATCCGTGGGAATGGATTCTGCTCGGTGTGCTTGTGATTGCACTGATTATTTTTGATTTACTTGGGCATGTGCGAAAAGCGCATGAACCAACTATTCGCGAAGCAGCAATGTGGACTGCCTTTTATGTCTCGCTCGCCGTGGTTTTCGGAATGATGACATTCTTCCGGCACGGCGGTGAATTTGCAGCTGAGTTTTTCGCCGGATATATTACTGAATATTCGCTTTCACTTGATAATATTTTTGTCTTTATTATTGTGATTGCCGCATTCCGCGTGCCCCGAATCTACCAGCAAAAAGTGCTGATGTACGGCATTATTATTGCGCTTGTGCTGCGTTTTATTTTCATTATGGTAGGTGCAGCCCTGATTCAACGTTTCGTCTGGGTGTTCTTTATCTTTGGGCTGTGGATGGTTTATACTGCAGCAAAACAAGTGATTGACGGAATTAACGAAGGCCGGAATCGCAAGGCAGGCGTTGAAGAGGATGATGAATATCAGCCGACATTCGTAACCCGGATGGTTTCGAAGATTGCTCCTGTAACTCAAGGGTTTGAAAATGATCGGCTTATCTTCAAGCGCGATGGAAAAATGTGGATCACACCGCTGCTTTTATGTATTGTTTCAATCGGTTCGATTGATTTGATGTTTGCCTTGGATTCTATTCCGGCAATATTTGGTTTAACTAAGCAGCCGTTTATCGTATTCGCATCGAATGCTTTTGCATTGCTCGGTTTGCGTCAGCTTTTCTTCCTTGTCGACGGACTTCTTGAGCGATTGATTTACCTGCATTATGGATTAGCTGCCATTCTTGGGTTTATCGGTTTCAAACTGCTGGTACATGCATTCCACGGTTATGACTTGCTTACATTTATCCCCGAGCCAGGGATTCTCTTCTCCGTCAGCTTTATTATCGGCACGATTTTATTGACAATTGCGGCATCAATTTATGGTTCAAGTAAGTTGGAAAAAGCGAACCTAGCTGCAGAGAATGCGGATAAATAAGCCGCGAACATAAAGCAGATATCAAGCTGAATATGCCAGGTTAATGTGTGATCCGAATTCGAACTGTGCGTAACCGCAGCTGAACCGGAAAGTACTTTTCAAAGTTATTATCCGGATCATAGGTGTTATTTGGATCAGAACCGCTATTGAAAGAACTTCCGAATTCGGGCTGTCCGGCTTAATTCGGAAGTTCTTTATTACCGGGATTGAATAAAATACGCATATTGCAAACCGCATTTTCGGTGCCTGAAAATGCGGCGCGTTTTTAAATAGATTCGGAGTGTTTAACTATTCGAAGTATTTAACTAAAGGGTGCCGTCGTTCTGTTTTGAAAACCGATTTGCAAGAATTGAGCAAATAAAAAGTTGGATTTGATGATACAAAATTGCGGGGACAATTATCGGAGCGACGGAAGCTGCGGGAAAAATTGCATTCGCCATTGGCAGTCCCGTCGCCAATGATTTCATTGAACCGCACATTATCATCACAATCTCACTTGAACGGGGTTGATGCAGCACTCGTGAAATAAAAATGGAAAATATGAGTGCAATGGATAATATTATGAAAATAATTGCGATGATGAGCAGAAGTTCCCCGGCCCCGACTTTGCCCCAAACTCCGGCGCGGGCAGCACTGACCACTGCACCAAGTACGATTGCGGCAATCGCGAAAACATCCACAGTTTTTGTAATCCACTTGTTTTTCCGTAAATAATTACCGGTAAATGGCTGCAAAAGCTGACCGATAAAAAGGGAAGCAGCAGCTGCAATATCACTTTCGTGAATCCGCCTGCGCTGGCACCGCTTACGTCCATAAAAAGAAATATCAGCACGGGAGTGATAAAGATTCCCAGGACATTCGAAATAGTTGCGGCGCATACTGCGCGGGCTACGTCTCCGCCAGCTGCGGAAACGAAGCTTACCGATGATTGAATCGTTGAGGGCAGCAGTGTTAAGAAAAGGATCCCAAGTAAGAATGGGCTGTTGCTTAAAAGTCCGAGGCCGTAATATGCAGCAAACCCAACAAATGGGAAGAACACGAAAGTCAGTATGAGAAGTGCGCCTTGAAGTTTCAAATCGCGTAATCCGCGGAGTACTTCGATTGTGCGAATCCGCATTCCATAGGCGAGAAAAACTGCTGCTACACCGAGATTACCGATTAGTGTAATCAAATCGGCGATACTTTTCCCGACGGGGACGGTAATGCCGACAACGAACGCAATAATAATACTGATAACAAGAATGTTCGCTTTAATAAACTTGCGCATAAAGAGTTTCGAAATTTACGTGCGGAATTTATCTGCTGAATTTTCAGTTCCACGGACCGATGACCGGGTTCCAAACTTTCGCTTCACGCTCAAGAATCACATCTTCTATGTAAAGCGGGTCTTGATTCAGAAGCGTTTCTGCTTGCGCTGGGTGATCTGCGCGGAGAATAATTAAGGCTTCATTTTCTGCTAACGGGCCGGAGGCAAGGAGTGTGCCGTCGTTAAATAAAGACCGTAAAAATTCGCGGTGCTTTGGGCGGTGTGCGGTAAGTTCTGCGGATCTTTCCGGATTATATGTGTATTTCACTGCGATAATTTTCATGCTCTGATTCTATGCCGGAAACGGGATATTTTCGAGTGCAGATTCTATTCCGCGCAGATTCAAGGGAATGAATAACAGATTTTCACTAATCTTTTCGCGAGCTGCAATATTTTCGTGCATTGTGATGTTTTCGTGCACTGCACGTATGCGTTTTGGCTGCGAATAAGCGTGCTGGATTTTGTTTCATGCCTTATTTCAAGGGAATTCTTTTGTTCAGCATTGGAAAAATATTCTGCCGGATTGCAGCGGCGGCATACAATAGTGTTATCGGGTGTGAAGCAGATAATCTGGTTTGCAGATAGCATGACGGTGCTGCACACAGCTAAATAAACCGTGGGGAGGCAAGAAAATTATGTTAGAAGTAATTGCGCTGACGGTTGCAGATGCGAAAGCAGCGAAAGCCGGCGGAGCCGATCGGATTGAGCTTGTCGGTACGATGAATAAAGACGGGCTCAGCCCGGCAATCTCCCTTGTTGCAGAAATCCAGGCGCAGGTGGAAATTCCGATTCGGGTAATGCTGCGTACGGAAGAAGCATTTGCGAGTTCTGATCCGGAGCGCTTGATTGCTCTCGCGCAAGCGTATTCACAGTTAGAAGTTTCGGGAATGGTGCTTGGATATTTGAAAGACGGCAAGGTTGACGAATCGTTAATGCGGCAATTACTTGCCCATATTGAAACCGAATATACTTTCCATCGTGCAATTGACTATGCCGATAACTACACAGCCGCTTTTGCAGATGTGACTGCTCTTGGCGGAAATCTAACATCAATCCTGACAGCTGGTTCTGCAGCTGGTGTCGGAACAAATTTGGAAAAGCTTGCTGCCCACGCAAAGCTTTACAAAGATTTAATGCTAGTTGGCGGGGATTGCGCCAATCCCACGTTCCGATGTTAAAAGAAGCCGGAATTACAAACTTTCACGTTGGTTCAGCATTGCGGCCAGACGGCGATTTTCAGCAGGTGATGGATCCGCATTTGGTTGAACAGTGGAAGAATCTCGTCGGATAATTAAGAAATAATTATCCGAATATCTGTATTTCAATATTTATCGGATTCCAGCTCGCAGACGTGAAATCAGGATCGGATAACGCGGTGAGTTTTTCTTTATCCGCAAGCTGAAAATGATAAAAATCGTGAAAAATACGGGCAGCTGGGTCTTACGTCTCTATTTTTTGTTTCTGAAACGCCGCCTGTGTCTTGGTGTGTCCAGGGTCTTATTTGACGATAATAAAAATTTTGAAAATCCGGATATTTTTTAGTAGTCTGACAAATAATCTCGATAAAACCGGGCAAAGATGCTGGCTGCGAGATGAAAGAAATACTGGGAAATTCCCCTCTACAAAGAAGTGAAAGAGAATACTAATGATTAGTTATATGAGTTGGGTAAACTCTGAGCGTAGCGGATCTTCGAGAAGGACGTTCAGAAAGAGGTTAACTGCTTTTCTAGCTGGATTGGCGGTAACGTGTACTGGGTTTTTAATACCAAATCCGGCTTGGGGGGGTAAATAGCGATCCAACCGTCGTAATTTCGCTCAAAAATCAGCCTACAAATGAAGACGGAAAATGGCATGTAGGTGATACGATACAGTTTCTTATTACGATTAAGAACAGTTCTGGTCCGCACCGTATGGAAGTTGTGAGTCATAATTTCGACGGGGATATTTCGGGATGCAGAGGGAATATCAACGATAATTCTCCCACTCTTACATGCAGCAATATAACTGCAAATCACACTGTTAACCGAGCAGATATTGCCAATGGTTATTCTCCTACCGTCACGTATAAATCTTGCAATGGAACGAGCTGCAGCAACACTAATTCTAAAATTCTCCCGGCTTTCACTGGTGAAGTTCAGCAGGTGGCATACGAAGTTCAAGATCCAGATACACGGGCTCTGCCAATAAATCAAAATTTTAATACTCAGAATGCTGCGAAAGATTTGCAGGATTTGAAAACTAAAGTAGAAAGTAGTCATCCGCTGCGCTGGGTATTTGTGGGAGATTCGATTACTCAGGGTGTGATGCATACTAAAGGTTTACGTCATTATACTGAGTACATTAACCAGCTCTTACACGATCCCGCTAATGGTTTGAATCGTCTCAGTGATCGAGTGGTGAACTCTGGAAATTCCAGTGCAACTACTGCTATTCTCGATAATCAAACTTATAAGAATGCTTTGATTATCGAAAAAGATCCTGATATTGCATTTATTACTTACGGGATGAATGATGCCAGCGGAAATAAGGTGCCAGTAAATAAGTTTACGGATAACCTCAAAGCTGCTGTGCAGACTGTGCGTGGTGCGGGAGCCATTCCAGTGGTGCAAACTACGAACTACACCATGAATCGTGATGCTTCGTTAGATCCATATTATGAAGCGGTACGCACAGTAGCTAAAGAAACTGGCACCATCCTTATTGATTTTGCAAAGCGTTGGAAAGAAATTCTTGAGGATGGAAATCTTAATAAATCTGATTTGTTGGGAGATGCAAATATTCATCCTTCAGAAAAAGGGCATTTGGAATGGGCGCAATATATTGCAAACGTGCTTAATCTGAACCAAACTCCCGATGGTGAAGCTACTGCACTTAGTCAACTTACTGCTGATCAGATTGTGGTGCCGGCAGGGAATAAAGCCGTTCATGTTACTAATGCCGCTAATGCCTGTGCTGCTAATAAACAAGCACCGAAAGTCGATTCTGCCCAGCCAATGCTCAACTATGATGTAAATAAGTTTTTCGGTGGCACTGCACATATTTCTAAGAATAGCGACGTTTCAAAGATTGCTAATGCGGCTGCATATACTTTGGTTACACGCGTTAAAGCCGACACTAACGGCGGAGGTACGATTTTCAGTATTTCCGATAAGGATTCTCAAAAAACTGTATCCATGCGTTTGGAAAACAAACAGGTTAACAAAGGCAAGCTGCAAATTGCTGCTCCGAGTCTAGGCACGTACTGGAGCCGTGGCAATGCGCTCACAGATGGAGAATGGCACACCATAGCCATGGCTATCACAGGTGATACGAACAGTAAAGTCACAATATATGTAGATGGTTCTGCTGTTAGCCAGGCAAACCCGCTCAATCTTAGTGGTAAAAACATTGGTCTTCCCACTCTCGGAGTAAATTCTGTGACGATTGGCGGCACGCAGAATACAGGGTCTGGTCCAGATCATTTTGTGGGTTCTATTGATTTTGCACAGGTGTACAACAAGGCACTTACTAGCGATGAGTTGCAGACTATTACAAGCGAAGCGTCTGATCCTGCAATTGATCTCAACAAATATATCAATAATGGCACTACTCCCAATACCTGGCTTTTCCTCGGATCTGATACTACCGCTGGTCTTACAAACGAATATCAGGTGAAAAACTACACTGAAATTTTTGAAGAAGCGCTGCGCTGGGAATACTCCAAAAATAATATGGACCAACGCATGAAACAGCTAGTAAACGATGGACAGGACGGTTTCACCAGTGTACAGCTGCTTGAACGTTATAACGTACTTACCACATCTCCGGCAGATATGGCTGATGTAGTGTACATAGTTCCAGATGTAGTGAAATCTGGTCAGTTGACTGAAAATCTTTCGACTTTCCAGACGAATATCAAGACTCTTGCACAAAAGATTCAAACTGCTGGCAATCAAACCGTATTGGTTACTCCACCAAATATTTCTCCAGCGGCTGAGCCTTTTGCACAGGCAATGAAGACTATTGCTGATGAAGTGCAGGGTACAAAGCTTATTGATTTACACAAGTATCTCGTTGAAACTAATTCTATTGCAAATATCGATAGCTGGTTTGACACTGACGGTATCGCAAACGACGCTGGTCAACTGGCGATTGGTCGCTATCTGTTGGAGAAATCCGGTTTGCCGTTGAAGACTGGGAAGGATATGCGTCTCTACGCCTTGGCTTACGATCACACCTCCGGATCTAGTGTGCCTGCTGAAGTCACAATAGATCCGAGTCTGAAAATCTCAGCCGAGCGCGGTTCTGGAGAAATCAACAACGATGCCAGCAAAGTGGTTACCACCAACGTGAAAACATCAGACTTACTGGCTATGGGATGCTTTGCTTTCACTGGTCCGCTAATCATTACAGACGTCACAGATTCAAATAATCCAAAGCCGGTGCCAGCTGGTAACGTCACCACAAATGATGATGGCTATCTCCAGATTAAAGACGTTGACGGAGAAGCTCATCTATTTTCGATTAGTGCTATGGCGAATAATGCTGCCGCTGGTCTTCCTAATACAATTGCAAAATTCGGCGAATTTGAGGTACTGAAGATTGCAAAGGCGGAAAATCCGACGGTCTTTAAAGGGGTGACCATTAATGCTCCGCAAAGCAAAGAAAATGAAGATTTCAAAGTTGAGATTAGACTGGTAAATGAACCAGAAGATGGCGTGTGGAATTTAAACGATGAAGCAGAATTCAGAATTATTCTTACAAATAAGACCGATTCTGCTCGTGCCTTTGACATCATGAATCAGGGTCAGCTTACAAATTTGACACACGCCAGCGGATGCAAATGGTACAAAGCCGCTCCAAATGTAGAGCAGCAATGCTTCGCACAAGGAAGCAGTAATAAAGTGATACACAGAATTACTGCTGAAGATGTCAAAGCTGGGGAATTTACGCCATATGCCCGCTTCCAGATGCATAAGAGTGCTGACTACGGGAGTGCTGTGGTGAGCGATTTGGCGGCAGGTCCAGCTCCTGAAGTTGTGCTGCCAGAGGCAAACTCTGCAATTACTATTTCTAATCCGAAAGGTGAAGGCGAGAAATGGAAAGAAGGCGATACGATCAAGTTCCTTATCACTGTCACAAACGACACTGGTATTGATCGCGCTTTTAAGTCTGTGAATTCCAATCTGACTAACTGGGATTACTGCAAATGGAATAATATTCCGAATGGAACCACCAAGAAAGATTGTACGGGTGCCTATCATGTAGTAACGGCAGATGATGTGGCAGCTGGAAAATTCACTCCAGAAATCCAGTGGTCTTATTATCCGAGAACTACTCATTCTACAGGTACTCCGATTCTGCTTGCTCCCACTAAAGGCAGTGATATTCCGATTGTGAAAACTATGCTGAAAGTGACTAGTTTTGAGCAGACTGCCGATTCCGTCAAATATCGTTATACAGAAGATGATGAGCTGGTGTTTGACGTGACGATAAGTAATGTCTCTGATGCTTCAATAGATTTGCGTCCAGCAGCAAAAGATGGAAACAAAACAAATGTGGACGGTGCTGAAAGCTGTGTAGCTACTGATTTGGCACCTGGAAAAAGCGTTACCTGTCAGGTACGCTATACCGTCACGAAAGAAAACTTAGATGACGGTGAATCTCTTCCTGCGCTTGACGTACAGGCTGTAGTTAATGACGAGGTCGTAGATCATGAGCAAGCTGTAAAGGAGGTAAATACCCAAAGAATGTATCGGCAAGCCACGGCATATAAACCTAAGGATGCGAATCCAACCAATACTGCTAATTCAAGTGAAATGAAGGTATTGGCAGCTGGTAATAGCACTTTCGCTTACCGTATCCCAGCTATTGTGCGTGCATCTAATGGTGATTTACTCGCTGCTTATGATGCTCGTCCAAAAGCTGGCAAGACAAGCGGTGGAGATTCGCCGAACGAAAACTGGATTGTAATGCGCCGCTCTATAGACAACGGAGTTACATGGGGTGAACAGACCACAGTAGCTAAAGGAGTGTTGGGTGTGCGTGGCTATTCTGATCCTTCTTTCGTAGTGGATTACACCACAGGCAAGATTTTTAACTTCCACGTGTACAGTCAAGACCAAGGTTTCTGGAAAGGGAAATACACAAAGAAAGCTGATGGCACCGTCGATGAGATATCTCGTAACACGATGAATCTTGGGCTTTCTGTTTCAAGCGATAATGGTATGACCTGGGATCAGCGCGTGGTTACGCAGGCATTGGTTGATAAAGTGCCAGAGATTAAGAGTTGTTTTGCTACCTCTGGAGCCGGTACCCAAAAAATGCACGAGCCGCATAAGGGACGTTTACTACAGCAGTTGGGCTGTGAGAAAAGTGGCGGCGGTGTTGTAGCGATAACTATGTACTCAGACGATCATGGTGACACATGGCAAACCGGTGAATATACGTCTAATTCTGTGGATGGCAACAACTTTGTCTTCGATGAGAATAAAGTGGTAGAGCTTGAAAATGGTAATCTTATGCTCAACTCTCGCACTCCGAACGGATCGGCAAAAGACTACCGTATTGTTGCAATCTCGAAAGATGGCGGCGATACATGGCAGGATTACAAGATAGAAAAACAGCTGTCCGATAGTACAAACAATGCTCAAATCATTCGTGCTTTCCCGAATGCTAATCCGGGCACGCTGCGCTCAAAAGTATTGCTTTTCTCCAACACTCCAGCTGGCGGACGCGCCAAGGGAGTTATGTCTATCTCATACGATAATGGGCAGACTTGGCAGAAAGGATCCACGATTCGCTCTGGCGGCACCGGATACACCACAATGACAATCCAGTCTGATGGTCGGATTGGCTTACTTCTGGAACCGGGCGGCAACGGATGGGCTGATATTGGCTATATGAACTTCAGCTTGGCATGGGCTGACCCTGATCACGATGTGGATTCAGAGCTGAAAGCGAAAGCTGATATTCCTGACCAACGCGGCACGGATGGACAGAAGATTTCCATTCCGCTTAATGATTTATTTGACCATAATGATCCAGTGCTAAAAGATACTGTGAAAGTGACCGGGATTTCCGGAGACTTTGCCCTGAGTGAAGACGGCACTTCTATTGAAGGCATACCAAACGTGGGTAACAAAGCTGTTCAGACAGTTGCTGTGACTGTAAAACTTACAGAAGCAGCAGACGGCACTGGTTATCCGCGTGAAGCGGCAGCAGCCTTTAATTTGCAGCTCACAGCAAACCCAAATCCGTCAATTGATCCGCCTGCGGTTAATCCGAAGCATGTCACCCCTAGTGTCAGCTCAAATGTGCAGCCGCATGCTGAAGATCCGGCTAGCTGCGAGGTGAAGCCCTATGCGCAATTGACTCCGATGGAAGGCGTAACGTATACGGCAGCCGTCGACGGGAAAACAGTAAATCCAGATGCCAACGGCAAGATTGTGTATGGCTACGGACAAACACTGAAAGTGACTGCTTCGGCACAAGACGGATACGTCATTCCTGAAGGTGTAATTAAGAGCTGGGAATGGACTGCGCCTACGCGTGAATCGCTAAATTGCGATCCTGAACCAGAGAGCGGAAATCCTGAGGATAATCCGTCGGGTAATGCATCTGAACCGGGTGAGGGTGAAAAGCCTGGAACATCGGGTGATGCGCCTGAACCGGGTGAGAGTGAAAAGCCTGGAACATCGGGTGATGCACCTGAACCGGGTGAGAGTGAAAAGCCTGGAACATCGGGTGATGCACCTGAACCGGGTGAGAGTGAAAAGCCTGGGACATCGGGTGATGCACCTGAACCGGGTGAGAGTGAAAAGCCTGGAACATCGGGTGATGCACCTGAACCGGGTGAGGGTGAAAAGCCTAAGCCAAATGAAGAAACGCAGCCTGAGCAGTCTGCAGACAGCAAACGGCCGGCAGCGGATGGCCCTGCTGCTGTTCAAAAAGGGAAGAGCACAAATGCGGTTAATCTGCCCGCTACGGGTGCAGATATAGCTGCTGCTGGTCTGCTGGCTCTGGTTCTGCTGGGAACTGGTGCTGCCGGTATAGCTCTCCGCCGTCGAAATATGAAGTAAAACAATAACGCAATACTTGGTGGGGCTCTGCTGATAGAAGCGAGCCCCGCCAAGTCAGCAAACTAGAACGCCGGCTCATCAGTTGCATAATATTTCGGCAAGATACCGCCGGGTACAACAAACTAGATTCAAAAATCACTAGCGCAAACAATCATTAAATCAAATCTGTATCTGTGAAGCATAGACGCCTCACAGACATTACTTACTTAATTTTTGAGAGATAAGGTTAAGATGCATATAAACCCGCTACAAGAATCTGCTCACTGGCGGCAGCGGTTATCTAACCGCCAGCACACGGGCACAGAACACCGATCTGTAAAACGGCAGATTTTTGCTTCATTAACTGCCCTTGCCTTTGGTGCAGCAGGTTTCATTGCTCCAGCAGCTGCAGCAGAAACGCCAACCACGGAAACTAATAGCGCACAAAGCGGCACCGTCACAGTCGCCCGCTGGTATGACGATATTCCAGGTGCAAATCGTTATCGGATCCCTGCATTGACGCAAGCAAATAACGGTGATATTTTGGCATTTTTCGATATCCGCCCAGGAATGGCAGATCTCCC
Source organism: Arcanobacterium hippocoleae (assembly GCF_040360365.1). Taxonomy (GTDB): domain Bacteria; phylum Actinomycetota; class Actinomycetes; order Actinomycetales; family Actinomycetaceae; genus Arcanobacterium_A; species Arcanobacterium_A hippocoleae_A. The sequence continues at coordinate 252,283 of NZ_CP136412.1, read as the reverse complement.
AAGTAATATCGGGGTATCAATGCGCCGCTCCACTGACAGCGGAAAAACATGGGGGCCAATTCAGCAGATTCGCTATGAAGAAGGAAAAGAGGGATTCGGAGATCCTTCTGTGTTAGTGGATCGAGATACTGGACGTATTTTTGTTTTCTATGCTGGAACAGTAAACAAAGGCTTCGCTGGTGCGTCTGCGGGAAATAATCCTCAAGATCCCAACATTATGCAAATCGATTATTCCTACTCGGATGATAATGGCATTACTTGGCGGCATAAACGAATCACGGCTGAATCTAAGAATGCTCTGTGGGGCGGAATTTTTGCTGCTTCAGGAGAGGGTATTCAGCTTCGCGGCGAGGCGCACAAGGGACGTTTAATTCAGCAGTACGTCACTTCTGCTGGTAACGTCAGTATGTATTCTGATAACCATGGCGATACGTGGAAGTTTGGGAATCCTACCAACGCTGCAAAAGACGAAAATAAGGTAGTGGAACTTTCAGACGGGCGGCTGATGATGAGCGCCCGCGTCACTGGCGGTATGCGTAAGGTTGCGTATTCTGATGACGGCGGCGATACGTGGAATAATATGAAAGCTGATGGTCAGCAGATAGATCCCACATCCAACGGCACGATTTTGCGCATTTATCCTGATGCGCAAAGCACTGATCCTAAAGCCAAGATGCTGATGCTTCTCAATTCAGAAGATCCTGATATTCGCATCAATGCCACAGCGAAAGTCTCTTGTGATGACGGGCAAACTTGGCCTGGGCGTCTGCAGATCGATGCTGAGGAAGCAGAATATATCACGGGCACTCCGATTTACGAAGGCGGATATAACAAGACCCGAGAAGCAAACGGCACAGTGGGAATCTTCTATGAGCGCGAAGGCTACACAGAACTTTCATACACGCAGATTGACACCACGGCTATGAATATGCTGTGTGCTCCGATTAGCGCGAAAGCCAACGGGCGTGAAACCGATGCAAACAATCGAAATACGCTCACAGCTGGGCAAACAGCGAATTACACCGTCGATATCACAAACCAAACTGGGGAAAATCTTCCTGAAGGGACGATGCATATTCGCGGCACTGATGGAGTGTGGACCGAAGAATCTACAGCAAAAGTTTCTCCGATTAACGCGGGAAAAAGCGGAAAAGTGACGGTAAAGCTCGCTGTGCCGGAAAAAATATCGGGGAAGCGCACTCTTGTTGGCACGTATCGCGTCAATGGCAAAGAATCTCAGCAGTATTTCTTTGTCAACGTGACCGCTAAAAACGGAGCCGCTCCAAATCCGCAACTGAAAATAGAGACATACCTAGATGCCGTCTATACAGCAGGAGCAGCAGGAGCTGTGGGAGATGAAGCCGTCTTATGGGCACGCGTAACTAATACAGGTAACGTACCGATTACAAACATTCGCACATCATCTAACTCCAGTTTCAACAAAATAACAAACTGCCGTTGGAGTAATGGTTTCGGACCTGGTGAATCTCGGCTTTGTAAAGGAAATCAAAGCGGAGCGCAGTTAAAACACGTGATTACTGCTGCGGAAGTACAATCCGGAACTTGGACGCCTGAACTGACAGTGACGGGTAGCTATGATGGTAAAGACGTGACGGCAAAAACTCAGTCCGTATCATTACCGTTGAATAAAGACGCGCTTAATGCGTCAGGTGTGAAAAATAGTGAAACTACAGTGTATCTTCCCACTGGAGATTTCCAAAGCTCTAGTTATCTGCGTATGAATGATTATAAGAAAAATAGCTGGATTATCCCCAGCGGACATCCGCTCGGGCTTGATATGGCGAAAAATAATCGCACATCAGCGCAGCTTTTAATAAACCCGGCAAAATCCGGTACACTCACGGCCGAGGTAAGCAAAGCAGACGGAATAAGTTGGGAAATTTTCTATCCGCAGACAATCTCCACAGTAAACTCGAATCAGCAAACATGGCCTGCTGAGCAAAGCCAGACCACAGATCCATTGCGCAAACAAGCACCAAATGTCACTGCTCATAAGAATCAGCCCATCTGGTTTGTAGCTCACACGGCAAAAGACATACCCGCGGGGATTGTAAATCAGACAATAACACTCAAGCTCAATGGTGAAGTAATTGGCGAATATCCTGTGCGTACAACGATTCGAGATGTGACGCTTGTATCGAAAGAAAATCGTCCGTTTACGCTTGACCTTTGGTGGCATCCAGACGCTATTGCTGATTATTACGGTGTAAATGTGTGGAGCGATGAACATTTTGAACTGATGAAGCCTTACCTTGCCGAATTGGCAGGAGCAGGGCAAAGCGTATCAAACGTGATTATTTCCCAAGATCCGTGGCTGCTTGAAGACGGAAAACCGCAGACGTATTCGCATTACGAAAGTGCTGTGAAATGGAGATATGACGGTTCGGATTACTCTTTCGATTGGGATATCTTCGATAAACTAGTTCAAGCTCAGATTGATGCTGGAATCACAGGGCCAATCCATTTATGGGGAATGATGACTTTCCGTGACCCGCAGCGTTTGACTTATTTTGATATCAAACAAAATAAGATGGTTACGAAAAAAGTTGAGCTCGGGAATGCGGATTATGAAAAGGCCTGGGGGCAGTTCCTTAAAGCAGCTCAACAGCATTTGCAAGAAAAAGGCTGGTTTAATCAGGCGGCTCTTGCTTTTGATGAGCGCGCTCCAGAGCTGATGAACAAAATGAAAGCGACTGTATCCAAAGTTGCTCCAGACTGGAATGGAAAAATCGCTTATGCAACGGATAAGGCGACTGCTCAAATGGACGTAAGCTTAATTGCCTACAATCATGACATTTGGAATAACGTTACAGACGGCATGATTCAAGAGCGTCGTGATAATGGCAAACTAACCTTGCTGTATACATGGGCTAAGCCATTGAAACCAAACACAATCACAGCTTCTCCGCTGATTTCATCACGAGTGCTCGGATGGGATGTGGCTCGGCGCAATCTTGATGGATATTTGCGTTGGACGTTCAATTCTTGGCCGCAAGATGTGTTTGCTCACCCGGCATATAAGTATGCGCAGGGAGATGAATATATTGTTTACCCCGGGGAGATAAGGCGAACCCTTATGTTATCTCTGCAATGCGTTGGGAAACATTCCAAGATGGCATTGACGATTCTGAGATTCTGCGCGAAGCAGTTAAAACCAAAGGAGCGGATAAGGCTGCAGTGGATCGACTGATAGCAAGCGTGGGAGATACAGATGCGGATACTCCGCAAGCATGGGCGCAGATGGTTAGCGCTCGTTCAATGGCGCTTGACCTAATCGGTGAACAGGAAGATACAAAACCTGTCATGAAAGCAAACACTTCAACGCCCACAGTTACTCCAGGTGCACCCGCTAAAATTACAGTAACAGTGAATGCTCCGATTAATAAGAATCTTGATCCGGTGGAAGTGACGCCAAAGGTACCGAAAGGATGGCAAATCACTCCTGCTTCCGCACGAACTGGCAAGATTCACGCCGGGCAGACGGGCAGAATCGAATTTTGGGCGGCTAATAATTATGGCAGCGGTGACGGCACAATCACTTTCAGCGCTGAAGCTGCTGGAGAAGCACTGACAGCAGACGTAGCCGTACAGGCTGCTGCCGGGAAATGCGTGAGTGCGAAAGCCGGCGATTATGCGGCAAACTCGGAAGAACCTACACAGGGATTACCAAAAGAGGGTCCAGTATCTTTGGCGTTCGATAATGACCCGTCTACCCACTGGCATTCCGAATGGAATGGGCATAATTATCCAATCGAGACTTCATGGAAGACAGACGCTGGCGATCAGCCGCTCTGTGCTGTGACATATCAGCAGCGCCAAAGCGGCACTAACGGTAATGCTTCTGCGGCAAAGATTTATACCTCTGCCGACGGAAAAACATGGACTGAAGCAGCAAGCGTGACCCCGCAAAATACACGCGATGTACAAAGCTTTCAGCTTCCTCAAGGTACAAAGGGGCCATGGGTGAAATTCTCAATTACGGCTGCGGACAGCACTGTTTCGGGTAAGAACTTCGGCTCTGCTGCAGAATTCGGAGCTACTAAGCTTGCCGCTGCTAATACGGCGATTAGCGTCGCAGACACAATAGGGGAGAATAATGTTCCGCTGCAAACGTATGAGATTCCAGATAACGGAATTAGCTATATCGTAAATGGAACACCGCAAACAGCTGGGCGGCATACTGCACGGCCCGGAGAGAAAATTTCGGTGACGATGAACGGATTAGCACAGCACGGATTAACACTGCCCGAAAACAGCACCGCAGATTGGGAGCATACATTCTTAAAGCCGAGTGTGATAAAGAATGGGGCAAACGTCAAACCGGGAGATTCTCTCCCCGACGGCATGAAGATCACTCTTACCGGAAATAATGCAGGTAGTGTCAGCTACGAGCTGGGAGAAAATGCTCCTGAATGGTTGCATCTTTCCGATGACGGCATACTAACAGGCAAAATCCCGGAAGATACACCGGCAGGGAAAATGAACGTTCCGTTTATTGTTGCAGAAACTGTCGCTGATAATGTTAAACGTCCAGCTATCGCGGGTACATTTAAGACGGCAGGAATACTGACAATTAACGTGCTTTCTCCGGAAAATCCTGCTCTGCCGGTTCTGGAACCAGTGGTAAGCAGCAATCCGATAGCAGCTGAAGTCGGGAAGCTTACCAGCAGCTCAGCGCCAACATTTAAGAATGAAGCAGACGGCACAGCTGCAGCCAAACCGAAAGGTACTGTGTTTGAACTTTCCCAGAATGTTCCAAAAGAAGCAAGTATTAATTCTGATACGGGTGTCGTGTCATTTACCGCTTCCGAAGCTCAGTACGGGCAAGAGATTGCAGTAACAGTGACGGTGCGCTATCCAGCAGAATATGCGGCTTCTGATCCGAATGATGACTTTACTGTGACATTTAAAGTTGCTCCAAGACCAGTACATCCGGATGCAAGTATTGCAGATATTGCAGATGTGACAGCAACAGTAGGCGCAGCAATTACTCCGATTACTTTAAGCGTTGATAACGGAAGCATTTCGGATGTATCTGGTTTACCGCAGGGACTTAGTTTCGACGGCGATACGATTTCCGGTACGCCAAAAGAGACGGGTACGTTCACTGTTACAGTCGTCGCTGTAAATAAGGATCACAAAATGACATCCAAGCAGTTCATCATTACTGTTACTGCACAACAGTCTGGCGGGACTGCTGCTCCAGGCGGCGATACGCCAGACGATGATACAACTGGCGGCTCTGCGCAAGCGGAAGATACAGAAACTCAGGAGCAAGGAAATACACTTCAGCCTAAGCAGCCGATAGACAATCAACAAAGTGCTGATAATGTTCCTGATTCTCAGAAAGTTACGAATACAAATCTAGCTAATCTGCCCGCTACGGGTGCAGATATAGCTGCTGCTGGTTTGCTGGCTCTGGTTCTGCTGGGAACTGGTGCTGCCGGTATAGCTCTCCGCCGTCGCCGCTAGTTAAGGCTGCTGGATACGTATGAATCCGTCGGCACCGCCAGCCAGCGGTTCGCGTATCGTGGCTATAAAGTGCTTTTGCACGGAAACCAAACGGGGACTGGCACTAAGTGTATTTTCACTAGTGTCAGTCCCCGTCGGCATAATAGGCTCTTCGTATTTCTGTTCGTGCGGGCTGTGCTTTTATTTGCCTGAGAGTTATACGTCGTTCATGTGCGGGATATGCGGCAGCCATTTTATTACGCAACTGATGGCAAGAACTCGAGCTGGGATTTTCACCGTCGGGAGAGCTTACATTCATAATGGTCACAAGCTTGTAAGAACAATGGGGAGCCGTCGGAAAACAAAACCGCTCACTTCGCCGCCAGTTACGTGGACTCGCAACCGCTTTGCCGCCAGTTACGTATGCTAGACCGCCCTTGCAGTTTACAGATCTTATATTTCAAGTTTTCATTTATGTTGTTTGTTAGGCTGTTATGCATGAAAGACCGTCCGTTCAAGTCCTCACAAAATCACGCGGTTACTCTTTCCGAAGCCGCCCGCATCGCCTGGGCAAAAAGCCCTTATGAGCGGTATGGAATTGCTGACGACAGTGACTCGGATCCTAAGTGGCTGCCGCTTTTTATCACTGTGCCGATAGCGCGGGCGTAGGGAGAATGCTTACGCAAAAGTGGCTCGCACCCAGGCAAAAAGAAATGCTTGCGCGCGGCATTGGCTATAGGTGTGCTAATGAATGCGAAGCTGAAATAGCAGCTTTAGTCTCGTTCGTATGTGCCGTGCATGATCTTGGAAAGTTGACTCCAGCATTCGCGATTCAAGTAGATGATCTTGCCTTACGCATGGAAAATTACGGTTTCACATTTTCCGGCATGACGGCAGAATCACGAAAACAGCTTCCGCATGCGCTTGCAGGAGAAGTAATCTTTAAAAAGCTCGTTCAGGATATGGGGTGGAGTAAGGGTGCAGCTAAGTCTTTGGCTTCTGTGATTGGTGCACATCATGGCATACCGCCGACCGCAAAAGATGTTAGCGATGCTTCTTCTCGTGCACATGAGCTTGGTCAAGACCAATGGGAAGCAGCCCGAGAAGAATTACTTTCCTGGTGTATACGTATATCGGGAGCAAAACCATATTTTAATCATTGGGGTACTGTAGATTTTTCTCAGCCAGTGCTTGCTTTACTTTCTGGAATCGTGATCACAGCAGACTGGATTGCTTCTAATACCGATTATTTCCCGCTTATATCACGCAAAGATCTGGGCTACCGCGATGAAGTATATTTCCGTGAGCGGCTTAGTTCCGCATGGGCATTGATCGACTTACCGATTCCGTGGCGCCCGCATGAAGTGGATTCTGATGCAGACGTTGATGCCCAGCTTCGTGCTGATTTTTCTTTACCGCCAGAAGCTTCTGCCCGCCCAATGCAAAGAGCTGCTTTCCAGGAGGCGCTTAATACGGCAGATGAGCCCGCTCTTTTGCTTGTGGAAGACGTTATGGGATCTGGAAAAACGGAAGCAGCTCTTTTGGCTGCTCATATTCTGGCTGCGCGGCAAGGAGCCTCAGGCGTATGGATTACTCTTCCTACGCAGACTACAGCAAATGCGATGTTTAACCGCTTGCTTACGTGGATTGCTGCGATGGAAAAGAACGATGACGGAACCAGTGATTTTTCTGTACAGCTATTGCATGGTCGGGCAAATCTCAGTGATCAAGTGCAGCGCTTGAAACGGCGTGGTTATGCGCTGCGGAATAAGAAATTTTCGATTAATCCCAGCACGCAGGTTGATGCTGATCTGAATGATCTGCAACAGCACATAGAAAGGACAGCATATCGGCAAGCTGCTCATTTTCTTCCGCTGCCAAACAGATCGTGCGATGTGGGGCGAGATGAAGTACCAGCTCATTTAGAACACTCAGATAGGCAAAATAAAAAATTGCGGAGCCGTATCTCCGTCCATCCCTGGGAATCTGGGAAGAAAGCATTAATGGCTGATTTTGTTGTAAGTACGATCGATCAGCTGCTGATGGTGGCGTTAAAAAGTAGGCATTTAGCATTGCGCCATTTTGGGGCGAGCAGAAAAATCGTGATTATTGATGAGGTTCACGCCTGCGATGTTTTTATGAATCAGTATCTTTATCGCGCTATTGAATGGCTGGGAGCATATGGTGTGAGTGTGATAGCTTTGTCGGCTACTCTCGATGATGCTTCTCGTAAGGAACTGCTTCATGCCTACCAGTGCGGGCGGAACTATGCTCGCCCGAAGCTTTCACGTAAAGAACGAGGAAAAAAGTGGAAAAAGCAAGACGCTAATCTTGTTTCTGATTTCGTCATTGATCCACAAGAGCAGGAACCTTATCCTGCTCTTAGTGTGGCGACTGCTCATGGTATTTCTACTGAGCACGTGGAATCTACACAAAATAGAAGTGTTTATGTGCGCCAGCTTGATGATTCAATTAATCATTTTCTTACAGAGAAATTACGCGACGGCGGATGCGCGCTCGTCGTGCGGAACACTGTGAAACGTGCTCAGGAAACATACGTGCAGCTTCAGGAGATTTTTGGGGACGACGTAGTGTTGATGCATGCGCGATTTATTGGTGCTCACCGTACAGAAAATGATCAGTGGCTGCTTGATAATTTTGGAAAGGATGCTCGGGAAGGGCGGCGTTCTGGAAGAAAAATTGTTGTCGCCACGCAAGTAGTGGAGCAGAGCTTAGATATTGATTTTGATCTGCTCATATCGGATCTTGCTCCGATTGATGTTTTACTGCAGCGTGCAGGGCGAGTGCATCGGCATTTAGGGCGCGTAAGACCTGTTGGTTTGGAAAATCCAATATGCTGGATCGCTGAAATGCCGCAAACCGGGGAAGAGCCGAATGTGGAACGCGGTTCAGCAGCTGTGTATGGAGAAGTCTTGCTATTGCGGACAGCTTTCGCGCTGCAATCTTATATTGGCGGCGGTAAAACCCTGCGGCTTCCTGATGATGTGCGTCCGCTGATGTCTTTTGTGTATAGCGAGAAAGAAGAACAGAATCTGCCAAGTGAATGGGGGCAGAAATACGCTGTGGCGAAAAATAAGTTTATTGAAAAACGTAGGAAATCTGAAAAGAATGCAGAAACATTTTGTTTAGATCGTCCCAAACCTGCTGGAAATGAATATGCAGTAGCGTCACTAGATGGCTGGGTGCAGGGGCATATTGACGGCGATGAAGATTCGCTGATTAGAGCAGGTGTGCGGGAAGGGGAAGATACTTTGGAAGTCATTTTAGTAGATGCTGATGACGCTGAAAATATGGCTACGTGGCGGCTCGTAGCTGGTGTTTCACCAGATATCCCGCGTGAGATACCGACGGATAGTAATCCGTCGTTTGCACAGGCGCAGGCATTGATGGATTCGATTGTGCGTCTCCCTGCAAAATTCACAAATCATGGTACTTTTGAAAGGACGGTGGAAGAGTTAGAACTCCTACATCCAAGCTGGGATTACCATACGCCGGTGTATGGGCAGCTTGTGCTTCCGCTGGTACACGGTGAGACGATTGTACAGGGATGTACACTTCGATATTCGAGAGAGCTGGGTCTGATGGAGGTACGCAATGATTGCTAAAGATGGCGGGTCTGGTGCGTCTAGCACAGCGTCTGCGTCTTTTAATTTAATAGATGAGCCATGGATTATGGGTATCTTGACGGAAATACTGGAGAAGTTTCGTTGCTGCAGCTTCTCGATCAAATGCAGAATATTGCGCAGATTGCAGGAGAGCTTCCTACCCAAGATTTTGCAGTATTTCGGACGATCCTTGCGATCTTTTATCGTGCACTTGATATTGAAACTAAAGCGGACTGGTTTGAGTGCTATCACGATCCGGAAATGGTATGCAGTGATGTACGTGAGTATCTAGCAGCAATGCATGACCGATTCGACTTGCGCCATCCAGAGTATCCGTTTTATCAGGTTGCTGATTTACATACGGCTAAAAACGAAACTAAATCTGTATCGGTAATTATTGGTGATATTCCCAGTGGACATCAGTTTTTCGTGTCTCGAAAAATTGAGGAAGATACAATAATTTCTTGGGCAGAAGCAGCTAGATGGCTTATCTATGTTCAACAATTTGATGTAGGTGGTCTGCATAGCAATCTTTTTGTCGATGGAAAAATCCCGCCACATAAGCAGCGGGAAAGAATCTGGTTTAATCACTATTTTGTGGAAGCGTTTTTGCGCGGTGTTTCGCAATCCAGTTAAGTGTGCGTTCCTGGATATCTGGATCCCAGGCGATGCTAACCTCGCTATAGGTTTCGTCAAGTAAATCGTCTGGGATAGGGACATCTTCAAGGAGCGCGAACTGCAGACAGTCATCAATAAACATCCAAATATCACCCTCGAAAAGGTCGCCGCCTAAAAAACTTGGGCGTCATCGGAAAGTTTTGCCCCCACTTCATGAAAAAACCTTTTTCGAATGGTAAAAAACCATGCAGCCTGTCTTCAAGTTCTAACATACGCCCCATTAGTGCCACCCCATTCTCGCCAATTAGGAATAATTTTGTTTCTGACAACTCTACCACCTTCAACCGGTACATAGTCCCCCCCGAACCGCAAACCGGGAACGCGGCACGAAAATTCTCATAGTTTTGTAAGCCCCGCGCATGCGGGGATGATCCCCATACCGGGCGAAGAGTTTTATCATCTTTGACGTAAGCCCCGAGCATGCGGGGATGATCCCGCTCTTGGAGGGTTATCAGGGCTGGCTGCATTTATTACCGCGATTTTTGGTTTCTTCAATCTAAAGAAAGATACTAGGCAGCTTCAGGCTAATCACGGCTCATCGATTAAAGATCAGATTTCGCGTATTGAGAAGTCTCAGCAATCACAGCAGACGCAAATTGAGCTTTTGTCTCATGAGGCTTCTCTGACGCACGAAATTTTGGCTGACACCCAGAAAACTCTTGAAGCTCGAATCCGTACCATCGAAAAAATGTGTGAGACAATGGGAATATGCAACGTAAACTTATAACCTTGTTTAAACTCAGAAACACTATGATATGCATTTCTGCTTCACTCGGCGTCGTTTGCGTTGCATCACCAAACATTTTCACTATTATGCTTTTCGCTACTGCTCTGTTTGGCTTGTCCGCTTGCCAAATTAAGCTGAAAGCAGTTTTACGCGACTATTTCAACAATTTTTCGAAGCGTAGAGTCCGCTAAAGCCACATATCTTTGCGTAGTAACTGGTGAGGCGTGTCCTAATAGCTGTTGCGTGCTTAAAATATCGTGTGTTGAATTGTATACACGGGTTGCGAAGCGGTGGCGCAATGAGTGCATTGTCACGCTGGCAGGCAGCATTTCAGAGATAATAGTAAGCCCCGCACACGCGGGGCTGATCCCAATCAACAAAGTCTCAAGGCCATCAGCTCGGAGAAATCTGCACCGATATACACCAAACCCGCAAAGATCTATCAACACTGATAGCCAACGCAATACTGAAATAATATAATCGAATTTTGACGATAAAACACGGAAAAGAGTCTAACGAATAGTGAAGTGCTCTCTAGTCTAATTAAATAAAGAACATTCTGTATTAGTAAGCCTCGCGTATGCGGGGATAATCCCAAGGTAACTAAAAATTAGAATTACTTACGTAGGAAAGTGTGTAAATAATAAATAATACCCAAATACCAGATTATTAACACCAAGGTATTTGGGTATTACTATACGTGTCGAAAGGTTAAACCGATCGGCGAAAACTAAATAGAGAGAGGTGAAACCCGTGATTTTAGCATTAGACCCAGCTATCGCATAGCTGATTCTAATAGCGGGAATCGTTATTTACTTCAAGCTAACCGCAAAAAGTAAATAACCCGTGTTCCTCTAAGGTAAAACTTAGGGGAACACTCTAAACAACTTTAGCATAAAGACAGTAAAAGTAAATGACTCTCACTTATTATTCTCGATCAGATTTTGCTAAATATATCGGGGTGGCTGTAGACACTTTAGATAAATACAAGCTACCAGAGCCGGATGTAGTAATCGGGCTTGCTGGACGCGGTACAAAAGGCTGGAAAAAGACACGATTGACGCATGGCAAGCTGCCCGCCCCGGAACGGGTAGGAAATGGAGTTAATCGACAGCATTAACAGTCTCTCTTAGCCGATCCTGCTCAATAGCCGCATAAAGCTGCGTAGCAGAAGGCGATGAATGTCCTAGCAGTTTTTGAGTAAGCAGTAAATCGCCCGTAGCGTTATGTACACATGTGGCGAAGCGGTGCCTTAAAGAGTACAGCGACACGCCCTCAGGAAGTAGGTTAGAAATCCTTTTCCCGACATAAGCCGCAGATAAATGCCCGTAGTCATTGCCGGGAAATAAATATTCGTAAGCCCTGCGTATGCGGGGATGATTCTGGATTACTTAGGAGAAATCCTTGCCGGACTCGGAGCTGCATTAGCAGGAGCTGCAAAGCTAATTGAAGTTCTAAAATCCAGCAAGGATGAAAAAATAAGAAATAAATATTAAGGGGAATCCCTTTAGACGACAGTATAAAGGGAAACCCCGCCTAAGTACAACAGTAAACCATGAAAAAATTAGAAAGCTATCTTGCACTTGCTGCAATAATTCTTGGCTTAATCATCATATTTATAAATCTTCCTGAGGACGATTTCTTCGATGCTCGCAACTAAATGACGGGCACGCTTGTCACTCCGCGAGTGTGGAAATCGAAATGACGTCGGTGCCGTCAGGGCGACGGTAGGACAGCAATAGGAAAGTTGTTTTTAAGCAGGTTGACGAAGCCGCCGAAAACTCGCAGATTACTGAGGTACGCGAGTATCTACCGGGAAACCAGTTATTAGTTGATGGGAAAATTGCATGCACCCCACACTCGCGTGGATATGCGCTGGATGGACGTATTAAGCTACCGAAAATATCCAGTGGATTTATGCTCTAGGTATTGTTACACCAAAACTGCGGATAACTACTAACCTATGCCTTATGATGCAGTGCGAGAGAATAACCGCACCGTATCACAAAATTGCGGCGTTACCGACCGCAAAGAGCTTGCTGAATGATATTTGCGAACACGACGGTTCCCTGCGCAGCCGTATGCGTACCGTCGTCGAGTAGATACTCGCTATGTTCTTCGGTAGCCTGTCACCAATCAATGATTCCAACATTGGAGTTTTGCTCAGCGAATCAAACGGAACAAAATCCGGGGCACTTCAATCCGATTCTTATTGAGAGTGCTTGGCGGAATACGGATACGTGTGCAAGGCGAATGCGGGACACGGGAACTGCTTGAACGCAGCGCAGCTCAGAAACAGCAGGAACAGGGTTAGCCACAATCATTATCAAGTAAACTCAACCAGCTACGAGCAGCGTATCCAAGGAACTCAATAACAAGCACAAAACACACCGCAAGAGCGGACGCGGAGCACGCTAATACGCTGTCTTCCTGCTGCACGATTAATATGGGTAACAGGGCAGAGAAAAATGCTGTTTACTTCAGAACTTATGTTAAATAATTTTTGTGTCTGCATGTCGCTTAATACTGATAATTTAATAAAAGCGGCTGCTGATAGAAGTGCTCCAATAGTTAGAAATAAATCTGCTACAAAACTTGCTACTTGAATAGTACTGTCACGCTCTGCAGAATAACTGTTGTGCGATTATCTATCTCGATACTGTTCTCTAAACGCTTTCAATATTTCTTCAGCATTCGCGGTTCCCACTATTTCAGAGAGAAAATCTACTGCTTCTGACTTTTTAGTGGAGTGCTTTTGAATATCTTGTCGCTGTTAATTTTTTCTGAAGTAAATGTGATTTTAAGCCAGGAGATTTTCCCTCCAGCGAATCACAAATACACTCAAGGATGAAAAATAATTTAATGCGTTCATCTCCAAATATCATTAGTTGTGAAGTAAGAGCGTCAAATGGTTTATCATCACGATATTCCACGCAACGAACAAATATAAAAAATAAATCTTTTAACCGTGCGACTTCGCGTTCGAGAGCATCGATTTTCTGTTGATAATTAATTTCAGAAGACATAGCGGACATAGCTCCTACACAAGAATCCAAATTACACCAGCAACTGCATCGGCAATAACGTTTGCTGCTCCACCGCCGAGAGGGCTGCTTAAAGCGTGAAAGAGCTTCTCTTTTACAACATGGCTGGCTAAGTCGGGCAATTCTGCAACGTCATCAATTGCATCAGCAATTATATCTGAATGATTCCTAATAGCTGTTTTCGTTTCTTTATCTAAGAAATCTCCAGCTAAATCTATGAATTGCTTGCCCCCAGATCGAATCATTCCTGAGATACTTTTTAAATCCTTTTTCGCAGCCCAAGATTTTACTCCACGAGTTTCAATTTCTAGATTTGAATCTGTATCTGCTTTAGCTTCACCATTTAATGCTAACTGCGTTAATGGTTCTACAGATTTATCTGAAAGGTCGTTCTGATGAACAGTGCTGTTTTTAATAAGAGCAGCTTGTTCGTATGCCGCTAGAACTGGATTATCTGTACTGATGTCTGCATATGCAGTTATAGATCCGCTAAAGAGTAAACCCAAGGAGCAAATAGAAGAAGTTTTATCACGAGTTGAAAAGGGAGTAGCCGGCTGCGCATTTTATGCACTGTGTGCCTAGAAGCGGCATAGGCTTCTTGCTGGGCTTTTTGCTATCTCAAAGCTGCTGCTGATTCTGATACGCGTGCTTCTATAGGGAGTACCGGAATCTGCTTATGCCATCCAGCATTTTTCAATTTCTGAAAATAGGCAATGTCTGGAGATAAGTGCGGTTTTGGTTAACGACGGGAGAAGCACCGTTCCGGTAAGCTTGTGAACAGCACAAACGTAAATGCTTCCGACGGCAATAATCCCAACCTGAGTTCTTGCCATCACTTACGTACAGTTTTCTACTTTTTGACACCACTTACGTAGAGGGAAGCTGTGTCTTGCGGTTGATTGTGCGGTGTTGCTGAGGTTGGCAGCGTTTCATATTTTGTTTTGTGTTGTGGTGCAATGAAGCTGGTGTTTACTCGGGCGGAAAGCGGTGTTTTTGCACAGATCAAGCCTGACCGCTGTGCAAAAAACCGCTTGAAACCGGCAAAACTGGACTCGGCTAGAGCTGTAATGAATTTTCCTGTTCCCAAATCCCTTTATGCGCTTCCGGGCAGGACAATTGCGTAACCATTCTCCTCATATTTGATACGGTAAGAAATTTCATGCATTAGAGCACGGATAAAGCGGGTAAAAAAGAAATTGGTGGAAATAAAAATTCTTGCTTTTCGTTGTTACAATACGGGAAATGCAATTATCGAATTTTGAAAGCTGAATAAGCTGGCTTACTGCAATTAGGACTGCCCTGGGAAAGGATACAATCGAGACGTGGATTTATTTAGTAATGCATTTAGCACTGCAGTAAAAACTCGGGCAGGCATGTCAGACGAATCAGTTATTAATGCACCGCTTGCCGTGCGGATGCGCCCGCGTGTAATTGCGGAAGTAGTTGGGCAAGAACACCTGCTTAGATCAGGGCAGCCGCTGCGCCGGCTGATTGAATCCAACACCGACGGCGCCCCCGCATCAATCTTCCTTTGGGGTCCGCCTGGAATTGGCAAAACCACCCTTGCATACCTCACCGCACAAAGTTCCGGAAGGAAATTTGTTGAGGTTTCCGCTGTCTCTGCAGGAATAAAAGAACTCCGCGCAGTAATTGATTCCGCGAAAAATGACCTGTACATTTCCGGTAAAGAAACCATTCTTTTTATCGACGAAGTCCACCGCTTTTCCAAAACTCAGCAAGATGTGCTGCTCCCAGCCGTCGAAAACCGTTGGGTGATTTTGATTGCAGCTACCACCGAAAACCCTTCCTTTTCGGTAATTTCTCCGCTGCTTTCCCGGTCATTACTGCTCACGCTGCACCCGCTTTCAGCTGAAAATATTGGGACACTGATTGATCGGGCACTTACAGATCCGCGTGGATACGACGGCGATATCGCGCTCAGCCTGAAAGCACGTCATGAAATTATTCGCCTTGCAGGCAGCGACGGGCGGCGCGCACTTACAATTCTGGAAGCTGCCGCAAGCCAGGCTTTACCAACTCCGGATGCCGACGGTGCTATCTATGAAAACGAATCAGGGCACGAAAACAGATTCGAAGCTGCTGGTGAAGAAACTGAAAACGCCGCTAATCAAAATACCGCCGAAACTGTTTGCGTGAATAGTGAAAACGTTACAGGAAACAATGATGCTGATGGCGCCAATGAAATCGCGAAAAGCGGCGAGCCGAAAGAAAACGGGAAAAACGAAGATTCCGAACAAAAACATCCGCGCAAAATTATCACCGCAGAAGTGGTGCAGCAGGCCGTCGATACGTATGCGATTCGTTACGACCGCTCAGGCGACCAGCATTACAACGTAATTTCTGCATTTATTAAATCTGTGCGCGGTTCGGATGTGGATGCGGCAATACACTACCTTGCCCGAATGCTCGAAGCAGGTGAAGACCCGCGCTTTATTGCGCGGAGGTTAATGATTTCAGCTGCTGAAGATGTTGGGATGGCAGATCCTTCAGCACTGCAGACTGCTGCCGCTGCTGCGCAAGCCGTTGCACTTGTGGGAATGCCGGAAGCGCGGATTATCCTTGCCGAAGCCGTCGTACATCTTGCTACTGCGCCAAAATCGAATCGTGCATATCAGGCAATAAATGCGGCAATATCCGATGTGCGCAGCGGAAAATACGGTGAAGTGCCGGTGCATCTTTGGGATAAGACCGTAACTGCTTCCAAAGTAATGGCACAGCAAAGCGGGCGCGACTCTGAATATAAATATGCGCATGATGCACCCGGCTCGATTGTGGCGCAGCAATATCTTCCAGACGGTATGTTGGAAAAAGATATTATCAGCCAACAAACCACGGTTATGAAGCCAAAATCACAGAACGTTTAGCAAAGATAAATAAAGCTCTCGGCAAAGAATAATGTTAAACTTCTAGGGTTGTTTGCAGGGAGGGCATGAATATTATATGCGCACCTTGAAGATAAAACAGCGTTAAAAGCTTAAGCTAACCAGTTTAAGCACACCTGGGATCCTAGCCAAAGGTTGATCCCGCAGTCAAAAACTGCAGATAATTCAAAGTATTTGCAGCAAGCAGAACTGTGCCATTAGACGACAGGAGAAAAAATAATGGCTCTCAACCGCTCCCGCAAGGCAGTGCGTCAGTCACGTGCCCTCGGTATTGCACTCACCCCGAAAGCAGAAAAGTATATGGCGCGCCGTCCTTACCGTCCTGGTGAGCATGGCCGCGGCCGCGTGAAAGAATCCGATTACTCGGTGCGTTTGAAGGAAAAGCAGCGTCTGCGCGCACAATACGGTATTCGTGAAGCACAGCTGCGTAAAGTTTGGGATGAAGCCCGCCGCCAAGATGGTCTTGCTGGTGAAAACCTTGTTGAACTTCTTGAAATGCGTCTTGATGCGCTCGTACTGCGTGCAGGTTTTGCGCGTACCATTGCGCAGGCACGTCAGGTAGTGGTGCATCGCCATATTGTAGTTGACGGTCAGATTGTGGATCGTCCGTCTTTCCGTGTGAAGCCAGGTCAGATTGTGCAGATTAAGCCGCGTTCTCAGACATCTTCACAGTTCATGGTTGCAGCGCAGGGGCAGCATGCAGATGTGCTCCCAGCTGTTCCGGAATACTTGAAAGTAGATCTTCCAAAGCTCCGTTTTGAGCTTATTCGCCGTCCGAAGCGTGCAGAAGTGCCAGTCACCTGCGACGTACAGATGGTGGTCGAACACTACTCTCGCTAAACTTTGTTTTTACAGCGCGCCGCGTCAAAAGACGCGGCGCGCTGTGCTTTGCAAGTTTCCCAAAATATTTGCGAACAAATTCAGAATCGGATTTTACTTGCGGTAGTGTGAAAATCACTCAGTGAAAAGCACCAGTATCCGTCACTTTCAGATAGGCTTTACCACATGGCAGAAATTACTCTTGGGCAGATTGCCGGGCTTATCGCGGCATTTAGCTTCCTCGTACTCGTTTATTTTTCGATAAGACCTTTAATAAAGTTTTCCAAAGTTCTCGATCGTCTCGCGGAGAGTTTGCGGGAGCTTACCGATCATACGCTCCCAGCCATTGATGAAGCGGTGAAAACAGTTGCTGAAGCGAATCATCAAGTACAAAAACTTAACGCAATCACTGATGCTGCAGCACGGACAACTGAAGATATTTCTGCTATGACCACCCTTGTGACTTCTACCGTCGGTGCTCCGTTTTTAGCAGCTCGCCGCGGTGCGGAAAAGGTAAAAGAAGCATTTTCGGGATTTACCGGTCATCCAAAAAATGATGCTGAAAATCAGACGGCAGCAAATTTGAAAACCGCGGATCCCGCAGCCGATGTTAAAACTGATCAGCATCATTCCTGAAACAGCTTCCTTTCAGGATAAGAAGTTTAATTTCACTGAAAAATCCTGTTTCTTACTGCTATGCGAATAATTAACAGCAAGACATAGCGGAATGGTATCGGCACTTGGCAGCAGCACTTTCGTGCAAGAAAAATGCAGGGAATTAAGCACTGCAGCTGCTTGCGGTACTGTTCGGGAAATAAATATGCCGCAAGGCTGGTTTTGCTTCCAAATGTTAAATTGCTGGTTTAGTTATTACAAATGCAAGAATTAAACGTAAAATAAACCGACTAGACTTCTAAAATCATTTAACCGATATATATTGACGTAAACAATCGAAATAATCGGCGAAACGAATTTGAATTATTAAATTACGAGGATACAAAGAAATGCGCAGTGCAGAAATTAGAAATCGTTGGCTCGAATATTTCCGCAAACACGATCACGAAATCGTGCCGAGCGTGCCGCTGGTCTCTCCAGATCCATCGATTCTTTTCACAATCGCTGGGATGGTGCCATTTATTCCATATATCGTCGGCACTGAACCAGCACCGTTCCCGCGTGCTGCGTCTGTACAAAAATGTATTCGCACTAATGATATCGATAACGTCGGGCGTACTACCCGCCACGGCACTTTCTTCCAAATGTGCGGCAATTTCTCTTTCGGTGATTATTTCAAAGAAGGAGCGATTGATTTAGCTTTCGGTTTGCTCACCGCAGATTTGAAAGACGGCGGATACGGCTTAGACGGCGATCGGCTTTGGGTGACGATTTGGGAAGAAGACGGCGTCGCATATGATGAGCTGACAAAAAGATTGGTCTGGATCCAAAACATATTGTCAAGCTGAAGCGGGAAGAAATTTTCTGGTCTACCGGTCAGCCCGGTCCTGCTGGGCCATGTGCCGAAATCCATTATGACCGCGGACCGGAATTTGGGCCGGAAGCCGTCGGCGGCACTGTAGATCCGGGCGGGGATCGTTACCTCGAAATCTGGAATCTTGTGTTCGATGAATTTATGCGCGGTGAGGGTGAAGGAAAAGATTTTCCGCTCCTTGGCCGCCTTGATCAGACTGCAATTGATACAGGTGCCGGACTTGAGCGGATTGCATTCCTGCTGCAAAACAAAGCCAATATGTATGAAACTGACCAGGTTTATCCGGTGATTGCAGCTGCTGAAGAACTTTCCGGAAAGAAGTACGGTGCAAAAGAATCAGATGATGTGCTGATGCGTTTGATTGCCGATCATGTGCGTTCTTCGCTAATGCTCATTGGCGACGGGGTCCGCCCAGGTAATGACGGCCGCGGATACGTGCTGCGCCGCCTGATTCGCCGCTCAGTGCGTTCAATGC
This sequence comes from Arcanobacterium hippocoleae, assembly GCF_040360365.1. GTDB lineage: Bacteria > Actinomycetota > Actinomycetes > Actinomycetales > Actinomycetaceae > Arcanobacterium_A > Arcanobacterium_A hippocoleae_A. Next base: position 233,050 of record NZ_CP136412.1, on the reverse strand, counting down.
GTTTGCTTGGGGTGGATGAAACTGCGCTGCCGCAATTGCTTCCAGCTTCGATGAATGCGATGAAAGAAACCTATCCTGAGGTGGAGCAAGACTTTACGCGAATTTCCGAAATCGCATACCAGGAAGAAGAAGCATTCCGGCGCACGCTTTCTGCCGGTACGCAGATTTTTGATCTTGCCGTGGCGAAGGCAAAACTCGGATCGAAAGTGCTCCCAGGTGAAGACGCATTCACACTTCACGATACCTACGGTTTCCCAATCGACATCACTCTTGAAATGGCTGCCGAGCAGGGGATTAAAGTCGATGAAAAACAGTTCCGCGCGCTGATGCAGGAGCAAAAGATCGTGCCCGCGCTGATGCGCAAGCAAAAAGACCGGACACGTAGATGCAACTGTCTATCACGAACTGCAGGAAAAATCCGGCGGAAAAACAAACTTCCTTGGTTACACTGAAACTGCAGCTGAAGCTAAAGTGCTTGGAATTTTACTCGACGGCAATTCTGTTCCGGCGGTGCAAGCACCAGCTGAAGTGGATCTTGTGCTTGATGCTACGCCATTCTGGGCAGAGCAAGGCGGGCAGCTCGCTGATCACGGCACGATTTCCGTAGCCGGCGGGGAATGATTGACGTAAACGACGTGCAAATGCCGGTAAAAGGCTTGTTTGTGCATCGCGGTACCCTTACTGAAGGCAGTGTGGCACTTGACGATACTGTACATGCGCAAATTGACGCTGCACGCCGTGCCCAGATTGCTCGTGCGCACACTGCGACACATATGATTCACAAGGCATTGCATGAACACCTTGGTGAGCAGGCAACTCAGGCAGGTTCGGAGAACGCTCCGTCACGGCTGCGTTTCGATTTCCGCCATGGTCAGCAAATCCCAGCGGATGTGCTTGGCTCGATTGAAGCTCGGGTAAATGATCGCTTACAGGAAAATCTTGAAGTTACCGATCAAATTATGAGTTTAGATGACGCAAAAGCAGCTGGGGCGATGGCACTATTTGGTGAGAAATACGGCAAAGATGTGCGTATGGTTTCCATTGGCGATACTTGGAGCCGCGAACTGTGTGCAGGTACTCACGTGAAAAATTCGGGCGAGTTGGGGCTTGTGACATTGCTTGGTGAATCTTCGATTGGTTCAGGTGTGCGCCGAATTGAAGCACTTGTAGGTGTGGGAGCATATGCTGCAGGTGCGAAAGAACGTGCAATTTTGAACCAGTTGGGCACCTTGACGCATGTTCGTACTGAAGAACTTCCGGAACATATTGATGCACTTATCGGCAAGCTGAAAGCTGCTGAAAAGGAGATTGCAAAACTGCGGCAAGAGAAGATTGCGGCTTCGTTTAAGGCGCTGCTGGAAAATGCGCAAACGCTTAACGGAACAAAATTTGTGCAGCATAATTTCGGAGAAGTTGCAGCTGTCGACGAGCTTCGCAATGCTGCCGCTGAAATTCGGATGAGTCTTGGCGCGGCTGCTGGAGTGGTATCAATATTCGGTATTGCAAAAGGCCGTCCGCTTGTCGTTGTTGCTGCTACTCAGGCTGCCCGCGATAACGGGATAAAGGCAGGTGCGCTTGTTTCGCTCGCTGCAAAGGTTCTCGGCGGCGGCGGCGGCGGCCGAGACGATATGGCGCAAGGCGGGGGACAAGACACTGCAAAAATCGCAGCTGCAATGAACGAAATTAGAGATGCTGTCGCAAACTGATTCTGTTTCAGATTCTTTGCGTGCGGCTATCGCGGCAGTTCGCAACTATAAGTTTGCAATCATCGAAACTGAATTGGATAAAATACTTTGAATAGTTTCCCGCCCCAGGACGCACCTGATGAGCTTCGCAATTTACCGCAAAGCTATCCGGTGCGTCCTGGTGTGCGTATTGCTGTTGATGTCGGTCTTGCACGAGTGGGTGTAGCCCGCAGCGACAGCGACGGAATAATGGCGCTTCCTGTTGCTACTTTTCCCAGAGAAAATGGGGATTTTACCGGAGTTCTCGGATTGCTGGAAACATTTAATGTGCTTGAAATTTATGTCGGTTTGCCGCTAAATATGGATGGCAGTGAAGGGAAAAATGCAAAAGATGCGCGCAGATGGGCAATGCGGCTCTTACGAATGATTGAAAACAAATTCTTCGGATTTTCGCCGGAAATTCGAATGATTGACGAGCGGCTCACCACAGTAACTGCACATCAGCAGTTATTGCAGGCGGGCAGGCGGAGAAAGCATCATCGTGACGTGGTTGATCAGCAAGCAGCCGTCGTAATTCTTGAAAATGCTTTTTCCCAAGAGCGTGCTACTGGGAAAATTCCCGGTAAAACACTGTAGTGTCCGGCGGCGCATTCATTAAACTGCAATTCCGTTTCCTGCTCGAAAATAACTTACACTGGATTAAAACAGATTCGATTATTGCACTTTTGCCAGATGTTGATATAGATTCGTACCGAATAAATATCACACCGAAAAAACTCCGAAAGTACCGCTGGTTGTGTTATAAAACTGTTATATAGAAGATTCGCGGAAGCTAATCTCGATTAGTATCGGCTAGAAGGGCAAGACTCCATTGACACAAATTTTTCAGGATAGCGACGGGCGGCGTTCGCTTCACGGAAATCCGCAGAAGAAACGCTCACAAGGCGGAAACCGGTATCTTGCTGCAATAATTTCACTTTTCGCAATTCTGCTTATCGTAATGGCGCTTGTGATTGTTTGGCCGCGAATCACAACAATAATTACCGGACCAAAATATGAAGACTATCAGGGGAAAGGCAATGGAACTGAAGTAATTATTGAAATTCCAAAAGATGCTTCCGGAACTGAAATCGGGAAGATCCTTGCGGAAAAAGATGTAGTTGCTTCTGCGCGCGCATTTACTGAAGCATTCAAAAACAATCCGCGTGCAAACTCAATCCAGGCAGGTACTTTCAAAATTCAGCTAAAAATGTCCGGAGTGAATGCGGTATCGGCTTTACTCGATCCGGCAAGCAAAGCTGAACTGCGTGTCACAATTCCGGAAGGATTCCGGAAAACACAAGTCTTTGAACGCCTTGCAAATGTGTTGCAGATCAGTGCGGATGAAATTGCAAAAACTGCGGAAGATTCTGCTGCGATTAACTTGCCGCCGGAGGCAAAAGGGGATATTGAGGGCTGGATTGCTCCATTGACTTACGAATTGTCACCGGATACCACTGCCGCAGAAGCGCTGCAGCTGATGGTGGCACATCGAGTAAAAGAACTCGAAAAACTTGGTTTGAGCAGGGACAAGTGGGAACGGACTTTAATCGTAGCTTCTATTGCGCAACGCGAAGTCAGCTACCCGGATGAGTATGCGAAAGTTGCCCGGGTTATTGAGAATCGTCTGGTTGATACTGTTCAGACACACGGTAAGTTACAGATGGAATCAACTTTAATGTACGGTTTGAATAAATCGTCCGCTGTGGCGTCTGCAGCTGATTTAGCAACAGATACTCCATACAATACCCATATGTATAAAGGTTTGCCTCCCGGTCCGATTTCTACACCGTCTGCAAAAGCAATTGCCGGTGCAATGAATCCGGCTGAAGGCGATTGGCTTTACTTTGTAACTGTTAACCTTAATACTGGTGAAACCAAGTTTTCTTCAACCTACGAAGAACACAGCAAGTATGTAGCCGAGTTCAGAGATTGGTACGAAGCGAACCGCAGTTAAGTTTCCTTTGCTGCTCCTTGCTGCCGCAATTACCGTATTGCCAACATTCAATTTTAGGGTTATATGTCTGCACAAACTGGTAAAACTGTGAAAAAGGCTGCCGTCGTCGGAAACCCAATTTCACATTCGCTTTCCCCGCAGCTGCATACTGCCGGTTGGGGCGCGCCATATTTTATCCGGGAACACCTTGAACAAGGTAAGTTTGCCGAATATTTAAATTCGCGGGATACATCCTGGATTGGGCTTGCAGTTACCATGCCTTTCAAGTTTGCGGCAGTCCAAACCGCAGATATTGTCGACGGACTTGCAAAGTCAGTTGGCGCAGCGAACACGATTGTATTTCAGCCCACCGGACCGAAAACACGGATGAGCGTCGCATTCAATACTGATGTTGCGGGAATTGTGAATGCAATCCGTGAAGTTACCGATAGCGTTTTCGACGCAAATTCTGCCGAACCGAACCGGAATTCAATATCAGTTGATTCTTCCCGGAAGCTGGCGGCGCAGCGAAATTTTCCAACAGCTGCGATTCTTGGATCCGGAGCGACGGCTTCGTCGGCACTAGCGGCAGTAATTCAGCTTGGCGCGCAGCAGGTGACTGTGTGTGCCCGCAAATCCGCCGGCCCGAATACTGTGTTTGCTGCGGCGCACCGTCTACATCTCGACCTTAACTATCAGCATATTGCAAGTGAAAATTGCGTGAAGACGATGTCGCACAGTGAACTTGTGATTTCAACTTTGCCCGCTGGCGCTGCAGATTCGGCAGCAGAGCAGCTTGCAGAACTTCTTTCAAATACGCCGTCTCCGGAAACTGCACTCGCTGAAAAGATTCTTCTTGACGTGGTTTATGAGCCGAATCCAACTCAGCTAATGCAAGTCTGGACCAAACACGGAGGAACGGTAGTCCCAGGATGGTTAATGCTTTTACATCAAGCCATTGATCAGGCACGCCTTTTACTGGGAAAACACCCGATATCAGTGCAATGCGCAAAGCACTGAACCAAGCACTTACGGCGAAAAACAGCTCACAATAACGGAAAATCAAAACTCTTGGAATTATTCTCCACAATTTTCCGATATTTCCACAGCAATAGATTTAATGGGTGCACAGAATTGTGTGATGAGCATAGTTTTGTGCTATGGAAAATATTTCACTAATAGTTTTCGTTATTGCAGTAATTCTGCCGCTTTTCGCAAATTCACTTTATGATGCGATAACTGGTTATCTATACCGCCCGCTCACGCATTTTGCTGCTTTTATTGCCGTAATCGGAACTGCCGTACTCTGGTATTCTTCAATCCTCACCAGCTATCAGATTTTCGCAGCAATAGCTGCTGCAGCTTTAATTTTGCTGCTCCTTTGGTGTACGCAATCAGGGTTCATCCGCTTTCGGCACAATGCCGGCAAAAACGAATTTTTACTCGGACGGGGAGATTACCGCATTATCATGATTACAAGTTATTTGTGTGCACTCCAATCACCGACGCTCGCACTTTTTGCACTTGTACTATCGGGATGCGGAATGCTGTTACTTTTTATGATTCTTGCTGTATTCGAGTACATTGAGCACATAGTTAAAACTGACGCAAAACCATTTCCGCTGCCTGCCCGAATAGAGAAATTTTATTTAAACCAAAGTCAAAGCAACGCAAAATCTGATCAAATAAATATTTCCGCAAGACTTTATTCCGCACACAGTGCGCCGATGGGACTTGCGATTGTAATCTCGGCATTCCTGACATTATTTGGTTCGATTGCGCAAACGTAACATATACATGGCAAAATCGAAACATGATAAGTTGGAGTACCGCTGGAGAATCGCATGGCGCAGCGCTTGTCGCCTTAATTGAAGGAATCCCCGCAGGCGTAGAAATTACCAGTACCGAAATTTCATCTGAACTGGCTCGCCGCCGCCGCGGATACGGGCGGGGAAGCCGGCAGAAGTTTGAAGAAGATCTGCTGGAAGTGGTCTCAGGGTTACGCCATGGGAAAACACTTGGATCACCGATTTCGCTGATTATCCGGAATTCAGAATGGCAAAAATGGGAAACTGTGATGAGCGCAGATCCGGTAGATCCGAAAGACTTATTGGTTAATGCCGGTATCGGAGATGAACGTGAAATTGCGCGAAACAAAAAGCTCACCAAGCCGCGTCCCGGGCATGCCGATCTTGTGGGAATGAACAAATTCGGTTTTTCCGACGCACGCAATGTCCTTGAACGCGCCTCTGCGCGCGAAACTGCAGCCCGGGCCGCACTTGGCGCAGTTGCAAAAGCATATCTCAGACAGGCTGCGGGTATTGAAATCGGATCACAAGTAATTCAGATCGGCAGCGTAAAAGCGCCTGAATCTGTGCGGACCAACTTTACTCCGAAAGATTTCATCGCACTTGATCAATCTGCAGTACGAACGCTTGATACTGCTGTGGAAACAGCTTTTATCAACGAAATTGACGCAGCAAAACACGACGGCGACACCCTCGGCGGAGTAGCGGAAGTAATCGCATTTAATGTGCCGCAAGCACTAGGTACCTATACCGATAATCAGCTTCGCCTTGATGCGCAAATTGCAGGTGCAATGATGTCAATTCAAGCCGTGAAAGGTGTAGAAATCGGAGATGGATTTACGACGGCAGGCAGGCGCGGCAGCCAGGCACATGATGAAATTCTGCGCGATATCAGCGTTCCGCAGAAACCAATTTTGCGGGAAACAAATCGCGCCGGCGGAATTGAAGGCGGAATGAGTAACGGTGAGCCGATAATAGTACGGCTCGCATACAAACCAATTTCCACAGTTCCGCATGCGCTTCGGACCATCGATATTGAGACAGGCGCGGCAGCCGCAGCTCTCCACCAGCGTTCCGATACAACAGCTGTCGTTCCCGGCGCGGTAATCGGCGAAGCAATGCTTGCGCTTGTTCTCGCACGCGCGCTCAACGATAAATTCGGCGGAGATTCCATTAGCGAAACACGCCATAATCTCAAGGCGTTTTTGCATACAATTCCGAAGGAGCGGCGCTGATGACATTTCCGAAAGCAGTTTTTATTGGAATGCCGGGGGTCGGGAAATCTGCTGTCGGCAAACGTGTCGCTCGCAGGCTTGGCGTAGATTTCACCGATACCGACTGGCTGATTGAAGAACGGGCGGGAAAAAGTATTGAAGATATTTTCGCCCAAGACGGAGAGGCTGCGTTTCGGCAGCTTGAAGCGGAAGTGATTGCAGACGCACTGCGTAACTTTACCGGTGTAATCTCGCTCGGCGGCGGCGCCGTCACCACGGAAAAAACCCGTAAAGCATTACGAAATCAGCGCGTGATTTTGATTGAAGCAGAAGACAAAGTACTCGCAGCGCGGCTGCGTAACTCTCCCAATATTCGTCCGATTCTCGCCGACGATGTGGAAGCAAAGCTCGCCGGATTACGCCAAACACGTCTTCCGCTGTATCGGCAGCTTGCTCATGAAGTGCTGATTTCGAATCAAGAACCAGTATTTTCAGTAGTTGATGATGCGCTTGCCACGATTCAGTCGCCTCCGCAAAAAGTAACTGTCAGCGGAGAGCAGCAATATACTGTGTATATTGGGCATCACCTAAAAGCATCAATAATTGCCCAAGCACAAAATTATCCCGCAGCAATGGTGATTTATTCACCGGATGTACAAGAGTTCGCCTTTGAGATTGCGCAAAGCTTGCAAATTTGCGATGTACAGACCAGCAAATTTGCGGTACCTGCTGGTGAAGCTGCAAAAATGTCAACGTGCTTGCAAAAGCATGGGAGCACGCAGGGACAAATCATCTTGGCCGCGACGGACTTATTATTACTGTCGGCGGCGGAGCAACTACCGATTTCGGCGGGTTCGTAGCTGCAACATGGCTCCGCGGCGTGGATGTAATCCATGTCCCGACGACGCTCCTGGGAATGGTTGACGCTGCCGTCGGCGGGAAAACAGGTATCAATACTGAGACCGGGAAAAATCTTGCCGGATCTTTCTATCCGCCGGTCGGCGTGTATTGCGATCTTGATACTCTCGCCACATTGCCGGCTGCAGAGCTGCGCGCCGGAATGGGGGAAGTGGTGAAATGCGGTTTCATCCAAGACCGTGAAATCCTGCAGCTGGTTGCAATGCATGGCCGGAAAATTTTGGATTGGCAAAATCCGGGGCTTGCAGAAGTAATTTACCGCGCGGTGCAGGTGAAGGCGAATGTCGTCTCACAAGATTTTCGCGAAAGCGGGTTGCGCGAAATTCTGAACTACGGGCATACGCTTGCCCACGCAATTGAACGCGCCGAAGACTATCAATATCGGCATGGAGAAGCTGTTGCAATCGGATGCGTATTCGCTGCCGCATTAGCAGAAGCTGCGGGAATTGCAGAAAATGGGTTCACCAAATTACACCATGATGCATTTCTCGCACTCGGTTTACCGGTGGATTATCCAAAGGGAAATTGCAAACAGCTTCATGATTTGATGGGATCTGATAAGAAAATTCGCCGCTCCCGCCTTCGCTTTGTGGTGCTTGAAGATATTGGCAAACCGCTGATTCTCGATAAGCCAGATACACAAATTCTGACGCAAGCATTTTCTGCCGTCGGCATTGAAACTAATTGAAACCAGCTGCGGACCAGTGAAGTCACTGCACACGTATCCCGCTCAGATAACTAAATTTCACGCTAGAAAATTGAAGCAAGATAAATGACATCTCAAAAACCGCAAGTCATAATTCTCACGGGTGCTCCCGGTGCCGGTGGAAACGAAGTCGCTTTCGCCTTTCAAGAACTCGGCTTGATGGCGGCAGACGCCGCCGGGTTAACAGCGCATTCAGACGCTGATTCAAGTCTGAAGTGTGCGGTTGAAACCGGAAATTATGAATTGTTTGATGCAGGTATGGCCCGAATACTGCAAGCACTTTTTACCGATATCGAAACTTATCACTGCAGCTGCGATTTACAAAATCGCGATATAAATACTGCAGACACGTATCGTGCAGACAAGAAGATCCAATATGTTATTTTGGTTCCCGCCATCGCTTTTCTAGAACGTTTGTGTCCGGAAAGCAGCTCAATACTTGCATCCAAACTTACCGCAGCATCCGTCAGCCTTACCGTATTAAATGCTGATATTTCAAAGCTGATAGTTCGCAATCATTTGTTTGGCGGCGGAAACGGATTGTTGATGCCCAGACGAATTCTGCGTGAGCAGGTTGCTGATTTTGCTAATGCGGTTAAGATATTTCATCCAACTTACGTTGATACGACCAGCGATTTTGTTCCAAGTAAAATTGCAGCGGAAATTTTAGCATCCCACTAAAGTCCGTGATACCGCAAATTGTTTTCCGAGTACATACCGTTAATTTCGCGTTTGACAAAGAAACCGCTGCCGCATCCCGAGTGCTTAGGGGAAAACATCGCAAACTAAAACAAAAAAATTGCGAACATTAATCAGCAGCAAAATTATGGCGCTGTTCGCAGGAACAGTACTTTTGCTGTACCGATAACGCAGGCTATTAGCACAGCAGCTGCAGATACGTCTGCTGCAGCAATCACTGCTGGAACAGATATGACCCTGCAGGCTTGGAACGACGATATGAATCGCAATGCGGATCAGGTTTAACGTACTAATAGTTAAACGTCACTCACTTTAAGTCTCGATAAGCGCACACCGGCAGCCATTCGCTATTCTTGGATGGGAGTTATATTTTAACGGGTAACAATGCCAGCAGATTCTTTGGAATTTATGGCAGCGAAAAGGTTAGGTAATATCATGGCAACAACCAACGATTTGAAAAATGGGATGGTTTTGAAGATTGACAGCCAGCTTTGGCAGGTTGTGGAATTCCAGCACGTAAAGCCAGGGAAAGGCCCGGCATTTGTGCGGACCAAACTGAAGAATGTGCTTTCTGGAAAGAATGTTGATAAGACTTTCAACGCTGGTGTAAAAGTCGAAACAGCCACAGTTGATCGTCGGGATATGCAGTACCTTTACAACGACGGTCAAGATTTTATTTTCATGGATCTCGAATCGTACGAGCAGCTCCCGATTTCAGCTGAAGTCGTAGGCGGCGCTTCACATTTCATGCTTGAAAATCAGAACGTAGTGGTGGCGACGAATGAAGGGACAGTACTTTTTATTGAACTTCCTTCTTCAGTTATTCTTGAGGTAGCGCACACTGAACCGGGTCTGCAGGGGATCGTTCCAATGCTGGCACCAAACCGGCGACTTTGGAAACCGGTTATGAAATTCAGGTACCGCTCTTTGTAAATGAAGGCGATAAACTGAAAGTTGATACCCGCACCGGTGAATATATTAACCGCGCATAATTTTTTCGAACTGCGTGGCCGATATAACAGATGTGAAAACTGTTTTGTATCGGCCGCGTTAGTTTCCCGTTTTTCTTTACGAAAATTTTCAGATATTCCGAATAGAAACGATTTACTATTCACGAACAATCAGAATTGGAAGCAACAAAGTGGCAGAATATCGCAATTACCGCGATTCTAAACGGAAAGGCCGTTCGCTTCAGCGCCAGCGTGCGTTAGATGTGTTATTTGAAGCAGACACAAAGGATATCCTCGAATCCGGTCTGCTTGATTTGCTTAGTCAGCGCCGCAGTATTTCAACCGCACAGCAGCCGATCAAAGAGTACGGCGTAAAAATTGTTGAAACCTATGCGAAGTGGGCTGATGATGTAGATTCAATGATTGAAGCTGCTTCTCCGGCTTGGGCATTAAATCGCATGAGTGCGGTGGATCGGAATCTTTTGCGGATTGGCGCTACTGAGTTGATGTTTTTATCCGTCGACGTGCCGGTGATTGTGAAAGAGATTTCCGGTCTTGCGCGTGATTTTTCAACTGAAAAAGCGATCAGTTTTACGATGGGCGTGTTGAATCGGATTAATGAAATCCGTGCACTTGAAACCTCCGGTAATGGTGTGCGCGAAGATTTGCTGATTCAAGATATCCGAGCTGAATATCAAGGCGAAACAAATAATTCATCCGCAGCTCAAATCGAAGCAGCAGATTCTCACGCATTAATGGAACTGGCAAATAATTCAGATAACATTGACTAGCTTTTGTCATACGCAGCTTTAAATCTGTTTCTCAGAGTTGCTGCAGCCGCAAATTTTTCGTAACAGACATTATGCCGAAAAATTTGTGGCTATTCTGTTACAAATTCTAGGCCTTTCGGCTCTGTACACAGTATATTTCTTTAACCTTACGCAAATTACTTTTGAATTTTATGTGGAAACATCCGCAAAATAAAAGCTTTAACGTTAAAGTATAGTTATATGCAGCTGCCGATATCGGCAGCTGCAAAGCCACTTGTTTAACAGGAGGAAAGCACAATGGTACTCCCGAAATTATCTGATGAACAGCGTAAAGCAGCCCTTGAAAAAGCTGCTGCCGTCCGAAAAGAACGCGCTCGTTTGAAGAAAGATTTAAAAGATGGAAATCTGAAATTATCGGAGGTTCTTGGCGCAGGCAAAGACAGCCCCGTAGCCGGGAAACTCAAAGTTAGCGCACTTCTCACTTCGCTTCCTGGGATTGGGGTGGCGAAAGCAACTGCGATTATGGAAAGAATCGGAATTTCTGAATCGCGGCGAGTTGCTGGTCTTGGTCCGCACCAAGCCGAAGAGTTGATAAAGATTTTTGGTTAACACGCCTGATTCTTCTTAAATCCAAATACGCTCCTTTGGAAAGTACCTTTTTGATGAAGCTCGGAGATGCTTAATGCCGAGCTTCATCGTTGCTTATATCCTATTTTGAGATTTCTCTCGCGTCCTTTTAGTTTTGCAGGAAAAGACGAGAGTTAGATAATTGACGCATGACGGAAAACCCTTTCTTCAAGAAACTGCTTAACGCGCAGCAATCCATCAGCATCCCAAATAGCAGCACATATTCCGGGCGAATATTTGTAATCTGCGGGCCGACAGCAGTCGGTAAGGGAACAATCCTCAAAGAGGTGCTAACCCGCCTTGATCACGCATGGTACTCAGTTTCAGCAACCACTCGTGATGCCCGTCCAGGTGAAATAAATGGAAAACATTACTATTTTTTAAGTGAAGATGAATTTTCGGCATTAGTTGCAGCAAAACAGATGCTTGAATGGGCCACAGTACACAAGATTAACCGTTACGGCACACCTGCAGTTCCCGTTTATGAAGCAATAGCGGCAGGAAAAACAGTGATTCTCGAACTTGATCTTGCAGGTGCACGGCAGGTTCGCAAATCAATGCCGGATGTTCCCCAAATTTTCGTGGCGCCGCCATCGTGGGAAGAATTAAAATCGCGGTTGGTTGGACGCGCTACTGAATCTTGTGAAGAACAAGAACGCCGGCTAAACACTGCAAAATGCGAGATTGCAGCGCAAAATGAATTTGATTATGTGGTCATAAATGACACAGTGGCTAATGCCACCGCTAAGATTCTGCAAATCATTGCAGATGCTCGGTAGTATTGAACTTTGCAGATAGTTGCGTCTGCTTGGTTAATAGATACCGATATAAGATAAAGCTATCGAAACTATTGCCGTCAGCAATGATTGACAACAAACTTGAGAGGGATGAATGTTCGGTACATCAGCAAATCCAGAGGGAATTACCAAACCTGCAATTGACGAGCTTCTTGCCCGTGTAGAGTCAAAGTACGAACTCGCAGTTTATGGTGCTGCACGTGCGCGGCAAATTAATGCTTACCGCCAAGAAATGAAATCCGGCGACGGAAATATTACTGAAGTTGGTCCGCTTATTGCGGTTACTCCGGAAGATAAACCGCTTTCTGTCGCACTCGAAGAAATCGTTGCAGATAAACTGGAAAAACACTTCGCAGACGAAGCATAATTCGACAAAATTTACGATTTTGGATATTCCGGCTTAGTTTCAATTCAACCGCGATAATATCGGCAACCGTAACGTAGGTTTAAATGGGATTTTTCGCAAATCAGATTAGTGCCGTCGGGCGCAGCCGTCCGCTGCAGGTAGTATTAGGTGTAACTGGCGGAATTGCTGCGTATAAGAGTGTTACGCTTGTGCGCCTACTGCGGAAAGCGGGTATTGAAGTCCATGTAATTCCGACTCAATCCGCCCTTGAAATGGTCGGAAAAACTACATGGGAGGCAATTAGCGGCAACCAGGTCTATCTCGGTACCGCGGAAAATGCAGCGGACGTTACACACGTACGTTTTGGGCAGCAGGCAGATTTAATTGTTATTGCACCAATTACCGCAAATACGGTTGCCAAACTTCGTGCCGGTATTGCTGACAATCTCTTATGCAGCACTGTACTCGCTGCCCGCTGCCCAATATTGCTCGCTCCGGCGATGCATACTGAAATGTGGAACAATCCTGCAACGATGGAAAATATTTCCGTTTTAAAGTCCCGCGGATTTCAATTTATCGGTCCGGAAAGCGGGCAGCTAACTGGTACGGATTCCGGTCTTGGCAGGATGAGCGAACCTGAAGATATTTTCCTGCGTGTAAAAGAACTGCTGACTCCGGATGAATCTGCAGCAGATTTAACAAATCATGATTCTGAACCGATTTTAGCGGGAAAAAAATTCTTCTCAGCGGCGGCGGAACACACGAGGAAATCGATCCGGTTCGGTATATTGGAAACCGTTCAACTGGCACAATGGCGGTGAAACTTGCACAAGAATTCGCCGCGCTTGGCGCACAGGTAAATTTGGTAGCTGCAAATATTTCACAAGATATTTTCGCATCGGCGGCAGATTTTTCTCCGCAAAATGGAAATGATTGCCGCGGATCCGTCGAAATTATTCCGGTAGTTACGGCAAGACAGCTGCAGGAAAAAATAATGTATTTCGCGGAAAATGCCGATGCGGTGATTATGGCTGCTGCTGTTGCAGATTATCGTGTGAAAAATCGCAGCAATACGAAAATTAAACGCAGCGGGAAATTGACGCTTGAGCTTGAGCCGAACCCAGACATTCTTCGGATTTTGGTGGAATCGCGCAAGAACCGCAAAGAACAAGTGATTGTCGGATTCGCAGCGGAAACCGGCAGCGCCGAAAAGAACTTTTATGAACTTGGACTTGAAAAGGCACTTCGAAAAGGAGCCGATTTCCTAGTAATAAACCAGGTCGGGGTAAATGACGGATTTGGAAACGTTGATACTGTCCTTTTCGTGGTAAATAACATGGGTGAAGCACAAAGTGTTATCAGCGGCAGCAAAACTCATGCGGCGAAAAATTTGGCACGCCTGATAAGTGAGAAAATATTAAATCGTTAGGCTAGACTATCTTCATTTTTGAGAAATGATTAGAATAGAGCCGAGTTAATCCAACAAGTCATTGCAGTGAATTTCTGTAGCTGCATAATCTAATATAAAGCGAGTTTATTTTGAGTATTCAAGCATTCACTTCCGAGTCAGTGACAGAAGGTCACCCGGACAAGGTTTGCGATCGTATTTCTGATGCAATTCTTGATGCAATCCTGGCACAAGATCCGTTTGCGCACGTAGCAGTAGAATCCCTTGCCACTACCGGGCTTGTTCACGTGGCAGGTGAAGTTACCACCACCGCTTATGTTGAAATTCCAGATATTATTCGCAGTGTGCTTACTGATATCGGATATACTTCTTCAAAAATCGGTTTTGATGCAGGTTCGTGCGGGATTTCAGTTTCGATTGGTTCGCAGTCTCCCGATATTGCCGGCGGAGTTGTAAATTCTCTTGAAGCACGAAGCGGCAGTGCCAGAACACTTGAAGATTTTGACCTGCAAGGTGCTGGCGATCAGGGTTTAATGTTTGGATATGCAGCTAACGAAACATCAGTGCTGATGCCGCTGCCGATTCATCTTTCACATCGCTTGGCTGAACGTCTTGCTGCTGTCCGGAAGAGTGGGGAAGTATCCGGATTACGTCCGGACGGAAAAACACAAGTTACAGTTTCGTATCGCGGCGGTGTGCCTGTATCAGTAGACACCATTGTGATTTCAACGCAGCACGATGCCGAACTGCAGCAAGATGAACTGGCAGCCATGGTCAAAGAACATGTTGTTGATCCAGTGCTTGCAGCTGAAGCAGCCGACTATTTACCGCAGCCGCCGCAGCTTTTGGTTAATCCTTCTGGACGATTTGTAATTGGCGGTCCGATGGGAGATGCTGGGCTGACTGGACGAAAGATAATTGTTGATACTTACGGCGGTATGGCACGTCACGGCGGCGGCGCGTTCTCCGGAAAAGATCCGTCGAAAGTTGATCGGTCAGCTGCCTATGCCGCACGGTGGATTGCAAAGAATGTAGTTGCTGCCGGTCTGGCTGACCGCTGTGAAATTCAGGTAGCATACGCGATTGGACGAGCGCACCCAGTCTCGGTGCGTGTGGAAACGTTCGGTACTGAAAAGTATCCGCTTGCGCGTATCGAAAATGCTGTGAAAAAAGTATTTGATTTACGCCCTGCAGCGATTATTTCACGCCTTGAATTACTGCGTCCGATTTATTCAAAAACTGCAGCTTACGGGCATTTTGGCCGCGAACTTCCGGAGTTTACTTGGGAACGCACCGATTGCGTAGCAGATTTGCTTGCTGCGCTTTAGCATTGGAGCAGATTTTGCGCCGCCGAATCCCGTTCGGATTTTCTGAACGGGATTATTGCCGTCGGCATACAGTTTTACCGGTATATTTGAAAAGGCAAGATATTTTCACCCATAGGGCATGATTCAATAGATATATGGAACCAAAAAAGATTCTTTCGCTGATTCACTTTTTGACGTCTTGCCCAGTTATTCTGCGCAGGATGAGCTGCTTAGCGTCAATCCTGTTCCGATAAACATTGACTCTGCAGTAGTGAATCCTGTTGCGCGGATTTATCTCAATTTGCCGGTACCGCATATGAGCCAGCTGTTTGATTATGAAATACCCGAACAATTCGCTCATTTGCAGGCAGGATGCCGGGTAAAAGTGCAGTTAGGCAGTCGGAAAATTGAAGGTTTTGTGGTCGAACGAACAGACACTGCAGCCACCGCCGGAAAGCTTCGTCCAATTTCTGCTGTTGTTTCGAATATCCCGGTGTTGCAGCCGCAGATTCGTGTTTTGCTTGAACAATTAAGCAAAGAATATATTGCTCCAATTGCTGATTTTTTCCCGCTTGCCGTTCCGCAGCGTCATGCGCGTGCAGAAAAAGATTTTTCCGCACTGCCGGAACCGGCACGAATAAATACACAAATTGTGAGTTCGTTTTCGGCACCGCAAGAATATGAAAACATAGATTCGCTTACTCCGATAAACCTTGATACTGCAGAAAATATTAAACTTGTACATCCGCTCCCAGGGCATGATGTAGAGATTTTCGTGATTCGGATTCAGCAGATTCTCGAGAGAGATGAATCGGTACTTTTGCTTGCGCCAACGCCCCGTGAAGCCGCACGCATTGCGAATAAACTTCGAAAAATTTTTCCACTGCTTTCAATAGCGCAATGGACTTCCGAAAATAATCATGCAACACGTTATTCGCAGTTTCTTTCAGCACTCGCCGGACATACCAAAATTATTGTCGGCACGCGCAGTGCAATCTGGGCGCCGCTGAAGCAGCTTCGTTTAATTATTCAATTTGACGACTCCCACTCGGCATACCATGAACGGCGAAATCCTTATATCAATGCTCGTGATGTTCTTGCTGCCCGTGCCAAAATCGAACATGCCCAATTTTGTGTTGTCAGCTTTGGTCCAAGTATCGCAAGTGTTGGTTTGCTCAAAGATATTTCTAGAAACATGATTCCCGCGGCAATAGCAGACGCTATTCCCGCGAAACAAAAACTCAGCAACTTATTGTGCAGCCGGAATTGATTGCGCGAAAACATCTAGTGCCGCAAGTGCTTGGGGCAAACCAATTCAAATATGAATCTTCACCGTGGAGCCGAATGCCAAGTTCGCTTTTTGCGATAGTGCGTGATGGGCTGCTCCGCGGTGCAGTTTTAATTGTTGTCCCAAAGGCAGGATATATTCCAAAACTTTCCTGCCTGCAATGCGGATTACCGGCAGAGTGCCCGAAATGCGGCGGGCAAATACAGATTTCGGCTCCAAATATGCCGCCTGAATGCGTCCGCTGCGGATTTATTGATCGTGATTTTGTTTGCCGCAACTGCCGCGGGCGAAAGCTGAAACTGCGTCAGATTGGTTCTGAACGTACTGCACTTGAAATCGGGCGCGCATTTCCTGGAGTATCGATTAATC
The DNA here is from genome assembly GCF_040360365.1 of Arcanobacterium hippocoleae. Taxonomy (GTDB): domain Bacteria; phylum Actinomycetota; class Actinomycetes; order Actinomycetales; family Actinomycetaceae; genus Arcanobacterium_A; species Arcanobacterium_A hippocoleae_A. The sequence continues at coordinate 216,183 of NZ_CP136412.1, read as the reverse complement.
TGGCTGGGAATATTACCGGGTTGGCAGAAGTAAAACCCGGACAAATCATTGTTGCCACTCCGGGAAGTGAACCAGAAAACACTGCCGGATATTCAGCAGCAATTATCCTTGACTGCGGGTACTTACTTGCCGCAGATAATGCCAATGCTGAGTTAATGTTTTTACGTGCTGCTGCAAAAGTGATGCGTTTAGTCAAAACTCGCGATGCCGGAGGTAAAGTCCTGTTGGTTGGCAATGTACCGAATAATTTGATTGATGTCCTTGGACGATGGGATTTTGCTGATTGGGAGCGTGCAGCTTTCACAGAACGCAGTAATTTCGGTCTTCCGCCGGCGGAAGACTGGTTTGAAATTTTGGGGACGCGGGCTGATTTGCGCCGCTTTCTTGGTCTGCTCCAGCTTGAGACTGCAAAGTTAAATATGGAAACAAAGCTCGCTGGGCAGGATGATTTTTCCGAAAGTTTTGAATTTGGCGGTCCAAACGATCCGCTTATTACCGGCGGTATACACAATATACTTCCCAAAGCGCGGATTCTCGGTCCGCATCTGCACAAAGACGGCATCCTCAGAATCTTCGTGCATCCGAATAAGGAGGATCTTCCGCAATATGTTAATGCGATTGGTACTGTAAACCGAATCGTCTCAATAAATCGTAATGCGTTAAGTCTTCGAATCCGACGAAACCCGCCACTATAATAGATTTGATTCTAACACCAAGGAGATATTTTGCGAATAATTTTTGCCGGGACACCCGAAACTGCAATTCCAACACTTGCTGCTCTTGCGGAACAACACGATATTATCGGAATTCTCACACGCGAACCAGCTCCGAAGGGACGGAAGAAGGTTCTTACGAACTCCCCAGTGCACGATTACGCACTTTTAAAGGGATACGAGGTTTACACACCGCGGACTTTGAAAAATGATTCTGCAGCAGAACTGATCGCAAATCTTGCTCCCGACGCTGTTGCAGTTGTAGCTTACGGACTTTTAATTCCGGAAAACCTTTTACGAATACCAAAATATGGATGGATAAATCTGCACTATTCTTTACTGCCGCGCTGGCGCGGGGCATCTCCAGTACAAGCTGCAATTGCCGCAGGTGATACAGAAATCGGAACCTGCGTCTTCCAAATTGAAAAGGGTCTTGATACCGGAAATATCCTCAGCACGGCGCGCTTCCCGCTAGACCATAATCTTACTGCCGGTGAAGTACTAACACAGCTTTCCGAATCTGGAGCACAGCAGATGCTTGAAACATTTGCCCAAATCGAGTCAGGCACTGCCGTCTATCGTGAGCAGACAGGGGAGAGCACTTATGCACATTTATTGAATTCACAAATTGCGCAAATTGATTGGCAATGCAGTGCAGCTGAAGTGCAATCGCAAATTCATGCGTATATTCCCGAACCAGGATCATGGACATCGTTAAACGGAATGCGAATGAAAATCGGCGCAGTAAAAATAAAGAATTCTCCCAGTATTATGCCCGCATCTTCCCATTCGGCAGGCAGCGTATATTTCGTCGGAAAGAATGTACATGTTGCAACTGGAAATGGAGAAGTTGAACTAACTACAATCTCACCTGCGGGGAAAAATGGATGAATGCTGCCGATTGGCTCCGGGGAATTCGTGAAGAAAATCCGCGTTTTGATCTGCCGCAGCGGACCGACTTGGAAAAAGAAAACGGAACAAATAATGAGTAATAACCGCCCAAACAACTGGCGTCCTGGTAAGTCAGCTTCAGATCGTGCCCGCCGCCTTGTATTTGAAGTGTTAATCCGAGTAGCAACAGAGGATGCATACGCAAATCTAATTCTTCCAAAATCTCTCAACCGCGGAAATTTCAGCAAACAAGACGCAGCATATGCTACCAATCTTTGCTATGGTACTTTGCGCTTACAAGGGCGTTGGGATGCAATTATCGTTGGCTGCACCAGCGGCCGTCCGCTTTCGGAGATAGATTTGCCGGTACTGGTGCTGCTTCGGATGGGGGTACACCAACTGCTTGAATTTGGCACACCAGCACATGCCGCAATATACGAAACTGTGACGCTTGCGCGAAATGAAATCGGCAGCGGTGCAAGCGGTTTTGTGAATGCGGTATTGCGCCGCGTATCTGAACGTTCGCTCACACAGTGGCGCGAGTACGTGCGTGAACAAAGCGGCGGTAACTATGGTTCGGTCGCATTTCTTGCAAAATGGTTTTCACATCCGGAGTGGGTCGTCCGCGGTTTGATAAACTCATTAAAAGCTAACGGCCGTTCCGCAAAAGATATTATTTCTGTATTGAAAGCAGACAATACTCCGTCGGAAGTTGCACTGGTTGCCCGTGATATCAAAATTTCCGATTTAAAACTTGATATCGAAAAAGGCAAAATGACGCATCAGCCCGGAAAATTAATATCCAGCTCGCTGCTATTAACGCGTGGGGATCCGGGACGGATATTTGCGGTACAAGACAAGCTTGCCGGGGTGCAAGATGAAGGTTCGCAGCTGATTTCACGGCTTTTTACAGCTGCAGCTGTAGAAACACCAGACCGTCGTTGGCTTGATATGTGTGCCGGCCCTGGCGGTAAGAGTGCGACGATTGCGGCAATCGCTGCACAGCGCGGAGCGCAAGTATTTGCGAATGAACTCCATCCGCATCGGCTCAGGCTGGTATCGCAAGCAATCGATCCTTGGGCTGATTTAGTTGCATTACGGGAGGGAGACGGGCGTGAAATTGGTGCAGAAGAACCCGAAAGCTACGACCGGATCCTGATTGACGCTCCGTGTACTGGAATCGGTGCACTCCGCCGCCGTCCCGAAGCACGCTGGCGGAAAGAAGCCGGAGATGCGCTGGATTTAGCAAAATTACAGCTCGAATTGCTCGAGTCGGGTTGGAAGGCTCTGCAGAAAGGCGGAATTCTCCTCTACTCAACCTGTTCTCCATATCTGCCGGAAACCCATGAGATTATTGCGAAGTTTATGTCCCGCCGTGAAGATGCCCATCTGCTGAATGCTGCGAAAATCGCCAATAGCTTCACAAAAGTGAAGCTTACAAGCAATACCGAAATGCTGCAGCTTTGGCCTGATGAGCATGCAAGCGATGCAATGTTTGCGGCAGTTATTAAGAAAATAAAATAAATACAGATTCGGGTAAATAAATCGAAAGGAAAATGGATGAGCGTGCGGATTAATCCGTCAATTTTAAACTGCGACTTTTCAGATTTACGCGGAGAACTTGCAAAGATTTCAAACGCGGACTTTGCGCATATTGACGTAATGGATAACCATTTTGTTCCGAACCTTACGCTCGGACTGCCAATCGTTGAATCAATTAAAAAACAACGAATCTTCCGCTTGATTGCCACCTGATGATTGCGCAGCCAGATGTTTGGGCGCCGCAATATGCAGAAGCCGGCAGTGAATCTGTCACTTTTCATGCCGAGGCTGCACAAGCGCCGCTGCGTTTGGCCCGCGAATTACGCAAAATCGGTGCACGCGCCGGAATTGCACTAAAACCTGCCACTCCAATCGAACCATTTGTTGATATCCTCAATGAATTTGACATGATTCTAATCATGACAGTTGAACCAGGATTTGGCGGACAAAAATTCATTTCGCAAATGCAGCATAAAATCTCTCGTACCCGTGAAGCCGTGAAGAAAACTGGTCTTGACGTGTGGATTCAGGTCGATGGCGGAATATCGCGCGATACGATTGCTCTTGCAGCTGCTGCCGGAGCAGATACTTTTGTTGCCGGATCAGCCGTCTATAATGCAGCTGACGCTTACGCCGAAATTGAAACGCTGCGCGCAATCGCACATCAGCATTGTTTTTGATACTCCTTTCGGAAATTACTGAAAGGAACACCTCTGCCGGATTTAGTGTTTTGGAATCGCGATTTTGCCGGTTTTTACGGCCGAACACAAAATTTCATCACGTATATTTAAATTCGTACTTCACCCAAAAACTATCCGGCGAATATTCGCCGGAAATAAATTTTAAAACGTGCGGAACAGACTACCAGCAGCACAGATTAGCGTATGTCTCCAGTTAATGCGCAATATGATTCAATAATTAATGCAATTTTTTGCGCAAAGGTCTATACTGACCGTGTACAGAAGTGCTCCAGGGTCAGTGAAAATCTGAACCGGCGGTGAAAGTCCGCGACCCAAAAATTTACAGAAATATCTGAGTTTCTTAGTTTTTGGCTGAAGAGGTGAAATTCCTCTACCGACGGTAAAAGTCCGGATGGGAGGCGCACGAATTTACAGGCTCGCAAGTTCTGTCTGTCCTTTTGTGTTCTCGTTCCTGGTGCTCTTTTGATGCAAAGAGAATATCGAAAATACAAAAGGGATGAAAAATTGCGTACACCTCGCTGGATTGCACCGTTACTTCTTGGGCTTTTAGCGATTCTTGCTTGGTTTCTTGCCGTCGGTTTCAAATTAATCGGGGAGTACGCATTACCAGATCCAGTATTAGTTTTCTTCAGACTAATCACCGGAATCCGCGAAGGATATCTTCTAAGCGCATTAGGACAAACAATGCTGGAAGCTTTTCTCGGTTGTCTTCTTGCCGCATGTATTGGTATTCCGCTTGGTCTTGCTATTTCACATTGGCGATTCTTAAGTGCATCAATTGAGCCATATTTGGCTGCCTCACAGGCAATCCCAGCGGTTGCTATTGCGCCGCTGCTAGTCACCTGGATTGGATACGGGATGGCGCCGATTGTTACGCTTTGTGCTATCATCGTTATCTTTCCAATAGTGATTGGAACTGCAGTCGGTATCAGATCTCTTGATTCAGATGTGATAGCGGCTGCTCGTCTCGACGGAGCCGGAGGAATTAATCTCCTGTTATTCATTGAGATACCGCTTGCCGGGCCAAATATTCTCGCGGGACTTCGTACCGGATTCACACTAGCTATTACCGGAGCCGTGGTAGGTGAAATGGTTATCGGCGGCCAGATTGGATTAGGGATTACACTGATTACTGCCCAACATCTAAATGACTTACCGGCAATGTTCGCTGCAATCATTCTTCTGGCAATAGCGGCAGTTGGAATCTATCTCATATTGCGTGCCCTTGAAAATCGGGCGGTACGTTTTGCCGCTTCCTAAAGTATGGCCGAAAATGTGCGTCGGTAAAATCATTTTCGAAATCATGCTTCAAATTAGCGGGAATAATACGAAGATAAGGAAGAACTTCATGAAGAAACTATTCGGAATTGTTTCAGTTTTATTTCTTGCGCTGTTTCAACTCAGTGCCTGCACAAACGACAATCAGCAAACTAAAAATTCACAAAGTCAATCCGCTAACTCCCAGCAGCAATCTATGCCGAAAATTACGGTGGGTTTAACTTATATCCCTGATGTTCAATTCGCGCCGCTTTACATTGCGGAAGCAAAAGGATACTTTCAGGATGCCGGACTGGATGTAAAATTGCGGCATCATGGTGCGCAAGAAGCATTACTCGGCGCGCTGCAATCCGGTACGGAAGATATTGTCTTTGCGGGCGGAGACGAAATGATGCAAGGCCGTTCAACTGGGATTAAAGTAGTCAACTGGGCAACAATGTATCAAAAATATCCGGTTGTGTTAATTGCTCCCAAATCTGCAGGTATTACAAAGTGGGAAGATTTAACTGGAAAAAAGGTTGGCTTACCCGGTCCGTACGGTGAAAATTATTATGGCTTACTTGCAGCACTCGAAATTCATAATCTGCAAGACAAAGTACAAATAGAGTTTATCGGTTACACTCAGACTGCTGCATTGCAAGAAAAAAGGTCGACGCAATTATCGGATTCGCAAACAATGATACGGTTGCGCTGAAAAATGCTGGAATTGACGTGATAAATATTCCAATCCTGGAAAATGCACAGCCGCCGCTTGTCGGGGTCGGATTCGGTTCACTTGCAGATAAAATTCAGCCTGCCGTTTACAAGAAGTTTCTCGGCGCAGTAGAAAAAGCAGTAAAAGATGCGGTTGCAGATCCAAAAGGAGCCGTAGAAATCACGAAAAAATACGTTCCCTCTTTATCTGAAACGAAAGCAGCAAGTACTGCATTAGCTGTTCTGGAGCAAACGCTGCTCCTATATCAAGGCGACGGAAGTTTTGGGCGGCAGGATGCAGCTACTTGGAATGCAATGGAGAAATTCCTTGCAGATAACAAGATTCTGAAAACACCGGTAAAAGCCAGCGAAGCATATACAACAGCGGTGCTGGAAGCGAAATAACACAGTTAAACCCGAATCCGAGAAGTGCCGATTACGAATGCATCCCCTGCACAAGTAATCGGCACTCTCAGCTAAACTGGGTCATTTTCCCGACGGAAGCGAGCTGGGGAGAGGAGCAGAAGAAAATCTTAAAATTCTGCAGCAAACTTTCCAGCTGCAGCTGCGGCAATAAACGCACTTGCGTCTTGCGGGAAGCTCCGGCCCATTGTGCGCAGCGGATAAGGACTGGAGACAAGTGCTGGAAGCAGGTCGGAAAATAAAATCTCACTAAAATGCAGATTTTTCCGGATAGTGATTTCCGAAATTTGTGTTTCGAGTGTCTGTGTGAATCCGTTCGGTAAAAGTGCGGATGAAATATTGCAATCGTTATCGTTAAATTCGGTAATTCCAGTATTTTTCTGAGCAGTATTCGCGCAGATTTGCAATCCGGATTCAAGCTTGCGTAGTTCAGTGAAATTCGGAATCGGCACATCACAGGCAGCTGTTACGATATCTTGTAAAATTCGCGCGGTGTGATGTGAGATTCCATAGTGTCTGCTGCGCGCATCAGCATTTGAAAGCCGTAAAACTGCGATTGGGCGTCCGCCTAAAATCCCTGCAGCATTAATTGCTTCACCAATTTGTGTCCCGGAAAACCCCCACTTTGTACCGGTACCAAGATTTCCCGGCCCTTGTGCCACAATTGCAGCATCCGCATTCCAGACGTGCTTTGCCGCAAGCAGCGCAGTATAAATATTTACGGCTTCAAGGTCGCCGCCGAAAGCTTGCCCGCAACTGATAGTGCCGATAATCGCTTTCGCATTTTTCAGCTGTGCAGCTGCACGCGAAAACCATGCCGGCAGCGCACCGCCGTCACTCATCACATAAGCGATTCGAATTTCGGTGTTTACACTATGCAGCCCAAGAACAATTGCCGGGAGTGCAGAATGTAAATCGGCACAAATCACCGGCATTCCGCCGATACTATCAGCATTTTCCAGCAGTTGATGATACGCAGATTCTTGTTCATCCACGCCCTGTACCATGAATTGGCTTGCCGTGTAACGCGCCTTCATTAAATGTCCCGGCTGCGGATGCGGATCGGCAGGTAATCGGCTCGTATTCGCAACTACAAACATGTAACCGCCAGTGCCGAGTCCGCGTTTAAAAGCGGAAGCTGAAAGAAGCAGTGTGTCTCCAAGCGAAATATCTCCGACAATCTGTGTATATGCAAGTGCTTTCACCAGCAAACCGTCATCACTGCTGCCAAACCTATCTTCTTCGCCAGCGATAAGTTCTACCTCGAGCTCAAGTGCTTCGCTCCAGCTTTTCCCAAACGCAATAACTTTTCCACGTCGCCAAATCATCATAAAAACATCCTACTTCACTAGAATATAAATTATGGCAAAAAGAAGACCTCAGAAATTAGCCAACGCCGAATTACGCTGCAGATTTTCTTGCAAAGTAATTCGCGGGTCACTGCCGCGCAAATCGCCCGACTGCCAATTTATCAGCGTTTGCAGGTATCCCGAACAGAGCTGATGAATCGAATCCACGAAGATATCAAGATTCTGCGTGAATCGGGAATAGACGTAGTTAGTGTAATACAGCACGGTACGCATTATTACTATATTGATGCAAGCGACGAAGTTCCCTGAATTTCGATGGCAGTTTTGATGCCGAAATGCTGCGGGCAATCCTGCAGTACCATTCTGATATTGAACAGGTACTTTATGCGAAGTCTGGCGTGAACAAACTTTTAGCTGACGCAAAACCCGCAGATTCGAAACAACTTGCAAGTTCGCAAGTTGTTGCCGGACTGCCGAAAGGTGCGTTTATTCCGCAGCTTGCGCAGGCGATTGCAGCGAAAAAGGAATTGAATTCGCATACTGTTCATCACATGCAGATGAGCCGGTAAAATATCGGATTATTCCGAAAAGGCTCGAACTTCATTTTGAGTCGTTCTACTTGCGCGGTTTTAAAGTGACAAGCTTGGAAAATTCCGCAGAAATAACCGTTGATTCCACCCCGCGGTTATTTCGGACATCACGTATTTTAACTTCTCCGAAAGAGTTCGCATTACCGAAGAGCGGCATACTTGAAGAACATTTCATGCAAGGTAACGGAGAGAAGAATATCAGCACAGACGCTGTTTTTTCTTCGGGAAACAGCAGCAAATCATATTTTTCAAAAGTGAAAGCCGTCGTTGCAATTAAAAGGGGACAGCACTGCCGTTACATGCTTTTTCTGCAATCCCGATTTCTGAAAATCAGGGGAATACTTCTGAAAATACTATTATTGAGTTAAATGAAATGTATCGTGATGATCTTTTTGAACTTCTTTGCTTTTACGGCAGCGATGTCCAGTTGCTCGAACCTGCTGCGCTTCGCACCGAATTTGTAAGCCGTCTCCGCATGCTTTCAGAACTGTGCCGGAAACATGAAAATAATTCGCAAACCGCAGCAGAAAAGGCATGAAATATGGATATTTCACTTTCACGAAAACTTTCGATTCTGGCATATCTTCGTGCGCAAGGTCCGCTGCCGTTACGTGATTTAGCTGCACATTACGGTGTCGAACCGAATGTGATGCATCAAGAGCTGCAAGATCTTTTTATGGTAGAACTTGCGACGTCCAGCGGATACGAATGTCCAATCGATATTGATTTTAATGATGAATACTCAATCGACGATTATATTGCTTTACGAACAGTTTCCACACAAAAGTTTCATAAACTGCAGCTCGGGTTTGATGAACTAATGGCAGTGGTAGCTTGGATTGATTTTTGGCTCCGGTAGCTGACGCGGAACAGTATGCGGCATTGGAAAAATTACGGGAAACACTCGTCTCCGGCGCTGCGAAAAATGGTTACGATAATGCACTTTGGCCGATTCCAGCTACCGTAGCAAACCGTGAGGCAGCACATATCTTAAATCAGGCGATTAAAGCACAGAATGATGTTCGTTTTCACTATTGGAAACCAGACGAAACTGAACCGGTTGCAAATTATCACAAAGTTAGCGGGACACCGCTTGAACTTGTTGCACTAAATCATCCGCTATTACATTTAGACAACGGAAAAGGTATCCGCACATATCGGCTGGATCGGATTAGTAATCTGGAAATTTTACCGGCACGGCATAACAAAAAGACACTAAATACTGCTCGCGCAAAAGTACGCCGCGAATCCATTTCCTTTCACGGCGGTACCGCATACCTCGAATGCACTCCGGATGCGGCCTGGATTACAGATTCCTATCCCGAAGTACGGATAATCGCAAAAAATGATTCGGACCAGCTTGCTGCAAGCGAATTTCCCGCAAGTCTTTCACAGAATGCCTCAGCGAATATTCAAATTGAACTAAAATACAACAATCTCAGCAGCTTACTTTCGATTCTCATCCGGCTCGGTGCGAGTGTTGTACATATTGCACCTCAGGAGCTTGCTGCTAAACTGGCAGAGCGGGCGGAGAAACTTCTTCGTTCCTATCAGGATGCCTGATTCTTCCGGCATTTTTTCAGCTGAAAAATACTTTCACGAATTACCGTCACACATATTGCGAAGAGGTACCGTATGGTCTGGAAAGTTCTCGTTATCGGACTATTGATTCTTACTGTTTACTTCGGTTATCTTGTGTATCAGCTTTGGCAGTCTGCGAAACGGCTTTTTGCATCTGGAGCGGCTTTCGGTGCGGCGTTTGAAAATTATGCTGAACCGCATTTGAAAGATTATCTGGCGGCAAAAAATGTTTTTGCAGATCCAAGCCGAGTTACAGCTGCCCGGAAAGCACGGAAACAAGTTCGTGAAGTGCGTAATACAAATCGGCAGAAGCGTCTGAATGCAGCTGCGAAACGATGGGATGTCTTATCTGATAACAGTTTCGCGAATATTGATTCTCTTGCACAGGCAAAAGCAAAAGAATACCGGCAACACCGTCGCCAAGAAAAGCAAAATAAACTATCTGACAAAATGAAATAAACTGTAACCAGTCTTGAATCACGAAAATTCACCAAAATTTTTACAGAAGAAAAATACACTGTAAGTGATAACAAATCCGCATATTCAGCATATTTAATTATGGAAAAACAGATTTGGAGTAGTTACGGATGATTATCGGGCTTTCGATGAATCCAGTATCTGGAAAAGGCCGCGCAGAGAAATACCGGCGTGAAATACTGCGGATACTCGCCAGCTATAAAGCAGATGTGCACGAATTAATTGCCAATAATGCGCAAGAGCGGCTTGCGGCAATCCGGAAAGCAGTAACGAAGAAAAAATTGATGCCTTAATTGCGGTTGGCGGCGACGGGATGATTCATCTTGCCGTTGAAGGGATAGTTGGTTCAGAAATTCCGCTTGGAATTGTGGCCGTCGGAACGGGAAATGATATTGCACGTGAGTTTATGCTTCCCGCGCATGATATTGAGAGCTCTGTGCAGCAAATTATGACGGCATTTATGGCGAAAAAATATTATCTATCCGATGTGATTAAAATCGAATCTGAATCAGGTACGAATTATGCGTTAGCAATCGCGAGTCTTGGAATTGATGCTGATGTGAATCAACGGGCAAATAAAATGAGCTGGCCGCGTGGAAATACCCGTTATTTTCGTGCGATTTTGCCGGCTATCCGTGAGTATAAACCTTATGGTGTTAATATTCGCGCCAACGGCAGAAGTTTGGCTGGTTCAGTTACATTGCTGTCTATCGCCAACACCCGATACTTTGGCGGCGGAATTAATGTTGCGCCGAATGCGAGCCCAAACGACGGTTTGCTCGATGTTGTTCTTGTGGGCGGGTTAAAGCTGGGCACATTCGGCAGACTTCTTCCGAAGCTGATAATGGCACGGCATATTGACGATAATCGTGTACATTATTTTCAGACAAATAAAATTTTTGTTGCGCCGGATTTATCGAAAGGAATTCAACCGCCGTCGCTGATGGCTGACGGCGAATTTATCTGCAATCTTCCAGCGACAATTTCTGTGCTTCCGGGCGCGCTAAAATTGGCATTGTAGAGAACTATTTTTATCGGTGATTTTTTGCAGGCAAATGCGTATTGAACAGGCACTGTGCAATAACTATGTACGCAACTGAACAGATTTGAAAAATATGCACGATTATTTCATGAAAAATTTTCGCGACAGATACTTGCAGTACGGGATTAAACTCGATGATTTCCAAGAGGAAGCTATTGCTGCTTTATTGGCGGATAACGATGTGCTCGTTAGCGCTCCAACAGGATCAGGAAAAACTCTCATCGCTGAATTTGCGGTTGACCTTGCCCTGGCACGTGAGCTTCGCTGTATTTATACCGCACCGATTAAGGCGCTTTCGAACCAGAAATACCGTGAACTTTCCGCACGCTGCGGCAGCAAAAATGTCGGGCTGTTAACTGGAGATTTGACGATTAACCGCAATGCGGAAATTCTAGTAGTGACTACAGAAGTCCTGCGAAATATGCTTTTTGCACAGGACGCAAGTCTGGAAAATATCGGCTATGTGGTGCTTGATGAAGTGCATTACCTTGCAGACAAGTCTCGCGGACCAGTCTGGGAAGAGCTGATTTTACAGCTTCCGCCTGCGATTCGTTTAGTTTCCCTTTCCGCAACTATTGAAAATCTTGATGAATTTACTGCATGGCTGCGCTCAGTGCGCGGTGAAACCAGATGCGTCGTTTCAAAGGTCCGTCCAGTGCCATTGGAACAAGTGCTGCTGAGTCACGGGAAAGTGATTCCGCTATTGCGCGGCGCTAATCTGCTTCTTGGCAGTGCGGCGAAAGAAAACGACGGCGCAGACACGCTCGCGCAGTTCAACCAGGATTTAATATTCGCCGCGATTTCGCGTGAAAAACATAATTTTGGTAATCAGGAGAAAACTCGGAACCGCAGCGGGAGAAGAATTTCTCCGGCACAACGGAAGAAGATTGCGCTGCAGCTGCGTGAAACCGGACTCCTTCCGGCAATCGAATTCATTTTTTCCCGCAAAGGCTGTGATAATGCGGTAAAAGATTTACTTGATCGGGAAGTTATTTTTACTACCCGGGAACAGCAAAAAATCATTCGGCAGCGGCTCAGTGAACTTCGCAAAACACTTTCAGAAGAAGATTGTAAAGCAGTGCGTTTCGGACTTTGGGAAAAAGCCTTGGTTCGCGGATTTGCGGCGCATCACGCCGGGATGTTTCCGGCAATTAAAGAACTGGTGGAAGAACTCACTGCTGCCGGTTTACTTTCTGTTATTTATGCAACCGGCACGCTCTCGCTCGGAATTAATATGCCGGTGCGCAGTGTCGTCTTGGAAGAGCTTTATAAATGGAATGGGGAGAGCTTTGAAAATCTTTCCGGTACTGAGTATACGCAGCTGATTGGGCGGGCAGGCAGGCGGGGAAAAGACCAGAAAGGAACTGCTGTTATTCTTGCCCGGCCGCATACCGATCTTGCACAGCTGCAGGATTTGAGCAGCGGGAAGTTAGAACAGCTGAATTCTGCGTTTTTTCCGGCGTATAACACGGTTATTAATTTGATTGCGAACTACGGTTATACCAAAGCGCGCCTGATTATGGGAACTTCTTTCGCGCAGTATCAGTTAAATTCGCAGCTTGGACAAATTCAAGGAAAAATTTCGCGGATTCAGGCAAAAATCGCACGGATGCAGCACGAAGTAAACAATTTGTGTCATTGCGGGGATTTAGCTGGATATTTGGAGCTGCGGAACCGTGCAGGCCGTGCTGCGAAAGCTGCGCGGAAAAAGCACGGGCAGAATACAATCGTGAAATTCAATCTACTTGGCGCAATCTTGTAAACGGAGATTTATATGTGGCAGCAGTGAACCATGAACTTGAATATGCAGTGGTGCTTTCACATAATGCGCGCAAGGCGCGTGTTGTTAACCTTTATGGGGAACTAACTTGGATTTATAAAGACGATCTCCGCTCACCATTGCGTCATCTTGGAAGTTTTTCACTTCCGCATGGAATTTCACTAAAAAATCGGATGCCCGGGAAATAATTGCTGAAAGTATTTTTGCACGAGTTAGTGAGCGGATTGAACTTGGTGAAGATATTGATCTTACCGGTTCGTGGAATCGTTTTGCGGTGCGTGAGACACCGGAGCTGATTTCGCATCCGGTGCATTACTGTGCTGATTTGTCTGCACATTTGCGTGATAGCGAAAAGTATCTTGCCCTGTTGAATCGGAATACTGTTTTACTTCATGAAGCTGAGTCTTTCAACGATTCTGTTGCAAAAAGTTTGATGCCGCTGCGAATGTGCTTTGCCGTCTCGGACTGCTGCAAGGAAATACGGACGCCGTTGGAAAAGTATCAGTGTACAATACTGAATCTGATTTTGCTTCACAGAATCGGATTCGGCTGGGTTTGGCGGCGCCTTTGCTGCGGGGGATACATAATGAGAATGATCTGCTAATCACGCTCTGTCTGAGTGAAAATTCAATCAGCGAACTCGCTGCGCCGCACTTTGCCGGTATTTGTGCGGGATTTCTTGGCGATAAACGGATTGGCCGTCTGCCAATAACTGAATCGAAACTCTTTACCGCATGGAAGCGTGTTGAAACGAATTATTGGTATCTGCACGAGTTGGAAGCAAAACATAATATTGAACTGACTACTGAGCCGAATGCGTCAGGTGTCCAGCTTTTTGCATTGTGGGCAGCGGGAGAAAATCTTGCAAAAGTGCTGAAACTGGGCGGGGTAGAAGTAGGTGATTTTATTGGGAGTGCGCGGAGACTTATTGATCTTCTCGGTCAGCTGTCACGAGTTGGAAATAATACTTGGATTGGGATGCGTGCTGATGAGGCAATCAGACTTGTCCGCCGTTGGGAATGGCTCTGAGTTCGGTGTGCGCGCTTAATCTGGGATGGCATTTTTGATTCGGTAAGCGGTTTCGATAATTTTATAATTCATAAATTGGTGGAGGTGCGAAAATGAAAAATCCGCAAAAATCAGGGCGTAATCCGCGGAAAAATCCGCCTTTTTCGCTGGCTGTATTATTGCTTTATTCGGCGGGTTTGCTGCATTTCTTGCTGCACCTCCATATAATTTCTGGCCATTGGTGTTTGTTTCCGTCGCTGCGATGGGGTTGATTGCTTTATTTAACCGTCCGATACGCGCCGGATTTTTTAGTTTCATTTGGGCTTTTACATATTTTTATGCACTTTTTGATTGGGCGACGGTATCTGCCGGAACTCCGGTGGCACGTATCGCTTTAGCTTTTGTTTTATCACTTTTTTCATTGTGCTTGGCTGGGTTTGGTCTTGGCTGTTTGCTCCGTACCGGAATCTGGATAACTCTTGCGATGGTATTTGTGCGCCGCAAAACCGCCGCACTTATTTTCGTTTTTGGGGACGATTATTCTTGGTGCGGCTGTGTGGATCGGGATTGAACAATTGCGAATGAATTTTCCTCTTGGCGGTATGCCCTGGGGAAATATTGCATTTTCTTTAACTGATTCCCCGTTACTTTCGCTTGCACGTTTCGGTTCAACGCAGCTGATTCAATTTTTTGCTGTCATTATTGGTTTGTGTTTTGTTTTTATGTTCTTCGCTTTGCGGAAACGAAAAGTTTTCCCTGGTGTGGTGCTTGGGTTCACTGCATTTTTGCTTATTGCAGCGCCGCTTGGAATTCCGAATCTAAAGCTTTCCGGTCCGCAATTAAAAGCACTTGTTGTCCAAGGAAATGCTCCGGAATCATTTTCTGGATATATGGGCGGGCAGCGGGCACTTGAAATCACTGAAAATCATGTTGCTGCTACTAATGCTGTCTTTGATCAGGAAGTAGATGTAGTGATTTGGCCTGAGTCTGCCTCGGAATCAGATATTCGGAAAGATGCAGATGCACGCAGAGTATTCCGTAAAACGCTGCGTCTAATCGGAGAAACGCCAATCCTTTTAGGTACGCAAGAGTATTTTGCGAACAAGACCCGCACAAATGATTATCTTGTTTACGCTAATGGGAATATTGCAGGAAAGTACGCAAAACAACATCCGGTACCATTTGGCGAATATGTGCCGTGGCGGAAAACAATTGGAAAATATTTTACTGAAATCGAGCAGATATCCACAGATATGATTCCGGGAACAGACGCGGCGCAACTCACAATACCGTTGAAGAGAGAGCTAGAGTCGGGTAGCGGTTCGAATATCAGCCGGGTAGTGGCAGGTACACCAATTTGTTTTGAAGTTGCGTTTGATCAGATAGTTGCAGAAGCTGCATTGGGTGCGGATTTTTTGATTTTTCCAACGAATAATTCCGCATTTAAACGTTCCGGGCAGGCAGCGCAGCAATTTGCAATCGCAAAACTGCGAGCCGTCGAGCATGGAAAAACTTCGGTGCAAGCGGCTGTATCTGGGATTACCGGTGTAATTAATCCAAATGGAATAGTGGCGTATCAGACTGATTTATTTACGACGGATGCGCGAATAGTGCCGGTTCAATTGCAGGCTGCACAAACTTTTGCGACGAGCAGTTATCAGCAGCGCGAACTGTTGTTTTACGCATTTGCGATCCTTGCTGCTGCCGTCGGTTTGATACGTTATGTCAGATTTTCCGGAAAACTAAGCAGCGGTGCGGATTCAGATCGGCAAGAGTGAAGTGAAAAGCTGTTTGCTTCGAAACAGCTTACTGAGTTATGAGTTAAGCGGGTTAAGCTGCAAATCAAATTACGGATGCTTAACCCGCTTTATTTAATACCGAATTTTCCGAATTCGGACACAGCTTTCAGTGCATCCGCTTATAGAGTTTTCCGGTGCGCAGCAGTTCAAGACGTTCGTTTAGAATCTCTTTCAGTTCTTCTTCAGTTCGCCGTTCCAGAAGCATATCCCAGTGCGTGCGAATTGGTTTGACGATTTTCGTTTCTTCTTCGTGACCTTCACCGCTGATAATCTGTGCTTCGGCACCGCACTTACATTCCCAGAACATTGGTGCTTCCGCATCCTCAGCTAAAGTTACCCGAAAACGATGCCCGTTTTCACAAACATATTCTTCATCACGCCGTTCTACAAACGCGACACCAGCTTCCGACTCAAGTGAGTTAGCGCCAATACGCATTCCGCGAAGTGAACGTTCTGCCATAATTAAACCTCAAATCTTTCGATAATATTAGTTTTATTTTACATTCAAGTACAGTAGACGTATTATTTTCGCAGTTCACAGCCTTATCGAAAAATTCACTATACGCCGATAATGTACATTATGTCAGATTCTTTTGAAGTTACCGGCACAATATTTACATCAGTGAAAACTGAACACCTACCCCGCATTCATCTCAGAATTCAAAATGATATTCGTCCAAATTATGATCACTACCTGCCTTTTGACATATTTTCTTGAAAATAAATCATGTGAATAAAATAAATTACGTGAATAAAATATTGAAAATGCATCCAGTTGATGCGGTCCCAACTCCAGCAAAACTTTCAATTCTTTCCCTGCAGCATGTATTAGCTTTTACGCTGGCGCGGTAATCGTCCCGCTGCTTATTGCTTCGTCGCTGAATCTCGACTCCGCAACCACGATTCACCTGATTAACGCCGATCTTTTTACCTGCGGCATCGCAACGCTAATTCAGTCAGTTGGTTTCGGTAAGAAAATTGGCGTCCGGCTGCCAATTATTCAAGGCGTTACAACCACTGCCGTCGCACCGATTATTGCAATCGGACTGGCGACGACTGACGGAAAAGGCGGAATTTCCGGATTGCCTTATATTTACGGGGCGATTATCTGTTCAGGCTTGTTTACTTTCTTTGCCGCTCCGTATTTTGCGAAATTACTGCGCTTCTTTCCGCCCATCGTTACCGGCACTGTACTGCTCGTAATGGGAACTTCCTTACTTTCAGTTTCCGCAAATGATTTCATTAACTATGCTGAAGCTGCCCCAGACCCAGTTTGGCTTGCTTACGGTTTCGGCACACTCGCAGTAATTGTACTTGCACAGCGGTTTTTAAGGGCTTTTTCGGTACTATCGCAGTACTTATCGGACTTGTTGGCGGAACTGCCGCTGCCGCAATTTCCGGTCATCTTGACCCGGCAAAAGTTTCCGCAATTAGTGCCGCTGATGCAATCGGAATTACTACCCCGTTTTACTTCGGAATTCCTGCTTTTACTGCAACCGGCATTATTTCAATGATTATCGTGATGATCATTACAATGGTCGAAACTACCGGCGATGTATTTGCAACTGGTGAAATCGTTGAAAAACGCATTACGCAAAAAGATGTATCTGCAGCTATTCGCGCCGACGGGCTTTCCACTTTACTCGGCGGCGTCCTCAATTCTTTCCCCTACACTTGTTTTGCACAAAACGTCGGACTCGTGCGGATCACGCAAGTTAAATCGCGTTGGGTCGCTGCAGGTGCCGGGATAATCATGCTTTTCATCGGATTAATTCCGAAAGCCGGAGCTGTAGTTGCCGCAATTCCTGCTCCAGTGCTCGGCGGAGCTTCGCTCGCGCTCTTTGCAAATGTTGCCTGGGTTGGTTTGCAAACAATTGCAAAAGCTGACATGAAAAGTTCCCGGAATGCAGTTATCGTTACCACATCTCTCGGTCTGGCAATGCTCGTAACCTTTAAACCCAGCATTGCAAGTGTCTTCCCAGAATGGGCACAGATTTTCTTCTCTTCCGGCATGACGATTGGCGCAATTACCGCAATCTTGCTGAATTTGCTCTTTTTCCATCTCGGCAACCAAAACGAACCCGTCAGCGCTGCAAAAGCCGGAAAAGTTTCAATTGACGATATAAATTTGATGTCGCAGGAAGAGTTCGTTGCGGCATTCCGAAAAGTATTTAATAACCAGATTTGGCCGTTAGAACAGGCGTGGGAAGCCCGTCCATTTGCTGACGCATTGGAGCTGCGAAGCGCAATTCAAGAGTCTGTACTCACTGCTCACCCAGATTTGCAAACCGAGTTGATTCGTGACTATCCGGATATGTACCAGCTCATTTCGGCGCCGGCTGATGAAGCCGCAGAAATTTCACAAGATATTGGTTCGCTTGCACTTGATGCAGCTACCGATAATGAACTTGCACAGCTAAAAGAAATCTCTGAACAGTATCGGGAGAAGTTCAGCTGCCCCTGGGTCGCATACCTTGGGATTTATGATATGCCGCAGCAGATTATTGCCGAGGGTCTGCGGCGCTTAGAAAACTCTCCTGCCCGTGAACGGATTTCACTGCTTTCCGAAATATCCGAAATTGCCAATGACCGTTTCGATAAAATCGTTGCTGATGCAAATCCAATTATCGCTTCATGGGAATCAAAGTACACAAACTAAAATAAAGTTTTAGTTTAAAGCACAAAATTATATCGAATGCGGCACGCTGTGCAAAACCAGCGTGCCGCATTAAAATATTTAGCCTCAGTGCAATATACTCAGATGCACTTTCTCAAACCGCATTTCGTTTTGCGCGCCGCAATGCGAGTTCATCAACGTGGCTCTCCCCTGCCTCAAGATGTTCAACAGGCAATTCCGAAAGCGAACCTTCGACTTCACGCCAGACTTTCCCAAGTGCAATACCAAACACACCCTGACCGCCGTTAATCAAATCAATTACTTCGTCATTCGATGTACACAGATAAACAGAAGCACCGTCGGACATTAGCGTAACTCCTGCCAAATGCTCAACCCCATAGGATTCAAGCTGTTCGACGGCAAGACGAATCTGCTGCAGCGACACTCCCGTATCAAGCAGACGTTTTACTGCTTTCAAAACCAACACATCACGGAACGAATACAAGCGCTGTGAACCAGAACCTTTTGCTCCGCGAATATTCGGCACTACCAGACCAGTGCGATCCCAATAATCCAATTGGCGGTATGTAATACCGACAGCCCGGCAAACCGCAGGACCGCGATAGCCTGTTTCATTATCAAGATCCGGAAGTATATCTCCAAAAAGCATTTGCTGTGCACGCTGCGGGTGGACGCTTTGCGCGGATGCGTCACTAGACACGAGAGTCTCCTTTAAACCTAAAAATACCTAACTCTCAGCTTATTGCCTGAAACGAGTTATGACAACAAAATCGCTCAAAGTTATATCGGCGTGTCGCATCGGCGTAGCTAAAGTTTAACTTTAAGAAAAACAAAAATTACCGCTGCCGCAACACTTAACGCAGCTCAATATCAATATTTTCAACAAGCAGCGCACGATAAAAATTCGTTAGCAATGAACCAATTTCCGCAGCTTGCGCAATCATGCGTTCTTTACCGCGTGAGGTACCGCGCGGGCCTTCCATTCCAAGCATCCCCACCGCATTCACTGCATGTGCATGTGCTGAATTTCGCACTGCACGCAGCTGCCGCAAATCGAATCCCAGATCTTCCAAAAGCAATGCGTAACGCACAATATCAATCGCCTGCGAAGTAAGCCGCCCGCGAGCATCTGCACAAATTAAACCAATCTTTGTAAACTCCTCAATTTGCTCCAGAGAAGTTCCGGCGAGCGTAGCAAGCTCATCCTTTTGCAAACGGGTATCAGAATGAATTGTAAAGCGCTCTGTGTCTTTTAAAACCCGCATTTTTCCCGGATGCTCAGCCGATACCCGCCCAGAATCCAGCTGCCGCAGCTGTTCTTTAATCTGCGGCAGAGAAACATAGCGGTCACGCTGTTCAATCAGAATAAACCGCAGCCGCTCAACATCAGCAAGCGAAAAAGCCGTTGATTTGATTCTGTCCGAAATATTGAAATCAAATTTTGCGACTCATAATACCGAATCTTCGAAGCCTGCAGGAACGGAAACTCTTTATTCAGAAGTGTAATCACTTCTCCAATCCGCAAATTCGGCTCATGCGAAACTTCCTGCGGCCACGATATTCTCTCAGCATGCCATTGCTCGGCAGCTCTGCCTTGCGCAGCCATTCTTATTTTCCTTGCACGCTCGTAAAGAAAGTAAAACGAAACTTCCCAATACGTACTTCATCGTGGTTATTCAGTTTCGCCTCTTCAACTAATTCATCATTTACATACGTACCGTTCAAAGAACCGGAATCTTTTACAAAAATTCACCCTCGCGGCGCTCAAAAACAGCATGCTTACGCGAAACGGTCACATCGTCAAGAAATATATCAGACTTAGTATGACGACCTGCATATGCCTGATCCGAATTAAGAAGATAGCGCGCTCCTTCACCTGGACCAAATCTAACAATCAGCAAAGCCGATCCAACCGGAAGCGCTGCAATTGCAGCAACATCGTCGCCATCGATACCGCGCAGATGAATTGGCGCCTCCGGCTGGGGCCGAGTAATAGCTGAAAAACGTGAGGTAGCCGATGGATCTTGTTCCGTTTCATCACGATTCAAATCAAAATCTTGATTCATCATATTTCGCTCCCTATATCTGTGATAATCCTACTTTAATGCATTCGCTTCACGCTTGACAGTTTCTAACTAAAACTCACAAAGGAATGTTTTATCCTGCCGCCGCACTAAGAAATACGCTTACGCATTAAACATTTGCGCTCGAGCACTGCGATAGCTATCGTCAAGACAATCCTTCACGATTTTCATTAATGCCGGTTCATGCTTTCCGTGTTCTAACCACAGCCGCGCACTGCGCTGAACGTCAAGTTCAGCATCCGGATTTTCCAAAGCAATTACGGTTCGCGGGAAAATCCCGTAGATAATCCGCTCTGCAATTTCTTGTGAACGTACCGCCCAGATACTATCAATCCGATTAAAAAAGTCCGGAAGAGCAGCCCGTGCCTGCGCCGGAGTAGTCGCAGCTGTAAAACCAGCAGCAAGTGCGCCAATTTCAAGATTCGAATAGCGGGCATCGGGGTTAAGCAACTCGCTAAGAGTCTCATGTTGGGTTCCCGGTATACTTGACACCGCCCGCAAATGTGCCACCCGATCTTGAGCGGAACTTGTTTTCGCTAATTCCGCAGTTAACTCGTCCGGGAAAAGTGCATTTAGCGCAGCAACTGCACCAAGCAGCTCCCAACGAAGCTCTTGATCTGCAGTTTCAGAAAGCAACTGCCGAATTTTCTGCACTTCTTGCGGCGCGAAAGGTGCAATTGCGGCAATAGTATGCCGCCAAATCATCCCCCGATCTTCGTCTTCGGAATATTTCGCAATTGTTTCCATCCCCGCATTTATCAGTACTGAAGCAAGAGCTTCACGATATGCCGAAGGTACGTATTGTTTTACAGCTTGAACTGCAGTGTTGTGCATTTGGGTCAGCAGAGCAGTATCGTCAAGATTTGAATTGCGAATTACATACTGCAGATACTCATCTACCCGAAGCTGCGCGTCACGAACTTCTTGCCAAAGTGCATTTACTATTACCGCACGAGAAAGCGGATCATTAACATCATGCGCCAAAAAGCGTGCCGCGAAGCATTATCGAAACCGATTTTCAAATATGAGAGCGCACCGTCGTTCGGCAAAATTGCATCTGGCTGTTTTCCATTCAGTACACCGAGATCACTCCAGGGAATTCTCAGCTCATCAAGCAGTTCAACGTCAACTGATGCTGCGCGTTCCAATACTCCATCAGCGCCGATATTCCATGCAGAAAGTTTTAACAAATGCGGGCGGATGACTTCTTGCACGGAAGTATCTGCCGAACTTATCTGCCGCAGCACCACGCCGCTCGCATTGCGTTCAACGCTTACCAATGAAACCCCAGCCGTCTCAAACCAAAGTTTTGACCACGCGCGGACATCTTTTCCGGAAGCTGCAGTTAACGCATCGAGTAAGTCCCCAAAAGTCGCTGCCGAGAATGCATGTTTTGCAAAATACTTTCGCACTCCGGAAAAAACTCTTCTTCTCCGACCCAAGCTACAAGCTGACGTAATACTGCGGCGCCTTTAGCGTAAGTAATTCCGTCGAATACCTGATCCGCAGCTTCCAAATCTGGAACCTCAGCAATAACTGGATGTGTGGTCGGATATTGATCATTTGCTAATGCCCAGGAAAGCCGTGCTCCGGCAAAATTCTGCCATGCTTCTTTATATTTAGTACTTTCGACCAGCCCCCATGCTCCCATAAATTCTGCAAAAGATTCCTTCAGCCAAAGGTCATTCCACCATTTCGGGGTAACGAGATCCCCAAACCACATATGCGACATTTCGTGAAGAATTGTGTTTCCACGCCCTGCAGCTTGTGAACGAGTTGTATGACCACGATGGATATAAGCATTTTCGTTGAAAGTTACACAACCAGGATTCTCCATTGCACCAAGATTATATTCTGGTACAAAAACAGAATCATATTTCCCCATTGGTACGGCATGCCGAATGCTTTCGGGAAAGTTGCTAAACCTTGCTTCGTAACCTCATTAATATCTGTGAAATCAAAATATTGTGCGAGAGTTTCGCGGCAATAGTATCCAAGCTGAATTTTTCCATCCGGACCATCGAATACGTCCGAAAATTTTCGATACGGTCCGCCGATAAAGGCAGTAAGGTAGGTAGACATCGGTTTCGTCGTAGCAAAAATTACCCGTTTGCAAGCCCCGCCTTGCGAATTATCCCCAGCCGGCTGGGTGTGAATCTCGCAACCATTCGAAAGAATCGTCCACGTTTTCGGAGCAGTAATCGCAATTGAAAACTTTGCTTTTAAATCAGGCTGTTCAAAGTTCGGAAACACTCTGCGCGCGTCCGCTGGCTCAAATTGGGTGTAGAGATACGTTTCGCCGTCAAGCGGGTCGCGAAAACGATGCAATCCTTCACCGGAAGTTGAGTAAATCCCTGTTGCTTCAATTCCGATTTCATGTTTTCCCGGTTCAAGCTGGGAAAAGGTAATCCGTGCACCATCGTATTCAAACGGAATATCCTCTTCGTCTACATAAACTGCCTGGACACTCTGCCCAATAAAATCAATATGAAAGTTCCCCGATTCAGCAGATCAAAAACAATTGTGGAACTCACAGCAAAATTTGGCGCAGCCATTTTGGCTTCACTAACATCAAGTTCAATCTTGTATTCGTCAATTTTTAGTAGTTTACTGCGATATTCAGCAATTTCGCGCGTGAGATTTTCAGACATATATCCATTCTAGGCAGTAACACCGGTCTTTACGAAAATTGAAATTTCCAGTCGGGATTGGCTATTATCAAGATGTTACAAAAGTCGAAGCGGTTTTCAGTATTTGATACATTGCGAATATCGTAAGCTCACAAATCGCAGTCTTGTTTTCAGATTCCGACGGCTGGCGTATCACGGGCTGTGGCGCAGTTTGGTAGCGCACTTGACTGGGGGTCAAGGGGTCGTCGGTTCAAATCCGGTCAGCCCGACGGTATAAAATGGCGAAATCATGCGGAATAGTAGCGTGAAGCTAAAAAGCAAAATCGCCTAACTCCCCCCCATTACTCCCCACCTACCTAAAATTTTCGCGCTATTCCCATTTCAGGACGATTTCTGGGTTTTCGGCGTGCGCGCGGGCAGCGGCTGAGCGCCGCCAGTTACGTAACGAGAACGAGTCCTCACTATCAGTTGTACGGTACTGCAGACTGATTGCTTATGTTAACGCAATGAAACTGGTAGTTGTTCGGGCGGAAAGCGGCGTTTTGTATCACGGCAGCCGCCAACTATTTCCGCTGTTTGCGTTCGCGCACCCGCATCGAAATTTGAATCGGAGAACCGCCAAATCCAAACTTTTCCCGTAACTTCCGTTCAATAAAACGCCGGTACCCGTGATCAAGGAATCCTGACGTAAATAGCACAAATTTGGGCGGCTGATTCGCAACTTGACTTGCGAACAAAATCCGCGGCTGTTTCCCTGAACGTACCGGATGCGGGTTCGCAGCAACTACCTCCCCAGATAAGCATTCAGTTTGCCAGTCGGAATCCGCTGATCCCATGAAGCCAAAGCTGTTTCCATTGCACGGGTAAGCCGGTTCGTATGCCACCCAGTAAGTGCTGAAAGGTTCACACGTTCCGCCCACGGCATCTGCACCAGTTCACGTTCGAGCTCACGGTCGAGTTCAATCCGGCGTTCTTCTGCAACTAGGTCCCATTTATTACAAATTACAACCATTGCTCTGCCCGCATCAATTACCTGCTGCATCACACGAATATCTTGCTCAGTAAGCGGAAGTGAAGCATCAATCAGTACCAGTCCAAGTTCTGCCTTTTCAATCGTATTCTGGGTGCGCAGCGATGCATAATAATCTGCACCGTGAGTTAGATGTACCCGACGGCGAACACCCGCTGTGTCAACAAAATTCCAAATTTTCCCATCCAACTCCAGGAACTCGTCGACTGGATCGCGGGTGGTGCCTGCAAGCGGATCAACAACTACCCGATTTTCCCCGGCTAACTGATTCAGCAGCGAAGACTTCCCCACATTAGGCCGCCCAACAAGCGCCACTCGGCGCGGTCCGCCTTTCGGACGCACATCCGCGAAAGCAGAAATCTCCGGCAAAACCGCCATTGCTGCATCAAGCAGATCTCCTGTACCGCGTCCATGCAGTGCTGAAACCGGATAAGGCTCGCCCAAACCAAGCGACCAAAGATAAGCTGCGTCAGCTTCAGATTGCGCTGAATCAACCTTATTGGCAGCCAAAACTACCGGCTTTCCAGATTTGCGCAGCAGCCGCACAATTTCTTCGTCCGTCTGTGTCGCCCCCACAAGCGCATCAACTACGAGCATTACTGCGTCAGCTTGATTTATTGCAAACTCAGATTGTTCAGCGACAGAACGGTCAATGCCTGCAGCATCAAATTCCCAGCCTCCGGTGTCAACAACCGTAAAATCACGCCCGGCCCACGAGGCGTCATAGCGGACACGATCACGAGTCACTCCCGGCTCATCCTGCACTACCGCCACACGTTTGCCCACAATCCGATTTACCAGCGTTGATTTTCCAACATTCGGCCGGCCAACGATTGCAAGCACCGGCAGCCCGGCAGCAATATCTTGCGAAACGAAATCGAAATCTTCATCCAAATACGAAAAATCTTCTTCTTCAAGATCATAATCGGCAAGAAAAGACTTCAGCATTTGTGCTTGCGTCAATTCATCATCAGGATTTTCCGTGTTCTGCAGCGAGCCAGTTTCACTTTCGTGTATTGCACTATCATCAGAAAAATCATTATTCCGCATTTCAGCCATTTTGCCTTTCCTTTACTAATTCAATCACCGCAGCAACCACCTGTTCAATACTCAGGTGCGAAGAATCAATCGTGGTCACGCCATCTTGGGCGGTCAGAAAATCTGAAACCGTGGAATCGTCACGGTCACGGCGCAGCACTTCGTCGCGTGTTGCTGCAATCGCGTCCGCATCCGCACTTCCGCGCACTTCTTTTGCCCGGCGGGCCAAGCGTGCTTCTTCAGAAGCCGTAAGCAATATTCGGACATCAGCATCTGGAGCGACGACGGTAGTAATATCCCGACCTTCTGCCACAATACCGGCTCCTCCCAAGCGTCCGCCTGTGCCGCATTCAGCTGCGATAATCTCCCGCTGTAAACGTTTCATTTCAGCACGCACAGCAAGATTTACTGCCACTTTCGAAACCACTTTTGAAAGCTGCGAAGTGCGAATTTCGGCTGTAATATCAACACCTCCGCACGTGAACCGCTGATTTGCCGGATCAAGCTGCACTGTTAAGGGCATATTTTTCACTGCTGCCGCAATGGCATTTTGGTCAGCTAAATCTAGCTTGCAGTGCAGTGCCCACCAAGCAGCAGCACGGTACATCGCTCCGGTATCGAGGTAACTCAAACCAAGCTGTTCGGCAACACGCCGCGCCACAGTAGATTTTCCTGATCCGGATGGACCGTCAATTGCAATTACAATACTCATTTTTGGGTTTCTCCTGCCGAAATAATTTGCCATCCGCGGGCGGTAAGGCCGAGTTCAAGTTCCCGCGTGTGCGCTGGAATAACTGAAATCACTGCGCGGCCAACCGGTTGCCCGACGGAATGCTCAAGTGAAAAGTCTTCGATATTTACCCCGATCTGACCGATTTCCGCAAAAAGCCGGCCCATTTCACCCGGCTGGTCGGGAATCAGGATGGTAACCTCGTTATACCGCGCCGGCGCCCCGCCGTGTTTTCCTGGAATTCGTAATACTCCATCGTTCCCCTGTGCGATTACGCGCGAAATTTGGTTTAATGCTCCGCCGCTTTCAACAGCATTAATCAGCTCCTGCAGTTCGTCTTGCACATTCTTCAATGCCTGCGCAATCTCTTTCCGATTTGCACTGATAATCGAAGTCCACAGCAGCGGATCAGATTTTGCAATTCGTGTCACATCGCGCAAACCTTGCCCGGAAAGGCTTAAAGAATCTGCAGTTTCTTCCCGAAGTTGGCTTGCCACCAGGGAAGCCATAATCTGCGGCAAATGCGAAACCACCGATACTGCATGATCATGTTCAACCGCGCTCATATTGATTACTGCCCCGCCCATATCGACAGCCAAATTTTGAATCATCCGCAGCGCACTGCGCCCCGATTTTTCCGTCGGCACAATTACCCACGGACGTCCCATGAATAAATCAGCATCCGCAGCTACTGCCCCGCTTCGTTCTTTTCCAGCCATTGGGTGCGATCCGACAAAGCGTTTTGCGTCCGGATGGTCTGCGATTACATCGAGCACAATTCCTTTCACTGAAGATACATCAGTGACAACTGCTTCCGGGTATTTCTCTAGCGTATCAGCAACTACAGCTGCAGTAACATCTGGCGGAACTGCTACCACCACGAGCCGCGGATTCGCTACCGGCTCTGCTCTCCCTGCCCCTAAATCCTGCGCTAAGCGCGCAGCAACCGGTGAAGAGTCAGCGAGATAAACCTGAATTCCGCCTTGACGCAGGCGTAAAGCAATCGATGTGCCAAGCAAGCCAGTGCCGATTACTAATACCGGCGAGGGTGTGAGCAAGAGCGAAGGAATCGACATATTCTCAGCTTCCTGAATATTGCTTACAAATCTACTAGGTGCATCAGCGCACCGAGTTCAGAACCAGCAATTATCCGGCTCTGCCCCGGCTTTAAATGTCCGACGGTAATGTTACCAAAGCGCGTCCGCACCAGTTCCATCACTGGATGTCCAACTTCTTCCATCATTCGCCGCACGATTCGATTCCGCCCCGAATGCAATGTTACTTCAATAATTGAGTTTTTCCGAGCAGCTTCACGCAAAACAAACTTATCCACATTAATTTTTCCGTCATCAAGCGTGATTCCTTTTTCAAGTACTTTCCCTAAACCGCGGGTTACACTGCCTTCAACGCGGGCAATATAAGTTTTGGGACCTCGTATGAAGGATGCGTGAGACGATGTGTGAGTTCTCCGTCGTTCGAAAGTAAAATCAAACCTTCAGTCTGCACATCAAGACGCCCGACGTGGAAGAGCCGTTCTGTCCGGTCAGTAATCAAATCTTGGAGGGTTTTCCGGCCTTGATCATCTTGCATTGTTGAGACTACCCCCGGCGGCTTGTAAAGCGCAATCGTCACTTTACTTTCATCTTGCTGCACCCGTTTGCCGTCGACATGAATTACTGCTGTTTCCGGATTAATCCGAATACCTAGCTGGGTAACAATAACGCCATTTACACTTACACGTCCAGATTCAATCAAATCTTCACATGCGCGCCGTGAACCTACTCCTGCATGTGCGAGGACTTTTGCAGCCGCTCGCCGTCGCGGACATGAATATCTTGTACTGCTCGGCTCATTTAATTTCCTTTTCTATTTCTTCGAGAACATCGTTATCCGGTAAATAAGGTGCGAGATTAGGCAGCTCATCAAGTGAGTTTAATCCCATTCGCTCTAAAAAATATGGTGTTGTTTGGTACAGCGATGCTCCGTTACTTTGTGCGGTACCGATTTGCTCAATCAGGCCGCGAATCTGGAGTGTGCGTACCACGCCGTCTACATCCACGCCGCGAATAGCTGAAATTTGCGCCCGCGTCACCGGCTGACGATAGGCAATTACGGCAAGGGTTTCAAGGGCTTGCACGGAAAGCTTGTTTTGCTGGCCGGCCGTTACAAATCCGGAAACAATATCGGCGTAATGCGGATGCGAATAAAACCGCCAGCCGTTTGCGATTTCACGCAATTGGAAACCGCGCGGATGCGCACCGTTAGCGTATTCTGCTGCCAGTTCACGCAAAATTTGATCGACGGTTCCCGCTGTCAGATTTAATGCTTTCGCGAGTTTTCCAACCGGAACCGGCTCAGAGACGACCATCAAAATTGCTTCAAGCGCGCCTTTCACGAATCCGGCTGCAATTTCCGGAGTTTCATTCATTTGGATTCCCCAATTCGTTTCGTTCGGAAATATCAATACTCGGTTCAATTTTTGGAAACTGAACTTCTTCCGGAGCACATAGAGCGGTGCAAGCGGAGATTCTTGTTCGATAGTTATTTCTCCGTTTCGTAAAAGCTCAAGAATCGCTAAAAAACGCGACACTACCGTTGGGATATTCCGCGCATTTGCGCAAAGCTGTTCAAAAGAGAGCCGTTCTCCGGGTGAAAGCCGTTGACGAATATAAGTAACTTGACTCGCTACCGGAACAAGCGGATCATGAAGGTGCTCAAAGCGAACTTTATCAGGTTTTCGTGAAAAAACTGCGGCGGCAAGCTGTGCTAAATATTCTGAATCAAAGTTGATTTTTAATTCCGGCAGTGCAGCTTTAAAGTGCGGTTCCAGCGGCACATCCCGGGCGGCGGATAAACTCTGCATCGCAAGACGAGCTGTAAAATCTGCAGCTACCTCCTTAAAAGCCCGATATTGCAGCAGTTTTGCAAAAAGTAAATCCCGTGCTTCAAGCAGTTCGATAATTTCTTCATCTTCGATATCGTGCGGGAGAAGCCGTGCCGCTTTCAAATCAAGCAATGTTGCTGCAACTACCAAAAACTGTGAGGCTTGTGAAAGATTTAAGTTTTCTTGCGTCTTCACGAAAGTTAAAAACTCGTCTGTTACTTGCGCCAAAGCAATTTCAGTAACATCAAGTTTCTTTTTGGCAATCAGCGAAAGCAGCACTTCAAAAGGTCCGGAAAATACGTCAAGCTTAACAGCGAAATCTTCACTTTCACGTGTGAAAAGGTCAGTTTGGTTGTTTTGTTCCTGACCTTGCGTCACTTGTTTTCGTTTTTCTTTTCCAAGCTGTGCCATAGTTTAATAACTTCCCAGTTAGTACTTTTTTATTGAACAGTCTAAATATAATACTGCAGCTATTTTCGAAGATTTCCCCTGTTTGTCATAAATCTCATCGCGGTTATCCGAAATTTGAAATTATGCCGCCTTAGGCAGAAGCTCCGCGGGCAATTAGTTCCCGTGCAAGCCGTTTATATGCGCGGGCTCCGGCATGGTTTGGCGCATAAACAGTTATCGGCACCGCTGCAATTGTGGCATCAGGGAATTTTACAGTACGCGTAATTTGGGTATCAAAAACTTTATCGCCAAAACGCTGCTGCACGAGCTGGATGACTTCGCGTGCATGAATTGTGCGTGTGTCTACCATCGTGAGCAGAACTCCGTCAATTTGGAGACCCGGATTCAAACGATCTTGCACCCGTTCAATCTGATCAACAAGCAGCGCGACGCCGCGCATCGCAAAAACTCTGCTTCAAGCGGAATAATCACACCGTGAGCTGCAGTTAATGCATTTACTGTCAGTAATCCCAGCGACGGCTGACAGTCAACGATGATGACATCATAATCATTCAGTACCGGACGTAATACCCGCGTCAGTGATTGCTCCCGCGCAACTTCGTTAATCAACTGAATTTCTGCGGCAGAAAGCTCAATATTTGCCGGCAGCAAATCAAGATTTTCGACGCTGGTTTGCACAATCACTTCGCGCACATCCGGCTTGGCAGCAATCAGCTCATTATAAATTGTGCGCTCAAGCGCCATCGCATTTATACCGAGACCAGCGGATGCGGCTCCCTGCGGATCAAAATCAACTAACAGCACTCTCCGCCCGTATCCGGCAAGAGATGCAGCTAAATTAATCGAGGTAGTAGTTTTCCCAACCCCGCCTTTCTGATTGCACATTGCAATAATTCTGGCTGGGCCGTGTGATTTGAGATCCGGAGGCAGCCGAAATTCACCATTCGGCTGCAGTTCTGTGAAAATATCTGATTGTTCTGAGCTCACGCGTCTGATTTTACCTGATTAACGCGAATTCCTCACCCATGCTTCGCTTTGTCACAATTTATGTAAAAACACCAGAAACAGTAATGCCGGTGTAAATTCGATTCCGAAACTTTAAAGTGTGATGTTGTGCAGGTTTTTCGGATGAATAACACTGCCGCAAATCGATGTTTTTGTTAAAACTTTATTTTCCTGCCTGTGCGCGAGGATGCGAAGTTAAATATATTTCCCGAAGCGACTGCGGAGTAACCTTTGTGTAAATCTGGGTGGTGCTGACGGAAGCGTGTCCGAGAAGCTCTTGGACTGTCCGAATATCTGCCCCGCCCTCCAGCAAATGTGTCGCAAATGAGTGCCGGAAAGTATGCGGGGAAATATTTTCTAAATGTACTTGCTTCGCCGCACCTTGAATTGCTTCCCACGCAGATTGGCGTGAGAGCGGATTTCCGCGTTTATTTAGAAAAAGTGCAGTGTTCCCTTTCCCTTTTAGCGCTAATGCGGGCCTGCCGCGTACAAGATAGGATTCGACTGCTTTGACTGCAAAACTCCCGAGCGGCACAACGCGTTCTTTCGCCCCTTTTCCGAAAAGCCGAAGAAAACGAGTTTCGATATCAATATCATCCACACTCAAATTCACTGCTTCAGAAATTCGTGCTCCGGTACCGTAAAGTACTTCAAAAAGTGCTTTATCACGCAGCTGAATTGGCGTATTTCCCGCTCCTGCAGCTGCAATTAGCGAGTTCATTTCGGCAATGCTAATCGCTTTTGGCAGGCGTTTTGCTAACTTTGGCGGTTTCACTTCACGAGCAGGATCTTGAGTTGCCATTCCTTCTGCGAGAGCAAATTTATGCAATCCGCGCACAGTTGCGAGGACACGGGCAATAGAAGAGTTGCTTAAGGCGGGAACTCCGTCGGAAATATCTCCAATATCGGATTGAAAGCGGGATTTTTTTCGTTATCGAGATTTTCAGATTTTTCAGCAGCGAAATTTTTCTCATTTCTTTCAGCGCTGTAAGGATTTATATTCCCATGCAAATAGTCAATAAATTCACTGACTGCAGCTTTATTGATTAAATCAAAATCAAAGATATTACGGCTTCCAAGGTAATGCTCATAATATTTCAAATCGTGCTTGTATGCCAGCAGTGTGTTTGCTGAGAGCGTGCGTTCAATCTGTAAATGCGCTAAAAATTGGGAACTCACACGAGCTATTTTCATTTCATCAAACACTTTCATACGCTATATCTGGATTAAAAGTTAACTCTCTGCAGTATTTTAATTCACTGCGGCGGATCACAATAACAAATAGGATTCAAGTTTTCAGCAAAGCTCAGCTGATATCGCGTATTAATTTTTCGCAGCTAAGTTTAGAATTAAGTTTATGCAAGCTGACCGGTTTCGAATTGGCTGCGCAATATTGAATATCGGCAAGCTGCAAAAGTTAAGAAGTTCCAGAATGAGGATGAATTGCCTGCAGTGATTTAGAATGGGAACAGCGCTGCTGGCGCAAAGATATTCTTACTTGAGCATCTAATAAGGAATCCTAATGACATCTTTTGTTTGGTCCGAACTCGATCAAAAAGCAGTAGATTGCGGACGCGGGCTTGCTGCTGATGCTGTGCAGAAAGCCGGAAATGGTCATCCGGGCACAGCAATTTCATTATCCCCAATGGCATATACGCTTTTCCAAAAGTAATGCGGCACGATCCGAAAGATCCGAACTGGCTTGGACGTGACCGCTTCATTCTCTCAATTGGGCATTCCTCATTAACACTTTATAATCAGCTGTTTTTTCCGGATACGGTATTGAACTCACGGACCTGCAAGCATTGCGCAGTGAAGGATCTTCCACGCCAGGACATCCGGAATACGGGCACACCGCTGGAGTTGAAATGACTACCGGTCCGCTTGGTCAGGGATTATCTTCTGCCGTCGGAATGGCAATGGCTGCCCGCCGCGAACGGGGATTGTTTGATCCGGAAACTCCCGCTGGGGAAAGTCCGTTCGATCACTTTATTTTTGCTGTCGCTGGTGAGGGGTGTCTCCAAGAAGGAATCACCAGTGAAGCGTGTTCGCTGGCTGGTACACAGAACCTCGGAAATTTGATTCTCATATTTGACGAAAACCAGATTTCAATCGAAGATGATACTCGGATTGCGTTTTCGGAAGATGTGCTCGCCCGCTATGCGGCTTATGGCTGGGATGTGCACGAAGTTAATTGGCGGACATCCCAAGGATACCAAGAGGATCCAAAGGCTTTATTTGATGCAATTGAAGCCGCAAAAGCAGTCACCGATAAACCATCTATTATTAAGCTCTCAACAATTATTGCGTGGCCTTGCCCAACGAAACAAAATACCGGCGCGTCGCACGGCGCAGCTCTTGGCGAAGCGGAAATTCGTGGTTTGAAAGAAAAAATCGGACTCGATCCGGATAAGACATTCCAAGTTGATTCTGATATTTTATCCCACACTCGGAAACAGGCTGCTGACCGTGCGGCTGCGGCACGATCAGATTGGGATACCAAGTTCGCATCTTGGAAAGAACGCAATCCAGAGCGCGCTGCATTACTTGCACGTTTAACGAAACACGAACTTCCCGCAGGTTGGGAAAAACTGCTCCCGACTTTTGAAGCTAACACGCAGCTCGCAACCCGTGCTGCTTCCGGAAAAGTATTGACTGCTTTGAAAGATGTACTCCCAGAGCTTTGGGGCGGCTCTGCTGATTTGGCAGGTTCCAATAATACATCTATGGCTAATGAGCCGTCGTTCTTGCCGGAAAATCGTTCTTCGAAGCTATTTCAGGGGCATCCCTACGGGCGCACTGTGCACTTTGGTATCCGTGAGCATGCAATGGCTGCAATCGTAAATGGTATCGTATTGCACGGTCTTACCCGCGCATACGGCGGCACTTTCTTCGTATTTGCTGATTATATGCGCCCGGCAGTGCGTTTAGCTGCATTGATGGAAATTCCGTCAATTTACGTCTGGACGCACGATTCCATCGGCGTAGGCGAAGACGGTCCAACACATCAGCCGATTGAACACTTATGGGCATATCGGATGATTCCCGGATTCGACCTCGTGCGTCCAGCGGACGCAAATGAAACTTCAGCTGCATGGGCCGGAATTCTCAAATTGCGAAACCGGCCGGCTGGGATTGTGCTTTCACGGCAAAATCTCCCCGTAATTGACCGGGAAAAATATGCTGCTGCTCAAGGTGCAGAACGCGGTGCCTATGTCCTTGCCGACGGTGATGATGTCATAATTATTGCGACCGGTTCGGAAGTTTCAATAGCACTCGCAGCACGTGATTTGCTGGCGAAAGAAAATATTTCCGCACGTGTAGTTTCAGCTCCGTGTCTTACCTGGTTTGCGGAGCAAGATAGTGAATATCGTGAAAGTGTGCTGCCAAAATCGCAGCGTGCACGGGTGAGTGTGGAAGCTGGGATTACAATGCCTTGGAAAGCTATTGTTGGCGAAGCTGGCCGTTGTATCGGAATTGATCACTACGGTGAGTCAGCTTCCGGTGCGTTGCTTTTCAAAAAATACGGGATTACAGCTGAAGCTGTAGCTGCTGCAGCCAAAGCGTCTATTGCAGCCGCGCGAGCTTAAGTATTGCTGAAAAATTTGTGCGGGGTTCGGAATATTTCTCCCAAACCCCCGCACATCCGATTCAGAAAAATTAGCGGACTCATAATAGGCAGCTACTGCCAATACGCGAATAGTACCATTGAAACGGTAACTAGCGAATAAACCTTTGGGTAGATAGATTATCGTTAAATTATGTTAAATTCACTCGCGGCTTTCAAATATTGGACGAACAACTCGTCTGAGATATCTCCTGGGCGCATGAAAGAACCATCCGCTGGGTCAATTGGTCGTCTTTTCGGGAAACCGATGCGGGCAAGTAGGTGCCGGTCTAAGCGGCTCCCTTGACCACGAATTCCGTAGAGCTTGAATCCAGTAATCAGCCCATCTTCTTCCTCAAGAAGAACTGATGCTCTCTGCCCGGAGGAATGCTGCGCAGAAATGATTCGATATTCCAAAGGAGTTGACGAATCTCGGAATAGCTCTTGCCATACTTTATCGAATAATTCAGCTCGTTCCTCTTTGCTTTCTAAAAAGCCCAGTTCATTCGTGAAATCTGCATTAAAAGAGTCGGCAGCGTATGAAATTTCATTGAGAACCAGCGGATTAGTGATCGTAAACATTGCTTTCACCAAATCTTGACGCAGATCGTTGTCAAACTCAATCCCATCAGGTTCCATGAAAGATACTGGGAGTGTGTAGGCACGGTATTCGTCTACGAGCAAAGACTGAATCTCTCCTAGTGTTGGTTGCTTTGGTCTTGTGATTTTCCATCTATCGAGTAACTCTTCAATTCCTCTTAGCGGCATGGAGTACCGCCTCGCGCCCCAGTGCCGTATAACAGATGCGATCCGGGGTTACGTCCCGAAGGGTGGTAATGATAATACTTTCCTGAACCAGATCTATCTCGTTCGGAACCTACCGGAGTTCTCATTCCTGCTGCGTTTAGAAAAAACGTATTATGACCCGGGAAATAGATATCAACACTTACTCTTGGGTTAAAAATGCTATTTCTCTATTCTCATCTAAAGAATCAATTGCTGTAACAGCTGGCAATCTTGCGGGATATCCAGCATTCATCCCGAGAAGTTTCCTGAACTAGCTAAAATTAAGGTTCCAGACTGGTTCATCCGTTCGCTTGCTCTAGTTTTGGAGAGCTGACAATCGCTGACATCGCCAATACGGCTAAATCTGGATGTCTATTTGCTGCAACTCTTAACGCATCTGCAAGTATATCTAGATTCACACTTTCACTATCGGGCAAGGCAATGCGGCGGGATTCAACTTGTTCCGGTGAAGTTGAACAGCCGTAAGGGGTTAATCCCAATAATATGGACCAAATCATTTCAGCATGTTGTTCGGCTTCATTTGTTTCATAATCGGCGTCAAGAAAAGTTCTTTCGATTTCTACACAGTAATCCGCAGGCCCGAATGGAAGGGGGCGTATCACTTTTAAAGTACTACTTTCCTGCAAGCCTGGAGCAAGTGCTGAAGAATATTGCTGGAAGAAAAACCACACCCGAATATGATTGCAGCTGCTCTCCTGCCGGGTAATAATATTTTGCAAATCTAGTATTTTTATCTATTATTTTTCGCAAATACCGGATTGAAGATAGACTCCCGGGGTGTTCAAATCTGAAAATTGATATCTGAACACCCCGCTGGAAGCTGAAATTTTAGTTCTTAGCTTTGATGTATTCCCAAAGTTGGCGAAATATCTTATGCACCAAATTTAGTGATTAGCCCAATCAATACGATTACTACAAACCAGGTAACTGCTACACCGACAGTAATCCGGTTAAGATTACGTTCAGCTACGCCGGAAGAGCGCATCGAGGTAGAGATGCCTCCGCCGAACATATCAGAAATACCGCCTCCTTTGCCCTTATGCAAAAGAATCGTCCCAATAAGAAGCAAACTGGAAATCACAAGCAGAACTTGGCAGATAATCATCAAAACTGTCACGATGGTAAAACTTTTCTCTTCGACGGTTTCTTTATGAATAAGAAACTAATTTAACACCAGTCATCATACAAGATGTTTGGGAGTTTTGCGAAGCTGCAAAACTCCCAAACATTGAAATATAGGCAGAAATCACCTTGCGAAGCGCAACATTATAAAATTGAAATGCTTAAGCTTCGTAGTGAACAATCTTTGCAAATTCTTCAGCCTTGAGTGAAGCACCGCCAACCAGTGCGCCGTCGACATCCGGCTGCGCCATGATATCAACAACATTCGAGCTCTTCACTGATCCGCCGTATTGAATCCGTACAGCATCCGCAGTTGCCTGATCGAAAAGTTCAGCAATCTTTACTCGGATTGCACCGCAAACTTCTTGCGCATTTTCTGGAGTTGCGACTTCACCGGTGCCAATTGCCCAAATTGGTTCGTATGCAATTACAGACTTTGCGACTTCGGCCGCAGAAAGTCCAGCAAGCATTTCGGTAATCTGTTCAAGCACATATTCAACATGTGTGCCGGCCTTGCGAATTTCGAGTGCTTCACCGCAGCACATAATTGGAATCAATCCGGCATCGAGAGCTTTCTTCGCTTTCTGCCCCACAAGCTTTGAAGTTTCGCCATGATATTCGCGCCGCTCAGAATGCCCGACTACCACATATGTACAGCCAAGCTTGGTGAGCATTGCAGTGGAGATTTCACCAGTGTATGCACCTGCATCGTGAATTGAAACGTCTTGTGCACCATACTTGATTTCGAATTCGTCTGCTTCTACAAGAGTCTGCACCGAACGAATATCGGTAAACGGTACAATTACTGCAGCTTCAACTTTGTTGTAGTCATGCTTTAAATCGGTGAGAGTCCAGCCAAGTTTCTGAACTAACGCAGTAGCTTCAAGATGATCAAGATTCATCTTCCAGTTACCTGCCATAAGTGGAATTCGTGCCATGATTAGTCCTCCAATACTGCGATTCCTGGAAGTGTCTTTCCTTCAAGGAACTCGAGGGAAGCACCGCCGCCGGTGGAAATATGATTAAATTTTGCTTCGTCGAAGCCGAGAGTGCGTACTGCTGCTGCAGAGTCGCCGCCGCCAACGATAGTAAATCCATCCGCATCTTGCATTGCCTGTGCGACTGCACGAGTACCGCCAGAAAATGCCGCAAACTCAAATACGCCCATTGGTCCATTCCAGACGATCGTCTTTGAATCAGCAATTGCGGCAGCATATTTCTTTGCAGTTTCCGGACCAATATCAAGCCCCATTTCAGCTGCTGGCATTTCTGAAGCAGTGTACACGGAAGCAGGAGCATCTGCCTTAAATTCTGGAGCAGCTACATTATCGATTGGAAGAAGCAGCTCTACGCCTTTTTCTTCAGCCTTCTTCAGATAAGCTGCGGCAGTTTCGATTTGGTCTTCTTCCAAAAGCGACTTGCCCACTTCGTATCCCTGGGCTTTCAAGAAAGTGTACGCCATGCCGCCGCCAATGAGCAGCCGATCGGCTTTTTCAAGAAGGTTGTCGATTACACCAAGTTTATCGGATACTTTCGAACCGCCAAGCACAACAGTGTATGGGCGGGATGGATCTTTGGTTGCTTTCGAAAGAGAATCAATTTCCTTGAACACAAGTTCGCCGGCTGCACTTGGAAGTACCTTTGCAATGTCGTACACCGAAGCCTGCTTGCGGTGTACGACGCCGAATCCGTCGGAGACGTATGCGTCTGCGAGAGCTGCATATTCTTTCGCCAACTCTTCGCGTTCTGCATCTACCTTTGAAGTTTCGCGTGCATCAAAACGCACATTCTCAAGCAGCACAACTTCACCGGAATTAATTTCTGCTGCCAGTTTCGCTGCACTTTCACCGACTGTATCTGCTGCAAGCTTTACTTCTGCGCCGAGAAGTTCGCCGAGGCGTTTTGCTACCGGAGCGAGTGAAAACTCCGGATTCACCTGTCCCTTTGGCCGGCCAAGGTGAGCAGCCACAATCACTTTCGCGTTTGCCGCAAGCAGACGTTTGATAGTTGGCAACGCTGCCCGAATCCGACCATCATCTGTGATGTTCTTTTCTTTATCGAGCGGTACATTAAAGTCGGAGCGGACGAGCACTTTCTTACCCGCGAGATCTCCGAGAGAATCAATCGTACGCATATTATTCCTATTTCTTGTTTCGAGATTTCTCCAGATTTCGGCAAACTTACTATTGCAAACTGCGAAATATCACATTAGTAAAAGCCGATACTGCGTTATCAAAAGATAGGTGCCCGCACAGCAAAGCACAGGCACCTATCAGTTAGCTCATTAGACCAATGGCCTTAATTAGAACTTGCTTGCAACGATGTCAGCAAGTTCAACGAGACGGTTGGAGTAGCCCCATTCGTTGTCGTACCAGGATACAACCTTCACCTGGTTACCGATAACCTTGGTGAGACCTGAATCGAAAATTGAAGAGTGCGGATCGGTCTCAATATCCTTGGAGACGAGCGGTTCTTCAGAGTAAGCAAGCACACCCTTCATTGGACCTTCAGCAGCCTTCTTCACAGCAGCGTTAATTTCCTCAACGGTAACTTCACGCGATGCTTCGAAAGTAAGATCGGTAGCAGAACCGGTTGGGGTTGGAACACGCAATGCGTATCCGTCGAACTTACCCTTAAGTTCTGGGAGTACGAGTGCAACAGCCTGAGCAGCACCGGTCTTGGTTGGAACGATGTTAAGAGCTGCAGCACGTGCACGGCGAAGATCTGAATGCGGAGCATCGAGCAGACGCTGATCGCCAGTGTAAGCGTGAACAGTGGTCATCAGACCTTTTACGATACCAAATTCGTCGTTAAGAACCTTTGCCAGCGGTGCCAAGCAGTTGGTGGTGCAGGAAGCATTCGAGATAATGTGATGCTTTTCTGAATCGTAATCTTTTTCGTTCACACCAATCACGAAAGTTGCGTCTTCGTTCTTTGCCGGAGCGGAGATGATAACCTTCTTTGCGCCAGCTTCCTTGTGAGCTGCAGCCTTGGTGGCATCAGTGAAGAAACCAGTAGACTCGATTACAACATCAACGTCGAGATCTGCCCATGGAAGATCAGCTGGGTTACGCTCTGCGAAAGCTTTAATCTCGCGGCCATCAACGATAATTGCGTCATCGTTGTAAGATACTTCGTGATCCCAGGTGCCAAGAATTGAATCACGCTTGAGCAGGTGTGCCAAGGTCTTGTTATCGGTGAGATCGTTAACTGCAACAACCTCGAAGTTCAGATTTTCCTTTGCGTATGCGGCACGAATGAAGTTACGGCCGATGCGACCAAAACCGTTAATTGCAACGCGAACAGTCACTCTAATTCCTCCTTGTACATTAAATAATGCACGTAGTTTTAGGTTAATTCCCGAGCTAAACTCGAGACTTCACGATTCGCGGTAAATACCGCGTTCGATCCTCCACAATTTTAACCCAAAAACCGTATTTTTCTAAGGACTAACGGCCAGTAAATCCAAAACTTTCACACACAGCTTATTTTATTGCCGCAAGTTAAGTCCCTGCACCCAACTGCGCCACCGCATCAAGCGTATTGGGAATCCCAAGTTCTGCCGCTTTCTTATCCGCCATTGTGTTCAACCGCCGCAAACGGCCCGCAACTGCATCTTTCGTGGCCGGTGGATTCAGCCGCTCCCCTAATAAATTCAACGAATCCTCCGGATACTTAATTCGGCATTCCCCTGCTTCCCGCAGATTTTCCGGAATCCCCTCACCTAAAATCGCAAATGCCCGTTTCACTCTTAATACAGCCACGACGGCTGCATCGGCACTACGCCGCATATTCGCATCATCAAAATTCGCAAGCCGATTTGCGTTTCCAGCTACTTCGCGTGCGGTACGAAGCTCTTCCCACTTTAATACCGCGTCATTAGCACCAATACGTGCCAACATCGCTGAAATCGCATCCCCTTCACGAATATCGACGCGGTGCGCACCGCGCGATTCGCGGGCACGATACGGAATTTCAAGCCGGCGTGCAAGCCCGCCAATAGCATAAGCAGCTTCTAAGGATGGGCAAATTACTTCCAGAGATGCATTTCTCCCCGGTTCCAGCAGCGTGCCGCGGGCAAGGAAAGCTCCGCGCCACGCGGCTGCGGCATCAGCTTTCGTTCCGCCCACTACTTGCGGTGCAAGTCCGCGCACCAATCGGCCCTTAGCATCGATTAACCCGATTTTCCGCGAGATTCGTTCACCGTTTTGATTAATTTGCAGTAAGTAGTGATTACCGTTGCGCATCGAGTTACGTACCGCAATTATCTCAGCTTCAATATTGAACACTTTCCGCACAAGCTCCCAGAGGTGACGTGCAGCGCCGGGATGTGAAAGCTCCGCTTGGAGCGTAACCATTCCGCTATTAATCTGAATCCCTCCAGCGAACCGAAACATCACTGAAATCTCTGCCACCATCGATGCAGCAGACTGCGGATAAACTCCGCAAATTTCATCTTTTACGCTCGTCGTCAATGCGGGCACGCCGAATTCTCCTAAAACATAACCTTATTATTACAACCATTACGCTGAATCGTCAGTGCACGAACACTGACAATAAAATTTTTATTATTCTTGCTGTTAACTCAAAACACTGTGTTAAAAGCCTAACGAATCGATGCGAAATTGCCAAAAATATCGCGGTAAGCTGCAGCGAGATAAAGCGGGTCATGCTGCTCCAATGCCTGCGGATTTGCGACATTCCGGCAATAGAGATGTGCTTTGCACTGATTCGCAGCTTCTTCCAGCTCTGATGTATCGGCAGCTGTTTTCCAATCAGCAAGTACCGCGTCAAGAGACAATTCCTCCCCATAGGAATGAAATGTGCGTACAAGGTCAGCTGCAGTCATTCGCGCAGTTTCCGAATCTTCCATCAAATTCAGCACCAGCATTTTCTTTGCTTTCGAATCACAGATTGCCTTGCTGAGCTGCGGCACAATTAAGTGCGGCAGCACTGAGGTGTACCAGGAACCAGGACCGAAAATAATCCAATCAGCGTTTTCAATTGCGGTGAGTGCTTCCCGGTATACGGGCGGATCTGCCGGATGCACCCGCAGTGCAGTGATTGTCGCCCGGCACTTTGCTACAGATACTTGTCCGAATACAGTTTCGCTTCCGCCTTCCGAATCACGAATATCAGCTTCGATTTGCAGCGGAACCGCAGCCATCGGAATAACTCGCCCTTTAACGTTCAGGAGTCTTCCCACCCAGTCTAATCCGGCAACGGGTTCATCAAGTAAATCCCAAAGACCAGTAATCAAGAGGTTGCCAAGTGAATGACCGTTGAGATTTCCGTGCGAACTGAATCGATATTGCAAGACATCACGCCAAGTTTGTCCCCAATCCCCATCGTCGCACAAAGCTGCAAGCGCCATCCGTAAATCTCCTGGAGGCAGTACACCGAACTCCGCTCGCAGTCTCCCGGAAGAACCGCCGTCGTCACCGACAGTGACAATTGCCGTAATATTGCGGGTAAGTAATTTTAATGCCGAAAGCGAAGCATAGAGCCCATGTCCTCCGCCGAGCGCGACTACTTTTGGACCGCGTGCGCCAGAATTTGGATATCCGGCGAAATTATACGCCGCGCTAAACTTTTCCGGATGAGTGTTCTCGGCACGGTTATTTTCAGTATCCGGTAAATAGTTCTCACTTCGCGTTTCACCCATGTTATTCACGCCCTAAGTCACGGTGAATCGTCCGCACGCTATGCCCATACTCACGTAAAATGCGCGCTACTTCTTCAGTAATCGCTACTGAGCGGTGTTTTCCGCCAGTGCAGCCAATTGAGATTGTCACGTATGGTTTTAGTTCATGCTCATATCCGGCGACGGTTGAATGCAGCAATGCCGCATAGTTCGCAGCAAACTGTTTTACGCCGTCGATTCCAAGCACGAAATCGCGCACCGGCGCATCTTTTCCAGTCAGGTGCCGCAGTTCAGTAACCCAATACGGATTCGGGATAAAACGCACATCAGCCACGTAGTCGGCATCGAGCGGAATCCCGTATTTGAAACCGAAAGACATTACGGTGAGGTTAATTTTTGTTTCTGCGGAAGCAGCAATATTATTGCGGATCTTCCGGGCAAGATCGTGTACCGAAAGATTTGACGTATCAATAATTACGTCTGCCCGTGAGCGAAGATTTGCGAGTGTGCGGCGTTCAGTTTGAATCCCTTGCAAGAGGGAGCCGTCGCCTTGCAGCGGGTGCGGGCGGCGCACATTTTCGAAACGCTGCACAAGAGCCGCATCTGAAGCATCAAGATAGACGATGCGGTAATCAAAGTTTTGCTCACGTAAAGTATTGAGAACTTCCAGCAGTTCGACAAAAATTCACGAGAGCGCACATCCACCACGCAGGCAAGCTGTTTTACCGAACCGTTTGGCCCAATTAAACCTGCCATTGGGAGTAATAGGCGCGGAGGAAGATTATCAATCACATACCAGCCAAGATCTTCCAAAGTGGCTGCTGCCCGGCTCCGCCCTGCCCCGCTCATCCCAGTAATAATTAATATTTCGGAATGTTCTGGTTTGGGAAGCTCTGCCTGCGCTTCCAGCCGCAGAATATCGAGTGGGATTTTGCCGGTATCGTTGATGGAATCGAAATCGTTCATGTAGTAATCGTGCCATGTAAAGCTGAGAAAAACCTAGTTGAAATCCGATAAATCAGATTCAAAAAGCAGATTTAATCTAAGTGTAAATTTTTCACATTGCGCCGCATGGTTTTGCATTATATTTTGAAATATTTTTCAAAGAGATACTCTAACTCTAAAATATAAGATTTTTATCTATTGCTAGATATGCGCAGCAGGTAATGGTTTCGTTTGTGTGTTTCCGCATTCTTCACAGCTGATCGAAATATTCGCGGATTGTGCGCGCAAGTGCCGGCCCAATCCCGTCGGCAAGCTGCAAATCTTCGATACTCGCTGCACGAATTTGTTTTACTGATTTGAACTTACGCAGCAGTGCTTTCTGCTTTGCCGCGCCAAGCCCCGGAATTTCATCGAGAATGGAAACAGTTTGGGCTTTCCCGCGGCGTTTACGATGAAAGGTGATTGCAAAACGATGGGATTCGTCGCGCAAATATTGCAAAAGGTGCAGCGCCGGTGAGTTTCTGCTGAGGATTAGCGGATAGTTTTCTCCGGGAATCCAGATTTCTTCGAGCCTTTTCGCTAATCCGACTACAGTTACGTCAGCTTTCATTTCATCTATCACTGCTTGCGCCGCATTTACCTGCGGCAATCCGCCATCGACCACGATTAAATCCGGGCGATATGCAAAACGCGGTTTTTCCTTGTTTGCGCTATTGCTGCGGCTAGTGTGGCTGCACCGGATTCCGCAGCAACTGCGGAATTATCTGTTTCACACGAATTAGCTGTTTTATTTTCGGAATCGCGCGGCTGCACAGAATCTCCGGCAACGGTAACGCTTTCCAGCAAGTCGCTGCTTGTAAGCCGGGTAAGGCGCCGCCGCAATACTTCACTCATTGCCGCAGTATCATCTCGCGCGCCGTTTCCGTCTTCTCCGCGCACAATAAAATGCCGGTAGTCTTTTTCTTCGCCAGCCCATCTTCGAACACCACCATTGAAGCTACCTGATGCTGCCCTTGAATATGGGAAATATCGTAACATTCGATCCGCAGCGGAGCACGCGGCAAATCCAGCCCAATCCGCAATTCTTCGAGTGCTTGCGAGCGTTGAGTGATATCTCCTGAGCGGGAAATCTTATGCCTAGTGAGTGCTTGCTTCGCATTTACTTCCACAGTATCGAGCAGTTTTGCTTTTGCTCCGCGTTGAGGTGTCCGAATTGTGACGGCACCGCGGCGCAGCTCAGCGAGCCACTGTTCGAGTTCTGCCCCGTTTTCCGGAAGCTGGGGCAGCCAAATTTCGCGCGGGATTGCATTTACCGCAGTGTGCGCCACATCGTCTACAGATTTTGCATCGCTTTTTTCGATTTGCTGTGTAGCTGCTGCAGCTTCTGCAGTAATTGGCGTTGCAAAAACACCGTAGACTTGCAGTAATAATTCTGCCAGCAGCTGCGGAATACTGTATCCGGAAGTTTCGGTAATCCAGCCGCGCTGCCCGCGGATTCTCCCGCCCCGCACGTAAAATACCTGGACGCTCGCTTCAAGTTCATCTGCATTAATCCCGTAAATATCCGCATCTACACTCGCATCAAGTACAACAGTATTTTTTCCGTCACAGTTTCCAGTGCCGAAATCTGGTCGCGCAATTTTGCGGCCCGCTCAAATTCTAATGCTGCTGCAGCTTGCGCCATTTCAGCACGCTTCGAGCTAATCAGCGCAGATCCGTCCGATTCAAGATATTTCACAAGTGAATCAACGATTTCACGGTGTTCCGTTACGTTTGCTCTCCCAATGCACGGCGCCACGCATTTTTCGATGTATCCGTTCAAACAGGGACGCCCGGAGCGCGCAGCAGCATTAAATACGCCTTTGGTGCAAGTGCGTACCGGAAAAACCCGCTGGAGTAAATCCACCGACTCACGTACTGCCCGTACTTGGGTGTACGGCCCGTAATACTTATTTCCTTTCCGATGAGCATTGCGGGTGACGGTGAGCCGCGGATATTCTTCAGCACAAGTAATTGCAAGATACGGATATGATTTATCGTCGCGATACATCACATTGAACAGCGGATTATATTCTTTAATCCAAGCGTATTCAAGGGTAAGTGCTTCGAGTTCTGATTTCACCACCACCCAAATTACCCGTTCGCCAGTGAATACCATTTGGCGGGTCCGCGGATGCAGCTGTGCCGGATTGCGGAAGTACGAGGTCAAGCGGTTTCGCAGATTCTTCGCTTTGCCAACGTAAATAATTCGCCCTTCACCGTCGATGAATCGGTAAACTCCTGGATCTGTGGGAATATCTGCAGTTTTCGGACGGTAACTTTGCGGATCAGCCATCAACTAGCTCGCTTTTACTTTCTCGGATCGTACTTCCTGTTTCGGACTCATTTTGTTATTCGTTTCTGCCAGTTCGCTATTTTCTTCCCTTTGCGGGTTTCTTTCCTTTGGCAGTTTTTACTTCTGCTGCAGCTTTCCGCAGTTTCGCAGCTTTTGTAGATTCGGATTCCACAAGTTTTGGTGCCGGAATATTTTCCAGCAAAGGTGCCAGATACTGCCCGGTATAAGACTCAGCTGCT
The DNA here is from genome assembly GCF_040360365.1 of Arcanobacterium hippocoleae. Taxonomy (GTDB): domain Bacteria; phylum Actinomycetota; class Actinomycetes; order Actinomycetales; family Actinomycetaceae; genus Arcanobacterium_A; species Arcanobacterium_A hippocoleae_A. Next base: position 171,206 of record NZ_CP136412.1, on the reverse strand, counting down.
TTCGCGACTTCTTCAGGTGTTCCCTCAGCAATCACTAAACCGCCGCCTTTGCCGCCCTCAGGTCCGAGATCGATAATCCAGTCGGCACTTTTAATCACATCAAGATTATGTTCGATGACGATTACCGTATTCCCTTTATCAGTCAGGCCTTGCAATACTTCCAGCAGTTTGCGCACGTCTTCAAAGTGCAATCCGGTGGTCGGCTCGTCAAGCACGTAAACCGTGCGCCCTGTAGAGCGTTTATACAGCTCAGAGGCAAGTTTGACACGTTGCGCTTCACCGCCGGAAAGCGTAGTTGCTGGCTGCCCGAGCCGGATGTATCCAAGCCCGACGGAATCGAGCACTTCAAGATGCCGCACGATACGCGGTGCAGCTTTGAAAAATTCCCGCGCTTCGGAAATCGTCATATCGAGCACTTGTGCAACGTTCTTCCCTTTATATTTCACTTCCAGCGTTTCACGGTTATAGCGTGCACCATGGCAGACTTCGCACGGTACATACACATCCGGCAGGAAGTTCATTTCGATTTTCAGTGTGCCGTCGCCGGAACAGGATTCGCAGCGCCCGCCTTTCACATTAAAACTGAATCTTCCCGGTCCGTATCCGCGCATTTTTGCTTCTTCGGTAGCAGCAAAGAGCTGCCGGATCGGATCCCACATCCCGGTGTAAGTGGCAGGGTTGGATCGCGGCGTGCGCCCAATTGGAGATTGGTCAACGTGCACGATTTTGTCTAATTCTTCGAGTCCGCGCACATCTTTATGTCTGCCGGGAACATGCCGGGCATTATTGAGCTTGTTTGCAAGCACTTCGTAGAGAATCGTATTCACAAGTGAAGATTTACCTGATCCGGATACTCCAGTAACCGCAGTGAATACTCCAATTGGGAATTCAACGTTCACATTGCGAAGATTGTTTTCGGTTGCACCAATAATCTTGATTTGCCGTGATTTGACTGTTTTGCGGCGAACAGCGGGTACTGCGATTCGGCGTTCTCCAGTTAAGTACTGCCCAGTAATAGACTCGGGTGCTTTCGTAATGCCTTCCGGTGTGCCGGAGTAGATTACTTCCCCGCCGTGTTCCCCTGCGCGCGGCCCGATATCAAGGACCCAATCTGCAGCCCGGATTGTCTCTTCGTCGTGTTCAACCACTACGAGTGTATTTCCTAAATCACGCAGCCGAATCAAGGCTTGCAAAAGCTTCGTATTATCACGCTGATGTAATCCGATTGAGGGTTCGTCGAGCACATACAGCACGCCCACCAGCCCTGATCCGATTTGCGTGGCAAGGCGGATCCGTTGGGCTTCCCCGCCGGAAAGCGTACCTGCTGAACGGCTCATAGTAAGATACCCTAATCCGACAGCAACTAAGAAGTTTAAGCGTGCAAGAATCTCACGCATCACTTGCGCGGCAATCTTGCTTTGGCGTGCATCGAGATTCAGCCCGGAAAGATATGTCAGGGCGTCTTCAATTGAAAGATCGGTCAGTTCGGTAATATTCAAATTTCCGACGCGCACTGCAAGCACTTCCGGTTTCAACCGTGCACCGCCGCAGGTCTCGCAAGGCACAGTACGCATATATCCGCGGAAGCGTTCTTTTGAGTAGTCTGATTCGGTTTCGTTATATTTGCGCCGCACATACCGGACTACGCCTTCAAATCCGGAAGAATATTCTTTTTCGCGTCCCCAGCGGTTCTTATACCGCATTTTCACATGAAAATCATGCCCGAAAAGAATTGCTTCTTTTTGTTCTGCAGTAAGTTCTTTCCAGGGGTTTTCACGCTGAAACCAAGTTCACTTCCCAAAGAGCGCAGCTGCCGCATGAAGTAGTCGGCAGCTTTTTTGGTGGTTGCTAAAGACCACGGCATGATTGCTCCGTCGGCGATACTCTTGGAGGTATCCGGCACTACGAGGTCTGGATCTGCCTGTAAGGAAAATCCGATTCCGTCGCAATCCGGGCAGGCGCCGTAGGGAGCATTGAATGAGAATGTGCGCGGCTCAATTTCATCCAGTTCGAGCGGGTGTTGATTCGGGCAGGAGCGGTTTTCGGAAAAAGTTCGCTGCACTTCCAGCGGTTTTCCATTTGCGCCGACGGGAATCTGTGCTTTCTGATCAGCTTCGGTACCAGATTGTGTTTCCGCTTTTGCTGCATCAGTAAAGTATGCAATCAGCAAGCCTTTTGCTAAGCGCAATGCTGTTTCAACAGAGTCATTGATTCGGGAACGTGCATTTTGTTTTAACGCGATCCGGTCTACTACTGCTTCGATTGTGTGTTTTTTATTTTTTCAAGTGCTGGGACTTCCGCAATCCGATATGTTTCACCATCAATCCGTACACGTGTGAAACCTTCTGTTTTTAATTCGGAGATTATGTCGAGATGTTCGCCTTTGCGCCCGCGAATCACTGGAGCAAGCAGCTCGACGCGAGTTCCTTCTGGGTATTCAAGCAGCAGATTTACCATTTGTTCAGCACTTTGTGCCTGGATTTTTCGCCGCATACCGGGCAGTACTGCACCCCGGCACGCGCATAAAGCAAACGTAAATAATCATAGATTTCAGTAATTGTACCGACGGTGGAGCGCGGATTCCGGTTCGTTGATTTTTGGTCGATCGAAACAGCCGGTGAAAGGCCTTCGATAAAATCAACATCCGGTTTATCCATTTGCCCGAGAAATTGCCGCGCATAAGAGCTGAGCGATTCAACGTAACGCCGCTGCCCTTCGGCAAAAATTGTGTCAAAAGCCAGTGACGATTTTCCCGAACCGGAAAGCCCAGTGAAAACCACGAGCTTATCACGGGGGATATCGACGGTAATATTCTTCAAATTGTGCTCACGAGCACCCTGTACGTGGATCATTTCTTGCACGTAGTGATTCTACCAGTCTTAATTTTTCCGAACAAATGTTCTACTATTGCTATGGTGTGAATTTATTGACTTTTGATAGTGAAAAGTGGTGCTACCTAATCTTCTCAAGTAACACCACTTTGAAATCACGCTTTAGTGTAAAAATTTACACCAATTGTTTAGTTGAACTTGCGGCGAATACCTACACCCGCAAGACCAAGCAGACCTGCAATACCTGCAACAGCTGCAACACCAGCACCAGTATTAGCCAACTTCTTGTCGGAAGCAGCCTTAACAGCTGTTTTCTTAGCTTCAGCTTTCTTTGCCTCAGCATTCTTAGCTGCCTCAGCCTTCTTTACGTCAGCACCCTTCTGAGCATCCTTCTTTTCCGGCTTCGGAGCAGGATCTTCGTTCTTCTTCTCAGCCTTTGGAGTAACAGTGATATCTTGCTTCGGCTTTACATTGGTACCGTACTTCAAGTTACGCAGTGCATTACCAACCAAGTATGCATCATTAGAAACAATTTCAAGCTGCTTTTTCACTTCAGCAAGCTTTGCAGTGTTATCCTTGATTGCTTGGTTTGCCACAGCAAATGCAGGGGACTTTTCAATACCTGCATAGTGAGCCTTTTCAGCTTCCTTCTTTTTAATTTCCTTCTTGTGGAGGTCGATCTTTGCAAGTTCGTCCTTCATCTGTGCCTTAGCTGCAGTTTCACCAACACCAGCCTTGCGAATCTCGTAGTTGAATTCGATCTTCTTAATGGCGTCGTTAAGTGCCTTGATTTCTGCGTCGATAGCAGGAATCTTTGCCGCAGCATCAGCTTTCAAATCTTCCTTTGCTTTATCAGAAGCCTTGAGAGCTTTTTCAAGATCTGCAGCAGACTTTTCAAGCTCAGTGCGCTTTGCTTCAATCTGAGCCTTCAGCGCAGTCAAAGTTTCCTCAAGCTTTTTGTCAGCCTTCTTCTTTTCAGCAGGACGATCAATCTTATTGGTATCGGTTACGACCTTGTCGCGAGCAGCAACTGCATTCTCGACCGAAGCCTTGCCTGAGCCTGGAGCGTATTCAGCAGCGAATGCTGCTGTTGTACCAGAGAAGCAAAGTGCGCCAGCGAGAATCACGCCCGCAATCGTCTTCTTCAGTTCCATGTTAACCTCGTATTCTTCTCATGAGTTTAAGTGTCGTTAGACATTGAAGCCTTAACGTAATTCAACGTACCCCCCGAATGATTGTCAAGCAATATCTGCAATCTGAAGAATAAAAAGTGTGCAAAACAATGCAACATAATTTTGATTGTGAATATTTGAAGAAAATTAGTTCAAATCATCTCAATAAAGCACAAGCCTAATATAGCTTTTGCCTGAAATAATTCTCTCCAGATTAATTTTTCCGAACAAATGTTCTGCTATTGCTATGGTGTGAATTTATTGACTTTTGATAGTGAAAAGTGGTGTTACTTGAATTTCAAGTAACACCACTTATAAATCACGCTTAGTACAAAAAATTACACTAATTTGTAATTAGTTGAACTTACGGCGAAGACCAGCATCTGCAAGACCAAGCAGACCTGCAATACCTGCAACAGCTGCAACACCAGCACCAGTATTAGCTAACTTCTTGCCGGAAGCAGCCTTCACAGCTGCTTTCTTAACTTCAGTCTTCTTCACATCAGCAGCTTTCTTAGCAGCTTCAGCGGTCTTAGCTGCTTCTACAGCTTTAGCAGCATCAGCCTTTGCGGTCAGTTCTTCGATGCCACCGCGAGTAGCACCCTTCTTACCTGAAGCATTCACATATGCCTCAGTCTTGTTGTTAACACCATTCAGAACCAAATTGTCAGCTGGAGCAAGCAGCTCGACGCGAGTTCCTTCTGGGTATTCAAGCAGCAGATTTACCATTTGTTCAGCACTTTGTGCCTGGATTTTTCGCCGCATACCGGGCAGTACTGCACCCCGGCACGCGCATAAAGCAAACGTAAATAATCATAGATTTCAGTAATTGTACCGACGGTGGAGCGCGGATTCCGGTTCGTTGATTTTTGGTCGATCGAAACAGCCGGTGAAAGGCCTTCGATAAAATCAACATCCGGTTTATCCATTTGCCCGAGAAATTGCCGCGCATAAGAGCTGAGCGATTCAACGTAACGCCGCTGCCCTTCGGCAAAAATTGTGTCAAAAGCCAGTGACGATTTTCCCGAACCGGAAAGCCCAGTGAAAACCACGAGCTTATCACGGGGGATATCGACGGTAATATTCTTCAAATTGTGCTCACGAGCACCCTATATGTGGATCATTTCTTGCACGGAGTTCATCTTACCAGTATCCATAAAATTACGATTCTTAAACGAGCACTATTTCGGAGTGCAGCATTTTCTGCGATTTAGCGAGAACAAAGATTCAATACTATTTGTTATTTCCCGGAAAGGAAAAAGAGAAAAAGGGATAGAAAAGGGAGAAAAATACTTCGTAACAGGTGAAATATTTTACCGTTCGTTATCAGAGAATTAGCCGAAAATTTACATTTCATATTACCTAAAACATATCGAAAGACTAGAATTAAAGTATGTTTACTTTTCTCGGAAAATCGGTTGCAAAACGTCCGCTGGTGTACGTGATTATTTGGTGCGTACTTCTGACAATCGGCGGGATTTCTGCACTTTCAGGTTTTGGAGAAGGAAACATTTTCCAGCGTGTTGAATCTTCCACCTCACTGGTTCCCGGTTCAGAGTCAGATATCGTCGCACAGCAGCAATCCGTGGAAAATTTAGGGGAAAATATTACCGCAATAGTAACCGGCGCTAGTTTTGAAAAATCAAAGAAAACTCTGGCAGAGCTGCGCTCTGAACTAATGAGAATCCAAAATGTTGCCGAAGTGCTCGAACCGGTGAAAATAGACGCGGATTTCAAAAATAAATTAGCCATCGAAAAACAAAAGGCGCTAACTGAAGCATTAAAAGAAGCAGAACCGCAAATTCAAACTGCAATAAATCAGGCGCTCACTGCACAAGCTTCACAGTTAGCACACCTCCCTGCCCCAATCCGCAGCCAAACAGAAGCACAAATCAAAACACAAGTTCGAGAAAAAGCCGCTGCACAAGTAAAAACTGAAGCAAGCAGGAAAATTGATGCAGAGCTTGCGAAAATTGAAAACCCTGCCGCAAATTTTCTGCCCGCTGAAGATAAAAACGGCACTACCGGATTTGCAGTCGTCATCCGGCTGAAACCAGGCGAACATGGTACTGCGCACAGCAAAGTAACGGCTGTTTTGCATGACTATCAGAAAAAGCTGCAGCAAAATGAGGCAAAACATGCTCAAGTGCAGATTATGTCCACCACAATAATTAAAAATGTAATTCTTGCACAGGTTACATCGGATCTTATTCGCGGCGAGATTGTCGGCATTCCAATTGCACTGCTTTTAATGGTTTTTGTATTCGGCGGAATACTCGCAGCCGGTCTCCCGCTTGGTTCTGCAATTGTAACTATTTTGATTTCCATGGGAATTATTTGGGGAGTTACTTTTACCGTAAACGTCGATTCTTTCGTGCTGAATATTCTCTCAATTATCGGTGTGGCGCTTTCAATCGACTACGGTTTGCTTGTAGTCTCACGATATCGTGAAATCATTCATGCTGAATTCGCGAAGCTTTCTCCCCGCAAAAAGCGGCGAAACTGCACTCGGATGAACTGGAATCTATTATTCGCAATTCTGTTACTGATACGGTAATGACAGCAGGGAGAACTGTCTCTTTCTCAGCAATCACGATTGCCGTTGCAATTGCTGGGCTTTTTATGATTAAAGCGCCAATGATTCAGATGATTGCCGTCGGCGGTGTAATCGTAACTCTTTTTGCGGTATTCACTGCCGCAACTTTCGTCCCGGCACTAATCGTTCTTCTTGGTTCGCGGCTGCTCAAACCATCACCGCTGGAAAAAATTCCCGGATTCGCTTTCTTATTCCAGCATCTGGGTGATGCCTCCACAAAACGCGGTGTTTTTTCCAAGCTCGCATCTTGGGTACATGCACGGCCGTGGAGAGTGCTGATCGTAATCACAGTTTTACTTGTATGTGTAACCCTCCCGGTCAAAGGTCTGCAGCTGCGGTCAAACTTTATCGAATACGTTCCGGAAAATTCCCCAGTATCACAGGCAATGGAGAAAGTGAATTCGGAATATCCTGCCTTTCAGACCCCGGATATTTTAATCTATGCAGAAACGCAAGCAGATGAAGTACAAGATTTAATTACAGATATTAAGAAACATGATGAAATAACAGATGTTTTTACATCAGCAGATAAAAACGACGGAACAATGATTTCAATATTTACTAATGCGAAAGATTCCGTCGGAAAGGAAGTCACGCGGCTGGTAGAAGATTTACGCACCCAAGAACCGGGATATCCAATCCATGTCGGCGGTGCGGCTGCAATGCAGCTCGATTTTTCCCACGCTTTATATACCGGAGCTCCTATGCGGCTGCAGTAATTGTGCTTGCAGTGCTGCTGCTGTTATTTTTGCTTACCGGATCAATAGTTGTTCCGCTCAAAGCGTTAATCATTAATACGCTCTCACTTGTTTCAAGTATGGGAATTACCGTCTTTATTTTCCAACATGGACTTTTTGGAATGCCGGTAAGCCAGGGTCTAGAGACATTTGTAGTTGCTTGTGCTGCTGCGTTTGGTTTCGGCTTAGCAATGGATTATGAGGTATTTTTAATCGCCAGAATCAAAGAATATTGGGACGCTGGTATGGATAATGATTCTGCCGTCGAACATGGATTACAGCAATCCGGGCGAATTATTACCGCAGCTGCCGCGATCATTATTGCCGTGTTTATTGGTTTTTCGTTCGGAAACTTGCTCCCCATTAAGCAAATTGGCGTCGCGCTCGCCGTAATCGTTTTTGTGGATGCGACTCTTGTACGAATGCTGCTTGTACCGGCATTAATGACACTAATGGGCAGATGGAACTGGTGGGCGCCGAAACCGCTGCTGAAATTCTACGAAAAATTCAAAATTGTGCACTGATTATGTATTAAAAATACAATCCAGCTGCCAATTAAATCTGAAATTCGCAGCAAATAAAAATTTTTCTCCGAACTAAAAGATTAAGACCAAAGTAAAAATAACCGGGTCGGGTTTTCCGAAAGTTCACTGGAGTATGCGGCAATTTTCTGAAGCTGCATACAGCACAAAATCAGGATGATTTTACAACCGCACCAGAAATTGCATATTTAATTTTGCGTTTGATTTTGTGTTTAATTCCAGTTCCAATCATCAGCGGATTGCCCAAAAATCACGCCGCCATTCCAACCAATTCCAAGGCGGCGGTACAATCTGCGCGCCTTATCATTCCAGTCCCACATTCCGAAACGAATGAAGTCATATCCATGTGTTAAGTACCAGTTAATCGCTCCCACCATCACAGCTGTACCATAACCGCACCCTTGAAACTCAGGATCTGCACCAAGGCCTGCAAAATGCGCTGAACGCACCTGCCGGAAATTGCCGGCAGAATCTTTGTATCGAGAATTTCACGCAAATCCACACCGACGCTGGAAAGGTATGCCCCCGGATCAGGCAAATGGTCATCTTCTGCACCCATTGCGGCAGTGATTCGCCCATCCGCAAGCCGATGTACAAACCAGTCGAACTTTTCCATTTCATGCAAGGCGTGAGTTTCTTTAATCGAAGCACGCAGCACACGCTCGATTTCTGAAATCGCGGAAATTGTTTCCATGCTGCCAGCTTTCAAACGGACTACATTTCCGGTTTCAGGTACATCGGCAAGCGGAGAAGCTGCATAGAAAAATTCCCATCCTTTTCCCCAGTACGGTCCATAAAATTCTTTTAACTCTGGCGGCAACGCTTTATAAATCCGCCGATCTATCATCACCATTTCCGGACGTGTAAACTCAGCCGCAATTTTTGCAAGTTCACGCACCCCGGCTTGCGCCTGCCCAAAAGCGTAAAGCACTGTTCGCGGTTCCCATGAATATCCGCCGCCGGCGCCTTGCGTTTGCGTCAGCCGCACAGCCGCATCTGCACCGAAATAGTGATAGATAATTTTTGTTCCCGCTGGTAGGGCCCGTCCGCCAATTTCAAACATCCAGAACGGCGAATTCACTCCTTCTGCTGTTTCCAAATCCATAAACTTTTCACCTCATAAAAAATATTCGCCAGCCGCAAACTTTTTGCCGCAAGCCATCAATCCGAGCTGGATTAAATGTCAAACGCAATATTTTCGCCGCAAACAAATAGCAGCAAAAGCCCGCGAATATCTGAATAAACAACAGACAGGTGCGAAGCTGGAAAATAAAATCCAGCCCCGCACCCATTGCAAAATCGCTTTTGCCGCTGAAGCAGTGATTTAACCAATATTCCAGCTAGTTAAATAACTGCCGCGCAGCTAATTTCGAAAGTATTCACTCAGCTTTTTCGTTAGCTGCAGCTGCAGCTTTCTTTTCTTTCGGCTTCGCATCCACACCAGCTTCTTTGCGCTGCTGCGGAGTAATTTGCGCTGGCGCGTCAGTCATTGGATCCCAGCCATTACCAATCTTCGGGAATGCAATCACATCGCGAATCGAAGGAGCCTTTGTGAGTAAAGCGACGATACGATCCCAGCCGAACGCGATACCGCCATGCGGCGGAGCGCCGAATTTGAATGCGTCGAGCAGGAAGCCAAACTTTTCCTGTGCAGTTTCCTGATCTAAGCCCATCACTTTAAAGATTCGCTCCTGCACATCGCGGCGGTGGATACGAATCGAACCGCCGCCGATTTCGTTGCCGTTGCAGACGATATCGTATGCATAAGCCAGTGCATTTCCCGGATCTTTATCAAACTTATCGAGCCATTCTGGTTTTGGTGAAGTGAAAGCATGGTGTACTGCAGTCCAGGCGCCGCCGGCTACTGCCACATCTCCTTCAGCTTCCGCATCCTTGGTCGGTTTAAACAACGGAGCGTCTACCACCCAGACGAAAGCCCAGTCGTCTTCATTGATTAAACCGCAGCGCTTACCAATCTCCAAACGTGCCGCACCAAGTAAATCGCGTGAAGCAGTCGGTTCGCCGGCACCGAAGAAAATGCAATCTCCCGGCTTTGCGCCAGTTACTTCCGCCAAACCATCGCGTTCAGTTTCCGAGATATTCTTTGCAACAGGGCCGCCCAATGTGCCGTCTTCCGCAATCGTTACATATGCCAGACCTTTCGCACCGCGAGCTTTCGCCCATTCTTGCCATTTATCGAAAGTACGGCGCGGCTGCGATCCGCCGCCCGGCATTACGACGGCGCCCACGTATGGCGCCTGGAATACCCGAAATGGCGTTTCTTTAAAGTACGCAGTGAGATCAATAAGTTCATATCCGAAGCGCAGATCCGGTTTATCCGATCCGAAACGCTCCATTGCTTCCTTGTATGGCATATGCGGAATCGGGGTGGGAATATCAACCCCGATCAAACCCCAAACTTCCTTAATAATATCTTCTGCAACTGCCATCACGTCTTCTTGGGAGACGAAAGACATTTCGATATCAAGCTGGGTAAATTCCGGCTGACGGTCTGCACGGAAATCTTCATCACGGTAGCAGCGCGCAATTTGGTAGTACCGCTCCATTCCCGCAACCATTAGCAGCTGTTTGAAAAGCTGCGGAGATTGCGGAAGCGCATACCATGAACCGGGTGAAAGCCGCGCCGGAACAATAAAATCACGTGCGCCTTCCGGAGTCGAACGAATCAAGGTTGGAGTCTCAATTTCCACAAAATCGTGACCGTCGAGCACGCGGCGTGCAGCCTGTGAAACTTTCGCGCGCAAACGAATTGCTTTCTGTTCAAAAGAGCGGCGCAAATCAAGATAACGGTACTTTAGCCGCGTCTCTTCATTTACTGTGCCCGCATCCTCCGCATGATCCGAAATCTGGAACGGCAGCGGCGCAGCAGGATTCAAAACTTCCACTTCACTGGCTGCAACTTCAATATCGCCGGTCGGCAGCGCCGCATTAGCGTTGCCCTCTGGACGTTCGTTCACGATGCCGGTAATTTTTACAACGAATTCTGAGCGCAGCTCATGCGCGACTTCTTCCCGAATCGTTACCTGTGCAATCCCTGATGCGTCGCGAAGATCGATAAAAGCAATGCCGCCGTGATCACGCCGACGGTCCACCCAGCCTGTTAGGGTGACGGTTTTGCCAATATCTTCCTTGCGCAGGGATCCTGCCATTCGCGTGCGGAGCACTTTAGACCTCTTTCAATTGTGTTGATTCACCCGCGAGACGAGCGGGCTACAGGCAGCTCGAGACGGGAGCTTGCCACGGATTTATTTTACGACGGCACAGAATCGGCACGAAAATTCCTGCTTTTAGCGAGCCGAAATTCACAGGTAAAATTCAGCAGTACTCTCAGAAATTAGAATGTGTGTTTTATGAAAAATTTAATCCGCTGTTACAGGTGCAAATTTACCGTAAGTTTTTGCGTTGAAATCCAGGTAGGTAATTTTTACAGCAAATCCACAGGAAAAAACACAATGTTTTTCAAAAATTAAACGCATAAAGACTTTCTTTTGAGCGAGCGAAACCTCACAGACAGACTAATTGCGCTGATTGCGGCGAACTTGAGAACATGGCAGTAGAGGAAATATTTAGAAAATGAAGTTAGGTAGCCGCAGCTAATGGAGTTTCAAAGCAGGCAAAATATGTGCGAAGTTCCTTCTGCCCCGCAGAGCGGACGAGTCAGGAAAAATAGAAACCGCAAGTTTAATCAGCGGAAAAAGAAAACTGAAACAGTGAGTGTGTCGCTGGCAAAATGGCTCAAGATAATTTCCGTATCTGTGATTTCGCTGGTCGCGTTTGAAGTTATTGCAGTAGCTACTGCAATGCCCTACGTGGTTGAAGAGTTAAACGGCGAACACATGTATGCCCTGGCTTCCGGAGTCGTACTTGCAACCCAGCTTGTTACCACGGTGCTCGCCGGTTCCTGGTGTGATGTGAAAGGGCCGAAGCCGATTTTTTATGCCGGAATTTCATTCTTCATTCTCGGGCTGTTAATTGAAACCGCTGCATTAAATATCGAACTGCTCGTCTTCGGACGTGCAATTCAAGGATTCGGCGGGGGCCTGATAATTGTGCCGCTCTACGTGATGATTGCGAAATTCGTAGCGCCGCGCCAACAGCCGGCATTTTTTGCAGCCTTTGCTGCTGCATGGATTCTTCCGTCGTTGATTGGTCCAATGATTGCCGGAATTCTTGTTGAACATCTCAGCTGGCGTTGGGTTTTGGCGTTCCGGCAGCACTAATTGTCTTATCAATGCCGATTATTGTCATGAAAATGCAGCAGTTCCCGCCGACGGCTTCCGCAGGAAAGTTCCCAGTTTGAAGCGAATGTTTATTTTTGCAACTTTTTCCGGTATTTCCGTCGGTGCGCTGCAAATTATTTCCGGTACGAAAGCAGTAGATTTTACTCCGCTTACGTTCCTTGCGATTCTCGTGCTCACAGTGGTTTGTTTCGCTGCAGTCCGTCCGCTGCTCCCGCCGCATACATTCCGGATTCTCCCCGGATTACCGGCAACAATTTTTTATCGCGGAATAATAAACGGATCGTATCTTACTGTCGAACTTTTTCTTCCGTTAATGTTGAAGAATCTGCACGGATATAATCCGACAGCAGCGGGAATGGTCCTTACCGTCGGATCAATAACGTGGGCGCTTGGATCGTGGATTCAAGGCCGGATTTTTAATCCGCAGATTCGGGCAAAACTTCCATTAGCTGCTTCCGTGCTGCAATTACTGGGCACACTTATTACTTTCCTCGGCGCGTTTTCGGGGATTAATGGGGCAATTGTTTACATCGGCTGGCTTTTTGCATCATTTGGTGTCGGGCTAGTGTATCCGGCGCTCGCTGCACATGCGCTTGCTCTCACTGTGCCTGAACAGCATGGGCAAACGTCTTCAGCTGTCCAAGTCTCTGATACTCTTGGAGCTGCAGTGCTTATCGCATTCGGTGGAATCATTTTTGCTTTTACTGAACCAGCTGGCTACATTGCATATCTTTATGCGCTCGGCTTTGCATCCGCAATGGTCGTGTTTGGTTTAATTATCACGAGTCGAATCAAGATGGGATCTACCGTAACAGCCTAGTAGTTTTCACAAAAATCTAATGCTGCGGTACAGAGATACTAATACGTCTTTGCTCCGCAAACGGCATGAAACGGTGTGTTTCAATGCGCTGCTTACCGCTGAATTGCATGAAATATCTGCTTGCCGTGACAATATAAGGAATTAAACATGCCGAAGAAGCACTTAAAGTCCAGAAAAATCACTGTTCTGCTTTCATTCAGATTATGCCGTGAAGTGTGAACTTAAATTCATATTTCACAAGTGCATAAGCCAAATATTTATTGAAATCCGAAAGCCGGCGCAATCTTAAACTCACAAATACCGAAGAGGAACGTATAAACCTAATGTCTGAAAACATAATCTCCTTCAGCGAGCTCGGACTACCAGAAAACCTATTACAAGCAATTACTGATCTCGGATTTAAAACTCCCACTCCGATTCAGGCAAAAGCAATTCCGGCATTGCTGAATCAGCGTGATGTAGTTGGAGTTGCACAAACCGGAACCGGGAAAACTGCGGCATTCGGATTGCCGATGCTGACGCATGTAGACCCGAATGAAAAATGCGTGCAAGCTTTAATTCTTGCACCAACCCGTGAACTTGCGCTGCAAGGAGCTGACGCAATCTCAACTTTTGCAAGTAAGACGGCGGAATTAAATGTAGTCGCAGTCTATGGCGGTTCAGCTTATGGCCCGCAGCTAAATGCGCTGAAGAATGGCGCACAAGTTGTTGTTGGAACTCCAGGGCGAATTATGGATTTGATGGACCGCGGTGCGCTTAAGCTGGATAAAGTGCGCTATTTCGTGCTTGATGAAGCCGATGAAATGCTGCGGATGGGATTTGCTGAAGACGTGGAGAAAATCGCTGGTGAATTACCATCGATGCGGATATCTGCATTGTTTTCGGCAACTATGCCAAGCTCGATTCGTAAAATTGCGACTGAACATTTGCAAGATCCGCTCGAAATCACTGTGACTCCCGCAGCATCCACAGTGGATACAATTGCGCAGACTTTCGCCGTGGTTCCCAACCGCCATAAAATTGGTGCGCTCTCACGTGTGCTTGCCACTACGGAAGCGGAAGCTGCACTCGTATTCGTACGCACGCGTGCGACGGCAGAAGAACTTTCGCTTGAACTTACTGCGCGCGGAGTGCATGCAGCAGCACTTTCAGGTGATGTGGCGCAGGTTGAACGTGAAAAGCTGGTAAATCGGCTCCGTTCAGGTTTCCTTGACGTCCTTGTCGCAACAGATGTCGCTGCCCGCGGTCTTGATGTGGAGCGGATTGGACTCGTGGTTAATTTTGATGTGCCGCGAGAAGTTGATACTTACGTTCACCGTATCGGACGCACCGGGAGAGCCGGACGTGAAGGCACTGCACTTACATTCGTCACACCAAAAGAACGCTCACGTTTGCGTAAAATTGAAGCTGTTACCAAATCAAGCATGATTCAGGTTGATTTGCCAACACCGGCAGAAGTTTCGGCCTACCGCAGTCAAAAACTAATTGAACAGGCAGAAGCGCGTTTTGCTGCCGGACGCCTTTGGGTATATGCGGATGTCCTCGCCAAATATGAGGCAGATTCTGATGAAACTGCTGATTTACAAACCTATATTTCGAATGGTTTTCCCGATGGCGGTGCCGAAAAACAGAAAAATGCCGATATTGCTGCACATGGGGTTACTGAATCAGCTTCGAGTAATATTGAAGAAAACGGAAATGGGCTTTCTGGGCAGCCGAAGCTTACTCGTGATGAGCTGCTTCTTGCGTTAATGGCGTTAGCTGTGCGCGATTTCGGGCCTGCTGATACTGACAGCGAACCGGATGTGCTAACCGCAAAATTTGATGATTTCGGCAGCGGTGACGGTAAGAAAAGTAAACGCCGCAAAGAATCAGGTAAAGCCCGGACGTTCGAAGGCATGGGTACGATGTACCGTGTGGAGGTTGGGAAACGCGACGGTGTGAAACCAGGTTCCATAGTTGGTGCGATTACCGGTGAAGGCGGTTTGCGTAGTTCACAGCTCGGCAGAATTGATATTTACCCGTCGTTTTCGATTGTTGAATTTGAAAAAGAGCTTGATGCGAAAACAATACAAAAAATTGCCCGCGCGAAAGTCCAAGGGCGTGCGCTTGATATTTCACGCGATAATGGTCCGGGTGCTGCAAAAAAGGCGAAAAATTCAAACGCGAAAAGCGTCATAATAATTTCGACGGTGATTTCAATGAGTATAGTGAAACCCAAACTCGGAAGTACCGTGCTGATAAAAAGTATGGTGATGAAAAACGTGCGCGGCTTGAATCACTCAGCCGCGATGAGCGCCGTATCCAAAAATCTGAGCAGCGCGGAAAGAAACCCGGAAAAGTTGTGAAAGGTAAGTTTGCGGCAGGCAAGACTGCATTTAAAACTTTTGGTAAAAAGAACTTTGGCAGCGGAAAGCAAGCAAATACTTTTGGTTCAAAGCATGGCGGGAAAAGTTTCGGCAGTGTGAAAAAGGCAGGTAAATTAAATAAACGTTGGAGCTGAGAAAACGGTAACTCTGCGCTAGGAAACCGCTAGTTCCGAATTTCTGCTGAAAAATAAATCAAAAATGGAGTTGGCCGCAACGAACTTTTGTTGCGGCCAACTCCATTAGTATCTCAAATATATTTGCGGATAAACAGTATACTGCCGATATTAAACCGTTCCCGGCGAATCATTTTCGGATGATAATAATCCGAAAATGATTATTCCGCATTCGCGCACAGCTGCGGTTTCAAATCATGAGCTGGCGGATTCCACTCTTTTCCGTCAGCTGCAACTTGTTCCCCGGAGCGAATATCCTTTACTTGCTCACCGTCGTCAGTAGTAAACCAAACGAACGGGATTCCGCGCTTATCAGCATACTTAATCTGCTTCCCGAATTTCGCTGAATTTGGTGAAACTTCCGCTGCAATTCCGCGGCTGCGTAATTCCATTGCCGTCTTTTCCGCGTGCAGGCGCTGTGCTTCTGTATTCACTGCCACAAGCACCACAGCCGGCACTTTCCGGCTTGGAACAATCACTTCTTTTCCAATAATTCGGGAAAGCATCCGTGAAACACCAATTGACAGCCCAACTCCTGGGAAAGTCCGCTTCCCGTCGGATACCAGCGAATCATAACGTCCGCCAGAACAAACCGATCCGAGATCTTCATGCCCTTCCATTACTGATTCGTAAACTGAACCCGTGTAATAGTCAAGCCCGCGTGCAATCTTCAAATCTGCTACCAGTGATCCGGGAAGCAACTCATTTGCTCCTTCCACCAGCCGCACCAATTCATCAAGTCCGGTATCGAGCAGCTCACTTCGATAACCAAACGCAAGCACCTGCTCCGCGAAAGACGCATCACCGCTTTGAATCTGTGCTAAAGCGAGTGCTGCTTGAATTTGTTCGTCATTCGCACCAACACGTTCAGCAAGCAGCTGCCTCACAACCTTTTCCCCGACCTTATCGAGCTTGTCGATAATCCGCAGCGTTTCCTCCACATTTTCAATGCCGGCGGCTTCATAAAAACCTTGCGCTACTTTCCGATTCGAAGCGTGAATCGTGATTTTTGGAATCGGCAGCTTTGCAAGCGCATCCGCCATCACTAGCGGAAGCTCAATTTCATGATGAAATGCCAGCGTATCTTGCCCCACAACATCCACATCGGCTTGAATAAATTCGCGGAAACGGCCATCTTGCGGGCGCTCGCCGCGCCAAACTTTTTGAATCTGATACCGACGGAACGGAAAATCAAGGTGCCCAGCGTGTTCCAACACATATCTTGCAAGCGGTACAGTTAAATCGAAATGCAGCCCGAGTTCCGCATCTTTTGCTCCGCTGCGGTCTTGCAAACGCGAGAGCAGATAGATTTCCTTTGAAGTTTCCCCTTTTGCCAGAAGCTGTGAAACTGGCTCAACTGCGCGGGTTTCAATACCGGAAAAGCCGTGTAACTCAAAAGTATCGCGCAGTGTATCAAGGATTCCCTGTTCAACAATCCGCCCTGCAGGGAGCCATTCTGGAAAACCGGAAAGAGGAGCAATTTTCGCCATTTTGTTTACTTTCGTTTCGTCTTTCGCTAATTTAATATCGTAATTATGTGCAGATCTGCACAGCCGGCACAATCGGGTATTATCAGCTCATTGCCGAATGGAGATACGGCGAATGGCGCGTTTCGTGGAACATCGTCGTGTATTCTCCGTGCCCCGGAAGCAAATATGTTTCGGGACGAATTGAGTTTACAAGAAAACGCAGCGATGAAACCATCTTTTGCTCGTCTCCCCAGGTAAATCAGTGCGTCCAATTCCATTTTTGAAGATTATATCGCCGCTGAGCATAAAATGTTCCTGCCGCCCCGGAACCAAATCCGATTGCAAAAACGCTTCCGGCACAGCAGCGAGATTATCGATATTGCCGTCGAAAAGAAATACGCTCGAACCTTCGGTATGCCCGGGAGCTGAAACTGCGCGGAGCGTAATTCCCGGAACAAACTCAAATCCGGTTTCATAAGCAAAATCCGGCACAGACTGCAAATTTTTCGGCTTTTCCCATTGGCTGATTCCCATTCTGGTAAAAGCTAAAGCAAAATTCGGCAGCCCTAATGTGCCGAGCGGATCATCAAGCCGATATAAATCAGGCTGCGGCACGTATACCGGCACATTTCCGGAAAATGCGCTAACGTCCCAAATATGATCGGCATGCCCGTGTGTTAAAAGTACAGCCCCAAGAGTTAAATTGTGCTTTGCTAATGTTTCCTTAACCCAAAAACGCGAACCTGCGCCCGGATCTACTACCAGCGCCTGGCGATAAACAGAATCTGCAAGAATATAACAGTTTGCATCAAGGAAAGTCTTAGAATAGCGCAAAATAATCATAATTTAAGCATACCTGTGCACTGTGCCTGGAGCGAACTGAAGATTATTCCCAGATTATTTTCATCACGTCCGCTTCCCCACACCATCGAAATAACACAAAAATCTACTTCAAAACTGTATAAAATACAGCTAAGAAATATCGAAAGCAGAACAAACCGCGCAAACATTGGAAAATGTGCGTAAACTAGAGTTGTTATTGTTCAGTGAATTTCTGTGAACGGTGCGGATATAATCCCAACCCCGGCTTGTACTTGTTAAGGAGCAAAAATGGCCGATACCATGCAAACAAATAAGCCTACCCCAATGCCAAAACCAAAACATGTGCCCGAAGCTACTGTCACTTCGCGTACAGACGAAGCAGCAGTGGCAGCGGCCAAATGGGGTCGCGTGGACGACGCCGGAAATGTCTATTTGCGCAGCGCTGACGGCGAACGTATCGTCGGGCAATATGCTGCCGGCGGCACGGAAGATGCTGCGCTTAGTTTGTATGTTCGGCGCTTCCTAGATTTGCAGGCACAAGTTGCGTTACTCGAAACTCGTCTTGAACATATCTCCCCGGAGGAGGCCCGCAAGTCGCTTAAAACAATCAATGCAGAACTTGTTTCCCCAGCAGTTGTAGGTGATGTGGAGTCCTTGCGGGAACGTGCCGCCGCTCTTGATGAAAAGATTTCGGCACGAGCAGAAGTTGTTGCTGCTGAGCGTGCGAAAGCGAAAGAAGCAGCGCTCGCGCTCCGTACGAAGATTGTTGAACGTGCGGAAGAAATCGCGGAGCAGGATGTAAACAAGACTCATTGGCGTAATTCACGTGATGAGCTTTCCAACCTGCTTGATCAGTGGAAGCAGGCACAGCGTAATAATGCACGTATTGACCGCCCGACGGAAGATGCTCTTTGGAAGCGTTTTTCAGCTGCACGGACAAAGTTTGACCGGCATCGCCGTCAGCACTTTTCGGAGCTGGATGTGCAGCGCAAGCAAACAATTTCGGTAAAAGAAGGGATTATCAAACGCGCTGAAGAGCTGCAGGCTTCAACCGATTGGAATGCAACATCGGCTGCGTACCGTGATTTACTTGAAGAATGGAAGCGTGCTGGCCGGTCAACAAAGAAAGAAGACGATGCCCTTTGGGAACGCTTCCGCACGGCGCAGCAAGTATTCTTTGATGCACGTGCCGGGCACAATGCCGCGGTTGATGAAGAATTTGGGGCGAATCTGGCAGCGAAACTTGAACTGCTGGCAGCCGCTGAAGAACTGCTTCCAGTGACCGATGTTGCATCTGCAAAGGAACAGATTCGCAGTATCGGCGAGAAATGGGATCAGATTGGGCGTGTGCCGCGCGCTGATATTTCCCGCACTGAAGGCAGAATGCGGGAAATTGAGCGGGCGATTCGTGATGCTGAGAACCAGCAGTGGGCAGAGTCTGATCCGGAAATTGAAGAGCGGTCTTCAGGTATGGCCGCACAGCTGCAAGCGCTGATTTCGGAGCTTGAATTGCAGATTCAGGAAGCTCAGGCAGCCGGCGATACCAAGAAAGTTGCAGAGTACTCGGAAGCTCTCGAAGCACGGAAAGCGTGGTTGTCCACAGTACTCGAAGGATGATCCAATACTCCACAGAAATGCCGTCGGATTGCAAAAATTCGACGGCATTCTTATAGCCTTTGCTTTGTGAAAAATGAACTAATTACTGACTATATGCACAGTCAGCGTCCAGTGAAATATCAAGCAAAAATTCGGGCTGAGATTTTGGAAAGCAAAGGAAAAAAGCGGCGGAATACGCGCATTGCCCCATCTTTGGCTGCTAGTTTTAACTGCACCGAACATCTCGCTGCAACGAAAACACACTCTGCTTATTTTGAGATAAAAAATCATCTCAAGATTCAGAAGAATTTCGAAATCAGATCGCAGCCGCACGTTTATGCGAATAAAAATCAGATACCGCACAGCGAACTCCGCGAAAGAATCCGGATTATCCGCTCAAATACGCTTATTCACTTGCCGAATTGAACCATTACCGTGCACATCGCGAATACTATTTAGAATTACCGGACAACCATTTCGTTTCATATCCGGATGTGTATTCGCCTGCGCTTCGCGCGCTTGCCCTAAAACCTTTTCTTGCGAAAAACGATACTGTAATTAACGAGTCAGCTCTCTGGCTCCATACCGGTTTTTACCCGTGTCATGTGTTAGATAAAGTTAAAACGGCGCGTTTAGACGGGCGCAAACGCAAAGGGTCAGTACGAAGAAGAATTCCCGCACAGCATTTACAGCTGATTGAAGGAATTTTCACAACAACCTTGGAGCGCACTGCTGCTGATCTTTTACTATCTGATCTTGAATTGGGAATCACCGCAATCCCAAAAATCATCAGAGCCGGTTCAAATATTCAAAAGATTCAAAATTTAGTCAATTCCCTAAATGGTATCCAAGGTCTTTCCTGCGTAAGAAGTGTCCTATCACAACTTAGAGAAGTACCTGCTCTTGCCGGATAACTTATATCAGCTGCAGCACGTTCGCGGCATCCTGATTGCGCATCTGTTATTAAACTAAACTCGGCGCAAGCCTTCTTTCTTGGAATTAGTCACACGATATGCGTCGTAAACTCCCGCAATTTTCTTCAGCTCTTTCAATACCTGCCGCAGATGACGCGGATCTGCCATTTCGAAAGTGAAGTTTGAACGAGCGACACGTTCACTTGAAGTGTTGATATATCCGGTAAGCATATTTACATCATGTTCAGAAAGCACCCGTGTAATATCGGCAAGCAGCCCGCGGCGATCAAGGGCTTCAATCTGCACTTGTACCAGGAACGCTCCCTCAGCTTGATTGTCCCAGGCAATGTCGAGAAAACGTTCCGGTTCATTCCGCAGCTGATCCACATTCGGGCAGTCTGCGCGATGTACTGATATCCCTTTGCCGCGGGTAACAAAACCAACAATCTTATCCGGAGGAACGGGCGTACAGCATTTAGCGAGTTTCACCAGAACATCAGTGTCTTCAATAGTGGAAACTACTACTGCGGAAGAAACAGATCCATCACGGCGATGTGCGATACGCGTCGGCGTAACAGCTTCTGCCATTGTTTCCTCTGCACCCTGGCGCCCGCCTTGGCTTGAAATCAGGTGATTTACCACGCTTTCAGGCGAAATTGATCCTTCGCCGATTGCGATATATAAATCCGAAACGTCCCGCCGATTTAAGTCGGCAGCTACTGCACGCAGAGTTTCGTGAGACATCAGCCGTTGAACCGGCTCATTTTTTCGCCGCAAAGTTTTCGCAAGCTTTTCTTTACCAAGTTCAAGTGCTTCATCCCGACGGTTCTTTGTAAACCAAGCTTTAATTTTCGCCCGTGCACGCGGGGTAACAACGAAATCAAGCCAGCCTTGCGACGGTCCGGAATCATCAGACTTTGCCGTAATAATCTCGACGGTATCTCCAGATTCAAGCCGATAATCAAGTGTTACCAGCCGGTCGTTGACTTTCGCGCCAACAGTCCGATGCCCAACCTCAGTGTGTACCGCATACGCAAAATCGACAGGTGTGGCGCCAAGTGCAAGTTCCATTACTTCACCAGCAGGTGTGAATACATAAACTTGGGATCCGGACATCTCATAGCGCAAGGAATCTAAAAACTCAGCCGGATCTGCCGTCTCACGCTGCCAGTCAACAAGCTGCCGGAGCCATTCAAGCTGCGAATCTTGCTCTGATTGTTGGGCGTTGCCGGAAGTTCGATTTGGATTCTCTTTATAGCGCCAATGCGCAGCAACACCGAATTCAGCACGGCGATGCATATCGAAAGTCCGAATCTGCACTTCGATTGTCCGTTTTTCCGGACCAAACACCGTCGTATGGATAGACTGGTAAAAATTGAATTTCGGGCTGGCAATATAATCTTTAATCCGGCCTTGCACCGGCGTAAAAACAGAATTCACTAATCCGAGTGTGGTATAGCAGTCCTGCACTTCATTTACGAGCACCCGCACCCCAATTAAATCGTAAATATCTTCGAAATCACGGCCGCGCAAAATCATCTTTTGATAAATTGAATAATAGTGCTTTGGCCGCCCGGAAATTTTACATTCTACATGCGCATTATCCAGTTCACGTTGGAGTTGTTCCGTAATTTTTTCAATATAGGCGTCACGTTCAGGATTCCGTTCCTTCACCATTCGCTCAATTTCTGAATACACCGCTGGATAAAGTGTTTTGAAAGAAAGATCTTCAAGTTCCCATTTAATCGAATTCATGCCGAGCCGATGCGCCAAGGGAGCATATATTTCCAAAGTTTCACGGGCTTTATTTTGCGCCGAAGCAGATGGCACATATTTCCATGTGCGGGCGTTATGCAAACGATCGCCAAGTTTAATCAGCAGTACCCGGATATCTTTTGCCATCGCGACGACCATCTTCCGGACGGTCTCAGCCTGTGCCGCTTTTCCAAACTCTACTTTATCAAGCTTCGTTACCCCGTCGACAAGAAGTGCAACAGTGCTTCCAAATTCTTTAGTGAGTTCTTTTAGCGTATAACCGGTATCTTCGACGGTATCATGCAAAAGTGCGGCTACTAGTGTGTCTTCATCCATCCCCAATTCGGCAAGAATCGTACAAACAGCAACTGGATGCGTGATATAGGGTTCACCGGATTTACGTTTTTGACCGTCATGCTGCTTATAAGCTACTTTGTAAGCCTGCATAATGCGTCCAAGATTTACCGGGCGCATTCCAATCGCTTCAATAACCGGTTTCAGCAGATCCGGAATTTTCTCTGCTTCCGCTTCATCGTTAAGCCAAGCATATTGCTGTTTTTTGGGTGTCAAAGCCGAATTCATATTATTTGCATCCATGTAGAAATTATACGGCGGAATTTTGTTCCGCAAAGCTGAAGTTTCTAATTATGATTGACTGTGCTGATTTTCAGCTGAAATTTTCATGCTGAATGAAAATGCAAATACAATTTCAGAATCCATCGGCGGGAAATGTTTTAAGTTTTCCGCATCTGATTTCAGCTTCCGTTTTGTGTATTTATCAGCATTACAGTAATGGCTAGCTGTGCAATACCTTGAACAGCTAGCCATTTACGATATTGTTTTGCGTCCAAAAAGTGGAATCCAAAACAGTTGACTAATAAGTTAACACTGATTCGATTGGAACAGCATTTCCAAGCCGTTTGCGTCCGCCCAAATCTTTCAGCTCAAGCAGCACACAAATTCCGGCAGCTACGCCGCCGGCTTGTTTAATCAGATTTACTGCAGCATCTGCGGTACCGCCGGTGGCGAGAACATCATCAATAATCAGTACCCGCTGATTGTCTTCGACGGTAAAAGGTTGAAGTTCCATCCGTGCTGACCCGTATTCGAGATCATAATCTATACCGACAACTGGTCCTGGGAGACGCCCCGCTTTGCGCACGGTAAGCATACCGATTCCCAGTTCCAGTGCGAGCGGAGCACCGAGAATGAAACCGCGGGACTCAAGACCGGCAATTGCGTCAACTTTGCCTCGGTAATGATCTGCAAGAATTTTAATCAGGGAACCGAAAGCATGTGCATCAGCAATCAAAGGTGTGATATCGCGAAAAAGCACACCGGGAGCTGGAAAATCTTCAACTTCTCGAACATGACTTTCAACTAGATTTACCACATCCTGCGGGAAAGCCGTTGGCTCATTCATTTCTTAATCCTCTTCTTTCGCTTTGGCTGCGAACGCTGACCGCGGTGGCTTCCGGCCACGCGGTCTTCAATTCCTGCATGTGCAAGCATATCCGATTTCATCGCTTCACGTGTTTTATCGTCCACATCATTAGACGCGAGAGCTTTTTCGTTCTCCCGCAGCTGATGTACTTTTTCAGTGTGGGAGCGGATATCTTTATTCCGCATCCCGAGCGAAACTGCCAGCGGAGCTGCGAGGAAAATCGACGAAAGAGTCGAAAGGATCATTCCGACGAACATCACGAGTGCAAGATCGCGCAGCGTATCGGCTCCAAGAAAACCAACACCGATAAAAAGTACGGATATAACCGGAAGTAAACCCGTAATTGATGTGTTCAAAGAACGAATCAGCGTCTGGTTGATTGCAAGATTTGCCGACTCTTCGAAAGTATACTTTGATTGCGCCCGAAGCTTTTGCGTGTTTTCGCGAACCTTATCGAAAACCACAACCGTATCGTAAAGGGAATATCCGAGAATTGTTAAAATACCAATAATCGTAGCGGGCGTAACTTCAAGGCCAAGAATCCAATAGATTCCAAGGGTAACTATAAAGTCGTGCAGGAGTGCCCCAATCGCCCCCACTGCGATGGTCCAGGAACGGAAGTAAGCAATCATCACAATCGAAACAAGCACCATAAACACGATCATGGCGCGAATCGCCTTGCTGAGAATGTCTTGCCCCCAAGATGGTCCGATATAAGTCGAAGTCACATCATTTGCCGGTACTTTATATGCTTCGGCGAGAGCTTCCTTAACTTGCTGTGTTTGCTGATCATCAAGCCGGATTGTCTGTACCCGAACTCCGTCGAATCCAACAGAGGAAACACGCGGAGCATCGTCTTCACCAACTTTTTTAATCACTTCGTATGCCAAGTCATGTGAAGTGTTTGTAACACCAGAGACGGTGAACTGTGATCCGCCGCGGAATTCGATTCCGAGATTCGGACTTTTAACCGCGAAAGAAAGCAGTGAAATGATAATTGCAGCCACGGCGGTAATAAACCAGATATGGCGTTTCCCGATAACATTAAATGATCTACGTCCAGAGTAGAGATTATTACCGAATGAATACATCGACATTATTCATCACTCCCTTCAGCAAGGTTATCGGTGTCATGTTTCTTTTTGCGCGGCGCTCCTGAGCACGTCGCTGCGCAAGCGACATATTTGACGTGCGGTTAACTCCTGCCAGTGCAGCTGCTTCCGGATTTGTTTCACGGATAGTTTCATCTTCCGTATTTACTTCATTATTTGCCGAGACAATTTCCGGGGTTTGCGCCGTGTTTTCAAGTGTATTGGCAGTGAAAGCACTGGAGTTCCGCAATGTTGCTGCACCGCGGCCGCGATAGAGCGGCACATGGCGCAATTTTTCCGCATTTAGACCAGAATACGGCATACCGTGCCCAAAGAATTTTGTGCGGCCCAAAAGCTCCATTAACGGATACGTGAACATCATTACGACAATAAGATCAAGCACAGTTGTGATGCCGAGCGTGAATGCGAATCCGCGTACCGAACCGACGGTAAGAATATACAGCACCGCGGATGCAAGCAGATTTACGCAGTCAGAAATAATAATCGTCCGTTTCGCACGGTACCATCCGTGGGTAATTGCGCCGCGTACGCTGCGTCCGTCACGGATTTCGTCGCGGATACGTTCAAAGTAGACGATGAATGAATCGGCAGTCACACCGACGGAAATAATCATTCCGAGAACGCCTGCCATTGAAAGACGGTAGCCCATCGTCCATGAAAGCAAGCAAATCACGAAATACGAAAGACCGGTTGACAGCACGATGGAAAGAACTGAAATCCACCCCAGCGTGTGATACTGCCAAACCATGTATGCCACAATGAGCAGTAAACCGATCAGACCGGCAATTAATCCTGCCGAAAGCTGTGAAATACCGAGAGTAGCGGAAATCTGTTCTTCAGATTGTACTTCGAAGTTCAGCGGCAGTGATCCGAAAGAAAGCTGATTTGCAAGTGTCGCTGCTTCTTTTGCGGTAAAGTTTCCTGTGATTTGAGCTTGTCCGCCAGCAATTGTTCCGTGCGGTACCGGAGCTGAAATCACTTTTCCGTCAAGCACAATTGCGAATTGATTCTTCGGAGCAGGCAGCTGATAAATTCTACCGGTTATTTCAGCAAACTTGTCTGCACCTACTTTATCAAAACTCATTGATACTGCCCAGCCGCCGCTCGGATTTCCCTGCTGATCAACGGCTAAATTTGAAGATGCCTTAGTCAAATTTGTTCCTTGGATTTCAGCTGGTCCAAGCAAGTACTTCATATTCCCGGTAACATCGCAAGCCACTACCCCAGTCTCGGGGTTATCTGCTGTACCTTTAATCTGCGCAGCCTGGCTGCCGCACTGCAGCCGGTATGCGTCGTAAAGCATTTGCTCTGTAATCCATGCCTCATCAGAACTGTCGGCAGGTTTGGCTGCAGGCTGATCAGAGAGCTTCCCGTCGCCATTCGTGTCAGCGAGTTTCATCAGCTCTGCATCGATTTCCTCCGCACTCAATTTTGGCGCTTTTCCGGCTTCAGGAGCTGGCTGACCTGCTTTTTGTGCTTTCATTTGTGCGATTGCTTCCGAATCCAATGCGTTCGGACCAAGCGCACCGACTACAGTACGCAGCCGCAGCACCGCAGAAGTACGCACCAAATCGAGGGTTTCTTTCGACGGTGAACCCGGCAGACCAACCACAATGTTTGAACCGCCTTGCGCAGTAATCTCAGCTTCTGCAACACCTGATGCGTCCACGCGCTGGCGGATAATCTCAATTGCTTGGTTTACATCTTCTTGCGTAATATCTGATCCGTCGGTGGTTACCGGAGTAAGAATCAGCTGCGTCCCGCCTTCAAGATCGAGGGCAAGCGACGGAGTGAATCGAGTTTCTTTTGTTGATATGCTTCCGTAAATCAGGCCGCCGATAAGAACGACCACGAGAACCAAAAGCACAATGAGTCTCTTTAACGGCGATGGCTGAGCATCTGCCTCATTTTTTTGTGCCAAGGGAAATCTTTTCTCTCAAACTAATGTTCATTTGCTTTGATATTTTTATAAAACTGAATTTTTCAAGCGAATCAGCGCAGTCAGTTCAGTTTTGGAGTACCTGTTGTATTCTCGTCTGAATCTTCCTCCGTGAGAGCCGGACTAAGCTCCGCATCAGCTGCAGAATTGTTATTTTGTACTTCTTCTGCATCAGCGGTTTCGTCAGCAGCTAATGCTTCTTCTTCAGAAAGCTGTTCGAAAGGAATATCCATCTGCGCCATGATTGAAGTCTTGAGCCATACTGTTTCGTCGCCTGCTGGAGATTCGAGAGTGACTGCGTCTCCATCAATATCAACAATGCGGCCAAAAAACCAGAAGTTGTAATCACATTATTGCCAACTATGAGCGCAGTTTTCCGCTGCTCAAGCTGCTTTTTTGTGCTTTCTTCGCACCTGAGGTCATTAGCCACAGAAAAAGCAGCATGACAACAAACATTATAATCATCATCTGGACATCCATGAGTTTGTTATCTCCCATTTGTTATTGGACACCATTGCACTGTAAAACAGGCAGGCATCAGAAAAAGACAGGACTAAACAGAACTTTACATGTTCTTGCCGGCAATTAATAAAACAATTAGCTTCATGTGGATAGCACCACTATTTAGCTCCGATTTAGCTGCTAATTAGCCGAAAAGCAGCCCTTCTTCCTGCGGCGGAGTGAGCCCAAGATGCTGCCAAGCTAATGCGGTGGCCATCCGCCCCCGCGGGGTTCGAATCAGGAACCCTTCACGTACAAGATACGGTTCAGAAACAGTTTCCACGGTTTCTGGTTCTTCCCCTACTGAAACAGCTAAGGTGGTTAGACCAACTGGTCCGCCTTTAAAACGTTTACAGATTGCAGCAAGTACACTGCGGTCAAGCCGGTCAAGACCAAGTTCGTCAACTTCAAAAACTTTCAAAGCCGCCTGCGCCGCAGTTAAATTTAACTCGCCTGTACCGCGCACTTGCGCCCAATCCTGCACTCGGCGCAGCAAGCGATTCGCGATTCGCGGCGTTCCGCGCGATCGCGACGCAATTTCCATCGCAGCATCCGCCTTCAGCACTACTCCCAGTTTGATTGCATTTCGTTCTACGATCAATGCTAATTCTTCATGTGAGTAATAATCCAAATGTGCAGTAAAACCAAAACGATCACGTAACGGAGCCGGGAGCAGGCCCGCACGTGTAGTTGCCCCAACTACCGTAAAAGGCGGTAACGGAAGCGGAATCGAAGTAGCCCCAGGCCCTTTACCAACCATCACGTCAACGCGAAAATCTTCCATCGCAAGGTAAAGCATTTCTTCCGCGGTACGTGCCAGCCGATGAATTTCATCAATGAATAAGACATCGCCTTCCTGCAGTGAGGAAAGTACCGCAGCCAAGTCGCCTGGATGCTGAATTGCAGGTCCGGATGTCAGCCGCAGCGAACCGTTTACTTCAGCTGCAATGATCATCGCCAGTGTGGTTTTCCCAAGTCCTGGCGGCCCGGAAAGAAGCACATGATCTGGCGCTTTTTCCGCGCTTTCGCTGCTTCGAGAACCAGCGAAAGCTGATTTTGCACAACTTTTTGCCCCACGAACTCTACGAGCTGCTTTGGGCGCAGTGCAGCTTCCTGTGCCCGCTCAGTATCGGTAGCCGTAGCTTGTGTTAATTCCCAATCTTGTTCCACACTCATCTCCTACTGCCTAAAATTTGCAGTGACAAACGCAAAAGTTCAGCTACGGTGCCGTCAGGCATTTGCGCCAGTGCTTTATTCACAGCACTGTCTGCTTCACGTTCATGCCAGCCAAGATTCACGAGCGCTGAAAGTACATCTGAATGTGAAACTGCACCGGCGTTTAGATTTTTCTTATTGTTTTCAGTTCCGCCGCCGTTAGAGGTTTCATTTTCCCCATCCGGGGTTCCAAGTTTATCGCCAATTTCCAGAATGATTCTTTTGGCAACTTTCGGACCGATTCCCGGCACTTTGCAGATTGTTTTTTCGTCTTTCACGATCAAAGCCCGGCGCAGCTGATTTGGGGTGAGTACCCCGAGTGCAGCTAATGCTATTTTTGCACCAATTCCCGATACTCCCAGCAATGCGTTGAAAACATCACGTTCATCACTGTCGGTAAAACCGTATAGGGTAAGAGAATCTTCACGTACAATCAGTGTGGTGAGCACTCGGGCCTGCGCGCCGACATGCAGGTGTGAAAGTGTGCTGAAAGTAGCTGAAAATGCAAATCCGACTCCGCCGACGTCAATTACAGCGCCGGATGCGTTTACTGCTAGTACTTCCCCGTTTAATGAAGAAATCATTTTCTGCGCCTCCGGACACTTTCGAACAGTTGTTTCAATAGTTAGAGCATACCTGAAGCAGCCCGCAGATCCACAATTTGTTATTTTTTCTTCGGAGCGACGGCTCCGTGCCGCGCCTGCAAGCGTTCAGCTTGCGCCCACATTTTTGCGCCGGAGTAAGGTCCCCGCCTTCTGCACGCGGAAGAGTGTTTGCTCCGCCATGTTGTGCGCGGGCAGCTGCAGCACTCACACCAAGAGTTCCGCGCCAGGCATGGCAGATCGCAATTGCCAGCGCATCAGCAGCATCCTTTGGACGCACAATTTCTTTCAATCCAAGAATTTGTTTTACCATCAACTGTACTTGCGCTTTTTTGCGTGCCCGTGTCCGCTTACGGCAGCTTTTACTTCGGAAGGGCTGTGCATTTGTACCGGAACCCATGCTGCGCAGCACAGAGCATTGCAATCCCGACTACTTGCGCGGTGCTCACCACCGAACGTACATTTTCCTGCGCAAAAACACGTTCAATTGCAATTACGTCCGGACACATCAGCCGAATCGTTTCTTCGAGCTTGTTATGAATCAGCAGTAACCGCTTTTCCGGAAGCAGCTGCGGACTTGATCGCGCCACATCGACATCGACGAGCGATACCCGCCGTGCACCTGCAAAATCAATCACTCCCAGACCGCATCTTGTAAGCCCGGGATCAATTCCGAGAATTCGCATTTTACCGTCCGTCTGCCTTTTGCGATATGCAGTTATCTTATTTTTGAAAAGTAATCGCGGTAAACTTCCGTGAAAGCAACGTTTTCGAGCTGGTTTCGAACGCGGTGCCGATAGTTGCAAACTTTAAATTTGACATGAGTTTTGTTTTATTTATCCAAATTACGCGGTCTGCGATCTATGTTCGGAAACCGCAGACCGCGGCAACTTAAAAATAAAAGCTGTTTTCAAATAGTATTGCTGATTTACCAGAAATTTAGTCTGCGGCTTCTAGCTCAGCCATCACCGCATCTGGAATGTCTACATTCGAGTAGACGTTTTGAATATCGTCAAGATCATCGAGTGCATCAAGTACCTTTAATACTTTTTGCGCTCCTTCTTTATCTACGCTTACTTTCATTGACGGCACGAATTGCACTTCAGCAGAATTGTAATCAATCCCTTCATCCATCAGCGCACTGCGTACTGCCACTACATCATTTGGTTCACAAGTAACTTCGTAGACATCGCCTTCGTCGGTAACTTCTTCCGCACCCGCATCAAGTACTGCCATCAGAATGGTATCTTCGTCAATCCCGTCGGATTTTGGAACTTCAACTACGCCTTTCCGGTTGAAAAGGTAGGAAACGGATCCAGGATCAGCAAGCGTACCGCCGTTGCGTGTAAGTGCCACGCGCACTTCCGAAGCTGCACGGTTGCGGTTATCGGTCAAACATTCAATTAGTACCGCGACGCCGCCTGAAGCATATCCTTCATACATAATATCTTCATATACGACGGCATCTGATCCTTCACCGGCTGCACGTTTGAGTGCGCGGTCAATATTGTCGTTTGGCACAGAGTTTTTCTTTGCCTTTTGTACAGCGTCAAACAGCGTTGGATTACCAGCAGGATCAGGACCGCCTGTACGTGCAGCGACTTCAATATTTTTAATCAGACGTGCAAACAGCTTGCCGCGCTTGGCATCAATTGCTGCTTTCTTATGCTTAGTTGTTGCCCACTTAGAATGCCCGGACACTAGATCTCCTAACGCATTGATATCATTACCGCGCTCATTCTACCCTGAAGCGCAAGTTGAGCGAAACTCCCGCTGTAATCTTGTTTTATTTTTGATGTTTTAACTCGAAAATATAATCACACGCATTCGCAAGTTCAAGGTCATGTGTTGCGATAATGAGCTTAACACCGTTCAAAAGCAATCGCACAAGTGCGCTATTTATTCTGCTATTTCGCGCATTACTCCATCCCAGCTAATAACCCATGATTCAAGCATCTGTGCAAAACCTGTCGGGTACACTTTCTCTCCTGCCTGGCTTAACTGCACCAATTCTGCTGCGCTAAACCACCCCTCGCGATCATGAACCTGCTTTTCAAGAGCCGTCAGCGCACGCCCTTTGCCGGAATCGATTACTTCCTGTTCCGCTTCGCTTACCCGCAAAATGAAAAATAATTCGTCTTGTTTGCGGGTTTCACGAGCGAAATGGAAAGTAGCTTTTCGCGAAAGCACTGGACCTGCTAACCGCTCGGCTTCCACACGCAAACCAGTTTCTTCAAAAAGTTCCCGCAATGCCCCGTCGCGAAGATCTTCCTCCGGCTCCAAACCACCGCCGACGGTAAACCACCAGCAGTGCGAGAGATCAAAATAGTCGTGCCCCTGAATCAAATAGGCTTGCCCAAGAGAATTAATCAAAACTATCCGCGCTGCTTTTCGGTGCGGAAAACCATCGGCATCCAGCGGCCACTCTCTTTTAAGTTTTCTTCTACTAACGAAAGTGTTTCATTTTTATTTTCCGCTTTTTCCAACACAACTCACCCCTAAAATCTGCTGTAAATATAATTCGCCCGTGAAAACGTAAAAGCAAAGTACAGCCGCTAATTTTCGCTCCACTTCGGATTTACGGATTATGCTGCGCCTGATTGCACTGCTGAAATACAACATACATTCGCTGGATTACTGTCACTAGCGCAGCGAAAGCCAGCAGCCATAATCCGGCTGCAAGCACCCAAACACTTGCCCCTAATCCGACAAGCAGCGCACAAACACCAACAAAAACCAGCCGATCTGTACGTTCGGCGATCCCAACTGCTGCAGTTTTCCCAATTGCTTCCGCCCGCGCCCGGGCATAAGGCACAACTGAACCAAAAACCAAAGCCATTAGCGCCCCCAGCATTACCCATTCGCGCTCCGGATGCGCAGCCCAAAAATAACCCCACAGAATAACTGACACAAACACTGCTGCGTCGGCGATCCGGTCAAGCGTGGAATCAAGGAAGGCACCCCATTCAGAGGTAGTTCCAGTAAGGCGCGCAATCTGCCCGTCAAGACTATCAAAAAGAATCGCCGCAGTAGTTAACAGCGAACCAGCGATTAGCTGATTCCTCGGAATCAGCGTGAGTACAATCGTACAGCTCAATACTGTGCCAACTACAGTGACGGCATTGGCTGAGATTCCAGCTTTCACAAAAAGTTTCGCAAAAGGACCGAAAAATTTTTGCGCAAAAGGACGCCCGGTTTTGCTCAGCACTATTTCCTCACTCGTCTGCAATACGCAGATGCCGTCAGCAACTGCTGCTTTTCAAAGCAAAAGTATTCTCGCGGCGACGGCATCTGCTTTCATTTCACTTGGTTTATTCCCAATGATCTAAGCTGCTGATCCAGCCGCCGACGATCACTGATTCGCGTGACGGCGAATCTGCTCTACGATCCGCTCAATTGCTTCATCTACTGGTACCCCGTTATCTTGCGAACCATCGCGCATCCGGAAAGATACCGCATTTGCTTCCGCATCTTCACCGCCAGCAATCAGTGTAAACGGAATTTTTTCTTTCGAAGCATTGCGGATCTTCTTCGGGAAGCGGTCGCCGGATTTATCAACTTCTACACGCACACCGCGTTCGCGAAGCTTCGCAGCTACGCCGTCAAGATATTCATCGAACGCATCAGCTACCGGCACGCAGCGCACCTGCACCGGTGCCAGCCATGCTGGGAATGCTCCCGCATAATGTTCAGTCAATACCCCAAAGAAACGTTCAATTGAACCGAAAAGTGCGCGGTGAATCATCACAGGACGCTGGCGTGAGCCGTCGGCAGCCGTGTATTCCAGCTCGAAACGCTCCGGCAAATTGAAATCTAACTGGATCGTGCTCATCTGCCAGGTACGCCCAAGCGCATCACGTGCCTGAACCGAAATCTTTGGCCCATAGAATGCAGCACCTTCCGGATCTGGGATAAGCTCCAGCCCAGATTCTTTTGCTACCTCTTCCAAAGTTTGAGTAGCTTCATCCCAAATATCGTCGGCGCCAACAAACTTCTTCGGATCCTTTGTGGAAAGCTCCAGATAGAAATCATCGAGCCCATAATCTTTCAGCAAATCCAGCACAAACTGCAGCAAACGTGAAAGCTCATCTTTCATCTGTTCCCGAGTACAGTAAATATGTGCATCATCCTGAGTGAATCCGCGTGCACGGGTAAGCCCATGAATCACGCCCGATTTCTCATTGCGATAAACAGTGCCAAATTCAAAAAGCCGCAACGGCAGCTCGCGGTATGAACGCCCGCGCGAACGGAAAATCAAGTTATGCATCGGGCAATTCATCGGCTTGAGATAATAATCAGCGCCTTGCTTTGTAATATTCCCCTCGGCATCCTTTTCTTCATCCAAATGCATCGGCGGATACATTCCTTCAGCATAAAAACTTAAATGCCCGGAAACTTCAAAGAGATTCGACTTCGTAATATGCGGAGTATTCACAAAGGAATATCCGCCTTCAATATGCTTGTGACGCGAATAATTTTCCATTTCCATTCGCACGATTCCACCCTTTGGATGGAATACTGCTAATCCCGAACCGATTTCATCAGGGAAAGAGAACAAGTCCAGCTCAGTACCAAGTTTGCGGTGATCACGCCGCTCAGCCTCTGCAATCCGCTGCTGATATGCCGTGAGTTCGTCTTTAGTTGGCCAAGCAGTACCGTAAACCCGCTGCAAGGAATCATTTGCCTGATCTCCGCGCCAATATGCAGCAGAGGCACGAGTGAGGGCAAAACCATTTCCAATCAGCTTCGTATTCGGCAAGTGCGGACCGCGGCAAAGATCAGTCCAAACCACTTCCCCTTGCGATTTACGTTATCGTACATTGTTAGCTGTTCGCCGCCGACCTCGATTGCTGCACCGTCAGCCGCCTGGTTGTTATCAGCATCTGATCCGCCTTTCAGCTCAATCAGCTCAAGTTTATACGGCTGTGAAATAAGTTCTTCGCGTGCAGCTTCGTCGCTGATTTCGCGGCGTACAAACCGCTGCCCTTCCTTCACGATGCGCTTCATGTCTTTTTCAAGTTCTTTGAGCAGTTCAGGAGTAACCGCGTCAATATTGCCGAAATCATAGTAAAAACCGTCGGTAATGAAAGGACCAATTCCCAGATTCACTTCCGGAAACTTATTCTGCACTGCCTGCGCGAGCACATGCGTTGTTGAATGACGCAGAATATTTAAACCGTCTGCACTATTTATCGTAACCGTTTCGACGGCAGCCCCTTCTGAGAGTGAAGTGAGCTCAGTTGCGAGATCTTTCAATTCTCCATTTACCCGCAAAGCCACAATTTCTTTTTGCTTTGCAAAATAATCAATACCATTAATTTCTTCAGCGAATTCGACAGCTGCGCCGTCAATATTGAGCTTCAAATTGAGCCTCCATAATCGGGCTAGATACCGTACGAGGGGTGTCTAGCTGTTGGCTGGCAGCGATACCTGGGACACCAGCACTTTTCTTACGGTATCTACCCTACCGCTAACCGCCGGCGAAACCTAGCTCGAACCGCTGCGAATCCTAATTGTTTTAATTTTCGGAAAACTAATTTTTCCAAGAGTTGTTACCGGTTCCGATTTTCAATTATTTCTAAGCTATCCTATTTTATATGGCATTAAGTGTTTTTGATCTTTTCTCAATTGGTATCGGTCCTTCTTCTTCTCATACTGTTGGCCCAATGCGTGCGGCACGAATTTTTCTTGCATCGCTCGGTGAAAATTTAAACAAGGTCGCAAAAATTAACTGTGTTCTCTACGGATCGCTTGGTTCCACCGGCAAGGGGCACGGCACCGATTTTGCGGTGATTCTCGGGCTGATGGGTGAGGAACCGGAAACTACAGATCCGCGCTGCACAATGCCGTTCGTCGCGGAAGTAAATCTAAATCATCGGTTAAAGCTTTTCAACAAACATGAAATTGAGTTTCATCCAAGTTCCGATATCGAATTTGCCGGAATGATTGAACTGCCCGCACACCCGAATGGAATGCGGCTGCAAGCTTTTGATGCTGCCGGTGAGCTGCTGAAAGAAAGCTACTATTACTCTGTTGGCGGAGGGTTCGTAGTATCGGGATGTGCTGAATCTACTGATTTCCTCGACACCTGTGATGATGATGAAAAACTGTTCCGTATCCGTATCGTAACGCAGCAGATTTACTTGCAATCTGCAAAGAAACCGGGTTTTCAATTGCGAAAGTAGCGCTTGAAAATGAAAAGTCCTGGCGCAGCGAGGAAGAGATCCGCAACGGTTTGCTCCAAATCTGGAATGTAATGAATGAAAGCATCGAGAACGGGATCAAAACCGAAGGGATGCTTCCTGGTTCACTACGCGTTTTACGCCGCTCTCCTGGCTTATACCGCAAACTCTGCAATGAAAAAATAAGTGCAGATCCGCTTGCCGGAATGGACTGGGTAACGCTTTATGCACTTGCAGTGAATGAAGAAAACGCTGCCGGCGGGCGTGTGGTGACGGCTCCGACCAATGGAGCTGCGGGAATTATTCCAGCCGTGTTGCGTTATTACACAAAGTTCGTAGACGGCACACACGAAGAAGATATCGTCACTTTCTTACTCACTGCCGGTGCAATTGGCATAATTTTTAAAACGACGGCATCAATTTCCGGAGCTGAAGTCGGGTGTCAGGGTGAAGTTGGGTCGGCATGCTCGATGGCGGCTGGAGGGATGGCGGCTGTGCTTGGCGGTACACCCGCACAGGTCGAAAATGCTGCGGAAATCGGGATGGAACATAATCTGGGATTAACATGTGATCCAGTTGGCGGTCTGGTGCAGATTCCTTGTATTGAACGCAACGCGATCGCGTCAATCAAAGCAATTGCTGCTGCGCGGACTGCGCTTCGCGGCGACGGTTCGCATATTGTTTCGCTTGATTCGGTAATCAAGACGATGCGTGATACTGGGCTTGATATGCAGTCAAAATATAAGGAAACCTCACTTGGCGGGCTAGCGGTGAATGTGACTATTTGTTAATAAGAATTCAGGAAGCCGGAAGTCAGCTTGATTTTCGGAAAACTGTTATTTTGAAATGCGTATTTTCGGCTCTCATGCAGCTTTCATACAGTTTTTATGCACTGTGACTTAATAAACATCACACCAACATCAGACCGCAGTATACTTTAAAAACTCTGATGTAATTATTAGTGTATTTTGCATGATGATTCTGTTTGCGGGCTTTTCGCTGTTTTTGAGCTTTTTATGCTGTGCATTTACCTGCGGAATAAAAAATCTACTGCAGTTATTTCACTTCTCATTTGTTTCGGCGCAAATGCGTTAGCGTTCCTGCATGCTGCAATCACACATCCGGAAGTAAATGTGTTTGGAATCGTTTCTTCGATTCTGATTTATATCCATTATATTCTTATCGTTATCGCGGTAATTTTAGTCGGTGCGGTTTGCTGCGGTTTATCACGTTTTGGCCGGATGAGACTTGTGCAAAAGATAATCCGCGCAGTTGGCGAACTTGGATTTTTGCCAGTTTTACCGGACTTTTCGGGTTGATTATCGGTATCGTATTTTTTGCTGCACGCTGGGGATATCACACTTTCGGATATGTCAGCGCAAACCAGCTTTCTTTTTTCTTAGCCAGGATTTAAGTAATTCCGCAACCGAAATTAACCAGTCGATTATTTATTTCATTATTATTCCAGGGCTGGCAGCTGCGGTACTCAGTTTCGCTTTCGGGATGCTGCACTCTGACTTACTGATTTACAAACAAAATCATGCACAGGATTTTCGCAGGTTCAGGTACCTTAACAGTACTTTTATTACATTTCTTACTTTTGCACTTGCCGGTGCTATTGTACAGGCATTTTATCTTTTTCCGATTAAACAGGTTCTAGCGCATGAAACTGACACATCGGTATATTTACAAAAAATTATGTACATCCGGATTCTGTGAATCTGGAGTTCCCGAAAGAAAAACGCAACCTGATCCATATTTATTTGGAGTCAATGGAGAATTCATACTATTCAAAAGACGAGGGAGGGTATCTCGCAGAGAGTCTAATGCCCGATTTAGCTGAGCTCACTCATGAAGGTGTGTCATTTTCTGATACAACAAATTTCGGCGGTCCGCAGCAAGTTCCCGGTACTGAACACTCCGTCGCCGCAATGGTTGCGATGGGCGCCGGATCTCCAATGCTGAGCGCCGGACACCGTAATGGGCAAAGGCTCTCATACCCAGACTTTGCAACTACAGGCGATTTGCTTGCAAAAGCGGGATATCAGAATGTATTCATGCTTGGCAGCGACGGCAATTGGGGCGGACTGGCCGATTATTATCGCCGGCATGGAAACTTTGAAATTTATGATCTGCAAACAGCTTACGATACTGGTTTTGTGGAAGACGGATATAAAGTACGTTGGGGTCTTGAAGATGAGAAACTTTACGAAGCAGCAAAACTGAAGCTGAGTAAACTCGCAGCAGGGAAACAACCGTTCTATTTCATCCTTGAAAACGCTGACACCCACTTCCCTGACGGATATTATTCTCCGAAACATACGAATCCGCCGTACACCGTACCCTATTCGAATGCGATTTACTATTCGCAGCAAGATACCGTCGCTCTTGTACGATGGATTCAGGCGCAGCCTTGGGCGAAGAACACCACGATTGTGCTCACCGGCGATCATCAATCTATGGAACGAAACTACTTTGAAAATTGGGATCCCAATTACAATCGTACTGTTGTGAATGTCTTTCTAAACCCGGTTCAGGGAAATAAAATCGACGCAAAATTAACACAAAACCGGATATATGCACCATATGACTTTTTCCCGACAATTCTCGCAGCGATTGGGGTGAAAATCGATGGTGAAAGACTTGGAATGGGTACAAACCTTTTTCCAATCAAGAAACGTTAACGGCAAAACATGGTAAGGGATATGTGATTTCCGAACTTTCATTGCCGTCGGATTTTTATGATAAACACCGGGAAACTACGGCTGAAAAATAGGGATGGGCATCTGCGGGAAATGATTGTCTGCAGATTGCGGGCAGGCGCGGATGTGTACCGCAGAACGACGGCATTCAGCTCTAAGAGATTTCCCAGCCGTACTGCCGCAGCTTCAAAAAAAGAAACCAAATAGATTTGTGAATCAACTGGGCTGCAAAATATCGGGTACTCCGTAATTTATATCCGGTGTCTGTGCTTGTAAGGTAAAAAATGGCTGGGAGTATCTTTTCAATATTCCCAGCCATTTCAAAAATGATTTACGAGATATTAGTCTTGACGGCGCTTGCGTGATCCGAAAATCGAGATAACACCAGCAAGACCGAGAGCTGCTGCCCCAAGCAAACCGCCGCGCTGATCCGTACCAGTTTGCGGCAATTCCGCAGCTGCTGCCGTACTATCGAGCACTGGCGTATTCGGCTTGTTCTTTGTATCAGCACCAGATACCGAAAGACCGAAATCTTTCACACCCGCAATCTCCGGATATTCTAGTTCACCAGCGAATGCAGAACCTGCGGCGCTCTTTGGAAGCACAGACGCTGTACCTGGCTGATCCTTAGTGTCTGCTTCATTCACATTCGTACCGATTGCACTGTATCCAGCAAGTTCCGGATATTCTAGTTCACCAGCGAATGCAGAACCTGCGGCGCTCTTTGGAAGCACAGACGCTGTGCCTGGCTGATCCTTAGTGTCTGCTTCATTCACATTCGTACCGATTGCACTGTAACCAGTAAGCTCCGGATATTCGAGTGCGCCTCTAAATTCAGAACCGTTCTCCGTTGCCGGAAGTGTTGCCGGCAGACCGAGACGATCTTTGGTATCAGCTTCATTTACTGGGGTACCGAAATCAGATAAACCAGTAAGTTCCGGATACGCAAGTTTTCCGGTAAACGATGAACCTGCTGCAGCCTTTGGAAGCACAGACGCTGTACCTGGCTGATTTCCGGTGCCGGTGATAACGGTTCCAAGTGTACCGCCGCTGCCGGTGTGGAAGCTGCCCCAGACTTCTTCATCTTCTGCTGCGGATGGAGTCTCGTTCCATGCCACTGTCTCATATGGTGTTGCATCTAATTCGGCAACGGATCTTGCTTCCCGGTGGTTACCAAGAATAGCACCGCGAACTGGTGCAGCAGAACCAATATTTGCAATATCCTTAGCTGGAGTATCAGCCATTTCTAAACGTTCCGAGTTTCCGAACCAATATTTTCGATATTGGTAGCGTCATTATTTACCAGGTAATCCCGGCCCGGAGTCTCAGAATCAATATTATAAATATCGGTAGCATCATTAGCCGCTAACTCACTACGCCCAGGAGTCTCATCTCCAATAAAATCAATATCTGTCGCCTCAGCATGATCAGGAGTATAGCTATCAATCGCGTCAATGAGCGCAGCGTCACCATCAGCTGATTCAGTAGTAACAGTAACATCCAAACTACCGCCGCTGCCGGTGTGGAAGCTGCCCCAGACTTCTTCATCTTCTGCTGCGGATGGAGTCTCGTTCCATGCCACTGTCTCATATGGTGTTGCATCTAATTCGGCAACGGATCTTGCTTCCCGGTGGTTACCAAGAATAGCACCGCGAACTGGTGCAGCAGAACCAATATTTGCAATATCCTTAGCTGGAGTATCAGCCATTTCTAAACGTTCCGGAGTTTCCGAACCAATATTTTCGATATTGGTAGCGTCATTATTTACCAGGTAATCCCGGCCCGGAGTCTCAGAATCAATATTATAAATATCGGTAGCATCATTAGCCGCTAACTCACTACGCCCAGGAGTCTCATCTCCAATAAAATCAATATCTGTCGCCTCAGCATGATCAGGAGTATAGTCATCAATCGCGTCAATGAATGTAGCATCATTATTTACAAGATATTCCCGACCCGGAGTCTCAGAATCAATGTGATCAATATCTGTAGCATCATTATCGACTAGCTCTTCAAGCCCTGGGGTCTCATCCCCAATGAAATCAA
Source organism: Arcanobacterium hippocoleae (assembly GCF_040360365.1). Taxonomy (GTDB): domain Bacteria; phylum Actinomycetota; class Actinomycetes; order Actinomycetales; family Actinomycetaceae; genus Arcanobacterium_A; species Arcanobacterium_A hippocoleae_A. The sequence goes on along the minus strand of NZ_CP136412.1, from coordinate 131,405 downwards.
TATCCGTCGCATCAGCATGATCAGAAGTATAGTCACCAATAGCGTCGATGAACGCAGCGTCATTAGCGGAAGCTGTAGGAACACCAAGTGCAAATAAGCTGCCCACCATAGCGGATTTCACTCCGAATGATGAATATTTCGAGGAAACCTCAACCTTATGACGCGCTCGATACGCATCCTTCCCGCCATTTTTACCAAACATGAAAACTCCTCCGTTTGTTTCAGTTTCACGCACAGGCACATCAGCACACTGAAAACATGTGAATTAAAATCTCAGGTGTGCATTGCGCATAGAGCACGCGAATCATACTTTATTACCCCCCCGCATTTTTCAAGATTTTTATCCTCCTGAAATATATGACATGAATTACTGTGAGATGAACTTCGGATTCACTGCAGCACTGGCGGCAAGAACCTCTTTTCCTTACATGACTGCTGGAAAGAACTCAGTCTGGGAATTTCACCCGCCGCTAACTTTTGCGTTTTCACTGGCACCGGCTTGCGGAACGACGGAAAATTTCGGTTAAAGATAAAAAGGGGTACGGATGAAACCATTTCAAGATTCCGTCCGTACCCCTGCTATCTTTAGCTCAGAATTTCTTCCGAAGCATCAATGTGAATTCGCCAGCAGCTAGCTTCTTTCAGTTCATTCTGCGGCGGGCTGTGAGGGCTGCACCGCCTAGAATAATAAGGGCTAGGGAACCAGCTAATACACCCTCAACAGCAGCACCCGTCTTACTCAGCTCCGGAGCCTTTGCTGTTTTCACCATATCCGGATCCAACACCGGCTTCTCCGGCTGCACCAACGGATCACCAGGAACACTAATCTCACCCTTCGGCTTCTCCGGCTGAATCAACGGATCACCAGAAATACCAATCTCACCCTTAGGCTTTTCCGGCTGGATCAACGGCGTACCAGAAATCTCAGTTACTTCCGGCTTTTCCGGCTGGGTCAACGGCTTACCAGAAGCATAGGCTTTCTCATACAAAAGATGAACAACCACATCACCTTCAAGATGACGATCAACCTCACCCACATGTGAAGAACCATCAACAGCTGTGATGCCGGCAGGGAACTTCACTTCAGTTAACTTCCACGGCAAACCTTTAACAGTCACCTTCTCAAAACCAGACAAATCAACCTTCAGATTAGAACCATCAGCAGATAGTGACGGCTGAGACAATACAGCCGTCCGACCAGTACCAGGAATCTGCTCAAAACCACCATCAGCACGCAGCACGTCATACTCAACAAAAACATTCACCTTCTGACGCAACTCACTCGGATCAAGCACAGGCTTCTCCGGCTGAGTCAACGGCTTACCAGAAGCATAGGCTTTCTCATACAAAAGATGAACAACCACATCACCTTCAAGATGACGATCAACCTCACCCACATGTGAAGAACCATCAACAGCTGTGATGCCGGCAGGGAACTTCACTTCAGTTAACTTCCACGGCAAACCTTTAACAGTCACCTTCTCAAAACCAGACAAATCAACCTTCAGATTAGAACCATCAGCAGATAGTGACGGCTGAGACAATACAGCCGTCCGACCAGTACCAGGAATCTGCTCAAAACCACCATCAGCACGCAGCACGTCATACTCAACAAAAACATTCACCTTCTGACGCAACTCACTCGGATCAAGCACAGGCTTCTCCGGCTGAGTCAACGGCTTACCAGAAGCATATTCCTTCTCGTAAATCAGATTAATCACAAGCTCACCCTCAAGATGACGATCAACCTCACCCATACGTGAAGAACCATCAACAGCTGTGATGCCGGCAGGGAACTTCACTTCAGTTAACTTCCACGGCAAACCTTTAACAGTCACCTTCTCAAAACCAGACAAATCAACCTTCAGATTAGAACCATTGGAATCCAACGCTGGCTGAGACAATACAGCCGTCCGACCAGTACCAGGAATCTGCTCAAAACCACCATCAGCACGCAGCTGATTATAAACAACAGACACAGTCACATTCTGCGATTCCTTAGCCTTAACATCTTTCGCAATGTCTACCTTGTATGACTGAGAAACAATTACAGTTTCCCCAATCTCCAAACCCCGCCCAATAAGAGCAGACCATGTTCCATCATCACCAACAATGACTTTGACAATGGTACCGACAACAGAATCACCGTTCTCTTTATCTTGAAGCGCCACTCTCAAAAACGTGCCAGGTTCACCCGTACCCGTTACAGCATCCTGCCCTTCAACCGGCTGATTCACCTCAGTTTTCTTACCAATTTTCACGGAAGTTTCATGTTGTTTGGAATCGGTTATGGTCACTTGCTGACCAGGTTTAAGCACTGTACCTTTAGGGATTGGGTAAAACCAGTATCCGCCGCCGTTAACCGTGACGTTTTTCGCTGCCCCGTTTGTTCCAGGAAGCTTCACTTTCACCTGACTCTTTGGGGCATCTTTACCCATAATAAGGTTGTCATCCTCGGAAATCGGATAAACGTGGAAAGCTGCAGAGACACTCACGCTTGCAGAAGCGGGAGGAGCTGCAAACGCCGCAGATCCGCCCATCCCGGACAAAGCCAGCAGCGACCCCAGTGCGAGGGCAGCAGAAATTCGAAGTCGTTTCATAACGATCCTCTCCTTATGTTGTATAAATGTGTTGTTTAGAAAATGAAGTTCTCAATGAGTTGAGACGATTACCCAAAACAGAAATAGAATTTCAGTGAAATGCCGTTCTGTCATTGAAAATCCTCACGATTAAATATGCGCTGCAGCACCGTGCTGCAGTTTGCTTCGCGAAATTTATCCGGAATGAAAATCAAGGCATTATATTCGCAGCGGGGATATCATTATTTCTTTTCCGAAGATCCGTGCACGCCGCTGTCTGAACGCAAGCGCATCGCGCAGCCCGCCCAGCCTTAATCTAGTTTTTGTACATTGCGCAGCAAAAATTCAAAGTTGATACCAAAATATCGCGGCACTTTTCCGCGGTGCCGCGATATAAAAAGGAATGGAGATGAAAGCGCGCAGAAAAATCTAAATTACTGCAGCCGTTTTGATATCGAAAATATGGGGAAAGAGATTCATGCGGAACGATGAGAGCAGGAGCTCCCCCCGAGCGGCAATGAAACCAAGATGAATCTGCACGTCTATCCCCAACTATGAAAATGATTATCTTTATTCACATGATAAACATATTTTCACATTATTGTCAGCAAATTATGTGAAAGTCACACTTTCAACCAAAAATTCAACCATTATTTCATCCGCAGCTAATTTAATATGTATTCACAGTAAAGCGGTCTGTATTCTCCATCTTTCCCAACTGCGGCACCGAAAGAATCCAACCGCAAGCACAGACTAGCCCCAAACCCAGGGATAGCAGACAAAAGTTATTCATTCTTGGTTAGCAGAGTTGAGCAAATATTGCAGCAGGCGTATCTGTGCGGAGATTGCTTCAGCCGAGGTTAGTTCTTCAGCGGCGGTTTTACACGCAGCTTCGCAAACCAGCTCCTGCCGAAAAGCAGAAAACAGCGGCAGTTAAATCAGATAAGAAAAATCGGCAAAAATATTGCTGCGAAGCCGAAAACGTGGGCGATACTGGGATCGAACCAGCGACCTCTTCCGTGTCAAGGAAACGCGCTACCACTGCGCTAATCGCCCGTATTGAATTTTGAAACCGAAATTCATCACACAAATAAAAAAGCCAGAAAATCTAACGATTTTACTGGCGTACTTTAAATCGCATGTGAGGTGGGTACGGGATTCGAACCCGTGTATACGGCTTTGCAGGCCGCTGCCTCGCCTCTCGGCCAACCCACCATGTGGTTGAGCAATCTACTGCTTGGCCATCGAGCGGATGACGGGGCTCGGACCCGCGACCTCAACCTTGGCAAGGTTGCGCTCTACCAACTGAGCTACATCCGCAGACTGTTACTAAGGCTTAACTTTTTCGTTACCGCCCTTGCGACTGTTCTAATATAGCGAGCGTTTTAGAGATATGTCCAATTCACAAGCCGTGACCTGTGCCACCTTTAAAAGACGGTGTGTGCTGAAACAAAAACCAGCTCCTACCCCACGCCGGTTTTTCATCTTTCGCTGCACTTTTCCGCGCTTCATCTCGTACCGCGTTATACCGCGTCCGCATTTCTTTCCCAATCAGCAGAGCACACTTTTAGCCGATAGTTCACCCCACACTCCAGCACACAGCAGTAAATCCGCCTAAACACGGCGCGATGGAACAGTGCTGCAGCAATATCACTGCAGCAAAGCAGCTAAACAGCAGTATTAGATAATTAGATAAAAACAGTTAAGCCGCAGCAGATTTCCCCGCAGAACCGCCGCTGCAAAATCTCGGAAAATTATGCCGCCGCAGCTTAGCTGAAAACCATTTTACTTTTCCGAATCCGAAACAATTTCAAAAACAGTTTTTAAACATTTTCCGAAGAATTTTCCGGAAAATCTAACTGCTTGCTATTAAATATGCGTCACGCTTTCGGTGGAATATCTACCCACATACAAGAAAAAAGTGAGAACCTAGAACTATGGAAATTTGGCCAGGAAAACCCTATCCGCTTGGCGCCACCTTTGACGGCGCCGGCACTAATTTTGCAGTATTCTCATCGGCAGCTCAAAAAATGGAGCTTTGCCTGATTGACGACGGCTTACACGAAGAACGTATCGAAATGCGTGAGGTTGACGCCCATGTCTGGCACTGTTATGTGCTTGGGATTCGCCCTGGGCAGCGTTATGGCTTCCGGGCGCACGGAGAATATAATCCGGAAGCCGGATTGCGCTTTGATCATACAAAAATTCTGCTTGACCCATATGCGAAAGCTATCGATGGGCAAATTGAGAACAGTCAGGCGAATTTCTCATACAACTTCGAAAATCACGACGAGTTCCTGCCGCAAGACTCCCTTGGGAAAACAATGCTTTCCGTCGTTCATAATCAATTCTTTGACTGGGGGCACGACCGTCCGCCGCAGCATGAATACCACGACACAATCATTTACGAAGCCCATGTAAAGGGAATGACAAAACAGAATCCGCGGATTCCGGAACAGCTTCGCGGCACATATATGGGTATTGCCCATCCCTCAAATATTGAATATCTAAAAGAACTCGGTGTTACTGCAATCGAATTAATGCCGGTACACCAATTCGTAAACGACACTTCACTAATCGAAAAAGGTCTCTCTAACTACTGGGGATATAACACAATCGGTTTCTTTGCACCGCAAAACACTTACTCCTCTTCAGGTACGCGCGGCGAACAGGTAGAAGAATTCAAGTCAATGGTGAAAGCACTCCACGAAGCCAATATCGAAGTCATACTGGACGTGGTGTACAACCATACAGCTGAGGGAAACCATCTTGGGCCAACACTCTCTTTCCGCGGCTTAGATAACAATGCCTATTATCGGCTTGTTCCCGACGACCGCAGCCATTATTTCGACACAACGGGTACCGGAAACTCGCTGAATATGCGTGCCCCGCATACGCTGCAGTTAATTATGGACTCACTGCGGTACTGGATTTTAGAAATGCATGTCGACGGATTCCGATTCGATTTGGCTTCCACCCTTGCCCGCGAACTGCACGAAGTAGACAAACTCTCAACATTCTTCGACATTATTCAGCAAGATCCGATTATCTCACAGGTAAAGCTGATTGCTGAGCCGTGGGATGTCGGCGAAGGCGGTTACAATGTCGGCGAATTCCCCTCACTGTGGACCGAATGGAACGGCAAGTATCGCGATACGATTCGTGATTTTTGGCGCGGTGAGCCTTCAACACTTGACGAGTTCGCTTCCCGGCTTTCTGGTTCTTCTGATTTATATGCACATTCCGGGCGCCGTCCGGTTGCTTCAATCAACTTCATTACCGCACACGACGGTTTCACTATGCGTGATTTGGTTTCCTACAACGAAAAACATAATGAAGCGAACGGAGAGGATTCCCGCGATGGAGAGTCGCATAACCGTTCTTGGAACTGCGGAGCAGAAGGCCCAACTGATAATCCGGAAATCAGGTCTTTACGTGTGCGGCAAATTAAGAATATGCTTTCCACGCTGCTGCTCTCCCAGGGAGTCCCCATGATTTCACACGGTGATGAAATTGGGAGAACACAGCAAGGCAATAACAATACCTATGCGCAAGATAATGAACTTGCATGGATGAATTGGGATCTTGACCCCGAAGCCACTGATTTATTTACTTTCACACAAAAAGTAATCAGACTCCGCAAAGACCATCCGGTATTCCGCCGCCGCCGTTTTTCCAAGGGAAATCAAGCCGCGGAGGCAGCTCGCGTCAAGGCGACATTGAGTGGATGCGTAACGATTCTTCACTGATGGAAGACGCCGACTGGGATACGCATTATGCACGGTCGTTAATGGTCTACCTGAATGGGGAAAGATAGCTGAACCAAATATGCGCGGCGAGGAAATTGTGGATGATGATTTCCTGCTTGCATTTAACGCTTCCAGCGAGGATCTCGAATTCAAGATTCCTGCCACTGAAAGTGAGAATCCGTGGAAACTGGTTCTTTGCACAGATGCTGATGTCAGCGACGGTGCCGAATTTGCGTCAGAAACATCTTTTACTGTGCGCTCGCGTTCTGTATGGGTCCTCATCAGAAAGATGAAAGCGACGGAAGATGATTCGTTCCTTGACGCGATTACTTCCGAAACACGGAAACTTGATTTCAGTGACCAAATTGCGGAGGAAGACGCTGCAGCAGCCGCTGCCGCACACACTTCGGATCCGGAAAATAAAGAAAATAAACAAGAGTAGAAATTTAAAGCTGCGGATTTTATCTGCAGGATTATCGGAAGATTTAAGGGAAAGTTCAGTGAACGTAATTGCGAAAACATCTGCCGCAAACAAGAATACCGACAGTTTCAAAACAGCTAAAGACAGGCATCACTCACACACCCCTGCTGATTCGCAGCGCACTCCGATTACCACTTACCGGCTGCAGCTGGGGCCGCAGTTTACTTTCCGGCAAGCTGAAGAAATAGTCGATTATCTTGCAAAGCTTGGCGTAACTGATGTCTATCTTTCGCCAATTTTGCAGGCAGCTCCTGGGTCTAAACATGGTTATGATGTAGTAAATCACAGTGAAATTTCGCAGGAAATGGGCGGACTCGCCGCATTCAAGAATCTTGCAAAGAAAATTCATGCTGCCCAAATGCATGTGATTGTAGATATCGTGCCGAACCATATGGCTGTTCCCACACCGCTTTACCTGAATCGCGCCCTTTGGGATGTAATGCGTTTCGGGAAAGAATCAAAATATGCAAACTGGTTTGATATCAGCCTTGTCGAGCATGGAGAGGGTGTGCTAATGCCAGTTCTCGGCAAGCGCATTGGAACAGTGATTGCTGACGGCGAATTCTCAGTTGAATATAAAACTATTCCCGGATTCGAAGCTGAAGGTGAAGTTCCGGTACTGAAATATTTCGACCATATTTTCCCGATTCGTCCGGGAACTGAATCTTTGCCGATTTCTGAACTTGTTGACAGCCAATACTATCGTTTAGCCTATTGGCGCGTTGCCAACGATGAGTTAAACTACCGCCGCTTTTTGACGTCGACACGCTTGCCGCAATTCGCGTGGAAAATCCGGAAGTTTTCCGCCAATCGCATGCGCTGCTGATTGATTTATTTCATGCCGGTTTTATCGACGGATTCCGAATTGATCATCCGGACGGATTAGCCGATCCGCGCGGATATTTGCGGCAGCTGCATCAAGTGACAAATGGCGCGTGGGTTGTTGCAGAAAAAATTCTTGAAGACGGCGAAAAGCTGCCAAGCGACTGGCCGTGCGCGGGAACTACCGGATATGATTCAATGCAGATGATGCAGGGGTTATACACTGACCCTGCAGGTATTCCGGAGCTGACAAGCATTTATACTGAGCTTTCCGGCAGTGTGCTCGGAGTGGGGGCGAGTGTGCTTGCAGCAAAGAAACAAATTGTTGATACTGTGCTTTTCGCTGAAGTTAATCGTTTAGCTCGGATGCTTGAGCAAATTTTCAAAAATGATGTCCGGCTGCGCGACCACACTTTCCGGATGATTCGTGATTCGCTTCTTGCACTAGTGACGAATATGGACCGCTACCGCGCATATGTAGTTCCTGGTGAACGGCCGCATCCTGAAGATGAAAAAGCGCTTCGTGAAGCTGGTGAACGGGCGATGCGGAAGCTTGATGACGAGCTGAATGAAACTCTTGGTGTGGTGATTGAACTATTGCTTGGCAATGAGGTTGGCTCAGCTGGCCGGACTCATGAAGATTTACGCCACGAAGCAATTGTGCGTTTCCAGCAGCTTTGCGGTCCGGTGATGGCGAAAAGTATTGAAGATACTGCTTTCTATCGCTACACAGCACTGTTGAGTGCAAATGAAGTTGGTTCTTCGCCAGCTCATCCAAGTATTTCCCCGGATGAGTTCCATACTTGGCAGGCTCATATGGCAACTGCCTGGCCGGTATCGCTGAACAGTCTTTCAACTCACGACACAAAACGCAGTGAAGATGTACGCGCACAGATTGCGGCACTTTCTGAATATGCGAAAGAGTGGCGCGAGCTTGTTGAGAAACTTCGCGATGTGCTTAGCCCAATTCGCCCTGATTCACTCGACGGCCAAATTGAGAACTTGCTTTATCAAACGCTTATCGGAACATGGACCGAAAAAGGTCCGCTTGAATTTGATCGGTTAAAAGACTATCTGCTGAAAGCTGCACGCGAACAGAAATCATGGACTACTTGGACTGAACAGAATGAACAAGCGGAAAATCAATTTCTTGAATATGCGCAAGGCGTGACTGCGACTGGGGATGCAATAGCGCTTTTCGCTGCGTTCTATAAGTTGATTTCGAATTCTGTACGTACAAATGTGTTAAGCGGAAAAGCGCTGTCACTGCTGCTGACAGGGGTGAGTGATAACTATCAGGGTGAAGAAATTACGCAGAATTCGCTTGTAGATCCGGATAACCGGCGCGACGTTGACTATCAAAAGCTTCGGCAAATACTTACAAATCTCGATACTGCCGGTCTTCCCGGAAATGCTGATTTAGATACGGAAAAACTTTGGGTGACTTCGCGGGCAATGCGGATTCGTGCGAAATATCCGAAACTTGTTTCCACTTTGGCAAGCTACGATGCGCTTCCGTTAACCACTGGATATGCGCTTGGATTCCAACGTTCAATTGCGGGCGAACCAGTGCTTATCGGTTTATTCAGCCGTCTTGAACGCAGCTTCCAAGATGCCGAAAAACGCGGAGAACAGTCCGTGGTGCTTCCCGCCGGTACTTGGCGCAATATTTTCACTGATGCTGAATTCGGCGGCGGAAAATGCGGTGTTTCCGCAATTCTTGGCCGTTTTCCTGCAGCGATTTTAGAAAAGATCTAAATGCAGATTTTTTAATCCGGATTTATCTTGCCGGATTAAATTTGAATTTTTACAAGTAAATTATGATGAATCATGGCAACTCACGAAAGCTGAATAATAAGAAGAATAATAAGATATATCAGCGATTGTGACCGCAGATTTTGAAAATAAATATTTCCCGGAGAAACAAGTTAAGGATTATTTACTGATGCAGCAGTTTAAAGTTTGGGCGCCAAATGCGGAAAAGGTCAGCGCATACGTGCTAAAAAATGGGGTCAAATGTAAATCGGGATCAGAATTGACTGCATCTTTAACCGCGCAAATCATCAACTTAAAACCTGCTGCTGATGGGGTTTGGGTTACTGATGCGCCGGCACTGCATACAGGCGGTACAAAGTACTTTCTGCAAGTTGATGCCGGATTGCTTCTCCCAGATCCGCGTTCGCGGCGCCAGCCTGATGGGATTCATGGCCCCAGTGAAATCGTCGATTTTGCTGAATTTTTGTGGACTGATCAAGATTGGCATGCGGAAAAAGCAAACGGGAAAGTATTTTATGAATTGCATATCGGAACTTTCACACCGGAGGGTACTTTCCGCAGTGCGATTGACAAACTTGATTATCTTGTTGAATTAGGAGTAGAAGTAATTGAAATCATGCCGTTAAATCCGATTCCGGGAAACCGCGGCTGGGGTTATGACGGCGTTTCAATTATGGCAACTTTTGAACCGTACGGTTCTCCGGCAGATCTTGCTGCGTTAATCGACGCAATGCATGCACGCGGTTTGTATGCATGTTTGGATGTGGTTTACAACCATTTTGGTCCGGATGGAAATTATCTTGGTTTTTATGGTCCGTATTTAACAGATCGGCATCACACTCCGTGGGGTCAGGCAGTGAATCTGGATGGTCCGGGATCCGAACATGTGCGGCGGTACTTTATCGATAATATTTTGCAGTGGGCGCGTGATTTTCATTTTGACGTATTCCGGATGGACGCTGTTGATCAGCTGAAAGATGATTCGGAATACCATATTATTGCTGAAATTTCTGATGAGTTAGCGCGTTTAGGCACCGAACTTGGCAAACAGTTTACTCTTAGCACAGAATCTGATGCGAATAATATTCAAATGGTTACTCCCACAAATCAGGGCGGACGCGGTGCGGATATGCAGTGGGCTGACGATGTTCATCATGGTTTGCATGTTTGGCTGACCGGTGAAAAGAATGCCTACTATCGTGAATATCAGCACGACGGAACACTTGAAAAAGTTTTCACAAACGGTTTTTATCATGACGGTATTTGGAGCAGCTTTAATCGCAAGATTCGCGGTGCGAAAGTACCTGATAGTATCGACGGTCATTGTTTCATTGTTTGCGACGAAAACCATGACCAGGTTGGGAATCGGCTGGTTGGAGATCGCCCGGCAGCCACGCTCCCGCTTTCCGATCTTGCCATTTCACGTGCGCTCATTCTCCTTTCACCTTTTACCCCAATGCTTTTCATGGGTGAGGAATGGGCAACGAAGAATCCGTTCCCATTTTTTACTGATCATGGTGCAGAAATCGGTTCACAAATTTTGCAAGGCAGAATGAATGAGTTTGCCGACTGGGATTTTGCGAAAATTCGTGAAGCTTCCGGCGGAGTACTCGAAATGCCGGATCCGCAGGCGTTGAGCACATTTACATCCGCAAAACTGCCGTGGCAAGAACTTTCCCGAAACGAAAATCACGAATTTTTCAGCTTTGTGAAAGCTCTGATTAGCCTGCGAAAATCGGATCCGGAAATATTTAACGGCGACCGTGCCAATACTTCCGTGTCAGTCAATAATCGGCATGGCTGGATGAAACGCGGCAATATGGCAGTTGTTTTTGCACGCGACGATAATACTGAGTTTGTTTTGGATTTCGGATGTGAAGATCAGAATCCGAAATATGAAGTGCTGATTCAATGGGGTGCAGCTGAATTAGATAATCACGGGAAGAAAATTCGCTTTCGGCGTGCTGGAGTGGCAATCATTAAATAATGAGGAATTCAAAAGTGAAATCTTTTCAGCAGATCCTGCTGGTTTGCTTGCAGTATCTGCTGAAATACGGTTTAGTATCCGGAATCAATTTTTGTCCGAAATTAAATTTGCGGTTAGAAACCAAGCAGTTGGAAAATTGCCGAAAAATTGCTGAGATTCGAAATTGTACCCATCTTTTGATTTACGAGAAGTGCAGCTCCGCCGCCGATTAGGATGAGGGTAAATGCCGCGGCGCAGATTGCGGGAAAAACTCCGGAAAAAGCTGATAACGTTCAGTATCTGCAATATCCGAATCCTGTGTTGAATTTGCGTTTAATGCGGTATTTTTCTGTAAACGCGGGGGCGTAATATTTTTCTCCGAATCGTGTTTTACACCAGTTTTTTGTCTGAAGTAACGAATCAAAAATATGGTCCATAGTACACAGAAAATTATGTATGCAGTGTGGATGTGCCCGATTGTCACTTTTGATAACCAATTGTGTTCAGCTTCAAGACTGTGATCTATATTTTGCTGTAATTTTTTCGCTGCAGAAATTTTGGATGCAGGAGCAAACCATTTCAGCGCATCCGGAAAAGCTTTGTGCCAAGATTTCCAGTTGTGCGCGCCTGAATGGTAATACACATTTGTAATATCAACTTGAGAATTATCCACCTTTTCAATATTTCGTTTTAGTTCGAGCGCATCCCGGTCATTTCCTGCCGCAAAATTATAAATCCGCAAAGGGAGTCTTGTTTGCGCAATATTTTTACTGACGGTGTACTGCTGTTGAATATCAGGGTGCGACTTCGCTAACCTGCCAAGTTCCGGATTGTCGTATCCGGAAAGTATGATGGCGCTTCCGAATCGCTGCGGATATAATCCGGCGAGCAGTCCAGCACAATATGCTCCGGCTGAATTTCCGGAAATTGCCCAATCATTGCGATTTGCAGATACTGGAAAATTTGCTTTCACCATGTTTACTAAATCGTTTATCACATAGGAACCAACTTTTGGACGTCCGTCGATATCCGTACAGTCTGGCTCTTGATTATCTGGGCGAATTTCCGGAAATACCATTATTGTCGGGGCAACCTGATTTTGCGCAATAAGTTCGCTCAGCTGTTTATCTACGCCCAGATTATCCATTGTGAGCGGCGGATTACTTGGGAACCCATGCAAAAAGATAAGTACTTTCAGATTTTGGAGATTATTCCAACCGCGCGGCAGCCAAATGCGTACTGGCTGGGATATCCCTGAGCTGGGTCCGGTGAAAATCGTTTCCAGATATTGCCCGCCAAATTTAGTATTCGCAATATTTTTCAAATCAAGTTTATATTTGTTTGATTCCGGGTTATCGAAACTGAGTTCTTGAATTTCAATGTCTGGAACATGAACTTTTGCAAAATTAGCTGCCGCGGATGTACTTATCCCGATTAATGCCGGCAGCTCACTCCAAGATTTAATATATTCGCGGGCAATATTGATTTGAATTCCAGCCGCAGCTACACATAGCGCTGCGCTGAGCACTGCTGAAATCATAAATTTTATCCCGTATTTACGCCGATACATCAGGGCTGCAACCGCGAATAATCCCAACGCCGAAAGTAAAATTACCCAAAACAAAAAACGCGAAGTAGGTTGAAACATTTACATTATCTTTACAAATATCGAATCTGATTTTCCGAGCTGAAATGAATTCCTGCTAAGGGATAGATTAGTGCAGCGAATAAGGGAGAATCAGGGCCGCATTCATACCTGGGTCTGAAACTTTCCTTCCGCTTATCCATCCATCGTTTGAACAGTATATCGCAAGCACAAAATAGGCTGTATATATGAGCATAAATAAGCCTGAAATGGATTCTCCGGCAGATTCGAAAAACGGTTTGCAAAAAATATTGAATTTTTCAAAACTGAAAAGTTTTGCTTTCGCGCATAAAAAGTTTTACTGCGTCTTTTTACGTATTCATGCTTGCAGCGGTTAGTATTGCAGCTTACCGTGAACTGCGGAACATCTCACTATCACAGCTGCAGGAAATTTTTCATTCGCAGCAGCCGGCAATGGTAATCGGAATGTTTCTGCTTGGCTTAGCAGCTTTTCTCGCTACCGGTATTTATGATGTATTCGCACGCCGCCATTTCGGAATCGACATTCCGCCGCTGAAAGCATTAACTATTGGCTGCATTGCTCAGGCTTTTAATAATTTTGCCGGTCTTGGCGGGCTTACTGGCGGCGCATTGCGCACAAAACATTACACTTCGCGCGGAATTAATCCGAAAAATGCGCTTAACCTTACGCTGCTGATTTGGTTAGCAAATTTACTTGGACTATTTGTGCTCACAATCGCCACTATTGCATATGCGCACGAATATTTAGGAAAAGAAATAATTGTTGCAATCGTCGGAGTCGGATATATTGCGTTCTTTTTCTGCGGGCAAAAAATTCATTTTAAGCAGTTAGATTTCCGTCGTTCTTTCCTGTCGATACCAAATGCCCGGCAAAAAGGTGAATTACTTTTTGCATCCGTAGCCGATTGGCTTGCTGCAGCTCTTTTCTTCTGGTCATGCCTGCATCTGTTTGCGCCGGAATTAAATCTCGCATTCGCATTATTCGTATATTCTTTTTCCACGATTATCGGCTTGCTCTCTATGCTTCCAGCAGGTATTGGCGCATTTGACGTGACTGTAATTTCGATGCTTTCAGCAGCCGGATCTGATCCGTCGCATCTTGTTTTGGGAATTTTACTATTCCGGGTCGCCTACTATCTTGTACCTTGGCTTCTCGCAATTTTATTGAGCACGAATGAGTTTTTCACGAATCGAAATTCACTTACCGGAATTTACAACCGACGGAATGTTTTTCATTCGTTTCTTTGGATTGGCACCTGCTTCTGCGGTACTGTTCTGGTAGTTTCTGCTCTGACACCGGAAATTGTTGTGCGGGTATTGCGAATCAACGCAATAATTCCGCATTCTATTCAACGTGCTTCATCGCTTACTACGCTCAGCATTGGGATTGCGCTGCTGGTACTTTCAATTGGGATTCGTGCACGTGTAGCGCGAATCTATTCGGTATGCGTGTCGCTGCTGATTACCGGTGCAATTTCAGTCATGCTTTCCGGGCTGAATTATGAGGAAGCGATTCTGCTTTCAGTATTCGCAGTGCTCTTAATTCTGGCACGGGATAGTTTCCATGCTGAACCTTTTAAGCCGACGCCAATCCGGCTCGTGATTTCCGGGCTTCTCGTAATTGTTTTGCCGATCAGCATTGTGTTGATTCGTGAATTTGGATTTAACTCGAACACGATTTATCACCGAATTTCCACTTCAGGGAATTTAGCAAATACGGTTGCGATAAATACCGCAATATCGCTTGTGATTGTGTTTATGCTGATGTTTGCAAAGTCAAAAAAGCTCAGTTTTGAAACACCGAATGAAGCGCAAATTAATCGATTTGCAGATTTTTTGCTGCACCATCAAGGTTCTTCATACTCGTATCTATTCGCATTAGGTGATAAACAGGTTTTCTATAACCAGCAGGAAACCGTGGCTTTTCTTTATCGTCCGCATAAAGGTTCAATGCTTGTGCTCGGAGATCCGATTGGGGAAACGGAAGATTTTGCCGACGGATTTGCAGAACTGATTCAATTCGCAATTGCCCATGATATGAAGATTGCTTTCTATCAAGTCAGCGCAAAATATTTGGAAAACCTTGTCGAACATGGGATGCGCTTTATTAAAGTTGGTGAAGACGCTTCAATCCAGCTTGACGCATATTCAAATGTTGGCAATTCAGGGAAAATATATCGGCGAATGCGGAATCGGATGGTGCAAAACGGAACTCATTTTGAAATAATTTATCCGCCATTTGATTCGCAAACAATTCAGCAGCTGCGTGAAGTCTCCGATTCCTGGCTTGGCTCACGTGAAGAAATGGGATTTTCGCTCGGGTTTTTCTGTGCAGAATATCTTTCTGCCGGGCCGATTGGGGTGGTAAAGAGCAAAGACCGAATTGAGGGGTTTGCAAATATCGTTTTTATTGACAGTAACCGGGTGTCGTTTGATTTAATGCGTTTTCGTCCGGATTCTCCAGGCGGAACTATGGATGGCATAATGGTTTCCCTTATCGAGTGGGCGAAAGCACTTGGTTTCAAACAGTTGAATATTGGAATGGCGCCGCTTTCAAATGTGGGACGGCAGAAATATTCGCACGGTACTGAGAAAGTTGTGAAGTATGTTCATGACTTTGGAAATCAGATATACAATTTCCGCGGGATTCGCGCATACAAGGAAAAGTTCAAACCTGTTTGGGAGTCACGGTATTTAGTGTATCCCGCAACTCGCTGTTTGCCTGCTGTGCTGTTTGCACTTTTAGAAATAATTAATCGGCCGAAGAATCGGGAAACATATAAAGCGAAATATTTACGTGAATCTTTCGGGAAACGGCTCCGGCAGGATGTGATGCCGTATCTGACTAATAATGCAGATAATAAACAAAATGTAAATACTGCAAATCAGGAAGATAAAAAACAGATTTTTCAAAAACAAAATCAGCGGCTGCCAGAAAAACTGCAGCAGCCGGCAAATGCTGTAAAACTATAGAATTCAGAGTATGTTTCAGCTGCAGCTGAAGTTAAAAACACTGCAGCTGCAGCTGAAACATGCCGATCTGCTTAAATCGACAATAAAACATCTAACCGTCGCCGGCACTAAAATTACTGTAACGATTCGAAAACGCTTCGCAATATGTTGTCTGACTGTGAAATGCGTTTTTGAGCGGCGCGCCTTGTGGGATGATCCGAAACTCGTCGTTAAAGTCATCATGTGACTAATTTGGCGGATAATCTTGATTCTCCCCCTCAAGATTTTGTGACGGCTCTTGAATCGCTCAAGGGCCACGTTTTTCGACCGGAATTTCATCTCACCCAAATTCCGGCTCCAACTAGAATTGCGCCTTGGAGTGTCGCGCTGCAGGCGGAAATAAACGATTCATCCGATAAAGATCCGGCGTTTTATCGCGGCGACACAAAATTTGTAGTGCTTTTTGATCCTGCAGGGCAAAGTGCATGGAATGGTGAATTTCGAATAGTCTTACATGCCCGTGCACCGATGGACAGCGAAATGGGAGATGATCCGCTGCTTGGTGAAGTTGTCTGGTCTTGGCTGCATGAATCTCTTTCCGAAAAAGGTGCGTCTTTCCATTCACTGAACGGCACCACCACTCGGGTTTTTAACGAAACTTTCGGCGGACTCCAGCTAAATTCAGCACGAGTCGAATTTGAACTGCGCGCTTCTTGGAGTCCTGCGACACCATATCTGGGAGAACATTTACTTGCGTGGGCATATTTTGCGCAGCGTCTTACTGGCCTGCCGCCGATTGGCGAAAATATTGCCGTGCTTCCGCGGCGGGTGGAGCAAATTTGATATTCCAAAAAGAACTGAAATTACCCCATTAGACCAGCCAAGCGGCGGGATTCCTGAGGTGATTAATACAGATTTTTTCGACGCAGTGAAACGCATTTGTGCTGGCACCGGAGCATTTGCCGTCGATACTGAACGCGCTAATGGAATTCGTTATTCAAACCGTGCCTATCTTTTACAGATTAAACGGGAAAGTGATGAAATTTTTCTAATTGATCCGGTTGGAATTGAAAATCAGTTTCCGCAGCTTGCGCAAGTAATGCAGGGAGAATGGATTTTACATGCAGCCGATCAAGATTTACCATGCTTAGCTGAACTCGGTCTGGTACCGGAAAAGATTTTCGACACGAAAGTCGCTGCACTTTTACTCGGTTTCGAACATGTTTCATTACAAGCATTAACTGCACAAATATTGGGTTATGCTTTAGCAAAGGAACATTCAGCTGCGGATTGGTCGATGCGTCCGCTTTCACCTCAAATGCGTAATTATGCGGCACTGGATGTTGAACTTTTACATCCTTTAAAGGATGAACTAACAAAAATGCTCCGCAGCAGCGGACGCTATGAATGGTTTTTACAAGAGTGTGAAGAAATTCGGCTGCGGATACCGCCCGAACCAAAAAAGCAGCCGTGGAGAAAAACAGCAAATCGGGTGGAGATTGAAGACCGCCGCGCTTTGGCAATGTTGGAAAACATGTGGTGGGTTCGCGAAAATATCGCTAAGGAACGCGATATTGCCCCGTCTAGACTGATTAACTCAACAATTCTTGGAGAACTTGCAAGGCGTAAACCGCGCTCACGAGCTGATGTAGTACGTTCGCCGCTGCTGCGGCGAAAAATCTGCGCGAATTCGGCACCCCTTTATGGACGGCAATTGCGCAGGCTTGGAAAACACCGCAAGAGAATTTACCGGAACGCTCATATTCTGAAAATCGGAAAACGATTCCATATCTGAATAAATGGACATCACAGAATCCCACAGGATTTATCCGCTGGCAAACGCTTCGCAGCGCAATTTTTGCACATGCCGCGGAATTAGGAATCCGGCAAGATATTTTACTCAAACCAAAACTGCAGAAAAAGATTGCATGGGAGGGATGGGAATCACCAGCTGAACTGCACACAAAACTCGCGCAATGGGGAGCTCGGCCGTGGCAGATTGCGCAATGTATGCCGGTAATAATTCAGGCGGGGAAACACTTATCAGAGTAAAAGATTTAAAGCGCAACGAGTTAGCTTGAAAGCAGGATTAATGTTTCTGCCGCGATACACAGGAACGCTGATTCTATTTATTTGATTCAAAACCCGCTATAGTGCATTGTTCCGGCGTACTGCAGCCGCCTGAATCGCCGCAGCAATAGATTCCGGATCAAGCTGCTGCTGCTGCAGAATATTGTTTCGTGTATCATGCTTCAGGAATTCTTTGCGTATTCCCAAACAGGTAATTGGGGTATCGCTTCCGCTGCGGCAAAGTTTAAGCGCAATCTCAGATCCGATACCGCCATCGGTAATCCCGTCTTCGACCGTGACGACGGCTTTCGCTTTCTGCGCGATTACCAGCAAATCATTAGAAATCGGGAGTGCCCAGCGCGGATCAACCACAGTCACAGGGCACTGCGGGATAAGACTCTTTGCCGCAGCGACAGCATTATGCGCCATCGCCCCAATTGCGATTACAAGTACTGTGTCTTCGATGGTATCGCTGGAACGATAGAGTATATCTACATCGCCGAATCGTGAAAGCTGCGGCAAATCTGCAGGGACTGCACCTTTCGGATAGCGAATCAGTGCCGGAGCTGCAAGCGCAATTGATTGTGCAAGTAATTCACGCAGCCGTGTGCCGTCGCGCGGTACAGCTGTATGCAAACCAGGGATCATTGCGGCGATTGCTAAGTCCCACATCCCGTTATGCGATGCGCCGTCGTCGCCGGTAATACCTGAACGATCGAGACATATTGTGACAGGTTCGCGGTGTAAGGCAACGTCCATCAGGAGCTGATCGAATGCGCGATTCATAAAGGTAGCATAAAGTGCGAGCACAGGCCGGTATCCGGCGTGTGCAAGACCTGCCGCCATTGTCATTGCATGCTGTTCAGCGATTCCAGCATCAATGACCCGCCGCGGAAATTCACGATACATTGGCTCAAGACCAACCGGGTACATCATCGCTGCAGTGATTCCGATAATCCGGTCATCTTTGCGGGCGAGTTTCACAATTTCATCAGCGAATACTTTTGTCCATCCGAAACGCGACTGCACAACCGGCAGCCCGGTTTCCGGATGTATTATCCCAACAGCGTGGAAATGATCTTCTTTGTTTTCTTCGGCGGGCCGATATCCGCGGCCTTTTTCGGTTATCGCATGTACAACTACCGGACCGCCGTATTTTTTTGCCATTTTCAAGGCTTCTGTAAGCTGTAAGATATTATGGCCGTTCACCGGACCGAGATATTTTAATCCCAGAGAATCGAAAATCCCGGCGTCAAAAAGTACATCTTTTACACCGCGCTTTAGCCCATGAAGTGCGTCATAAGCGAATTTCCCGGGATTTCCGGCATTTTGCAGCTGTGCTTTCCCCATTCAAGAAAATCTTCGTATTTCTTATTCACTCGGAGATTGTCTAGTTTTCGTGCCACGTCAAGGCGCCGCACAAATCCGCCGACGGTTGGAGAATATGACCTCCCGTTATCGTTGACGATAATCACTAACGGACGGTCTTGATCTTCAGCAATATTGTTTAGCGCTTCCCAAGCCATTCCGCCGGTAAGCGCGCCGTCGCCGATAATTGCCACCACACATGAATCATCATTCGCAAGCTGCTTTCCGCGCGCGATTCCATCCGCCCAGGAAAGTGCAGTGGTCGCATGTGAATTTTCAACTACGTCATGTTCAGATTCTGCCCGTGAAGGGTAACCGGAAAGCCCTCCGCGGTGACGCAGGTGCGAAAAATCTTTTCTTCCGGTAAGAATTTTGTGTACGTATGTTTGGTGCCCGGTGTCAAATATCAGCACGTCACGGGGTGAATCAAAGACGCGGTGCAGTGCGATTGTAAGTTCCACTACTCCGAGATTCGGCCCGAGGTGGCCGCCTGTTTTCGCTACGTTTGTAATCAGGAATTCACGGATTTCTGCAGCTAATATCGGCAGCTGCGATTCTGGTAATCGTTTCAAATCTGCCGGTCCGGCAATCGAGCTTAGAATGCTCATATCAGCGCCTCACTCATGAATCTAAATTTTTGCCGTAGCAATCAAAGTGCTATCGAAAACAACTACCCTATTCTAGCCAATTCGCCGCAAAGTTTTCATATCTGCAGCAGCACAGGCGCTGCAGACGGCAGGGCGTAACCGCACCTGCCGTCAGTTTTAATTTTTAAATATGTATTTTTTGTTAACTCTGCGGTGTAATTTATTTGGCAAGTTCACGCAAAACATACTGCAGGATTCCGCCGTTGCGGAAGTAGTCTGCTTCACCTGGGGTATCGATTCGCACATCAGCATTGAACTCGATTAGTGTTCCGTCAGCTTTGATTGCGCTCACCTTCACCGTCTTTGGAGTTACACCTTCATTCAGTGCAGTAATCCCGGAGATTGCAAATGTTTCAGTGCCGTCGATTCCGAGCGAGTCGGCGCTTTTCCCGGCCGGGAATTGCAGCGGAAGTACGCCCATCCCGATTAGATTCGAGCGGTGAATCCGTTCAAATGATTCACTGATTACCGCTTTCACTCCAAGGAGTGCCGTGCCTTTGGCTGCCCAGTCACGCGACGATCCGGAACCGTATTCTTTTCCGCCGAGCACTACAAGCGGGATTCCAGCTTCCTGATAGGATTGGGCGGCATCGAAAATTGTTTCCTGTTCTCCGTTCAGGAAATTCTTCGTATATCCGCCCTCTACCCCGTCGAGCAGCTGGTTCTTTAAGCGAATATTGGCGAAAGTACCGCGAATCATTACTTCGTGATTTCCGCGGCGCGAACCGTAAGAATTGAAATTTTTTCGGTCTACACCGTGCTCCTGCAGGTAGCGTCCCGCAGGCGAATCCGGCTTAATTGCTCCGGCTGGGGAGATGTGGTCAGTGGTCACTGAGTCGCCAAGTTTCGCAAGCACCCGTGCACCTGCAATATCTGTAACTGGCGTTAGTTCCATCGTTAAGCCGTCGAAATAGGTTGGTTTGCGAATGTAGGTAGATTCTTTATTCCAGGTAAAGGTTTCGCCTTGCGGGGTTTCGAGTGCCTGCCAGCGTTCATCGCCTGCGAATACTGACGCATAGTTGCGGGTAAACATTTGTGAGTCAATAGTTGTATCAATTGTTGCCTGCACTTCGCTTGGATCTGGCCAGATGTCTTTTAAGAATACGTCATTGCCGGCTTGATCTTTCCCAAGCGGTTCAGTGCCGAAGTCGAAATTCATTGTTCCTGCCAGCGCGTATGCAATTACGAGCGGAGGTGAAGCAAGATAGTTCATCTTCACATCCGGGTTGATTCGTCCTTCAAAGTTCCGGTTTCCGGAGAGCACCGAGACGACGGTTAGGTCATTTTCGGTCACTGCTTGTGAGACTGCGGCCGGGAGCGGACCAGAATTTCCGATACAGGTGGCGCATCCGTATCCGACGAGGTTAAATCCGAGAGCTTCGAGTGCCGGCCATAGTCCGGCTTTTTCATAGTAGTCAGTGACGACCTTTGATCCGGGAGCCATTGAGGTTTTCACCCACGGCTTCGATTTCAGCCCTTTAGCGACGGCATTCTTCGCCAAGATTGCAGCTGCAAGCATTACCGATGGGTTCGACGTATTCGTGCAGGAAGTAATTGCGGCAATTACGACGTCGCCATTTTCAAGTTTTGTATTCGTGCCGTCGGCAAGAGTTAAATTGACTGCATCTGCTGCTGCCGTTTGTGCGAGGTAGTCTGGCAGCGTCTGTGCAAAAGATTCTTTCGCTGCAGAAAGTTCGATTCTGTCTTGCGGCCGTTTCGGACCGGCGATAGATGGAACGACGGTAGACAGGTTAAGTTCCAAATATTCGGAATATTCAGCTTCACGCGACGGGTTGTGCCAGAGTCCTTGCGCTTTTGCGTATGCTTCAACAAGTGCGATTCGATTCTTATCCCGCCCGGTGAGACGTAAATATTCAAGTGTCACTTCGTCGATTGGGAAGATTGCTGCAGTGGAACCGAATTCTGGGCTCATATTGCCGATGGTTGCGCGGTTTGCCAGCGGAACTTGGGATACGCCTTCACCATAGAATTCAACAAATTTGCCTACTACCCCATGTTCACGAAGTTTTTGCGTGATGGTTAGAACTACGTCTGTTGCGGTAGCTCCTGTGGGGATTTCTCCAGTGAGTTTGAAACCGACTACGCGCGGAATCAGCATTGAAACCGGCTGCCCGAGCATTGCTGCTTCTGCTTCGATTCCGCCCACACCCCAGCCGAGCACGCCCAGCCCGTTTACCATCGTGGTATGTGAATCGGTTCCGACACAAGTATCTGGGTAGACGAAAGTTTCGCCGCCGCTATCGCGGGTCATTGCCACTCTCGCCAGATATTCAATGTTTACTTGGTGCACGATTCCGGTTCCGGGCGGAACAACTTTGAAATTTTGGAAAGCGCCTTGGCCCCAGCGTAAGAACTGATAGCGTTCGCCATTACGCTGATATTCGATATCCATATTGAGGGTGAGTGCGTCGCTGCGCCCAAAGACATCAATTTGCACTGAATGGTCAATCACCATTTCTGCCGGGTTGAGCGGATTTATTTTATCCGGATTACCGCCAAGTTCTGCCATTGCTTCACGCATCGTGGCAAGATCGACCACACATGGCACGCCAGTAAAATCTTGCATTACTACGCGCGCCGGAGTGAATTGAATTTCTTGACTTGGCGCAGCTTTTGCATCCCAACTTGCGAGAGCTGCAATATGAGCGGATGTCACATTTGCCCCGTCTTCAGTACGCAGCAAATTCTCTGCAAGCACTTTCAGTGAGTACGGTAATTTTTCTAATCCCGGAACTGCCGACAGGCTGAACATCGTATAGGTTTGCCCGCCTACTTGCAGGGTTTGCTTTGCGTTAAAGCTGTTTTTACTCATGTTGAAGCTCCTCACATTTGTCTAATTCATGCGATCCGGCGATGTGATTTATCCGATTGGCAGACCTGCAATTTTCCGATTTCCGGTTTTATTTTTTATTTGAACATCTAAACATTCAAATAACTAAATTCCTGATTCGTTCCGGAAAGCTCGTTTCAATCATAACACTTATCTTGATATCGAGAGACTTATTTTGAGCTGTAATTCGGCTATTTACGAAAGGAAATGGGTGCGAATTAGCAACAGTATGCTCATTGCCGACGGACGCGGTCCTGCAGCTCGAAAATGTGCAGCGCATTTTAGCTGGGTCCAATTTAACTGGTTCTAAACGGTATTTTTACATAGCGGTCAGGCTTAATCTCTGCAAAAACCGCTTTCCACCCGAATAAACACCAGCTTTACTGCACCAACACAAATATCCAATCCGCAGCACCGCACAATCAGATAGTGAGGACCAATTCTAGTTACGTAACTAGCGGCAGGAACTCATTTCCGTCACGTAAGTGATGACGGGAAGCGGAAAATTTTACGTAAGTGGTAGCAAGAACTTAGGCTAGGATTTTTGCCGTCGAAAGCATTTGCATTATCGCAGTTCACAAGCTCGCGATAACGACGGCACTCCCGCCGGAAATCAAAACCACTGATTTCGCCACCAGTTACGTAACCATACAGCACATTTCGCCACCAGTTACGTGAATTCGCAGAGATCCCGCCGCATCAATGAAAAACATCAAAACCATAAATAACCATTGTCCGCTAGCCCGCATAACGCCCAAAATTTCATATCCGCGGCGGCGAGAACAATGTTTTTAACATAACCGACGGCATAATCCCCGCGTTCCTCCAGCAAATCACCCAACTTGCGAACTGAGATGACCGCAGATTTCCGGCACCGCCGCTGAAAACACAAATTTCTCCAAGTACTTTCAGCTCCCCTCCCCAAAAAACAGGTAGGAAGCGGACAAAAAGTGAAAATCACCAGCACTCTGCAATATCTTGCAGCTTCCGGCAAATAAAATGCGGGGCTGCTGACTGGCGCCCCGCTGATTTTGTGGACCCTACCGGACTCGAACCGATGACCCTCTCGGTGTAAACGAGATGCTCTACCAACTGAGCTAAGAGTCCGCGGAAAACTTTATCCGATAAATCAGATTTTGCCAAATTGACGCTCTTTGTAAGGCATAATACAAAGCGAAAAAGAGCCATGAAAATTCCAGAACGCAGGCACGCATGCAAGAGTTAAATTAAGGCAGTAAATCCAGACATTCCGGCAGGCTTCCATTGCAGTAATTACAGTCACTAAAGTTGGAATAGTGCAGAATATGCTCCCCTCTCCTGCCTAATCAGTCTTATCCGCGCATAATATTTGCGATTGGTACTTGCATCGCTTTTATTGCCGGGGATAAAGATCCGATAAATGCAGCAATATTCCCAGCGCACATCCCAATAACTGCTGCTCCAACAGGAAACTGGGTAAAGTATCTGTCATTCCAAACAGATTGAGTGTTACTGGAAGTGAAAAGTACGCTATCACCACCCCAATAGTTCCTGCAAGTATCGCAGTGATTTGTACTTCAAGCAGCATTATGGCGGCAATTTGATACTTCTTCATTCCAAAAGATCGCCGCAGCGATAATTCGTCCGCTCTTTCATTCAGTGTCGAAAGACCTATGTTCAACATTCCAATAGCGGATACTGCAAGCGACAAAATAGATATTCCAATAAAAACAACTGCAGTAGTATCCAATTCTGATTGGAGAGTACCTAACGTATCTATTCGTATGATTTCCGTAAAATTTTCTTGTTTATCAGCTATCGCAGCAATTTATGTTAACCCCATTTTAAGATTTTCAGTTGAAACTCCCGGAATACGCACAAGCATCGAGAAAATATCGTTATCTGAAAAAAATTCCATTTACCGTCTTGATTGCAGTCAACATATGCAATTGCGTTAATTTCCCCGTCATCCACAATACCCTGCACGACAGCATTAGATATTTCTCCCTGAGATCCCCACCCAAACTTCCATTGTGTATCTGAGCTATGAAATAGATTTGCAGCTACCGAATTCAATACTATTCTAGGCGCAAGATATGACCGATTTGATTCAAACCACGCACCAGAAAGAACTTTGAAAGGACGAATCCGGGTTATGCTCGGCTCAACGAATATAACTTCTACAGTCGGCTGAGCGATATTGTTTGAAAACAAACGCATTTCAGACGGTTTAAATACTAGAGACGTTCTCGCTTCATTGCCGTACCGAGAGTGAACTTTAGATACCCAAAAATTGGCATTTTCTTCCCGGTTTGATGAGAGACTGAATTGCACAGTAGAAGTAATCGAAGGACCTCCGGTTAGGATTGCTTTTCGAGTGATAGTTTCATTTATAACTTCTTGTGCTGAGGCAACAGATGTCAGTGCAACGATTCCAAGCAGCAGACTAATAGCAGTTAAAATACTGCGAACGCGATGCCGCAATGCCGCAATGCCGCCACTGTTGCGATATAAAGTAACCTGCAGGTAACGAATAAGGAAATTCTCTGACTGCAGTTTCGTATCCTTGCTGGGTGGCAGCTAAATCCATAAATTCACCACTGCCGGATCCTCCCCGATTAACTGAACACGAAATTAAACAAAACAGAGCCAACACAGTTACGAATGCGGACAAAATTTACGCATTAATTCCCTTTCTTAGAATAAGAACTTGTAAGGCGGGTGTTTCAACAGCAAGTAGAAGACACCCGCCAAATTCATTTAGAGAGATAGTATCCCAACCCAGTAATTGTCTGCTCCAGACCTCGATCCCATTCTTCCATTAAGCGCATAAGAGCCTGCAGGAATAGTCGTGCTTCCGGTTGATTTCATCGTAAATGGCGCGTCACCACCACTGCCGTTATATTGATTTGAGTTTGTCACTTGATTCCCGTATAAGTCACGCAAACCGAATCTAGAGTAGGTCCCGACATTATTCGTAACCTTAAGAGCGGCATCACCTGCAATATGCGGACGGAAAGTCGAATATTAAATTAAGTGCCCGCCAGTATCAAGATATCCATCCACACTGTATGTAGTTGCGTGAGCAACCCCGGGAAGGAACAATGCAAAAACGAGAGTAGCTGCTGCAGACATTGCCGCCAGCTTTGGGTTCTTGTTGTTTGTTTTCATCACGTACCCTTTCGAATTTTGGTGAATTGATATAGGAAGGAAAACCCTTCCAACTTGATTGCACAGTGATTCAATTAACAAAGTTAGCAGTTTTTAAATATCTACTTGTGCCGTAAGCCACTTCCGCTGCTATTTGTTTGTTAAAGCTGACGATTCTTTCTTAATACAAACTTCCTCACCCCGCCCGTCCAGTCAAATTCAATATATTTCTGAAAATTTACGAGAACATATTTGGACGGAAAGTGTCTCAAGAAAGGATTAATCCTGACCGCCCTTTTCGAGACACTCCGGAACCCGCCCTCCCCAAAAAGTTCAGCACTGCCGGCATACAAGTACCGCCAATGTCCCAGCGCCGTAAAAACCGCTGAAGTTAACTGCAAAAACTACCGTGAAGCACACCAAAAATTACGTACCGAAATCAAGCTTTAAAACAGCCCAAGAATCTTCCCGTCGGCACAAACATCAATCTGATTTGCTGCAGGCACTTTCGGCAGCCCCGGCATTGTCAGCAAAGTACCAACGTACGCCACAATAAATCCAGCACCCGCATTTACTTTCACATTCCGCACGCGAATCTGAAAATCACTCGGCGCACCAAGCAGTTTTGCGTCATCAGAAAAACTGTACTGTGTTTTCGCCACACAGACAGGTAAATTACCAAAACCGAGTGCTTCCAGCTGGGAAATTTCCCGGCGCGCCGCTGCTTCCAGCTCTACCCCAGCTCCGCCATAAACACGCTGCACAAGCTGATTTAGCTTTGTTTCGATTGAATCTTCCAAATCATAGGCGAAATTTAATTCAGCTGATTCGTTTTCGCATAGCCGGACAACTTCGCGGGCAAGTTCCACACCGCCGGATCCGCCCTTTGCCCAAACATCTGAACGCACGAGCTGCACCCCAAGTTTTGCACATTCCTTTGTTGCAAGCGCAATTTCTGCTTCAGTGTCGGTTGGAAATACGTTCAAAGCAACAGCTGTGGGAAGCCCAAATACTTCACGCATATTTTCAATATGCCGCAAAAGATTCGGCAAACCCGCACTAAGCGCTGCCAGATTTTCTGCTGCAAGCTCTGTTTTGGCTGCGCCCCCATGCATTTTCAACGCACGGATTGTGCCGACTACCACTGCACAATCCGGCTTTGTACCAGTAAGCCGGCATTTAATATCAATAAACTTTTCACCGCCAAGATCAGCCCCGAAACCAGCTTCCGTAATAGTGTAATCACCGAGGGAACGCGCCATATTCGTAGCCATAATCGAATTACATCCGTGCGCGATATTTGCGAAAGGTCCGCCGTGGATAATTACTGGAGTGCCTTCAAGGGTCTGTACCAGATTTGGTTTCAGCGCGTCTTTCAAAAGTGCCGTCATTGCTCCGGCAGCTTGTAAATCGCCGGCAGTTACCGGATCACGGTCATAATTGTAGGCGACGATTATTTTTGCAAGGCGTTCTTTCAAATCAGAAAGCGAGGTTGCCAAACAGAAGATTGCCATTACTTCAGTGGCGACGGTGATTTCAAAACCGTCTTCACGCACATTACCGTCGGTAACTTTCCCAAGTCCGCCGACGATATTGCGCAGCTGCCGGTCGTTCATATCAACACAGCGTTTCAAAATTACCCGCTTCGGGTCGATTCGCAGCTTATTTCCCTGATAAATATGGTTATCCAACATTGCACAAAGCAGATTATTTGCTGCCCCGATTGCATGGAAATCGCCGGTGAAATGCAGGTTAATATCTTCCATTGGAATCACTTGCGCATATCCGCCGCCGCAAGCCCCGCCTTTCATCCCAAATACCGGACCGAGCGACGGCTCACGCAAGGCTACGCAGACTTTTTCCCAATCCGGGAAAGCCCGTCGGCAAGCCCGATTGTGGTGGTAGTTTTCCCTTCTCCCGCTGGTGTAGGCGACATCGCACTTACAAGTACGAGTTTATTTTTCGCAATTTTATTTTCATCAATTAAGGCAAAATCAAGTTTTGCTTTGTAATGCCCGTGAGGTTCGATCTGCGCACCCGCCGCACCTAATTTTGCCGCAATTTCTCCGATTGGTTTTGGCGCTGCCTGCTGTGCAATTTCAATATCGGAAAGAAAAGCCATATTATTTATCCTCTTGTCCTTTTCTGCTCTCTTTAATTTCGATTCACAGATTTCGCTTACCGTATTAATAGCTGTAAAAATCCGCAGATTTGTTAATTCCGCTGGTTTATTCTTGATAAAATTAGTTACTTTCTGAAGTATTTACTTCCGGAAGTATGCAACAGCGGAAGCGAAAATCTGCATATCGTAATTTCCCGGTACATTCGCATAAGTACCGTCTGAGAAACGTTCAGCATGCCCCATTTTGCCGAATACACGCCCGTTATCAGAAACGATTCCCTCGATTGCCAATAGCGAATTATTCGGATTAAATTCGATTGCCGATGTCGGCACACCCGCAAAAGTTACATACTGGGTTGCCACATTCTTTGCTGCTACTTCTCCGACGATTCGTCCTTCACCATGTGAAATCGGCACTTGATAAATCTCGCCAAGTGAAACTTTTTGCATCCATGGACTGGTGTTATTACATACACGCACATTCACAATTGAAGACTGGTGGCGTTTAATATGATTATGCGTGAGTGTCGCCATTTGCGGATTTGGTTCCACAATCTTTCCGTACGGCAATAGCCCGAGTTTAATCAGCGCCTGGAAACCATTGCAGATTCCGCCAATTAACCCTTCGCGTTCATCGAGCAACGCTGTAATTTCACGCGCAACTTTTTCATTCCGCATAAAAGAGGTGATGAATTTTGCCGATCCGTCTGGTTCATCTCCGCCCGAGAATCCGCCAGGAATAAAAAGAATTTGGGATTGGCGCAGCTTCGCAGCGAATTCGTCAATACTTGCTTCAATTGCGGAAACCGTCAGATTCTTAATCACCAGAATTTCTGGTTGTGCGCCAGCTTTTTCCCATGCCCGAGCGGTATCAAATTCACAGTTCGTACCAGGAAACACTGGAATTAAAACCCGCGGATTCGCAATGGCTTCCCCGCTGTATTTAACCGGCTCCCCGCTGTTTTCAATCGGTGCATATTCTGCTTCGCCAATATGCTCATCAGCAGCATGTACATGATAGACCGGCTCAAGTTTTGCTTCATAAGCACGCTGTATCCGGGCAATATCAGCCGTTTGCCCGCCAATGCGCAATTCGTATTCATTAACGACGGTACCGACTTCGCAAATCTCAAGCAAATCAGATGCTGCACCCGAATCAATACTATTTTCCCGCCCGTTAGCAGGCACGGTCAGGGCAGAAAGATTTTGCGCAGCTATTAAGAATCCGCCGCAAATATTTGCAAAACCGTGCGAGTTAGCGTAATCAGCAGTAAAGTCAGCAGCAAACTCTATGCCGAGCCGATTGCCGAGCGCCATCTTAAATGCTGCTTCGAAAATTGAAGCGCCGGTGAGTGAATACGCCGCGGTTACACCGCCGTTAGCGAAAAGCTGTGCCGCTTGTTGGAAGTAAGCTTTCGTAATCCCGGCACCCGCACCGGTATTTGCGCCGGTATTTGAATCTGCACTGGGATTCGCACGCGGCTTTACAAGATACAGCTTCTCCCCTGCCTGTTTCAGCTCCGGCGAAATTACGCCGCCGAGTTTCGCCAGTGAGACAGCAAAAGAAACAAGAGTCGGGATAACTTCAAGTTCTTCGAAAGTACCGCTCATGGAATCTTTACCGCCGATTGCCGCCATTTCCAAATCTATCTGGGCTTGGAATGCACCCATTAGTGCTGTAAACGGCAATCCCCATTTTTCAGGATCAGCTTTTAACGACGGGAAGTACTCTTGGAAACTCAAATGTACTTGCTCCGGATCTGCTCCGACTGCGATTAGTTTCGCAACCGAATCAATCACTGCCTCGTATGCACCCCGATACGGGTCGGATTTGCTTACTTCCGGATTAAATCCGAATGCCATTACCGAGCAGCTATTCGTTTCCCCGTTCAAAACTGGGAATTTGTGTACCATTGCTTGCGTCGGTGTCTTTTGATATTTTCCGCCTAACGGCATGAGTACCGTATTGGCGCCTATTGTGGAATCGAACTGCTGAATTAATCCTTCTTTTGAACAGTGGTTCAAATCTTGTACTAATTCGCTGATCCGTTCACGCCAATCTGCTGCTTGCACAGTTTGAGTTTCCGCAGATGTTTGTGCCGAAAAATCAGGCACTTTCACATTCATTTGCTTCGGTGCGCCGTTCGTATCAAGGAAAGAACGCGCAATCCGCACTACTTCCTGCCCTTGATAACTCATTACGAGCACTGGATCTGCAGTGACATTTGCGACCACCGCATACCGCAGATTTTCTGCATCGCAGTAATGTGCAAGCGCCGGCAAATCGTTCGGGGCAATTACCAGCGCCATTCGCTCTTGAGATTCGCTCACCGCAATCTCAGTAGCATTCAATCCCTCATACTTTTTATATACTGCGTCGAGGTGAATATCTAAACCGTCGGCGAGTTCCCCAACAGCCACACAAACGCCGCCGGCTCCGAAATCGTTACACTTTTTTACGAGTTTTGTCACTTCTGGGCGGCGGAATAACCGCTGCAGTTTCCGTTCTTCCGGCGCGTTTCCTTTCTGTACTTGCGCCCCGCTTTCCGCCACAGATTCAAGATTATGCGCACGTGAAGATCCGGTTGCTCCGCCGATTCCGTCACGTCCGGTCGCTCCGCCAACTAACACCACGATATCGCCTGCCGCCGGTTTTTCACGCTTAATATTACTGCGCTTAACCGCACCAAGCACACCGCCGATTTCGAGACGTTTTGCGGCATAAGACGGATCGTAGACTTCGTCAATAAAAGATGTGGCAAGTCCGATTTGGTTCCCATAAGAAGAGTATCCGTCGGCAGCGGTGGTGACAATCTTCCGCTGCGGAAGTTTCCCGGCAAGAGTGTCTGCAAGTTCCGTAAGCGGGTTAGCTGCGCCGGTGACACGCATTGCCGCGTATACGTAAGCACGCCCGGAAAGCGGATCGCGGATTGCACCGCCGATACAGGTGGCTGCCCCGCCAAATGGTTCAATTTCGGTTGGATGATTGTGTGTTTCGTTTTTGAAAAGCAGCAGCCATTCCTCATCTTTTCCATCGACATCAATCGTAACTTTAATCGTGCAAGCATTGATTTCATCTGACTCATCGAGCTGCGAAAGCTTTCCGGCGCGTTTGAGCTGCTTCATTGCCATTGTTGCAATGTTCATCAGTGTCACTGGGCGTTCAGGATTTATTTCTCGCTTCACTGCAAGATAAGAATCATAAGTGTGCGCCACACGCGAATCAGCAATTTCGATATTTTCAAGCGCAGTATTGAATGTGGTGTGCCGGCAATGGTCAGACCAGTAAGTGTCAATCACTTTCAGCTCGGTCTCGGTAGGTTCGCGGTTAACCGACTGAAAATAGCTTTGCACGAGCTGTAAATCAGCTAAGTCCATCGCGCAGGCGTTATCTTCCAGATAAGCCGTGAGCGCTGCGGTATCGAAGCTGTTAAAACCGCTGACGGTTGGCACCGGATCCGGCGGGACAGTTTTCAGCTCAAGTGTTTGCGGTTTTTCCAGCCCGACTTCGTGCGAATCAACCGGGTTAATCAGATAGTTTTTAATTTGCGCAATATCTTGCGCACTCAATGCGCCGGAAAGAATATACACACAGGTATAATTCACCAGCGGTTTTACTGTTTGTGCAAGCATCTGAATACATACAGCCGCACTGTCTGCACGCTGATCGTATTGCCCTGGCAGATAGCTTACCGCAAATACAGTATCGTTTTCAGCTATTTTCAGTTCCGTAAAATAATCATCGAGCGGCGGCTGGGCAAACACATTCGTGACTGCCGCATTGAAAACTTCTTCACTCACGCCTTCGACATCGTAACAATTCACAATCCGTAAATCTTTCAGCGTGTTAATCCCGAGAAAGTCCTGCAATTGCGCAGTTAAAGCTGCCGCACTTGGGTTGGTTTCAGTCTTTGCTTCCACATAAATTCGGTAAATCATTTTCCTGCCTCAATCTTGAGTGCCTGCGCGCCGATATCGGTGCGGTAATGGCTTTGTGCAAACTTTACTTCGCGAACATTTTCGTAAGCATTATCGACGGCACTTCGCAACGTTTCACCGAAACCAAGCACATTCAATACCCGCCCGCCATTGCTTAACAGCTTACCTGCCGGGCCGTGTTTTACACCGGCAAAAACAATATTGTCAGCTGCTTTCTCGGAATACGAAATCTCGTTTCCTTTTGCCGGATTTTCCGGATATCCGGCTCCTGCCATTACCACGCATGCAGCGCTGCGCGAATCAGATTCGATGGTTTTACTGCTCAGTTCAGCACGCGAGACTGCCTGGAAAATTTCGAGCAAATTTCCTTTCAGCAGCGGAAGTACAACTTGTGTTTCCGGATCTCCAAAACGTGCATTATATTCAATAACTTTCATCCCGTTTTTTGTGAGCATTAAACCGAAATAGAGGCAGCCGCGGAAATCAAGCCCGTCTTTTTGCAGTCCGGCAAGAGTTGGCAGCATAATTTTTTCGGCAAATTCTGCTGCAGCTTCTGCGGTGAATACTGGATTTGGGGCAATCACACCCATGCCGCCAGTATTCGGTCCGGTATCTCCGTCGAAAATTCGCTTATGGTCCATTGAAGAAACCATCGGCTGAATTGATTTGCCGTCGCAGAAAGTAAGTACTGAAATCTCGGGACCGGTTAAAAATTCTTCAATCACCACGCTTGCTGAAGAATCACCATATTTATGGTCAAGCATAAAATCACGCAAAGTCTGCGCTGCCTGGGAAAAATCAGTGACGATTGCAACGCCTTTGCCAAGTGCCAGCCCGTCGGCTTTAATTACAAGCGGATAAGCAGATTTGCGCGCATATTCGAGTGCCGCATTAAAATCGGCAAAATGCTGATAGGCAGCAGTTGGAATGCTGTGGCGTGCCATAAATTCTTTCGCAAAGCTCTTTGATCCTTCAAGCATTGCAGCTGCTTTCCGCGGTCCGAAACATTCGATTCCGGCGTCTTCCAGTACATCCACCATTCCCAGCACGAGCGGATCATCTGGAGTGACAACACAAAAATCAATTTTCTCACGCCGGCAAAATTCTTCTACACCAGCAATATCCGTAGCTCCGATTTCGGGGTGCACCGCGGCGAAATCTTCCATTGCCGCATTCCCCGGCAGCATGTGGAGTTCAAGGTCTGGATTTGTTTCGAGCAGTTTTTCGCAATCGCATATTCGCGGCCGCCGCTGCCGATGATACTCAATTTCATTGAAATTTTCTTCCTCAAAAATATTTTGAATCCGTTTTCCAGTAATACCATCAATACTGATTTTAGTGATGGAATAGCCGCAAACCGTTAAATGCCATCACCATATTGTGCGCGTTGCACTCTGCAATCACCGCGTCATCGCGGATTGAACCGCCGGGCTGCGCCACATATGAAACGCCGCTTTTTGCTGCCCGTTTAATATTGTCGGAAAATGGGAAGAATGCGTCTGAGGTTAAGCTTACGCCTTTAATCTGCGCCAAATATTCAGCTTTTGTTTGTGCATCAAGCACCGGAGGCTGCGCCGTAAAATAACGCTGCCAAATACCGTCGGCGCAAACGTCCGCTTCATTTTGGTTGATATATCCGTCAATCACGTTATCTCGGTCTGCACGGCGTAAGTCTGCTTTGAATGGAAGATTTAAAACCAGCGGATGCTGGCGTAAAAACCACGTATCTGCTTTCGAACCGGCGAGACGGGTGCAGTGAATCCGTGACTGCTGCCCGGCTCCCACACCGATTGCCTGTCCGTCATAAGAAAAACAAACCGAGTTCGACTGCGTATATTTCAAAGTAATTAGCCCCAGAACCAAATCAAGCTTTGCCTGTGCCGGCAAATCTTTATTTTCCGTCACAATATTTTCCAGCAGTAATTCGTTAATTTCTGCGTCATTTCGCCCTTGATGGAAGCTGATTCCGAAAACGGTCTTGATTTCAGCGGCTGCCGGTTCATAATTTGGGTCGATTTCCAGCACCGTATAGTTTCCGCCGCGCTTTTCCTGCAAAATTTCCAGTGCTTTCGGTTCATATCCTGGAGCGATTACACCATCGGAAACTTCGCGTTTAATTAGCTGCGCTGTAGTTACATCGCAAATATCGGAAAGCGCGACGAAATCGCCGAATGAGCAAAGCCGGTCAGTTCCGCGTGCGCGCGCATAAGCACATGCCAATGGAAAATTATCAAGATCAGGAATATCATCAGTGAAAACAGCTTTTTCAAATCAGCAGAAAGCGGTTTGCCAACAGCAGCGGAAGTCGGCGATACATGCTTGAAAGAAGCAGCGCAAGGAAGTCCGGAAGCTGCGCGCAGTTCACGTACCAGCTGCCACGAGTTTAACGCGTCAAGCAGATTAATATATCCGGGTTTGCCGTTCCGCACTTTCAGCGGAAGTTCACTACCGTCAGCCATATTGATATTTGCGGGTTTCTGATGCGGGTTATTTCCGTACTTTAATTCCAATGATTTCATGATTCATGCTTCACTTTTCAGATTTGTTTTGAATTTTATTTATTCCGCCGACGGCATTATGTTTTACTCGCCGTTGTGTTTGTTAAAAATGCGTATCGAACGCATTTCATGTGTCTTTAGATCCAGCACGCATTCAAGCAGTGAAATCTTGTAGTCCGGATTAATTGCATTCCAGACTTTTTCTCCGAGATCTTGCTGATATGCGAATGAGACAGGTTCGCCGGCAAAACTTGGCAGCGGATCTGCATCGTCGATATAGGTGTGGATGCAATGCCCGGCGCCAGGCACATACGGATATGCGAAATTGAAATGAACAGATTGTGTTCCGTCGGTAACTGCTGCTTTCGTAATGTGCAGCTCGTACCCCGCAGGTGCAGTAATCAGCGAAATACGCGGAGTGAAATTTGGCGCATCCGGCTCGCATTCGCGCGTTTTTAATGCAGCAAATGCGCTCTTACCAGCTTTTAGTCCATCGTAAATCGTTGCGGTTTGGTCACCGTTAGTCACAATATGGTGTTCTCCCAAATGCTGGTAGACCGGGTAAATAATTAAACTCGGATCTTCCAGTTTTGACTCGTCAAAAGCCTGGGTGCGCACAATTTCGCCGTCTTGAGCGAAAATCCGGTTTTGGCTATTTGCTGAGCGCCCCATAATAAAATATATGATTACCGCGCTGCCGCCGGCTGGATCTGCGGCAATTGCCAGTGTGCGCCCAGGATAGGTTTTCGCACCAAGATATTCAGGAAGTGATTTATTTGTCATATTCTTGCTCGTTTCTGCGGGAAGCTGTTTTCTCGGGTTCTGTTATCGGATTTTATTTAGTACTCGCGGTTTAATGCGCTGCAGCTGTGCGCTGCCGCTGGTTTACAATTTCTGCGCAAAGCTGTTCAATTGTGCGCGGGAAAATCACGTGTTCAACTTCGTGCAAAATTCGCTCCTGCAGCACTTCCGGAGTGTCAGTTTCCAGCACCGGCACAGTTTCCTGCGCCAAGATTTGCCCGCCGTCGCACACCTCATTTACAAGATGCACTGTGGCACCCGAGATTTTCACGCCCGCAGCAATTGCAGCCTGATGCACCCGCAAACCATAGAAGCCTTCACCGGAAAATGCGGGAATTAACGACGGATGAATATTTACGATTCGGCACGGGCAGCGCTGAATAAAATCAGCACTCAAAATCGCCATAAATCCAGCTAACACTACAAGCTCGATTTCATGCTCGCGCAGCAAACGCAATAGTTCGGCTTCAAATACCGGCTTATTTCCCCGATATTCAGCGCCGGCTAACACTGCGGTTTCGATTCCGGCAGATTTTGCCCGCTCAATTCCGAATGCTCCGGCACGGTTGCTCACCACTAAATCGATAACGGTATGCGTGAGCTTTCCGGAAGCAATGCCGTCGATAATTGCCTGCAGATTCGTTCCGCCGCCGGAAATCAGCACCGCAACTTTCGCTTTACCCGCCATTTCGCAAATCACCTTGTTTCAAATAACTTTCCATCATTGTTGTAAAATCTGAGAAATCGCGGAAATTACGCAAATTCTACAAGCGTCTGCGACTGCACCACATGCCCGAGAACATAAGCTGTTTCACCGCTTGCCGCAAGGATTTCAATTATTTCCGCCGCATTTTCCGCAGCTGCAATGATAGTCATGCCCACACCCATATTGAACGTATTGAACATATCGTGTTCGCTAATCCCGCCGGTTTCTTGAATCAACTTAAAAATCGGCAATATTTGCAGCGCATCACGATTAATAACCACGCCGTGCCCTGCCGGCAGTGAACGCGGAATATTTTCATAGAAACCGCCGCCGGTAATATGCGCCAGTGATTTCACCAGCTTGCGTGCAAGCAGTTCACTCACCGGCTTAACATAAATTTTGGTTGGCGTGAGGAGCACTTCCCCGAGTGTTTTCCCGCCAAGTTGTGCATATTCCTGTTCCAGCACAGTACGGTCAGTAATATCAAAAACTTTCCGGACAAGGGAGAATCCATTCGAGTGAACTCCGGAGCTGGCAATTCCAATCAGCACATCCCCGGCATTAACGTTGTTCTGATCAAGCACATCCGCACGGTCGACCAAACCGTTACAAAAACCTGCTAAATCATATTCGTCTTCCGGATAGAAACCCGGCATTTCCGCTGTTTCACCGCCGACAAGCGGAATCCCCGACTGTTTGCATCCTGCAGTTACGCCTTTGACAATCGCTTCGATTTTTTCTGGAAAATTCTTTCCGCACGCAATATAGTCAAGGAAATTAATCGGCTTTGCCCCCGCACAGAGCACGTCGTTTACACACATCGCCACACAATCAATACCGACGGTGTCATGTTTATCAAGCAAAAATGCAAGCTTCAGTTTAGTACCGACTCCGTCGGTCGCTGAAATAATGCATGGCTGTTTCATTCCGGCAATTTCCAGCGGAAGCATTCCGCCAAAACCAGCACTATCAAATTCATTACCGCCGGTCATTGTTTCTTTAATATGCTTTTGAATCCGCGAAACAACTTCATATCCTGCCTCGATATCCACACCAGCTTCTTTATAGCTCAAAGACTGTGAGTCACGCATTTTTCTTCCGCTCTTCCCGTGATTTATGCTGTGCCTTGTTTAATGATTTTGTTTAATGTTTTGCTTAACTTCAGATTTTTCTTTAGATTGCGCAGCTGAGGTAACTTTTGCAGCGCAATTAAATATCTATTTTTCTTCCGCTATCTGCGCTGGTTTTCCGAAAGCAGCTTTATCGCCATTCCAGCAGTAAGTGCAAAGCTTCTCCCGGTCGATTCCGATTGCTTTGATAATTCCGTCGAGAGATTGAAATTCGAGAGTGGTGAAATTAAACCGCTGTGCAAGATTTTCCCGAAGTTTCTTCCCGCGTTCAGTATTCGTATCAGCATATTCGTCGATATGCGCAAAACCGGCTTCACCTTCAAATTCCATAATAATCCGCCGGGTCACAAGCTCCATTTCAGAATTTGACGCGGAGAAATTCAGGAATGGACATGAGTACATCATTGGCGGGCAAGCCGAACGCATATGCACGTCCCGCGCCCCGTTTGCTTTCAAAAATTCCACTGTTTCACGCAGCTGTGTACCGCGCACAATCGAATCATCCACAAAAAGGACGTTCTTTCCGTCAATTAGTTCTTTTACCGGCACTTGCTTCATCTTTGCAATCCGATTGCGTGAACCTTGCAAATGCGGCATAAATGAACGCGACCATGTTGGAGTGTATTTAATATAGCAGCGGGCAAATTTTACGCCGCTGCCGAATGCGTAACCCATTGCGTGCGGGGTGCCGGAATCCGGTACTCCGCACACATAATCGAGCGATTCGAAAAGCTCGCTGCTGCTTTCGTTTTCCGCCATCACTTCACCATTGCGGTTGCGCATAATTTCAACGTTTACCCCTTCATAAGTGGAAGTTGGATAGCCGTAGTAATTCCACATGAATGAGCAAATTTTCATTTCTTCGCCTGGTTCGGCAAGCTGCCGCAAACCTGCAGGCTGAATTGCAACTATTTCATTTGGACCAAGTTCGTAATCGTATTCGTATCCAATCTTTTCGTACGCAAACGATTCGAAAGCAAGCGCATAGCCTTCACCGGAAGTATCTTTCCCAATAACAATCGGCAGGCGCCCAAGCCGGTCGCGCGAAGCAATCAGTGTCCCGTCGTCTTTTAACAAAACAAGATTGCAGGTACCTGTGATCCGGTTTTGCGCATACCGGATACCGTCGGTGAAATTGTCTTTCGTATTAATCAGTGCCGCCACCAGCTCAGTCGGGTTAATCCGCGAAGCACTGTGGGCGTTGAAATGGATTCCGTGCTGGTTTAAAAGCTCATCGCATAAGGCAGCAAGATTATTGATTACCCCCACGAAGCAAATTGCGTACGCACCTAAATGCGATGAGATGATCAGCGGAGACGGCGCATCATCAGCGATACAGCCAATTCCGGCAGTGCCGCGTGATTCTGCGAGAAAATCAGAAAAACGAGAACGGAAAGAATCTTTTTGAATACTGTGAATTTCACGCTGGAAGCCCAGCTCTTGATCCCAGAGCACCATTCCGGCACGATAATTACCTAAATGGCTGTGATAATCGGTACCGAAGAAAATTTCCTCCGCGATTTGCTGCCGAGATGTGAGAGCAAAAAACCACCCATGTGATAGTCCTTTCAGTGACGTAGTACTTAATTGCACCGATGTGCAGGTCTGGCTTGGTGAAAAATTTTTGGCTGTTGAAAATAGCTCAGAGCAAGTATCAGCGCTTCACTGAAAAATCTGGGAAGCTGAACTTTCTGCCTGCGCAAATTTTCTTTTTGCGGTTTTATCGGAACCTTTACCTGGCAGGCGGAAAGCTCCCAGGAAAAGGTGTGCTTCCCTATTGCACCGAAGAATATTCGGCTGTTATTTTTTATTTTTTCCAGAATCGCAGCGGTGTTCGCTTCGCGTTGGGTAAGTAGTTTTTCCGCAAGTTCACTGTCTGTGACTGCCAGGATTTGGCAGGCAAGGATTGCCGCGTTCTTTGCTCCATCAATCCCGACGGCTGCAACCGGAATCCCCGGAGGCATCATCACAGTAGAAAGCAGCGCGTCTATTCCGTCGAGCGCTTTTGCTGTGCATGGAATACCGATTACTGGAAGTACCGTGTTTGCAGCTAATACTCCGGCAAGGTGCGCCGCCATTCCAGCGGCAGCAATAATTACACCGTATCCGTTATTCTTTGCATTGCGGGCAAAATAAATTGCTTCATCCGGGGTGCGGTGTGCTGAGTACACATTTACTGTGAATTCGGCACCTATTTCATTCAGATAGTTAATCGCTTTTGCAATGACTGGCAAATCCGAATCGGATCCCATTACGATGCCGATTTTCTTCACAAATCCTCCAAGAATCCAGTTAAGAAGGGATAAAAAATGGGCGCACTCGTTTTGGTTCGATTGCACCCAGACGGACGATAGCTTTCGGTTCTGGCTTCATGTTGTTCATTCAACTCAAACCGTCAGTCACCAAAACCGTCTTACGTTCCTAATCTAGCAGCGAGTTTCATCAAAAGTCGAAATGAAATCAATTTATTTCATATTTCGATACAAATCAGCAATTTAAATTTCATAATCTGGAATACGCCGCAAAATAATGCGGGAACACACATTTTATCCGAATACTGTTTGCCAATTCGGATCTTTCACCGCACGGAAACAAAGCTTGATTTGTGCAATTGTCTGTTTTGCTTCGCAGATTTCCGGCAGCGCAAACTCCGTAAAATACTGTGCATCAAGAGTTTCAAGATTGGGAACAAAATTCCCGCCGAGCGATTTGCAAAGCACAAAAATCTTCACAATATTATGAATCCAAGTGTGCCCGGCACGATTATCACGAATCATCACTGCTGCCAAACGCTGCGGTTCCACATTCACCCCGGCTTCTTCCCACGCCTCTTTTACGGTGTTTGTAGCGACGGTTTCATCCACATCAACCCATCCTCCCGGCAGTGACCAAAGCCCGTTGTTTTCTTTCACAAGCAGAATTTTCTCCCCGCTCTCATCAAAAACAGCCGCACGGGTATCAAGTTTCGGCGTTTGATACCCGTCTTCATTACAAAAAGATTTTTCACCGTATCAAGCGAAATCTCCTCCGCTGAATAGGCAGCAAGCATTTCTGCTGAAATCTCACGAATCCGCTCATAACGTTCACGTTCAAACGCATTTTGCGTATACGAAAGCCCGGACTGCGCCAAAGCCTGCAGCTCTTTTGCCCAAGATAGCCACTGCGGTTCTGAAGGATAAAACGCACTGCTCATATTTCAAACCTGCTTTCACTGTAAAAAATTTCGGATTTTTGTTTCACCGCAGATTCCGGCCGTAAATTTGAAAGTTTCAAATGTTTAAAAAGTACGCACCAGTTTTCACGAAACTATACACACTGTCTCGACATAATGCGTATTGGGGAAAATATCGACGGCGGTAAAAGATTCAATTTTTCGTCCCGCCTTTAACAAAGCGCTGATATCGCGAGCCATCGATGCTGAGTCGCATGAAATAAGCGCAATCTTTTTCGCTTGTGACTGTCCAAGGATTTGCGCAGCAGCCGTGCCGAGTCCGGCACGCGGCGGATCTGCAATTACAAAATCAGCACCAGCAATCAACTCGCTAATATTTTCGGCATTAATATTTGCCGTATCTGCACTCGCCCAATCCATCATCCGCAAATTGTGTTTTGCAGCTGATACTGCAAGCTCATCACCCTCAAATGCACGGACTCCGCCAGCTGCACCAACAATATTTGCGCCAACCACGGAGAACAACCCAGATCCGGAGTATAAATCAACTAGCGTATCGCCTTTGCTCACTTCCAGACCGTCGAACACATGCGCGGCAAGCGCACTTGGCGCATTCTCATGAATCTGCCAGAAACTGCCGGCATTAATATCATATGAATACTGCTCGCCGCGATAGCTCACAATCTCACGAATTGCTGCGTTCCCCGGCATATCCGGCGCCGAAAAAACCTTTCCATCAATTACAGCAACCGGATCGCTGCCGCTCGGCGCAACAAGTCTAATTCGCTTTTTCACCGGCACAAACCCGTCCCACTTATCACCAAATAAATCCAAATCGCAAAGCCGGCGGGAAGCAAGCGGCATCTCCTGCAATGGTACAAGTTTGTTCGTCCGTAAAATATGCATTCCGACACCGGTTTTTAGTTTCAGCACATCAATTCGGGTGCGGTAATGCCATCCTTGAGCTTTCGGATCTTCCCGCAGTGAACCGTCACGCCCCTGCTCAGCACTTTTCACCGCAAACATTTCCGGAGAAAACTGCGATTCTGCTTCTTCTCCGCCAATGCGCCGCAGCTGATTTTGCAGCATCAGCGATTTCATCTGCCGCTGCACGCCTAAATCCATATGTCCGTAATCTGCAGCTCCGGTTGCTTCCACAGTGCCAAGATGCCATGGATGCGCAATCCGCCCCTTTGCAGGGAGCAGCACATCACGCACAATTGCACGATAAAGTTTTGCTTGCTTCTTCGTAATTTCCGCAATTACCCGTTCGCCAAGAATTGCACCGCGCACGAAAATCACTGCGTCACCATAACGGGCGATAAACTCGCCCCCATAAGCAACATCAATAATCTCCAGCTCAACCCGCGAGCCGACTTCCAGCTTCATCTCAACCGCCAATCTTTTGTTTCGCTGCCTTTAATCAATACACGTTCAGGCCAAATAATCAAAACCTGATCTGAAATCCAGCGAATCATTCATCATTTGCATCCGTATCAAGCAGGTAAGGCACTTCCAGAATCATCACATTTGATTCTCGGCGCAGCTCTGCCGCGATTCCCGGTGTATAAAACCTTGCAAAAAGCTGCGAAAGCGCATTCGCTCTCATTACACGCGGAATAATCACCGTAAGCGGCTCATGCGGATGCAATGCCCGGAAATCGCGCACAAATTCAATTACCGGACCGCGGAGTGCGCCGGCCGGAGTTCCAAGTACGGTTAAGCTCATTGAGATTTCCGCGTCTAACCAATCGTTGCGCAGCTGCCTGGTCCGGGTCGGGTCAATGTCTACACAAACTGCCTGGGTTGAAGCAAAACGCATTGCTTTTGCCCAATCTACAGCTTTCAAAGCAGCTTCATCTAACTGCGAAAGCAAAATTACGCCATGTGTTTTAGTTGGAATTTCGCGGTTTTCAAGAAAATCTTCAACATTTAATGCCCGCTTTACCCGTCCGCGCCCGAAACTGTAAAAACCCAATATCAGCACCGGACCAATCAGCATAAAAACTGTCCACAAAACCCATTTCACTGAAATGAGCAGAAAACTTAACGAAATCATCAGCAAAAAATCGAATATCCGCCAAAAATCAGCCGTAACCGCTTCGCCTCCCGGCGTTCAGCAGCTTCAAGCGAGATCCGTAAAATAGACTGCGAACGCGCAATCATTGCTAAACAGGTAATCAATGCGGTGAGGTAAGTAGCGAGAATAAAAACCATTGCCAGTGCGCGGGCCGTCGAAATATAGAAAGCAGCGCAAGCAGCAAGCGTGGCGACGGCAAGCACCACAAAACGCCGGCTATTGATTGAATCCTGCACCCCAAGCTTACGCGGAAGCAAACCTTCGAGAGCCATTTCGCGCAAAATCCGCGGCAGCTGCCAATAGGAACTAATCGTGAGCAGCGCCCCAAGCAACACTAAAACAATAATCACTGTCCGCCAGATCCAGGCAGGGAAAAGCAATATCGAAATTGCGATAATCGGTACCACATCAAGCTGATAGGGATGAAACAATATCACCGATATGTATATGGTTAGTGCGATTAAAA
Organism: Arcanobacterium hippocoleae; assembly: GCF_040360365.1. GTDB lineage: Bacteria > Actinomycetota > Actinomycetes > Actinomycetales > Actinomycetaceae > Arcanobacterium_A > Arcanobacterium_A hippocoleae_A. The sequence goes on along the minus strand of NZ_CP136412.1, from coordinate 88,474 downwards.
CCATTATCGGCAAGAAAACCCGAATATTTCGATGCAAACGCACGCGGCGGTATTCCGGACTGACAAGAATCCGTTCGCCAAGCAAAATTATTGCAGCTGCAGGCAAACAAGCGGCAAGAAATGACTCAACTTGTGCTGTTAATGGAAAATTATTCCCCGTGCCTGCCGGATCCGCTTCCAAAATACTTGTACCGAATATCCCAGCTCCCATCACCTCCATAATCAAGGCGCCTGCGATAACTAAAGCGAAAATTATTATTGAAACCGCCGAAACCCAGGTAATTAATGCGGCAGCCCATTTTGGGCGTGCAAAAAGTGTCGGCAATGCGAATATAAACACCAAAACAGAAATCAGCCACGATTTGTAATCGTTCACTTGCAGTACAAACCGCAATGCGCCGATAATTACTTCAACGCCAAGCAGCACAATCATGGCATACGCCAAAAATTGCGCTGCACCTGCCGCGACTCCCATCGAAGCGCCAAGATAGTCGCTAACTACTTTCCGTGAAGTTTTTCGCGGAACTACCGCGTTTAGCTGGTGCAGCACCGCAACTGATACTGCGAATACTAAAAACCAAGGAATATTGGAAGAAAAACCTGAAACCCTGCTTCGGTGCCTGCCGTCGGGCGGAGCACAATTTGCGGCACTATTGCAATCATCGCGCAAAGCAAAATCCATGAAGCAGAGATTGCAAAACGCGGATGGAAATCCTGGTGTTTGTAAATCGACACACCAATAGGTTACGCTCTTGCAAACTTTAAGGTAGCGTTTAATACGTGCATTTCGTCATTATGGGATGTGGCCGGGTCGGGGCTTCGCTTGCTGTGAGTCTTGTCAATATGGGCCACTCAGTAGCAGTTATTGATAAAGATTCCGATTCTTTCCGCCGTTTGCCCGAAGATTTTCCCGGGCAAAGGGTAACTGGTGTCGGATTTGATAAAGACGCTTTGAAGCAGGCGGGAATTGAAGATGCAGCAGGTTTCGCAGCGGTTTCTTCCGGTGATAATTCGAATATTATTGCCGCGCGCGTGGTAAAAGATAGTTTTGGAATCCAAAATGTTGTCACCCGGATTTACGATGTTTCACGTGCTGATGTTTATGAGCGCCTTGGAATCGCTACGGTGCCGGCTGTGAAATGGACTGCCGAATCAATAATGCGCAAGCTGATAGAACTAGGCCCGTACGTAATTTTTCAGGATGCTGCGTATCAAATGTCGCTTTTTCTTGCTGATTTAGATCCTTCCTGGTTCGGCAATACCTGCGGCGATATTGAACGGATTACTGGCGGCAGAGTTGCGTATATCGGGCGGGCAGTTAAGGCAATCGCACCAAGTTCCGGATTAGTGCTGCAAGACGGAGATGAACTTTACCTGACCGCACCTTCGGATAAAGTCTTGAGTATTCAACGGATTCTAAATCACCCGGTAAATGAGGACGTACTATGAAAGTGATGATTGCCGGAGCAGGATCTGTTGGACGTTCAATTGCACAAGAACTTATTTCCCGCGGATACGCAGTTACGCTTATAGATTCCGATTCGCGGGCAATGCGGATTGCACGCGTCCCCAAAGCTAACTGGATTCTCGCTGACGCCTGCGAAATATCGACATTGCAAGACATTGCTTTGAACACTTTCGATGTGGTGGTTGCCGCTACCGGTGACGATAAAGCCAATCTGGTACTCGCGCTGCTGGCAAAAACAGAGTTTGGGGTACCGCAGGTAGTTGGCAGAGTAAATAACCCGTCAAACGAGTGGCTTTTTAATGACTCTTGGGGAATAGATTTTGCTGTTTCCACACCGCGAATTATGACAATGGTGATTGAAGACGCTGTCGCATCTGGAGAACTCACGAAAACCAGTGAATTTTATAATGGAGAATCTGCGTTATATCAGGCTGTAGTCTCTCCTGAATCAACCGTAGTGGGAAAGCGGGTAATTGATACAAACTTACCAGAGCCGTTCTTTATTTCCGGTATTGTTCGCGACGGCGTACCGCTGCAGGCACAGAACGCAATTCGAATCGCGGCCGAAGATAGATTGATTTTGATGGGATATCGGGCTACAGCGGAAGATGAAGCAGCCGTGTCAAAGATTTTCGGCGCATCGCACCGGAAATCCGAATCAGCTGAAAAAACGGAATAAAAGCCAGATCACACCAAAACCGAGAAAGTCTGCGGAAGCGCTGCTGTTAGCTGGATTTCGCAGCTGCTTCCATCGCTTCTGCAGAGCGGTAGATCAGCCAGGAAAACCAGACTGCGAGAGCAAAAAGCGGCAATCCCATTGCAAGCTTCGCAATCCCAAGCGCTTCTGTGGATCCGGAAAAATACAATGGCAGCTGCACCAGCAAACGCAGTGCGAAAACCATCACCCAAAGCCAGGTTAGCCGATAGTAGCAGCGCCGCATGATTGGCTGCACACCGCGCTTTCGCCATCCCATTCCTTCACCTTTGGCAAAAGCAATCGCCGCACCGACTAACGGCCATTTCACCGCTGCCGAGATGGCAAGTACCGCAAAATAAGCAATATTTACTAAAATTCCCCACAAAAATATATTGCTTGCTTCACCGGTGCGCCATGCAAGAACGACGGATATTACCATTGCAAGTAAGCCGCCAATTGCCGGAGAAATCGGAATCCGCTGAATTAACCGCACTAAAATAAACGCCGCACTGACAGCAAGTGAAAGTATTGCTGGAATCAAATGATCTTTGGCGATTACAAATCCTGCTAAAAACACTACCGTCGGAAGGATTGCTTCGAAAATTCCGCGCACACCCCCAACAGAGACCATTACATCGAAATCTTCACCAAGAATCATTCCCACCGTGCTGTTCGGATTAAGTCTAGTTTGCGGAAGAGTTCTGCTTTCCGCATCTGTTTTTGTTTTTTCCGGCTGCGGAGAATTTGTGTGGGAGTTCAAAACTTCTGCTTTCTGTGTTCAGGACAAAGCTCATATCATCTTAAATAAGCCGTATAGTCTATTTGGTTAACTAAGAATCTCGTATCTTGGATTATAGAGTATCCGGGTATCCCCGCGGCGGACGCAGTTGCCGTAAACATGCAGCCGCTGCCCGATATCTATTGCCCGCAGATTCGTCCGGGACTGAAAAATCAGCAGTAACGGACCTGCCGCAAAATCAAGGACGACACGCACAGCCGGATTCGTGACTTTCCCCGGATAAGAAATTGCGCTAACAATCCCGGTTCCATCAATCCATCGATTCAAAAGGATTCACCAAAACATTCTTAAAGTTTCCCCAATTTCGGGAGCGTAAGCGGCAGCAGGGACCGCGGAACCAGCGGAACGCTTCCGCGATTAACAACGACGTTTTGTAAAATCTGCAGCAAAGGTTCAGCAGCTTTGCTATCAGCTCCGGCACGTCCATAGAGCGTTGCCCGAAGCAGCCACCGCGGTCCATCAACTCCGAGAAAACGGTGCGGAGCAAAATTTTTGCTGTCTGGAAGCGGCATCATTGCTGAAAGCTCCTTGCCGAATCGGCCAGTCATTTCTTGCGATGATCCGCCTTGCTGCGCAATCGAAGTACGCATATCGAGCCGGACTTCATCCCAGATTCCATACGATTTCGGAGCAGCGAACGGCTGTAATTGCAAAGCTGAATCACCGAGCACGTACACCACGCCAAGAATATTTTGCTGCGAATCTGTGGAAAACTGCAATTTTGCTTCGGGAATTACGGGCAGCCACAATGCGCCCACGTCGATACGGGAACCAATTCCATCAAGCTCGCCGGCATCAAACGGACCGTTAGTCCGGTCAAAAAATCCGCTTCGGCAGTATTATCAGTATTTTCCGTATCTGCCGGATGAACTGCGGCGGAGCCGTCGTTATTCTTCTTTGCGGCAGATTCCGAAAAATCTTCCGCAATGGCTTCGGTTTCAAACCGATCTTCAATTTCATGAAGCTTTTTCTTCCGAGAAAAGAAACCCACCAGGCCTCCAAATGATAAAACCACTAACGTTTCAAGTCTAGCAAGCGAAAGCAAGCAGAGCGAGCCTTGCCGGTCTGCTGAAAAATCAGATTCGTGTATCGAAAAATAAATAAACTCATATTCCTTGTTCGAAGATTGCAGAATATCAGTTCAGGTACAGATACATAATCGTCTCAGAAAATTTAATCTGCCAGACCGCTGCACCAGCCGCCGATAGCTGATGCAGCTATTTAATTCGCCGATTTAATTCGCGTTAATTCGTCTTAATTCGCCGAAATCAACTTTTTTATGAAGCACATTCCGAACATACCGGAAGCCCATTTTCTTCATAGGCAAGCTGCGAGCGGTGATGGACAAGGAAACATTGGGAACAGGTAAATTCGTCGTCCTGCGCTGGAATGACTGCTACTGAAAGTTCAATATTAGAAAGATCTGCACCTGGAAGCTCAAAACCATCAGCGGCTTCTGCTTCATCAACATCAACAGAATTTGACTGGTTATCAGAGCGGCGCGAGGCAAGTTCTTCGAGCGAATCTGTTTTAAGCTCCTCATCTTGCTTGCGTGGAGCATCGTAATCGGTGGCCATGAGCTGCCTTTCAGGAATTTTGTGACATTATCGTTTCAAGTATTACCGTACTGTTTCGAATAGCGAGTCGCGCCTTTGGTTTGAAAAATGACTACTCGGCAAATAATCATTCCGTAAATCCGCAGCAGCGGACACTCTGCGAAACATCTCGATATATTACTTTTCGAAGTCTTTGTATCAAAGCTTGGTGAGTTTTGCAAGAGGAAAATGCACTTCTTCCGAAAATAATTTAAATTATGTAGTCTGCATTAAGTGTTGCTGCTAAACTACAGTGTAATTTCAGCTAAAATTTAAAGACGAAACTAGTTGCATTGCCGCTGTGCTAATTCTGGTTCGATTTTGATTAGAGTGAATGCAGGCAGCTATTTTCAACAGATATTTTCAGTATTTCCGTCGTGGAGGATTTTAATGATTGAGCTTGAGTTTCTAGGCTTAGACGCAACCGGTGAGAAACTTACTTTCAACGATGCCGACGGAAACCGTTACGAAACCGTAATCAGCGCCGAACTGCGGGGAGCATTGCGGAAAGATTTAAATCCGGTAAATCATCACTCCGAAACAAACACTGCTCCGAAAGCTGCGTCGCCGAAAGAAATTCAAGCATATTTCCGATCCGGAATGACTATTTCCCAAGTGTCAGAAATCTGCAGTCTTCCTCCGCTGCAGCTTTCGAAATTAGCTTCGCCGATTCTTTCCGAACGCAACTTTATTGCAAACCAAGCCCGCAGCTATCAAAAAAATCAAGACTCTGCTGAAATGAGAATCGATGAGCTTGTTGTCTCCCGGCTGCTCAGCCGCGGAGTAAACACCGATACAATCAAGTGGGACGCAGTACGGGAAGCCGGCGCCCCGTGGATTCTTATCGCACGTTATATTGTTGCAGATAAGGCTGCTGAGGCTCGCTGGCAAGTCAATTCAAAAGCGCATTTCATCACTCCGTTAAATGATGAAGCCACATGGCTTACAGATACTCCGCTTCCCACGCCGAACGATCCGTGGCGTCCTTTGAATACACCCAAAACAGCAGATTTCTCCCAGGCACGCAATCAAAACAACCGTGCAGCTGCCGGCACCGGATCATCGGATTTTGCGGCGGCGCAGAAGATACCGGAAAAAGTATCGGTACCAGCAAAAACTGAAAATACAGGTACTGAAAAGACCGCAATAGATATTGATGCGGTCCTGGTCTCTTTGGATGAACAGAGAGGAATTTCACAGCCAACTCCGAGTTTAGATGAACTGCCGGAATTTCAAGGCGCTCATCCGGCATACTCCGAACCGGAAAATGCGCAGGATGCGCAAATTCTCAAATTCCCAGATAAACAAGCTGTTGTACCCGGCGAAAAAGTTAATGCCGAAAACGTTATTGATTTGCCGGCCAAAGGTGAAAAATCGGAAGATACAGCTGCAGAAAAAACTGAAACCGCAGCTGCTTTCGAAACTCTTCCCGGTCTTGATAATAGTGAGAAAACACACGAGAAATCAGCACATAATTCCGGTGAAAAAACAAAAGGAAAATCTCGCCGCGGCAGGCCGGAAATGCCCTCATGGGACGAGATTATTTACGGATATTCAAAGGAACGCGAATAATCTTCACACTGCGGGAACGTGAAGATTATTCCGCATAATCTAGAAGATTATTCCGCATGATCTAAAAGTGTCGGCTGTGAAAGTGCATCAGCTTTTGCGGAAATAGCTGTCATTCCCTGCATATGATGCTTCCGGCACAGAACCTCATAAGCAACTGCTCCGGTGTTGGTATCCCCGACGACCACCTGCGCACCTTCACGCACCATCAACCCATCTACTGTCCGCGCATTATGGTTGCACGCGCCCCGCACCAGCAGAGCGCTTCCACTTGCAAACGTTCCACCCGGTCAGCAAGCTCCAGCATTCGTCCTGAACCAGGAAAAAGACGTGTTAAAAAGTCGGTCGTAATCCCAAAACCGTAAACATTAATCCGTACCTCATCCACAATTCGTGCAAGTTGATCTACCTGTTCACGGCGATAAAACTGCACTTCGTCGCAAATCACGTAGTCAACCCTCCCCGCAAGACGAAAATCATTAATTACTTTCCAAAAATTAGTCTGTGCAGTCACTTCATATGCGGCAGTAACCAATCCCAGCCGAGAAGATAATTTTCCTTCCCCAGCCCGATCATTCATTGTGAAAATGATTCCTTTCAGCCCGCGCTGCTGATAGTTATATGCAGTCTGCAATGCCAGAGTAGATTTCCCGCAATCCATTGTTCCCGAATAAAAACCAGCTCAGCCATTTAGCAAACCTCCGTAATCAAAGGAATATACATCTCTTGTGCTGTCAACGAACCATGCACCCCAATCAAATTAATTGCACTCGCCGAATGCACCCTCGAGTCTACAAAACCAACACCTGTTTTTGAAAAGGCAATAACATCGCCGAGCACACTCTCCGTAAATTTACTGACTGAACCAAACAGACCGCTTTTAATCAATTCGTTTTTCGTCAGTACCCAGGCTAAATCTGCCAGCTCTTCACGCCAGCGCGCAGCGAGAGCTGCCGGCTCTTGCGTATAAATCTGAAAGGCGCGTTCTTCCCCGCCACCTGTTCTACTCCTGCCCGCAGCTGCGGATTTAACGCGATATCAATTTTCTCTGCAGCATCTATCATTCCGTGATCAGCAGTCAAAACAACCAATGTTCCTTTCGGCAGATTCCTTAAGAACACCCCAAATTCGCGATCAAAATTTTCAAGTTCGTCAATCCAGCGCTCAGACTGCCAACCGTGTTTATGCCCGACTTTATCAAGTTCTCCCCAGTAAACGTAAACTGCTTTTATCCCCGTGCGGAGCAATTGCGCCGCACGCCCAAAACGCTGATCAAGCCGCTGCGCAGAATAAGCGGGGGCACTTCGAAGCGCGGCAAGGCTCAGTCCAGACCCAATATAATCACTAGGCTGAATAACTCCGGTAAGTGCAAGATCGTCTTTTCCTAAACGCTCAAAAAGAGTTGGTTTGCTCTGCCATTCCGGAGCTTGATATCCTGACCCATCCCATTTAATCAAACTGAACGTCTGCCCGGTACGCGGAGAGCGCAGCGAATATCCTGCCATCGCATTTTCTCCAGGCAGCATCCCGGTACCAAGCGCAGAAATCCCCGCTGCCGTCGTAGACGGCGCAACCGTTGTAATCTGAGCTTCAAGGTTCAGCGTCCGCAGATTCGGCACATGCCCGCGGCGCTGTAATAACTGCAGACTTCCCAGACCATCTACAAGCACCACACAGACTCGATCTGCTTCCGGAAAACCCAGCAGCTGCTGCGCGCTGCTGGCAGGATTAAAAAACTTTCAGCAACTTCGGCAGATTTTTCTGTATTTTGCAAAGAATTTTCAGCAGAAAAATTATTTCCCGAATCGTTGTCAAGCAAGATTCCCACAGCTCCCAGCGCTCCCAGCATTACCTGCGAAAGATTCTTTTCAGTTGGAAGTACCGCCCCTTGCAAGCAGCTGGCACGATCAAACATCTGCTTTGTCTCCTTATGAAAAATTCTCATTATCTGCACAATCTTTGTTCCTGGCCCGTTCCATTTTTCCACGCCGGCACAGTTATTACCGAACTAATACAAAAATATCCGGCAGCCGTCGCCAATATCACGGCAGATATCGGGGCGCCGAAATTAGCGAAATGCAGATTATCCAAGATAATTAAAGAATGGCAAAGAGTAAAGACACAGCAGCAGTTCATGAAAATATTATCGATATCGACGTATCCGAAGAAATGCGCAAATCATTTCTGGAATACTCCTACTCTGTAATCTATGCCCGCGCTTTGCCTGACGCACGCGATGGTTTGAAACCCGTGCAGCGGCGAATTCTTTTCCAGATGGATCAAATGGGATTGCGTCCGGAAAAAGGTCATGTAAAATCTTCACGGGTAATCGGTGATGTGATGGGCCGGCTCCACCCGCATGGAGACACCGCAATTTATGACGCAATGGTGCGTCTTGCCCAGGATTTTACATTGCGGCTCCCGCTGGTAGATGGTCACGGTAATTTCGGTTCACTTGACGACGGCCCGGCAGCTCCCCGGTATACTGAAGTCCGGATGGCACCCCGGCACTGGCAATGACAGCTTCGCTAAATGAAAATGTTGTCGATATGGTGCCGAATTACGACAACACGTTAATGCAGCCGGAGGTGCTTCCAGCTGCAATTCCAAACTTGCTGGTAAATGGCTCTGCCGGAATCGCCGTCGGAATGGCAACAAATATGCCGCCGCATAATCTTGGGGAAGTGATTGCCGGTGCCCGCCATCTTTTATTTCACCCGGAAGCTGCACTCGATGAGATTATGCGCTTCATTCCCGGTCCAGACTTACCTGAGGGCGGAAAAATCGTTGGACTTACCGGCATTAAACAGGCTTACGAAACTGGACGCGGTATCTTTAAAACCCGCGCTACAGCTCATATCGAGAATGTTACCGCACGGAAGAAAGGAATCGTTTTTACTGAACTTCCCTATCTGACCGGGCCGGAAAAAATCATCGAGAAAATTAAAGACGGCGTGCAATCAAAAAAGCTCCAGGGAATCTCCGGAGTACAAAATCTTACCGACCGGCATCATGGAATGCGGCTGGTGGTTGAAGTAAAAACGCTTTCAACCCGGAAGCTGTGCTTGCGTCGCTTTATAAACATACGCCGCTTGAAGAATCGTTTGGAATCAATAATGTTGCACTTGTTGCCGGGCAGCCGCGCACACTCGGATTATTACAATTACTGCAGGTATATATTGATCACCGGCTGAGCGTCACCCGCCGGCGCTGCCAATTCCGGCTGCAGAAAGCCCAGGACCGCCTGCATCTTGTGGAAGGTCTGCTGATTGCAATCCTTGATATTGACGAAGTAATTCAGCTGATTCGTTCTGCCGCAGATTCAGCTGAGGCAGCGCAGCGGCTGATAAGCGTATTTGATTTAAGTCCGGCCCAGGCAGAATATATTCTTGAATTGCGGCTCCGGCGCCTGACAAAGTTTTCGCAGATTGAACTGGAAACCGAACGCGAGGAGCTGCGTGCCAAAATTGAAAATCTCGAGAAAATTTTGAGTTCGGAAGCAGAACTTAAGTCGCTTGTTGCACAGGAAATGCAAGACATTGCAAACGATTTCGCCACACCGCGGCGCACTATGCTTCTCGAATCCGACGGAATTGCAAATTCTGCAGCTGCGGATAATGAACTGCAGTTAAAGATTGCCGATGATCCGTGCAAAGTACTCTTCTCCGCTTCCGGGCTGATTGCCCGAATCGTCGGCACAAACGCGATTTCTGCTGCCGGGCCGCGCGTGCAGCATGACGCAATTAAAACTGTTATCGAAACATCAAATCTTGCAACTATCGGCGTGCTCACCGCAGACGGATACATCCATCATTTACGTGTATTGGACATTCCGGCGATTCCGGCTACCGAGAATGCCCCCAGCCTTACTGCCGGAAGTGCTTTAAGCGATATTTTAATGCTTGAAAAATCTGCAAAAATTATTAACATTATTGCACTGCCCGGTCCGCAGGGTGAAAATACTGCTGCTGAAAGCGAAAACAGCCCCGAATTTCTCCCGGAAATTACACCGTTAGCTATCGCGACAAAGCAGGGAAAGATTAAGCGCGTAGTTCCCGATTATCCTGCCCGCGCACCGTTTGAAGTAATTAAGCTTTCTGCCGGTGACGAAATCATCGGTGCAGCGAATGCGGCCGACGACTCACAGATTGTGTTAATTACCTCTGATGCGCAGCTGCTGCGCTTCGATGCCGCTGCGGTGCGCCCGCAAGGCCGTACCGGTCAGGGTATTGCCGGGATTCGGCTCAATGAAGCCGCAAATGTAATTGCTTTTGCTGCTGTGCCGGCAAATGATTTAGCGGCGCAATTTGTAGTAACAATCGCAAATTCTGCCGCTGCTATTCCCGGTACACAGCCCGGATCAGTGAAAGTAAGCCCGCTTGACCGATTCCCAGCGAAAGGGCGGGCAACCGGCGGAGTCCGTGCGCAGCGTTTTCTCCGCGGTGAAGATCAGCTGAGCATAGCGTGGGTCGGGCAAGGAATACCGCGTGCAGTTTCTGCAAGCGGTGCCCCCATTGATTTACCTGATATTGACGAGCGCCGCGACGCCTCGGGAACACAAGCTGCCGGAATCATTGCAGCTATCGGATAGTTTTCCAGTTAAGCCGGAAAACACACCTGTAGAAACAGCTACAGATTTACGGCAACTGGACTTTTGTACTTACGACGACAGTCTTTGAAACCCGGCGGAAACCGGCAGCGCGAATCTTCTGGTTAATTTCTTTTTCGCTTCCGTCGGGTTTTTGAATCAAATCCACGCCGGCAATTTGAATCCCGTCTGTAAAAAACTTCTGTAAGGCGTAATCAATTAATGCTTCTTCAAGGCCGCGGCGATACCATTTCGGGAATACGGCGAGTTCTTCAATATATCCCTCTTCATCAGCCTGATTTGCTCCGCTGGTAGTAAAACGCGAACAAAGGATATATCCGGCAAGTTCCGGCCTGTCACCAAAAGTATCAACTGCCACAAAACACCATTGCGGCACGTACCCCAAAGCAGCAAAGTCGATATCTGATTCCTGCACATTTTCATATTTCTGATCAGGATTAACTGCCTGCAAATGTGATGCATATACTGGCAGATAATACTCTGCTGAAAGCGGTTTAATCTGGAGATATTTTCCGATATCGTTTTGCGGAAAATCCGGATTGATTATTTTCTGTGCCTGCACAAAACTATACTCGTGTACAAACTTTGTCGAGCGCACTAAATCTGCCAAATCATGCTGCCGCTCATCAATATACATTTTTACAGTATATTCAGATAGGTTAATCTCCTGCGCCAAAACTCCTGCCAAATCAACTTGCCGTTCGAGCAGTTCACTGCCGAGTCCCTGGCGGCGCCAATCTGGATGCACCCCTCCGGAAATCGTAATCACAGATTCACCTGAAAGATAATCTGCGCGTACAAAACCAAAAGCAATCAGCGCATTTGAATCCAAACAGCGCGCTCCCTGCGCTTTCCACGGCAAAGATTCTCCGAAGTAAGACTCAACTTCCTGCCGGGCAGTGCGGATTGGCGCCGAATCTGCACGTTCCACAGTGGCAATGAGTGCAAATACTTCTCCGATATTATCTGGGGTAAGCTCTTCCCAACACCACTGCTGATTATTCATAACTCCCATCATAATATAGAAAAGTGAATGGACGGGAATTGCTCCCCGCCCATTCACTCTATTTTCAGCTGCTGCTGTTTTGCCTTTTCAGCTGCAATCTATTATCGCAGCATGAAATTTTACTTCACCCAGCCAATGTGTTCGATTGGAATCTTTGCAAATCCCTGTGAATAGCTGCTGTAGTTTGCCAGACCTTTCTTCACTGCAGTCATAGCCGGACCGTTATAAATCGGCATGATACCGTAGGTCTTGAATGCTTCTACTTCAAGTTCATGCGCTCTCTTGGTTTGCTTCTCAGGATCCGCAATCTTCTTCATTTCCGCAATCTTCTTATCGAATTCTTTGCTGCCGGTACCTGAAAGGTTCAAACCAGAATCAGAAGCATAAATTTGATCAAAGTATGCCACGCCAAATGGATCGGTGGAATTGAATCCCATCATAAACAAATCGAATTCTTTCTTCGTGTAAACTTGGGAGAATTCGCTCGACGGCCGTTCGCTAATCTGCAAATCTACGCCAATCTGCTTCAGCATTTGCTGATATGCCTTTGCGAGCGACTTGGTGCGCTCAGAATCACCAGTGACAGTATAAATCAAGGAAAGCTTCTTGCCGTCCTTTTCGCGGATTCCATCAGATCCTTCTTTCCAGCCAGCTTCTGTAAGCAGTTTCTTTGAAGCTGCAGCGTCAAACTTTACCGCTTTCGAGAAGTTATCTTCATATCCAGGCTGCGAGGCAAAAAGGGTGAAAGAACCAGGAAGTTCTTCGGTGTAAGGAAGACCGTCAAACACAATCTTTGCAAGCTGCGAGCGGTCAATGCCTTCCATAATTGCCTGCCGGACCTTGATATCCTTCAGGTTTTCCGACTCAGAGTTCAGCATCAGAAGATAATTTCCGGGCATCATTGAGCTGAAAATTTCAATGCCTTCCATATCTTTCACTGCACTGTAGGTTTGCTTAGAAGATGCGCCTACAGAGTCAATTTCGCCGTTCTTGAAAGCGTTAATTGCTGCCTGGGTTTCCATATAGCGATAGGTGATTGTATCAAGCTTCGGCTTATCGCCCCACCACTTGTCATTTGGTTCAAAAGAGGCAACGCCCTGGTTGAAATCAACAGACTTTACTGTGTACGGGCCGGCACCCCATTCTGGATGGAACTGCTTTAAATATCCGTTGGAGTAAACATCTGCATCTACCAGGTGCGGATTCGCCCAATTGTTAAACAGACCCTGCCACCACGAGTAGATTCCGTCGAAAGTTACGACTGCCTGATCTGCATTTTTGCCCTGTTCAACGGACTTGATCTGATCGTATCCATCAGTGCCGGAAGCCGGGTATTTCTCCGGCTCCTTGCCGTTATTGATGGTCCAGGTATCACGGAATACGGTCCAGTCAATATCGGTGCCGTCGTTCCACTTGGCCTTTTCGTTAATATCGAAAGTAACGACGGTGTTGCCGTCCTTTTCTTCCGCTTTCGCGCTGGTTACGTATGCTGGATTCGGATAATATTCACCATTATCTTTAAACAGTGCAACTTGCGGATTGTACATATACCAAAGATCAGTAGTGTACTTCGTACCGTCCTGATGGTAAGGGTTACCCTGCGGGCTGAGTTCGTTAATTGCAAGGGTGAGTGTGCCGCCGTCCTTAAGATCCTTGTAATCTGCCTTAAGGTAATCTGCACCCTTAACTTCAACCTGCTCTCCTGACTCTTTGCCAGAACCGGCAGATGATTCATTCTTTGCTCCGCCGCATGCGCTGAGCAGCATCAAAGATGCCGTTCCCAGAGCGACGAATGCTTTTGCTGATTTTCGCATTCTCTTCTCCTTTGTTGTTGTGAATTTCTAACAGTATAGCTTTAGCGATAATGACATGCATACGCATGATCATGATTTGGACGAATTTGCAAAAGCGGAGTTTCAGTATCACACTTTGCTTTTCCATCTGCACTAAGTGATTGGTAGAGCGGGCAGCGCATGCGGAACCTGCACCCCGGCTCATTTGAAGTCGGTGAAGGCAAATCACCCTGCAAAGTGATCCGCTCCCGAGTTTTTTCCACTTTTGGATCTGGGATTGGAATTGCTGAAAGCAGAGCTTGCGTGTACGGATGCACTGGATCATCAAAATTGCATCTGTGTCGCCCAACTCCACAAACTTTCCAAGGTACATCACAGCAGCACGGTCAGAAATGTGCCGAATCACCGAAAGATCATGTGCCACGAAAAGATAAGAAATCCCGAGTGTATTCTTCAGTTCATCCAAAAGGTTAATCATGCCCGCCTGAATTGAAACATCAAGAGCCGAAACCGGTTCGTCAAGCACGATTACTTTCGGGTTTGTTGCCAACGCCCGCGCCAACCCGATACGCTGCCGCTGCCCGCCGGAAAATGCTCCTGGGAACCGATCAATATGCTTCGGATCAAGCCCAACCAATGACATCAGTTCCTGCACCCGCTCACGCAGTCCGGTTTTCTGCCCGAACGCAGTCAGCGGCTCCTGAATAATTTCTTTTACCGTCAGCCGCGGATCAAGCGCCCCCATCGGATCTTGGAACACCATCTGAATATCTTTGCGCATCGCACGGCGCTCAGCGCGCTTCAAAGTAGAAACATTTTCACCGTTAAGTACCACTACCCCGTCAGTGATATGTGCTCCTAAATCCATAATTTCGAGCAAAGTAGTGGACTTACCGCAGCCGGATTCACCGACGATTGCCAGGCATTCGCCTTCTTTTAAGTCGAATGAAACATCGTTCACGGCATAGACGCTGCCAACGCGCCGTTTCAGCAGCGCTCCCTTAATCAGCGGGAAAGTCTTTACCAGATTGCGCACTTCCAGCACGGTGCCGCGTTCCTGGCGCGGAATATCCTTGAATTTATCTTCCGAAAGAGTTGGAATTGGGAAAATCGCATTTCCGCCGATTTTCCCGTCGGAAATTTCTTTTGCACGGATACATGCAGACCAATGCGCCGCATCTTTCTCATATTCAGAAACCACTTCCAGCATCGGCGGTTCACTCACTCGGCATGCCGCAGCGGCAGCCGGACAGCGTGAAATAAACGGACATTCATCCGGTAAATCAATTACAATCGGCGGATTTCCTTCAATCGGCACCAACGCTTCATGCTCACGCTGGGTTATTTTGGGAATTGAACCGAGCAAACCGACCGAATATGGATGCCGTGGAGCATAAAAAGCTCATTGATCGGGGCGTGCTCCACTGGTTTTCCGGCGTACATCACCAGCACGTCATCAGCGGTACCAGCTACTACCCCCATATCATGTGTAATCATAATTACTGCCGCACCGGTTTCCCGCTGGGCAGTCTTAATCACATCAAGAATCTGCGCCTGAATCGTTACATCAAGAGCCGTAGTCGGCTCATCGCAAATCAGGACTTTCGGATTATTTGCGATTGCAATTGCAATCACTACACGCTGGCGCATACCGCCGGAAAATTCATGCGGGAAAGATTTTACACGCTCTTTCGCATTTGGAATTCCCACCATATCCAGCAGTTCAACTGCACGTTCCCACGCAGCTTCGTTCGACATTTTATTATGCAGCTGAAGCGCTTCAACAATTTGTGTTCCGACATCAAATACGGGAGTTAAAGCAGATAAGGGATCCTGGAAAATCATGCCGATATCGGAACCGCGGTGCTTTGCCATCTGCGGGTCAGTTAAACCAACAAGTTCTTTCCCGGCAAATTTCACCGAGCCATTCACCGAAGCATACTCCGGCAGCAAGCCCATAATCGCCAACGATGTTACGGATTTACCGGAACCGGATTCGCCAACAATACCGAGGGTCTTTCCAGGTTCAAGATCGAAAGAAACACCGCGGACAGCGTCCACGCGGCCGGCTTCAGAAGGAAAAGATACTTGTAAATTGCGTACAGAAAGAATTGGTTTCATGCTCGGCCTCCAGCCGCAGAGTTCGGATCTAAAGCGTCACGCAGACCATCAGAAATCAGTGCCATCGACACTGTTAAAAGCGTGAGAATACCTGCTGGGAATAAGAAAAGCCACGGCTGGGATTCGAGAGAATTCACACCCGAGCTAAGCAGTGTCCCGAGAGAAACATCGGGAATTTTTACACCCAAACCAAGGAAAGACAAACCAGTTTCACTCATCACCGTCGACACCACGCCAAGAGCCAGATTAATCACGAGCAGCGAACCAATATTCGGAATCATATGCCGCATCACAATAGTGAATCCGCGAACTCCCATAAAACGCGCTGCAGTCACATATTCGCGTTCACGCACCGAAATCGCAAGCGACCAAATCACACGTGCCTGATACATCCAGCCAAAAGCAATCAGCGCAATAATCAAAATCTTCCAATCGCCGCCATAGGAGGAAACTGCAAGCGCCAGAATCAAGAACGACGGAATCACAAGTAAAAAGTGGATTACGGTAAGAATTACTTTCTCAACATTTCCTCCGGCAAAAGCCGCTACGCAGCCGACTATCGCGGAAATAATCACAGTTGCCACCGAAACAGAAACCGCAATTATGATTGAGCGGCCTAGCCCATGCATTGACATTGCAAACAAATCGCCGCCGTCGCCGTTAGTACCAAACCAGTGCGTCGCGTTCGGCGGCTCTGAAAGTGCGGCAAAATCAAGGAAATCATACGTATACCGGGCAATAATCGGACCAATGATTGCCGCAATTACGAGAAAAATAAAAACTATTAATCCTGCAACCGCAGCTTTATTCCGAAAAAACCGCTTGCGGTACAAGGTTAATTTCGACATTTCCCGTTCTGCTTGCGGGTCATTTTCTTCACGCAGCTCAACGTGATTTGGAAGCGAATATGCTTGCGGGGATTGGGTCTCGCTTGACGAATTTGCGTTAATATCCGACGTAGTCGTGCGGCTCTCGAAATTATTGGACATATCTTTAGCTCACTCTCACTCGCGGATCAAGGTAAACGACTAAGAAATCAGCAAGCACTGCGCCGATTGCGGTAGTTAATGCGCCAAAAGCGGCAACCGCAACTACACCGTTAATGTCGTTGCCATTCAAAGTCTTAATAAAATACTCTCCCATCCCATGCCAGTTGAAAATGGTTTCGGTAAGCACTGCGCCGGTAAAAATGCCGGGAATGGAGAATGCCACCGATGTGGCTACCGGAATAATCGAGGTCCGTAATGCGTGGCGGCGAATCGCCTGCGTTCGCGTTAAACCTTTTGCCCGCGCAGTGCGGACATAATCAGCTTCAATATTATCGAGCAAAAGTGAACGCTGCATGAAGTAGTAACTCGCAAAAGACGTAGTAACCAAGGCAATCGTCGGCAAAGTCAGATGCTGCACAAAATCAATTAAACTCGGGAAAAATCCTTCAACATCAAGCGAAGCAGCTCCGGTTACATAGAGCAGACGAACACCGGCAGTTCGGTTTATCCATAATGCAAGCAGCACCACGAGCATCCCGGCAACAACAATATGCAGATTCAACGCAAAAATTGCTGCACCTTGAATTACCCGATCCCAACCCGAGTACTGCCGCCCTGCAGCGAACACACCAAGAAGTACTCCGATTATAACCGCAATCACAGTTGCGCCGAGGAGCAGCTGCGCAGAAACCCAAATTCGATACGAGATTTCTTCACCCACCGGAGTTCCCAGCGGAGCATATCCCCAATCCCAGCGGGTAACAATCCCTGAAATCCAGCGCCACCAACGAATGAAAATATTTTCTTCCGGATTCAGGTTTAACGGCTGCAGTGTGGCGAGAATCTGATCCCGCGGAAGCGGCGGCCGTCGGCCAACATAAATTGAAGTTGGATCGAGGAAAAAGTTAGCTAGAAAGTACGTAATATTAGTGGCAAGAAAAATCGTCACAAACCACGTTAGTACTTTCCTTAAAAGGTATCGAACCATTGGTTCTCCTTGGATACTAAATTTAGTTCAGAAAAACTAAAAGCGTACCAATCTACTCGAGTGCCGCCGCAATCCGAAACAGGAATCCCGAAGACACATGGACAATTATTACGGAAATTTTACTTGCGCATAAACCGTGATTAGATGTTTGACCGGCAAACAAAATATCACCTTTCAGCACCCTCTGCTGTTATCTTCAGATAACTTTTAAGATGAAACTGAAGTTTAGCAGAAAATACCTGCAAGCTGTGGACATTCTATTACATGAAGATTGAAGTTATCCGCTTAAGAAGCTGCATATTCACAATCTATAGAGGTATTTCACACTTCAAATACGTCAAAATAGGATATGGATAACATAAAAAATCGTAAAGACTTATTAGTTAACCACTATTTACCGCCGACTTTTAAAATGTGAAAATAGCTGATAAAACCTCATGCATCGATTTGCTCGCGGGTAATTGAAGTCGCACCATCAACAATAAAGTCTTTTCGCGGAGCAACATCGGATCCCATTAAAAGCTCAAAAGTTTCCTCGGCATCACTAAGCGCTGCTGCATCTTCCATCGAAATTCGCCTGAGCGTGCGGCGCGCCGGATCCATCGTGGTTTCCGCCAGCTGGTCTGCATCCATTTCACCAAGTCCCTTGTAACGCTGAATCGGCTCCTTATATGTGCGTTTCTGCTTTTGTAATTTTGCGAGAACCTGGTGCAGCTCAAAATCGGAATAGGTGTATATATATTCGCGCTTCTGTTTCCCTTTCCCAACTACCTCAACCCGATGTAATGGCGGTACCGCCGCATATACTCTGCCAGCTTCCACTAGCGGCCGCATATACCGGAAAAACAGTGTGAGCAGAAGTGTCCGAATATGCGCGCCATCAACGTCTGCGTCGGTCATAAAAATAACTTTGCCGTATCGTGCAGAATCCAAATCGAATGTGCGTCCAGATCCCGCCCCGATAACTTGAATAATCGACGCGACTTCCTGGTTTTTCAAAATGTCAGCCGGTGAAGCTTTTTGCACATTCAAAATTTTTCCGCGAATCGGGAGCAGCGCCTGAAATTCAGAAGAACGCGCAAGTTTCGCTGTCCCCAGCGCCGAATCACCTTCAACGATAAACAGTTCTGACTTTTCAATATTATCTGAGCGGCAGTCGGCAAGTTTCGCCGGCAATGTGGAAGCTTCCAAAGCATTTTTGCGCCGTGAAATTTCCTTCTGCGTGCGGGCGGCAATACGCGCCCGCATTTCCGCAACAATTTTCTCAAGAACCCGCATATTTTCAGTTTTCTGGTCACGCTTTTTGGAATTGAATACGGCAGTAATCTGCGTATCAACAATCTTCGCAACGATCTGCCGAATTGGGGCGGTACCAAGAATTTCTTTCGTTTGCCCTTCAAATTGCGGTTCGGGAAATTTAACCGTCACAACGGATGTCAAACCTGCAAGCACATCGTCTTTTTCAATCTTTGCATCACGTGCAGTAACTTTCAGCTGCCGTGCTTTTGCTTCAATTTGCGCACGTACAGCTTTTACTAAGCCGTTTTCAAATCCTTGTAAATGTGTGCCGCCTTTCGGTGTGGCAATAATATTTACGTAAGACTGCTCCAGCTTTTCGTATCCGGTTCCCCAGCGCAGTGCGATATCGACCTTGCATTCGCGTTCTACTTCCTGCGGTTTTAAATGCCCTGATTCTTTATCTAACGTCTGGACGATTTCGGTAAAGGTATCGCTTCCGCTAATTTGAATCACATCAGTAACCGGATGATCCGGAGCAAGAAAATTCACAAAATCAACAACTCCCCCGGCATAGGAAAATTCTTCTTCAACCACTGGCGCGATTTCACCATGCAAACGGTTATTTTCCGGCTCATCACGTTTATCGCTGAGGCGCTCGTCGCGCAGCCGAATCTTCAGCCCGGGAATCAAAAAGCTTTCTCACGCACACGCTCACGCAATTCGGCAAAACTAAATTCGGCATTTTTCGGGAAAATCTGCGGATCCGCCCAGTACCGCACCCGCGTACCAGTTTTGTTTTTTGCAGTTTTTCCCACCACACGCAGCTGTGAGGACTCCACAAAAGGTTCAAATACCGCATCCGGCCGAATCTCACCGTGATTATCTTTAAATATTCCCGGCTCTCCGCGCCGAAAAGACATTGCCCAGATTTTACCGTCACGGTTTACTTCAACTTCAAGACGCATTGAAAGCGCATTAACGACGGATGCGCCAACACCGTGCAGCCCGCCGGAGGCAGAATAAGATCCTCCGCCGAATTTACCGCCGGCATGAAGTTTCGTATACACGACTTCAACGCCGGAAGCACCGGTGCCTGGAACCTCGTCTACCGGGATTCCGCGGCCGTTATCAACTACCTCGACGGAGCTATCAGCGTGGAGGGTAACGAGAATCTCGTTTGCATACCCTTCAATTGCTTCATCGACAGCATTATCAATAATCTCCCACGCGCAATGCATTAAGCCGCGTGAATCCGTAGAACCGATGTACATGCCGGGGCGTTTCCGGACAGCTTCAAGACCTTCAAGCACGGAAAGGTGGCGTGCGGTATATGCTTCTTTTTTACTTCAGTTTGAGTCACTTGGAAATACTATCTATTGTTTCGATTTCAATAGGCATATCCGCGTGCAAGGCTCATCACATCAAATCTAATGTGATGAGCCTTGCACGCTTAACTGCACTAAGCTAATTCACGCTGGACGCTAACCAGCCCGAATCTGAAACGGAAATGGAAATATTGATTTTCCGGGTATACAGGATGATTGAGTTCGGAATCCGGAAGTATCGTCCGGTGACGTGATTTATACTTTCCAGTTATTGCCGATACTGCGGTTTATGCTTGAATTCGATAAGTTTCATCAACTATATCGACTGCAAGATCAGCGATTTTTTCTGCGTGCTGCTTTGCATGGTGTGCGCAAAAGAGCAATACACCGAATTCCAGCTGTACTTTCACGTACGCTTGCGCCCCGCAGGCATCGCAGCGGTCTTGTTTTCCGAGTACTGGTTCTGAAGCTGATGCCGGTAAATTCTTTGCAGAAGTTTGGATATTTTTGATTTGAGAATCTTTCGTTTCGTTCATACTTAGATATAACCATAACTGGAATAAAATATCCGGTGATGTTCACTCCTTTCGCAAATGACGAAAGCGCACAGCAAAATGCGGGTGCGCATGTGGGTGCTTTAGTCTGTGAACGATATGTGTATGCTTTAGTCTGTGAGTGAATTTATGCGTGCAGTTTTGCGGAAACCGGAAGATCAAGATTTTTTGCAGCAGAATATGTTCCGTTAAATAGTGCAATTTCGGAGAACCGTAATTTACCTGCCATAGACTTCAGCAACCCGCTTGCTGTGGTTGATGTTGAAACCACTGGGCTGAACCCGCGCCATGACCGCATCGTTGAAATCGGGGTAATTCTGTTCAATAAGCATCTGCAGGTTGAAGGAAAATTTTCCGCACTTGTCAATCCGCGGCGTGATACCGGCGCAGTTTTCGTTCACGGAATCCGTAACGAGGATATTGCAGACGCCCCTTTTTTCGAAGATATTCAGCTAAAACTTGCGCAAATTCTGAAAAAACGAATTATCGTCGCGCATAATGCAGCTTTCGATATTAGTTTTCTCAATGCGGAGTTTGCACGCAGCGGGAATGATTTGCGGCTAAAGTTATCTCAATCTATTTGT
The DNA here is from genome assembly GCF_040360365.1 of Arcanobacterium hippocoleae. GTDB lineage: Bacteria > Actinomycetota > Actinomycetes > Actinomycetales > Actinomycetaceae > Arcanobacterium_A > Arcanobacterium_A hippocoleae_A. The sequence goes on along the minus strand of NZ_CP136412.1, from coordinate 67,138 downwards.
ACCATGAACCAATCCCGTATTTATTGTCCGCCTGGTTCACATTCACTGAAAAATCTCGTAGTTCGGCTCGGAATTAAGTATCAGCCAAAGCATCGGGCGTTAGCTGACGCACAAGCCGCCGCTGCGTTACTCCAAACTTATGTTTCGTCGGAATTAATCGGGCAGCGGTTCACGAATATTGCGTTTGACCGCACCGGGAAGAAAGTGCTTCCCAGTGAGCATATCATTCAGGCCTGCACACCGAAATTATTTTTTAACGATTACCGGGATATTACCGGAGCGGAGAAAAATCGGATAGATTCGAAAAGTTCTGGAAAATCGATTTTCCGGATTTGCTAAAGAATTTGCTAAAGAATCAGTATCGCTTTTCACTCGTTTTCAAGCAATCCGGCAATGCAATCAGCCGGCAGCAAGAACACCATTTTCCTCCTGCCGGCTGCCTGCCAGCAACTTGTGAAAACAAAAAACAAAATTTCGCGGTAAATTATCAAAGATTAATCGAGATAATCGCGAAGAACCTGCGAGCGGGAAGGATGCCGGAGCTTCGACATCGTTTTTGATTCAATCTGCCGAATGCGCTCACGGGTAACGCCATAAACTTTGCCGATTTCGTCAAGCGTCTTTGGCTGGCCATCGGTGAGACCGAAACGCATTGAAATTACGCCGGCTTCACGCTCTGAAAGGGTATCGAGAACTTGATGCAGCTGCTCCTGAAGCAGCGTGAAACCAACCGCATCAGCGGGTACCACTGCTTCGGAGTCTTCAATCAAGTCTCCAAATTCTGAGTCGCCATCTTCGCCGAGCGGAGTGTGTAAAGAAATCGGCTCACGTCCGTACTTTTGCACTTCAATAACTTTTTCTTCAGTCATATCAAGCTCAAGCGAGAGTTCTTCGACGGTGGGTTCCCGTCCAAGATCTTGCAGCATTTGCCGTTGGACACGTGCAAGTTTATTAATCACTTCGACCATATGCACCGGAATTCGGATCGTCCGGGCCTGGTCTGCCATCGCACGTGTAATTGCCTGCCGAATCCACCAGGTTGCATAGGTAGAAAACTTATATCCTTTGGCATAGTCAAATTTTTCAACTGCACGCACAAGACCGAGATTTCCTTCTTGAATCAAATCCAGGAAAAGCATTCCGCGGCCAGTGTAGCGTTTCGCTAAAGAGACGACCAGCCGGAGATTCGCTTCAAGCAAGTGATTTTTCGCAGCGTGACCGTCGCGCGAAATCGCAATCAGCTCCCGACGGTATCTCGTGTCGCTAATCTCGGTATTTTCAAGAAGATGACGGGCAAAAAGACCAGCTTCGATTCGTTTCGCAAGTTCAACTTCCTGCTCTGCGTTAAGCAATGCAACTTTACCGATTTGCTTCAGATAATCTTTCACGGGATCGGCTGTTGCGCCAGCAACCATTACGCGCTGCTGCGGTTCGTCTGTATCGTCCGAATCTTTCATCACGAAACCGCCAGACTTTCTGGTCTGTGCTTTATCGTGCTTCTCGTCTTCGGTCTCTTCCGGCTCCTCGCCTGATTCAATTTCTAAATCATCTGCAAGGTCGTGGTCGTCTTCATCATCGTCAGTATTTTCCACATCATCGAGATCAATTTCCTCGTCCTCAAGATGATCTGGTTCATTCGGAGTCTGGATAACGTCGAGTTCTTCATCTTCGGCTATTTCGTCGATGTCAATAGCAGCATCCGTACTATTAGCACTGCCAGGTGTTTTCAGCTTTCGCGAATCTGTTTCAGGCGTTTTATCTTCATGCGATTTCCGCTTTGCAGGCTGTACTTTCGTGTTCTTTTTCGCTGCAGCAGCTGCAGTTTCGGCATTTACACCGCTATTCTCAGATTTCTTTTTCCCGCAGCGGAATCAGAATCACTAGCATTAAAGTCAATCAGCTCTTTTTTGTCAGTAACGTTGCTACTTCTACACTTAGCTGGCCAGTACTTACACGATAGGAAATCCAGTCTGCCTTTGGAGCGACAGTTTTTGGACGTTCAATCACAGCATTTGAAGTACTCTTAGCTTCTGCGGTCTTTTTGGAAACAGCCACGTGTGCCCTTTCATATTGGCGAATGAGAATGAATACGAACTTTGAATGCAAAGAACTACACCGAATCAGTATTCATTCTAGAAAACTCGAGATTATCCGAACTCTAAGTATATCGGCTTAATCTTGATATTTCGAAAATAAAAACATATAAGACTCGACACCTCAAACGTTTTTGCGCTCTTTTTTATTCCGTTTTGTTCCGGAATTGCAGTTTCCAAACCTGTTTCGATGTCCGCAGATAATGTTTGCCGCGCATATCTGCGCAGCAGCTTAGCCGATATTCAGATTTAGTTCCGCCAAGGCGGGGCACTTGTGCTTCAACTGCTTTTACGATCAGTTTTGCGAGTGAATAACTTGGATCCGCAGCAAGTGCATATCGCGCATTTTCCAATGCGGCTGCAGGCTTTCCAATCCACCAAAACAAATAAGCAATTACTGCATACAGTGTTCCTTGCTGCACTCCTGAATATTTCGCAAGGGAAGCAATTTTTCCAATCATTCTTTCAATCCGCGCAATCGGCGGTTCATTTCGGCTGGCTTCCTGGAGGTGTATTTCAGCTCGCGCAATATCAATCTCAGTAATTTTTTCACATTCGCGCTGATTGCATAGAGCAAAAGTGCGTCCCGCAAGCGTAAATCATCACAGCTCCCAAGCAGCGCAGCAATCGTATTGATACCAGACTCATCTTCCGGAAGAATAAGCAGTTCTTTTGACTCCAAGTAATCTCCCCATTGTGCTAACCCAGCACCTCCTTTTATCTGGAACTGGATTATTTCCGCCGATAATGAGTTGAGCAGTTTTTGTTCGTTATCCGCGGCTGCACCAAAGAGTTTGCTGCCGCCAGCGCCGGAGCACCGGATTCGATAAAATTCTGCGCAAAACTTTCAGCTTCTAATGCCGCGTAGCTGTGCACATACTCAAGATTCTCCGCAGCTGATATTCCGTTACCGCAAATCTGCGCTTTCGCAGTTTCCGTTCTCTGCCTGCGGCAAGAATCCTGCGGATTATTTAATCCGGCAGCAGCTGAGCCGCTGAAAAATGCGGAAGAAAGAAGATATTTTGTTTCAATCCACTGCTGATAATCAGTAAGATGTGAAACAACTACGGGATTATCGTATTGTGCGTCAATCGGAATTCGCAGCTTATCGAGAGCAGATTTTTCTGGTTTCTTCCGGGGCTGCGAAGAACTTGTAACTATGCGCTGAATTTGCTGTATTTGTTTAAGCAGCTCAATATTGTTTGTATCTTCGGAAATTTGTTCGCCGTACCAATCAATACTTACTAGCGATATCGGCACTCCGGTGAGAACTTTAGCTACCCGTGAGAAAAGTTTCTTTCCGTAATACATCTTGAGGTTAATCGAGAGAATCGGACCAATAAAATGAATTTGCTGCTGTTTACACCGCGGACAAGTGAATTTTGCGGATTCGCCATCGCCAATCAAAAACGAAATTTTTGAATCGGCAGATGAGTTTTTATTTTCACCGCATGTCACAACGGAAATAACAAGCCGGTTTTTCGGACGAAATCCAAGCACTTGCGGCACTATCGCCACAAGTTCATGCGCATTGTGAAGAATCTGTTTCTGTTTCATATCAGAAAGTTTTGCTCAGTAAGCAAGTCAGTATTAGCGCATCATTGTTTGCTGTGCACAAATAAAACATTTTTTGACAATGTGGACAATCAAAGCTTTCCCGCACGAAATCTGCAATCACAGTAAAAAACTTTATTTTCATTTAAGCTAAGTACATGACCTCTTTGCTTGAACACTATCGGATGCAAGTTAATGAACGAATTTTTCAGGCAATCGATTCGCCTGACTGGTTAGCTTCAATGCGCTCGTCTGACTTTTACGAAGAATTTTCTGCTCCGGCAAAAGCGCTTCTTTCCTATGGCAAACGCACTCGCGCCGCATTTGCCGGATCCGGATGGCAATTGTTTACCGCATTTTCTCCAGATGATGATTTTCGAAATTCGCTGCTTCCAATCACCGCCGGTGCTGCGCTGGAGCTTTACCAGGGATCAGCATTAATACACGACGACATCATCGATACTGCACTTTCACGGCGCGGCCTTCCAGCTGCTCATATTGCTTTTCGCCAAATTCATGAATCCGCAAAGCTTAAAGGTAAATCCGCTAAATTCGGATTGAATTCAGCAATTTTACTCGGAGACTTCCTGCTCTCACTCGCTTGCCATACCTTTGAAAAGTCTGAGCATATAAGTGAAGCAGCATTAACAAAAGCACGATTAATTTTTCATGGCATGACAGCAGAGGTGGCTTTTGGCCAATACCTTGATAACCGACGGGAATTTATGCCGTTTACCGCGAATTACGATGAAGAAATAGCACAGTCTTTTAATGTGATTTACCACAAATCTGCGCGTTATTCCGTCGAATGTCCGTTGAAAATCGGCGCAGCACTCGCCGGAGCAACCGACACACAAATACACGAACTCTCAAAAATCGGTATTGCCTTGGGTGAGGCATTTCAACTTCGCGACGATCAGCTTGGAGTATTCGGGGATGAATCTGCCACTGGAAAGCCAAGCGGCGGAGATTTGATTGAAGGAAAACGCACTGTACTTATCGGTTTGACCCGCAAACTTACATCAGCAAGTAATCGGGAGCTGCTTGATTCTGCACTCGGCAAACCATTGACAGGCGCACAGATATCTGAACTGCAAAATATCATCAAACAGTGCGGAGCTTATGAAATCCATGAAGAAATGATTCAATCCCGCGAGAATGCCGCAAAAGAAGAAATCGGCAAAATGAAACAAAGCTCATCGATTCTTAATGCGTTAGTGCAGCAGCTTAGTTCACGCAAATCCTAGTTGAATTACGTGAAAACACATAAATCAGACGAACAACACATAAATCAGACGAACACTGAAACAATCTTGCTGCGGTCAGATTGCGATTTCATCTTGTGTAAAAGCTAATTCTGCAGAAAGCAGATTTCAGTGCGTTCGTTTCGGTGCAGCGTACAGGAAAGTTTCAATTGTGCTGTTATGCCGTCATAATTGCACGCCGTACGCTGTGAACCCGCCCGGAATGCAGTGCCGCAATCGGAGCAGCATCAAGCTCTGCGTTAAATTCAAGAATCCAAGCTATTTTTTCTTCGTCGCTAAAACCCGCATCCGAGAGTGAAATATATGTTCCTTTAAGTGCGGTAAGCACCGAAAATATCCCGTCATTTTCCGTTAGCTGCAGCCGATGAATCAGCAGTGAATTATTAGCACCGCGCCGAACTGCAACTAATTCGTTTTTCGCAAGCATTGCGCGCACATCACGCTGCCGCACTCCCAGCAGACCCGCAACCTCCGGAATAGAAAGCCACTCGCCGCTTTCCGCCTGATTAAAATGAACAGTTTCACGGTTTTTATTCTCATCCATCATTCGAACAGTAAACCCAAATTTACGCGACAGCTTTACGACACGCCGATGAGTGCACTATTATCTCATTTGTAACATTTGAATCACATTACTCATCTACAATTATTTACCGCAAAAATCACATGATTCACAAAATTCTCAACTCTCACGGAGGCGATCTTGGCAGAACAAATAGCAAAGGGCACAAGTGCTGCAATTGCGACGGCTACCGTAATTGGTTTGCTATCACCCAGCGCAGCGCAGGCAGCCACTTTCACCCCAACGATTCACGGCAACCTTGCGGTGAAAAATAATATTTCACTACCGCAGACAATAAAAACGACGGCAGTACTAAAAACGAACTACCAGGTAAAACAAGGCGACAGTCTCTGGGCAATCGCAAAACGTTTCAAAACTACAGTTGCAGCAATTGAAGCTGCAAATAATATCGACGCACGTAATTACATCTACGCAGGTCAGCGTCTCGTAATTCCCAGCAAAAACCTCCCGCAAACCGCTGCGGCACCCGCTGCCAAATCTTCACCGGCAACCGCTGGCGCAACCTACACCGTAAAACCCGGTGACACGCTAAGCGCAATCGCCGCAAAATACAAGACCACAGTTTCCGCTCTGGCACACGCAAACGCAATCTCAAATCCGTCGCTCATCTACGCAGGCCAAAAACTCAAAATTACAAATACGGCAAATTCCCTGCCAACCGCAGCAAAACCAGCTGCCCCCGCAAATACCGGGAATACCGCAAACACCTCCCCGGCTTTGCATCCGAGCGATACATATACTGTAAAAGCAGGCGACACTCTCGGTGCAATCGCCCGTCAATACGGCACCACCGTTTCAGCAATCGCAAAAACAAACAATATTGCCAACCCGTCGTTAATATACGTCGGTCAAAAACTCCAAATCGGCAATGCACCTGCAAAATCCGCTGCAGGCGCATCTGCATCCACCGCTGCCCGCAAACAGCTGGTTACAAATAACTATCCCGGATACACTTACGCTGAGGAAACTGTTGCTGCAGCAAACAATAATAAATACGCATTAAACGCAATGGGCGCTATTCCTTCGAAAGCGGAGGTTCAGCAAATGATTATTGAGACTGCGAATCAGATGGGAGTAAACCCGCGTCTTGCACTCGCACACGCATATACTGAATCCGGATTTGATGCCACCGCCGTCTCTCCCGCAAACGCAATCGGCGCCATGCAAGTCATCCCCAGCTCCGGCAAATGGGCAAGCCAGCTTGTTGGCCGAAAACTCGATTTACTTAATCCCCGCGATAATATCACTGCCGGCGTTGCAATTATTCGTTGGCTGCAGGCAAATGCAGATTCGCTGGAACAAGGTATTGCCGGATATTACCAGGGGCTTGGCGGAGTACGAAAATATGGAATGAAAACTGACACGGTTCGATATGTTAATGTTGTAAAGGCAGCAATGGCTCGCTTCTGATTTCAACCCCAATATCTAACCGATTCTCATCCCGGATATTTTCGAAACAGCGCGATTAAAAAACAAACACACGATGCGGGCCGTCAATTCGGCTCGCATCTTTTTCGATAGGCTTAACAAGTGAGTACTCTCGATTCCCTAATTGGCAAAACTATCGACCGCCGCTATCTAATAAACGCACGATTAGCGCGCGGCGGAATGGCAAGTGTCTATCAGGCAACCGATCAGCGCCTTGGGCGTGAAGTGGCGATGAAAATCATTCATCCGCATTTGGCTGAACAAGAAGATTTTACGAAACGTTTCATCCAAGAAGCCCGCTCTGCTGCTGCCCTTTCGAACGCCCACATCGTCAGCGTCCACGATCAAGGTATTGCGCAAACGCCTGACGGAGACCGCGCCTATCTCGTAATGGAACTGGTTACCGGGCCAAATCTGCGCCGTGCTTTAAGTGAAAATGGTTCTTTCTCACTTGGAACTACACTCGAAATTGCACGGCAAACACTAACTGCACTCGCCACTGCTCACGAAAAAGGATTCGTACATCGCGACGTAAAACCAGAGAATATTCTCCTTTCCGCGCAGCTTACTAATTCCGACCTGTCATATCGACGGAGCATAAATGCGAAAGTGGCAGACTTCGGGCTGGCGCGGGCTGCATCAGACTCAACCGGAATGCAAACATCGTCTGTGCTTGGAACCGTCGCCTATATTGCTCCGGAAATAGTTTCGCGCGCAAAAGTTACCCCAGCTGCCGATATCTACTCCGTCGGGATTATGATTTACGAATTACTTGCAGGAAAACTCCCTATTCAGGAGAATCTCCGCTTGCGATTGCCTATGCGCATGTAAATGAACCCGTCCCGCGTTTAAGCGATGATGTGATTTGGATGCCGCCGGCAATCGACTCGCTTATTGCATTATTCACGGCAAAAGACGTCCAGCAACGCCCGCAGGATGCGCGGGCGGCACTCAATGTACTGGAAGATATCACTGCTGCCATTGCGGAAGAATTAATGATCCGCAGAATTCCAGTATTCCCGGCAAAACGTACCAGCACACTTTTCGGCACGCAGCGAATTACAGCAGACAGCAATAAATCCGGCACTGCTGACACAGCCGAGACTGCTGCAGCTCTGCCGGATCACGATTCAGAACCGGATATTTTCGCGGAACAAAATAATATTTCTGATTTCCAAATACTCCCAACAGACCAGTTAGATTTGCGTCCGGAAGAAAATACTAATAGTCTCGGCACGTCTTCCACTGCTGGAACCGCAGATCTCAGCACAACCAGCAGTGTACCGAAGCAGCCGCACCGGCAGCACAAGCGCAAAAGCCGTCTCGCAATTTTAATTCCCGTAATTTTACTCTTACTGGGTTTATTTACAGCCGGAGGATACTGGTATTTCACCGCTGGTCCCGGTTTGCGTGTAACCGTACCGGCAATACAATCACTTTCCCAAAAAGATGCTGAATCCAAGTTAAAGCAAGCCGGGTTGAAATTTCAGCTCAAACACGCTTTTTCCGACCATATTGCAAAGGACCTTGCCATCGGTACTGAACCGGGAGCGGGAACAAAGATTCATCCGTCGAATCCAGTGGATTTGATTATTTCCGACGGCGTCGAACAGAAAACCGTGCCGGATGTTATCGGAAAGAGCATGGCAGAAGCAATTTCGATGCTGCAAGCTGCGACTTTCCATGTGGAAACAAGCGAAGACTGGTCAGAAGAAGTCCCAGAAGGCGCAGTAATCAGCCAAGCGCCTGCAGCAGCGGAATTAATCCCGCACGATTCAAATGTGAAAATTATTGTCTCAAAAGGGAGACAACCAATCACAGTTCCAAATGTTTCCGGATTGAAAATCGAAGATGCAAAATCGGCACTCACTAACCTCGGGTTAAAATCTGAGGTCACTGAAGAATTTTCTGATGAAATCGAAAAAGGAACAGTACTGAAACAGGATACACCAGAAGGTGAAACTCGTTACCGTAATGATGTTATCAAGATTACAGTATCGAAAGGTCCAGAGCTTGTGGCAGTGCCAAATGTAGTTGGCCAGCAAGAAGGATCTGCGAAAAAACGTTAGAACAAGCCGGTTTTAAAGTACAAATTGAACGAATTCTTGGCGGTTTCTTCGGCACGGTTCGCCTGCAATCTCCCGGATCAGGTGAAATGGTTCACCCGGGAAGCGTAATCAAACTCAGCGTAGTCTAAAAGCTCCGCTTGGCAGTTTTGAAACGAAAATTCTTTCCCGGAAAATCCGTAAATGGAAAACCGTTGAAATACTGAAGATTATTAACGAATCAGCTGCAGCAAATAACAGCGGTGTTTTCGTAATTTCGGAAAACGAATACGAAAACACCGCTGCATTTAAAAGCTGAAATCAGAAAACACTCATTTTCCGCAATAAGCAATAAGCAATAAGCAATAATCGGTACCGGGAAAACTTACCGATAACGCAATATGTCCGACATTAAAAATGCGATTTCAAGCGCCTGCTGATGGTTGAGCCGCGGATCAACCAGAGTTTCATACCGATTGCCAAGTGTGTCTTCAACAATTTCTTCCACTCCGCCAAGAACTTCGGTTACATCATCACCAGTTAATTCAATATGCACTCCGCCCGCATGCGTTCCCAGAGCGCTGTGGACGTCAAAAAAACCCTTTATTTCAGCAAGCACATCACTCATCCGCCGCGTCTTATATCCGTTTGAAGCGCTAATCGTATTCCCATGCATCGGATCACAAACCCAGGTAACTGGCCGGCCGTCTTCTTTCACAGATGCAATTAATGCCGGAAGTTTTTCCGTAATCTGCTTAGCTCCCATTCGGGTAATAAATGTTAATCTGCCGGCAATACCCTCCGGATTTAGCTTATCAATCAACGCACGCACTTCATCATGCGAAACATTCGGACCGAGTTTCACCCCAATCGGATTCTCAATTTTTGAAAGCATTTCAACATGTGCACCCGCAACCTGCCGTGTACGCTCACCAATCCAAAGATAATGCGCACCAGTGTTATAAAGTTTCCCGGTACGTGAGTCGATCCGTGTCATGGCGTCTTCATATTCAAGCAGCAGAGCTTCATGCGAAGAATATAACTCAACTGTGCGCAAAGACTCGGTATCTGCTCCGGCCGCATGCATAAAACGCATTGCCTGATCAATTTCATGCGCCAACTGAGTGTATTTTTTGTATGCAGGGTTCGCAGAAAATCCCTTATTCCATTCATGCACTTTCGTTAAATCAGCAAATCCGCCGCCGGTAAAAGCCCGAATCAGATTCAGCGTAGTAGCTGATCGATGATATGCATCAATTAAGCGCTGCGGATTCGGAATACGAGATTCGGCGGTAAATTCAAATCCATTCACCGCATCGCCAAAATAAGACGGAAAACTGACACCATCACGTTCCTCAAACGGCTTTGACCGCGGTTTGGCATATTGACCAGCCATCCGCCCAAGTTTTACCACCGGCACAGAAGCACTGTAAGTGAGCACCACAGCCATTTGCAAAATCGTGCGGATTTTTGCCCGAATCCGTTCTGCTGTTGAATCTGCAAAAGTCTCAGCACAATCCCCGCCTTGCAGTACAAATGCGTCACCGGCACTGGCTTTCGCAATCAAACTGGTAAGTTTATCCGCCTCGCCGGCAAATACAAGCGGAGGATAACTGCGTAATTCTTTCGTTACCAACGCGACTTTTTCGGCATCCGGATACTGCGGCTGATGAGCGGCAGGCAGCTCACGCCACGACGTAAATTCTTTTGGAAGTGTTTCAAACATTTGCGGTATGATGCTCGGATTCTCGATAGCTGTGCTCGCAGAATTGGAATTAATCTATTCTGCGAGCACATCCCCGGAACTTTCGCGCAGTTTGCAAATATCAAAACCGCGTCGAAGTCCAAATAGTTTTCTTTATATTCTGTTGCAGCAATAAACGTTTTCATGTGCAATCAAATAATATTTCACAAAATAAGATAACACATTCAAATAAACGCTTAGTTCTGCGGTTCCCAATCCTGACCGATTGCTGCCATTGTTGCTTTGAACCATTCTTGACTGATATCGAAAGGTTTCGCTCCAGCAATCCGCTTGAAGTCAATCGCTTTCATCACGTCGTTATCTTCTTCATCGTTCCCGATTACTCCGGATTCGCCGCGCAATGCACATTCCACAGCCATTTCAGACATTTTGCCGATAAGTTCCAGGTCACGTTCATTTGAAGCTGCAGAGCGGGAGAAGTAACCGGACTTCTGAACCATTACTTTTTCTGCACCAATCGCCTTTGCAAACTGTTTTGCAAACCACTGCCCCGGATTAATCGTATCCAGTTTGACATGCCCGAAAGGATCGCGTTCAACTTCAATCCCTTCTTCAAGCAGTTCTTCGATAATCTCTTTTACTCCGGCACCCTCTGAAAGGAAAATATTTACATTCCCCTGCTCATCCATAATCTTGCGCAAACGCGATGCTTCTACATCGAGATCGAAAGTTATTTCCGGAATGTAAAGACCGTGAATATCCCAACGCTCTTTGGTCAAACCAGCCGAAGGCACCCATTCTTGCTGCGCAAGCCATGCACGGTAATCGTGTGCAGCCTGCGCAGTAAGATAACCGCAGTTACGGCCCATGACTTCATGAATAATCAGCATCCGCGGATTAGAACGGTGTTCTCCAATTACATTCTGGGCAAATTCCGCCGCCTGCTCTGCTGCTGTCCAAGCACCAAGCGACTGGCGGATTGGCACGATATCATTATCGATGGTCTTTGGAAGCCCAACGACTGTCAGCTCATAATTATTTTCATGCAGATATGCAGCCAAATCAGCAGCAGTAGTGTTGGTATCATCACCGCCGATAGTATGGAGGACGTCAACACCGTCGCGACGAAGATTTTCTGCAGCAACTTCCAGCGCGTTCTCGCCTTCCTTGATTAAACCGCGGTCAACAAGATTCTGTGAGTTCGTCAGCTTTACGCGGGAGTTACCGATCGGGGAACCGCCAAAGCGAGTCAGTACCTCAGCATTCTTCCGTGCTTCCGCATCGAAAACTACGTAATTCCCAGTAAGCAGACCATGGTATCCATACTGGTAACCAATAATTTCAATATTTGGATCTTTCTCAGTGTAGAGCTTAATCAAATCGCCTACTGCAGTGGAGAGGCATGGTGCGAAACCGCCTGCGGTGAGGAGAGCTACACGACGGATAGTCATCCGTTTCCCTTTCTCTGATTTTTGTATTAACAAACTTTGAGTTAGTTCGCTTAAATTAAATTTCTTTTCCGAAAACAAACATTGCAAAGCTGATCCTGCAGCGAAAACACCTGAATCACTTTGCAGAAACTGCGCAGCATTTACTGTTGCTTCGCAGCAAGCACCTTTGCGACGGCGCTGCTCAGCGCACGGGCGTCAATCGGGTAAGAGAGAATTGCTTTTGGTTTCGCAACTCGTGCCAACCAGTCGTCTTGCGGACGGGCAATCAACACAATATATGGTACATTCGGATCGATTTCGTCGCGAATCTTCATGCCAAGACCAATCCCGCCGAGCTTCGGTGTTTCCGCATCAAGAATCAGCAAATCAAACTTCTGCTCTTGAACTTTCAGTTCAGCGCCTTCCCAAGTAGCGGCTTCAGTGAAACGAATTTCCGGAAGATTCGCGGCAGCCTGTTTCCCCACAGCACGCATCACATCCTCACGAATAAGACGGTTGTCTGAATAGACCAGAATATGCAAAAATTCTTCATTTTTGCTGTTGGGAGCAAAATCTTGCGCCATTATTTCCTCCAGGAATCGGTTGGCTGAATATCTTATCCGTTATCCGGTTTCGTAAACATTATAAAGACAAACAAGCCGAATATATGATTCATTCTACCTAGAAAAAACAGATTCTCGGAATCGGAAGCAGATATAAATAATAAAATTTTCATCAATTTGCGGATATTTTCTGCTTTTGGCGCACTTTGCGAAAAAATTCTGCCGGAATGAACAATCCGCACTATAAAATGGGATAGTCAGATTAGGCATTTAGACCTATCGCGACGGCATGGTTCGCTTGTAAGAGGAAGCAATAAATGCACAGTGAGCTTATCCATCGCGAAATTCACAACACGAAGGAGAAAACCGAAATGACTATCTATACTCTGCCTGAACTCGAATACGACTTCGCAGCTCTCGAGCCGCATATTTCCGGTAAAATCATGGAACTGCATCATGATAAGCATCATCAAGCGTATGTAACCGGTGCGAACACTGCTCTTGAGAATCTCGCAGCGGCACGTGAAGCTGGAGATTTTTCAAAAATTAATCAGTTCGAAAAAGATCTCGCATTTAACCTCGGCGGGCATACAAATCACTCAATTTTCTGGAAAAACCTCTCCCCGGATGGCGGCGGCGAGCCAGAAGGTGAAATCGCAGCCGCAATCGATGCCGCATTCGGTTCATTTGCAGATTTCCAAAAGCAATTCACTGCCGCTGCTGCCGGTATTCAAGGATCAGGCTGGGCGGTACTTGCATACGATACGATTTCGCACGGTCTGCGCACATTCCAGCTTTATGATCAGCAGCAGGGTGTGCCGGTAGCGACCGTCCCGCTGTTTATGCTTGACATGTGGGAACACGCTTTCTATCTCGATTACCTGAATGTGAAAGCTGATTATGTTAAGGCAATCTGGAATATCGTAAACTGGCAGGACGTAAACGAACGTCTTGAAAACGCAAAAGCAAATACAAATAAGCTTGTCTTGAAGTAATTCGGCCAGATTTAGTTATTCATCAGATATCTCGTTGAATTTCCAGCAGATACGGCAGTGAGGGGTCAACCAAGATTGGTTGACCCCTCACTTACAATAAGCTAAGCCGCGGCTGCACTATTTTCCGTAATCCGGCAGCTGCTTACTAAGCTTTAGCTATTTATCTTCAGCATTTCCAGGCTTTTGATGCGGAAGCTGCCCGATAATATCAACGACTACTGCACCTGGTTTCTCTGAACCAGGAGATCCGATCTTCGGAATAGTAATTAGCACCCGCGACCCGACAGGCAAACCCTGAAGCGAATCAAACATTGTCCCCGCTCCCATAGGAACAGCCTCCGGACCAGATGTACCGTATGTGGTTTCGCCTGAAGAATTATCCCAGAATTTCATCGCATACTGTATATAAATATCCGAATCTTTTTCTTGAATCAGCTCGCCATTACCGCGGGCAATCACCGTAATTTGCTGTTCTTTTGGCGGCTCCTGCCCTGCTTTTACCTTAATCTGCACCGGTTTACCATTACTTCCAGTAATCTCCACCGGCAGTGCTGCTAAATCTGCCTCAACTTTTGCTGCTGGATCATTCGCTTGATCAAGACTATATGCGTCAGCAATTTCAACATAAAATGCAATCACATCATCGGGACCAATGCCGGCATTGGCATTACCGCCAGACTTTCCATATCCCATCTCGGGCGGAACTATGACCACAACCTTCGATCCGACTTTCTGCCCGGAAAGACCTTTCGTCCATCCCGGAATCACCCGCTGCAACGAAAATCCAGAAGGCGCGCCGCGCTCAAATGAGGAATCAAAATGCTTCTCATTCCCCCAGACCTGACCAGTATAGTTTGCAATCACAAAATCCTGCTCCGTTACTTTCCTCCCGGTCCCTTCCGCGAGTACCTGTACGACTAGGTCCTTTGGCGGTAAAGTATCCGGAAAGACGAGCGATACCACCCCATTCTTTGTCTGAGTAGTTAGCTTGGTATCTTTCCAAGGAGCTTTCTGATCTTTTTCTTCAGACTGTGTAGTTTTTTCTGCTCTTCATCCGAGCTGCACGCAGATAACCCGACAAGCATCGAAACAGCAATTAAAGCAGAAGCAATTCTTCGCATATTCAAAATTGTTTTCCTTCAGATAGCAGCCGAAAGTTGCAGCAAAGCTGCCAAACGAGAAGATATTCAAAACGCCAGCCGAATTTTCTTCTCAGTTTGGCAGCTTGCTGAAACTCAGTGGAAAGACTCTCCACAAGCGCAGGTGCCTTTAGCATTTGGATTATCAATGGTAAAGCCTTGACGCTCGATTGAATCTGCAAAGTCGATAGTTGCACCATCAAGATACGGGATAGACATCTTATCTACCACTACTTCTACCCCGTCGAATTCACGAGTAGCGTCCCCTTCAAGCAAACGCTCATCAAAGTAAAGCTGATACATCAAACCGGAACATCCGCCCGGCTGTACCGCCACTCGAAGGCGCAAATCATCACGGCCTTCCTGTTCAAGAAGCGATTTCACTTTCTGCGCTGCCACATCGGTGAGATCCACACCATGAGCAGCATTCTCAACAGATTCGCTCATTTATAACCTTTCATAGCTAAAGATTCAAGTAGTGCTACTCTACATGGATTAATATTAAACAACCAAGATAAACCGCACTGCTTCTACCTCCAGCGAAATTAAATCTCTACCAGCCCCACGTATTTACACATCGGTTTACTGTTTCCCGCAGTGTATGCGCATATTTAAACGAAAAATCATTTCGCTTAACAGAATCATTATTATCCGCAGCAAAATTAAATGTATGAAAAGTACCGCGGGAAGTATCGGCAGGAAACAAATCATAGCTGCCGGCAAGACCAAACCGCGGCAAATCACCGCGGCGCAGCTCACTTTCCTCGGAAATTAATACCAGCGGAACAGCGAACTCGGCAGCAACTTCACTAAGTTTAATCAAACCGCCGGGAACTTGTGCGCCAAGTTTCGCACAAATGTAAAACACTAAATCTGATTTCGCAACTGACCGGCGAATTTCTCTGCCCAAAGCAGTGTTTGAAAACAGAAATTGACTAACCTCCAAAAGATCGTATCCCAACAAGTGAAAGAGGAAACCAAGACCGCCGCCGACGCCGGAAAAGGCTGCTGCTTTGCAGAAGTGAAAAGCATCCGCGGGAAAACAGCCCGCTCAATGCGCGCACTCACCTTACTAAACAAAGTTTCAGCTTCCTGCGCTGCTTCATGAGATACCCCATAATTTGTCCATGATTTTGCCATACCGGAAAACCCAAGTAATTGCTGTTCATCACTATAAGTGAGAGTCAGTGCGGTCTCACTCAATGCAGTACGCAGATTGTTCACACATTCTGCAAGTCCTGCTTCAGAAGCTAATTCACTTTGTTCCAAAAATACAAGTCAGATCCGCCCAAATCAGCAGTCTGCAAATTATTAAAAGCCAAAAGCAAGCCAAGCCCGAGATCAGAGTATTGCGAAAAACGCGGTAAATGGATATGAATCTGCCGCTTATTCGCGTGCAGAGCACGGCGAAGCAGCATCCCAACAGCAGCCGAACTGCCGACAGGAGCCTGTGCTCCGCCATTCCACGCGCTCAGCTCCGCCAAATCAATTAGTAAATAGTCATCATCTGCATCTGAGCAATTATGCGCAAGCGCCGCGCGCAGACCAGTACCGCCGCCGTCACTAAAACGGCCTTGCGAAAAAAGGAAAGTCTTAACTGCATCTGCCGCAGTATGCTCTGCGTTAACAGCTAACTTGCCAGAATCACCTGCAGCTTTATTTTCGTTCGTCTGCACTTGCACACTCCGTGCCTGCAGCCACTGCTGCGCAAAAATCTCTGCAACTTCAGCAGACTGCAGGCACGAGAGCGGATTGCATATCGCGGTAATACGCAAACGCTTAACCCTTACTGTTGTTTTTCATCAAATACTGGTTCGCAGGTAAGTAAGTTCAAAGAACAACCGCACCAGCACAGCGAATAAATACGGAAACTATTCTCCAAGCCTGCTTAAAAGCAATGCCTCTGCAACAATTGCATTTTTCCAGTCACTTAATTCGAGCGATTCATTTGCCGAATGTGCTCGAGTATCCGGATCTTCCACACCAGTGACAAGAATCTCAGCTGCCGGAAAAACTTTTGCAAGTTCAGAAATGAACGGAATCGAACCGCCAACGCCAATATCGACAGAATCCGTACCCCATGCTTCACGCAAAGCCCACTTTGCAAGCTTAGTTACTTCCGTTTGCGCACCGGCTTCAAAACCAGGCCCGCACTCGTTAATTTGCACATCAAGATGTGCGCCAAAAGGTACATTTTCTTCCAGATGCTTCACTAATGCCGCACCGGCTTCACGCGAATCCTGCCCCGGAGCTACACGCAGGGAAAGCACAAACTTACAGCTCGGAAGCAAAGTATTTGAAGCTTTCGCAGTAGGCGTCATATCCATCGCAATCAGTGTCACCGTCGGCTTAGTCCATAGCCGCGAAGTCAGCGAACCAGTGCCGGTGAGCTGCACCCCATCCAGCATTCCCATATCCCGCCGCAAATCTGCTTCTGGGTAGTCTACCTGCGCATTGTCGTATGCCAATAAACCGCCGACAGTAACTTCACCATTTTCATCATGCAAAGTGCTGACTAACCGGCAGGCAATCGTCGGCGCATCAAGTATCGGCCCGGAATATGCTCCCGAATGGAGGGCATGATCAAGTACAGAAACAGTGGCGCTCACCTGCACCACACCACGCAGCGAGGTAGTAAGCGACGGAATACCGACTTTCCAATTATTCGAATCGGCAACAATAATTACGTCAGCAGCCAACCGCTCCCGATAAGCTTCCAGAAAATCAACAAAAGTCGGCGAACCAACTTCCTCTTCACCTTCGATAAAAAGTACGATTCCCACACCGGGCTGTGCAGCTTCAATTGCCGCCAAATGCAGCATCACACCGGCTTTATCATCAGCAGCACCCCGCCCAAAGAGCCGCCCATCTCGCTCCTCTGCTTTGAACGGATCAGCTTGATCCCAAAGCGAGAGCTCGCCAACCGGCTGCACATCATGATGCGCATAAAGCAAAACTGTTGGTTTACCGGGATCAGCATTGCGCGCTGCGAGAATCGCCGGACGCCCAACTTTACCATCAGCAGTAGTGAGCTGAATTACTTCAGTTTCCAGCCCAAGTTTTCTAGTTTTTTCCGCAATCCAATTTGCAGAATCAACCAAGGCTGACTGATCGAAAGAACTTGCGGAAATCGAGGGAATCGCAACTAGCTCAGTCAGTTCTTTTAACGTTTTTGAATAAACTTCGGCCACCCGGCCGGCAACATTATCAATACTCATGTCTCTATCCTAGCGCGATTTCCAAAAGCCGCAGCATATTAAAAGTTTTTACGTTTAATTAGACGTTTAGTCATATTCGCCGAATCAGATGTTTAGTCATCTTCACTGCCGTCCGGTTCTGCCGGATCGTAATCAAAAATTCGCTCTCCCGCCAAATACGCTAGACTTAACCACGTTCGTTATATTTTGTTCAACAAAGAGAATGGTTAATTCGTGTTCGGTAAGAAAAATTCCAGGCATGACAATACTGATAGCACAAGCAACGAAGCTTCGCAGCCAGAAAAACTACCCAAGGGTTACAATCCGCCAAAAGGCAGTGCTACCCCGAAACGGAAAATCGTCGAAGCAAAAAATAA
This sequence comes from Arcanobacterium hippocoleae, assembly GCF_040360365.1. GTDB lineage: Bacteria > Actinomycetota > Actinomycetes > Actinomycetales > Actinomycetaceae > Arcanobacterium_A > Arcanobacterium_A hippocoleae_A. Next base: position 48,764 of record NZ_CP136412.1, on the reverse strand, counting down.
ACGTCCGCTAATTGCAAATAAAGCAAATCTGACGAAAGCGGAAAAGAAAGAACGCCGAATTGAAGAGCGCCGCCGTGCTGATGAGATTTACCGGAAGCAGCAAGAAGCTTTGCGCACTGGCGATGAAAACAATCTGCCTTATCAGCACAAAGGAAAAGTACGCCGTTGGGGACGCGACTATATCGATGCGTCCGGCCCGATTTCAGGTTGGTTTATGCCGCTTGCTTTTATGATTTTGCCGCTTGTAGTTGTCCAAAGCTATTTCCCGAAAGCTGCCATATATCTGACTATTTTCCTTTACGCAATATTTATTGTAATGGGTGCGCATGCAGTCTATCTCGGAAACCGCACAAAGAAACTCGCACGTGAAATTTTCGGCATATCGCAAGTGCCGCGCGGATACGCATTTCAAATGATTGCCCGCTGCTTCTACCCGCGGCGGTGGCGGCTGCCAAAACCAATGGTCAAGCGCGGAGAATTTCCGCATGGAGCAAAGAAAGCCGATCGGGAAACTGCAGCAAACTAAACCTGGAGTCAGTAAAATCGCTAAACCAAAGTGTGAACCTCCAGCCAGCACAGATTTATTGTACTTAAACACTGAATTTTCAACAGAAAGGTGAAACCCTCTCATGCCAAAGATTACATTTGCAAAGTCCGCTGATCACGAAATTTATGCACAAACACAGATTCTTGCAGTAGGCGTCTACAAAAAGACGGAAACGACCGCGCTACTATTAAGGGTGTTTGTGATTTCACAACAGCTGTAGCAAACGGAATCGACACATTGGAAGCCGGTACGAATCCCGGGGAAATCACGAAACTCGCTGTAGATGGTTCCATCGTTTACGCAGTAGGCCTTGGCGAATTAAAGCGCGACGAACTGCGTCAAGGCGCAGGAGCTGCAGCTCGCGCCGCCGCAGGAAAGGAATCTCTCACCATCGAATTTCCGCACGAGAGTGCGGCAGAACTTTCCGCAATCACTGAAGGCGCACTCCTTGGCGCGTACACTTTCAACAAGTATTTACAGAATGCCGATCAGGCAATCACACAGATTAACATCATCACCGACCTTGACGTGGATTCGGAATCTCTGCTTGCGCAAGCAAAAATCATCACAACAGCAATGAATCATGTACGTGATTTAACCAATACTCCGGCAAACGACCTCACCCCGCAGACATTTGCAGATTTTGCTTCCGAAGCAGCGAAAGCAGCTGGCGTGAGTGTAAAGATTTACGAAGGCGAAGATCTGGAAAAAGAAAAACTCGCTGGTCTCGCTGCAGTTGGGAAAGGCTCGGCTGTACCGCCGCGTTTGGTACGCTTGGAGTGGGCGCCAGAAAATGCGAAGTCATTCGTCGCTCTCATCGGCAAGGGGATTACATTCGACACTGGCGGATACTCGCTTAAGCCGGCAGCTCACATTACCGAGATGAAAACCGACATGTGCGGAGCGGCAACCGTACTCGAAACTGTCATTGCTGCAGCGAAACTCAATACACCAGTAAAGATTGTCGGTTGGCTGTGCATAGCTGAAAATATGGTTTCTGCTGCTGCTTCCCGCCCAGACGATGTAATTGTTTACCGAAATGGTAAATCCGTAGAGATCAATAACACTGACGCTGAAGGCCGTCTCGTGATGGCTGATGGTTTGATTATGGCAGCCGAAGAAAAACCAGATGCGGTTATCGATATTGCAACACTCACCGGCGCACAGATGGTTGCGCTCGGCGAACGGATTACAGGAGTGATGGGTACCGACACAATTCGTGACGAAATCGTGGCTGCAGCTAATTCTGCAGATGAGGAAGCATGGGCAATGCCGCTTCCAGCGCAGCTTCGCGAAAGTCTCAAATCGGATATTGCGACACTGAAAAATTCCGGATCCCGTTATGGCGGAATGCTGGTTGCCGGGATATTCCTGAAGGAATTTGTGGGAGATACGCCATGGGGGCATATTGACATTGCCGGTCCCTCGTTCAACCGCGGCGCTGCTTATGGGTATACCCCAAAGGGCGGAACCGGAGTGATGCTGCGTACGCTGCTTGAATTTATTGCAGCCCGCAGCTAAAAGGGCGTTTTTCATTTTGTTATGCCGCAAGTATCAGCTTCCGGGCGCTTCACAATTTTGTATGTGTTGGCGTGATGAAGCTGGTGTTTGTTCGGGTGGAAAGCGGTGTTTTGTGCAGGTATGTTTAACTGCCGCGTAAAACACCGCTTGGACCCGGCTAAACTTGACCCAACTAAGAGGGTGCTGCATATTTTGTTTCTCCGCGGGTATTGGCTGACGTAAGCGGCGGCAGGATCTTTGCAAGGTTACGTAAGTGATGGCATATTCCCCGTGAGCGCACGTAACTGGCGGCAAGATCTACTTTCACTTACGTAACTGGTGGCGAAATCAGCATTTTTTAACGTAACTGGCGGCAAAATGCGCGGTTTTATTTCCTGACGGGAAATCCGTCGTTCCTGTGATCCTGTGACCAGCATAAACGCAAATACTTTCGACGGTGAAAAATACAGACTGAGTTCTTGCCACCACTTACGTAAGGAACTTGAGTTCCCGCCACCAGTTACGTAACTTTTCCACTTCTTGCCACCAGTTACGTAGAGGGAAGCTGCTCGTGTTGTTAATTGTTGGTGTTCTGGGTTCTTCAAGCTGCGAGAATACGCCAGACGATAGCGGAACAGGAACGAGACTACGTAACTGACGGCGAAATCCCCACGAACACACGGAACTGGTGGCGAAATCGACTTTAACGACTCTTCACATTTGTTCGGCTTAGCGGAATAAAAAGCCGGTGTCTGTTCGGGGTGGAAAGCGGTGTTTTTGTATAGATCAAACCTGACCGCTATGCAAAAACACCGCTTGGAACCGACCAAACTGGACCCAAACAAAAGAACTTTCCGTATTTTCGGACTACAGGACTACACCCGTCGGCGACGATACGGGCACGAGACTACGTAAGTGGTGGCGAAATAGCCCAAGCCCCAAGAGTCTATGCACAGTCTGAAAATAAAATGTCTCGCGACATAGCCGAAACTATCTCGCGAGACATTAAAACGTGCGCGGAGGGGGACTTGAACCCCCACCCACGTAATATGTGGACTAGCACCTCAAGCTAGCGCGTCTGCCTATTCCGCCACCCGCGCAGCACGTTTGCGTTTGCAACGGGTAATAATCTATCACCCTTCTTCACAATTTTCCAATTCTCATCCCCTTGGAGAGTGTGATTTACAGCAAGTTAAATATCATCTCTCCCATGTCTATCATTAGATAGAACAAATCTTTTTGAAACTGCAAATCAAAATTAGCAAAATTATTAATAGATTCAGGAGCACATATGCAAAAAGCAGCAGTAAATTCTGAAAACCCCGAATCTCTTGTACGGGAATTCCACAAAACTTACAATCTTCCGATTGCTGCAGATGGACCAAATGTTCGCCGTGAACGAGTCGGTATGCGGATGAATCTCATCGCTGAAGAATTCTCGGAATTAGTAGGTGCGATTTACGGCCAGAAAGCCCGCACAAAAATCGAAACTGCGTATAAAGAAGCAGTAGAATTAGACAATCAAAACCGTGATGTCGTCGAAACTGCTGACGCACTGGCTGACCTGGTTTACGTTATATACGGGATGGCGCTTGAGATGGGAATCCCGCTCGCGAAAGTATTAGCGCAGGTTCAAGCTTCAAATCTTTCAAAACTTGGCACAGACGGGAAACCTATCTACCGTGAAGATGGAAAAGTGCTGAAAGGGCCAAACTTTTTCCGCCGAATATCGCCCGCGCACTGGGTCTGGATTAACCTATTAACGCAATTACTCGCACTAATCTCACATAAATTGCGAATTGACTTGAACTGCTCCTCCGTTAATTGAAAACTAATTCTGCAATCCAGCTAACGGAGAGCAGTTCAAATCAGGCACCCGCAAATATCTAAAAACGATTTAGCACTCTCCGTTAACGCTCTCCGTTAATACTCCCCGCCCTAGTATGCTCAGCATATCCAGCATGGTCAGTATGCGCAGCACCCCCAGTGTGCTCAGTATGCAGTATCGTCACGGAAAAATCGATCGTTTGTTTTTCCGGTATCGTCAAGCTCTGCATCCTCGACTTGATCCGCAATATTTGCGGCAATAATTTCTGCCGATAATTTATCAATCCGTTCATTAAGCAGTTTCATCTCAATTTTTCGATTTTTCTGCGCCATCGCCTCAAGAAGCGGAATAGATTTCTGAATCCCCGCTAATTCCGTACGCCATTTCCGCGTCTGTTCGGCAACTTCTGAATTATTTGCAGAAGCATAAAGATAAGTGATTTGCTCACGGAGAATCTCAACACGCTTACCAAGATTTTCCGGGCTTAGTTCACTCTTTCGGGCATTTGCAATCGCCCCGATTTTCCCGGTAACACGCTGAAACATTTCTGGATTGCGCTGATGCATTTCACGCAGCTGCGGTCCGTATTTGCGGACAATCTTAAATATCGCCGGTCCGGCAACCGTCACGAGTTTAAAAAGTAACTTCGGGTTGAGCAATTTTCCTCCAACATCGTATTCAAAATCAGAACATTTCACGTTTATTGCTCTCAAGCGTATCTGAATAGTGAAAAAATCCCAGCTATTCTTCACGCTTCGGTATTAGCTGAAAAGCCTCTTTGCTGCCAGGCATTTTCCAAAAACAGCTGCGAAGATTTACCCGAACTACGAGTCACCGCTGCACTAAAAATAAATTGGATAAAATTCAGAATAAAATATTTTGCGGGAAATCTGACATTACAGACGTTGCATAATATCATTCGATTATCACATCTGCGGAATATTTCGCATTTATACCGCATTATCCGGATGCGTCAGCAGTGCAGATGCAGTGCCGGCAAATCAGCGCATAATCCCATATGCATAATTCGCTGTTTTCGGCAACACGCTGATTGTCGGAAAATCCGATACTGTAAAACAATAAATATGCTGCAAAATAAATTACCCGCGAAACCTGATTGCGAAACTGCTCCCGCGATATTTAAAACAAATTAAGCGCAGCATTTAACTAGCTATCAAGTACACAAATGGATACTCTAAAAATATGAATTTAGAACGCCCAATTGCTCCAGACCCATATGATCAGCTTCCTCCTGTTCCAAGTTTCGAACTTCGCAGTGAAATTATGCGCGACGGGGAACCGATGCCTTGCGGACTACTCGCCGAAGGAGGAAACTCTTCTCCGGATATGTTTTGGCAAGGATTCCCGCCGGAAACAGAAAGTTTTGTGATAACCTGCTTTGATCCTGACGCCCCAACTCCATCTGGTTTCTGGCATTGGACGGTTATCGATGTGCCTGGCGATGTAACCTCGCTGCCGTTCAATGCCGGAAAATCTGATTTATTTCTGCCTGGTCCAGCGACGCATATCCGCAATGATATCAATGAACCTTCGTACTACGGCGCTAATCCGCCGGCTGGCGACCGCCCGCACCGCTACATTTTCGCTGTCCATGCTCTCGATGTTCCGAGTCTTGAAATCGACCCCGAAAATACTTCACCTGCAGCCGCCGCATTTGCGGCGCTATTCCATACAATCGCCCGCGCAAGGATTACTGTTACCCACCAAAATTAAAATTTTCGTTTTGCTGCTTTCCGCCGACCGCGAAAGCAGAGTTTTGCGATGCCTGGAAAAGCTGCGCGGCACACCCGCGAAATTTACCGTTTGTTAATCGAATCTGAAAGAAATTAATTTAGAATGCTGCATTTCGTCTTTCATAACCCAGTAATTGCCGGAAACACAGGCAACGCGATTCGGCTTGCCGCCTGCACCGGAGCAACTTTGCATTTAATTGAACCGCTCGGTTTCAATTTTGCTGATACGCATCTGAAACGTGCCGGACTTGATTACCACGATTTAGCAGATTTGCAGATTCATCCCTCGTGGGAAGCTGCAAAAGAATATTTCGGCAGTGAAGCCCGAATTTTTGCGTTTACTTCACATACTGAAAATAACTATGCTGCGGAAAAATATCACGACGGCGATATTCTACTTTTTGGCACAGAACCCACTGGGCTGCCGCAAGAGATTCTAGATGACTCCCGAATCACTAAATTATTGCGGATTCCAATGCTTCCAGCACGTCGTTCACTAAATCTTTCCAATTCAGCTTCGATTGCTGTATATGAAGCCTGGCGCCAACTCGGTTTTCCCGGAGCGGGAGCCGCAAACTAATCCCAACTAAGATTCTTGTTATCAGCATCGAATCTTTGTGAAACATCTGATGAAATAAATTCGCCGCCGCATACTTATCGATGCCGCTTTATCGATACCGCACAACCCAAAACAGTTTTCGATTCGTTTGTTCATTTCAGTTCTGCAAAAGTCACAGAGATGAGGGGTATACCCTGCAGTAATAAGCAGGAAACCCCTTAAACATGTTTATCATGAGTCAACATAGCGAGATTGAAAGACTAATAGCGAAATCGCTTGCAAAAACAATTCGAAAACGCCGCGAAGAACTTCACCTTTCGCAAGAACAGGTCGCATACAAGGCGTCAATTGACCGTTCGCATTATCAAATAATTGAGGCTGGTCTTGCGAATCGAAAGACGCGCACTCCCGCTAATCCGCGTTTAAACACACTGCTGCAAATAGCCGACACTTTAGATTGCTCAATAATAGATCTCTTAAAAGAAACATCTGACTTGTACGAAAAGATTCAAGCGCAAGTACGCGCAGCAGCAAACCAGAAATACTTTGGTTGAGCATTTATTCCAACGGTGGGGTACCTAACTCATTAAACTGCAATTTTAATTCAAAGTTTCGGTAAAGTTATTTGAGTTTACTTGCAAGTAAGATAACGCAGTATCGCCGTTATCTTGTTTATTTATTTGAGTGAGGGATTTTTGCGCAAAAGTCGGTCAATATTCGCGATATTCAGTAATTACCGTGATTTACCACGTCTAATGGGCGGGCGTGAGATGGTGATATCTTTCCTTGGGCGGATGCCGCTGGCAATGAATATCATCGCCATCCTGACCTTAGTGACCGTAGTGACAGGTTCTGTTGCGAATGCAGCAATTGTTTCTGCCGTACACGCAATCGCAACCGGTATCGGCAATCCAATTATCGGTCGAATTTCTGATAAATACGGGCAGCGTCTGCCGCTTCTTATTGCAGCTCCGATTAGTTTTACCGCAATAGTTGGGATTATCTGCACGGTTTATTTTGGTTACGCTGACTTGCTGCTGCTTTCAGTGCTGGCTGGAATCGTCGGTTTTACAACGTCCCCTATTGGGGCGCTTGCACGTGTTCGTTGGTATGAAATTACGAATACTGCTCCCCAGCTCGCCACAGCGCTCTCCTGGGAGTCAACGATTGATGAGCTGTCTTTTGTGCTCGGTCCGGCTTTCGTCGGAATTATGGCAGCTGCAATTTCACCGCTTGCGCCCCTTGCGGTTACAGCAGTGATTATTATTACTTGCGTAATCCCGTTTGCACTTTCAAAGCACGCGACAAAACCGGTTGTTCTTACTCCGGGTGAAATACGTCCAGGCTTTTTTGTTGTGATGCGTGCAGTGATTGTGCCGCTGATAGCAATGTTTTGTCTGGGCATGTTTTTCGGTTCAATACAAGCAGCACTTGCTGCTTTTATGCAGAATCTTGGCATTGCCGGAAAATCTGGTCTGGTTTATGCGTTCCAAGGGCTCGGCGCTGCACTTACCGCACTCGGAGCAGTGTTTATTCCGAAGCATATTACATCAGAACGGCGTATTATTTTCGGCGCACTTGGCGTAGGTATCGGCGCAGCCGTCTGTTCGTTGATTGTCTCTCCGGCAATGATGATTATCGTATTATTCATCACAGGCATGATGATTGGTCCGCCATCCGTCGCAATCTTTACTCTTGCTGGAGATAGCGCACCAAAAGGCGGCAGTGCTGTAGCCGTAACAGCGCTTGGATCGATGAATGTACTTGGTGTTTCAATCGCATCAATTACAGCCGGACAAGTAGTGGAGATTAGTCTCCATGCCGGATTTTATGTACCGGCTGCAGCAGGTTTCCTGATGGCAGCTTCCACTGCAATTGCGGTTCTTGTAAAATCAAAAAATAACAGGAATTAACAGGTTCGGATCGCATAGATATCAAAGAAATATGGTGCGAAATAAATCCGACGCGAACAAACTGGAATATAAACCGACGGAAAATATTTGGCACAAATTATCTGTTTCAACTAGACTCAAGAAGTAATTGTGCGCAAAATTAGTCGGAATTAAAGGGGATTTCTGAAAATGGCGAAGTCTGAAGATAAACAAATAAAACCAAAGAAGCCAAAGAAGAAGCGTTGGTGGTCATATCTTGCAGATGCATATCGCGTATCCAAAAAACCTATCCGTGGACCGGCTGGGCACTGGCTGGAGTATTTTTGGGATTATCGTTCTCGCAATTCTCCTTGGTGTATTCACAAAAAATTGGATTTTCAGCTTAATTTTCGGTCTGATGTTTGCGATAATTTGTCCGCTGCTATTCCTTACTGAATTAGTAAAGCGTGCTTCCTATAAGCAAATTGAGAATATGCCTGGCGCTTCCGCTGCAGTTATGGGGCAAATCAAACGCGGCTGGGCAATTTCAGAAGAACCGGTTCGTTTTAATCCGCGGACGAAAGATCTTGTTTTTCGTGCAGTCGGGCGTCCGGGAGTAGTGCTGGTATCGGAAGGATCCGGAGCTGGTATCCAAAAGTTGATTCGCGAAGAACGCCAGGCGATTAAACGTGTTGCTCCTTCAGCACCAATTTCCGTAATTCAAGTTGGGATGGAAGATGGGCAGGTACCGATTGCGAAGTTGCAGCGAGCAATGCGGAAGCTGCCAAAACAGATTACGAACCAAGAAGTTGCTGCACTAACCAATCGCCTTAGCGCAGTGCGCACAAATTCACTTCCGATTCCAAAGGGAATTGATCCGATGAAAGCCCGGGCAAATCGCCGGGCGATGCGCGGATAATTTGCGAATTATTTTAAGTGTTGCAGCTTGTGAGCTGCAGAAATTTCTGCTGCGGGTTGAAGTAATGCCGGCGTGTGATACATTGGCTGACTTCAGCCCGCAAGTGTATCTGCACAATAGCCAAAGCTGATAAAATCCGGATTATAGATTGCTGAAATAACTTGTTTATTTTTGCTTTACTGCTGCAGGTATTGGCTGAAGTTCTCATCTTTTTCCGGAGCTTGGTCTGCCCATTTCCGTATCTGCGCTGGCATTGTCCGAGATTTGTGCAAATGCGAAACTGTATCGTTTTGTACGCTAAAATTTCTAATTGTGGAATTGACGCATGATATACATTAGAAAATCAATGTATGCCTGCATCGTTCGTTGATTCCAGCAAAATCTTTCGGTTTGCCCGTTTGCTCGAATTGCAAATAAGTTTGTGAAGTCAAGGAGTTAGCTCGATGTTTAAGTCTGTTTCCGAAGCTATCGCTTTTATTAAAAATGAAGAAATCGAATTTATTGATATTCGATTCTGTGATTTGCCTGGCGTAATGCAGCATTTTGCAATTCCGGTCCACGCATTCGAAGCCGATATTTTGACCGAGGGATTGATGTTCGACGGATCATCGATTCGCGGTTTTACTGAAATTCATGAATCGGATATGAAGCTGATTCCTGATTTGCAAACAGCGTTTCTTGACCCTTTCCGCAAGCGGAAAACATTGGCGATTAATTGTTCAGTAGTTGATCCTTTTACTGGTGAGAGCTACCGTCGTGATCCGCGGAATATTGCTGCGCGGGCAGAAGAATATCTGCGTTCAACCGGTATTGCCGATACATCGTACATTGGCGCTGAGGCTGAGTTCTATATTTTCGATTCGATTCGCTTTGGAGATTCACCCCAAAAGTCCTTCTATGAGCTCGACGCAAAGGAAGCATGGTGGAATACTGATAAAGCAGAAGACGGAGGAAATCTTGGTTATAAGACCCGTATTAAGGGCGGGTATTTCCCGGTTTCGCCGAATGACCAGCTTGCTGATTTGCGCGATGAAATGACGGCTATTTGCCAACAGGTTGGATTAAATATTGAGCGTGAACATCATGAAGTCGGCACTGGCGGTCAGCAGGAAATCAACTATACTTTCAACTCACTGCTTGCGGCAGCTGATGACATGATGAAGTTTAAGTACGTGATTAAAAATGCTGCATTCCAAGCTGGAAAAACGGCAACTTTTATGCCGAAGCCGCTGTTTGGAGATAATGGCTCGGGAATGCATTGCCATCATTCACTCTGGAAGAATGGCGAGCCGCTTTTCTATGATGAGAAAGGTTATGGCGGGCTTTCAGATTTGGCTCGTTGGTTCATCGGCGGGCTGCTCAAACATGCTCCCTCGCTATTAGCTTTCACAAATCCGTCGGTTAATTCTTTCCACCGGTTAGTGCCGGGTTTTGAAGCTCCGGTAAATCTTGTTTATTCTGCACGTAACCGTTCTGCCTGTATTCGAATTCCAGTAACCGGATCTTCACCGAAAGCAAAACGTGTTGAGTATCGTACTCCAGATCCGTCGGCGAATCCGTATCTAGCTTTTGCAGCGCAGTTGATGGCGGGGATAGATGGAATTAAGAATCGGATTGAACCAGATGATCCGATTGATAAAGACCTTTATGAGCTTCCGCCAGCGGAACATGCACAGATTAAGCAGCTGCCAGGTTCACTTGAGGATGCGCTGCGCGCACTTGAAGCTGATTATGATTACCTCACCGAAGGTGATGTGTTTACCGAAGATTTGATTCAGACTTGGATTCAATACAAACGCGAGAAAGAGATTGCGCCGCTTGCACAGCGTCCGCACCCATATGAGTATGCGCTCTACTGGGATCTTTAAACTTTTACCGCTTCCGAAATATTTTCGCCGCTTAACTTGAGTTCGTCCGCAGGTTAAGCGGCTTTTATTTTCTCCTTTTCGCTGCATGCAGCAATTGCCACAAAATAAATTTTATTTAATTTTGGAATTATATACACAATAACGTATATTTATACTAAAAGCTTTTAAGGAGTAAATATGTCAGAAATCAAGAAAGTAGTTCTCGCCTACTCTGGCGGACTAGACACTTCCGTAATCATCCCGTGGTTAAAAGAGAATTATAATAACTGCGAAGTAATCGCAGTAGCCGCAAATGTCGGACAAGGCGACTCAGAACTGGAAGGTCTTGAAGAAAAAGCACTAAAAACCGGAGCTGCAAAACTTTATATTGAAGATTTGGTAGATGAGTTCGTTGACGAATACATTATTCCGACCATGAAAGCCGGCGCAAAATATGAGGGTTACCTGCTCGGAACCGCTTTTGCCCGTCCAGTGATCGCAAAGCGGCTCGTCGAAATTGCGCTTGCGGAAAATGCAGATGCGATTGTTCACGGCTGCACCGGAAAAGGTAATGACCAGGTACGTTTTGAACTTGCAATCAAAGCCTTTGCCCCGAATATGCCGATTATCGCTCCGTGGCGGGTCTGGGATATCCGCAGCCGCGAAGATGCTATCAACTACGCCGAAGCACACAATATACCGCTCAAAATTAACCGTGAAACCAATTATTCAAAGGATAAGAACCTTTGGCACCTCTCACATGAAGGGCTTGACCTTGAAAACCCCGGCAATGAACCGCAATACGACAAGCCAGGTTTCCTTGAATTAGGTGTTTCACCATTCACTGCCCCAGACTCCCCGCATATCTCACACTGGAATTCGTACAAGGCACACCGGCAGCTCTTAACGGTGAAAAGTTAACCTGCGCCGAAATCATTACCGAGCTAAATAAACTCGGCGGAGAAAATGGAATCGGGCTGCTTGATCTTGTTGAAAACCGGCTGGTTGGAATGAAAAGCCGCGGCATTTATGAGACACCGGGCGGAGCAATCCTTTACCGCGCTCACGAAGTACTTGAAACAGTTACGCTTGACAAACTCACCGCACACAAGAAAGAAGAACTTGCACTCACTTTCGCAGATCTTGTTTACAACGGGCAATGGTTCACTCCGCTGCGTGAAGCACTTTCAGCTTTCGTCGATAAGACGCAAGAGAAAGTGACGGGCACAGTAAAACTCAAGCTCTACAAGGGAAATATCATCACTGCAGGCGTATGGTCGCCAAACTCGCTTTATAGTGAAGAAATCGCCACATTTGACGAAAGCGATTATGACCAAATGGATTCACAGGGATTCATCAATCTCTACGGCTTGCCAGTCAAGATTCAAGCAATGCTTGCACAGGGTCTGCTCGATAATTAATTACATAATTAATTACAATGAATAATCTGAAGAATTAAAAAACTAAAAGCTGGGTTTGTCTTTAAAAATCATTCAAGATTCACCGAAGACAAACCCAACTACATCAGAACGGAAAAATAATGAAGCTTTGGGCCGGACGCTTCCAAAAAGAAACCGATACCGCCGTAAACGATTTCAATTCCTCGATTCTTTTCGACGCACGCTTGTATCATGAAGATATTACCGGCAGCATTGCACACGCAAAAATGCTGGGCGCACAAGGAATTATTGAAATTGAAGAAGCAGAAAAAATTATTGCGGCGCTGCAGCTAATTTTGCACGATATTGAAGCTGATCAGGTTGAGTTTTCACTTGAAAACGAAGACATCCATATGAATGTGGAGCGCCTGCTCACCTCAAGAATCGGCGATACCGGAAAACGACTCCACACAGCCCGCAGCAGAAACGATCAGGTCGCACTCGATTTACGGCTCCACCTAAAGAAAGAAATCATTGCAATCCGCGAATTAATACTCGACCTTGAAGAAGTGTTAATTTCAAAAGCCGAAGCGCATCTCGATACGGTAATGCCCGGTTTTACTCACCTCCAGCACGCTCAGCCAACTACTTTCGCACACCATATTATGGCTTACGCAAATATGTTCCGCCGCGATATCACAAGGCTTGAAGATTGTTTAGTGCGCATGGATGAATCCCCGCTTGGGGCAGGTGCGTTAGCAGCCACAACCTACCCGATTGACCGTTTTTCTACAGCTTTTGACCTCGGGTTTAGCAAACCGACTGAAAATAGTCTTGACTCCGTTTCTGATCGCGATTTTGCAATCGAATTCATCAGCGCAACTTCAATTATCATGATGCATCTTTCACGATTTTCTGAAGAAATAATTTTCTGGTGCACCGGGGAATTCAGATTCCTTGAATTAGACGACGCATACTCCACCGGATCGTCAATTATGCCGCAAAAAAGAATCCAGACGTGGCGGAACTGGTTCGCGGCAAAACCGGGCGTGTTTACGGTGATCTCATCACGCTTTTAACCGTAATGAAAGCACTTCCGCTTGCGTACAACAAAGATATGCAAGAAGATAAAGAGCCCGTGTTTGACGCAATTGATACCGTAAAACAGTGCCTTCCAGTATTTGGGGCAATGTTTGCAACAGCGACGGTAAATACCAAAAATATGCGCAAATCTGCCGCTTATGGGTTCATTAACGCCACTGATTGTGCAGATTATCTTGTCCGGAAAGGGATGCCTTTCCGTGATGCATATATGATTGTCGGCAAACTTGTGAACATCTGTATCGAGAGCGGAAGAACACTTGAAACACTCTCGCTTGAAAACTTCCGTGCCGTTTGCGATAGTTTCGAAACCGACATCTATGATGCGCTCGAATTAAACACATGCGTAAATGGGCGTAAAGTAATCGGCGGTCCGGCACGTAAAGAAGTTGAACGCCAGATTGAATCGATTCAAACTTTTACCGCACAGCATCGTGAAATGTTTAAATAAAATTTGGAATCCCTTTTACATCAATCAATTTCTTCACCTTTGAACCCTATAAAGTGCTGGCAAATATGCAGCACACAATGTTTATTTGCGCAGTACTCAGATTGGGATTAAACGAGGGTGCATACCTTTCTGAAATCGTGCGTTCAGGGCTGAATTCCGTAGATTCCGGGCAGGAAGAAGCCGCAAAAGCCCTTGGCATAAGCAATGGACAAATTTTGCGGAGAATCGTTTTACCGCAGGCAATGTGCGTAATCATTCCGCCAACAGGAAATGAAACTATTTCGATGTTAAAGACAACATCGTTGGTAACTGCAGTGCCATTCACTCTTGAATTGACTTATTTCACAAACGCTATTGGGCGTTCAACTTTCAAACCAATACCCTATCTGCTTGTGGCCGCATTTTGGTACCTGGTAATCACTTCAATCCTAATGGTTGGGCAGCACTATCTCGAACAGTATTACGGAAAAGGAACAATGGAATATCAAGGCAGCAAAATGCAGACAAAACGGGCAAAGAAACTGCGCACCGCAAGGCAGGAAGCTATCAATCGCGCTGAAACAATTTACCGTGATCCGTTCATTGAATATACTCCCTAATTTTCCAGATTCTCCAGATTTTCCAAATTCACAGCATAGCTTTACTTCTAGGAATGACAATGCAATCCGATAATCCCTGCAGCCCAATGGTTAGTGTGCAAAACGTACATAAGTTTTTCGGCAATCTGCATGTGCTGAAAGGCGTCTCATTTGATGTGCCAACCGGATCAGTCTGCACAATACTCGGCCCTTCCGGATCTGGAAAATCTACAATTTTGCGCTGCATCAACCAGCTCGAAAAATCCAGGCTGGAAAAATTTCAGTCAATGGAGAACAAATTGGGTACACCGAGAAAAACGGCAAACTCCACGAGCTGAATCAAAAGCAGATTGCACACCAACGTGCACAAATCGGAATGGTATTCCAGCGCTTCAATCTCTTTCCGCATATGAATGCACTTGAAAATGTGATGGAAGCTCCAATTCATGTGCTTGGTAAAGAAAAAGAACAAGCCGCAATCCAGGCTCGGGAGTTACTTGCACGCGTTGGGCTTTCCGAAAGAGCTTCGCACTACCCTGCCGAATTATCGGGCGGACAGCAGCAACGCGTAGCAATTGCCCGCGCATTAGCAATGAATCCGCAGCTAATGTTATTCGACGAGCCAACCTCTGCACTCGATCCAGAACTTGTTGATGAAGTTCTTTCCGTAATGCAAGACTTAGCGTATACCGGAACCACAATGATTGTGGTAACCCATGAAATTGATTTGCCCGTGAAGTATCAGACCACGTACTTTTTATGGATGCTGGAATTGTCGTTGAATCTGGCGCACCAGAGCAGATTTTTGAAAATCCGCAGCATCCGCGCACGAAAGATTTCCTTTCAAAAGTACGATAACGCTCGTTGGAACAATACAAGCTTTTTGTTTTAAGCTGGTCCGCAAGCATTTTTTCTTGTAACACATAACTTTAAATGCAGGTTTTATCCCTGAAAACTCTTTTCAGTTATCACCATAGAAAACCCGCACCATAATCTCACGGGATTTCCGCGCAAGACGCAGATAATCATCATATAAATCTTTCCGCCGTTCCCGAGAATATCCGATAATTGCCGCGACGGCAGCAAATTCATTTACGTCGAGCGGGATCACATCAACTTTTGAAGCCTGCCCTCTGCCGGTGCCAAGAAAATTTGCGTCGCGTAAATTCGAAGCAAGAATCCATGCTTCTTGCAGTACCTGACTGTCTGTTTCGGTAAGTAAACCTGCGGTGCTTGCAGCAGTTAAAGCTTCAAGCGTGCTTGCAGTTTGCAGATTCACATTTTCTTTTGCCGAAATCAGCTGCAGATACTGTGCGAGCCACTCAATATCACTTAATCCTCCCGGGCCAAGCTTTAAATGCCGCACCGATTCAACACCGCGCGGAATTCGCTCATTTTCTATCCGCACCTTCATTGTGCGAATCGTCCGGATTTCACTTTCACTAAGCCCATTAACGGGATACCGCAAAGAATCGATAAGCTGCAAAAATCTTTCCCCAACTCTGTGCTGCCGCCGCAAAAACGTGCCCGCAATAGTGCCTGCCGTTCCCAAAGCTCCACCCAACGTTCATAATACTGAGCATAACTTGCAAGGGAACGTGAAAGCGGACCATTTTTCCCTTCCGGACGCAATCTCGTATCAATCTCAAAGGTTGGCTCGCTGCCAGGATCGTTCAGAAAATTCAGCACATCACGTGTAAATTCAATTGCAAGCTGATCATTATCGAGCTGTGCACTATCTGACTGCGTAATATTTAGCTGTGCAGGATTCAACCGCGAACTATCTGCACAGACATCAGCCGGCTGTACATTTTCGTTATTTGTTTTTATTTCGCCGCTGTCAGATAAAACAGTGTGAGATAAAACGCTGTCAGATAAAAACGGACGATGGACAAAAATCACATCAGCGTCTGAAGCATAGCTCAGCTCATTTCCGCCAAAACGCCCTAGTGCAATCACAGCAAATTCGAACGGCAGCTCGGAGACACAATATTTTTGCCGAAATTTACATTCAGCTGCCCGCAGCGCTCCCGCAATTGCAATATCACCGGCAGCTGAGATTACTCTCTGCACCTGCCGTTCATCAATTAGGCCTAGTACTTGCGCTAAAGCTGTGCGCAACAATTCTTTTCGCCGCAAATACCGCCCCGCCATTGCGATTTCAGATGGTTCCGTACGCCGCGAAAGAAGTGCATCAAGTTCTTCCTGCAGTTCTTCAGCAGAACGCGGAAGAAGTAAAGCATCGTCATCAAGCCAGGAGATTGCTTCCGAAAGTTTGGGAAGCTCCTGCGCAAGATATTTCGAACAAGAAAGAATCTTCGCGAGGCGTTTTGCTGCAGTGCCGGAGTCCCGCAATGTGCGTAAATACCAGGAAGTTGCCCCCATCTGCTCGGAAAGAATCCGAAATGAACGCAATCCTTGATCCGGATCAGCTCCAGCACCAAACCACCCAATCAGCACCGGCAGTAAATGCCGCTGAATGAGAGCTGTGCGCGTAATTCCTGCTGTAAGCGCACTAATCTGCATTAAAGCTCCCCGCGGGTCGCGATAACCGATTGCCGAAAGCCGTGCTTTTGCCGCTTCCGGTTCCAGCGCCGCATCATCAGCGCTAAGTTTTGCTACAGCCGGAATCAATGGACGATAATAGATTTCCAAATGCAAGGCACGCACATTGCCGCGAACCTGCTGCCAATACCGCTCAAGATCTTCTCCGCTGTAAATCCCCGGAATACTTTTCCGCAGACTTCGTGCAATTCGCTGCAGCTGCAGCTGCGCCGTCGGTACAAGATGTGAACGACGGAAGCGATAAAGCTGAATCCGATGTTCAAGTACCCGCAAGAATTTGTAATACTGCGCCAATTTCGCTGCGTCTGCGCGGGAAATATATCCGCCATCACTAAGCGCAGCTAAGCCGTCGAGCGTAGCACAAACCCGCAAAGATTCATCAGTTCGTCCATGAACGAGCTGCAGCAGCTGGACAGTAAATTCGATATCGCGCAATCCGCCTTTCCCAAGTTTAAGTTGGCGCGGCGCCTCCTTTGCAGGAACAAGATCAAGCACACGCCGCCGCATTGCCTGCGATTCTGCAACAAAGCTCTCTCGCTGCGCCACATTCCAGATCCCCTCTTGCACACCAGCGATTAGCTTTGAGCCAAGCGTTAAATCTCCTGCTGCTGGACGTGCTTTGAGCAAAGCTTGAAATTCCCATCCTTTTGCCCAACGCTGATAATAGCTCAGATAAGAATCAAGTGTGCGCACCAGCGGACCGTCTTTCCCTTCCGGACGCAGATTCGGATCAAGTTCCCACAGTGCGGGCACTTCCCCAGGAGCACTAACAATTTTTGCAATTTCGAAAGCGATTTTCGTCCCGATTTCAATTAGCTTTGCTTCATCTAAAACGGAATCAGCATTTTTGCTATTTTCGATACTGCCGGATTCATTTTCTAATTCGGCTTCAGTTTCGTTTTTGTTTTCAGCAGCTAAATAGATTACATCTACATCCGAAATATAGTTAATCTCTTGGGCGCCGGCTTTCCCCATTGTAATAATGCTAAATTTTATACGTTCAGATTCACTGACCTGTCTGCCCGCAATTGCCAGAGCCCCGTCGAGCACAGCATCAACAAGCCGGGTAATCGCCTGCGAAACATCTGTGAAAATTTCGGTTGCATCTAACGCGGATAAATCAATTGCCGCAATCTGCGCAATTCGCTGCCAATAATAGCGGCGCAATGCGCTCACAGCCCGCTTGTAGTTATCAGCAGAAAGTTTTTTACTACTTCCAGTCGGAATCTGCCAGTTCTTATTTACAGTTTTCCCCGCAGCAAAGTGCGGCATAATATCAGCTGTTAAATCTAAATATTCCGCGAGCGCATAATACATTTTCTCCCGCTCCTGCGTTGGAGTGCAGTGCAATGAAGAGTGCGCAATCTGTGCTGGTGTAAAGATCTCAAGGAGTAAGGGATTGGCGATGAGGAACTCTGAAAGTGCAGCGGAAAAGCCGAGAACGGCGAAAAGTAAACTGCTCCCCGTTTTAGTTTGGCATGTGTGCGCGAGGACTTCAGATGCTGGTTTTCCGATATTATTAACTGCTTCAGTTAAACGTACATATCCGAGCAGTGCTAAATCTGGATCTGCAGTTTCCCCGAGAAGTGCCAAAAGCCAATCTTTATCCGTGTTTTCTAATAGCGGATCAGTAAACAAACGCGCAGCCTGCAGCGAATCTTGAAAACCGGCGCGCGCGAGTTTTGCTTGAATACTTTCAGCTCTTTCTACCATTTCCCACCTTCACTTCGGCTCGCTTAAAATCATTTCGTGCATATTGCGCATATTTCTTTATGAAATATTGTTTTCAAGACGTGATTTCAATCCATGCTCAGCTCTCCCCGTTCTTCCCCGCTCTTATACCCGTCTTATTCAGTTATTTAGTTTCCCAGCTGCATTTCATCCGCGTACCCCGATTTAATTCCCGCGCATAAAACCTAGGCGCTCAAAAGGGGTGACTTGATAGCGATACTGTTCCCATTCATGCCGCTTATTTCGGAGGAAGTATGCAAAAGTATCTTCACCGAGCGTGGCCGCAACCAGTTCAGAGCGCTGCATTGCATCAATTGCATCTTTCAGTGAGAACGGCAGCGGCTCGATTCCAAGAATCTGGCGTTCACGATCGGAAAGATCAGAAACGTCAGTATCTACCGGTTCGATTAGCTCGTAATTATTTTCAATTCCAGCTAGACCAGCGTTCAAAATTGCAGCATAGGCAAGATAAGGATTCGCAGCAGAATCAAGCGCGCGGTATTCAATGCGTGCCGAACGCGGTTTGCGCGAATTGATTGTTGGGATTCGGATTAGGGCAGACTGGTTATTTTTTCCCCAGGCAATATGCGCCGGCGCTTCGAATCCTGCCCAGAGCCGTTTATAAGAGTTCACATGCTGATTTGTGATTGCAGTAATTTCGCGGGCGTGCCGAATCAATCCGGCTACGAATTGCCGTCCAATTTTTGAAAGCTGGAATTGTGAACTCGGATCGAAAAATGCGTTATTTTCACCTTCAAAAAGTGAAAAGTGAGTGTGCATTCCATTGCCGGGATACTCAATTAACGGCTTTGGCATAAATGATGCTTGCACACCCTGCTGGATTGCAATCTGATCGACAACTACACGGAAAGTCATTACAGCGTCTGCCATCGCGAGCGCATCGTCTACATGCAAGTCGATCTCATTTTGCCCTGGTCCGGCTTCATGGTGTGAGAATTCTACAGAGATTCCGAGCTCTTCAAGACATTTGACCGCGTCGGAACGGAAATTTCGCGCCAACGAACGAGAAATATTATCGAAATATGATCCGTTATCGATTGGACGCGGCTCCAATGCCGGATCTTCCTGCTGGTGGAAAAGATAGAACTCAATTTCTGGATGCACATAGAAAGTAAACCCCATATCGGATGCGTGCTCTAAAGCACGTTTGAGTACCGCACGCGGATCCGAACGTGCCGGCAGACCGTCGGGGGTGCGAATGTCACAAAACATTCGTGCTGTGAGTTCTCCCGAATCGTACCACGGCAAAATTTCGAAAGTACTGGCATCCGGGTGCATAATCATATCTGATTCATGCACTCGCGTCAGGCCTTCAATAGCGGAACCGTCGAAACCAATTCCGTTATTAAACGCCGATTCCAGTTCTGCCGGGGCGATTGCAACTGATTTTAGTGTGCCGACTACATCGGTAAACCAGAGCCGAATAAAACGTACACCCTGTTCTTGCACTTTTCGCAGTACTGCTTCTTCTTGACGATCCATACCGGTATTCCTATCTCTGAAACTACTTCTATTCTGCCTTATTATCTGCAATCTTCGCAGACGGATGTAAGATTGAAATTAACTTTGGTACCGCTGCCGGAATTTGCAGGAAGTTTTCGACTTTCCAAATCGCAGACCTCTCGTTTCTCGGGGTACCACGAAATACAAAATAGTTGCTGCCCGCGGCGAAATTCGGCGCGGATAACAGTTAATTTTAGGAGATTAGCAATGACCAAGAAGGTGCGGATACACCATCTGAAGCAAATGAAAAATGAGAAAACTCCAATTACGATGCTTACCGCCTATGACGCGATAACGTCGCATATTTTTGATACAGCCGGAACAGACATGCTGCTTGTCGGAGATTCCTACGGAAACGTGTGTCTCGGATACGATTCCACTGTTTCAGTAACACTTCCAGATATGGTTCGGGCAACCGCGGCAGTAGCACGCGGAGTGAAACGTGCGTTTATAGTTGCAGATCTTCCTTTTGGCACTTATGAAGCCTCCACTCAAGAGGCAGTGCGTTCAGCTGTCGAACTTGTGCGTGCCGGTGCGGAAGCGGTAAAACTTGAAGGCGGAGAACGCCAGGCACACACAATTCAAGCAATTGTCCAGGCAGGGATTCCTGTAGTCGGGCATATTGGCTACACTCCGCAGTCTACAAATGCACTTGGCGGGGTTCGCGTGCAAGGACGCGGAGATGCTGCAGAGCAAGTAAAAGCTGATGCGCTTGCCGTTGAAAAAGCTGGCGCAATTGCCGTCGTACTCGAAATGGTGCCGGCTGATACGGCTGCAGATATTACTGCTTCACTCGAAATTCCAACTATTGGTATCGGGGCAGGAAATCAATGTGACGGTCAGGTACTTGTCTGGTCTGATATGGCCGGGATGACTGATTGGCGGCCAAGCTTTGCGGAAATATTCGGGCAAGTCGGGCAAGCGCTCACTCAAGCAGCACTCGAATACAATGAAGCCGTCCGCACACGCCAGTTCCCTGATTATCAGCACTCTTTCGAAGGCTGATTCCGCACACGATTCTTTGTTTTCCGTAAAGTTCGGATGATATTTTTCCCGAACCGGCATTCACATTGCAGAGTTTCGAAATCTTGCCTGCAATAGTTAAAGATTGCAAGACTGCAAGGTCACGGGAAAATAGCAAAAATTACAGCAGCACATACTTACCGGCGAAAGAAATTTGAGGTTAATAAGTTGAATAAAGATCCGCACCGCGCTCCTCTTGGCACATTGAATCCAGGGAAACTCTCACCGAAACGCGCAGTTCCAAACAGCATTGAGCGCCCAGAATATTTATTTCACGACGGCCCCGAACAGGTGAATGCGTCTGAAATTAAAAATGCTGAAACTATTGAGCGGATTCGAGTTGCTTCCCAGATTGCAGCTGACGCATTGTACGAAGCAGGCAGTGCAGTCGCACCGGGTGTAACAACTGACGAGCTTGACCGGATTGCACATGAATATCTGTGTGATCACGGGGCATATCCGTCGTGTCTTGGATATATGGGTTTCAAAAAATCGATTTGTACATCAGTAAATGAAGTTATTTGCCATGGGGTTCCCGATTCACGTCCGCTTGCAGCTGGCGATATCGTAAACATTGATGTAACAGCTTATATTGGCGGTGTTCACGGCGATACGAATGCGATGTTCTATGTTGGCGAAGTGGATTCAGAATCACAGCTGCTGTGCGAACGCACCTACACTGCAATGATGCGCGGAATTAAAGCCGTGAAACCTGGCCGTGAAATTAATGTGATTGGCCGTGTGATTGAATCTTATGCAAAACGGTTTTCCTACGGCGTGGTGGAAGACTTTACCGGACACGGAGTTGGTGAAGCATTCCATTCCGGGCTGATTGTTCCGCATTATGACGCTGCACCGCTGTACAACGATTTAATTGCGCCGGGCATGGTTTTCACGATTGAACCAATGCTCACTCTCGGCGAGATTGATTGGGAACAATGGGACGACGGATGGACTGTGCTCACAAAAGACCGCGGACGAAGCGCCCAGTGGGAGCACACGATTTTAGTCACAGAAAACGGGGCTGAGATTCTTACTCTCCCGACACGAGGTCAAGTTTCGCCGGCAATGCCAAAATAGATTCGCAGATTCTGAAACTGTGCCTCACGGGAGACTCAAGTATGCTTACAGCTGCAAGCCATCTGAAAATATTTACGGCTGCTTTAAATACTTACAGAGCCATTCCCAACAGGAAAAACACTCACTGCTTTCCCGGAAGAAAGGATTATTGCCGTGAAGCGAAAATTTCGAAAAATTAGTATCGGTATTGATGTCGGAGGTTCCGGAATCAAAGGAGCGCCGGTAAGTTTAAATACCGGAAAGTTTTTAGACGAACGGCTGCGGATTCCGACTCCGGAAAATGGCAGCCCGACAGAGATTGCTGCAATTATTAAACAGATTGCTGATTCATTTGAACTGCCGGATGAGATTCCCGTCGGCGTATCATTCCCAGCCCCGATTGTAAACGGTGTGGTGCCGATGATTGCGAATCTTTCCCAAGAATGGAAAGATATGCGAATCAGCGAGCTGCTTACGAAAACGCTGCGGCGTCCGATAACGGTGATTAATGACGCCGATGCAGCCGGATATGCGGAAGTACATTTTGGTGCAGCGCATCGGCACGACGGCACAATTATCGTGCTCACTCGGCACTGGAATTGGTTCAGCACTCGTACGAAACGGCATACTTTTACCAAATTCTGAACTCGGTCATGTGCTGATGCCAAACGGTCTTGCGGCTGAAAAATGGGCTTCTTCGGGAGTTTTTGAACGGGAAGAACTTTCCTATGAAGAATGGGCCGGGCGGCTGCAAGAGATTTTCCGTTACTACGAACTGCTTTTCAGCCCAGATTTATTCATTATCGGCGGCGGAATCTCAAAGAAATATAAAAAGTTTCTTCCGCTGATTGATACCCGTGCCCCAATTGTCCCTGCTGAGCTCCGAAACGGTGCAGGAATTGTCGGCGCTGCACTGCTGGCACATCAAGAAGCACAAAATAACTGACAGGCAATTTTTCGCACAATTACTCCGATTTCGCAGGCAGATCCGAATGTATTCATGTGAAAAAATGTGTAAAGGTGAAGCGCAGGCGGAAGCTGCAGCGAACGAGTTGGCCGATACGCCGGGTTCTGTTCGGAGCTTTCGCAAAGCGCAGCCCCGCGGCAGCCATCCATCTACGCACTTGCATTACTGCAAGGCTCTAGCAACCTACCCGCACACTCAGCGGGAAGCCTCAATGTGTGCTGCTTGGTCTTGCTCCCAGTGGGGTTTACCATGCCGTTTCTGTCACCAGAAACGCGGTGAGCTCTTACCTCGCCTTTTCACCCTTACCTTGGAATCTACCGAGCCGAAGCTGGAAATAGAATCACTGGCGGTCTGTTTTCTGCGGCACTTTCCTGCGGGTCACCCCGAGTGGGTATTACCCACCACTGTTCCCTGCGGAGCCCGGACGTTCCTCGGGTGTTAAATGCGCAAACGCAAAAACACACGCGGCTGCCTGGCCAACTCGTTCGCTCTCCAATAGTAGCACTAGAGATTCGCACGAACCTAGTGCGGGATATAAACTGCAGGCAATTTTCGAATAAATCTGCCGCCGGCAAATAACACAATGTATCGTATCCGCTGCATCCGGCGCCTTTTGAAAATATTTTCACATCATTTCAATCCGTCAGCTATTTCCTGCGGATAATACGATACGGGATTGATAGGATTATTGTATGTTGATTTTACTTCCGCCCTCTGAAGGAAAGACGGCGCCAACTGCCGGGCCGGCACTCGATTTTTCACAACTGCGGTATCCCCAGTTCAACGGGTTGCGGAAAAATTTAGCCGACGAACTGATAGAAATTTCCGGACGCGAAAATGCGCTTGATATTTTGCAGGCGGGTGCGTCTGTATCGGAAACTGTTTTTGCACAGACGCAACTGTATTCACTTCCCTGCGCACCTGCACGCGATATCTATACTGGTGTACTCTTCGAAGCATTGGACTTTTCCCATGCAACCCCATCCGAACTCGCTTTTGCTGCAGAAAAATATTAATTTTCTCCGGCTTATTCGGTATTCTCAGCCCAAATGATTCAATCCCAGCATATCGGCTCGCAATGGGAACAAAACTGCCGAACCTCGGAAATAACAAGACCCTTTGGAAACATGAGCTGAAAGATTTTTCTGCCGGGAATCGCGAACTTGTTATTGACTGCCGTTCCGGCAGTTACCAAGTTTGGAATCCGCCGGAAAGCGCAGATTGGATTACGGTAACTGCAGTGCGCGATAAAAACGGACAGCGCAAAGTAATTTCGCATAATACCAAGTATTTCCGCGGTCTGCTTGCAAATGCGCTGATAAAATCCCAGATAGATATTGAAGACGGAGAGCAGCTTACCGAATTTGTCCTGACCAATCTGGCTGGCAACAGCAAAATTGATAGTGCCGAGCTCACACCGGCAGCTGCAAACGGGGCACGCAAGCTAATCTTGGTTCAGAAATGCTGAAAGCACCAGGCAGCACTAGGTTACAAACCTTTTCATTTTGCAGCTAAACTTCACTGATAATTCTGCTGCAAGATATCACCGCAACTAGTTTTTCAGCTCTCGAGCAGCACAACCACGCAATCATAGTCGTCAGAGATATACACTGAATCCGGGTCAGCTGACTTCAGCGAGGCAAGTTCAGTTGGTGAAATCTCTACTCCGCCAGTTGAATCACCATTTCGCTGCACCCCAATAACGGCGAGCCCTCCTGAAATCCGGGCGGTTTCATAAACTTTCGCTAATGATTCAGAAATAGTGCTGAACTCACTTTCGCGTTTATGATTCAACTCATGCAGCTGAACTGTGAAATCAGCTAATTCTATTTCGAGCTGACTCTGAGTTTGTGCGAGTTTAGCATTATTGCCCGCAATTTCACTATTCAAACTTTCGATTTCGCTCGTGTGTGTCTCAATCTGTTCAAGGTGTGAAAACTCTGCATCGGAAATTTGATTAATTTTTGCGCGAGCACTATCTATTTCCTGCTGCAGTGCGAGAAGCTGGCGTGAATCCATCCCAGTACCAGTTCGCAGCTGCGATTCTTTTGCCGCAACTTTCACAGCTAAATCAGAATTTTGCGCAGCTAAGCTGCGAGCCGCGTCTTCGGCGTTTAATTTTGCTTCCGCTGCAGCTGCAAGCTGCTGTTTTAATGTATTAAGCTCCGTATTAAGCACGGCTATTTCGTTTTTGAGCGAATGGTTTCGAATTTGTGCTTTTATCCGTGCAATTTGCGAATCAAGTTCAGCAATGTCAAGCAGCCGTAATTGTTCTGCCCGCGGCGCAGTAAGCATAGGATTCTCCTTTTCCTCTTTCTTCAGTCTACTGCTTATTGTTGGAGATACATGATTTTGGAGATACATGATTTATGCCAGCAACTTACAGCCGAGCAGAAATCATCAGCTTATTTCGGTTAAATCCGTTCCGCCCACGGATCTGTAACAATTGTCGAAATATAGGTATTTACATGAAATGCTGCCGCAACCCGATCCCGCAGGTTCGGCAGCAAGGGCCATTCTGAAGCAAAATGCGTCAGACCAATCAATGCACATCCGTCGTTCCATAAATGATCTGTCGCCGGGTGATGGCGGAGGTCTGCAGTGATATAAACATCTGCACCAACCGAATTAGCTGTATCCAGGAAAGAATCTCCTGCTCCAGGAGATAGCGCCACACGCTTCACAATCTTTTCCGGATTGCCGCCAATTGTAATCCCGACGGGAGTTTGCGGAATTAGCTCCTTTAAACGGTGTGCTAATTCCCGTACACTCATTGTTAGCGGAAGATTTCCAACTTTCCCGATACCGATTTTAGGATTTTCCGGACGCGGATTTAATGGCTGCTGATCTTCAAGTTTTAGGAGATTTGCCAGAGCGTCAGCGGAACCGTTCTCGGCTGCATCTGCGTTCGTATGAGCCGCAAATAACGCACAATCATTTTTGATAAGTTCATGCACCCATCTCCCTTTTCCGCTGGTAGCTGCAACTGATGAGGTTCCGCGCAGATATAACGGATGATGTACAATCAGCATTTGTGCTTTGCGCTCAATAGCCTCCAAGACTGTAGCTTCACACGGGTCAACTGCGAATCCTACTAAGTTAACCTCACGGCTTGGGTCGCCCACAAT
This sequence comes from Arcanobacterium hippocoleae, assembly GCF_040360365.1. Classification (GTDB taxonomy): domain Bacteria; phylum Actinomycetota; class Actinomycetes; order Actinomycetales; family Actinomycetaceae; genus Arcanobacterium_A; species Arcanobacterium_A hippocoleae_A. The sequence goes on along the minus strand of NZ_CP136412.1, from coordinate 22,433 downwards.
AAGACCGACTCGATCCCACTCCTCAGCAATCTGCGGAGAGTAAAACTTGTTCATCATTTCAACTATGTGCGCAACTGTAATAGACATGGATAAAGTTTAACGCGAATTGCACCGAAATATAAGGTGAAATACAGGGTGAAGCGCAGCGAAATATTGCGAAAAATATAAGGTGAAATACAGGGAAAACGGGAATGTCTGCGCAACTAGCGGCAAGATTACGTTTTTATTACACATTAACGACGGAAAAGCCGACACTGCACAAGAAGCAGCAAAAGCAGGAAAAGTTACGCAACTGATGGCGGGAAGTTGGTTTCGTTACGTAAGAGGTGGCAAGAACTCGGGCTGAGATTTTTGCCGTCGGAAGTGCTTGTGTTTGTACTGGTCACAGGCTTAAGGTAACGACGGGATTGCCGTCGTTACATAAAACCGCGCATTTCGCCACCAGTTACGTAACCATATAGAGGATTTCACCACCACTTACGTAAGCTCGCGGGCATTTCGCCACCAGTTACGTTAAAAAATGCGGATTATTCCACCAGTTACGTTCGATTCGCAAACCTGTCACTTGGCCTGTGCTTAGCCTCTAACTACACGCCGCCATAAGACCCACATTTTGGCACTTAGCCCGCACTTAGCCCACGTTTAACCCCAACGTAAAACCCGCAATCCGTTATTAGCTCTTATTTTCGTATAATGCAAAAATGTCGCTCTTTCGAAAGAGCGACATTTAGCGGTGGACCCTACCGGACTCGAACCGATGACAACCTGGGTGTAAACCAGGTGCTCTACCAACTGAGCTAAGAGTCCGTAAATGAGTTTACGGAGTATTTACAAATTTGTAAAATCAAATTACCAAAAATCTAAGTGACATGCCCCACACAGGTAGCTATCATAGAAAATTGGAAAAATCCATACCAATAGGTACCATTGAGAAGTGTTCGGGGCATTGGCGCAGTTGGTAGCGCGCTTCCATGGCATGGAAGAGGTCAGGGGTTCGAATCCCCTATGCTCCACCACGACGCAGGCTGAGTGAAATGCAAGCTCGCTTGCATTTCCGAGACCAAGGAAATGGTTGACGAGCAGGCAAAGCCTGCGAGGAACACCATTTAGACGCTCATTTTGATACAAAGTATCAAGGTGAGCGTTTTTGCTGTGTCGGGGGTGTTTGTGCTTGTCAGGGCGTTATTAGTGAGGGTGCTGCGCCGGTTTTGGTCCTGTCTTTGGGGTGTTTGGTGAGGGTTTGCGGCGGTGGTTTCGCTTCCTTTTCCTGTCGGTTTAGGTGGCTTTGGGCGGTGAGTTCTTGTTGCCGCTAAAAAGTATGGGTTCCGCGGGCTAAGCGCCAAAAATCGTTGCTTATGGCGGCGTGTCGTGGTTTATGTTGATCGTCCTGCCCAGCCTTTTCGTAGGGTGAGCCCGTCCTCGTAGGGTGTGGTGAGGCTGATAGCGTGATCGATCTCGACTGGTCCTGGGCGAGAGTGTTTGCGTTTCTTTTTACGGGAGATGATTGTCCGCTCTGGTCTGCTGTCATGGCATCATGCGTGGTGGATCTCGTTGGCGGTGAGTGGGAACTCTGTATGCGTGTAGAGAAGCGTCGTTATTCTTCGTATGAAGGTGAAGTTAGCCCCGCCCCTGAAGACCACATTAAGCGTGATTTCCATGCTGAGCAGCCTAATCAGAAATGGCTCACTGACGTCTCGGAGTTCGCAGGACCGGACGGAAAAGTATATTTTAGCCCAATCATGGATTGCTATGACGGCTATATTGTTGCTTACCGGCGGCAACGCAATGCTGAGAAAACGCTAACGCAAGGAATGTTCGAAGACGCAATCGCTACCCTGTCTAAGATTGACAACGCTGATGAACTGCCAATCTTGCACTCAGACCGTGGAGGGCACTACCGATGCAAAGACTGGATCGCCCGAACCAACCAGGCCGGGATTCGCCGCTCTATGAGCAAGAAAGGATGTAGTCCGGACAACGCTCGCTGCGAAGGATTCTTCGGAACAATGAAAAATGAAATGTTTTACGGGCGTAGCTGGAAATCGGTAACCGAAATTGAACAAGCTATCGACTGGTACGTCAATTGGCACAACAATACGAGAATCAAAACCGAACTCGGTAGACTGACAATCCAGGTCCACCGTGAAAAAACGTTAACCACAAAACCCTCTAAATAAACGTCCGTAGTCCATTTTCCTCTAACCCCGCAATATTGCCTCTGACTGATTGAAGCCGGGCTGATTGGCAATGCTGGCGCGGCGTGGTGGGTGTTGACCTGCCTTTCCTGCGCGGTTACGGGCGAGCACCTGCTAGTAATGAGTAATTCCGGTGTAGCATTGACGGTTCGGTAGTCTGTCTTTCTTGGTTAGGCTTACTGCGTCACAATTTGCTGATGAATTAGCGATCAAACATGGGGCGCAGCTTGGCGCTTTCTGGATTTGTCGCGTAACGCGGGAAGTGGGTTCACTCAGTGATTCGAGTCGTGTGATTCGAATCGGTGTCGTTCCCCGCCTGTAATGCGGTCTTTAAGCTAAGCTCGCGTGAACGCCCGTAACGAGGCTCAACGCCTTTGGCGAATGCAATTTTTCCTTCTAAGTGATGAAGGAAACTTACGATTCGTGGTTTTCCAGAAATATGGGCGGTGTGATTATATAGACCGAATTTTTCAATACCACGAATGTGGTAGTCAAGATCTCGCTTGAACGTCGTGTCTAACCTGACGGATTCATCGACCTGTAAGCCGAGAATGAGCTTCTTTGATCCTGGCGGTACCACTCGTGTCTTTTTCTGGTTTGTCCGGAAACCGTGTCGCAATACGCTACGATTCACCTCGCAGATGAAACGAACTGCCTCGTGACGATCGAACTCTCCTTGCGCACAATCCGTTGAGAAGAAAAGATCGTCACAGTATCGCGAATACCGAAGTTTGAATTGGATTGCTAACAATTCGAGCTCCCTATCAAGCTCCCCAGCACAGATGTTCGCGATGATTCCTGCCGTAGGCGAACCCTGTGGAAGCACCCCTCGAATCGGTTTGCCTTCCCGGCTCAAATACTTCGGATACGGCCCCGATTTTGATTCGATCGACAATCCGATATTCGAGTACTTCCAGGCATCCAGATTGCGTTTAATTCGTTCGCTATAAGAGCCTTGGATATTGCGCCTTGTGTTGATATCAGGAACGAAGGTTGTCAGGCGCGCTAGTTCAAACGATACGAGCTCTCCATAGCTCAGTGCGCGGAAGAGCTCATAGACACGTGCTTCGGAGATTGATCCAAAGAAGTCCGTGAGATCGAACTTAATGAGCCATCGAGAGCCGATATGAATTGCCGCGCAATCTTGGATAGATCGCTTTGGTCGGTACGCGTATGCAGAAGTAGAGATCATCTCGTCCGTAAAGCAGTTACGAAGTATCCATCGTTGCAAACTCTTCAAACTCGAGCTTGGCGACGAAAGTTTTCGCATTCCACCAGAAGACTTGGGAACACTACGATACGCATAAAACAGCGGACAATCATCAGTGCTCAATTGTATTTTTGCGGTGCAATGACTGCTCACCGCAACATGGGCGGCTTTATATGAAATGGGTTCTTCCGGGTTCTGCTGGTTGTACATGCGGATGAGGTGTCGTAGCGAGCGAATCTCTACAGGGATAACTCTCGCCGGAAGAACTATGGGAGTGAAAGGAGGAAGTTCCATAACGATCTACTGTCAGCCTAGGGCTTAGGTGAGGCGGCCGTAGGGCGGCTTACATCATGTCAATCTATGAACCAATGGTGCGGAAAACCCGATACCGTTCTGATTGACGGAGGCTTGCGAATGGCAAGCCTGCATCACTAGAGCCGTCGGTGACTCCCTCCCCTCAAACTTGAGCGTCTTCGTATCCTGATCCGGATTATGAGGACGTAGCATCAAGGCTAAAGCGCCAGGTAAAGCGACGGTAGGAATCTTCCGTCTTTCTCACAGTGAATCTATGATGGCAAGCGATATTTCCTAATTCTGAGAAGGATGTGAGTGTAATGAAGAGTGCAATTGTTGGTATTGGCGGCATGGGAACGTCGGTTCTCAACGACTACATTGAAGCTTTTGGAGAAAACTCAAGGGATGGCGTCCGCACTATCACAATTAATCGGAGCCAGAAGAGCCTTGAGAGTTCCAAAGCGGAATACAAAATGGGAATCGTTGTACCGAATGACTGCTCTGTGGCCGATGGAAACGTGTCGCCAACATACTGGTTAAAGCTAGTCGAGATATATGAAGAGCAAATTCACGAATTGCTTAGCAACTCCGAACGAGTCATCGTCGTTGCCGGGCTTGGCGGTTTAGCCGGCTCATACACATGTCCCTATGTTGCAAAGATTGCGAAGAATCTGGGTGCGCAAGTCAAGGCTATTGTCACCACGCCGATGGTTTTTGAAGGTAAACGTCGGTATGAAGTGGCCGAAGCTGCATTGACAGACTTGAGAGCATTTTCGGATGACGTGAAGGTTATTTCCGGTGAAGAACTCCTGGCATCGGCAGGGCCTGACGATGAAACTAGCAATTTCTTTTCACGAACCGACGAGGTGATTGCCCACTTTGTGTACGAACTGGTTGTCTCAGAGTGAACTGTACTTCCCGGTGGTTATATCGTAGGTAAGAACCGGAATTCGATGGGAGATTAGTACTGTTCCATCGATGAAATAGTGAGATTTCCCGTCGAAATATACGCCATGAAAATCAGGATCCTCCGCTAGTTGGCACGATCCATTATGCCCAGCTATGACATCAATGAGAAAGGGGCCGGTGGTTGGTGGGTACTTGTTGAGCATCACGTCTTCGCTTGTGCCGAGCTCCCACAATTCGCCCGCATCTTCATCAATGCCGGCATGGACAAATACCTGAGTCTTAGTCTTGAAGTACAACGGCATGGATTCTAGCCAAGGCACCAACCATGAGTAATGCACTAAAATGTAATGACGTATCTGAATCAGATTTTCTTCGAGGTTGCACTTGGGCAGGAATTTAGTAGAGGACTCCGGAAGAAAGCTCGTCAACGTTTCGCTGGTGTAATTAGTCGTGAGGATTGGTTCATCAGTGGTGAGGAAGTCCAGAAGCCATTCATCATGGTTTCCTTTCAGAACCACGACGTGACCAGGGTAGCGTTGTTGTATGTCGTAAATTCGGCGTAGTGTGGCTGCGCTATCAGAGCCGCCGTCGACATAATCCCCAAGGAAGATGAGAAGGTTCTCGGAGTCGTCGGAAAGAATCTCGGCTAAGTCCCCAATGTGAGCAAGCGCGTCTTCCAACGCATCGAGACAACCGTGAATGTCGCTGAGTGCATAGATCATTTCGTTATTCTCTCCGCTTTCTAATTCTTCCAACTAAATAAGAATCTGTACCGAGTAATATAGAACGTAACATCAAAAACAGTAAATTTCTTCCGCTTTAGTGTATGTGTTGGTACCGTTGAGGTATGGAATTCGACGAGCTAAGCGGCTATGCCCAATATCGACAGCGCACAAATACGCTAGCGATACTCAAGTACATGGTTGAAAACACCAACTCATCTCTCGGGGTTGGTGCGAGTGAGCTTGCGGAAATACTTTCCTCTGATGATCTCGGGTGGGGTGCTCCGGTTCTGACTGAGAAAACTGTTCGAGAGTGCCTGCGTGATCTGAGAGCTCTCGGCGATAGTTTGCCTTTCGGTGTTCGAATTCAACAGTTTTCAGATTTGGGTGAAGATGCAGAGATTCCTGCGGGCGAGCGACGCACGAATTGGTTTGCATCACCAATCATTAGTTTGGCTCAGATGAGGATGCTCGCAGATAGTCTTCAGCTTTCACATTTTCACCCTGATGACGTAACAGATTTGCGTTCACTTCTTGCGTCCTTTGCGGGTGTGGGATCAGACTGGCTAGAAAACGGTCAGATTCTGCAGCCAGGCATGCCGCTCTTTCGTGGTGTGCCCGAAACTATCGAAAGACTCAGTCGGGCTATCAGTGCAGGGACCAAGATCCGATTCCGGTACGGGCACGTCGCACTCAAACCTCGTTATAGCCCATTGGAAGCACAGCGACTTGGCAGACGTTATCGGATACCACGAGTAGATATCGAAACTGGAGATAAGGTCTACGAGTATTACCCGTACTCCACGGTCTTTAAGAGAGGCGATTACTTTCTCCTAGCTGGTGAAGACCCGCAAGTAAGTTCAGGTACATGGATTCGGCATTTTGTTATTGATCGCATGATAGACATCGAGATTCTCGACGACGGTGATGGAAATGCCAAGCAATCGGATTTTGATTTCGTCCGATATATAAACGAACGTCCATATCTCTATAGCGGTCAGGCAATTGACGTGATTTATCGCGTCAAAGGAGGACTGGACGGAACCTACGCCTGGTTTCCTCACGCGCGGGCGAAGCTCGTTAATGATGCAGACAAGGAGTATGAAGTTGAGGTTCGGGCAGAGCCGAATTCAATGGTGTGGTGGTCGCTCCAATACGCAGAGTCCGTCGAGATTTTATCCCCGCAGAGTTTGCGCCGTGCAATTAAAGAGCGGCTAGAAGAGGCGTTAAAGAAGTATGAAAACAGCGATAACAAACGAAATAACACTGATAAATATAGTTAGGAAATGTCATGAACTACTTTGATCTCAACAATTTTTTGCTCAATCCTTCACTATCGGCAATTCGGACTTCGGAACAGCATATTCGGCAATGGCTTGAATATGAGTTGACATCGCTTAAATTATGGCCAGATCCTGACGCGACGGTTGAGACCCGCGAGTTCTATCAGGAAGTGTGGGGTGAGTTCCTGATGTCTGTTGGAACGTCGTTGCGACCGGAGCCGACAGAGTTTAGCAAAGACCCGTCTAGGTATGTTCAGGGCGATTGGATGTGCTCAGTGTGGACAACTCTTAAACTTGGCCTGCAGCTTGCATATGGTAAAAACGACCGTGGGAATGATGTGTGGTGGCAAAAACCGGGCATTATCGATACGTTCGATGAGAATGATGGAGTTACAAAACGCACGTATAAAGGAATTCTTAATCACTTTGACGAGTTTGATGAAGTATTTGGTCTCAAGATTGTGCAAGAGTTTGTACGGTCAGCATGTACCTTAGCTAACTTCATCGTCGTTCCTGATGGGTTTAACACAGCGCGCAGTAATCGTGGTACCGACGATTACTGGGACAAAACTATGCGGCTTTATTTCGAGGAATTCAATTCGAAGTCCCCGCTAGAGTACACCCCACCAAGGCAGTCACCCCCAAAAAGGCGTTACGACGTTGGCACACCCTTTCACAAGCTTGTCTCTGCCAGCATCGAACAAGGCGACGCTTTATTCCTTAGTGAATGGATTGACGAGCAAGGTCAGGCAATCATGTTGCCGAACATGAATCCTCAAACATTTGATGAATGGCTAGATTTGGTTCGTGAAATGACTCGGCGGATTGATGCAAGGCGCACAGCAATGCAAAATGCGCGCCCGATAACCTCGACGAGTCTCTCACCAGGCAGCAAAAACTCATCTCTGCTCTTGTAGTGAGAGAATCTGCCACCAACATTTTGAAATATGCACCCGAGAAGAGCATAGCGAAACTTGAGGCAGAACTTGATTCCGAGCACAATATATACATTGTGCTCCAAAATGAGGTAGCAGAAATCTCCGACACTGGAATCACGGGAGGGTTCGGACTGAGGAATTTGGAAGACAAAATTAGCCAAGAAGGCAGAACTCTTATTTTTGGAAAAACAGATTTAACATGGATTTTAAGCGCCGAAATCCCGATAAAGCCGGAGGGGCAAAATGACTGATAACCTTAATGTCGTTATTGCTGATGATGATAACTTTTTCGCGAAAACTTCGCCAAACTACTCGAAGCTCAAGAAGGCTTTAAAGTTCTTGCCGCTGTGGAAAATGGTGCCGAAGCTATCGGGGCTTGCTCCAGCGTACACGCTGACATCGTAATTCTCGACGTTGATATGCCAGTTTTGGATGGTATTCAAGCCGCTGGAACAATTAAAAGATGCTTCCGAACATCACTATTGTCATGCTTACAGCCTTCGCCCACGAAGACTCCCTCGAAGAAACTCTCGCCGTCGGCGTCCGTGCTTTCCTTACTAAAGACACACCAATCGAAAAAATGGTTCTTTTCCTCAGAGAAGCCGTGAAAAGGAAAACAGTCATGGGAGAGAGACCAACAGAACTGCTTACTCAGGAGTACCTCGAGAAGAAAGCGAAACAAAAGCAATATGAACAGTTTGTGCAAGACGTCAACGAGCTTCCCGAACACTTAAAACCCATTTTTAAACTTGTTATTCAAGCAAAGTCAAATAAAGTAATCGCCGAAGAGCTGCACTTGTCCGAATCAACCGTTCGTTCCTACGTTTCCCACATTCTCGAACTAACCAGCTCAGCAACCCGCGGGGAGCTCACCCTCAATGCGGTTCGCAGCGGACTTGCCTGACAGAGACCATCTCAAAAACTATATAGTTTTCTAGTTTTCTTTCGCTGCAAGCAAGTAATCTTTCAAGGTGATAATAAAACGTGCGGAGGGCAGTTTTTCATCTTCGAACCAATTTTTCTCATCCCGTCGGGAAGTCAATCCTTTTATGATTCACACTCGCCCTGGCAACGCAGTACCAACAAAAACACTAGCAGTCTGCTCTGTCAATACTTCGCCAAAGGTATCTCAATTTGAGCCAATACTCCGAACCCTGCTTAGACACAGCAGTCCAAGAATTAAACGACCGGACAAAAACACTCAACTGGAGCAAACGAAGAAAACAAATAATCTAACTAACTACAACAACTGCTGCAGCCGTCAATAGAAACTGCCGTCTTAGGCAATCCATTTCCCAGATTTTCCGATTTTAGATACTACGGATATTTTCATGGATATTGCAAAATACTTTAACGAATACGGCATCCAAGAGACTTTCTGTTTTTAGCGATAGTCCGATAACACTTACTAAATAAAAAGTTTAATCTGGGAATCAAGAGTATCCGGCCGACGAACCTCCATATTTTTCTACTGGACTGAATAAGCAGCTTTCCAATAGCCCTATTTTCAAGAAACACTTTTTCATCTTCAATAAAAAGCGCAGACTGCGAAACGTAACCGGAAAATGCACCGTTATATTCGATACTGGTCACCCAGTTTACGTTATTAATCCGCTCTTTATCTGAAAAATATCGAACAAAACGGGAGCAAAACCCGCAGTCAGAATCGTATACAAACAATGCATGAAAACTCACGAGTCAATTCCTTTAAAAGCCTATTTGCCAGTATTCTTGCACAAATACTATGCTGAACCATCGCTCATTGCAACCAGGCAACAACTATCATTGAGATAGCCGCGGATGAAAATTTGCTGCGAAAAACAGCAAGACGGCATTTTCACGAACATATTAACATTTAGTCCATGTAAATTACATTTACACCAAAGCCAAATCTCAATTTGTTTAAGGAATAAACTCGCCGAAAATGAATAAATTATCCGCAAATGAATAAATTATCCGCTAATCCCGAATATTTGCTGGCTGCAGCTCCCAAGCTGCAAGCGCACCGGCAGCTGCGACATTTAGCGAATCAACTTCCGATTTCATCGGAATCACTACACGATAATGCGTGGATGCAATTGTTTTCTCACACAATCCGTCGCCCTCAGTACCTAGTACGAGTGCAAGATGCGAGTTATACTTCCGAACCTGCGGTAATGCCGAAAATTCACGAAGACTAATCGAATCTGATCCAAGAGCAAGAGCTGCGCTAACCCAGTTTCTCTGATGTAATAACGCTAAATCTGCCGGCCAATTTTCAAGACGTGTCCACGGAATATGAAAAACATTTCCCATCGCAACTTTGATTGAACGCCGGTAAAGCGGATCCGCACATGAAGGCGTAACAAGAATACCGTCAACTCCAAGAGCCGCGGCAGAGCGGAAAATCGCGCCCACATTTGTGTGGTCAACAAGATCTTCAAGAATAAAAATTCGTGCGGGCCGATCAATGGAAAAACGCTGCAGAAATACTTCCAATGACTCAAGCGGAGGGCGATTTACTGCAGCAATAGCTCCGCGATGAATCCGAAAACCGGTAATTTCCTTAATCTGATCTTCGTCAACCACAAAGATTGGCAGCTGTGAAGTGTCAAAAGCACTATCAGCAAAAAGCTTTTCCATTTGCCCCAGCCACTTGCGTGCGGAAAGAACCGCACGCGGAATATGCCCGGCAGCAAGAGACCGCTTAATAACTTTCAGTCCTTCCGCCAAATACAGCCCGCGTTCTGTCTCGAGTTTACGGCGCAAAGCCACATCCGTCAGCTGTGTAAAATCTTTCAGCCGCGAATCATTCAGATCAAGGTTTTCGATAATCCGCAAGGTATTCACCCCTCCCCATCGTTATCATTATCCCTGCCAGTTGATTTTAATCTCTGTTTTCTGAAAACACCGCAGATCATGAATGTGTATCTGAATATATTTTAAACTTCGGCGAAATAAACTTTACCCCGCAGCCGTTGCATAACTTATCGCAGCTGGGGGTAAAGTTATTTACTTTTAATACCGTGAATCCAAAATCAAATATCCATCCAGATATTTGATTTAGTTCAGATTTTAGTTCGGCTGCTGCCCAAGCAAATCTTCCGGATTAACCGATTTCCCGGAACGGGTTCCAGATTCTTCTGCTTCGCTGGTTGCACGGTCGGCTTCGCCCTTTGCATTTGCTAATGCTTCATTAATATCTGGAAGTACTGTATTTGCCAAGGTGGCAGAAATGCTTTCTTCCCCGCCAGAGAAATCAACCTTGATGTCCTCTTCCGGAGTCTTTCCAGCAAAACCTTTAGTAACCGAATCAAGTGCCGCAGTAAGTTCTGTCGGCACAATCCAAAGCTTCGAAGATGAAGAGTTGGCAATAAGCGGCAATGTCTTAATGTACTCATAGGAAAGCAGCTTCGGATCAGCATTTCCGCGATGTACAGCATCAAACACCTGCAAAATCGCACGGCTTTCGCCTTGCGCCTTCAAGATTGTGGACTGTGCTTGTCCCTCTGCCCGTAAAATAGCCGATTGCTTTTCACCTTCAGCGGTGAGAATTGCAGACTGTTTCACACCTTCCGCAGTCAAAATAGCCGCACGCCGGTCACGTTCTGCTTTCATCTGCTGTTCCATCGCAGATTGGACAGTTGCCGGCGGATCAATTGCTTTCAGTTCTACACGTGAGACGCGAATACCCCAACGGCCGGTAGCTTCATCAAGTACACCACGCAGCTGACCGTTAATTTGATCTCGCCCGGTGAGCGCCTGTTCCATATCCATTGAACCGATAATATTTCGCAATGTAGTAACAGCAAGCTGCTCAATAGCGGACATCGGATCTGCAATTTCATAAGTAGCAGCTTCGGGCTGAGTTACCTGGTAATAAATCACCGTATCAATATTGACGACGATATTATCTGATGTGATTACGGGCTGCGGCGGGAATGGCACAACCTGCTCACGCATATCAATTCGCTGCCGTACCGAATCAATAAACGGAACCAAAAAGTGCAGACCCGGAGTCAGCGTTTTATGATACTTACCGAGCCGTTCAATAATATAAGTGTATCCTTGATGCACCTGCAGCACTGACCGAATAACTGCAATAACTACAGCTAGTGCAAAGACCACTAGCACAACTGTGACGACGGTGCCGCCAATATTTTCTGGCGTCATTCTCGCTCCTAACTCTTTCTTTTGTGAAAAGTCGATTTTGTTTTGCTTTGAATTAAGCCTGAATCTCTTTTACGACGGCATGCGCACCGTCAATCTTTTCCACAATCACTTCCATACCGGAAAGGATAACTGTATCGTCCGCAGCGCGCGCACTCCATACCTCGCCGCCAATTTTCACTCGACCGGAAGTTTCAGTGATATCACTTAGCGCAATAGCTTCCCGACCAGCCATCGCATAAATATTCGATTCTTTTCCAGAAGCTGTATTCACATGATCTCGCGCCCATGGGCGAACGAAAAACAGCGCGACTACAGAAACCACAGAAAACGCGATAATCTGCAAGGCGAGACTGGAACTGAAAACAGCCACTACTGCCGTCGCAAAAGCACCAAGGGAAATCATCAAAAGAGAAAAATCAACAGTGATAGTCTCAAGAATCAAAAGTACAATGGCGATTAACGCCCAAATCCCCCATGCCATACCTGCTCCTTAAATTATTTCTGATATTCACGAAATTATTTTTCGCTCAGTAACCAGAGCTCTCGAAACACGCAATATCGAGTTTAGAATTGTTGCTGACAACTACAATCAGGATATCAATAAACGCTATCTGCCGCTGTATACCAGCTCATACTTAAGTATTGATTTAAAGATAAACTGGCGGCAGAACTAACAAAACGCTGCATCTGCCGCCAGATAATCCGAGTTAAAACTGCAAAAAATCAACCAGCCTTATTCTATTCCTGATCGGATGCCTGATACGGCAAAACGCGCGCCGTTCGGTTTAATTTCTACAGAAAAATCAAATAGCCCGGAAATATTTTCCGAAGTAAAAACTTGCGTGAGCTGCTCTTGTGCGTAAATCTGCCCTTGTTTCAATAGCAAACCATGAGTAAACCCTGCCGGAATTTCCTCTATATGATGAGTTACCAGAATAATCACTGGAGCGTGCGGATCATTTGCAAGTGCAGTGAGCGCGGTAAGCAACTGTTCACGCCCGCCCAAATCAAGCCCGGAAGCTGGTTCGTCAAGGATTAAAATTTCTGGATTCGGCATAAGCGCACGCGCAATGCCGACACGTTTCATTTCACCAGATGAAATTGAGTTATATTTACGTTCGGCAAGCATTTCCACACCTAGCAGACGCAGGATTTGCATTGCACGCGCATCATCCTCTTTTTCATATTCTTCCCGCCAAGCAGCCGTCTGCCCGTATGCCGCGGTACGTACCACATCAAGCACTCTGGTATTACCTGGAATTTTCTTGTCGAGTGCGGCCGAGGCCAGCCCGACCAGCGGACGCAGCTCAGCTAGATTAACATTTCCAACTGATTCACCAAGAATTTTTACTTTTCCGACGGTCGGATGTAAAAACCGGAGATGAGCTGTACAAGCGTAGTTTTTCCGGCACCATTCGGCCCAAAAATTACCCAACGCTCGCCTTCATTCACTGACCAATTTAAATTTTGCAGGATTTTCTTTCCATTTCGCTGCACAGTGACATCACTTATAGTGAGCACATCTCCCATGACTTCTCCAATCTTCAAACTAGCTAAACCTCATGCCGCGTACCTAGCGCGGAAAGAAAAGAGTCTATGTATCTGCGTTTGGAGTGCGCACACTGAAACGTAAATACATACCTGGTCCCGCAATTACTAACAGCGATACCCGTTTCTATTTTCGAGTTTAACGATTTTGCAGCACTTGTTCATAAAAAGCGACAGTCTTCTTCGCAATCTCACTCCAAGCAAAATGTTCTTCCACCCGCTTCCGGCCAGCAGCTCCCATTTCCTTTGCTTTCTGCGGATTAGCACAAAGTTCATTCAAAGCTGCAGCAAGATCTGCTTCAAACTTGTCCGGATTGAGCGGTGTTCCAGTACCGTCGTCCATTTGCTCGATTGGTACGAGCAAGCCAGTTTTCCCGTGTTCAATACAATCGGGAATACCTCCGGTTTCAGTACCGACAACCGGCAGCCCTACCCCCATCGCCTCAAGATTCACAATACCGAGCGGTTCATAAACCGATGGAGTAACAAAAACGGTAGAACATGCTTCAAGTGCAACGATTTGGTCATGCGGGAGATGATCCTCAATCCAAACAATTCCTTTCCGTTTCGTCTGTAATTCTGCTACAAGAGAGCGAGTTTCGGCTGCAATCTCCGGAGTATCCGGAGCACCCGCACAAAGAATCACCTGTACATTCGGATCTACTTTCCCAAGTGCGCGAAGCAGACCCGGAACCCCTTTTTGCCGTGTGATTCTCCCGACAAAAATTATTGTCGGCTGATCGGGATCGAGCCCGTAGCTTGCAAAATATTCGCGTGCCTGCTGCCATTGCAGATCAGTAGTTGGAGCCTGCCAGTCATCAAGATCAATCCCATTGTGAATCACATGCACACGCTGCGGATCAATACTCGGATAGCAGCGCAAGATATCTTTCCGCATCGCGTACGAAACAGCAATGATTCCGGCCGCATTTTCGTATGCCGTCTTTTCAATCCACGAGGAAAGCTCATATCCGCCGCCAAGCTGCTCCCGCTTCCACGGACGCAGCGGTTCAAGTGAATGCGCCGAAATGATATGCGGAATTCCGTGCAGCAATGAAGCTATCTGACCAGCGAAATTCGCGTACCAGGTATGCGAATGGACAATGTCCGCACCTTGTGTATCAGGAACCATCGCTAAATCGAGTCCCATAGTTTTTAAAGCATCATTTTCTGCTTTCAGTACATCCGGATAGTTATAACCGTGAACTTCCACCCCGGAAATCGGGGATTCTTGGCGTGCCCCGTCGAATGCATGTACATGCACTGTGATATGTTCTTTCAGCACTCGCGCAAGCTCAGTTACATGTACCCCTGCCCCGCCATAAACGTGCGGCGGAAACTCGCGGGTTAAAAGATCGACGCGCATGAAAATCCCCTTTGACTATGGTTATTACTTATGCCTTTACGACGGCATCGCTGCGGAATATGAAATATAAATCTATACGCAGCATTGCCAGCGTACAAACTTACTTATTTCCAAGTGTAGACCAATTTCATTACAAAGTTCCCGGTTTTCAGATTGAGAAAAATATTTATCCATAATGGTGCGGAATAAAAATTGGTTAGATTCGGCAATTCTAAACTTTTTCCCGATCTGCGATGACTGGAAGATAAATAACTAGTAAACTGATTATTAAGCGAGTGTGAAACGCTTCCTCAATGACGAGATTAATAAGTTAAGGTGTTGGTATGAAGTCAAAACCAAATGTGCTTGCAATTGTCCTAGCTGGCGGTGAAGGTAAACGCCTGATGCCGCTTACTCAGGAACGCGCAAAACCGGCAGTTCCTTTCGGCGGAATTTATCGTCTTATCGATTTTTCGCTTTCAAATCTAGTTAATTCAGACTATTTAAAGATTGTGGTACTCACACAGTACAAATCGCATTCACTTGATCGTCATATCTCGAAGACTTGGCGAATGTCGACACTTCTCAACAACTTTGTTGCATCAGTTCCGGCGCAGCAGCGTGTGGGGAAGAACTGGTATTTAGGTTCAGCAGATGCTGTGTATCAGTCTTTAAATATTATCGATGATGAACGGCCGGACTATGTGGTAATCACTGGTGCGGATAACATCTATCGGATGGATTTCTCGCAGATGGTTGAACAGCATATTGAATCTGGCTACGGTCTCACAGTTGCCGGTATCCGCCAGCCGAAAGGGCTTTCAAAAGATTTTGGTGTAATTGACACCGATCCGAATCATCCCGGCAAGGTTCGCCAATTCCTTGAAAAACCTGCTGAGTGCGCCGGCCTGCCCGATTCTCCAGATGAGATTCTTGCCTCAATGGGAAATTACGTATTCACCGCAGATGCGCTTGTTGAAGCGCTCCATAGTGATGCCGGAGATTCTGAATCAAGCCATGATATGGGCGGTAATATCGTGCCGAATTTCGTAAATAACGACGATTGCGGGGTTTACGACTTCACCTTTAACGACGTGCCGGGTTCAACCGATCGCGACCGCAATTATTGGCGGGATGTCGGCACAATTGACGCTTTCTTTGAAGCAAATCAGGATTTAATTTCGGTCACTCCGATTTTTAATCTCTATAACTCAAAGTGGCCGCTTCTCACTGGCTATACTGGTCTGCCGCCGGCGAAGTTTGTTTACGGACATCATGAACGTCTCGGGCACGCACTTGATTCAATTATTTCTCCCGGAGTAATCGTTTCTGGCGGCGAAGTAATGAGTTCAGTACTTTCGCCGCATGTGCGAGTTAATTCTTGGGCTTCCGTACGCAATTCTGTACTTTTCGATAGTGTAAATGTCGGTCGTAATGCAACCGTCGTGAACGCGATTATCGATAAAAATGTGGTAATTGAGGAAGGTGCGCAGCTGGGCATAAACCGCGAACATGATATTGAGCGCGGATTTAGTGTTACGGAAAGCGGAATAGTTGTTGTTCCGAAAGGTGCACGTGTAACTCGATAATTTACCTTCAAATAAAAGGTTGAATTAACACAATCATCGTGTCGGATTCTGTTTCTGCTTGTACAGGTGCAGTACGCTTCTGGATTGCACTATCCTTTTAGTTTGTTTGATATGCGTCGAATAAACCAAAGGGATGGTGCTGGTTACTGTAAGCTGCACTGCTGCTGCACAAACTTTGACAATATATTTTGCTGATAAACTAAAAGTTCTGGGTTCGCTATTATTGATAACCCAGAACTTTTGTGTTCTAACATTACTTAATTGCATTTTACGTATAAATAAAGATTTTATAATTTAATGCTGCGGGAAATAATCCGATTTTTCTTCCGTTTATTTATCCAAATTAGATAATCCGAATTATGCAAAAAATTTGATTAGAAAGCAAAAAACATTTGCCGCAGACTTCGCGGCAAACAAAATGCTCCATTCCTTTAGCGATTTCCAAAATATTGCAATGACGAGAAACAATCAATCGAATCAGCAATAACTGCGGGACTATCCGTATACTCGCCCGTATCATATCAGCGTGCTTATCGTAGAAGGAAGAACACAAGGCGTTTTTTTGTTTTTGTGTTGTTTTAAAGCCTTAACCCTGTTTTTTGTGGGTTAAGGCTTTAAAATTGTTTTTTGGTTTGGTGACGGCGGTTTCCTACTCTCCCACTCCCTCGCGGGGGCAGTACCATTGGCGTTGGTAGGCTTAGCTTCCAGGTTCGGGATGGATGCTGGGCGTTTCCCTACCGCTATGACCACCGTCAAAGCTTTGGAGTAACAACATGAGAACAAGTCTTCTTGTGTGTTGTGTTTTTGCTGTATGTGTGTGTTTTTTACTGGTTGTGGTGGTCCAGATATGTATAGCAGACGCGAGGACAAAATGTTTATGATTTATTGTTTTTAAGTGATCGGTCATTAGTACCAGTCAGCTCTACACACGTTACCATGCTTCCACTTCTGGCCTATCAACCCGGTAGTCTGCCGGGGACCTTTCAACACTAATGTGTCCGGGAGAATTTATCTTGAAGCAGGCTTCCCACTTAGATGCTTTCAGCGGTTATCCTTCCCGAACGTAGCTAACCAGCCATGCACCTGGCGGTACAACTGGCACACCAGAGGTTCGTCCATCCCGGTCCTCTCGTACTAGGGACAGCCCTTCTCAATTCTCCAACGCGCGCAGAGGATAGGGACCGAACTGTCTCACGACGTTCTGAACCCAGCTCGCGTGCCGCTTTAATGGGCGAACAGCCCAACCCTTGGGACCTACTCCAGCCCCAGGATGCGACGAGCCGACATCGAGGTGCCAAACCATGCCGTCGATATGAACTCTTGGGCAGGATCAGCCTGTTATCCCCGGGGTACCTTTTATCCGTTGAGCGACGGCGCTTCCACAAGCCACCGCCGGATCACTAGTTCCTACTTTCGTACCTGCTCGACCTGTCGGTCTCACAGTCAAGCTCCCTTGTACACTTACACTCAACACCTGATTGCCAACCAGGCTGAGGGAACCTTTGAGCGCCTCCGTTACATTTTAGGAGGCAACCGCCCCAGTTAAACTACCCACCAGGCACTGTCCCTGAACCAGATCATGGTCCAAGGTTAGACATCCAGCACGATCAGAGTGGTATTTCAACAATGACTCCACACTAACTAGCGTCAATGCTTCAAAGTCTCCCACCTATCCTACACAAACCGTACCAAACACCAATACCAAGCTATAGTAAAGGTCCCGGGGTCTTTCCGTCCTTCTGCGCGTAACGAGCATCTTTACTCGTAATGCAATTTCACCGAGTTCGCGGTTGAGACAGTGGAGAAGTCGTTACGCCATTCGTGCAGGTCGGAACTTACCCGACAAGGAATTTCGCTACCTTAGGATGGTTATAGTTACCACCGCCGTTTACTGGGGCTTAAATTCTCAGCTTCACCCAAAAAAGGGTTAACCAGTCCTCTTAACCTTCCAGCACCGGGCAGGCGTCAGTCCGTATACATCCACTTACGTGTTCGCACAGACCTATGTTTTTGATAAACAGTCGCTTCTCCCTGGTTTGTGCCACCATCAACCCTAGCCCGTAAAAGAGCTTCAAGTCTCTGGTCCTCCTTCTTCCAAAGTTACGGAGGTATTTTGCCGAGTTCCTTAACCACGATTCACTCGAACGCCTTAGTATACTCTACTCGACCACCTGTGTCGGTTTAGGGTACGGGCGGCTAGAACCTAACGTCGAGGCTTTTCTTGGCACCACAGGATCACCCTACTTCCCGTAAAAACGGTCATCATCCAGCCTCACCCACAAAGTCTCCCGGATTTACCTAAGAAACGGGCTGCGCTGTTAAACGTGGCAAGCCATAAGCCACGCGGAAGCTACCACTGTGCGTCACCCCTGTTAACACGCTTGCCTACAACAAGATCAGTTCCCACGCGCACCAAAACTCTCAACCCAAAAGGAAGAAAGCCAGGATTGGATGGTTAGTATCACAAGCTTCAGCACGGACGGTTCTTCGCCGGTACCAGAATAACAACTGGTTGCCCATCGACTACGCCTGTCGGCCTCGCCTTAGGACCCGACTAACCCAGGGCGGAACAACCTGGCCCTGGAACCCTTGGTCATACGGCGGAGGGGATTCCCACCCCTCATTCGTTACTCATGCCTGAATTCTCACTCGCACACAATCCACAACACAATCACTTGGCTGCTTCACCTCATGCACGACGCTCCCCTACCCAACAATAAAAAATTGCTGCCACGGTTTCGGCGGTGTACTTAGCCCCGCTACATTGTCGGCGCAGAATCACTTGACCAGTGAGCTATTACGCACTCTTTCAAGGATGGCTGCTTCTAAGCCAACCTCCTGGTTGTCACAGCAACTCCACATCCTTTCCCACTCAGCACACGCTTAGGGGCCTTAACCGATGATCTGGGCTGTTTCCTCTCGACTACGGAGCTTATCCCCCGCAGTCTCACTGCCACGCTAAACTTAAACCGGCATTCGGAGTTTGGCTGACCTCAGTACCCCGATAAGGGCCATCAGCCATCCAGTAGCTCTACCTCCAGCAAGCAAACGCAACGCTGCACCTAAATGCATTTCGGGGAGAACCAGCTATCACGGAGTTTGATTGGCCTTTCACCCCTACCCACAGCTCATCCCCTCCATTTTCAACTGAAGTGGGTTCGCGCCTCCACACGCTCTTACACGTGCTTCACACTGGCCATGGGTAGATCACCCCGCTTCGGGTCTAGAACATGCAACTAAACGCTTTTTAAAACTCGCTTTCGCTACGACTCCCCACACGGGTTAACCTCGCTACATGCCACTAACTCTCAGGCTCATTCTTCAAAAGGCACGCCATCACCCCCACCAAGAAGGCTCTGACGGATTGTAAGCGTCCGGTTTCAGGTACTATTTCACTCCCTCCCGGGGTACTTTTCACCATTCCCTCACGGTACTAATCCACTATCGGTCACGCACAGTATTTAGGCTTACAAAGTGGTCTTTGCAGATTCACACGAAATTTCACGAGTCCCGTGCTACTTGGGAAAACACGCCAACAAGACCAAAACATTTCAACTACACGACTATCACGCTCTACGGTAAGACTTCCCAGCCTTTTCATCTATGCCCTGGTTTTATAACTCGCCAGACCCTTATCGGAAGGTCTAAGACGGTCCCACAACCCCGAGTATGCAACGCCCGATGCTATCACACACACCCGGTTTAGCCTCCTACGCTTTCGCTCGCCACTACTAACGCAATATCTTTTCCTGCGGGTACTAAGATGTTTCACTTCCCCGCGTTACCCCCAAACACCCTATACATTCAGATGCCGGTAACTGGACACAACTCCAGCCAGGTTCCCCCATTCAGAAATCCTCGGATCACAGCTCGTTTGCCAACTCCCCGAGGCATATCGCAGGCTACAACGTCTTTCATCGGCCATGCGTGCCAAGGCATCCACCGAACGCCCTTAAACACTTACAAAACAAAAACAATTAAATCAAAAAACATAAAAACATGCTTCTTCAACAAACCAAAGATGCTCGCGTCCACTATACAATTCTCAACCACCAAACCAACACCAAACCAACAAACACCAAAAAAGCATCCATCAGCCCAGGCAGCAAAAACCAGGTGTTACCCCGAAACCCAACAGCATGCCAACCAAAAACAATGACGCCCACAAAAAGAAAACCAAAACCCTGAACAAAAATCCAAAGCCGGCCACCAAACTAGACAAAAACAGCGACCAAAAGGCTCCCTAGAAAGGAGGTGATCCAGCCGCACCTTCCGGTACGGCTACCTTGTTACGACTTCGTCCCAATCGCTAATCCCACCTTCGACCGCTCCCCCAAAAGTTAGGCCACGGGCTTCGGGTGTTACCAACTTTCGTGACGTGACGGGCGGTGTGTACAAGGCCCGAGAACGTATTCACCGCAGCGTTGCTGATCTGCGATTACTAGCGACTCCGACTTCATGGGGTCGAGTTGCAGACCCCAATCCGAACTGAGACTGGCTTTAAGGGATCCGCTCAACCTCACGGAATCGCATCCCTCTGTACCAGCCATTGTAGCATGCGTGAAGCCCAAGACATAAGGGGCATGATGATTTGACGTCATCCCCACCTTCCTCCGAGTTAACCCCGGCAGTCTCTCGTGAGTCCCCACCATAACGTGCTGGCAACACAAGACAAGGGTTGCGCTCGTTGCGGGACTTAACCCAACATCTCACGACACGAGCTGACGACAACCATGCACCACCTGTACACCACCCCGAAGGCCACACTATCTCTAGCATGTCGCAGTGTATGTCAAGCCTTGGTAAGGTTCTTCGCGTTGCATCGAATTAATCCGCATGCTCCGCCGCTTGTGCGGGCCCCCGTCAATTCCTTTGAGTTTTAACCTTGCGGCCGTACTCCCCAGGCGGGGCACTTAATGCGTTAGCTACGGCGCAGAACCCGTGGAAAGGCCCCACACCTAGTGCCCAACGTTTACGGCATGGACTACCAGGGTATCTAATCCTGTTCGCTCCCCATGCTTTCGCTCCTCAGCGTCAGTAACAGCCCAGTAACCTGCCTTCGCCATCGGTGTTCCTCCTGATATCTGCGCATTCCACCGCTACACCAGGAATTCCAGTTACCCCTACCGCACTCTAGCCTGCCCGTACCCACTGCAGCCCCGGAGTTAAGCCCCGGTCTTACACAGCAGACGCGACAAACCGCCTACGAGCTCTTTACGCCCAATAATTCCGGACAACGCTCGCGCCCTACGTATTACCGCGGCTGCTGGCACGTAGTTAGCCGGCGCTTCTTCTGCACATACCGTCACTTACGCTTCTTCTGTACTGAAAGGAGTTTACAACCCGAAAGCCTTCATCCCCCACGCGGCGTCGCTGCATCAGACTTGCGTCCATTGTGCAATATTCCCCACTGCTGCCTCCCGTAGGAGTCTGGGCCGTATCTCAGTCCCAATGTGACCGGTCACCCTCTCAGGCCGGCTACCCGTCGAAGCCTTGGTAGGCCATCACCCCACCAACAAGCTGATAGGCCGTGAGCCCATCCCCCACCAGAAACCCTTTCCAACAAAAACCATGCGGTTAAAGCAGAATATCCAGTATTAGACCCCGTTTCCAAGGCTTATCCCAGAGAAGAGGGCAGGTTACTCACGTATTACTCACCCGTTCGCCACTAATCCACAAAAAGAAAACTTTCCGCTTCATCGTTCGACTTGCATGTGTTAAGCACGCCGCCAGCGTTCGTCCTGAGCCAGGATCAAACTCTCCAAACAAAAACCAAACACCCAAAAAGGCATCCAATCCATAAAAGGAAAGCCCGAAAACAGACTCAACAAAAACCAGAACAATCTGGCAAAACAAAAACCCAACCAAAAAAATCAGCCAGGCAAAAACAATCAACCAACCAAAAACACAAACCCCAAAAAGAGCCCACATCAAAAGCCAGTCAACCAAAAAACATCATCATAAAAAGCTGACACACTATTGAGATTCCAAACAACACACCAACACCCAAACAACCACCCCAAAACCAGGACAGCCATCCAAAGCAGCAACCCAACCAAGCCTACCAACCCAACCAACAAAAGTCAAATCAAAACCCAGTCAGACACATCACAAAAACAACAATCACAACCACTCAAGCAGCAAAACCACCATCACAGCCAATCACCATCGCCCTCGCAACGAATAAATACTCTACACACAAACAAACCAAAACACCAAACCAAAACAACATGACCCCCACCACATAA